>NZ_CP171449.1:1997500-4651599 GCF_043587585.2 Azorhizophilus paspali
GGATGACGTCAAGTCATCATGGCCCTTACGGCCAGGGCTACACACGTGCTACAATGGTCGGTACAAAGGGTTGCCAAGTCGCGAGGCGGAGCCAATCCCAGAAAACCGATCGTAGTCCGGATCGCAGTCTGCAACTCGACTGCGTGAAGTCGGAATCGCTAGTAATCGCGAATCAGAATGTCGCGGTGAATACGTTCCCGGGCCTTGTACACACCGCCCGTCACACCATGGGAGTGGGTTGCTCCAGAAGTAGCTAGTCTAACCCTCGGGAGGACGGTTACCACGGAGTGATTCATGACTGGGGTGAAGTCGTAACAAGGTAGCCGTAGGGGAACCTGCGGCTGGATCACCTCCTTAATCGAAGATCCGGCTTTTCATAAGCACCCACACGAATTGCTTGATTCCCTGGCAAACAGCGATTGGGTTTAGACCCGAGAGTGAGACGATTGGGTCTGTAGCTCAGTTGGTTAGAGCGCACCCCTGATAAGGGTGAGGTCGGCAGTTCGAATCTGCCCAGACCCACCAATTGTCACGGGGTGTGGCCAGTGTCGACCTCGCGCAAGGCAAGAGGGGCCATAGCTCAGCTGGGAGAGCGCCTGCTTTGCACGCAGGAGGTCAGGAGTTCGATCCTCCTTGGCTCCACCATCCACCACCATCGCTGAAAGCTTAGAAATGAGCATTTCCCATCGGGCGAATGCTGATTTCTGGTCTTTGCGCCAGAACCGTTCTTTAACAATTCGGGTATGTGATAGAAGTACGACGCGCCGCTCGTTTCACTGCGGTCGGCGCGGTCAAGGCAAATGTGCGAGTTCAAGCGCAAATGTTCGGCAAATGTCGTCTTCACACCAGCCAGGCACGGCCGCGAGGCCACAGATTGCTTGGGGTTATATGGTCAAGTGAAGAAGCGCATACGGTGGATGCCTTGGCAGTCAGAGGCGATGAAAGACGTGGTAGCCTGCGATAAGCGTCGGGGAGGCGGCAAACGGCCCGTGATCCGGCGATCTCTGAATGGGGAAACCCACCCGGCACAAGCCGGGTATCTTGTCCTGAATCCATAGGGGCAAGAGGCGAACCAGGGGAACTGAAACATCTAAGTACCCTGAGGAACAGAAATCAACCGAGATTCCCTTAGTAGTGGCGAGCGAACGGGGAGCAGCCCTTAAGTTGGCGAGGGATTAGTGGAAGGCTCTGGAAAGGGCCGCCGTAGCGGGTGATAGCCCCGTACACGAAAGTCCCTGGTCAATGAAATCGAGTAGGACGGCGCACGTGAAACGTTGTCTGAACATGGGGGGACCATCCTCCAAGGCTAAATACTCCTGACTGACCGATAGTGAACCAGTACCGTGAGGGAAAGGCGAAAAGAACCCCGGAGAGGGGAGTGAAATAGATCCTGAAACCGTATGCGTACAAGCAGTGGGAGCCCACTTGGTTGGGTGACTGCGTACCTTTTGTATAATGGGTCAGCGACTTATATTCAGTGGCAAGCTTAACCGTATAGGGGAGGCGTAGCGAAAGCGAGTCTTAATAGGGCGCCAAGTCGCTGGGTATAGACCCGAAACCGGGCGATCTATCCATGAGCAGGTTGAAGGTTAGGTAACACTGACTGGAGGACCGAACCGACTCCCGTTGAAAAGGTAGCGGATGACTTGTGGATCGGAGTGAAAGGCTAATCAAGCTCGGAGATAGCTGGTTCTCCTCGAAAGCTATTTAGGTAGCGCCTCGTGTATCACTGCCGGGGGTAGAGCACTGTTTCGGCTAGGGGGTCATCCCGACTTACCAAACCGATGCAAACTCCGAATACCGGCAAGTGCCAGCACGGGAGACACACGGCGGGTGCTAACGTCCGTCGTGAAAAGGGAAACAACCCAGACCGTCAGCTAAGGTCCCAAAGTCCTGGTTAAGTGGGAAACGATGTGGGAAGGCTTAGACAGCTAGGAGGTTGGCTTAGAAGCAGCCACCCTTTAAAGAAAGCGTAATAGCTCACTAGTCGAGTCGGCCTGCGCGGAAGATGTAACGGGGCTCAAACCAGGCACCGAAGCTACGGGTGCAGCGCAAGCTGCGCGGTAGAGGAGCGTTCTGTACGCCTGTGAAGGTGAGTCGAGAGGCTTGCTGGAGGTATCAGAAGTGCGAATGCTGACATGAGTAACGACAATGGGTGTGAAAAACACCCACGCCGAAAGACCAAGGGTTCCTGCGCAACGTTAATCGACGCAGGGTGAGTCGGCCCCTAAGGCGAGGCTGAAAAGCGTAGTCGATGGGAAACGGGTTAATATTCCCGTACTTCTGGTTACTGCGATGGGGGGACGGAGAAGGCTAGGCCAGCTTGGCGTTGGTTGTCCAAGTTTAAGGCGGTAGGCCGATCACTCAGGCAAATCCGGGTGGTCAAGGTCGAGAACCGATGACGAGCCTTCTTATACGAAGGCGAAGTGGTTGATGCCCTGCTTCCAAGAAAAGCCTCTAAGCTTCAGGTAACCAGGAACCGTACCCCAAACCGACACAGGTGGTCGGGTAGAGAATACCAAGGCGCTTGAGAGAACTCGGGTGAAGGAACTAGGCAAAATGGCACCGTAACTTCGGGAGAAGGTGCGCCGGTGAGGGTTAAGGGTTTACCCCGTAAGCCCATGCCGGTCGAAGATACCAGGCCGCTGCGACTGTTTATTAAAAACACAGCACTCTGCAAACACGAAAGTGGACGTATAGGGTGTGACGCCTGCCCGGTGCCGGAAGGTTAATTGATGGGGTTAGCGCAAGCGAAGCTCTTGATCGAAGCCCCGGTAAACGGCGGCCGTAACTATAACGGTCCTAAGGTAGCGAAATTCCTTGTCGGGTAAGTTCCGACCTGCACGAATGGCGTAACGATGGCGGCGCTGTCTCCACCCGAGACTCAGTGAAATTGAAATCGCTGTGAAGATGCAGTGTATCCGCGGCTAGACGGAAAGACCCCGTGAACCTTTACTGTAGCTTTGCACTGGACTTTGAGCCTGCTTGTGTAGGATAGGTGGGAGGCTGTGAAGGGGGGACGCCAGTTCCCCCGGAGCCATCCTTGAAATACCACCCTGGCATGCTTGAGGTTCTAACTCCGGTCCGTTATCCGGATCGAGGACAGTGTATGGTGGGCAGTTTGACTGGGGCGGTCTCCTCCCAAAGCGTAACGGAGGAGTACGAAGGTGCGCTCAGCGTGGTCGGAAATCACGCGCAGAGTATAAAGGCAAAAGCGCGCTTGACTGCGAGACAGACACGTCGAGCAGGTACGAAAGTAGGTCTTAGTGATCCGGTGGTTCTGTATGGAAGGGCCATCGCTCAACGGATAAAAGGTACTCCGGGGATAACAGGCTGATACCGCCCAAGAGTTCATATCGACGGCGGTGTTTGGCACCTCGATGTCGGCTCATCACATCCTGGGGCTGAAGCCGGTCCCAAGGGTATGGCTGTTCGCCATTTAAAGTGGTACGCGAGCTGGGTTTAGAACGTCGTGAGACAGTTCGGTCCCTATCTGCCGTGGACGTTTGAGATTTGAGAGGGGCTGACCTTAGTACGAGAGGACCGGGTTGGACGAACCTCTGGTGTTCCGGTTGTCACGCCAGTGGCACTGCCGGGTAGCTACGTTCGGAAGAGATAACCGCTGAAAGCATCTAAGCGGGAAACTCGCCTCAAGATGAGATCTCACCGGGGCCTTGAGCTCCCTGAAGGGCCGTCGCAGACTACGACGTTGATAGGTGGGGTGTGTAAGCGTTGTGAGGCGTTGAGCTAACCCATACTAATGGCCCGTGAGGCTTGACCATATAACGCCCAAACAATCTGTTGTCCGCCCCAGCAGGGTGGCCTGCAGAGGGCGCAGCCGACAGGCCGAAGATTTGGCTGGACCGCACATTGCCGGAAACAGGTTACTGCTATCACCGACCCGATTGGCTGTCGTGTCCTCGACACGGCGGCAACCGAATTGCTTGACGATCATAGAGCGTTGGAACCACCTGATCCCATCCCGAACTCAGCCGTGAAACGACGCCTCGCCGATGGTAGTGTGGGGTTTCCCCATGTGAGAGTAGGTCATCGTCAAGCCCCTTTTGCGAACCCCCGGACCGTCTCATCGGCCCGGGGGTTTTTGCTCGCCCCGGGCTCTCTACGAACCCGTCCCGCTCGATGACCTTTCACCCAAAGCCGTGTGCTGAATCGCATTATTCCAAGAGATCTGTTGTTATAGTTATGCAGTTATGTCGGATCTTGGCTTTGTAGAAAAAACCAGCAAACGAAGATAAGTAGATTCATGCTGGTTTTACTGATGAAGATTCATGGGAGTTTGGCACTGGAGGTGCGATAGATCCATGCTCAATGCTATGTCTCTTGCTTTGGTACGTAATGAGTTGTTCGCTACCATTGAGGGGGCCGAGCAGAGGCTTGAGCAGTTTATTGTCGAGCGCGAGAACGGCACCCTCCTTCAACAAATCGTTTTGGATTTACAGCAGGTACGTGGCACCCTCAGCCTGATCGAATTAGCTGGGGCCGAGTTGCTGGCCTTCGAGATACTTCAGCAAGCGATCGATATCCCTCTGGGTATCAACCAGAATCAAAATGGCCGTCTGGCTGCCTTGAGCAATGCCCTGTATGTGTTGCGAAGATACCTTGAGAACGTTGATGTCCAGGATCAAGGCCTGCCGGAAATGCTGCTGCCTGCAGTCGATGAACTGCGCCAAGCTGCAGGCTTGCTGCCTTTGCCAGAGAGCCAATTCTTCAGTGTCAGCCTTGATGTGTCCCTTCCTGCGTACCGTTCCTCCACAGGCCAGGGGCCAGGAATTCGGACTGATGAAGTGGCACGCTTGCGGCATATGTATCAGATTGGCCTGCTTGGCTTCATTCGTGAGCGCAGCTTATCCGTTAGCCTGGATCTCATGTCTCGCGCAATGTCGCGTTTAGATAGACTTTTCGTCAATCATCCTCAAGGCCGACTTTTCTGGATCTGCGCTGCTGCTCTCGAAGCTCAACTGGATGGCCGGCTCTTGCCTCGTAAGTCGCGAAAATATCTGTTTGCCCGCGTCGAGCGCCAGCTCAAACAAGCTCTGGCCTGTTCCTGTTATGAAGTTTCTCAAAGTTTACTACAGGAGCTTCTTTACCTTGTGGCTCTAACGGAGAGCTGCGGTCCGCGGGTCACCGAGTTACGCCGGGTATTTGACCTTGAAAAGTTACCATTTACCGATCAACTCTTGGAAAAAGAGTTCAGGCGCCTAAAAGGTCCTGGCAGGACGGTCATGCGTTCCCTGTCTTCTGCCATTCGCGAGGAGTTGGCTGGCATCGAAGATACCATGGATCTCATCGAGCGTGGTTGTGGGCAGAAGCATCATCTGATTGGATTGCAGGTCTCACTGTGTAAGTTGGCAAAAACGCTCACGATGGTTGGCCTGGTTTCGGTGGGTAATCTCTTGCAGGAGTTGTTGCCGACCTCGCTGAGCCAGTTGCTTGATTCGCAATTTCTTGCGCGCTTGGCCGAGGCTCTACTGCATGTGGAGGGGGTAGTTGCCGGTCTCGAGCACAGTGGGTATTCCCAACTGGAGGACCAAGAGCCGAATTGCTTCGTCAGATACCAATTAACCGAGGCGCGGATCGTTGTTCTGAATGAGGCAAAGACCACTCTTGTACTTGCCAAGCGAGCGATCACCGCCTACCTAAATTTCCAAGGAGAAAGGCTGTATTTGGCCAATGTGCCGGTCAGTCTCAATGCGGTTCGTGGCGGGCTCTGGTTTCTCGGGCTGGAGCATGCGGCGTCGCTGGCCGGTGCTTGTGCCGATTGCATCCGTTCCCAGATGCTGGACTCCCAGCAAATACCTACTGAGCCCACGCTTGAAACCCTGGCCGATGCTTTGACCTGCTTGGAGTACTACTTGGAGGGTGGTACTCCTGATAATCAACTTCATATCCTTGATCTGGCCACTGAGGCGCTGCGTGCTCTAACCTTGTCTGCCGTTGCCTGACTTGCATCGCTGTTTCGTTTTCATAATTATCGAGGGATTGCGCAAGCCTGTGTAGCAGTCTTGTCATAAACTGCATGTTGGTCCCGTTAGTACTGGATGTTTTACAAGCCGGCTATTAAGGGACAGGCAAGAGGATCCCTTCAAATGATGAGCCCGCATTGGAGTCTTGTAATGAACATCAAGCCTTCATCGGAAGGCTTGGCGCTAGCGCATTGTCGCCAGCGTTTCCTGCTGGGCCCACGAGGGCCGTTGTTTCCCTATCGACTCCTGAAGGCGCAAGGCTTGCCGGTGCTTGTCGAGCACGTGCTCGGAGGGGGCGACGGCGAACCTGTCCATCTGCTCGAGTTGGAAAGCCCTGTTGAGGTAGAAGGGTGTTCTTGGCGGACTCTGCGGCAGCTCATGCTTGAAAGCGATGCCAAGACTTTCCAATTGCTCGGCTATGCCGCGCAGATCGGCACTTGGGCTCGCCTGCATCGCTTCTGTGGAAGCTGTGGCGCGCCAATGACACTGTTGCCGGGAGAGCGGGCGATGCACTGTGTTCATTGTGAAGAACAATACTATCCACGTTTGTCGCCAAGCATGATTGTATTGGTCACTCGTGATGATGAGGTTCTCCTGGCCCGTTCGCCACGTTTCGCCGCTGGCGTTTACAGCACGCTCGCAGGTTTCGTCGAGCCGGGTGAGAGCGTCGAGCAATGTGTGATGCGTGAGGTGCGGGAGGAGGTTGGCGTCGAGGTCCGGCATTTGAGGTACATCGCCAGCCAATCCTGGCCTTTTCCTCATTCGCTGATGCTTGGATTCCATGCCGAATATGCCGGTGGTGAAATAGTTCCCCAGCCCGAAGAAATCGAAGACGCTCGCTGGTTCAGCCTGGTTGATCTTCCCTCATTGCCTTCGAAGTATTCGATCGCCCGTTATTTGATCGAGCTCTACAGAGCGCAACGCCTCGGACTCGAAGAACCACTTTTGCCGAGTTGAACCCGGCTGCCGGCTCGCTAGTTTCGACGGCTGCCGGCAGTGGGAAGGAAAACAGGTCGGCCCGCGGGGTTGCCGGACTCAGAGCGGGAACAGTTCGCTCAGTTTCATCGCCAGCTTCACATCGCCTTCCGCGCGTAACTTGCCGAACATGAAGGCCTGCATGCCGCCTATCTCGCCGCTGGTAATGCCTTTGAAGGTCTTGCTATCCATAACCAGCGTGACGTTGGGCTCCTCGGCATCGCCATGATGGACTTCGCAAGTGCCGTCCTTGATCACCAGATAGTGATTGTCGGCATCCTTGATGGTGAACTGGAACACGATATCCAGGCCGGAAGCGGCACTGGGATCAAATCTGGATTTCATGGTTTCGATGATGTCGGCAACAGAAGTCATATATTGCTCCTTTTCGAGGGGAGAAGTGTGCAGGGTAAAGCTTCGAAATTCACAGATAAGTGATGAGTTCCGGTGCCTGCATCGTTTCCAGGTGCGCACGGCTGTTGAAGGAAGCCAAAGTCACCTCGTTACCGTCGAATCTTAACTGGCTGAAAGATGTATTGGCGATCTGCCAAGCGAGTTCGAAGGCTTTGGGCGCGGACAAGCCAACAACCAGATGATGCAGCAGGGCGATGATAGGACCGCCGGACGTGAATACGGCAATGCGTGCCTGCGGTGCTGCATCAGCCAGCAGGCGATAGAGGCCGTCCTGGACTCGTGTACGGAAGCCATCCCAACTCTCCAGTGTTTCTTTCTTGTGCCTGCCGGAGATCCACTGCTCGATGACTTGGCCGAACAGTCGCTGGAAGTTGTTCGGCTGAGTAGCAGCTTGCTGCAAAGCTTGCTGCATGTCCTGATGGATTGGAAACAGGTCGGGAAGATGGGCTCGGATCACGGCATCGATATTGATCTCGTCGAAGGCCGGATCGGTTTCGATGGCGGGAATCTTCATGCCGGCGAGTCGAAGCTGTTCCAACGTCGCGCTGGCGGTGTGCTGTTGGCGCCTGAGCGAGCCGCTGATACAGCGGTCGAAACCGACCCCCTGGCGTCCTAAATGGGCGCCGAGCATTTCGGCCTGACGTCTGCCCAGGGGCGAGAGCACATCGTAATCCTGAGTACCGAACGAGGCCTGGCCATGTCGGATCAAATAAATGCTGCCCACGTCCATATCCTTGTAGTTATTGTTATTTCTCCGAGGTTAGGAGGGGCGTTGGAAGGCTGTCAATGTTTGCTACTGTATCGTCCATGGAACTCTGCTTCCTCCTATTGCGCTGGTCGGGGCATAGCCCTCTCGGTATGCTTGAGCGCTTCGACAACGCCTGAAGCCGGGCGTTTTGTTTGTGTCTTGAAAAAGGGGATGGCTGTGGAGTTTTTTCTCGATTATGCCGGTTTTCTGGCCCGGACCGTGACAGTGGTGGTGGCCGTTCTGGTGGTATTGGTCGCCATCGCAGTCTTGCGCAGCAGAAGCCGTCATCGGGGCGAAGGGCATCTCGAGGTGCACAGGCTCAACGATTTCTATAAGTCCCTGCGGGAAAGTCTAGAACAAATAGTGCTGGACAAGGAGCGCCTCAAGACTCGGCGTAAGGCGGAGGCCAAAGCCGAGAAGCGGGAGCGGAAGGAAGGCAAGACAAAGCCCAGGCTTTTCGTGTTGGACTTCGATGGCGACATCCGGGCTTCCGCTACCGACAAGCTGCGTCATGAAGTGACGGCCGTGCTGAGCATGGCTAAGCCCGACGACGAAGTCGTGTTGCGCCTGGAGAGCGGGGGAGGGTTAGTGCACAGCTATGGCTTGGCCGCTTCGCAATTGGTCCGTATCCGTCAGGCGGGCATACCCCTGACCGTATGCGTCGACAAGGTGGCCGCCAGCGGCGGTTACATGATGGCTTGCATCGGTGATCGGATTCTTTCCGCGCCTTTCGCCATCCTTGGCTCTATCGGTGTGGTGGCGCAGTTGCCCAATGTGCATCGGTTGCTGAAAAGGCACGACATCGACTTCGAAGTGCTCACCGCCGGGGAGTACAAGCGCACTTTGACGGTATTCGGTGAGAACACCGAGAAAGGCCGGGAAAAGTTTCAGGAGGACCTGGAAACTACCCACGAGCTGTTCAAAAACTTCGTTGCTCGCTACCGGCCGCAATTGACCATCGATAAGATCGCCACCGGCGAGATCTGGCTCGGGCAGAGTGCGCTGGAGAAGCAACTGGTCGACGAGTTGATGACCAGCGACGAATACCTGGCGGCGAAGGCCGGCGGTGCGGAGCTGTTCCAACTGCACTACGCCGAAAAGAGGAGTCTGCAGGAGCGTTTTGGCTTAGGGGCTGCCCTGGCCGTGGACCGCGTGCTTCTGAACTGGTGGGAGCGCTTGAGTCGAAGTCGCTATCAGTGATCAATGAGGAGGCCCCGCCAGAGCGGGGCTTCTTTCTTTTCGTGAAGTCGGAGTCTCAGCCCTGCCGGCGGCGGAACAGCGGAAGCTGATCGGCAGCGGCCTGATAGCAGACCGAGAAGTCCTGCAAGCTCTGCAGGGCGTCATAAGGATCGCGGTCCGCGCGGATGGCGAAGGCATCGAAACCGCAGCGCTGCATGAAGAACAACTGGTCGCGCAGCACGTCGCCGATAGCGCGGATCTCGCCCTGGTAGCCATAACGCTCGCGCAGCAGGCGGGCGCTCGAATAATGGCGGCCGTCAACGAAACTGGGGAAGTTCAGGGCGATGACCTTGAAATGACCGAGGTCGCCGGCGATTTCCTCCACTTCCTCGTCGCTGTCCAGCCATACGCCTAGGCCACCGT
Source organism: Azorhizophilus paspali (assembly GCF_043587585.2). Lineage (GTDB taxonomy): Bacteria > Pseudomonadota > Gammaproteobacteria > Pseudomonadales > Pseudomonadaceae > Azotobacter > Azotobacter paspali. The sequence goes on from NZ_CP171449.1 coordinate 2,007,224, forward strand.
CGCGGACCTTCAGGGCATGGGCGTGTTCGCGCCATAGCACTAGGGGGACGATCAGGTCGTCGGCGTTGGACAGGCCCTCGAGCGTGACGTCCTTGTCCAGCAAATGCCAGGTTTCGTCGATCACCTGGCCGTTTTTAATGATTCGCTGCATAAACGCGCTCCTTGAACGGTTCGATGCCGATGCGGCGGAAGGTATCGATGAAACGTTCATCCTCGACGCGCTTTTCCACATAGACGGTGATGATCTTCTCGATCACTTCGGCCATATCCTCCTGTGCGAAGGACGGACCGAGAATCTGCCCCAAGCTGGCGTCGCGGCCGGCGCTGCCGCCGAGGGATACCTGATAGAACTCCGCGCCTTTCTTGTCGACGCCGAGGATGCCGATGTGGCCGATATGATGGTGGCCACAGGCGTTCATGCAGCCGGAAATATTCAGGTCGAGTTCGCCGATGTCGAACAAATAGTCGAGATCCTCGAAGCGACGCTGGATGGCTTCAGCGATCGGGATCGACTTGGCATTGGCCAGGGAGCAGTAGTCACCGCCCGGGCAGCAGATGATGTCAGTCAGCAGGCCGACATTGGGAGTAGCGAAACCCTGCTCGCGCAGTTCACCCCACAGGTCGAACAGGTGGGCCTGCTCGACGTCGGCGAGGATGACGTTCTGCTGGTGGGAGTTGCGCACTTCGCCGAAGCTGTAGCGCTCGGCTAGATCGGCGAGGGCCTCCAGTTGCTTGTCGGTGATGTCGCCGGGGGCGGTGCCAGTGGGTTTCAGCGACAGGGTCACGGCGGCATAGCCCGGTTTCTTGTGGGCGAACACGTTGCGCGCGCGCCAGCGGGCGAAACCCGGGTGCTCGGCATCGAGACGGGCGAGGGCGGCCTCCTGGCCTTCGAGGAGCCGATAGGCCGGATCGACGAAGCAGCGGCTGACGCGCTCGACCTCCGCCACGGTGAGGGTATTCGGGCCGTCCTTGATGTGGGCCCATTCGGCGTTGACCCGTTCGGCGAACACCTCAGGCGTCAGTGCCTTGACCAGGATCTTGATGCGCGCCTTGAACTTGTTGTCGCGGCGGCCATAACGGTTGTAGACCCGCAGCACCGCATCCAGGTAGGTGAGCAGGTGCTGCCAGGGCAGGAATTCATTGATGAATGTGCCGACGATCGGTGTCCGGCCCAAGCCGCCGCCCACGGAGACGCGGAAGCCCAGTTCGCCGGTTCCGTTGCGCACGGCCTCCAGGCCGATGTCGTGCACTTCGATAGCTGCACGGTCGCCCGCGGCGCCGTTGACGGCGATCTTGAACTTGCGCGGCAGGAAGGCGAATTCCGGATGGAAGGTGGACCACTGGCGGATGATTTCGCACCAGGGGCGCGGGTCCACCAACTCGTCATGCGCCACCCCGGCGAACTGGTCGGTCGTGGTGTTGCGGATGCAGTTGCCGCTGGTCTGGATGGCATGCATCTGCACCGTCGCCAGTTCGGCGAGGATGTCCGGGACATCCTCCAGCTCCGGCCAGTTGAATTGCACGTTCTGCCGGGTGCTGATATGGGCATAGCCCTTGTCGTAGTCGCGGGCGATCCGGGCCAGCTTGCGCAGTTGCGGGGAGGAGAGCAGTCCGTAGGGCACAGCCACACGCAGCATGGGAGCGTAGCGCTGGATGTACAGGCCGTTCTGCAGGCGCAGCGGACGGAATTCCTCTTCGCTCAGCTCGCCGGCCAGGTAGCGGCGGGTCTGGTCGCGGAACTGGCGGACCCGGTCCTCGATGATGTGTTGATCGTACTGGTCATATACGTACATGAAGTGTCCTGTCGGTCAGGCTGCTTACAGCTTTTTTGCGCGCGCGACCGCGCACCGCTATTTCGGAGAAGCGGATTACAATATCAGCTCAGAGTTATACGTAAAAGTAATGTTTTTCTATAAAAATAGAGTTTTTTGTTATTGTAAGTTGTACGGACGTACTCTAGGGCAAGTCCGGGCCGAAGCGGCTTCCGGCCGAGACGAAAATGGGCCGTTCAAGACTGGGCCAGATGCAGGATCAGCCTGACTACCCCGATCAGGATCAGCACGAACAGGATGGTGGACCCTATACCGAGCAGGATGAAATGGCTCGGCTTGCCCCTGGAAAAGTCCCGTGCCCGATTCTCGCCGCTCTGCACGCCGAGGGCGGCGGCCAGCACGCTGCGCAGCATCTGCCGGAGGGTCAGGGGTTTGTCGTCGTCGTGCTTGTCGTCCATGGGCTCCAGCCTCAAAGCAGCGGGCGCCGGTAGCCGCCCGGTATGCCCTTCTTCGACAGCACGTACTGCCAGAGCTGGATGTCTCGGGCGCGGAAAGCGCCGGCACAGGACAGCAGGTAGTAGCGCCACATGCGCCGGAATCTTTCGCCCAGTTCGGCGGCGAAGCGCGGCCAGGCCGCCTCGAAGTTGGCATGCCAAGCCATCAGGGTCCTGTCGTAGTCGGCACCGAAGTTGTGCAGATCCTCGAGCACTAAAAGACCATCCAGCGCGTCGCCGATCTGCCCGAGGGAAGGCAGGTCGCCATTGGGGAAGATGTAGCGGTCGATCCAGGGGTCGGGAGTCGAGTGGCGCCGGTTCTTGCCGATGGTATGCAGGAGCAGCAGGCCATCGTCGGCCAGGCAGCGGGCGGCGACTTCGAAGAAGCGACGGTGGTTCTTGCGCCCCACGTGTTCGAACATGCCGACGCTGACGATGCGGTCGAAGCGCCCTTGGATCTCGCGATAGTCCTGCAGGCGGAATTCCACGGGCAGCCTGGCGTAACGTTCCCGGGCCAGGGCCTGCTGTTCCCGGGAGATGGTCACCCCGACGCACTGTACGCCGTAGCGTTCCGCGGCATAGCCCATGAAGCTGCCCCAGCCGCAGCCGATGTCGAGCACCCGCATACCCCGTTCCAGGCCGAGCTTGCGGCAGATCAGCTCGAGCTTAGCCTCCTGGGCTTCGGCCAGATCGCCGGCATCTTTCCAGTAGCCGCAGGTGTAGGTCATGCGCGGATCGAGCATGGCCGCGTAGAAATCGTTGCCGAGATCGTAGTGGGTCTCGCCGACCTTCCAGGCGCGTCGGCGGTTCTGCCGGTTGAGCAGGCGCGAGCGCAGGGTGTAAAAGATCAGTCGTGCCGGCCTCACCTGGCGGTCGATGTCGGCGCGCAGCAGGCGGAAGAAGAACTCGTCCAGCCGTTCCGCCTCCCAGGCGCCTTCCATGTAGGCTTCGCCCAGTCCCAGATTGCCCTGGGCGAAGACACGCTCGGGTACGCCGCCGGCCTTGAGCTGCATGTCCCAGGGACGATTACCGCCAATACGGATGTCGGCCTGTTGCAGCAGCTCGACCGTCAGGCGGTGCAGCCCGGAGTCTTGGGAGAGGTAGTCGGACCCTGCGTCGAATGTGAATTCTCTGCTCATGCTTATCCCATCCTTGCCTAGCTCTGGCGGAGCAGTTCCGAGTGGTACCTCGAAATCGAAAGCTGCCGGTTGCCGACCGAGGCAATGCATCCACGCAAAGTCAGATTAGGCAGGGACTGGCAGGACGGCCAATAATCCCTAGCAAAGACTCTGGAAAACCGCCAGCGAGACGGCCTTGCCCCAGCGCTGTCCGCCGCGTAAGGTGGCACCCCTGCCGGCCTCGGGCCGGCGACATGGAGAACGCGGTGCTCGGATTGAGGTCCGGCATAAATGGGAAGTCAGTCCAAGCTGACGCTGCCCCCGCAACGGTGGGGCCGTTCCACGGCCGAGCCCGACACCAGCCCGTTCTCCCGAAGCAGGTCGCGGTGGGCGGCCGTGCGGTCGCCAGCCATAGCCGTTCCGGGGCTTTGCCGCCGGCAGTGCGTCCGTTTCCTCTGCCCATCGCCTTTCGATCCGGGATTGGGCATGCCATCTCTACTTTTCCTTCGTCGCTTCGGCCTGGCTGTGCTGCTCGGGTTGCTCGCTCCCTGGGCCTCGGCGGCGCAACTGAATGCCATCGTTTCCCGCTACAGTGCCGCCGAGTTCGCCGGCGCGGCCGCACAGTTCCAGCGAGACAATCCGCAGTGGCGGATCAGTGCGCGCACCCCGGAGCAACTCGCCGAACTCGACGAGCCGGCGCTGCGCGTCTGGCTGGGCGAAGGCCGGGCGTTGCTCGGCGTCGGCCTGTTCGGCGCCGAAGTGGAGCGCCTGGGCGCGTTGCTCGGCCAGGTCGCGCCGGCGGACGGCTTCTTCATGCACAGCGAGCATGCCCTCGTGCAGCTCAGTCGCAGTCGCGGACAGCCGCTGTTCGATTCGCGCGAGATGGTCGAGACCCTGGGCCGGCTGCGCCCGCAGGGCGAACTGGCCGGCTGGATCGCCCACCTGCAGGCCGAATATCCGCGTCAGGCCGACTGGATCGCCGCACGCAGTTACTGGCAGGCCGGCGGCATCGACAATATCGCCGGCCTCCTGGCCTGGCTGGCGGCCCGGCACGATCCGGGCGTGGCGGTGCCGGCCGTGCGGGCGCGCCCGCCGCTGCGCTTTTACCAGCAGGGAGCTTTGCGCGGCGCGAACGAGCTGGCCTTCTCCGGCGACGCGCTGGTCGCTGTGATCGACCACGGTCGTGCCGACCGTGCCGGCGACCGCGAGCTGAACGACGCCCTCTGCCAGCGCCTGGAAAGCCAGGGCTTGGCCTGCGTCAGCCTGTTCGCCGACTGGGGGCCGGGCTCGCTGGCGGCGGCGCGCTGGCTGAAGGAAGGACGACACCCGCCGCTCGCCGCCGTCGTCGTGCTGCAGGATTTCGTGGTCGGCGGTGGCGAAGGCCGCGAGGAAGTCACTGGGCTGTTCGAGCGGTTGAACGTGCCGGTGCTCAAGGGCTTGCGTCTGGAGGATCGCGACGAGAACGGCTGGCAGTTGTCCAGCGACGGCCTGGCACGCGACAAGGTGCACTACCAACTGGCCATGCCCGAGCTGCAGGGCAGCGGCCAGGCCATGGTGCTGGCAGCCTGGCACGAGCGCCAAGACGATCCGCTGTCGGGCATCCGCTTCGGCGTCGCCGTGCCGCTGCCGGCCCGGCTCGACGCCTTCGCTGCGCGCATTCAGCGCTGGCACACACTGCAGCGGAAGGCCAATGCGGACAAGCGCCTGGCTATCGTCTATTACAACCACCCGCCGGGCCGGCACAACATCGGCGCGGATAATCTCGACGTACCGCAATCGCTGTTCGAGATCCTCACCCGGCTCAAGGCCGAGGGCTACGACACCGGCCCGCTGCCCGAGTCGCCAACGGCGCTGCTCGACCTACTGCAGGAGCGTGGCGTCAACCTGCCGGAGCAGGGCGACGCCCTGGCGGCCATGGCAGACAAGGTGCAGACCCTGAGCGCCGGGGATTACCGGCACTGGTTCGAAACCCTGCCGGCGACGCTGCGAGCGGAGATGGTGCAAGGACCATTGGGTTATTGGCACGCCCAACTGCGCCGCGCCCTGGACGGCGGCCGCAGCGAGATCGCCCGCGGGCTCTTCGAGAGCGGTTCCGGCGAACTGCATCACGTGCTGGACGGCGTGGTCCATCCGGCGCGGCAGCGCGCCCTGGATCTGCTGGCCCAGCTCGAAGCGATTTACCGCGCTGCCCTGGAAGCGCCAAGACAAGCCGACTGGGCGCAAGCCGAGGCACTGGTGCAGGCGCTCGCCGCTACCGGCATTGAGGGGCTGCGCGGCTGGGGCGAGGCGCCGGGACAGGTGATGGTGCAGGGCGAGCGCCTGCTGCTGCCGGGCATCCGCTTCGGCAAGGTGTTCGTCGGCCCGCAGCCGCCGCGCGGCTGGGAGATCGACCAGGAACTGCTGCATGCCAACCTCGTATTCCCGCCGCCGCACCAGTACCTGGCTTTCTACCACTGGCTGCGCGACGATTTCCGCGCCGATGCGCTGATCCATCTCGGCCGGCACTCTACCTACGAGTTCCTGCCGCGCCGGCGCGCCGGGCTGAGCGACGAGGACTACCCGATGCAGGTGGTTGGCGACCTGCCGAGCATCTACCCCTATATCGTCGATGGCGTCGGCGAGGGCATCCAGGCCAAGCGCCGCGGTCTGGCGGTGATGATCGACCACCTCACGCCGCCGCTGCTGGCCACTCCACTGTACGACGACCTGCTGCGCCTGCGTCAACTGATCGAAAGCTTCGAGGCCGGCAGCGGACAGGTAGACGGCCCGGCCCGGCGCGCGACCATCGCTGAAATCCGCCGGTTGATCGGCAGCGCCGGGCTCGAGCCGGAACTGCGCCAGTCGATGGCTGAGCCACTGGCGGCGCGTGGCATCGGGTTCGAGCAGGCCGACGACGACCTGCTGGTGCACGAACTCGGCCACTACCTGACTGCCATCCAGGAACGCTTCATGCCCATGGGCCTGCACGTGTTCGGCAAGCCCTGGCGGCAGGAGGCGGTGGACACCCTGGTCAGGTCCATGGGCGAGGGCGGCGAAGCCTTCCGTCCGGCGCTGGTCGACTCGCCGCGGGCTGAGATGGCGGCGTTGCTCAATGCACTGAACGGCCGTTTCGTCGCTCCCGGCAAGGGCAACGACCCGATCCGCACCCCTGAGGTATTGCCGACCGGGCGCAATTTCCACGCCCTCGACAGTAGCCTGTTGCCCAGCCGCATCGGCTGGCGCATCGGCCGCGAGATGGCCGCCAAGGCACGGGCGCGCCCGCTGCCGGCGGACGGCCGCGAGGCGCTGATCCTCTGGGCCTCGGACATGGTGCGCGATGAGGGGGCGATGATCGCCTTCGGCCTCGATCTGCTCGGCGTCGAGCAGCAGTGGAACAGCCGCGGCATCGTCGAGGGCATCCGCCTGCGCGAACTGGCGCCGGGCGAGCAGCGCCGCGACCTGCTGTTCACCACTTCCGGGCTGTTCCGCGACCTCTACGCTGATCAGCTAGCCCTACTCGAACGCGCCGTGCTACTGGCACTGAATGCCTCCGCCGAGCGCATCCGCCGCGACTACCCGGCCCTGCGCCCGGCGCTGGCCGAGGCGCTGGCACCCTTGCAGGGCGCGGGCGAAGGCGGTGGCGAGAGTCTGGAGGGCAACCGGGTGGCGGCGCACTGGGTGGAAGACGCCGCCGGGCGGCTCAAGAGCGGCCTGTCCGCCGGCGAGGCCGGGCGCCTGGCCGCGCTGCGCCTGTTCGGCGTGGCGCCCGGCGCCTACGGGGCCGGCATCAACCGCCTAGTCGAGCGTTCCGGCAGTTGGCAGGATCGCGGCGAACTGGTCCGCGCCTATGTCACCCGCATGGGCCACGCCTACGGCCTAGAGCGGCAGGGCGAGGCAGCGCAAGCGGCCTTCGCCGACAATCTCAAACAGGTACGGCGCACCTACCTGGGCCGTTCCAGCAACCTTTACGGGCTGATGGACAACAACGACGCCTTCGACTATCTCGGTGGCCTGAGCCTGGCGGTCGAGCAACTCGCTGGGCAGGCGCCGGAGAACTTCGTTGCCTGGCACAACGATCCGGCCCAAGTGCGCCTGCAGCCGCTGCCGCAGGCGCTGCTGGCTGAACTGCGCGGGCGCTTTTTCAATCCGGCCTGGATCGAGGCGCTGATGCGCCACAATTACGCCGGCGCGCGCACCATGGGCAGCGAGTTCCTCGAATACCTCTGGGGCTGGCAGGTGACCAACCCGGAGATCATCGGCGATAGCGTCTGGGAGGAGGTCAAAGCGGTGTACCTCGACGACCGCTACCAGCTCGGCCTGACCGACTTCCTCGAACAGGGACAGAACGTCCATGTGAAGAGCAACATGCTGGCATTGATGCTGGTGGCGATCCACAAGGGCTTCTGGCAGGCCGACGCGGCCACCGTCCGCCAGCTCGGCGAGCAGTTTGCCCATCTGGTCGACGCCCACGGCCTACCGGGCAGCGGTCATACCCGACCGGATCATCCGATGCTGCAGTGGCTACTGCCACAACTGCCGGCCGAGCTGCGCGCCGGTCTCGAACGGCGCCTGCAGGCCGCGCAGTTACCGACGTCCGAAGCCAAATCGCCGAGCATACTCAGCGAGTTGCAGCCGGCAGCACAGGACGAGGCGGCCGAACAGGACACGCAGGCCGACAAGGGGGAAAACCTGGCTCAGACGGTGGATGAGCACCTCTGGCTGGCGCTGGCCGGCCTGATGCTGCTGCTCGGCCTGGGGATCTGGCGCGGGCGCGGTCCGCGCGTTGCGAAAGGAGTGTGAGGATGCTGGACAGCGCGATCTTCGCCTGGATTCACCAACTGGTCGGCTGGCTGCTGGAGCCGGTCACCGTCGCCATGCTGGCGCTGCTGGCACTGGCGATCTGGGACATCGGCGTGGCCTGCGGCGAGCGTTTCGGCGGCCTGGTGCGCTGGCGCCTGTTGCCGACGGGCGAGGTCGAGCGGCGTGCCCGGCGGCGCCTGGAGCGTTCCGACCTGATCGCCCGGCTGGGGCCGATTCTCGGCCTGATGGGCACCCTGATTCCGCTCGGCCCGGGGTTGGCGGCGCTCGGCGAGGGCGACCTCAAGGTGCTCGGCGTAGCGATGCGGGTGGCCTTCGACGCCACCGTCATGGGCCTGCTGGGCGGCATGGTCGGCTTCGTGCTCGGCCGCCTGCGCCGGCGCTGGTATGACGAACTGTTGGATGCCATGGAGCGCGAGACGGAGGGAGCACGATGAGCCGCTGGCGATCGAGCCGTTTCGACGAGGTGGACACCGACCCGCTCAGCTCGGTGGCCAACCTGGTGGATCTTATGCTGGTGTTCGCCTGCGGCCTGCTGGTGGCGCTGGCCGCGCGCACCGACCTGCTGGCCCGGCTCGCTGCCGAGCGTCAGCCGCTAGCGGTGGAGCGCGGCCGCGAACTGCCGCGTCTGCCGGAGAGCGTCGAGGGGAGTGCCGGCCAGGGTCTGGAAAGTGTTGGCCAGGTCTACCGCGATCCGAAGACCGGCAAGCTGATCCTGATCGGCAAATAGCTGGCGAGGCTCCGGCCGCCGCCTCAGGGGCTGGTGGCGAACTTCAGGTCGGATGGCGACGGGAAGGGCAGGCTCTGGGTGATCCTGCCCGCCTTGCCGGTGTCTGGGTCGCGCTCCATGACGACGATCGCATTGCTGTTCTGGTTGGCGACCAGGATGAAGCGGCCGGTCGGATCGAAGGTGAATTCGCGCGGTTCTTCGCCCTGCACCGAATGCCGCGAAACCACGCTGAGACGCCCATCGTCCGGATCGATCCGCAAGACCACCAGCTCGTTGGCGGTGCCGCGGTTGGTCGCGTAAAGGAAGCGGCCGTCCGGCGAGACATGCAGGGCGGCGGCCTTGCTCTGGCCCTGGAAGCCCTCGGCGGTGAGCGGGACGCTCTGCTTGAGCGTGAGTTTGCCGTCGGCATAGTCGAAGACAGCCACGCTTCCCTGCATCTCCAGGGTCAGGTAAGCCTGCTTGCCGTCCCGGCCGAACACCAGGTGACGAGGCCCCGAGCCTGGCGGCAGCTCGACGAAGGGCTGCGCCTCGTTGGCGCTGAGTGGATGCTCGGGATGGGCCACCGGGTCGTAGCGGTAGACGTAGATCCTGTCGGCGCCGAGGTCCTGGGCGAACACATAGCGCCCGTCCGGCGACTCGACCGCCGAATGCACGTGGGGCGACTGCTGGCGCTCGGGATGGGCCTGGCTAGCACGGTGGGTCTTGACTTGGCTGACTGGCTGGAGACGGCCGTCGGCATCCACCGGGATCACCACCAGGGTACCGCCCGGATCGGCCGCCACCGAATAGTTGGAGACGAACAGGTGCGTACCGTCGTGGCTGACGCTGAGGTGTGTCGTTTCGCTGCCGAGCGACTTCACCTCGTTGATCTTTTCCAAGCTGCCCTTGGTCGTGTCGACGCGGAAGGAGGTGACGCGGCCGACGATGTCGAGCTGGCCCGGACCGTTCTCGTTGACTGCGAACAGATACTTGCGGTCGGGGGAAAAGGCCAGCCAACTGGGGTTTTCCGTTTTCACCACCTGCAGCGGCTCGCGGGAGAGGGTCCCGCTGCGGCTGTCGAAGTTGTGTATGTAGATGCCCTCGCTGGGGCCGGCGGTATAGCTGCCGATCCACAGCGGATAGGTGTTTTCCGTCGCCATGCCGGCGAAGGGAAGGGCTGCGAGCAGGCAGACTGCAGCGGCACGCTGGGGTGTAGTTTTTGTCATCTGGGGAATTCGCCTTCGAAGTCTTGTTGTTGTGACCGGGTCGTGCGCCGGCGTTGGCCGGCGAATAAGTGGACGGAATGTCCTGCTAGGGCGTGTCATCAATTGTTTCCCGCGTTGCCACAGAGCCTGTTTTGGCAGTGGGCGCGAGGAGAGAAGTCTGGTCATTCCAAACGAACGACGAGCAACGTCGCGCTGTGCCAAAACAGGCTTGTCCCTGCGGGTGGGGCCGCCCAGGTTGCGCCGGAAATGGGGCCATGCGGCGTTGCAGCCTTTGGCAAGGGAATGTTCCGGCGGCAACGCAACCGGGGAAACGATTGATGACACGCCCTAAGGATGGCATGGCCCGGACATGCCATCCTTTTCACCGTGGAGCCCAGCCTCAAGCCGGCTCGACCAGCGGCCGGCCGGTCATTTCCTGCGGCTGCGGCAGGTCGAGCAGCTTCAGTATGGTCGGCGCCACGTCGGCCAGCACGCCGCCTTCGCGGATGCGCAGCGCGCGCTTACCCACGTAGATGAAGGGCACCGGCTCGCAGGTGTGTGCAGTGTGCGCTTGGCCGGTGCTTTCGTCCTGCATCTGCTCGACATTGCCGTGGTCGGCGGTGATCAGCGCCTCGCCGCCGACCTTCTCCAGCGCCGCGACGATGCGCCCGAGGCTGGCGTCCAGGCATTCCACCGCCTTGACCGCCGCCTCGAACACCCCGGTGTGGCCGACCATGTCGCCGTTGGCGTAGTTGGCGATGATCACGTCGTAGCGCCGGTTCTCGATGGCCTCGACCATGCGCTCGGTGACTTCCGGCGCGCTCATCTCCGGTTTGAGGTCGTAGGTGGCGACCTGCGGCGAAGGGATCAGGATGCGCTCCTCGCCCGCGAACGGCTCCTCGCGGCCGCCGGAGAAGAAAAAGGTGACGTGGGCGTACTTCTCGGTCTCGGCGATGCGCAACTGAGTCTTGCCGTTGTTCGCCAGGTACTCGCCGAGCACATTGGTCAGTTCTGTCGGCGGGAAGGCGCAAGGCGCCGGAATGCTCGCCGAATACTGGGTGAGGGTGACGAAGCCGGCCAGCCGCGGCACGCGCGGGCGCTCGAATTCCTTGAAATCGGCCTCGACGAAGGTGCGGCTCAGTTCGCGGGCGCGGTCGGCGCGAAAGTTCATGAACACCACGGCGTCGCCGTCTTCCACGCGCGCCGGTGCGCCGATGGCGGTGGCCTTGACGAACTCGTCGCTCTCGTCGCGGGCGTAGGCGGCCTGCAGGCCGGCCGCGGCGGTTTCGGCGGCGTATTCGGCCTTGCCGTCGACGATCAGCCGGTAGGCCTGCTCGACACGGTCCCAGCGATTGTCGCGGTCCAGCGCGAAGTAGCGGCCGATCAGCGTGGCGATGCGGCCCTTGCCGAGGCGTTCGAAGGTGGCTTCGAGCGCCTCGATGGGGCCCTGGGCGCTCCTGGGCGGAGTGTCGCGGCCGTCGAGGAAGGCGTGCAGGTAGATCTTTTCGGCGCCGCGCCGCACAGCCAGTTCGGCCATGGCGGCGATGTGGTCCTGGTGGCTGTGCACGCCACCTTCGGAGAGCAGGCCGAGGATGTGCACCGCTTTGCCGGCGGCGACCGCGCGGTCGACGGCGGCGCAGATGGCCGGGTTGTCGAAGAACTCGCCGTCCTGGATGGCTTTGGTCACCCGGGTGAAGTCCTGGTAGAGCACGCGGCCGGCGCCGAGGTTCATGTGGCCGACCTCGGAGTTGCCCATCTGGCCGTCGGGCAGGCCGACATCCATGCCGGAGCCGGAGATCAGGCCGTGGGGGCAGGTGGCGAGCAGGCGGTCGTAGACCGGGGTGCGGGCGGCGTGGATGGCGTTATGGGCAGGGCTGTCACTGTGGCCGAAGCCGTCGAGGATGATGAGAACCAGCGGTTTGGGGATGGCAGTCATGTTGCGACCCTCCTGGGAAGGCGAAGGCTGGGGAGGACCCGGTGGCCGGGCGCCTCGGGTTTCGATGGGGTGGGATGCGGTTCCCGGTTGGCGTGCGTGGACGTGTCCTGGAGCGGGCGAAAGTCAGCTTTAGAGCCGAGTGGATCTGCACCGCTGGTCGTGGCATGCGTTCACGCGTGATTGAGCACGGACCGGATTTCATAGGCATTTGCGAGCGATACGGGCTTGCATGCGTGTTTTTATTGGTTTTGCATAATTTTACGTAAACTTATTGGTTTTCAAGCCGGACGGTCAAGCTTATATACGGTTTATTACGAATTTAAAGCGATTCAGCCATTCGCCGGATGCCGCCCTGGAATGGGGCTTGTTCCGCTATCGAGTGCCTCAGGCTGCGCACTGGCGGAAACGGGCCAATGAGATGGCGCAAAACCTTGGCCGACCGGCAATCGCCTGCCTAAGCGAGCCAGCGGGCGACGCCCGCCAGTTTGCGATAGTCGGATGGTGTCATGGCCTTGAGCGCCATGAAGTGGCGATTGAAGTTGAAGATATTGGTGAAGCCCACTTCGAAGCAGATATTGGGGATCGGCAGGTCGCAGGCGAGGGTGATGCGCAGGCTGTTGACGAACTCGACGAAGCGCCGGCCCGTCGCCTGGCGGAAAAGCCCGGAGAAGTAGGTGGGCTGCATGCCGAGTTCTTCGGCGACTTCCTCCAGGCTCAGGTTCTCGTGGTAATGATCGAAGATGTATTGACCGCCTGGTTCACGCGCTGCTGGTTCCTTTTGCCGCCGATGCTCAGTTAGCAATCGAAACTGTCTGCCGAAATCAGGCTATTCCATCTTGCCCAGCCTCAGTGGCCCCCCCCCCCCATTAATCTTACTATGTCATAGAAAATCAAGGAGAATACGTTCATCCCAACAGCCGATTGGATTCCACGAGAGAACGGATAACGGATGGAACAGCGCTTCGAAGCTTACCTCGATCATCTGTGCGATTCCCTGGGCCACGTGGACCGGCATGAAGGTCTGCGTGGGTATTGCCAGGGATTGATGTTGCCGCTGGCACGAAAGAGCGTCGAGCCGCTGGCCGCAGGAATCGATCCCCATGCCGTGCGGGCACGCCACCAGTCACTGCATCATTTCGTCGCCAAATCCGACTGGTCGGACGAGGGATTGCTCGAGCGTGTGCGGGCCTGGGTGGAGCCGGCGCTGCTGCGCGAGGGCGGCACCGAGTGCTACTGGATCGTCGACGACACGGGCTTTCCGAAGCAGGGCAAGCATTCGGTCGGTGTGGCGCGCCAGTACTGTGGCCAACTGGGCAAGCGGGACAATTGCCAGATTGCCGTGAGTCTGACGCTGGCTACCCAGAGGGCGAGTCTTCCCATAGCCTGGCGGCTGTATCTGCCCGAGGATTGGGCGGCGGATACGGCGCGGCGCACCCGGGCCGGTGTGCCGGAAGGGATTGGATTCCAGACCAAGCCCACGATTGCACTGGAACAGCTCAAGGCCGCCCTGACTGCCGGGATTGCGCGGGGTCCTGTGTTGGCCGATGCCGGCTACGGCAACGATACGGGGTTTCGCGATGGGCTGACCGAGTTGGGGCTGGTCTACGCCGTCGGCGTGCAGGGAACGACGAGCGTCTGGCCGGAAGGCAAGGCGCCTCTGCCCCCGGAACCGTGGAAGGGCGTGGGACGCAAACCCCGACTGCGGCGGCGGGATGCCGAACATCGGCCGGTCAGCGTGAAGGCGCTGGCGCTCGCTCTGCCGGCCAGTGCTTATCGTACCGTCACCTGGCGGCAGGGCAGCAACACGGCACTGTCCGGTTGCTTTGCCGCGGGTCGGGTGCGGGCGGCACATCGTGACCAGCAGCGGACGGCTGTATGCGACGAAGAATGGTTGCTCATCGAGTGGCCCGAGGGGCAGCGGGAACCGGAAAAATACGTCCTGTCGACCCTGCCCGCGGACACGTCTTTAGAACCAGCCCTTTCAAAGTCTTTTGCCTTTCGAGGCCTCGATTACACGGGCCGTAGAGACATGAGCGCGGGCTGTGGCGCTATCGACCCACTCCAGGCTCTTCTTCACCTTGGGGCTACGCTTGCTGGTGGCCACCTGGCCGGGCTTGATGTGCCGTGCCAACTCCAGCAGGCGCTGCGCCAGTGTGCTGGCCGAACCGTCGGCCCACGTGGGCCAGTGCTCCACCGGCAGTGCGACGAGCATCCCCTCGTAACGGCTTCTGACCTGGACTGCCAGGTGGTAGGGGGACGCCTCCCAGCCCTCGGGAAACTCTTCGCGATGGGCCTGTTCGACACTGCGCTTGAGCACTGCCAGGAGGTTGCAGGCCAGCACCGCCACGGCAAACCCCAGCAACCCCAGCAACGCTGCCCGGGGACCGACTCCAGGCGCTGGAACATCCCCTCGATACGCCAGCGCCGACGGTACAGCTCGGCAATCTGCCGGGCGTCGATCGTCGCGGGCAGGTTGCTCCACAGCCAAAGGACGGACTCGCCCGACTCCGTCAGCCGATCCAGGCGCAACTCGATGCGCCGCCAGGGCACCTGGCCCTCATCTATGTGGATGTCCTGCTCAAGCACCCCCCCCGGTTTCCACCCGGCCCAGGTCGTGCAGGGGCCTCTCGTGAACGATGCGCGGATGCCTGGCATCCTGGCGCACGATGAAATCGGCTCGGGCCTGCTAAAGCGACTGGAGAATCGCGCGCGTGCAGAAATGCCGGTCGGCCATCCACAGCTACCCCGGCCGGGCATTGTCCAGTAGCGGCAGGACGCCGGTGCGCTCGCTCTCGTAGGCATCCTCGCAGACCGCCAGATCGGTCACCCGGTCCAGGTCGGGGTCGTAGACCACCAGCGAATGCCCCGGCAGAGCGGCGGCGCGCTGGTTGCGCAGCGGCGCCAGGCGTTTCTCCGAGGCCGGCAGATGATTGCCGTCGATGATGCGCACCTGCCAGCCGGGCAGGCAGGGCGCTGTGCCCAGGGCCGAGACGACCGACTTCAGGCGCTGGGCGCTGCCCTGAACCAAGGCCCGCGGCAAGGGTGGCTTGGTACGCCTGACCTTGTCGTACAGCGCCACCAGCGATACGGGTAGGTGGTCCATCTGGCGCGCGGCGGCATACAGCGAAGGGCGCAACCCCAGGGAAACCAGCGACATCAGCTCGACCACCGTGGAAAACAGCAGCTCGCGTGGATACTGGCGTTGCCGGTGAGTCTCGAACACTTCATCGATCCAGGCGGCCGGCATTGCCCGTTCCGGCGCCAGACGTGCCATGACGCTGGCCGGTGCCTACTTTTCGAACCGCGCCAGAATTGCATCCCACATCGTCTTGCTCTCCCGATCGATTATCGGGAGAGTTTACGCAAACACCTTGAAAGGGCTGGTTGTCAATAGTCCACGGCTGAGCAGCGGCATGCGGGGCTGTGTCCGGGCGGTGTTATCCACGGACGGCGCTGCGGCGCTGTGCGTGGCGCTCGGAAAGCCTATGACTCTGGCTGCTGCCGGCGCCACCATGCGTCGATGGCCGCGGCCAGTTGCGGCACGTCCTGGCGCGAGGCATCCAGGACTAGGGTCAGGGGTTCGCCATGCGGCGCTTCAAGGGTGGCGAATTGGCTGTCGATCATGCTCGCCGGCATGAAGTGGCCGGGGCGCTCGGCGACGCGGCTGGCGGCGACGGCGGGCGTCACTTCGAGGTAGACGAAGCCGAGTCCGGGCACAGCTTCGCGCAGGCGCTCGCGGTAGCTGCGCTTGAGCGCCGAGCAGGTGAGTACCGGACGCCATCCGGCGGCGACGGCGCGGCGCAGTTCCTTGCACAGAACGCCTAGCCAGCCGCTGCGATCATCGTCGGTCAGCGGGATGCCGGCGCTCATCTTGCGGATGTTCTCCGGCGGATGGAAAGTGTCGCCCTCGACGGGAATGGCGCCGTTGAGTCGGCAGAGCGCCAGGCCAACGCTGGACTTGCCGCAGCCGGCGACGCCCATGATCACCAAGGCAGGAATGAGTGAGTGCATACGACACCTCGTCGATTGGATAGTGCCACCTTGGGGCACATCAAACTACCTGCGTGGTCATCGCTGCGTTAAAAACAGGCTCAAAATGCTCATTTACAGCGCGTAAACTCCGCTTTTTCGCCTGTTTTTGCCTTGCGCTGACTGCCTCGCCTACGTAATGAGATGGTCACCCCCAACACCCAGTAAAGCTACACCTTCACAGGGCGTTTTCTTTCCGGAGGCCATCGCCATGAACGCCGTAGCACTGATTGGTATCGACCTTGGCAAGCACAGTTTTCACTTGCAGGCGCAGGACCGCAGCGGTCGGCCGCTGTTTCGCAAGCAGACCAGCCGGCAGCAACTACTTCGGTTACTGGCCCAGCAGCCGCCGTGTCGTGTGGCGATGGAGGCCTGTGCCGGCGCCCACTGCCTGGCTCGCGAGATTCAGGCGCTGGGGCACCAGCCTCTGCTGATCTCGCCACAGTTCGTACGGCCCTTTGTCCAGGGCAACAAGAACGATTTCCTTGATGCCCAGGCCATTTGTGAGGCCGCCTCGCGGCCAACCATGCGTTTCGTGACGCCCAGGACTGAGGCCTAGCAGACCCTGTCCGTGCTGCATCGCCTGCGCGAGTCGTTGATTCGTGACCGGACCAAGAGCATCAACCAGCTGCACGGTTTCCTGCTGGAGTTTGGCATCAGTCTGCCACGCAGCCAGGCGGTGATCCGTTGCCTCTCTAGCGTTTTGGCGGAACACAAGCTCCCTGCACGACTGGTTGTCCTGCTGCAACGTCTGCTGCTGGGCATCAGCAAGCGCGAGGACAAGAACCTACGCCGATTGCTGGTACTGCGCGCGCGGGTGTATCCGCAGCGTCTGGAGCAGCAGCGTGGAGCGATGGCGGATTGGGTTCGAGGCTTGCTCATGCGGCGCCATTCGAACGTGGTGGCCTGCGCCCTGGCCAACAAGCTGGCACGCATTGCCTGGGCCATCGCCGCAAAGCACACCCGTTATGAAGCGGGGCCAGACGGCTGCGCCGCCTGACCCGGCGTTGTTGCAGTACCACGAACCACCCTTCCAGGTTTTGCGATCGCTGAACAACCGATGACGTGAACGGCCCACCGGCCTGACGAAGAACCTGTTCTAAAAACTGGCTTTCGAAGCCGCCCTGGTTTTCAGGATCGTCAGGCGCGACTCTCATCGTGGCGCGGAGCATGCTCCGGACAGACGCCGGATAGATTTAGGCAAGCCAAATACCCATCGCTGATCAGCGTTGCAAAAACGGGGGTGACCATAGATTTTAGAGGTGCCCCCTTGGCAACGGACCGAACAATGCGTCGGAGGGGTTGCCGGTCGTCCGTGGTTGTGATCATGAGCCGTGCACGGAAATTTGCCGAAAATGGCGACGAGCGACCCGGTGCTTGCCTGCGATTGTTGTGTTTGAAGGACAGCGCTATCCTGTGGGCTGTCTTCTGGTTTGACAAGCTGGTCGGAGAGGATGGGGGAGACGGCGGCAGCGTAGCGGGGCGAGAATGGCCGCCCTGGGCGCTGTGGCTTTTCGCGCTGCCCGCTGTTCCATTCCGATACTGCTCATGGTGCGACTGCCTAGATGACCGCCTCCAAGAACGATAAGAAACACCGTACCACCGGACGTCCGACACTCAACGAAGTGGCTCGCCGCGCCGGCGTCAGTCCGATCACCGTCTCGCGGGCCCTTCGCGGTATTCCCAGCGTCGCTGAGGAATTGGCGCAGCGGGTCCGCGAGGCGGCCAGCGAACTGGGATACGTGGCCAATCCGGCGGCGCGTGCGCTGGCTTCCGCGCGCAGCCAGACCGTGGCGGTGCTGGTGCCCTCGCTGGGCAACCAGTTATTCGTCGAAACCCTCGAGGCCATCCACGCGGTGATGCGGCCGAGAGGGCTGGAGGTGCTGATCGGCAACTCCCACTACTCGCGCGACGAGGAAGAGGACCTGATCCGCAACTACCTCGCCTACCAGCCGCGCGGCCTGCTGCTCACCGGTTTCGAGCGGACTGAGAGCGCGCGGCGCATGCTCGACTCCAGTGGCATTCCCTGCGTCTACATGATGGATCTGGATTCCGGCGCCGGTCTGCACTGCGTCGGCTTCTCGCAGATACGCGCCGGCGCGGCGGCGGCCGAACACCTGATCTCCCGCGGCCGGCGGCAAATGGCCTTCGTCGGCGCCCAGCTCGACCAGCGCACTCTGCTGCGCGGCGAAGGCTTCCGCCGGGCCCTGCAACAGGCTGGACTCTACGATCCCGCCCTGGAATTGCTGACCCCGCGGCCATCCTCCGTCGGTCTCGGCTGCGAACTCTTCGCCCAGCTCATGGCCAGTCATCCGCAGATCGACGCCATCTTCTTCGGCAACGACGACCTGGCCCACGGTGCCCTGCTGGAAGCCATGCGCCGTGGCGTGAAGATTCCCGAGCAGGTAGCGGTGATCGGTTTCAACGACCTGCCGGCTTCGTCCTTCACCGTGCCGCGGCTGAGCAGCATCCGTACGCCGCGCGAGGCCATCGGGTGCCGTGCCGCCCAGCTGCTGCTCGCGCTGATAGCCGGCCAGCCGATCGCCGAGCCGGTGCAGGACATCGGCTTCGAACTGATGGCGCGCGAGAGCACCTGAGGTCATCGTGATTCCGGGGCCTTGCGGGGACCGGCGGCAGGGTTGGGGGGAGGGGCGGCTCCACCTTCGGCGAATAGAGTTTGTTGCTAATTTATGTTGTTTAAATAATTAAATATTATCTTTTTAGTTAAGTTTTTTATTGAAAATAGCTATTTTTGTTGTTATAAAAACAAATATACCCGCTACCTGGAGCCTATCCATGCATCCCCGCGTCCTTGAGGTAACCGAGCGTCTGGTTGAGCGCAGCCGCGCCACGCGCGAACGCTATCTGGCCATGATCCAGGCAGCCGCCGATGAGGGGCCGCAGCGCGGCAAGTTGCAATGCGCCAACTTCGCCCATGGCGTAGCTGCCTGCAGCGGCAGCGACAAGCAGCGCCTACGGCTGATGGATTCCGTCAACGTGGCCATCGTCACGGCCTACAACGACATGCTTTCCGCCCATCAGCCCTATGAGCACTATCCCGAGCGGATCAAGCGTGTCCTGCATGACTTGGGCTCGGTCGGCCAGGTCGCCGGCGGCGTGCCGGCCATGTGCGACGGCGTTACCCAGGGCGAGCCTGGCATGGAGCTGGCCCTGGCCAGCCGTGAGGTGATTGCGCTGTCCACGGCGGTGGCCCTGTCCCACAACATGTTCGATGCGGCTCTGTACCTCGGCATCTGCGACAAGATCGTCCCCGGCCTGCTGATGGGGGCCTTGCGCTTCGGCCATCTGCCTGCGCTGTTCATGCCCAGCGGGCCGATGCTGTCGGGCCTGTCGAACAAAGAAAAGGCGGATGTGAGACAGCGCTACGCCGAAGGTAAGGCCAATCGCGACGAGTTGCTCGAGTCCGAGATGAAGGCCTACCACGATGTCGGCACCTGTACCTTCTACGGCACCGCCAACACCAACCAGATGCTGATGGAGGTGATGGGGCTGCACCTGCCGGGCTCTTCCTTCGTCAATCCCGGCACCCCACTGCGCGATCTTTTGACCGATGAGGCCGCCCGGCAGGTCACCCGGTTGACCCGGCAGGGCGGCCACTTTACGCCGCTCGGCCGGATCGTCGACGAGCGCGTGCTGGTCAACTCGGTGGTGGCGCTGCACGCTACCGGCGGCTCCACCAACCACACCCTGCACCTGCCGGCTATCGCCCAGGCCGCAGGCATCCAATTGACCTGGCAGGACATGGCCGACCTCTCCGAGGTGGTGCCGACCCTGACCAAGGTCTATCCGAACGGCAAGGCCGACATCAACCACTTCCAGGCCGCCGGCGGCGTGGCTTTCCTGGTCCGCGAGCTGCTCGACGCCGGCCTGCTCCACGAGGATGTCGAGACCGTGGTCGGCCATGGCCTGCGCCGCTACGCCCAGGAGCCCTTCATCGACGGGGAGCGGCTGGTCTGGCGCGACGGTCCGGCGCAGAGCCTCGACGAGAACATCCTGCGCCCGGCGACGCGGCCTTTCTCGGCCGAGGGCGGCCTGCGGGTGATGGTCGGCAACCTGGGCCGGGGCGTGATGAAGGTGTCCGCGGTGGCGCCCGAGCATCAAGTGGTGGAGGCGCCGGCGCGGGTGTTCCGCGACCAGCAGGAGCTGGCCGATGCCTTCAAAGCCGGCGAGCTGGAGCGCGACTTGGTGGCGGTGATGCTGTTCCAGGGCCCGCGCAGCAACGGCATGCCCGAGCTGCACAAGATGACCCCTTACCTGGGCGTGTTGCAGGATCGCGGCTTCAAGGTCGCGCTGGTCACCGACGGGCGCATGTCCGGCGCTTCCGGCAAGGTGCCGGCGGCCATCCATGTCTGTCCGGAAGCCATCGACGGTGGCCCGTTGGCCAAGCTGCGCGACGGCGACCTGATTCGCGTCGACGGTCGCGCCGGCACTCTGGAGGTCTTGGTCGACGCTGCCAAACTGGCCGCCCGCGAGCCGGCGCGTATCCCGCAGGGCGCGGGCGTCGGCTGCGGCCGCGAGCTGTTCGCCTTCATGCGCTCAGCATTCAGTACGGCGGAGCAGGGCGCGAGCGCCTTTACCGCCAGTTTGGAGGAATTGAAGTAAGGGGCTAGAGGAGTTCGTCGTCGCTTGGATAGCGGGTGCTGTTGAGGCTTTCCTTGATCTTGCGCAGATGCGGCTGGAAGTCGATGCCGCGGCGCAGGGTCATGCCGGTGGCCAGTACGTCGAGCACGGTGAGCTGGATGATCCGCGAAGTCATCGGCATGTAGATGTCGGTGTCTTCCGGCAGCGGGATGTTCAGACTCAGGGTACAGGCCTTGGCCAGCGGCGAGCCGGCAGCGGTCAGGCCGAGCACCGAGGCGCCGTTCTCGCGGGCCAGATGCGCCACCTCGACTAGCTCGCGGGTACGCCCGGTATAGGAAATGATC
Source organism: Azorhizophilus paspali (assembly GCF_043587585.2). Lineage (GTDB taxonomy): Bacteria > Pseudomonadota > Gammaproteobacteria > Pseudomonadales > Pseudomonadaceae > Azotobacter > Azotobacter paspali. The sequence goes on from NZ_CP171449.1 coordinate 2,028,230, forward strand.
ACGAAAAGGTCGCCGGTGTGGGCCACCGAGGCGAGCATGCGCTGCATCAGCACGTCGCACTGCGCCGACACGGCGAGGTTGAAGCGGAAAAACTTGTGTTGGGCGTCCTGGGCCACCGAGGCTGAGGCGCCAAGGCCGAAGAAATGGATTTGCCGGGCCTGGATCAGCAGGTCGACCGCCCTGTCGATGGCTTGGGGGTCGAGCGTCTGGCAGGCACTGTCCAGCGAGGCGATGGTGCTGCCGAAGATTTTGCGAGTGTAGGCCTCGGGGCCATCGTCGGCCTCCACGGCACGACTCACATAGGCGGCGCCGCTGGCCAGGCTCTGCGCCAGTTGCAGTTTCAACTCCGGGTAGCCGCTGACTCCGAAGGAGCGGCAAAAGCGATTGACGGTCGGCTCGCTGACCTGGGCGGCCTGGGCGAGCGAGGCGATGCTGTAGCGGGTGGCTTGCTGCGGATCCTGCAAGATGACTTCGGCGACCTTGCGCTCGGCCTTGTTCAGGTCTTCTAGGCGGCTCTGGATCTGTTCCAGCAGATTGCGCGTGCGATCCATGTTGGTTCCTGGGATGGATGATGCATAAGGAGGCTTATCGTAACTGGGCGCTTCCGGAGGGGCCACTGAAAATGCCTGGTTATGGAGAAATGTAGTTTTATTACGCAATTATTGTTGATGAATCGATTCAATGATGCTTTCATTAATCCATACTTTGACAAAAGAACGAATATTATGAGCGCTACTCCTGTCGAGCCTTGCATCTTCGCCCTGTTCGGAGCCCTGGGTGACTTGGCTCTGCGCAAGCTGTTCCCCGCCCTCTACCAACTGGATCGGGCCGGCCTGCTGTGCCCGGATACGCGGCTGCTGGCTCTGGCCCGCGACGCCGGCGAGGAGAGCAGCCACCTGGCGACCATCGCCGAGCACCTGCGCCGCCACGTCCCCGTCGCCGAACTGGACGAGGGCGTGCTGCAGCGCTTTCTCGGCCGCCTGGACTACCTGTCGATGGATTTCCTCCAGCCCGGCGGCTACGCCGCGCTGGCCGACCGGGTCGGCGCCGCCGAGCGGCTGATCGCCTACTTCGCCACCCCGGCCGCGCTCTACGAGCCGATCTGCGCCGGACTGGCCGAGGTCGGCCTGGCCGAGCGCGCCCGGGTGGTACTGGAGAAGCCGATCGGCCACGACCTGGTCTCCTCGCGCAAGGTCAACGACGCGGTGGCCCGGCATTTCCCCGAGGACCGCACCTACCGGATCGACCACTACCTGGGCAAGGAGACGGTGCAGAACCTGATCGCTCTGCGCTTCGCCAACAGCCTGTTCGAGACCCAGTGGAACCAGAACCACATCTCCCATGTGGAGATCACCGTGGCCGAGCAGGTGGGCATCGAGGGCCGCTGGGGCTACTTCGACAAGGCCGGGCAACTGCGCGACATGATCCAGAATCACCTGCTGCAACTGCTCTGCCTGATCGCCATGGACCCGCCGAGCGACCTGTCGGCCGACAGCATTCGCGACGAGAAGGTCAAGGTGCTCAAGGCGCTGGCGCCGATCGACGCCGCCCAGCTCAGCCAGCAGGTGGTGCGCGGCCAGTACGTGGCCGGCAATATCCTGGGCAAGTCGGTGCCAGGCTATCTGGAGGAGGACAACGCCAACGCGCAGAGCGACACCGAGACCTTCGTCGCGCTGCGCGCGGAGATCCGCAACTGGCGCTGGGCCGGTGTGCCGTTCTACCTGCGTACGGGCAAGCGGATGCCGCAGAAGCTGTCGCAGATCGTCATCCACTTCAAGGCGCCGCCGCACTACATCTTCGCCGAGGAGCAGCGCCCGCTGATCGGCAACAAGCTGATCATCCGCCTGCAGCCGAACGAGAGCATCGCCTTGCAGGTGATGACCAAGGAGCAGGGGCTGGACAAGGGGATGCAACTGCGCAGCGGTCCGCTGCAACTGAATTTTTCCGACACCTACCGCAGCGCGCGGATTCCGGACGCCTACGAGCGGCTGCTGCTAGAGGTGATGAAGGGCAACCAGAACCTGTTCGTGCGCAAGGACGAGATCGAGTACGCCTGGCGCTGGTGCGACCGGCTGATCGCCGGCTGGCGCCTGCAGGGCGAGGCGCCCAAGCCGTACGCGGCGGGTAGCTGGGGGCCGCTGTCGTCGATCGCATTGATCACCCGTGACGGGAGGAGCTGGTATGGAGATTTCTGACTCCGCCCGACGGATCGCCGCTCGGCCGCTTCCAACCGTTCCCGGCGTTTTTCCGAATCGCTGTGCACAGCGCTGTCTCATGGCCTGCCAGGCGTTACTGCCTCTTTTCCCGCGTTTTTTCGACTTCTACCGGTGCCCCTGAGCCCGAAGGACCAACCGATATGAACAGCATCCAGAACAACAAACCGGCCACTTCCCAGAGCGTGCCGAGCATGGCCGACAAGGTCGCCTTGATCGATCAGTTGTGCGCGGAAGCCCGCATCCTTCCGGTCATCACCATCGAGCGCGAAGCGGACATCCTGCCGATGGCCGATGCCCTGGCCGCTGGCGGCCTGCGTACCCTGGAGGTCACCCTGCGCTCCGAGCACGGCCTGACCGCTATCCGCGTGCTGCGCGAAGCGCGCCCGGAACTCTGTGTCGGCGCCGGCACCGTGCTCGACGAGAGCATGCTGGCTGAAGCCGTGGCGGCGGGCGCGCAGTTCATCGTCACTCCCGGCAGTACCTCCGAACTGCTGAAGGCCGGGGTGAGCTGCCCGGTACCGCTGCTGCCGGGCATCGGCAGCGCTTCGGAGCTCATGCTCGGCTACGCCCTGGGCTACCGCCGCTTCAAGCTGTTCCCGGCCGAGATCGCCGGCGGCATCCCGGCGCTGAAGGCGCTCGGCGGGCCGTTCGGCAACGTCCGCTTCTGCCCCACCGGCGGTGTCAACCCAAGCAACGTCAAGAACTACATGGCCCAGCCCAATGTGATGTGCGTGGGCGGTACCTGGATGCTGGACAGCGCCTGGACGCGCGCCGGCGACTGGCAACGCGTTCAGCAGGCCAGTGCCGAGGCACTGCAACTGCTGGGCTAATCGGCCCGAAATTTTTCCATCTGCCCGCTGTTGCACCGATAAAAAGTTCCCCTGGAGGACGCTACAAGATGCTGCGTAGAACCAAGATCGTCGCTACCCTCGGCCCAGCTACCGAAACCCCCGAAGCCATCGAAGGCCTGGTCAAGGCCGGGGTCGACGTGGTGCGCCTGAACTTCTCCCACGGCAAGGCCGAGGAACACGAGGCCCGCGCCGCGCTGGTCCGCGAGATGGCCGCCAAACACGGGCGCTTCGTCGCCATCCTCGCCGACCTGCAGGGGCCGAAGATCCGCATCTCGCGCTTCGCCAACGGCAAGGTGCTGCTGGAGAAGGGCCAGACCTTCGTCCTCGACGCCGCCCTCGACAAGAATGCCGGCGACTCCCGGCGCGTCGGCATCGACTACGAGGCGCTGATCACCGACAGCCGCCCCGGCGACATCCTGCTGCTCGACGACGGCCGCGTGGTCCTCGAGACCCGCGAGGTCAAGGCCAGCGAGCTGGTCTGCGAGGTGCGGGTCGGCGGCCCGCTGTCCAACAACAAGGGCATCAACCGCCAAGGCGGTGGCCTGTCCGCCTCGGCGCTGACCGACAAAGATTGCGCGGACATCAAGACCGCCGCCGCCATGCAAGTCGACTACCTAGCAGTGTCCTTCCCGCGCGATGCCGCCGACATGCAGCACGCCCGCCGCTTGATGCAGGAGGCCGGCGGCAACGCCGGGCTGGTGGCGAAGATCGAGCGCGCCGAGGCGGTGGCCGACGACCAGGTGCTGGACGAGATCATCCTCGCCTCCGAGGCGGTGATGGTGGCCCGCGGCGACCTGGGCGTGGAGATCGGCGACGCCGAACTGGTCGGCGTGCAGAAGCGCATCATCGAGCGGGCACGGGTGCTCAACCGCGCGGTGATCACCGCCACGCAGATGATGGAGACCATGATCACCCAGTCGCTGCCGACCCGCGCCGAGGTGTTCGATGTGGCCAACGCGGTGCTCGACGGCACCGACGCGGTGATGCTCTCGGCCGAGACCGCCGCCGGCGCCTACCCGGTGGAGACCGTGGAGGCCATGGGGCGGATCATCCTCGGCGCCGAGAAGCACCCGCTGGCCCATCGCTCCAAGCACCGCATGGACCAAGTGTTTCACCGCATCGACGAGACTATCGCGCTGTCGGCGATGTACGCAGCCAACCACCTGGAAGGGGTCAAGGCGATCGTCTGCCTGACCGAGAGCGGCGATACCCCGCGGCTGATGTCGCGGATCCGCTCGCACCTGCCGATCTTCGCCTTCTCCCGCCATCCGCGCACGCAGAGCCGGGTAGCGCTGTTCCGCGGCGTGCACCCGATCCCCTTCGAGGCCGACCGGATCGCCGAGGCCGAGCTGAACGCCCGCGCGGTCAAGGAGCTGCTGCAGCGCAACCTGGTGGCCGAGGGCGACCTGGTGCTGATCACCAAGGGCGCCGGCCATGCCCAAGGCGGTACCGACACCTTGCGCATCGTGCGCGTGGGCGACGTCATCCACTGAGCGTAGGGGCTTTCGATGCAACCGAGCGAACATCAGGACTGGCCGCGCGACTTCGACATCCGCGCCTCGCACGCCGAACAACAGGAGCTGCTCGCCGAGGGCGAAGCCGTTTCGACCCCTGCACAGGACCCGACACACGATGAGTAAGCCGAGTACTTCGATCCAGCACGTCGCCGCCCGCGAGATCCTCGATTCGCGCGGCAACCCCACTGTCGAGGCGGTGGTCACCCTGGTCGGCGGCGCCACGGGGGTAGCCAGCGTGCCCTCCGGGGCCTCTACCGGTAGCCGCGAGGCCCTCGAATTGCGCGACGGCGCGCTGCGCTATAAAGGCAAGGGCGTGATGAAGGCGGTGGACAACGTCAACGGCGCGATCCGCGAGCGGGTGCTCGACCTCGACGCGCTCGACCAGCGCGCGGTCGACCAGGCCATGCTCGAACTGGACGGCACCGACAACAAGGCGATCCTCGGCGCCAACGCCATCCTCGCCGTGTCCCTGGCCACCGCCAAGGCCGCCGCCGCGGCCCGCGGCTTGCCGCTTTATGCGCACCTGGCTGAGCTGTACGGCAACCCCGGCGAGTACAGCCTGCCGGTGCCGATGATGAACATCCTCAACGGCGGCGAGCATGCCGACAACAACGTCGACCTCCAGGAATTCATGATCCAGCCGGTCGGCGCGGCCAGCTTCAAGGAGGCGCTGCGCATCGGCGCCGAGGTGTTCCACACCCTCAAGCAGGTGCTCACCGAGCGCGGGCTGAGCACCGCGGTGGGCGACGAAGGTGGCTTCGCCCCCTCGCTGGCTTCTAACGAGGAAGCGCTGGTGGTGATCCAGGCGGCGGTCGAGCGCGCCGGCTATGTGCTGGGCCAGGACATTACCCTGGCGCTGGACTGCGCCGCCTCGGAGTTCTACCATGACGGCGAGTACCGGCTGGCCGGCGAGGGCAAGACCTTCGACTCCAGGGGCTTCGCCGACTACTTGGCAGGCCTGTGCGAGCGCTACCCGATCGTCTCGATCGAGGACGGCCTGGACGAGAGCGACTGGGACGGCTGGGCCTACCTGACCGAAAAACTCGGGCAGAAGGTGCAACTGGTCGGCGACGACCTGTTCGTGACCAACCCGAAGATTCTCCGGGAAGGCATCGAGCGGGGCATCGGCAACTCGATCCTGATCAAGTTCAACCAAATCGGCAGCCTAAGCGAGACCTTGGAAGCGATCCGTCTGGCGCAGCAGGCCGGTTACACGGCGGTGATCTCGCACCGTTCGGGGGAGACCGAGGACACCACCATCGCCGACCTGGCGGTGGCGACCCGTGCCGGGCAGATCAAGACCGGCTCGCTGTGCCGCTCGGACCGGGTGGGCAAGTACAACCAGTTGCTGCGCATCGAGGAGGCCCTGAAGGGCAAGGCGCCCTATGACGCCGCGGCGCTGCTCAAGCGCCGCTGCTGCAGCGGCTGAATCCGTTCGGACGGTCGATGCGCCCGGTGCGAGCTGGGCGCGTTTCCACATCACAACAACGAGGACGACATAAGCCATGAGCACCGAGAGCCGTCTGCACAACCTTTTTCCGGCCGCCGCCGATATCCCCGAGCAGTACCGTCCGGGCGCGCCTATTGAACAGCGCGACTATCTGGTCGACGGCGAATTGCGCCGCTGGGACGGCCCGCTGGCCGCCGTGCGCAGCCCCATCCACCTGAGGACCGCCAAGGGCGACGAGCAGGTCGTCCTCGGCAGCACCCCGCTGCTCGACGCCCAGGCCGCGCTGGGCGCCCTGGACGCCGCGGTCAGGGCCTACGACAACGGCCAGGGCCTGTGGCCGAGCATGCCGGTGGCCGGGCGCATCCAGCACGTCGAGACCTTCTTGGCGCGCATGCGCGAGCAGCGCGAGGCGGTGGTCAAACTGCTGATGTGGGAGATCGGCAAGAACCTCAAGGACGCCGAGAAGGAGTTCGACCGCACCTGCGACTACATCGTCGATACCATTCACGAACTCAAGGAACTCGACCGCCGCTCCAGCCGCTTCGAGCTGGAGCAGGGTACCCTCGGCCAGATCCGCCGCGTGCCGCTGGGCGTGGCGCTGTGCATGGGTCCCTACAACTATCCGTTGAACGAGACCTTCACCACCTTGATTCCGGCGCTGATCATGGGTAACACCGTGGTGTTCAAGCCGGCCAAGTTCGGCGTGCTGCTGATCCGCCCGCTGCTCGAGGCGTTCCGCGACAGCTTCCCGGCCGGGGTGATCAATGTCATCTACGGGCGCGGCCGCGAGACCGTCAGCGCGCTGATGGAAACCGGCCAGATCGACGTGTTCGCCTTCATCGGCACCAACAAGGGCGCCAGCGACCTGAAGAAGCTGCACCCGCGCCCGCACCGCCTGCGCGCCGCGCTCGGCCTGGACGCCAAGAACCCCGGCATCGTCCTGCCGCAAGTGGACCTGGACAACGCGGTCAGCGAGGCGATCACCGGCGCGCTGTCGTTCAACGGCCAGCGCTGCACGGCGCTGAAGATCCTCTTCGTCCACGAACAGGTGGTCGATGCCTTCCTTGAGAAGTTCAACCAGAAACTCGCCGCGCTCAAGCCGGGCATGCCCTGGGAGCCGGGCGTGGCGCTGACCCCGCTGCCCGAACCGGGCAAGAGCGACTTCCTCGCCACCTTGGTGGCCGACGCCCAGGCCAAGGGCGCCAAGGTGGTCAACCCCGGCGGCGGCGAGGTGCGCGAGACCTTCTTCTACCCGGCGCTGCTCTACCCGGTGAGCGCGGACATGCGCGTCTACCAGGAGGAGCAGTTCGGCCCGCTGATCCCGGTGGTGCCTTACCGCGACCTGCAGACGGTGATCGACTACGTGCGCGAGTCGGACTTCGGCCAGCAGTTGTCGATCTTCGGCAACGACCCGCAGCAGGTCGGCCGGCTGGTGGACGCTTTCGCTAATCAGGTCGGGCGGATCAACATCAACGCTCAATGTCAGCGCGGCCCCGACAGCTTCCCGTTCAACGGCCGCAAGAACTCGGCGGAAGGGACCCTGTCGGTGTACGACGCGCTGCGCGTGTTCTCGATCCGCACGCTGGTGGCGACCAAGTTCCAGGAAGACAACAAGCGGCTGATCAGCGACATTATCCGCAACCGTGAATCGAGCTTCCTGAGCACCGACTACATCTTCTGACAGGGCAAGGCCGGACAGTGCTTTCCAGAGCTGTCCGGCAACAATCCGGTCTGTGTCCTGCCCATGTATCCTTCGCCTAAAAACAGATAAAGAAAACGATATCCGGATAGCGGACCTGGCTATACCTTTGAGCAAAGTTGCTCTATCATGCGCATAGCTGAAACGTTTCAGCTTTATCCGGTTCACTACATCGTTTCAGCTTGAGGAATATCTCCTCGTAGCTGTGAATAAATATAAGAAGGTTCGCAGACATGCTGTATTTCCCATCCTTGTCTCCAGAATTCATTGGCTATCCTTCTCTTGTCCGTTCTCCGGTCGTCCCTCTCTGCCTGGGCGACACTATGCGAGTGCGTTCCTCCACGCCGGCACGAAACTCTTCGATCACGTCTGGTTTCTGACGGTCCGCGAAGCTTTGGGCTCTGGCGTCCGTCGGCGTCTTGTGGCCGAAGATAGCGCTATCTGATCGATTGCAACTTCCAGGCAGTAATTGGCGGCTGGTCCTGGCGCTGGTTTTTACCGGCCAGAAAACAATAAGAATTGGAGCGGATATGAAAAGAAGTTCGGTAAAAAAGGCACTTTATCCACTGTGTGCTTTTCTTGCGTTTCCCCTGGCGGCTCAGGCGGTCAATTTCAGCGGCTATTACCGGCTCGGTGTCGGCGGCAATACCAAAGGCGGCACGCAATCCTGCTTCCAGCTACCCGGTGCACCCTCGAAATACCGGCTCGGCAACGAGTGCGAGCTGTGGAGCGAGCTTGCTTGGGACCACGATATCGCACTGGCCGACGGGTCGACGCTCTCCGGCATGGTCATGGGCGGCTTCTACAACCCCATCGGGCACAAGCCGAAGTTCAAGGATTCCAACGAGCATGGTGGGGGCTCCTCGCGGATCCAGCAGATGTTCGTCGAGTGGAAGAACGCCGCGGTGCTCAACGGCGGCAACTTCTGGATCGGGCGCCGTTACTACAAGCGTAACGACATCCATATGACCGACTACTACTACTGGAACCAAAGCGCCACCGGTTTCGGTTTCGACGAAGTGCCGATCGGCGACCTGCGCTATAGCTATGTTTTTTCGCGCAAGGACGATTATTGGCAAAACCCTTATGTCACCCGCCACGACTTCAACATCAACGGTTTCAAGACCAACCCCGGCGGTGAAGTGCAGGTGGGGTTCAGTTATCTGCAGAAACCGAGCGGTAGCGACAAGCACAGCGGCTGGTCGGTGGCCGTGCAGCACAAGCAGGAAGGCTTCCTGGGTGGCAAGTACAACACCTTCGCCCTGCAATACGGCGAGGGGCCGGGCACGCGGCTGGGCTACACCGGCGATAGCGAGCTGGACAAGGAAAACAAGAGTTGGCGCATGGTCGAGTACTTCGACTGGCAGACCACGGAGCGTTTCGGCGGCCAGTTCCAGATCGTCTATCAGAAGGATGTCCGCCCCGATGGCGACAACATGCGCTGGCTGTCGGTCGGCGTACGGCCGGTGTATGCCTTCACCGAGACTTTCAAGGTGAGCGCCGAGATCGGCCACGACCAAATCAAGGCGACCGACGGCACCCGCAAGCTGACTAAATTCACCATCGCGCCGACCTGGTCGCCGGGCGGCCCGGGCTTCTGGGCGCGGCCGGAACTGCGCGTCTACTATACCTATGCGACCTGGAACGAAGCGGCACAGCGCGCAGCTACCGAAATGAAGCCCGAGTCCGCGCTGTCCGAGACCGGCGCCTTCGGCACTGACCGCCACGGCGGCAACTTCGGCGTACAGGTCGAGTATTGGTGGAAGTGACGCAGTAGTCTGTATGGACATACAGATAACGGTTGCTTGATCGCACGTTAATGCACATGCTTGCGCCATCGCGACAACCCACGATGGCGACCATGCGGCTCTTCCTCTGCGAAAAACCTTCTCAGGCCAAGGACATCGCCAAGGTGCTCCAGGCTACTCGGCGCGGCGACGGCTGCTGGCTCGGCCCGGACCTGGCCGTGACCTGGTGCATCGGCCACCTGCTGGAAACCGCGCCGCCGGATGCCTACGACGCCCGCTACAAGCGTTGGGATCTGAACGACTTGCCGATCGTCCCCGAGCACTGGAAGATGCTGGTCAAGCCCAAGACCGCCAGCCAGTACAAAGTAATCAAGCGCCTGCTCGGCGAGTGCCGCGAACTGATCATCGCCACCGATGCCGACCGCGAAGGCGAGATGATCGCCCGCGAACTGGTGGAGCATTGCCGGTATCGCGGCCCGATCCGCCGGCTGTGGCTGTCGGCGCTGGACGATGCCTCGATCCGCAAGGCGCTGGCGGCGCTCAAGCCGGGTACCGAGACCTTCAGCCTTTACCATTCCGCGCTGGGCCGTTCCCGCGCAGACTGGCTGATCGGCATGAACATGAGCCGGCTGTTCACCCTGCTCGGACGCCAGTCCGGCTATCAGGGCGTATTGTCGGTGGGGCGCGTGCAGACACCGACCTTGCGCCTGGTGGTGGACCGTGACCGCAGCATCGCCGACTTTGTGCCGGTGCCCTGGTGGGCCATCGAGGTGCAACTGTTGGCCGAGGGCACAGCTTTCACCGCCCAGTGGCGTGCGCCGGAGGATGCCTGCGACGACCAGGGGCGCTGCCTCAAACAGGAGTTGGCGCAGCAGGCGGCGCAAAATATGCGCCACGCCGGCAGCGCGCGGCTGGTCGCGCTCAAGACCGAGCGGATACGCGAGATGCCGCCGCTGCCGTTCGACCTGGGCACGCTACAGGAAATCTGCTCCAAGAAGCTCGGCCTCGGCGCCCAGGAGACCCTAGACATCGCTCAGGCGCTCTACGAGACGCACAAGGTCATCACCTACCCGCGCAGCGACTGCGGCTACCTGCCGCAAAGCCAGCACGGCGAGGCTCCGGCAATTCTCGCCGCGCTGGCGCGGACCGATCCGGCGCTGGCCGGGCTGATGCACCACATCGATCCGCAGCGCCGCTCGCGGGCCTGGAACGATACCAGGGTCGGCGCCCACCACGGCATCATCCCCACCGTCGCCGCGCAGACCCTCGACCGTCTAGTCGGTAAGCAGTGCGCTGTCTACACCCTGATCCGTGCGCGCTACCTGGCGCAGTTCCTGCCCAACCACGAATATGATCGTACCCAGGCCGACTTCGACTGCGCCGGCCATGCTCTACGCGCGGTGGGTAAGCGCATTATCGAGCCCGGCTGGCGGCGCGCATTGCCCGAAGCCCTGACCCCGGCCAAGGGCCGCGAAACACCGCCGTCGCAGGAGCTACCGGCCTTGCGCGAAGGGCAGGAGTATGCCGTGGCCAAGGTGACGCTCAAGGACCTCTGGACCCAGCCGCCCAAACCCTACACCGAGGGCGACCTGATCAAGGCGATGAAGAACGTCGCCAAACTGGTGGACGATCCGCGCCTCAAGCAGAAGCTCAAGGACACCACCGGCATCGGCACCGAGGCGACCCGCGCCGGGATCATCCAGGCTCTCGTCGAGCGCGGTTATCTGCTCAAGCAGGGCAAGGCGCTGGCCGCCACGCCGGCTGCTTTCAGCCTAATCGACGCCGTGCCGCGGCCGATTGCCGACCCCGGTACCACAGCGATCTGGGAGCAGGCGCTGGACATGGTGCAGAGCGGCGAGATGAGTCTGGAGGCGTTCGTCGCCAAGCAGTCGGCCTGGATGAGCAAGCTCGTCGAACGCTGCGCCGGCCTGCGTCTGACCATCAGTGGTCCGGCGGCCTCGGCCGGACAAGGCGCCGAGGCCGGGTCCTGGAAGAAGAAGCGCAAGGCGGGTAAGCCCGGAGCCGGCGGCAGGCGTCGCGCCAGGCCAGCCACACCGCCCTGAAGGTTGAAAAACGGCGGGAAAAGGAAATCTCGACGCCGTTTCAGCCGATGCACCGTTTTTTCGGGGAGCACCCCGGTATATCGCTATCCCGCGTTTTCCCTGGCCGATCGACCGCCGGAGGAGACTTCGTCAAGCGATATGCCGGAGTATCAAAGCCCGCCTTCGGTGAGTTTCTCAGGATCGAGCAGTTGTTCCAGCTCTTCGCGTTTGAACTCGGTGTGTTCGAGTGCCACCTCGATGATCGGCCGCCCCTCCTTGTAGGCCAGCTTGGCGATTTCCGCCGCTTTCAGGTAACCGATCAGCGGGTTCAGGGCCGTGACCAGGATCGGGTTGCGATCCAGCGCCTCCTTGAGTTTCGGCTGATTGACCTTGAAAGTTGCGATGGCCCGGTCGGCCAGCAAGTGGCTGACGTTGCCAAGCAACTGAATGCTGTGCAACAGGTTTTGCGCGATGACCGGCAGCATCACATTCAACTCGAAGTTGCCGGATTGACCGGCGATAGCGATGGTCGCATCGTTGCCGATCACCTGTGCCGCGACCATCGCCGTGGCTTCGGGAATCACTGGGTTGACCTTGCCCGGCATGATCGAGGAGCCGGGTTGCAGGGCTTCCAATTCGATCTCGGCGAGGCCGGCCAGGGGACCGGAGTTCATCCAGCGCAGATCGTTGGCAATCTTCATCAGCGACACGGCGGTGGTCTTCAGTTGGCCTGACAGGGCGACCGCGGTGTCCTGAGAACCGATCAGGGCGAAAAGGTTGTCTCCCGGTGTGAACGAGAGCCCGGTCAGAGTCTTGAGTTCGGTACAGAAGTACTCGGAGAAGCGCGGGTGCGCATTGATCCCGGTTCCCACCGCGGTTCCGCCCTGAGCCAGGGCATGCAGGCTCGGTTGCAGGCCTGTCAGATGCTCGATGTTCGACCGAATCTGGTGCGCCCAGCCATCCAGCACTTGGCTCATGCGTACCGGCATGGCATCCATCAAATGGGTTCGGCCGGTCTTCACAAAGGGGTGCACTTCCCGGGATTTCTCGCCTATCGCCTTCGACAAATGTTCCAGGGCCGGCAGCAGGCGCTCGCTCAGTTCGATGGCCGCACTCACATGGATGGTCGACGGGATGATGTCATTGCTGCTCTGGCCGCAATTGACGTGGTCGTTCGGGCTGACCTTGTCGCCGAGAATGCGGCTCGCCAGCGTGGCGATCACCTCGTTGGCATTCATGTTGGTGCTGGTACCGGAGCCGGTCTGGAACACGTCCACGGGGAAGTGCTGCATGAAATCGCCCTCCAGCAATTGCTGGCAGGCGGCGGCGATGGCGCTGCCCAACTCCGGAGCGAGCTGTCCCAACTCTACGTTGGCTCGCGCTGCCGCAGCCTTGGCGAGGATGAGCGCCCTCACGAACGCTGCCGGCATCCGCTGGCCGGATACCGGGAAATTGTTCACGGCACGCTGAGTCTGCGCACCGTAAAGCGCTTCGGTCGGAACAGCCAATTCGCCCATGCTGTCGCGTTCGATCCTGTGGTTATTCATAGGGATTTCCTTCTGCTAGTTCCGAGGGGGAGAGGGAAGGCTGCAATCGCAGGGTGGCCAGGCGATTGCGCACCGTATCGAGCGTACGCTGCTGCATGCGGTCGCTCACCAGTTGTTGCAAGACATGAAGGGGGCGCCAGGCATGGTCCAGACACAGGTTGCGCCAGTGCCATGGCAGTGCGGGATCGCATGCGGTATCGAGGAAAAGGTTCAGGCTGGCAAGCGACATATGCCACGGGCTTATCTGGCCATGTTCGACCAGGCTGACGCCAAGGCTCATGAAGCACTCGATCAGACGCGGCTCTTCGGGTCTCAATGCACAGCGGATCATGAAGCTTTGCCAATGCCAACAGTCCCGGCATGGCCTATTACGAGGTTTGAACATCGGTCTACCCTCCTGGCGAAAATTATATTAATCACAATATGCAAATAATAATCAATATCATTTTATGGATATTCTGCCTCCGGTGCCCGCGTGCTTGGCAGGCATCGAGCACGGGCAATTGGCCAGCAAGGTCATCGGTGGCTGGCTCCCGAGACGGTATGGGCGACGGTTTCGATGTGGCCCTAGAGCGCTTCCGGCCGATGTTTCTTCGCCTTTCTCGCGATTGGCATGGGTCGTTTGTGAAGCATCGGGGCCTGTGCGGCAGTGCGCTGTGCCTCGGGCGAGGTTCATGCCGATGGGGCAGGGACGCTTGCGTGACATCGGTTCCGAGGGTTACCGGACGATGTTCTGATCCGTGGTTTTCTCGGTCACCTATGCAGCATTGCCGGCGCTTGGGGACGAACATTTGTAGGAGGTCATTTGATCGACCGTTTCGCTCGGGATGGTTTCGTGCTGTTGCGCGGCTATTTTCGTCCGGTGGAATTGCAGCGTGTATACGAGGTGGTACGGTGTTTCCACCGGGCCTGGCTGAGGGATAATCGTCGGAGCTTTCGCGACGGGCTGGTGAATTCTGCGTATCTGACCGCTTGGGGCGAGCTGGCCGAGCCGGACTGAACCGCCCCGGTTTTCCCGGAGGCTCCCACTCTTGAGAGGATGGAGCCATGAAGACAACGACGAAGTACTCCCCGGAAGTCCGCGAGCGAGCGGTTCGTCTGATGCTGGAGCATCAAGACGACCATGAATCGGAGTGGGCGGCGATCTGCTCGATTTCCGCCAAGATCGGTTGTACCGCTGAAACACTGCGCCGCTGGGTGCGCCAGGCCAACGAGATCTTGCGCAAGGCGTCCGCGTATTTTGCTCAGGCCGAGCTCGACCGCCGCTTCAAGCCATGAAGGCGTTCATCGACGAGCACCGTGAGGTTTATGGAGTCGAGCCGATCTGCCAGGTACTGCCGATTGCTCCATCGACCTACTACGCCCATGCACAAGGCCAGGCTGACCCTGAGCGGCGTTCCCCGCGAGCACGGCGTGACGAGGTGCCGAGCGGGCATATCCAGCGGGTCTGGGAGGAGAACTTCCAGGTCTACGGCGTGCGCAAGGTCTGGCGGCAACTCCTGCGGGAAGGTGTGAGGGTTGCGCGCTGTACGGTGGAGCGGCTGATGCAGCGACTGGGCCTACAAGGCGTCGTACGCGGCAAATCGGTCAAGACTACGACCCGCGACAAGGCCAACCCGTGCCCACTGGACAAGGTCAACCGCCCGTTCCGCGCCGAGCGGCCCAATGCGCTCTGGGTGTCGGACTTCAGTGTGCCGCAGCAAGCGGCGTAGGAGATGAGGGTATGGCCCCTCGCCATCAGCTTGCAGGAGCGGGTGGCAAACCACCCTGAGCGGCTTGGGTCAAAAGCCCTGGTCTGGTCGTGAGCGTCATGGAAAAGGCGCCGTAAAGGCGTCAGGTATGAACCAGGAAGACGAACAACCGTGAACTGCCGTTCAAGTGTCGAAAGTACTCAGATGACATCAAAACCGGGGAGTGATGGTGCCCCGCGATCAGTCTGGCCGTTACCTGCTTACGGGCCAGGCGGTGTCCGGCATAGAGGCAGCGTCAGCCTGATTCAGGCTCTTACGTTGAACTGCGGGAACCTTCGGTGGCGATGCCAAGCGAAAGGCACAAGCTTGATGCGCCACCAAGGGGCGGAGCCGCTCGTGGTAGTGTTGAAGCCGCTGTAAGGGTGGTGGAGCGAAGGGGCTGCGTTATCCCGGTCTGTCGTCGTGTCAACTGCGCAAGCAGGAGGAGCACGGCGGCATGACCAAACCGTATGACATTCCCAAGGCGTTAATCTGGGAGGCATTCAAGTGTGTCAAGGCGAACGGTGGCGCCGCAGGCGTTGACCGTCAATCCATTGAGCAGTTCGAGAGTGGCTTGGGCAACAACCTGTACAGGCTATGGAATCGACTCTGTTCCGGCAGCTATTTTCCGCCGCCGGTAAAAGGGGTGCCGATTCCAAAGAAGTCGGGAGGTGTGCGTGTGCTGGGTGTGCCCACGGTTGCCGATCGAGTGGCGCAGACGGCGGTCAAGCTCCTGCTGGAGCCGCAGATCGACCCGATGTTCCATCCAAACTCCTATGGCTATCGACCGGGTCGCTCTGCCCATGATGCGATTGCCATGGTGAGGCGGCGAAGCTGGGAGTACGACTGGGTTGTGGAATTCGATATCAAGGGTCTCTTTGACAATATCGACCATGATCTGCTCATGCGCGCGCTCAAGAAGCACTGCCAGACCCCATGGGTTCTCCTGTACGTGGAACGCTGGCTGAAAGCGCCAATGCAGACTGCAGACGGGGTACTTCTGGAGCGGACGTGCGGCACGCCGCAAGGCGGCGTCGTGAGCCCGTTGCTGGCCAACCTGTTCCTGCACTACGCCTTTGATGTCTGGGTCAGCCGCAACCTCAGAGGCGTGCGGTTCTGCCGCTATGCCGATGGCGGGGTGGTTCATTGCAGGAGCTTGGCTCAGGCCAAGCGGGCTCTGAACAGGATCGGCGAGCGGTTTCGCGAGTGCGGGCTCGAATTGCATCCGGACAAGACAAAGATCGTCTACTGCCAGGACGGCAATCGGCGGGAAGCGCATCCTAATGTGCAGTTCACCTTCCTGGGATACACCTTCCGGCCGCGCAAAGCGGTGGACAGGTATCAGCGGGTCGATGTGAACTTCGCTGCGGCGGTCAGCCGCGATGCCCTCAAGGTGATGCGGCAGACCATTCGGGGCTGGCATCTGCAATTGATGTGCGACCGTGAATTGGGCGATCTGGCGGCGATGTTCAATCCGATCCTGCGGGGGTGGCAGCAGTACTACGGCCGCTTCCATGGCTCGGCGATGTCGGTGATCTGGAAACACATGAATGACTATCTGGTGCGCTGGATGATGCGCAAGTACAAGACTCTCGCGCGCCATAAAACGCGGGCGAGACACGCCCTCGGGCGGCTTGCGCGTCGATTCCCGAGAGCCTTCGTGCACTGGGGCATGGGATGTCTCCCTGCGGTTGGATGATGGGAGCCGGATGAGTCGAGAGGCTCACGTCCGGTTCTGCGAGAGGCTGGGGGTGAAACTCCCCCGGCCTACTTACCCCTACGTCAGTACGTGGCAGGGCTTCGTCTACGTGGCCTTTGTCATCGACGTATTCGCCCGGCGTATCGTCGGCTGGCGCGTGTCCAGTTCAGCCCGTACCGATTTTGTACTCGATGCGTTGGAGCAGGCGTTGTATGCCCGCCGACCGGTCGGCCAGGGCAGTCTGATCCACCACAGCGACCGTGGCGTGCAGTACGTCTCGATCCGCTATACCGAGCGCTTGGCTGAAGCTGGGGTCGAGCCCTCGGTGGGCAGCGTGGGTGACTCCTATGACAATGCCTTGGCCGAAACCCTCAATGGCCTGTACAAGGCCGAGGTGATCCATCGCCGTTCCTGGCAGAATCGTGAGGCCGTGGAGCTGGCGACGCTGGAATGGGTGGACGGGTTCAACCACCGACGGCTACTGGAGCCCATCGGGAACAGGCCGCCGGCAGAAGCCGAAGCGATCTACTATCAGCAACTTAACGAGTCAGCCCAAGCGGCATGACTCACACCAAAGAGCCTCCGGAATTCCCGGGGCGGTTCAAATAGGATCGGCAGGTCTACAAGAAACGCAATCAGGTCGAACGCTTGTTCCGTCGATTGAAGGGCTTTCGCAGAGTGTTCAGCCGGTTCGACAAGCTCGACCTGATGTACGTCGCCTTCATCCACTTGGCTCTCATCGCGGATGCCCTACGTTTGTGTTAACAGATGGTATGGACGCATCCCCCCGGCAGCGGGCCGGCCATAGCGCTGGTGGCCGTGTCGGCGAACGCCGAGGCCGGCGAAAATGATAAGCAGTGCGCTGGTTATCGATAAAGATCAGTAAATCGAATGTGCTTATTAATGAAATTTATGAGTCACGGCTGTTCGCCGCGATAGCGACAGGCTGTCGACCACCAGGAGCAGCGCGCGAAGACTGGTACCTGCCCGGTTAGAGGACGTGCAAGTCCGAGAGGGGCGGGAAACAGCCTTCCAGCACGTACTGCAGGCGCCCCGCCGCGACGTGCCGTTGCACCGGTTCTTCCGGTATGTGCCAAGCCAAATCCAGCCAGGATAGCCAGATAGCCTAGGCGATTGATGGGATCCAAGATATGGGTACATGCGATTTCTCCGGCTCGATGCCGAAGGCGCCGCATGTCGCTCGGGCAGACCCATCCTAGCTTCCGGACAAGACTGGATAATCAGGAATAGCTGGAAAAGGTCGGCGACGAACGATACGCCGACCGGGAAATGTTCAGCGTAGCGGTTTCGGTATGCGGAGAGCCGATCAACGGACACGGATCGCTTGAAGGTGTGATCGGAGTCCGGCTTTCGGATTGACTCCCGGCTTCCATGGCAGACGGGAGTCGACCCTGCGGCTGTTACCTATCTGCTCTCAAACCCGCAGGTCCTGCTGTCCAGTCGCAAGAGCCTGGGGGACGAGCGGTCTGCTGAGGCGATAAGTCATCGCGCAACAGAACAGCAATCCACCCATGGCCAGCAGGCCGCCGGCGGTACCGATGTCCGAGATTCCCAGATGGCTGCTCACCGCGCCGCCGAGCAGGGCGCCGCCGCCGATGCCGATGTTGTAGATGCCCGAATGCAGGGCCATCGCCACGTCGGTAGCGTCTGGGGCCAGCGCCATGACTTTGGACTGCTGCGTCATCCCGAAGCACATGATGGCGACCCCCCATGCTAGGCTCAGCGCGCCGAGCGTCCAGGCTTCTCCGGCCAAGGGCAGGAGCAGCAGCATGCACAGTGCCATGGCGGAGAGTGCGGTGATCAGCAGGCCGTTCGGGGTCCGGTTGTAGAAATGGCTGAACACCAGGGAACCGATGATGCCGGCGCCGCCGAAGATCAGAAGCAGGATGGTCGTCGCTTCGCCGGTCAGGTGGCCGATGGCCTCGGCGAAGGGTTCGATATAGCTGTAGGCGGTGAAATGCGCGGTGATCGCCACGACGGTCAGTACATAGCAGGCCACCAGCGCCGGGCGCTTGAACAGTACCGGGAGACTGCGCAGCGACCCCGAATTCTGGCTGGGCAATGGCGGCAGTGTCCAGGCCAGGCACAACAGCGTCAGCATGGCGATCCCAGCGATTGCCGCGAAGGCCGTGCGCCAGCCGAGCATTTCGCCTACCACGCGCCCCAGCGGAATGCCCAGCACCATGGCCAGGGAAGTACCGGTCGCCAGCAGGCCGAGGGCCTGGGTCTGCTTGCCAGGCGGGGCCACACGCACCACCAGGGAGGCCGTGATTGCCCAGAACACGGCATGCGCAAAAGCGACACCGATTCTGCTCAGCAGCAGGACGATGAAGTTGGAAGACAGCGCCGACAGGACATGGCTGGCGACGAACAGGGCGAACACCAGTATCAGCAGCCGGCGCCGGTCGATATTGCGCGTCAGCAGCATCATCGGCAGCGAGGCAAGGGTGACCACCCAGGCGTAGATCGTCAGCATCAGGCCGACCCGGTCGGTCGACAGGGAAAAACTGTCGCCGATGGCACTCAGCAGGGCGACGGGGATGAACTCGGTCGTGTTGAAGATGAAGCCTGCCAGGGCCAGCGCGATCACGCTTGGCCAACTGCCGGCGGGGGCATTCGGTGGGGTGTTCATTTAAAACGTGCACCTTCGAAAGGGAGGCGACAGGAGCTGTCCGCCTGGCATGGGAAGAACATACCAGGCGCCTGTGCGCGAAATTAGGAACACGCCCTCATACCAAATCGCGGGCGCACCGAAGCTCGCTGCCTTGACGCGAAGCCAAGGCGCACGACGTGCTGCGTAGCGGGGGGATTTATTATCGGTATAAGGGGAGACAGCCAAGGAACTGAATCGATTCTATGGCGCGCCTGTCTGGACTACAACTGGACGATCATAGGCTTTTTTCTGTTCCTGACAGCCGGTATTGTCGGCGATCCGGGGCGTAGCGCGGTGTCCACGTCGCCCGGATAATCCGGGTCGTCTCCAGAACCTTGCCGGTCCGTGCTCGCCGTCCGCTTCGAGGTTCGGACCGGCACTTCGCTGGCGGCTTCGGAGCGCCGCGCGGAGCCCGTCCTGGGAGGAAAACCGTATAAGGGGCTTCCTCCGTGCTTCTGCAGATCCGAAAGGAGGCGGGACGTCCGCTCGGAGCCGTAGCCGCCATGCTCAGGCTTCGGCCGTGTGGGCTACCTCACTGGTCTCGAGGGCGGCCAGCGCCGGGCGGATATCGTCGTTCAACCGCCAGAAGCTGTGTGTCACCGACACGAAGTCGGCCAGCGGGCCGAGGAGGGCGCTGTTGACCCTAGCTGCTTCCTGGTCGAGGGTGCGCGCGATGTCCTTGGTGCGCGCCTGACCGTTGTCGTGCAGGAACTGCAGGATCCGCAACTGTCCTTTGGGCAGCCGGGCCAGCCGGGCCGATTCTTTCCCAGATTGGGTGACGGCAGCGAGCGGTGATGCCGCCAGACTCTCCATGACGCGCGACTTGCGCTCGGGAATCGCGTCCAGGTGGGCGTCGTCGACTTCCGGCCCGGTTGCCTGGAGCGGGATTTCGGGTCGATCGCTGCTCGGAATCCGCTCGACC
This sequence comes from Azorhizophilus paspali, assembly GCF_043587585.2. Classification (GTDB taxonomy): domain Bacteria; phylum Pseudomonadota; class Gammaproteobacteria; order Pseudomonadales; family Pseudomonadaceae; genus Azotobacter; species Azotobacter paspali. The sequence continues at coordinate 2,048,325 of NZ_CP171449.1, forward strand.
ATCGCCGGCTTGATGGTGTAGCGGCCCTGGGCGTCGCGGTCCAGCCAGTCCCGGCGCAGCGTGACCAGCGATACCGAAGCCGGTTCGTCCGGCCCCATCGCCTCCATCACCTCGTTCGGCGAGCATCCCGGATGGTTGCGGATGTATTCCAGCACTTGCCTGTCGAGCCCGCTCAGGCCGACCAGCGCGGACGAGCCGGTGGCTCCGGCTGGTTTCGCCGGCGCCGAGGTGGCTTCCGGCCGGGCTGCCGGCATGGGCGCGCGTGGCGTTTGAGGGGCCGGTGTGCGGCTGGCGCTGACCGGCGTGGATTGGCGGGCGCCAGCCGGCGCCTGCTTGCCCATGGACATGCACTCCAGCACATAGTCGCGCACTGTGTAGCCGGCGAAGGTGAAGGGATCGAGCCAGAGACCGGTCAGGCCCTTGAGCGCGGTGGCGACCTCCGCGTTGCCGAGTTCGGTGCTCTTGGCGATCTGGGCGGCATTCTGGTTGGGGTTGGCCATGATCCAGGCCAGCAGCTTGCGCTCGGTCTTGCCGAGTCTGGCGAAGGCTTCGCGCAGGCGGGCGAAAAGCTGTTCCTTGGGTTCGTCCGGAGCAGGTATCTCGACGGGCGCGGGATCGGGCCTGACAGTCGGCGTAGCGACGGCGGTTATTGCCAGCTTTTCTTCGGTTGGCGCGATCCCGGCCCGCTTCTGCATGGCTTCCTGTGCCCTGGCGCGTGCCTTGAGCAGTTCTTCGGCTACCCATCGCGGCGGCTCGGCGACCGGCGCCTTTAAGGCGGATTCCGCCGTTCGATCGGCTTGTTCGGCTGGCGGGCGCGTTTCCAGGCGGGGTGGAACTGTCTGTGGCTTGGGCGGGATGGCCGGTTTGGCTTCGATACGCGCCGCGTCGGTTGGCGCAGTGGCCACCTGTGGCGGTCGCGTGTCAGGAGCGGCAGCTTCGAACCGGGCGGCCTCGACCGCCGGCACGCTGATCCGGCCGGCGCCGCGGCGCAGGTGCAGGCGGCCCAGCAGTTCGTACAGTTGTGGGGCCGCGTTGGCTTGGGCAGCCTTGCCCACCAGGTCGAGCGCTTCGTCCAGCCGGTCGGCCTGAACCAGTTCGCGAACCCGTTTCTCCAGCGTGGCGAGATCCTGGACTCCCTCCGCGTCCTGCTTGCCGGCGGCTTCGGGATGTCCGAGCAGCAGGAGCATTTCCAGGCGCCAGAAAATCTGCGGCGAGGCGACATGGTTATCCAGGGATTCGGCCAGCAGTTCCTGTGCGAGCCTGTGCTGATCGGCACCGGCCAGATGGCGCAGGGCGCCGGTCAGGGCCTTGAGCGAGCCGTCGGGGCTGGCTTCGTGCAGAGAGGATTCGAATGCGGTAAAACTGTGGGTGCGAGCGATGCCCCACAAACGCTCGATGAGAGGTTTGTGTTCCAAACGGGGATACCTGTGCGTTGGGTCGGCAGGCCGACATGGTGGTGCGGAAAAGGGCGCGGACTATACCACGGCTGCCCGGCCTGCCGGCCTTCGAATCGCCTCTTTCAGAGGCTTGCCCCTTCCCGCAAAGATGAGCGGAAAAGGCGGCGATAGCGCCTTTGTAGAAGCGAATTCATTTGCGATTCTTTGGTTTTCGGCGACGATCGCAGATAAATACGCTCCTACAGCGCGGACTTCAGCCCACTAGCCGATAGCAGGGCACGTAGGGCGTGCCGCCCGGCAGCTTCATCCGGTGCTGCTCGACGAAGGCCTGCAGCAACTCGTCCAGTGGGCGCATCACCGTCGGTTCGCCGTGGATCTCGTAAGGGCCGTACTGTTCGATCAGGCGGATGCCCTTGTCCTTCACGTTGCCGGCCACGATGCCGGAGAAGGCGCGGCGCAGGTCGGCTGCCAACTGGTGTGGGGGCAGTTCGCGACTCAGTTGCAGGCTGGCTATGTTGGCGTGGGTCGGGTCGAACGGGCGTTGGAAGCCTTCCTCGATCCTGAGCAGCCAGTTGAAATGGAAGGCGTCGTTGCGCTCGCGGCGGAACTGCTTGACCTCCTTCAGTGCCTGGGCCATCTGCCGTGCCACCTCGGCGGCGTCCTCGATGATGATCCGGTAATGGCGCTGCGCCTTTTCTCCCAGCGTGGCGCCGACGAAGGCGTGCAACTGCTCCAGGTAAGGCGCCGCGCTTCGGGGGCCGGTGAGGATCACCGGGAACGGCAGCTCCCGGTTGTCCGGGTGCATCAGGATGCCGAGCAGGTAGAGGAATTCCTCGGCGGTGCCGGCTCCACCGGGGAAGATGATGATGCCGTGGCCGACGCGCACGAAGGCTTCCAGACGCTTCTCGATGTCCGGCAGGATCACCAGTTCGTTGACGATGGGGTTGGGCGTCTCGGCGGCGATGATCCCCGGTTCGGTCAGGCCCAGATAGCGGCCGCTGACGTGCCGCTGCTTGGCATGGGCGATGGTGGCGCCCTTCATCGGCCCCTTCATTACTCCGGGCCCGCAGCCGGTGCAGATGTCCAGACGGCGCAGACCGAGTTCGTGACCGACCTTCTTGGTGTATTTGTACTCGTCGAGGCTGATCGAGTGGCCGCCCCAGCACACCACCATTTTCGGTTCCACGCCGGGGCGCAGGGTGCGGGCATTGCGCAACAGGTGGAAGAGGTAGTCGGTGATGCCCTGGGAGGTGCTTAGGTCGATACGCAGGCTGTCCAGTTCGCTCTGGGTGTAGACGATGTCGCGCAGGGCGCTGAACAGCATCTCGCGGGTGCTGGCGATCATCTCGCCGTCGACGAAGGCATCCGCCGGTGCGTTGAGCAGTTCCAGGCGGACACCGCGGTCCTGTTGATGGATGCGTACCTCGAAGTCCTCGTAGGCCTCGAGGATGGTCTTGGCGTTATCGGTGCGGGCGCCCGTGTTGAGGATCGCCAGGGCACATTGGCGGAACAGCGTGTAGAGGCTGCCCGACCCGGTTTCGCTCAGTTGCTGGACTTCGCGTTGGGACAGTGTCTCCAGGCTACCCTTGGGGCTTACCGAAGCGTTGATTACTGGTCTTGAGTCCATTTTCGGTCCCCTGTGAACGATGCCCCAGGCCACTGATGGCCGGTTGCATCGGAATGGTGAAAGCCGAACGCGGTCGCGCGCAGAGGGCATTTTCTTCATCAGTCGGGCCTTCCCGACTGGGCAGTCCGGCAAATCTCTGCCGGGATTGCCGGCCGCGGGCGCCTCCGCCAGGGGAGAAGGCAGCCGCGTGGGCCGGCAGGCCTGTCCGATTTTACGCCGGTCTCGAGCGAAGCGGAGAGCGATGCGTGCGGATCGGCAGCTCTGCTGGATGCCGCCGCGGCAGGTGCGTGCCCGACATTGCCGGGAAAGAGGCAATTGCCACGCCCGATGCGCTTCGAATCCCGCAGCCGGAATCTGTCCCGTGGATAGGCCCCGGCGAAGCAAAATGCTTTCCCATTGAGGCGCCATGCCCTTTCTTCTGCTGCAATGAAGGGGGTTTCCGATCAATTGCGAAGGAAGGAAATACCATGGCGAAATCGCAATCTCTTCGGGGTTCTGGGCTGTCGTGCGCAAGCGTGCCGGCGTTCTGGCCGATGACGATGGCTGCCGAATTGGCCGAGAAAGGGCTGGAGCTTTATGCGCGAAACCTCAGGTTCATCCAGGAGGAAGTCAAGATCCACGGCGAGCTGAGACCCAGCCTGGCGACCCCGAACCAAGTCCGGCTCGATCTCAGGACCATGTTCCTGCGCGACTACGGCAGGCCCGGCGAGGGAGTTCCCACGCTGGTCGATGCGCCATACGCTGGGCATACCGCGATGATCGCCGATTACCACGCGGGGCAGAGCCTAGTCGAGACACTGCTGGCCAACGGTATCGGGCATGTCGCCCTTACCGACTGGAAGTCGGCGACGGAGGATATGAAGGACTTCGAGATCGACAATTATCTCGGCGAGCTCGTGGTGGCGATCGACGACCTCGGCGGCCGGGTGAACATCGTCGGCCTTTGCCAAGGCGGCTGGACGGCGACCATGCTGGCGGCACGCTTTCCGAACAAGGTGAATTCGTTGGTGCTCGCTGGCGCGCCCATCGATACTGATGCCGGCGATACTCCGATCCGACGCATGGTTCACGAGTCGCCGATCTCCTTCTACGAAGACCTGGTGGCTCTCGGCGGCGGTCTGATGAAGGGCGAGCTCATGCTGCAGGGCTGGAAGAATATGCACCCCGGCGAGCACTACATTTTGGAGCACATCGATCTCTACGAGCATATCGATGACCCGGCCTACCTGCGCAAGAAGGAAACCTTCGAGAGCTGGTACGAAAACCCGCTCGACTTGCCGGGCCGATGGTATCTCCAGGTCATCGGCCAATTGTTCAAGGAAAACCGCCTCGCCCGGGGCGAATTCGCCGGCTTGGGACGGAGGCTGGATCTGCGCGATATCACCTGTCCAGTCTACCTGCTGGCCGGAGAAGGCGACGACATCACCAGCCCGGAGCAGGTGTTTAACGCCGCCAATCTGGTCGGCACCCCGCAGGAGCGCATCGTCCGGCAATTGGTGCCCGGCGGCCATATCGGCCTGTTCATGGGGGCCAGGACGCTCACGGAACGCTGGCCGGAGATCGCCCGCTGGATCGCCGCGCAGTAGCGGGCGATTGCGAACGCGCAAAGACGCCTGTTCGACCGGTATCGCATGGCGGGCGAATGCTGCGAGGGCACCTTTTCGAGGATTCAGGCATCGCGCAGTAGGTCGTGGGCATCGAGCAGCCGGTAGGCGATCTCCGGGCACTTCTCCAGGCTGCGGCGGATCGCCGCCGGGATCGACTGGCGGGTCTTGCGGCACAAGCCGGGCAACTCGTCGATGCGAATGGCGAAGCCGCGCATGCTGCGCACTTCGTTGAAGCTCGGAGCGATTTCCAGACGGATGCCGAGCTGCTCGAACATCCGCCGCTGCATATGTTCGAGATCGGCCAGATCCACAAGATTCTCCAGGCGCTCGAGCAGGCGTTTTTCTTCCTGGCGAGTCAGACACAGGATGCGCAGATCAGCACCCGGCGCATCCGGCAGGCGCTCGCGCCCACAGGTGCAGACACCGGGCGGGCAGGGGGGACGGATCGGCATGGAGAGAGTCATGAGTGCCGATCATAGCGGTCCGTGCTTGTTCTTGCCCATTGCCTGGAGCCGATCGTCTCGGCCCTGGGCACAGCGCCCTGCCTGCCCGGCTGGCAGGTGCGCATCATCGACGGCAATCATCTGCCGGCCTCGGAGAAACGCCTGGCGCCGCTGCGCAACCAGCGCGCCGCCGCTCTGCCGGGGCATTCGGCTGGTGGTCTACGACCCCGACCTGGACCGGGTGACCGATCTGGCGGTCTGCGAGGATGCCTACGAGAGCGAGCGCACCGGCGTCCTGCCGCTACTGGACAATGCCCGGCCGGGGCAGCTGTGGATGGCCGACCGGCATTTCTGCACGCGCGCGATTCTCCAGTCGCTTTAGCAGGCCCGAACCGATTTCATCGTGCGCCAGGATGCCAGGCATCCACGCATCGTTCGCGAGGGGCCCTGGTACGACCGGGGCCGGGTGGAAACCGGGTGGGTACTCGAACAGGATATCCGCATAGACGAGGGCCAAGTGCCCTGGCGCACCGCGCTGTCCCGGCCGGCCACGGTCGCCGCCCTATATCTGAACCGGCATGCCGCTCCCTATCCCGTCGGCGACGTGCGCCGCCATGCCAAGTCGGCGGAAATACTCGCCGCCCTGCGACCACTGGGTCGCGATGACGTACTGGCCTTTCACCGGGATTTCTACGGTGCGGATCGTGGCGAGTTCGTGCTTTCCGGCAACTTCGACCCGCAGCAGGTGGAGCGGCAGGTACGGCGTCTGTTCGGCGACTGGAATAGCAAGGCCCGCTACGCCAGGCCGGCCCGTCCCTACCGGAACGTACCGCCGCCCGCCTGCGTGTACATGCCGGGGCGCCACAGGCCGGCTACTACCTCGCCCGCCTGCATTTCGATGCCGGCAACCAGTCGCAAGAGCAGGCCGCCCTGTTCGTTGCTGAACGCATCCTCGGCCGCCACCCGCTGGTTTAGCACCTGGAACAACATCTGCGCGAAGGGGAAAAGCTGAGTTACGACGTCCGTACCTCGATCCGGGTCGATCCGCTTGACCGTGCCAACTGAGTCGCCATCCAGGCCGATTATCCGCTGGGCCAGGGCCGGCGCCTGGCCGACCTGGTCAAGGACGAGGTCGCCCGGCTGATCGAGCATGACATCACCGAACAGGAGCTCGAGCAGGCCTGGCAAGCCATCCTGCACGAGCGGCGCCTGAACTTCGGTCAGGAGCGGGGCGTCCTATCCCTGCTGCAAAGGCTGCTCACCCTGCAGCCCTGGGTGGAGCGCAACGAGGATTTTGCGCGTATCCGTCTGGAACAGGTCAATGCCGCCATCCGCAAGTATTTCAGGCTGGATACCTTCGTCGAAGTGCTGGCCGGCGCGGACGGTGAGACACAGCAATCCCTGTGAGATCTTCGCTTCAAAGAGAGCCCGGAGCGCTTCGAACCTTGTGCCGCGAATTGCCGGGACCGGCTTTGAGCTTCGTGCCAATGGTCGTAACCTGAGCGTCCCCACTGTCTCCACACAGGACATGCAATGACTTCGAAAGTTGATGTGACGGTGCTCGCCGACCTGCTGCGGCGGGCGGCGAAGGCCGAGATAGTGCCCCGTTTCCGACGCCTGGGCAGCGCCGACGTGCGATGCAAGAGCGAAGCGACGGATCTCGTGACAGAGGCCGATGAACAGGCCGAACGCATGATGAAGGAGGAGAGCGCAAGGCTCTGGCCGGATGCCCTATTCGTCGGCGAGGAGTCGGTCGCGGCGGAGCCCGCGCTGCTGGACAGGCTGAAGGATGCCGAACTCGCCATCGTCGTCGATCCTGTCGATGGTACGTTCAACTTCGCCTCGGGTATCCCGGCGTTCGGCGTCATGGCCTCGGTCGTTCTCGCCGGCGAGACGATCGCCGGCATCATCTACGATCCCATGGGCGACGACTGGGTGATGGCGGAGAAAGGCGGCGGCGCCTGGCTGAGACGGCCGGACGGCGAGGCGCAGCGGCTTTCCGTGGCCGCCCCGGTCGCACTCGACCAGATGGTCGGCATGGCTTCGACCGGCTATCTGCCGAAAGACCGGCAGCCGCAAATCCTCGCGAACCTGTCCAAGGTCCGCTTCGTCGCCAACTACCGCTGCGCGGCGCACGAACACCGGACCTTCGCCGCGGGTCACGTGCATTATCTGATGTATTACAAGCTGATGCCCTGGGATCATCTGGCCGGCGCCCTGATCTGCCAGGAAGCGGGTGCCTACGTCGCCCGTTTCGATGGAACACCCTATCTGCCGCACCATCTGGACGGCGGCTTGCTGATCGCACCGGACAGGTCCTCCTGGGAATCGCTCCGGCGCGAGGTTTTCACGCTTTGAACGAGCCTTTTGCCTTGCCGGGATAGCGCTTTCGCGGCCTGCCGGTGCCGAGCCGGCAGGCACGCGACATCCCTCGCGGACTCGATCGCGGCGCTGTGCCATCGATCCGCTCGGGTATCGCCGACATTCTTACAACGTCTCGGCTCATCCGGGGTCATGACAAGGCTGAAAAACGGAACGCAACCGGGAATGACCCTTCATTCGCCCGCTGCCTTTTTCCAATTGTCGAACAGTTGCAGCAAGGACGGGTCCGTCACGGTGCTTTCAGCGGCCTGGATCAGGCAGAGCCCGAGTTCGCGGGCGCTCGATGGGTGGATGTACAGATCATGCACGTTATCCTGGCTGCTCAATCTGAGTACCACGGTCCCATCCTGGGTTATAACCTGCGCTATTTCCACTTCCAGCTCGAAGTTGTTCATGGCCATGCCTCCGGTACTGGTAACAAGTCATCGCAAGGACGACTTTGTGCTCCGAACTTGTTAAGTCGTTCCGCCTTTTCAGAAATCACCGTCAAAGCGATCACTCAATGTACGGTCTTTTGCGGGGACATCGAGAGCAGCTCGAACAGCTTGTCTCCGACGCGCAAGAGCTGCTCCAGATCCAGCGCCGCGTCGATCATCCTGCCATACAAACGGACCAGCTCGATCCGCTCCAGGGTTTCAGAGTCCAGCGTTTCCAGCCTGCAGCAAGCCATATTGTCCAGAAATGCATCCACTTCCCGTCGAAAGCATCGTTTCAGCTCGGTTACTTGCTTGCTCATGTTTCAAGCTCCTCGCACTCTTTCAGTACAGCATGCCCTGTTCGTCGATCCGGATAGAGAGAAGAATGCACCTATGGATTTCTATTTCAACAGGCAAGTGCATAGGGGGCGATAAATGGATTGGCCGAACTTTGCCGATTGTTCGATCTTGCGGTGGATAGTTTTAGAGTGTTTCGATATATGGGTTCTTGCGCTTTGCTTCACAGTAAAGGCCGTCGCGCATGTTTTCTCAAGGTCCGTTTGCCGGTAACTGCCGATTCCGGATAAGCAGGATCGATACGCCCACGATGAGCTTCGTGCTGGCGTTCTAGAGCATTTTTTGAAAACACGAATTCGACATACAGGGGTTGCTCTTCCTGGTCATTTCGGTCCTCCTCTCCCGCTCGGACAAGGAGACCAGAATGGCTCGAGCATACAGTGCCGATCTTCGCCGACGCGTCGTCGACGCGGCCATGGGCGGGCTGTCGGCTCGGCAGGCCGCCGAGCGATTCGATATCGGCACGGCGACGGCGATCGTCTGGGTACGGCGCTTTCGGGAAGGCGGGGAGCTCGTCGCCCGCCGACAGGGCAAGCCCCGGGGCTTGCGGCTCGATCCCCATGCGCACTACCTGCTCGGCCTGCTCGAGCAAACCCCCGACCTGACGCTGGCCGAGCTCGCCGCAACCCTCGAGCGGGAGCGCGGTATTCGGGTCAGCCTGGCGACGGTATGGACGTTTCTCGACCGGCACGGCATGACGTTCAAAAAAAGACCGCGCATGCGGCCGAGCAGCAGCGGCCGGACGTCCAGGCAGCGCGACAGGAGTGGCTCGAGGAACAACCCGGCTTCGACTGGCGCAAGCTGATCGTCGTCGACGAAACCGCCGCCGCGACCAACCTGGCCCGCCTACGAGGCTGGGCCCCTCGCGGCGAGCGCTGCCTGGCCGCGGTCCCTCACGGTCACTGGAAAACCACGACCTTTACCGCCGGCCTGCGCGTGGATGGGCTAACTGCTCCGCTGGTGCTCGACGGCGCCATGAACGGCCCGGCCTTCCTGGCCTATGTCGAGCAGGTTCTGGTTCCCGAGCTGACGCCCGGCGCTATCGTGGTGATGGACAACCTGCCGGCCCACAAGGTGGCGGGGGTACGCCAGGCCATTGAGGGCGCAGGAGCCACACTGCGCTACCTGCCTCCCTATAGCCCCGACCTGAACCCGATCGAAAGGGCATTCTCCAAGCTCAAGGCGCTGCTGCGAAAGGCGGCGGCGCGGATCGTGCCGGAGCTGTGGCAGAGCATTGGCAAGGCGATTGCGCAGTTCTCGGCGCAGGACTGCAGGCACTACTTCGAGGCAGCCGGATATGAATCGGGATAAAGTAAAAATGCTCTAGAGGCCGAGGATGTCGATGCCGAAGCCGACCGGGCCTTCGGTATAGCCGGACTGCAGGTTGAGGATGAAGCTCCAAGTCCATTCCTCGGCTTTGCTGCGGGTGGCGCGGTCGTCGACGAGGTTTCGGTGGATGTAGAAGTTGCGCAGGGTCGGGGGAGCCCTTGGCGTCGTCGAGGAATTCGGCCTGAACGCTTGCGATGGGCAGCAGGAGCGTCAGGGGCAGGAAGTGGATGAGAAAATCCCGGTAGCGCTGTCTCTGAAGTTTCTTGTCGTTGTGCATTGTTGTTATGGTCTTTTGATGGCACGGATCCCTCCCACACCCGGGCCGCGATCGCGGCAGGGAAGTCCGGGGTGGGAGAGAAAATTGCGGTCGGTAGGCGATCAGCCCGTGGTCCGGACGACCTCCAGGGCGGCTGGGTTGACTAGATTGGCCGGGCGCTGGCCGGCTAGCGCCGCCAGCAGGTTGTCGACGGCGCAGCGTGCCATGGCCTCACGGGTTTCGTGGGTGGCCGAACCGATGTGCGGGGTTGCCACCACGTTGTCCAGGCGCAGGAACGGCGAGTCGGCGGGTAGCGGTTCGCGTTCGAACACATCCAGCCCGGCGCCGCGCAGGCGGCCGGCCTGCAAGGCTTCCAGTAGTGCTGTCTCGTTGACCACCTTGCCGCGCGAGATGTTGATCAGGATGGCCTCCGAGCGCATCCGCGCCAATTCTCGGGTCCCGATCAGCCCTGTGGTAGCAGCGGTCAGTGGCAGCGTCAGGCAGACGAAGTCGGATTCTTCCAGCAAGGCCTCCAGCGAGCGATAGCCGGCGCCGTAGCGTTGCTCGACCTCCGGCTTGGGCGACGAGCTGTGGTAGAGGATCGGCATGCCGAAGCCGAAGTGCCCGCGGCGGGCCAGGGCCTCGCCGATACGGCCCATACCGACGATGCCGAGGGTCTTGCCGTGCACGTCGCTGCCGAAGTGCGCCGGGCCGATGCTTTTGCGCCACTGCCCGGCGCGCACCCAGCTGGCCAGTTCGACGACCCGCCGGGCGGTCGCCAGGATCAGCGCGAAGCCGGTGTCGGCGGTGGTCTCGGTGAGCACGTCGGGGGTATTGGTGAGCAGGATGCCGCGTCGGGTCAGGTAGTCCTGATCGTAGTTGTCGATCCCCACCGAGACGCTGGAGACGACTTCCAGTTGCGGCGCCAGGTCGAGCAGCTCGGCGTCCAGCCTGAGGCTGGCGCCGAGCAGGCCGTGGGCACCGGGCAGGGCGTCGCGTAGGCGGGCCAGGCCGTCGGCCGATAGGTCGTCGATGCAGGTGACCTGCGCCTGCTGGCGCAGGCGGGTCATCAGCTCGGTGGACAGCTTCTTGTAGAGCACGATGTTCTTCATGGACACGGATTCCTTAGGAATTGGTCGCCGGCCGAAATTGGTGGCCAGACAGCGGCGCCGGGCGGGCGCCGCTGGTGGGGTCGAGCAGCAGGGTCAGCAGTACGGCGATCAGCAGCGCGCCGCTCATCAGCAGGAAGGAAGCACCGGGATTGCCGGTGGCGCCGTTCAGGTAGCCGACCAGCCAAGAGCCGGCGAACGAGCCGAGCGCGCCCATACTGTTGATCAGCGCCATGGCGCCGCCGGCGACGTTGGCCGGCAGCACTTCCGGAACGATGGCGAAGAACGGCCCGTAGGGGGCGTACATGCAGCCGCCGGCCAACACCAGCAAGGCGTAGGACAGCCAGAAGTGCTCGCCGGCTAGGGCGTAGGAGCCGTAGAAGGCTAGCGAGGCGATCAGCAACGGTGGCCAGACGAAGCGCTTGCGCTGCTGGAAGCGGTCCGAGGCCCAGGACACACCGAGCATGCCGATCACCGCGGCTAGGTAGGGCAGCGACGACAGCCAGCCGGCTTGGACGATGTCCAGTTGGGCGGTGTCCTTGATGATCGACGGTAGCCAGAGGACCAAGCCGTAGACGCCGATGCTCCAGCAGAAGTACTGCACCGAGAGCAGGATCACCTTGGGCGAACGGAATGCCTCGCGGTAGTTCTTCACTGGCTTCAGGCCCTGCTGCTCGGCGGTTAGCGCCTGCTGCAGTTCCTCCTTCTCCTGGGCGTCGAGCCATTTGGCATCGGCTGGCCGGTCATCCGCCAGGCGCCACCAGACGAAGGCCCAGAGCACTGCCGGCAGGCCTTCAATGATGAACATCCAGCGCCAGTCGAAGTGTTCGATCAAGTAACCGGACACCACCGACATCCAGAGGATGGTCACCGGATTGCCGAGGATCAGGAAGGTATTGGCCCGCGAGCGCTCCGCCCGGGTGAACCAGTGGCAGAGATAGATTAGCATTGCCGGCATCACCGCGGCCTCGACCACGCCGAGCAGGAAGCGGATGGCGATCAGCAGGTAGACGTTGGGGATGACGCCGCTGAGAGTCGCTAGACTGCCCCAGAGGATCAGGCTGACGAAGATCAGCTTCTTCACGCTGCGCCGTTCGGCGTAGATGGCGCCGGGCACCTGGAAGAAGAAGTAGCCGAGGAAGAACAGCGCACCCAACAGCGACGACAGGCCGGGGGTGATGTTCAGGTCGGCGGCCATGCCGGAGGCGGCGGCGAAGCCGTAGTTGGCACGGTCCACGTAGGCCAGGCTGTAGGTGATGAAGATGATCGGAATGAGATACCACCAGCGGCGGCTGGCAGGACGCGGATTTTGCATGGATGTCTCCTGAGCTTGTTGTTTTTGTGGCAGCAGGTGCCGTCGGGATCGGCGATTATTCGTCAGAAGTTCAGGGTTTCCTCCGACAGTTCGTGGCGACGGGGTAGGCCCTCCATGTCACCGATGCATTGCACAGCGCGGCTGCCGAAGGCGTTGCCGCGCTTGAGGGCCTGCGCAAGGCTGCGCCCTTCGAGCAGGGCGCTGATCACGCCGACGGCGAAAGCGTCGCCGGCGCCGACGGTGTCCACCACCTGGGCGACCGGCACACCATCGATGTGCCCTTCGCTGTCGGCGGTGCGGTAGTAGGCTCCTTCGGGACCGAGCTTGATCACCACCGCCTCGGCGCCGCGTTCCAGATAGAAGGCGGCGATGTCGGCGGGGCTCTGGTAGCCGGTCAGCAGGCGGCCTTCCTCGATGCCCGGCAGCACCCAGTGGGCGATGGCGGCCAACTCGTTGATCTCGGCGATCATCCGGGCCTGGCTCGGCCACAGCGAGGGTCGCAGGTTGGGGTCGAAGGACAGGCTGCGTCCAGCACTGCGCATGCACTCCATCAGTTCGCGGGACAGCATGCGGCAGCTTTCCGAGAGCGCCGGCGGAATGCCGGTAGCGTGCAGGTGGCGGGCCTTGAGCAGATCGGGCACCAGGTCGGCGATCGACAGGTGGCTGGCCGCCGAGCCGCGCCGGAAATACTCGACCTTCGGGTCCCTGCCGTCGGTTTCCCGGGACTTGAGTTGGAAGCCGGTGGGATGCGCCGGGTCGATCCGTACATGACGGCAGTCGAGGCCTTCGCGGATCAGGCTGTCGAGCACGAAGCGGCCTAGCGAGTCGTCGCCGACCCTACTCAGCCAGTTGACTTTGAAGCCCAGCCGCGACAGGCCGATGGCCACGTTGCTGTCGGCGCCGGCGATGCGCTTGCCGAAGCGTTCCACCCGGGCTAGATCGCCGCTGTCCTCGGCCACGAACATGGCCATGGTTTCGCCAAAACAGAGCACGTCGACTTCATGCATGCTGGCGCTCCTCCTGCATCTGGCCGAGGCGGGCGAGGGTTTCGATGTGCTGCCGGGTGACGGCCAGCAGGTCGTCGCCCTGCAAGGGGTATTCGATGGCGCGCGGCACGCCCACCGGGAACTGGCGGAACAGGCGCAGCCATTGCTGCAGGTCGATTTCGTCGGGCGGCAGGGCTACCAGCCGGCCGTCGACGCTGTGCCGGACCGCCTTGCAGTGCACGTAGCGTACGTGACGGCCGAGGCACTGGGCGGCCTCGTCGACCGGCTGTATCTGCCAGAGCCAGTTGCCGATGTCGAAGGTCATGCCGATATCGAGATTCCGCGTTTCGGCCTCGGTGAAGAACGCCAGCAAGGCATTGATGCGGCCACCCTGGGCGGTCTGGTCGTTTTCCACCAGCAACTGCACGGACTGGCCCGCAAGTTGCCGTGCCAGCTCGTTCAGGTCGTAACCGGCGCGGTAATAGCCGAGCGAGACCTTCAGCCAGTGTGCGCCGCAGGCGCTGGCGCGCTCCAGGGTCGGACCCAGGGCGGCGCTGAGCTGGCCTTGCTCGGTCCACAGTTCGAGCGGGGCGGAATACAGGCAGTCGAGCTTCAAGCTGCGGACGGCGGCGGACAAGGCCTTCGGGTCCGGCGGGGCGTCGAACAGTTCCTCGCGCAGTTCGGCGCGGGCGGCGCCGGCCTGGGCCAGCAGCGGCAGGAAACTGGCCTGGCCGCGTTCGCGCACCAGACTGGCACCATAGCTGGAAAGACTCACGGAGACGGGGTGCAGGGGCATTATAGTTATTCCTCTGAAACCGGTTTCATTTTCGACCAAACAACCTGCCGGCAGGCAGCCGGCAGGCTGTCAGCCACGTGGGTGGGTAGAGCCTCGGACGATCAGTTGTGCTTTGAAATCGAAGTGGCGGGCCGGTCCTCTGGCTCCTCCCAGACGATCGAGCAGGCACTCGAAGGCAGTCACGCCTATCTGTTCGGTCGGTTGGGCGAGGGCGGTGATGCCGCTGCCCACTAGGGGATACCAGTCGAGGTCGTCGAGAGCGATCAGACCAATCTCCTCGAACAACCGGTAACCGAATTCGCGCAGTTGCCGGGTGGCGCTCAAGGCAGCAATGCCGTTGGCGGCGAACAGTGCCTTGGGTCCCGCTCCTGAAGCGACGAGAAAATCCCACAGCGATTCGCAGAAGGCCCCGTCGGTCTGCAGTACCCGACCCTGCAGCAAAGGACTCCGGGCGATCCCGGCCTCGAAAGCCGCGACGCGCTCCTGGCGCGAGCTGGTGCCGTCCAGGGGTTCGCTGACCAGCAGCAGGTCGCGGTAGCCGCGCTGCTGCAGATGATCCAGGGCCTGCCGCACCGCGTCGCGATTGTCCAGGCCGACTAGGTCGGCCTGCAACGCCTCGACCTTGCGGTCCACCAGTACCATCGGCAGTTCGCTGTGCAGGGACAGCAACTCGCCGGCGTGGTGGCCGAGGGTATTTACGATCAGTCCTTCGACGTTGTACGAGCGCAGGGCCGCCAGATGCTGGCTTTCCTGTTCGGTGCTGCGGTCCGTGTTGCACACCACCAGGGTGTAGCCGTGCTGGCGGCAAGCGGTTTCCACGCCACGCATCACGGCCACAGAATAGGGATTGAGGATATCGGCGACGATCATGCCGATCAGCCGGGTACGGCCGCGTTTCAGGCCGCGGGCCATCTGGTTGGGGCGATAGTCGAGCCGTTCGATGGCCTGCTCGATGCGCAGGGCGGTAGCCTCGGCGAGCAATTGACGGTCGCTGCCGATATAGCGTGACACCGTAGCCTTGGAGACGCCGGCGGCTTCGGCCACCTCACTGATGGTGACGCGGCTGCGGGTGGGCAGGGACGGACCATTCACGAGCCTGGAACCTCTTGTTCTTGGTATTACTCGTCGGTGTTCATTGCTTGAAACCGGTTTCAGTAAAGCTCAAAAAGTGGACCCCGTCAAGGAGGATGGATCGCCGCCGAAAGTCGAGCGTGGCTGGCTCGTTGCCCTAGATGTGTAGACGTGGCCCATTGTCCGGGCCATGCCGGGAAGGTTATCCGGGCTGCGGGAGTGCTGCCCATCGCCGTGGCCTCGGCTGCAAGGGTAATTTCCATCGTTTCCCGCCTTCCCTGGCTGTCGCGGTCAGTGCGAGGAACGGGTTATCCATATTTTTTCTTGACTCCTGTCAAAAGAACCTGCATTAATAATGTCAGACAACCTGATCATTGAATTCCATGCTAGAACTCGAACGCCCCGATACGTTGGTCCAGCGGGTAGTGAACTCCATACGCGAGGAAATCGCCTCTGGACGTCTGCCCGCCGAATCGCGATTACCCACCGAGCATCAATTGGCCGAGCAGTTGAATGTCAGCCGATCGGTGATCCGGGAGGCGATTTCTCAACTCAAGGCGGACGGGGTACTGATCAGTCGCCGAGGATTTGGTTCCTATATTTCCAAGACCCCAACGGGCACGGTATTCCGACTCCCCAGCAAGAACGGCCATACGCTCGATTTGGCGCAGCTTTTCGAAATGCGCCTGTGGATCGAGGCGCAGGCCGCCAGCATCGCGGCCAGCCGACGCAATTCGGCCGATCTGCGGAGAATGGAAAAAGCGCTCGAAGTGATGGCCGCCAACGCTTCGGATTTCGACCTTTTTGCGGTGGCCGACGTGGAGTTTCACCGAGCCGTAGCCGCGGCCTGCGGGAATGAATATTTCCTGGCTTTTCATGATTTCCTGAGCAGCCAGCTCACCGCGGCCAGGCGCACCACCTGGGAGAATTCCGCTGCTTTGCGCGGCAGCTCCATGGATGCTCACAACGAACATCGTGAATTGTTTGCAGCGATCGCCCTGGGTGACCCGGAGACGGCGGCGAAATGTGCCGAGCGGCATTTGCAGGCTTCGGCCGGGCGTTTGGGGATGGTGTTGCCCAATAGCGTTTATCATCGCTCGCAGGATTGATTCGTTCGTATCCGTTTAGTCCGATGAACTGAATTTTTGCGAGAAGTGTTTATTGGTTTTATTTATCTGACAACCTGATTATCGAAGTATCCACGAAGAACGATATAGCGTTTGATCTTGTTCCTATATTTGTCTGACCGTGCATCAGGCCGTGATGCGCGATGGAACCCTGGTGCATGACAACTGACAGGCGCGGCGCTCGGAGATACCGGTTCGCGCCTGCCTCTCCTGCACCGCCTCCCGCCGGGCTTACCCTTTTCCCCGAGCGACTACCTTAAGCGCCTCGATATCGAGGTGAGCTTCGGCGAGCAGCTTCTTCAGCCGGCTGTTTTCCAGTTCGAGATCTTTCAGCCGTTTGGCATTTGGCACGTTCATGCCACCAAACTTGGCCCGCCACGTGTAGCACGAGGCATCACTGAAGCCGTGCGCCGACACAGCTCCTTCACCGGCACAACGGCCTCGGCCTGCTTGAGAAAGTCGAGAATCTGCTCTTCGGTAAAACGCTTTTTCACTGCCGTTTCCTGCTCGGCAGACGGACTCTACTAGGTTCAGCGTGGTACTGGAATCGGGGAGCAGGTCAGATATCGAATACTTATTCCCGGAATAAAAGATTCGATGACCGTCGTCTCTCATATTTAAACGGCATGCCTGCTACGGCAGGCTATCTTGGGAATGCGAACCCTGTCTGCTTTGGTGCTTGTTTCGGCCGGGAAGTCCTTGAGCGTTCCACCGGTATCTCTGTCGGGTCTGGTGGCCGTCCATTCGGCCGCGAGCGCTTCGATCTGGTCGCGTGGCCACAGCATCGTCTTGCCTATGACCGCTGCCGGCCGCGGGAGGCGACCTTTGTACAATAAATAGCGGACAGATGCCTCCTTGCAGTTCAGGAGTTGCGCGACCTCGCGTAGCTGTATGATACGTGACAGGCTGCCATCCGGGTTTATGAGTCTTAGTCGATCTGTTTTCATAAAAGGCTGGTCGAGTCTTCTAATGGTTCGAGCCAATATTTAAGCAACCCTTTCCAGACTTGCCTTGTTTTGCGGTCGTGTTTCATCCGAAAAACTTCGGTTGCTGATTTCGTATGCACTGCGGAGTCGATGGGCTTCGCTTCCGTGCCTTTCATGGTCGATTGACGAATGGCGCGGAATCCGATTTAGGTGCATTCCTGCCTGCCGGCTCGCCTGGTCGGCCTGCAAGGCAGCGTCCCGGCAGCGGTAGCGTTCCGATGCCTGATGCGATTGGCGTCGGCACGCTGAAGGTGGAGGGGCCAGCGGTGTGCCCGAACGAGCGGGGATATTTCCCTAAACGGATCGGCGGGGGATTCGTCTTGATCGGATAGAGCCTTTCCACATGCCCCGACCGAGGTGTCCATCCGTGCTTGCCCATCTGATCAGACAGTCCCGCCACCTGCTGACCGCCGCCATCCTGGCGAGCGTCGCTGCCGGGGTGTGTAGCGTGCTGCTGCTCACCCGGATCAACGCCGCTCTGGTCGCGAGCGACCCGGCGGAGCGCACGGCCCTGGCTTGGGGGTTTGCCGCCATCGCGCTGCTGGCGATGCTCAGCCGCATGCTTTCCTCGGTATTGTTCGAGTGCCTTGGCCAGTATGCGCACGCCGAACTGCGGCGCTTCGTTTCCGCGCGGGTGATGGCCACCGATTTCCGCCGGCTGGAGGAGATCGGCGGGCCGCGGGTGCTGTCGGCTCTGTCCGAGCACTGCGCCAGGGTGGCCGACTTCTTCGTCGGCTTTCCGGCCATTCTGGTCAATGGCATCGTCGTCGTCGGCTGCCTGGTTTACATGGCCTGGCTGTCCTGGTCGGTATTCTTCATAGCCGCCGTGGTCATCGGCCTAGGCTCGCTGGGCTATCACTTGGCGCACCTGTGGGCGATCCGTCATCTGGATGCCGCTTCCCGCGAGCAGGACCGGCTGTTCGGCCATTTCCGGGCGCTGGTGGACGGGGCCAAGGAACTGCGCCTGCACGCCTCCAAGCGGGAACGCTTTGCTAGGGATGTGCTGGGCGCGTCGATCGAGGAGGTGCGCCGCGAGCGTACGCGCGGCTCGTCGATCTTTCTCGCCTTGTCGGCGTGGGGCAATTTCCTGATCTATGCCTTCATCGGCCTGGTGCTGTTCGTGCTGGTGGGGGAGGTGCCCGAACGGGAGCGGATCATGACCGGTTTCGCGCTGGTCTTCGTCTTCATGGTGTCGCCGCTGGAGAACCTGCTGCTCGTCCTGCCGCGGGCCAACCTGGCGAAGGTTTCGGCGCAGCGCATCGACGAGATCACCCAGGAGCTGCAGCCGAGCGGAGACGAGGCGACGACGCGGCTGCCGGCCGCCTTCGCGAGCCTGAGCCTGGAAGGCGCGAGCCATCGTTACTACCACGAGGTGGCCGACGAAATGTTCACCCTGGGGCCGGTCGACCTGGATTTCTCCCCTGGGCAGATCAGTTTCCTAGTGGGCGGCAACGGCAGTGGCAAGACTACCCTGGCCAAGCTGCTGGTGGGCCTTTACCGGCCGGAGGAGGGGGCGATCCGAGTCGACGGCGAGGCGGTGGAGGAGGCGGGCCTCGACGGTTACCGCCAGCTCTTTTCGGCTATCTTCTCGGACTTTCACCTGTTCGACCGCCTGCTGGATGTGCCCTCGGCCGACCTGGATGCCCGGGGCAACGTCCTGCTCGCCAAGCTCCATCTGCAGCACAAGGTGCAGGTACGCGACGGCGCTTTCACCACGCGCGCGCTCTCGCAGGGCCAGCGTAAGCGCCTGGCGCTGGTCGTGGCCTACCTCGAGGACCGTCCCTTCCTGGTCTTCGACGAGTGGGCGGCCGATCAGGATCCGCTGTTCAAGGAGGTGTTCTACTGCGAACTGCTTCCCGAATTGAAGGCCATGGGCAAGGCCGTGCTGGTGATTTCCCATGACGACCGCTACTTCCATCTCGCCGACCGGGTGATCCGCATGGAGAACGGCCAGGTGGTAGCGATCGAGAAGCCGGATCGGCATGCCCTGGCGGAGCCGCGGTCGCTCGAATCCAGCCTTCCGTCATAAAGTGCAGCCGACACGAGACGGCAATGCAGCCGTGCCGCCCATCCTGCGGGGAGCCCGGCTGGCCGCCATCTGCCGGCGATCCGCTTGGGGACGGTGCTATGCCGCTCTCTGCCCTGGGCGTGGCTTCGGCTACGCTGCGTCTGGAAGGTGTCCGCGCGTCCACCGGAGCGGCGCCTGTCCCGATGCGCCCCGGACCCGCGTCCCGGCGGAGGCGGGGGCGACCGTTCTGCGGCGGTCGCTTCAGACATAGGCGAGCAAACGCCCGGCGGCCATCACCGCCAGCCAGATCGACAGTGATGCGGCCGCCTGCAGGATGGGTCAAGGTGAACGCGGCCCGCCTGCTGGGGATGACGCCCAGGCAGGTCGCCTACCGGATTCAAACCCTGAATATTTGCATGCAGAAGATCTGAGCGCTGGCTTCCCGGCTGTTCCGTTCGCGGTTTCCGCAGCGGGATGCGGCCGGGCTCCGTTTACTCACTCCGTGGAGCAGAATCGCACGATGGCATCGCTCACCCGCGAGGGCGACTCGCGCTGCGGGAAATGCCCGATTCCATCGAGCAGCAGGCGTTCGTAGCGAGCGCTGAAAAAGCGCTCGCGCCCGCTGGAACTTTCGGGATCGTTGCAGGTGTCCGCGGTGCCGTGGATCGCCAGGGTTGGGATGGACAGCAGCGGGGCGGGATTCAGGCGCTTCTCGTCTGCGGCGAAGCGCGCGTCTCCCCCGACGAATCCCCAGCGATGGCGATAGGAGTGCAGCACGACGTCCGCCCAGTCGGGCCCATCGAAGGCCTGTGCGGCCTGGTCGAAATCGGCTTCGTTGTACCAGCCTGCGGGCGACCAGGTATCCCACATCCGGCGCGCGAAGGCCCGGCGCTCTTCCCGCACCGTCCTTTCCCCACGCGGCGTGGCCATGAACCAGTGATACCAGTAGTTGCGTGCCTGTTGCAGCGAAATGGACTGGTTCGGATCGTTGGTGCCATAGCCCACCGACAGCATCACCAGGTGCGAGGCGACCCGCTCCCGCAATCCGCAGGCATTCGCGGCGGCCCGCGCACCCCAGTCGTGTCCGACCAGCACGGGGCGGCGCAAGTCAAGCGCGTCGATAAAATCCAGCAGGTCGCGGCCCAGCGCCGCCAGTTGCCCGCTACGCGGCGTCGCTGCATCGCGAAAGCGTGTCGGCGCGAAGCCCCGCAGCGCGGGGGCCAGCACCCGGTAACCGGCATCGGCCAGCGCGGGCGCCACCGCATTCCAGCAGGCCGGGCTGTCCGGCCAGCCGTGCAGCAGCACGGCCGTGCGGATTCCATGCGGGTTCCATTGCCGATAGGCGATTTCGAGCTGTGGGGTAGTGACGAAGGCGTATTCGGTCATCGCGATTCTCCGGACGGACATGGTTCGCCATGATGTTAAGTGGATGGAAAAACGCGATTGATGAATAATCTCCGCCTATTATTGAATTATCTCGTTGAATTGGGCGCCATGGACAAGATTGCGGGTACGAGTTCTCCAACGCTCGATATCGTGCTGCTGCGTACCTTCCTGGAGGTGGTCGACAGTGGTGGCTTCGCCCTGGCGGCGGAGCGTCTGGCGCTCACGCCGTCCACGGTCAGCGGCCATATCAAGCGCCTGGAGCTGGCCGCCGGCGGCACCTTGCTGGCGCGCACCACGCGACGCCTGGAGCTGACCCAGGCCGGAGAAACCTTGTACGCCTATGCCCGCAACATCGTGGATCTGGAGCGCGAGGCGCGGGCCAGGCTGCGCGGCTCGACGATCCAGGGCCGGCTGCGTGTCGGTGCCTCCGAGGATTTCGCGGGCACCTGGCTACCCCAGGTGCTGCAAGGCTTCCGTCGCTGGCATCCGCAGGCGTCGATCGAATTGAAGGTCGGTATCACCGTCGACCTGTTGCGCCAGCAGGAGCGGGGCCATCTAGATGTGGTTTTCGGCAAGCGCTGCAGCCGGACGAACGACGAGGGCGAATTGTTGTGGCGGGAGCCATTGGCCTGGGCCTACGCCTCGGCGTGCGCGGCGGACTTCACCGAAGCGCTGCCGCTAGCCGTGTTCCCGGAGCCCTGCATCTACCGCGAGGCGGCCCTTGCCGCTCTCGGCAGCGTGGGCCGTCCTTGGCGTGTGGTCTTCGAGAGTAGCAGCATGGCCGGCTGCCTGTCCGCGGCGCTGGCCGGTTTCGCGGTGACGGTCGTCGCCCGCAGCCAGTTGCGCGAAGGTTTGCGCGAACTGGGGGAGGAGGAGCGTTTGCCCGTGTTGCCGGCCGCCTGCTTCTACGCTTTTTCGCCGCGGACGAATCCGGCCGCGCGTGCCCTGATCGAAGCGGTGCGGCACATGGGGCAGCGCAGCAGGTTCATGGCGGCGCAGCTCCACCACGGCGGTTGAGCGCTATGCGGCCATCGGGCCGTGAGCGGTTTTCGTCGCGGTCGGAGCCGCTGCCTGTCAGCGCTGTTCGTCCAGGCGGCTGCGCAACCGTTCGGCGCTCATCATCTGCCGGAATAACGGTATACTCGGCTGGAACAGGTCCGCGCCTTGCCATTCGGCAAGGTCCGCCGCTTCGCCGTCGCGCCAGCGGTAGGGGTTGGTCGCGTCGAGGACGGGCTTGCCGCGCAGCAGGGGGCGAGATCGCGGCCAGTGTTCGGCGACATTGATGGCACCGCCGAGATCCATCCAGTCCTAGTTCAGCGAGGAACGCCCGGAAGTGCTGAGCGGATCGCCCATGCAGTGGTAGAGGCGCCGGCGTTTTTCCGCCGGCACCCCTTCCAGCGCGCGCCGCACCCTGGCGACGTTGTCCTGGAAATTGGCCTGGATCGTGGGCACGCTGACGATGCGTTTGTCGCTGGTGTCTTCCCGCGCCGTATCGCGCAGCCTGGGGTCGAGCCAGGTGGCGCCGCCATAGATGGACAGGCTGGGGAGGATCTCGCCGTTGGCGCTCAGCTCCAGGCCACGGTTCACCTGGGTGCCCTGTCTGCGCGTCGCCCGGCTATCTGCATAATCACGTTGCGCCCTGTCATCCCGGTGACCTGCTGCGGCATACGACCGGCCTGTACGACGGTTATCCGAGTCGCTATCAGTTCGTTTTCTGTCGTGGCAACGAGCGGCTGGAAATCAATCTTCCCGACCAGGTGCGTTCCAGCTCCGTCCATCTGCTGCGCGATTTCGCCTTGGGTGGGGTGGGGGTCGTGTGCCTGCCGAGCCTGGTCGCCGGCAAGGAGCTGCTGGCGGGGCGCCGATATGCGGTGGGTACTTTCTCGTTCCGCGCGGTCTATCCCACTACCCAGCGCGGTTCCCTCAAGGTCTGCAAGCTGATCGAATTCCTTGCCGAACGCCTAGCGCAGATGCCGCACTGAGAGAAGGATGATTCCTTCGCGCCGCTTGGAGAAGCCCTGCCCGCTGGTGGCATGGACACTGCATGGCGATCGGCTTGACGCTCCGGCGCAGGGCAAGCGACTGGCCAGCGTCCCGCTGTCGACTCAGCTGCACGAGATCGTGGCCGACCCGGCGGGCCGCTACGTGGAGGAGCTAGGGAGCGGCGTCGGGCTGCCGAGCGTGCGTTTCGCGTCTGTGCTGGGCACGGCCCAAGCCGGCGCCTATCAAGCCCCAACCGAGCGCGATGAACATGCCGGTGAACATCGCCAGGGCGGGATGCTCGGCTACCAAGTCGAGGCCGCGCTTGATCCAGCCGCTGAGCGCATCACCGCCCCGGTACACTACGGTGTCGATGAAGTTCTTCGCCTTGTATTTCTGCTCGACCGGCACGACGGTGTAGAGCATTTCCCGGCCTGGACGCACCAGGGCGTATTCGCCCGCCCGCCGCGCCACCATCACGATCACGAACACCGCGAACTCCGGAGCGAGGGCCAGCCATAGGAAGCCGGCGGCCACCGCCAGCGGCACGGCCACGAGCAGAACGCCGACGCCCAGCTTCTGCGCGATGCGGCCGGTGAAAAACACCTGGGTCAGGATAGCCAGGGCCTGCACGACGCTGTCGATCAGGCCGAACACCTGGGTCTGGCGGGCGCGGTCCGGAAAATGCTCGGCCATCATCCGCGCCTGTTCGAAGTACAGGAAGGTGCTCACGGTTGCCAGCAGCAGCACGAATACCGCGATGCCGATCAGGTAGGGGGAAGCGAACACCGCCGTGGCGCCCGCGAACGGGTTGCCGCCCAGTGGCCGGCCGCGTGGCTCGTGGCCGGAGAGACTGTCCGCGGGCGGCGGGTTGCGGTCGCGCCAGCGATGCAGCCAGACCGCTGCCTGCGCGCTGGCGGCCAGCATGATCGCGGCCAGGATCAGCAGGCCGGCATGCCCGATCGGTTCGACCAATACGGTGCCGAGGATCGGCCCGACCAGGCCGCCGATGCTGGCTCCGCCGGCGATCAGCGCGAACAGGCGCTTCGCCTCGCCGCTGGCGAATACGTCGGCCAGTACGCTCCAGGCCAGCGAGATCGTCAGCAGGTTGAACACCGACAGCCAGATGTAGAACACACGTCCGGCCCATACGCTGTTCGGCCAGGTCAGCAGGGCGATCGCGAAGCCGAGCAGGTTGAGTACGAAGAAGCCGTAGACCCACGGCAGAATGCGGCGGCGCGATACCTTCGAGGCCAGCCAGCCGAACAGCGGCAGCGCCACCAGCGTGGCGACGAAGGTGCCGGTGAACAGCCATTGCAGGTTGTCCACGCCGCCGGCCACGCCCATGGTTTCGCGCACCGGGCGCAGCATGAAATAGCCCGCGAACAGCAGGAAGAACATCAGCAGGCCGGCCAGTACGGCCGGCGCTTCGTTCGGTTCTAGATTGAACAGGCCGGCCAGTCGGGGAGAGGCTGCGTTCATTTCGGCTTCAGGCTAGCAGTTCGACCAGGGATTGCCGCTGCGCTTCCGTCAGAGCCGGACCGCTGCCCGCCTTGAGGTTGTCGCTCTGCCGATCCGCCGGGATGACCGCGGTGACCGCCGGATGGCTCAACGCAAACCTGAGAAAGGCCTGCGCCCACGAGTCGATGCCGGCTTCCACCGCCCAGCTCGGCAGGGCCTTGTCCATGACCCTGGAGAACAGCCGCCCGTCGTCGAAAGCGCGGTTGACCAGAACCGCCACGCCCAGCTCCCGGGCCAGCGGAAACACCTTGACTTCGTCGCTGCGCGAAATCACCGAATAGTTGACCTGCAGGAAGTCCGGACGCACCGCACGGACCACTTCGGCCAGCTCGTCGTGGCCGCTGTCCGGCCAGTGGGTGAGGCCCGTGTAGCGGGTCTTGCCCTGTGCCTTTAATTCGCCGATCAGCGCGATCTGTGTCTTCCAGTCCTGCAGGCTGTGCACTTGCAGGAACTCGACCTTGTCGGTCTTCAGCAATTCCAGCGAGCGGCGGAACTGGGCCAGCCCGGCTTCGCGGCCCACGGTACCGATCTTGGTGGCCAGAAAAGCCTTTTGCCGCGGGTTCATTTCGGCCAGCAGCTCGCCGATGACCGCCTCGGCGCGGCCGTAACCGGGCGCGGTATCGATCAGGCTGGCGCCCGCCGCGAAGAAGCGCCTGAGCACTTCGCGCAACGGATCGAGCTCGGCGGGGCTCGTGCCGACATCGAAACTGCCGGGGCTGCCCATGCCGATCACTGGCAGAAGCTCGCCGGTCGAGGGGATGGGGCGGGATTGCAGGACAGTGATGGCATCGGCGGCGCGAGCGAGGCGGATCGGCTGGGCCAGGGCCAGGCTTACAGTGGAGAGGGCGAGAGCAAAGAGGAGACGACGACGGGACGGCATTGGCGCACTTCCTTTGTGTGGTTGCTGTGACCCGTCTAGTCTAGATCGATTATCATTAATTCATAATTGATGATGATTGATCGGATAATTGATGGATTATTGCTTCCGGTGGGAAGAGTCCGATTCGGCTAGCGTTTCCATGCAATACCCGATCAGCAGGCTTTCATCTCCCTCTCCCCGGTCTTTCAGGACAATTGCATGAAATGCCTGCCCATACCGGACTGGTAAAGACATATAACCTTTACCAATCCGATATTAGATGAGCACTTCATGCGATTGCCCCGCCTGGCCCCTCTCGCGGCCATGGGAGAGGGGGAGAAATCCGTGCATGCCGTTCGCTACGAGAGGTGAGCGGGAATCGTGCTGGAAATGCTCTGATTTTCGGCGTAGCGATTTCCGCGCCCACGAACTGCCGGCGTCGGCAATGAGCAGCAGTCGATGAATGAAAAAACCGCTGGCCTCGCGGCCGGCGGTTTTTCGTTTTGCCGATTGCCCGGAGGCCGGTCATCAGGCCGGAGCTGAACTGCGGATCAGGTGGTCGAAGGCGCCCAGCGAAGCCTTGGCACCTTCGCCCACGGCGATGACGATCTGCTTGTAGGGCACTGTGGTGGCATCGCCGGCGGCGAATACGCCGGGAACCGTGGTGGCGCCGTGGGCATCGGTGATGATCTCGCCGCGCTCGGTGAGTTCGACGGAGCCCTTCAGCCACTCGCTGTTCGGCAGCAGGCCGATCTGCACGAACACGCCTTCCAGTTCGATACGGTGCGCTTCACCGCCGAGGCGGTCCTTGTAGACCAGGCCGTTGACCTTCTGGCCGTCGCCGAGCACTTCGGCGATCTGCGCGTTGAGCAGCACGGTGATGTTCGGCAAGCTGTGCAGCTTGCGTTGCAGCACCGCGTCGGCGCGCAGCGCCTCGCCATGGGTCAGCAGGGTGACATGGGCGACGATGCCGGCCAAGTCGATGGCCGCCTCGACACCGGAGTTGCCACCGCCGATCACCGCCACGCGCTTGCCCTTGAACAGCGGGCCGTCGCAGTGCGGGCAGTAGGCTACGCCCTTGGCACGGTATTCCTGCTCGCCGGGCACACCGAGGGCGCGGTAGCGGGCGCCGGTGGCTAGGATCACGGTCCTGGCCTTGAGCGAGGCGCCGGACTCAAAGCGCACCTCGTGCAGGCCGCCCTTGGCGGCGGCCGGCACCAGCTTGACCGCGCGCTGCAGGTTCATGATGTCGACCTCGTACTGACGGACGTGCTCTTCCAGGGCGCGGGCGAGCTTCGGGCCTTCGGTCTCCGGCACGGAGATGAAGTTTTCGATGGCCATCGTATCTAGCACTTGGCCACCGAAGCGCTCGGCCGCCACGCCGGTGCGAATGCCCTTGCGCGCCGCGTAGATGGCCGCCGAGGCGCCAGCCGGGCCGCCGCCGATGACCAGCACGTCGAAGGCTTCCTTGGCGTTGAGCTTCTCCGCTTCGCGGGCGCTGGCGCCGGTATCGAGCTTGGCGATGATCTGTTCCAGCTCCATGCGGCCCTGGCCGAACAGTTCGCCGTTCAGGTAGATGGTCGGCACGGCCATGATCTGGCGTTTCTCGACTTCGTCTTGGAACAGCGCGCCGTCGATGGCGACATGGCTGACCCTGGGGTTGAGCACCGCCATCAGGTTCAGCGCCTGGACGATGTCCGGGCAGTTCTGGCAGGACAGCGAGAAGTAGGTTTCGAAGCGGTATTCGCCTTCCAGCGCCTTGACCTGGGCGATGGTTTCCTCGCTGGCCTTGGGTGGGTAGCCGCCGACCTGCAGCAGGGCCAGCACCAGGGAGGTGAACTCATGGCCCATGGGGATGCCGGCGAAGCGCAGGGAAATGTCCGCGCCCGGGCGTTCCAGGGCGAAGGATGGGACGCGCGCGTCCTTGCCGTCGGTACGCAGGGTGATCTTGTCGCTCAGCGCCTGGATGTCCTGCAGCAGACCGAGCATTTCCTGGGATTTGGCACTCTCGTCGAGGCTGGCAACGATCTCGAAGGGCAGGGTGACACGTTCCAGGTAAGCCTGCAGTTGAGTCTTAAGGCTCTCGTCCAACATGGATTTCGACTCCTCGATGGGGTGAATAAGGTGGGTGAAGAACTTCGATGGATGCAACCTTACGATGCGCAGGGCGTTTTGACTAATCGATTGGACTTGTCAGGGCGATTTCATTTTTCTATCCATGGTGGCGCGGCCAGACTCCGTTTGGGTCTGGAGACGGTGCGTCGGTCCCGTCGGCGCGCGTCTTTTCGCCATCCGGAACTGGCCCGGCGTCCGGCATGCAGGAAGCCGGCGACCAGATCCAGGACAGCCTGTTCCCGTTCGCGGTGCGGGGCATGGCGGGTATCGGCCAGCACCTCGGCGCGCGAGGGGCCGCTGGCCCATTGCGCGATGAGTTCGGGGTACCGGGGCGAGCCGTATTTATCGTCGAGGCCGTGAATGGCCAGCAGCGGGCATTCGACTCCGGGCAGGACGGACGCCAGGGACTAGGCGAGGAAGCCCGGCGAAAGCCAGGCGTGAGCACCCAGCGAGCTTTGTCACCGTGGTATTTGTCGAGCCGGGCGAGCTGTTCCTCCTGGCCGAACAGTGCTTTGGCTTGCAGGAGACCGGCGATGGTCCGCTCCTCGACGAAGGCCTAGGCGGATTCGGTGATCAGGGCCTCGCAGGCGTCGGCGAAGCGGCTCGCGCAGTTGACGGCTATGCCGCCGCCGACACTGTGGCCGAAGGCGACGAAGCGCCCGATGCCGAGCCCTTCGCGAACCTCCGGGAAGTGGCGTTCGGCCTCTTCGGCGATGAAGTCCGCCGTCGGCCGGTCACTGCGCGGCGCCGATCCGCCGAAGCCGAGCCGGTCGTAGGCGATGCCCCTTCTGCCGGTGCTGGCGCTTAGGCGCGCCGGAAAGCCGCGCCACAGCTCCACGTGGCATATTGCGCTTCCTGTATCGACATGAGAGGGCGGTTCCTTGGCGAGTGAAGTGGCGAGCCCG
Source organism: Azorhizophilus paspali (assembly GCF_043587585.2). GTDB lineage: Bacteria > Pseudomonadota > Gammaproteobacteria > Pseudomonadales > Pseudomonadaceae > Azotobacter > Azotobacter paspali. The sequence continues at coordinate 2,076,303 of NZ_CP171449.1, forward strand.
CTGGCAGGCGTGTGATCGCCAAGGCGTCCGGGACCATCCAATACGAATTGCAGGATGTTTCGCAAGCCGGCGCGGGGATCACCTGGCTGCCGAAGCGAAGTGCGTCGCCGAGAGTGTCGCCAGCACCTTGGCGAAGGCACGGGCGCTGCGCTCCTCGTCCGCGTGGCGGCCTTCGCGCACCACCCAGCGACCGGCGACCATCAGGTCGCGCACTTGGCGGTCGCTGCCGGCGAACAGCCAGCGGTTGAGCAACTGATCGCCCTCGCTGTTCGCCAGATAGGGATCGTCGCCGTCCAGTACCAGCAGATCGGCGCGCCGGCCGACTTCAAGTGCGCCTATCGGCTGTCCGAGAGCCTGGGCGCCACCGCTCAGGGCCGCTTGGTAGAGCACGGCGCCGACCGCCGGCCGCTCCAGCCGGGCAAGGCGATTGCGCCGACGATCGCGCAGGCGCTGGCCGTATTCCAGCCAGCGCAGCTCTTCGAGCGGGTTGACCGACACCTGGCTGTCCGAGCCGATGCCGAAGCGCCCGCCATGGGCTAGGTAGTCGGCGGCCGGAAACAGGCCGTCGCCGAGATTGGCCTCGGTCGTGGGGCACAGGCCGGCGACCGCGCCGCTCGCGGCTAGGCGGGCGAGTTCTTCCGGCTGTGCCTGGGTGGCATGCACCAGGCACCAGCGCCGGTCCACGGGGCAATACTCGAACAGCCATTGCAGGGGGCGGCGGCCGCTCCAGGTCAGGCAGTCGTCGACTTCCTTCTGCTGTTCGGCGATGTGCAGGTGGATGGGGCCGTCGATGGGCGAGTCTTCCAGCACTTGGGCGATCTGTTCGGGGGTGACGGCACGCAGGGAGTGGAAACCCTGCGCTAGGTGCTGTCCGTTTCGCCTGAGCACCGGGCGCAGGCGTGCCAGGAGGCCGAGATAGCCGTCCACATCGAGGACGAAACGCCGCTGCGCGGCCCCCGGCGGTTGGCCGCCGAAGTTGGCATGGCTGTAGAGCACCGGCACTAGGGTCAAGCCGATACCGGCCTCGCCGGCGGCGCGAGCGAGTCGCAGCGACAGCTCGGCGCGCTCGGCGTAGGGGTGGCCATGGAGGTCATGGTGCAGATAGTGGAACTCGGCGACGCTGCTGTAGCCGGCCTTGAGCAACTCGATGTAAAGCTGGCGGGCGATGGTTTCCAGTTGTTCCGGAAGGAGCCGGGCGACCAGTCGGTACATCTGTTCGCGCCAAGACCAGAAGCTGTCCGCGGAATCGCCGGCCACCTCGGCGAGCCCGGCCATGGCGCGCTGGAAAGCGTGCGAATGCAGGTTCGGCATGCCGGGCAGGAGCGGTCCGTGCAGGCGCTCGGCTCCCGCGGAGCCGGCATCGGACTCGATCCGTTCGATCCGTCCGGCGGTATCGATCTGCAGGCGCACATTGCGTGCCCAGCCCCCCGCCAGCAGGGCCCGTTCGGCGAACAGGACGGTGGTCATGAGAGAACTCCGTGCTCAGAGATGGAGGCGGGTGCAGGACACCCAGCGCTCGAAGGCGCCGCCCTCGACCCAGGCTCGCGCGGTGGCGATGTCCGGGGCGAAATAGCGGTCCTCTTCGTAGTGCGCCACCTGGTTGCGGATCAACGCCATGACCTCGTTCAGTTGCGGCGAACTGGATAGCGGTGCGTGGAAGTCTATGCCCTGGGCGGCAGCCAATAGCTCGATGCCCACCACGCTCGCGGCGTTGCCGGCCATGTCCTGCAGGCGGCGAGCGGCGAAGGTGGCCATGGACACGTGATCCTCCTGGCCGGCCGAAGTCGGCAGGCTGTCCACCGAGGCCGGATGGGCCAAGCTCTTGTTCTCCGAGGCCAGAGAGGCCGCGGTGACCTGGGCGATCATGAAGCCGGAATTCAATCCGCCTTCTTTGACTAGGAAGGCCGGCAGGCCGGACAGCGCCGGGTCGATCAGCAGGGCAATGCGCCGCTCGGAAAGGGCTCCGATCTCGGCGATAGCCAGGGCTAGCACGTCGGCGGCCATGGCCACCGGTTCGGCGTGGAAGTTGCCGCCGGACAGCACCTCGGCATCGTCGGCGAACACCAGCGGGTTGTCCGACACCGCATTGGCCTCGCGCAAAAACACCCCAGCGGCGAAGCGCAGGTGATCCAGGCAGGCGCCCATCACCTGCGGCTGGCAGCGCAGCGAGTAGGGGTCCTGAACCCGTGTGCAGTGGGCATGGGAGCGGTTGATGGCACTGTCGTGGAGTAGTTCGCGGTAGAACGTGGCCACCACGATCTGTCCCGGCTGGCCGCGCACTGCCTGGATACGGGTATCGAAGGGCACGAAGGAACCCTTCAACGCCTCGGTGCTCAGGCTGCCGGCGACTACCGCGGCGCCGAACAGCCGTTCCGCGGCGAACAGCCCGCGCAGCGCCAGGGCGGTGGAAACCTGGGTGCCGTTGAGCAGCGCCAGGCCTTCCTTAGGCCCGAGCGTCAGGGGTTCGAGACCGGCGAGGGCCAGTCCTTCGCCAGCCTCCATCAACTGGCCCCGGTAGCGCACCTGGCCGACCCCGAGCAACGTCGCCGCCAGATGGGCCAGCGGCGCCAGGTCGCCGGAGGCGCCCACCGAGCCCTGGGAGGGAATGCACGGATAGACCCGGGCCCGGTAGAGCTGCAGCAACGCCTCGATCAGCGCCCAGCCGACGCCCGAGTGACCGCGCGCCAGGGATGCAATCTTCAATGCCAGGATCAGCCCGACGCTGGCGTCGTCCAGCAGCGCTCCGGTACCGGTGCAGTGGGAGAGCACTAGGTTGCGCTGCAGGGTGGTCAGCGACTCGGCCGGGATCGAGGTGCGCGCCAGCAGGCCGAAGCCGGTGTTGATACCGTACACGGTGCGCTGGCTGGCGAGGATCGCCGCGACGCTGCCGGCGCTGGCTTCGACCCCGGTCCGGCAGGCCGGGTCGAGGTCGATCTCGAGCTGATTCCAGTGGATGGCACGCAGGTCGTCCAAGCTGAGCTGGCCGGGGCGAAGAAGCAGGGCGGAAGGCATGGGGACATCCTGCGAAAAAGCTTTCCTATATAGATAGGCAGAAAGCACCGGCCTTGTCGAAGATACTCCGCATCGGCGGCGTCGGAGTGGGGAAAACCTGTCTCGTCCTATCCTTTATTCCAAAAATCGGAAATTTGCGATCGGGGCACTGACGGTCATGCCTTGACAGGGGGCAGGCGATGGCCCGGCGGAGCAGGGGAAGGCGTTCGTCGCGAGCCAGGGATAGCCGGAGGAGGGCGGGAAAAGCGGGGGGACAAGAAAAAGCCCACCAAAACAGCGGTGGGCTCTGTCACACGATGGAGCTGATCCTTCAGCAGGTTTCATGCTGCTCCACCGAGCGTGAAAGTTCTATTAAAAAGGGACCGAAAATCTCTTTTTCACGACTATTCCGACAGGTGGCGATCCCTTGTGCCGGCAATGTCGCGAAAGCTCCTTTCCCGGAGGCTTCCCCACGTCGGAGCGCGGTTGGCGGAGCCGCTGTCGCTATCGAGCAGGCGTTCGTAGAGCCATGCGAGCGGAGTGGACGAACGCAGCCAGCCATGAGCCGGCTTCTCAAGACGATGGCCGGTTCCCCGTCGGAGGAACCTGGGTTTCGATATTCTCCTTAAATCGGAAATCGAATGATGAGGCGTACCGGGTCTGCCGCCTCCAAGCCCGTCTATGCAGGCAGATAGACAGAAGGACTCGGCGGGGGCGGCAAAAGTCCCCTGTCTGTTCGTTTTTATTTCCGAAATCGGAAATCAAGAATCAAAGCAAACTCCAATACCGACCATCCCCATCAACTACAAGTAATCAGAAAAACACTAGGCGGTTGCTTCTTGCCAGCCGCCTTGGATGGCAGGAGAGGGCGGTTAACGGATTTCCGAGACTTCCAGAACGTGGGTGAAAGCTTGCTGCTGGCCATCCCAGACATAGCGTAGGTGCTTGCCCTGTACCGGGATACTGGTCGCCGGTGGGCGAAACAGCGCCACACATTCGGCGCCTGGACGGCGCACGCTATCGTAGAGCAGGCCCCACGTACCTTCCAGGCGCAGCCGGGCGGCGAAGGTCTGGGCCGGACCATAGCGGTCTGGATCGGGGGAATAGAGTTCGGGGGCGCCGGCGCGGATGTCCGCCAGCGGCCGGACGATCAGGCTCAGGTAGCAGCGCATGGTCAGCTCCAAGCTGGGCTGCTCCGTGGCGGCGAGAAAGCGCGCACGGTGGAACTGGGTTTCCGCGATAGCCGCCTCGAGGCTGTCAGCCGCGTAGTAGATGCCGTAGTTGCCGTCGGTGAAGCGGCTCGGATTGCCGATGTGGGTGAAGGCCGCCATGACCGGGCTGGAGCCGGGGCCGGAAACCCGGTCTTCAGGAGCGACCAAGCGAATCTCGCCGGCTTCCTCGCGCAGGCGGTCGTTGGTCAGCGCCTCGATCTCGAAAGCGATCTCCAGGTCGGCGGGGTCCAGGGTGTCCTCGAACACGCCGATGGGCGGGAAATGGCTGGCGACCAGCCGGTGCGCCTGCCAGTCGGGAATGACTTCATTCATTTCTAGCCCCGCTGCGCCGCTAGATAGCGGTTGACGTCCGACAGGTCGACCAGCGATCCGGCCAGCATCCGTTGCAACGCCGAGTCGCCGTTGAAGGGCGCGGCCTTGTTCGGGCGCTTGATCCAGTCGTAGGTGGAGGGCGAGTCGCCGAACAGGATACGCAGCGACTTGTGGATGCTCATTAGATGGGAGATCCGCTCCAGCAGGTCGCGGCCCAGGCGGACCTCCGGGAGCTTGCGATAGTTGAAATAAGTGGAGCGGCCGATACCGCCGAGGAGCACCATCTGCTGCTCCGGGGTCAGTCCCCAGAGTTCGGCGAGGCGGAAGAAGAACTTCAGTGCCACCTGTCCAGCCCGAGGTGTGTCGACACTGATGTGAGGGCTCGGGGCGGTGCGCGAATTGGAAGTCATGGGGAAAGCTCCGCGGGTGTCCATATATATTCTAATTATGCGAATATAGTCCATAAGTGGATGCAAGGGAACGGCGTCGGGCCTGATTTCGTGCGGTGCGCTACCATGGCACCGAGTGAAACCCGAGGCCACTCGACCTTTTGCTGCGATGGGGAATGCCGATGTTCGGAAAAGCTGCCAGTGAGGTATTGGGAAGCGGGATCTTTGCACTGGCCAGGAACGCCGCCAACGAAAAGGGACGGCTCGGCGAGGTGTTCCACCGGATCGCCAGCCACCCGGTCAAGGTGCTCGCCTCCTTCATCATGGCGCCGGTATTGATCGTCCGGATCGCCTTTCTGGTGAAGGACCCCAGGCGGCGCCTCGTGGCTATCGTCGGCCTGCTGCTCTCCGTGTTGCTGTCGTACGGGGCGGCTACCTTCCTCGGCACCTTGGTCGGGGCGGCCTTCGTCGCTTCGCACATCGGCTTGCTGGCGGGTATCGGCTTTCTATTCGGTACGACCCTGAGCGTCTACCTCAGTGTCGTCTTCTCGATCGTCGTGTTTCACGCTGTGTCGTTCGTTTTTCTCAAGATCGGCTCGCAGGAGGTACTTGACTACCTGCGCGACATCTCGAGCTGAGAAAGCGCGGAGCGGACGTATCGGCGAAACCGCGGGAAACCCGGCGTCGGCGGACGGTTCCGATATTTTCATCGCGGATCTGCCGGTCGTTTGGGTGGAAAGTCCATGTAAAATTCGGCATAAGGGAATGTTTAGCGCGAACCAGGGCCTAATAGGGGAAATGGCCTGGGCGGAATCGGCTGTAAGAGGTATCGGCCAAGGCTCGCGACCGAGTCCTGGCGGTGCCGGTCGAAGGAGGTGCGCCATGCAGCAACGCCAATACGTGACCATCCGACTGGTCGATGCCTCCGGGCGTATCACGGGCTTAATTCATTTGCCGATTCATTCCCGTTTCCATGGTTCAGAGGCCAGAAATGCCGGGCGTAAAGACGGTCGCGAAAGATGCTCCGAGCGTTATTGGGATTGACCGGTAACCAATCAGGTTAACTGAGCTCCCGACAACTGCGCAATGATTCGTGGCCAGTGTATGGACTCCATCTTGCCCGGTTCTATTGCAGCGCCCGGCCGATGCCTTATGTGAAGAAGACATCGGTCGGATCGTCGGAAAAGGGAAATGGCTACGCTCTGATTACCGCAGCCATTCCGATTATCCGGAATAATGCCGCCTGTACGACGGACATACTGACAGACGTTCAGTTTTCCCTTCGGCGATAACTTGGCCTGGAGTTTTTTTCCATCAGCCGGAGCAATTTCCAAGAGCCGTCGAAATATCCGCTCCGGCGGCGTGGCAGCCACATCCTGGCCATGCGCATTTGATTATCGGCAAATCCTCTCAATTCGTTTGCCAGATCGTGCAGATGGAGACGGTCGAGTTCCCGGGCGACACGTTTGTTGTCGCGGGCATGATGCACGAGGTCGCTGGCATGGACGCGGGCGGTGCCGCTATGTTCGAGGTTGGTCATGCTTGACATAGGAGTACCTCTTTGGGAAAGAGGCCGTCCCTGGCGATGGTCATCACCGAAGGTGCAAGCGTTCCTTCCCGTTGCTCAATTCGCTCCTGGTCTCTTGTATCGGTCTTTCTATTTTCAGGGATAATAACAGTGCTGTCGAAGTTCTGTACATTCTCCTCCTATTTGAATTGACCTTTGCGCCTGTCCCATGTTCCGTGCCATTGAAGCCGGAAGGGTCCATAGAACTTGTCTAACGTTACAGCGATGTGTGTCGGTACCAAAGTCACAGTCGCTACTGGCGTCCGATGATTTTTTCGAAGATCGCCTGCCTCATTGTATCCGTTCCGGTCATTTTGGCCGCTGGAAAATTTTCGCGATCCCGATCACCGGCATCGGTCGATGGACGGCCAGGCCGTTGAGCGCCAGCCTAGATTTGAGCCGGATATCGGGCCACGAGAGCGGTCGTCGACGGGTATGGCGGCATCATGGGCCGAAAGGCGCCATCATCTGGCGGATGGATGGCGCACGAGACCTGACGTCAGGACGGAGGTACACATTTGTAATAAGATAAAGAATCCTGAAAAACGACGAAACATAGCTAGCGGTTCGCTTCGCCGGTGGCGAACAGAGAGTCGCCCGTCCCGCCTGGGCGGATATGGAGGAGGCCATCGTTCGGACGACGAGACGCGTGATGGGACATGCCGACCACAACTGTCTGAAGTATAGGGGGTTTCCTGTTCCTTGCCGGATGCCGGGCTTCTCTTTACCACCGCACATGCGTTCATAATATACCGGGACGATAGCGGAAAGCCGCTTCCTCGAAAGGCTGGCAAATGGATATTCATTTGGCACTTTCATGATAGATGGCGGAGTTCGTCGGATCCTCCATGCGAAGATCTTGGTAATCATCGGGATAGATCGTCGTCTACGCTTTCAATGCGTTCCGCTGCATATCCGGATGTCTAGGGAAATGACAAGGGTGAAAGGAATGATGCTTAAAGACTTGGCTGCTCGTTCTTCCAGCTTCAATAGACGTTTGAATAGCCTGCAGGGCACTTCGATAATGAACTGGGATAAGATGAAGATTCCCGAAACTGATCAGGAGGCTCTTCTTCAGCGAATGCATCGTGACTCCACTACCTGGATGTATGGCTATATTACCGCTCTGGTCGATCAGAAACTTGTCGGGGTAGGGGATGCCGAACAGGTGTACTGCGAGCTTCTATATCTGCATTAGAAGCATTCTTCCGTGGTCAACTCCTGATAGAACCATGAGCTCCGGAAACGTCCGCAATGCTGTCCACGCAAGAGGGCAGCATTGCAGTTGGCTGGAAAGTGGAGCACTTGAGAGGCTTTCAATCATTCTGGCAGCGTCACCGTCTCATCGGCGCGGCAGCGCTTCGAGCCGCTGCTCAGCGGTTGAGGAAGTTCCCGTAATTGCCCTGGGTGACCAACTGAAAGGGAATGTTGACTTCCGCTTCGAAAGTTTCTTTCCTGCCCATTTTCACTGCCAGATCGATGGAGCCTTTCGTATCTTAGCCGATGTGGGCAGTTGTCTCTATCCTGATTAGGCCGCCGATAAACGCAAATTTCTGCACCGTGCGGATCGGGCGTTGTATCAGGTCAAGAAAGCCGGAAAGAGCGGATGAAACTGGTGGGAGCCCGAGCAGCAAAAACCGGCGCGGAGCCTGTCTGAAAAGAGCGAACGAGAGTGACGAGTATGTGTAGAGGCTCGCTCCTGGTTCGTGTGGAGGCGAATCAAGACGGAGATCACAAGCTGCAGGGCTACAGCAGCAGGCTTTTCTGTGTAGTATCATAACGACACCATGAAGGGGCTTACAGGGGAAGGACGGGGACTGTGATGGACATGAATCTTGCCAAACTTCGAAAGCTGGCCGCCGAACACGGTGACGCCGGTTCGCCGGATGCACGCGATGCCCTGATCCTTGCGTTTCTACAGGAGCTCAATCTCGTCTTGGCGAAGCCTGTCATCGACGCTATACCGGATATGGAAATTCGTCAATGCTATGTCAAGTGGACCCAAGCCATCCTATTCGGAGCGAGCATGGAAGACCGACATGAATGGCTGGTTCGAGGCGTGCGGCTCGTGCTCCCGAATTACTCGGCCCCTCTTGTAAAGCCTGCAAGAAAAGAACTACCGGCTAACGTTATTTCGTTGGAGAAAAACGAGTAATACCTCGGTATCCGTTGTTCGCTCCGAACTGTCACGAAGTTGGATGGCCCGACTGATGGAGTACAGGAAAATAGTAGGACTTGAGATATCGGCACAGCGACTCAGAGCGAAGGCAGGTATTGATAAAGCCCGGCCCGGTAGCGGTATTCTTCAACCTGCGATCAGTCGATCCATACCTGCGCTGTAATGACCGCAGTATCGGGGAGCACAAAGAGGAGGAGGCGCGCCTGGCAAGGGGAAGTTGCAGGAAAAGTTAAAAGCAAAAGCTACCAGAGCCGCTGCAAGCCGCATAATTACTGGTGCCCGGAGCCGGGATCGAACCGGCACGCTGTTGCCAGCGAGGGATTTTAAGTCCCTTGCGTCTACCAATTTCGCCATCCGGGCAGAGAGATACAGAAAATCATTCCTATCGAAGAATAAGAATATATATAGCCTGAAGCCATGAAGCAAGTTGAAGAAACAGTCTTATCGAAAAGCGATCGAGAAAAGCAAAACGCCCCGAAAAATTATTTTCGGGGCGTTTCTCGATTGGAGGCCGAGGTCGGAATCGAACCGGCGTACACGGATTTGCAATCCGCTGCATGACCACTCTGCCACCCGGCCTGTAAGCAAGGTTCGAATAAGCAACCTTGCAAACTAAACTTTGGCTTGAAACGAAGCTTAATCCTAAGCTCTAACTCTCTGATACTTAAGAGTTTTTCGTTACTGCCCGAAGAGCGGACGCAATTATGGACTTGTTCCGGTTGCTTGGCAACCCCTGTGCCAATTTTTCTGCCGTATCGACCGGAAGGTGATCCTGCATCCGCCAGGTTTGGCTCTATCTCTCCTTGGTAGTGAGTATCGACGAAGCGGTAACACGCCCCGGTGACCGGCGAGGCCCGATGCCGCCGGCCACCAGGCGCATTAGAAGCGGTCGTCGGCCAGTTCCAGAAGCGGGGCGCTGCCGGCGCGGATGACGGCATCCAGGGAATGGATGCGCGGTAGCAGCTTGGTGAAGTAGAACTGCGCGGTGGCCAGCTTGGCCCCGTAGAAGGCTTCGTCGTTGTCGCGACTGGCCTGGGCCACGGCAGCCATGCGCGCCCACATGTAGGCATAGGCGACGTAGCCGAACAGGTTCAGGTAGTCCACCGCCACGGCATTGACCAGCGCGGGATCCTGTTCGGCCTGTTCGAGCAGCCAGGCGCTGACACTTTCCAGATTCTCCACGGCGGTCAGCAACCGGTCGGCGAACGGGTGGGAAGCGGCCGGCGCGTCCAGGAAGGCGCGGATTTCCCCAGTGAACGCGTGCAATGCATCGGCGCCGTTGGCCACCACTTTGCGCCCTAGCAAGTCGAGAGCCTGGATGCCGTTGGTGCCTTCGTAGATTTGCGCGATGCGTACATCGCGCACCAATTGCTCCTGCCCCCATTCGCGGATGTAGCCGTGTCCGCCGAACACCTGCTGGCCGTGAATGCAACTCTCCAGGCCGGTATCGGTGAAGAAGGCCTTGGCGATGGGGGTGAGCAATGCCACCAGCGCTTCGGCATGACGGCGCTCTTCGCCTTCGCTGTGCTTGGCCAGATCCAGTTGCTGAGCAACGTAGGTGGAGAAGGCACGTCCGCCTTCGGTCAGCGCCTTCATGGTCAGCAGCATGCGACGTACATCGGGATGGGCGACGATCGGATCGGCACTTTTCTGCAGTGCCCGGGCACCGCCCGGAGCATGTCCCTGCAGACGCTCGCGGGCATAGGCCCGCGCATTCTGGTAGGAGGCCTCGGCGCAACCGATGCCCTGGATGCCGATGGACAGGCGTTCGTAGTTCATCATGGTGAACATGGCCGCTAGGCCCTTGTGCGGTTCTCCGATCAGGTAGCCGGTAGCGCCGTCGAAATTCATTACGCAGGTGGCCGAGGCTTTGATGCCCATCTTGTGTTCCAGCGAGCCGCAGGACAGCGCGTTGCGAGCACCGAGCTCGCCATTTGGAGCCACCAGGAACTTGGGTACCAGGAATAGCGAAATGCCCTTCGAGCCGGCTGGTGCGTCGGGCAGGCGGGCCAGTACCAGATGAAGGATGTTCGCCGTCAGGTCCTGCTCGCCGCCGGTGATGAAAATCTTGCCGCCGCTGATCGCATAGCTGCCGTCGGCCCGCGGTTCGGCACGGGTGCGCAGCAGGCCGAGGTCGGAGCCGGCATGGGCTTCGGTCAAGCACATGGTGCCCGCCCATTCGCCGCTGTATAGGCGCGGCAGGTAGAGTTGCTTGATTTCCTCGCTGGCATGGGCGTCCAGTGCCAGGCAACAGCCGGAGGTCAACGCCGAATACAGGGTGAAGCTGGCGTTAGCGGAGTAGAGCATTTCCTCGAACTGCACAGCGAGCATCTTCGGCATGCCCTGGCCGCCATAGGCCGGGTTGCCGGCCAGGCCGACCCAGCCGCCTTCGATATAGGTGGCATAAGCCTCGCGGAAGCCGGCCGGGGTACTGACGACGCCGTCGTTCCAGTGCGCGCCTTCCTCGTCGCCGCTGCGGTTGAGCGGGGCGAGCAATTCGCCGGTGACCTTGGCCGCCTCCTCGAGGATGGCGTCGGCGGTCTCGGTGTCCACCGTTTCGGCCAGGGTGGGCAAGCGTGCCCAGAGCTTGTCGGCGGCAAACACCTCGTGCAGGACGAAGCGCATGTCGCGCAGGGGGGCGTGGTATTCGGGCATGACGGACCTCGTTTGCTTGTCATGGGATGGTCGCCCGCTTGGGACGGGCTGCCGTCGGGAGCATGGCTCAGGTGTAAGAGTGGAAGCCGTGGCCGCTCTTGCGACCCAGATACCCGGCCGCGACCATTTCCTTGAGCAAAATGGGCGGATGGTACTTGGAATCGCCAAAATCGCGATGGAAGGTTTCGAGAATCGCCAGCAGCGTGTCCAGGCCGATCCGGTGATTGCAGCCGAGCCGCATGCCAGTGTCGATGTCCTCGGCGCTGGCCAGGCCTTCCTGGAGGAAGAAAATCGCTTCGTTGATCATCGGACATAGGATGCGGTTGACCACGAAACCCGGACTGTTGCGCACCGGGATAGCGGTCTTGCCGATCTGCCCGGCGAATGCGAGGGCTTTGGCATAGGTGGTTTCGGTGGTCTGCAGGCCGCGGATGACCTCGACCAGGGTCATGAGCGGCACCGGGTTGAAGAAGTGCAGGCCGATGAATCGTTCGGGTTTTCCCAGTGCGCTCACCAGTTCGCTGATCGACAGCGACGAGGTATTGCTGGCGATCATATGTCGGACTCCGTCGCTTCCTCGATCAGGGTGAGGATCTGTCGCTTGAGCTCGAGATTCTCGCTAGCCGCCTCGATGACCAGTTCGCTGCCGGCAAGCGCGCCGTAATGGGGCTGCGGTTGGATACGGCCCAACGCTGCCTGCCTGTCCGCCTCGTCGATCAGCCCTTTCTTCACCTGGCGTTCCAGGTTGCCGGAGAGGGTGGCGATCCCTCGCTCCAGGGCGTTGTCGGAGATATCCACGAGGACGACTTGCCGACCTACCAGCGCGCAGACCTGGGCAATGCCGTTGCCCATGGTGCCGGCACCGATGACGGCAATGCGTGGTTTTCCATCGTTGCTGTTCTTCTGATCGTTCATGCTCGGGCTCCATGTTGAGTGGGGCGATTTCATGGCTCCGGCCCATATTCCATCTGTTGCATACAGTAGGTGCCCGCGCCGCTCGCCGCCAGGGGCTTTGTATTGGCGGCGAGCGGCACACCGCCTTCTGACCGGTTTGGCCCCTGACGAATTGATCGTCGAAAGCCGCCCGTTCTCTTTCGGGACGGGCACTGCGGTCGAGCCTGGACACTATGACTAGGAAGGCCAGCGGCATGGAGAACAGCGCCGGGTGGTCGTGGGAGAAGATCGCCTTGGCGTTGCCCAGCACCGTGACCCGCACCGCCGGCGAGGGGATCGGTGCGCGACGGCTGGGTATCGTGGGAGATCGGGCAGGTTCGCGGTCCCTTTATCGGTTGACCGGACGTTGAATCTTCGCTCCTGGCTTGTCCACAGAAGCTGGAAAGACTCTCTCGCTGAGGAAGTCCACCAGAGCCCGTACCTTCGGCGAGGGGTGTTTGCTCCCCGGCCACAGCACATGGAAAACCCCGCTGCGCTCCACACGGTCAGTCAGGATCGGCACCAGCCGACCATTGGCCAAGGGCTCGCGTATCGCGAAGTCCGGCAGGTAGGCAACTCCCAGTCCTTGCAGTGCAAAGCACACGCGCGTCTCGATGTTGTTGCAAATCATCGAGGTGGGCAGTTGCAGTTCGGGCTCGCCAGGCGTTTGCCGCAGCGCCCAGGTCTCCAGCTTGCCGCTGTTGGGAAAGCGATAGTGCAGGCAGGTGTGCTGGTGCAGATCGGAGGGCGTCACGGGCGTACCTCGACGCGTCAAATAGTCCGGCGAGGCCACCAGCCGCATCTGGAAGGTGCCCAGACGACGGGCCGACAGGCGCGAGTCGGCCGGTTCGCCCGTACGCACCACGGCATCGAAGCCTTCCTCGACCACGTCGACCATCCGGTCGGTGAAGTCCAGGTCCAGTTCGATCTCGGGGTACTCGCGCATGAACTCGCAGAGCACCGGCAGCACCAGCGAGCTGACTAGGGGCAGGCTCACCCGTAGGCGTCCGCGCGGTACGGCGGTAGCTTGCGACAACTCCAGTTCCGCCGCCTCGATCTCGGCCAGGATACGGCGGCTGCGCTCCAGAAATAGCGTGCCTTCGGCGGTCAACGTGATGCTGCGCGTGCTGCGGTGGAACAGGCGTACCCCAAGCTTCTCTTCCAGCCGCGCCACGCTCTTGCCGACGGCCGAGGCAGACACGCCCAGCAGCCGGCCGGCGGCGACGAAGCTGCGTGTCTCGGCGACCTGCACGAACACCACTAAGCCGTTCAGGCTGTCCATGATCCGCTTTCCTTACAATTGCGGACACTTTTTTCCGTATATAAAGGAACTGTAGCCTACTTTTTCTTTAATTGGGAGATTCCTATCGTTTAGGCACTACCCATTGAATCGAGGTATTTGCCATGACGAGTTTGCAGTTTCTGCTGCGCCAGGGTGTTCCGCCTGCGCACCTATCTGCACGTATCCAGGCCGTCGTGCAGCAGGCACTGGACGACCGGCGCCTGGTCGGCGCCGTCGTCCTGGTCGCCTGCGACGGCGAACTGATCTACCAGCAGGCCGCCGGTTTCGCCGACCGCGAAATTGCTCGGCCGATGACCCTGCAGGCGGTGTTCCGGCTTGCCTCGGTGAGCAAGCCCATCGTCTCCACGGCGGCGCTGGTCCTGGTGGCGCAGGGGCGGCTAGACTTGGATGCCGGCATCGAGCGCTGGCTGCCCGGGTTCCGGCCCCGGTTGGCCGATGGCCGCGAGGCGCGCATCACGACGCGGCAATTGCTCAGCCATACGGCGGGGCTGGGCTACCGCTTCTTCGAGGCCGACGCAGACGGTCTCTATGCGCGGGCCGGCGTATCAGATGGCATGGATGCATCCGGCATCTCCCTGGCCGAGAACCTGCGCCGCCTCGCCAGTGTGCCGCTGCTGTACGAGCCGGGCACTGCCTGGGGTTACTCGCTGGCGACCGACGTGCTGGGCGCGCTGATCGAGCGCATCCACGGCACGCCGCTGGACGAAGCGGTGCGGCAGTTGGTGACTGGCCCATTGGGCATGGCCGACACCTGCTTCGTCGTCCGTGATGCGCGGCGCGTGGCCGCCGCCTATGTCAACGACGTGCCGCAACCGCACCGCCTGGCAGAAGGTGAGACCGTCTCGGCTTTCGAGGGAGCCGTCGGCATCGCCTACAGCCCGGCTCGCATCTTCGATGCGCAGGCTTTCCCGTCGGGGGGTGCTGGCATGGCCGGCACGGCCGGGGACTTCCTGCGCCTGCTGGAAATCCTGCGCCAGGGCGGAGGCACGCTACTGCCCGGTGAATTTGTCGAAGAAATGGGACGCGATCAGACCGGTGGTTTTGAGTTGGATGCTGCACCGGGCTTCGGTTTCGGCCTAGGCTTCTCGGTACTACGCGACCCTCTGCTGGCCGCTTCGCCGGAATCGGCAGGCACCTGGCGCTGGGGCGGCGCCTACGGCCACTCCTGGTTCGTGGACCGGGCCCAGGGCCTGAGTGTCGTCGCCTTCACCAACACACTGTACGAAGGCATGTCCGGCCGCTTCGTCACCGACCTGCGCGATGCCGTCTATGGCGCGCTGGAGGTACGGTGATGAAGACGATACCCGCACGCATGCCTGCCATCGCGTTTCGCCGCGGTTCCACGCTGACCGATCCGGACTGCCTGACCGATATCGACGCCGAGCGACCGACGCCGGGGCTGCACGACCTGCTCGTGGCGGTCCACGCCGTCTCCGTCAATCCGGTGGATACCAAGATCCGGGCAGGTTTGGTTGCTGCGCCAGATAGCGTCCGCTCGCTGGGCTGGGATGCCGCCGGGATCGTTGAGGCCGTCGGTGAAGCGGTCACGCTGTTCCAGCCGGGTCAGAAGGTCTACTACGCCGGCTCCTTCGACCGCAGCGGCAGCAACGCGCAGTTCCACTTGGTGGACGAACGCATCGTCGGCCACATGCCCGAAACCCTGGGTTTCGCCGAGGCGGCGGCCTTGCCGCTGACCTCGTTGACCGCCTGGCAATTGCTGTTCGACCGCCTGGGCGTGCCGCCCGGCAAGCCGGCGGATGCTGGCAGCCTGCTAGTGTTGGGTGGTGCCGGCGGGGTCGGCTCCATACTGATCCAACTCGCGCGGCGGCTGACCGGCCTGACGGTAATTGCCACGGCCTCGCGCGCGCCAAGCCGCGACTGGTGTTTGGCCCTGGGCGCTCACCACGTCATCGACCATCGGAGGCCACTGCCGGCGCAGGTCGGCGCGCTGCCGGTGCCGCCCGTCACCCACATCGCGGCGCTGTCGCATACCGCCGAGCACCTGCACGAACTGGCGGAGCTGATCGCACCACAGGGGAGGCTGGCCATCATCGACGACCACGACACATTGGATGCGGCGCCGTTCAAGGCCAAGAGCGTATCGCTGCATTGGGAGATGGTGTTCACCCGTCCGCTGTACCGCACGCCAGACATGATCGCGCAGCATCGCATCCTCGGCGAAGTGGCGGCGCTGGTGGATGTGGGCGTGCTACGTTCGACTGTCAATCGAGTGCTGCATCCGTTGAACGCGGCGCGCCTGATCGAAGCCCATCGGCTGGTGGAAGGCGGCGGCGTATCCGGCAAGGTGGTCGTGGCGCGTTCTGTGGACGATATGGCGCAACCAGCGCAGGAGGCCGGACGATGAGTGCCACTTCCCACAACCGCCTGCCGCTGGCCTCTCTGCTGGCTCTGTCCATGGCGGCTTTCATCACCATCCTGACCGAAGCGCTGCCAGCCGGTCTGCTGCCGCAGATGGCGCAGGGCTTGGCGGTGTCCGAGGCCTGGGTGGGCCAGACCGTGACCATCTACGCTATTGGTTCGCTGATGGCAGCGATTCCGCTGACCGCCGCCACGCAGGGCGTGCGCCGTCGCCCGTTGCTGCTGGCGGCCATCGCGGGTTTCGTGGTCGCTAATACCGTGACGACGTTCTCAAGCAGCTATGTCCTGACGATGGTGGCGCGCTTCATCGCGGGTGTGTCGGCTGGGCTGCTGTGGGCGCTGCTGGCGGGCTACGCCGCGCGCATGGTGCCTGAGCATCGGAAAGGCAGAGCCATCGCCATTGCGATGGTCGGCACACCATTGGCGCTGTCACTCGGCGTGCCGGCCGGCACATTGCTTGGCGATCTGGTGGGCTGGCGGACTTGCTTTGGCATCATGAGCGGACTTGCGCTGGTGCTCATGGCGTGGGTGCGCATCAAGTTGCCGGACTTCGCCGGACAGGTAGCGGGCAAGCGCTTGTCGCTAGGGCACGTATTCACGGTGCCGGGCGTGCGCCCCGTGCTGTTCGTGGTACTGGCCTTCGTGTTGGCGCACAACATCCTCTATACCTACATCGCACCGTTTCTGGCGGCGGCGGGTATGGTCGAGCGTACGGACTTGGTGCTACTGGTGTTCGGCATCATGTCCTTACTGGGAATCTGGATTGTCGGCGTATTGATCGACCGCCACCTGCGTGCGCTGACGCTCGCCAGCACGGCCCTGTTCGGCTTGGCCGCGTTGGCGTTGGGCGTGGCGTCCTATGTGCCTGCCGTGGTGTACGCGGCTGTGGCCGCCTGGGGCCTAGCTTTCGGCGGCGCGGCGACTTTGTTTCAGACGGCTCTGGCCAAAACGGCAGGAGACGCCGCCGATATCGCGCAGTCCATGCTGGTCACCGCCTGGAACACGGCGATTGCAGGTGGTGGCATCGCTGGCGGCGTGCTCCTCGAACGGCTGGGCGTCGGCGCCTTCGTACCTGCTTTGTTGGGGCTGTTGACGGCCACGCTGGTGATGGTGTGGGTTGCCAAGCAGCGCGGCTTTCCTGCAGCAGGGGGCGCATTTAGAGCCGATGCCACGGCACCGGATCAACAACGCGCCCCGGACTTGCCATGAAGACGCCCCGCCCGATGGGTATTCACCGGCCCGGCGATATCCACGCCAGCGGTCGGCAGTGACCTGGGCGGCAACCAATCCGCCTTGGGCTGGATCGCCATCGCGTTCGGCGGTTGCGTCATGGCAGCGGGCGCCATCGGCGACCAGATCGGCCGGAAGCGTTGCTTCGTGGCAGGGCTCTGGATTTTCATCGCCACGTCGTTGCTGACCGGTCTGACCCCGAACCTGTTGGTGCTCAATCTGCTGCGCGCCGCCGAAGGCGTCGGCGGTGCCCTGGTGCTGACCTCGGCCACTTCTCTGCTGGCACAGGAGTTCGAGGGCGCGCAACGCACTCGGGCTTTCAGCTTCCTTGGCACCGCGTTCGGCGCCTAGCTGTTGATGGGCCTGTCGCCTGATGGGAGCTTGTGGGCGATGGCGATCCCCATGTTGCTGATCGGCATCGGCAATGGCCTGCCGTGGGGCTTGATGGATGCCTTGTCGGTCAGTGTGGTGCCCAAAGAGCTGGCAGGAATGGCGGCCGGCATCTTCACCACCATGCGCGTGGCAGGAGAAGCCGTCGCCATCGCCGCCATCGGTGCTGTTCTGGTCGGCTTGACGGCCGCGAACCTGCGCGCAGCGGCGCAGGCTGGTTCTCTGTCGCTTCCACAGGACGCCACAGCGATCGCCAGCCGGATCGGAGCCAGCGCCGGGCATGGTTCTTCTACCAGCGCTTGTCGACCTGGCAGGGCTTCGTCTACGCGGCCTTCGTCATCGAGGTCTTCGCCGAGCGCCTGGCCGAAGCCGGGATCGAGCCGTCGGTGGGCAGCGTGGGCGACTCCTATGACAATGCCTTGGCCGAGACCATCGACGGACTCTACAAGGCCGAAGTGATCCATCGCCAGTTTTGGAAGAACCGGGAAGCGGTGGAGCTGGCCACGCATACCGCCGGCCGAGGCCGAAGCGACGTATTATCGACAACAAAAACTCTTGTCATATCTGATGCATACAGCATGCAAAAATCAACACATCTGGAACGGAATACCACATGAGCATCAGTCTCGCAAAGAAACAAACGATCTCTTTGGACAAGGAAGCCGACACGGGTCTGTGCAGGATCCGCATGGGGCTGGGCTGGGATCCGATAAAGCCATCCGGCTTCTTCGGCAAGTTGATGAATAGCGATACTGCTGTTGACCTGGATGCCTCCTGCATCGTGGTCGACAGCGACCAACGTCCCGTGGATGTCGTCTGGTTCCGTCAACTGACATCCAGTGACGGCCTGATTGCTCACTCGGGCGACAATCGTACGGGCGACGGCAGCGGCGATGATGAAACCATTTCTGTGAACCTAGAAGCTCTGTCCAGCAACATCAAGCATCTGGTGTTTACCGTGAACTCCTTCCTGGGGCAGACCTTCGAGAAGGTGGGCAACGCCTACTGCCGCATTGTGGATGACGTAACCGGCAAGGAACTGGCTCGCTTCAATCTAAGCGATCAAGGCGACCATACCGGCATGATCATGGCTTATCTGACCCGTACTGCTTCGGGCTGGGATGTAACCGCGGTCGGCCAGCGCAGCAATGGTCGAACCGTTGCCGATCTGGGTAATGAAGCTGTAGCTGCGGTGAGCGCGTGACTACGCTGGCTCCCGGCGCAAATGCGCCCCTAGCTCAAGGCCCTTTGACTGCCACAGTCATCTTTACCCCTGTAGCCGGTGCAAATCTAGACGTTTCAGCTTTCCTACTGGGCGCCAACGGGAAGGTTCGCGGCGATACCGATATGTGTTTCTACGGCCAGACCACTGTTGCCAACGGTGCGGTGAAGCTGTCCCAATCCGAATCCGGTCAAGTCGTCTTTGACCTCAACCTAGATCGGCTAGATATTGATGTGGAAAAAGTGGCCCTGACTGCCACCATCTACGAGAACAGGGCACGCTTTACAGCATGCCCTCATCTGACATTGAACATAACCGGTGGCATTGAAGCGTCAATCCCAACTCAGGGCATGCAGGAAACTGCACTGATCCTTGGTGAGTTCTATCGTCGCCAGGGAGCCTGGAAGTTCCGATGCGTGGCCCAAGGCTTTGCCGGTGGCCTCGAGCCCCTGGCCACCCATTTCGGTGTCGAAATTGCTACCCCGCCCGCAGCACCGCTCCCCACTCCGACGTCACAGCCAAAGATCAACCTGAACAAAATCACCCTCGACAAGGCTCGCTCCAGCATCAGCTTGGAGAAAAAAGGCGATGGGGACTTTGGCGAAATCAAGATCAACCTGAACTGGAACCGCGGCAGCGGCTCATCAAGAGGGTTTTTCTCCAATTTGCTTGGCAACAAGTCCGGCAATATCGACCTTGACGTAGGCTGCCTCTATGAGATGCAGGACGGGCGCCTGGGTGTGATCCAGGCGCTCGGCAAGGCGTTCGGCGAATTCAATCGCCCGCCATACATCCATCTCATGGGAGACGACCGTACCGGAGCTGTCAGCGATGGGGAGTGGCTGCGGATCAACGGCAAAGAGTGGCGTCATATCCGCCGCGTGCTGGTTTACGCCTTCATTTATGACGGCGTGCCGAATTGGAGCGCCACCGATGGCGTGGTGATTCTCTATGTTCCGGGGCAACCGCCTATTGAGGTGCGAGTTAGCGAGGAGGGTGGCAATCAAGCTTGCTGCGCCATCGCCCTACTCGAAAATGTGGGGGGCGGTGTGAAGGTGTCGCGTGAGGTCCGTTTTTTCCGTGGTCAGCAAATGATGGACGAAGGATACAGCTGGGGCCTGCGCTGGAACGCAGGCCGTAAGTAACCAAAGCAATCATCATCCCGTTAAGGAGAATTACCCATGGCACTCACTCTGCAAAAAGGCGGCAACCTGTCCTTGTCCAAGGCCGACCCGAGCCTGACCAAGATCCTGGTCGGTCTGGGCTGGGACCCTCGCGCCACTGACGGCGCCCAGTTCGACCTGGATGCCAGCGCCTTTCTGCTGAATGCTGATGGTAAGGTCCGTGGTGAACAGGACTTTATCTTCTATAACCAGCTGCGCAGTCCTGAGGGCGCAGTCGAGCACGCAGGCGATAGCCGTGATGGCCTCGGCGCCGGCGACGACGAAGCCATCAAGGTCGATCTGACCAAGGTTCCGGCCGACGTCAACAAGGTCGCCTTCATCGTGACCATCCACGAGGCCGAAGTGCGTCGCCAGAGCTTCGGCCAAGTGGGTAATGCTTTCATTCGCATCGTCAATAGCGTTTCCGGTGTCGAGGTCGTGCGCTTCGATTTGGCAGAGGATGCCTCCACCGAGACCGCAATGATCTTCGGTGAGCTGTACCGCCACAGCGGCGAATGGAAGTTCCGCGCTGTGGGCCAGGGCTATGCCGGCGGCTTGAAAGCGATGTGCAACCAGTTCGGCCTGAATCTGTAAGTAATCCCCCAGCAAAACCACAGAAGGAAGTTGAAAATGGCTGTATCTCTGAGCAAAGGCGGCAACGTATCCCTGTCCAAAGAGGCGCCTGGCCTGACCGCCGTAAATGTCGGCCTGGGCTGGGATGCTCGCGTCACCGATGGCGCTGCGTTCGATCTGGATGCCTCTGTATTCGTGCTCGGCGAAAACGACAAGGTGCTGAACGATCAAGCCTTTGTTTTCTACAACAACAAGAAGTCGGCCTGCGGCAACGTTGAGCACCAGGGCGACAACCGCAGCGGTGAAGGCGGCGGCGACGACGAGCTGGTTTCCGTAAACCTGGCTGGCCTGGGCGCCGAAGCCAAGAAGCTGGTCTTTGCGGTCACCATTCACGAGGCTGCCGCTCGCAACCAGAGCTTCGGCCAAGTCAACAAAGCCTACATCCGCGTGATGAATTCGGCTGGCGGCACCGAGATCGCCCGTTTCGATCTGAGCGAAGATGCCTCCATCGAAACTGCAATGATCTTCGGTGAGCTGTATCGCCACGGCGAAGAGTGGAAGTTCAAGGCCATCGGTCAGGGCTTCGCAGGCGGCCTGGCTCCGCTGGCTGCCAACTTCGGCGTCAACCTCGCCTAATCGCGCCTGGTAGCAAAGGGGGCCTCACACCGAGGCCTCCTTTATCCTTCCCTTCTGCTCCAGAATATTCATCTGCTTTGATCGAAAAAGGAATTTTTGAATGCTCGAACTCATCCAGGGCCAGCGGCTGCCCTTGTCTTCGATTACAACCTTAAATTCTGTAGAAGTGACTTTCGATATTCAGGGCCCACTAACGCTCGATTTGGCCTGCTTCGGCCTCGATGTCCAAGGCAAGCTCTCCGACGACCGCTATATGGTCTTCTTTAACCAGCCGGAATCGCCCTGCCAAAGCGTGCGACTGGTGAATCCGACGACCTTCGGTCTCTCGCTAGCAGAGGTCCCGGCCAGCATTGACAAGCTCGTATTCACCGCGGCTATCGACGGCCAAGGCACACTGCGCCAACTCGGCGCGAGTCAATTCAGAATCAGCGACGCCGGCATCCCCAAAGCCGTCTGCGCGTTCGCCGGCAAAACCTTCGCCCAGGAGCGAGCCATCATACTGGTGGAGTTCTACCGCAAGGATGGCGCCTGGCGCCTGAATTCAGTGCTGCAGGGCTTCAATGAGGGCCTGGAGGCGCTGGTACACCATTTCGGCGGCGAGGTGGCTGAAGACGCACCGGCTCCAACACCGGCCCCCCCACCAACGGGCCACATCTCTCTTGAGAAGAAGGTGGCTGCCGCAGCCCCGCAGCTGGTGAGCCTGGCCAAGAAGGCGCAGGTCAGCTTGGAGAAAGCCAAGTTGACCGAGGTAAGCGCTCGCGTGGGCCTAATCCTTGACGGCTCGGGTTCCATGAACAACCAGTACAAGCAAGGCCGGGTTCAGGAAGTGGTGAATCGCCTGCTGCCGCTGGCGGTTCACTTCGATAATGATGGCCAGCTTGATTGCTGGGCCTTCGGCGATCTGCCTCAGCAGCTCAGCAACGTCAACCTACGGAACTTTCACGATTTCATCAACACCGATCACGGCGGCTGGCGAAACTGGGAGCTAGGCTCGCGCATCAACACCGAATACCGGGTCATCGAGCAGACCATCGAGTTCTACCGCCGCAGCAAGAGTTCCACGCCGATCTACATCCTGTTTATCAGTGATGGCGGTATTTACGACAGCCGGCGCATTATCAAGCTGATCACTGATGCGGCCAAACTGCCGATCTTCTGGCAGTTCGTCGGTCTGGCCGGGCGTAACTACGGCATTCTCGAAAAGCTCGACGACATGACCAACCGCGTAGTCGACAACTGCAACTTCTTCGCCCTCGATGATCTGCACGATATCAGTGAGGAAACCCTCTATGACCGACTGATGGAGGAGTTCCCCGGCTGGCTGAAGGCAGCTAAAGCCAAGGGGATCGTCGCTTGACTGCCCCCTCCCTCAATGGCCACTTACATCGATATTCTTTCCAAGGGCTAGGGTCTTATATGGACGCCTCCCGGAACTCAAGAGGTAGGCATGCTGGCGCGCAGGTAGGAGGAGCGGTCTTATATTCGGCCCGTTGTGCAGCCCGACAAGCCTGCTGGCTTTGATGGCCTGATGGAATCCGCTGACGAGGTCCTCATCTGTTGAGCGAGCTGCGGGCTGTGGCTCATTGTCCCTGCCAGGTTTACCCCGTCACGGTCTGACCTGTTCCGCCATCACGTGCTTACCGCCTGCGCTCCTTGTGAGGACGATGAGTTGTCCTGTTTTTCAGTTTCCTGCAGGGCAGGCCGTAAAGTGTTCTGCTCGATATGAAGAGCCCCTGGCCAGCACGGCCCACAGGGTTCGGGCCAGCTTATTGGCCAGTGCCGCGACCACGACGTTATAAGGTCGCCTGGCCAGCAAGCGTTCAAGCCATTCGGATTTCTGGCTCCTGGCGAGGATCGAGCGAGCCCCATGCATCAACAGCATGCGCAGGTAGCTGTCACCGCGCTTGCTCAGCCCCAGTTGCCGGACTCGACCGCCGGTACCGGTTTGCCGGGGAGCCAATCCCAGCCAGGCGGCGAACTGTCAGCTGGAACGAAAGGTCGTCGCGTCGCCCAGTGAGGCAACCGCGGCAGTGGCCGTCAATGAACCGATGCCGGGGATTTCTGCAGTTTTCCGGCAGTCGGGGTTCTCGCGCAGGTAGCGTTTCAGGCGGAGTTCGATCACCCGGATTTC
Organism: Azorhizophilus paspali; assembly: GCF_043587585.2. GTDB lineage: Bacteria > Pseudomonadota > Gammaproteobacteria > Pseudomonadales > Pseudomonadaceae > Azotobacter > Azotobacter paspali. Next base: position 2,099,588 of record NZ_CP171449.1, read on the forward strand.
ATCTTCCAGTCGGAGCACCCGCGCCCACTGCTCTTGCAGGCTCTCCAGAAGCATGGGAGGAACCTGATTTTCCGCCTCGGCGAAGGCTTCCGCATGGCTTTGGCCAGTTGGGCATGGCCCTCGGGCAAGACAATTTTGAACTCGTAGAGCAGGCCGCGCAGCGCATTGCTCTACATGATGCGGACCTTCAGCAACTGGGCACGGATGCGGTGCAGCGAGAGGATGGCCTGCTGGTCCGCTGTTTGATGGCGACCAGGCAAGCCGTTGGCTGGAGGGTCTCCGGTTCGGCGCGTACCGACTGATGCCCTGGAGCAGGCGCTGTATGCCCGTCAGCCGGTACAGGGCGGGCTGATCGATCACAGTGATAGAGGGGCAGTCTCGATCCGCTACACCGAGCGCCTGGCCGAAGCCGGGATCGAGCCGTCGGTGGGCAGCGTGGGCGACTCCTATGACAATGCCTTGGCCGAGACCATCGACGGACTCTACAAGGCCGAAGTGATTCATCGCCAGTCCTGGAAGAACCGCGAGGCCGTGGAGCTGGCCACGCTGACCTGGGTGGACTGGTACAACCACCGTCGACTGCTGGAACCGATCGGCAACATCCCGCCGGCCGAGGCCGAAGCGACGTATTATCGACAACTCGACGAATCCGCTATGGTGGTGTGATTCACAGCCTCCGGAATTCCCGGGGCGGTTCAAACTCAACTGCCATCCGGTATTGGGGTGGGAGCTTCCAGGGAAGCGCTTCATGATCGACGAAAACCGGCGCATCCAATCCTTGGAGCGAGCGATGCTGCTGCTCGAAGCCATCGCTGCGGCAGGAGGCGAAGCACGCTTGGTCGATCTCGCCGCGCAGCTCAACCTGCACAAGAGCACACTGCATGGGTTACTCAACACCCTGGCCGCGATGGGTTACGTTTCCCGCTACGGTACGCGGTACGCGCTTGGGTTGCGCTTGCGCGAGATTGCTCAGCCGTTGGCCGATGCCGATGCAGCCCTGCGTACTGCATTTGCGCCCGCGTTGCGCACACTGGCCGAGCGCAGCGGCGAGACCTGCTACTTGGCGGTGCCCTGCGGCACGCGGGAATACCTCTACATCGATGCCCTGGAAGGTCACGGCAACCTGCGTGTGGCCAGCCCACGTGGGCGTCGCGAAGGCTTGACCACATCGGCCATCGGCAAAATCTTCCTCGCCCACAATCCCGCATTGGTACGCAGCCTGCGCCGTGCCGAGGCAATGCCGAAGGCGCTGGAGAAGGAATTGGCAGCTATCACCGAACAGGGCTATGCCCTGGATCTGGAGGAGGCCGAACCGGGGTTGAACTGTCTGGCCCTGCCTCTGCGCCGTCAAGGACAGGTCGTTGCAGCACTTGGGGTCGCCGGGCCATCCCAGCGCCTGCGCAAACCGGCCCTGCGCCGTTTGGCTGCAACAGCTATGCGAGAAATGTTCGACATTCTCAAACTTTAGCTATCAACTGGCCCTAGCACCTTTCCACGTAAGTCGTCAGTGGGAATCATCGAAATCTCCTGCAATCTTCATGGAGTTTTCGAGATGTCCCACGCTTTGAACGAATCGACCATCCAGCACGTCATCGAGCGTGCCCAGGCGCTTGCACGGGAACAGCACTTCGCCATCAACATCGCCGTCGTGGACGAGGCCGGTCTGTTACGCGGCTTCCTGCGCATGGACGATGCTGTGCCGGGAGCCGTCGACGTGTCGATCAAGAAGGCCCGTACCGCCGCGCTGTTTCGTACCGACAGCCTAGAACTCGGCGTTGCAGCCCAGCCTGGTGGTGCGATCTACACACTGGAGGCGACCAATGGCGGCCTGATCAGCTTCGGTGGTGGTGTGGTGCTGCGCGACGAACAAGACCGCGTGATCGGTGCCGTCGGCGTGGCCGGTGCCACGGTCGATGCTGACCAGGCCATCGCCTTGCACGCGGCGAACCGGACATGATGCAGGCGCACCGTACCCACCCCGGAGTCTGGGCGTTGGCGGTGACGGCCTTCGCCATCGGCGTGGCCGAGTTCATCGTGGTTGGCGTGCTGCCGGCCATCGCCGAGGATCTCGGCGTGCCGCTGGCGCGCGCCGGTGGACTGGTCGGCCTGTACGCACTGGCGCTGGCCGTCGGCACACCGATCGTCGTATTGGCCCTGGCGCGGCTGCCGCGCAAGCCTCTGCTGCTGGGGCTGGTAGCGGTGTTTCTGGCCGGCAACCTGCTGTCGGCGCTGGCCGCCAGCTACGAGCTGCTGCTGGCTGGGCGCATCCTGACTGCGGTGGCGCATGGCAGCTTCTTCGCCATCGGTGCGACGGTGGCCGCTCGCTTGGCGCCCGAGGGGCAGGCCAGCCACGCCATCGCCGTCATGTTCGCCGGCCTGACCCTGGCGATGGTGATCGGCGTGCCGCTGGGCAGCTTGATCGGCAATAGCCTGGGTTGGCGCCTGCCGTTCTTCGTGGTGGCGGCACTGGCGGCGCTGGCTTGGCTGGCGACGGTGCGCTGGGTGCCGGTGCTGCCGCCATCGGCGGCCGGCCCGGCGAGCACCCAACTGGCGGCACTGGCCAGCCCGCCGATCCTGGCGATGATGAGCATCACCGTATTGGGCTTCGGCGCCAGCTTCCCCGCCTTCACCTTCGTCACCCCGATCCTGACGGACATCACCGGCTTTTCGACCCATGCGGCCAGCGGGCTGCTGGTGGTGTTCGGGATGGCGACGCTGGTCGGCAACCTCGCCGGTGGGCGCTGGGCTGCCCGCCTGGGCTGGCCGGTGGCGCTGCGGCGCATGCTGATCGGCCTGCTATGGGCATTGGTGGTGCTGGCCGGGGCGCTGCCTTGGAAGTGGGCGATGGTGCCGCTGCTGTTCGCCTGGGGCGGACTGGCCTTCGGCCTGTCACCGGGCTTCCAAGCCGGGATGCTGGAGACGGCCGGGCGCTGGACACCACGCGCGGTGGATTTCGCCTCGGCGCTGAACATCGCGGCCTTCAACCTCGGCATCACCCTGGGCGAGACGCTGGGCAGCGGCCTGGTCGCTCAGGGGCGAATGGCGCTGACGCCTTGGGCCGGCGTGGTGCTGGCGCTGCTGGCGCAAGCGCCGCTGTGGTGGCTAGCACGCAAGAGCGCACAATCTGCCCATGCAACGCATCTCCAAGGAGGATGACATGCCGATTGTCGATCTCATCGTCTCGTTGCAAGCGTCGGAAGGACGCATCGAAGAACTGCGCGACGTACTGTTCGCGTTGCGCGACGCCAGCCTCCGGGAACCGGGTTGCTTGGACTATCGCGTTGCCCAAGGAAGCACAGCCGCCAACCGCTTCTACCTGCTGGAGCGCTGGGCCGATGCCGAGGCCCTGTTCCGGCATGAACATACGCCGCACTTCCTGGATGGCGTGGCGCGCGTGCAGGCGTGTTGCGAGTCAGTGGACCTTCAACCGATTGGCTGGCTGCCGGAGTGAGGTGGCGGCATGGAACTGCGCTATATGCGCCGCTTTCCCACCGTCACCCAAGATGCGCAGCCGTTCGGCCGTCAGGAAGGTGATCAGCGACCAGCCGCCGAAGAAGGCGACGGTATAGATGAAACCGTCATATCCCTTGGCGAACACCAGGCTGGACAGGCCGAGCTGGGTGGCGGCGGACATATAGTCGCCGGCGATCGGCAGACCGTGCTGGAAGCCGCTGATGCCGCCGGCGGCGGTGTAGAAGTCGGCCGTGGAACTAGTCTGGTGGGCGGCTCACCAGGTCATCGCCAGGGTGCCGAGGACGAAGACGAAGAATATATTGCTGGCTCTCCTTGATGATCTGCGCGCTGAGGGCGTCGAAGCGGGGGTTGGCGCTGCGCACGTACCAGCCGGTGAGCAACCAGAAAAAGACGATGACCGCGGCACCGATCGGAATGCCGATGGTCAGCAGGCTGGTTTCACCGAGAGGGCGATGCAGTAATTGCGGGGGTGAAGGCCACCGTCAGCATGAACAGGCTGTAAATGCCGAACACCGGGACGCTCAGCGACTAGGCCAGGCGTAAGCAGCTTTGCACCAGTTGATGGAGCTTCGGATTGTTGCGGATCTGATCGTAACTCTGGGCATGTCGTGAAACAGGTCGGTCTATGTTTGGCTCCGAATTATTTTGTTGTCGCCGTACCATTCGCGGCGGCCTTTTCGGGCGCGCCGTGGCCTGTGGCGTCCAGCCGGCCCGGACGCCGTCATCCGCTCGATCTGCTCGTGAAAATCGCCAGGACTGGGGTTAGAGCGCCCTGGTCCTGCCGCGCAGGACTTATTTCTAGATCTTGCCGGTGAAGGTCTTCGGCAATTTCTGAAGACTACGCGCCTGGGGATCTTGAAGCCGGCCAGGTGCTCGCGGCAGAAGGCGATGATCTCCGCCTCGCTGGTCCGTTCTTGGCCGGCCTTGAGGGAGACGAAAGGGCAGGGGAACCCCATGATGGCGATAGAGCACGCCTTCCACCTCGATGGTAGAGATGTTCTCGCCGCCGGAGATCACAATGTCCTTCAGGCGGTCCTTGATCTCCACGTAGCCGTCCGGATGCCAGACCGGTGTGGAACCAACCCCCTCGAAGGCCTCGGCGGTGGCGCTCGGGTTTTTCAGGTAGCCCTTCATCACCGTGTTGCCGCGCATGAAGATTTCGCCGATGGTGTCGTTGTCGCGTGGCACCGGCTCCAGAGGCTGCGGATCGGCCACCATCACCCCCTCCAGGGTCGGATAGCGCACACCCCTGGCGGGCCTTGATCCGGACCCGCTCGTCGAGCAGCAACTCGTCCCATTCCTCGTGCCAGGCACATATGGTGACCGGGCCGTAGACTTCGGTGACTCTGTAGACGTGGGTGACCTTGATGCCCATTTCCTCCACTGCGCCGATCACCTTGGCCGGCAGCGCGGCACCAGCGACCAAGGCATGTACTGGGGGAATCGATGGCAGCCTTGGCCGAGTCGGTCATGTTGACCAAGGCGTTGAGCTCGATAGGTGCGCCGCACAGGTGGGTGACTCGGTGTTCGTGGATCAGGGTGAGGATCTTCTGCGGGTCGACCCGGCGCAGGAACACGTGCGTGCCCGCCAAGGCGGTGACGGTCCAGAGGTAGCACCAGCCGTTGCAGTGGAACATCGGCAGGGTCCAGAGGTACACGTCGTCCGGCCACTGCCAGGTGAATGCCGGATCGCCCTCCTGCCGATCCAATAGCTTCCAGAACCCGTCCGGGTCGAAAGCCAGCACCAATGGACATGGATTCAGGCGTTGTGTTCCGCCTCGAGGGCCTTGCGGCAATGCACCAGGGCGTCGCGGATCATAATGTTCACCTGGGGCGGCGAAACACCGAGTTCGCGTGCGATTTCCTTCTGCTGCTTGCCATGCGCGCGGTGCATCTCGAAGGCGTAACGCGTGCGTTCCGGAAGCTGGCTCAGGGCCTCGGTGATCCGTTCTAGCCTCTCCTGGCGCGGCTGCAGGCTTTCCGGCGAGACATCGTCCTGTTGAGCGACGGACAAGGCTTTCTCTTCGTTTCCGCTGTAACGTTGCTCAACGATTTGCTTGCGATGATGGCCGTTCACCAGATTGCGGACGATCCGGAATATGCAGTTCAGATAGGTCTTCATCGAAACAGCCACTGCTGGTGGAACGGATTCCTGCCGCAAGAACGTATCCTGAACGACATCCTCCGCGGGGGAACGACATCCAATGATGTTTGCTGCGTTATTTACCAGTGTTACGCGATGGTCGATGAAGGACTGGATCTCGGGGAAAACGCTGGTCTGTCCATGAAGCCGTCGGCGAGAGGTCCGTGTTTTGACATGTAGGCGTTCCTTCGGTCTGGGAATAGCGGCCAAGGGGGCTGCGAGCCACATGGATGGCAAATTAACTTTAATAAAAAGCTCTGTCAAACGAGAATATTTATCATTTTTGGAGGCAGTGTTACCGAAATGCGCGGAAAGCCCCGTACTTCTAGTGCGGGGATGAATAGCGTGGGAGGCGAAGCCTCCCTATAGCGGCTTCGTCTGCTGCTCGATGTATTGCTTGACTACTGCAAGAGGAGCGCCGCCGACGCTGCCGGCAAAATAGCTGGGGCTCCACAAGGCGATGTGTCGTCCACGAAACTCGTGAAGACCCGGATGGCCAAGTCGGTGCTCGGCGCCGGCTGGGGCCAGTTGAAGACGATGCTGGAATACAAGTGCGCACACGCAGGCATCGTCTTCAAAGTGGTCGGCGAGATGAACCGCCCCGGCTTTCCCGGAGGCTCGCACTCTTGAGAGGATGGAGCCATGAAGACAACGACGAAGTACTCCCCGGAAGTCCGCGAGCGAGCGGTTCGTCTGGTGCTCGAGCATCAAGACGACCATGAGTCGGAGTGGGCGGCGATCCGCTCGATTTCCGCCAAGATCGGTTGTACCGCTGAAACCCTGCGCCGCTGGGTGCGCCAGGCCGAGCGCGATACGGGCAAACGGGAAGGCCAGACCACCGGCGAGCGCGAGCGGATCAAAGCGCTGGAGCGTGAAGTGCGTGAGTTGCGCCAGGCCAACGAGATCTTGCGCAAGGCGTCCGCGTATTTTGCCCAGGCGGAGCTCGACCGCCGCTTCAAGCCATGAAGGCGTTCATCGACGAGCACCGTGAGGTTTATGGAGTCGAGCCGATCTGCCAGGTACTGCCGATTGCTCCATCGACCTACTACGCCCATGCACAAGGCCAGGCTGCCCCTGAGCGGCGTTCTCCGCGAGCACGGCGTGACGAGGTGCCGAGCGGGCATATCCAGCGGATCTGGGAGGAGAACTTCCAGGTCTACGGCGTGCGCAAGGTCTGGCGGCAACTCCTGCGGGAAGGTGTGAGGGTTGCGCGCTGCACGGTGGAGCGGCTGATGCAGCGACTGGGCCTACAAGGAGTCGTACGCGGCAAATCGGTCAAGACTACGACCCGCGACAAGGCCAACCCGTGCCCACTGGACAAGGTCAACCGCCCGTTCCGCGCCGAGCGGCCCAATGCGCTCTGGGGGGCGGACTTCAGTGTGCCGCAGCAAGCGGCGTAGGAGATGAGGGTATGGCCCCTCGCCATCAGCTTGCAGGAGCGGATGGCAAACCACCATGAGCGGCTTGGGTCAAAAACCCTGGTCGTGAGCGTCATGGAAAAGGCGTCGTAAAGGCGTCAGGTATGAACCAGGAAGACGAACAACCGTGAACTGCCGTTCAAGTGTCGAAAGTACTCAGATGACATCAAAACCGGGGAGTGATGGTGCCCCGCGATCAGTCTGGCCGTTACCTGCTTACGGGCCAGGCGGTGTCCGGCATAGAGGCAGCGTCAGCCTGATTCAGGCTCTTGCGTTGAACTGCGGGAACCTTCGGTGGCGATGCCAAGCGAAAGGCACAAGCTTGAAAGGCGAGGCCGAAAGTAGCGATGCGCCACCAAGGGGCGGAGCCGCTCGTAGTAGTGTTGAAGCCGCTGTAAGAGTGGTGGAGCGGAGGAGCTGCGTCATCCCGGTCTGTCGTCGTGTCAACTGCGCAAGCAGGAGGAGCACGGCGGCATGACCAAACCGTATGACATTCCCAAGGCGTTAATCTGGGAGGCATTCAAGTGTGTCAAGGCGAACGGTGGCGCCGCAGGCGTTGACCGTGAATCCATTGAGCAGTTCGAGAATGGCTTGGGCAACAACCTGTACAGGCTATGGAATCGACTCTGTTCCGGCAGCTATTTTCCGCCGCTGGTAAAAGGGGTGCCGATTCCAAAGAAGTCGGGAGGTGTGCATGTGCTGGGTGTGCCCACGGTTGCCGATCGGGTGGCGCAGACGGCAGTCAAGCTCCTGCTGGAGCCGCAGATCGACCCGATGTTCCATCCAAACTCCTATCATGCGCGCGCTCAAGAAGCACTGCCAGACCCCATGGGCTCTCCTGTACGTGGAACGCTGGCTGAAAGCGCCAATGCAGACTGCAGACGGGGTACTTCTGGAGCGGACGTGCGGCACGCCGCAAGGCGGCGTCGTGAGCCCGTTGCTGGCCAACCTGGTCCTGCACTACGCCTTTGATGTCTGGGTCAGCCGCAACCTCAGAGGCGCCCGTACCGACTTTGTACTCGATGCGTTGGAGCAGGCGTTGTATGCCCGCCGACCGGTCGGCCAGGGCAGTCTGATCCACCACAGCGACCGTGGCGTGCAGTACGTCTCGATCCGCTATACCGAGCGCTTGGCTGAAGCTGGGGTCGAGCCCTCGGTGGGCAAGCGTGGGTGACTCCTATGACAATGCCTTGGCCGAAACCCTCAATGGCCTGTACAAGGCCGAGGTGATTCATCGCCGTTCCTGGCAGAATCGTGAGGCCGTGGAGCTGGCGACGCTGGAATGGGTGGACGGGTTCAACCACCGACGGCTACTGGAGCCCATCGGCAACGTACCGCCGGCTGAGGCCGAAGCGGTTTATTATCGCCAACTCACCGAGTCCGCCATGCTGGCGTGACTCAGACCAACGAGCCTCCGGAATTCCCGGGGCGGTTCAATCCGTCCAAGGTGTCGACGAGGTGCGATTATTTTCGAATGCTCATCCGTTCCATATCCGGCTGCCTCGAAGTAGTGCCTGCAGTCCTGCGCCGAGAACTGCCCGATTGCCTCGCCAATGCTCTGCCACAGCTGCGGCACGGTCCGCGCCGCCGCCTTTCGCAGCAGCGCCTTGAGCTTGGAGAATGCCCTTTCGATCGGGTTCAGGTCGGGGCTATAGGGAGGCAGGTAGCGCAGTGTGGCTCCTGCGCCCTCAATGGCCTGGCGTCCCCCCGCCACCTTGTGGGCCGGCAGGTTGTTATCGCCGGGCGTCAGCTCGGGAGCCAGGACCTGCTCGACATAGGCCAGGAAGGCCGGGCCGTTCATGGCGCCGTCGAGCACCAGCGGAGCAGTTAGCCCATCCACGCGCAGGCCGGCGGTAAAGGTCGTGGTTTTCCAGTGACCGTGAGGGAGCGCGGCCAGGCAGCGCTCGCCGCGAGGGGCCCAGCCTCGTAGGCGGGCCAAGTTGGTCGCGGCGGCGGTTTCGTCGACGACGATCAGCTTGCGCCAGTCGAAGCCGGGTTGTTCCTCGAGCCACTCCTGTCGCGCTGCCTGGACGTCCGGCCGCTGCTGCTCGGCCGCATGCGCGGTCTTTTTTTGAACGTCATGCCGTGCCGGTCGAGAAACGTCCATACCGTCGCCAGGCTGACCCGAATACCGCGCTCCCGCTCGAGGGTTGCGGCGAGCTCGGCCAGCGTCAGGTCGGGGGTTTGCTCGAGCAGGCCGAGCAGGTAGTGCGCATGGGGATCGAGCCGCAAGCCCCGGGGCTTGCCCTGTCGGCGGGCGACGAGTTCCCCGCCTTCCCGAAAGCGCCGTACCCAGACGATCGCCGCGCCGTGCCGATGTCGAATCGCTCGGCGGCCTGCCGAGCCGACAGCCCGCCCATGGCCGCGTCGACGAAGATCGGCACTGTATGCTCGAGCCATTCTGGTCTCCTTGTCCGAGCGGGAGAGGAGGCCCGAAATGACCAGGAAGAGCAACCCCTGTATGTCGAATTCGTGTTTTCAAAAAATGCTCTAGCAGTTCGAGGACGTCCGTTGCTGGCCCGGCAAAGCCGGCAGGAATGCGACGCCAGCAGCTATCTGCGGCGCATCCTCCTGGCTCTGAAGCGTACCAACGGCATTCATGTCGAGAATATCGAGAGAGGTGTGTTCAAAGAGAGGTGTGTTCAAAGTTGCCTGGCTGAGGCCCGGCGACCTGGCGTTCCGCCACAACCAACGAGGCGATCCGCCGGGTACCGACCGGGCCCGTATCCGGTTCTGCAGACCGGCATGCGGTGGCGGTCGCGCTGTTGAAGCCGGAGTGCACCTGCGACCGGAGGCCTGGCAGGCTCTAGTGAAACAGCAGCGGGAGCAATGCCAACAAAGGGGCGGCCAAGGCCAGCGGAACGACCAGGCGCGGCCGGTAGGCCAGCAGCAGGAGCAGGATTCCTGCCGCGATGCTGAGCTGGCCGGCCCAAAGGGCGATACCCACGGAGAGGCCGAGCGCGTTCGCGCAGGCGAATACGGCGATGACCAGCGTCGGCCAGCCGAGCAGTCTCAGAAGCAGGCGCCTGCCATCCGGTGCATCGGTTCCGAAAACCTGCTCATGGTGCGTGTCCATGCTCAGGCAAAGCGCGGCGAAACCGCTGAAGCAGAGCGCGAGGCCTAGCCAAATCATATCGGTGCCTCCTGGGGGGCCTTGTGGGGCGGGTTTTGTACGGCGCTGGACAGCAGCCTGGTCAGCTTCCAGGCGGCCAGTCCGAACAGGGCGGCGAGTGCGAGTAGCGTCAGATCCATACCGGCCACCAGCCATTGTCCATGGGCCAGCGTGGTCAGCAGATGGCTATCCGGCAGGGAGAAGTTGAGCAGCGGCAGACCGGCATACAACAGGCTGGCCAGGGCCAGTTGTTCGATCCAGGCGCGCCTGTAGGAGCGCAGCAACGGATGGACAAGGCAAAGCGCCCAGGCGATGAAGAGGCAGCGGATTTCCCAGTCGATACGCTGTGCCAGGCCCAGCGGCAGCAGGCGGTTGGCCCAGAAATAGGCGGCGATGGCCACGGGGAGCCCGACGACGGTACCGACGTTCAACACTTCGACCAGACGATGGCCGAAGGGCGTGGCGCTGCTCTTGCGCCGTTTCGGCAACCGTTTTCCCACCCACAGGACGAGGCCGGTGGCGATCATTGCCGTACCCAGCAGGCCGCTCAGAAAAAAGAACCAGCGCATTTCCACACTGGCGAAACGCAGCAGGTGCAGGCCGGTCAGTACGTTGTAGACGGCCTTGGCCGTCCCGCCATCGACCTGCGGAGGGATGTGTAGCGGTTCGCCGGTCGTGCCGTCGAAACGCAGGCGCTCGCCGACGCCCCGGTCGAGCAGGCTGTCGCTGCCCAGTTCGCGCAGCTCGATGACGGCCAGTTCGGTTCCCGGTCGACGGACCTCGATACTGCCGACGCCGCGTGGCCAGTGTCGTTCGGCCTCATCGAGCAGTGGGCGCAGGTCGGTCAAGGGGATGCCGTTCTGCATCGGTGCTGGTTTGGCCTCGACGGAGTCACGCGGGAAGAGTTCGCTGAAGAAGCGTTGGGTATCGTCCTGGTAGACGCTTTGCATGCCCCAGGGCATCAACATGTACATAAACAGCAGGAGGCCGCTGTAGGTGATCATCAGATGAAACGGTAGGGCCAGGACCGCTGTTGCGTTGTGGGCATCGAGCCAGGTGCGTTGGCTTTTGCCCGGGCGGAAGGTAAAGAATTCCTGGAAGATTTTCTTGTGGACGATCACGCCGCTGACGATGGCGACCAGCATGAGCATGGTGGCGATGCAGACGATCCAGCGACCCCACATGTAGTCGATGCCGAACAGTTGGAAATGAAAGCGATAGAAGAACTGACCCCCGAGCGTTTCGCGCACTTCCAGCGGTTCGCCGCTTGCTGCATCCAGGGTCAGGGCATGTCTTTTTTCCTGGCCGGGTTCGCTCCAATTCACCTGTATGGCGGTGTTGCGCTCACCTGGTAGTTGAATGCGCCATTGCTCGGCTGTCGGGGCCAAGCGTTGCAGAGTAGCCCAGGCGCGCTCCGCCGAGCCGGCATCGGGATGCGAGCCGTGCTGCTCGGGTTTCATCCATAGAGTAATTTCGTTCTGGAAGAAACAGAGGGTGCCAGTGAGGAAGATGGCATACAACAACCAGCCCAGCAGCAGGCCGGTCCAGTTGTGCAGCCAGGCATTGGCTTGACGAAAACCCCGCACCTTCATGGGCGCAACTCCCGCACCAGAAGGTGCATGGCGGGAGGGACGGCCAGCAAAAGGGTAACTCCCCAGGCCCGCCAGGCGCTGGAGGCGCTGAAGGCCCAGATAGCCAAGGCGCAGAACAGGGCGAACGAAAGCATCGTTGCCGTCAATACCGCCTGCGCAGGCGGCAAGGGCAAGGCCCAGGAAAGGCTGACGGTTGCTAGGGCGCTGAAACCGTAGCCGCCAAACACCGCGAGCACGACACGCGCGGCGGTATCCAGACGCTGACTGTTTTGCAGGAAAGTGCGAAACCGCTCCCAACGAGGTTCGGAGGACAGGGGCATGGGATATACCTGTTTTTACGAACGGGCCACTTGATATGAAGGGCGTATATCGTCTAGACGACTGGCCCTACTCCAGCAACGATCAAGGCCGCCGAAAATTTAGTTCGGCTTCTTCTCATATCCGACAAGCTGTGGTCTTGATGCGCCATCCCCTGTCGCACCTCACGGGGAAGAAAAAATTGCTGCTGGGCCTGCTTTGCCAGGGGGAATACCACCATTGCCTGTCGAAGCGCATAGGCAAAACTTTGACTCGGCGTGCTTCTAATCGGCATGGCAGGGGCCATCGACTGGAGCGACAGGGGAGTCCTCAGGAACCGAGAAGAGAAGAGAGGGAGGGGGTCTTCAAGCAGCCTATTCCTGACTGGCTTCAGCCCGGAATGGGCCGTGTGCGTACTTGCAACACTCCTTGGACGATTAGGGGGTACAGTTATCTGCTGCTTGCGTTATCGCTTGGTAGGAGATCGAGGCAAGGTGCAGTCTATTGGGTAATGGCCATTCCTTGCTTAATGATTGCTGGCGATCATTTCGCCACGCGCCAGTTCGCCATTGTGGAAGAACGGTACTTTGCGTCCGAACAGGCGCCCGATCTTGACCTCTCCGCTCACCTGATAAGAAATGGGCTTTTCGGCTTTCTTCAACAACTTGACGAGGGGTTTCATGCGTCGCCAGAGGTTGGTCGTGACCGGCACCTCGAATTCCTGGTGGCCGTGAGCCGGAACGGTGAATGATTGTCTCGACTCGCCATCGTTCACCAACTCGATATCTTCCAGGTGCACCTGATAGGCCAGGCCACGAACCGGGAGCTTGTTTTCGTTGGGGTTGCTGATGCGGAAATGCAGAACGAAGTCCTGCTCCAGCAGACCGGCCTTGCTGATTTCGACTTGGGTCAGCTCCAGGACCGGAGGCTGGAATGCTTCATCCGCCCAGCTTGTGGAAGCAGCCGTACTGGCAAGGAAAGTCATGAGCCAAAGGCCGAAGATCCTTGGTTTGGATACCCGTGAACACATGGGGAAACTCTCCCTTATCGCCAGGCATAAATGATAATCATTATTGCAAAACGCCGCTACCGAATTCAGCTTGGCAAGAAAGCATCTGTCGATTAATGACCCGGGTCATACTTTAGGTGGCTATTGCGGCAGAAATATGGCCATGGGCCTGATTTACGTTTGCAGGCGAGCTTTGCTATCCCGTGCGAATCAGACTGCCGTTATGCCGGAGCCGGAAAATCGGAAAACGCGTAGCCCCATGGGCGCGCTAAGCCTGACGGATTGGCTCGACGCGACAGTTTTGCCAGTGCATTCACTGATATCAGATCTGCATGACGAATACATTGTGACGGTGTCGGGAACCGGGCCGCTAAATTTCCTGGCGTGCCTCTCGTTCTTGCGGATGCACTCACCATTCGGTGCGGACAGGGGAGATATGCATGCGTCGATTCCTTGCGGGCATGGTCGGGGCTTCGTTGGCCTGCTTGGCCTTGCCGGTGCCAGCCGGTCCATCGATGGTGGCGGAGATCCGCTGGACTGCTTTCGGTGTGCCACATATCCGCGCCGAGAATGAGGCAGGGCTCGGTTATGGGATCGGCTACGCCTATGCGCGGGACAACCTGTGTCTGCTGGCCGAAGAGATAGTCACCGCACGCGGCGAGCGGGCTCGGTTTTTCGGCGCCGATGGCCAGTCCTCGTCCCGGATCGACAATGTTTCCTCGGACTTCTTCTTCCGCTGGTTGAACGACGACTCATCCGTGGCAGCCCTATGGCAGGTACAGCCAGAGCCGGTTCGCCAACTGCTCGAGGGTTATGCGGCGGGCTTCAACCGTTACCTGCGGGATACGCCGGAAGAGCAACGGCCCGTGGCCTGCGCCGGGCGTGAATGGTTGCGGCCGATCTCGAGCGGCGATTTGCTGCGCTTCACCCGACGGCTCATGATCGAAAGCGGGCTCGGGCAGTTCGTCGAAGCGGTACTGAACGCGGCGCCACCCGGTGAGCAGGACAGGGCAGCCCTCAGGCGCCCCGTGGATTTCGAGCAGGCGGCTCGCCGGCGCGAGGCGTTCGTCCGGCACACGGGCAGCAACGGTATCGCCGTCGGCCGACAACTGTCGGATAACGGCAAGGGCTTGCTGCTGGCGAACCCGCATTTCCCCTGGTTCGGCGCGCTGCGCTTCTATCAATTGCATTTGAGCATCCCTGGGCGGCTCGATGTCATGGGCGCTGCTCTGCCCGGACTGCCGCTGGTGAACATCGGCTTCAACCAGCATCTCGCCTGGACCCATACGGTCGACAGTTCCAGCCATTTCACCCTGCATCGCTTGGAACTGAACCCGCAGGCTCCGGGGCATTATCGCGTGGATGGCATCGACTATCCCCTGGAGAAGCGGATGTTGAGCGTCGAGGTGCTCGATGCGCAAGGCAATCTGTCGACGCTGGAACACAGTCTCTATCTGTCGAAGTACGGACCGCTGGTGAAGTGGCCCGGCCTGCTCGACTGGACCGATGGAACGGCCTATGCGTTGCACGATGCCAACCTGGATAATACGCGTGCCCTCCAGCAGTGGACCGAAATGAACCGGGCCACCAGCCTTGCCGAGTTCCGCACATCGATCGAACGGACCCAGGGCATTCCCTGGGTCAATACTCTGGCCAGCGACGAGCGGGGCAGGGTGCTCTACATGAACGCTTCGGTCATTCCGAACCTGGAGGCCGATCAATTGGCGAATTGCCTCGATGCGTCGCTGGCCGGAAAAGGCTTGCCGGTGCTCGATGGTTCGCGCAGCGCCTGCGACTGGCGCCATGACGAAAGCGCCGCTCAGCCCGGGATAGTGCCTCCGGGCAAATTGCCTGTGCTCGAGCGCGAGGACTTCGTGCAGAACTCCAATGACAGTGCCTGGATGACCAATCCAGCTGCGCGTCTGACGGGTTTCTCGCCACTGGTCAGTCGCGACGGCCAGCTTCTGGGTCCCCGGACCCGTTTCGCCCTCGACCAGTTGACTCGGCTTGGCCGGGAGCGCCTGGACGCACAGCGACTGGAGCGCCTGGTGACGGATAACCAAGTCTACCTGGCCGATCTGTTGGTGGATGATCTGCTGACTCTGTGTCCCGAAAACCGGGAACTGGTGGAGGTCTGTACAGGGTTGCGTCTCTGGAGCCGCCGGGCAGGTCTGGAGGATGGCTCAGGTCTCCTGTATTTCCAGCACTTCGCCGAGCATTTCAGAGCGATTCCGGATGCCTGGCGCATACCCTTCGATCCGCAGGACCCTGTGCATACCCCGCGCGGCATCGCCTTGGACGATCCACAGGTCAGGGAAAAGGTCGTCAAAGCCTTGCTGGTTGCCCGCGACGAAGTTGCTGCGGATGGGGTCGGTGCGAAAACAGTCTGGGGGGAACTCCAGAAGACGAGTCGTGGTGCCGAGCGGATACCCATCCCCGGCGGGGATGGTCGGCTTGGAATCTACAACGCGATTCAGGCGCGACCGGCCTCGGTTGGCCGCGGCTTGGAAGTGGTAGGAGGCAGTAGTTACATACAGTTGGTGCGTTTCACGGAAGAGGGTCCCCAGGCTCGCGGGCTCCTGTCATTTTCCCAGTCCACCGATCCGGCTTCGCCGCATTACCGGGACCAGACTCGGCTGTTTTCCCGTCAGACATGGCAAACGATTCCATTCAGCGAGGCGCAGATAAAAGCCAGCTCGCCATCTGAGGTCCTTAAGTTAGCCGAATGAGTCCGGGCAAGGTCTTCGTGAGGGTATATAGCAGGCAGCCTTTGCTTTGTGGAAGAAGGTAGCCCTTCAGAGACGCGGTAGTCCGGCGAGAAATCCTTCGAGAAATACGGACCATCCGAGCGCGTTGCACTGCACCTTCCCAGCCGATCGTGGCCAACCCGAACGCAACTCACAGCTTGCGTCAAAGCCATCCGTCAACAAGGCGGCGCTCGGAACCGGTACCGGTTTACCCGGCTTCTTCGCTACACTATTTAACATAATATACATTATGCGAAGTATTGGTATGGCGCTGTGAACTCCTTTGCTAAGAGCTCACAGCTAGAGTTCTACGCTGAACCCCGCTTTGCTTATCTTGTAATCGTGGAATGGCGGCGCGTTGCGTTGTTGAAATCAACCTTGGAATACTCCATTTCCCTGACCCGGATGCGGCAATGTCGCATGGCATTGACGATGTGCTTTTCCACCATATCCTTGGAAATGCCCATGCGGGCCGCGATCTCCGTGTGTCCCAGGCCGTCCAGCTTGCGCATCAGGAATGCTTTCCGGCAATTTTCGGACAATTCGTTCAGCGCGCGCTCCACCAGTGTGGCGCGTTGTCGAAGGTACAGGGAGTCCTGCGGGCCCAGGAACTGTTCCGCCGCATGCGGTTCGATATCCTCGAGCGATTCGCCGCGCCGTACGGTTTCACGCCGGTGGGTATCGATGGCAATATTGATCGCTGTGCGATATAGGTAGGCTTGTGGAAACTTCACAAGGCTTCCATGGCCGCCTTCGAGGATCCGCACATAGGCATCATGGACGACGTCCGCCGCCAGATGGCGATCCCTTAATCGGGTCGTCAAGTAATGGACCAACTGCTGGTAATATTTTTCCATGATCCCCCCGAGCTTGAAGCATGCGACCGTTTTGCCGGTGAACACGTCGGTCGGGAGGCTATCGTCTACCGCCTTGAGCCGACACATGTCGCATTTTATACTGGCGAATGGACAAATTATAATTATTCTCATTTTTAATGGAAGCTTCTTCGGGCGTCTTGCTCCTTTCCAATCCAACGTTGAGTCGAACCGGTAGCGCCTGATGACCGACCATGCTTCCTCCCCTCTTGCAAGCGATAACCTCCTCGATGAGGCGGCCTACTGGTGCATGCGAATGCATGCGGAAGACTGCACGAATGAGGAGCGCATCGCATTCGAACGCTGGCTGAAAACCAGCCCGGCCCACATGCGCGAGTACCAGGCAATGCTCGACATATGGCTGGTCAGCGAGCACCTGCCTGTCCAGGCGATAGCTGGAGATTCGGTTCGGACCTCGCCTCGGCGGCGCTCGCGCAGGCCTGCCTTGGCGGCTGCGGCCTTGTTGCTTCTTTCGCTGGGTAGTCTGCTGGGCTGGCAGCAAGGATGGCTTCCCGACCACATCCAGCGCTTCCATGCCGAGGACGGTACTCGCGAAGTGATCCTGGCGGATGGATCGCGCGTGCACCTGAATCTGGACACCACGCTATGGTTCGTCAATTTCCGTGATCGCCGCAGTGTGAAACTCAGTGAGGGCGAAGCCTTCTTCGAGGTTCAGCACGATGCCCGCCATCCATTCGTGGTGTATGCCGGCAAGGGCAGCGTTACCGTCACCGGCACCCGCTTCAACGTATGGAAATATGCGGACCAGGTGGTCGTCACCCTGACCGAAGGTTCGGTCAAGGTACATGGCGATACGGAACAGCCCGACCAGGTGACTTACCTATCTCCTGGCTTGCAGGCTCGTTACGGAAACGATGGCGAACTGCCGCAGATATCGACTGCCAAAGCCGAGGCCCTGGCTTGGCGTGAAGGCAAGCTGGTCCTCGACGACCTTACGCTCGCCGAGGCCCTCCCCTATATCAACCGTTACCTGGACAAGCCCATCCTGCTTGCTGATCAGGCTACTGCTGACCTGCGCATCGGCGGCATCTATGACACCCGCAACATCGGACAACTGGTTCAGGTCCTGCCCAAGGTTCTACCGATCTACCTGAGCCGGAACAGCGACGATGCCACGGTCATCGGTAGTCGGCCGCGTTAGCCTCTAATAAGCCGTTCCGCATGGGCTTTATCAACCGGCCATCGGGGCGTGTAAGCGCCCCGACGCGACTTACCAACCCCGTCCGAAATTGACCCAGAAATTGACAGACAGTGAAGTGGAGACGGATTCCACCTGGTGGAACCAGCCATCCGGCAGGAAGAACAGATCGCCCGCCTCCAGCACGATGTGCAAAAAATCTACTTCGCGTGCGCGGGGAAAGCGTTCGTAGTCGGGGGCTTTCGGATTCACCTCGCAGCCTTCCAGCCCGCCTTGCGGCGAGGTCGACCAGGTGCCCAGCGCCTCGCAATGATGTGGCGCCGCCAGGATGAAGGACTTGCGCCCCCAGACCTGAGCGTACAAGTTGTCCGAGTCGTCCCTATGCAGAGGAGTGAGCGTTCCCTTGGGGCCGATCCAGATGCGCGGCTTTATGAACAGGGATCGGTCGAAATAATCCGGAAAGCGGATCAGTTCCAACAACTGTTCGGGTACTACATTGTTGCCCATATAAGGTGATGGGACGCCCTCCTCCAACTCCTGATCCAGCCCGGCGATGAACTCGGCCATCGAGGTGGAGCGGAAATCGCGCTCAGTGGAAAAGGTCTTCTGTGCATAGTCACCATGCCGAGTGATTCCCTGCAGCTTGGCGAAATGCACCAACGACTCCTCGCGACTCATGTTAAACAACGGCCAATCCTGCAGGGCATCGCTGATGATTACCGGCAAACCTTGCGGAACGTAATGCTGGCGAAATTCCTCCACCGACAGGCTACTACGCGGCCGCCGCTCCACAGCCTTCAGTGGCGGCTGGCCTGCCGATACCCTGTCGCTGGCGCGCTCCGGTGCGGGATAACGCTGGTTCATACCGCGTACCTGCTCGGGCGGTGTGACACCTCGGCGAGCCGAGCCGATGATCTGCGGCAACAGGGTAGCTAGCCCTATCTGCCCACCGATCCTGAGCCGGCCGTTGGCGAACAGTTCCTCGACATCCTGAGTACCCTGGATAATGCCGGTGAAATCCTGCTCGTCAAGTTCGATGGTCACGTCGGCGGTCGGATGGTGTCCGGAGCGAATGGTCACCTGTTCGCCTACCTCCGCCCAGACTGCCTTTTCCGGAGAGAAGACGAACTGGAAGACCCCATTGACTCCCACCGCCTGCGCGCCGGTGAACAAACTAGACAATACAGCGGATAAATCCATGATCGGGCTCCCCTAAGTCTGGGTCGTGGACAGTGATTCATGAACGAACGGCACGGGGCCGGAATTATTTACGTCAATCATGCTGATCGCCTCGGGTCAGGTGTCGCCCATACCAGGGCCGACGTGGCACTCGGTCCTCAAGGCGTTCGGCCTCCTCTTCGTCGGCGAACACGATGCGCAAGGCAAGCTTCATGGTTTCCATGTCCAGCTCGCCGCCATCGCCCCGGTTGCTGCGTCCCCAGGCACCACAGCCGGCCCGCGCTGGTCCCAGCCAGGGCTCGGCGACGCGCACCCAGGGCCCCGGCGCAAACCAGGGCACGCCATCGATCGTCTTGCGAACCACCTGGCCGGGATGTGTCTGTTCGTGGGCCAGGAACCAGTCCTCGATGCGATCGTCGATCCAGCCATGAAAGGACCAGAAAACCGGATCGACATGGGAAGAGAACGGATCGCCCAGGTAATCGTTGCCAGGACGGTACCAATGCTCGGCGAAATCCGCCGAACCACGTCCAAAGGGCATCGGTAACCCGCTGTTGGGATCGCGTGGTATCGATGCCCAGCGCATGTGCAGCCAGTCGTGGATGCCCAGTTCGATGCGCGATCCCAGCTCGCCCAGACACAGGGTGCTGAGGTACTCCGGATCCCGGTACTGTGCCTCCCAGGCCTGGAAGGCACCGTAGTAGCCTTCGCTGCTCTTGATGTAGTACAGCCACCGGTTGAAGCTCTCGTCTCCCTCGACTTCCCACGCCGGCGGCACGGAAAAACCATCGAGGTTGGCCATGTAATCCACGAAGGCCTGGATCCCGTGGCCAATGTAGGGCCTGGGGGGCGGCAGGCTTATCCAGGAGCGTAGATCCTGCATGGCACGCGCACGTATCAGCATGTCCCGGTGCATGAACAGGAAATCCTCTCCCGAACCGTTACGGTGCCGATGCTTGCCCCGTGCATCGCGCTCCTTGCCGAGCGGGCCGGCTTGCCAGCCGAGCGCCCGCAACCCCTGGCGTTGCGTCGATTCGAGTTGATGCCAGCGATCGCGGCAGGCGTGCCACACCTGATGGAACAGGCGATGCCCGGGCGATACCAGCCAGGCTTTCAGCTCCGGGGCATAGGACAGCCGTTCGCGGGATGCCGTGAATGGTCGTCGAACGGCGACGAACGAGGCTTCCTGCGTCGAAAGCCCAGCCTGGACACCCGACCTGTGTAGGCGGCCGCTCAGCGTCGCCTTGCCGCCGCCGGTGCTCCATGCGCCCCAGATCTCGTCGAAGATCGCCCTGCACTCCAGCGAGCGCCCTTGGTTGTCCAGCATCCGCAAATTCAGGAACGGCGCCTTGTCGCCGCTGAGGCGTCCAAAGACCTGCAGGATGTCTCCGGCATAGGGCGGCGCCCCCAGGTAACCGCGCAACGCCCGCCCACCAGGACCGATATCCAGAAGCAGTTGCAACTCCCCAACCGGGATCTCGGGAAAGTCCTGGCGCCCGGCGATGAAACGCATGTCCCATACACCCACCAGCCGATTGGCCAGCAAAGCGTCCGGCAACACGGGTACGGGTGTATCCGGCTCGTCGGACGACAGCTCTGCAGCTTCCGACTCTTTCCATTTGCGATGGGTGTACACCCCTGCGGACAGGGTCGCTGCCGCTGCCAACCCCGCCACGAATCCCCTTCGAGAAAACTTCATTCTTCGCTCGCTATCCAGCTATTCCTGCGAGAACGAATGCCAGGGGCCCGAATTTATGCATGCCCCATTCTGCGCAGACCTCTAACCAGACCTGCTCGGAGCTGCCCCCTCAACGCTAAATCCTCCCCTCGCCTGCTCGTCTTCCCAACGAAATCGGCCGGGCATCCGGCCGGCCAATACCATCAATTCTGGGAGCCCCATGAGCACTCGTCGTACCGTCCGGAAATGGCTACTCCTGAGCATCCTGTCGCTGATCGCCGTGGCGGCGGTCGCCTTACTGGTCTGGTGGCTTTTCATTCGTCAGTCCTTGCCCTATTCGCGCGATGTCATGCGCAAGGCCAATGACTTGCAGGAAAGGATCCTGTCCTTCGACGCCCATATCGATCTTCCCCTGGAATACGGAAGCGAGGGTATGGAAGCCGACCGCGACGGTCGCACGCAGTTCGATCTGGTCAAGGCCGCTCGTGGCCGCCTGAGCGGAGCGGCGCTCACCCTCTGGGCCTGGCCGGAGTTCTGGATCGGCCCCAACGCTCCGCACCGGCCGACACCCGGTTTCGTCGAGGCGGCGCGACATGAACAAGAGGCCCGCTACCGGATCATCACCGGCATCGCCCGCGACTATCCCGAACGGGCCGGCATCGCTTATAGCCCTGCCGATTTCCGCCGTCTGGCCCACGAGGGCAAATTCGCCATCGTCATCAGCATGCTCAACGCCTATCCGCTGGGCGACGAGGTCTCGCGGCTGGACGACTGGGCCGCACGTGGCATGCGCATCTTCGGCTTCAACTATGTGGCCAACAACGCCTGGTCGGACTCCTCCCGCCCCATGCCCTTCTATGGCGACTCGCCCGACGAGCATGGCGGCCTCTCCGAGTTGGGACGACAGGCCGTGAGACGCCTGAACGATCTGGGCGTGGTCATCGATGTCTCACAGATGTCCAGCCGCGCCCTCGAACAGGTCGCCGATCTCAGCCGCGCCCCGATCATTGCTTCGCACTCAGGCATACGCGGCCTGGTGGACATACAGCGCAATCTAACCGACCGGGAGCTGCGTCTGATCCAGAAGACCGGCGGTGTGGTTCATATCGCCGGCTTCTCTTCCTACCTGCGTCCCTTCTCCAAGGAAACCCTCGCCAAGGTCAACGCCATGCGCACAGGCTTCGGCCTGCCGGATGTCGAGAACCTCTCCCAGGCCAGCATGCCGGCCGATCCGGTGTTCTCGATCTGGCCTGAGAAGCGCTTCGGCGAGTACGCCAGCCAGCTCTACGCCATTCTCGAAACCGATCCACGGGCGGGCCTGAAGGAATTCGGCGATGCCGTCGACTATGCCGTGAAGAAGATCGGCATCGACCACGTCGGCATCAGTTCCGACTTCAACGATGGCGGCGGTGTGATCGGTTGGGAGAACGTTGGCGACGCCCGTAACGTCACCGCCGAACTCATTCAGCGTGGCTACTCGGACGAGGACATCGCCAAGCTGTGGGGCGGTAACTTCCTGCGAGTATGGGAGCAAGTGCAGAACGCCGGTAGGCAGAGCCACGGCGACATCACGACATCTCCATCTCAAGAAACGCCCACTCAAAGGAGTACAGCGCAATGAGTCGTTCATCTCTGTCGATCACCTTCTCATCCGTTTTCCTGTACTTCGTGGGCGGGGCAAACGCAAGTGAAACGGAATACTTGGCAGGCACGGTTTTCAAAGACTGTGAGCGCTGCCCTGAAATGGTCGTTTTACCCGCTGGCGAGTTCATCATGGGCTCCTCCGGCGTGGAGGCTGGCCACCAACCGGATGAAAGCCCGCAGCACAAGGTGACATTCGAACACCCGTTCGCCATCAGCCGTTTTTACGTCACCGCGGCCGAATGGGACGCCTATGCCCAGGAAACCAATGTGAAGCTGAAAGATGGCGACACTCGCCCCGGAAGAGAATGCCTCGCGGGCAAACCCCGCTATCCTCAAGGTCCGCGACAACCCGCTGTGTGTGTCGATTACAACGACACGAAAGGCTATATTGACTGGCTGGCGCGCAAAACAGGCCAGCCCTATCGGATGATCAGCGAGGCCGAGCGCGAATATGCAGCCCGAGCGGGTAGCACCGGCCCATTCCCATATCCGGTCGACGAAACAACTTTCAACATCAGCCGTCACGCGAATACCATCGGTTCTGCAGACGGGTTCGAATTCACCTCTCCCGTCAACAGTTTCCCACCCAACGCCTTCGGGGTTTATGACACCCACGGCAATGTCTGGGAATGGGTCGCCGATTGCCTGAACCCGGATTATCAGGGGGCTCCGACAGACGGCAGCGCCTGGATGCAAGGAGATTGCTCCAGCCACATTATCCGGGGCAATGACTGGATTTCCATTCCTGTTTTTTCTCGCTCAGCCAATCGCAACTCACGTCATTTCAAAGATCGGGGCGACTGGATAGGTTTTCGAGTAGCCAAGCCTCTTTCCACTGCAAAACAGGTGGAGAGAAAGGAATGAGCATTTACAAACCCAAAGAGGAATCAAGCAAGAAGAATATTTTCCAAATCACGAAACGCCTCGCATGCTCTATTGGGTCAGGATCGATAGTTGCGGTCAGGATACTTCCAGCCCTTTACTGCGTTACTACACTCTTGACGGCTACCCAGGCAACTGCGGCACCAGTGCCTGGTAGCGTATTCAAAGACTGTCCAGAATGCCCGGAGATGGTAGTACTGCCTGCCGGCAGTTTCATCATGGGTACCCCGGAAGGCGAACTGGGTAGGCAACCGGACGAGGGGCCGCAGCACAAGGTGACCTTCGCCAAGCCCTTCGCCATCAGCCGCTTTCACGTCACGGCGAAAGAGCTGAACGCCTACATCAAGCAAACCAGCGTGGTCATCAAGAGTGGCGACGAGCGCCCCGGTCGCTGGTGCGAGGCAAGCAAGCCCAGCTATCCGCAAGGTCCCCGTCAACCGGCGGTCTGCATCGACTATCACGAAGTTCAGGCCTATACCGAGTGGCTATCGAAGAAAACCGGTAAGCGCTATCGCATGGTCAGCGAAGCGGAGCGCGAATACGCTGCCCGTGCCGGTTCCACGGGCCCCTTCCCGTTCCCGTTCGACAAGGAGGGGGAATACCAGATTAATAAGCACGCTAATACTTATGGTCCCAAGGATGGCTACAGCTACAGCTCCCCGGTCGGCAGCTACCCACCCAATGCCTTCGGCGTCTACGACATGCACGGCAACGTCTACGAATGGGTCGCCGACTGCAAGCATCCCGACTATGTCGGTGCACCAACCGACGGTAGCGCCTGGATAGATGACGAAAACTGCGAGCGGGCTCACATGCGTGGCAACGACTGGGGCGAATCACCGATCTTTTCTCGTTCGGGCAATAGAAACGACAGGCCGAAAACCATTCGCGGAGACTTCTTGGGGTTCAGGGTAGTACACGATCTGTGACACAGTCCTCCGAAACAACCTATCAAAACGAAATCGCCATGAATAACATATTGTTCAGCATATCTCTGAATGAATACTCCCAAGCCACCATTCACGAAGATAGTGAAGGCCAGAAACAGTTGCGGGTTACCGGTCTGGCACCGGTGAACTACCAAGAGCAGGCCGAACGCATCCTGCTCGGCCCCTTGTCTGCTAGCTTCCCTCCTCAGGCGCTGCTGGCGTTGCTGGGCAGTCGCTTTAGCCGCAGCAAGAAATGCGCACGTCTGATGTTAGAAGTCGTTGCCAACCGCGCCTTCGCCATTCACGCAACGCGGCTGGGCGTCATCGATGGTTTCAGTGAGCTCCAGCCCGGCATCTTTGAATTGCAATGCAAGCGCCAGACCTTCTGGCAGAACCCTTTACCCTGGCTTACTGCCCCCTTTAGCGGCTATACAGCGCCGGATTGGTGCTTCAGCGGCGAAAAACGGCACCCGCGGCGACCGCCCATCTCAAGTGGTGAGGTGTACCGTCGCTACCTACCTGGTCTCAATGCTAGTTTCAGTCTACGCACTGTGAATCTGGACCGTGACCTACAGGCCTTCAACAAGTGGATGAACCTGGAGCAAATCGCCTATTTCTGGGAGCAGACTGGCACTCAGGAAGAACATGCTGCCTATCTAGCGGAGTTGTTCGAAGACCCACGAGTACACCCTTTGATCGGCTGTTTCGATGACGAGCCATTCGCCTACTTCGAGGTGTACTGGTGCAAGGAAGACCGCATTGCTCCCTATTACGACGTGCACGACTATGATCGCGGCTGGCATGTGGCTATTGGCGAAAGCAAACATCAAAGTGTGGGCAAATTAAAAGCTTGGTTTCAATCATTAATGCACTATATTTTTCTCGATGACCTGAGAACTCAGCGAATTCTAGGAGAGCCTCGCATCGATCATGGCCGTCAAATCGATTTTCTCAAATCTCAAGGTTATGGTCATCTGAAGAGTATTCAGCTACCGCATAAACAAGCCGCACTACTACGTTTAGAGCGAGAAACTTTTTTTGATACACATCGTTTGTGATCTGTATGGAAATTTTTATGTCGCCTCAATGGCGATATAAATTGTTGCGTCTATATGAATAAAAATTAGTAGAAATATTAATTTAAAACCGCATGTGGATGGCTGGCTTATGTTGAAGACTGATCAAGTACCTGCTTCGCTGTGGCTAAATTCTAAGGTTTCTGATGAATATTTTAAAGACAAAAAGAAATTTTATTTTTTTGCGGTACTTGTTGTTTTTTTAGTTTCATGCTCTTCTTTTTTAAATGTATGGGTGTATACACAGTGGTTATTTTCTTATGAGTTTGGCCTCATCAAGCGAGGCTTGCCAGGTGAGCTGTTACGCCAACTTAACGTAACCCACCTATAAATTTATTAAATTATTCTCTCTCGTCATTAGTGTCGTAATGGTGACTTTGTTCTCGCTTTTCTATTATAGGGTTATTTCGTGCTATCGCCGTCACACTGGAGCCTTATTTATAGCGTTATTTTTACTTTTGCATCCAGCTACTACTCAGCATTTTATATATGAAATAGCCAGATTTGATAATATTATTTATATTTTGACATTGGTCTGTATTTCGTTGCCTTTTAAAGCTTCGGCAGGTGCAGGTATATCTTATATATCATTTTTTTATAATTTCAGGCTTAGTGCATGAGGCTAGTATTTTTATTATACTTCCATTGCTTTTAGGTGTTTGGAGCTTTCTGCATAGATCAGATTGGTGTGTGAAATATGCTTTATATGTGGTGTTTGTGTTTGGGGTTGCTATTGTAGAAACAATTTATATTTCTACAAAAGGGCTGGATGAGATTATAGATCACTCTGAATACTATTCTAAATTACTATCTATAGATAACCATGCATATTTTGATGCAGTCTTAGTACTCTACCGTAGCTTAGGCGATAACTTGTCACTCACGTTCAATAATACTATCGATTTCTACAATGTACAACGACATTTGATAATGCTGGCTGGCCTCATTCCTAGCTTTATTATTTTTAAAAGGCTTTATGTGGTAACTTTGCAGGCTGTCGGAATTCAGTCTTTTGAGTTTGTTCTACTGATGCTTTCGCTGTCTCCTTTGTTGTTATACCCGCTTGGATATGATCAATTGAGATGGTGGTCCATGGCAATTGCAAATCTCTCTATATCCATTGTAATCATTATCATATATAATACTGAGTTAGCTGAGAAACTAATGGATTATTTTTTTTGAAGAAAAATGGTTTATTGTGTTTACCATAGCGCTTGGGATCGTGTTGGGCCCATTGAGTGTTCTCGACTCTTTTATAAAGCTGCGTTTTTTATTGATGAAGTGCATGACTTATTGGGTATCTAAAAGATCTACTTTCGAGATGGGGACGCTCCATGAGCCATTCAATTACCCATATCTACGAACGGTCCCTATGAGCTTGTGACAAGAGGTCGCCCCATGATTTATTGGAGGCATAGCCAAGACTGGACAAATACCAAGGCGGCCTACCGCGTCCTTTCTAACACGGCAGTAGACGAGGCGCGGATTCTGGCCGGGAATTTCCAGGCGACACGTATTCGCGCTGCTGTCGTCGACGGTCCCCTGCTGGTCCTTCAGGATACTGCAGGCGCACCCCAAGCAGATCGACACTCTTACCACCGTTCCCAGCCGGAAAACGGAAAACCGATAGTCACAGACCTATTACATACGCTCTGTGGCCTGCAGATGCATTCCAGACTGGTCGTCATGCCAGGCTGCGTTGCTGGCGAAAGTCGTGCTCGTACCGCAGCAGTTGTTCCAGGAAGTCGCCGAAGCTCAAGTCGTCCTTGACCGCCTGCTGGGCCAACAGTGGGTAATGATTGACGAGCGCCTGGCTCAGCTCGGCGATGCGCGCGTGTTGCGGGTTCATGCGCAGGTCTCCCGGATCGACCCGTAGACCGACAGCGGATGCTGCAACGACATGCGGTATGGGTCTTGTCCAGCAACGGCCCCCAGGCCCGCCGCAGAGCTTGCGGGGAAGATGTGTGCGCCCAGCATGGGCACGGTCTTGGAGGTGAAAGTCCTCCCGCGAGCTGACCACAGCGAGCGAAGTGAAGCACAGCTGCGTGAGGGTGACCGAGCGTGGGGAGGAAGTGTGGAGCGAAACCGTGAGCCGATGAACAAGAACCAGATATGAGGCGCGGCCAATCAAGGCGAGCAGACACATCACTGCGAAGCTTTTGTGGTCAAGGAGAAGTCGCGTAGATCAGGCGGTTGTGCGGGGAAGGACCGCGTTCTTACCTGGGGAGATCTCGCCTTACGCCTGAAAGGGCGACGGCCATTTGGCCGGAGCGAGAAGTCAGCAGAGGCCGTAGTAGTCGAACTATCGACAAAGGGCCGAACGAGAAGGAGAGCTGGACGTTATGGCACTCGGATATGAACCGCCCCGGGTTTCCCGGAGGCTCCAACTCTTGAGAGGATGGAGCCATGAAGACAGCAACGAAGTATTCCCCTGAAGTCCGGCAGCGGGCGGTTCGTATGGTGCTCGAGCATCAGGACGAGCACGAGTCGCAGTGGGCGGCGATCAATTCCATCGCTGCGAAGATCGGCTGCACAGCCGAGACGCTGCGCCGCTGGGTGAGACAGGCCGAGCGCGATACTGGACTGCGTGAGGGACAGACGACGCCAGAGCGTGAACGGATCAAGGCGCTCGAGCGGGAGGTGCGTGAGCTGCGCCAAGCCAACGAGATCCTGCGCAAGGCCTCAGCCTATTTTGCCCAGGCGGAGCTCGACCGCCGCTTCAAGCGATGAAGGCATTCATCGATGAGCACCGCGAGCTTTACGGGGTCGAGCCGATCTGCAAGGTATTGCCGATCGCCCCATCGACGTACCGCCAACATGCCGCTCGGCGCACCGAGCCCAGCCGGCTATCGCTCCGTGCGCAGCGTGACGGGCATCTGCGCAGGCATATCCAGCGGGTCTGGGAGGAGAACTTCCAGGTCTACGGGGCACGCAAGATCTGGCGGCAGTTGCGGCGCGAAGGCATTGCCGTGGCCCGCTGCACGGTGGAACGCCTGATGCGGCAGATGAGGCTGCACGGCGCGGTACGCGGCAAGCCGGTCAAGACTACGGTCAGCGACAAGGCTGCGTCCTGTCCGCTGGACCGGGTGAATCGGCAGTTCCGAGCCGAGCGTCCGAACGCGCTGTGGGTGTCGGACTTCACGTATGTCTCCACTTGGCAGGGCTTCGTCTATGTCGCTTTTGTCATCGACGTGTTCGCCCGGCGCATCGTCGGCTGGAGGGTGTCCAGCTCGGCCCTTACCGAGTTCGTGCTGGATGCGCTGGATCAGGCCCTGTATGTACGTCGACCCGCCAGCCACGCTGGGCTGATCCACCATAGCGATCGCGGGGTGCAGTACGTATCGATCCGCTATACCGAGCGCCTGGCCGAGGCTGGTATCGAGCCGTCCGTAGGTAGCGTGGGCGACTCTTATGACAATGCCCTGGCCGAGACCATCAACGGACTCTACAAGGCCGAGGTGATCCATCGCCAGTCCTGGAAGAACCGCGAGGCGGTGGAACTGGCCACGCAGGCCTGGGTGGACTGGTTCAACCACCGGCGGCGGCTGGAGCCGATCGGCAACGTACCTCCGGCCGAGGCCGAAGCGGCTTATTATCGCCAACTCGACGAGTCCGCCATGGTGGCGTGACTCACACCAATGAGCCTCCGGAATTCCCGGGGCGGTTCACCTCAAGGGGGGCCACTCTCACCTCTCCTGGCCAACGTGCTGCTGGACGAAGTAGACCGGGCACTACAGCAGCGAGGACACCGCTTTGCCCGTTACGCCGACGACTGCAACGTCTACGTCCGCAGTCGGAAGGCTGGCGAGCGAGTACTCCGCTCCATGCGGTGCCTCTATGCGAAACTGCATCTCAAGGTGAACGAAACCAAAACCAAGGTTGGATCAGTCTTTGGCCGTAACTTCCTCGGCTATTGCCTCAGGCGATGGACGGGAGACACGGTGAAGATTGCGGTATCCCCCGAGGCACTGGAGACGTTCAAGCAATGCATCAGGCTCATCACTCGGCGCGTCGGCGGTCGCAACATGGCCCAGGTCGCAGAACAGCTTCGCGCCTATCTGCCGGGTTGGAAGTCCTACTTCCGGCTTGCGCAGACACCGAAGGTGTTCAGGGATCTGGACTCGTGGCTACGCCGACGACTCAGGGCAATCCAGCTCAAACACTGGCGAACGAGGACGACGATCTACAAGTCCCTTCGCCGTCTTGGGCAACCCATGAGCTGGCGAGTCTTGCTGCTGGGGTTGGTGGCAGAGGGTGGCATTGCAGTCTGTCGGAGATTCACCGTGTCCTTGTCGAGTTCCATGACAGCGCCGGCAAGATGGAGGGGGCAGCCTTCCTCCAGTCTGTGGTCGAAGTCTTCCCTATCGGATCCATACCGTGCTCACCGATAACGGAATGGCCTTCGCCGATTTGCTCAAGAACCGCTAAGGCCCTAGCCGCCCGCACATCTTCGACCGCGTCTGTATCGCCCATGACATCAAGCATCCTACCAAGTCATTTACGAAGCCTGGATCAAGGCCCCATCGATCTTCAAAGTCAACCCGCACCACCTCATTCCGGGACCAAACATCTAATGAGGAAACAGGCATGCACTGCCTGTTTCAATCCAGTAGCTATATTGTGCTTAGCTCTTGCAATCGCCCTCTTTTCTAACTTATTTAGAGTTTCCTTAAAAATCCCAACGTGTTGTTAGCATCATATTGCGAGGCTCGCCATAGGTTTTGGTGGCTATACCAGTCCACCGCTCCCCATAGTTAGAGTAGTAATACTTATCAAACAAATTATTAACATTGAGTGTGGCCGAGAGATTATTAGTGATCTGATATCTCCCCATCAGGTTGACTAACCAGTAGGCTTCATTCTTGAATTGATGTTCATTACCCAGAGCATCCGTACCATCCCGCCAGGTCGTACCTTGGTAACTACCGCCACCCCCGATGGTCATTTTACTCAATCTGCCAGGTAGCCGGTAGGTCGTATAGAGTTTGAACTGGTTTTCCGGCTCCTGAGTCGTCAGCTTCTCGTTGGTTTCATCCTCTCGAATGACCTGATGAGTAAAGCCTGCCTGGATATTCCAGCCGGGCATCAATTCGCCACTAACCTCTAGTTCGATACCCTTGGTCTTGGCTTTCTTTGCCTCATATATGCTGTCGTTTCGTTCGCTATTCCAACCCACATACTCGGCACGGTTGTCCTGGCGGATTTCGAAATAGGCTAGGCTGGCATTCAGCCGGCCATTGAACCATTCGCCCTTGAGTCCACCTTCATAGCTATCGCCTTCGTCCGGATCGAGTACGGCATAACTTTCATCCCGAGCACTTTGCGGCCGGAATATCTTGGTGTAGCTGGCATACAGCGAAAAATTGTCGTTCAGGTCGTAGGTAATACCCGCGAAAGGAACCACTTCGCCCGTTTCGCGCATATTGCTGTCGCCACCCCGGCGATAATTGGTCACCCGACCACCCAGAATCACAGCGAGGTCATCGGTCAGGCTGAAGCGGCTACTGGCGTAGTAGGCACGTTGGTCGATGCGATCTTCGGCACGGTAAAGGATGCCGCCCCAGTCTGGTCGCTCTGCACGTCCATTCCACTCCCAGATATTATCGACAGGTACTCTAATAACATTGTGTCCTGATCCCTTGAGATGGTTATGATAGCCGCTGACCCCCACGGCTAGTTCGTGGGTACGGCCGAATAACTCGAAAGGACCACGGGCATAAGCCTCCAATGCCTGACTTCTCGTTTTGTTCCTGAATTGGCCACTAAGCAATTCGGAGCTGCCAGTATCACCATTTGGGGTATATTTAATGCTTCCCAAGTTTCCATCGGATGCGTTTCTCTGGAAAGTGTAATAGACTCGACCGCTCCAGCCATTATCGAACTCATGGTCCAGTTGGGTAAAGAAGGCATGACTGAATTGCTCGGCACGGCTCCAACTTGCGCCAGGATTGAAAGACCGGGATATATTAACTTCATTGTTATGGCTATCAAAAAAAGGTGTTCCGCCCCAACTGCTACCAGTCGGTATTGTCTTGTCGTAGTTGCCACCGAATGTCAGCATCGTCTTGGGGAACAAATCCACTTCCAAGATGCCATATAGTGCTCGCCTCTGCTCCTTGAAATGATCCATATAGGATTGTTGATCCTGGAAGGCGGTAGCAAAACGACCGCGAATACTCCCACTTTCGACTAAGGGACCACCCACATCCCATTCGGTACGGTAGTTATCCCAGCGACCATATTCGGCCGTGGCGTGTCCGGAAAACTCACGGGTAGGTTTCTTGCGCACAAGGTTGATGGTGGCACCAGGACTACCCGCTCCAGTGGTCAAACCACTAGCCCCCTTGATGACCTCCACGCGGTCGTATTGGATCATATCGCTTGTGGTCTCGCCCATGAAATTGACGCCATCAGACAAGATAGGGATACCGTCGTATTGGAAGTTTCGAATCTCGTAGCCACGGGCATAGTAATAGGATCGAAAGTTATCTGAGCCGTGTCGCGTGACGCCTGGCGTATGATCCATCACCTTGCTGATATTGGTGAGATTGAAGTCGTCCATATGCTGGCGAGTGACGACCGTGACGGTCTGCGGTGTCTCGCGAGGTGTCAGCACCAGTCTGGTAGCAGTAGCGATAGTGCCGGGCGTATAGGATTTAGTATTTTCTGTAATGGTGCCGAGAGCATTGTCTTCCACGGTCATGGCATTCAAGGTCATAGTAGCAGACTCTCCATTTCTGAAAAGCGTAATAACATTGCCTTGTAAGGTATAACCAATACCTGTCCCCTTCAATAGCCCTTCCAAAGCACTTAAAGGGGGAAGCTGTCCCTTGATTTCATTGCTGCGCAGGTCTCTAAGCATTTCATAGCTATATAGTAGCTGCATGTTCGATTGAGTGCCAAATGCCTGAAGGGCAGAGGATAGAGGCTGTGCAGGAACATTAAAGATTACTTCCTGGGCCTGTATTTGCACTGAGAGTGGAAGTGTTATGGCCACTGTTAGTATGGCGGCGGCCCTGGGTATAAAAAAATGGCGCATCAGCAGTGCTTTGGCCAAGGGGGACAATTCAGCTTGTGAGGGCATCGTTTGGGCTCACTAAAGGGTGACACGTAGAAGATATCCATTAGACGTATCTGCCAATAAAATCCGGAATAATTTCTTTGCAAGCCATGGTGCTTAGAAGATTGCCTTTGGGAAGGTCATATACTCCGTATTCAGTCAGCGCTCTCCCTACATAATGGGCACATGGGTCGTGGCAGTATCGCCAAGGAGGCTTGCCTTGCCTCCTACTGGTAATCTGAGCCAGAAATTTGTATGAGCTGATCAGGAGCAAGCAATCTTGCTGAGAGAGTTATTCAAGCTGCAGGAGCTTGCCATGGCCGCCCCTCGTGCCGTATCGATCACGCTGTCTAATTACACTGTCGTCCGGCGCTCGACGGCCCAAGCTGGCCATGCGGGCATAAATCGTACTGGCCTACACCGAGATGGATACCGCTTGGCTTACCCTCTTAACACCATTAGGCGATTCGATATTATCAAGTTGGGCTTCGGTCAACAGCTTTTCTAGCAAACTGCTCTCCAGTTCAAAATTCTTCAGCCGCTTGGCGCCCGGCACTATCATGTCACTGAACGTGGGGTATCGAGTGTAGAACCAAGCATCGCTGAAACCCACCATTCCTTCATTGCCACTCGGTTTCAGCTTGTTTGAGATAAATCTACTCTTCAGTAAAAATTTTCCATCGCTGTCTCTTGTTTGAAGCAATTAATTCTACCAAGTTCAGAGTACTACTGAAACCGTGGAACAGGTTATCCTCATACCACTTATAAGATCAGCCTCGCTATAGCAGATCACACAGAGATGAAATAAAGCTTGATTCCTGCAGAATTTGATAGTGATTAGTTTTCAAAAAAAACTCCAGCTTGGGTTTTTTTTGAATCATCCTATATAGTT
This sequence comes from Azorhizophilus paspali, assembly GCF_043587585.2. GTDB lineage: Bacteria > Pseudomonadota > Gammaproteobacteria > Pseudomonadales > Pseudomonadaceae > Azotobacter > Azotobacter paspali. The sequence continues at coordinate 2,132,754 of NZ_CP171449.1, forward strand.
GCTGACTTTCAAATTCCCGGCCTTTAATCCACCAACAGTGAGGGGTAGTAGTTATCTTGGGAAGCGCCCCAAAGCCTTGCATCAGCAAGCTCATTTGTCTATGTACGCGAAATGCATCGGCCAGCTCTTTTATATTTAATCCAAGATGAATTTTATGGTGACCTATCAAAAACTGTATTGTCTGAAGGACGTTTTGCGGGGTTTCAGGCAAGTCATCTAGTAAGTTGTGATTGTTGGCATTGCTGGCACTGTTCGTGACGACAGTTTTTATAAAGTCATAAAGCTCTTCTTGCCAGCCTCGACTCTTGCTTTTATTTCTGGCTGTCACAAAGCTGTCTACCAGTCCTAAAAAACTAACCTGCTGCCCTTGACGCTCTAACTCTTGAGCTATCAGAATACTCAAGGCCCCCCCTAAAGACCAGCCTAATAGATAGTATGGGCCTTCCTTTTGTTGCTCTCGAATAAGCGAGGTATAATTTTCGACCATTGAGTTCGGTGTTTTATCTATCCAGCCCGAGTCAAGCAGCATACGTGATTGGATACCTATCACAGTACGACGACCATTTAATCGTTGAGCTAATGATTTATAATCAAAAACAGTTCCAAATCCACCGTGAACACAAAACAAAGGAGGAGTATTATATGTTTTTTTATTCAACACCAATAAGCGATTACTGTTATTGTTAAGCATGTCTGAAATAGTTGGCTTCTTCATCAGATCTTGCAGGGTTGAATCGAAGCTGTAGTCTTTCAACGCTTTCAATTTAGACACTAACTGAACAGCGATGATAGAGTCGCCACCTAGCTCGAAGAAGTTGTCGGTCAGGCCCACCCGCTCGACCTTGAGCACCTCGGCCCAGATCGCCGCGATCCGCTGTTCCAGTTCGCTCGCTGGGGCCACGTAGGTCCGCTGCAGCAGGCTGGCGTCCGGCCGCGGCAGCGCCTTGCGATCCAGCTTGCCGTTGGGGGTCAGCGGCAGCCGTTCGAGGAACACCAAGTGCGCCGGCACCATGTAGTCCGGCAGCGCCGCCCCGAGGTGCGCCTTCAGTTCGCCGCGCAGGCCGGTTTGGCGTTCGTCGCCGTCCAGCATCGCCGGTTCATCGGGCACCAGGTAGGCGGCCAGTTGCTTGCCGTTCGGCCCGTCGACGTCGATCACCACCGACTCGCGCACGGCTCCGTGCTGCTGGAGCCGGGCCTCGATCTCGCCCAGCTCGATGCGGAAGCCGCGGATCTTCACCTGGTGGTCGATCCGGCCCAGGTACTCGATCACCCCGTCGGTCCGGTAGCGGGCCAGGTCGCCGGTGCGGTACAGGCGCCCGCCGCCCTGCGCGCTGTCGTCGAACGGGTCGGGGACGAAGCGTTCGGCGGTCAGGCCCGGACGATGCCAGTAGCCCTCGCCCACACAGTCCCCGCCGATATGCAGTTCCCCCGCCTGCCCGAGGGCGACCGGCCCGGCCGAGCCGTCGAGGACATAGGCGCTGACCCCGGGCAGCGGCCGCCCGATCGGCAGGGCGCTCAGCCCCGGCACCGCGCTTCCCGGCGTCGCCCGGGCGATCACCACGTCCGTGCATTCGGTCGGACCGTAGGTGTTGTGGATCGAGACGTTCGCCGCCTGGGGCGACTCCAGCCACTCCGCCAGTTCTCCTGGCTGGATGGCCTCGCCCCCCAGGAGGACGTGTTTCAGGCTGGCCAGTTCGGCGCGATCGCCCTGCAACAGGGGGTAGAAGGCACCCGGGGCGCAGTTGAGCACGCTCAGCCGGTGCTTTCCGATCTGCCGGCGATGGCTGTCCGGGTCGTAGCCCGCCGGGGCGATGTGCAGTTGCCCTCCCACGCACAGCACGCCGTACAGGTTCTTCTGGGTCAGGTCGAAGCTGTAGGAGCTGAGCAGCAGCACCCGGTCGTCCGCGGTCAGTTCGCAGGCGGCCCGGTACCAGTGCAACAGGTTGACGAAGCTGCCGATTCGCACCGCCGCGCCCTTCGGTCTGCCGGTGGAGCCGGAGGTGTAGATCACGTAGGCCAGGTTCTGCGGCGCTGTCCGGTTGACCGGGTTTTCCTGCGGATAGTCCTCCAGCCAGTCGTCGCCCGGCTCCAGGAATAGGCTCTGCACCCCGTCGGCTGGCGGCAGTCGGTCCTGCAGGTGCCGCTGGGTCAGTAGCAAGCCGACGCCGCTGTCCCCGATCATGTACGCCAGCCGCTCCTCCGGATACTCCGGGTCCAGCGGCACATAGGCTCCACCGGCCTTGAGGATCGCCAGCAAGCCCACCACCATCTCGACGCCCCGCTCCACCGCGATGCCCACCGGCACGTCCGGACCCACGCCCAGTTCGACCAACCGGTGCGCCAGGCGGTTGGCTCTCCCGTTCAGCTCCCCGTAGCTCATTTCCTGTTCGCCAAACACCAGGGCCACCGCCTCCGGGGTCCTCCCCACCTGCTCCTCGATCAACTGGTGCACGCCGCGCTCGCTCGGGTAGCGGGCCTCGCTCCGGCTCCAATCGTGGACGATCCGCCGGTATTCCTCCGGGGCCAGCAACGGCAGTTCGCCGATGGCGGCTTGGGCATCGCTGGCCAGGCCTTGCAGCAGCCGGGCGAAATGCCCGGCGATCCGTTCGATGCCCGCCGCGTCGAAATGCCCGCGGTCGTAGCTGTAGTGCACTGTCAATGTCTCGCCCAGACCGATGCCCAGGGTCAGCGGGTAGTTGGTCTGTTCCTGGGTGGTTACCCGCTCGAATACCAAGCCCTCGGGCGCGCCCTGCTGCAACGCCTCGGCGATCGGGTAGTTCTCGAACACCAGCAGGCTGTCGAACAGCGCCTCGCCGCCCAGCCCGGCCCAGCGCTGGATCTCGTACAGCGGCGTGTGTTCGTGTTCGCGCAGGCCCAGGTTCTGCGCCTGGACCTGACCGAGCCATTCGTCCACGCGCTGTTCCGCCCGGGGGCTGGCGATCACCGGCAGGGTGTTGATGAACAGGCCCAGTTGCCCTTCCACGCCCTGCAGCTCGGCCGGACGTCCCGCCACGGTGGCGCCGAAGCACACCGTCGTCTGCCCGCTGTAGCGCTGCAGCAACAGCAGCCAGGCCGCCTGCACCAGGGTGTTGACCGTCACCCGCTGGGCCCGGGCGAACTCACTGAGATGACGAGTCTGCTGGCTGTCGAGGAGCTGGACATGCTCCCCATATCCTTCTCCCGCCCGGCCATCGGCCCGCCTGATCGAATCCGCCAGCCGGGTCGGCTCTTCCAGGGAACCGAGCTGCTCCCGCCAGAAGGCTTCGCTGGCGGCCCGGTCCTGCCGGCCCAGCCAGGCGATGTAGTCGCGGTAGCGCAGGCCCGGGTGCCCGATGGGTTTGCCCGTATAGGCCTGCAGCACCTCGCCCTGCAGTTGCGAGCCGCTCCAGCCGTCCAGCAGGATGTGGTGGTTGGTGTAGATCAGGTGGTGGCGGTTCTCCCCGGTGCGGATCACCGCCAGCCGCAGCAGCGGCTCGCGCTCCAGGTCGAAGCCCCGTTGCCGGTCCGCCTGCGCCCAGGTATCCAGGCTGTCCTGCAGTTGCGGCTGGCCACGCCAGTCCAGTTCGACACAGGGCATCGACATCCGTCTGCGGATCACCTGCAGCGGGCGTCCGTCCACCTCGACGAAGCTGGCCCTGAGCACCTCGTGCCGGTCGACCACCGCCTGCCAGGCGGCCCTGAAGCGTGCGACGTCCAGCCCTTGCACATCCACCCGCATCTGGTTGATGTAGTGGCCGGCCTCGTGCTCCAGCAGGCTGTGGAACAGCATGCCCTGCTGCATCGGCGACAGCGGGTAGATATCCTTGATTTCCCCTGCGGGTACTGGCAGCGCATCCAGTTGCTCCTGGCTCAAGCCGGCCAGCGGGACGTCCGAGGGCGTCACGCCGCGGTGTTCCGCTTGCCCGCAGTGTTCGATCAGCGCCTCGAGTTCCCGGGCGTAGGCGTCGGCCAGGCGCTGGATCGTCGCCTCGGCGAAGCGTTCCCGGCTGAAGGTCCAGGTCAGCCTCAGTTCGCCCCCATAAACCTGGCCGTTGATCGACAGCCAGTTACCCAGCGGGGCGTCCGGGCTTTGCTCGGCGCCGGCGCTTTCGCCCGCGGGGACCAGCAGGGTATTTTCTTCGTTTCGATCGAAGCTGCCGTCGAATTGGCCCAGGTAGTTGAAGGTGACGCGCGGTACCGGCAGTCCGGCCAGGCGTTGCCGGGTCGGCTCGTCGCCCAGGTAACGCAGGATACCGAAGCCGATGCCCTTGTTCGGGATGGCCCGCAACTGCTCCTTGATCGCCTTGATCGAGCCGTCCAGCGTTTCGGCCGGACACAGCTTCACCGGATACGCACTGGTGAACCAGCCCACCGTGCGGGTCAGGTCGATATCGTCGAACAGGTCCTCGCGCCCATGGCCTTCCAGTTGCACCAGGGCGGCGGCTTGGCTCGTCCAGCGGCAGATCACCCGGGCCAGGGCGGTCAGCAGCAGGTCGTTGACCTGGGTGCGGTAGGCGGCCGGCGCCTCCTGCAGCAGGCAGCGTGTCCAGTCACGGTCCAGGTGGGTAGTTGCATGCGCTGCATATTTGTTCTGCAGGCCACCGGCAGGGTTGTCGCAGGGCAGTTCGCCGGCGACACCTTCGAGTTGCTCCCGCCAGTGGGCCAGTTCCCGTTGCCCGGCTTCGCTGATCGCATAGCCTTGCAGGTGCTCCACCCAGGCCTTGGTCGAGCTGGTCTTGCTTGGCAGGCTGACTGGCTGTCCCTGCTCCAGTTGCCTATAGGCCGTCTGCAAGTCTTCCAGCAGGATCCGCCAGGACACGCCGTCCACCACCAGGTGATGGATCGCCAGCAACAGGCGTTGGCTGCCGTCAGCGAGTTCGGCCAGTACTCCCCGCAACAAGGGGCCTTCTTGCAGGTTCAGGCTGCGCTGGGCTTCGTTGCCCAGCTGTTCCAGCTCCTCCGCGGAGCACAGTTCGGCCTGCCAGAGCACGGACTGCTGTCCGCTGGCTGGGCGGTAGCGGGCGCTCCAGTGGCCCGCCGGGTCTTCGACGAACGCCAGACGCAGGGCATCGTGATGGTCGATCAGGGCCTGCACGGCCTGTTCGAGCAGGGCACCGTCCAAGGGCCTGCCCGGCCTGAGCAGCAGCGACTGGTTCCAGTGGTGCCGCTCGGGGATGGCCTCTTCGAAGAAGTACCGCTGGATCGGCAGCAGCGCGGTTTCTCCGCTGAGCGGGCCCTGGTCGATACGCACACCGCTTTCGTCACCTAGACGGGCCACCGTAGCCAGTCCCTGCACCGTCTGGTGCTGGAACAGGTCCTTGGGCGTGAAGCGGATACCGGCTTGCCGGGCCCGGCTGACCACCTGCAGGGAAATGATCGAGTCGCCGCCCAGCTCGAAGAAGTTGTCGGTCAGGCCCACCCGCTCGACCTTGAGCACCTCGGCCCAGATCGCCGCGATCCGTTGTTCCAGTTCGCTCGCCGGGGCCATGTAGGCCTGTTGCAGCAGGCTGGCGTCCGGCCGGGGCAGCGCCTTGCGGTCCAGCTTGCCGTTGGGGGTCAGCGGCAGCCGTTCGAGGAACAGCAGGTGCGCCGGCACCATGTAGTCCGGCAGTGCTGCTCCGAGGTGTGCTTTCAGTTCGCCGCGCAGGCCGGTTTGGCGTTCGTCGCCCTCCAGCATCGCCGGGTCATCGGGCACCAGGTAGGCGGCCAGTTGCTTGCCGCCCGCCCCGTCGATGTCGATCACCACCGCCTCGCGCACTGCTTCATGCTGCTGCAGCCGGGCCTCGATCTCGCCCAGCTCGATACGGAAGCCGCGGATCTTCACCTGGTGGTCGATACGGCCCTGGTACTCGATCACCCCGTCGGCCCGGTAGCGGGCCAGGTCGCCGGTGCGGTACAGGCGCCCGCCGCCCTGCTCGCTGTCGTCGAATGGATCGGGGACGAAGCGTTCGGCGGTTAAGGCTGGGCGATTCAGGTAACTCCGGGCGAGCCCCTCTCCGCCAATGAACAATTCACCAAGCACGTTCAGCGGCTTCATGGCCATATCATCGGCCAGCACATAAGCCGATCGTCTGCCCACACATTGGCCAATCGGCGCATAGGTGGTTCCGCAGCTATCGCCTGCCCTGGCTTTCCATACGAGCGGGGTCACGACGGTTTCGGTCGGACCATAGCCGTTGATCGTCAGACTGGGCTTCAAGGCATGCTGGATCAGTTCGAAACCCGCCTTGGGCATGACGTCGCCGCCATAACTGTACAACCGGACAGGCGGAGGATTTCCCACCTGCTTGCCATATTCGGCCAGCTGCTGAATATAGGCGGAGGGGAACCCGGCCATGGTCACGCCATGGCTGCGAATCGCTTCGTAGGTCTGTTCAACGGACCACAGCTCATCTCCCCGCAGGAGTAGACGTCCCCCCTGTATCAAGGTCGTCAACCAGCGCTCGTGAGCACCGTCGAAAGCGAACGACAGGAAATGCAGTTCGCAATCGGCTTCCGTCATCTCATACCACTCGCCGGTAGCCAGGCAGTGCATGGCTAGAGGACCGTGGGCGACAGCCACACCCTTAGGCTGCCCAGTAGAACCCGATGTGTAGATTACATAGGCTAAGTTCTCCGCCGACAATGCTACTTGCGGTGCCGAGTCGGGATACCCCTGCAAGTCATCGATCCGATTCACGGCCAGGGCCGACAGACCATCGGGGAGCGGCAACTGGTCCAGCAAGCCGCCTTGGGTCAGCACCAAGGCAGCAGCACTGTCTTTCATCATGTACAGCAGACGGTCCGACGGATACTTCAGGTCCAGCGGCACATAGGCACCTCCAGCCTTCAGCACGGCCAGGAACGCCACCATGATTTCGGGCGAGCGGTGCATGGCGACTGCCACTCTGGTTTCAGGCTTTACACCCAGTTCGATCAGCCGGTGCGCTAGGCGGTTGGCCTGGGCGTCGAGTTGCCGATAAGTGAGTCGCTGCTCGTCGCAAGTCACCGCCAGTGCTTCCGGTGTTTTTCCAGCCCTATCCTCGATCAACAAATGTACGCACTGGGTAGCTGGATAATCGGCCTGAGTCTGGTCCCATCGATCCAGGATGAATCGATGTTCCGCCTCGCTCAGCAGGGGAAGCTCGCCGATCCGTCGTTGTGGCTGTTCCACGATACCGTGCAACAGGTTGAGCCAGTGCCCGACCATGCGTTCGATAGTCGTTTCGTCGAACAGGTCGGTGGCATAGGTCAACGAGGCCCAGAGGCCCGTTTCGGACTCGGAAGTATTCAGGGTCAGATCGAAATGGGTGACATGGCTCTCCCATGCCAGCCCTTCCACGCTGAGTCCGGGCAGGGTCCGCGCCTCGCCCTTCGCCGCCGTTTGGTGGTTGTACATCACCTGGAACAACGGGCTGTGGCTCAGGCTACGCTCCGGCTGCAGGGCCTCCACCAGTTGCTCGAACGGCAAGTCCTGGTTCGCTTGGGCCTCCAGGGCGGTCCGTTTCACCTGGCGCAGCAGCTCGACGAAGGTGGTGTGCAGCTCGAATTCGGCCTTCAGCACCTGGGTGTTGACGAAGAAGCCGATCAGCCCTTCCGTTTCCGCCCGGGTGCGGTTGGCGATCGGCACGCCCACCCGGATGTCGTCCTGCCCGCTGTAGCGGTGCAGCAGGCTCTGGAAGCTGGCCAGCAACAGCATGAACAGGGTCACGCCCTCCCGCCGGGCCAGCTCCCGCAGGGAGCGGGCCAGTTCGCCGTCGAGTTCGACGGCCAGCTGGGCTCCGGCATAGGTCTGCACGGCCGGGCGCGGCCGGTCGCCGGGTAACTCCAGCACCGGCTGTTCGCCGCCCAGTTGCGCGGTCCAGTAGGCCAGTTGCCGGTCCCGTTCGCCGGCCTCCATCCACTGGCGCTGCCAGAGGGCGTAGTCGGCGTACTGGACCGGCAACTCCGGCAACGTCACTTCGTGTCCCTGGCTGTAGCCCTCGTACAGGCGGACCAGCTCATCCACCATGAGCGGGCTGGACCAGCCATCCGAGACGATGTGGTGCAGGGTCAGCACGAGCACGTGGTCGTCCTCCTCCAGGCGCAGCAGCTTCACCCGCAGCAGCGGGCCCCGCTCCAGGTCAAACAGGCGTTGGACCTCGGCTTCCACCTGAACCCGGAGCCGCTCGTCCAGGCCGGTGGCGGCATCCGCCGGCAGCGGCTCCTGCTCGAACCAGAGGCTGCCGTTGGGGTGGATGACCTGGAGCGTTCGCTCGCCGTCCTGGCGGAAGGTGGTGCGCAGGGACTCGTGGCGCCGGATCAGGGCCTCGAAGCTGCGCCGTAGGGCCTCGATGTCCAGGGCGCCTTTCAGGCGTAGCGCCGCCGGGATGTGGTAGGCGGCGCTTTCGGGTTCCAATTGCCAGAGGAACCATTGGCGTTGCTGGGAGTAGGAAAGAATGGGCTGCTCTCCAGGCTCCCTCTTGAAGATGGGAGTGACTCCGTAGAGATTCACACCTTGTCGCTTGAGCAAGGCCGCCAGTGCCTTGCGTTCCTTGGGGGACAATGACTTTACGGAGTCGAGCAGCTCTTGCACCGGGATATCTCCTAAGAAATCAGCTCATCAATTTCCTCCGCTGTAAGACGTTTGAGGGTCTCCAGAGATTTAGCCAACTCCCCTTGAAGTGGTTCGATCTGACTGAATTTTTCCTGAGCACCTTGGCTGAAGTCGGCCAAAATGGGCAATTCGAACAACTCCTTCAGAGCCATATCGATACCAAGCTGCTCGCGGATACGGGCAATCACCTGGGTAGCTAGCAGGGAGTGGCCGCCCAGCTCGAAGAAGTTGTCAGTGAGCCCTACCCGCTCGACGCCGAGCACTTCCGCCCAGATCGCCGCGACCTGCCGTTCCAGTTCGGCCTGCGGTTCGACGTATTGCTGCTGTAGCAGGCTGGCGTCCGGACGCGGCAGCGCCTTGCGGTCCAGCTTGCCATTGGGGGTCAGCGGCAGCCGCGTGAGGAACACCAGGTGAGCCGGCACCATGTAGTCCGGCATTGCTGCCCCGAGGTGCGCCTTCAGTTTGCCGCGTAGTGCGCCCTGACCTTCGGCGTCTTCCAGAGGCGCCAAGTCGTTGGGCACCAGGTAGGCGGCCAGTTGCTTGCCGCCCGCTCCCTCAATGTCGATCACCACTGCCTCGCGCACGGCTCCGTGCTGCTGCAGCCGGGCCTCGATCTCGCCCAGTTCGATACGGAAACCGCGGATCTTCACCTGGTGGTCGATACGGCCTTGGTACTCGATCACCCCGTCGGCCCGGTAACGGGCCAGGTCGCCGGTGCGGTACAGACGCCCGCCGCCCTGTTCGCTGGTATCGAATGGGTCGGGGACGAAGCGTTCGGCGGTCAGGCTGGGACGGTTGTGGTAACCATGGGCCAGCAGCCTGCCGCCGATGAAGAGTTCGCCGACTCCACTTTGGATTACGGGACAAAATATCTTGTCCAAGATGTACATCGTTCGCTCACCCAGAGGCCGACCGATTGGCATCAGCGCAGGTTTCGCCGACTCACCCGCCACATAAGAACCACAGTCCAGATAACTAGCCGTGATAGTCGTTTCCGTCGGGCCATAGGTATTGAGCAGACGGACATGCTCGAGCCCAGCCCTCTTCCAGAAAGCAATACCTTCGGAAGGCATCGCTTCCCCGGTAACACTGACTTGGCGCAGAAGGCCGTAGTCTTGAGGCCGTTGCTGGGAAAAATCTTGAATTAACAGGTACCAGTAGGCCGTGCTCAAGTCCGCAACGGTAATGCCGGAACGTAGCACTTCGCAGCGGAAAGTTGCACTGTCCCAGACTTCGTTTCCTCGAATGACAACTCCAGCACCTTTGCATAAGGCAGGGAAAAGTTGCTCGACGAAACCATCAAAGTTCAAGGTAGAGAACAGTAATACACGATCTTCAGGCCGAAGACGGAAGTAATCAATGGCAACATGGCAGTGAGCGCTCAAAGCCTCATGACCAATGGCGACCCCCTTGGGCTGCCCGGTGGAGCCCGAGGTGTAGATCATGTAGACCAGGTTCTGCGGCGCCGTCCGGTTGGCCGGGTTTTCCTGCGGATAGTCCTCCAGCCAGTCGTCGCCCGGCTCCAGGAACAGGCTCTGCACCCCCTCGGCCGGCGGCAGCCGGTCCTGCAGGTGCCGCTGGGTCAGTAGCAAGCCGATACCACTGTCCCCGATCATGTAGGCCAGCCGTTCCCGCGGGTATTCCGGGTCCAGCGGCACATAGGCTCCACCAGCCTTGAGGATTGCTAGCAGGCCCACCACCATCTCGACGCCCCGCTCCACTGCGATACCCACTAGCACATCCGGGCCCACGCCCAGTTCGATCAGCCGGTATGCCAGGCGGTTGGCCCTGCGGTTCAGTTCCCTGTAGCTCATTTCCTGCTCGCCGAACACCAGGGCCACCGCCTCCGGGGTCCTCGCCACCTGCTCCTCGATCAACTGGTGTACGCCGCGCTCGCTCGGGTAGCGGGCCTCGGTCCGGTTCCAGTCGTGGACGATCTGGTGGTATTCCTCTGGGGTCAGCAGCGGCAGTTCGCCGATGCGCCGTTCCGGCTGGCGGACGATGCCGGTCAGCAGGTTCAACCAGTGCCGGGCAAGCCGTTCGATAGTCCGTTCGTCGAACAGGTCGGTGGCATAGGTCAGCGAGGCGCCCAGGCTGTCCGCGCTTTCGTAGCTGTCCAGCGTCAGATCGAACTGGGTGGTACGGTTCTCCCATGCCAGCCTTTCCACAGTGAGCCCCGGCAGGCTTCGCGCCTCGCCCTGCACCGCCGTCTGGTGGTTGTACATCACCTGGAACAACGGGCTGTGGCTCAGGCTGCGCTCCGGCTGCAGGGCCTCGACCAGTTGCTCGAACGGCAGGTCCTGGTGCGCCTGGGCCTCCAGGGCGGTCCGTTTCACCTGGCGCAGCAGCTCGACGAAGGTGGTGTGCAGCTCGAATTCGGCCTTCAGCACCTGGGTGTTGACGAAGAAGCCGATCAGCCCTTCCGTTTCCGCCCGGGTGCGGTTGGCGATCGGCACGCCCACCCGGATGTCGTCCTGCCCGCTGTAGCGGTGCAGCAGGCTCTGGAAGCTGGCCAGCAACAGCATGAACAGGGTCACCCCCTCCCGCCGGGCCAGTTCCCGCAGGGAGCGGGCCAGTTCGCCGTCGAGTTCGACGGCCAGCCGGGTTCCGGCATAGGTCTGCACGGCCGGGCGCGGCCGGTCGCCGGGTAACTCCAGCACCGGCTGTTCGCCGCCCAGTTGCGCGGTCCAGTAGGCCAGTTGCCGGTCCTGTTCGCCGGCCTCCATCCACTGGCGCTGCCAGAGGGCGTAGTCGGCGTACTGGATTGGCAGCTCCGGCAACGTCACTTCGTGTCCCTGGCTGTAGCCCTCATAGAGGCGGACCAGTTCGTCCACCATGATCGGGGTGGACCAGCCGTCCGAGACGATGTGGTGCAGGGTCAGGATCAGAACATGATCGTCCTCGCCCAGGCGCAGCAGCTTCACCCGCAGCAGCGGGCCCCGCTCCAGGTCAAACAGGCGTTGGACCTCGGCTTCCACCTGAACCCGGAGCCGCTCGTCCAGGCCGGTGGCGGCATCCGCCGGCAGCGGCTCCTGCTCGAACCAGAGGCTGCCGTTGGGGTGGATGACCTGGAGCGTCCGCTCGCCGTCCTGGCGGAAAGTGGTGCGCAGGGACTCGTGGCGCCGGATCAGGGCCTCGAAGCTGTGCCGCAGGGCCTCGATGTCCAGGGCGCCCTTCAGGCGTAGCGCCGCCGGGATGTGATAGGCGGCGCTCCCGGGCTCCAGTTGCCAGAGGAACCACTGGCGTTGCTGGGCGTAGGAGGCGACCAGGGGCTGGTCGCGGTCAGCCTTTTCGAGGGCGGGCGCCAGGCTGGCCTGGCCCTGGCCGACCCGCTCGGCGAAACCGGCCAGGTCCTGCGCTTCGAACAGGGCGCGCAGGGGCAGCTCGATGTCCAGGCTCTGGCGTACCCGGGAAATCACCTGAGTGGCCAGCAGGGAGTGGCCGCCCAGCTCGAAGAAGTTGTCGGTGAGCCCTACCCGCTCGACCTTGAGCACCTCGGCCCAGATCGCCGCGATCCGCTGTTCCAGTTCGCTCGCCGGGGCCACGTAGGTCCGCTGCAGCAGGCTGGCGTCCGGACGCGGCAGCGCCTTGCGGTCCAGCTTGCCGTTGGGGGTCAGCGGCAGGCGTTCGAGGAACACCAAGTGCGCCGGCACCATGTAGTCCGGCAGCATTGCCCTGAGGTACTCCTTCAGTTCGCCGCGCAGGCCGGTTTGGCGTTCGTCGCCGTCCAGCATCGCCGGGGCGTCGGGCACTAGGTAGGCGGCCAGTTGCTTGCCGCCCGGCCCGTCGATGTCGATTACCACCGCTTCGCGCACGGCTCCGTGCTGCTGCAGCCGGGCCTCGATCTCGCCCAGCTCGATGCGGAAGCCGCGGATCTTCACCTGGTGGTCGATACGGCCCAGGTACTCGATCACCCCGTCGGCCCGGTAGCGGGCCAGGTCGCCGGTGCGGTACAGGCGCCCGCCGCCCTGCGCGCTGTCGTCGAACGGGGCGGGGACGAAGCGTTCGGCGGTCAGGCCGGGGCGATGCAGATACCCCCTGGCGAGTCCATCGCCACCTATCAATAGCTCACCCGCAACCCTTTCCGGCACTGGAGCAAAGCTTTTTTCCAAAATATGCAAGGTGGTGTTGGCAATCGGCCTGCCCAGCCATGGAGACGGATTTTCCGCATCGATGTGGTACAGCCCCGACCAGATGGTCGTCTCGGTCGGACCATACAAATTCCAGACATGGCCGGCCTGACGGAGCAGCCGCTCCGTCAAGTCCGGCGACAACGCCTCGCCGCCGCTCAGCAACTTACAGTTCCGCAAAGCTCCGGGCGATGCCGCATCCAGCAGCATTCGCCAGGTCGAAGGCGTGGCCTGGACGACACTGACCGACTGCCGGTCGATGACTTCCAGCAAGGCCTGGGCATCCCTGTTCTGATGGTTGAACAGCAACACCACGGTTCCCCCGACCAGCAGGGGCAGGTAGAGCTCCAAAGCGGCAATGTCGAAGGACAGCGAGGTCAGGGCCAACATCCTGTCGTTGGCATCCAGCCCCGGCTGCGAGGCCATGCTGGCCATAAAGTTGGTCAGTGCCTGGTGACGAACGGCAACCCCCTTGGGTCTGCCGGTCGAGCCCGAGGTGTAGATGCAATACGCCAGATGCTCTGGATGAAGCGGAAGATCCGGGTTGGATGCGGGAAATTCGTTCAGCTCACTCCAATCGCTGTCCAGGCGCCAGATATTCACACTTGCCGCTGGTAGCTGGTCTGTCAGGTGTTCCTGGGTCAGCAGCAAACCGATACCACTGTCCCCGATCATGTAGGCCAGCCGCTCCCGCGGGTACTCCGGGTCCAGCGGCACATAGGCTCCACCAGCCTTGAGGATTGCTAGCAGGCCCACCACCATCTCGACGCCCCGCTCCACTGCGATACCCACTAGCACATCCGGGCCCACGCCCAGTTCGATCAGCCGGTATGCCAGGCGGTTGGCCCTGCGGTTCAGTTCCCTGTAGCTCATTTCCTGCTCGCCGAACACCAGGGCCACCGCCTCCGGGGTCCTCGCCACCTGCTCCTCGATCAACTGGTGTACGCCGCGCTCACTCGGGTAGCGGGCCTCGGTCCGGTTCCAGTCGTGGACGATCTGGTGGTATTCCTCTGGGGTCAGCAGCGGCAGTTCGCCGATGCGCCGTTCCGGCTGGCGGACGATGCCGGTCAGCAGGTTCAACCAGTGCCGGGCAAGCCGTTCGATAGTCCGTTCGTCGAACAGGTCGGTGGCATAGGTCAGCGAGGCGCCCAGGCTGTCCGCGCTTTCGTAGCTGTCCAGCGTCAGATCGAACTGGGTGGTACGGTTCTCCCATGCCAGCCCTTCCACAGTGAGCCCCGGCAGGCTTCGCGCCTCGCCCTGCACCGCCGTCTGGTGGTTGTACATCACCTGGAACAACGGGCTGTGGCTCAGGCTGCGCTCCGGCTGCAGGGCCTCGACCAGTTGCTCGAACGGCAGGTCCTGGTGCGCCTGGGCCTCCAGGGCGGTCCGTTTCACCTGGCGCAGCAGCTCGACGAAGGTGGTGTGCAGCTCGAATTCGGCCTTCAGCACCTGGGTGTTGACGAAGAAGCCGATCAGCCCTTCCGTTTCCGCCCGGGTGCGGTTGGCGATCGGCACGCCCACCCGGATGTCGTCCTGCCCGCTGTAGCGGTGCAGCAGGCTCTGGAAGCTGGCCAGCAGCAGCATGAACAGGGTCACGCCCTCCCGCCGGGCCAGTTCCCGCAGGGAGCGGGCCAGTTCGCCGTCGAGTTCGACGGCCAGCCGGGTTCCGGCATAGGTCTGCACGGCCGGGCGCGGCCGGTCGCCGGGTAACTCCAGCACCGGCTGTTCGCCGCCCAGTTGCGCGGTCCAGTAGGCCAGTTGCCGGTCCCGTTCGCCGGCCTCCATCCACTGGCGCTGCCAGAGGGCGTAGTCGGCGTACTGGATTGGCAGCTCCGGCAACGTCACTTCGTGTCCCTGGCTGTAGCCCTCATAGAGGCGGACCAGTTCGTCCACCATGATCGGGGTGGACCAGCCGTCCGAGACGATGTGGTGCAGGGTCAGGATCAGAACATGATCGTCCTCGCCCAGGCGCAGCAGCTTCACCCGCAGCAGCGGGCCCCGCTCCAGGTCAAACAGGCGTTGGACCTCGGCTTCCACCTGAACCCGGATCCGCTCGTCCAGGCCGGTGGCGGCATCCGCCGGCAGCGGCTCCTGCTCGAACCAGAGGCTGCCGTTGGGGTGGATGACCTGGAGCGTCCGCTCGCCGTCCTGGCGGAAGGTGGTGCGCAGGGACTCGTGGCGTCGGATCAGGGCCTCGAAGCTGTGCCGCAGGGCCTCGATGTCCAGGGCGCCCTTCAGGCGTAGCGCTGCCGGGATGTGATAGGCGGCGCTCCCAGGCTCCAGTTGCCAGAGGAACCATTGCCGCTGCTGGGCGTAGGAGGCGACCAGGGGCTGATCGCGGTCGGCCTTTTCGAGGGCGGGCGCCCGGCTGGCCTGGCCCTGGCCGACTCGCCCGGCGAAACCGGCCAGGTCCTGCGCTTCGAATAGGGTGCGCAGGGGCAGCTCGATGTCCAGGCTCTGGCGTACCCGGGAAATCACCTGAGTGGCCAGCAGGGAGTGGCCGCCCAGCTCGAAGAAGTTGTCGGTGAGCCCTACCCGCTCGACCTTGAGCACCTCGGCCCAGATCGCCGCGATCCGCTGTTCCAGTTCGCTTGCCGGGGCCACGTAGGTCCGCTGCAGCAGGCTGGCGTCCGGCCGCGGCAGCGCCTTGCGGTCCAGCTTGCCGTTGGGGGTCAGCGGCAGCCGTTCGAGGAACACCAAGTGCGCCGGCACCATGTAGTCCGGCAGGCCGATTTTGAGATGCGCTTTCAGTTCGCTGCGCAGGCCGGTTTGGCGTTCGTCGCCGTCTAGCATCGCCAGGGCGTCGGGCACTAGGTAGGCGGCCAGTTGCTTGCCGCCCGGCCCGTCGATGTCGATTACCACCGCTTCGCGCACGGCTCCGTGCTGCTGCAGCCGGGCCTCGATCTCGCCCAGCTCGATGCGCAAGCCGCGGATCTTCACCTGGTGGTCGATCCGGCCCAGGTACTCGATCACCCCGTCGGTCCGGTAGCGGGCCAGGTCGCCGGTGCGGTACAGGCGCCCGCCGCCCTGCTCGCTGTCGTCGAACGGATCGGGGACGAAGCGTTCGGCGGTCAGGCCCGGACGATGCCAATAGCCCTCGCCCACACAGTCCCCGCCGATATGCAGTTCTCCCGTCTGCCCGAGGGCGACCGGCCCGGCCGAGCCGTCGAGGACATAGGCGCTGACCCCGGGCAGCGGCCGCCCGATCGGCAGGGCGCTCAGCCCCGGCACCGCGCTTCCCGGCGTCGCCCGGGCGATCACCACGTCCGTGCATTCGGTCGGACCGTAGGTGTTGTGGATCGAGACGTTCGCCGCCTGGGGCGACTCCAGCCACTCCGCCAGTTCTCCTGGCTGGATGGCCTCGCCCCCCAGGAGGACGTGTTTCAGGCTGGCCAGTTCGGCGCGATCGCCCTGCAACAGGGGGTAGAAGGCACCCGGGGCGCAGTTGAGCACGCTCAGCCGGTGCTTTCCGATCTGCCGGCGATGGCTGTCCGGGTCGTAGCCCGCCGGGGCGATGTGTAGTTGCCCTCCCACGCACAGCACGCCGTACAGGTTCTTCTGGGTCAGGTCGAAGCTGTAGGAGCTGAGCAGCAGCACCCGGTCGTCCGCGGTCAGTTCGCAGGCGGCCCGGTACCAGTGCAGCAGGTTGACGAAGCTGCCGATTCGCACCGCCGCGCCCTTTGGTCTGCCGGTGGAGCCGGAGGTGTAGATCACGTAGGCCAGGTTCTGCGGCGCTGTCCGGTTGACCGGGTTTTCTTGCGGATAGTCCTCCAGCCAGTCGTCGCCCGGCTCCAGGAATAGGCTCTGCACCCCGTCGGCTGGCGGCAGTCGGTCCTGCAGGTGCCGCTGGGTCAGTAGCAAGCCGACGCCGCTGTCCCCGATCATGTACGCCAGCCGCTCCTCCGGATACTCCGGGTCCAGCGGCACATAGGCTCCACCGGCCTTGAGGATCGCCAGCAAGCCCACCACCATCTCGACGCCCCGCTCCACCGCGATGCCCACCGGCACGTCCGGACCCACGCCCAGTTCGACCAACCGGTGCGCCAGGCGGTTGGCTCTCCCGTTCAGCTCCCCGTAGCTCATTTCCTGTTCGCCAAACACCAGGGCCACCGCCTCCGGGGTCCTCCCCACCTGCTCCTCGATCAACTGGTGCACGCCGCGCTCGCTCGGGTAGCGGGCCTCGCTCCGGTTCCAATCGTGGACGATCCGCCGGTATTCCTCCGGGGCCAGCAACGGCAGTTCGCCGATGGCGGCTTGGGCATCGCTGGCCAGGCCTTGCAGCAGCCGGGCGAAATGCCCGGCGATCCGCTCGATGCCCGCCGCGTCGAAATGCCCGCGGTCGTAGCCGTAGCGCACCGTCAGTGTCTCGCCCAGGCCGATGGCCAGGGTCAGCGGGTAGTTGGTCTGTTCCTGGGTGGTCACCCGGTCGAACGCCAGGCCCTCGGGCGCGCCCTGCTGCAGCGCCTCGGCGATCGGGTAGTTCTCGAACACCAGCAGGCTGTCGAACAGCGCCTCGCCGCCCAGCCCGGCCCAGCGCTGGATCTCGTACAGCGGCGTGTGCTCGTGTTCGCGCAGGCCCAGGTTCTGCGCCTGGACCTGGTCGAGCCATTCGCCCACGCGCTGTTCCGCCCGGGGGCTGGCGATCACCGGCAGGGTGTTGATGAACAGGCCCAGTTGCCCTTCCACGCCCTGCAGCTCGGCCGGACGTCCCGCTACGGTGGCGCCGAAGCACACCGTCGCCTGCCCGCCGTAGCGCTGCAGCAGCAGCAGCCAGGCCGCCTGCACCAGGGTATTGACCGTCACCCGCTGGGCCCGGGCGAACTCACTGAGATGACGAGTCTGCTGGCTGTCGAGGAGCTGGACATGCTCCCCATATCCTTCTCCCGCCCGGCCATCGGCCCGCCTGATCGAATCCGCCAGCCGGGTCGGCTCTTCCAGGGAACCGAGCTGCTCCCGCCAGAAGGCTTCGCTGGCGGCCCGGTCCTGCCGGCCCAGCCAGGCGATGTAGTCGCGGTAGCGCAGGCCCGGGTGCCCGATGGGTTTGCCCGTATAGGCCTGCAGCACCTCGCCCTGCAGTTGCGAGCCGCTCCAGCCGTCCAGCAGGATGTGGTGGTTGGTGTAGATCAGGTGGTGGCGGTTCTCCCCGGTGCGGATCACCGCCAGCCGCAGCAGCGGCTCGCGCTCCAGGTCGAAGCCCCGTTGCCGGTCCGCCTGCGCCCAGGTATCCAGGCTGTCCTGCAGTTGCGGCTGGCCGCGCCAGTCCAGTTCGACACAAGGCATCGACATCCGTCTGCGGATCACCTGCAGCGGGCGTCCGTCCACCTCGACGAAGCTGGCCCTGAGTACCTCGTGCCGGTCGACCACCGCCTGCCAGGCGGCCCTGAAGCGTGCGACGTCCAGCCCTTGCACATCCACCCGCATCTGGTTGATGTAGTGGCCGGCCTCGTGCTCCAGCAGGCTGTGGAACAGCATGCCCTGCTGCATCGGCGACAGCGGGTAGATATCCTCGATTTCCCCTGCGGGTACTGGCAGCGCATCCAGTTGCTCCTGGCTCAAGCCGGCCAGCGGAACGTCCGAGGGGGTTACGCCGCGATTGTTCTCATCCGCACAGTGCACGATGATGTCCGCCAAGGCCTGTTCGTAGGCGCGAGCCAATCGTTCGATGCCATCCGGCCGATAGACATCCTGGCTGAAGGTCCATTCCAGACGCAGTTCGCCATCGTAGACTTGACCATTGATGGACAACCAGTTACCCAACGGCGCTTCTTCGCTGCGGGCTTGTCCGGCGCTTTCGCTGGCAGGTTCGAACAGGGCCCCCTCATCCTGAGCGAAGCTGCCATCGAACTGGCCCAGGTAATTGAAAGTTACCCGCGCTTCGGGTAACAGGCTCAATCTTTGCCGGATATCTGCGCTCCCCAGATAGCGCAGGATTCCATAGCCGATGCCTTTGTTCGGCACCGATCGCAGTTGTTCCTTGATGCCCTTGATCGACGAGCCCCAATCGTCACGGGGCGTCAGTCGGACCGGGAACAAACTGGTGAACCAGCCCACCGTCCGGGTAAGGTCGATGTCATCGAACAGGTCTTCACGGCCGTGCCCCTCCAACTGGATCAGTATGGAGTCCTGTCCGCTCCACTGGCAGAGCACTCGTGCCAGGGCTGCCAGCAGCAGGTCGTTGACCTGGGTACAGTAGGCGGCCGGGGCCAGTCTCAGCAGTTTCTGCGTCAGCTCCGCATCGAGACGGGTGCTGGCCGAGCGGGATTGGCGCCCGCTTTCGTCGCCATCGGGATTGTCCCGTGGCAATTCCTGCGCCGCCTCGCCCAGGCTTCGCAGCCAATATTCCTGCTCGGCCTGCAGAGCCTCGCTCGACGCATAGGTGTGTAACCGTTCGGCCCAGTGTTTTAGCGAACTGGTCCTGGTCGGCAGTCGCAACGGCTGACCCTGAACGGCTTGCCGATAAGTGGTTTGCAGGTCTTCCAGCAGAACTCGCCAGGACACGCCATCCACCACCAAGTGATGGATGACCAACAACAGTCGCTGTCGGTTATCGGGCAGGTTCACCAGCACCGCTCGCAGCAGGGGGCCTTGATCCAAGCTCAGACTGGCCTGCGCTTCGTTGCCCGATGCTTCCAGTTCGCTGATATCCAGCAGGTCCTTCTGCCACAGCAGTTCCGCTTCTTCCCTATCCTGGAGTCGGGCACTCCATTTCCCATCATGTCCGGTGAAACGCAGGCGTAGCGCATCGTGGTGTTCGACCAGAACCTTCAAGGCTGCTTTCAGGCACTCCGGATCGAGCGGCTCGTTCGGCCTGAGCAGCACCGACTGGTTCCAATGATGGCGTTGCGGAATATCCAGTTCGAAGAAGCGCGACTGGATCGGCAACAACGGCATCTGCCCGGCGACTCTTTCTGCCGACTCGGTAGCGGCCTGCTTCTTGTCTTCGACCTGCTTGGCCACCTGTGCCAGTTGACCGATGGTCTGCTTCTCGAACAGTTGCTTGGGCGTCAGCTTGATGCCCTGGCGTTTGGCACGGGCGATGATCTGCAGGCTGAGAATCGAGTCGCCGCCCAGCTCGAAGAAATTGTCATGGCTGCCAACCCGCTCCAGCTTGAGCACCTCGGCCCAGATCGCTGCCAACTTTTCCTCGATCTCGCCCACCGGCGCTACGTACCCTTGGGCCACAATTCCGGGCTTGGGCAGGGCGCGCCTGTCCAGCTTGCCGTTGGCCGTCAGCGGTAGGCGCTCCAGCAAAAGGATATGGGCGGGGACCATGTAATCCGGCAGACGCGCCTGCAGCCCCTGTTGCAGCAAGGACACCGTTACGCCCGCCTCCGCCACGCAATAAGCCACCAGTTGCAGCCGGGAGGCGTCGCTTTCCAGTGGCATGGCCTGAACCACGGCCTCCTTCACACCCTCAAGGTTCTGCAGGATTTGTGCTATCTCGCCCGGCTCGACCCGGTAGCCACGAATCTTCACCTGATCGTCGGCACGGCCGACGAATTCGACCAGGCCATCGCTTCCCTGGCGTGCCCGATCGCCGGTTCGATAACGTCGTTCACCCTGCTCCGCAGGCACGAAACGTTCCGCAGTCAGGGCCGGCCAGCCCAGGTAACCCTGCGCCAAGCCTTGCCCACCCAGGTAGAGTTCGCCGGAAATATGCAAGGGAACGGGGTTGAGATAGGCATCCAGGATCTCGGCTCGGCCGTTGGCCAGTGGCCGACCGACCGGAACGCTGCGGCTACCCTCTGACCGTTGCCTTGCCTCATGGGTGAGGATGCCCACCGTGGTTTCGGTCGGGCCATAGTGGTTGATGATCCGACAGGTGGGCTTGAGCTGCTCGACCCGCTCGACCAGAGCCCATGGGCAGGCCTCGCCACCCAGGATCAGGGCCTGCTCGGGCAGTACATCCGCAGGCCTGGCGGCCTGCAACAGGCCTTGAAGATGGCTCGGCACCAATTTGAGTACGCCAACCCGATGCGTAGCCATGTAAGCGGCGAAACCGTCGGGATCGAAGGCGAGCTCCTGGGGCAGCAGATGAAGCGGCCTGCCTGACGCCAGGGCGCCGAACAACATCGTATGGCCCAGGTCGGCGGCAACGGTGGAAACCATGGCCATGCTGGCCCCAAGGGGTAGTTGCAACCGCTCGAGCGCAGCCTGCACATAGTTAGCCAGGGCCCGGTGGCTGATTACCACCCCCTTGGGCTGGCCAGTGGAGCCAGAGGTATAGATGACATAGGCCGGTTGTTCGGGGACGATGCACGTCGACAGCGGCTCGTCGCTGTATGCGCTCCAGAGGGTGGGGTCGTAGGCAAGAATATCCAGGCGCGGGAGATCGGTGAAACGTCCATCATGGCGATCATGGATCAGCAGGGCGGCCCTGCTGTCGTCCAGTAATTGTTGCAGACGGTCGGCCGGCTGCTGGCTGTCCAGCGGCAGATACAGAGCGCCGGCCTTGAGCACCGCCAGTACTGCGGTCACCCAGTCGGCGGAACGCTCCTGGCAGAGCGCCACGGTAGTTCCACTAGCTACTCCCAGAGCCTGGAGGTGGCGCGCCAGGCGATTGGAGGCGCGCTCCAGATCCATATAGCCGAGGGTCTGCTCGCCACAGTGCAATGCGGCCCCTTCCCCGCCGAGTTGCCGGCCGTGCTGCCAGAGCGAGAGCATATCGGCGTGCGGGAAGACCCGGCTGTCTTGCTCCTGAGATAGAGCGGTACTTTCGGGGCAGTCCAGTAGCCGGGCATGCGGCACCCGGACCAGGGCTTCCAGAGTCCTGCGCAAGGAGGCTGCCATGCGTTCGATAGTGGCGGAGTCGAACAGGTCCGTCGCATAGGTGAAAGACGCATCGATTCCTGTCGGTGTGTCGGTGAAGTCGAGAGCAAGGTCGAAATGTGCGCTTCCATCGTCGAATGGAAAGTCCTCCACCTCCAATCCGCCCAGTTGCTTGCGCTTCCTGTCTTCGCCGGCGACATTCTGATTGAGCTTGAACTGGAACAGGGGGTTGTGGCTCAGGTTCCGTTCCGGCACCAGGGCATCTACCAGTTGCTCGAACGGCAGGTCCTGGTGCGACTGGGCGCCGGCTACCACGTCTTTCACCTGATCGATCATTTCGGCGAAGGTGGCGCGCTCATCTACCTGGACGCGCAATACCTGGGTATTGATGAAAAAGCCGATCAGCCCTTCCAGCTCCTTGCGGTTACGACCGGCGTTGGGCGCACCGATACGGATGTCCGACTGACCGCTGTAGCGTGACAGCACCACGGCTACTGCCGCCAGAACCAGCATGAACAGCGTGTGGCCCCCCTTGCGGGCCAGTATTCGCAACTCCAGGGCCAGCCCTTTGGGGATCTCGACCTGGACGAGCGCGCCACGATAACTGGGGCTGGCCGGCCGCTCACGATCCAAGGGTAGCTCCAGTACCGGTTGCTCCTCACCCAGTTGCGCCTTCCAGTAGGCCAGTTGCCGCTCTCCCTCCCCAGCCTCCAGCCAGGCCCGTTGCCAGATCGCATAATCCGCATACTGGATCGGCAGTTCTGGTAACTCGACAGTGCGCTCTTCCAGCAACCCCTCGTAAAGCTGCACGAACTCTTTCACCATCAATTCGCCCGACCAGCCATCGGAAACGATATGGTGCAGACACAAGGTCAGTACCTGGTCGGTATCGCTCAGGCGAAGTAACTTGACCCGTAACATGGGACCATTGAGCAGATCGAAGGGCTGGGCGAATTCGTCCCGGATGCGGGCCTTCAACGAGGTCTCGTCCTGCCCTGCAACGGAAACGATCTCCAGCGCGACCGACGAATCCTCAAGGATCTCCTGATGGAACTCGCCATCCGCCGAGACGAAGCGAGTACGCAGGCTCTCGTGTCGCTGAACCAGAAGCGTCAAGGCACGGTGCAGGGCCTGCTCATCCAA
This sequence comes from Azorhizophilus paspali, assembly GCF_043587585.2. Taxonomy (GTDB): domain Bacteria; phylum Pseudomonadota; class Gammaproteobacteria; order Pseudomonadales; family Pseudomonadaceae; genus Azotobacter; species Azotobacter paspali. The sequence continues at coordinate 2,155,350 of NZ_CP171449.1, forward strand.
TCGGCCGTGCAGACGGACAGCCATGGGGACGTTGTAGAAGGAATTGTCCGGTTCCAGTTGCCAGAGAAAAAGCAGGCGCTGCTGGGCATAGGAGAGGGGAAGGCGTCCGATCTCATGCCGGATGGACACGATGGGCAGGAGCCTGAAACTCTGACCGGTTTCGATCATCTTGTCGAGAATCTGGCGACGCTGCTCCAGAGGCAGACTGATGAAGCGCTTGGCGATTCGTTCCGCTGTTGTCCTGTCCATTTCAAACCTCTGCCATTTCATTCATCAATTTTTCGATATCGCTCAAGTCGGCCTCGCTCAGAGACAGGCCATGGTTTTCCAATGTCATGGAGAACTCGTTCAATATGGGTTTTTCGAAGATGAGGCGAAGCGGCAAGTCGATGCCGAGTTGCACGTTGATGCTGGAAATCGCCTGAGTGGCCAGCAGGGAGTGGCCGCCCAGCTCGAAGAAGTTGTCGGTGAGCCCTACCCGCTCGACCTTGAGCACCTCGGCCCAGATCGCCGCGATCCGCTGCTCCAGTTCGCTTGCCGGGGCCACGTAGGTCCGCTGCAGCAGGCTGGCGTCCGGACGCGGCAGCGCCTTGCGGTCCAGCTTGCCATTGGGGGTCAGCGGCAGGCGTTCGAGGAACACCAAGTGCGCCGGCACCATGTAGTCCGGCAGCATTGCCCGGAGATGCGCCTTCAATTCGCTGCGCAGGCCGGTTTGGCGTTCGTCGCCGTCCAGCATCGCCGGGTCATCGGGCACCAGGTAGGCGGCCAGTTGCTTGCCGTTCGGCCCGTCGACGTCGATCACCACCGCTTCGCGCACGGCTCCGTGCTGCTGCAGCCGGGCCTCGATCTCGCCCAGCTCGATGCGGAAGCCGCGGATCTTCACCTGGTGGTCGATACGGCCCAGGTACTCGATCACCCCGTCGGCCCGGTAGCGGGCCAGGTCGCCGGTGCGGTACAGGCGCCCGCCGCCCTGCTCGCTGTCGTCGAACGGGTCGGGGACGAAGCGTTCGGCGGTCAGGCCGGGGCGATGCAGATACCCCCTGGCGAGTCCATCGCCACCTATCAATAGCTCACCCGCAACCCTTTCCGGCACTGGAGCAAAGCTTTTTTCCAGAATGTGCAAGGTGGTGTTGGCAATCGGCCTGCCCAGCCATGGAGACGGATTTTCCGCATCGATGTGGTACAGCCCCGACCAGATGGTCGTCTCGGTCGGACCATACAAATTCCAGACATGGCCGGCCTGACGGAGCAGCCGCTCCGTCAAGTCCGGCGACAACGCCTCGCCGCCGCTCAGCAACTTACAGTTCCGCAAAGCTCCGGGCAATGCCGCATCCAGCAGCATTCGCCAGGTCGAAGGCGTGGCCTGGACGACACTGACCGACTGCCGGTCGATGACTTCCAGCAAGGCCTGGGCATCCCTGTTCTGATGGTTGAACAGCAACACCACGGTTCCCCCGACCAGCAGGGGCAGGTAGAGCTCCAAAGCGGCAATGTCGAAGGACAGCGAGGTCAGGGCCAACATCCTGTCGTTGGCATCCAGCCCCGGCTGCGAGGCCATGCTGGCCATAAAGTTGGTCAGTGCCTGGTGACGAACGGCGACCCCTTTGGGTCTGCCGGTCGAGCCTGAGGTGTAGATGCAATACGCCAGATGCTCTGGATGAAGCGGAAGATCCGGGTTGGATGCGGGAAATTCGTTCAGCTCACTCCAATCGCTGTCCAGGCGCCAGATATTCACACTTGCCGCTGGTAGCTGGTCTGTCAGGTGTTCCTGGGTCAGCAGCAAACCGATACCACTGTCCCCGATCATGTAGGCCAGCCGCTCCCGCGGGTACTCCGGGTCCAGCGGCACATAGGCTCCACCAGCCTTGAGGATTGCTAGCAGGCCCACCACCATCTCGACGCCCCGCTCCACTGCGATACCCACTAGCACATCCGGGCCCACGCCCAGTTCGATCAGCCGGTATGCCAGGCGGTTAGCCCTGCGGTTCAGTTCCCTGTAGCTCATTTCCTGCTCGCCGAACACCAGGGCCACCGCCTCCGGGGTCCTCGCCACCTGCTCCTCGATCAACTGGTGTACGCCGCGCTCGCTCGGGTGGCGGGCCTCGGTCCGGTTCCAGTCGTGGACGATCTGGTGGTATTCCTCTGGGGTCAGCAGCGGCAGTTCGCCGATGCGCCGTTCCGGCTGGCGGACGATGCCGGTCAGCAGGTTCAACCAGTGCCGGGCAAGCCGTTCGATAGTCCGTTCGTCGAACAGGTCGGTGGCATAGGTCAGCGAGGCGCCCAGGCTGTCCGCGCTTTCGTAGCTGTCCAGCGTCAGATCGAACTGGGTGGTACGGTTCTCCCATGCCAGCCCTTCCACAGTGAGCCCCGGCAGGCTTCGCGCCTCGCCCTGCACCGCCGTCTGGTGGTTGTACATCACCTGGAACAACGGGCTGTGGCTCAGGCTGCGCTCCGGCTGCAGGGCCTCGACCAGTTGCTCGAACGGCAGGTCCTGGTGCGCCTGGGCCTCCAGGGCGGTCCGTTTCACCTGGCGCAGCAGCTCGACGAAGGTGGTGTGCAGCTCGAATTCGGCCTTCAGCACCTGGGTGTTGACGAAGAAGCCGATCAGCCCTTCCGTTTCCGCCCGGGTGCGGTTGGCGATCGGCACGCCCACCCGGATGTCGTCCTGCCCGCTGTAGCGGTGCAGCAGGCTCTGGAAGCTGGCCAGCAGCAGCATGAACAGGGTCACGCCCTCCCGCCGGGCCAGCTCCCGCAGGGAGCGGGCCAGTTCGCCGTCGAGTTCGACGGCCAGCCGGGTTCCGGCATAGGTCTGCACGGCCGGGCGCGGCCGGTCGCCGGGTAACTCCAGCACCGGCTGTTCGCCGCCCAGTTGCGCGGTCCAGTAGGCCAGTTGCCGGTCCCGTTCGCCGGCCTCCATCCACTGGCGCTGCCAGAGGGCGTAGTCGGCGTACTGGATTGGCAGCTCCGGCAACGTCACTTCGTGTCCCTGGCTGTAGCCCTCATAGAGGCGGACCAGTTCGTCCACCATGATCGGGGTGGACCAGCCGTCCGAGACGATGTGGTGCAGGGTCAGGATCAGAACATGATCGTCCTCGCCCAGGCGCAGCAGCTTCACCCGCAGCAGCGGGCCCCGCTCCAGGTCAAACAGGCGTTGGACCTCGGCTTCCACCTGAACCCGGATCCGCTCGTCCAGGCCGGTGGCGGCATCCGCCGGCAGCGGCTCCTGCTCGAACCAGAGGCTGCCGTTGGGGTGGATGACCTGGAGCGTCCGCTCGCCGTCCTGGCGGAAGGTGGTGCGCAGGGACTCGTGGCGTCGGATCAGGGCCTCGAAGCTGTGCCGCAGGGCCTCGATGTCCAGGGCGCCCTTCAGGCGTAGCGCTGCCGGGATGTGATAGGCGGCGCTCCCAGGCTCCAGTTGCCAGAGGAACCATTGCCGCTGCTGGGCGTAGGAGGCGACCAGGGGCTGATCGCGGTCGGCCTTTTCGAGGGCGGGCGCCCGGCTGGCCTGGCCCTGGCCGACTCGCCCGGCGAAACCGGCCAGGTCCTGCGCTTCGAATAGGGTGCGCAGGGGCAGCTCGATGTCCAGGCTCTGGCGTACCCGGGAAATCACCTGGGTAGCTAGCAGGGAGTGGCCGCCCAGCTCGAAGAAGTTGTCGGTGAGCCCTACCCGCTCGACCTTGAGCACCTCGGCCCAGATCGCCGCGATCCGCTGTTCCAGTTCGCTCGCCGGGGCCACGTAGGCCTGTTGCAGCAGGCTGGCGTCCGGACGCGGCAGCGCCTTGCGGTCCAGCTTGCCGTTGGGGGTCAGCGGCAGGCGTTCGAGGAACACCAAGTGCGCCGGCACCATGTAGTCCGGCAGCATTGCCCTGAGGTACTCCTTCAGTTCGCCGCGCAGGCCGGTTTGGCGTTCGTCGCCGTCCAGCATCGCCGGGCCATCGGGCACTAGGTAGGCGGCCAGTTGCTTGCCGCCCAGCCCGTCGATGTCGATTACCACCGCTTCGCGCACGGCTCCGTGCTGCTGCAGCCGGGCCTCGATCTCGCCCAGTTCGATACGCAAGCCGCGGATCTTCACCTGGTGGTCGATACGGCCCAGGTACTCGATCACCCCGTCGGCCCGGTAGCGGGCCAGGTCGCCGGTGCGGTACAGGCGCCCGCCGCCCTGCGCGCTGTCGTCGAACGGATCGGGGACGAAGCGTTCGGCGGTCAGGCCCGGACGATGCCAGTAGCCCTCGCCCACACAGTCCCCGCCGATATGCAGTTCCCCCGCCTGCCCGAGGGCGACCGGCCCGGCCGAGCCGTCGAGGACATAGGCGCTGACCCCAGGCAGCGGCCGCCCGATCGGCAGGGCGCTCAGCCCCGGCACCGCGCTTCCCGGCGTCGCCCGGGCGATCACCACGTCCGTGCATTCGGTCGGACCGTAGGTGTTGTGGATCGAGACGTTCGCCGCCTGGGGCGACTCCAGCCACTCCGCCAGTTCTCCCGGCTGGATGGCCTCGCCCCCCAGGAGGACGTGTTTCAGGCTGGCCAGTTCGGCGCGATCGCCCTGCAACAGGGGGTAGAAGGCACCCGGGGCGCAGTTGAGCACGCTCAGCCGGTGCTTTCCGATCTGCCGGCGATGGCTGTCCGGGTCGTAGCCCGCCGGGGCGATGTGTAGTTGCCCTCCCACGCACAGCACGCCGTACAGGTTCTTCTGGGTCAGGTCGAAGCTGTAGGAGCTGAGCAGCAGCACCCGGTCGTCCGCGGTCAGTTCGCAGGCGGCCCGGTACCAGTGCAGCAGGTTGACGAAGCTGCCGATTCGCACCGCCGCGCCCTTTGGTCTGCCGGTGGAGCCGGAGGTGTAGATCACGTAGGCCAGGTTCTGCGGCGCTGTCCGGTTGACCGGGTTTTCTTGCGGATAGTCCTCCAGCCAGTCGTCGCCCGGCTCCAGGAATAGGCTCTGCACCCCGTCGGCTGGCGGCAGTCGGTCCTGCAGGTGCCGCTGGGTCAGTAGCAAGCCGACGCCGCTGTCCCCGATCATGTACGCCAGCCGCTCCTCCGGATACTCCGGGTCCAGCGGCACATAGGCTCCACCGGCCTTGAGGATCGCCAGCAAGCCCACCACCATCTCGACGCCCCGCTCCACCGCGATGCCCACCGGCACGTCCGGACCCACGCCCAGTTCGACCAACCGGTGCGCCAGGCGGTTGGCTCTCCCGTTCAGCTCCCCGTAGCTCATTTCCTGTTCGCCAAACACCAGGGCCACCGCCTCCGGGGTCCTCCCCACCTGCTCCTCGATCAACTGGTGCACGCCGCGCTCGCTCGGGTAGCGGGCCTCGCTCCGGTTCCAATCGTGGACGATCCGCCGGTATTCCTCCGGGGCCAGCAACGGCAGTTCGCCGATGGCGGCTTGGGCATCGCTGGCCAGGCCTTGCAGCAGCCGGGCGAAATGCCCGGCGATCCGCTCGATGCCCGCCGCGTCGAAATGCCCGCGGTCGTAGCCGTAGCGCACCGTCAGTGTCTCGCCCAGGCCGATGGCCAGGGTCAGCGGGTAGTTGGTCTGTTCCTGGGTGGTCACCCGGTCGAACGCCAGGCCCTCGGGCGCGCCCTGCTGCAGCGCCTCGGCGATCGGGTAGTTCTCGAACACCAGCAGGCTGTCGAACAGCGCCTCGCCGCCCAGCCCGGCCCAGCGCTGGATCTCGTACAGCGGCGTGTGCTCGTGTTCGCGCAGGCCCAGGTTCTGCGCCTGGACCTGGTCGAGCCATTCGCCCACGCGCTGTTCCGCCCGGGGGCTGGCGATCACCGGCAGGGTGTTGATGAACAGGCCCAGTTGCCCTTCCACGCCCTGCAGCTCGGCCGGACGTCCCGCTACGGTGGCGCCGAAGCACACCGTCGCCTGCCCGCCGTAGCGCTGCAGCAGCAGCAGCCAGGCCGCCTGCACCAGGGTATTGACCGTCACCCGCTGGGCCCGGGCGAACTCACTGAGATGACGAGTCTGCTGGCTGTCGAGGAGCTGGACATGCTCCCCATATCCTTCTCCCGCCCGGCCATCGGCCCGCCTGATCGAATCCGCCAGCCGGGTCGGCTCTTCCAGGGAACCGAGCTGCTCCCGCCAGAAGGCTTCGCTGGCGGCCCGGTCCTGCCGGCCCAGCCAGGCGATGTAGTCGCGGTAGCGCAGGCCCGGGTGCCCGATGGGTTTGCCCGTATAGGCCTGCAGCACCTCGCCCTGCAGTTGCGAGCCGCTCCAGCCGTCCAGCAGGATGTGGTGGTTGGTGTAGATCAGGTGGTGGCGGTTCTCCCCGGTGCGGATCACCGCCAGCCGCAGCAGCGGCTCGCGCTCCAGGTCGAAGCCCCGTTGCCGGTCCGCCTGCGCCCAGGTATCCAGGCTGTCCTGCAGTTGCGGCTGGCCACGCCAGTCCAGTTCGACACAGGGCATCGACATCCGTCTGCGGATCACCTGCAGCGGGCGTCCGTCCACCTCGACGAAGCTGGCCCTGAGTACCTCGTGCCGGTCGACCACCGCCTGCCAGGCGGCCCTGAAGCGTGCGACGTCCAGCCCTTGCACATCCACCCGCATCTGGTTGATGTAGTGGCCGGCCTCGTGCTCCAGCAGGCTGTGGAACAGCATGCCCTGCTGCATCGGCGACAGCGGGTAGATATCCTCGATTTCCCCTGCGGGTACTGGCAGCGCATCCAGTTGCTCCTGGCTCAAGCCGGCCAGCGGGACGTCCGAGGGCGTCACGCCGCGATTGTGCTCATCCGCACAGTGCTCGATCAGGGCCTCGAGTTCCCGGGCGTAGGCGTCGGCCAGGCGCTGGATCGTCGCCTCGGCGAAGCGTTCCCGGCTGAAGGTCCAGGTCAGCTTCAGTTCACCGCCGTAGACCTGGCCGTCGAGGCTGAGGAGAGCGTCCAGTGGCGCTGCTTCGCTTCGCCCCTGGCCACTGCCTTCTCCGGCAGGGGCGAACAAGGCCGCCTCGGCCTCGAAGCTCTGGTCGAACTGGCCCAGGTAGTTAAAGACGATTTCGCCGTGGGGCAGGCATTGCAGTGTTTGCCTGGTGGTTTCCGAGCCCAGATAGCGCAGCAGGCCGTAGCCGATGCCCTTGTTCGGCACAGCGCGCAACTGTTCCTTGACGGTCTTGATCGAGTCGGCGATTTCGCTCTGGGGCGTCAGCTTCACCGGGAACAGGCTGGTGAACCAGCCCACCGTCCGGGTAATGTCGAGATCGTCGAACAGGTCCTCCCGGCCGTGGCCTTCCAGCCTGACCAGGGTGGAAGCCTGGCCGCTCCAGCGGCAGATCACCCGGGCCAGGGCGGTCAGCAGCAGGTCGTTGACCTGGGTGCGGTAGGCGGCCGGCGCCGCCTGCAGCAGGCGGCGTGTCCAGTCACGGTCCAGATGGGTGGTCGCGAAAGCTGCCTGTTTCCGTTGATGACCGCCTTGCGGATAGCCGCAGGGCAGTTCATCGGTAGCTTCTTGCAACTGCCGTTGCCAGTAGCCCAGTTCCTCGACGAGGGTCGCTTCCGCCGCGTACTGCTCCAGCCGCTCGGACCAGGCCTTGAACGAACTGCTCTTGGCCGGCAGGCGCGGTGGTTGGCCCTGGACGGCTTGCCGGTAGGCGGTCTGCAGATCGTCCAGCAGCACCCGCCACGAGATCCCGTCCACCACCAAGTGGTGGATGACCAGCAACAAACGCTGCCGGCCGTCCGGCAAGCTGGCCAGTACCGCTCGCAACAACGGCCCATGTTCCAGGTCCAGGCTGGCCTGGGCCTCGTTGCAGACAGCCTCCAGTTCACCGATATCGGATACCGGGCTCTGCCATAGCAGTTCTGCTTCCTCCCTATCCCGGAAACCGGCGCTCCATTGCCCCTCTTGCTGGATGAAACGCAAGCGTAGTGCATCGTGGTGCTCGACCACCCTCTGGAGGGCCGCCTCCAGAGGCTCGACGACGAGCCGCTCGTTCGGCTCGAACAATACCGACTGGTTCCAGTGGTGACGGTCGGGGATTTCCTCCTCGAAAAACATGCGCTGAATCGCGGTCAGGGGCATCGTACCGGTAACCGCCCCCTGGTCGATGCACAAACCTCCCGTGCGCAGGGTCACCGTGGCCAACCCCTGAACAGTCTGATGCTGGAACAGGTCCTTGGGCGTGAAGGCGATGCCGGCCTGGCGCGCCCGGCTGACCACCTGGATCGAGACGATGGAGTCGCCGCCCAGCTCGAAGAAGTTGTCGGTCAGGCCCACCTGCTCGACCTTGAGCACCTCGGCCCAGATCGCCGCGATCCGTTGTTCCAGTTCGCTCGCCGGGGCCACGTAGGTCCGCTGCAGCAGGCTGGCGTCCGGACGCGGCAGCGCCTTGCGGTCCAGCTTGCCGTTGGGGGTCAGCGGCAGGCGTTCGAGGAACACCAAGTGCGCCGGCACCATGTAGTCCGGCAGCATTGCCCTGAGGTACTCCTTCAGTTCGCCGCGCAGGCCGGTTTGGCGTTCGTCGCCGTCCAGCATCGCCGGGGCGTCGGGCACTAGGTAGGCGGCCAGTTGCTTGCCGCCCAGCCCGTCGATGTCGATTACCACCGCTTCGCGCACGGCTCCGTGCTGCTGGAGCCGGGCCTCGATCTCGCCCAGCTCGATGCGGAAGCCGCGGATCTTCACCTGGTGATCGATGCGGCCTACGTACTCGATCACCCCATCGGCCCGGTAGCGGGCCAGGTCGCCGGTACGGTACAGGCGCCCGCCGCCCTGCTCGCTGTCGTCGAACGGGTCGGGGACGAAGCGTTCGGCGGTCAGGCCCGGGCGGTTGTGGTAGCCACGGGCAAGCCCTATTCCCCCCAGATACAGCTCGCCGCAACAACGCGGTGCTACTGGATGAAGGCTCTCCTCCAGTATATGGGTCTTCAGGTTATCGATCGGCTGGCCGATCGGCACGCCCTTGGGATCGACATGATCACAAGGCCAATGGGTCACATCGATAGCCGCTTCGGTCGGACCATACAGATTGAACAGGCCAACCGTGGGCATTCTTTCCAGGGTCTTGCGAGCAAGCTCCGCCGGGAGTGCCTCGCCACTGCACACGAGCCGGCGGATGCTCCGGCAGCCTTCGATGTGTCCGACGGAGATGAAAGCCTGGAGCATCGAGGGCACAAAATGCAGGGTCGTTACCCCATGACGCTCGATCGTGTCGATCAGGCGCTCCGGATCGCGGTGCTCACCGGGCCGTGCGATCGCCAACCGCGCCCCATTCAATAGCGGCCAGAACAACTCCCATACCGAAACGTCGAAGCTGAACGGCGTCTTTTGCAGGACCGTATCCGTTGTATCGAGCCGGTAGGCTTTCTGCATCCAGTACAGGCGGTTGATCAAGGCCGTATGCGTATTGCCCGCCCCTTTCGGCCTGCCGGTCGATCCAGAGGTGTAGATCACATAGGTCAGGTTCTGCGGCGCTGTCCGGTTGGCCGGGTTTTCCTGCGCATAGTTCTCCAGCCAGTCGTCGCCCGGCTCCAGGAACAGGCTTTGCACCCCCTCGGCCGGCGGCAGCCGGTCCTGCAGGTGCCGCTGGGTCAGTAGCAAGCCGATACCACTGTCCCCGATCATGTAGGCCAGCCGCTCCCGCGGGTACTCCGGGTCCAGCGGCACATAGGCTCCACCAGCCTTGAGGATTGCTAGCAGGCCCACCACCATCTCGACGCCCCGCTCCACTGCGATGCCCACTAGCACATCCGGGCCCACGCCCAGTTCGATCAGCCGGTATGCCAGGCGGTTGGCCCTGCGGTTCAGTTCCCTGTAGCTCATTTCCTGCTCGCCGAACACCAGGGCCACCGCCTCCGGGGTCCTCGCCACCTGCTCCTCGATCAACTGGTGTACGCCGCGCTCGCTCGGGTAGCGGGCCTCGGTCCGGTTCCAGTCGTGGACGATCTGGTGGTATTCCTCTGGGGTCAGCAGCGGCAGTTCGCCGATGCGCCGTTCCGGCTGGCGGACGATGCCGGTCAGCAGGTTCAACCAGTGCCGGGCAAGCCGTTCGATAGTCCGTTCGTCGAACAGGTCGGTGGCATAGGTCAGCGAGGCGCCCAGGCTGTCCGCGCTTTCGTAGCTGTCCAGCGTCAGATCGAACTGGGTGGTACGGTTCTCCCATGCCAGCCTTTCCACAGTGAGCCCCGGCAGGCTTCGCGCCTCGCCCTGCACCGCCGTCTGGTGGTTGTACATCACCTGGAACAACGGGCTGTGGCTCAGGCTGCGCTCCGGCTGCAGGGCCTCGACCAGTTGCTCGAACGGCAGGTCCTGGTGCGCCTGGGCCTCCAGGGCGGTCCGTTTCACCTGGCGCAGCAGCTCGACGAAGGTGGTGTGCAGCTCGAATTCGGCCTTCAGCACCTGGGTGTTGACGAAGAAGCCGATCAGCCCTTCCGTTTCCGCCCGGGTGCGGTTGGCGATCGGCACGCCCACCCGGATGTCGTCCTGCCCGCTGTAGCGGTGCAGCAGGCTCTGGAAGCTGGCCAGCAACAGCATGAACAGGGTCACCCCCTCCCGCCGGGCCAGTTCCCGCAGGGAGCGGGCCAGTTCGCCGTCGAGTTCGACGGCCAGCCGGGTTCCGGCATAGGTCTGCACGGCCGGGCGCGGCCGGTCGCCGGGTAACTCCAGCACCGGCTGTTCGCCGCCCAGTTGCGCGGTCCAGTAGGCCAGTTGCCGGTCCTGTTCGCCGGCCTCCATCCACTGGCGCTGCCAGAGGGCGTAGTCGGCGTACTGGATTGGCAGCTCCGGCAACGTCACTTCGTGTCCCTGGCTGTAGCCCTCATAGAGGCGGACCAGTTCGTCCACCATGATCGGGGTGGACCAGCCGTCCGAGACGATGTGGTGCAGGGTCAGGATCAGAACATGATCGTCCTCGCCCAGGCGCAGCAGCTTCACCCGCAGCAGCGGGCCCCGCTCCAGGTCAAACAGGCGTTGGACCTCGGCTTCCACCTGAACCCGGAGCCGCTCGTCCAGGCCGGTGGCGGCATCCGCCGGCAGCGGCTCCTGCTCGAACCAGAGGCTGCCGTTGGGGTGGATGACCTGGAGCGTCCGCTCGCCGTCCTGGCGGAAAGTGGTGCGCAGGGACTCGTGGCGCCGGATCAGGGCCTCGAAGCTGTGCCGCAGGGCCTCGATGTCCAGGGCGCCCTTCAGGCGTAGCGCCGCCGGGATGTGATAGGCGGCGCTCCCGGGCTCCAGTTGCCAGAGGAACCACTGGCGTTGCTGGGCGTAGGAGGCGACCAGGGGCTGGTCGCGGTCAGCCTTTTCGAGGGCGGGCGCCCGGCTGGCCTGGCCCTGGCCGACCCGCTCGGCGAAACCGGCCAGGTCCTGCGCTTCGAACAGGGCGCGCAGGGGCAGCTCGATGTCCAGGCTCTGGCGTACCCGGGAAATCACCTGGGTGGCCAATAGGGAGTGGCCGCCCAGTTCGAAGAAGTTGTCGGTGAGCCCTACCCGCTCGACCTTGAGCACCTCGGCCCAGATCGCCGCGATCCGTTGTTCCAGTTCGCTCGCTGGGGCCACGTAGGTCCGCTGCAGCAGGCTGGCGTCCGGACGCGGCAGCGCCTTGCGGTCCAGCTTGCCATTGGGGGTCAGCGGCAGGCGTTCGAGGAACACCAAGTGCGCCGGCACCATGTAGTCCGGCAGCATTGCCCGGAGATGCGCCTTCAATTCGCTGCGCAGGCCGGTTTGGCGTTCGTCGCCGTCCAGCATCGCCGGGTCATCGGGCACCAGGTAGGCGGCCAGTTGCTTGCCGTTCGGCCCGTCGACGTCGATCACCACCGACTCGCGCACGGCTCCGTGCTGCTGGAGCCGGGCCTCGATCTCGCCCAGCTCGATGCGGAAGCCGCGGATCTTCACCTGGTGATCGATGCGGCCTACGTACTCGATCACCCCATCGGCCCGGTAGCGGGCCAGGTCGCCGGTACGGTACAGGCGCCCGCCGCCCTGCTCGCTGTCGTCGAACGGGTCGGGGACGAAGCGTTCGGCGGTCAGGCCCGGGCGGTTGTGGTAGCCACGGGCAAGCCCTATTCCCCCCAGATACAGCTCGCCGCAACAACGCGGTGCTACTGGATGAAGGCTCTCCTCCAGTATATGGGTCTTCAGGTTATCGATCGGCTGGCCGATCGGCACGCCCTTGGGATCGACATGATCACAAGGCCAATGGGTCACATCGATAGCCGCTTCGGTCGGACCATACAGATTGAACAGGCCAACCGTGGGCATTCTTTCCAGGGTCTTGCGAGCAAGCTCCGCCGGGAGTGCCTCGCCACTGCACACGAGCCGGCGGATGCTCCGGCAGCCTTCGATGTGTCCGACGGAGATGAAAGCCTGGAGCATCGAGGGCACAAAATGCAGGGTCGTTACCCCATGACGCTCGATCGTGTCGATCAGGCGCTCCGGATCGCGGTGCTCACCGGGCCGTGCGATCGCCAACCGCGCCCCATTCAATAGCGGCCAGAACAACTCCCATACCGAAACGTCGAAGCTGAACGGCGTCTTTTGCAGGACCGTATCCGTTGTATCGAGCCGGTAGGCTTTCTGCATCCAGTACAGGCGGTTGATCAAGGCCGTATGCGTATTGCCCGCCCCTTTCGGCCTGCCGGTCGATCCAGAGGTGTAGATCACATAGGTCAGGTTCTGCGGCGCTGTCCGGTTGGCCGGGTTTTCCTGCGGATAGTCCTCCAGCCAGTCGTCGCCCGGCTCCAGGAACAGGCTCTGCACCCCCTCGGCCGGCGGCAGCCGGTCCTGCAGGTGCTGCTGGGTCAGTAGCAAGCCGATACCACTGTCCCCGATCATGTAGGCCAGCCGCTCCCGCGGGTACTCCGGGTCCAGCGGCACATAGGCTCCACCAGCCTTGAGGATTGCTAGCAGGCCCACCACCATCTCGACGCCCCGCTCCACTGCGATGCCCACTAGCACATCCGGGCCCACGCCCAGTTCGATCAGCCGGTATGCCAGGCGGTTGGCCCTGCGGTTCAGTTCCCTGTAGCTCATTTCCTGCTCGCCGAACACCAGGGCCACCGCCTCCGGGGTCCTCGCCACCTGCTCCTCGATCAACTGGTGTACGCCGCGCTCACTCGGGTAGCGGGCCTCGGTCCGGTTCCAGTCGTGGACGATCTGGTGGTATTCCTCTGGGGTCAGCAGCGGCAGTTCGCCGATGCGCCGTTCCGGCTGGCGGACGATGCCGGTCAGCAGGTTCAACCAGTGCCGGGCAAGCCGTTCGATAGTCCGTTCGTCGAACAGGTCGATGGCATAGGTCAAGCTGGCCGAAAGTCCCTGCTGAGAGTCGTACGTATCAAGTGCCAGCTCGAATTGAGCGATCTGTTGTTCGCGCTGTAGTGGCTTGATCGTCAATCCGTTGGTCGTGCCTAAATCTATATCTAGTACATTGTTCTGATGGTTGAATAGAACTTGGAACAACGGTGTCAAGCCCAAGTTGCGTTTCACTCCCAAGGCTTCCACCAACTGCTCGAACGGCAGATCCTGATGCACCTGTGCACCTAGTACAGTTTCCTTGACCCGCCGTAACAGTTCGCCGACATCGATCAGCGGATCGATCTCCGTATGCAGAACCTGGGTGTTGATAAAACAACCGATCAACCCCTCTACTTCCGAGCAATGACGGTTGGCAATGGGGGAGCCGATGCGGATAACGGATTGTCCGCTGTAGCGTTGCATCAGCAGCTTGAAGGCAGCCAGCAAGACTATGAATAAAGTAACATTATGGCGCTTGGCCAATGCCCGCAGTTGGTCGGAGAGCCATGGCTCGATCTGGAACTCATGACGGCCCCCCCGGTAACTGGGAACTGCTGGACGAGGGCGATCAGTGGGCAACTCCAGCGATGTGTGCTCGTCTCCCAGTTTGTCGCGCCAGTAGATCAGTTGCCGTTCTCGTTCGCCGGCTTCCAGCCAACTGCGCTGCCATAAAGCATAGTCGCGATACTGAATCGGTAACGCCGGCAGTTCAGCCTGCCTACCGGTACAAGCCGCGTCGTAGAGGTGGACGAACTCGTCGACTAGCAGATTCAGCGACCAACCATCGGCAACGATGTGATGCAGGGTGAGCAACAACACATGTTCCGAGTCCGACAGTTTCAGTAGGCGCACCCGCAGCAACGGCGCCTTAGCCAAGTCGAAAGGTGCCATAGCCTCTACTTCGGCCAGTTTACTAACCCGTTCATTCTGCTTGGCAGATAGCAGCGCCGTCAGATCTTCGAAGCCGATGGTGACCGACAATGGTTCCAGCACCTCTTGGCGAATACCGCTATCCTGCTGGCGAAAGCGGGTTCGCAAGGTTTCATGACGTGTCACTAGAGCGTCGAAAGCATCCTGCAGCGCAACTCGCTCCAGTTCACCCTCCAGACGAACAGCCATTGGCAAATTGTAGGCGGGACTTTGCGGATCCAGTTGCCAGAGAAACCACATGCGTTGTTGGGCATAGGACAGACCTTGACGTTCGGGGATACCCACGTCTGCCGGTATTGGAAACAGCGAGAAGTCAACTCCCTCCTCCCATAAGCCTCGCAGAAATAGACGGCGTTTTTCCTGTGGCAATTCGATGAAGCGGCGGGCAAGTTTCTGTGCGTCTTCGGCGTTCATAAGGTCCGTCCTTACCAATGGCATGGCGCATCCCGAAGGACTGGCCGTACCAACAAGAACGAACAGACAAAGATTTGATTTAACGGATTGCCGTGGCTATACCGATCAGCAAGGTCAGCCTCATGTTCGGCGGGCTTGGAGAAACTAAAATAACCATGATCAGCTCTGCTGCGGTATGCCCAGCACCGACACGGACGTCGCTATCCTGCCCATCCGCATTGCGCCCCTTTGGCCCGCAGTAACTCGCTGCCACTTCAAGTAAACCGCTCTCGCCGAATGATTGAGGTATCAGATTTTGGATCGGCGTTAGGGCGAGGTGCTCCATATAAAGCTGAAGCACGGTGTACGGAGAGCTGGCATAACGCGTCTTCTCTGTGCAAGGTGAAAAGCTTGGTTTGCCCTGGGATCACCAGACGCCTGGGCGTTTTCAATGCCGATGGTGGAAAAGCATATTGTCGACAAAATGAAGTATTGCCGCCCCTTCCTCTGCCCCTGAAAAACAGTAACTAAATTTCCAACACTTCCCCCCGTCTTCTGAATACCTGCCCACCCTAATGGCACCCAGCAGGCCGTACGCTCGATATTCGAGCCCATCCATAGAGGAAGGACATGCATATGACCCCGGGACTTTCATCCACTGAAATCTACGACATAATCGGCGTCGGCTTCGGCCCCTCGAACATTGCGCTGGCGATAGCCCTCGAGGAAATGGCCAGCCAGCATGGTCCCCTGAAAAGTCTGTACCTGGACAAGCAAGAGGATTACCGCTGGCATGGCAATACGCTGGTGACCCAGAGCGAGCTGCAGATTTCCTTCCTCAAGGACCTGGTGTCGCTGCGCAATCCGACCAGCCGCTACTCCTTCGTCAACTATCTGCACCATCACGGCCGACTGGTGGATTTCATCAATCTGGGCACCTTCTATCCATGCCGGATGGAGTTTGACGACTACCTGCGCTGGGTCGCAGGGCATTTCGCCAGCCAGTGCCGTTATGGCGAGCAGGTGATCGGCATCGAGCCTCAGCGTAACAGCCAGCGATTGGTAGAAAGCTTGAAAGTGATTTCCCGTACCGTCGATGGCCGCGAAACGACCCGCCACACCCGCTCGCTGGTGGTGAGCGTCGGTGGCACGCCGAAGGTTCCCGAGGTGTTCGACAGTCTGAAAAATGATGCCAGGGTCTGTCACCACGCACAGTATCTGGAGTGGATATCCAAACAGCCGTGCGTGTCGGGTAAACCCATGCGAATTGCGATCGTCGGTGGTGGGCAAAGTGCTGCGGAAGCCTTCATCGATCTCAACGACAGCTTCCCGTCCGTGCAGGTGGACATGATCCTGCGCGGCTCGGCACTCAAGCCCGCCGACGACAGCCCCTTCGTCAACGAGATCTTTTCGCCGGCCTTCACCGAACTGATGTTCAACCAGCCGGAGGGTGATCGCCAGCGACTGATCGATGAATACCACAACACCAACTACTCGGTGGTGGATCTCGATCTGATCGAGCGTATCTATGGCATCTTCTACCGGCAAAAGGTATCCGGCCAACAGCGTCACGCCTTCCGTTGTCTGCGCACGGTGGAAAAGGTGCTGGCCAACGAAGGTCATATCGCCCTGACTCTGCGTAATATCGCCAGCGGAGAGATCGAAACCTGCGATTACGATGCGCTGATTCTGGCCACCGGTTACGAACGTCGAGAGCATCGTCAACTGCTCGCTTCGATCGAGGAGTATTTGGACGGTTACCGGGTTGGCCGCGACTATCGCCTAGTAACTCACGAGACTTTCAAGCCGGCCGTGTTCATGCAAGGCGTTTGCGAGTCGAGTCACGGTCTGAGCGATACCCTGCTCTCTGTACTGCCGGTTCGTGCCGAAGAGATCGCCTGCTCGCTTTACAACGCTGTCGGCAAGCATAACCAGACAGTCCAACGTTCGATCCGTCCGCTCAAGGCACTCGGAGGTCTGCTCGAATCGGCCAGCTAGCTGTGTAGAGTCATACATGGTGCAGTGAGAGAAAGTGCAAAACAGTCGATCAGCGGGTTGCAATCGAGAGTGGCATTCGCTCTGCGTCAGTTGTATCGATACAGTTGCGGGAAGCAGACGGATCTCTGCTCGGACTCTTCATGGCTCCGAGCACAACCTGTTTATATGAGCTCGCAGGGATAAAGCGTTCGGCTTTGCGGTTACGCTGTAAAGAGCATGTTGTACCAAACAGAGGCATAAAGCCTCGGAAGACCGGGAACGGTACTTTCTTTATTGAGACAGGATGCTCAATGTAAAGTCTTCGTTTCAATCAATGTCCCCCTGGAAAATACTCTACCTCGAGTCCTGCTTCACTGAACTTCTCAACCCACGCCGTGAAAGCCGCAAACAAGCTGTATGTCCTGCACATCATCACGATGATCACATGCACTCCCCATGTACGGCCATGGCGACTGGGTAATACCGAAGACTTTTGTCCACGAGAACAACAAAATCCTGCTGAGCGAGTGCGGAGTGCATTGCTACGTCGTATCTGAGCGGTTGGCGTCAAGAGCAGCCTGGAGGAGGCTGGTGGTGCTGAGGCAGGTGGAGTCGATTCTCTCCACGTGGGCGGCTCAGGGAGCTTGTGAAAGCTATATCCAGATTCTTGAGTTGGCTGGCTTGGCGTGGCTCTGTTTTGGCCGTGTACAGGGATAGAAGGCCCGCAGCGCGACTGCCCAGGGACCATCAGGCGCGATGCTTTTGCCAAGGCAGGCCGAGGCCTGCCGGAATCATGGCAACTCTTCCGAATACCCCTCGGCCATCGCCACCACGACCTTGCGCTTACCGGTGAAGGGTGAGCGCGCATGGGCGGCCAGCATGTTGTCGAGCATCATCACGTCGTCCTGCAGCCAGGGGAAGCTGATGGTGCACTCGTTCAGCACGCCGCGTATCTCGTCGAGCAGGCCATCTTCGATCGGCGATCCATCGCCGTAGTAGACGTTGCGTGGCAGATCTTCCTCGTCCACGACCTCCAGGAGGCTCTCGCGCACTTCCCATGGCAGGTTGGAGACGTGGAACAGGTGGGCCTGGTTGAACCAGACCATGTCCTTCGTCACGGGATGACAGGCCACGGCCTGGCAGATCTGACGGGTTCGAAGTTCGCCGTCGTCCTTCCACTCGCATTGGATCGCATGGGCGCGGCAGTACGACTCGACGGCCTGGCGATCGTCCGTGTTGAACACCTGCTCCCAGGCTACGTCCAGGCCGTTGCCATAGTTGCGCACGTACATCAGCTTTTTCTCCACGAAACGCTCGCGGATACGTGGCGGTACCCGCCGGTAGATTTTCCGGCTGTCGGCGATCGGCGTCTCGCCGCCGGTTTCCGCCGGAATCACGCTGTAAAACCAGATTTTCAGCGGCCACTCGAGCGTGTAGGCCTGCTCGTTGTGCAACGGGATGGCCTGGTGGGCAGGGTATTCCGTGGAGGTGTAGATCCCGCTCGCGACATTGGTTCGCGGAGTGGAGCCGAATTCGTAGCGCAGCAGCGGATGACCGAAGGCGGCCGCGAACTCCCGGAAGTCCTCGATGCCAGCGACCTGGAAACCGCGGAACAGGATACCTCCGCAGCCGAGCAGATACCTGTCGACCAGGGGTTTCAGTTCGGCGAATGCCTCCAGCAGATTCACTCCCGGCTCCGGCGCTTGCACGAGCATCGGCAGATCGCCCTTTCCCGCCTGCAGCGGATGGATATCGAAGCGCGACAATTCGCTCATGCTTGTGTACCTCAGGCGTCCGCCCCAACAGCGGAACAGGGTTGAACACGACGCAGATGAACGCTCAGGTTGTTCCTGATCAGCTTCAGGACCCGGCTTTCATGCTCGTGAATGAAGAAATGCCCGCCCGCGACCATGTCCAGCGAGAAGCCGACGGCGGTTTCCTCCTGCCAGGCCAGCAACTGCTCCATGCTGCTCCGGTCTTCCTTGCCGCCGAGCACATGGATCGGCAGTTCCAGGAGCGGTCGCGGCCGGTATAGGTAGCGGCCGCACATCAGGAAATCGGCGCGCAGGACCGGCAGGGTCAGGCTCATCAGTTCCTCGTTGTCGAGGACTTCCTCAGGGGTGCCCTGCAGGTCGCGCAGCTCGGCGATCAGTTCTTTGTCCGTCTTGGGCTGCGAATAATCCTTCTCGTACTCTTCCCGACGCGTGGGCGCCGCCGTGCCGGAGGCGAACAGCGCCAGTGGCGGCGGGCTGGCCAGATCGCCCAGGGCGTGGGCGATCTCGAAGGCCAGCAGGGCGCCGAGGCTGTGCCCGAACAGCGCGTAGGGCTGTTCCAGGCGTGGGGCCAATTCCCCGGCCAGTTGCCTGGCCAGGGCGTGCATGTCGGTCTGCAGCGGTTCGCCGAGACGCGCGCCGCGTCCCGGCAGTTCCACCGGCTGCACCTGCAGCCAGTCCGGCAGGCCGCGCCGCCAGCGGCTGTAGACCATGGCGCTGGCACCGGAATACGGCAGGCAGAACAGGTTCAGTCTCGGCACGGTCGGCGGCCTCAGTTCGCGGTGGCGCCTTCGCGCTCCTTGGCCATTTCTTCCATCTTCTTGCGCAGGCTCAGGGGACGCATGTCGGTCCACACCTCCTCGATGTAGGCCAGGCATTCCTTCTTGAAGCCGCTCTTGCCCGCCTTGCGCCAACCCTTGGGGATTTCCTTGTAGTCCGGCCAGATGGAGTACTGCTCCTCATGGTTGACGACGACCTGGAAAACGATGTCCTCGCGATCGAAAACAGAAATCATGGCGTGTTCCTCTGTGCTGGTTGAGTCGGCTTGCCCTTGGGGCTCGTACGGATAAACGTGTGGGCGCGTCGGGAAATTAGCCGGCGGAAACCGCCGCCGACACCGCCCTGGCGAAGATGCCGGCCACCTGCTCGACTTCCTCGTGGCGGATGATCAGGGGCGGCAGGAAGCGCACCACGCTGCCGTGGCGGCCGCCCAGCTCCAGGATCAGTCCGCGTTTCAGGCACTCGCGCTGGATCGCCGAGGCCAGCGCCGGGTCCAGCGGCGGGTGGCCGAGGGCGTCCGGCTCGCCGTCCGGCTCGACGATCTCCACGCCGAGCATCAAACCGCGCCCGCGCACATCGCCCAGTTGCGGATAGGTCCGCTGCAGCGCCTGCAACAGCCCGCGCAGGTGCTCGCCGACCTGCTCGGCATGCCGTGCCAGGTCATGTTCCTGGATATGGCGGATCACCGCCGAGCCGGCGGCCATGGCCATCTGGTTGCCGCGGAAGGTGCCGGCGTGGGCACCGGGCTGCCACTTGTCCAGTTCGTCGCGGTAGACCACCACCGACAGCGGCAGGCTGCCGCCGATGGCCTTGGACAGCACCACCACGTCCGGCACGATCTGCGCGTGCTCGAAGGCGAACATCCGTCCGGTGCGGGCGAAGCCGCTCTGGATTTCGTCAAGGATCAGCGGAATACCCGCTCGCGCGGTGATCTCGCGCAGGCCGCGCAGCCAGGTGTCGGCCGCCGGGATGGCGCCCGCCTCGCCCTGCACGGCTTCGACGATCACCGCCGCCGGCGGCTGCACGCCACCTTCGGGATCGCTCAGCAGGTTGGCGATATAGCGCAGACCCACCTCCACGCCCTGCTCGCCGCCCAGCCCGAACGGACAGCGGTAGTCGTAGGGGAACGGCAAGAACTGCACGCCCTGGGTGAGCAGCGCGCCCAGCGGAGTCTTGGCCTTGAGGTTGCCCATCAGGCTCAGTGCGCCCTGGCTCATGCCGTGGTAGCCGCCCTGGAAGGCCAGCACGGTACTGCGCCCGGTGGCGGTGCGCACCAGTTTTAGGGCCGCCTCCACCGCGTCGGTGCCGGTCGGGCCGCAGAACTGGATTTTCGCCTGCCGGGCGAACTCCGCCGGCAATGCGCCGAACAGGTCCTGGACGAAGCGGTCCTTGACCGGTGTGGTGAGATCCAGGGTGTGCAGCGGCAATTCGTCGGCCAGTACCTGGCGGATCGCCTCAACCACCACCGGATGATTGTGGCCGAGCGCCAGGGTGCCGGCGCCGGCCAGGCAGTCGATGAACACCCGCCCCTCGACGTCTTCCACATGGATGCCGCGGGCGCGCTTGAGCGCCAAGGGAATCCGCCGCGGGTAACTGCGCGCGTTGGACTCCTGGCGGGCTTGGCGGGCCAGCAGCGGGTTGTCGTCCAGTTGATAGAGCGGCGGCTCGTCCGTCGCCGTTTCGATGTCCGCTACCGCGATGTTCATGGTTCCGTTCTCCGTGGCAAGAATTGGTCGTGCATCACAGCGCCTCCAGCCGCGACATCAGGTCGTCGAGGCGGCTGGCCTTCTGTTCGGTGAGGGCCGAGCCCTCCAGCGATTCGATGTAGGCGGCCAGTTCGCCTACCGTGCTGCACTCGAACATCGCCCGCAGCGGCACGTTGCGCTGCAGTGCCTTCTGCACCCGCGAGGCGATCTGGGTGGCCAGCAGGGAGTGCCCGCCCAGTTCGAAAAAGTTGTCGTGCACGCCGACCCGCTCCACCTTGAGCAGCTCTGCCCAGATCGTCGCCAGGGTCCGTTCCAGATCGTTGCGCGGCGCCTGATAGGCCTGCCCGCGCGATTGGCCGATCTCCAGTTCCGGCAGCGCCTTGCGGTCCAGCTTGCCGTTGGCGTTGCGCGGTAGGCCCTCCAGCAGCAGCCAGTGCGCCGGCACCATGTAGTCCGGCAGCTCGGCGCGCAGACGCTGCTTGACGTGCTCGAACAGTTCGCCGTGCAGCAGCGGCGCGGTGGCCGGGGAAACCTCCGCCAGCTCCATGTCGGCGGGCACCAGGTAGCCGACCAAGTACTTGCCGTTCGGCCCCTCCTGCACCGCCACGGCGGCCTCGCGGACTTCCGCCTGTTCGTGCAGGCGCGCCTCGATCTCGCCCAGCTCGATGCGGAAGCCGCGGATCTTCACCTGGTGGTCGATGCGCCCGACGTACTCCAGCAAGCCGTCGACGCGCCGCCGCGCCAAGTCGCCGCTGCGGTACAGGCGCTCGCCGGGCTCGCGGGCGAAGGGGTTGGGCAGGAAGGCCAGCGCAGTGCGCAGCGGATCGCCCACGTAGCCACGGCCGACACCGGTGCCGGCGATGCACAGCTCGCCCGTCGCGCCGGCCGGCACCAGTTCCAGCGACTCGTCGAGCAGGTACAGGCGGTTGTTGTCGGTGGGGCTGCCGATCGGCAAGTAGCTGCCGGCGGTGGCCTCCATGTCGACGCGAAACAGCGCCACGTCGTCCGAGCATTCCGCTGGTCCGTAGGCGTTGACCAAGCCCACTTGCGGATAACGCCGCAGCCACTGGCGGGCCAGTTCCGGCGGCATGGCCTCGCCGGTGGGCAGCAGCCAGCGCAGCGCGCCGAGCCCGTCCCGCTCCTCGGCGAGCATGCCCTGGATCAGCGAGGGCACGCTTTCCAATACCGTGACGCCGCGCTCGCGCGCCAGGGCCAGCAGGGCGCCCGGATCGTGAGCGATGGCGTTCGGCACTATCTCCACCCGGCCGCCGAACAGCGGCGCGGCGAGGAACTGCCAGACCGAGATGTCGAAGCTCTGCGAGGCGGTCTGGGCGATCGCATCGGCTTCGTCCAGGCCCAGGTAGGGCACCTTGGACAGCTGGTTGTTGAGCATCCCGGCCTGCTCGACCATCACCCCCTTGGGCAGTCCGGTGGAGCCGGAGGTGTAGATCACGTAGGCGAGGCTGTCCGGACCGCTGTAGACGCCGGGGTTCGCCGTCGACCAGTCGCCCGCCTGCACCTCGTCCCACACCAGCAGGCGCGGACGGCCCTGGCCGGCCAGCGCTTCCAGCAGCTCGACGGCCTGCGCGCGGCACTCCGCCGAGCAGACCAACAGCGGCACGCGGCCGAGTTCGAGGATGCGGGTCAGGCGCTGGGCAGGATGGCCCGGGTCGAGCGGCAGGTAGCCGGCGCCGGCCTTGAAGGTTCCGATCATCATGCCGAGCAGATCGAGGCCGCGCTCGGCGAGCAGCGCCACCGGCTGGTCGACTCCCACGTTGGCCGCGCGCAGGGCGTGGCCCAGGCGGTTGGCGCGCGCGTTCAGCCCGGCGTAGTTCCACTGTGCGTCCTGACAACGCGCGACGATCCGCTCGGGATGCGTCGCCACCCGCGCCTCGAACAGCCGCGCGTAGCCCTGCTCCAGCGGGTAGTCGCGCTCGCTGCGGTTGCAGCCCTCGGTCAGGAATTCGCGCTCGCCGTGGTCCAGCAGCGGCAAGTCGGACAGGTCGCCATGGATGCCGTCGGCCAGGGCCAGCAGCAGGCGCTTGAAGTCGCCGAGCAAACGCTCGATGGTTGCCGCCTCGAAATAGCGCCGGTCGTAGGACAGGTGCAGGCCCAGGTCGTCGCCCGGGTAGCAGACCACGGTGAGCGGGAAGTTGGTGTGGGTGCGCCCGGACTCGGAACGCGCCTTGAGGCCCTGGGCGCGGTCCAGCACCGCGCTGTCCACCGGCGCGTTCTCGAACACGAACAGGCTGTCGAACAGCGGCTGGCCCTTGGGCAGTTCGCTACATTCCTGGATATCCACCAGCGACAGGTATTCGTACTCGCGCAGTTCCAGGTTGCGCTCCAGCAGTTCGCGCAGCCAGTCGCGCACCGCGCGGCGCTCGCCCGGCGCCGGCAGGCGCAGGCGCAGCGGGATGCTGTTGATGAACAGGCCGACGGTACCCTGCAGCGCCGGCATGCTCACCGGCCGCCCGGCTACGGTGACGCCGAAGGTCAGGTCGCGTTCGCCGCTATAGCGGTGCAGGACCAGCGCCCAGGCCGCCTGGGCGAAGGTGTTGACGGTCAGTTGGTGGCGCTGGGCGAGTTCGCGCAGACGTGCGCCGTCGGCGGCCTCCAGCCGCGTCAGGCAGTCGCCGACCTGCATGCCGCCGGTGTGTTCGCGCAGCAGCGGACGGTCGCCGGGGATGGCGGTCGGCCGCTCGAAGCCGCGCAGGTTGTCGCGCCACCAGTTGCGTGCCGCTTCGAAGTCTTGGCTTTGCAGCCAGGCGATGTAGTCGCGGTAGCGCGGCGCGGACGGCAGCCGCGGCTCGCGGCCCTCGCCGAGGGCGGCGTAGATCTCCAGGAAGTCGCTCATCAGCAGGCCGCGGCACCAGGCGTCGATGAGAATGTGATGGTTGCTCATCATGAACCAGTAGCGCGCCTCGCCCAGGCGGATCAGCCGCAGATGGAAGGGCGGCTCGCGCAGCAGGTCGAAGCCCGTTTCGCGTTCGTGCTTGTGCAGCGCCTGCAGGCGTTCCTCGTGGCCGTCCGCGTCGAGCGCGCTCCAGTCCAGGTAGTCGATGCGTGCGGCGCCCGGCTTGTGGACGATCTGCAGCATGCTTTCGCCGCTGTTCCAGGTGAAGGAGGCGCGCAGCGCCTCGTGGCGCGCCACCACCGCCTGCCAGGCCTGCTCGAAGCGCGGCAGGTCGAGTTCGCTGTCGATCCGGTAGCGGTCCTGCATGTAATAGATGCCGGTGCCCGGCTCCAGCAGGGTGTGCAGCAGCAGGCCCTCCTGCATCGGGGTCAGCGGGTAGATGTCCTCAATCGCCGCCGTCGGCACCGGCAGCGCGTCGAGCTGGGCCTGGGTGAGTTGCGCCAGGGGGAAGTCCGAGGGCGTCGGGCCGCCGCTCTCCTCTTCCAGGCAGTGCTCGATCAGCCGCTGCAGTTCCGCCAGCAGCTCCTCGGCTAGCGCCCGCACGCTGCCTTCGTCGTAACGGCCGGCGCCGTAGGTCCAGCGCAGGCGCAGCTCGCCGCCGTAGACCTGGGCGTCGATCGACAGCCAGTTGGGCAGCGGCGCGTCCTCGGCATGGGCCGGGCCGACCGGCTCGTCCAGCGGTCGGAACAGCGCGTCATGCGCGAAGCTCTGGTCGAACTGGCCGAGGTAGTTGAAGGTGATCCGCGCCTGCGGCAGCGCGGCCATCGCCGCGCGCGTGTCGGCGTCGGCGAGGTGGCGCAGCACGCCGTGGCCGAGGCCCTTGTGCGGTACGCCGCGCAGTTGTTCCTTGACCGCCTTGATGGCATCCGCCAGTTCCCCGGCGGGTTGCAGGCGCACCGGGTAGGCGCTGGTGAACCAGCCCAGCGTGCGGGTCAGGTCGATGTCGTCGAACAGCACCTCGCGGCCGTGCCCCTCCAGTTGCACCAGCGCCGCGTCGCGCCCGCTCCAGCGGCACAACACGCGGGCCAGGGCGGTGAGCAGCAGCTCGTCCACCCGGCTGCGGTAGGCCGCCGGCGCCTGCTGCAGCAATTGCCGGGTGCGCGTGGCGTCGAGGCGCAGGCTCAGGCTGCGGGCGTCGCGGTAGCGGTCGTCGGTGCCGGCCCGGTCGCAGGGCAGTTCGCCGTCCATCCCGGCCAGTTGCGTCCGCCACCAGCCCAGCTCCTCGCGCAGCGATTCGCTGGCGGCGTAGGCTTCCAATCGTATGGCCCAGTCGCGCAACGAACTGGTCCGTGCCGGCAATGCCGGAGACCGGCCGGCTTCGAACTGCCGGTAGAGGCTCTGCAGGTCTTCCAGCAACACCCGCCAGGACACCCCGTCCACTGCCAGGTGATGGATCGCTAGCAGCAGCGTCTGCCGCCCATCCACATCCTCAGTCAGCACCGCGCGCAGCAGCGGGCCGTGCGCCAGGTCGAGGCTGCGCTGGGCTTCGGTGAACAGTGCCCGGCGCTCTTCCGGGCCGGCCGGCCGAGCCCGCCACAGCGGTTCCCCGCCGCTCTCGCCCACCGCGCGGTATTCGGCCCGCCAGTGGCCGTCGATCTGGCGGAAGGCCAGGCGCAGAGCGTCGTGTTGGTCGTGCAGGTAATGCAGGGCCTTTTCCAGGCAGTCGGCATCCAGCCGGCTGCTCGGCTCCAGCAGCAGGCTCTGGTTCCAGTGTTGCGGCTTGGCGAGATGCTGTTCGAAGAACCAGTGCTGGATCGGCGTCAGCGGCGTGGCGCCGCTTAGTGGCCCCTGCTCGCTCGTCACCGCCGCGACGCTCCGGGCCACCGTGGCGAGGGCCTGTACCGTCTGGTGCTGGAACAGGTCGCGCGGGGTGAAGTGGAGGCCCGCCTGGCGGGCGCGGCTGACCACCTGGATCGACAGGATCGAGTCGCCGCCCAGTTCGAAGAAGTTGTCGCCGAGACCGATGCGGCCGACGTTCAGCACTTCGGCCCAGATCGTCGCCAGTTGCCGTTCCAGCTCGCTGCGCGGCGCCTGGTAAGCCTGGCGGTCCTGGTCGGGGTCGGGCGCCGGCAGGGCGCGGCGGTCGAGCTTGCCGTTGGGGGTCAGCGGCAGCTTTTCGAGCAGCGACAGGTGCGCCGGTACCATGTAGTCGGGCAGTTGCGCGCGCAGGTGGGCCTTGAGCGCTTCGCGCAGTGCCGCGCGCGCCGCTTCGTCGAGCCCTGCCGCGGCAGTCGCCACGTAGCCGGCCAGTTGCTTGCCGGACGGTGTGTCCAGGGCCAGCACCGCCGTGTCGGTCACGGCCGGATGCTCGCGCAGGCGCGCCTCGATCTCGCCCAGTTCGATGCGGAAGCCGCGCACCTTGACCTGCTGGTCGATGCGCCCGAGATACTCCACCTGGCCGTCGTCGCGCAGGCGTACCCGGTCGCCGCTACGGTACAGGCGCGCGCCGTCCGCGTCCGGCACGAAGCGTTCGGCGCTCAGCGCCGGGCGTCGGTGGTAGCCGCGCGCCAGGCCCTTGCCGCCGAGGTACAGCTCGCCGGCGGCGCCCTGCGGCAGCGGCGCCAGGTCGGCATCGAGGATGGCGCCGCGGCGGGCGCCCAGCAGGCTGCCGATCGGCACGCTGGCAGCACCTTCCTCCAGGGTTTCCGGCGCCCGGCAGGCCAGCGGCATGACCACCGTCTCGGTCGGCCCGTAGGCATTGAAGAAGGCTTGCGGCGCGAAGGCCGCGCGAATCCGCTGCAGGTGCTCGCCGGTCAGCGCTTCGCCGCCGGTGATGCACAGCCGCACCGGCAGGTGCTCGTCGCGACTGATCAGCCATTGCGCCAACTGGCTACCGTAGCTGGGGGTGAAACCGAGGATGCTCACGCTCTGCTCGCGGATCAGTTGGCAGATCGACTCCGCATCCCATTGTCCCTGCGCGCGCAGTACCAGCCGCGCGCCGCACAGCAGCGGCGCGAACAGCCGTTCGGTGGCGGCGTCGAAGTTGATCGAATAGAAGTGCAGCTCGCAGTCGGAGGCCGCCATGCCGAAACGCTCGATCACCGCCCGGCAGTGCATGGCGATCTCGCCGTGGCACACCGCCACGCCCTTGGGCAGTCCGGTGGAGCCGGAGGTGTAGATCAGGTAGGCGAGGTTGACCGGGCCGGCGAGCCTCGGCAGCGGTGCGCCGGACTGGCCGTCCAGGGCGGCGAAGTCGTCCTCCAGGCACCAGCGCCCCACCCCGGCCGGCAGTTCGCCGAGCGCCTCGAACAACGCGGCGTGACCGAGCAGCAAGGCGATACCGCTGTCCTCGATCAGGTAGCGCAGGCGCTCCAGCGGGTATTCCGGGTCGAGCGGCACGTAGGCGCCGCCGGCCTTGAGGATCGCCAGGATGCCGACGACCATCTCCGCCGAGCGTTCCAGGGCCAGGCCGACCAGCACTTCCGGGCCGACGCCGCGCTCGCGCAGCACGCGGGCCAAGCGGTTGGCCCGGACATCCAGCTCGGCGTAGCTCAGGGTCCGCCCGGCGAAGGTCAGCGCCGGCGCTTCGGGCGTCCGCGCCGCCTGAGTTTCGAACAGTTCGTGCAGGCAGGCGTCCAGCTGGTAGTCGCCGGGCGCTTCGGCCAGGCGGGTGGCTTCGGCTTCGGCCAGCATCGGCAGTTCGGCGAGGCGCCGCGACGGCAGCTCGACCATCGCCTCCAGCAGGCGCGTCCAGTGCCCGGCCATGCGCGCGATGCGCGGTTCGTCGAACAGGTCGGTGCTGTAGGTCAGGCAGCAGCCCAGGCGCTGGTCGAGGTCGGTCACCTCCAGGTAGAGGTCGAACTTGGTCGCCCGCGCGTCGTTGACCAGGTATTCGACGGTCATCCCGGCCAGTTGCCGGGTCTGCTGGAACTCCCAGCGCTGCACGTTGCACATCACCTGGAACAGCGGGTGATGGGCGGCGCTGCGCGGCGGTTGCAGGGCTTCCACCAGTTCGTCGAACGGCAGGTCCTGATGGGCCTGGCCCTCGATCACCGTGTCGCGTACCTGTTCGAGCAGTTCGGCGACGCTCATCCGCCCGTCCAGCCGGCAGCGCAGCACCTGGGTGTTGAGGAAGGCGCCGATCAGTCCCTCGCTTTCCGGGCGGATGCGATTGGCCACCGGCGCGCCGATACGCAGATCGCCCTGCCCGCTGTAGCGGTACAGCAGCAGCGCCAGGGCGGCGGTGGCGGTCATGAACATGGTCAGGCCGTGGGCCGCGTTCCAGGCGCGCACCCGCCCGGCCAGCGCCGGCTCGAGGTCGAAGCGGAACAGCTCGCCGCGATGACTCTGCATCGGCGGCCGCGGCCTGTCGGCGGGCAACTCCAGCAGCGGATGCTCGTCGCCCAACTGCCGTTTCCAGTAGTCGAGCTGGCGCTGGCGCTCGCCGCCCTCCAGCCAGCGGCGTTGCCACTGGCTGTAGTCGAGATACTGCACCGGCAGGGCTTCGAGGGGCGATTCGCGCCCGTCGAGGAACGCCTCGTAGAGCGCTCCCAGTTCGCGGGCGAACACGTCCATCGCCCAGCCTTCGGTGACGATGTGGTGCAGGGTCACCACCAGGTAATGCTCGTACTCGCCGGCCTTTACCAAGCACACGCGTAGCAGCGGCCCGCGCTCCAGGTCGAACGGCTGGTGCGCCTGCTCGTCGGCCAGTTCCTGCAGGCGCGCCCGGCACTCGTCGGCCGGCAACGCGGACAGGTCCAGCCGCTGCATGCACAGGTCGGATCGCTCGGCCACCTGCTGCCAGGGCTTGCCGTCGTCGCTGGGGAAGGTGGTGCGCAGGGTCTCGTGGCGCCGGATCAGCGCCTGCAGGGCCATGTCGAAGCGTTGCGCATCGAGCGGCCCGCTCAGCCGCGCCATGCCGCCGACGTTGTAGGCCGGACTCTGCGGGTCGAGCTGCCAGAGGAACCACATGCGCTGCTGGGAATGCGACAGCGGGATGCGCTGGCCACGGTCCGCCCGTTCGATGACGCCCCAGTCGTCGCGCACGCCCTCGGCCTGCAGGCGGGCCACCTCGGCGGCGAACCCGCCGAGGCGGCTGGCTTCGAACAGGCTGCGCAGCGGCAGGTCGAGGTCGAACGCCTGGCGGACCCGCGAGACGATGCGGGTGGCCAGCAACGAATGACCACCCAGGGCGAAGAAATCGTCGTCCAGGCCGACGCGCGGCAAGCCCAGCACCTCCTGCCAGATCGCCGCCAGGCGCCGTTCGCGCTCGTCGCGCGGAGCGACGTATTCGCCCACCCGCCAGTCCGGCTCCGGCAGCGCCTTGCGGTCCAGCTTGCCGGTCGGGGTCAGCGGCAGCGCGTCGAGGCGGACGAACTGCGCCGGCACCATGTACTCCGGCAGGCTGGCGGCCAGGGCGCGCTTGAGGCGTTCGGCCAGGGCCGGATCGTCTTCCGCGCCGTCGCTGGTCAGGTAAGCGACCAGTCGCGCACCCGCGGCGCCCTCGCGTACCAGCACCACGGCCTGGCGCACCGCTGGCTGCGACAGCAGGTGCGCGCGGATTTCCTCCGGTTCGATGCGAAAACCGCGCACTTTCACCTGCTCGTCGGCGCGGCCGAGGAATTCCAGCGCCCCGTCGTCCCGCCAGCGTGCCAGGTCGCCGCTGCGGTACAGCCGCGCGCCGTCCTCGCCCGGCACGAAGCGCTCGGCGGTCAGCGCCGGACGTCCCAGGTAGCCACGCGCCAGGCCGCTGCCGCCGAGCAGCAGTTCGGCCACCGCGCCGCTGGGCGCCAGTTCCAGTTCGGCGTCGCGCAGCTCACAGACCACGTTGGCCAACGGCCGGCCGATAGGCACCCGCGCGCCCTCTTCCGCGCAGCGCCAGTGGGTGACGTTGATCGCCGTCTCGGTCGGCCCGTAGCGGTTGTGCAGCGCGACCTGCGGCAGCCGTTCGCGCACCCGCCGGCACAGCTCGGCGGAGAGTGCCTCGCCGCCGGAGAACAGCAGCCTGAGGCGGCGGCAGTCGCCGAGCGCCGGTTCCTCGACGAACAGTTGCAGCAGCGGCGGCACGAAGTGCAGGCAGGTCACCCCGTGCGCCCGAGCCAGTTCCACCAGCCGGCGCGGGTCGCGGTGCTCGCCATCCGCCGCCAGCACCAGGCGGCTGCCAGCGATCAGCGGCAGGAAGCATTCCCAGACCGATACGTCAAAGCCGAGCGGCGCCTTCTGCAGCAGCACGTCGGCAGCGTCCAGGGTGTATTCGCGGCGCATCCAGTGCAGGCGTTCGCTCAGCGCGCCATGGCTGACGCCGACGCCCTTGGGCTGGCCGGTGGAGCCGGAGGTGTAGATCACGTAGGCCAGGTTGCCGACGTCCAGCGCCAAGGCGGGCGGCGTGTCCGGGCAGTCCTTGCCGGCCGGCTCATCCGACGCCTCCAACTCTTCGAGACTCAGGCTCGCCAGTCCGGCCGGCAGTTCCAGGCCGTCCAGCAAGCGCCGATGGCCCAGCAGCAGCCCCATGCCGCTGTCCCCGATCATCCAGGCTAGGCGCTCGCGCGGGTAGTCGCCATCCAGCGGCACGTAGGCGCCGCCGGCCTTGACGATGGCCAGCAGAGCGACCATCAGCTCGATGCCGCGCCCGGCCAGCAGGCCGACCTTCACCTCCGGGCCGACGCCCAGCTTGCGCAGGCGGTGCGCCAGGCGGTTGGCGCGGCGCTCCAGGTCGGCGTAGTCAAGGGTCGCCTCGCCGCTGACCAGGGCGATTGCCTGCGGCGTCGCCCGCGCCTGGGCGCTCAGCAGTTCGGGCAGCAGGACGCCGGCCGGTTCGGCCGGCCCACGCCCCCACTCGCGCAGTCGCTGGCGCTCGTCGACACCGAGCAGCTCGAAGTCGCCGATGGCGCGCTCGGGGTTCTCGCCGACCTGTTCCAGCAGGCGCACGAAATGCCCGGCGAGACGCTCGACGCTGGCGCGCTCGAACAGTTCGCAGGCGTAGTCGAAAGATAGGCGGATACGCCCCTGGCGGTCCTCCTCGCTGTGCAGTTGCAGGTCGAACTTGGCCTCGCGGCTGTGCCAGGGCAGTTCCTCGGCGAGCAGCCCCGGCAGGCGGCGCAGCGACTCCAGGTCGCGCTGCTGGTGGTTGAACATCACCTCGAACGGCGGTTCGCCGCCCAGTGCCTCGACTAGCCGCTCGTACGGCAGGTCCTGGTTGGCCTGGGCGCCCTCGACCGTGCGCCGCGCGGCCTCCAGCAGCACGGCGAAGGTCTGCCGCGAATCCAGCCGCCCGCGCAACACCTGGGTATTGATGAAGAAGCCGACCAGTCCCTGCAACTCGCGGCGAGGGCGATTGGCGTTGGGCACGCCGAGGCGGATGTCGGCTTGCCCGGTATAGCGGTGCAGCAGGGTCTGGAAGGCCGCCAGGAGGACCGCGAATAGCGTGGTGCCCCGCGCCCTGGCGAGGGCTTGCAGGCGTTCGCCGAGGGCCTTGTCCAGGCGCAGGCCGAAACGCTCGGCGGACGACTCCCGGCCGCCGCGCGGCCGGTCCAGCGGCAGCGCCAGGGGTTGGTGCTCGTCGGCCAGTTCGGCGCGCCAGTAGTCCAGTTGCGCGGCGAGGCGTTCGCCATCGTCCGCTTGCCAGGCCGCGTAGTCGGCGTAGCGGATCGGCAGGGGCGCCAAGGATGCCGTCTGCCCCTGGAGCTGCGCGGCGTAGAGCCGGGCGAACTCGTCAAGCAGCAGGCCAAGCGACCAGCCGTCGGCGACGATGTGGTGCAGGGTCACCAGCAACAGGTGCTCCTGTTCGTCCAGGCTGACCAGCCGCACGCGCAGCAGCGGGCCGTGCTCCAGGTCGAAATGGAAACGCGCCTCTTCCTCGCGGATCGTCCGCGCCCGCTCCTCGCGCTGCGCTTCGGGCAGCGCGGAAAGATCGTCGCGCAGCAGCGTCCAGTCGGACGCCGTTCCGACGCGCTGGAAGCCGATGCCGTCTTCCTCATAGAAGGTGGTGCGCAGCGATTCGTGGCGCTCGACCAGCGTCGCGAAGCTGTGTCGCAGCGCCTGCTCGTCCAGTTCGCCGCGCAGGCGCAGACCGCCAGGAATGTTGTAGGCGACACTGTGCGGCTCCAATTGCCAGAGGAACCACAGGCGGTTCTGCGCCGCCGACTGGCGCAGGGCGCCCTCGCGCGGCAGGCGCGGGATACCGGTGGCGGACGCGCCGCCTGCGGCCAGCAGGCGTTCCAGCTCGGCGCCGAACGCCCGCAGGGTCGGGGCCTCGTAGAGGCTGCGCAGTTCCAGGTCGACGCCCAGTTCGTCGCGCAGCTCGGCGATCATCTGGATGGCCTGGATGGAGTTGCCGCCCAGGGCGAAGAAGTGCGCATCGGGGTCGAGCCGTTCGGCCTTGAGCAGCGTCCGCCAGAGCGTGGCAAGGCGTTCGCCGGGCGGCGTCGCGTCGGCGGCAGGCTCGGCGCCCCGTCCCTCGCGCAAGGAAGCAATCGGCACCAGTTCCCCCGCCTCGTGGCGTTGCCGGCAGGCGGAACGCTGCAATTTGCCGCTGGAGGTCTTCGGCAGCGCGCCGGGCTCCAGCAGCAGCACCAGTACGGGCGCCTCGTGATGCACTTCGGCCACCGCCTGGCGGATGCGCCCGAGCAGTTCGTCGGCGGCCACCTGCTGGGCGGTGCGCCGCCCGATCTCCGCCGCCACGCCGAGCGCTTCGCGGCCATCGTGCTCCACTGCGAAGGCAGCCACGCGCCCGCGCCGCACCTCGGCGACGCACTCCTCCACGGTGCGCTCGATATCCTGGGGATAGAGGTTCTGGCCACGCACGATCAGCATGTCCTTGAGCCGCCCGGTGACGAACAGTTCGCCCCGCTGGCGGAAACCCAGATCGCCGGTGCGCAGCCAGGTGCGACCGTCGCGTTCGACGAAAACCTCCGCGGTCGCCTGCGGATTACGCCAGTAGCCCTGGGCGACGCTCGGTCCGCTCGACCAGATCTCGCCGACCAGCCCGTCGCCCAGCGTCTCGCCGCTACGCGGATCGACGATCAGCAGCGGATGGCCGGGTTGTTCCCAGCCGCAGCTCATCAGCACCGGACCTTCGCCGGGCTCGGCGCGGTTGGCCGCCAGCGCGGCGGCGTCGAGCCGCAGGGCGGGGATGCCCTGCCCCGGCCGGCCACCGCTGACGAACAGGGTCGCCTCGGCCAAGCCGTAGCTGGCCAGATAGGCATCGGGACGGAAGCCGCAGGGCGCGAAGCGTTCGGCGAACGCCGCCAGGCTGTCCTGGCGGATCGGCTCGGAACCGGAGAAGGCTACCCGCCAGCCAGACAGGTCCAGAGCGGCCAGCTTGCCCTCGGCGATGCGTTCGTGGCACAGCCGATAAGCGAAGTCCGGACCGCCGCTGATGGTGCCCCGGTAGCGGCCGATCGCCTCCAGCCAGCGCACCGGCCGCTCGAGGAAATACTGCGGCGACATCAGCACCACTGGCACGCCGCTATAGATGCCCTGCAGCAGTCCGCCGATCAGCCCCATGTCGTGGTACAGCGGCAGCCAACTGACGATGGTGTCGTCGTCGCCGATCCGGTAGCCCTGGCGGATCAGCCATTCGTTGGCCTCCAGGTTGGCGTGGCTAACCTGCACGCCCTTGGGCGTCGCGGTGGAGCCGGAGGTGTATTGAAGGAAGGCGATGGCCTCGGCCGACACCGCCGGCGCCCGCCAGCCGTCGGCCAGGGCCGGGTCCAGCGCGTCCACCGCCAGCAGTTCGGGCAGCGCGTCGCCGCGGCCTTTCCCCAGGGCGGCCAGCGAACCGGCTACCCCGGAGGTAGTGAGAATCAGCCGCGGCTGGGCGTCGGCGATGATCGAGATCAGTCGGCGCAGGTGCTGTTCCTGGCTGCTCTCCGGCGGATAGGCCGGCACCGCGATCACCCCAGCGTATAGGCAGGCGAAGAACGCCGCGACGTAGTCCGGTCCGCTGGGAAACAGCAGGACCGCGCGCTCGCCCGGCTCGCCGCGCTCCGCCAGCGCCGTCGCGATGATGCGCGCTTGGCGGTCCAGTTGCCGGTAGCTCAACACCTCTTCCCCGTCGCCGCCGAGAAAGCGCAACGCCAGCCGCTCCGGCTGGGCGGCGGCGCGCCGCATCAGGGCATTGGCCATGGAAACGGGGCGTTCGAAGGTATCCGTCATCTCTGCACCTTTCTCGATTCGACTGGGCAAGCGGACCACCGGGAGAGACCCGGGGGTCATGGAGCGATGACGGATCGACGAGAAAGAAAATTAGTGGCCGCGGGCACGGGAGGGGCAACGGAAACGAAGCCGGGGGTAAAGATCTCGGCAGGCGGCTCGTTCTTTCCCGAATGGCCCTGCGATCGGCTTCTCCCCAGCGTCATGGCAATATGCACGGCGTTAAGTTTTTAAGTAATTAAATTATAATAATTCTCATTTGACATATGTTTCCACAATGTCTACCGTGGCTCGCGTCGTCGAGGATCAACCGACCTCCCCCCAGTTCGTACCCCCGCCGTACAGGTAGAACCATGCAGGAATATGGAACTGTAGAGCGCTCTATGGACGGATCTCCGTCTCTGCTGCAAGCGTTGATGGAAAACCGTTCGACTCTGGTCAAGGCGGCAGCCCGGATAACCGGCTGCCACAGTCGTGCCGAAGACGTGGTGCAGGATGCCTTTCTCAGGTTGGCCGGCGCACAGAAGATCAGCCTTCCCCTCAAGGCTCGGATCAATTACGTCTTTAGGATCGTGCGCAACCTGGCGATCGACCATTACCGCAAGCAGGCGATGGAACAGCGCTACGCCGGCAGCGAAGAAGAAGGCCTGAACACCGCGATCAGCGGCGCCACTCCCGAGAACACCAACCTTCACCAGGAAACCCTGGAGAGGGTCAGCGATGCCTTAAGCCAGTTGCCCGCAAGAACCCGCTATGCCTTCGAGATGTATCGCCTGCATGGCGTGCCCCAGAAGGACATCGCCAAGGAACTGGGCGTCTCTCCCACATTGGTCAACTTCATGATCCGCGACGCACTGGTGCATTGCCGCAAGACGGTGGGTCAGTTGCACGACTGAACTCCTGCCATCCGCCATCGCGACTCCGTAAGCATCCGACACTGGAAGACGAGTATCGATCCTGGCCGTGCCGTCGTCGGTACTCGCTTCAGCCACGCCCCATTGCGTTTCGTCCGCATCGCTCGAGACCTCTCCTCGCATCCGGCCCGCGTCGCCCGGACGGCGATCAGGGTGCATACACGTCCGCCCCCCCCGCAGGAATAGGGCCGCTGGAATGGCCGCGGCCAATGCCTACTTCGCTCGCTCGCAAATATCTTTCCGCATCCGTCACCTGTGTCGGCATGCTTTCAAGCACCCTTGCGGAGCAGCCCGATAACGTCGATTTAACTAGAATGACGAAATTGACCCGGTAGAATTTAACTATTTTTTCAATAGACACGCCCCGAAGAAGCTGGCAAATCCCCCGCCTACCCCCGGCCCAGTGGCGCCGAGCGGGCAACGGCCATCCTCGACCCTTCATCCACGACGACACGTCGTCCGCATCGGCGGGTATCCTTGCCGGCGGACCGGACCGACTGCCGGCCGTCGCGCCAGTACATGGCTCGTTCATCGAGGCATTGCACGGCCGGCGACGAGGCAGCCAAGCGCCCTGACCCGTAAGCCGTCAGCCCGGAGCCTTCCATTCCGACCAGCCTCAGGAAACCCGCCGAATGAGTTTCACCCTATTCAGCCGCTACGCCTTCTTCGCCGCCTGCGTACTGCTCGCGCTCGTCACCCTGCCCCTGCTGCCCGGTTCGCCCGGCCTCTGGCCGCTGACCCTGATCGGCGGACTGCTTAGCCTGCTGGGCATCGTCGATCTGCTGCAGAAGCAGCACGTGGTGCGGCGCAATTACCCGGTGCTGGGCAACATCCGCTACCTGATCGAGTACATCCGCCCGGAAATCCGCCAGTACCTGCTGGAAACCGACGACGACTGCCTGCCGTTCTCCCGCGCCCAGCGCACGCTGGTTTACGCACGGGCCAGGAACCGGAGCGCCGAAAAGGCCTTCGGCACGTTGCAAGACGTTTACCAGAGCGGCTTCGAGTTCATCACCCATTCGATGTCCCCGGCACCGCTCCGCGATCCCACGACCTTTCGCGTGACGGTCGGCGGGCCACAGTGCGAAAAGCCCTATTCGGCCTCGCTCTTCAACATCTCGGCGATGAGCTTCGGTTCGCTCAGCGCCAACGCCGTGCGCTCCCTCAACTTGGGCGCCAGGCTCGGCGGCTTCGCCCACGACACCGGCGAAGGCAGCATCAGCCCCTACCACCGCGAGCACGGCGGCGACCTGATCTGGGAAATCGGCAGCGGTTATTTCGGCTGCCGCAGCGAGGATGGCCGTTTCGATCCGGAGCGCTTCGCCACCCAGGCGCGCCACGACCAGGTGAAGATGATCGAGGTCAAGCTGAGCCAGGGCGCCAAGCCCGGTCACGGCGGCATCCTGCCGAAGGACAAGATCACCGCGGAGATCGCCGCCACCCGAGGTGTGCGCATGGACCGCGACTGCGTTTCGCCGGCCCGCCATAACGCCTTTTCCACCCCCAGGGAACTACTCGACTTCATCGTCCAGCTGCGCGAGCTGTCCGGCGGCAAACCGGTCGGCTTCAAGTTCTGTGTCGGCCATCCGTGGGAGTTCATGGGCATCGTCAAGGCCATGCTGGAAACCGGCATCCTGCCCGACTTCATTGTCGTCGACGGCAAGGAAGGCGGTACCGGCGCCGCGCCCCTGGAGTTCGCCGATCACATGGGCGTGCCGCTGCGCGATGGCCTGCGCTTCGTCCACAACACCCTGGTGGGCGCCGGCCTGCGCGACAGCATCCGCCTCGGGGCCAGCGGCAAGATCATCAGCGCCTTCGACATCGCCAGCGTGCTGGCGATCGGCGCCGACTGGGCCAACTCGGCGCGCGGCTTCATGTTCGCCCTTGGCTGCATCCAGTCGCAAAGCTGCCACACCAACCGCTGCCCGAGCGGCGTGGCGACCCAGGACCCGCTGCGCCAACTCGCCTTGGTGGTGCCGGACAAGGCCGAACAGGTGCGCAATTTCCACCACAACACGCTCGCGGCCCTGGCCGAGATGGTTGCCGCCGCAGGGCTCGACCATCCGGCGCGGCTGGAACCGCGCCACTTGCTGCGGCGCATGTCGGCGAGCGAGATCCGCCAGTACGCGCAACTGCACGCTTTCCTCAAGCCGGGCGAACTGCTCGGCGACAGTATCGGCAGCGAGTTCTACGCACGGATGTGGCGGATGGCTCGGGTGGACAGCTTCGAGCCGGCGCCCTTCTGAACGTGGCTAACGCCGTTTCACCCGACGCGGGCGTCCGGTCGGCGTCCGGTCGGCGGCGACGCCGCCGTAGTAGGTCTCGTGGGTGGTACTGGCCTTGGCGTGGCCAAGATCGACCTGCAGGTTCCTGAGCGGCCGATGCGGCGCGTCGTAGCTGGCGCTGGTATGGCGCAGCCAGTAGGTGCTGGCGGCGCGCAGGCTGGAGACTTCCCGCTCGCCGCGGCCCTCGGCCTGCATCCGTCTGACTGCGCTGTCGAAGCACTTCTGCACGATGTTGCGGATCTGCCGGTCGGTCAGTCCGCCACGGCCGTCCAGCTTCAGCAGCAGCGGCACGTTCTCCCCCGGCTGCGGCAGCGGCGTCAGCTTGCGCGACAGGCGATAGCGCTTGAGATAGCCGAGCAGTTCGCTGCTCACCGAGATCCGCCGTTCCTTGCCGCCCTTGCCGACGGTCACGTACCACCAGGCGCCGGTGCTGTCCTGCTGGAAGGCCTGCATAGTCGGATGCCAGTCGGGGCGGCCGGCCAGTTCGGAGATGCGCAGGTACAGGGAGAACAGCGTGGCGACCACGAACAGGGTGCGTTCGTGTCGCTCCGGGTCCTGCTGGGCCATCCATTCCGCCGTCTCTATGACGAAGGCCCATTGCAGCGGGTTCAGCACTTTGCCTTCAATCGAGGGCGCGCGCATCTCGAAGAAGCGGCCCGGCTCCTCGATGGCACGGAATGGGTTGTCGAGCAGCCGATCCTGCCCGACCAGGAAGTCGTAGAAGGAACAGCAGATGGTGAAGGCCTGCTTCAGCGAGCTTGCCGTGACCTTGTAGCGCTCCGGAGCCTGGCGCGGCATGCCGGTTTCGTCGGCGAGCTTGCGAGCCGCCTTGCTGCCGAGGATCTCGTAGGGACGCCACTGCGGATTGGGGACCAGTTCGCCGGGCTCCTCGCCGGCGATGAAGCGCCGCCGCACCGCCTGGCCGACCCATTCCATGTCCGGCTCGCGGCTGAAGCCGAGAAAGGCCTCGGCGTCCTCGTGGGTCAGCTTCAGCACTGAATCCCTTTGCTTCAGCCAGCTCCATAGCAGCAGCCGCTCCACCTGGATGCGGTAAGCCTTGTAGGTGGTTTCCCAGCCGGCATAGGCACGCAGGAAGTCGCGAGCGTGCAGGTAATCCGCCTTGGCCGGGACCTCCAGTTCGAGCTTATTGAGAAAACGCACGACGAAGCGGTTCTCGAATACCAGACTGCCCGGCGACAGCGCCAGGAAACGGGGATGGGTATCGAACAGTGGCTGGGGAGCGGGATCGGTCATTGGGCGGGGAGTCCGTCGGGTAGCTGGGCGTTGGAATACCGGTTCCGATTATAGGCACGACATCCGGCCGCGAAACGCCATGCTTCCGCGCAGTGAATTCGATGTCTGAATGGGGCCGGTATCAGCCCAGTTGTTCGATTTCACTGCTTCGGCGAAGCAGCGCAAGGCTCGCGCTGAAACCGGCTCAAGACTTCTCCAGCTCCGACGACGTCGGTCGCGCCCTCTCCCGCTCGTCCGCTAGCGCCTGGCGTAGCAACTGCAGCTCGATGCCGGCTGCCGCCAGGTCGATGTGCAGCCGCTGCGCCTCTTGGCGCTGCGCATCGAGGGCCGCCTTCAGGCCCTCCGTTTCCGTCCGCGACAGGTCCAGGCGTTCCTGAAGGACCTCCCTGGCGGTATGGGATTGCGTCACCTGGTCGTGCAATGCGGCCAACTCGCCGGCTTGCCGCTCGAGCCGGTCGCGCTGCCCGTCCAGCTCCTTCTCCTTATGAAGGCTTTCGCTGGCCAGGCGCTCGTTGGCACGGTTCAGCCGGGTCACCTCGTCCTGCTTGAGGATCAGGCTCTGCTGCAACTGGCGCAGCTCCATTTGTACCTGCTGTAGCTGAGCCTCGTGGCGGCGCTGTTCCTGCTCGCGTTGTTCTTTGCTGGCCTGGCGGTAATGTTCCAATGCCTCGCGGCCGTGGCGATGCTTTTCCTCCAGGGAACGCACCTGCTCGTCGCGATCCTTCAGGTGGGCAGCCTGGTCCTGATTGGCCTGGAGCAGGCGCGCCCGATCAATCTCGGCCAGTTGCCACTGTTCGCGGCTGTGCCGGTGGTGTTCTGTCTCGGCCTGCAAGCTGGCAGTCAG
Organism: Azorhizophilus paspali; assembly: GCF_043587585.2. GTDB lineage: Bacteria > Pseudomonadota > Gammaproteobacteria > Pseudomonadales > Pseudomonadaceae > Azotobacter > Azotobacter paspali. Next base: position 2,194,433 of record NZ_CP171449.1, read on the forward strand.
GCTGCCAACCTGTTCTTCCAAGTGCTGGATTCGCTCCTGGGCCAGAGCCCGACACGCCTCGAACTCCGCCCGCTCGGCTTCGCACTGCTGGCGCATCCGCGCAACGGTTTCCTCGGCTTCCTCCTGCAGGCGTGCAGCTAGCGGAGCGATCAGCCCGGCCAGTTCGTCGCTCAGGCCGGCGGTATTTCCTGTCCGCTCCGCCTCGCTCTCCTGCAACTCTTTCAGATAGCGATGGATGGTGGTCTTCGAGCCGGTATTGCCCAGCTCGACGCGTACCGCATCGATGCTGGGATGCTCGCCACGGGCCAGCAGCGCCTGCCGGGCCCGCATGACCAATGCCTTATTGATTCCGCCGCGCGCCATAAGTGATTCGCTCTCCAGTCTATTTCATAATGTTTTACATAGTATGTAATTACATATTAAATTTCAGCTAGTAAGGTGATGAAATCAAGAATTTCTAATAGCTGATAATTAAAGATTATCCGCTGACAACCATGCGGGCGGCTGCGAGAATGGCACCTTTCGTACTGGAGACTGACGATGAGTGAGATCGAGCGCTACCTGCAGGCCGGCACCCGAGAGAACACCCGACGCAGCTACCAGTCGGCCATCGAGCACTTCGAGGTGAGCTGGGGCGGTTTCCTGCCGGCGACCGGCGACAGCGTGGCGCGCTATCTGGTCGCTCACGCCGGTAAGCTGTCGCTGAATACGTTGAAACTGCGCCTCGCCGCCCTGGCCCAGTGGCACATCAGCCAGGGCTTCCCCGATCCGACTAAGGCGCCGGTGGTGCGTCAAGTGCTCAAGGGGGTCCGCGCCCTGCATCCGGTACGGGAGAAACAGGCCGCACCACTGCCACTGCAACATCTCCAGCAGGCCGTCGACTGGCTGAACGCCGAAGCCGGTGCAGCCGAGGTCCGCGACGACGGTGCCAGCCTGCTGCGCTGCCGGCGCGATGCCGCCCTGCTGCTGATCGGCTTCTGGCGAGGCTTTCGCAGCGACGAGCTGTGCCGCCTGGAAATCGAACGCATCCAGGCGGTGGCCGGCGTGGGCATGGAGATCCACCTGCCGCGCAGCAAGGGCGATCGCGACTTTCTCGGCACCACCCATCGCGCTCCGGCGCTGAAACGGCTGTGCCCGGTGCAGGCCTATCTGGACTGGATCACCCTCGCCGGCTTGACGCAGGGACCGGTGTTCCGCCGGCTGGACCGCTGGGGCAACCTCGGCGCGGACGGCCTGAACCCCAACAGTCTCATCGGCCTGCTGCGACAGATCCTGCGCCGCGCCGGCATACCCGCCGATTCGTACAGCAGCCACTCGCTGCGCCGCGGTTTCGCTACCTGGGCCGCCGGCAACGGCTGGGATCTCAAGAGCCTGATGGGCTACGTAGGCTGGAAGGATGTGAAGTCGGCCATGCGTTACATCGATCCTACCCTGTCCTTCGGCGGTTTGGCCGCCAAGCCGCTCCTAGAAAGCGGGAATGACGCCCTGCCGGAAAGCCTCGATCCGTCGGACTCTTGATTGCGTGTTTTTTGGTATGAGGGGTTATTTGGGAGGGTATATCTCTACCCATGATTTCCGATTTTAAGAATAACTACCCAAAGCTTCCTGTAAAATGCCTGCCGCAGCCAGCCAGCCAGACCGGTCGAGTCGAAGACGACCGGCCGGCCGGCGTGACGGTTGTGAAGAAATGACAGCATTTGGATGGAATGCCATATGCCATGAGTGGCACCGAACAACCGCGGTGCTTCCAGGGCATCGGCGAGTCGAAACAGGTGCGGCGAATCACTAAACCGGCAGCGCTCATTCCCTTGCGGGAAAAGCGCTATATGGACATCCCGAGCAACGCACCGCGATGCCCAGCGAGAGGAGTCCCGGCCCTGGCCGGCCTGGACGGGCCAGCACTTCACCGCTGCCGGACGACTGCTCCGTGAAGGTCATTCGCTGCTGTGCAATTACCCCTGCCTGAGCCAACCGGGACCGGCGAGGTACGTGGTCTGGCGCCGGTCGCCCCGGCGTGGTCCGCGTCTATTGCATGCCGACATCGGCGGAGTTCGCCCGCGTACCGTCATGGAGGGGTCATCGATTGCCACCTGCCGCCCCATGGACCGGTCTTGCAGCGGACCGTGTCGCCATCGGCGGGCCTGAAACTCTCCTGGCGCCCTTCTCAACCCGCCAGGTGCTGGAGAAACCACTGGCCGGCCAGCCGCTCCACCTCTTCCAGCTTCCCCGGTTCCTCGAACAGGTGGGTGGCGCTCGGCACCACCGCCAGTTCGTGCTGACAACGCAGCCGCCCGGCGGCCTGCCGGTTCAATGCGAGGACCTCGCTGTCCAGCTCGCCGACGATGAACAGCGAAGGCGCATGCACCTTTTCCAGAACGTCGGTCGCCAGATCGACGCGGCCGCCCCGGGAAACCAGCGCGGCGATGTCGGCCGGCCGCGCCGCCGCGGCGATCAGCGCGGCAGCGGCGCCGGTGCTGGCGCCGAACAAGCCGAGCTTCAGATCACGCAGATCGGCATTGGCGCGCAACTGGTCGACCACGCCGCTCAAGCGCTCGCTGAGCAACGGAATATCGAAGCGCAACTGACGGCTGACCTCGTCGATGGGTTGCTCTTCTTCGGTGAGCAGGTCGAACAGCAGGGTGGCCATCCCCAGGCCGTTGAAAAACCGCGCGACGCTGCGATTGCGCGGACTGTGCCGGCTGCTGCCGCTGCCATGCACGAACACCACAAGCCCCTGCGCGTCCTCGGGGGCGATCAGGTCGCCATGCAGCCTGACCTTGCCCAGGGGGAAACGCATCGGATGCGGCACAACAGGACTCTTCATGCTTGTCTTTCTCCATAGTTATTCGTTCTGTTCGCTGACCATGCCTGCTGCAGCAACTCCTGCACCTCGCGATCGGAAGTTTGGCCGAAATCCTGGTACCAGTAGCCGACGGCCACGAGATCCTGCGGCGAGAACAGGCAGATTACCCGATCTGCCTGCCGGCGTAGCTGCTCGACCGTATCCTGCGCACCGACCGGCACGGCAACGATCACCTGCGCGGCTCCCAGCAGCTTCGCCGCCTCGATGGCCGCACGCATGGTGGCGCCGGTCGCCAAGCCGTCGTCGATCAGGATCACCGGTCGGCCGCGTACCGATGGCGGCGGCCGCTCCCCTCGATAGACCCGCTCGCGACGCTGCAACTCCTGGAGTTCCCGCTCGGCGACGGCATCGACCGTGGCCGTGGACACGTGGGCATAGTGAACGATGTCTTCGTTCATCACTCGCACCGCGCCGCTGGCGATGGCGCCCATCGCCAGTTCCGCATGGCCCGGCAGACCAAGCTTGCGCACCAGCAGAATGTCCAGCTCCAAGCCTAGGCGACTGGCCGCCTCATAGGCCATCGGCACCCCGCCTCGCGGCAGGGCGAGTACCAAGGCATCGTCCCATGGACCTTCCGAGGCCAGCCGCTCCGCCAGGGCTCGACCGGCATGAGCCCGGTCGGAAAAAGGAATGGTCAGGCTCATTTGCACGGCTCCGCTGCACTTCTATGCTTTGAAGTCTGGCCCAATAAATCCGCGTCATGGACGGCTGGACGGAAATCGCGACGGATAGCCGAACGCCCTATGCAGTGAGGTGCTGTCATGGATACACGACACGACCAACTGTACCAGCAGGACGTCCACGATCCCTATCTCCGCCATTGGCACGCCCACGGCAATGCGCTCTGTCCGAAGTGCGGGGTTTCCTATCGGGCGGGACGCTGGTCTTGGGAGGGGCTGGACGACGCCGAACAGGCGGAACGGACCCTTTGCCCGGCCTGCCGGCGCATCGCCGACAAGGCTCCGGTCGGCAACCTGACCCTGGCCGGTAGTTTCGTCAGGGAACACAGCGACGAAATCTGCAACCTGCTGCACAACACCGAAGCGTTGGAAAAGCGGGAGCATCCCCTCGAACGGCTGATGACCATCAGCGACGAAGCCGAAGGGCTGACGGTGACGACCACCGGCATACACCTAGCCAATCGTCTCGGACGCGGCCTTCAAGGGCCATGCCGACTACAGCGACCGGAACGCGCTGCGGGTCCGCTGGGAGCGCGACTGAAAGGCTGCTGCATCGGCCTCAGCAGGGCCGGCGCGCATCCTGCTCCTCGGCGATCCGGTCGAGATAGCGGTCGTAGCGATAGACCGGCCCTTCCTGGCAGACCGATCCGCGCCCGACATGGCAACGTCCGCAATGGCCCATGCCGCAGTCCAGGCGCCGCCCGATCGACAGCCAGATCCCGGTCGGCGGCACACCGTGCGCCAGGCAGAGTTCGGCGACACTGCGCATCAGCGGCTCCGGCCCGCAACAGAGCACGGCGTCCGGAACCTGGCTGGCGAGCCGGCTCCGCAGCGGCTCCAGCGGATTGCAGCCGACACGGCCGTCCTCCCGCCGCTCCAGGGTTTCGATGAGTTCCAGGGCTTCCCGCCAGCGTGCCCGCTCCCGGGACAGCACCTGATGGCCCGGGCTGCGCGCCCCATAGACGAGTGTCAGGGCCGCCTGATGGCCGGCGCGGAGCAGCGCCTCGATCAACCCGGCCAGCGCCGCCAGGCCACTGCCGCCGGCGACCACCAGCACCCGGCGGGCGCCCGACAGCTCCGGCCAGCCGGTGCCGAAGGCACCCCGGTAGCCCAGGCGCGAGCCCGGCTCCTGCGCGAACAGGGCCGCGCTCACCGTGCCCTCCCGGCGGATCAACGCCGAGAACCGCCCCTGCCAGTCCGGCGGGCGGACATAACTGAAGGGCGCCTCGCCGGCGCCCGGCACCGTCAGCATGAAGAACTGCCCGGGCATGACGGCCTGGTCGCCGGACCGGAGCGACTGCAGCGCAAAGCTGAAATGCCGGATTCCTTCGCCTTCGTCGTGGAATTCGAGCAACTGCACGGAGCGCGGAACCAGGCTGACCATGATGATTCAATCCTCTGCATTGGGAGCCGATGCATACGACAGGAAGAAAGGTCGTAGCCGTCGTCGCGGACGGCGGATATGGCCAGAGAATACTATCCTTTCCATGCAGAGCGCTGGCCGGCATTTCGTCGCCTGCCATGGGCAGGCAATAGAATTCGCCCGGTCATGTGCTTGACTGAGATGCGCTTGAACTTTCCTTTTCCATCAAATCACATGGAGGAAATAATCATGGCTCAAGCAAATCAGAATGTTCCTGTCAACAGGGAGCAGCAGTCCCAGCGGCCCACGGCCTCGTCCGGCGATCTCTGGCGCCCGCTGACCAGCCTGCGCCAGCAGATCGATCATCTTTTCGAGGATTTCGACCGCATATCGCCGTTCTGGCCGATGGGACGCAGCGCCTTCGGCAGCCTGATGGAGCCCTTCGGCCGGACCGGCAGGGAAATAGCCAGCATGCCCGCGGTCGACATCGTCGATCAGGACAAGGCCATTCTCATCAGCGCGGAACTACCCGGCATCGACGAGCAGAACATCGAGCTCAAGGTGTGTAACGGCAACCTGATACTTAAGGGTGAGAAGAGCGAGGAGCGGGAAGAAAACAGCCAGGGCCGTTACCTCTCCGAGCGCAGCTATGGCGCCTTCCAGCGCAGCTTCGCCCTGCCGGACAGCGTCGATGCCGACAACATCGAAGCCCACTTCGACAAAGGCGTGCTGACCATCACCCTGCCGAAGCGACCCGAGGCACAACAGTCGGAGAGGGCCATCGAGATCCAGCGCGGGGAAGCGGCTGCGCAGCAGCAGGACACGACCCAGACCACTACCCATTGATGCCCTGATGAAGTAGTAGTACGCGGCTACCAGAAACTCCGCATGATCCGCTTCGCTGGGGCGCAAAGATGATCGGGCCGCACACGCCGCCGTCATCGAAGGCGCCCCAGCCCCACAGATTCCCCCCTTGCTGCCCGACACTCCTTCTGCCTGTTTTCTGCGCGCACGGCAAGCACACGGCAGCAGCCCCTACCGCTCACTCCGGCAGGCGCGGCTTCTCAGGCCCCGGCTCGGGCAGTTCGGTCATGGTCGCCTCGGTCAGCAATAGGATGCTGGCCACCGATACGGCGTTTTCCAGGGCCTCGGCCACCAGCTCGCCTAGCTCGTCGTCGTTGTGCGCGGAAATACTGGCGACCTGTGCCTTTTCCTTGCGCTTCAGTACGGGCCGAGACTGCGCCCTCAGGGAATCGACAGCCACCTGCAGGCCGCGGTCGAGGCCACATTTGAGATCGATGCCGCTGGCGCCGGCGACCACGTTGAGCACACCGTCGGCGAAGATCGCCTGGGCCAGCACGGTGAAGGTGCTGGTATCGTCGCCGACCGCCTCGCCGGTACGCTCGGCGGCCTAGCGCAGCATGGCCGCGCCGAGGTTCGACTCGGCATCCATCCTCCAGGCTCACCTGCTTGGCGATGGTCATACCATCGTTGCAGACCGTGGGCAGGTCCCACTGCCTCTAGATCAGTACCGACTTGGATTTCGGCCCTAGGGTCACGCGCACCGCGTCGGCCGGCCGGGTCGCCCCCTGCAGGACGTTCTCGCGCGCGGCGTTGCGAAACAGGAGACGGGGCTTCGCCATGCCTCACCTCCCCAGGGACTCGCCGACCCCTTCCAGATGAACCACGAGCACGCTACAAGGCAGCCGGTAGAGCAACGCCTCGCTGGTACTGCCGAGGATCTCCTGTTCGAGCGACTTGCGCAGGCTGCTGCCCAGCACCACCACGTCGACCTCGTGACGGCAAGCGTAGTCGGTAAGGGTCGGGACCGGCTGCCCCAGCAGGAAATGCCGCTGCCTCTCCGGTACGCCATGGCGATCGGCGAGCAGCCGGAAAGCCTCCTGGGCCGTGCTCTTCATTTTCGCCCCGAGCGTTCCCAGCCAGGGCAAGTTGAGCGTGGCGCTGCCGAAGGGCTGGCCGCCCATGGCATTGCAGGCATGCAGCAGGTGCAGTTCGGCATCGCACTGCAGGGCGAGATCGTGCGCTGCCCGGACGATCCGGTCGTTGAACTCGCTGGCCCCGTCCGTGTGGATGAAGGGATCGACCGCCGCTACCACCTTGCGCGGCAGCGGATTGTGCGCATCGGTCACCAGGTGCAGCGGCACGGGACAACGGCGCAGCAACTGCCAGTCCAGCGGCGTGACGAAAGCGCGCATGACCGCCGGCTCCGGCCGGACATCTTTGACCAGCAGATCGACCGGCATTTCCTGTACATGGGCGATGATTTCCTCAGCCGGATGCCGAGTCCAGACCACCTCGCAGGTCACTTCCAGACCCTGGTTGCGCAGAATCGAGGCCTCCTCCTCCAGCCACTCGTGGTGCCCGGCCATATAGCTGTCCACGGCCTGCCTCATGCCTTCGGAAGTGAACCTGCCGACCGCCGCCAGGGTTTCCACGTAGGTGAACAGGGCCATGTGCATGGGCACGCAGGCAGCCCTGGCCAGAGCGGCGGCGCGCTCGAAGGCCGGTGTTCGGCACATGTCCGGGGTGACGACCAGTAACAGGCGTTGGAACTGGCTCATGGCGCGATCCTCCGAGGTGACAGGCCACGCTTTCATATTAGTAGGCCTGCCGGAAGGCACATCGATCGCCGGTCAGCACCGCACGACCTGCGGGAACCGGGCGAGCGCCATGTCCAGTTCGCCGCTGTCGTCGATGACGATGGTGTCCGCCGGGCGCGCTCTACCCGCTCGGCGATCACCTCCAGCGCCTCCCGGCCGCATGCACAGACGCTGCCGCAACGACGCCGGATGACCTGTAGCAGTGCCATGAGATACGCGCCGTGGTATACAGCCGGACCAGCTCCAACGGGTCGGAAAAACGCGAACATCATGTAGCTTTTTTTACAGGCTGTCCCTTTAAGATATGAATTGCCATCATTAAAGCCATTAGCTAGCATTTTGCCCCACATGAGGCCGGGCTCAATGATTTCAGCCAATGGCTGAGGAACAAGAGCATTCACATCACGAGGACCGGTGCTCCCGCCAGGAGGGGAATACGTGTTTTATCGCACCCCATTTGCAAACCAGACGACCGTCAGGAACAGCCTGCTTTCCATGCTGTTGCTGCTAAGCAGCCCCCCGGCTCCGGCCGAGAAGGTCACTGGACAGGTGGTCGAAGTCCTGGATGGCGACACCCTCAGCCTACTCACCTCCGACGACTGGCAGATCCACGTACGCCTGGCCGGCATCGATGCCCCCGAAGCCAGCCAGCCCTACGGCGACCAGGCCCGTCAGACCCTTTCCGAACTGGTGCTCGGCAAGCGTGCCACCCTGCAGGTCGCGGCCCGCGACTCGACCGGGCGCAGCGTCGCCCAACTGACCGTTGAGGGACGGGACATCAATCTCGAGATGGTTCGCTACGGTGCGGCCTGGGTCGCCTACAACCAGGACGCTCCGCCTCCCCATCTGCTGCCCGTCGAAGCGGAAGCCAAGCGGCAACGCCGGGGACTCTGGGCGCAAGCCAAGGGGGACATAGTGGCGCCCTGGATCTGGAGCGACAACAAGCCGCAGGCCGTACAGACGACGGTGGTCGTGAGCTGTGCCGAACGATCCGAGCCGGACTGTCCCGTGCGTCGCCTGAACTGGGTGCCGCAGGAGGAACAGGAACAACGGCACTGAGCCGACTCAGCCAGCTAGCCCTTGAAGCCGAGCGCTGCGGGACTGTCGACATCCCAGAGCACGCCGCGATCCTCGACCGCCAACTCGCATGCCCGGCCCTCGCGCAGCAGGCGCTTCGCCCCGCGGTCGCCGTCCAGCGCCATGAGCGCCGGTCGATGGCTGCGGCCGAAGCCGACCGGATGACCGTAGCGCCCCTGCCAAGTGGGCACCACCAGCGGGTGCTCCCGCAATGCGTCCAACACCCGCCCGACGGTCGCCGGCAGGATGAACGGCATGTCGCCCAGGGCGATCAGCCAGCCCGCGCTGTCCGCCGTCCGCGCCACCGCCGCGGCGATGCTCCGGCCTATACCGGCCGAGTCCAGGGCCAGGACTTCGCAGCCGTGTGCCTCGCCGATATCGATCGCCCCGACGTTGCCGGGGCGGGTCACCAACAGGACCCGCTCGAGCTTGGCCCGCAACGCCAGCAGCGCATGCTCCAGTATCGCCCGCTCGCTGCCGTCGCGGCCACGACAGCGCGCCAGCAACTTGTCCTGCCCTTCCCCGGCGACCTCGCGATAGCGGCTGCCGTGCCCGGCCGCCAGCAGCACGGCGCAGACTTCGCCGCTCATGCTGACTACCCGCATGCCAGCGAGGCCGACGGAGCCTCGCTGGCAATCCCATTCTTCAAGGCGACGATCTCGGCCAACAGCGACAGGGCGATCTCCGCCGGCACCCGACTACCGATGGGCAGGCCGATGGGACCGTGCAGACGCTCGATGTCAGCGGCGGCCAGGCCGAGGAAGGCCAGGCGCTCGCGGCGCTTGGCGCTGTTGACCCGCGACCCCAGGGCGCCGACGTAGAAGGCGCGGGATTGCAGCGCGGTGAGCAGTGCCATGTCGTCGAGGCGCGGATCGTGGGTCAGCGCGACGATGGCGGTGCGCTCGTCCGGTTCGATGGCCAGCACGGCGTCGTCCGGCATGCCGGGCACGAAGCGTGCGCTGCTGTCTTCCCAGCCAAAGGCGAATTCCTCGCGCGGGTTGCAGATCAGCACCTCGAAGTCGAGCATCCGCGCCATTTCGCCGACATAGCGCGACAACTGCCCCGCGCCGATCAGCAACAGGCGCCAGCGCGGTCCGTAGACGGCACGCAGGCGCTGTCCGTCGAAGCGCAGGGCATCGCCGCGCGAAGCCTCGTGCAGGCTGACCGCGCCGCTGGCCAGCTCCAGCTCGCGGGCGACCAGTTCATGGTTCTCGCAACGCGCCAGCAGCGCCGCGACCCAGGCGGTGTCGAGCACCTCCTCCTCGCTCAGGCGCAGGGTGCCGCCGCACGGCAGGCCAAAGCGCGCCGCCTCCTCGCGGGTCACCCCGTAGGTTACCAGGGACACCGGCCGGCCGGGCGCACTGCGCCCGTCGCGCAGTCGCTCGATCAGGTCGTCCTCGATACAGCCGCCGGATACCGAGCCGATCAGCACGCCATCACCGCGCAGAGCGAGCATCGCGCCGGGCGGCCGCGGCGCGCTGCCCCAGGTCTGCACCACCGTGTAGAGCAGCACGCGCTGACCGGCCTGCCGCCAGGCCAGTACGTTGCGCAGGACATTCAGGTCGGCGCTGTCCATCAGGACTCCCGCCAGCCCTTGAGCTGATCGCGGATCGGCAGATCGCGGATGCGCCTGCCGGTGGCGGCGAAAATGGCGTTGGCCAGCGCCGGACCAACCGGCGGCACGCCCGGCTCGCCGACCCCGCCGAGCGGCACTTCGCCGGCCGGGCGGAGCGGATGCACGGCGATGGTCTTCGGCGCCAGCGGCAGGCGCGCCACCTCGTATTGGTGCAGGTTGCTCTGCTGTACCCGGCCCTCCTTGAAGCTGATCTCGCTGACCACGGTATTGCCGAGGCCCATCACGCAAGCCCCCTCCATCTGCGAGCGGATGCGTTCCGGGTTGACCTGCGGGCCGCAATCCACCGCCATGTCCGCCCGGTGCACGACGAGGGTGCCGTCGTCCTTGACCTCCACGTCGAGCACCACGGCGACGTAGGTGACGAAACTATAGTGCACCGCCAGCCCCAGCCCACGTCCCCTGGGCAGCTCCCTGCCCCAGCCGGCCTGGTGGGTCGCCTCCTCGATCACCGCGCGCAGGCGGCCGGTATCGATGGGATAGAGGGTCGGCGACTCGCCGTGGTTCCAGGTGTCGCCCAGGCTGTGCGGATCGATCTTGCGTGCCGGCCCGAGCAGTTCCAGCAGGAAGTCGCGGTGATCCCGGCCGGCGGCGGCGGCCAGTTCGGCGATGAAGCTCTGCACGGCGAAAGCATGGGGAATGTTCGACACCGAGCGGTACCAGCCGACCCGGGTGTGGGCCGCCGCCTCGGGGTTCTCCAGGCGCAGGTTGGGCAATGCGTAGGGCATGCTGACGAAGCCCATGCCCAGTTCTACGGCGTTCTCGTGCCGGGGGTCCGGTCCGAACAGCGCGCCGATGCTCGGCGCCACGCTGCGATGCAGCCAGGCGCTCGGCTTGCCGTCGGCGTCCAGGGCGCCGCGCAGGTATTCCAGCGAGATGGTATGGAAGTAGGAATGCTGCAGGTCGTCCTCGCGGGTCCACTGCACGCGCAGGTGACGGCCGGGGAATTCCTTGGCCAGCACCGCCGCTTCGAGGATGAAGTCCGGCTTGGACTTGCGGCCAAAACCGCCGCCGAGCAGGGTCACGTTGACCTTCACCTTATCGAAGGGGATGCCCAGGCGCTCGGCAATGCGTTCGCGGGTGACCTGCGGCGCCTGACTGGGCGCCCAGACCTCGCAGGCGCCGTCGGCGAAGTATGCGGTGGCCACCGGCGGCTCCATCGGCGCCTGGGCCAGATGCGGAATGTAGTACTCGGCCTCGACCAACCGCCCGGCTCTGGCGAATGCCGACTCCACGTCGCCGGCCTCGCGCACTACCTTGCCGGGCGCTTTTGCCGCCGCGCTCATCGCCTGGCGATAGGCGACCGAATCGTAGACGGCGTTGGCGCCGTCCTCCCAGTCGAGCCGCAAGGCCTGCCGACCCTTGATCGCCGCCCAGGTGTTGGAGGCCACCACCGCCACGCCGCCCAGCGGCTGAAATTCGGAGGGCAGCGGCGAACCGGCGATCTCCACCACCCTGACCACGCCCGGCACCTGGAGCGCGGCGCTCGCCTCCAGAGCCTTCAGCTTGCCGCCGTAGACCGGCGGACGGGCTACCACCGCGTAGAGCATGTTCTCGAAGCGCGGGTCGAGGCCGTAGACGGCACGGCCGTTGACGATATCGGCGCCGTCGACGGAACGGGTCGAGTCCTTGCCGATGTAGCGAAAGCGCTCCGGCGCCTTCAGGCGCAGGCTGTCGCGCGCCGGTACCGGCAGGGCCGCCGCGGCTTCGGCCAGTTCGCCGTAGCCGAGACTGCGCCCGCTCGGTACGTGCACGATCTTGTGCAGCTCGGCTCGGCACTCGCCGACCGGCATCTGCCAGCGTTCAGCGGCGGCCCGCTCGAGCATCTGCCGCGCCGCCGCGCCGCAACGGCGCAGCGGCTCGAACCAGTGGCGCATGCTGCGCGAGCCGTCGGTGTCCTGGTTGCCGTAGCGCTGCTCGTCGCCCGGCGCCTGTACCACCCGCATCATCGCCCAGTCGGCTTCCAACTCGTCGGCGACCACCATCGCCAGGCTGGTGCGCACGCCCTGCCCCATCTCCGAACGGCTGCAAACGAAGGTCACCAGCCCGTCGGCGCCGAGGACGAGGAACACCTTGGGATCGTCGACCCAACCGTACTCCATGCCGTCGGCACCGTACTTGCGCTCCTCGGCGAAGACGTCGCGCGCGCCCCAACTGGCAGCGATCAGCAGCGCGCCGCCGGCCGCCAAGCCCTTGAGAAAGCCGCGACGGCTGAGATTGGCGACAGCGAAATCGTTGATGTCCGTCCCGCTCATGCCCGGCTCTCCCGCAGCCTTCCGGCGGCGACCTGAATGGCCGCGCGAATCCGGTTGTAGGTACCGCAGCGGCAGACGTTGCCAGCCATGGCCGTTTCGATCTGCGCCTCGTCGGGATTCGGGTTGCCCTTGAGCAGCGCGGTGGCGGTCATCAGTTGCCCGCCCTGGCAGTAGCCGCACTGCGCCACGCCGAGTTCCAGCCAGGCGGCCTGCAGCGCCTGCCCGACCGGGTCGGCATGCAGCGTCTCAAGAGTGGTGACCTGCTTGCCGACCGCCACGCTCACCGGCGTGACGCAGGCGCGGGTAGCCTGGTCGTCGACATGTACGGTACAGGCGCCGCATAGGCCCATGCCACAACCGAACTTGGTGCCGCTGTAGCCGGCGACGTCACGGATGGCCCACAGCAGGGGCATGTCCTGCGGCACGTCGAGCGAATGATCCTTGCCATTCAGGTTGAGGGTGATCATGGAGATATCGTGTGATCCTTGAACTTGAAGAAGTCGTCCGAGCGAAGCTTGGGGCCAGAAGGAAGAATGTTAGGCGAACTCCGTGACAGCCGGCCGCTCTCTCCGACGTCGTGGAAAGTAGACGGAAGTCTTTTCAAGACTCTCAGCCCTGGCGCGCCGGCGGCGCCATGAATTCGGGGCCGACCGGGTCCTTGACGTGCTCGGCCAGCAGGGCGTCGATCCGGCGCAAATCTTCCTCATCCAGTTTCCAGCCGAAGGCTTCGTCGATACCGGCGAGCTGTCCGGGATGACGCGCGCCCCACAGGGCGATGGTCGGCCCCTGGTCGAGAATCCAGCGGATGGCCAGGGCCAGCACCGACTTGCCGTGACGCTCCAGGGCCAACTGGCGCAGGGCCTCGACCGCCGCCAGGTAGCGAGCGAAGCGCGGAGCCTGGAACTTGGGATCGACCTTGCGCAGATCGTCGCCCTCGAAGGCGGTATCGGCGCGCATCCGCCCCGACAGTAGGCCGCGGCATAGTGCCCCGTAGGCCAGCACCACCAGACCGTGCTTCTTGGCATAAGGCAGCACATCCGCCTCGATGGCGCGCTCGAACAGATTGTACGGCGGCTGCACCGCGGCCAGCGGGGCGAAGCGGCGGAAGCCGTCCATCTGCTCGGGCGAGTAGTTGCTCACGCCGATGGCGAGGAGCTTGCCCTCTTCGCGCAGCTTCTCCAGCTCGCGGGCGGTTTCCTCGTGGGGCACCAGCGGATCGGGCCAGTGGACCTGGTAGAGGTCGATACGGTCGGTGCGCAGGCGGCGCAGGGAGTCCTCGATTTCCTGGCGGATACGCCTGGCCGTGGCGTTGCGGTGGATGCCGCTGTCCGACCACTCCAGCGCCACCTTGGTGGCGATCACCGCCCGCTTGCGGATGCCCTCCAAAGCCTTGCCGACCACCTCCTCGGAATGCCCAAAGCCATAGACCGGGGCGGTATCGATCAGGTTGATGCCGGACTCGACAGCCTGGCGGATGGTTTCCACGGAGCGCGCATCGTCGGTGCCGCCCCACATCCAGCCGCCGATGGCCCAGGTACCGAGGCCGATGCGCGAAACGGGTGCGGCGATACCTTCGATCCGGATGGTTTCGATGCTCATGAGATCCTCCTTGGACAAAGCGGACGGACAGAACCGGAGGTGAATAAATTTATCTCATGTACCGTTGAATGAGCTTCAACAATCCATTGACTTCACGGCAAGCATGGGATAGCACGTCGGCCCGTCCGCCCCAGATGGTTCGCTGGCCGCGCATCCGGCCAGCAAGGATTTAGCGGACCGAACTCACCAACCGGGCCAGCTCGACGGTGCGGTTGGCGTAGGCCCACTCGTTGTCGTACCAGGCATAGAGCTTCACCTGGGTTCCGTCGACCACTATGGTCGACAGCGCGTCGACGATAGATGAGCGCGGGTCGCTGCGGTAGTCGATGGATACCAGCGGCCGCTCCTCGTAGCCGAGGATACCCGCGAGCGCCCCCGCGGCAGCGGCTTCGAGCAGGGCGTTGACCTCTTCCACCGTAGTCGCGCGCTCCACCTCGAATACGCAGTCGGTCAGCGAGGCGTTGGCCAGCGGCACGCGCACGGCCATGCCGTTCAGGCGGCCGCGCAGCTCCGGGAAAATCTCGGCGATGGCGGTGGCCGAACCGGTGCTAGTCGGGATCAGACTCATGCCGCAGGCACGGGCGCGACGCAGGTCCTTGTGCGGCGCATCGAGAATGTTCTGCGAGTTGGTCAAGTCGTGGATGGTGGTGATCGAGCCGTGGCGGATGCCCAGGTTCTCATGGATCACCTTGACCAGCGGCGCCAAGCAGTTGGTGGTGCAGGAGGCGGCGGTGACGATGCGGTGCCGGGCCGGCTCGAACAGTTGATGGTTGACGCCCATCACCACGTTGAGCGCGCTCTCCTCCTTGACCGGCGCGCTGACCACCACGCGCCCGACGCCCTGCTCCAGATAGGCCTGCAGCAGGGCCACCCTGGTCATCTTACCGCTGGCCTCGATCACCACATCGCAATCCGACCAGTCGGTATCGGCGATGGCCTTGTTGGCGCTGATCGGGATGCGCCGGCCATCGATCGCCAGATAATCGCCGTCGCTGCTAGCCTTGTACCGCCAGCGGCCGTGCACCGAATCGAAATTGAGCAGATGGGCGTGGGTCGCCGCGTTGGCGGCCGGATCGTTGATCTGCACGAACTCCAGCTCCGGCCAGTCCCAGGCGGCGCGCAGGACCAGACGTCCGATACGGCCGAAGCCGTTGATGCCTACCTTGATAGTCATGAAGGTCTCCTCGCTTCAGAGATTCAGGAGCTTCGCGGAGCCAGCACGATGATCGCCATGCCGGCGAGGGCGACGCCGCCGCCGAACAGATCCCAGACCGTCGGACGGATGCCGTCGACCAACCACAGCCAGAGCAGGGCCACGCAGATGTACACCCCCCCGTAGGCGGCATAGACCCGCCCGGCCGCCGTCGGATGCAGCGACAGCAGCCAGGCGAACAGTGCCAGGGAAAGCGCCCCCGGCAGCAGCAGCCAGGCGCTCCAGCCCTCCCGAAGCCAGAGCCAGGGCAGATAGCAGCCGAGGATCTCGGCCAGAGCGGTTAAAACGAAGAGCGCCAGAGTCTTCAACATGGCATGCCACCCGTCTCCTACCGGCCGAACTGTACGATTCAGAGCGCATGCGCCGGACGGCCTTGGAGCGCGCGCCCGCGGCAGGCGATGGCATCGGCGCACAGTCGATCCGGATGGGCGCTCGCCCAGGTACACCCGGACAGCCCCTGAACCGGATGGCCCCTCCGCGAACGGCGCCAGACGCCTCTGCATCCAGGCCTGTCGAAGTTGTCCAGCGGCCCCTGCTCATCGGCCATCGGCAGGTGAAACCATTCTATGCCGCGCACGGCGCACAGGGCAGGCAACTCGTCCGCTCGATTCAGGCGTGGTTCCCTGACCGGCGCCAGGGCGATCAGCACCGTGCCAGCAAGATGTCAGCTCACAGGTACATCACAGAGTGCCGATCCGCTCCAGTTCGGCCTTCGGGGCCGAGTTGTCCAAACGTTCGAGCGGCAGGGCGAGAAAGGCCTGAACGCCATCGGCGCGCTGAAGATCGCCCGGAAACCGGCGGCGGCCAGCATGCTTTATGGCTTCGCCCCGGGCACCACGCTAGCCACGGTGACCGGCGTGCCGATCGAGGGGCCGGTGATGCGCTGATACGTGCGTGGCCGCTGAAGAAGCTTTTTCTGGAGGTCGGCGTCGCCGGCCGTTTCTCGCTGCGGCATCGGACGGCATACTCGCACGTTCACTCGGTAACCCTGCCTCTCGTCATGCGTATTCACGTCACCTTCATCGACCGCGTCGGTATCACCCAGGAAGTTCTCGCTCTGCTCGGCGGGCGCAATCTCAATCTGGACGCCGTGGAAATGGTTCCGCCCAACGTCTACATCGACGCGCCGACGCTCGGCCCCGAGGTCCTCGAGGAACTGCGCGGCGCCCTGTTCAAGGTGCGCGGGGTGCGGGCGGTGGAGGTGGTCGACATCCTCCCCGGCCAGCGGCGCAGTCTGCAGCTCTACGCCCTGCTTGCCGCCATGCCCGACCCGCTGCTGGCGGTGGACGGCAACGGCCGGGTGCTGCTGGCAAACCCGGCGCTGATCGAGCTGGCCGGCCACGATCCCGACGGCGAGACGCTCGGCGAACTGTTCGCCGCCCCGGAGCTGCACGACGAATTGCAAGCCCACGGCTTCCGCCTACCGATGCGCGAAGTCGTCCTCGGCGGCCGGACCCTGCTGCTGGACGCCATGCCGATCGGCGAGAACGCAGGGCTGGCCGGCGCCCTGCTCAGCCTGTACGCACCCAACCGCATCGGCGAGCGCTTGGCCGCCCTACACCACGAGCAGGCCGAGGGCTTCGATGCCCTGCTCGGCGACTCGCCGGTGCTGCGTACGCTCAAGGCCCGTGCCCAGCGGGTGGCGGTGCTCGACGCGCCGCTGTTGATCCAGGGCGAGACCGGCACCGGCAAGGAACTGGTGGCGCGCGCCTGCCACGCGGTCAGCGCGCGGCGCAATGCGCCTTTTCTCGCCCTCAACTGCGCGGCCCTGCCGGAGAATCTCGCCGAGAGCGAGCTGTTCGGCTACGCCCCCGGCGCCTTCACCGGCGCCCAGCGCGGCGGCAAGCCCGGCCTGCTGGAACTGGTCCACCAGGGCACGGTGTTCCTCGACGAGATCGGCGAGATGTCGCCCTACCTGCAGGCCAAGCTGCTGCGTTTTCTCAGCGACGGCAGCTTCCGGCGCATCGGCGGCGAGCGCGAGATCCGGGTCGACGTACGCATCCTCAGCGCGACCCACCGCAACCTGGAGCAGATGGTCGGCGAGGGTCGCTTCCGCGAGGATCTGTTCTACCGACTCAACGTGCTCAACCTGGCCGTGCCGCCGCTGCGCGAGCGTAACGAGGACATCCTGCCGCTGGCCCACCACTTCCTCGACCAGGCCTGCGCGCAGATCCGCCGCCCGCCTTGCCGCCTGGCCCCGGACACCTACCCGGCGCTGCTCGCCAACCGCTGGCCGGGCAACGTGCGCCAGTT
Organism: Azorhizophilus paspali; assembly: GCF_043587585.2. Taxonomy (GTDB): domain Bacteria; phylum Pseudomonadota; class Gammaproteobacteria; order Pseudomonadales; family Pseudomonadaceae; genus Azotobacter; species Azotobacter paspali. The sequence goes on from NZ_CP171449.1 coordinate 2,211,990, forward strand.
GCAGAACGTGATCTTCCGCGCCGCGGCGATCAGCGAAGGCAACCTGGTGGAGATTGGCGACCTAGACATCGCCGGCACCGCCGTGGCGCCGCAGGCCGACGAAATCGGCAGCCTCGGCGCGGCGGTCGAGAACTTCGAACGCGGCATCCTCGAAAGGCTCTACGCCAGCTATCCATCCAGCCGTCTGTTGGCCGTCCGTCTGCAGACCTCGCACACCGCCATCGCCAAACGCCTGCGCAAGTACGGCATTCCCGCCCGTTCCTGAAAGGTCCGGGCATTCCGGGATGAGGGTCCGGGCATTCCGGGATGAGGAACCGTGCGGATCGCGCCCTTCTCTCCCAAAAGAGGAGACATTGAACCGACTGCGTACCGCCCTCGTAAGCAATTCGCCACACCGTAACGATTCCGCTACGAAGAAGGCAAGCCCTGCCAAATCGGGCCTTGGCACCGAAGTGCCAGCCTTTTTGTAACGATTTCGTTCCGAGCGATTTTGAGCCACCTTCATAAAAAAACCTAACCTTTTGATTTATAAAATATTTACTGAAAGTGGCATCTGCCTTGCTCAAGGCTGGCAACCGCTCGTCGCCTGGTACGAGCCCTCGATCCCTCGCCCGCCAGAACACGGGCGAACCTGCAGGATTCATCGATGACCGACCGCCACGCCCTCAGCACCAGCAACGAATTCATCGCCCGCCATCTCGGCCCACGCGAGGTCGACATCGCCGCCATGCTCCAGCAGCTCGGCTACGACTCCCTAGAGCGGCTCGGCGAACGGGTGATTCCGGACAGCATCAAAGGTACCAGCGTGCTGGATTCCGACGCCGGCCTGGGCGAGGCCGAAGCCTTGGCTCGGCTCAAGGCCATCGCCGCGCAGAACCGCCCGTTCGTCAGCCTCATCGGCCAGGGCTACTACGGCACCCACACCCCGGCGCCGATCCTGCGCAACCTGCTGGAAAACCCGGCCTGGTACACCGCCTACACGCCCTACCAGCCGGAAATCTCCCAGGGCCGCCTGGAAGCCCTGCTGAACTTCCAGACTTTGATCGGCGACCTCACCGGCTTGCCGATCGCCAATGCCTCCCTGCTCGACGAGGGCAGCGCCGCCGCCGAGGCGATGACCTTCTGCAAGCGCCTGTCGAAGAACAAGGCCGTGCGCGCCTTCTTCGCCTCCCGTCACTGCCTGCCGCAGACCCTCGACGTGCTGCGCACCCGCGCCGCACCGCTGGGCATCGAGGTGGTGGTCGGCGACGAGCGCGAGCTGGACGATGCCAGCCCCTACTTCGGCGCCCTGCTGCAGTACCCGGCCTGCGACGGCGAACTGTTCGACCAGCGCGAAACGGTCGAGCGCTTCCACGCCGTCGGCGCCCTGGTGGCGGTAGCCGCCGACCTGCTGGCGCTGACCCTGCTCGTCCCGCCCGGCGAATTCGGCGCCGATGTCGCCCTCGGCAGCGCCCAGCGCTTCGGCGTGCCGATGGGCTTCGGCGGCCCGCACGCCGCCTACTTCGCCACCCGCGACGCCTTCAAGCGCGACATGCCCGGCCGCCTGGTCGGCCTGTCGGTCGACCGCCACGGCCAGCCGGCGCTGCGCCTGGCGATCCAGACCCGCGAGCAGCACATCCGCCGCGAGAAGGCCACCAGCAACATCTGCACCGCCCAGGTGCTGCTGGCCAACATCGCCAGCATGTTCGCCGTCTACCACGGCCCCGAAGGCCTCCAGGCCATCGCCCGGCGCGTGCACCGCCTGACCGCGATCCTCGCCCGCGGCTTGAGCCAGTTGGGCCAGGCGGTCGAGCAGGAACACTTCTTCGACACCCTGACCATCGCCAGCGGCGCGCGCACCGCCGGGCTGCACGTGCGGGCCCGCGCCCAAGGCATCAACCTGCGCGAGATCGACGCCGACCGCCTCGGCCTGTCCCTCGACGAAACCACTACGGCGCAGCAAGTCGAGACGCTGTGGGCGATCTTCGCCGCCGACGGCCAGGCCTTGCCGGACTTCGCCGCGCTGGCCGAAAGCGTTGGCGAGCGCCTGCCGCCGGTGCTGCTGCGCGGCTCAGCGTTCCTCCAGCAGCCGGTGTTCAACCGCTACCGTTCGGAAACCGAGCTGATGCGCTACCTGCGCCGGCTGGCGGACAAGGACCTGGCGTTGGACCGCAGTATGATTCCGCTGGGCTCCTGCACCATGAAGCTCAACGCCGCCAGCGAGATGATCCCGATCACCTGGGCCGAGTTCGCCGACCTGCACCCCTTCGCCCCGGCCGAGCAGAGCCAGGGCTATGCGCGCCTGACCGCCGACATCGAGCGCATGCTCTGCGCCGCCACCGGCTACGACGCCGTGTCGCTGCAGCCCAACGCCGGCTCTCAGGGCGAGTACGCGGGTCTGCTGGCGATCCGCGCCTGGCACGCCAGCCGTGGCGAGGGCCACCGCGATATCTGCCTGATCCCGGCCTCGGCCCACGGCACCAATCCGGCGACCGCCAGCATGGCCGGCCTGCGCGTGGTGGTGGTGGCCTGCGACGCCCAGGGCAACGTCGACATCGACGATCTGCGCGCCAAAGCCGAGCGGCACGGCGCGCAACTGGCCGCGCTGATGATCACCTACCCCTCGACCCACGGCGTGTTCGAGGAAGGCGTGCGCGAGATCTGCGAACTGGTTCACCGGCACGGCGGCCAGGTCTACATCGACGGCGCCAACATGAACGCCATGGTCGGCCTGTGCGCGCCGGGCCGGTTCGGCGGCGACGTCTCGCACCTCAACCTGCACAAGACCTTCGCCATTCCCCACGGTGGCGGCGGACCGGGCGTCGGCCCGATCGCGGTCAAGTCCCACCTGGCGCCCTTTTTGCCCGGCCACGGCCGCCTCGAACGCAAGGAAGGCGCGGTCTGCTCGGCGCCGTTCGGCAGCGCCAGCATCCTGCCGATCACCTGGATGTACGTCAGCATGATGGGCGGCGCCGGCCTACGCTTGGCCTCGCTGGTGGCGATTCTCAACGCCAACTACATCGCCAGCCGCCTGAGTAACTATTATCCGGTGCTCTACAGCGGCGCCGACGGCCTAGTCGCCCACGAGTGCATCCTTGACCTGCGCCCGCTCAAGGAAATCAGCGGCATCAGCGTCGACGACGTGGCCAAGCGCCTGATCGACTTCGGCTTCCACGCGCCGACTATGTCCTTCCCGGTTCCCGGCACCCTGATGATCGAGCCGACCGAAAGCGAATCGAAGGAAGAGCTGGACCGCTTCTGCGACGCCATGATCGCCATCCGCGAGGAGATCCGCGCGGTGGAGAACGGCACCCTGGACAAGGACGACAACCCACTAAAGAACGCACCGCACAGCGCGGCCGAACTGGTCGGCGAGTGGCGCCATCCGTACGGCCGCGAACAGGCAGTGTACCCGCTCGCCAACCTGGTCGAGGGCAAGTACTGGCCGCCGGTGGCGCGGGTCGACAACGTCTACGGCGACCGCAACCTGATCTGCACCTGCCCGACGCTGGAGGACGGCCGGGACGCCTGATGGCGACGCTCCGTGGGCTCCCCGATGCCGAGGCGGCGATACCGTCCCGGTATCGCCGCCAGGGTCTATAAAAAAGGAATACCCGGGCCATTGCTGCGGCAGTTCGCTGCAGCCGGAGCATTCATCATGTCCCTCAGCGTATTCGACTTATTCAAGATCGGCATAGGTCCCTCCAGTTCGCATACCGTCGGCCCCATGCGCGCCGCAGCCCGCTTCGTCGAGGGCTTGCGCCGCGACGGCCTGCTGGCGCTCACCGCGCGCGTCAGGGTCGAGCTGTACGGCTCCCTCGGCGCTACCGGCAAGGGCCACGGCAGCGACGGGGCGGTGCTGCTCGGCCTAGAAGGCGAGCAGCCGGAACGAGTCGATACCGACCATATCCCCGAACGCCTGGCGGCGATCCGCGCCAGCGAAGAGTTGCGCCTGCTCGGCGACCGGCCGATCCGCTTCGTCGAGAAGAACGATCTGGCGCTGATCGGCAAAGCGCTGCCCTACCATCCTAACGGCATGCTCTTCCGCGCCTTCGACGCCGCCGGCCTGCAGTTTCGCAGCCGCGAGTATTACTCGGTGGGCGGCGGCTTCGTGGTCGGCGCCGACAGCGCCGGCGCCGACCGGCTCAAGGAAGACTGCACGCAATTGCCTTATCCGTTCAGGAGCGCCAACGAACTGCTGGCGCTGTGCGACGCGAAGGGACTCTCGATCAGCGCGCTGATGCGCGTTAACGAACTAGCCTGGCGCCCGGACAACGAGACCCGCGCCGGCCTGTGGCGCATCTGGCAGGCGATGCAGGAATGCGTGGAAGCCGGCTGCCGCAGCGAGGGCGTACTGCCCGGCGGACTGCAGGTCAGGCGCCGCGCCGCCGACCTTTACCAGCAGTTGAAGCACAGCTCCAAGAGCAAACGGGACGACCCGCTGTGGACGCTCGACTGGATCAACCTCTACGCCCTGGCGGTGAACGAGGAGAATGCCAGCGGCGGCCGCGTGGTGACCGCTCCGACCAACGGCGCCGCCGGCATAGTCCCGGCGCTGCTGCACTACTACATGCGCTTCGTCCCCGGCGCCACGCTGGAGGGGGTCGAGCGCTTCCTGCTCACCGCCGCCGCCATCGGCATCCTCTACAAGGAGAATGCCTCGATCTCCGGCGCCGAGGTCGGCTGCCAGGGCGAGGTCGGGGTAGCCTGCTCGATGGCCTCCGGCGCGCTCTGCGAGGTACTTGGCGGCAGCCCGCGGCAAGTCGAGAATGCCGCCGAGATCGGCATGGAGCATAACCTCGGCCTGACTTGCGATCCGGTCGGCGGGCTGGTCCAGGTGCCTTGCATCGAACGCAACGCCATGGGCGCGGTGAAGGCACTCAACGCCGCGCGCATGGCCCTGCGCGGCGATGGCCGGCACTGCATCTCGCTGGACAAGGTGATCGCCACCATGCGCCAGACCGGCGCCGACATGAAGAGCAAGTACAAGGAAACCGCCCGCGGCGGGCTGGCGGTAAATATCATCGAATGCTGAACCGTATCCGCGCCGCCTCGGCCGTCCTCTCGGGAGCGAGCCCGCTCCCGCCCCCATCGACCCTCGGAGTTCCTGCATGACCACGGAAACCCTCGCCAAAACCCCGCTGCACGCCCTGCACCTCGAACAGGGCGCGCGCATGGTGCCCTTCGCCGGCTACGAGATGCCGGTGCAATACCCGCTGGGGGTGCTCAAGGAGCACCTGCACAGCCGCGACCAGGCCGGGCTGTTCGACGTTTCGCACATGGGCCAGATCCTTTTGCGCGGCGCCGATGCTGCCGCGGCCCTGGAAACCCTGGTACCGGTGGACATCGTCGAGCTGCCGGTGGGCCAACAGCGCTACGCGCTGTTCACCGACGACAACGGCGGTATCCTCGACGACCTGATGGTCGCCAACCTGGGCGATGAGCGTCTGTTTTTGGTGGTCAACGCCGCCTGCAAGGAGCAGGACCTGGCCCACCTGCAAAAGCACATCGGCGCGCGCTGCCAGATCGAATCGCTGTTCGAGTCGCGCGCCTTGCTCGCCCTGCAGGGCGTAAAGGCGGTCGACGTGCTGGCGCGCCTGGCGCCGGAAGTGGCGAAGATGACCTTCATGCGCATCGCCGAGGTCGGATTGCTCGGCATCCCGTGCATCGTCAGCCGCTCCGGCTACACCGGCGAGGACGGCTTCGAGATCTCCGTGCCGGTCGAGCACGCCGATAAGCTCGCCCGCGCCCTGCTCGCCGAACCGGAAGTCCAGCCGATCGGCCTCGGCGCCCGCGACTCGCTGCGCCTGGAAGCTGGCCTGTGCCTGTACGGCCACGACATGAGCAGCGCCACCACGCCGGTCGAGGCCAGCCTGCAGTGGGCCATCTCCAAGGCGCGCCGCGAAGGTGGTGTGCGCGCCGGCGGCTTTCCCGGCGCCGCGCGGATCTTCACCCAGCAGAAAGAAGGCGTGGCTTGTAGGCGCGTCGGCCTGCTGCCGCAGGAGCGCACGCCGGTGCGCGAAGGCGCGGAAATCATCGATGCAGAAGGCATGCCGATCGGCAAGGTCACCAGCGGCGGCTTCGGGCCGAGCCTGGGCGCGCCGCTGGCTATGGGCTATGTCGCCAGCGCCCATGCCGCCGAAGGCAGCGAGGTCTGGGCCATCGTCCGCAACAAGCGCGTACCGATGAAGGTCGCCAGGACGCCATTCGTAGCACAGCGCTACCATCGCGGCTGACCCTCGCCGCCCCTCTTCCGGGCGAAGAGGGGCCGATTCGTTTGCCTTGCCGGCCGACCGCCGCAAGAACGCAAAATCCCACGACCCACGCGCCGGCCACCTACGCCGGTGAAGATGGTCTGGCCCCGCGAGAACGACACCCGCGGCGGCCATTACCGGCTACTGTTCCTGCACCGGGCCAGCCTAGGCCTGAACAAAGAAGGCAGGCTGACGGCCCAGCAGCATCGCCTGGTGGAATAGTCGTTCAAATGGCGTGGCCGAGCAGTCGAACTTCCACGACTTCCAGGTGCTCCGCCTCAACGAGATGCCAAGGGTCGAGGTGCACATCGTGCCCTCGGCAAAAGCGCCCAGCGGCGCCCGCGAGCCGGGCGTGCCGCTACTGGCGCCGGTGCTGGCCAATGCACTGTTCGCCGCGAGCGGCAAGCGCATCCGCCGGCTACCGATCGGCAAGCGGTTGCAGGCATAGGACGGGACGCCCGGCTTCTTCGTTTCGACGGGGATGCCGAGCGCCATCCAAGCCATGGCATCCGCACGCCCATGCCGAGCCACCCACCAGTGGCTTGTCTATTTGCGAATGCCCTGCCAGACCATGCCGGCGAGCGCCAGCACGGAAAGCCCGAACCAAAAGTGAAATTCGATATCCATATCGCGACCTCCAGGCAACCGCATGCCCTACTACCAACTTAACCCATTAATTATATATCGTGGCAGGGATTTTCGAGTGCCCCTCGTCCGAAGGGGCAGGGCAATCGCATGAAATGCCTGCCCGATACTGGGCTGGAAAGGTTGTGTGCTTGGTCGTTCCGGCGTGGTCTTCAGATCCAGTGCATTGGCTGCTTGCCGAGTGGTCGGATACCTTCTGTTTCGGCCCCCGGCCGAGTCACTTTTTCTTGCCTGGCCAAGAAAAAGTAACCCAAAAGAAGGCCACCCCCTCATCCGGCCCTGCGCTTCGCTCCGGGTTCCCTCCCTGCATCGCCGCTCCAGGGGCTCGCCGCGAAGGGCCATCCATGCCATGGCCCATCGCGGCTCTCGCGGCACCCTTGCCGCTCGACCCCTTCCACGACGACTCCGCTCGGCCTCCTGAAGGGGGCATCCGGCGCGGCCTGACAGGTCGTGCCGCAAGAGCGAAAGCGCTTTCAGGCAACCCGGAGCCCAACTCCCGTTCAGAAGGCCAAGCGCAGGCGTCGCGTAGAGGGGCGAGCCGCAGGGAGGCGGCGAGAGTCGTACGAGGGGCATGGATGCCCCTTGTGCGACGACCCTCGCAGCGGCGCCGGAGCGAGGGAACCCCGGCGTAGCCGGGGCCGAATGATTGGGCGCGCTTTCTCTCTGGTTACTTTCTCTTTGCGCGCGCAAAGAGAAAGTGACTCGGCCGGGGGGCCGAAACAGAAGGTATCCAGCCCCTCGGCAAGCAGCCATGCCAAGGCTCACACAACCGTTCCAGTCCGGTATCGAGCGAGCGCTTCATGCGATTGCCCTGTCCGAAGGGGGAAACCGACCGCTCCCCCGCCAGCCCCTCAATGGCCACCCAGATAGGCGCTGCGCACCTCCGGGTCGCCCAGCAGTTCCTCTCCGCTTCCCGACAGGCGGATCTGCCCGTTGACCATCACGTAGCCCCGGTCGGAAAGCCTTAGCGCGTGGTTGGCGTTCTGCTCTACCAGGAACAGGGTCATGCCGCCGGACGCCAGCTCGCGCAGGATTTGGAAGATCTGCCGGACCACGATAGGCGCCAGACCCAGCGACGGCTCGTCGAGCAGCAGCAGCTTCGGCCGGCTCATCAGCGCGCGGGCGATGGCGAGCATCTGCTGCTCGCCGCCAGAGAGTGTCATGGCGCGCTGGTTGCGCCGTTCTCTGAGGCGCGGGAACAGCTCGAACATCCGCTTGAGATCCTCGTCGGCGTGCGCCATGCCGATCGGGATGGTGCCCATCAGCAGGTTCTCTTCCACGCTCATGTCGGGAAATACCCGTCGCCCTTCCGGCGACTGCGCCACGCCACTGGAGGCGACGTGGTGGGCCGACTTGCGGGTGATGTCCTCGCCGCGATAGAGGATCTGCCCGGCGCTCGGCCGCGGCTGGCCGAAGATCGACATCAACAGGCTCGACTTGCCCGCGCCGTTGGCGCCGATCAGGCTGACCGTCTCGCCCTCGTCGACGTGCAGGCTGACCTGGCGTAGCGCCTGGATCGGCCCGTAGTGCAGGTCGACAGCGCGGAATTCCAGCAGGGGCACGCTCATGCCAGCTCCTCCTCATCGGCGCCCAGGTAGGCGGCGATCACCTTGGGATCGTGACGGATCGCCGCGGGCGGTCCCTCGGCGATCAGCTCGCCTTGGTCGAGCACCAGGATGTGGTCGGAAATGCCCATAACCAGGCCCATGTCGTGCTCGATCAGCAGCACCGTGACCTCATGGCTGTCGCGCAGGGTACGGATGATGCGGCTGAGCGCGGCGGTCTCGGCCGGATTAAGGCCGGCGGCCGGCTCGTCCAGGCAGAGCAGTTGCGGCCGGGTGCACATGGCCCGGGCGATCTCCAGGCGACGCTGCTGGCCGTAGGACAGTTCGCCGGCCAGGCGGTTGGCGCAATCGACCAGATCGACCGCCTCCAGCCAGTAGAAGGCGTGTTCCAGCGCCCGCTCCTCGGCCCGGCGAAAGCCACGGGTGTTGAAGATGCCGGCCAGCAGGCCGCGCTCGACCCACAGGTGCTGGGCCACCAACAGGTTCTCCAGCACCGACATTTCGCGAAACAGACGGATATTCTGGAAGGTCCGCGCCAGGCCGGCGCGGTTGACCAGATGGGTGCCGCCGAACAATTTGTACCAGAGACGGCTGGCGAAGCGCCGCGGACTGAGGAAATCGCCCGCACGGAACGGCTCGCCGAGCACCTGCAGCACGTCGGTGCTGCACCCGCGCGCCTCGAACAGGATGCGACCGCCGCTGGCGCGGTAGAAGCCGGTCAGGCAGTTGAACAGCGTGGTCTTGCCGGCGCCGTTGGGGCCGATCAGCGCGGTGATGGAGTGGCGCTTCACGCCCAAGCTGACGTCGTGCAGCGCGCGGATGCCGCCAAAGCGCATGGACAGGCGCTCGACGCGGAGAATCTCGCCGTCGCTCATGGGGCCACCCCCGGACGTCGCGCGAAACCGCGACGGCTGATGCGGATCAGCCCGCGCGGCCGCCAGATCATCATCAGCACCATCAGCATGCCGAATAGCAACACCCGGTAGTCGGCGAAGCTCCTGAGCAGCTCCGGCGCCACCGTCAGCACGAAGGCGGCGAGCACCACGCCCAGGGTCGAGCCCATGCCGCCGAGCACCACGATGGCGAGGATCAGCGCCGATTCGAAGAAGGTGAATGAGGTCGGATTGACGAAACCCTGGTAGCTGGCGAAGAACACCCCGGCCAGCCCCGCCGTGGAGGCGCCGAGCATGAACGCCGAGAGCTTGACCAGCACATGGTTGAGACCCACGGCGCGACAGGCGATCTCGTCCTCGCGCAATGCCTCCCAGGCCCGGCCGATCGGCATGCGCACCAGCCGGCCCTTGACGTAAAGCACCAGCAGCACGGTGAGCAGCAGCACCACGTAGATGAACAGGAACTTGAGGTTGGGGTTGTAGGCGATGCCGAAGAACTCGTGGAACGGCACCCCGCCGTCTTTGGCGCGCCGGCCGAATTCCAGGCCGAGGAAGGTCGGCGCCGGCACCGACATGCCTCTCGGCCCGCCGGTGAAGGACAGCCAGTTGTTCAGCACCAAGCGAACGATCTCGCCGAAGCCCAGGGTGACGATGGCCAGGTAGTCGCCGTGCATGCGCAGTACCGGGAAACCGAGCAGCGCCCCGGCCAGCGCTGCCATCAGCGCGGCCAGCGGCAGCACGCTCCAGAAGCCGAGGCCGAGGTATTCGTAGCCGAGCGCCAGGCCGTAGGCGCCGATGGCGTAGAAGGCCACGTAGCCCAGATCAAGCAGCCCGGCGAGGCCGACCACGATGTTCAGGCCGAGGCCGAGCAACACGTAGATGAGGCCGAGGATGACCACGGTGAGCAGGTACTTGCCGGCGAAGAACGGAAAGACCGCGGCGGCCAGCAGTACCAGCGGCGGCAGCCAGCGCAGGTGCGAACGATAATCCGGCGGCAGCACCTGCACGCCGGCGCCGCCGCCTTCGAAGCGCTTGAGCCAGCCGCGGCCACCGGCGCTGTGCAGGAACAGGCTGAGGAGGAAGCGGCCGAGTATCACCGTGCCGACAATCCAGGCTACCCGCGAGGCTTCCAGATGGAAGCTGTAGCCGTCGAGCACCACGCCGACGATGGGGCCGAACACCACCAGGGCGATCAGCCCGGCCAGCAAGCTGTCGAGCAGCGGCTGGCGGATATCCAGGGAAGGCTCTGCCATACTTACACCTTCGCCACCTGGGGCCGGCCCAGGAGTCCTTGCGGTCGGAAGATCAGGATCAGCACCAGCAGCGAGAAGCTGAACACGTCCTTGTAGTCGGTGTTGACGATGCTGGAGAACTGCGCCTCGGCCACCCCGAGGATCAGGCCGCCGAGCATGGCACCGGGCAGCGAGCCGATGCCGCCGAGCACCGCGGCGGTGAACGCCTTGATGCCGATGACGAAGCCGGCGTAGAAGTCGAAGGTGCCGTAATTCAGGGTGATCAGCAGACCGGCCAGCGCGGCCATGGCTGCGCCGATGACGAACACCCAGGAAATCACCCGGTCGGTGTCGATGCCGAGGATCTGCGCCATCTTGCGGTCCTGCTGGGTGGCGCGGCACATGCGGCCGAGCTGGGTACAGCGGATCACCCAGGTCAGCACGGCCATGCCGGCGAAGGCGGCGACCAGGATGAACACCTTGGTGTAGCTGATCTGCAGGAAGCCCTCGCCGATCGACAGGCGAAAGGCGCCGTCGAGCAGGGTCGGTATGCCTTGCTGGCGCGCGCCCTGGCTGATCTGCACATAGTTCCGCAGGATCAGCGAAATGCCGATGGCGCTGATCAACGGTGCCAGGCGCGTGGAGTTGCGCAACGGCCGGTAGGCGATGCGCTCGATCACCCAGCCGTATAGGCCGGTGACGCAGACGGTGAACAGCAGCGTGCCGAGGATCAGCAGCGGAAAGGATTCGAGGCCGAAGGACGCCAGCAGGGCCAGGCCGATGGCCGAGAGGTAGGCACTGATCATGTACACCTCGCCGTGGGCGAAGTTGATCATGCCGATGATCCCGTAAACCATGGTGTAGCCGATGGCGATCAGACCGTAGACCGACCCGAGAGTCAGCCCGTTGACCATTTGTTGCAGGAAGATGCCGTCCATGCGTAAGTCTCTTCTTATGGGCGGTTCATGGAGGGTTCGGCCGGGGCAGCGCCGCGGGGTGGATGGGGATGGCCACCGCGTAAAATGGCCACCCCGTGGAAAACCCGCGCAGCGGTTTTCCGACGGAGCGCACCGCCGGCCGGTGGAAAGGACCTGCGGTCGTCTCCCCCCCTACGCCGGGCCGGGGCGGCGTCACTTCTGATGATACTTGCCCTGGTCGTCCCACTCATAAATGACGTAGTCGCTGACCTTCAGGTCGCCCTTGTCATCCCATTCCTTGGTTCCCATCACGGTCGTCACCGGATGGCTCTTCAACCATTTGGAAGCCTTCTCCGAGTCGGTCCCGCCGGTGGCGTTGAAGGCCGCGGCCAGCGCCTGCAGCGAAGCGTAGGCATACAGCGTATAGCCCTCCGGCTCGTAGCCGGTGGCGCGCAGCTTCTCGACCAGTGCCTGGCCTTCGGGGAGCTTGCGCGGGTCGGCGCCGAAGGTCATGAAGGCGCCCTTGACGTACTGCGGACCGCCGGCGGTGGTGACCAGTTCGTCGGTGACGACACCGTCATCGGAAACGAAGCTGGCGGTTAGCCCCTGCTCGCGCATCTGCCGTAACAGTGGGCCGGCCTCGGTGTACAGGCCACCGAAGTAGACCACATCGACGTTGGCGCCGCGCAGCTTGGTGACCAGCGCGTTGAAATCCTTCTCGCCACGGGTCAGGCCCTCGTAGAGCACGGCACTGACGCCGCGCTTGGCCAACTGGGCGCGGGCGGAGTTGGCGATACCCTGGCCATAGGTATCCTTGTCGTGGATGACCGCCACGCGCTTGCCTTTCAAGGTGTCGACGATGAAGTCGGCGGCGACCCGGCCCTGCTGGTCGTCGCGGCCGCACATGCGAAATATGCCGGTCAGGCCGCGCTCGGTGAGCTGCGGGTTGGTCGAGCCGGGGGTGATGGCGATGATGCCCGCCTCGTCGTAGACATCGGAGGCCGGAATAGTCGAGGAAGAACAGAAGTGGCCGATCACCGCAGCGACCTTGTCCTGGTCGACCAGCCGGTTGGCCACAGCCACGGCCTGCTTCGGTTCGCAGGCATCGTCGCCTTTGATCAGCTTGACCGGCTCGCCGTTGATCCCGCCGGTGGCGTTGATGTCGGCCGCGGCCTGGCTGGCGCCACGCCAGTATTGTTCGCCGAAGGCGGCATTGGATCCGGTGTGCGGGCCGGCGACGCCGATCAGCACGTCAGCCCGAAGCGCCGGGGACAAGCCCAGCGCGGCCGAGACCGCGAAAGCCAGGATTCCTTTTCGCACCATCGTCATGAAGTGAAGCTCCTTGTTATTGAAGTATTGGGGATCGTTTTCAGCGAGACGCGCGGTCCGCCGCATCCGGGCCCCGGCGGTTGTCCAACGGAAGTCCGGGAAAATAGATACGCGAGCGGCAAAGGCACACTCGCATGAAGGACGTCGGCGAGTTTAAACAATGACTTACAAGGCGTCGACGGCGCACCGTCGCACATCACCGGCTGCGGTGCCCCTGTTCCCAGCCCCAGGCCAGCATGGCCTCCAGCAGTGCGCGCAGTACGCCGCGGGTCGGCCCGGCGAGATCCTCGCGGTAGCGGAAAGGCTCCTGCTCCTCCATGTAGCGACACTGGACCAGCTCCAATTGCACGGCATGGATGCCCTGCTCCGGCCAGCCGTAGTGGCGGGTGATGTAGCCACCCTTGAAGCGCCCGTCGAGCACGCAACCGTATCCCTCGGCCGCCGCGCACACCGCCATCAGCCGCTCGGCCAGGCGCGGATCGCAACTGGCACCGGAATGGGTGCCCAGGTTGAGGTCGGGCAACCGGCCCTCGAACAACCAGGGCACCACGGCGCGGATCGAGTGGGCATCGAACAGCAGCGCATAGCCGAACTCCGCCTTCAGCCGCGCCAGCTCGGCCGCCAGGGTTTCGTGGTAGGGCCGCCAGACGCGCTGCAGATACTCGGCGCGCAGCGCGGTAGCGGGCGCCCTACCCGGCTGGAACAGCGGCGTGCCGTCGAGCAAGGTCGTGGGGAACAGCCCGGTGGTCGCACTGGCGTACAGCGGGCTGTCGTCCGGCGGACGGTTGAGATCCACCACGTAGCGTGAATAGCGCCCCGCCAGCAGGCTCGCGCCCAGCCCGGCAGCGAAATCGTAGAGCCGCGGCAGGTGCCAGTCGGTGTCCGGCAGGCTGCGGGCTGCCGGCACCAGGGCGGCCTCGACTTCGGGAGTAAGAAGGGTGCCGGCGTGGGGCATGCCGATCAACAGCGGCGTCCGGCCGCGACTGAACTCCAGGACTTCATCCATGGCTGACTTCCTTTCCGTGAAAGACGATCCGCCTGGACAGCTCGCCGCCCAGCCAGTAGGCCAGCTCGGCCGGACGATGGATGTCCCAGGCGACGAAATCGGCGTACTTGCCCGGCTCCAGGCTGCCATGGTCGTCGGCCAGGCCGAGGGCGCGGGCCGCGTGCAGGGTGACCCCGGCCAGGGCCTCCTCGGCGGTTAGGCCGAAGGAGGTACAGGCCATGGCCAGCATCAGGCGCAGCGACAGCACCGGCGCGGTGCCGGGGTTGAGGTCGCTGGCCAGGGCCATCGGCACGGCGTGCCGGCGCAGCGCCTCGACCGGCGGCTGGCGGCTCTCGTCGAGCAGGTAGAAGGCCGCCGGCAGCAGCACGGCTACCGTGCCCGCCTTCGCCAAGGCGACGACGTCCGCCTCGCCAGCGTATTCCAGATGATCGGCGGACAACGCCCGGTGGCGCGCCGCGACCCGCGTCCCGCCCAGCGCGGAAAGCTGCTCGGCGTGCAATTTGACCGGCAGGCCCAGAGCCTCGGCGGCCCGGAACAGCCGCTCGACCTGCTCCGGCGAGAAGGCCAGATGCTCGCAGTAGGCGTCCACCGCATCCACCAGGCCCTCGTCGACCAACGCTGGGAGCAGCTCGGTGCAGACATGCTCGATATAGGCGTCGGCGCGCCCGGCGTATTCCGGCGGCACGGCATGGGCGGCCAGGCAGGTAGTGCGCACCGTCAGCGGCAGGCGCTCGGCGAGCCGGCGGGCGACGCGCAACTGCTTGCGCTCGCCGGGCAGGTCGAGGCCATAGCCGGACTTCACCTCCAGGCAGGTCACCCCGTCGCGCAGCAACTGGCGGGCGCGGCGCAACGCGCCGTCGAGCAACTGCTCCTCGCTGGCTGCCCGGGTGGCGCGCAGCGTGCTGAGGATGCCGCCGCCATGGGCGGCGATTTCGGCGTAGCTGGCACCTTCCAAACGCAACTCGAACTCGGCGCTGCGCTCGCCGGCGAACACCAGATGGGTGTGACAATCGATCAGCCCCGGCGTGACCCAGGCGCCGCCGAGGTCGACGGCTTGGCAATCGCCGGGCGGCAAGACATCGCGCGGGCCGATCCAGGCGATCCGCTCGCCGCGAGCGAGGATCGCAGCATCCTCGATCACCGAGTAGTGACCGCCCTTCATGGTGGCGGCATGGCAGTGGAACCAGCAACGGGTGTCGGTCATCGCCCTCGTCCCCTCCGGCGCTTATGAATCGATCCGTGTTTCTCCCCTCTCCCAGGCCCGGAAGAGGGCGATGCACCGCGCTGACGCCCCATCAGGCGTCCCCCAGCATCGGCAGCTTCAAGCCTCGCTCGCGGGCACAGGCGATGGCTTCCGAGTAGCCGGCATCGGCGTGGCGCATCACCCCGCTGGCCGGATCGTTGTGCAGGACGCGGGCGATGCGTGCCGCGGCCTCATCCGTGCCGTCGCAGACGATGGCCACCCCGGCGTGCTGCGAGTAGCCCATGCCGACGCCGCCGCCGTGGTGCAGGGACACCCAGGTGGCACCGCTCGCCGTATTCAGCAGGGCATTGAGCAGCGGCCAATCGGACACCGCGTCCGAGCCGTCGCGCATGGCCTCGGTCTCGCGGTTCGGGCTGGCCACCGAACCAGAGTCGAGATGGTCGCGACCGATGACCACCGGGGCCTTGAGTTCGCCGCGCCGGACCATCTCGTTGAAGGCCAGCCCGAGCCGGGCGCGCTGGCCGAGGCCGACCCAGCAGATGCGCGCCGGCAGTCCCTGGAAGCAGATACGCTCGCGGGCCATGTCCAGCCAGCGGTGCAGGTGCGGATCGTCGGGGATCAGTTCCTTGACCTTGGCATCGGTGCGGTGGATGTCCTCGGCCTCGCCCGACAGCGCCACCCAACGGAACGGACCGATCCCCCGGCAGAACAGCGGACGGATATAGGCCGGCACGAAGCCGGGGAAGTCGAAGGCATTCTCCACGCCCTCGTCCTTGGCCATCTGGCGGATGTTGTTGCCGTAGTCGAACACCGGCACACCCAGTTCGTGAAAGGCCAGCATGGCCTGCACATGCTCGGCTATCGAGCGCTTGACCGCCGCGACGGTCGCCGCCGGCGAGCGGGATGCACGCTCGCGGTACTCGACCCAGCTCCAGCCTCTGGGCAGGTAGCCGTTGAGCGGATCATGGGCACTGGTCTGGTCGGTGACCAAGTCCGGGCGCACACCACGACGCACCAGCTCCGGCAGGATGTCCGCGGCATTCGCACAGAGGCCGACCGACACGGCCCGCCCTGCGCCGCGGTAGCGGGCGATGCGCGCCAGGGCGTCGTCCAGGTCGCGCGCCTGCTCGTCCAGGTAGCCGGTCTTCAGGCGGAAGTCGATACGGCTCTGCTGGCACTCGACCAGCAACGCGCTGGCCCCGGCCAGGGTCGCCGCCAGCGGCTGAGCGCCACCCATGCCGCCCAGGCCCGCACTGAGTAGCCAGCGCCCACGCAAATCGCCGCCGTAATGCTGGCGGCCGGCCTCGACGAAGGTCTCGAAGGTGCCCTGGACGATGCCCTGGCTGCCGATGTAGATCCAACTGCCGGCGGTCATCTGCCCGAACATGGCAAGGCCCCTGGCATCCAGCTCGTGGAAGTGCTCCCAAGTAGCCCAGTGCGGCACCAGGTTGGAGTTGGCGATCAGCACCCGCGGCGCATCGCGCTGGGTGCGGAACACCCCCACCGGCTTGCCCGACTGGATCAGCAGGGTTTCGTCCTCCTCCAGGTTCTTCAGGCACTCGACGATTCTGTCGAAGCACTCCCAGTTGCGCGCCGCCCGGCCGATGCCGCCGTAGACCACCAATTCCTTCGGGTTCTCCGCTACCTCGGGATCGAGGTTGTTCATCAACAGGCGCAGCGGTGCCTCGCAGAGCCAGCTCTTGGCGTTCAGAGCGGTGCCGCGCGGGGCACGGATCTCGATGTCGCGGTACTTGTGGAAGACTTCGCGCATGGGGGCATCCTCACGCCTGGATCGCCGGAACATGCCTCAAGCATAGTCGCCAAGAGTCGGCGGGCCAGCGGATGGAGGCGCATCGATGGCGCCCGACCGCTGGCCGGCCCTTTCCGCCCGCCGACACGACTCCGCGAACCGCGGCGAATGGCGCCGGGCCGGGCGGCGATTCGCGAGGTTTCGTTGCGCCACCAGTCTTGCAGACCGCGCCGGTTGGCGACCTTGGTCAGCGGATCGAGAGCAGCCGGCTATCGCGCTTGAAGTCGGATATATCCTTGTAAAAGGCGATCGCCACCCTTTGCTCGGGCAGGATCAACCCCCAATGCAGCACTGTCCGCATCTGACCGTCCCCAGCCAGGATGTCGACCTCGACCTCGGGAATACTCATCAGCCCCGACGCATCGCTCGGTAACGCGAAATCGTTCCAAAGTCTGCGCAACAGGTCGCGCTGTCGTTCATGAATGTAGGCTTCCTCGATCAGTTGGTTCGCCGTTTGGAAATGACCGGACGGGTAGCCGAATAACTGGTCGAACGCCCGATTGCCGTACTGGATATGGGCACCCGGTATCGCAGCCCACGACACGGCGAGAGGCAACGCATCGAGGACTCGGGGCAATACCGGGTAGAACACCTTCAGCCAAGACTTCACGACTTCCTCTCGAAACCACAAGGAATCCCTCTGCAAGCTCCTATGGCAGCCCTCCAAGGGCTCGCCCCCTCCCTCAAAAAGCCATTTGAAGGCCTCACAGGGGCTCATGGGGCGCGAAAAAATGTAGCCCTGGAGCACCGGGCAACGGTATTCGCTGAGCAGGTCGCGCTGTTCGCGGGTCTCGACCCCCTCGGCCACGACGGTGAGGTCCAGGCTGAACCCAATTCCGACTACTGCCGCCACCAGGGATTGCAGGCGGTTTTCCTCCAGGCACTTGTCGATGAAACTGCGGTCGATCTTGACTTCGGTTACCGGCAGATTGATGAGGTTGGACAAACTGGAAAAGCCGGTGCCGAAATCATCCACCGACAAACCGACTCCGAGCGAACGGATGCCGTGCACGATATCCAGCATCTCCGGGGTCAGCGCCATCATCGTGCTTTCGGTAATCTCGATGGTCAGGCTGGGGCCTGACAATGCGAACTCGTGCAACAAGCCGGCCACGAACTCCGGCAGATCCCGGCTATGGAAGTTGATCGGCGACAGATTGACCGACACCGTCGGTACTATGGCTCCCGCCTTCCGCCACTCGGCCAGTTGCCGACAGGCCTCACGCAGAGCCCAGCGGCCGATGGCCTCGATCTGGCCCGTCTCTTCGGCCAGGCCGATGAACTTCGCCGGTGGAATCTCGCCGAACTCGTCGTCGTGCCAGCGCGCCAGCGCCTCGAAACCGTACAGTTCGCCACTCACGGTATACACCTGGGGTTGATAGTGCAGGCTCAGGCCATTACTGGCGATGGCACGCTTGAGCGCGGCACTCAGCAACAAGCGATCTCGCAGCGCACGGTTCATTTCCGGGATGAAGAACTGGTAGCCGTCACCGCCCGTTCGCTTGACGCGGTACATCGCGCTCTTGGCGTTGGCGAGCAGGGCATCCCGATCCTGGCCACCCTCCGGGTAGAGGCTGATACCCACGCTGGCGGACAGGTTCAACGCATGACCGCCGACCTCAACAATCGGCTCGGCGACGGTTTGCAGGAGTCGTTCCGCCATCAGTGATGCGCCGTGGACATCACAATCAGGCGCGACAATGACGAACAGGTCACCCTCCGAGCGGCTGAGGAATTGACCGGGCCTCAGATGCCGCTGAAGCCGGTTGGCCATCGCCACCAGTACCTGATCGCCTTCGGCATGACCCAGTGCCTCGTTGATATCCTTGAAACGGTCCAGTCCCAGATTGAAGCAAGCGATGTCGCCCCATGTCGCCGATACCAGCAGCTCATCGATGCGACGCAGCAGATGGCTACGATTGGGCAGGCCGGTCAGCGTGTCGAGTTGAACCAGACGGTTCATCTGCTGGCGATCCTCCTCCCGCTCGATCGCCAACACGCACAGATGCACACTGGCTTCGGCGATGCGTTCCAGATAGGAATCGGACCCGCGCCCCTCCCTGAAATAGAAGGCGAAGGTACCGGCCACGCTACCGTCGCGCCGCTTCACCGGATAGCTCCAGCAAGCCCGCAGGCCATAGGGCAGGATCAGGTGTTTG
Source organism: Azorhizophilus paspali (assembly GCF_043587585.2). GTDB lineage: Bacteria > Pseudomonadota > Gammaproteobacteria > Pseudomonadales > Pseudomonadaceae > Azotobacter > Azotobacter paspali. The sequence goes on from NZ_CP171449.1 coordinate 2,230,983, forward strand.
TACGACGCCCACAAAGTGTCGGAAGCGATGTCGCGAACCACCACCGGCTCGCCGCGATAAGCGGTCGTACCGCAGCTTCCCACTCCTTCGCCGATCTCCACGCCATCCCAGGCGGCGCGGCACTCAGGTGGGAATTGCGGCGCGGCCCATGGCCGGATACGCCCTTCCGCGATCCGCCACACCGAAGCGATTACTCCCGGTGCAATGGCTTCGATGCAACGGCATAGGCAGTTGCCCACCTCCTCGAACGACAGGCTACTGGTCAGGGCCTCCAGTACTTCATGCTCGAGGCTACGAATCTGCCACTCCTCGGTGATGTCGGCCAATATGTCCACCGAGTAGCCATTCAGTTCATCGACCTCGTCGCCATCGAATGGCGAACTCGATATGTGAACCCAGAAGTCGCTTCCATTCTTGCGCCGGACTAGCATTTCCGTCTGGAACCGCTCCCGTCCCCATGGTAGGCCCCGGTACCGTACAAGGTCCTCGGCGGACACATTCGGGCTGAGAAAGACAGCCATCGGCTCCAGGCCGAGTACCTCACCGAGTTCGTAGCCAAAGGATTCGGTGAAGGCACGGTTCACGTGCACGATCTGGCGCTGCGCATTGAAGACCAGCATTGGCTGGTCGGTATGATCGATCGCCATAAACAACTGGCGATTCGTCCTACCCATGACTCCATCGGGCATGCCCTCAGGGGACAGCGCCACGAGCAGATGGAAGAGCCGGCCATCGATCTCGATGGCCGACCGAGAGAAAAAAACGCCTATCTGCCGACCGTCCCGGCACTTCACGGCCAGAGTCTGTCCCGAGCCGGGAAGATCGGGACCGGAAGACGGCATGTCGCCCCTGCTGGAAAGCCCCGGCGACAGCACCAGCCCCGCGTCCCGCCCCAGCACTTCATCGCGCCCGAGCCCCCATAGCCGCTCCGCAGCCTGACTGAAAAACACCACGCGGTTTCGCTCGTCGATCAGCGCGGTAACTAGTGCGGACCGATCCAGCGCGGCAAGTGGAACATCTTCGACTTCAACGATCACATTCCCCATCACTATCAACACTCGCTCCATGCAGTGCGAATCACAGCAACCGCAACAATTCGGAGAGGCCAACTCCGGATGGCGACACACATCGCAGGCAATCCGTCCCACTATCAAGAAAACAGACAAAGTGGCCTTTTGCTAGTATAAAAATACAACATATGCAGCTCCCTGCCTCGAACAAATAGGCGGTTTCCAAACCCGACAAGATGCCCAATCTTGCTATCGGCACAGCGACTGACCAATTTATCCGTTGCCGCCCCTCCCTTATTGCCGCCAAAAAGTTCGGCAAGGGAAAAGTGAAAAAGAGGCCAAGGCAAGAAGCTCCCAGCCGAAACTCACGCAGGTGTCGAAAACCACGCTGGCGCCAACATCGGCCTGAAGCTGCCGCACGGGTCCGCATCTGCCGGCAGGTCCCTTCGGATTGCTCCAATCGGCGATGGCGCGGTTTCCAGTGCACTTCGCCCATGCTCTGCGGCCAGACCCGGCAAGGCATGCCGGCGCGATAGCGCACCAGGATTAAAGAATCGGACCGCTTTGCCGGTATATGGCTTTATCCAATTCGGGAAGCGCAGACAGCTAATCTTACTGTGTCATAAAAATTCCCGGCTGGCCGTGATGTGCGCGGCGCCCGTCAGCCCCAGGGCGAAACCGGCGGAGACCAGCACCATCATCAGATCGCAGGTCGCCACTCGCTCGGCCACCAGCGGTTCCACGTCCACACGGCGCAGTATGCGATCCACCTGCCACGCGTGGCCTTCGCACGCTACCGGGTCGCACAGCACCAGCGGATAGCGCAGCAGTTCTTCCAAGGGGATACGTTTGTGGGCCAGCAAGGGATGGCGCGCCGGCACGGCCACCATCAGCGGGTCACTCCAGACGGGCGCAGCGACGATGCCATCGCCGACTTCATCGGCGCGGGCAAAGCCCACGTCGTACAGGTCGTCGTGTAGCCCCTTGATCTGCTGCGCCAGTGGCACCTCGAAAAGACGGATTTCGACTTTGGGTTCCTCCTGCCGGCACAGCGCCAGCAAGGCCGGCAACCGCGACGGCGTGATGCCGTCGGACAGGGCGATGCGCAACTGGCCGTGGAAGCCATTGGCGGCAGCTTTCACGCTGTCGCGGGCCTGCTGCAAGGCGGCGAAGACTCGCGGCACGTGATCGAGGAACAGCTTGCCCGCACCGGGTCAGCCGCGTGCTGCGCGTGGTGCGGGCGAACAGCACCACGCCCAATTCTTCCTCCAGCTCTTTGATGGCACGCGACAGCGGCGACTGCTCGATGTGCAGCTTCTCCACCGCGCGGGCGAAGTGCAGTTCTTCGGCGACGGCCAGGAAGCAACGCAGGTGCCGTAGTTCCATATCGCCGCCCATCCATTAGAACAAGGAGCGTTCGAGAATCGCGGCGTCATAGCCGCGTAACTCACCGAAGCGCCCCTGCCGCACCTTGTCTGCCCATTTCGGATCGGCCAGCAGCGCCCGCCCAACGGCGATCAGGTCGAATTCGCCAGCGGCGACAGGTTCGACCACGGCTTGCAGATCGTCCGGCGTGGATGATTCAGCCCCGGGGTCCTTGCCGATGGCGCCATGCAGCCCAACGCTGCCGACGGCGATGGCCGGTTTGCCGGTGAGCTGGCGTGCCCAGCCGGCCAGGCTCAATGGCGAGCCAGCAAAAGCCGGTTCCTGGAAGCGCCGTGTGCTGGCATGGAAAGCATCGACACCGGCATCAGCCAGTGGTTTCAGGATGCGCCCCAGTTCCTCGGGCGTATCGGCGATGCGAGCCGCATAGTCGCTGCGCTTGAACTGCGAGAAGCGCAGCAGCACCGGGAAGTCCGCGCTCACGGCACGGCGCACGGCCTGCACGACTTCGAGTGTTAGGCGCAGCCGCTTTTCCAGCGTGCCGCCGTAAGCATCGGTTCGCGCATTGCTGCACGCCCACAGGAAGGTATCGAGCAGAAACTCGTGCGCGGCATGAATCTCCACGCCATCGAAGCCCAGCGCCTCGGCCTGCGCTGCGGCACGTGCATAGGATGCCACCACGTCGGCGATATCCTCGTCCGTCATCGCCTTGACCAATGCCTGTCCGTTTCCGTCACGGACTTCGACCGGCCCGAAGCCTGGCACGGACGGGTCGTGCGGCAAGCCGGGGCGGCGCTCCGGCCCACAGTGCCAGAGTTGCGGAATGATGTGTCCACCCGCCCCGTGCACGGCTTCGACCACCCGCCGCCAGCCGGCCAACGCGGCGTCGCCAAAGAAATCGGGGCCATCGGGGAAAGCATTCGCGCCGGAATGGTCGATGAATGTCCCTTCGGTGATGAGCAGGCCGACGCCACCTTCGGCGCGGCGTCGGTAGTAGTCGGCCACGTCCTGTCCCGGCACGCCATCGGGGGAACGTTGTCGTGTCATCGGCGCCATCACGATGCGGTTAGGCAGTCGCATGCGGCCAAGAACGAGCGGTTGGAACAAGGGAGCCACGGACGGATGCACGAAGTCGGTCATGGGAAGCCTCATAGGGGGCAGCAGGCAAAAGCACCTGCTGTCGAAGTAAGGCGATCCGGGGTATCTTTCAAATAGATGTCGTGTATTCGTGGAATCCGTTAGGTGGATATAGCTTCTCTGGACCTCAACCTGCTCAAGGCGCTGGATGCGCTGCTGGCCGAACCCAGCGTGTCCGGGGCTGCGCACCGCTTGGGCCTGAGCCAGCCGGCGGCCAGCGCCGCGCTGGCGCGGTTGCGCCATGTGCTGGGCGACCCGCTGTTGGTGCGGCGTGGCAATGCGATGGTTCGCACGGCGCGCGCCGAGGAACTCAAGCCCCGCGTCTCGGCATTGCTCGACGAGATCGCCCGCACTTTCGCGCCTGTCGATGCGTTCGATCCCGTTACCAGCACGCGCCGCTTCCGCATCCTGGCCAACGACTACGCGACGCTGGTGATGCTGACGCCGTTGGCAGCCAGCCTGCGTCAGCGCGCGCCGGGCATCGTGCTGGAGATCCTGCCGTTCGATCGCCGCTTCGAGGAACGCTTCGCTGCCCGCGAAGTCGATCTGGCGGTGGGGGATGCCGACAGCCTGCGCGGCCATCGCCATATGCAGCGGCTGTTCACCGAGCACTACCTGTCGCTGGTGCGCGCCGACCATCCGCGCCTGGGCCGTGGCAGGGTCACGCTGAATGCCTTTCTGGCCGAGGACCACGCGCTGGTGTCCAACCGGGGATGCGTGCCGGGCGTGGTGGACAAACCGCTGGCGGCGCTCGGCCGCAGCCGCCGCGTCGTGCTGACCTTCCCGCATTTCCTGGTGGCGCCGGCCGTGGTTGCGCGTACCGATCTGGTCATGACCGTGCCCGAGTGCATCGCCCGCGGCTATGCCGAGAGCCATGCGCTGCGTCTGTTCAAACCGCCGGTGGATGCAGCGCCGTTCGACGTGGCCTTTGCCTGGCCGGCACGCAGCGTCGCCGATCCGGCCATGCAGTGGATGCGGCGGCAGGTCGAGGACACGGCGGAGGTGTTGCGGCAGCAGTGCCTGAGCAAGCATTGAGTTCAGGAACCAGGTTGCCATTCCCTTGCCATCCCTGCGCGGTTGTCGCAGCAGGAAGGCGTTTCACTCAGGCTATTGCCAAAGCGCTCTGAACTGCCCGATGGCGACAACTGCTTGATGTGCACCCGCTCGGCAGTATGGGCGAAATGGAGTTCCTCGGTGACGGCCAGGAAGCAGCGAAGATGGCGAAGTTCCAGAGACAGCTGCCTCGTACGCCGCTAACTCATGCGTCCAGGTCCGTCGCCCGCTCCGGGGCGATGCGGTTTACCAGCACCATGCCGATAGATGTACACATGCCCGGCACCGACGGCCTGCAGGCCACGCAACTCATCCGCCAGCACAAGTCCGTAAGTCCCATGCATTCATCAAGAGCAAAAAGCCCGGATCGAAACATCCATGCGAACGGCCTGGAAGCAGGCCCATCCACCGCGAGTGCGGTTCAAAAAATGGACTTAAATGGCGTGGATGTATATAGGGACGTCACCAGAAACAAAAAGGGCCGAAGAACAATGACTTCGACCCTGCTTGCAATCATCCATGGATATCAGTGAAGCCCATGGACAAGAATATTGGAGCGGGAAACGAGACTCGAACTCGCGACCCCGACCTTGGCAAGGTCGTGCTCTACCAACTGAGCTATTCCCGCGTCTTAACGACGGGCGCTATTTTATAGAACCGTGACTTTCCGTCAACCTTTTGATTCGAAAACTCATTTCTTTCCGGCCGTGGTGCTCAGATGGGGCCAGGCAGCCAACAAGTACTGGGTCATGGACCATAGCGTGAGTGCCGCGGCGACGATTAACAGCGCATAGCCAAGGACGACCCAGAAGGTCAGTTGCGGAGGATTGGCCAGAAGCAGGACCAGGGCCACCATTTGCGCAGTGGTTTTCCATTTGCCCAGGTTCGAAACCGCAACCTGGGCCCGGGCACCCAGTTCGGCCATCCATTCGCGCAAAGCCGATACCATGATTTCGCGACCAATGATGATGATGGCCGGCAGGGTCAGCCAGAGATTGGCATGTTCGCCGACCAGCAGCACCAGCGCCACGGCGACTATCAACTTGTCCGCCACGGGATCGAGAAAGGCGCCGAAGGGAGTACTTTGCTGCAGGCGACGGGCGAGATATCCGTCGAACCAGTCGGTCACCGCCGCAAAAGTGAACACGGCGCTAGCTGCCAAGTAGCTCCAGGTAAACGGCAGATAGAACAACAGAATGAAAACTGGGATCAGCAAAACACGCAGAATTGTCAGAATGTTGGGGATGTTCATCGGCACGGCTGGGCTACGAAGTCAGCGGGCATTCTACTCGCTGTGCAGGGCCGCATAAATCGAATCGGCGAGCTTTTTGCTGATCCCTGGAGCCTTGGCGATTTCATCGATGCTGGCCCGGGAAAGCTCCTGGAGCCCGCCGAAAAACTTGAGCAGTTCGCGTCGGCGCTTCGGCCCTACCCCGGCAACCTCCTCCAGACTGGAGGTACGCCGTGCCTTGCCCCGTCGTGCCCGGTGCCCGGTAATGGCGAAACGGTGGGCCTCATCGCGGATCTGCTGGATCAGATGCAGGGCCGGCGAATCGGCCGGCAATGTGAATTCGTGGGCGGCATCGTTCAAATAAAGGGTTTCCAGACCGGGCTTGCGGGTGACGCCCTTGGCCACACCGAGCAGGATCAGGTCCGGTACCGCCAGCTCCTGCAAAACCTCCTGCGCGATCGCCAGTTGTCCCTTGCCGCCGTCCACCAGGAGAATGTCGGGAAGCTTGCCCTCGCCTTCTTGCAACTTGCCAAAACGGCGGGTCAACGCTTGCTGCATGGCGGCGTAATCATCGCCGGCGGTGACGCCCTCGATGTTGTAGCGACGATACTCGCCCTTCAAGGCGCCTTCGGGTCCGAATACCACGCAGGAGGCGACGGTCGCCTCGCCACTCGAATGGCTGATATCGAAGCACTCCATGCGCAGGGGCGGAGCATCCAGGTCGAGCGCTTCGGCCAGGGCCTCGAAACGAGCCGTCAGATGCTGACGATGGGCCAGGCGCGCGGACAGCGCCTGCTCCGCGTTGGCAACCGCCAACTGCTGCCAGCGCGCCCGCGTGGCGCGTACCCGATGGCGGATATGCAGCTCGCGGCTCCGCTGCTCCGTCAAGGCCAGGATGAGCGCAGGGAAGTCTTCGTGCGTGGCATTGACGATAATTTCGCCGGGTAGATCGCGCTCCGGGTTGGCCAGGTAGTACTGGCCGAGAAAGGCTGCCAGGACATCCCCGACCTCCTCCTCGATCCCCACCTGCGGGAAGAAGTTCTTGCTGCCCAGCACGCGTCCTCCACGCACGCTGATCAGATGGACGCAGGCGCCACCGGGCTTGACCACAGCAGCCAACACGTCCACGTCGCCGCTGCCCCCCTCCATGCTCTGCTGATCCTGGACTCGGCGCAGCAGAGCGATCTGGTCACGCAGCTCGGCGGCACGCTCGAAATCCAGGCGGGTAGCCGCCCGCTCCATGGCGGCGGAAAGCTCCTCGGCCAGGGCGTTGCTGCGCCCTTCGAGAAACATCACCGAATGACGTACATCCTCGGCATATTCGGCCGGCTCGACCAGACCGACGCAGGGAGCCTTGCAACGCCCGATCTGATACTGCAGGCAGGGGCGCGTCCGGTTTCTGAAGTAGCTGTCTTCGCACTGGCGGACCTGAAAAGCCTTTTGCAGAAGGCCCAAGCTTTCGCGTATTGAACCAGCACTGGGATAGGGACCGAAATAGCGTCCCTTCCGCTGCTTAGCTCCCCTGTGGATACCGAGTTGGGGAAAGGCGCCATCGGACAGGAACACATAGGGATAGGACTTGTCGTCGCGCAGCAGGATGTTGTACGGCGGCCGCCACTCCTTGATGAGGGTCTGCTCGAGCAGCAGCGCCTCGGTCTCGTTGGCGGTGATGGTGGTTTCGACTTGGGCTATCCGTGCCACCAAGGCAGCCGTCTTCGGCGCCAGCCCGCTCGTGCGGAAATAGCTGGCCAAGCGTTTCTTGAGATTCTTGGCCTTCCCGACGTAAAGCAGCTCGCCTTTCGCATCCAACATCCGGTAGACGCCGGGATGACTGCTGCAGTGAGCCAGAAAAGCCGCATCGTCGAAGGCATTCCCCATCAGTTGGATGCGTCGACCATGCCGTGTCGCACGGCCAATAGCGCCAGCTCCACGTCGCTGTTGATGGAAAGTTTCTCGAAGATGCGGTAGCGGTAGGTGTTCACCGTTTTCGGCGAGAGACAGAGCTTGTCGGAAATACTCTGCACCTTCTCGCAATTGGCGATCATCAGGGCAATCTGGATCTCCCGCTCGGAGAGCAGATCGAAGGGAGAACCGCTCTGCTGCGGCTGGAAGGCCTTCAGGGCCAGTTGCTGGGCGATTTGCGGACTGATATAGCGATGCCCGGCGAAGACCTGGCGAATGGCCTGAACCATCTCGTCGAGAGCCGCACCCTTGGTCAGGTAGCCGGCCGCCCCGGCCTGCATGAGACGCGTGGGGAACGGGTCCTCCTCGCATACCGTCACCGCGATCACCTTGATGTCGGGATTGCTGCGCTGCAGCTTGCGAGTCGCCTCGAGGCCGCCGATGCCGGGCATCTTGACATCCATCAGGACCACATCGGGCTTGAGATCGCGCGCCTTCTTCAGGGCTTCTTCGCCCGAGCTGCCTTGTCCGACGACCTGCAGGCCGTCGATATCGGCCAGCATCCGAGTGATGCCAGCGCGGACCAGATCGTGATCATCGACCACAAGCACCCTAATCAACAGACACCTCGTTTCGTGTCGGCACAGACTACGAGCAACCTGCCTGGAATGCATTCGGCTAGGGCCGAACCGTCAGGAGAATCGGCCAGCCACCTGCGAGGTGGGCAAGCCGGTCGACTCGACCAGTAGGTGGCGGAGGCGGTGAGATTCGAACTCACGGAAGAGTCTCCCCTTCGGCGGTTTTCAAGACCGCTGCCTTAAACCACTCGGCCACACCTCCGCGTAAGTGCGGACGGCAATTCTTACCGGATCACCTTCGAGTGTCAAACAGTTGTTTTCAGGTGATCTCCGGATAACTGGGCAATAAATATGAAATAGCCCGAATTTTCATTTTGTGCCCGGCAAATGACGGTCAACACGCTGAAGAATAACGATGACGATGAAAAGAATCGGAGATGGATACTACATGCCGACTCGGCATGCTAAGTTTTTCGATCTCGTCCTTGCGGAGAGTTGCCTGATGTTCGCCCGTCTTTTGTCCACTTCCCTACTCATCTTCTCTTGCAGCGCGGTTCTCGCCACGGAGTATCGGGTAGGCGAATTGCAAATCGATACCCCTTGGTCGCGGGCATTGCCGCCGAATGCGCCGGCCGGTGCCGTCTATTTCACCGTGAAAAACGGTGGCCTGACAGCAGATCGCCTGACGGGCGCCGATACTCCGAATGCGGCGAAAACCGAATTGCACACCCATCTCAGGACGGGCGAAGTCATGCGCATGCAACGCATCGACTCGATCGAGGTGCCCGCCGGCACGGCAGTGAAGCTCGCTCCCGGCGGGCATCACATCATGATCTTCAAGCCGAAACGACCGCTCGCGGCCGGCGAGCGCTTTCCCCTGACTCTGGAGTTCGAGAAGGCCGGCAAGGTCGAGATCGAGGTCGAAGTCCGCAGCGATGCTCCCGCCAGCGCTGGGCACGAGCACCACTGACTCAGACTGCACGGCGCCCCGTCACTGGTCTACGGGGGTGCGCATGGTGACGAACTCCTCCGCCGCCGTCGGGTGAATGCCCAGCGTCTCGTCGAACACCTGCTTGGTGGCGCCCGCCTTGAGCGCCACGGCGAGCCCCTGGAGAATCTCGCCGGCCTCGGGGCCGACCATGTGGCAGCCCAGCACCCGCTCGGAAGCGGCATCCACCACCAGCTTCATCAGGCTGCGCTCCTGGCTGTCGGTCATGGTCAGTTTCATGGGCCGGAAGCGGCTTTCGAAGATCTTCACCTGATATCCGGCCTTGCGCGCCTGCTCCTCGGTCAGCCCTACGGTACCGATGTTCGGCAGGCTGAACACCGCCGTCGGAATCAGGCGATAGTCGACCGGTCGGTACTGCTCGGGGTTGAACAGGCGGCGGGCGACCGCCATGCCCTCGGCCAGGGCCACCGGCGTGAGCTGGACGTTGCCGGTGACATCGCCGATGGCCAGGATGGAAGGCTGGCTGCTGCGGTACAGCTCGTCGACCCGGATGTAGCCCCGCTCGTCCAGTTCGACCCCGATCTCCTCCAGCCCTAGGTCATCCAGCATCGGCCGGCGCCCAATGGCATAGAAGACGCAGTCGGTCTCCAGGCTGCGCCCATCCCGCAGGGTGGCCCGCAAGCTGCCGTCGGCCTGGCGATCGATGCGGGCGATATCGGCGTTGAACTGCAGGTCCAGTTCGCGCTTGAGCATCTCGTCGCGCAGATGCTCGCGGACCGCCGCGTCGAAGCCGCGCAGGAACAGCTCGCCGCGGTACAGCAGGCTGGTCTTGGCCCCCAACCCGTGGAAGATCGAGGCGAACTCCACCGCGATATAGCCCCCGCCCACCACCAGCACCCGTTCCGGGCATGCCGGCAGATGGAAAGCCTCATTGGACGTGATGGCGTGCTCTCGCCCCGGAATGTCCGGCACTACGGGCCAGCCGCCGGTCGCGACGAGGATGTGCTCGGCGCTGTAGCGCTGCCCGTTCACCTCCACGCCATGCGCATCGGTCAGCCGCGCATGCCCCTCCAGTAGAGTGACGCCGCTGTCCGTCAGCAGCTTGCGATAGATGCCGTTCAGGCGCTGGATCTCGCGATCCTTGCTGGAGATCAGGCCGGCCCAGTCGAAACGTGTCTCGCCCAGGCTCCAGCCGTAGCCACGCGCCTGCTCGAAGTTCTCGGCGTAGTGCGCGCCATAGACCAGGAGCTTCTTCGGCACACAGCCAACGTTCACGCAGGTCCCCCCCAGATAGCGACTTTCGGCCACCGCCACCTTCGCCCCGAAACCGGCGGCGAAACGGGCCGCCCGTACGCCGCCGGAACCAGCGCCGATGACAAACAGATCGAAATCGTAGGCCATGAGCCCCTCTCCCCTTTCACGAACCGGCAGGATATCCCATGCAAGGAGCACGAGAAGATGTGTCCAGAAAGCCGGAATTAAAAGGCCGCCCGCAGGCGGCCCTTCGTTCAGAAACGGCGCATCAATACGCCTTGCCGAGCTTGTACAGGTTCTCGAAGCAGAAATTGGTGGCCTCGATGTATCCCTCGGCGCCACCGCAGTCGAAGCGCTTGCCCTTGAACTTGTAGGCCATCACGCATCCGTCCTTGGCCTGCTTCATCAGCGCGTCGGTGATCTGGATCTCGCCGCCCTTGCCAGGCTCGGTTTGTTCGATCACTTCGAAGATATCCGGCGTCAGGATGTAACGGCCGATGATCGCCAGATTCGAAGGGGCGTCTTCCGGCTTCGGCTTCTCCACCATGGAGCTGACCCGGTAGATATCATCGCGAATCATCTCCCCGGCGATGACCCCGTACTTGGAAGTTTCCTCCGGCGGCACTTCCTGGATCGCCACGATCGAGCAGCGGAACTGGTTGTACAGCTTGACCATCTGGGTTAACACACCGTCGCCGTCGAGGTTGATGCACAGGTCGTCGGCTAGCACCACGGCGAAAGGCTCGTCGCCGATCAGCGGACGGCCGCAGAGAATCGCATGGCCGAGGCCCTTCATCTCGACCTGGCGGGTGTAGGAGAAGGTGCAGGAGTCGATCAGCCGGCGAATGCCGATTAGGTATTTTTCCTTGTCGGTGTCACGGATCTGATGCTCGAGTTCATAGCTGATGTCGAAGTGGTCTTCGAGTGCGCGTTTTCCTCGGCCGGTGACCATCGCGACCTGCGTCAGGCCGGCATCCAGCGCTTCCTCGACCCCGTACTGGATCAGCGGCTTGTTCACGATCGGCAGCATTTCCTTGGGCATCGCCTTGGTGGCGGGCAGGAAGCGGGTACCGTAACCGGCGGCGGGAAACAGGCATTTCTTAATCATGGGAGTCCTTAAGAACGCAAATGACGGCAAATCTGATCGGGCGTCCGGAGTGAGCCAGCGCCACGCCCGCTATCCTACCGGAGAGACATGTGCCCAGGCATGCCAGATGCCATGGGAATCAAGACCATACGAACGAACAGGGGTTCGCCGGCAGGATGCCCCTCGGTAGATGGGTATGCGAGATTTGATTAGAATATAACGACATTTTGCAAAGATCACGACGGGGTCTTCCATGGAAAGCAAGACTGCGCGCCTCACCGTACTCATTGATCCGGTCAAGAAGAAGGCCTTCGAGGAACTCTGTGCCGCCCAGGACCAGACGCCTTCCCAGGTAGTCCGTCAGTTGATCCGCGACTACCTGGAAGCCCATGGCGTCACCTACGCCACGCAGCCCCAGGTCCCCGCTGTCAGGAAGCCATGACCTCGGCCTTTTCCTCGCTGGCGGACAGGGCCTCGGCAAAGCTCGCGTGATAATCGCGTGCACCGATCAACTCCAGTATTCCCGCCCGCTCCAGCTTGCCATGCACCCGTGCGCTCGCTTCGCAGAGCTTGACCCGGATCCTGCGTCTTTCCAGTTGCCGGATGACTTCCTCCAGCGTCTGCAGACCGGTGATATCCATGAAAGGCACCCGCTTCAGGCGAATGATCAGCAGGCGCGGGTCGGTATGGGTACTGGCCAGCACACGTTCGAAGGTTTCCGCCGCGCCGAAGAACAGCGGTCCATCGACGGTATAGACCAGTACCCCGTCGGGTAGCCGGCTATGCCCGTTGCCGAGCAGTTCCGGCTCCAGATCCCGCTCGAGCTGCTGCCGCACGGCTACCGAAGAGGCCATGCGGCGCATGAATTGAAGCATGGCCAGGATCACGCCGATGTTCACCGCGATTACCAAATCACTGAACACCGTCAGTCCGAAGGTGATCAACAGAATACCGACGTCTGCCCTGGGCGCCCGCCGCAGCATGCGCTTGAAGTGCTTCAGCTCGCTCATGTTCCAGGCCACCACGAAGAGAATGGCGGCCAGCGCGGCCAGCGGAATGTTCGCCGCCAGCGGCGCCAGGAACAGCAGGATCAGCACCAGCACAAGCGCATGGACGACGCCGGCCAGGGGACTGTTGCCGCCATTGCGAATGTTGGTCGCGGTGCGGGCGATCGCCCCGGTGGCGGCGAAGCCGCCGAACAGCGGCGTGGCCAGGTTGGCGATGCCCTGGCCAATCAATTCCTGGTTGGAGTCGTGCTTGGTTCCGCCCATGCCGTCGGCGACCACGGCGGAGAGCAGCGATTCGATGGCGCCGAGCATGGCGATGGCGAAGGCCGGGCCGATCAGTTCGATCAGCCGCGACAAAGTGATCTCCGGCAGCTCGAGCTGCGGCAACCCCTGGGGAATGCCACCGAAGGCGCTGCCGATGGTAGCCACCCCGTCGAACCGAAAGAACGACTGGATGACGGTAGCGGCAACCATCGCGATCAGCGGACCGGGAATGCGCCGCAGCATCCGCAGGCGCGGCGCGAAGATGACTAGCGCCAGGCTGGCCAGGGCCAGCAACGTGGTCGGCGGGTGCAGTTGCGGCAGCGACTGCAGCAGGTGCCAGAATTTCTCGTGGAAATGCGTGCCCGCCACTGCCGGCAAGCCGAAAAAATCCTTCCACTGGCTGACCCAGATAATCACCCCGATACCGGCCGTGAAACCGACGATGACCGGGTCCGGAATGTACTTGATGACCGTCCCCAGGCGAGCGACACCGAGCAGCAGGAGAATGCCGCCGGCCATCAGAGTCGCGATCTGCAGGCCATCGACCCCGTGCTCGGCGGCCACCCCGGCCAGAATGACGATGAAGGCGCCGGTCGGACCGGCGATCTGCAACCGGCTGCCGCCGAACAGGGAAACCAGTAGGCCGCCGACGATGGCGGTATAGATGCCCTGCTCCGGTTTCACCCCGGAGGCGATGCCGAAGGCCATGGCCAGCGGCAGCGCCACGACACCGACGATGACGCCGGCGACCAGGTTGCGCAACCAGTGCTCCCGGCGCAGCAGACCGGCCTGCCATGCCTCACGGATTGCAATCATCATGATCCTCCCGGAACCTGAATACGCACATTAAATTAACATTCGATGTTAATTGCAGAGTCCCGTCCCATGTCATCTACCCCGGAATTTTGCCAGCCGAGAACGGGACCCCACCCCATAGAATTCGCGATCCATCCCACAGGAAAGCGCTTTATATCCTTCCGCTCGGGCAGCCTCTTCGGCCGAAGAACACGACCCGGCCGGAGCAGTGCAGCCTAGCCGTCAAGCAGAGCATGGGGGGGCACGCTGCTCTGGTATATCGCCGCGCTGCTCATCACCACGGGCTATACCTCCATCAATGCCATCTTCAGGGCGGAACTGTTTCCGCGTGCCCTTGGCGTCGGCTTCCCCCTTCGCGGTGACCGTATCGTTGTTCGGCAAGACCGCCGAGTACCTCGGCCTGTAGTTGAAAAGCATCGGCCACGCGAGCTGGTTCTACTACTACGTCAGCGCCTGTGCCGCGATGTCCCTGATCGTCGCCTTGTGCATGAAAGACACCAAGGCGACCTCGCGGATGGACGCCGGACACGCATGACAAGCCAAGACAAATACGCCGAGAAAACAAGAGAGGACATTCCCATGAGCGATGCAAAAGTCCGTTTCGACTGCTTTGACCCTCTGATGCTGGACCAGCAACTGACGGAAACCGAGCGCATGGTTCGCGACGCCGCCCGGGCCTATTGCCAGGAAAAACTGGCTCCTAGGATTCAGGAAGCCTTTCGGCAGGAGCGTACCGACCGGGAGATCTTCGCCGAGATGGGCGAGTTGGGGCTGCTGGGAGCGACCATACCCGAAGCCTACGGCGGCGCCGGCATGAACCATGTCTGCTACGGCCTGATCGCCCGCGAGGTCGAGCGGGTCGACTCGGGCTATCGTTCGATGATGAGCGTTCAATCGTCCCTGGTCATGCTGCCCATTAACGAATTCGCCACACAGGCCCAGAAGGAAAAATACCTGCCCAGGCTGGCCAGCGGCGAATGGGTCGGCTGCTTCGGCCTGACAGAGCCGAATTTCGGCTCCGATCCGGGCGGCATGGCGACGCGGGCGCGCAAGGCCGACGGCGGATACCGGTTGTCCGGCTCGAAGACCTGGATCACCAACAGTCCGATTGCCGATGTCTTCGTGGTCTGGGCCAAGACCGACGATGACAGGATTCGCGGCTTCATCCTGGAAAAGGGCTGGCAAGGGCTTTTTGCGCCGGCGATTCACGGCAAGGTCGGCCTGCGGGCATCGATCACCGGGGAAATCGTCATGGACGAAGTGTTCGTCCCGGAAGAGAACATGCTCCCCGACGTGAGCGGTCTGAAAGGGCCTTTCACCTGCCTCAACTCCGCCCGCTACGGCATCGCCTGGGGCGCGCTGGGCGCCGCCGAGTTCTGCTACGAGACGGCCCGCCGGTACACCCTGGACAGGACCCAGTTCGGACGCCCGCTGGCGGCCAACCAGTTGATCCAGAAAAAACTCGCGGACATGCTCACCGAGATCGCTCTCGGCCTGCAGGCCTGTCTGCGGGTCGGCCGCCTGAAGGACGAAGGCAACGCGCCGGTCGAGGCGACCTCGATCATCAAGCGCAACTCCTGCGGCAAGTCCCTGGACATCGCCCGGATGGCGCGGGACATGCTGGGCGGCAATGGGATTTCCGACGAATTCGGCGTGGCCCGCCATCTGATCAACCTGGAGGTGGTCAACACCTACGAAGGCACCCACGATATCCACGCGTTGATTCTCGGACGCGCCATCACCGATATCGCGGCCTTCGCCAACTAGGCCGCCCCCATCCACCTCAACGGCACAGGCGAAAACATGACCGGCGCTTTATCGCACATCCGCGTCCTCGACCTTTCCCGGATTCTAGCCGGTCCCTGGGCCAGCCAGATCCTCGGCGACCTGGGCGCGCAAGTCATCAAGGTCGAACGCCCGGGTGTCGGCGACGATACCCGGAGCTGGGGCCCGCCCTTTCTCAAGGACGAAACGGGACGGGACACCGACACCGCCGCTTATTTTCTCAGCGCGAACCGCAATAAAAGGTCCATCACGCTGAACATGGCCAAACCGCAAGGACAGGCGCTGATCCGCGAGCTGGCGGGCAGATCCGACGTGTTGCTGGAAAATTTCAAGGTTGGCGGTCTCCAGCAGTACGGCCTGGATTATGCGGCGCTCAAGGCCATCAACCCTCGCCTCGTTTACTGCTCGATCACCGGCTTCGGCCAGACCGGCCCCTACGCCAACCGGGCCGGCTACGACTTCCTGATCCAGGGTCTGGGCGGCCTGATGAGCCTGACCGGCCTGCCCGACGGCCAGGAAGGCGCCGGTCCCATGAAGGTCGGCGTGGCGCTCACCGACGTCCTGACCGGCCTGTACGCGACCAGCGGGATCCTGGCGGCACTGGCGCACCGGGAAAAGACCGGCGAAGGACAGTACATCGACGTGTCCCTGCTCGATGTCCAGGTGGCTTGCCTGGCCAACCAGGCGCTGAATTACTGCACCACGGGACAGTCGCCGAAACGGCTGGGCAACGCTCATCCCAGCATCGTGCCCTACGAGGATTTCCCGACCGCCGATGGCCACATGATCCTGGCGATCGGCAACGACGCCCAGTTCGCCCGCTTCTGCGCGGAAGCCGGGCAAGCGGAGCTGGCGGAAGATCCCCGCTTCGCGACCAATGCGGAGCGGGTCCGCAACCGCGCGGCGCTCATTCCGCTGCTGCGGCGCATCACCGTGACGCGCGAAACCCCGGCATGGATCCGGGCCCTGGAAGCGAAAGCCATTCCCTGCGGGCCGATCAACGATCTGGCCGGCGTCTTCGCCGATCCGCAGGTGAAAGCCCGGGAAATGCAACTGAGCCTGCCACACCCGGAGCTCGGCCCGATCCCCCAGGTCGCCAGCCCGATCCGGCTGTCCGGCAGCCCGGTGACTTACCGCCGTGCCCCGCCGCAACTGGGGGAGCACACCAGCGAGGTGCTGCGCGATGTCCTGGGACTTTCCGAGCAACGCATCGAGCAACTGCGTCGCCAGGGCGTCGTCTGAGGCCCTACGGAAAAGCCGCGGGCGCAAAAGCGGATTCGGCCCGCATCGCCGCGCCCCGGAGCGGCCGAGAACCGCGAGGAGCCAGGACCGGCAAGCCTGGCGCCAGCGTCGATCCCGACAGCGAACTGGCAAAAACCCATTTGTGAGCCACACTTGTCCAGTCACGGCTTGGCGCCAGTTCGCCCTCGCGGTCGTGACGACTCGCGTGGCGAAGCCATTCGATCAACGGTCGAGGTTCTTTCGCCGATCGGCGTCCACACTTCATGAATGACGAGCCGCCGACGCTCGCCGGGCGGTTATAGCCTCGAAAGGCTTTGCGAAGGCTCTGCCGAGCGCCTTTGGCCATCCTTTCGAGGCAACGACACAACAGGGAAGCCATCGCACCAGGAGGGCTGCGCGGCCGCAAGGCCCACCAAAGACTCATCGATGACTGCTGGCTTAGCGGGCCTTTCGAACACCTCTTACCGAAGAGAAGAGGAACGAGAGGTCCGGCAAGGAAGATTCGACTGGAGGATGACCATGAGTAAAGCCGCTGTACAAGCCCAGCGTATCGAGCCCCAGGATTGGAACATATGGCTCAAGACGGGCCGGCCCACCCCGCAGATCCGCACCGTCCAAGAAAACGAAAGCAAGAAGAAAGTCCTCTTCGTCACCTCCGAACTCTCCGATCTGATCAAGACCGGTGGGCTGGGAGAAGTTTCCGCCGCCCTGCCCCGGGCACTGCGCCTCCATCACGATGTCCGCGTGCTGCTGCCCGGCTACCGCCAGGTCATGGACAGCGGCCACCCCATCCGCCTGGTCGGCAGTCTCGCCGGGCATGCCGCCCTGCCCCGCTGCCGGGTCGGCCGCATCGACCTGGATGATGGCCTGATCGTCTACGTCCTCGTCAGTCCCGAACTCTATGAGCGCGAAGGCACCCCCTACGGCGACGAGCGCAACCGCGACTGGCCCGACAACCACATCCGCTTCGCCCGCCTGGGACTCGCCGCCGCCGACTTCGCCGCCGCCAACGCCGGCGTCAGTTGGCGTCCCGAGCTGATCCACGCCCACGACTGGCCAGCGGGACTCGCGCCAGCCTACCTGCGCTGGCGCGGCCAAGGCACTCCCTGTGTTTTCACCATCCACAACCTCGCCTATCAAGGCCTGTGGCGGCCGGAATGCCGCGCGGAACTGGCCATCCCGGAGGAAGCGCTACGCATGGAGCGCATGGAATTCTATGGCCAGTTGTCCTTCCTCAAGGCCGGCATCGCCTATGCCGACCGCGTCACCACGGTGAGCGCCACCTACGCCCGAGAAATCACCACCCCGGACTTCGGCTGCGGCCTGGAAGGCTTCCTCCGGGAAAAGGCCGAGCGGGGTTTTCTGAGCGGCATCCCCAACGGCATCGACGAAAGCTGGGAACCGGAAACCGACCCGCACCTGTTGTGCAACTTCAGCGCCGGCGACTGCGCCGGCAAGGCCGTGCACGCCGAGTACGTGCGTCGCCGGTTCGCCCTCGAAACCTGTGCGGGCCCGCTGTTCGTGGTGGTTTCCCGGCTGGTCCGGCAAAAGGGCCTGGACCTGACCCAGGCGCTCGCCGACACCCTGGTCGAACAGGGCGGTCAACTGGCCGTCATGGGGCGTGGCGAACCCGAGCTGGAAGACAGCATGCGGCGACTAGCCGAACGTTTTCCCGGCCGGGTGGGCGTGGACATCGGTTTCGACGAAACCACCGCGCGACGCATGTTCGCCGGCGCCGACTTCCTCTTGATGCCCTCGCGCTACGAACCCTGCGGCCTCAGCCAGATGTACGCCCAGCGTTTCGGTTCGCTGCCCATCGCGCGCCGGACCGGCGGGCTGGCCGACACCATCGAAGATGGCGTGACCGGTTTTTTGTTCGAGGAAGCCAGCCTGGAAAGCTACCGCGAAGCCGTGCTGCGGGCCTTCCGGGTATTCGCCACGCCGCATCTTCTCCACGCCATGCGCTGCCGCGCGATGACCGCACCCTGTTTCTGGCGACAGACCATAGACCCCTACCTGCAGCTCTACCGGCAGCTTCTGGAAGGCCGGCATGGCGAGGCATGAACGGAGACCTATCCATGTCAATGTCAGTTTCCAACCATGACCAGCGACGTTTCGGCGCGCACCTGATCGACGCGCACCGTACCCGCTTCACGCTCTGGGCCCCCGACGCCGAGCGCGTCGACCTGGAAATTCTCCGCGACAGCCGACAGCCCATGAGGCGGGAACAGGGCGGCTGGTTCGTGCTCGAAGTTCCCTTCGGCGCCGGCATCCAGTACCGCTTCCGGATCGACGACGAAATCAGCGTGCCGGACCCGGCCTCGCGCTCCCAGGTCGTCGGCCTGCACGGCCCCAGCATGGTGGTCGATCCCGGCTCCTACCAATGGCGCCATCCCCACTGGCGCGGCCGTCCCTGGCACGAGACGGTGATCTACGAACTGCACGCCGGCCTGCTCGGCGGCTTCCATGGGGTCGAGGCGCAACTGGCCGAACTGGCCGAACTGGGCGTCACCGCCATCGAACTGATGCCCATCGGCGAATTTCCCGGTACCCGCAACTGGGGCTACGACGGCGTACTGCCCTTCGCCCCGGAATCCATCTACGGCTCGCCCAACGACCTCAAGCACCTGATCGACACCGCCCACGGCCACGGCCTGATGGTCTTCCTGGATGTCGTCTACAACCACTTCGGTCCGGAAGGCAACCAGCTCGGCCGCTATGCCGGGGCCTTCTTCCGCCACGACGAGAAGACGCTCTGGGGCGATGCCATCGACTTCCGCCAGCAGCCGGTGCGCGACTTCTTCATCGAGAATGCCCTGATGTGGCTGCAGGAATACCGCTTCGACGGCCTGCGCCTGGATGCCGTGCACGCCATCAGCGAACGCGACTTCCTTACCGAGCTGGCGCAGCGAGTGTACGCCGCGATCGAACCCGGCCGTCACGTGTACCTGATGCTGGAGAACGAGAAGAACCAGACCAGCCTGCTCGGCGAAGGCGGTTACGTGGCGCAATGGAACGACGACGGCCACAACGTTCTGCACACCCTGCTCACCGGCGAACAGCAAGGCTATTACGCCGACTATTGCCAGGGCGCCGCGGAAAAGCTCGCCCTCTGCCTGAAAGAAGGGCTGATCTTCCAGGGCCAGATGGCTCGCCAGGGGCAGTCGGAACCCTGCGGCGAACCCAGTGCCCACCTGCCGCCCAGCGCCTTCATCCTATTCCTGCAAAACCACGACCAGGTCGGCAACCGGGCCTTTGGCGAGCGCCTGATCAGCCTCGCCAATTGCGACGCCCTGCGCGCGGCGACCGCCCTGCTACTGCTCTCGCCGATGGTGCCGCTACTGTTCATGGGCGAGGAATGGGGCACGCACCGCCCCTTCCTGTACTTCACCGGCCACCAGAGCGAAGAATTGGCCCAGGCGGTTCGAGAGGGCCGGCGTCGGGAATTCTGCAAGTTCGAGCCGTTCCAGGACATGTCTCTGTGCGATCGGATTCCCGATCCCAACGACGAAAAGACCTTCGCCGCCTCGCAGCCGGACTTCCAGTGCTGCTTCGACCCCAAGCACGCCGAATGGCGCGCCTTCTACCATCACCTGCTGGGCCTACGCCGCCGCGAGATCATCCCGCGCCTGCCCGGCAGCCGGGCGCTGAGCAGCGAAGTGCTGGGCACCGAGGCCGTGGTGGCGTGCTGGCTGCTGGGCGACGGCAGCATCCTGCGCATCGAACTGAACCTCGGTGCCCAAGCCGTACCGCTGTCGGAGCACTACAAGCACGGCCGGCTGCTGTTCGCCAGCCAGGACATGGAAGAATTCCACGAGCATCTGGACAGGCTTCCCGCCCGGATGGCCCGTGCCTACCTGGTAGCCCCGGATGAGCAACGATGAGCGCCTCCGCGCCCTGGCCGCCGCCGCCGGGATAGCGGTCGACTGGATAGACGCGGAAGGACGGCCACGCAAGGTCGCGCCGGAAGTCCTGCGCCGGGTGCTGGCCGAGCTGGAATTGCCGGCCGACAGCGGCGGCCAGATCGCGGACAGCCTTGAGCAGTTGCGCCGGACAAGCAGCGAACTGCCGCCGCTGCTCACCCTGGAGCGCGGGCAATCTTTCGACCTGTCCGGCCATTTCGAGCCCGGCAGCGCCTTCGAACTGACCCTGGAGGACGGCTGGCGCCACGGCGGACGGCTCGACGAACAGGCCCGCCTGCCACCGATCGAGCAGCCCGGCTATCACCGCCTGGCGATCGGCGCACAGTCGCTGACCCTGGCCGTCGCTCCGCCGCGCTGTACCGGCCTGGACGCACTGAGCGGCCACCCTTCGCCGCGGCTCTGGGGACTCGCGGTGCAGCTCTATTCCCTGCATCGCCAGGGCGACGGCGGCATCGGCGACACCCAGGCTTTGGAAAACCTGGTGCATCGGGCGGCCAGGGAGGGCGCGGCGGGTATCGCCATCAGCCCGCTGCACGCCATGTTCAGCGCCGATACCCAGCGCTTCAGTCCCTATTCGCCGTCCAGCCGGCTGTTCTACAACGTGCTGCATAGCGCCCCCGGCAGCATCCTCGGCGAGCGCGAAGTGCGCACCGCGCTCGAAGCCGGCGGCCTGGCCGACGAATGGCAACGCCTGGAGCGACTGGAGCTGATCGACTGGCCGGCCGCCGCCGAAGCCAAGCTGCGCTTGCTGCGCCTGCTGCACGCGGAATTCCGCCAGGGCGGCAATCCGCTCGAACAGGACTTCGCCAGCTTTCGGTGCAACGGCGGCGAAGCCTTGGAGAACCACTGCCGCTTCGAGGCGCTGCACGCCTACCACGTCCGCCACCACGGACTGTACGACTGGCGACGCTGGGACCCGGCCCTGCGCTATCCCGGCAGCGCCGCGGTGGCCGGCTTCGCCCGCGAATACGAGGACGAGATCACCTTCCACGCCTTCGCCCAGTGGCTGATCGTCCGTGGCCTGGAACGCACCCAGCAGGCCGCGCGCAGCGCCGGCATGCCGATCGGCCTGATCGCCGACCTGGCGGTCGGCGCCGACGGCGGCGGCAGCCAGGCCTGGAGCCGCCAGGCCGAACTCCTGCCGAGCCTGACCGTCGGCGCGCCGCCGGACATCCTCAACCGCTCCGGACAGAGCTGGGGAGTCTCCGCCTTTTCGCCCTGGGGTCTGCGCCGGCACGGTTTCCATGCCTTCATCGAGATGCTCCGCGCCAATCTGGCCCATGCCGGTGGCATCCGTATCGACCATGTGATGGGCCTCCGTCGCCTGTGGCTGATCCCGCCGGGCGCCGAGCAGCGCGACGGCGCCTACCTGCATTACCCACAGGAAGACCTGATGCGCCTGCTGGCGCTGGAGTCCTGGCGACACGGAGCGGCGATCCTCGGCGAGGACCTCGGCACCGTCCCGGAAGGCTTCCGTCCGCTGCTCGCCGAGCGCGGCATCCTCGGCATGCGCGTGCTGCTTTTCGAACAGGACGACGACGGACGCTTCGCGCGACCGCAGCAATGGCCCGGCGACGCCCTGGCGACCAGTACCACCCACGACCTGCCCACCCTCGCCGGCTGGTGGCGGGAACGCGACATCGACTGGCGCGAGCGCCTGCAACTGATCGATGTCGAAGCCAGCCAAGCGGCCCGTCGGACCCGCCAGCGCGAACGCCTGGCGCTGCGCGAAGCGCTGGCCGACAGCGGCGGCCCGGCGCTCGACGAGCCCCTGGACAGCGACGGGCTGATCGACGCCTGCGTGCGCTTCCTCGGCGCGACGCCGGCGCCGCTGGTCCTGCTGCCCATGGAAGATGCCCTGGGTCTCGACGAACAGGCCAACCTGCCCGGCACCATCGACAGCCACCCGAATTGGCGCCGCCGCCTGCCTCTGGAAAGCGACGAGCTGCTCGACGACGCGGCCCCGGCGCGACGCCTGTGCCTGCTCAAGCAAGCGCGCCGGACGCCGGGGGGGGAAGTTAAATGAGCGGTCCGCGCGCTACCCTGCGCCTACAATTCCACAGCGACTTCACTCTCGACGACGCCGTGCCGCTGGTCGACTACTTCGCCGACCTCGGCATCAGCCACCTGTACGCCTCGCCGCTGCTCACCGCGCGCCCCGGCTCGCGGCACGGCTACGATGTCATCGACCCGACCCGCATCAACCCCGAACTAGGTGGCGAAGACGCCCTGCGGCGCCTGGTCGCGGCCTTGCGCAAGCGCGGCATGGGGCTGATCCTGGATATCGTCTCCAACCACATGGCGGTCGGCGGCGCCGGCAACCCCTGGTGGCTCGACGTACTGGAATGGGGCCGGCGCAGCCCCTATGCCGCTTTCTTCGACATCCAGTGGAACTCCCCCGACCCGCTGCTGGCAGGCCAGTTGCTGGTGCCCTTCCTGCGCAGCGACTACGGCGAGGTCCTGCAGGCCGGCGAAATCCCCCTGCGCTTCGATGCCCAGGCCGGCGTCTTTTACGCCAGTCACCATGAGCACCGCTTCCCCATCGGCCCGCCGAGCTACGACGAACTGCTGCGCGCCAGCAACCACCCGGCGCTGCGGGAACTGGCCGCGCAGTTCGCCGCCCTCGCCGAGGAAGGGGGCTACCGGCGAGCCGCCGAGCTGAAGGCCAGGCTGTCGCGACTGGCCGTCCAGCCCGCGGTACGCACCGCCATCGAGGCCTTGCTCGCCGCCTACGACGCGCGCCAGCCGGAAGGCTTCGCACGCCTGCACGCCCTGTTCGAACAGCAGTTCTACCGGCTGGCCAGTTGGCGCACCGCGGCGGACGACATAAACTGGCGGCGCTTTTTCGATATCAACGAACTCGGCGGCCTGCGCGTGGAACGCCCACGGGTCTTCGAAGCCACCCATGCGAAGATCTTCCAGTTGTTCGAGGAAGGCCTGATCGACGGCCTGCGCATCGACCACATCGACGGCCTGGCCGACCCGCGCGGCTACTGCCGGCGCCTGCGCCGCCGCCTGGAACGGCTCGGTCGGGGCCGGTACTGGCCGATCTACGTGGAAAAGATCCTCGGCCAGGGCGAGGAACTGCATGGCGACTGGCTGGTGGATGGCACCACCGGCTACGAATTCATGAACCAAGTGTCCCTGCTGCAGCACGACCCCGACGGAGAAGGGCCGCTGCGCGTGCTCTGGCACAGCCTCGGCGGGCGTCCCGGCGAGTTTCTCGAAGAAGTGCGCCAGGCCCGCCGGCTGGTGCTCACCGGAACCCTGGCCGGCGACTTCGAAAGCGCTGCCCAGGCGCTGCTGCAGGTGGCGCGCGGCGACCTGATGACCCGCGACATCACCTTCGGCCAGATCCGCCGAGCACTGCTCGAACTGATCGTCCACTTTCCCGTGTACCGCACCTACATCGGCGCCTGCGGCCGTCCCGCGCAGGACGAGCCCTTCTTCCGCCAAGCCTTGGAAGGCGCCCGCGCCAGTCTCGACGAAGCCGATTGGCCGCTGCTCGCCCACCTGGACCGCTGGCTCGGCGGCAAACCCTGGCGCCGCTTGCCGCCGGGGCCACGGCGCAAGGCGCACCGCTACGCCTGCGTGCGCTTTCAACAGGTCACCGCGCCGGCCGCCGCCAAGGCAGTGGAAGACACCGCCTTCTACCGCTCGGGCGTACTGCTCTCGCGCAACGACGTCGGCTTCGACAGCCAATGCTTCGCCGCCCCGCCGGAAGACTTCCACGCCGCCTGCCTGCGCCGGCGCGAACGCTTTCCCGATAGCCTGCTGGCCAGTGCCACCCACGACCACAAGCGCGGCGAGGACAGCCGCGCGCGTCTAGCCGTGCTCAGCGAACGCGCCGTCTGGTACGGGGAGCGGCTGCAGCGCTGGCTGCTGCTGGCCCAGCCGCTGCGCCGCAGCCATGGCGACGACCCGGCGCCGCTTCCGGTCGACGAACTGATGCTCTACCAGACCCTGCTCGGCAGTTGGCCGCCGGACCTGGCGCCGGACGATGAGGCAGGCATGCGCGCCTATGCCGGACGGCTGCGCCAGTGGCAGGAGAAGGCCTTGCGCGAGGCCAAGCTGAACAGCGCCTGGAGCGCGCCCAACGCGCCCTACGAGGCGGCCTGCCGCGCCTTTCTCGACGACCTGCTGGAAAACCCCGTGGGCGCCCGGCTGCGCGAGGAGATCGCCGCCGCGGCCGCCGCCATCGCCCCGGCCGGCGCCCTTAACAGCCTGGCCCAGACCCTGCTGCGGATGACCGTGCCCGGCGTGCCCGACCTCTACCAGGGCAACGAATTCTGGGATTTCAGTCTGGTCGACCCGGACAACCGCCGACCGGTGGATTTCGCCGCCCGCCGCCAGGCCTTGGCCCAGGGTCGGGAGCCCGCCGAACTCATCGGCCACTGGCGCGATGGGCGCGTCAAGCAAGCCCTCGTCGCCCGTACCCTGGCCCTACGCGCGCGTTGCCCGGCGCTGTTCGCCGCCGGCGACTACCTGCCGCTGGAGGTGGTCGGCGAGCAGCGTGCGCGGCTGCTGGCCTTCGCCCGGCGGCATGCCGGGCAATGGGCGCTGGTGCTGGCACCGCGCCTGGCCAGCGACCTGCTCGACGAGGCCGGACGGCCCGCGATCGAGCCGGCGCGCTGGACGGATACCCGCGTGCTGCTCCCCGAAATCCCCGCGTTGCGGGGCGTCCTTTCCGGCGAGACGGTCCCGCGTGGAAAAAGCGAACTGCTCGTGGGAGAAGCCTTGGCGACCTTCCCGGTCGGCCTCTTCTATGGCGCATGAACACAATGACAAGGAGTGCAATGGCATGACGAGCGACGAGCAACATATCCGCGAACTGGCCTACCAGATCTGGCAGTCCGAGGGCTGCCCAGAGGGTCGGCAGGAGCGCCATTGGCAGATGGCCCGCGAGCTGGCCGAAGCCGAATCACAGGCCGCCATGCCGGAACCCCGCACGCGCAAGCCGGCCGCGCCGCGCAAGAGCGCCGCCAGGCCCGTGGCGGCGGTGGGCAGAGCGGCCACCGAAACAGCCGCCCCGGCTAAGGCTGCCGACGCAAAAAAACCGCGCGCGCAGCCCCCGGCGTCCTGAATCGCCGCCGAGCGAGATGCGCTCGCGATGTGCCCAGGGCGATCCAGCCGGCGGCGCCCTCACGGCCCCATCCTCCAACCCGCTCGCTCGCACGGAAGCCTTCCCGCGGCGCGGCAGCCATCCGTCGAAACGGAGCGCCGCTCCTCCTCCCGACAATCGGAGAAACGAGCATGGATCAGCACAGGAATATCAAGACAGCCCAGGTGAAGACATCCTCGCGCGTGCGCGAGGGCCTGCCCTTTCCCCTCGGCGCGACCTGGGACGGTCTAGGCGTCAACTTCGCGCTGTTCTCCGCCCATGCCACCAAGGTGGAACTCTGCCTGTTCGATAAGGCCGGGGGCACCGAACTGGAGCGCATCGAGCTGCCCGAGTACACCGACGAAATCTGGCACGGCTACCTGCCGGACGCCCACCCGGGCCTGGTCTACGGCTACCGAGTGCACGGCCCTTACGCGCCGGATGCCGGGCACCGCTTCAATCCCAACAAGCTGCTGATCGACCCCTACGCCAAGCAACTGGTCGGCGAACTGCGCTGGTCCGAGTCGCTGTTCGGCTACACCGTCGGCCACCCGGACGCCGACCTCAGTTTCGACGAGCGCGACAGCGCCCCCTACGTGCCCAAGAGCAAGGTCATCGATCCGGCCTTCACCTGGGGCCGCGACCGCCCGAGGCAGACCCCCTGGGACCACACCATCCTCTACGAGACCCACCTGCGCGGCTTCACCATGCGCCATCCGGCGGTGCCGCCGGCGCTGCGCGGCACCTGCGCCGGCCTGATGAACGCCGAGGTGCTCAACTACCTGCTTCAGCTCGGCGTCTCGGCGATCGAGCTGCTGCCGGTCCACGCCTTCGTCCAGGACCAGCACCTGCTTGAAAAGGGCATGACCAACTACTGGGGCTACAACACCATCGGCTTCTTCGCCCCGCACCCGCGCTACCTGGCCAGCGGCAAGATCCAGGAGTTCAAGGAGATGGTCGCGCACCTGCACTACGCGGGCCTAGAGGTGATCCTCGACGTGGTCTACAACCACACCGCCGAAGGCAATGAGCTGGGGCCGACCCTCTCCATGCGCGGCATCGACAATGCCACCTACTATCGCCTGATAGCGGACGACAAGCGCTACTACATCAACGACTCGGGCACCGGCAACACGCTCGACCTCTCCCATCCCTGCGTACTGCAGATGGTCACCGACTCGCTGCGCTACTGGGCCACGGAGATGCATGTGGACGGCTTCCGCTTCGACCTGGCGACCATCCTCGGCCGTCGCCCGGAAGGCTTCGACGAACGCCACAGCTTCCTAGTCGCCTGCCGCCAGGACCCGGTGCTGCGCCAGACCAAACTGATCGCCGAGCCCTGGGACTGCGGGCCAGGCGGCTATCAAGTCGGCGGCTTCCCGCCCGGTTGGGCGGAATGGAACGACCGCTTCCGCGACACCGTGCGGGCCTTCTGGAAAGGCGACGAAAACCAGTTGGCGGACATCGCCAGGCGCCTCACCGCCTCCGGTGACCTCTACAACCAGCGCGGCCGGCGGCCGTTCGCCTCGGTCAACTTCATCACCGCCCACGACGGCTTCACCCTCAACGACCTGGTTTCCTACAACGACAAGCACAACGAGGCCAACGACGAGAACAACCAGGACGGCACCGACAACAACCTGTCCTGGAACCATGGCGTCGAGGGTCCCACCGACGACCCGCAGATCCGCGAACTGCGCATCCGGCAGATGCGCAACTTCCTTGCCACCCTGCTGCTGTCCCAGGGCACGCCGATGCTGGTCGCCGGCGACGAATTCGCCCGCACCCAGCACGGCAACAACAACGCCTACTGCCAGGACAGCGAGATCGGCTGGGTCGACTGGCGGCTCGACGAAAACGCCATGGCCCTGCAGGAGTTCGTGCGCCGCCTGATCCGCCTGCGCCTGCGCTTTCCCATGCTGCGCCGCGGGCGCTTCCTGGTCGGCGCCTTCAACGAGGAGCTGGGTATCAAGGACGTCACCTGGCTGAACCCTTCCGGCACCGAGATGACCATCGAGCAATGGGAGGAAGAGCACAACCGCTGCCTCGGCATGCTGCTCGACGGCCGCGCCCAGCCGACCGGCATCCGCCGCGCCGGCTCCGACGCCACCCTGCTGTTGGTGGTGAACGCCCACTACGATCTGGTCAACTTCCACCTGCCGGAGGTCGCCCAGGGGCGGCGCTGGCGGCGCCTAATCGACACACACAAGCCGATGGCGACGGAAGAGCGCTTCGCCTTCGGCACCGAGTACGGCGTCACCGGCCGCTCGCTCCTGCTGTTCGAACTGCTGCACAACAACAAGCGGAGCACCTGAAGCGCGGCGGCGCCGCACGCCCGGAACGAGCGCCTCCCGCGAAGCGTCGTAACGCGCGCCGGAACGCACCGGCGAGCCCCGAACCGCTCGCGAAAAGCCGGGAACCCCCTCCCCTGGAGCGAGTCTCGTTATTAGGGCCTGTCGACGTTTGGGCGTAGGCCGCCGGAACTCCCAGGCCTGCTGTCATCAACTCGGAGAGGAAGACATTACCATGAAAGTCCAAGACATCATGACCTGCGACGTACAAACCATCCGCGCCGACCAGACGCTGCGCGAAGCGGCCGAGATAATGGAGAAGGTCGATTGCGGAGCCTTGCTGGTCAACGAAGGCGACCGCCTGGTCGGGATGCTGACCGACCGCGACATCGCTATCCGCGCCGTGGCCAAGGACAGGGGCTGCGATACCCAGGTGCGCGAAGTGATGACGTCCAACGTGTGTTACTGCTTCGACGACGAGGACGTGCAGCACGTCGCTGAGAACATGGCCGACATCCATGTGCGCCGCCTGCCGGTGATGAACCGCGAGAAACGCCTGGTCGGCGTGGTTTCGCTGGGCAACATCAGCGCCTGCAACAACCCCTCGATCAGCGACACCGTGCTGCACGGCGTGGCCCAGGCGCACTGAGCGCGCTAGCAACCGACTGCCTTCCGGGGAGGTGCCCATGAAAGCGGTAGTTTTCCACGACATCGGCGACATCCGCCTGGACGATGTACCGGACCCCCAAATCGAAGCGCCGACCGATGCGATCGTCCGCTTGACCGCCTCGGCCATCTGCGGAACCGACCTGCACTTCATCCGTGGCAGCGTCGGCGGCATGCGCCCGGGCACCATCCTCGGCCACGAGGGCGTCGGCATCGTCGAACAACTGGGCGAGGAAGTCCGCAACCTGCAGATCGGCGACCGCGTGGTGATTCCGTCCACCATCGCCTGCGGCAACTGTTCCTACTGCCGCGCCGGCTACTACGCCCAGTGCGACGTGGCCAACCCCAACGGCAAGAACGCCGGCACCGCGTTCTACGGAGGCCCTCAACAGAGTGGGGCCTTCCAGGGACTGCAAGCGGAAAAGGCGCGGATTCCCTTCGCCAACGTCGGCCTGGTCAAGCTGCCCAGCGAGATCAGCAACGATCAGGCCATTCTGCTCTCGGACATCTTTCCCACGGGTTATTTCGGCGCAGAAATGGCCGAGATCCGCGACGGCGACACCGTTGCCGTGTTCGGCTGCGGCCCTGTCGGCCAATTCGCCATCGCCGGTGCCAAGCTGCTCGGCGCCTCGCGGGTGTTCGCCATCGACCGCTACCCGGATCGCCTGCAGATGGCGCGCCAGCAGGGTGCGGAAATCATCGATTTCGAACGCGAAGACCCGGTGCGGACCCTGCGCCGGCTGACCGACGGCATCGGCGTCGACCGGGCCATCGAGGCGGTGGGCGTGGACGCCGGGCACGAACACGCCTTCCAGCATGGCCACGACCCCGAGGAGGAGGAGCGTTTCGCCCAGGAAGTCGCCACCGTGGCACCGAAGACTCATCCCGACGGCGCCAACTGGCACCCGGGCGACGCGCCCAGCCAGGCCTTGGACTGGGCCGTGGAGGCCCTGGCCAAGGCCGGCACTCTGTCGATCGTCGGGGTCTACCCGCAGCAGGCGCGCAGCTTCCCAATCGGTCTGGCGACGGAAAAGAACCTGACTATCAACATGGGCAACTGCCATCACCGCAAGTACATTCCCAAGCTGATCGAGCTGATCCTGGCTAGGCGCATCGACCCGGCGAAGATCCTCACCCAGATCAAGCCGATGGGCGACGCCATCGCCGCCATCAAGGCCTTCGACCGGCACGAGCACGGCTGGATCAAGGTCGAGCTGCAGCCGCAGCGGACGCAGGGCGACATCGAGGGCAGCGAAGAACTGTCGAGCACGGACCAGTTGCTCGACGAAGGCATCGAGGAGACCTTCCCCGCCAGCGACCCGGTATCCATCAGCCCGCGACCAGAACGACACTGAGCGCCCATGACCACGGAATCCCGGCTAGACCGGCCGAGCCCCGCTCCGCAGCCCGGAGCGGAGACCCGGTGCCGGAAGGCCCATGGCGAAGAACAGTGCGTCGACTCCCTACATATCCTCACGGTGAACACCCACAAGGGTTTCACCGCGCTTAACCGCCGCTTCATCCTGCACGAGCTGCGCAAGGCGGTACGCGACGTGTCGGCGGACCTGGTGTTCCTCCAGGAGGTGCTCGGTACCCACGAGCGCCATGCCCGGCACCATCGCGACTGGCCGGAAACTCCGCACTACGCGTTTCTCGCCGAGAGCATGTGGGGCGATTTCGCCTATGGGCGCAACGTCGTCTACCCGGATGGCGACCATGGCAACGCCGTGCTGTCCAAGTATCCCATCCAGCGCCACCGCAACCTCGACATCTCCGTTCCCGGCCCGGAGCGGCGCGGCCTGCTGCACTGCGAACTGGAAGTGCCGGGACAACCGGAGGTACACGCCATCTGCGTGCATTTGGGCCTGCTCGAAAGCCACCGGCAGAAGCAGCTCGGCCTGCTTTGCGAACTGATCGGCTCGCTGCCCGCGCAGGCGCGCATCCTGGTCGCCGGGGATTTCAACGACTGGCGCCTGCGTGCCTCTGCCCGTCTGCGCGACTGTGGCCTGATCGAGGTCTTCGAGCACAGCCACGGCCACTGCGCGCGCAGCTTTCCGGCGCGCCTGCCGCTGCTGCGCCTGGACCGCATCTACGTGCGCAATCTCGAGCCGCTGCACGCCAGGGTGCTGTCCCATACTCCTTGGCCCCACCTCTCCGACCACCTGCCTCTGGCGGCCGAGGTGCGCCTGTGAACTTTTCCTGGCGCAACGGCAACCGTCTGTGGCTGCTGGAAAATGGCGAGGAGTTCTTTCCACGGGTGTTCGAAGCCATCCGCCAGGCCCGTCGGGAGATCCTCATCGAGACCTTCATCCTCTTCGAGGACAAGGTCGGCAACGAACTGCACCGGGAACTGATCGCCGCGGCGCGGCGCGGCGTGCACGTCGAAATCACCGTGGACGGCTACGGCTCGGCGGACCTGACGCCCGGTTTCATCGCGGCCATGACCGAAGTGGGCATCCGCCTGCGCATGTTCGATCCACGGGCGAAGCTGTTCGGCATGCGCACCAACCTGTTCCGCCGCCTGCACCGCAAGATCGTGGTGGTCGACGGCGCCCGCGCCTTTCTTGGCGGCATCAACTTCTCCGCCGACCACCTGGGCGATTTCGGCCCGACCGCCAAGCAGGATTATTCGGTCGAGGTGATAGGCCCGGTGACGCGCGACATCCAGCGCTTCGCCCTCGCCAGCATCGCCGCCACGGAGCTGTCGCGGCTCTGGTGGCGCCGCCGCCATCGAGTCCTGGGCAACGGCCGGCAGCCGGCGCGGCCGTCGGCCGAGGGCAGCGCACGGGTGCTGTTCGTCACCCGCGACAACCGCCGCCATACCAACGACATCGAGGAGCAATATCTAAAAGCCATCCGCCGGGCGCGTCGCCGGCTGGTGATCGCCAACGCCTATTTCTTCCCCGGCTACCGCCTGCTGCGGGAAATTCGCCGCGCCGCGCGGCGCGGCGTGAAGGTGGAGCTGATCCTGCAGGGCCAACCGGACATGCCGATCGCCAAATTCGGTGCGCGCCTGTTCTACGAATACCTGCTCAAGGACGGCGTGCTCATCCACGAATACTGCGACCGCCCGCTGCACGGCAAGGTCGCCTTGGCCGACGACGAATGGGCCACGGTCGGCTCGAGCAACCTCGACCCGCTGAGCCTGTCGCTCAACCTGGAAGCCAACCTAATCGTCCGCGACCGGGCCTTTAACCGGGAACTGAGCGACCGGCTGGAGCGGCTGCAGCGCCACCATTGCCGACTCATGACCAAGGAGCGGATCGCCCGCGACACCTGGTGGCACATGCCGCTGGCCTTTCTCGCCTACCATGCCCTCAGCCACTTCCCGGCCTGGGTCGGCTGGCTACCGGCGCACAGCCCGCGGGTGGAAATCCTGCAATACCCCCGGCCGGACGGCGGCGACAACCTGCACCGGTCCAGCCCATGAAAGCCGGCCTCGGCGCATGGACGCGCGGGCACTGGCCGCCGATCCGCCGTCTTCTCATCTGGGTCTTCTTCATCTTGATGGTCGGACTGCTGTTCGGCCTAGCGCGCAAAGTCGAATGGCGCAACGTGTTCACCACACTGGCCGACTACCGGCCGGGCACCCTGCTGTCGGCCCTGGCCATCGCCGCCGCCAGCCACCTGCTCTATGCCTGCTTCGATCTGCTCGGGCGGCGCTATGCCCATCACCATCTGCCGACCGGCCAGGTATTGGCGGTGACCTTCGTCTGCTACGCCTTCAACCTCAACCTCGGCGCCTGGATCGGCGGCTTGGCCCTGCGCTACCGCCTCTACTCGCGCCTCGGCCTGTCCGCCGTGCAGATCACTCAGGTCTACAGCCTGAGCTTGACAACCAACTGGATCGCTTACTTGCTGCTCGCCGGCCTGGTCTTCGCCGCCGGCGCCGTGCGTCCTCCCGCGCACTGGGCGCTCGACCATGACAATCTGCGGCTCCTCGGCGTCCTGCTACTGGCGTTGGTCGGCCTCTACCTGACGCTCTGCGCCTTCTCCCGCCGCCGCGTGCTGAGCCTGCGCGGACACTCGCTCGGCCTGCCGAGCCTGCGCCTAGCGCTCTGGCAGCTCGTCCTGGGCGTCGGCAACTGGCTACTGATGGCGCTGGTCATTCATGTCCTGCTGCTGCAGCAGGTCGGTTACGGCACCGTGCTCGGCACCCTGCTGATCGCCAGCATCGCCAGCGTGCTCACCCATATTCCCGCCGGGCTCGGCGTACTGGAAACGGTGTTCGTCGCCCTGCTCCACCAGCAGGCGGAACGCGACAGCGTGCTCGCCGCGCTGCTCGGTTACCGGGCGATCTACTACCTGCTGCCCCTGCTGGTCGCCAGCCTGGTCTACCTGGGACTCGAGGCGCGGGCGAAACGGACACGGACACGGACACGGACATAGTGCACCCGTCCATGTTCGCGCCACATCGGGGTCCGGCGACGGCAGCCGGACGCCGGGCCGAATCGGTCCGCCAAAAGCTGCCCGGCACCGCCGCGGCCAGCCGATCGGGGCGATCGCCGGTACGCCGCAAGCAGTACCAAGGTGAGAGGTTCGCCGAGCGAACCGACGGATATCGGCAGCCCCACCGGCGGCACGCCGAGCATGGCCGTCGACAGGCTATGCCGCCGCCCGTCATGCGCAAAGATCAGCTAGCCGGCGAGATAGCGCCGAATGGGGCGCGACACTCAGCCCAGTTCGAAGGTCGTTACCCCGTACAGCCGCTCCAGCGACAGCGCCGGATCAGCTCCCGTATACATCCGCGCCGTCTCGAAGACGATGCGCATGCCGTGCCGCTCGGCTAGCCCGAGCGCCGCCCGGTTGACTTCCGGCACATCCAGATAGAACGGCTCCGCCTCCGCGAGGCCCGCGCGCAGCCCCACCAGGAGCGCTTGCGCCAGCGCCGGCGTATCGGCGAACAGAGGACCGATCTTGTGGCCGGAGAGGCACTTGCGGCGGACACCGTAGCCAGCGAGACGCCCCTCCAGCAGGACGCCCAGCGCCCTGGCGTCGAGCTGGGCGATCCAGCGTTCGAGGAAACGGGTCCGCGGTGCCGGGAAGAAGGCCCGGTCATAGGCCTCGACCCGGTCGAAGGGCAAGGCGGTCAGTTCGACGCATTCGCCGGAGTCCGCGGAAACGCCGCCGGGGCCCCAGCCCTCGTAGCGCACGTTGCGGTAGGCCAGCCGGAAACCGAGCCTGCGGTAATGCTCCTGCTGGCCCACCACGCCATCGAGCCCGATGTTGCATCCGGCGAGACGCTCGGTTGCGGCGCCGAGGATGCGCGAACCGTATCCGCAGCCCCGGTATTCCGGCCTGACGATGTAAAGACCGATGAAACCGAAAGAATCGTCATAGCGAACCGCCGAAACCGTGGCGACCGGCTCGTCGTTCAAGAGCCCGATCAGAAAGCCGTCCGGGTCGACCGCATGAAAGCACTGCGCATCGTGAATGCCCGGATTCCAACCCTCGTTGGCTGCCCAGTCGATCGCCAGATCGATTTCGCGGCGACTCATGGTGGCGATTTCATAGGTTTCCTGTTGCATGCCTTCCTCCCGAGCCACCCACAACCGGTGCGGGCGACTGCGACAGGGAAAGCGTAGTACAGGGACAACCGCCTTCACCGAAGAGCGTCCCGCACGTTTTCGCAGCACGCTCCGGTTTTCCTCCCCCCCACCCGACGAAGCCGGCCCCGAGCGGCCCGGCCTCCCGTCCCCATCGCCGCTCCCAGAGGCCGCACACTGGCCCGGAGCTGTCGTTCCTGATGACTTGGTATTTCATCTACGGTCTTTCTCGGGTGAAGTTTTATCCCTCTTCTTAATTTCCGATTTCAGGAAAAATGGGAAAGGCCTCCAAGTCGGCCGGATGCGGTTCGTCGGTCCGACCGGCGCCTTCATCGTCATCCTGGCCGATACACCTCCAAACCAGGCCAAGCGGCTCGATTTTTCATTCGAGACGATCGGTCTATAACCTGCTGCCGTAGCGCTCGCAGCACCCCCAGGGAACGACTACTGGACAGGGCCTGGCCCGCTTACTCAGGTCCTGGCATATTTTTCGACCAGAAATAAACGACTCGTCTAAAAAGGAGACGGTGCATGTTCGAAGCGATCCTGATCGAAAAGGACGACGCGGCCGGTTACCGCGCCCGCAGCGCCATTCTGGACGAGGCGCAACTGCCCGAGGGTGACGTGACCGTGCGGGTGGACTACAGCACGCTCAATTACAAGGATGCGCTGGCCATCACTGGCAAGGGCCCGGTGGTGCGCAAGTTTCCGATGGTGCCGGGGATCGACCTGGCGGGTACGGTGGAAGCCAGCGCCAACCCAGATTTCGAGGTCGGCGATGCGGTTCTGCTCAACGGCTGGGGCGTCGGCGAGAACCACTGGGGCGGGTTGGCGCAGAAGGCGCGCCTGGACGGCCGCTGGCTGATCCCCCTGCCCCAGGGTTTCACGGCCCGCCAGGCGATGGCCGTCGGCACCGCCGGCTACACCGCGATGCTGTCGGTGCTAGCCCTGGAGCGCCACGGCGTGACGCCCGAGCAGGGCGAGATCCTGGTCACCGGCGCCAACGGCGGGGTCGGCGGCGTTGCCATCGCCTTGCTCGCCCGCCTCGGCTATCGGGTGGTGGCCTCCACCGGCCGCCCGGAACAGGCCGACTACCTGAAGAAGCTCGGCGCCGGCGAGATCCTCGACCGTGCCGGCCTCTCCGAGCCCGGCCGGCCGCTGGCCAAGGAGCGCTGGGCCGGGGTGATCGACTCGGTGGGCAGCCATACCCTGGCCAACGCTTGCGCCGCGACCCGCTACGGCGGCACCGTCGCCGCCTGCGGCCTGGCCCAGGGCATGGACTTCCCGGCCACGATGGCGCCCTTCATCCTGCGCGGCGTCACCCTGGCCGGTATCGACAGCGTGATGCGCTCCCGCGCGGACCGCATCGTCGCCTGGGAACGCCTGGCCCGCGACCTCGACCTGTCGCTGCTGGACGAGATCACCACCGGGATCGGCCTAGGCGAAGCCATCCCCGCGGCCAGCGAACTGCTCGCCGGCAAGGTGCGCGGGCGGGTCGTGGTCAATGTGAATCGCTGAGTCCGCAATTGCCCCCTCCTCCTCGGCGAGAGGGCGTCAAGGGCGCATCCCGTTCAGACTGCCGGAACCCGGCGCCGCAGCCGCTCGCTCCGTTCGGCGAAGCGGCTCCTGAGCAGGGCGTGCACAGGTCGACCTCCCGAGCCACGGCGGAAAAGCTGCCGAGGGCGGCGGAATGGACGGACAGGACGAGGTCCTCCAGGCGGATCATTTTCACTCTCGGTGTGAAGGTTGAAGGTGTTGGCCGATTTTGCTGCTTTTCATTGAAAGCCGCACGGCCGAACATCCACCCAGCCGCCCGCCGCCCCGGAGCGCGGGTGGAAACAGCCCAGGAAATCATCGACAGGAGAACGAACCTTGAGCATCGCCAACGCCGCCAGGACCCGCTACACCACCAAGGCCTACGACCCCAACCGCAAGGTGCCCGCCAACATCATGGAAGAGTTGCAGACCCTGCTGCGCTACAGCCCGTCCTCGGTGAATTCGCAACCCTGGCATCATGTCATCGCCGCCAGCGACGAGGGCAAGGCCCGCATCGCCAAGGCGACCCAGGATGGCTACGCCTACAACGAGGCGAAGATCCTCAACGCCTCCCACGTCGTGGTGCTCTGCGCCCGCACCGACCTGGACGCAGCCCATCTCAAGGCCGTACTCAACCAGGAAGACCTCGACGGCCGCTACGCCACCCCGGAAGGCAAGGCCGGCCAGGGCAACGTGCGCAGCTCCTACGTCAACTTGCACCGCTACGACCGCAAGGACCTGCAGCACTGGATGGAGAAGCAAGTCTATCTGGCCCTCGGCACCCTGCTGCTCGGCGCCGCCGCCTCGGGTGTGGACGCCACACCTATCGAGGGCTTCGACTTCCACAGGCTCGATGAGGAACTGGGCCTGCGCGAGCGCGGCTTCACCAGCGTGGTGATCGTCAGCCTGGGCTATCGCAGCGAAGACGACTTCAACGCCAAGCTGCCGAAGTCGCGCCTGCCGGCCGAAGACATCTTCACCTTCCTATAAGCACCTCCCCCGGCCGTCGCGACCGCACTCGTCGGGCGCGACGGCCGCTATTCGACCGGAAACCGAGGCGGGCGCCATCCCGTGGCGGACCTTGGGCGTGTCATCAACTGTTTCCCCCGGTTGCGTTGCCGCCGGAAATGGGGCCAGGCCGGGCCGCGTTCGGCAAGGCGCAGCCTGCAAGCAATGGTCATTCCATTGTCAAAGGCTGCAACGCCGCATGACCCCGTTTCCGGCGCAACGCGGGAAGCAATTGATGAAACGCCCTGAGCCGCTCCGGTTTCGTCTATGCTCGAAGGAGCGGAAAGATCGGGCAAGGCAGCCGATACCTTTCCACAACGGAACCTTCCGGCCATGGCCATCCCCCGGCGCGCCACGCCGCCACGTCCTGGGCCGGACCGCAAGGAAACACCGCGCGCAGTCATGGCAACTCTCTAAATCTCCACCTGCGTCCCCAGCTCGATCACCCGGTTCGCCGGCAACTGGAAGTAGCGCATGCTGCTGTTGGCGTTCTTCTGCATGAACACGAACAGGGCCTCGCGCCAGTAGACCATGCCGATGCCCCGGGTCGGGATGAGGGTTTCCCGGCTGAGGAAGTAGGTGGTGCGCATGGGGCTGAAATCGAGGTTCTCCAGGTGGCTCAGGCGCAGGGCGTGGGGAATGTCTGGCTCCTCCATGAAGCCAAAGTGCAGTGCCACCCGGTAGAAGCCCTCGCCGTAGCTGTAGACCTGGAAGCACTTGTCTTGCGGCACGCGCGGCGTGTCCTCGGAAACCACCGTGAGCAGCACTACCCGTTCGTGCAGCACCTGGTTGTGCAGCAGGTTGTGCAGCAACGCATGGGGCACCACATCGGCCCGGGCGGCGAGGAACACCGCGGTGCCCTGTACCCGATGGGGTGGCTGCAGACGCACGCTGTCGATGAAGGCCGGCAACGGCAAGGCACTTTCCCCCAGGCATTCGATCAGGGTTTCCTTGCCGCGTTTCCAGGTGGTCATCAAGATAAACAAACCGATTCCGGCGATCACCGGGAAGGCCCCGCCCTGGAAGATCTTCGGCACGTTGGCGGCGAAGAACAGGCTGTCGACCAGCAAAAAACCCAGCAACAGCGGGATCGCCAGCCAACGCGGCATCTTCCACAAAAGCAGCATTACCGCCGCCACCAGCAGGGTGGTGATCAGCATGGTGCCGGTCACCGCCACGCCGTAGGCCGAGGCCAGCGCCCCGGACGAGCCGAAGCCGAGCACCAGCAGCACTACGCCGACCATCAGTATCCAGTTGACCACGCCGATGTAGACCTGCCCCTCCTCCGCGCTGGAAGTGTGCTGGACCTGCATGCGCGGCACATAGCCGAGCTGAATCGCCTGGCGGGTCAGGGAGAAAGCGCCGGAAATCACTGCCTGGGAGGCGATGATGGTGGCCAGGGTGGCAAGCACGATCATCGGCAGCAAGGCCCAGCCGGGCGCCAGCAGATAGAAGGGGTTGCGCGCCGCCTCCGGGTCCGCCAGCAGCAGCGCGCCCTGGCCGAAATAGTTGAGCACCAGTCCCGGCAGCACCAGCAGGAACCAGGCGCGGGCGATGGGCCGGCGACCGAAGTGGCCCATGTCGGCATACAGCGCCTCGGCGCCGGTCAACGCCAGCACCACCGCGCCGAGGATGGCCACGCCGAGCCCCGGATGGACGATGAAGAAGTTCGCCGCCCACCAGGGATTGAGCGCCAGCAACACTTCGGGCTGCTGCAGGATGCCGTACAGGCCGAGCAGGCCGAGCACGGCGAACCAGACGACCATCACCGGGCCGAAAAGGGTGCCGATACGCGCCGTGCCGTGCCGCTGGATCAGGAACAGGGCGATCAGCACCGCAAGCGCCAGGGGAATCACCCACTGCTCCAGCCCCGCGAAGGCGAGCTCCAGGCCCTCGACCGCCGACAGCACTGAAATCGCCGGCGTGATCACGCTGTCGCCATAGAACAGCGCGACGC
This sequence comes from Azorhizophilus paspali, assembly GCF_043587585.2. Classification (GTDB taxonomy): domain Bacteria; phylum Pseudomonadota; class Gammaproteobacteria; order Pseudomonadales; family Pseudomonadaceae; genus Azotobacter; species Azotobacter paspali. Next base: position 2,269,709 of record NZ_CP171449.1, read on the forward strand.
CGAACAGACCGAGCAGCACCAGCGCCCGGCTCAGGCGCGGGTAAGCGGCGGTGGCGCCGCGGGCCAGGGCGGTCAGCGCCATCGCACCGCCCTCGCCATCGTTGTCGGCGCGCAGGATGAACGACACGTACTTGAGCGACACCACCCAGATCAGCGACCAGAAAATCAGCGACAGAACGCCGAGTACCCCGTCGTAGTCGGCCCGCACCCCGTAATGACCGGCGAACACTTCCTTCAGGGTATACAACGGGCTGGTACCAATGTCGCCGTAGACCACGCCGGTGGCGGCGACCAGCAGACCCAGCCCGGATGAGGCCTGAGGCCGGTGGTTCGACTGCAGCGCGAGTTCGCTCATGAATGCACTCCTGGACAATGACTGCCTGCCCGGCCCGGACAGGAAAACAGGCGGCGGCTCACGGGGCCTGCTCGCGCAGGCGGTAGCCGATGCCCGCCTCGGTGACGATGAAACGGGGATCGGCGGGATCGTCGCCGAGCTTCTGGCGCAGGTGACCGACCACCACCCGCAGGTAATGGCTGTCCTCGACATGGGTCGGCCCCCAGATATCCCTGAGCAACTGCTGCTGGGTGACGATGCGCCCCGGATGGCGGGCGAGCATGGCCAGCACGTCGTACTCCTTGCGCGTCAGGGCGATTTCCCGGCCGTCGAGCTCGACCCGCCGGTTGTCCAGATCCATCACCAGCGGGCCGCAGTTCAGCGTGCCCGGCCCCTGTCCGGGCGGAGCCGGCCGGCGCAGCAGCACGCGCACCCGGGCGAGCAGTTCGCGGATGCTGAAGGGCTTGGTCACGTAGTCGTTGGCGCCGCCGTCCAGCGCCAACACCTTCTCGCCGTCGCCGGCACGTACCGAAAGCACCAGCACCGGTACCTGGGAGTCGCGCCGCAGTTCGGCGAGCAGTTCCTTGCCGTCCATGTCCGGCAGCCCCAGATCGAGTACCAGCAGATCGGGCCGCGCCTCGGCCGCCAATGTCAATCCTTCGCGACCGCAGCCGGCCTCCAGTACCCGGTAACCGTGGGCGACGAGGCTGATGCGCAGGAACTTGCGGATCTGCGCCTCGTCGTCGATCACCAGGATGCTTTGCTGCGTACCGCTCATGGCAGGACCGGCGCCTCGTCGTCGCGATCGCTCTCGCCCGGCGGCTGCGGCTGCAACGGCAAATGCAGGGTCAGGGTGGCGCCCTGCCCGTCCAACCCCTCGCCCACCGTCACCCGCCCGCCATGGGCGCCGAGAATGCCCTGGCAGATCGCCAGGCCCAGGCCGGTGCCGGGGCCGCCGCGGTCGCCACGAGCCGCGGTATAGAACATGTCGAAGATCTGTTCCCGTTCCGCTGGCGGGATGCCGGGTCCCTGGTCGCTCACCGACAGGCGCAGTTCGCCGCCGTCGCTGTCGACCACCACCCGCAAGCGGCCGCCGGGCGGCGAGAAGCGCGCGGCGTTTTCCAGGACGTTGACCAGCGCCTGTTCGATCAGCGCCGCGTGCACATGCAGCAGCGGCAGTTCCCCGGCGATGCGCGTCTGCAGGCGGAAGGACGCCAGCACCGGGCGCAGGCGCTGCAGGGAGCTGGCGACGATGTCCGCCGGCACTACCCAGTCGCGCTCCAGCTTGAGACCGCCGTGGCCGAGGCGGGTCATGTCCAGCAGATTCTGGATATAGCGGTCGAGCCGCTCGGCCTCATCGCGGGTACTTTCCAGCAGCTCGCGGCGGTCGGCGACGGCGATCTGCCCGTCCAGGGTCAGCAGGCTGTCGATGGCGCCGTGCATGACGGTGAGCGGCGTGCGCAGATCGTGGGACACCGAAGCCAGCAGGGCGCTGCGCAACTGCTCGGTCTCCCCGCGCAGCCGGGCAGCCTGCAGTTCCTCGGCCAGTTGCGCGCGCGCCAAGGCCTGGGCCAGCGGCTGACAGAGGGCGACCAGCCGGTGGCGGCGGGATGCTGGCAGCGGCCGGCCGTCCCGCGGGGCGATGCCGAGTAGAGCCAGGGGGCCGCGCTCGCCGGACAGCGGCCACCACCACCAGCGGCCGTCGGGCAAGGTGTCGGTACCGAGGCCGGCCGGCAATTCGTGCTGCCAGACCCATTCGGCGGTGGCCCGCTCGCTTTTGCCGAGCTCGCCGACGACGCCCGCCTCGACCCGCAGAGCGCCGGCGCCATCGGGGCCGAGCAGGCAGACGTCGAGATCGCGCCAAGCGGCGAACTGCTCCACGGCGGCGGCCAGCACCGCGCGCCGGTCGGTGGCGGCGCTCAGCTTGCGGGTCAGCTCGAGCAACGCCGCGGTTTCCGCCTGGGTCTCGCGCAGCGCCTGCATCCGCCGGCGTTGGCGGGTCGCCAGGTTGCCGGTCAGCGCGGACATGAGCAGGAAGAACAGCAGGCTCAGCACATCCACCCGATGCGCCACGATCAGCGAAAAGGTCGGCGCAATGAACAGCAGGTCGTAGGCGAAGAAGGACAGCAGCGCGCAGCACAGCGCGGGGCCGAAGCCGCTGCGCACGGCGACCAGCAGGACGGCGGCGAAAAACACCAGGGAAATGTTCTGTAGCGCCAGCATCCGTGAGAAGGCCCAGGCCACGACGCTGGCCAGCAGCGTGGCGAACAGTGCCAGGGCATAGTCGAGCGGACCGCCGACGAAGCCACGCACGGCGAACGACGGCGCGGAAACCGCCTCTTCGGCGGCTAGCACGCCGATCTCCAGGCCGCGCGCCCTGCGCAGCAGGCGCTCGACCACGCCCCTGCCGAACCAGCGGCGGCGATGGCCGCCAACCAGCAACACGCTGGCGCAGCGCTCGCGGGCGTGGCGCAGCAGGGTATCGGCGACCTCATCGCCGAGCAAACCGACCACTTCGCCGCCCAGGCGCTCGGCCAGCCGCTGAGCCGCCTGCAGCAGGCGGCGGGACTCCTCGCCGCGCGCGCGGCCATCGTCCACATGGACCAGCGTCCAGGGCAACTGGCGTCGCCGCGCCACCTGGCTGGCATGGCGCACCAACTGTTCGGACTGCTCGTCGCCGTCCACCGCCACCAGCAGGCGACCGAGTACGGCAGGCGCCTCGCGCCCGGAAGGCCGGTAGTGGCGTTGCACCTCGCTGTCGGCGCGCCCAGCCACCACCTGTAGGGCAAGGGCGCGCAGCGCGGCCAGGGTGGTCGGCGCGAAGTCCCGCAGTTCGCCCGGCAGGCAGTCGATCAGCAGCACCTCGTGAGCCTCCTCCAGCAGCCAGTCGGGCAGCGTTTCGGTCACCGGCTGGCCGGTCAGGGCTTCGACCCGGTTCTTCAGGCTTTCCAGGTGCGACACGTCGAGGGTGGCATGGACATCGATGCCGGCAGCCAACAATTCCTGCACATCCTGCCAGCGCTGGGCATGGCGGCTGCCGGGCGGATTGGCGCGCGCCAAGCGATCGACCAGCAGCAGGGCCGGCGGACGTGCCAGCAGCGCATCGAGGTCCAGTTCGCCGGCCACGTCCCGGCCGCCCGGCAGCGCGGCGAGCCGCATCCGCAACTCGCCGCGGGTGGTATCGTCGGCGCAGTCGAGGCTGCCAACCCGCAGTTCGACGCCCTGGCGCAGCAGTTCCGTGGCGGCCTGGAGCATAGCCAGGGTCTTGCCTACTCCGGGCGCCGCGCCGAAATAGATTCTCAGCCGTCCGCGCCTGAGCCGACCACTCCCTTCGCCGTGGCTGGACTGCGCGGCCGTCCGCTCGGGAACATCGCGGGCTTCGTTCATGGCATGGGTCATATGCAGGCAAGGGTAGATCGAATTGGCCGCCAGTATTGCCAGTTTGCCGAGGCGTTGCCGTAAAGAAGCCGTAAAAACCGGCGTGACCGTTTTTCCCGGCGCCCGTCAGCCTGGCCGACGCGCCGGGAGATCCTCGCCGCGCCGCCTGGGCGCCCGTTGCCGGCTTTCCGCCAGCGTTCCGGATCGCACAGGGCGTGCTCATGCACGACAGGGGCGCTTCAAAGGATCTGCGTCGGCACCTGGACGACCGCCGGCTTCAGTTCCTGGCGTGCCTGGCGCACCACGGCGACGCCCGCGCTGAGCGCCAGGCCGCCCATCAGTAATGCCACCAGCAAGTCCGGCCAGCCCGAGCCGGTACTGAACACGCCGGCGGCGGCGAACATCACCGCCAGGTTGCCGATGGCGTCGTTGCGGCTGCACAGCCAGACCGAACGCATGTTGGCGTCGCCGTCGCGGAAGGCATAGAGCATCAGCGCTACGCCGGCGTTGGCGAGCAGCGCCAGGACGGCGACCACGCCCATAGTCAGCGGCTCGGGCGGAATGCCGACGAAGGCCTCCCAGCCGGCCTTGGCCACTACGAAAATACCGAATGCCGCCATGCTGAGCCCCTTGACCAGCGCCGCCCGCGCCCGCCAAGTCAAGCCCATGGCCAGCACGGCCAAGGAAATACCGTAGTTGGCCGCATCGCCGGCGAAGTCTACGGCATCCGCCAGCAGCGACACCGAGCCGGCCTTGATTCCGGCGCCGATCTCCAGGGCGAACATCGCCAGGTTGATGAACAGGGCCAGCCACAAGGCCCGGCGAAAACGCGGGTCGGCCGTGGGCGTGGACGAACAGGACGTGCAGCAACCGGACATGGATTTCTTCTCCGAATGAATGTTCTGGAGATTGCACACCCTGTAGCGGCTTCAGGGTCAAGGGGCTGCCATCCCGGCCGGCGACGACGGCATCCCGCGCGAACGGTGCGTTACCGTCGCGAAACGGGTGCCGGCAACCCTCGCCCTTTTCAAGGTCTTGCCGGGAAAACGGGATCGCCGGAAGCGAACCCGTTCGCAATGCTTCTGCCTGGCGCCGCCCCGATGGTGGCTAAATCCGCGAACGCCGGAACCGAAGCGTTATCCATTGGTCATGAAGAGGCGTCAAACTCTGCAGACATTTTCTCGGTGCGACCAATTCAATTCAGGAGGAATACATGGCGATCATTCATCTGGTGGGCGGCGAAAAGGGTGGCGTGGGCAAATCGGTGGTGGCCCGATTGCTGGCCCAGTACATGATCGACCGCGACCTGCCGTTCATCGGCTTCGATACCGACCGTTCCCACGGTGCCCTGCTGCGCTACTACGGCGACTACGCCTCCCCCACCGTCATCGACAGCTACCAGAGCCTGGACGCCATTCTCGAAACCGCCAGCGAGCAGCCGGAACGGCGCATTCTCGTCGATCTCGCCGCGCAAACCCACCAGCCGCTCAGCCAGTGGATGGAGGAGTCGGGCGTGCTAGAACTGGCCGCCGAGCTGGGCATCGCCATCCGCTACTGGAACGTCATGGACTCGGGCCAGGACTCGGTGAATCTGCTCGAGCGGCTGCTCGACCAGTTCGGCGCCCGCCTCGACTACGTGCTGGTGCGCAACCAGGTGCGCGACGGCGAATTCGTGGCCCTGGACAACTCCGAGGCGCAGCAGCGCGCACAGGACCTGAACGCCACCGTCGTCGGCCTGAAGCGCCTGCATCCGCCGCTGATGAACAAGATCGACCGCAACGGCTACAGCTTCTGGGCAGCGCGGAACCGCGCCGATGCCGGCTCCGACACCTTGAACCTGCTGGAGCGGCAGCGGCTGAAGGTCTGGCTGGAACACGCCTACCGGGAGATCGACGCGGCACAGGTCTGAGCCCTCAGAACAGACGACTCTGCCGCTCGATAGCAGCAACGGGCCAGCTCCTGCCGAAGCGCAACAGCTCCGCCAGGCTGGCCCCCTTGACGCGCCAGTCGTGGAACAGGCTTTCACCCAGTAACACGTGATGCCGGGACAGCGCTTGGCGCTGTTCGAGCAGCAAGACATCGATCCGCTCGCACCAGGTCTGCGCGGCCTTCAGCTTGTGCTGCACGTCTGGGCGATTCACATCCTTCCGCGCCTTGGTTTCCACCAGATAAAGGGCGTCGCTGGTGCGCAGCAGAAAGTCCGGACAGTAGAACGCCGGCAAGCCGTCCTGCCGTACATAGCGCAAATGCGCGAAGGTATGGCGGTTCTCGCTGATCCTGCAGAGGGCCAGAATACTGGCGTCCACGCAGGCCCACTGGATGAAGCAGCGCTCCAAGCCGCCGTTGCGCGCCGGCCAGCCCAATCATTCGTAGATGCATTTGTTCACCGCTTGCGAATGCTGCCCCCGCATCGTCAGCTTCGCCACTCCCGACAGGTAACGGTGCTTCACGTCCGGTTCGCCCTGCGGCTGGAGCTGTTCGCTCTCCACCAGGGCCAGGGCGAAGACCCGGACGATGTATTCCAGCACCGGCTGCAACAGCAGCAGGCGTCAGTTCTCGTCGGCCAGTGGCTCGAACGGCCGGCCGAACAGGCGCTCCTTGATATAGCGATCGATCCAACCGGCGAGTTCGGCGGTGTTCGCCTGCAGATAGGGCTTGGCCACATGGGCGGCGATCCTATTGCCCCTGGGCAGTGGCTGGCCGATGCGCCGGGTCAGGCGCCCGAGCAGATCGTTGTAGCCGGATAGAGGAACGGCCGGGCGTTCCGGTCGATCAGCCGCTTGCGCATGATGGTGATCCAGCGGCGGCCGAGCCGTTCCGTGACAGCGGCGGTGGTGCCCGAATCGCCAAAGAAATTGGCGACCAAGCCGTTCTCGGGACAAGCCGAGTTGATCACCCGTTCGAGGAGGTCCTCGGGTTTCTGCGTGTCGTAGCCGGTCTCCTGGTTTTTCCGCTTGATGTAGTGATGGGCGTAAAGCTGCTTGACGTCCGTCCACACCGTGGAAAGCGGAACGCCCTTGCTCTCGTCCGGATACTGGCGTTCGAAGCAACCTTTCTCCCGTTCCCTGGTCCGATACCCCCTGCCATGCCCGTCGACCTCGATGAAGCGGTTTTCGATGTATTTTTCCGAATAAGGCAGGTACTCCTTGCGGTGGAAATGCTCCCCGTAGTTTTTCACATACCACAGCAGGTATTCGTGCGCCTTCACCATCTTGTTCCCGGCGGCCCTGCCACCGCTCGGGGCTCCGTAGGACCACACGATTTCGGTGTTGAAATTGGCTTTGCCGAAAATCTCGTCGGCCACGGCTTTCACGTAGTGGCTCACCTGCATGCCGATGTGGATGCAGATCGAGCCGCTCTTGCTCAGCAGTTCGCGCATCAGGATCAGCCTGGGGACGAGCATTTCCAGGTAGGAGGCGGTGCCGTCGCTCCAGGTGTCGCATTAGGCGAACTGTTCCAGCACCGTCGGCCGCTGTTCCAGTTCCACGCCGGGCAAGTTGACCCTGATGCGGTAGTCGGCCCTGGAGTCGAATGGCGGATCGATATAGATCAGATCGATTCCGCCGCGCCGAGCGGGCATGCCGCTCGGCGAGTCGCCGGCCAGCAGCGCGGCCATGGCCAGCAGGTTGTCGCCGTAGATCAGGCGGTTGCGCCAGGGCGTCCGGTCCGGCGCGGCGGCATTGCCGAACGACAGGCGCACCTCGCCGAACAGACCGCCTTGCACCGAGGCCAGGGCGTCCTGGCGCAGATCGGCACGAATCCAATCGGCTTCCCTGGCATCCTTCGACGGCAGCCCCCATTCGCGGGTCTGCAGGCCGACGCGGTGGCGGCTTTCGAGGCTTTCCAGGATTCTTTCGGCGACCTGTCGCCCGCGGGCGACGATTTCGGGGAGTTGTTCGAGCAGGGATCTGGACATGGCAGTTCGGTTCAATCGACTTGAACCAACAATTCAGCACAACCAAAAACCACTGTTCAACCGAGAATTGAACTGAAGCTTCAAATTCAGGCGTATGAACGAAAAAGCCCTGTTCGCTGAACGCCTGAAAACCGCCATGCTCGCCGCGGGTTACGAGCCCCGCCCCTCCGTGCTGGAGCGCGAGTTCAATCTGCGCTATCTGGGCCGTCCCCTCACCTTCCAGGCTGTGCGCCGCTGGCTACGCGGCGACTCGCTGCCAGAACAGGACAAGCTGCAGGTATTGGCCGACTGGCTAGGCGTCGAGCCGCAGGTGCTGCGTTTCGGCGAACAGGCGGTGCAGAAAATCCAGGAAAACCGCGGCCGCTGGGAAATCGCCCTCAAGGGCGAGGAACGCGAGGTGCTGCAGGCCTATCTGAGCCTGCCCGTCGAACAGCGCAAGGTTGTGCGCGAAGTCATCCTGACCTTCGCCAAGGCCTGCAGCAAGCCGCCCGGCGAGGAAACCCCCGGCTGAAAAGTCGGCGAGGCGGGTCGCCGTCGAGCATGGGTCGATCCGCTCCCAGCGAACGCTGTCCGGCCGCCGCCGACAGCCGAAAGCCTCCCGCCGCGCCAGCTCGCCAATGCGGCGCTGCAGCGGCCCAATCCACCGTCCATGAACGGAACTTCCCGCCCGGCACGCAACTGCAAGAAGCCATCGTCGAGGCGCACCGCGAGCCGGCCCCGCAGGCACGCCATGCGAAACTGGCCGCCATCCAGCGGCACACCAGCGACGAAGCGCTAGCGCTGGGTTTCTACACCTCCACCGCCCCCGGCATAGCTACACGCGGGAATTGGTAGCTGCTCTGCCGCATTTCGACAACTCGCGCGGCGCGGGGCGGCATTTCTGAAGCGGGTCCCGATGGGCACCGACTGTTGTCGCTCCCGGCAGACGCCGCGGTCCTTCCTAGGGCGCCGGCCGCTGCCCGGAAAGGAGCGCGGAGCGGCTCAGCCCCGACGCCGCTGCCCACGCGACGACGGACTCGCGGAACATCCCCGCTTTCGACGCAACCAGGCGAGCGACGAAATCTCCGGAAACGGCGACGCCCCGGCAACATTTCGAGCATGCACCGCCCGACACGCTCCGGCGGATGGACTTTTCATGCGATCGCCCGGCCCCTCTCCTGTGCCCGACAGAAAGAGATCGACATCGCCCCCGAGAAACGCTGTCAACGCCCAGGCTTGTGAGCGAGGGTGTAGACCGTCTGCCCGCGCAACTTGAAGTCGTCGCAGAGGTAGGTGAAGTTTTCCGAGTGCCCGGTGAACAGCAGACCGTCTTCCTTCAGATAAGGAACGAAGCGCTTGAGGATGCGCGCCTGACTCGTCTTGTCGAAATAGATCATGATGTTCCGGCAGAAGATCGCATCGAAGGGGCCGCCGAGGTCCCAGTGCGGCGCGTGCAGGTTGATCTGCCGGAAGTCGATCATGTTCACCAGTTCCGGGCGTACCCTGGCAAATCCTTCCGACCCGCCGCTGCCCCGGAGGAAAAAGCGCTTGATGCGCTGCTCGTCCAGGTCCACGACTTGCTTGAGCGGATAGACGCCGGTACGCGCCTTGGCCAGCGCGTCGGTGTCGATGTCGCTGGCGACGATCCGCGCCTGGCTAGCCTGCTGAGGCCCGAGCGCCTCGATCAGGGTCATGGCGATCGAATACGGCTCCTCGCCGGTGGAAGCCGCGGCGCACCAGACCCTCACCGGTTCGCGGCGGCCGGCTACATGCTTGGCGAGCAGCGGGAAATGGTGCGGCTCGCGGAAGAAAGCCGTGAGGTTGGTGGTCAACGCATTGGTGAAGGCCTCCCACTCCCGCGCCGCGGGCTGCCGGGCCAGACGCTCCAGGTACTCCGAGAAATGACTGATGCCGTGCAGGCGCAAGCGCTTGGCCAGGCGACCATAGACCATTTCGCGCTTGTTGGCGGCCAGGACGATCCCGGCACGCTGATAGATCAACTGGCAGATGCGTTCGAAGTCTGCATCGGTCAGCACCAGATCGCGCCCCAAAGGATCGTTCGGGGATAGTGATGCGGGGATGTTCAAGATGTCTTCCTCTTCCGGCCCATAGCCAACCGTCGCTTGTAGGGCCGCTCTTCGCCCTCGTCGGACCCGGCCGGCAAACGCGGATCGAACGCCGCTGCCGAGCCAGTCACACGGAACATGGAAATCGCACGCTGCACCTGCACCGCCTGGGTCTCCAGATGGGCGACCTGCTGTACCACCGACTCCACCAGGCGGGCATTGCGCCGGCTCATCTCGTCCATCCGCGTTACGGCCTGGCCAGCCTGGGCGATGCCGCCGTTCTGCTCGGCGGAGGCCGTGGCGATCAACCTGATGATGCCGTTGACCCAGGCGACTGCCGTCACGATTTCTGCGCTAGTCCGTTCGGCCTGTCGTACCAGGCGCTCGCCCTGCACGATCTGCTGCGAGGAGTCGTCGATCAGGGTACGGATCTGCCGGGCAGCCTCCGCCGAACGGCTGGCCAGGTTGCGTACCTCGCCGGCCACCAACGCGAAGCCACGGCCCTGCTCGCCGGCACGCGCCGCCTCCACCGAGGCGTTCAGCGCCAGGATGTTGGTCTGGAAGGCGATCGAGTCGATCACATCGATGATCTCGATCATCCTGTGCGAGGTGGCGGTGATGATGCCCATGGTATCCACCACCTGCCCCATCACCTGGCCGCTTTCGCGCACCGCTCCGGCCGCGTCCTCGACCAGTCGGCTGGCCTGGCGGGCGTTGGCGGCGTTCCGCTCCACGGTGACGGTGAGCTGCTCCATGCCGGCCGCGGTTTCCTGCAGGGAAGCCGCCTGTTGCTCGGTGCGCAAATGCAGGTCCAGGTTGTCCCTGGCGATCGTCTGCGCGGACTGGATGAGGGTATCGACGCTGCCGCTCACATCCGCCGAGATGCTGACCAGGCTCTTGCGCATGGTCTCCAGCATCTGCGTCATCTGGCCCATTTCGCCATTGCCGTAGTCGGCTATGCGCATCATGAGGTTGCCGGCCGCCAGCTGGGCGATGAAGCCGATGGCGGCCTGCAGCGGACGGTCCAACGTGCGGACGGTCATCCACGCCAGCAGGACTAGCCACAGCATCCCCGCGGCGACCAGCCCCAACTGGAACCGCAACAGTGTCTCCACCAGGGCTATGTGCGGCGCGGCCTGCTCGAACGTCTGCAACTGGGCTCTTTGTCCATGCAACTGGAACTGATCGTCTCGACCGGCGAAATGCTGCTGGCCAGCGGCATGCTCGGCTATTTCGGTCTGCAGAGCGGGGACATGCTTTCCGCGCAGCAGGCCGAGGTGTCTGCCGCGCCCCTCGCGGATGCTCCGGTAGGCCTGCTCGGCGACCTCCACTTCCTTGCGCGAGGCCCTGGTGCGCACCGAGGTATAACCGACCAGCCGCTCGCCTTCGTAATAGGGAGTGACATTCGCCCGAACCCAGTAGTAATCGCCGTTCTTGCGGCGATTCTTAACGATGCCGTTCCAACTCAGCCCCTTGCCGATCGTTTCCCACAGGTTGGCGAAGGCGATGGCCGGCATGTCCGGATGCCGGACCAGGTTGTGCAAAGCCCCCATCAGTTCTTCATGGCGAAACCTGCTGACCTTGACGAATGCCGGATTGGCATAGGTGATTCGTCCCTGCAGGTCCGTCCGCGAAATCAGAAAATCGTCTTTCTGCAGTTCGTACTCGCGTCCACTGACGCCGCCGTTGTTTCGCATGAATTCTTTCCGGTGTCGTGAAGCTTTCAATTATCCGTTTTGGCGAACCGTCCATGAACCTGGGAGACACCGAGTCCCTGCCGACGATCGATGCGCCCGGCAGGGCATCGCTCGCCAGCGAGTAGGCGCCTACGGGACAGACGCGGCCCGTGGAAACGAGTTTGCCCGCGATGCCTCTGTCCTCCGCCGCCCGTCGCGGACGAATCCGCTCCCGCAGGTCGCATCAGAAGGTCTGCCAGCCGTCGTCGGCCTCGGAAGAGGTACGCTCCTGTCGCACGGTAGCCGACAGCTCCTTCTGAGCCACTTCACGCTTGGCATGCTTGAATTGACGCTGCGCCCAGGAGCCGTCCTTTTTCCGCGACGCGGAGAAACCCGGCTCCGTGTCGATGCGAAAGCCATCCACGACTTCGCGCAGGCGGTGGGCCTCGCTGACCAACTGGTCCGCCGCCTGATTGGTCTCCTTGACCAGATTGGCGTTCTGCTGGGTCACGGCATCCATTTCCAGCACCGCCTTGTCGACCAGGGAGATGCCGTTGCTCTGCTCGCGGGACGCGGCGGAAATTTCGTCCATGATGTCAGCCATTTTCTGCACCGACTCGACGATCTCCTGCATGGCGCCGCCGGCCTGTTCGACCAGCTTGCTGCCGGCATCCACCTGGTCGACCGAGGCGCTGATCAGGTCACGGATATCCTTCGAGGCCTCGGCGCTGCGGCTGGCCGGATTGCGCACCTCGCCGACACGCGCCGCCTCCACCGAAGCGTTCAGCGCGAGGATATTGGTCTGGAAGGTGATCGAATCGATCAGCTTGATAGTTTCCGCCACCTTGTGCGAGCTGTCGCTGATCCGGCCCATGGTGCTGACCACCTCGGAGACCAGGGTGCCGCCGCGCCTGGCCACCTCGGCGGCATTGTCGGCCAGGGCATTGGCCTGGTAGGGGTTGTCGGCGTTCTGGGCGACCGTGGAGGTCAGTTGCTCCATGCTGGAGGCGGTATTTTCCAGCGAGGCGGACTGCTGCACCGTGCGGGTCGAGAGGCTGCGGCTGCCTTCGGCGATCGCCTGGGCCCCCTCGTGGATCAGGCGACTGCTGTGACGCACGGTACTCAAGGTCTGCGCCAGGCGCTGCTGGATGTCGGCCAGGGCCGTGAACAGCTTGCCGATCTCGTTGGTGCTGTACACCTCGATACGGCTGGCCAGATCGCCGGCGGCGATCCGCTCGCAGTGCTCCACCACTCGCTGCAGCGGACGCAGCACATTGGCCGTGACGCCCCAGAGCACGATGGCGACGGTCAGCACGGAGACGAACAGGGCCGCATAGATGGCCCACTCGATCGCCGTCTCGATCCAAGCGCCCTCGCCCTGAGTCATCCGCTCGCCGCCGGCCAGCGCCTGCCCCAGTTTCTCCAGGTCGGCCAGGAAGGCCGCGCCGTATATCCCGGCTGCCTTGCCATGTTCGGCGGCAACTGCCGGGTTGCGCCGGACCAGTTCCTGCAACTGCGGGCGCAGGCCATTGTCGAGCAGGCTGGCGAAACGCTCCTGCAAAGCCTTCAGTCGTGCCTCGTGGCCGGCGGCATGCGGCGGGGCGACGAAGGCCGCTAAAGCCGCCTGCAGCCTGTTCAGGCGCTCGTCCAACAGGGCCTTGTCCACCTGATGGGCCGGCGGAGCCTGGGTGTCGCCGGGCTGCGCCTGCTCGCGCTGCAGCGCCTTCCCTAGGCGGCTCTGCTCGTCGCCCAGCGCTTGCTGCAGCTCCTGCAGCCGGAAGGCGATACCCTGCAAGCCGACGATCCGGCGCAGATCCTCCTGTTGCTGCCGACCAAGGTCGAGCAACTGCTCCTGGCTGCGCTCGGCATAGTGAACCGAGTAAAGGCCCAGCGCGCCCAGGGCCACCACCACCGTACTGAAAAATGCCAGTATCAGTATCCAACTGAGACGTACCGTCATGTTGTTCAGTAATTTCAACTCATCCTTCCTTTGCGGCCTGCCCACATTGAGAGTGTCTCGTCCAGACGATCAGCTCCAGACCGTTTCGGCCTTCGCCTCGTCCTATTGGTGATGTTCGCCGGCGGAGCGTTTCCGCCTCCGCGGATCGCCTTGGGAGGCCTTGATGACGAAGCGCACCATATGCCGGTTAAGCTGAACACTCTGGCGGGCCAGACGCTGCGCCGCCTGGGCGCTGTCCTGAACCATGCGGGCGTTGCGCTGGGTCATGTGATCCATCTGCGCTACGGCCAGGTTGACCTGCTCGATTCCGCTGCTCTGCTCGGCGGAGGCCGAGGAAATCTCGCCGATCAGCCTGTTGAGCTGGCCGATATCGGCGACCATGGCCTGGATGAGTTCGCCGGTCCGGCGCACCTGCTGGTTGCCCGCCTGCACCTGGCCACCGGCGCCGTCAATCAGGCCCTTGATCTCGCGGGCCGCCTCGGCGCTGCGGCTGGCCAGATTGCGCACCTCGCCGGCCACCACCGCGAAGCCACGGCCTTGCTCGCCGGCGCGCGCCGCCTCCACCGAGGCGTTCAGCGCCAGGATGTTGGTCTGGAAAGCGATCGAATCGATAGTATCGACGATGCTCGACATCCGCTCGGCGCTGACCTGGATGGCGGCCATGATGTCGACCACCGACTGCATGGCCTCGCCGCCCTTGTGCGCGCTCGCCGCGCAGTTCTCCGCCAGGGCGCTAGCCCGGCCGGCGTTCTCAGCGTTCTGCCGCACGGTGGCGGTCAGTTGCTCCATGGTCGAAGCGGTTTCGGCCAAGGCCGCCGCCTGCTGCTCGGTACGTGCGGCCAGTTCGGCGTTGCCGGCGCCGATCGCTTCGGCCTCGGCCTCGACTTGGCGGGCGCTGCCGCCTATGTTGCCGATGATGTCGGCGAGAGCTTCGCGCATGCGGTTGGTGTGAGCCAGCACGCTGTCGCTGTCGCCGGGACGCAACACAGGGGCATGAGTCAGATCGCCGTCGGCGATGTGGCCCACGACCTCCACCGCATAGCGCGGATCGCCGCCGAGATTGCGCATGAGATCGCGGATGACCCAGCCCATCGCCAGCGACACCACGGCACCGGCCAGCAGCAGGCCGACCAGCGATTGGATCAGGCGCTTGACGAACATCTTGTCAATATCGGCGATGTAGATGCCGCTTCCGACATACCAGCCCCAGGGCTCGAAAAGGCGGATGAACGAGCTTTTGCTCTCCAGCTCGCCGGTACCACCGTGGCGCCAGAGGTAGTCGAAATAGGCGCGCCCCCGCCCCTGGTCCACCGCGTTGGCGAGATCGATGAATAGGTTGCGCCCGCTGGCATCCTTGAACTCCGACAACTCGGCGCCCGTCTCGATGACCGGATTGGCGATGTTGCGCATGTTGGCATCGAACACGAAGAAATAGCCGCGCCCGTCGTCGTAACGCATGCTTTTGACCAGTTGGGCCGCACGCGTCTGCCCTTCCTCGCGGCTCATGGCCCCGCGCTCGACCTGTGCGACGACATCCCCCAGCGCCGAAAGCGCGATTTCGACCTGGCTCTCGACCTTGGCCCGGCGCTCCTCGAATATCGTGCCGCGCATGATCCAAGCCGCCATGATCTCCAGCACCAGCATCGCCAGCCAGGCGGCTACCAGGGTCCCCCAGAGCTTCTGACTCGTAGTCGGACTGCCCATTCATCTCTCCTTTACTGAGTTCTTATGGTTATCGAGTTTCGAGATGCTATTGCCAGCCCTCCCCGCCAAGGGAGCCTTCTCCAGTCTTATCGGCAAATGGTGGACAAACTTAAAATGAGGCCTTCGCAACCGGTCCTGGCAAGGACTTGCACGCTTCCCTGGTCGAGAAGCCGGGAAGTGGGGTCGATAGCGCGTTTGGAACGAATTCATTGGCGATAGTCAGGACTTCGCCAATGAGCGCGGATGAGCCCGCGCGCCCCTTGCCGGCAAACAGCCGAAGCCCTCGCAAGGCGGGCCCCACGAGCGGCGCCGACGCGCCACCGCGAGCCCGTGCGTCCGCGTCAGGCCACGGTCTTCTCCACCAGGGCCATTTCTTCGCTGGTCAGCAGCTTGTCGATGTCGACCAACACCAGCATGCGCTCGCCGATGCTCGCCAGGCCGCTGAGATAATCGGAGGACAGCGACAGGCTGAATTCGGGCGCCGGCTTGATCTGCTCGGGGGACAGGCTGATCACGTCGGACACGCCGTCGACCACCACGCCGACGACACGCCCCTCGACGTTGACCACGATGACCACCGTCTGCCCGCCGTACTCGACGCGCTCGAAGTGAAACTTGACCCGCAAGTCGACAATCGGCACGATCACGCCGCGCAGGTTGGTCACCCCCTTGATGAAGTTCGGGGTGTTGGCGATCCGCGTGACGTTCTCGTAGCTGCGGATTTCCTGGGCCTTGAGGATGTCGATGGCATATTCCTCGCTGCCCAGCGAGAACACTAGGAATTCGCGGGTATGGGTATCGGCCACGGTGGCCACCAGATTGGCTTGCTTGGGGGAAGTCATGACGGCATTGGCTCCTGTTCGGTCACGGCCGCACGCTCTTGGCGGGCGGCGCTCTGTCTGCGGTTGAGGCGTTGCAAATCGGTGATGTCGAGAATCAGCGAGACGCTGCCATCGCCGAGGATGGTCGCGGCGGAGACGCCCGGTACCTTGCGGTAATTGGTTTCTAGGTTCTTCACCACCACCTGCTGCTGGCCGACCAGTTCGTCCACCAGCAGGGCGCAGCGGGTGCCCTCGCCCTGTACGATCACGGCGATGCATTCGCTGGGCCGGGTGCGTGCGCCGGGAATTCCGAAGACCTGGTACAGCGGCAGCAGCGGTAGGTACTCGTCGCGCACCTTGAGCAAGTGGTCGGTGCCGGCCATTGCATAGATGTCCTCGCTGCACGGTTGCAACGACTCGATCACGGCGTTCAGCGGCAAGATGAAGATCTCCTCGCCGGCACGGATCGACATGCCGTCGAGAATCGCCAGGGTCAGCGGCAGGACAATGCGGGTAGTGGTGCCCTGGCCCTGGCGCGAGAGGATCTGCACGTGCCCGCCGAGCGACTGGATGTTGCGCTTGACCACGTCCATGCCGACGCCCCGTCCGGATACGTCGCTGACCACCTCGGCGGTGGAAAAGCCGGGGGCGAAGATCAGTTGCCAGACCTCGTCGTCGCTCATGCCGTCGGAAACCGCCAGACCGTTGCTGCGTGCCTTGGCCAGCAGCTTGTCGCGGTTGAGGCCGGCGCCGTCGTCGATGACGTCGATCAGGATGTTGCCGCCCTGATGCCGCGCCGACAGGGTTAGGCGCCCGCTGCGCGGTTTGCCTGCGGCTTCGCGTACGTCCGGCGGCTCGATGCCGTGGTCGAGGCTGTTGCGCACCAGGTGGTTCAAGGGGTCGACGATGCGCTCCACCAGGCTCTTGTCCAGTTCGGTAGACTTGCCCACGGTGACCAGCTCGACCTCCTTGCCCAGCTTGGCCGCCAGGTCGTGGACTTGGCGCGGAAAACGGCTGAACACGAAATCCATCGGCACCATGCGGATGGACATCACCGCCTCCTGCAGGTCGCGGGCGTTGCGCTGCAGGAGGGCGATACCGTTGACCAGTTCGCTGTGCATGGCGCCGTCCAGCCGGCCGAGCATCTGGTCGAGCATCGACTGGGTGATCACCAGTTCGCCCACCAGGTTGATGATCTGGTCGACCTTGGCCACCGGCACACGTAGGGAGGTGGACTCGCTGTTGTTGCCGGCAGGCGCCTTGGCGGCAGGCGTCGGCTGCGTCGGGGAAACGGCCTGAGTCGGCGCAGGTGCGGCCGGCGCCTTGTTTTCCCCGGCGGGAGGGGACGGCGCCACGGCCTCGCTCTCGGGGACACCGACCGCTGCCTTCGGCGGCGCCTCGGGAGCGGCGGCGAGCGCCTGGATCTCCAGTTGTTCGGGCTCGACCACGAAGCACAGCACCGCCTCGATATCGTCGGCGCTCTCGCCGGTGGCCAGCTCCACTTCGTAGCGCCGGACATCGCCATTCTGGCCGAGGATACTGCCGAAATGCTTGAGCTCCTCGATCAGCAGCTCGCGGTCCTTCTCGGCGACGCCGAGCAGCGTCACGCGCAGCCCCCCCGTACCCTCGCCCGCCGGGGCTCGCGCCGCTTCCGGCTCGGGCTCGGCTGGCGGTGCCGGCGCGGCGGTCGGGGCCGGCACCGCCACTTCCGGCCCCGGCTCGCCGAGCTCCTCCAAAGCCATCTGCTGCAGGGTCTGACAGATGCGCGCAAATGCCTCGGGGTCGGGCTCGCTGCTATTTCGATAGGCGGCCAGCTGATCTTGCAGCATGTCCTTGGTTTCCAGGAAGGTGTCGACGATATCGCGGCGCAGCTTCAGCTCGCCACGGCGCAGGTGATCGAGAATGTTCTCGAAGATGTGGGTAGTCCGTTGTAGGACGTCGAAGCCGAAGGTGCCGGCGCCGCCCTTGATGGAGTGGGCGGCGCGGAAGATGGCGTTGAGCTGCTCGGGATCGGGAGCATCGATATCCAACTCGAGCAGATGACGTTCCATATCCTCCAGCAGTTCTGCGGCCTCCTCGAAGAAGGTGTCGTAGAAATCGGTGATATCCATGCAAGCACCTTGGCTATATGGTAGTTGGTCAAGGTTTGGCGGCCTCCGGGCCGGTACCGACCCGAGCTGCGCCATCCGTCGCCGGCCGGTCGCCGGTGCCCGGCAGGGGCCCGTATTCGCGCTGTTCGAGAATCGAATCGGCAAAGCGGCTGTCCAGGACGATCACCGCGATGCGCCGGTTGGCCGCATCGTTCGGCGCGGAGCCTTTGAAGGGAATGCGGTCGGACATCCCCGAGGTGCGCAGCAGTTTTTCCAGGGCCAGCCCCCCGGCGATCAGCTCGCGACGCGAGGCATTGGCGCGATCGGCCGACAGCTCCCAGTTGCTGTAGCCCGTCTCGCCGCCGGCATAGGGCAGGCTGTCGGTATGCCCGCTGATCTGGATGCGGTTCGGCAGTTCGTTGAGCATCGGCGCCAGGGTACGCAGCAGGGTGCGCATGTAGGGAGCCACCTTGGCGCTGCCGATCTCGAACATCGGCCGTTGCTCGGTATCCACGAGCTGGATGCGCAGGCCTTCGGGGGTGAGGTCGATCAGGATCTGGTCCTTGAGTTCCTTGAGGATCGGATTGATCGACAAGGCCTCCCTGATGCGCCGCTCCAGTTGCTTGAGGCGTGCGCGCTCCTGCTCGTCGACGAGGCGCGACGCCAGTTGCGGATCGATGCGAAAGCGCTCGCCCTCGGCGAAGGCCGGGTCGGAACCGCCGCCGGGGATGACGTTCTCGTTGGCCCCCTCACGGTCCCCGCCCATCAGCGCCACCACGAGCGGCGTGCGGAAATATTCGGCGACCGCGGCCTTTTGCGCCTCGCCAGAGTTGGCGAGCATCCAGAGCACCAGGAACAGCGCCATCAGCGCCGTCATGAAATCGGCGAAGGCGATCTTCCAGGCGCCGCCGTGGTGGCCTCCTCCGCCGCGCTTCTTGCGGCGGATGATGATGACGGGACGCTCGCTGCTCATGCGTTGCCGGCTCCGGCGCCCTTGCTGTTGTGCACATGCTCCTCGAGTTCGCCGGCCGAGGGCCGCTCGGTGCTATGCAGGGCTTTGCGACCGAACTCCACGGCCAGTTGCGGAGCATAGCCGTTGAGGCTGGCGAGCAGGGTGACGCGCATGCACTGGAGCATCTTCACCGCCTCGCCGACTTGACGGTCGACGCGGCTGGCAACCGGCGCGACAACCCCGTAGGCGAGCAGGATGCCGAGGAAGGTGCCGACCAATGCGTGGGCGATCATCAGCCCCATTTCGTCGGGGCCGGCGTCGGCGATGCTCAGTGCCTTCACCACGCCCATCACCGCGGCGACGATGCCGAAGGCCGGCAGGGCGTCGCTGACCTTGGTCAGCGCGTCCACCGGCAGGTGAGCCTCGTGCTCGAATTCCTCGATCTCGTGAACCATCAGCTCGTCGAGTTCGTGGGCAGCCATATTGCCGCTGATCATCAAGCGCAGATAGTCGGTGAGGAAAGTGAGGATCATCGGGTCCTGGACGACTTTGGGGTATTCGCCGAACAGCGCGCTTTCGGCCGGATTTTCGATCTCTTTCTCGATAGCCAGCATGCCTTCGCGCCGAGCCTTGCTCAGCAAGTTGTAGAGCAGCGACATCAGCTCCAGGTAAAGCGCCTTGTCGTAGCTGTTGGTGCGCCGCAGGCGGGAGAAGGCCCCCAGGGTCGCCTTGATGATCTTGCCGTTGTTGGCGGCTATGAAGGCGCCGACCGCGGCGCCGCCGATGGTCAGCAGTTCGAGAGGCTGGTACAGCGCCCCCAGGCTGCCACCGGACAGCGCATAGCCGCCGAAGACCGAGAGCATGACAACGATGATACCCAGAGCGATCAGCACAGGCGCGTCCTTCCAGAATAAAGCGGTATCCGGGATATCGGCAGGAAAGAACTCGGCTTGAGGGCGATCAAAAAAATTTGCCGGCCCCGGCGATCCGGGACCGGCAAAAGCGGGAAGCTTCGAGTGGCGGGAAGGAGACTGCCGCGCTCAGCCCTCGGCGCAGGCTCCCGGCAGCATGGGACCGGCGGCGGCCGCCAGCAACTCGATCTCCCGCCGCTTGCGCGTCTTACCGGCGCGCGACGGCGGCTGGCAGATGCCGCAGACGAAGTCCCGGGCCGGCGCATGGGCATGGACCACGAACTTTCCGCTACAACAGGTGCAGCGGACCATCTCGAGCATGCCGCTCTCGAAGAAACGCACCAGCGTCCAGGCCCGGGTCAGGCCGAGGACGAATTCGGCGTCATCCAGGCTCACCTGCTCCAGATAGAGTCGGAAAGCCTTGACGAAGGCCTCCATTCGCTCGCAGCCGCATTGCTCCTTCAAATTGCGATAGATCCCGTAGAACAGCGAGGAATGGATGTTCGGCAGCCAGGTCACGAACCAATCGGTGGAAAAGGGCAGCATGCCCTTCGGCGGCGACACGCCCCGCAATTCCTTGTACAGACGGATCAGCCGGCCTCGGCTGAGATCGGTCTCGGTTTCCAACACCTGCAGGCGGGCGCCCAGCTCGATCAGTTCGATGGCCAGTTGCACCTGCATCATTTCGTTCAGCAGACTCTTTTCCGTCATGGCTCGACAGTCCTCGCTCGCCCCGCCGCACGATCGGCGGAAACCATCAGCAAGGAGGCGTGCAACCGCGTCAACCCCGGCTCGCGTGAATTGTTCAAGACCTTCGTCAACTGCCCGGCATCCTCGAAGCCCGGCCTGCAAATCAATTGATTGATGCGCGCCAACTGCGCCAGTTGCTTACTCGATAACCCCGCTAGCAGGTCGGCCATCTCGTCGCTCAGCTTCAAACGGAAAATGGCGGTAGCGCGATCCTTGCGTAGTAACCGCTGCACTAGCAGCAGATAGGTGAGATTCAAATCCTGAATCTCTTCGATGAGGGTATCGACAACCATTGGTACTCCTGTAACTCCAACGACAAGCACCCCGGACCCGGAACGCCTATGAAGATTTCCTAAAAAAACGTCATGTTAGAAATGGTTGGCACGTAAATCGTGAACAACATCAAAAAATTGAGCTTTTTGAGCATTATTTTTTGAACTTTATCATGGAATCGCTGTATCCGCTCTGGCGGACTCACGGAAAATCGTAGAAGCAGCAGGGACGAGAGGCTTCCGCTCCCTTAGTCGATGGGCGTGCGGCGATTCGCCTCGAGGCCGTAGGCCCAGACCAGCAGTTCGGCCACCACCTGGTAGAGCTGCGGCGGAATCTGCGCATCCAGATCCACCTGCATGAGCAGGCCCACCAGTTCCGGCGCGGCATGCACCGGAACGCCCTGGCGGTGCGCCTCGGCGACAATGCGCTCGGCCAGTTGGCCATATCCCTTGGCCACCACCCGCGGCGCCGCGTCGCCTTCCGCGTAGCTCAGCGCCAACGCCTGGCGGCGCTCGCCGCGCGCCTCATCCATCGGCTGCCTCCGCGCTCCGGCGCGCATCGACGCAGCGCAGGGCGATCTCGCCGGGGAAGCATTCCGCGATGCGCTCGCGCAAGCGCTCACCATCACGCGCGAAATATTCCAGCACGGCCGGCGAGTCGCTGCCTAGAGTCAGCGACAGGGACCGTGCATCCAGCCAGGCTTCCACCTGCAGATCGCCCTGGCCGGGCAAGCACAGATCGAGCCGCAGGCTCCAGCGCTCCTCTTCCACGCCGCCCTCGCCGCCCGCACTGCCTTCGTCCGAACGCGACGAACCCCGCCGCTGCGCCTCCGGCGCCTGCAGGGACAGGGACATGAACAGGCCTGGCCAGACCTCGCCCTGCCAGCGCAGCGACGGATTGGTCAGCAGCTCCAGTTGTTGCCGGACCAGGCCCTGCGCCTGCTCAGGCTCTAGTGCCGGCCCGTGGCGCGGAGCCTCCTCGACCGCGGCGGGCGGCACCGTGGCGGGTAGCTGCTCGTCGACGGCCGCGGCATCCGCTGCGGCGGGCGCCGGCAGCGCGGCAGGCGCCGCCTCGACGCCGGGGCGCGACGGGGGCGGCGGGCCCTCCGCCGGCGGCTGCCAGCCAGCCATCTGCGGCTCGCGCGCCAGCGCCTGCAGCGGCAATTCGCCGTGATACCAGCGCGCCAGGTGCGCCTCGTAAAACAGCCCGCTTTCGCCGATGCTCTGCCGGAGCAGGCCGGCGAGCAGCGCGGCGGCCGGAGCGGAAGCGCCAGCGGGCAGCAGGGGCGCGGCCGGGGCGATCGCCACCGGCCGCTCCGGCTGCCGAAGCAGCGCGTCGGCGATGGCACGCGCCGCCGGACTGAGACGGATCGCGGCGGAATCCGGCCCCGCCGCGGGCGCCTGGCGCGCGGCCACCCGTTCGTCCTGGCGCGGCGTTTCGAGCGGCGCCGCCGCCGAGCGGGCGACCCGCGCATCCAGGCGCGAATCCCCTTCCAGCGCGCGCACCGCCTCGCCGGGCACTACCGGCTCCACCGGTCGATTCGCCGGCCTCTCCACCGGCAGATCGACCGGCTTGCCCAGCACCTGCTTCAGCAGGGTGTCGAGCAACGGCGTGATCCCGCTCACGGCGAACCTTTGCCGAAGCGGTCGTCGATCCTGTACACGATCGACGAGTCCATGGCGGGACGGTAGGCGCGGTCCAGTTCGCGCTGGCGGCGCGAGTTGCGCATCAGCAGGACAAGTTCATCGCGGCGCGCCAGCAGATGCGTGCGGATCTCCGCATCCAGCGCCAGGATCTGCTCCAGCAGCTCGGCCTTGCGCAGTCGCTCCTGTCTCCCGAGCAAAACTCCGGCCTCCAGCCGCTGCAGCCGCTCGGCGTCGATCAGGCCGCAGGACCTCACCTGCAGCAGGGTCGTCCAGTCGCCGCGGCGGGCCAGTTCCAGCATGCTTTGCGACTGCAGCAGAAGCTGCTCATAGGAGTCGATGAGTTGCGACCACTCGCCCATGCTCAGCTTCCCCCCGCCCGGGGGCCAATCTCGCGCCAGGCGGAACCGATCTCCTCCAGCAGGGCGGCGGCCTCGTCCAGGCTGCGCTCGTCGTCGTGCAGGTTGGCGCGCAGCAGCAGCCGCGACACGTAGGCGTAGAGCTGCTCCAGGCGTCCGGCCAGTTCGCCGCCGCGCTCGTGGTCCAGCGCGGCGGAGAGGCCCATGTTAACGATATCAAGCGCCTTGGAAATGGCTTTGCCCTTCTCCGCGACGTTGCCTGCCTGCATGTGCAACCGGGCCGTACGGATCGCCGCCTGGACACCATCGAACAGCATTACGATCAACTGGTGGGGAGAGGCCGACATGACCCCGCTCTCCACCCCCACCCTGGCATAGGCATTGGCCCCGCGCATGACGGTCATGTCCACCTCCCCTTCATTTCTTACGGATCTATGAATCGCTCAGCATGGCGTTCAAGGCGTCGAACTGCTGGGTCAGATAGCTGCTGGTCGAGTTCATCTGGGCGATCAGTGTATCGAGCGCCGAGAACTGCTTGGTATAGCGCGCCATGAGCGTCTCGATGCTGCTTTCCATGCGCGTGTAGCGCTCGCCGAGCGCCTCGTTGCGCGACTCCAAGCCCTCGATGGCTGAGCTGAGCGCGCCGTCCTCGTCGAGAATGGCGTCCAGCGAATCGCCTAGCCCGGCGGCCAGCCCCGGCTGTTCGTCGGTACCGACGAACAGCGCCTGGATATCCGTCAGGTCGCCTTCGAGCGCCTCGCTCAGCTTGCTGTCGTCGACTTTCAGGGTGCCGTCAAGCTGCAGCGAGATCCCCAGGTCCGACAGGTAGCGATAGGTACCCTCGTCAAGTCCGCCGCTGATCACTTGGCGCAGCTTGCTCTGCACGCCGCGTAGGGTCGAGTCGCCGAGCAGGACACCGGCATTACCGCTGTCGGAATCGAAGGAGGTGAGGCTGTCGGCGACGCGGTCCAGGGTGTTGTAGGCGCTGACGAAGCTGTTGATGGCCGTCTTGATCGAGCCGGTGTCGCGCTTGACGGTCAGGGTCTGGGCGTCGCCGGTAGCGGAAAGGGTCAGGGTCACCCCCTGCAGGGCGCCCTCGACGGTATTGCCCTGGCTGGTGATGGCGATGCCATTGACAGTCAATTGGGCATCCTTGGCCTCCGCGGTCGTGGTGAAGCCCAGCGCGGCGGCCGCGGAACCGCCGACCGCGATCTCCGCCTCGGTGCCGGTGGCCTTGGCGGTCAGCACCAGGCGCCAAGGCGTGCCGCTGCCGTCGTTAACCAGCGAGGCGGTAACGCCGCCATCCCCGGCATTGATGGCGTCGCGGATGTCCTCCAGGGAATTACTACCCTCGCTCAGCTCGATCTCCAGGGTTTCGTCGCCACTCTGGATGGTCAGGGTGCCGGTCGCCGCGGCGGCGGTCTTGTCGGCCACGCCGCTGCTGGCCAGGCTGTGCGCCTTGGCGAGCTGGCTCACCTGCACCTCGTAGCTGCCCGGCACGGCATCGGCGGTCACCGCCACGGCCACGTTGCTGCCGCTGATGCTGCTGGTCTGGCCCTGGTAGGTGGAGGCCTTGGCCAGCGTCTCGACCGTGCCCTGCAGGCTGCTCAGGGCACTCTGCAAATTGCCGAAGGCGGAAATTTTGCTGGAAATGACGCTTTTCTGGTCGGTGATGACGGTGAGTTTCTGGCGCTCGGCCTTCTCGAGCTGACCGAGAAGACCGGTGAGATCGAGCCCCGAGCCGACGCCCAGTGACGTGATGGTAGGCATGTCAGTATCACTCCTTATGAAACGGCGCGGTAGTCCGCGGAGCGGGCGGTCGCGCGATTGCCGATGTCGTTTTCTGCCCTAGGTATATCGGCCTCGCCGACCAGGACTTTAGCGACCACCGGCAGCGTTTCAGATCTGCATGTTCATCACTTCCTTGTAGGCGCTGACCAGCCGGTTGCGCACCTGCACGCCCATCTGGAAGGCCACGCTGGCCTTCTGCATGTCCACCATCACGTCATTCAGGGCCACTCCCGGCTCGCCGGCCTGGAAGGCGTCGGAGCTGTCGCTAGCGGTCTGCTGCAGGTGGTTGATCCGGTGGATCGCCGCGCGCAGCTCGCCGGCGAACCCCCCCGGCGCGAGCTCGGCCAACTGGGGACCCGGAGCGGAAGCACCGGCGGCCTGGCCGGCGAGAATCTGCATCTGCTGCAGGGCGGACTGGATGGCGGGCGAATTCATGGACAAGCCTGCAAGAAAAATGGACGGGCGTTCGATGATCGTAAGCCTATCAATGCGGACCGACCGGGCAAGCAGCCAATTGGCCCTAAAAGCCATGGCTTTTTGAACCTTTAGGCACAGGGCCGCCCCGGATAATGACCCTCGTCCCAAATCAGCCGTGCGCACTTGCGCTGCCGGCCGATCCGAACGCGTGCAACCTACCTCCAGGAACTGGATTTCCCCATGCTTTTCCTATCGCTTCAGCCTTTTGACCGGAGATGCTTGTGAGTAACGCGGTTACCGGACCGGGCACCGCGCTCGCCACTCCCGCCCCGCCCCTCGTCGAACGCTTGGTCGCACCGATGCGCAGCCAGCCGCTGCTGCCGCTGATGCTGGCCGGCGCGGCGGTGGTGGCGATTGTCGCCGCCCTGCTGCTCTGGGCCCGCGAGCCCGAGTACCGGGTCTTGTTCGCCAACCTCGACGAGGCCGACGGCGGAAGGATCATCGGCGAGCTGGATAAGCGCGCCATTCCCTATCGACTGAGCGAAGGCGGCCACAGCCTGTTGGTACCGGCCGACCAGTTGCACACCCTGCGTCTGCAACTGGCCGAGCAGGGCCTGCCGCAGGGCGGCAACGTCGGTTTCGAGCTGCTCGACAAACAGGCCTTCGGCGTCAGCCAGTTCGCCGAGCAGATCAACTTCCAGCGCGGCTTGGAAGGCGAACTGGCACGCTCGATCGAATCGCTCGGCCCGGTTTCGCGAGCTCGCGTGCACCTGGTCATGGCCAAGCAGTCGGTATTCGTCCGCGAGCGCGAGCCGGCGCGCGCCTCGGTGGTGCTCAACCTGCAACCGGGCCGCGAGCTGGGCGAGAGCCAGGTCAACGCCATCGCCCACCTGGTCTCCTCCAGCGTACCGGGGCTTTCCATCGACGCGGTCACCGTGGTCGACCAGAACGGCCGCCTGCTCTCCCGGCAGGGCGGCGCCCGCGACCTCGACGGCACCCAACTGGACTATATTGACGAGGTAGAACGCTCCTACCAGCGACGCATCGAGAACATCCTCGCGCCGATCCTCGGCGCGCAGAATGTCCGTGCCCAGGTAGTCGCGCAGATCGACTTCGCCAGCCGCGAACAGACCGCCGAGCGCTACGCCCCCAACCAGCAGCCCGGCGAAGCGGCGGTGCGCAGCCAGCAACTCTCCGAGAACCTGTCCGGCGGTACCGAGCAGGCCCGTGGGGTACCCGGCGCGCTGACCAACAGCCCGCCGAATTCACCGCCGCCCGCTCCCGCCGCGAACACAACGACACAGACCGGCAATGCCGGCGGCGGGGAAGCCGGCCAGGCCACCGCCGCGGCCGCGGAAAAGGCGCCCACAACGCTGAACCGCGACAACACGACCAACTACGAGGTCGACCGCAGCGTCGAGCACGTACAGTACCGGCGCGGCAGCGTGCAACGCCTGTCCGCCGCAGTGGTGGTCAATTACCGCGACGCGATCAAGGACGGCCAGGCTAGCCGCGAGCCGCTGAGCCAGGAGGAACTGGCGCGGATCGACCGTCTGGTCCGCCAGGCCATGGGCTTCACGGACTCCCGCGGCGACCAGCTGGAAATCATGAACAGCCCCTTCGCCGACACCCTGGTCGTCGACCAGCAGGAATGGTGGAAGACGCCGGAGTTCTACAACCTGGCGACCAGCCTGTCGCGCTACCTGTTGGTGGCCTTCATCGCCCTGCTGCTCTGGCTGATGGTGCTGCGCCCGCTGAAGCGCCGCCACCGGGAGAAGCTAGCCGCCGAAGCCAGCGCCAGGGCCGAGGCCGCCGAAGCCGCCGAAGCCGCGCAACTCGCCCTCGAAGCATCCCGGGGGCCGGCCCTGGCCGCCGAGGAGAACCAGCGGCGCGACCTGCGGCGCAAGTCGCCGATTTATGAACAGAACCTGCAGAGCCTGCGCGAGATGGCCAAGGAAGACCCACGCCTGGTAGCCATGATCGTCCGCGGCTGGATGAAGAAAGAAGAGAAATGATTGAAATGACCAGCGCACGGCGCAGCGCGATCCTCTTACTGTCCCTCGACGAGGACAGCGCGGCCGAAGTTTTCAAGTACCTGCCCAACCACGATGTGCAGGAAATCGGCATGGAGATGGCCCGCCTCAACCAGGTGTCGCACGAGGAGATGCGCCAGGTGCTCGAAGAGTTCATGGACGAGACCGATCAGTACGCGGCGATCAGCATCCAGTCCAGCGAACACATCCGCGCCGTGCTGACCAAGGCCCTGGGCAGCGAGCGGGCGGCCAGCCTGATCGACGACATCCTGGAAAGCACCAACACCGGCAGCGGCATCGACAAGCTGAACCTGATGGAGGCCTCGGCGGTCGCCGAGATGATCCGCGACGAACACCCGCAGATCATCGCCACCATTCTGGTGCACCTGGAGCGCCACCAGGCCGCCAACGTGCTGGAGCTGTTCGACGAGCGCCTGCGCAACGACATCATCCTGCGCATCGCCACCTTCAGCGGCGTGCAGCCGATCGCCCTGCACGAGCTGACCGAAGTGCTCGGCGGCATGCTCAACGGCCAGAACCTCAAGCGCAGCAAGATGGGCGGCGTGAGGACCGCAGCGGAAATCCTCAACCTGATGAACTCGACCTTCGAGGAAATCGCCATCCAGACCGTGCGCGCCCACAACGAAGACCTGGCGCAGAAGATCCTCGACGAGATGTTCCTGTTCGAGAACCTGCTGGAACTGGACGACCGCAGCATCCAGTTGATTCTCAACCAGGTGGAGAGCAACTCCCTGGTTATCGCGCTCAAGGGCGCCCCACCGGCGCTGCTCGACAAGTTCCTGGCGAACATGTCGAACCGGGCCGCCCAACTGCTGCGGGAAGACATGGAGGCGCGCGGGCCGATCCGCATCTCCCAAGTCGAGGCCGAGCAGAAGACAATCCTGCAGATCGTTCGCCGCCTGGCCGACAGCGGCGAGATAGTGCTCGGCGGCGGAGACGATGCCTATGTCTGATCAACCGTCCTGGTCGCGCGATGGCGCCCCCTGGCGTCCCTGGCGGATGGACGAGTTGGGTCGTCCGCACGACGCCCGGCCCGACCCCGAACGGCAGCGTCGCGAGGTCCAGCGCCAGCAGGCCTTCAAGCGCGACGCCGAACTCAAGGCGCTGCGCGAACAGGTCCGCGAGGAGGCCCGTCGCCAGGGGTACGAGGAGGGTTTCGCCGCCGGACGGACGGCCGGTCACGCGCAGGGCCTGGAAGAAGGCCGCCAGACCGGCGAGCGGGCCCTGCAGGAGAAGATCCGCGAAGCCGCGGAACCGCTGCGTGCCCTGGCGCAGAGCTTCGAGCAGGCGCTCGCCCAGCTCGACGCAGAGATCGCCGAGCAACTAGTCGAGTTAGCCCTGGCCGGCGCTCGGCAACTGGCCGGCGAGGCGCTGCGGGTCGAGCCCGAGCACATCCTGCCGACCGTCCGCGCCCTGCTGCACAGCGAACCGCTGCTCGCCGGCAAGCCGCGCCTGTGGCTGCATCCGGCCGACCTGCAAGTGGTCCGCGAGCAGCTCGGCGCCGAACTGGAGGCCGCCGGCTGGCAGCTCCAGCCGGACGCCCTGATCACTCGCGGCGGCTGCCGGGCGACCAGCCAGAGCGGCGATCTCGACGCCACCTGGGAAAGCCGCTGGGCGGCGATCGTCCGCCAGGTGCGCAAGCGTCCCGCCGTGCCGGCTGCCGGCGAGGAATTCGCGACGTGACCGCCAATCCCCACCGACAGCACTGGGCACAGGCTCTCGACGGCCTGCAGAGGCGCCTCGACGAGCTGCCGCCGTACCGGCGCAGCGGGCGCATCGTGCGGGCCACCGGCATGGTCCTCGAAGCCGTCGGCCTGGACATCCCGCTGGGCGGCGTGTGCCGCATCGAACTGGCCGCCCAGCCCGGCGGCGAGGCGCGCCAAGCTGAAGCCGAAGTGGTCGGCTTCGCCGGGGAGCGCCTATTCCTCATGCCGCTGGAGGAGATCACCGGTCTGCGTCCGGGCGCCCGGGTATTCCCGCTCGGCGAAGGCGGCGACGCCCTCGGCGCGCGGCGCTTTCCGCTCGGCGAACGCCTGCTCGGCCGGGTCGTCGATAGCAGCGGCCAGCCGCTCGACGGCCTGGGTCCGCTGGACGGGGTGCACCACGCCAGCCTGCACACCCCGCCGCTGAACCCACTGCACCGGGCGCCCATCGACCGCCAGATCGACGTCGGCATCCGCGCTATCAACGGCCTACTCAGCGTCGGCCGCGGCCAGCGCATGGGCCTGTTCGCCGGTTCCGGGGTCGGCAAGTCGGTGCTGCTCGGCATGATGGCGCGCTATACCCGCGCCGACGTCATCGTGGTCGGGCTGATCGGCGAGCGCGGCCGCGAGGTGCAGGACTTCATCGACAACATCCTCGGCGCGGAAGGCCTGCGCCGCTCGGTGGTGGTCGCCGCCCCGGCCGACAATTCGCCACTGCAGCGCCTGCAGGGCGCCGCCTACGCCACCCGGCTGGCCGAGGACTTTCGCGATGCCGGCCGCGACGTGCTGCTGATCATGGACTCGCTGACCCGCTACGCCATGGCCCAGCGCGAGATCGCCCTGGCCATCGGCGAGCCGCCGGCCACCAAGGGCTATCCGCCGTCGGTGTTCGCCAAGCTGCCCAGGCTGGTCGAGCGTACCGGCAACGGACCGCGCGGCGGCGGCTCGATCACCGCCTTCTACACCGTGCTCAGCGAAGGCGACGATCAGCAGGACCCGATCGCCGACTCGGCGCGGGCGATCCTCGACGGCCACATCGTGCTCTCGAGAGCCCTGGCGGAAAGCGGTCACTACCCGGCCATCGACATCGAGGCTTCGATCAGCCGGGCGATGACCGCCATCGTCGACGACGCGCAGCAGCGCAAAGCCCAGCAGTTCAAGCAATCGCTCTCCCGCTACCAGCGCAACCGCGATCTGATCAGCGTCGGCGCCTACGCCCCCGGCCACGATCCGCAACTGGACCGCGCGGTGAGCCTTTATCCGCAGCTCGAACGCTTCCTCCAGCAGCGCATCGACGAGCGCGCCGGCATCGAGGAAACGCTCAAGGCGCTCAACGCCGTGATTCCCATCCCATGACGCCGTGCAGGCAAGGCAGGTGACCCGCTATGTCCACCACCAGCGCGCTCGATACCCTCATCGATCTGACCCGCGAAGCCCTGGAGGTCGCCGGCCGCACCCTGGCCGACCAGCGCCGCACTCAGCGGCAGGCCCAAGAACAGATGAACACCCTCGAACACTACCGCCAGGAATATCGCCAGCGCTTGCAGCAGACCATGCAGCAAGGCATCGCCCCGGCCAGCCTGCACAACTACCGAGCCTTCCTGGGCTCGCTGGACGACGCTATCCAGCGCGCCGTGCAGACCCTCGACGCACAGCGCCGACAGGTCGACCACAGCCAGCGGCACTGGCAGGAGCAGCGCCGCAAGCTGAACTCCTACGACACCCTGGTCGAGCGCCGCGCCCGGCTCAGCCGGTTACGCGAGCACCGCGACGAACAGCGCAGCAGCGACGAAATCGGCGCCCAGTTGCGCCTGCGCCAAGGTGCTTCCAGCTTCCTGACCGACAGCAGCCTGTAAGAAGTCCCCATATGAATATCATCGCCCTGACGGCCATGTCCGGCGCCGCGACAAACGCGCCGCCAAGCCCTTCGCCTGCCACCAACGGTGGCGACTTCACCCGCAGCCTCGAACAGGCGGCCGGCCGCCAAGCACTCGAGGTGCTCGCGCAGGCCTCTTCCCCGCGTGCCACCGACACGCAAACACCGACCGTCGCCCCCCCCGGCGCAGCGCTGCCCGGCGCACTGGCGGCCGCCTTGCCAGGCTTGCCCCCGGCAGGCCCGGCCTCGTTGTCCGAGGGCCGGGAAGAGACCTCGCCGTCCGCGGACGAACGCCTCGAAGACAACTCAGCCGAGTCGGCGGCCATATCCCCGCTGGCCCCGCTCCTTCCGGCTCCGCTGCTGCCGGCAGCCGATGTCCCGGACCTCGCGGACAGCGGCGCTCTCGACGACCTGCAGCGCATCCGTGCGCGTCTGCAGGCGATCGAGAGCGCTGGACAATTGCCGTTCTCCGGCACCGCCGAAACGGCCTTGACTGGCCAGCCGGCACAGCCCGCTCCGTCTCCGTCGGCGACCAGCGCCATGGGCGGGGCCACTTCTCTGTCGGCAGCCGGCGCCATGGGCGGGGCCACTTCTCTGCCGGCGGCCGACGCCACGGGCAGGGCCATCCCTCTGTCGGCGGCCGGCGCCACGGGCGGGGCCACTTCTCTGCCGGCGGCCGACGCCACGGGCAGGGCCATCCCTCTGTCGGCGGCCGGCGCCACGGGCGGGGCCACTTCTCTGCCGGCGGCCGACGCCACGGGCAGGGCCATCCCTCTGTCGGCGGCCGGCGCCATGGGCGGGCCCACTTCTCTGCCGGCAGCCGACGCCACGGGCAGGGCCATCCCTCTGTCGGCGGCCGGCGCTATGGGCGGCGCCGCTTCCCCGCCAGCGGTCGACACGGCAACCCCAGCCGCCCCGGCTAACGCCGAGCAATCTTCCGGCCAGACGGCTTCCGTCGCTGCCGAGCGGGACCGGCCGCCCCTGCCCGGCGCGCTGGTCGTCACCAGCCAGGACCGGCCCGAATCCGCTGCCAGGCAGAGCGACCCCGCGCCGGTACCCGCCGAAAGCGCCCGGGCGGGCGAAAACCCTGCCCCCAGCCTGGCAAGCACGGCCGATGGCGCTACCTTCCAGCTCGCCGGTGTCAGCCCGTCCGCTGGCGGCAGCGCGGCGACAGGCACTCCCGCCACGATGAGCGCCGCCACAACCGCTACCCTGACGACGCCGCTGGCCAGCTCCGAATGGCAGCGCGACCTGGGCCAGCACCTGTTCGGCTTGCAACAGCGCGGCGAGCGGGAAATCGAACTGCACTTGCATCCGGCCGAACTCGGTCCGCTGTCGATCAGCCTCAAGATCGGCGAGTCGGGCGCCCAGGCGCAGTTCCTCTCCGCCCACCCGCAGGTTCGCGCGGCGGTCGAGCAGGCCATTCCGCAACTGCGCGAAGCCCTCGCCGAGCAGGGCATCGCCCTGGGCGAAACCTCGGTCGGCGAGCGCCAGCAACAGCACCGGGACGAGCGCCCGACGGGCTGGAGCAGCGACACGAGCCTGGCTGGCGGAAGCAACGAGGAAGCCGTGCCCGGATCGCCCGAAACCGTCGCGCCGAAGCCGCTCCGCCTCGAAGGTATCGACCTGTACGCCTGACGGGAACGAAACGGCCGGACGGAACCGCGCTCCGCCACCGGCCGCCCGGCAAAACAACAAGATGCGTGCGATAGCGGGGTCTTATCGCCCCATCGGAGCCGAGCCTCCATCGGCATACTTTTTCTTCTCCGAACGAGTCGACCTCCCTCAAGGGCACACGCAATGAGCAAAACCCCTCCTGCACGCGGCAGCGGCAAGGTCAACTGGCTGCTGGCGATCCTTCTGGTACTGATCGCCGCCGGTGGCAGCGCCGCGGGCGTGTACTTCCTCATGAACAAGGGCGCGCACGCCGAGGCCGATAACGCCACCAAGGCGGCCGCCGAGCCGCTTTCGGCGCCGATCTTCGTGCCCATCAGCCCCTTCACCGTCAACCTGCGCGGCGAGCAGCGCGAGGAGCGCCTGCTCTATGTCGGCCTTTCTCTGCAGGTGACGGACAGGGCTAGCGAGGAATTCCTCAAGAGCTACATGCCGCAACTGCGCAGCCGCCTGCTCAAGCTGTTCACCGCGCAGAGCGCCACCGAGCTGATGACCCCCAACGGCAAGGATCAGCTCTCGGCGAAGATCCTCGAGATGCTCCAGCAGCCCATGGCCACGCCGCAGCCGACCCTGCAGGTGACCGATGTCCTCTACACCGACTTCATAGTGCAGTAGTCGCCCATGGCCCAAGACGATCTGCTTTCCCAGGAAGAGATCGATGCGCTGCTCAAGGGAGTCAGCGGCGAGGAAGACAGCTCGCCCAGCGAACCCGCCGGCAACCAGCGCATCCGTCCCTATAATCCGGCTACCCAGCACCGGGTGATCCGCGAGCGCCTACATGCGCTGGACATCATCAACGAGCGTTTCGCTCGCTACTTCCGCATGAGCCTGTTCAACCTGATCCGCCGCAGCGCCGACATTACCATCGACAACGTGCGCTATCAGAGCTACAGCGACTTCGCGCGCAACGTGCCGGTGCCGACCAACATCAACCTGCTGGCCATGAAGCCCCTGCGTGGCACGGCGCTGGTGGTCTTTCCGCCGACCCTGGTGTTCATGGTGGTGGACAACCTGTTCGGTGGCGACGGCCGCTTCCTCACCAAGTCCGAGGGGCGCGAATTCACCCACACCGAGCAGCGCATCATCCGCCGCCTGCTGGGACTGGCCCTGGAGGCTTACCAGAGCGCCTGGAAGTCGGTGTACCCGCTGGAGATCGACTACCTGCGCTCGGAGATGCAGGCCAAGTTCGCCAACATCACCAGTTCGCCCAACGAGATCGTCATCAACAGCACCTTCCACCTGGAAGTGGGCAACCTGGCCAGCGACTTCAACATCGTCATGCCTTACCTGATGATCGAGCCGCTGCGCAGCCTGCTCAGCGGGCCGCTCAACGACAGCCACCCGGACGAGGAGCGCCAGTGGGGCAAGCGCATGGCCAGCGAGATCAAGCAGTCGCAGATCGAGCTGATCGCCGACTTCGCCGGCATCGACCTACGCATCGGCCAGATCATGGCGCTCAAGGTCGGCGACGTGTTGCCCATCGAACTGCCGGAAACGGTCGTCGCCCGGGTCGACGGCGTACCGGTGATGCGCTGCGAGTACGGCAGCCGGAACGGCCAGCGCGCCCTGCAGGTAAAGGAACTGATCGACCATTCATCCGCCAACGCCGGCGCGACGACCGAGCGGTTCATCAAGGGCAGCCTGCCCGCCGCCAAGGAACCCCACCATGACTGACGCGAAAAAACCCGACCTGAATACCCTGGAGGATGGCTGGGCCAGCGCCATGGCCGAGCAGGCCACCACGCCGGCCGAGGACGATCCCTGGGCGGCCGCCCTCTCCGAGCAGGCCGCTACGCTCCCGGAGCCGGCCATGCAGAACGCCGGCCAAAATGTGTTCAAGCCGCTCGGCAAGAGCGCCACGGCCGAAGGCATGCGCGACCTGGACATGATCATGGACATTCCGGTCAAGCTCAGCGTCGAACTCGGCCGCACGCGGATCACCATCAAGCAGTTGCTGGAGTTGGCCCAAGGCTCGGTGGTCGAACTGGATGGCCTGGCCGGCGAGCCGATGGACATCCTCATCAATGGCTACCTGATCGCCCAGGGCGAGGTGGTGGTGGTTGACGACAAGTACGGCATCCGCATCACCGAAATCATCACCCCCTCCGAGCGGGTGCAGAAGCTCAACCGATGAGCACCGCCGCAACGACCGCCCTGGAGAAGGGCGGCGCCGACAGCCTGCTGGGTCTTGCCGCCCTGGGCAAGACCGCCTTGGCCCTGGCCCTGGTGGTCGGCCTGATCTTCCTTTGCAGTTGGCTGCTGCGCCGTTTCGGCCCCGGCCGCCACTGGCCCGGCCAGCACCTGCGGGTAATCGGCAGCAGTCTGCTGGGCTCCCGCGAGCGGGTGGTGATCGTCGAGGTGCAGGGTACTTGGCTGGTGCTCGGCGTGACCGCCCAGCAGATCAGCAAGCTCCACGAACTGCCGGCACCGCCCACCGAGGCGCGGCTCGGGGAGGGCGCCGTCCGTCCGAGCGGCGGCTTCGCCGGCGCCCTGTCCGAGCGACTCAAGCAGCCCCTGCCCGGCCGCGAGACCGGCAACCCGGAGCGACCATGAATCCGACCGTCCTGCGCCGTGGCCTGTGGTCGGCCGCCGCCCTGGGTGTCATCCTGTGCCTGCCGGCGTCCGCCCTGGCCGCCCTGCCCGCCTTCACCAGCAAACTGCTGGCCGACGGCGGCCAGCAATGGTCGCTGAGCCTGCAAACTCTGCTGCTGCTCAGCTCGATGGCTTTTCTGCCGGCCCTGCTGCTGATGATGACCGCCTTCACCCGGATCATCATCGTCCTCGGCCTGCTGCGCACCGCCATCGGCACCCCGGCCGCGCCGCCCAACCAGGTTCTGCTGGGCCTGGCGCTGTTCCTCACCCTGTTCATCATGTCGCCGGTGCTCGACCGTACCTACCAGAGCGCCTGGATGCCCTTCTCACGCGACGAGATCGGCTTCGAGCAGTTCCTCGAAATCGGTAGCCAGCCGTTCCGCGAGTTCATGCTGGCGCAGACCCGCGAGAGCGACTTGGCGCTGTTCTCTCACCTGGCCAAGCTGGGCGAACTCGAAGGCCCCGAGCAGGTACCGATGCGCGTGCTGATGCCAGCCTTCGTCACCAGCGAGCTAAAAACCGCTTTCCAGATCGGCTTCACCATCTTCATCCCCTTCCTAATCATCGATCTGGTGGTGGCCAGCGTACTGATGGCGCTGGGTATGATGATGGTTCCGCCGGCGACCATTTCTCTGCCCTTCAAGCTGATGCTTTTCGTGCTGGTCGACGGCTGGCAGTTGCTAATCGGCTCGCTGGCGCAAAGCTTTTACATATAGAGAGACGATCCCGATGACGCCGGAAATGGTCATGGACCTAGCCCACCAGGGCATGCGTGTCACCCTATTCCTCGCCGCCCCGCTGCTACTCACCGCGCTGCTGGTCGGCCTGCTGGTCAGCCTGTTCCAGGCGGCCACCCAGATCAACGAGATGACTCTGTCGTTTATCCCGAAGATTCTCGCGGTGTTCGCCGTGCTGGTACTGGCCGGTCCGCTGATGATCCAGTTGATCGTCGACTTCACCCGAGAACTGTTCGCCAACCTCCCCGGCATGCTCGGCTGAACCGTGGTTGAGGTCGACTACGCGCAACTGCAGCAATGGCTGGTCGCCTTCTTCTGGCCGTTCTGCCGGATCGCCGCCTTCCTGCTGGCCACCCCACTGTTCGGCCACAGCGGCGTACCGGCCCGCGTGAAGATCGCCCTGGCGGTACTTTTGAGCGTGCTGCTGGGGCCCAACCTGCCGGCGCTACCGGAAGTCGCGCTGTTCTCCTGGCCGGGCCTGGGCATCACGGTCGAACAGATGCTGATCGGTCTGGCCATCGGCATGGTCATGCGCGTCACCTTCGCCGCGACACAGACGGCCGGCGACATCATCGGCCTGCAGATGGGCCTGGGTTTCGCCACTTTCTTCTCGCCGGACACCGGCACCAATAGCATGGTCCTTTCGCGCCTGCTGTACACGATCGCGCTGCTGCTGTTCCTGGCCTTCGATGGCCACCTGCTGGAACTCGAGCTGCTCGCCGGCACCTTCGCCAGCCTGCCGATCGGCTTGCCGCGCCTCAATCCCTCGGCCTGGGAAATGCTCGCCCGCTACGGCGGCACCCTGCTCGTCTCGGGCCTACTGCTGGCTCTGCCGCTGGTGGCCTCACTGCTGATCGTCAACCTGGCGATGGGCATCCTCAACCGCTCGGCACCGCAACTGACGGTGTTCTCGGTGGGCTTCCCGCTGACCCTGAGCCTGGGCCTGATCCTGCTAACAGTGCTGATGGGGAATCTGGGAGGCTTTATCCAGGGGCTGCTGCGCGCCGGCCTGGACTTCATCATGCAACTGACCGCCAGCCTGTCGCTGACACCGGTGTGAGCGGCAGCCTTTCAAGGTCGTGCGCGTTTCTCCGAATGGGGCCATAGAGGCGAGGCCGATGGCACCTGAGCGGGAGCGGGCTCGTTCGCGATACCCGGAACCTAGCCGACGATCGCGAACGGACCGACCCCGCTCCTTGCCGAAAAGCAGCCGATGGCCTTGAAAGGACTTGTCTTCAGATCAGGTTGAACAGCGACAACTTGCTGATATCGACGAAGGCCTTCTGCGCCGCCTGCAGTCCGACTTCGCGCAGGCGGTATTCGGAAATGGCCGCGTTGAAGTCCAGATCTACCAGATCGGAAAGGGTCTGCTTGTAGTTCAGGTTGCGGTTGTCGCCCACCGCGTCGAGCACGTCCAGTTCGTTGAGCCGCGCGCCCATCGAGGCGCGCACGGTCAGCACGTTGTCCAGCGCGTTGTCCAGTTCGCGGCTGGAGGTGGACA
The DNA here is from genome assembly GCF_043587585.2 of Azorhizophilus paspali. Taxonomy (GTDB): domain Bacteria; phylum Pseudomonadota; class Gammaproteobacteria; order Pseudomonadales; family Pseudomonadaceae; genus Azotobacter; species Azotobacter paspali. The sequence continues at coordinate 2,306,866 of NZ_CP171449.1, forward strand.
GGGTGTTCTGCAAGCGCGCCAGGTCGGCGTCGGTCTCGATCGGCGTATCGAGGACGGCGATCATGTTTTCGAGGGTGCGGAACAGGTTCGGATCGGCATCCTGGGCCTTCTCCACGACGATTGAATCGCCGTCGGCCGGAGTGCCCTCCAAGGTCAGGGTCAGGCCGTTGACCGCGACGCTCTGCCCGTCTGTATAGGGTATCGGGGTGATTCCGCCGTCGGTGCTGTAGGTGATGTCGCCGTCGGCGTCCACCGCGAAGTCCAGGGTGAAACCGCTGCCGAAGTCAATGGCCGAGGAGTCGGTCACATTGGGGCCGGTGAAGGTGAGGTTGCCGGCGTTGTCAGCATCGGCCTGGGCCAAGTAACCGGCGGAGGCGTGCACGGTCTGGAAGATCCGCTTGCCGTTGTCGCTGCTCGGCATCTGCCGCGAAGCATCGACCTGCTGAAGCACCACACCCTCGTCACCGTGATAGGCGACCGCGCCGCTGATGTCGTCCTTGACGAAGGGCGGGCTGCTGTCCTGATAGCCGCCGAACAAGTAGTGGCCACCGCCGTCGGTGGCGTTGGCTTGGCCGAACAGGGTTTCGTAGATGCCCTTGATCTCGATGGCCAGGGAGGAGCGGTCGGCGTCGCTGAGGGTGCCGTTGCCGGCCCGGACCAGGCCAGTCTTGGCGCTGGCGATGGCGTTGGCGACGCTGCTCAGCACGCTCTCTTGCTGGGACAGAGCGTTGCGGGTACTGACCCGCGCGTCGTCGTACTGCTTGTTGACGGCCAGGGACTGGGACACGCTGATCGCCCGCGAAGCGGCCTGGGGATCGTCGGAAGGATTGACCACCCGCTTGCCGCTGGCGATCTGCTGGCCGACCTTCAGGTACTCGCTCTGCTGGCGGACCATCGAACTCAGACCCTGTTCGAACATGGTGACGGTGCTGATACGCATGCTTGGCTGTCCTCCGGGATCAGGCATTGAGGCCGAGCAGGGTATCGAGCACGGTCGCCCCCACTTCGATAATTTTAGCGCTGGCCTGGTAATACTGCTGGAAACGGATCAGGTTAGTCGCCTCCTCGTTCAGGTTGACCCCGGATTCCGACTGCTGCAGGGCGCGCAGTTGCTCGGTGAGCCCCTGCTGCGCGGCCAGGTTGACCTGCACCACTTCGCTTCGGTTGCCGACATCGCCGACGATCGAGGCATAGGCCTGACTCAGCGTGGCGACACCACCGACCAGCGCGCTGTTCTGCAGGTTCTGTAGGGCCAGGGCGTTGCGGTTGTCGCCGCTGCCAGTGCCGCTGCCATCGTCCTGGCCGGCGGCGATCAGCGAGGTGTCGTGGATCAGGTTTTCGAGCCCACCGGCAGCGCGCTTGGTCGGCAGGACGAGGAAGCGGTCGCCTTCGGCCGGGGTGCCACTGACCGTCACGCTCATGCCACCGAACTCCAGGGTGGTGGCGACAGCCGCGAAGGTTTCAACGACTTCCTCGGTGTCGTTGCGGGTCACCGTATAGCCGTCGGCGGCGGTGTACTTCACCGTGTAGTCGCTGGCGGTGAGGCCGCTAACGTCGGCGAGGAATTCCGCCTCGAGGTAGGCGCTGCTGGTGTTGTTGGCGTTGCTGTAGACGGTCGGCTGGGTGGTGGCGAAGAATTCCTGTCCGGGGTTGCCCTCGTAGTCGACGCCGGCCATGTGCTGCGCGTTGAAGCCCTGGGCCAGGGACACGGAGAGCTGGCCGAGCTGGTTCTGGGTCTTGTCCAGGGCTTCCCGGCGGAAGGTCATCAGTCCGCCCAGTTCGCCGCCCTTGAAGGTGGTTTCCGAGAGCTCACGTAGGTTGCCGGCGCCATCGCGGTAGCCAACCACGGTGCGCGTCGGGTCCGCCGACGAGGACATGTCCTCCAGGGCGAAGCTCCTGGTACCGGAGACTAGGGCCTGGCCGTTACCGATGCTGATGTTGTAGCTGTCGCCGTCCTGAATGGTCAGATCCGCATCGACCATGCCGCTCAGTTCGGCGACCAGTTGGTCGCGCTGATCCAGCAGACTGTTGGGCGCCGTGCCGGTCTTGGCCTTGGCCAGGCCGATTTCGCGGTTGAGCATGGCGATCTGCTCGGCGGTGTTGTTGATCTGGAAAACCACGTCCTCGATCTGCCCGTTGACGCCCTGCTGCATGTTGTTCAGGTAATCGTCGAAAGCGCGGAACTGCGCGGTCAGGGTATCGGCGGTACCGATCAGCCCCTGGCGGGCGGCCGGATCGGAAGGCGCCGAGGCCAAGTCCTGCAGGGAGGAGAAGAAGCCCTGTAACAAGGGCCCCATGCCTGCCTCGCTGTCCGCCAGCAGGTTGTCGATCTGGGTGATCTGCGTCTCGTAGGCCTCCAGCGCGCTGGAAGTGCTAGTCGACTGGTTGAGCTGGGTGGCAACGAACAGGCTGAACTGGCGCTGCACACCGTTGCTCTGCACGCCATAGCCCAGCTTGTTCTCGCCGAGCAGGGTGACCTGGCGGTTGTAGCCGTCCGTATAGACGTTAGTGATGTTGTTGGAGGTGGTGTTCAAGGCCACCTGGGCGGCATTCAAGCCGCTGACGCCAATGGAGAAAATACTCATGAAACCTTCCCTTTCGCAGCTTGCTTCAGGTTATCGGCCGCGGCGGCCAGGACTTGAGGCACTTGGCCGTATCTTTGCGCCGGACCGCGCATTTAGTCGGCCGCCCGCGGCGAACCGCCCACGTCCAGGCCGGCGACTTCCTGCGTCTGACCGAGCGGTCCGAAGCTGGCCATGACCGCGATGAGCTTGTCGGCATAGGCCGGGTCGGTGGCATAGCCGGCCTGCTGCAGCTCGCGCGCCGCCTGGGCCGAGTCCGGCGCGGCGACCACCCCGGCGTAACGGGGATTGCCGCCGATCAGCCGGGCATAGTCGGACAGCGCGGCATCCAGGGTCGGATAGGCACGGAAGCGCTCCACCCGTTTCTGTGCCTGACCGTCGACGTATTCGGTGGTCAGCACGTCGGCCGTCGCGCCGCGCCAGCGGCTGCCGGCCTTGATGCCAAACAGGTTGTAACTGTCGTCGCCGTCGGCCGTGGCGATCTGCCGGCGTCCCCAGCCGGTTTCCAGGGCCGCCTGGGCGAGGATCAGTTCGGCGGGCACGCCGCTAGCACGGCTGGCCCGCTGCGCCGGCTCACGCAGCCGGGCGAGGAAGTCGGTGACATGGGCCGGACGCTCCACCACGGCACCCAGCGAATCCTCCGGCGAGCGAGCGCTCCGCCCGCTCCCGGAGGACGACGGTGCCAGCGCGCCGTACAGCGCCTTCGGCGTGGCGCGCGGAATCCCGGCCAGCAGGTTTTCCTCCTTGGCACTTTCCACGGCGCCGCTGGCCTGGACGGCGCCGCGCAACTGGTCGGCCAGTTGTTCGGCCAGTCCCAGACCACGGCCGGCCAGATGCTGCGCCCACTGCTGGTCCAGCAGTTCGGTGTAGAGACGGGTCTGCTCGCTGTCGAACAGGCCCGACTGCGGGCTGGCCTTGCGCATGCTTTTCAGCATGGCCTGCAGGAACAGCGCTTCGAACTGCTTGCTCGCCTCGCGCAGCGCGGCCGGCGAGTCCTCGCGGGCCGTGTGCTTGAGGTGCTGCAGCCCCTGCAGGTCGAGGGCGAAACGCTCGCCGAGCGCCGCCGTGGCCATCAGATGATCTCCAGTTCGGCGCGCAGGGAGCCGGCGGCCTTCAGGGCTTCGAGGATCGACATCAGGTCTTGGGGCGTAGCGCCGAGGGCGTTGAGCGCCTTGACCACGTCCATCAGGTCGGCGCTGCTCTCGACCAGGTGCAGGGCGCCTCCCTTCTGCTCGATGGAGATATTGCTGTTCGGCGTCGCCGCCGTCTGCCCCCGGCTGAAGGGCTCCGGCTGGGAGACGCTGTTGTCGGTGTCGATGACGATCGACAGGTTACCGTGCGCCACGGCGGCCCGGTGCAGCTTGACCGCACCGTTGAGTACCACGGCGCCGGTGCGCGAGTTGACGATCACCTTGGGCCGCTCCGCTATCGGCGTGACCTGGACGCCCTCCACCCGCGCCATGAAATTGACCCGCTCGTTCGGCGACGAAGGGCTTTGCAGGCGGATCAGGCCGCCGTCCTGGGCGGAGGCCACGGTGCGGCCGAACTCGTTGTTGATGGCCAGCACCACCCGCCGGGCGGTGGCGAAGTCGGGACTGCGCAGGTAGAGATCGAGTTCGCCCCTAGAGCCGCCGAGCATGAGCGGCACCTCGCGCTCCACCAGCGCGCCGCGGGCGATCCGACCGCCGGCCTGCTGGTTGATCTGCACGCTGCTGCCGTTGGCCTGGGCACCGACCCCGCCCACCAGTAGGTTGCCCTGGGCCAGCGCGTAGGTCTCCCCGTCCATGCCCTTGAGCGGCGTCATCAGCAGGGTGCCGCCGCGCAGGCTGCGGGCATTGCCGATGGAGGACACAACGACGTCGACTTGCTGGCCGGGACGGGCGAATGGCGGCAGGTTGGTGGTCACCATCACCGCCGCGACGTTGCGCATCTGCATGTTGCTGCCGGACGGTACGGTGATGCCCAGTTGCGAGAGCATGTTGGTCAGGCCCTGCTCAGTGAAAGGCGTCTGGGTAGTCTGGTCGCCGGTTCCGTCCAGGCCAACCACCAGGCCATAGCCGACCAGCACGTTGTTGCGCACGCCGGCGAAGTCGGCGATGTCGCGTACCTGCTCGGCCGGCGCCGCGACCGGGAGCAGCAGGCAGACGAGACAGATCAGCCGGCGCAGCGTCCGGCATGCTGTACCGGCGGAGGGGACACGGGAAACGGAATCAGGCATGGCGGAAGGCATCAGAAGGGAGAGACGTTGAGGAAGAAGCGCTGCAGCCAGCCCATGTGCTGGGTCTCGTTGATGTAGCCGTCGCCCACGTATTCGATGCGGGCCATGGACACCAGGGTCGAAGACACCGTGTTCTGCACAGTGATGGTGCGTGGATTGACCAGTCCGGAAAAGCGGATGTACTCGGTTCCCTGATTGATGGCGATCTGTTTTTCACCGACCACGCGCAGATTGCCGTTGGGCATCACCTGCTGCACGGTCACGGTGATGGTGCCGGTGAAGGAGTTGTTCGCCCGCGAGCCACCGCTGCCGGAAAAGTCGTTGTCGCCCGAGGCCTCGGCGCCGAACTCGCCGACCTTCTCCGGCTTGTCCGAGGTAGTGGAGAAGCCCAGCGACATGCCCGAGGAACGGTTGGCGTTGGAGGCCGAGTTCTTGCTGGCACTGACCTGCTCGTTGAGCACTATGGTCAGGATGTCGCCGATCATCCGCGGGCGGCGGTCCTCGAACAGCGGCTGGTAGATGTGGCCGACCTGGAAGATGGAACCGTTAGCCTGCCTGAGCGGCATCTGCGGCACCTCCAGCGGCTGGTCCTTGACCACCGAGGTCCGCGGCAGTTGCGCGCAGCCGGCCGCCAGGAATAGCGCGGCCAGCGGTAGGGCGCGGGCCAGGAGAAGCAGCCATGCACGAAGCACTCGATTATTCCTTGCCATGCGCTTGCTTATAGCTGAGTCAGACGCGCGAGCATCTCGTCCGAGGTTTCCACGGCCTTGCTATTGATCTCGTAGGCGCGCTGGGTCTGGATCATGCTGACCATCTCTTCCACCACGTTGACGTTGGAGGTTTCCACGTAACGCTGGTAGAGACGGCCGGCCCCGTTGGTTCCGGGGATGTTCTCGTTGGGCGCACCCGAGCTAGCGGTTTCCAAGTAGAGGTTCTCGCCGACGCTCTGCAAGCCAGCCGGGTTGATGAACAGCGCCAAGTTGAGCTGGCCGACCTGGTTAGCCTGGGCATTGCCCGGCTGGGTCACCGAGACGATGCCGTCCTGGCTGACGGTCACCGACAGGGCATTGTCGGGAATGGTGACGCCACCCATCAGCAGGTAGCCGCTGGAGGTGACCATCTGGCCGTTCTCGTCGAGCTGGAAGCTGCCGTCGCGAGTGTAGGCGGTGGTTCCGTCGGGCAGCTCGACCTGGAAGAAGCCTTTGCCGTCGATCGCCAGGTCGTTCGAGTTCTCGGTGCCCTGCAGGTTGCCCTGGGAATGCAGGCGCTCGGTGGCCACCGGACGCACGCCGGTGCCGATCTGCAAGCCGGACGGCAGCCTGGTCTGGGTGGTGTTGTCGGCACCGGGTTGGCGCAGATTTTGGTACAGCAGGTCCTCGAAAACCGCCCGCGTGCGCTTGAAACCGTTGGTCGCGACGTTCGCCAAGTTGTTGGCGATCACGTCCATCTGCACCTGCTGGGACTCTAGGCCGGTCTTGGCCGTCCACAACGATCTTATCATCGGTGAATCTTCCTCCGTTCACGGCCGCCGCGACGGCCGCATATGCTCGTCAACCCTGCAGGGATAGCAGGGCGTTGGCACGCTGGGCGTTGTCGTCGGCGCTATCGATAGCCTTCATCTGCATCTCGTAGCGCCGCGCGTTGTCGATCATCGCCACCATGGCTTCGGTAGCGCTGACGTTGCTCCCCTCCAGGGCTCCGGTGACCAGCCGGGCGGTCTCGTCGACCGCCAGTGGCTGAGAGACGCCGGTATCGTCCGGAGGCGTGCGGAACAGGCCGTCCTCGCCGCGCTCGAGCTCTCCGGGAGCGGCGCTGACCAGCTTCAGGTGGGCCACCACGGCATTGGTGTCGGGGTCCTGCCCCTCCTCCACCACGCTGACGGTACCGTCGGCGCCGATGCTCACCTGGCTGCCCAGGGGCACCGTCAGCGGGCCGCTGTCGCCGATCAGCGGATGGCCAGCCACCGTCATTAGGCCGTTGCCGTCGATCTGCACGTCGCCACGCCGGGTATAGGCCTCGCTGCCGTCGGCGGCCTGTATCGCCAGCCAGGCATTGCCGTCGAGCGCCACGTCCAACGGACGGCCGGTGCGGGTGACCGGCCCCTGGCTGAAATCGACGCCGGAGGTGGTAGCGCGCACTGAGACGCGAGTCGGCAGCCCCTCGCCGTCGACCGGAACGGCCTGCAGCTCCATCAACTGGGCGCGGAAGCCCGGGGTCACAGCGTTGGCCAGGTTGTGCGTGACCACCGCCTGCTGGTCGAGACTCTGCTTGGCGCCGCTCATGGCGGTGAACAACATGCGATCCATGGATCAGGCTCCGTCAGCGGCCGAGGTTGACTGCCTGTTCGAGCACTTCGCTCTGCGTCGAAACCGACTGGGCGTTGGCCTGGAAGTTGCGCTGGGCGATGATCAGGTTCACCAATTCCTTGGTCAGATCGACGTTGGAAGCCTCCACACTGCCGCTTACCAGGGAGCCAAGCTGGCCGCTGCCGGCCGTACCCACCAGCGGTTGTCCGGAGGCCGCGGTTTCCACCCAGGCGTTGTCGCCCACCGGCTGCAGGCCCTCTGGGCTGCGGAAGGCGACCAGTTGGATTTGCCCGACCACCAGCGACTGTTCGTTGGCATAATTGCCGACGACGTTGCCGTTCTCCTCGATGGTGAAACCCACCAGGCTGCCGGCGGTGTAGCCGTCCTGGTCAAGGCTGGACACCTCGAAATCGTTGCCGAACTGGGTGCTGCCGGTCAGGTCGAGTTCGAAGCTGATGTCCGCAGCGCCATTAGTCATGGCGAAGTCGAAGCTGGTCGGCGTATAGCCGTCGAGCAGGCCGCTTTCGGTGAAGTCGAGCACCTGCGGGGCACTGGCGGAAACCGTGCCATCGAGCGCGGAATTGACCGCCCACTCGTTGACCCCGGTTTTGGTGAAGTAGAGGGTCATTTCGTGGGAGTTGCCCAGCGAGTCAAAGACCGTGGAGGTATTCGCGTAGGAATAGGTATCCTTGTCGGTCGCATCGAAGGCGGCGGCGATCACGTTCGAGCCGGAATCCAGGTTGAGCGTCGCGTCGAATTCCGCGGTCGGCCGGGCCTGCATGCCGTCGGCGGGAATCTGGATGGCCCCGCTGGAACCCAGCAGGCGTGCGCCCTGGGCGTTCTCCAGGTAACCCTCGGGAGTCAGGGTCAGTTGCCCGTTGCGCGAATAGACCACCTGGCCGGCCTGCTCGAAACGGAAGAAGCCCGAGCCGCCGATCGCCAGGTCTAGACTGCGGCCGGAGCTTTCCACGTTGCCCGCGGCGAAGTTCTGCGCCACCCCGGCGACCTGGACACCCATGCCGATCCTGGAGTTGGCGTAAACATCGGCGAACTGGGTGGTGGAACTCTTGAAACCGACGGTCTGCGAGTTGGCGATGTTGTTGCTGATTACGTTGAGGTTGTTGGAGGCGGCATTGAGGCCGCTGAGTGCTTGGGAAAAGCCCATGATCTGCTCCGTGATGGTTGAGGCGGCCGAGCACCCGGCGGGCGCCGGCGAACGTGAAAAACGTCGAGAAATTGGCGGCGGCTCAGAGAATCTGGCGGACGTCCCGCAGGCTGACCTGCCCCCGGAGAGCGCCCAGATCCAGCAACGGACCGCTATCGGTACGGGTCACGCCGCTGACCAGGGCATAGCTCAGGGTGGTGGTGGACAGCCTCTCGCCCTCGGCAAGGGCCTCGACCGTCACCTTGTAGGCGCCGTCCGGAGCCACGCTGCCATCCTCCAGGAGGGCGTCCCAGTTGAAGGAGTGCACGCCGGCATCGAGAGCGCCCAGGTCGAACTGGCGCACCACGGTGCCGCTGCTGTCGGCCAGGGTCACCTTGACCGAATCGGCGGCCTGATCCAGCTCGATGCCGAACGGCGTGGCCTCTTCGCTGCCGACCAGCACCTGGCTGCCCGACACCAGCACGCCGCGACCGACCAGCGCCGCGGCCTGCAAGGCTTGGGTCTCGCCGATCTGGCCGGTGATGCCTTCCAGCGTGGCGTTCAGTTCCTCGATGCCGTTCAGGGTGTTGATCTGCGCAAGCTGCGAGGTCAGTTCGGCGTTCTCCATGGGCTTCAGCGGGTCCTGGTTCTGCAGTTGCGCGATCAGCAGGGTCATGAAGTTTTCCCGCAGATCGTCGGCGCTACTGCTGGTACTCTGTGTCGCGCTGGCGGTGCCGTTCATGGCGTTGACGACCGAAGTGTCGATGGTGCTCATGGAAGAATTCAGCCCTCGCCGAGAGTCAGGGTTTTCAGCAGCATCTGCTTGCTGGTGTTCATCACCTCCACGTTGGCCTGGTAGGAACGCGAGGCGGCGATCATGTTGACCATTTCGTGCACGGGCTCGACGTTGGGCAGGCTCACGTAGCCCTCCTCGTTGGCCAGCGGGTGTTCGGGATGATATTCTTGGCGCAACGGCGAGGGGTCCTCCAGGACCCGCACCACCCGCACCCCACCGGTGTCGGAACGCCCGCGGGCCATGCTTTCGAACAGCACCTGCTTGGCACGATAGGCCTGGCCATCCTCGCTGCCAACACTGTCCACGTTGGCCAGATTGCTGGCGGTCACGTTCATGCGCTGTGACTGCGCGCTCAATGCCGAGCCGGCGATATCGAAGATGTTGAACATCGACATGTGCTCTACCTCACTCTGGCTGCATGGCTGTCTTGAGCCCTTGCAGGCGACTGTCCAGGAAAGTCAGGCTGGCCTGGTAGCGCACCGTGTTGTCGACGAACTGGGCCCGCTCGCGATCCATATCCACGGTGTTGCCGTCCAGGCTGGGCTGGTCGGGAACCCGGTACAGCAGTTCGCGCACCGCGAAGGTGGTCGAGGCGCCCTCCAGATGCCGCGACGAGGTAGTCGTCAGGCTCATGGAGGAAGAGCCCCGCCCTTCCTTGACGGCCTTGGCCAACTCGCGGGAAAAGTCGAAGTCGCGTGCCCGGAACTCCGGCGTATCGGCATTGGCGACGTTGGCGGCCAGCACCTGATGGCGCTCGCTGCGCAGATTCAAAGCTTCCTGTTGAAAGCGCAACGTGGCGTCGAGCTTGTCGAACATGCCTGCGATTCCCCTGACGATCATTCGATTGATGGCAAAGTAACAGCATGCCTTTCGTGGCAAAGGCGGAAACAGGCTCGCATTTACCAAGCAATTCCACCCTTTTGTCCCGGCGCCGGACTCCCTAGAATTCCTGTCCCGCCGCCGACGGAACAACCGCATGTCGAGCCCCCCTCCGCTCCGCTTCCTTCTGATGGGAGCCCTCCCATACCTGCTGGCCTGGCAACCGACTTGGGCCGCACCGGACTTGCTGGAAACCCGCGTCCGCGAGTTGATCGTGCAGCGCCTGCCGCCCGGCGAACGGCAAGAACTGCGCATCGAACTCGAACGCCCGGCCGCCGCCCTTCTCGACTGCGAAGACCCGCGGCCATTCCTACCGCAACCGAACCAGCGCCTATCAGGGCGGCTGGCGATTGGCGTCCAGTGCGCCGGCACGAACCAGCCCGCCCGCTACCTACAGGCCAGCGTCGGCATCCTCGGAGAATATGCGATCGCTCGGCGCGCGATAGAGCCCGGCGAAATTGTCGAGGCGGATATGCTCGCGATGCGCCGGGGACGCCTGGAGCGCCTGCCTCGCAACGCGGCCATTGCCACCGACGAGATCCTCGGCATGCAGGCCACTCGCGCCATTGCCGAAGGCAGCACCTTCCAGCGCAGCGCTCTGCGCGCGCTCGAACTGATCGAGCGCAATGCTCAGGTCGTCCTCGAAGCCCAGGGACCCGGCTTCGTCATCAGCCGGAAAGCCACCGCGCTCGACAGCGGCGCTCTGGACAGCCTAGTGCGAGTGCGCACCGAAACGGGGGAAATACTGCGTGGCAGGGTCGTCGGCCGCAACCGGCTACAGGTCGCCCAGTGAACTCCGGCGCCCAGCCTTTGCATTTCCGCGAAGTGACTACTCAAGTTTGTCCATGGAGGGCCGATAATTCGTTTCGGAAACACTGCGGGAGAAATCCACCGTGAAAATCGACAACCCCTCCACTCCGCCGGGAGCCGCACGACCGACCGACAACCGGGAAGCCGGCCTGCGCATCCAGCGTGGCGCTCCCACCAGCCGGACGGAATCGCCTGCCGTCGTCGCTAATATCGGCCAGTCCGCCGAAACGGACGCCACACGGGACATCGACATGGCCCGCGTCGTGGAAATCCGTCAGGCGATCGGCGAAGGCCGTTTGCAGATCCGCGCCGAACGTATCGCCAAAGGACTGATCGACAGCGTCCGCGAACTGCTCGGCGATGGAGCCTGAGCATTTTCACTCGGAAGGATTTCCATGAGCCTGAGCAAGCACCTCGCAACCCAGCACCAGACTCTGCAGCGTTTCGTCGAACTACTCGAGGAAGAGCGCCAGGCCCTCACCGAGGCGGCCGTCGACGGCCAGCGCCTGGCCGACCTGGCCGCCGCCAAGCGGACCCTGTTGGACGAACTCGAACATCTGGAAAAGCAGCGCGGCAACGCCCAGGCCAAGCTGGGCTATAGCGCGGGACGCCGCGGTGCCGAACAGGCGGCCAGCGACGCCGGCTGTCTTCCCGCCTGGCAACAGTTACTCGAATTGGCCGGCCGCGCCCAACTGCTGAACCGTCTCAACGGTGACACCATCCGCATACGCCATGGACACAACCAGCGCATCCTGAACTTTCTGCACGAAGCGGCTGGGCACTCGCTCTACGGCCCGGACGGCCGTACCCGACGTGGTGGCAACCTCGGCGGCCTGTCCAGCTAAGAAACGGACCACGCCAACAGCGCCACGAACCCTCGGGGAAGCAACGCTCGCAAACAGCCTGAAACTTTTAAGTCGGAAACGAATGGGTCGGGGCTTCCTCCATTCGATCTTGCGCTGGAGGAGAGATTCTGCCCCCATGCGCACGCCTCCACTCCGCTCCAGGTCGCCAAACGCCTAGGACATACAGTCAATAGAACGGACTCGGCCCGCACGTCCCCCAGCAGCACCTCCCGGATACGCAGATACTCGGTCACCAACAGTCAAGCTGCCTAGTCGATGTCCAGCCCGCCCACGCCTGCCGATCCCTTCCGTTTGAACGCTTGCCGCAGACTCTCTCGCATTAGGATCGCCTCCAGCGGCGGCGCTCCTGTGTCGTCCGTGTCATGCCGCGTGCTCCAGGCTCCAGGCTCCACCAAGGCATACCCCGCCCGAGACTTCACCCCCGTCCCGCTCCGCTCGTGCGGATTTCTGGCGCAGGCCTCCACATCGACATGACTTTGGGCACGCCCTCTCGTTCGGCCCTCCGTCGCAGATGCCAGTTTTCCCGGCCTAGCCTGCGAGTACCATAGTCTCCGCCGACCAGGAGGGACCGACTTACGGCGGAACGCTCACCCACAGGAATGTGCCCATGCTGGGCGTACAAGAAAAAGCCAGCACGGGGCGGGCCCCCATGGAAAGTATCGGCTAGAGATCATCCCAGCTTTCGATATCCTCATCCCAGCCGTCTTCATCTCCTGGCTCCAGCTCTACCAGGGTTTCCAAAACTTCGTCCTCGAACGAATAGTCGAGACCATCATCTTCAAGGTCTCTCAGAAACTTGTCAGCCTCGCGATCAAGCAGCCCCTGATGTTCGAGGTCGAATTTATCTTCGTCTATCCACATGGCCGCTCCTATGCAACAGTGCTCATCCAACAAACACGTTGTATTCGAGGCAAGCAGCCGACCCGAAGTTCTATCAAGCAATGCCGGCCCGGTAATGCGGACTTCACGAGCCGGCCTGTAGGCACTGCCGTCGCAGAGCCGGTAGCGCTCCTTGAGCCAGCGAATCATGTCCGGGGTATCGCAGACATCCATCACCTCGTACACCGGCATTCGGTAGCGGAGGTGCACCTACTTCCTGAGCTTTGCAGCTGTCCGCTTTTTCGTAACATCTTCAATCAAACCCGCGTGGTCACTGGGCTTCGTACTATCCGCAGACACACCTGGCACCGTTGGCAACCCGCGAGGACAGCAATGGAGACTGGCACGGTCAGGCGTGCCAAGGTGGAATCGGCATACAAGGTTCCAAAGGAGAAAAACCGGGGCCGCAAGGTTGCGACCGATCGCGCTAGCGCTAGGGCCTGCTAACACTACTCCGTGCGGCCGCGACGGAGCCTGTTTTTTGCGCGGGGTTAGGCGCGGGCAGAGAAGCTTGGTCATTGCAAATGAACGACGAGCAACGACGCACCGCGCAAAAACAGGCCCGTCCCTGCGGGTGGGGCCGCCCAGGCTGCGCGGCAAATGGCGCCATGCGTCGTTGCGGGACTTGGCAAGGCAATGCCATTCCCTGCGTCCCGCGCCGCGCCGATCGCGGCCCGGCCTGGCGCCATTTGGCGCAGCAACGCGGCTCGCAACGAGTAGTGTTAACAGGCCCTAGAACAGTTGCGCAACAGCATGCGGTAACAAGCACCCTACCAATCGTTACCGTCGATAGGTTCAGCGTGACAACATGACCCTGAAACGTGACAACGTGCGCTTTGCGTTTCGGAGTCAGCGGAAATCTTGACGTGCCTCCAGCATACCGCTCCGGTTCACGAGGCATTTAGAGCGGGCCGGCGTTCGCCAGTGCGGATTGAACCGATGTCGGCACGCATTCGCTAGCCAGGCACTGTCGAGTCATATCCCTGTCGAGCCGGTTGCCCGCCACCTTGGCCACAGCAATACAACGACGCTGAAGAAACTTTACGGCCGCCAGATACCCTGACACCAAGCGCATGGCCAGCATGGTTTCGCCAACGATGGGGCCGGAAACAAGCCAGCGCGGCATATAACGGCATGGATGACGCCATTTTTGCCCTAGACTTGTCCCAAATATAGTACACACAAGAAAAAGCCCCTGAAATCTACTCGATCATCAGGGGCTTGCGTTCTTTCTAATCTGGCGGTGGAGGAGGGATTCGAACCCTCGATACGGTTTCCCGTATACACACTTTCCAGGCGTGCTCCTTCAACCGCTCGGACACCCCACCGGAAAAACCAACTGGCTCTGTAGCCTGTCGACGGCGCGCAATTTATCCGAACGAACCCAAGAAAGCAAAGCTTTTTTCAAAAAATTCATGCGTTTAGCCAGAAAAATCGATTCACGGCAAACGCCCCCATGACGAAGTGGCATCATCGTGCAAAGCCAACGCCAGGGAAACGAAGAGGCTGCTGCAGAACAGTTGAATCACGTCCTACAGGTGTTGGCTCAGCGGGGCAATGCCAAGCCAGTCAAAGCCACAAGTGCCAAGCTAGAGCATTTTTTGAAAACACGAATTCGACATACAGGGGTTGCTCTTCCTGGTCATTTCGGGCCTCCTCTCCCGCTCAGACAAGGAGACCAGAATGGCTCGAGCATACAGTGCCGATCTTCGCCGACGCGTCGTCGACGCGGCCATGGGCGGGCTGTCGGCTCGGCAGGCCGCCGAGCGATTCGACATCGGCACGGCGACGGCGATCGTGTGGGTACGGCGCTTTCGGGAAGGCGGGGAGCTCGTCGCCCGCCGACAGGGCAAGCCCCGGGGCTTGCGGCTCGATCCCCATGCGCACTACCTGCTCGGCCTGCTCGAGCAAACCCCCGACCTGACGCTGGCCGAGCTCGCCGCAACCCTCGAGCGGGAGCGCGGTATTCGGGTCAGCCTGGCGACGGTATGGACGTTTCTCGACCGGCACGGCATGACGTTCAAAAAAAGACCGCGCATGCGGCCGAGCAGCAGCGGCCGGACGTCCAGGCAGCGCGACAGGAGTGGCTCGAGGAACAACCCGGCTTCGACTGGCGCAAGCTGATCGTCGTCGACGAAACCGCCGCCGCGACCAACCTGGCCCGCCTACGAGGCTGGGCCCCTCGCGGCGAGCGCTGCCTGGCCGCGGTCCCTCACGGTCACTGGAAAACCACGACCTTTACCGCCGGCCTGCGCGTGGATGGGCTAACTGCTCCGCTGGTGCTCGACGGCGCCATGAACGGCCCGGCCTTCCTGGCCTATGTCGAGCAGGTTCTGGTTCCCGAGCTGACGCCCGGCGCTATCGTGGTGATGGACAACCTGCCGGCCGGTACGCCAGGCCATTGAAGGCGCAGGAGCCACACTGCGCTACCTGCCTCCCTATAGCCCCGACCTGAACCCGATCGAAAGGGCATTCTCCAAGCTCAAGGCGCTGCTGCGAAAGGCGGCGGCGCGGACCGTGCCGCAGCTGTAGCAGAGCATTGGCGAGGCAATCGGGCAGTTCTCGGCGCAGGACTGCAGGCACTACTTCGAGGCAGCCGGATATGAATCAGAATAAGGTAAAAATGCCCTAGCCAGGCAGGCTGCTTGCGTGGATGCACGGGAAAGTCTGTACCGGATCATCGGCATGCCTCTGTCAACCCAGGAATGCCCCACCGTACTGTGCGAGCGGCCTCCTTAAAAGCGGCCATGAATGAAAATGATATAAAAATAGAAAAATCATGAAAATTTTTTCTAAACTCCTGTACGGAATCCCTTAGAGTTTTCAGGCATCCGCACACTTCACCCTCGCCCGAAGGCAATTTCGGGCATGAAATATGCATAAAAAAGATGTCGTATCAACAATAAGAAAGGCAGAGCATGTTCAGACCTCCTCAAAAAATCAGGCAAGTCGGTCTCATCGTTTTTGTCATCATGATGCTTCTGATCCTGCCCAATCTGGGGTATCTGATGGGCTAGAACATGTACCTGGAACCACTTTGGGTCAAGGCATCGCCGAAAGCCGCGACCACGCTAGCAGCAACGGAAGAAAACCGAACGCCAGGAAGGTCGAGCACAGAACCAGGCTCGCCACCTGCTCCGGCGAACGCCCGGCGCGCACGGCGAACAGGTAGTTAAGCACGGCGACCGGCATGGCCGATTGCATGACCAATACGCTTAGCGCCAGAGGCGATAGTCCCAGCACCAGTCCGATGCCCCAGGCCACGCTGGCTCCGCAGAGAAGCCGCAACGCGCCAAGCAGCATGCCTTGGCCAAGCTGCCGGGTGCGGATGCTCGCCAGCGACACGCCGAGCGTGATCAGCATCAGCGGAATGGTCATGCCACCGAGCAGTTGTACGGTATTGCTCAGCCAGCGCGGCAGTCCGAGGTCAAGCAGCAGGATCGGCAAGGCCAGTGCGAGGCTGATGATGATCGGGTTGGCCAGGAGCTTCCTGAAGGACTGCTCTGCGCCAGAAAGCACCATGCCCACGGTGAAGTGCCCCAGCGAAAGCACCAGAAAAAAGGCCACGGCCAGCGCCAGCCCCTCCTCGCCGAAGGCGTAGAGGCTGATCGGCAATCCCATGTTGCCAGAGTTGGGGAACAGGTAGGCCGGTACCAATACCTTCCAGTCATAGCGCAGCGAGCGGCTGAGCAGCAGGCCGATCAACCCCATGCAGCAGGTCACAGCTACGCAGGCGACCGCCATCTGGCCGAAGGCCCGCGGATCGATTTCCGAGCTGCTCAGACTGGACAGTACCAGGCAAGGCGTGCCGATGTTGAGGATAAGGCGGGTGACGAAGTCGGTGGGGTAGACATGGCCGAAACGCACCCAACCATAACCGACGCCCGACACGATGAAAATGGGCGCCATTACAGCGAACAACTCAGCCAGCATGGGCCTTTTCCTTAACGGATCGATGGAGGGGCGCACATCCTAACCCCTCCGCCAAGACCTGGGTCAATTCGGCCGGCCACCATGCGAATCCGGAAGCCTACAACCTTTAGCCAGTAGTTTTCTGTGATGTGACTGTTGATTAACTGCCTAACAATCGGTTATCCATTCACACGAGGACTGCAACGAACGGCCGCAGTTCCATGAAAGGTTCGACGAAGAGCATTCCCGGCGCCGATCCGCCGGAGTATCAGCGGTTTGGGCGAACCCCACCCGCCGGTTCAAGACCTGTCCGGCTGGCGACCAGCTTTTGAAGAGGAGGCTGCAGCATGAACGATTGGGAAGTCATTTCGGCCAGAGAAGAGTCGCGGACGGATTCGCCCCCTGCGGCGAGGCCGCGGAACGGATGGGGTGCGATAGAGCGTACCCATGTCGCCGATCTGCAATTCATTCCGCTGTACCGGGAGTTGCGCGAGAAGGTGAAACTGCTAGCCCTGCGCGCTGAAAGCTGCATCTGCGGAGCTCCGGAGCGGAGCTTTCACCTCGATGCCGCCAAGGCGATCGATTCGGTTATGGGCTTCGCCAATGGCCGCCCTGCCATCCTGACCGGCGAGCAGCGCCGGCTGTTGGCCGACTTGCAAACTGAGTTCAGCGGTACCCTGCGGCAAAGCCTGAACGCCGGAGAACGGCATTGCCAGGCGGTGGAAAAAGCCAAGCGGGCCGCCCTCGACTTCCTTGAGCGCGCCGGTCGGCCTCTGGCCATGGACCCGGTGGCGGCCTGAGTTCCGCGACAAGCACCGGCAAAACCTCTCAGGACCACAAGGCAGGAAAGCCCCATTCGAGCAAGGACGCCTCGCCCTCTCGCCGTTATCAGACCATTGCGCACAGTCCTCGCCGTATCGCAACCCCCTGGAGTCTTCACCATCGATAGCCATCCACCCGCCCCTTCTCCCCTGGCGGCCTACCTCCAGGCCATCGAGAAGAACGGCTTTCGGCCGGACGAAGCACAGCGCCAGGCGTCCCTGCTATTGGAAGACTGCTATCGGACCCTTCACCGGGCCGAGTATCGGCAGCCGATAACCGGCGTCTACCTCTGGGGACCGGTCGGGCGCGGCAAGACCTGGCTGATGGACAGTTTCTACAGCAGCCTGGGCGTTCCCGCCCGCCGTCAGCATTTCCACCATTTCATGCGCTGGGTGCACCGGCGGCTGTTCCAGTTGACCGGCTCGGCCGATCCTCTGCGCCTGCTGGCCGCCGAACTGGCCGAAGAGTTACGGGTGCTGTGCTTCGACGAACTGTTCGTCAACGATATCGGCGATGCCATGCTGCTGGGTCCGCTGCTGCAAGCTGTGTTCGAACAAGGCCTGGTGGTGGTCGCCACCTCCAACCAGCCAGCGGCGCAACTGTATGCGGACGGTTTCAATCGCCAGCGCTTCCTGCCGGCCATCGCCGCCATCGAACGGCACATGCAAGTCGCCTGCGTGGATGGCGGTCAGGACCATCGCCTGCATCCGGGCGCGCGCCAGCAGCGCTACTGGGTAACCATGCCGGGCCAGGCGAGCGCGCTC
Organism: Azorhizophilus paspali; assembly: GCF_043587585.2. Classification (GTDB taxonomy): domain Bacteria; phylum Pseudomonadota; class Gammaproteobacteria; order Pseudomonadales; family Pseudomonadaceae; genus Azotobacter; species Azotobacter paspali. The sequence continues at coordinate 2,324,844 of NZ_CP171449.1, forward strand.
GGCGAGGTCTTTGCTCGACTCAATCGGGGCACGCCGACAACCAGCACGCCCGTCCAACTGGAGCACCGTCGCCTGTCCGTGGTGTGCCACGGCCCAACAGCGGTCTGGTGCACCTATGCCGAACTCTGCGAGCAACCCTTCTCCGCTTTCGACTTCATCGCCTTGTGCGATCGCTTTCTGGCCATTCTGCTGGGTGCGGTACCCAGCCTGAGCGGCTGCCAGCGCGAGGGCCGCATCGCCCGCGGCACCGAAGACGGGGTCGAGCGGGTGGTGGCCGGCGACCGCCAGTTGCCGATGCTCTCCGTGCACGACGACGGGGTACGGCGCTTCATCGCCCTGGTTGACGAATGCTATGACCGCCGGATACCGCTCTACCTGGAGGCCGAAGTGGCGCTGGAAGCTCTCTACACCGAGGGTTACCTGTCCTTTCCTTTCCGCCGCACCCTGAGCCGCTTACAGGAGATGCAGTTGCAACGCTTTGGTTAGAGCCTAGCCGGGCCCTTCCTCCGCCCAGCGCACATGACACACCGCCACCGGCAGGCCATGGGCCACGGCATAATCCAGCCAGCGGCGCTGGTTGTCCCGCAGGCGATCGCCCGGCCCCTTCACCTCGATCATCCGGTAGCGCCGTTCGGCCGGCCAAAACTGAATGAGATCCGGCAGCCCCGAGCGATTCGCCGGGATGTCGCGCAGAATGCGTTCGAAGAACAACCGCAGGTGCGCTCCGGGAATACAGGCCAGGGCCTGGGTCAGCAAGGCCTCGTCGAGCAATTCCCAGGCGACGAAGGGCGAGCGCAGGCCATGCTTCTCCCGAAAGGTATGATGGATCGCCCGGACATGCCCGTCGCGCTCCAGAAGCCCCAGACAACGCTCGAATAGATCGGCACGGCGAGCCAGGAAGTCCGCCCGGCCGAGATCGGCGGGAGCGCCATGAAAAGGATGGAAGAAAGCTCCCGGCAACGGAGCAAAGAGCGCCTCCCAGCAGAGCAGGCCGAACAGCGAACCGATCAGCGCGTTTTCCACGTAGTGCACGGGCACATCCGGCCGGCTCAATTGCCGGAGGACTACCAGTTCGACGGGGTCCTCCGATCTCGGCAGGAGCAGATCGAGCCGCTCGAATGCGGCGGCTTTCCGGCGCGCTGGCACCTCCAGCCCGAGCGTGCGGCGCAGGCGCAGCAGAATGCGCTCCAGTTGCTGGCTCTCCTCCTCGCTTTCGGCCGCATCGGCGGCAGACATCGCCAGCTCGAATGCCGCCTCCGGCTGTCCGCAACGCTCCAGCACTCGGATTACCCGCTCCCGCGCTCCGGGATGGCGATTGCAGGAATACAGGCGCAGCGCTTCAGATAGCCTCCCCTCGCGCTCGAACTGCCGGGCGAGTCGTAACATCAACTGGCCGCGCCGGCTCTCCAGCCAGGCGTTGGCATAAGGGGCGGTCGATATGTCGACCAGCACATCGCTGACCCTCTCGCCGGCCTCGAAACGCTCGCGGCAACCGTGCAGGTGCAGGTAGGCGTCCACCTCCCAGCGACAGTGGAACGCCCTCGACTCCCGGGAGAATGCCACTCGCTCGTAACGGTGGATACCTAGGTCGGCGAGGACGAACTCGCTCCAGTTTTGCCGGAGATTACCGAAGAACATCAAACGCAACCGCTCGCACATTCCATCGACACGCAAGTGCAATACCCGCTCACCCAGTTGCGGGCACCAGTCGGCCAGGCAGCGCGCCTCTTCATGACCTGGGCGCAGGTGCGCCAGCAACGCCGTCTTGGTCAGGCCGGCCGGAAGGCCGAAGGCCTGGGCGATCTCGATCCTGGTCAACAGATCGAACAGTTCCTCGAGCACGAGCCGAGGAGCATCGTCGACCCAGCCCAGTTCGATCAGTGGCCCGGCCGCCCGCAACGGACAACCGATTTCTCCGTAACTCAACCTGCCCGAGCGGAACAGCGAGCCCTTGCGCATCACCATGCGCACCAGCAGGGCACGCGAAGCCCTAGGCAGCAGCGAAAAGCGTTCGAGGAAAACCCGCTCGGCCACATCCAGCAGATCGCCATGGGAGGCTCCGACCCAGTCCAGGACCTGCTGGAAATTCGCCAGATAATAGAAAGGGTCGGCGAGGGATCGGGGCGAGATGGAACGGGTATCGGTCATGGGCTTTGAACGGTTCCGAAATTCCTGTATCTCTATCCGGCCACCGGGGCCACGGGCAAGGGGATGCCATCATCGGCTGCCTGCGGGCCCATGAAAACCGCTGCCACGCCTCCGGCTACCACGTCAAGGATGCGCCCATGCGCCGCTCGATCTCCCTCGCCCTCCTGCTGCTCGCCAGCCTGCCGCTGGCCGCCGCCGAACTGCTCCTCGAACTGCCCCAAGGACCGCGCCGCTGGTCCAGCAGCGAGCTGCTCGCCCATCCGCAGACGCGCAGCCTGTCGATTCCCGACGATCCGACCTACCGGCGGGAGATGCATTACCGTGCCCTGCCCCTGGCCGTGCTGCTCGAAGGCGTACGTCCGGGCGATCATCTGCAGGCTCTGGCGCTGGACGGCTTCGCCGCCGAGCTGCCCGCGGCCCCCCTGCTGCGCGAAGATGGCGCCCGCGCCTGGCTGGCTATCGAAGACCCTGCCGCGCCCTGGCCGGCGCTGGGCAGGAACAAGGCCAGCGCCGGCCCCTTCTATCTGGTCTGGAGCGATCCACAGGCGGGCGACATAGGCCCCGAACAGTGGCCCTTCCAGATCGCCCGGCTCCGCCTGCTCGCTTCGGTCGCCGAGCGCTTGCCGGCGCTGCGGCCGGCCACCGACGCCAACGTCTCCATCCAGGCCGGCTTCGCGCTGTTCCAGAAACACTGCTTGGCCTGCCACCGCCTGAATGGCCAGGGCGACGCCCGGTTCGGGCCGGACCTGAACCTACCGTACAATCCCACCGAATATTTTCACGAGGCCTTCCTGCGCCGTTACATCCGCGATCCACAAGCCTTGCGCCAGTGGTCGCGGGGACGGATGCCGGGCTTTAGCGTGGAAGTTCTGGGCGAACGGGAGCTGGACCACCTGCTCGCCTATCTGCGCCACATGGCCGGACGCAAAGCAGAGCATCCCTGAAGAGCGTGGAGCACCGGCCGGATACCGGCCGGCGCGAGGGACTCAGGGCCCCGAATGGGCTACCTCCTGGGTGACCCCCCAGCCATCGAGCACGCCGCCCAGAGGCAACACCACGGACTCGAGATCATGCTCGAAGGTGTCGATGCCGGCATGGGTGGCATACATTACCTTGCTCACCTGCAGGTGCCAGGCACCGTCATCACGGGCGGACACCTCCGTGCGCAGGGACTCGCCACGAAAGTTTCTGGCCGCCATGCGGGCCCGCTCCTCGTCGGGAAATATGGCGTAGAAGTCGATGGGATGAATACGGGTGAAGTCGAACCCGCCCTCCTTCATGCGGCGCAACACGACGCCGCTGACATCATCCGGGAAGGTGTTGTTATTCATGAAACGACCCCCTCTCAATGATGAATCGATTAATGGAACTGCTGCGGGGGAGAAGCGGCCGGGAGCATGGAAAGCACGATCCGGCCATCCCAAACGCGAAAAGACGCGGCAGTGGGAAACTGCTGCCACCCTCCTAGGATAGCTCCATCCCGGACTGCCGGTGAAACACTGGGGCAGATTTGCCAGCATCAGCAGTTGCCGGGCTTGCCGATGGCCTGCAGCACGTACTGCGGCAGGGCGAAGGCGCCCTGATGAATTTCCGGGTTGTAATAGCGCGTCACGATGCCGCTGTCGACGAAGCGCTCGCGCAGAATGTCCAGCGGTAGGCGCCGCGAGGCAGCGTCGCAGGTTCCCCAGGCGAAGGTCATGGCCCCGCCGATATAGGTCGGCACCGCAGCCTGATAGAAGTGCCAGTCGGCGAACAGTCCGGTCATCCGCTGCGCGGTGGTCCGTACTTCGCCCAGTTGCATGAACGGCGTACCGTTCTGGGTAACCAGGATACCGCCGTCGTTCAAGCAGCGCCGGCAGGCCTGGTAGAAGTTCTCGGAAAACAACACCTCGCCCGGCCCGATGGGGTCGGTGGAGTCGGAAATGATGACATCGAACTTTTCCTCGGTGGTGGCGACGAAGCGCATGCCGTCGTCGATCACCAGGTTCAGGCGAGGGTCTTCGAAGGCTCCTCTGGAGTGCTCGGGCAGGAACTCCCTGCACATCTCCACCACGGTGGCATCGATCTCGACCATGGTGATCCGTTCGACGCTCCGATGCCGGCACACCTCGCGCAGGATGCCGCCATCGCCGCCGCCGACGATCAGCACGCGCCGTGCCGCGCCATGGGCGAGAATTGGCACATGGGTGAGCATTTCGTGGTAGATGAACTCATCGGCCTCGGTAGTCTGGATCACTCCGTCCAGGGCCATCACCCGCCCCATGCGGGCATTCTCGAAGATCACCAGATGCTGGTGCCCGGTGCGCACTTCATGGAGCAGCCTGTCCATGCGAAAACGCTGGCCGTAGCCTTCGTAGAGAGTTTCCTGATAGTCGCTCATGGCTCGCTTTTCCCCTGAAGCTGGCTGATCTGGCGCGGCTGCACGGTCTTCCGGCCAGCCCCGTGCGAAGAGGCGCATTCTACGTTGCCTGGGATGACGGTTGAAACCTTGCCGCTTTGGAAACCAGGCCACGGACGAACCAACCCGCCGGCAGATCGCACGCCACAGCACTTTTCGCCGCGCTGAACGCGGGCCGCAGCCGGCGCCGGCTCAGCGCAGCCCGGCGCTGGAACCGGCACTGCGCGGCCCCATCAGCACCCAGACGATCAGGCCGAGGACCGGCAGGACGGCGATCAGCAATACCCAGAGCACTTTCCGGGTGGTTTCCGTCCGGCTGCGTACGACATGGACGATGGCCCAGATGTCCAGCGCCACGATGATCAGACTCGAAAGGCCGCGAAGGAGATCCATCGAATACACTCATCTTCAGAATCGAGTGCTCAAGAATGACACAACCGGCCAATGCTTCGGCAACCTTTCAGCAGGCTGCCGGCTCGATCACCGTAAAGCTGGACACGGTCGGATGGCCATCCAGTTCTCCTCCCTCGCGCGCCAGGCCACAGGTGCGCATGCCGGCCGCGCGGGCGGCATCTAGCTCCTGCAGCACATCGGAAAGGAACAGGATCTCCGCCGGCGGCCGGCCGATGGCTTCGGCGATGCGCGCATAGGACGCCGCTTCGCGCTTGGACCCACTGGTGGTGTCGAAGTAGCCGGAAAACAGCGGCGACAGGTCGCCGGCCTCCGAGCAGCCGAAGATCAGGCGCTGCGCCTGGATCGAGCCGGAGGAATACACGTAGAGCTGGTATCCCTCGTGCTGCCAACGCCGCATGGTGGCCACGGCATCCGGATAAACGTGCCCCTTGAGTTCGCCGGCACGGTAGCCCTGCTCCCAGACCATGCCCTGCAACGCCTTGAGCGGCGTGGCCTTGCGATCCTCGGCGATCCAACCGAGCAGAATTTCGACGATCCGCTCGACATCGGCGTCCGCCTCGCCACTCTCGGCACGCACGGCTTCGAGCTGGGTCGCGACCTCCGCCTCGGCGGCATGCCGGCGGACGAACGCCGGCAGATGCTCACGGGCATAGGGGAAGAGTACGTCGAAGACGAAACTGACCGCGCTGGTAGTGCCTTCGATATCGGTGAGAATGGCCCGGACCGGCATGATCATTCTTCCAGCTCGGGAAAGCGATGGGAGATGGGGTCGCCGGTGAACTGGGCGACCCAGCCTTCCGGGTTGTTGAACAGCCGGATGCAGACGAAATGCGGATGCTCGCCCATGTCGAACCAGTGGCGCGTACCGGCGGGCACCGAAATCAGGTCGTTGCGCTCGCAGAGCACCGCATACACTTCGCCGCCGACATGCAGCGAGAACAAACCGCGTCCGGCGACGAAGAAACGTACCTCGTCTTCGCCATGGGTGTGCTCGTCGAGGAACTTGGCGCGCAGTTGGTCCTTCTGCGGGTGCCTGTCGTTCAGGCTGACGACATCGACGGAGACATAGCCGCCCTCCGCCCTCAGTCGCTCGATCTGCGCCTGGTAGGCTGCGAGCACCTCGTCTTGGCTGGCGCCGGGAGCGATCGGCGCCTCGGCCTGCCAGCGTTCGAAGCGCACACCAATCTTGGCCAGCGTGGCGGCGATGTCCTCGCCATGGTTGAGGACCTTGTAGGGCTGGACGGGATGGTCGTCGCAATAGACGCTCAGGAAACTCATGGGCAGATCTCCTTATTCGTGAAATCCGGAAACCGCAGGTCGCTCCGGCGGCCTTCCAGCTCAGCGGCCCTGCAGGGCACGCATTTTCAATTCGCAGTCGAAGAGAAACTCGAAGGCCTCCACCTGGCGCAGCGCGTCTTTCATGGCGGCGCCCCAGGTATACAGGCCGTGGCCACGGATCAGGTAGCCGACGCAGTCAGGATGCTCATCTAGCCAGGGCCGCACCCGGCTGGCCAGGCGGGCGATGTCCTGATCGTTGTCGAAGATCGGCACGCAGATCTGGCACTCGTGGGTAGCGACGCCGGCGAAGGCCTTCTGCAACTCGTAGTCGGCGAATACCAAAGAATCGCTCAGGATCAGCCGGGAAAGCACGGTGGCGTTTACCGAATGCGTGTGCAGCACTGCACCGATTTCGGCCTTCCAAGTGTACAACTGGGTATGCAGCAGGGTCTCGGCTGAAGGTTTCTTGCCCGGCTCGAGGCTGTTGCCGGCCATGTCGGTGGCCAGCACGTCGTCCTCGCCGAGCTGGCCCTTGTGCTTGCCGGAAACGGTGAGAAGCGCTTCTTCGGGAGACAGCCGTGCCGAATAATTGCTGCTGGTCGCCGGCGACCAGCCACGGCCATACAGGAAGCGTCCGGCCTCGATGATCTGCCGGGTCAGTTGTGCGCGGGTCGGGCTCATGGTCCCTCCTCTCTCGAACGGGTGGCGATGATGATGGCGGCCGACAGCGCCGCCAGACTGGCCAGGGCGAAGGTCCGGGCCGGGCCGAGACTCGTCCAGCAATAGCCGGAATACAACGCCCCCAGGGCGCCCCCGACGCCGGACAGGGTCGCATACAGGGCCTGGCCCTGTCCCTGCTGGCGAACGCCGAAACTGCGCTGCACGAAATGGATGGCCGAGGCATGGAAGCAGCCGAAAGTCGCCGCGTGCATCATCTGCGCCAGCAGCAGGGCGGGCAGATGATCGGCCAGATTGCCCAGCAGCAGCCAGCGCAGCGCGGCCAGCAGGAAACTGGCCATGAGTAGCCGGCGCAGGGAGAAACGCCGCAACAGCCCGGCCATCGCCAGGAACAGCAGGATTTCCGCCAGTACGCCGAGGGCCCAGAGCTGGCCGATCAGCCCGCGACCGTAACCCAGGGTCTCCAGATGAATGCTGAAGAAGGTGTAGTAAGGACCATGGCTCAACTGCATCAATGCCACACAGGCATAGAAAGGCAGCACACCGGGGCGGCGTAGTTGGCACAGGAAACCGCCCTGCACCTCCAGGCCGGCCCGCTGTTCCGGCTGGGCATTGGGCACCCAGAAGCTGCCGAGGACGATCCCACCCATGATCAGCACGATCACCCAGGGGAAGACGCCCAGACCGAGCCACTCGAACAGTTGACCGAGCCCGACCACGGCGGCGATGAAACCGATGCTGCCCCACAGGCGCAACTGGCTGTAACGTGCCGACTGCTCGCGCAAATGGGCGAGGGTGATCACCTCGAACTGCGGCAGTACGGCATGCCAGAAGAAGGCGTGCAGGGCCATGACTAGCACTAGCCAGGCATAACTCTTCCCGACGAAGATCAGCGCGAAGGAGCCCAGGGTACAGAGCGCGCCGAGCCGCACGATGGCCAGCCGCCGCCCGCTCGCGTCGCCCAGCCACCCCCACAGATTCGGCGCCAGGCAGCGCATCAGCATGGGGATAGCCAGCAGCTCGCCGATGCGCGCGGCGGAAAAGCCCAGATGATCGAAATACAGCGGGAAGAACGGTGCCGTCGCACCGAGCAGGGCGAAATAGAAGAAGTAGAAGCTGGAAAGGCGCCAATAGGGCAATGCGGACGACATGGCTTGATCAAAGCGCGAGCCGAACCGGAGTTCCGGACGACATCCAGCGGGATAGCCATCGGAGACCGAGGAGTCCTGAGCGGCCCGCGCCCAGGCTCACAGTTGCGGCAGCACCGGGGTGAGTACTCGAACCCCGGCATTCTGCGCCCGATGACGCAGTAGATGATCCATCAGCACCAGCGCCATCATGGCCTCGGCGATCGGAGTGGCGCGGATGCCGACACAGGGGTCGTGGCGCCCCTTGGTGATCACCTCCACCGGATTGCCGTGGACGTCGATGGAACGGCCCGGGGTGGTAATGCTGGGAGTCGGCTTGAGCGCCAAGTGGGCGACGATCGGCTGACCCGAGGAGATTCCGCCGAAAATACCGCCGGCATTGTTGGACAGGAAGCCGTCTGGGGTGAGTTCGTCGCGGTGCTCGGTGCCGCGCTGGGCGACGCTGGCGAAGCCGGCGCCGATCTCCACGCCCTTAACCGCATTGATGCTCATCAGCGCATGGGCCAGTTCGGCATCCAAACGATCGAAGATCGGCTCGCCTAGCCCCGGCGGCACGCCTTCGGCGACCACGCTGATCTTGGCCCCGACCGAATCCTGATCGCGACGCAACTGGTCCATGTAGGCCTCCAGCTCAGGCACCTTGTTCGGATCGGGACAGAAGAAGGCGTTCCGCTCCACCGAGTCCCAATCCTTGAAAGAGATTTCGATCGGACCGAGCTGGCTCATGTAACCGCGCACGAACACACCCTGAGTCGCCAAATACTTCTTGGCGATGGCACCGGCCGCCACGCGCATGGCGGTCTCGCGCGCCGAACTGCGGCCGCCGCCCCGGTAGTCGCGGATGCCGTACTTGTGATGATAGGTGTAGTCGGCATGGGCCGGGCGGAAAAGGTCCTTGATCGCCGAATAGTCCTTGGATTTCTGGTCGGTATTGCGGATCAGCAGGGCGATCGGGCAGCCGGTGGTCCTGCCCTCGAACACGCCGGAAAGGATCTCCACCTCATCGTCTTCCTGACGCTGGGTGGTGTGGCGGCTGGTGCCCGGCTTGCGCCGGTCGAGGTCGCGCTGCAGGTCGGCAGCCGACAACTCCAGCCCGGGCGGGCAGCCGTCGACGATGGCAACCAGGGCCGGGCCGTGGCTCTCACCGGCCGTGGTGACAGTGAACAGCTTGCCGTAAGTATTGCCGGACATACAGGGCTCCGCGAACAATCAGCCTGATCGAAGGTGTGCGAGTATACCCAGGGGGCACTGCCAGTTCACCCTCCGCCTTGCGCCAGCCGGCGCGCAGCCATGGCCGTCCACGATGTCGCGAATACTCCTGCTGTTTCTGCTCCTGGTGGCAGGTTTCGTCCATGCCAGGACCATTCAGCACCAGCCCATAGAGCTGGCGACCCCGAGCGGGATACTGTATGGATCGCTGCTGCTGCCGCAGGACGCCAACCCAGTGCCCGTGGCCCTGCTGATCGCCGGCTCCGGCCCCACCGACCGCAACGGCAACAATCCGGCCGGCCGCAATGACAGTCTCAAGCGGTTGGCCGAAGCCCTGGCCCAGCGCGGCATCGCCAGCGTGCGCTATGACAAGCGCGGTGTCGCCGCCAGCCTGGCCGCCGCCCCGGACGAGCGGATGCTGAGCGTGGAAGGCTACGTCGCCGATGCGGTCGCCTGGGGCCACGAGCTGGGCACCGACCCGCGTTTTTCCCGGTTGGTGCTGATCGGCCACAGCGAAGGCGCGCTGATCGCCAGCCTGGCCGCCGGACAGGCTGGCGCCGACGCGTTGGTCGTCATCGCCGGCAGCGGCCGTCCGATCGACCAGGTACTGCTGGAACAACTCAGCACGCGCCTGCCACCACCCCTGCTGGCCTTCAGCGCAGCGCTAATCGACGAACTTAAGGCGGGACGCATTCACGAGCAGATCCCCGAGCCGCTCGGGGTACTGTTTCGTCCGAGCGTACAACCCTATCTGATCTCGCTGTTCCGCCAGGATCCGGCAGGGGCCTTCGCCCAGGTGCGCATTCCGGCGCTGATCATCCAGGGACGTCACGACATCCAGGTCGGGATGAAGGACGCCGAAGCCCTGAAGGCCGCCAAACCCGACGCCGAGCTGCTACCGGTCAACGGTATGAATCATGTGCTGCGTATCGTCCCGGCGGATGTGCAGCACCAGTTGCCCTCCTACAACAATCCGGAGTTGCCGTTGGCTAGCGTCCTGGGACAAGCGATCGGCGACTTCATCCTGCGGGGCGAAACGACTCGGTAGCGTCCAACCGGGCACATTCGACAGGGCTTAGGGCCGAAGCCGAGCGCGGAACAGATCCCGATATTCCCGGCACTGAGCGGCATTCAGCAGAAAGACGCCATGCCCGCCCTGGGTGAACTCCAGCCAGGTAAAATCCACTTCCGGGTAGAGTGCCTCAACATGCACCTGGCTGTTCCCCACCTCGACGATCAGTACGCCCCGCTCGGTCAGGTGATCAACCGCCTCCGCCAGCATGCGCCGAACCAGATCCAGGCCATCTTCGCCACAGGCCAGCCCCATGGCCGGTTCGTGGCGGTACTCCTCCGGCATGTCGGCGAAATCCTCGGCGTCCACGTAGGGCGGATTGGAAACGATCAGGTCAAACCGTTGCCCCGGCAGACCGGCGAAGCCATCTCCCTGCACGGTATAGACACGCTCGTCGAGAGCATGGCGCTCGATGTTCCGATTGGCCACTTCGAGCGCATCGAAAGACAGATCGGCCAGCACCACCTCTGCCCCGGGAAACTCATGGGCACAAGCGATGCCGATGCAACCGGAACCGGTACAGAGATCGAGAATCCGCGTCGGCTCGTGTGGCAGCCAGGGAGCGAAACGCTGGCCAATCAGCTCGGCAATCGGCGAGCGCGGCACCAGCACCCGTTCGTCGACCAAGAACGGCAGCCCGCAGAACCAAGCCTCGCCGAGCAGATAGGCCGCCGGGATACGCTCTTCGATGCGGCGCTGGAGCAAAGCGCCCAGATGCATGCATTCGTCTTCCTCGAGACGGCAGTCCAGATAACCGTCGGCCATTTCCCAAGGCAAATGCAGGGCGCCGAGTACCAGTTGGCGAGCCTCGTCCCAAGCGTTGTCGGTACCGTGACCGAAATACAGCCCCTCGGCATGGAAACGACTGACCGCCCAACGGATATAATCGCGCGGGGTACGCAGACGGGTCGGAATGGCTGCCATGTATATCTCCCAACCAAAAGCGGGCATTCTAGCAAGCAGCGGGAACCCCCCGGCTGGAAACAAGCCGCGCCTGTAGGGTAATGCGAGCAATCCGACTGCTTGACTCCATGGCGAAAGACTGGCACTCCATGGGCCGAATCAGGCTTGTCGCAAAGCATGCGAGGCATCGCACAAGGGTGGAGAGCGGCCAACCCGGAGCCCCGGTGATTGTCGGCTCGATAGGCATCTCCAAGCCTGGCGGTCGCCCCGTCTCATAGACTTAAGGTGATGTTTGTTCACTTCTGAAGACAGGAAGGAGACAATCCGCGCCGTTTTTTCATGGAGGAGCCACCATGCCCCAACCACAAACAGTGATGCAGATCACAGGCCGCAGCTTTGCACCGGCCCACCTGAAGAATGCCACTCTGCTCGTCATCGATGCACAAGAAGAGTACCGCAGTGGCATCCTGCGCTTGCCTGGGCTCGAGCCTGCAATCGTGGAGATCGCCGGCCTGCTGGCCGCCGCTCGTGCCGCAGGCACCCCGGTGGTGCATGTGAAACACCTCGGTATTCCCGGAGGTTTCCTCGATCCGCAGGGTACGCGTGGCCAGCTCATCCCGGAAGTCGCACCGCAGCCGGGAGAAATCGTCGTGGAGAAGCGCCTGCCGAACGCCTTCTCCGGTACCGACCTGCATGACCGGTTGCAGGCGATCGGCCGTCTAGACCTGATCGTCTGCGGCTTCATGACCCACTCCAGCATCAGCAGCACCGTGCGTGCAACCAAGGACTATGGATATCGCTGCACCCTGGTGGATCGTGCCTGTGCTACCCGTGACCTGCCGAGCCCGAATGGAACCATTAGTGCGGAGCAGGTCCACCGCGTCGAGATCGCCAGCCTCGCCGACAACTTCGCGGCCATAGTGCCCGACGCGCAGGCACTACTCTAACCGAGCCCCGAACACAGCGCGTATATAAAACATTCGATACTCGGCGACAGACTGTACTACCAGTTGCCGAGCGCCAAGGGCCAAGACCTCGGCGGGAGAAGCCCTCAATGAAGCCAACTGACGAGTCCACCTCATCATCCGCCTACAAGTTGCAGATCAACCGCTGGCGTTTCGGGGCGGGACTTGCAACCTTATCCGCCTCTCTGGGCATATTGCTCGCCATGGCGGGTACCGCCTCCCTGCTTGGCCAAGCTCCGACTCCCGGAGCGGGTAGGGATCTTCCCGAACTCTCTGCCGGTGCCGCCGTACTTCTTCTGATCCTTGGTCTCCTGCTGCTCTGGGCGGGCATTCACGCCTGGCGTGTCTGCCGGCGTGGCCTGCGCGCCATACGGCATTCCGGCAGTGCTTTCACCCGTACTAAAAAGCACGACTGACGCCGGAAGGCATCCATTGATTAAACTAGGTGCCTCTCATGGAGGTCAGCCCATGTCCGATGACGATTTCGCCCTGTTCCAATCCGCTACTCTCGGCGTCAAACCGCTGCGTCGGGATGATCGCGCCGACACCGGCGTGCGCCAGCGCGACCGGCGACAGATCGCCAGCCGCCGCCAGGCAGCCATGCAACAGGTCGAAACGCAGCCAATCGACGGTCTGTCCGATCAATTCGTCATCGATGTGGCTGCCGAGGACGACCTCCATTGGGCGCGTGATGGCGTCCAGGAGGGCCAGATGCGCAAACTTCGAGTCGGGCAGATCGCTTTCGAGGGCAGTCTGGACCTGCATGGCATGAGTGTGGAGAAAGCCCGCGAAACTCTCTGGGCCTTTCTTGCCGAAGCCATCAGACTGGAAGTGCGCTGCGTGCGTATCACCCATGGCAAGGCTGCCCGACTGGATGGCAAGCGCCCCATGGTTAAGAGTCACGTCAACACCTGGCTGCGCCAGCATCCACAGGTACTCGGCTTTACCTCCTGCCTACCCCGCCATGGCGGCACGGGAGCCGTCTATGTGCTGCTCAAACGCACTATGCTCGAGGGGCGCGACGAATAGCCGAATCACCTTGGCGTGCTTGCAACGCTCATTACGCCCCCCTAACCTGCACGCTCGTGTATCTCATCAAAAAGCTCTCGCAGGAATATCCATGTCCCTGGAACAGCAGTACACCGCGATTCTCGCCCAGCTCGGCGAGGACGTTTCCCGTGAAGGTTTGGTCGACACCCCCAAGCGTGCGGCCAAGGCCATGCAGTATCTCTGCCGCGGCTATCAGCAGACCCTTGAGGAGGTCGTCAACGGCGCCCTGTTCAGCTCGGACAACAGCGAAATGGTGATGGTGAAGAACATCGAGCTGTATTCGCTCTGCGAGCATCACATGCTGCCGTTCATTGGCAAGGCGCATGTGGCTTATCTGCCCAATGGCAAAGTTCTGGGCTTGTCGAAGGTCGCCCGAATCGTCGACATGTTTGCGCGACGCCTGCAGATCCAGGAGAACCTCACCCGTCAGATCGCCGAGGCAGTGGAACAAGTCACGGGAGCCTCAGGAGTGGGCGTGGTGATCGAAGCGCAACATATGTGCATGATGATGCGTGGCGTGGAAAAGCAGAACTCCACCCTGGTCACTTCGGTAATGCTCGGCCACTTCCGCAGCAATACAGCTACCCGCAGTGAGTTTCTCAGTCTGATCAAGTGATACAACGAACCTGCCCTGACCTGGCAGCACCCAGGGAGTACTCTTGGAAGCAAAGCGCTCCCACGCTGCAGGGTCTCGCGCCTTGGATGTTGTCTTCGGCCGGCCAGACGACTGCCATTCGGGTTACCATGATAGACCCCGTCATACAATGAGATATACGCATGTCAGCCAATGGCCGAAATGATGTTCGTCTGATCAAAAAGTATCCGAACCGCCGTTTGTATGACACTCGTACCAGCAGCCACATCACGCTTGCCGATATCCGCCAGTTGGTGCTCAGCGAAGAACCCTTTCAAGTAGTCGACGCGAAAACCGGGGAAGATCTGACCCGCAATATCCTCTTGCAAATCATCCAGGAGGCCGAAAGCGATGGTGAACCGATTTTTTCCAGCGAAATGCTCAAGGGGATCATTCGCTTCTACGGCCCCTTCCAGGGCGTACTCACCAGCTATCTGGAAAAAAGCATCCAAAGCGTCATAGAGGTACAGACCCAGGCTGGAGTGCAATCCACTCAGGCCTGGACAGATTTCATGCAGAGCCAGGCCCCCATGATGCAGGACCTGATGCGCCAGTATGTCGAACAATCCAAGAAGCTTTACCTAAATACTCAGAACATGTTCGGCATTTTTTCCGGTTTTACCGACAAAACAGGCGGAAAAAAAGATGGCGATGAAGGCCAAAGCTGACCTTCATCGCCAAAGGAATCAAGGAAGGTAAAAACCATGGCCCAGCGGTCACCAGCTACCGTCAGGCAGTCTTCTTGCCAGCGGCTTGGGTAGTCGCCTGACCTGCGGCGTTGGCAGCCGCTTCGATGCCACTTGCGGTGATTTCGGATGCCTGCTTGGCCGCTCTCTGCGCGCTCTCGTAGACGTTGCCGGCCCCCTCGACGGCAGATTTGAATACGGATACGACCGGCTCGGCGTTAGCCGGAGCGTTCTTGCAGATCTCTTCGACGATTTCCTGAGCCTGCTGAGTGCCGATTTCGATTTGGCGCTCGGTCAGCCTGGTGACTTCTGCCTGAAAACGGGAAATGAGGTCATAAGTCTGGCGGCTGAACTCCACGAGACGCTCAGCCTGCTCGTTGGGCTTGAAGAAAGAGGCCTGTAGCTCCAGGAAGGCCTGCGGGTCACGCACCGATATTATCTTGCGCAAATTTTCGAAATTGTCGTCGGTTGCGGCTCGTATGGTCTTGAACTGCAGCTTGGCGAGCTCTTCGGCACTTTCGAAAAGCTTGCTGCTCAGTTGCTGAACAGCATCCAGGTTGGACTTAGAGGCACTTTCCATTTTTTCCAAATCAAAAAAAGACATGACGGTATCTCCTGCATAGTGACGGCCGGACTGGCCTGGCAACGCCGCTGCTGACGGCTTCTTGGATTCAACAGACGATTTCATTGTTGCACCGCACAATTTTTTGTGCAAGTATTTTCTTGCGCCGCAAAAATCGCCTGAGAGGAAAATTTATGGAGCTTCAAGGCTTTGGGCTGGATTAGGCCGTAAACATCTGACTCCTCCTGCTACCGGAGCACCAGAAATTAGCTGAGCAGCCCTAACAAAGGATATTGTTGCATCGCAGTATGCAGGGAACTACAAGCGACGAGCCCTGCACACCACGGATACCAGCCAACCCTCTCCAGGCTTGCTGGTTTTACGCTTTTTCCTACAGGCCGATCATCCATATGCGACAACGGCATGACCCTTTCGAGAGTCAGCTCGGAAAAAACTTCTATGAGCCCGGTATTGCCCCGGAGTCATACCGAACCAACGCGAACAGGCACGGAAAAAACTGCTATGCTCGTGGAACCCCAGCAGGTAGGCGACCTCCTGCAGGCTGAAATGTGAATGGCACAGATACAGATGAGCCTGCTCACGACGAGTTTTATTCAGCAAATCCTTGTATTGGGTACCCTCCTTCTTCAGACAACGCTGCAAGGTGCGTTTACTCACGCAAAGTGTTCCCGCTACTTCTTCTATGGTTGGCTCCCCGTCGCTCAGCCGCTCCATGATCAACTGCTGGACTCGCCAAGTACTCAATTGGGAGTTCTGCTCATGCAGTCGCCGCTCGGCAAAACGCTCGTGTATGCTTGCCAGGGCTGCATCAGCGGTGCTCAAAGGAGAGTCCAGTTGGGTAGCATCAAAAAAAATGGAAAAATGAGAAGAATTGAATCGGATAGGACAGTTCAGGATGCGAGCATATTCTTCCGTATCAATCGGCTCCGCATGTACGAACTCGATACACAAAGGCGTGAACCGTGTATTCCCGCATAACCAACGCAGGTAGGCAATCAACGCCGCCATACCGACATCGTAGAACTGCCGTGGTATGGCTTTGCTACCGCCATGGCGGCAGCCACACAGACGATAGGTGCGACCCTCCCGATGCAGGGAAAAATCGACGCCATTATCGATCAATGAGCAATAACAGACAAAATGCTGAAGAGCAGTTTTGAGATCGGGGCTCGACATCATCGCATAGCCCACGACATCGTAAATCCCGGGCTTGACCAACCCATAGGCCTTGAGCCCTATATCCGGATTGCCGCTCTGCACTGCGGCTCGACTCAGGATCCTTGAAAGATCCTTGACACGACATCCTTCTATATCATTGAAAATATTAGGGTTTAAGCCCAACTCCTTAAGTAGATTTTCAATTTCCAAACCCTCTGCCCTAAGCGTCTCCTCGACGAGCCGTGCATAGTTCACACTGACTTTAGACATATCCTTTTTCGCGCTCTCTTCCATGGGCCAAGAAACCAAACGCATGTGGAAAAACCAATGCATTGAGTATTCTAGCTCCTACGGCAAGTCCCGCTTTACCAAGCGACCGGACCCATGCCGCATACATCACATGCCAGAAAGTAGATATCAAAACACAGGATTCTGGCGCCAGGACGACCATTCATCGCTCTCGGCATTCTCCATCCATCATCAATTCGGCTCGTGCCCTTCAGAGGTCGCGCCAAGTGGATACCCCTTTCCACACATCCGTGGCAATAGCTATGCCCCCATCACCGCCATATCAGTCCGATAGCAAAAAGCCACTGGAAAACCTCGCAAAGGGTGTCACCAATCGCCAGTACGATGTCACCAACGGGCACTATTCTTAAAGCGTGACCCAATCGAGAATGAGCCTCGCGAGTCACGACACAAATGACGCTGTGCAGCTACACGCCATTCAGCAGTCGTGGGCAGCCAGGGTCTTCGACAAAAAAGGAATGGAAATCTATGAGCAATCAACGAATTGCATTCGTCACGGGCGGCATGGGCGGAATCGGGACAGCAATCAGCCGGCGCCTCTACAAGGAAAACTTCACCGTGATCGTCGGATGCACCCCGCAATCCAAACGCAAAAATGGATGGCTCGCGGCCCAGCGCGATAGCGGCTTCACTTTTGAAGTCTGCGAACACGATGTAACCGATTGGGAGGGCACTCAGCGTGCTTTCGCCGAGTTGCGCGAACGTGTAGGGACCATTGACGTATTGGTGAACAATGCCGGTATCACCCGGGATGCCAGCTTTCGCAAGCTCACTCCGGAAAACTGGCAAGCAGTGATTAACACCAACCTCAATGGTTTGTTCAATACCACTAAGCAAGTCATCGAAGACATGCTCGGCAAGGGCTGGGGCCGTGTTATCAATATTTCGTCGATCAACGGGCAGCGTGGCCAATTCGGTCAGACCAACTACTCTGCCGCCAAAGCGGGCATTCACGGTTTCACCATGGCGCTGGCTCGCGAAGTGGCCAGCAAGGGTATAACCGTCAACACCATCTCTCCCGGCTATATCCTCACCGAAATGACCGGTGCCATGCGGCCGGAGGTCCTCGAGCAGATCACTGCCGGCATTCCGGTCGGCCGCCTCGGCCAGCCCGAGGAAATCGCCAACACGGTTGCCTGGTTGGCTTCCGAGGAGGCGGCCTATGCCACCGGCGCCGACTTTTCTATCAACGGCGGTCTGAACATGCAATGACGGCATTCGGAAAGCTGCTAGGCTTTCCGGTCAAGCCCCCATTCATATGAGGTAACTCCTTCATGAAAGAGGTTGTAATCGTCGCTGCAACCCGGACTGCAGTAGGTAGCTTCCAAGGGTCCTTGGCAAGTATTCCTGCCGCTGAACTGGGCGCCGCCGTGATTCGTCGGCTGCTCGAACAAACCAAGCTGGATGGGGGCCAAGTCGATGAAGTGATTCTGGGTCAGGTACTTACTGCTGGCGTAGGCCAGAACCCGTCTCGCCAGGCCGTGATCAAGGCGGGTTTGCCCTATACCGTCCCTGCCATGACCTTGAACAAGGTCTGCGGCTCCGGCCTCAAGGCTCTGCACTTGGCCACTCAAGCCATTCGCTGTGGAGATGCCGATGTGATCATCGCGGGCGGCCAGGAGAACATGAGCCTTTCGCCCTATGTTCTTCCGGGCGCGCGCACCGGTCTGCGCATGGGACATGCCAACCTGATCGATAGCATGATCCAAGACGGCCTATGGGATGTCTTCAACGACTACCACATGGGTATCACCGCAGAGAATCTGGTTGAGAAATTCGGCATTTCCCGAGAAGAACAGGATGCCTTTGCCGCTGCCTCACAGCAGAAGGCTGTGGCTGCCATCGAAGCTGGTCATTTCCGCAGTCAGATCACGCCGATATCAATCCCGCAGCGCAAGGGGGATCCGATCATCTTCGACACCGATGAACAACCACGTGCCGAGACCACCCTCGAAGCGCTGAGTAAACTCAAGCCAGCCTTCAAGAAAGACGGAAGCGTTACCGCCGGTAATGCTTCTAGCATCAACGACGGTGCTGCCGCGGTACTGCTGATGAGTGCGGAAAAGGCTCGTTCGCTCGGCTTGCCAGCCCTGGTACGAATCAAAGCCTATGCCAATGCGGCTGTAGACCCGGCCATCATGGGCATTGGTCCGGTTTCGGCTACCCGTCGCTGTTTGGAAAAAGCTGGCTGGAATCTGGACGAGTTGGATTTGATCGAGGCTAATGAGGCCTTCGCAGCTCAGTCCCTGAGTGTGAGCAAAGAACTGGGATGGGATGCCAGCAAAGTCAATGTAAATGGCGGCGCTATTGCGATTGGCCACCCAATCGGAGCCTCTGGTTGTCGCATTCTGGTCACTCTGGTGCATGAAATGATCAGGCGCGACGCCAAAAAAGGCTTAGCAACTCTCTGCATCGGTGGTGGACAAGGCGTAGCCCTCGCAGTGGAACGTTGAATTCTGACAAATTGAACCTGCTCGACCAGTGACACGATACGGATGAGTCCTCAGGAATCATCCGTATAAGTGTGTGCACACCAGACATCCTGAATCAACGATTCGCTTCAAGAGAGCAAACAGCTATGCAGCGAACGCCCGGACTGAGGTAGCTAAAGTCTTCATCAGGATGTCAGTCCGCCATTAATGACGGAACAGGACCTTCCAGTCCGTGATGAATTTGTATGTTTTTCAGGAAAAATGTCATGGATCAAGCCCCCTCTTTCACAAGTTTCTGGTCAGCTCAGACACCCTTCGTAGCCAATTTTGCTCTGCAGCAACTGCGCCTCTGGGTGAATACTTCACCTTGGTTCGTCGATACGGATAATGCAAAATGGTTCGATATTCCAGCAGAACGCTTGCACCAGATACAGACCGATTACCAGCGCGAGTGGTACCAACTTGGCTTGCAGCTTCTTTCGAGGAAACCATTCAGTTTCACGGATAAGCGATTCGCAAGCGATAACTGGAGCTCTCCCCTGTTTGGCTCGCTGGCTGCATATTATCTACTCAACTCCAGATATATGATGGAGTTGCTCGAAGAATTGAAAATAGATGATGAAAAACCTCGCCAGCGTCTCTACTACCTAGTGGAACAGGCTATTGCTGCCAGTGCACCAAGCAACTTTTTTGCCAGCAACCCCGACGCTTTGGAAGCCTTGGTAAAAAGCAACGGCGTCAGCCTATTCAACGGCATGTTGCATTTAGCGAGTGATTTGAAAGAAGGTAAACTACGCCAATGCGATAGTGGTGACTTCCAAGTTGGACGTGACGTAGCCACGACACCGGGCGACATTGTATTCGAAAATGAACTGTTCCAGCTCATCCAGTATCGGCCACTCAGTGAAAAGCAGTATCAGCGCCCGCTGCTCATCGTTCCCCCCTCAATCAACAAATATTATATTCTCGACTTGCGCCCCGAAAACTCACTGGTTCGCTATGCCCTTGAACAAGGCCACCAAGTGTTTCTGGTTTCCTGGCGCAATTTCGACGCAAGCTGCGATGGTAAAACTTGGGACGATTTCATTCAAGACGCCGCGATCAAGGCCATCAAGGTTACCCGAGCCATCAGTGGCGGACAGCCGCTCAATTGTGTCGGCTTCTGCATTGGCGGAACCCTGCTGAGCACCGCTCTTGCTGTACTTGAAGCTCAAGGCAGCAAGGACCATATCAGTAGCTTGACCTTGCTGGCTACCTTCCTCGATTACTCCGATACAGGAGTCATCAAAATTTTCGTCGACGAACAGTTCGTCACTCAGATAGAACGGACCATTGGCGGCAAAGGAGGTCCCGTTGGCCTGTTCCGTGGCCAGGACATGGGTAACACATTCTCTTTGCTACGCCCGAATGAATTGTGGTGGAACTACACTGTGGACAAATATCTCAAGGGACAAAAACCACGGACATTAGATATGTTGTTCTGGAATAATGACAGTACCAATCTTCCCGGCCCCATGTACTGTTGGTATCTACGGCATACTTATCTACAAAATGACCTTAAATCAGGTGACTTGGAATGCTGTGGAGTCAGGCTGGATCTGAGCAAGATCAAGGCCCCTACCTACTTGCTAGGCACTCAAGATGACCATATCGTCCCTTGGCGCAGTGCCTATAACACCAGTAACCTGCTTTCCGGCAAGATTCGTTTCGTTCTTGGTGCTTCGGGTCATATCGCAGGAGTCATCAACCCACCAGCACAGAACAAACGGCACTACTGGACCAATGAACAGACACCAGCCGATCCGGATATCTGGATGGAGACTGCCGAGAAAAAGCCGGGCAGTTGGTGGAACGATTGGTTCGCCTGGCTTGCTCAGCACGCTGGCGAGCAGGGCCTGGCAGTCAAACAGAGCGGTAATCGCGAGTATCAGGTTATAGAGGCAGCGCCAGGCCGTTACGTGAAAGGCTGATCCATCAATCTCAGACCATCGTGAAGTCTGAGAAACCATCAGCACCACTAATTAGTGCGAGTATTAGATGTTGTTAAAGCTAAAATGCCCATATCTCTGAAGATATGGGCATTTTTGATTCCCTTCTTTAAAATCTAAAGCACCCTAGCAGCCTTACCAAGCGATGTCAGAAACGCTCGATATCAGCTGTCGACTGAAGCTGGCGCCGATAGGCTGTAAAATCCTGTTGGCCATTACGTGAGGCCAAAAAGCGTCGATACATGCCTTTCTCCTCTTCGGACAAATCATCCGAAGGATCGCTGACTCCAGTCAGGCGAATCAATACATAATCACCGTTCGGTAGCGCAACTCCGGCAAAGGAGGGCCTATCTGTAGCAGCAGGCTTCGGCATTTGGAAGGCCGATTGCAGGATGGCAGGATCAATACCCTCTTGATTACGTGCCGCAGCCTCCACTACGTGCCAACCCTCTCCCTGTTGAGCCTGATCAATCGGTGTGTGTCCCTGCCGAAGCTCACCGAGGAGAGCCTCTCCTCTGACTCTGACCTCTTCGGCAGCATGCTTCTTCAGCAACTGCTCTCGAATTTTGCCAGCTACCTGATCAAAGGGAATTTGCTCGGGCTTCTTATGTTCTTTCACCCTTAAAACAACGACTGTATCGGGATCCAATTCGATAGAACTACTATTATTGCCTTGCTCAAGCACTTCAGGACTGAATGCAGTCTGAACGAACTGCCGGTTTGCTGTTAAGCCTTCACCGCCTTCACGACCAAAAGGAGGAGTGACTTTAATCTGAAGCCCAAGCTCCTGGGCCGGCTGAGAAAGATCCGATGCCTCGAAGGCTGCATTCTCCAAGTCACGCGAAGCCTCAACAAAAGCCTGCTCGACTTGCTCTGCCTTGAGTTCATGGACCAATTTTTCCTTCAGGGTATCGAAGCTGGGAATCTCTGGCGCTTGCACACCGAGCAGCTTGATCAAGTGCCAGCCGAACTCGCTGCGAACCGGAGAACTGACCTCTCCCTCCTTCAAGGAATAAAGTACCTTTTCAAAAGCCGGATCATAGACATCAGGCCCTGCATAGCCTAGATCACCCCCTTTGTCTGCCGAACCTGGATCCTGAGAGAACTCCTTGGCAAGAGCGGCAAAATCTTCCCCCTTGTCGATACGCGCCTTGAGCTCCTCCAGCTTAGCCTTAGCCTGCTCCTCACTCAGCTTGTCGTTCACTTCGAGGAGAATATGTGCAGCCCGTCGCTGTTCAGCAAGATTGGCAATTTCTCGCTGATAAAGTGCCTGTAGATCCTTGTCCCTGATTTCTACCTGGTCGAAGAAAGCATGCCGCTTCAGCTCGATATATTCCACTACGAGCTGCTCGGAAGTCATATAGCTACTGGCATGTTCCTCGTAGTAGGCCTGCACCGCTTCATCCCCGACCGTCACCCGAGCAGGGTCGGCGGATAATGTCAAAGTGGAAAAATCTCGAGTCTGCCGCTCCAAGCGAACAAAGTCGCCGATCTCGCGATCAGTCGCAAAGCCACTACCAGCTAAACCAGCGCGCAACTGACCGATGAGCATTTCCTGCTCCAACATTTGTCGAAACTGCGGACGACTGTAGCCCATCTGCGCAATGACTTGATCGAACCTATTGGCGTCGAATCTGCCATCGACCTGGAATTCAGGAGTCTGCAGAATCAGCTGATCCAGAGCATTTTGGGAAAAAGCAAAATCTGCCGCTTTCGCTCCCTGCAGCAGCAACTTGCGCTCTATCAAGCCGCTGAGCGCTGCATTGCGCAGCAACCCCTCGTTCAATTGAGAAGCATCGAAGTCTTTGCCAAGCTGCTGGAGCAATTGCCGACGCTGCGTCTCCACTTCCCTGTTCAGCTCAGCCAGTCCGATTTTCGCGCCATTGACCTCTGCCGCATTCTGGCTGTTGCTCGTGCTAGTGAGAATGGCGTCGAAGCCGGTCAAGGCCAATAGCGCGATGATGACCCCGATGATGATCTTGGCAATCCACCCTTGTGAATTGTCCCTGATGTTCTGCAGCATGCATCCCCCAGAAATGACTGACAAAAAGCCATTTAGCACTGGTAGAGTCTGAATATGAAAAAGGCGCATCTTTTTGGATGCGCCTCCTCGTAACTGGTGGAGAGAGCGAACTCCGACCCCCATGATTTCCGACGTGACAAGTCGGTATGCTAATCGGCCGAACCCTTGCTCCGCGACCAGAGACTAGGCAATCCGCACTAACGTCCCCTGTGCTCGCAAGACGCTCAGTTGACCGCGTCCTTCAAGGCCTTGCCAGCCTTGAAGCCCGGGATTTTGGCTGCCTCGATGTTGATCGGCTTGCCAGTCTGCGGATTGCGACCAGTACGAGCAGCACGCTCCTTGACAGCAAAAGTACCAAAGCCAACCAGCACCACGGAATCGCCAGCCTTCAGGGCGCCAGTGACAGACTCAATCACTGCGTCCAGCGCCCGGCCAGCAACAGCTTTCGGGATATCAGCGGATGCGGCAATCGCATCAATCAATTCCGACTTGTTCACTCTAGGTCCCCTTATTTCATTTGGGTTATTTCTTGATCCTGGTGCAGGCAAAACGGGTGCTGGATGGTTTGCCGACACGAAAAAACTGGCTTTATATCAAGCGATTCAAAAAGATGTCAAGGAAAGCCCTAACGGCTAGTGCGTACTGATTCTCTCCTTGGGATCAGTTTCGCGCTTCTCATCCTTTGCGACCATCTCCGGGGCCGTATCAGGCAAGGGCTCTGGGGCGTATTGCAGCGCAATCTGCAGGACCTCGTCAATCCATTTAACCGGTTTGATCTGCAAGTCCTGCTTAATGTTCTCTGGGATATCTTTTAAATCCCGGACGTTCTCTTCAGGAATGATAACGATCTTGATACCTCCCCGATGAGCCGCCAAAAGTTTTTCCTTTAATCCACCAATGGCCAGTACTTGACCACGCAGCGTTATTTCCCCGGTCATTGCCACATCAGCCCTCACGGGAATTTGTGTCAACGCGGAAACCAAGGCAGTACACATCCCCACTCCCGCACTGGGACCATCCTTGGGCGTCGCCCCTTCCGGCATGTGAATATGGATATCCCGCTTCTCGTGGAAATCCAGCGGAATCCCGAGACTTTTCGCCCGACTTCGCACTACGGTCAATGCCGCCGTAATAGATTCGACCATGACATCACCAAGCGATCCGGTTTTGATCAGTTGCCCTTTGCCCGGTACGACGGCCGCTTCGATAGTCAACAACTCACCCCCGACCTGGGTCCAAGCCAGTCCCGTGACTTGACCGATCTGATCCTGCTGCTCAGCCAACCCATAGCGATATTTACGGACGCCCAGAAAATGCTCCAGCGAGTCGGCCGTTACCGTAACCTTGAAATGTTTTTCCTTGGCATTTTCCTTGACCACTTTGCGACAGACTTTGGCGATTTGCCGCTCGAGGCTACGAACCCCCGCCTCACGGGTGTAGTAGCGGACCATGTCGCGGATTGCTGCCTCCTCGAACTCCAGTTCCCCTTTTTTCAAGCCATTAGCCTGAGTTTGCTTGGGAGCCAGATATTTGACGACGATATTGACTTTCTCGTCTTCGGTATATCCAGGAAGCCGGATCACCTCCATACGATCCAAGAGCGGCGCCGGAATGTTCATGGAGTTGGCGGTGCAGACGAACATCACATCCGAGAGGTCATAGTCAACTTCTAGATAATGATCGTTGAAGTTGTGGTTCTGCTCCGGATCCAGCACCTCCAGCAGCGCAGAAGCAGGATCTCCCCGCATATCGCTGCCCATCTTGTCGATTTCATCGAGGAGAAACAGTGGATTGCGAACCCCCACCTTGGTCATTTTCTGGATCAGCCGGCCAGGCATCGAGCCAATATAGGTACGGCGATGACCACGGATTTCGGCTTCATCGCGGACACCGCCCAGCGCCATGCGCACAAATTTGCGATTGGTAGCCCGCGCGATGGACTCGGCCAGGGAAGTCTTGCCAACGCCTGGAGGCCCGACCAAGCAGAGCACAGGCCCCTTGAGCTTCTTCACACGTTTCTGCACGGCAAGATATTCGAGGATGCGTTCCTTGACCTCCTCCAAACCATAATGATCCGTATCGAGAATGGTCTCGGCCTTGGACAGATCCAGACGAACCTTGCTCTCGGCTTTCCAGGGCACATTGACCAGCCAGTCGATATAGGAACGAACGACAGTGGCCTCCGCCGACATCGGAGACATCTGCTTCAGCTTATTCAACTCGGCCTGGGCCTTGGCCAGCGCCTCCTTCGTCAAGCCAGCAGTCTCGATGCGCTGCTTCAAGTCATCGATTTCATTGTGACCTTCATCGATATCGCCGAGCTCCTTTTGAATGGCTTTCATTTGCTCGTTCAGATAGTACTCGCGCTGACTGCGCTCCATCTGCTTCTTCACTCGCCCCCGGATACGCTTCTCGACCTGCAGCAGATCGATTTCAGCATCCAGAAGCGCCAGAACGTGCTCGACACGGGCCGACAGATCGGCGATCTCCAAGATTTCCTGCTTCTGCTCAAGCTTGAGAGCCATGTGTGCAGCCATGGTGTCGACCAGCCGCCCCGGCTCATCGATGCTATTCAATGACGACAGGACTTCGGCAGGCACTTTCTTACCAAGCTGGACATACTGCTCGAACTGACTGAGCAGGCTACGAATGAAGACCTCGCCCTCTCGTTCGGTGATCGAAGCCTCCTCGACCAAGGACAGCTGCGCCCGACTGTGCCCCTCGGCATCGATGAAGCGCTCAATGATCCCTCGCTGCTCTCCTTCGACCAAAACCTTGACGGTACCGTCGGGAAGCTTCAGCAGTTGCAGGACCGTTGCAACGGTGCCGACTCGATAGAGAGATGCCTCTCCCGGATCGTCATCTGCCGGGCTCTTCTGGGCCAGCAAGAGGATCTGCTTGTTTCCGCTCATAGCAGACTCAAGGGCTTCGATGGACTTTTCGCGCCCCACGAACAGCGGGATTACCATGTGCGGATATACGACAACATCGCGCAGCGGCAGAAGAGGTAATTCGATCATATTCATGATTTAGGCTCTACGTGGGCTCAGGACCGGAGAGTGACGAACGCACCCTGATTTCTAAGATGAAGGTAGCCCTAGGAAAAAACAAGCACCGTAGTGGAAATGCAAAGGGGCCCGCAGGCCCCCTTCCGGATCACGCATCGGGTGCGGCCTTGGCGGGCGGCTCCACATTTTCATAGATCAGTAGGGGCTTGGAAGCACCAGCGATGACACTCTCATCGATAACCACCTTGCTGACACCAGATTGCGAGGGAATCTCATACATGGTATCCAGCAGAACACCCTCGAGAATGGAGCGCAATCCACGCGCCCCGGTCTTTCGCTCAAGTGCTCGCAAGGCCACGGCTCGCAATGCATCGGCACGGAACTCAAGCTCCACCCCTTCCATCTCGAACAGCTTGCCGTACTGCTTGGTCAAGGCATTCTTGGGCTCCGTGAGGATCTGCACCAAGGCCACCTCATCCAACTCGTCAAGCGTGGCGATGACAGGTAAACGTCCCACAAACTCCGGTATCAGACCGAACTTGACCAGATCATCCGGCTCCACATCACGCAGAGCCTCGCCGATTTTCTTGCCAACATCCAGGCTTCGTACCTCGGCATTGAAGCCGATCCCTCCCTTCGTCGAGCGGTTTTGGATCACCTTTTCCAAACCGGAAAAGGCACCACCACAAATAAAGAGAATGTTGCGAGTATCTACCTGCAGAAACTCCTGCTGCGGATGCTTGCGCCCACCCTGCGGCGGAACGGAAGCCACCGTTCCCTCGATCAGCTTGAGCAGAGCTTGCTGGACGCCCTCGCCCGATACATCCCGCGTGATCGACGGATTATCGGATTTGCGCGAAATCTTGTCGATTTCGTCAATGTAGACGATGCCCATCTGAGCTTTCTCGACATCATAGTCGCATTTCTGCAATAGCTTCTGAATGATGTTCTCGACATCCTCGCCGACATAACCTGCCTCGGTCAGAGTAGTCGCGTCGGCGATGGTAAAAGGAACATTCAATAGACGGGCCAAGGTTTCAGCCAGCAAAGTCTTGCCCGAGCCAGTTGGGCCGATCAACAGGATATTGCTCTTACCCAGCTCGACATCATCCTTCTTGTCACGCTGGTTCAAGCGCTTGTAGTGGTTGTACACCGCCACAGCCAAGACCTTCTTGGCACGCTCCTGACCAATGACATACTGGTCGAGAATATTACTGATTTCCTTAGGTGCGGGTAGCTTATGCGCACTGCTTTCGGCCTGAGCTTCTTGCACTTCCTCTCGGATAATGTCGTTGCACAGGTCGACGCACTCGTCACAAATAAAGACCGAGGGGCCGGCAATCAGCTTGCGTACCTCATGCTGGCTCTTGCCGCAGAAGGAGCAGTAAAGCAGTTTGCCATTGTCCTCGCCGTTACGGGTGTCAGTCATTCGATCAATCCAATCCGGTAGGCTTGCAACACAAGATGAAGGCAAATGCGGGCATTTTCAAGCCCGAGGGCGGCTTCAATTTGAGACCGCCCCGAGGTGAGATCAACTCACCAGTTGGCGGTGCACGAGAACCTGATCGATGAGGCGATACTTGACCGCCTCCTCACCACTCATGAAATTGTCACGATCCGTGTCACGAGCAATCACATCGATGGGCTGCCCAGTGTGATGCGCCAGAATCCTGTTCAGACGCTCGCGAATGGTGAGAATCTCCCGGGCGTGGATCTCGATGTCCGAAGCCTGCCCCTGGAAACCTCCCAAAGGCTGGTGAATCATCATCCGCGAATGTGGGAGGCAGTAACGCTTCCCGGCGGCGCCACCGGCCAGCAACAGGGCTCCCATGCTGCAGGCCTGGCCAATACAAATGGTGGAAACGTCAGGCTTGATGAACTGCATGGTGTCGTAGATGGACATGCCTGCCGTCACGGAGCCACCAGGCGAATTGATGTAAAGATGAATATCCTTGTCGGGATTCTCGGCCTCGAGGAACAACAACTGGGCGACAATCAAGTTCGCCATGTAGTCTTCTACTTGGCCAACCATGAATATTACTCGTTCCTTCAAGAGACGCGAATAAATATCGTAAGCACGCTCACCGCGAGCGGACTGTTCGATCACCATCGGTACCAGGCCACCAGCGGCCTGGATTTCAGGCATTTGCATGAAATGATTAGTCATGTCCTGATCGCTCCCTAATGGTCAGGTCTTGAAATGCAAATAAGCCAGCACGAAGGCTGGCTTATAGGTGTACTCGCACGAGGGAAGAATCAGGCAGCTTGCGGAGCTTCCGCCGGCTTGACAGCTTCTTCGTAAGAGACCGCTTTGTCGGTTACATTAGCCTTCTGGAGAACAGTATCTACAACTTGCTCCTCCAGCACAACCGAACGGACTTCACTGAGCTGCTGCTCATTGCCGTAGTACCAGGCAACAACCTGCTCCGGCTCTTGATAGGCAGAGGCAATTTCCTCGATCAGAGTCTTCACTTTCGACTCATCGGGCTTTAGATCGAATTGCTTAACCATCTCGGCGACAATCAACCCCAGCGTGACACGACGCTTGGCCTGATCCTGGAACAGATCCGCAGGCAACTGTTCCGGCTTGATGTTGCCACCGAATTGCTGCACAGCCTGAACACGCAGACGATTCACTTCGTTTTCGATCAAAGCCTTAGGCACTTCGACCGGATTGGCGGCCAGAAGACCATCCATCACCTGGGTCTTGACCTTGGACTTGATGGCTTGGCGAAGTTCACGCTCCATGTTCTTGCCGACCTCGGTGCGGAAGGCCTCCAGACTCGACTCGTTGATCCCAAACAGGGAGAAGAAGTCGGCATTCAACTCCGGCAGCTCAGCCTCGGATACCGAGTTGACGGTTACGGCGAATTCGGCGGCCTTGCCTGCGAGATCCAGATTTTGGTAATCCGCCGGGAAGGTGAGAGACAGGACACGCTCCTCGCCAGCTTTCGCACCAACCAGACCCGCCTCGAACCCTTCGATCATCCGCCCGGAGCCCAATACCAGCAATGTGCCCTTGGCAGATCCACCGGCAAAGGCTTCACCGTCGACCTTGCCGACGAAATCGATATTCAGCTGGTCGCCATCCTGCGCCTCACGCTCGACCTGCTTGTAGTGGGTATTCTGCTTGCGCAGAATCTCCAGCATGTTGTCGACATCGGACTCGGCGACCTCCGCCTGCAGACGTTCGACAGCGATACCCTCCAGGCCGGTAATCTCGAATTCGGGATAAACCTCGAAAGTGGCAACGTATTCTAGATCCTTGCCCTTCTCGAAAACCTTCGGCTCGACGGAAGGAGCACCAGCCGGCTTCAGCTTCTGCTCGACCACAGCCTCATAGAAGCTGGCCTGAATCAGTTCACCCAAGGCTTCCTGACGAGCCGACTCCTCGTAGCGCTGGCGAATCACGCTCATCGGTACCTTGCCCGGACGAAAGCCAGGAATTTTGGCACGACGCGCCGTCTGCTGCAGACGCTTGTTGACTTCGGTCTCGATGCGCTCGGCCGGCACGCCGATCGTCAAGCGGCGCTCAAGAGCGGAGGTGCTTTCAACAGAAACTTGCATGGATATTCCTCGTTGCACAGACGTTAGCCGGCCATTGACGGCCTCAAATCAAGGGCATGCATTCTAGTGGGTCGAACTGCAGAAGTCACCCTGCAGAGAAGAGGGCGACATACGGGAGGGGACAGATAAATAAATGGTGCGGATGAAGAGACTCGAACTCTTACGCCTTGCGGCGCTGGAACCTAAATCAAGATACTTAACCTGAAATCATTTTAAATCAACAGCTTAAGCCGCCCGCAACTGCTACGCTGTGAAAATTATGCAATAGCATGTCACGTTTGTTCAAACTGTGTATCACGTTCTCGCTACGCTCCGCTTCTTGGCGATTTCGGTAATGTCATGCACCAGTCACTGACGCTCCGCAATATCTCTGCTAGCGCAAAGCCATTACCATTTTCTAGCTTGCAGAATTTGCCTGCACGCTTGGCGGCGGCCGGGTGCTGGAACGTTGGGTCGCCGCCTCCCTCCTCGCCCGTCCGGGCACCAAAATCCAACCCTTAAGAGTGTATAATGGCTACATGGTCGGCAAGCACCGACCGACCGCTCCTAAGGAGAATTCATGGTTTATCGTGCATACCTGCGCCACCCCGGCCAGCGCGTGACTGACAAGACGGTCACGGAAAGTCGGGACGTGGCGCTCGCCGCATTCGCCGAGCTGGTCGGGCGAACCGACCTGGACGGCCAGCCGCTGGCGGCCGTCATCAGTTGCGATAACCGGCAGCTCGCCTACCACCGTTTCGACCGGGAGCCTGGCCGCCCAGACTACTGGCGGGGCCGCCTGGAGGAAATCCAGTGGCCGGAGTGATGAGCGACGAGCAGTTCGAGGCCCTGGCCGAACTGCTCAGAATGCGGGGAAGTGCAAGCCAGGAAGCGGCCCGCCTAGTCCTCGTCGAAGCGCTGAGCGCCGCAGACGCGGCGCGGGCCACCGGTGTATCACCTCAAGCGGTAAGCAATGCAGTGACCACATGCCGGCGAGGATTATCTCTCGCCCAGCGAGCAGCAGGGCTTGATATACACTCTTAAGAGTGTATAATGGCTGCATGGTCGGTAAGCACTGACCACCGACCCGGCGGTTTCCGGGTTTGGAGAGAAAGCCATGACGCTAGAAGAAAAAATCATGCTCCGCATCTATATCGCCGATGCTCCTCACGGCACATTCGTGAAAATCTCCCGCGGTCTTCCGGGCGGGATTAGCTTCGGCGGAATGCCGACCCCCGAAAACACCGGAGTGGCTGGATCAGTCGAATATTTCGATGGCGACGGATGGCTACTATTATGGGATGACGAAGGACGTTACCTCGACCGCTGTGACGTCCTAGCCTGGCGCCTCGGTGAGGCTTGCGACGTGCTGGTCCTGCGCCAGCGGATTGCTGAAGAAATCGCCCGTCACCCTGTGCTGCTGCAGGCCATCGGGCTGGCCGAGAAACCCGCCGGCGACGCTGGTCAGCAGGAGTCTCTGTATGACTTCGACTAACCTCCCCTCGCTGGTTGGCGAGACCCCCGACATCATCGCGGCCGCCGAGGCGCGCCGCGCAACCCTGCTACCTGAACTGCTCCGGGTACTCGACACATACAAAGGCCCGCGCAAGAGCGGTGGCCTGATGATCTCAAGCCCTATCGAGCGCGCAAGCATCGCCGACCGCTTGCGGAAGGCAAACCGCGCCAGTTGGTGGCTTGATCTCGATGGTAGCAGCGACGAGCGACTTTTCTGGAGCGGTATAAACCCGTGCATCTTCGGCATGCCCAGCAATAGCTGGCTGCCGCCCGATTTTTACTCGGAGCGCAAGGTCGTGGCCCGCCAGGCAAAGACCGAGAAAGCGCAGGCCGAGGCAGCGTTTCTTGGCCTGGCGAAACTTAAAGGCTCGGAAAAACAGGTAGCATGGGCGCAGACAATCCGTCACAAGCGGCTGCAGGATGCCGGCGGCGATGCAGAGCGCCTGCTGGCTATCGCAGGGGCCGATACTGCGAAGTTCTGGATCGACTCCCGCGAGCTGGACATCGACTACATGCTCACGGATGAGTACGCTGCGGATGCAGCCAAGCTTAAAGAGCAACGGCTGGCCGGTTTTCGCCGCAAATACGGGCGAAAAAGGAGTTGAGCATGAAGCTCAGAGACTACCAGACCGACATCCTCCAGCAACTCCAGGCCAGCACCAGCGCAGACCTGGTCCAGCTCGACACCGGCGGGGGGAAAACTCCCATCGAGGCCGCGCTGGCTGCCTGGGCGCCGCGCATCTTGCTGGTGGCGCACCGCAACATCCTGATCCAGCAGATCAGCGAGAAACTCGCAGCGTTCGGGCTGGACCACGACACGATCAGCACCGAGCACACCCGCCGGCGCTGCATGCTCGCCCACCGGCCGCATGGGCGGAATTACATCCGCCGGGGCCACGCCACCCGCCGCGTGGCCAGCATCGCCAGCCTCGTATCCGCTCGCCGCCACGGCCGGCTGGAGATCGATACCGCAGCGCCATGGCTGATCGTCATCGACGAGGCGCATCATGTGGTGCCAGATAACCAGTGGGGGCAACTTCGGGAGATATTCAAAAACGCGCGCATCGTCGGATTCACGGCAACCCCTGCGCGGATGGACGGCGAGAGCCTGCACGTCAGCAAGGGCGGCCTGTTCGAGCGCCTGGTGCAGGCCGAGGCGCTGGGAAATGACAGCGTGCGCGTGCTGATCGAGCGCGGCTACCTGAGCGATTTCGTCTGCTACGCCGCGCGCATGACATACAACCTAGACGACTCGCTATCGCCAGATGAGCTGTACGCGCAACTTGAGCATGACCTCACGCTCGAAGCCATGGGCGAGGCGACCGTGTACCGTGGCCCGCGAATGATTGCCCCCTCGGCAACCCGTGGCCTGGACTACTCAACCGGCGAGTTGGCGATATTCGGCGACCCGATCCGCGAATACCGTCGCCTGGCCGATGGCAGCCGCGCCATCCTCATGGCCCCGGCGATCACAAACGCCGAGGAATTCGCCGAACAGTTCCGCGCCGCCGGCATCCCCTCGGCCTGCATCAGTTCGAAACAGACCCCGGCTGAAATCGCCCGGCTGATCGAAAATTTCCGCGCCGGGCATATCCGTGTGCTCACCAACGTCGACATGGTTGGCGAGGGATTCGACTTACCGGCCTGCGAAACCCTCATCATCGCCACCCGTACCGCCTCATTCCCGCGCTACCGGCAGTTGTGCGGGCGCGTGCTGCGTCCGGCACCAGGCAAGCGCCGCGCCATCATCATCGATCACACCGGCATGGTCGCGCAGCACGGACAGCCAGACGAGCCGGTGAAGTGGGACCTGATCAACCCGCCCAAAGGGCTTGAGCGTGTGCCAACTGCGCCATGTGCCGAGTGCGGCGCGATCTACAAGGTCCGCCTCACGCATTGCCCGGAGTGCGGCGCGGCAAACGCACTGCACGAGCGCGATCAGATCGGCGGATACTATTTCGACATCAAACGCATCGACGCGGAGTTGATCGCGCAGGCACGGTGCGAGCGGCGCAAGCAGCAGCAGCTAGAGCGGCTACGCTCGGAGATCGTCTGGCCGGACTACCGGGACGGCAGCGACCTTGTCGGCCGCACCATTGCCGACCTGCGCCGCTGGTTCGTCGCGCGCCTACAGGCCGGCGGCGTGCCGATCATCGACATCAACGCATGGCTCACCTCGCCGGCGGCGGCCGACCGTCAATTATGGATGACCCATTTCACCGCTGCCGACCTCAAATCGAGGTCCAGCAGCAAACCCATGCTGATCTACAAAAAATGCATAGACAACAGGTAACACTGATCAACGGCGACGCCGCCGATCACGGCCGCGCTTGCGACCTAATCCTGACCGATCCGCCCTATGACATGAGCGGCGCCGAGCTGGCCCGCATCCTCGGCCGGTTCGAGGCACGGCACCTGGTGCTCATCACGACCATGCGCCAGTTGCTTGAGTTCATGCCGCGCACGGACTGGCGGCTGAATTTCGATTTCGTGCTAGATGGCGTATTGCCGAAAAAATCCCGGAGCTACCAGCAGCCGCACTACCTGCACCAGACCGGGGTGTATCTTACCCGGCCCGGCGTGAAATCGGCATTCGACCGCCGGTGCCGGCAGCGTAGCGACGTGTTCGAGGGAAATGGTTTCTGGCCAACGATATTCCACGCACCGCGCGACAACATCCAGGCCCATGGCCACGCGAAAAACGCCCAGGCAATCACGGATCTGCTGGGCAGTTTCGAGGTGAGCGACGTCTGTGATCCGTTCGCAGGCAGCGGTGCGACCGGCGTGGCAGCATGGGACCTGGACCTGCCGTGCGTCATGATCGAGCGGGACCCGGAGTCCTTCGCCAACCTGAAACGGCTGGCTAAATTCATGAGTGTGTACGGACTGGAGGTCGTTGAATGATCAAGCACATAGAGCTGGCCGTTGGCCAGGAATACCCGCTGCCGCTGGCCTCTACCGAGGGTGCGGCCGCGCACTTTCTCGGCCGGACGGGGTCGATCCTGCAGATCGGCATGCCCGATCTGATACCGTCGGAAACCAAGCTCATGCGCAAGGGCAGCATGCGGGCTGGACTGTACGTCGACGGCCCGCTGATCGTGCTGCTTTTCGATTTCCGCGCGGCTGGCCAGAAGCCCATCGAGCTTGACTGCCCGTTCGATGCGCGGCTGATCCCGCGCGATGAGTTGTCCCTGCCCGATATCACGACCGGCGATCAGCGGCTCATGGTCGAGGTCCATGTCGTCGACTCGGCCACAAACACAGTCCGCGGCCTGCGCGGCATCACCCTGCCGCCCTCAATCACTGTCGCATTCCTGTCCGCCGTGCAGGATCAACTCGCGGCGGCAGAGAGTCCGCAGGCGAGGTATCAGAGCTACCTGCGCGTGCCGCTGAATAGGCGAATACGCGAGGCGCGGATGGAGCCGTGCGGGGTATGATTGCAATTCCCCTCTACTTCGAAATAGCACTCACCCTCTTCCACCGGTCTGCCGTCCGCAGCGCACCCAGACCGAGCATCCCGAACAGCAGCTCGAACAGCACGTCGTCGAGCGACGGCAGCGGCGGCACGCCCTGCACACCGGCCACCGTCAGCACCCAGGGCAGCAGCGGGCGCAGCAGGAACTCGTAGGCCAGCCCGCCCACGCAGACATAGCCGGCCAACGGCCGCCAGCCGGCTTGCCAGCTCGACTGGCTCTGCGCCTCGATCTCGTTGATCTTCGCCTGGGCGAGGCTCGTCTGCAGGGCCGCGTCAAGTTCCCGGAATGCCCCATCCTGCTGGAGCCTGAGCAGTTCGAGCTGCGCCTGGGCCTTGGCTTGCGGGTCGGGGATGACGCGATCGAGCAGCCCCGAAATCGTCGGCAGCAGTGCCGTGGCGGTGGACAGCAGGCTCATGCCAGCACCCCGCCGGCGGCGATGTACTGGGCGAGCAGATCATCGACGGCGTGTTCGTGCTGGCCGTAGCCAGCGCCAGGGAGAGACGCCCACCGAGACCGACACTTGCGAATTGCGGCATCGATGCGCCCATCCTTGATATCCTCCAGAGCCTTGCACTCCAGGATCAATTGGAGCGCGATCTTGTCCTGGCTGATCGGGCCGAAATCTGGCAGGCCCAGCGTCCGCTTGTAGTGGTCGTAATAGCGCGACAGGATCTGGTAGCGGCCGGCTGCGGTCGACTTGATGCCGAGCAGCGGCAGGCTGATCAATTTGCGCGGGTGATCGGCATAGCCCGCGAATAGGCCTCCGCCTACAACCACGTCATAACCGTTGTCATTTGTCGGCTGCCGGCCGTTATCAGTGCCCTCGCTCCAGGCGATCAGGTCCAGGAAGGCGAGCACATTGATGCCGCCGGCGACCGCAGCAGAGATTCGAGCCATGGGGTTTTCTCCAGGCAAAAAGAAGCCCGCGCGATGCGGGCTCCAGGCGTAAAAAAACCGCCGGCGGCGGTCTGTGTTGCGCGGTGTTGCGTCAGGCCGCGCAGATCGCATCAATAGCCTCAAGATGACGGGTCACTGCGGCTCTGTAGATGTCAGCGCGGGCCAAGTGCCAGCGGATCGCATCGTCGCGTGTAAACCAGACGTTGCCGCCAGCGACCAGCGCGGCGACGTGGTTGCCATCCAGGGCGACCTCGAAGCGCCGGCCCTCGGCGTCCGCGTCGTAGCTCTTCAGGTAGGTGCGCGTGCCATCGGCATTGGCTTGCACCAGCAGAGTACCGTCATAGCCGTTGCCGATGCCGGTGAAACCCAGCGCAGACAGGTCGAGCGCGTCCTGGGCGGGGTCGAAGTCGGTGATCAGGTCGGAGAAACTGGCACTGTTGGTGCGGTAGCTGTCGGTGCGGGCAGAGAAGCGGAACACGTCGCCGCCAGCGCCGCCGGACAGCCGATCCTTGCCTTGGCCACCATCGAGCAGGTCGTCTTCTGCGGTGCCAGTGATGTTGTCGTCTTCGTTCACAGTTGGTTCCTCGGTTGCGGGCTGCTCATCGGATGGTTCTTCAACCGGTTGCTTAGGTTGTTCTTCGGGTTCTTCGGCCGGCGTGGGTTCTTCCACAGCCGCTAGCTTTTCAGCCAGCCCCTCTGCAGTGCCGTGGTGAGCAACCAGCCGGGTGAAAGTCGTCTGACCGGTGCCGGTGGAGGTCTTCAGGTCCTGGCTGTAGCAGCCGGCCTTGAAGTACCAGGTGTCGCCTGCATAGCTCGAAACGTCGAGCTGGGCGCTCAGGGTTTCGCCGTTCACTGTGCAAGACAGCAGGCCGGTTTTGGTGACACGGATCTCATACTCGATGGGCTCGCCGAGCGCGAAGACATGCTCGAACTTAGGCTTGGATTCGTCGCCGTCCAGCGCAGTGCGGTGCTGGAAGAAAAGCTCGAAAGTGTTGGTGCCGGCGATGCGGGTCGCCTGCAACTTCATCGGCGGCTTGTCGCCCTCGCCGTGTATCTGGCCAGCGATCATTTTGCCGGAGGCAGCAAAAGAGTCTATTTGGCAAGTGGCGACAAGGGCGTGCAGCGGAGCGCTGCCGATCTTCCAGTTTGCTTCGTTGTCGTCGCCGTTCGGCAGCGTCTCGCGTAGCTCGCTGCGCAGGTATTTGCTGTTCGGCGTCGTGCCGGCACCGTCGAAGCCGTGCGGGACGACGAAGCGGATGAATTCGGCCGTGTGGATGAAATACTGCGATTTGTAGGCCGGCAGGTCCTTGGTCGGGACGATTTTGCCTGTGGGGATCGTTAGGTTCCAGCGCGAAAGATCGATGCCGGTCATAGTGTCTCCTTGAACGAAAAAACCCGCACAGGGCGGGCATTGGGTTGAATTAATGTTGCGCTCGGAGCGCGCGGCTAGCCGCGCTGTTGATGTCAGCTCATGTCAGGACACTCGTTGCCATAGCGTAGATTGACCTTCTGTCGACCCGTCGGATGACCCGTGGCACCGCCAGACGCCGGGCGGATTGCCGCCATCGCGACGGCCATCGCCGTTTGTCCATCGTAGGTCGGCCCCCGACACGATATCCCCAGGCGCCGACGTCGCGCCGGACACGCGAGAGAAAAAGCCGAACGTCCCGATAGCAGTATGCCCAGCCGCTGCTACGGCCGGCATGACGAGACCGGAGACCGCAGAGCTCTTGATATACCCGTACCCGCTGACTTTGGCGTCACCATTTACGTCAGTCAGGAACTGCCCCTGCGGGCTGCCGTCAACTTGTAACCGCAGACCGCCGCCATCCCAGCCGATGTACAGCTTGTTGTTCGCCTGGCCGATGCCGCCGCCCTGCTGCACTGGCACGAATCCAAGGGCGGCCTGGTATCCAGCCAGAGCATTTGCAATCCGAATGCGGACCCACTGCGTATTTGCGAGACGTGTCGAGCTGTCGCTATCGTTTTGCGTCGGTGCAGTTGGGTTCCCCGTTAAACCTGGGGATGCAATGGGCGCCTTGGCGTCCAGCAGCGGCTTGAGGCCGGCGGGGGTAACGGCCCGAGTCCCATCGGCGCCGGTTGCCGTTCCGGCAGCCGTGGCGATCTCGATAATGCCGGCGGTCATCTCACTTGCGATTGGCACGCTGCTGATAGCGGTCCAGTTACCATCCGACCCCGGTACCGAGTTGTTGTTATCGATCAGCGAACGCCAGACCACATTACTGTGTCGAACCATGGAATTGATGGCATATGGCGCGGCAGCGGGGAAGTATTCTGGGGCGCCGAAGCGCTGGAGCGCACGCAGCGCATCCGTGATGTCGTATAAGATGCCGTTCGTGCCGGCGCGGGGGACAGCCTTAGCGTCAGGGTCCGGCGGCGTTGAATTTAGGTCGCGCTCATAGTCGAAGCCGAAGCCAGCCGCATACGACACGCTGCCGTCGGGCTGCGTGCTGTCTGGGATGACATCGCGGTCCCCGGTGTTAGCGAAAGGAGTACCAAAATACTTCGTCATTCCGCGAAGCCCCCATGTTCGAAGTTGAGATTGTCATCGCCGAACCCCCAGGCCGGTTGCACGGCGAATTGATAGTTGACCTGCACGCCGGCCGGCACTGGAATCAGCGGGAAGTTGTCCAGGATCTGCCGAAGCTGGCTGTCCGGGGCGAAGCCCAGAAAAACGGTCGTCGTCATGTCGTGGTTGTCGATGACCCACGCCGGCCCACGGTCGCCGACCAGGATTTGCAGGATGCGGTTGATCTCCGGCACGGTCCCGCGGCTGATGAGTTGGAGATACCGGGCGCGCAGCACCAGACGCTGCTGCTCGACCGAGAGCCCCACTCGCCCTGGCACGCGGCGCCCGAAGTTGCCACGCCCAAAGTTGCGGTTGTTGGCACCGAATCCGAAAGACGGCCCAATAGTGGCAGGCGCGATCAGGTCAAGTCGTACGGCGAGAATCCTCGCCCACACCGAGCAACCGAAGGCATTGGCGGTCCGCAGGTCAAACACATCACGGACCCAATCTGACCAGAAGCGGTCGTGCTCAGCGTCGTACCAGGCGCCTTTGCTGACAAGCAGGGAGAGTAGTTCGGCGGCTTCTTCGTGCTCCCAGAGCAAGCAATGCGTCAGTCTCATATCTCGACCACTTGCACGTTGCTGATAGCGATCAGTTGCGAGACGTTGGCGGCGATGGTCTGGACGGCGTAGTTGATGCCGTCTGTCGACAGTTCGACAAGCGTGACGAAGATCCGGGGCTCGACACGATTGACCGCGCCGGCTAGCTCGAACGGCGACAGACTGCCACCGACGACAAGGCCGGTCTCGCCGGCCATCGTGCCGCTCGCGTACTGCTCGATGGCATCCTCGATGATGGTCTGGCCGTCGAGGCCGTTGAACCGGGCAGTCACGCGGACAAACACCCCGATGACGGCTGGTCGGTCGAACTGCACGGCATAGCTCTGGCCGCTGATCGGCTCGATCACATTGACAGTCGTTCCACCGTTCCAGGCGCAGCCGTCGCCCTTGGCTTCCAGCAGCGCGGCGGCCACATCTGCATCAGTCGCGCCGTCCGCGCAAACGTAGATGGAGTGCGGGGCGAGGGTTACGCCGTCTATTGTCAGCGGCGCATTTGTGACGTTCTCGCGAAAAGTGTGGCTGCGATAGCTGGGCAGATCGGCAAGCAGCGACTGCACGGCCTCCGGCGTCTGGCGCCCCTGCAGGGCTAGCGTCAATCTGCGCCGGCGCCGGGCGGCCGTGTCGCTCTCCTCAAGCACACCGAGCACTGCCGCCGTCGGATTAGTCACGGTCTCCCATCCAAGAACGGCTGTACGGATCTCAGTCAACGTGCCGGGTGGCGCGCCGATGGGGCCTTGGTAGATGCAGGCGAAACTGCCCGTGGCGGCTCCCCCAGCGCCTAACTGCACGGTACCAAGCAGGCGGAAAACAGCCCCCGTTGTGACACTGGCGATCTCAGCGCCGGCCTGGATGATTGTACCTGGCGTGCCGCTCAGCACCACGCCCGCAACTTGCGAATATGTGGCCGGCAGCCGCGCCCCGCCGGTCAGCGCCCATATTGCATCGAGGAAGATGCCAGAGGCATAGTCCGGGTTGATCTGGTTTGCCAGTTCTGCATTGTTGCGTACAACCGCGTCGCGGGCTTCGACCTCGGCGGTGATGAGCACGCCTTGCGGAGTCTCCGGGGACGTGACTAGATCCTGGCCGAAGGCATCCCTCCACTCGCCCTCAACCTCTTGGCGCAACTCGCCAGTGTCCGGTAGGACCAACCCCGTGGAGGTGATGTAGTCATAGCTGGCCATCGATGGTCAGATCCTCGCTGTAGATGGTCCGCAGTGTCGCCTCATAGAACAGCCCATCACCCTCCAGCCGTCCCTGAAACGACAGCACCTCGACCACGCCAGGCACCCGCGCAAGGGTAGCCCTACCGGCCGCCTCGAACTGCGCGATGTTGGGCTGGGCGCCCCACGCGATGAGTTCGTATGGCATACCCAGATCAGCCGCGTGGATCATTTCGCCTCGCCGGGCGAGCATGAAATGGCGGGCGACCATGGCCACGGCACCGGGGCCTGTGACGGTTTCAAGATCGCCGGCTGCGTTGAGCTGTAGTGAGTTGTTGCGGTTGGTCAGGAACGTCCTCATGCTGGGACCCCCGTGTTAGCGCCCCCGGCGGTCACGCCGCCATGGACGTGCGTTGCGCCAATGTTGACGCCGTTGTGCCGAAGCAACGGCGCGGTGATGTCCACGGCGGACGCGGTCACAGCAATCTGGCTGGTGCCCTGGCGCAGATGGAGCGCGTCCTGCCGGAGCGCCACCACGGTTTGCCCGTCAAGCGACTGAATAACCAGTGCGTCCGCGTCACCGCCGGCGATAGCCCATTGGCGCAACGTGTCGGGAAAGAAAATCCCATCACTGAAGGAGTGCGACCGACGAGTGTTGGGGCGGGTCTGCTGCTGTGCCTGCAGATACAGGCTGACGTCCCGGTCATTAGCCTTGATCCAGCCAAGGTCTCCCGGCCTCAGCGGGAATCGGATGAAAAACCCGCCGCCGCCGTAACGGAATACCGGGACGCTTGCCACGTTCGGCCGCGCCAGGGCCGAGCCGTCCGTCATGCCGACCATGACCATTGGCTGGACAGTAGCGCGATTGGTCGCATCGTCGTAGCTGACAACCCGCGCCGGCAGCATGTCGTCGACCTTATCCCGAAGCCACCGGGCGAGCACGTCGCCGGTGATGCCGGCGAGGCTGCCATCGTGCGACTGGTCTTGATTGGGGGCCTGCAAAGTCATAGCCGGGTGCACTCCGCCGTGTAGAAAAACGGGTCGTCGTGGCTGGCCACGTCGAATTTCAGTTGCTTGATCAGGTAGTCGCCGTCGAGCGCTGGATTCAGGGCCGACTGTACGCGCAGCGCCCCGCCGATCTTGGTTTCCGGGTCGAGCAGGAAGGTCACGGACAGCCCCTTTTCAGTGGCTTTCGGCAGACCGACCATGCCGCTGTCCTTGTTCAGGATGCGAATGCGGTTGCTCAGGGGGCGGTTGGCGTCCTTGACGATCAACTCCCCGTCGTCGACGTAGGCCGATACGCCGCCAACGTCCTGCAGCGCCTGCACCTGCGCCAGGTTGCTGCCGGCGTGCTGGTAGTTGGCGATCTGGATGTCTTGCGCCTCGAACACAGGGGCAAGCCCGAGGTCGGCCGCGACATTGCGCACCAGGTCGGATAGCCGGGTGGTCGCTGGCGCGGACTTGGCAACCACGGTATTGGCCGCCGAGGCTTGGGTTTTCGAGCGCAGGATCAAATCGATATCGGGCGGGCTGGATGGCTCGGCCGACGTGATGTCCCCCACGTACAGCCGAAACATGCCGCCCGACTGCCGCCCGACCTCCAAATAGACACGCTTCGGCGTGCGGTTGGCGTTGAAGGGGCTGGTCTCGGTCAGCAGGTAGTCGCGGGTCTTTTGCGACATGCCTGTGAGGGTGATCGTCGCCTCGTTCTTTGTCGGACTGGCGTACTTGGTGCCCTGCGCCCGGACACGCAACCCCTCATACAACTGGAGCCGGCCGGAGATTTCCACCCCCACGCGAATGCGCCGCAGGTCAAGTGCCATTGCCGATCTCCTCCGGCGTCACGTAGACCAGGGCCTGGTCTACGCCGAAGCGCGAGTAGTCAGGGTCCGCGTCCCCGTCGGTCAGCAGCAGGAAGTTTCCGGCCACCTGCATCGGCGGGTAGGGCAGGATCGGAGAGCCGACGGCGATGCGATGGCCTGCGATCAACAGCGCGTCATCCATGGTCACGTCGATGACCATCGACTCGCGGGCCTGCTTGATGCGCAAGGACCAGCGATGGCCACCGATCGACAGGTCCAGCGACTGGTTCGGGATCTGATCGAGAGGAATAGTCAGCATCAGTTGAATATCCCGTACAGGACCGAAGCGCGACGCTGGGTTGTCGCGTCGCTCGATGTAGTCTGTTGCGTGCCCTTGCGCACTGTGTCGGTCTGCGCCGGGTTGCCGGTAGGCCCGGACACTTTGCGGGGCGGGAGGGTGCCGAACTGGACTTCCACAGTCTGTATCTCGCGCAGATGCACAGCCACGGCGAGGGCATCCATCTGATCGGGCGTCTCGTCGTGCGGCATCTCCATGATCATCATGCGCGGGTAGCTGCGCACGCGGGTCTGCACTATCACTTCGGTTCCGGCCATGTACGCCTGACGCAGCAGCTCGAACTGGTCACGGACGCTTTCGGTCAGCAACGCCGGCAGTTCGATCTCCACGGGCTGAATAACGCGATGATCGGTCCGCTCGGTGCCGTCCTCCACGGGCCAGGTTGTGAGCCGAGACACTTCGCGCACCGTGACGCGCATCGGCGCCAACGGCGACAGCACGGGCAGAAAGGACTCGGCATCAAGGATGGCCACCAGATCCTGCGTCGCCTCGATTACCTGAGGGTCTGTCTGAGCCATTACCGGTCCACTCCGCTGGCAAACTCTTCATCTAGGCTGCGGAGCTGATCGCGCAACGGGTCTGCCACGGCGCCGGCGATACCCTGGGCGTCGGTAGCTTGCGTCTGGACGTTGATCTCGCCGACAGTAACCGACGACTCGCGGCGGTTGCTGGTCGCCGTGTTGCTGATCGACTGGCTTGTGGTGGCGGTCAAGGGATTGGCTGCGGCAGCGGCCATTTGCGCCTGTCCCATGGCAACGGCATGCGGCTCCCCGCTGGGCGAGGACTCGCCACCAAATCCCAGCAAGCCAGCTACGGTGCCGACTGCCCCGCCAACACTCCGTAGTATGCTGGCGATCTGGCCGAACGCTGCGGCCAGGAACTCGATCAGTCCACCGAGAATCTGCCGAGCCCCCGTAGCAAGGGTGCGAAACGCGCCGAGCACGGCGTCATCAATCACGCTCCAAATCTGCCGCCCCACGTCCACCAGCAGCGCTAGAAAATCCCATGCCAGCCCACCTACAGACGCAAGCAGGTCGCCGATGGACTGCGCCAGAGGCATGATGGCGGCAAGTGCATCGGCTCCGAATTGCTTGAGCCCTTCCCAGGACGCGCGCAGCCAATTCGCCAGCTCAGATGCCGCCGCGCCGAGCGCCGGAAAGCGCTCAAGGAGGCGGCCAATCATGCTGTCTCCGCCCTCCATGAATGCGGTAATGTCCTCATACGCCAAGGCGAATGCGGCGCCCAAGGCGGCGACGGCTGCAATGGTCAAGATGAGGGGAGCGGATGCCGCAACGGCACTCAGCATGGCGGGCAAGTAGACCGCCGTGATGACGCCAGCAACGCCGATGAAAAACCCTTTGACGATGTCCAGGTTATCGGCCAGCCAGGTAATGGCGGGCGAC
This sequence comes from Azorhizophilus paspali, assembly GCF_043587585.2. Taxonomy (GTDB): domain Bacteria; phylum Pseudomonadota; class Gammaproteobacteria; order Pseudomonadales; family Pseudomonadaceae; genus Azotobacter; species Azotobacter paspali. The sequence goes on from NZ_CP171449.1 coordinate 2,368,235, forward strand.
AGGGCACGAGCCAGCCCCGTTAGGGCCGGCATGACGCTGGCGGTGAGCCCTGTCGTAACCCCCTCAAACGCACGCGACAGAGTGCCTACGGCGAAACTGTACTCTTTGCTCCGGGCGATATTCTCCTTCGTGGCCCGACTGACGGCGGCCTCAGCTTTCCATCTGCGTTCAAGCTCCTCGCGCCCCAGGCGCAATGCAAACAGCGCCTCACGGTCCGTGATCCCGATTTCCTTGGCGCGGAATGTCGCCTCCGTTTCGGATAGCTTCGACAGCCCATCGGCCAGGCGCAGGAACGCCTCCTGCGTATCGACAGCTTGCCCCTGCGAGTCACGAAGGTTGACCTTCATGCCTGCAAACGCCTTAGCGATGGAGCCCTCCGTGTCTTGCAAGGCGTCGCCTACCGCTTCGGCCATGTCGATCAAGACATCCCGCGCGCCCTCTGCGTCAAGGCCGAACTGCCCAAGGACCTTGGAGAAACCATCAACGGACTGGGCGGACACGCCAACCAAATCCGCCGTTGCGGCGATCTTCGCCAGCTCGTCCGCCAGGTCGTTCGCAGCACCTGCCGCTCCGCCCAGGCCGAGCGCAGTTGTTATCCCCCCTAGAGCTGCGGGGATCGCCGACCTGGCGTCAAACTCGCGGAACATGTCGACAAGCGTCCGGCTTGCTCCTGTCGCCGCGCGGTCAACGCCACGTAGCCTGTCGATCAGCCGATTAGCTTCCCGGCGCGCCCGGTCAGCGCCTTGCTCAAGGCCCGTCGTGTCGGCGGTGAAGAGCGTGATGAAGGTATCTAGGATGGACATGCCCGCCCCTATCGTTGCCGCTTGGCGTCTTCGACCGCCAGGTATTCGTTATGCCGGTTGACGATGGCGATTTCCCAAAGGTCCATGGCTTCGCGCAGGGAGATTGACGTTTTCAGCTCTGCGTACGATGCGAGGCCTGCTGAGACGATGACGCCAACGATTGGGTCAGCATTTGGGTAATCAACACGGCGCCCTGCTTGAGCAGCCCCTCGACCGAGCTTAAGGGGCCGCCGGGTCCGAAAAAATCGAAGTTGTGATCCAGCATCGAATATTCCAGCTTCATCAGCATGATGGGGTCTGGAACGTGGTTTCGGATCAGGTCGAGCGTCGATAGCCGCAGGATCGTACCGTCGGACCGATAGACCCCAACATGTGACAGCAGGAGCTGCATTGCTTCTTCGCTGGACTTGTAGTCCCCAAGCCTGGGCATATTGGCGACCGGATACATGGCCGCGATCTTGCGACCGTCAACACAATCCAGGTACGACAAGACGAATGTTTTCTCATTGCCCCCGCGCCCGGAGATGATCCGGTCGACAGGCTCGATCAGTTCATGGCTTGCCCCCATATCACTGACCTCCCGCGCGGGTCACCGCGATGTCTTGGAAGGCGAACGTAAATGACGATGCCTTCTGCCGGCCAGCGCTGGCGACGCTGCGGCCCAGCATGCCGCCGGTGATCCGGCCGTCGGCCAGGGTCTCGGTAGACCCGTCAGGGTTGGTCTTGGTCAATGTGATCACGTCGCGCGCAACGCGGCGGCCGGCGGCCGGGCGGTTGGCGTCCAGCAGCGCCTGCAGGTTCTGGTCATCCGGCGAGCCGGGCAGCACGTTGATTGTCACGACGATAGGCGCTGGGGTCGACCATGTCACCATGTCGCCGTTGACGTTCATCGCTTGGCTGGCGGTGGTCAGGGCCGGGATGTCGAACGGATCGGAATCGTCGGCCCACGATGTCAGGTCGAAGCCGTTGGGGAAAGTCTCGCTGGCCACAAGTCGGGCGCCCGTGCCGGCGGCAGAAACATCGAAAGTCATGGTCGTCTATCCTCAAACCAGGTTGTGGCTTCCCGTAATTTTCCGCACCACGTCGTTCTTGCTGTACGCGAGCGTGTATTGCGCGACGTACTCCAGCATTCCGCCGGGGCCGGTCTCCTGCACGATCTGGCAATCCGCCCAGTAGCCTTTGCTCTGCACGTCGCGCCAGGCTTCTGGATCGCCTGTCAGGTCTGTGACGGCCGCCTGCTGGGTGGCGTCCAGCACCTTGCCTACGCTGATCGTCCCGTTGTTCTTTGCGAGCTGGACGGCGGCGACCACCTGTGCCAGCACGGTCGCCCGGCCGGAATCGTTGGCGGCGATCTTTCCCAGAGAGAGCTGTAGCGACATGAGCCGAGCCTGCAGGTAGGACTTCAGCCACTGCTCGTTCGCATGGACGTTGATGTCCAGCGGCGCAGTCGGCGGCCCCATGAGGTAGCCTCGCTGCAGAAAGCTGTACTGCTGGCCCGCCTTTGCTGTCTGGCCGTAGTAGTTGACCCGTAGCCCGTCGTATGTGTCGGCGTCCGCCGTGGTCGTCACGTCGGCGGTGAGTCCAGCCAGTTGGCGGTACATGACGTTGACGGTCGCGTTGCGGCGCGTCCAGACGATCGCGGCGACGATGGCCTGGATCAGAGCCTCCTTGTACTCTCCGACCGAGCTGTTGAGCACCAGCCCAACGGACGGGACATTGATGAGGCGGGCCGAGAGAGCTGCGGCAGTGGCCGACGTCACGCTGACCAGGTAGATAAACTCGACATTGAGCGCCGCATTGGCCAGCGCCACAGCCTCGGCCTCGTCGTCTGTCAGCACGGCGCCGAAGGAGAAGGTGCCGAAGTTATCCGACACGTCGCGGGCGGCGGCGAAGGCTTCGACTGGAGTCTGCTGATCGCTGCCGGGCGAGAAAACTGTGGCGCTGAACGTCCAGCCGAGCAGCGGGGCGAGGTCGGTCCCAGTCGAGGCGATTGCGACGGAGACTGGCGCGTCGACTGCATCCCCACCCACTAGGGTAAAAGCTCGCTCGGTGGCGTCATATGTGACGGTCGCGCCGGTCCATTGCGCGCCACCAGTGGTTTCTGCACGAATCGCGCCTTGGATAGCGGTCGCCACGTCGGCCAGAGTTGTAGCGCTCGACAGGTTGATGCCAACCAGTTCTGCCTGATGAGAGCCCATGGTCAGGTTCAGCGTACCGCTAGTCACGGCTTGGAAGGTAGCCAGCATGTATGAGCCCTCTGCGCCGTAGAGGCGCGGGGCGCGGGCGGTCTGCGCGAATGCCGCGAACAGCAGGCGGCGTGGGCGGCTGATCGGCGACGGGCTGACATAGCTGAAGTACTGCTGTGCGAAATCGTACTCGTCGGACGATGCGCCGAAGTACTGCAGCACGTCGTCAGCATTTGCCGCCGAGATCGGATCGTTGACGGGTACGCGCGGATCAGTTGTGAAGCGCAAGCCGACAAGCTCGCGCTCCGCGACAACTTGCGTACCGATCACGCCGGAGGCGATATCGACGTAGCGGGCAAAAGAGATAGCCATCCGGCTGCTCCTTGATGTGATGGATGTGGGTTATGCCGGAACCTTGCGCAGCGACGTGGAAATGAACCAGACGGTTGCGCTGAAAGGACCCGCTACACAGCAGCGCACGCGGATATCCCAAGATAGCGATGCCGGCAACGTGCCGGGCACCGTGTATTTGGGAGACCGAGTGCATCCGTAGAATTTCTTGCTGATGACGGCGGGCATCGGCTGATCGCCGTTCGTGCCGCCCGTATTGACCATGCCATGCACTTGATCAGCGGTAGTGGCAGGGTCGATCACGATGCCCACGGCGGCGAGGTTGTTATGGCCGGCATCAACCACATACTCGACCCCCCCTTCAATCGAGTTTCCCGACGCTACTTGCGATAACAGGCCGGACTGCCGGATGCGGCCGTACAGGCCTGAACTCCCCGCCGTGCCGGAGATGACCATCTTGAATGCATTGACTGTGCGCTCGCGCTCGCCATCGAAGAATGTGATCGTCTCGCGGCTGCCGGTAGCGGTCAGGCCAGTGCTGGCGTCCATGTCCCAACTGGTTGGCTCAATGCCCGCCGAATTCGCGCCGCTTGCTGTGTCAGACCCGAGCAGCATCGGGTTCGGATGAATGTTGCCGTCCGGGTTGTTCGTCGCGTGGTACAGGTCAGCATTGCTGGTGGTCACACGGTAGATAATCGGTAGCCCAATTTTCTCGGCGAGCCTGGCCTCTTCCTCCCCCTCGATGAATGCGATGCCTGGCGAATTGTGCAGGCCGTCAGGGTTGAGGATGCTGGCCGGCGGGGTGCTCGCCGGAGTGGACAGCGGGTCGCCGGTAGTACTCGCTGGGTCGACGGCTCGCGGCCACACGTCCACAACGTATACGCGGGCTTTTCCACGGTTGCGGCGCTTGATCTCCTCCCGATAATACTGCATGAGCTGCTGCCCAGTTGTGTTGATCGGCGCATTGCCAGATGCAACGCGTGGCCACTCGGCGACGACGAACACAGTGTCGCCACGGGCGGTCATCCAATCCACGATCCATTGATGGTCTACCAGAGCGGTGTCAATGCCCGACTTGGTGCCGCCCGCGATATCGTTGGTGCCGATCCGCAGGACCCATAACGTGCCGAGTGGTACCTCGCTGGGCGAAAACCCGTATTCATTCGGCGTGTCGGCTTCGAACAGCGCCCGGAGTTGTGCAACGGTGTACCCTGGCACGCATTGCTTGTACCGTGAGTCGACGCGCACGCGGCGGGATAACAACTCGAACCAGCCGAGCGGCGAGCGCGCCAAGAGGGCCGGCACGGTATTTGTATAGGACCAGTTCTGGTTGCTGCGGCTATCACCGGCAGGCACGACAAGCCCGGTCAGGGCATTGGCCCCGCCGCCCGTGGCGCTAATAGTGGTCTTTCCGGTGGCGTCGTCGTAGGACTTGGTGATGCCGGTACCGGCCACGATGCTTGAGCCGATCAGATCCTCGGTCGTCTCGACGTAGTCCGTGATGTCGCCCGTGGTGATCGGCCCGCCACCGCCGCCACCCGAATCACCGTTGAGCACGTCAAGCAGCGAGGTATTGCCGCCGCCATCCATGACGGTACTGCCCTCGGTGCAACCGCCGAACCAGTTGCGGACGAACGCCGCCGTGCCGCAGTTAGTCGCCCGGCCGCCACGGGCCGCCCCATGCACCTCGTTGCCCTGCACGCGCAGGTTAGGGATGGAGCGGAAGTCGAAGGCTGGTTCGCCCGAGCGGGCGGTGGTCAACCTGTAGCGGTTGCCAGAGAAAATAACGCGAGGGATGTCTTCGATCAGGACCGACTGGCCGCAATCCACGAACTCGTTGTCGGTAAAGATCAGCTCGTCCCAGAACGAGTTGCCCGTGTAGTTCTCAATGTCGACCGGCAGCACGGCGCGCAGCACATAGTTGCCATTGATCACCACGCGATTGCTGTGCTGGTTCGGGACACTGCTGGACACCTTGTAATGCCGGAACGCAACGCCGACGTCGATCACCACGTTGCCGCGCACGACGACATCGCGGCTCGACGGCGACACGTCGATTGCGCAAGACAGCGTGCCCCGGTAATTGACGATCACGTTGCCTTCGATGATCGTCCCGTGGTCGCCGATTGTGTGCGACGTGTTGCCGTTTCTGATACCGCCGCTATTTGTGACGCCAGGCGCGTGCTGGACGCCTACCTGGACAAGGTTGCCCCGGATCACGCAATCGACCGAGTTGGCGCCGTGCAAGTCGATGCCGGAGATGAAGTCGTCGCCAGAATAGTTTCCCTCGACTGTACAGAGGGTGGCCGACTGCAGCAGATAGTTGTGCCGCCCGCCCGTGGCGTGACAGCCGCGAATGGCGCAAAGTGTCGAGTAGTAGAGGGTCAGGCCGTAGCCTTCCGCCGAGCCGAAGCCATAGGCACCGTCGGCCGCAGTGTTGAGGATCTGGCAATCGTAGCTGTAGCCGATCCGGGCGGCGGCGCCCAGGCGGCCCGACCGACCATCTACGAACGCCGCCTGTATTGTGCATTCCGAAGCATAGTTGATGGCTAGGGCAGAATTTCTGCGATTCGGCTGTGGCGCGTCCCATGACAGCCGGTCGGCGACAATGTGTGTGTTTTCCACCGGCTCCATGAGTGCTACGCCACCACCCCAGGCTGTGGGGAAGCCGCGAGAAAGTCCTCGGTCCAGTGTGACTGTGTTCGACCCGGCATCCACGGCAACAACACGGGCGATCTCCATGTTGCACTGAGACCGTAACGTGGTCGGTACCGGCGCCATGAAATCGGCTTCGGTCCGGCTGTCGCTGATATAGACGAGCTTGCCGGCAGAGAAATAGCTAGTGTTGGCAACGTGGAGCACGACGTCTCCCCGTACCGCATCCACAGTCAGCGCGGAGAAGGCGGCGATGCCAATTGTGGTCCCAGTAGTATGGTCCGGCGGCCAGTCTGAATCGGGGTAAGTCGGCAGCCAAGTTTCGCCCGGCTCGTCGGCGCATGTCGCGTTGTCGCCACTGATCGCCACGACGGTCGTAACTTGCTTGCTGAACGGTTTGCCGAACTTATCGTTCTGCCCGCGAATCGTAATCTTGTCGTCAATCTGAAGGAACGCGCCGAGGCCGGAGCGAAGCGGCAGGACCATCCGTCCTTCGGCATCCGTTGTAGAAGGGGCGCGCAAGGCCAGCGTGTTGCCCGACATGCCGGGGCGGACGATTTCAGACAGGCCGCCATTGACGCGCACATATGCGTTTGGCCCCATCAGCAACGTGCCACGGAAACGCAGCGTCAGGTTGCTGGCTTCGATGGGCAACGGCGCGTTGATGTAGATCGGATCGCCGGGGCTTTCCGCACGAATGACAAGCTCGCCGCCCGCATCGCCGATGGCATTGATCGCCGCCAGGATGTTTTGCGTCTCGTCGCGGCCAGGGCCGCCGATAACCCCGAAGGCCTCGCCCGTAAAGATGCCAGCGCTCGACAACCTGTCGCCCTGCTCCTGCTGCCCTTGCGACGCGAGCGCGTCATACCTGGCTTTGTCGGATGCGGACAAGAAGCCAGCCAGGGTCGCCGTGGCTGCCCGGTGTGCGTCGCCTCCGGCGCCGATGTGGGCCTGGATAGTGGCGGCCAGTTGGCGCACTTGCTGGTCCAGGCGAGCCACGTCTGCGTCACTGGCCCCACCCCCAGCACTGATGTATCGGGATTGAGGGATTGGCATTTAGATCCTGCCCATGCGAATTTCCACGCGCTCGACAGCCGGGCGGCGATCCACCCGCGTCTGTCGAGTCGTGACAATGAGGTCGAATGACGGGTTGCCTTCGAATTGGCCCCGGTCGTTCTGGATAATCGGGTTGCGCACGTCGCCGACCCGCTGGACACCCGCGCCCCCTGCGCGCATGCCCTCTACGAAGAACAAGCTGTTGCAGACCATTGCCGCCGCATGCGTGATGTCCTCGGCTTGCGGGCCAAGCCCGAAAACCTGGAACGTCGTCTCGATGACCTGCGACTCTTCGGTCACGGTCTCGTCGGCGTCTGGGTCATAGACGTGGCGACGGGCTTGCCACCCATGGCGGTGCCCAGTGACGGTAAAGAAATACAGTCCCGCGTCAATGCGCCCCTGCTGCCCCTGCTGGTACGCCTGCACGACTTGCGTTGCGGTGTCGCCGTACCGCGCAAGGCCGGCGATGAGCTGAGCACGCAGCAGGATGGCCAACTCGCGGGCTGTCATGGCGTCGGCCCTATGTCGACGACGATCACTTCGCGCCACCCATCGACGTCGCTCCAGTCTCCATCTACAAGGCTCTCGGCCTGATACCGGCGCGCCGCGATATCCAGCAGATCGCCCGAGCTGTCCCGGCCGACGCCCTGAATGGACGCCGACGTGAAGAACGAGAAGTACCGGCGCGCCAGGTCAAGGCCGAGCTGCTGGTATCGGGCCGCGCTCAACGGCTGGAGCGACCCCTTGACCTGCATCGGCGGGGCGTACTCGGGTACCCACTCGCCGGCTTCGTCAAGGGTGCGGCCCGTCTGCTGCTGCCAGTACACGTCTGGCTGGGCGCCGATGAGGCCCATGGCCGCGCTTAAAAGGTTGCCTCCAGGAATCATGTGTCGATTACCTCGCCTGTTACGGACTGGATCATCAGGCCGGTGTCGACCAGTGGTTTGTGACTGACGCCAGGTGTTTTCTTGCGAGCCTGTCTAGCCGCGATGGTTCTCGGGGACAGAGGTGGCGCCTGGATCTTTGAGATAGTCGTCGCCACGTCTCCCGCCGCCACCATGGCGAACTGGCGCAGCATGGCCTCAAGGGTGATCCTGCGCAGAATGACCTGCCGTGTGCCCCGCAACAGATGGTCGCGCCATGCCTGCTTCTGCTGGGCGATGGTCGGCCTGAAGAACGGCCGCGCTGGGATGCCGCCGGCCGGATAGCCGAACTCCTGGATAGTGGCGATGTAGCTGACCAGTTCGCCGCTTGGGTAGCGCGCAGTGTCCATGAAGCCAACAGCCGCCTGTTTGCGCTTGAGCGCCTGAATGGCGCGCAGCAGGATGCCGTGACTGCCCTCGATGTGATGCACTTTGAAGCCCATTACCGCGCCCTCCCCCCACGGGGAAACCTGCCGCCGACAGACCGAAACGCGGCGCGCTCCGGCTGGCCGCCGACATACAGTCCGCCGACGGCGCAGGACCGCAGCAGTGCCAGTAGCTCAGTCCCGTAAGGCGTCGACGACAGCCACCAGTCCCAAGAGGACCTGACCGGCGGAGGCGTGGTCGAAACTGTCACCTTTCCAACTGTTGCACTGGTGACCGGGCCGGACTGTCCATTGCCGCCCGTCTGCGTGGCAGTGCGGATCGCAAGAAGGTGGGCCGTCATCAGCTCAATCTGCAGTTCTGCGCATGAGCAGCCCTGCCCGGACATGTAGCACTCCGCGTCGACTGCCGTGGCCGTGACTGTTTCATCCGGCACGTTGGCGAACTGCGGGAATCGTTGGCGGAATGCAGCCAGGTCCATGGCTTACTCCTTCGGCTTTGCCTTGGCGGTCTTGTTGATCACGACGTCATCGACCTGCCCCTTGACCGACTCCTCGGTCAGCGGCGCAGACTTATCGCGAGCCTCAAGATCGCCGATGACTTTTTCTACTGGCAGCAGATCGCGCGACACGATGACATGGCCATGCTTGACGTGGGTCCGGAACACCTCGCAGCGCTCAAGCACGGCGAGCTGCTCCTCGGTGATCTCGGTCAGCATGCCGGCCGGCGTCACGAAGTGCTTGTCCATCACGTTGGCTTTGCCGCGGATGACCACCGAGGCCTCTACCTGCGGCAGGTCGCCACCGCCCTCGCGGAACGTCCGGTACTCCTGATCGCTACTCAGGGTGGAGTAGACGTATACCTTGTTCATCCTCATACCCCCGAGTAGCGCTTGATCGCCCACGGGCGTTTGATCAGCACGCCGCCAAGCGCATTGGTGAAGTCCTCGACACGCCCCTTTGCGCGGACCTCGACTCCAAGGGCCTGGAAGCGAGCCGGGACCATCTGCACGATGACGCTGCCGTCGTCGGTCGAGTCGTCGGCCGGAACACGATCGGCATAGACGTAGATGACGTTCGCACCACCGTTCGCGGCGATCAGCTCGGGTGCCGACACGAAGCGCAGGTTCGGGTATGTACGGCGCGCCCAGTCGCGCACGCTTGTAACGCCGGTCGCATCGACGAGGCCGAGGTACTGTGAGTGACCAAGTGGGATGGCCATGGTCACGGCATCGGTCTCGGTCCTGATGTTGCCGCCCGAGCCCACCTCCAGCTCGATCATCATCTTGCGGATGTCCGCACAGATCTCTAGGAAGGTCTTGCTCGCCCAGCTTGACGAGCCGCCCGCGCCGTTGGGCAGCGTTGTATAGGCCGGCAAGTTCGGGTCGTTCAGGAAACCGTAAATGCGGGTTTCCGGCGCGTTGTAGCCGTTGAAGCCGACGCGGTTGCGGATGATGTCCATTGCCAGGGCGACCGCCGCGCGCTTTTCGGCTTCGTCGTTGAAGTCGAACTTGCTGGCCCGAGCCTCCTCAAGCTTCGAGATCATGAATCCTTGCTCGAACCGGACGATTTCCCGGCGCTCGTAGCCGAAGCGGTAGTTGGCCAGCGGGATGTTGGTGTGATCGCCGTACAGCTCGGGCAGGGCCGCAAGCTCGCTGGTGGTCTGGACAACCTCCGCGTCCTCCCACGCCCCGACGGCCATCACGCCGATCAGCTCATCAATCAGGCGTACCTGCGTGATTTGGCGCACGACGCCCGGCAGCCAGTTCTGAAGCTTCCAGAACGGCCCGCCAAGGCTACCCAGGGCCGGGCCGACCAAGGCCGCATCGTTGGCCACGACGGCATCGAGTCCAATGCCGAGCTGACGCAGGTCGCGGTATTGCCCGCACTGCTCGGGAGCGAGTTGCAAGGGGCCGCGACGCATGAGCTCGCGACCCGAGATGTTGCTATGAACGCGGGAACGCATATCGCGACTCCTATCAGTTGGTCAGCTTGACCAGGGCGAGACGCGGGGTCGCGCTGCTGGGCATGTGGCGATCGATGATGGCGTTGGGGACCAGGGCATGGTTCGACGGTGGAGTGCCGGGGGTATCGGTCCAGTCGAGAGCGCCGGTCGTTGTGTGATAAACCAGCGAGGAGCCAATTGAGGCTCCTGCCGACGCGATCTGGACGAAGACGTAGCCCATTTGCAGCAGTTGAACGATGCTGTTCAGCGGGATATCCAGCGTGTCGTCATAGAGGTCTTGTCGCGGGTACGACTTCGGGCTGATCAGAATGCCGGCGAATTGTCCGGTACCGCCTGGGCGAACTGTCTCAGCGGCCTCGTCGGCGTATGTGTAGGCGCGCCCTACCAGGCAATTGGCTTGCGTGGCATCTGCGGCAATCCGTGCCGGAATCGCGCGCATCGGCCCCTTGTGCGATAGCTCGCCGATATAGCCGGAGACGATGTCGGCGGCGATGGAAGTTTGAAAAGCCATTACTGAGCCCCCCAGGTGTCGAAGATGCCCTTGCCATTGGCCCCGTCGGCGACGATTGTCGGCTTGCTCATGTCAGGAGCGCGGCCATGCAGCCAGGCATCCAGGGCGACACGCTCCTGGCCCTTTACAACGACAGGGATGCCTAGCTTCTCGGCCGCATACTCGGCAACCTGCTGGACAGTCATGCGGGCCGAGTCGAAGGCGCCCACGAATGGGGAAACCCTGCCAACCAGGGCATCACGCTCTGCCAGGCTTGATATCACGGCGGCATCGAGCGCTGTACGTCCTGCCTCAAGTGCGACCAGGCGATCGTTGATTGGCTTGAGCGCCTTACTCAAGGCTGCGTCGAGTGCTGCAGGGGTCATGGTGGGTGCGTCTATCGCGGCGGGTGGCTGAGTCGGTCCCGGCTCTTGGTCGCCGGCCGCTGCCGGATCGCCGGCACCCATCAGGTCGGCGAGCATGGCCTTGACCTCTGCAGAGGCTTCGAGCAGCGGTTTCAGGGTTTCGAGCGCGGCCTTGGCAGTGGCCAGGATGTCGCCGCCCTCTCCGCCTTCGTCTTGTGTGTTCTCGTTTTCGTCGGCCATGGGCGCGACCTCCTTTGCGTCAAGAGTGATTTTCAGGTGATCGAGCACGGCGACGTCCGGGCCGGTGCGCCCCTCCTCGACCAGTGCCAGGTGATTGCCGCGGATCTTGCGTTGCACGGCGTCATACGGTTCGCCATCGGGCGTGACACCAGGCGTCAAGTCGTACTGGCAGCGGTAGCCTGGAGACAGCTCGACCTTGCCGGCCATATCGATGGCCCGCTTGATCGACTCGGACAGGAGGCGCAGGTTGGCACGCAGGTACGGCGGGTCGAAGTAGATCTGCTCTCCGATGCAGCCCTGAATGCCGTGGAGTTCGGCGGGTGTCGCGCCGAGCTCTTCGTCACCGAGGATGCCGGCCGGGTGCTCATCGACAAGCGGCAGCAGGCGGAAGGAGGCGATGCACTCGGGGTCAGCCAACTCTTCCGGCGGCCGATAGACGCGGAAAATCCGCCCTGCCGCTTCGCCTGCCATGCCGAGCTGAGCCCCTGAATAGGGGTATACGCCAGCCTTGGATATCGGGTTGCCTTGGATCTCGACATACCCATTGATGTCTCGAGTTCTTGCTGTTGCAGGCATGGTCAAAATTCCACCAGTGGCACGGCGCGGCATCGGCAGTTCGGCAACTGTCCTGGTAATCCGCGTTCTTTGGTCCGCTCGTCGATCACGGGCAGGTCGTCGTAGCTGAAGACCTGACCGCTCAGCTTCAGGTGGAGCTTGCGCGGCTCGGCGCCTCCCCCAGAGTGCAGCCAGCGGAACTTGCGGATGCCCAGCGCCTTGGAGCGCTCGGCGTTCATCACGCTGGTCAGCTTGGAGACCTGGTCCCGGGCGATGAAGTCCGCCCGCGCTTGCGTGATCCCGCCATACTTGCGCAGCGCCTCTGTCACGTCGGCCAGGCCGTTGGCTCCCGGCTGAATCGAGCGCATCACTGCGCCGGCGATCTGCTCGTGGAAGGCCTGCGGTATCGACTTGATCAGTGCCACGTTCTCGGCGGTGCGAGCGGTCACGGCCTCGGCCAGCGCCGCCGGCATGATGTCGGTCTGTAGCGTCAGGCCACCGGACAGCTCCTTGAGCGACTGGCCAAGGCTTGCAGCAGAAGCCTTGTCGACCCGCCCAAAGATCCGGCTCACGATGTTTGGCGCGGCCTTGCGGAACATCCGAGCGAACTTCTGTTGCAGCCTGTTCAGGGCAATCCGCGCCTGGCTTGCAAGGCTGGCGTCCTGTGCCTGCAGACCAGGTCCGTACTCGCGAAAGACTGCCGAAAGCTCGTGCTCGTACTCGCGTAGCATTGGATCGATCAGCCGCGCCAGGGCGAAGCCATAGCGATGCATAGGGCCTGCCGGGTAGCTGAGCGGCTTGCCGACGAAGAAGCCGGACTTTCGCTGCTCAGCGTACTGCTGCCGCTTGCTCGACAGTGGCGGGCGCTTGTTCGCCATGCTGCTCCTCCGCCTCCAGCATCGATTCGTCAGCTTCGTCAGGAAGCTCTTGCAGATTGTTCCAGTCGCTATTCGGGTCGCCCATGAGCTGACGGCGCACGTCATAACCATCTATTGCGCCGATGCCGGCATAGATCTGCGCCGTCTCCGCCTTCGTCTTGTTGATTGCCGCCCACTCTTCTGCTGTCGGGCTGTCAAGCGGGCTCCAGGAGACGCCCGGGATCTGATCGGTGATGCCCACTGAACGCAGGCACAGCAGCAGGTGCCGCTCAATTAGCGGCGAGAGGTCGTTGCTCTGGATCGACTCCAGCTCTTCCCGGTAGCTAGTCTCTTCGTACTCGCCGCTGGCATTGAAGCCAGGCACTTGCGTGCCCATCAGCTTCGTCACTGGCACGTTGGCGACGGCTGCGACAAGTTGGTACTGCGTCATGATCGTCGCGTCTAGGTCGGCTAGAGACACGTCGAACTGGGCAAGATCCTCAACCTCTTTGTCGATCGCCCAGACGCCGTAGTTGTCCCGCAGCTCAGTCCAGTCCTGGAGCTTCTGCTGAAAGTCCGACATGTTGGCCATTGCCTGTGCCGTGTCGGTCTTAAGGGCCGTGAGCCGCTTTGTCATCGCAAGCTGGGGAGCCTCGTTGGCCGTGCGCTCGGCCGCGTAGACCCGCTCATAGATCCGCTGCGGCAGCGGCACGCCGCCCCACTTGTACTGCGGCTTGAGCAGATCCGGCACCGGGTACGGGATGAATATTGAAAGATGGCTGCGATGGATGCGGAGCTTCCCGACCCGGTAATACAGCGGCTCGTAGAAGTGGGGGCACGTCGGATCAGCGAGCGAGGCCGCGTCCAACTCCGCCGTGCACCAATGCGGATCGATCTGCACCAGCCCCCGGTAGCAGCCAGCCCCCACGCCGTCAGGGTTGAACGGCTTTTCGTAATACTCGGGGTCCGGGCTTACCACGGAATACAAGGCAATGCGGATGCCGAACAGCCTGCCGAAGTGAACGAACTCACGCAATTTGTCATTCAGCCGCTGCCGCTTCTCCAATTCACGAAGCCTTGCCTTGACCTCTTCGGACACGCCGGTGATCTCATAGCCATGTCGTAGTGCATCACGTGCCGGCTGCAGGCAGGACTTGTCGATTAGCCAGTGCTGGCCGAGCACCGCGCAGGCAGCGTAGCCGATGAAGCTCTGAGAGCCATACCACTGAAATTGCGAGTCGGGCATGCCAGCGTCCGGGGCGCCCTTGATGATCGGCCCAAGTGCGCTGTCCCGTGCGATCCCGACAGTTCGAGCCTGAACTGCTGACGGCAGGCTCAGGTCGGTCGAGAACCACCCCCCGCGCCGGGGCTTGTTGCGCTTGCGTGCCATGGTGTCTCCACTTATCCGAAAAAGCCCACCCGGCGCCTGGCAAGCATGTGCTCGATCGCATCGCACATTGGGTCTATCTGATCGTCATGCGCGTGGCTGTCGTCTGCCGTGAACTCCTCGCACTCGGCGATTAAGCCCAGCACCCAGGCCGGCCCGACTGGCAGGTAGATGTGCCCGGCCTCGATATACGGCGTGGCGTCGTTGACGCGCAGCAGCTTGTCTTTGTCGCGCGGGATGCCCTTGATCGGGATTCGCCCATCGCGCTTGATGTCCTGGATGAGGCCGGTGCCGCTTGATTTGTCCTCAACCTCGAAGGCGCGGAGCCGTCCGGCGGATCGGTCCGCTACCTGCGCGTGCTTGTTCCAGAAGTCGATGGCCCGACGCTTAAGTTCCGGCGCCTCCCACTTGCCCCGGATCTGGTCAAGCAGGTACAGCCCTCCCTCTTTGCCAAGCCCCCAACACTGGAAGACTGAGTAGTCGTTGTGCTCGGCGGTCTTCTGCGCTGTGTCGCCGAAAATCATTCGGTATTCGATCAGCGGGGCCACGTCGTACCGGCGGAACCACTCGCCTTTGATGATTTCGCCGCCCTGGGTGTACGGCGACTGCTGATACAGGGCCTCCCAGTTCGGCCTGCCCATTGCCTGCTTGCGCTCCTGCAGAAAGGCCAGAGACTTGTGCTCGGGGAATAGTGGCTCGCCGGCCTTGCGGTGCGGCTCGTCTTCGGTCGCGACTGCCTTATATGAAAGGACGCGGACATCGGGCATCGTCGCGATCAGTCGGCCGATAGGGTCATCTACGTGCCAGCGGGTGAGGATTGAGAGCATGCCCGCGTCTTCGCTGAAGCGTGTGAAGAAGTCATCGAGCAGCCAGTCCCAGGTTTTGTCCCTGATCGTCAGGCTACCGGCTTCTTCGCGCCCCTTGACCGGGTCGTCGATCACTCCCAGATCCAGCGACTCGCCGGTTATCGACCCCCGTACCGTGGTATTTCTGAAGCATCCCTCGCGCCCGACGTATTCCAGAAGTTCGCGGCTGCGCGTCTCGGTCATCGTCGCGGGTGCGCCCCGCAGAGGCACGATGGACGTTTCAGGGAACAGCCGTTGATACCTTGGGCTGTCGAAGATCCGCTGCAGGGACAGATTTGCCCGCACACCAAGGCGCTCACTGAATGATGCGTAGATCGTCCGCAGGTCCGGATAGTGGCCAGCCTGCCAAGCGATGAACTCTACAATCATCCGGCTCTTGCCATGCTGAGGTGGAGCCTGAATCACCAGCTTTGGCCGGCGCCCGGCAGACAAGTCGATGGCGTACTGCTGCAAGTTGTGAGCCGCGTCGCGCTGGAACCAGCCCTTTTTGATTTTTGGGTTGATGTACTGGCGAAAGGCCCAGAACGAATGCCGGGCCTGCTCGCGCATTCGAGCTTCGACAAGATCAGCGGTCGACAGCGGCTTGACGGCGGGCGCTGTCATACGTCACTCATCCAGAAAAGTGGTCGGCAGTCCTCTTCGCTCAAGTTCAGCCCGAAGCGCATCGCCTGTGATTTCTTCTGGCGTATCACGCTTCTGCTTTTCATCTGGAGGGCTTTCATCGTCGAGGTTGTATGCCTGGCGCTCCAAGATCTGCAGGTTCTTCATCGCCGCCGATAGTTGGAACAGGGTCTTTGCGTTGCTGGGTAGCGATACTGCAGCGAGCATGCTGGCCTGGCGCATTCCAGGTTCTGTCTCAGCCTCTATGGTCGCGCAGATCGCCTCACGGTTTTGAATGGCCACCCGCATGTCATTCATCAGCAGTTCGGCGATATCCGATGCCTTGCGAATATCTCGGCGATGAGTCCGAACTACCTGTGCCCCCTCCTCGGCCGCCTCCTCAACGATCTGCGCATCAAGTCCGCACTCCGCACTCGCGCGTAAGGGGTTGCGGACTGCGGACTGCGGACTGCGGACCAACTTGTTGCGGACTTCCTTGCGTACCCGTTCGGCTAGGTCTCTTTGCCACCCTCCGGCCGCCGCACGATTACGGATGGACTTCTCGTTGATACCGTGCTGTGCGGCGATGGCCCGGACTGAAAGCTGCCCCGCCCGGTAGGCGCGTTCGATTGCCTCCCAGTCGGGCTGCTTTGCCGCCATGTCATTGTCCTTCCACCTTCCGCGCGAAGATCCGATCCGAGTAGTCGCGCAGCTTCTCGACGCCGATAAAGCCGATGCCGCCGCCGGCTACGGTAGCCATGCTCTGCGGCAGGCCGAAGTAAGCGAGCAGCGGTATAGCGGCCAAAGTCATCAGGCCGCACAGGGCAGCCTCCAGCAGCATCTGCCGACGACTGCCGCCGCCGTATACGACACGCAGGCCACCGACCGCTGCCGACAGGGCGAAGGCGCCGATCTGCGGCTGATGAGCGGCAAGCCATGCCATGAAGGCGTTCCAGGCGGCCAGGTCTTTTTCGGGCATCTTGGGCATCTCGATATCCCCGCGCGGGGCCGAAACGAAAAAGCCCAGCGCTATGGCTGGGCTTATGTGTAAGGCGGCAAAACCGCAAAGTAGCTGTAAATGTACAGTTTTCCCGTACGGATATCAAGCTGCCCGGCACATGCCCTCCAGCACGCCATCAATCCATGCAACACCGGCTTTACATAGCTGGCGTGCCTTCCCCTCGCTGAATCCAAGCCGGCGGCCCACCGTGACGAATGTTGCATCCTGGCTGGTGTAGTAGTACAGCAGCACATCTGCGGACTCCGGGTAGCCTCGCCGCAACCGGCTGACAAGCCCATCGATCAGCAGCCCCTCGTCATCTGTAATCATCGGTGTTGGCAGCGTGCTGGCCTGGCACGCAGCCACACCTGAGCCCTGAATAACCCACATGCCCCAGTGCCGGAGCAAATCCTCTGTGTCGCGCCGTTTCATGCCTCTTCCCCCAGATATCTCTTGATCGTCTCGCGGGCCTCATCAGCCCCTTTGCACACCACGGCCATGTAGCCCTGCCCAGCCAGCCACTCGAGCCAGTCGGCCTGCTCAGGCTCTACCCTGCCGCCCTTCACGCGCTTCAGCTCAATGATCAGGCCGTGATAGCCACCGCGCGGCATCAGCAGCTGCAGATCGGGATAGCCCTTCCTAACCCCTTCGGCCTTGAGCTTCCCGGCGACTGCCTTGCGCCTTGCGCCGCCGTTCGGGATCGCCGCCAGCCGGCCGCGGAGCACCGGGTACTGCAGGTCGAACCAGCTGATCAGTGCTACCTGCTCGATGTGCTCAGTCGGAATGGCCGTGGTCACTGCCCGCCCCCTTCATCAGCCTGTTCAGCTTCGCCCGCGCCTCCTTCTCCAACTCCGGGTGCGCTGCAAGTTCCCTCTCCGCCCACATCCGCCACCTCTTCCCTTTGTCCCGGCGCTGCAGGTAGATCCTGCTGGCCAGATCCAGTGCGGCCCTGTACAGCTCCAGGCACTCGGCTTTGTGCGCCTCGATCTGCTCTCGCATCTCCGGCGGCAATAAGGCCAAGTTCAATGAGTCGGTAGTCGTCTTCATCGCCGTTGAGTGCCCGTATGTCGATGGGGGAGATTTTCACGTCTTCACCTCGATCAGCCCCATGCGGGCCAGTTGGGCCAGCGTGTCGCAGATGGCCTTATCCAAAATCGCCCGGCGCTCTTCGCGGGTCATGTCTTTACCGTTATCGATGGCCGAATGACACGACAGGCACAATGCGGCCGTCAGGCAGTCATCAGTTTTCTGGCTCATGGATTTTCCAAAGTTGCGGTGCGCGGCCTGCACGCCATAGGCGCCGCAGAGCACGCAGTTTTCGATCTTGCGGACCGCTGCCAGCCACTTGCTGGAGCGATAGACGGGCTGGCGTTGGCGGAGCATCAGGCGGATTCCTCGCTGAGCAGGTCGCTGAACACCACGCCTCGCCCGGAGAATTCGGCCACGATGCGATCCGTGTACTCGACACCCTGAGCCCGACTGAACAAGCGCGTGACCGGGAATCCATCCGGCCCGAACAGCGAGCACTCGCCCATCAGGTGCAATTTCTGCTCGTAGTCCAGATGCAGGAACATCCGGTTCCAGCCGTCGCGAAACTCGGCGCAGTCGCGGCGCATGACCGGCACGCCGAAATGGAGCTTGCAGTAGCGCCGGGCGTCCTCGACCTCGCCGATCTGCGTCATGTGGGCGATGCGCTGGTACAGGGAGAACCACAGGGCGTTCTGATCGAGTGTGCGATCTTTCCCGGGCCGCAAAGACACCACGACGAATTTGTGCTCGCGGTAGGCGTTTGTCAGCCTGGTGATCGCCTCTGAGAGCTTGGACGCGCTGTTGACGCTGATCCGGTCAGCCATCAGCCTTCACTCCCTTGCCCGCCAGCTCAGACCCAGTATTTACACGGGCTTCAGCCTGATTTTCGGCAGAATGCCCGCCAGCCTCCTTACCCATCGCGGTGTCGATTTCTGCACGGGCAATCCTGCGGGCGTCGTCCTGCTTGAGCGAATTCCCGCCGGGGACCCACGGCACAAAGCCGGGCTGATCGGCCCACTGCTCGTAAACAGCACGCGCGGTCGACTCAATGCGCTCTGCGTCGTTGTCGTGTTCATGACGGAGAGGGCTCAGCAGCCGCTTGCGCTTCAAGTTCTCGATATCAGCCACGCTCCGCCCTCCTCAGATCCTCGATGTCGACGCCTTTCTTGAGGCTCTGCATCAGCTCGCCGAAACGCATCTCGGAGAGCTTCGGCCTAGCCCTGGTGACTTCCAGCGGCTTGTCGTCGACGATGTGGGCGCGCCACAAGGCTTTGAGGTGCTTACGCATTGCGGGACTCCTCGAAATCGTCACAGTTCATGCAGTAGCTCAGGCGGCCGGCATGGCTCAGCCAGTAGCCCTCAACGCGGGCGCCGCTAATCACGATTGAGCCGCGGATCAGCAGCCCGTCGAGGAACAGCTTCTCGGCCACCTTGGAGTTGGTCTGTAGCGGCAGCCGGCCTTTGATCTCGGCAACCCATACCCACTCCAGCATTTGCAGCTCACGCTTGTTCAGTTTGCTCATGCTCTGGCCTCCTTCTTCAGTGCGTTACGCAGGCCAGCCAGGGCGCTGCGGCCTACTTCCGGTGTGCAGACTGATACCCTCTCCGGCAGAGCCTTCGGAATCTCCCGTAGCGGCTCGCCGGCCAGGACCATGCTGACGGTTGCGGCATAGTTGCGCTCGAACAGCTTGCGGCTGCGCTCCTCTGGCAGGCTGCTCAGCTCGTAGAAGCCTGTCTCGCATGCGGCGTGGTGCACGGCCGGGTGGCTCCAGTCACGGCTGGCTGCCGGGTGGGCGTTTGCGCAGGCCTCACGGTAGGCCCGGTCAGCGCACGGGAGGCCCAGCATTTCCGGAGTCGGCTGGCACCAAGCTACGAACTTTCCAACGCTCGGAGCGAAGTCGGCGCCGGATTGGCGGCACCGCTCGACCCCAAACTTGATCTGCTCAATCCGGTTGATGCCTGCCGCCATGAAGCCCTTGATCCAAGTCTTCTTGGCAGACTCCAGCGCCTTGTCGTTGGGCCAGGCCTGACGCCAGGCCGGGAAGATGGATTGCAGCTCGGAGAACAGCGCATTCACGACAGTCGCCGTTCCCTTGTCGATCTGGCGCGGCGCAGTCTTGGGGCCGATCTGAACCTGCTGCGGGGTAACCTGCTTTGCGATTTCGACGGCCTGTTTCATCACAGCGGCCCCAAGTCGTTGGCCCAGGATGTGTCGCCGCTGTGGAAGTCGGGGCCGGCGCTACGGGGTTGGCTGGAGCGATTGCGGTTCAGCAGCCACTCGCACTTGAAGCCACGCCATCCGGCTTCCTGGGCCTCGGCAAGGGCATCATCAGCGGCGATGCCTGCGGCCACGCACTTCGCAAGCTCGGCGTTGACTCGCTTCCAGACTGTGACAGTCACGGCTGCGCGCAGCTTCTCGCGGCAGGCCAGCCAGTCGGACAGGACTTGCTCCGATACTCCATACGGGTTGTCGGCAAGCAGGTTGGACAGGGTGAATGTGTTGCGCTTAGCCTTGGGCTTTTCCGCCGGCTTCTCGGCCACGGCATGAGCGGGCTGCTCGGCGGGCGCGCTAACAACTACGTCAGTAGTTGTATTGTCTTTACTGTCTTTTATGTGTGTAATTTTCAACACACTGGCAGGTACCTTTTCTACACAGTGTGTAGATTTCAACACGGTGGATTTATCATCGATTTTCCACTCGGATACCGGCATGAAAGTGATCGGATCTCGGCTGCCACCATCGCGGAACAGAACCCTTTGACGGATCAGCGAATTGATCGCCCTGGATACGTTTGCGCGCTCTGCTTTGGCCTTCTCGTCGTCGCGGTACATCATCTTTGCGATGTACAGCGCGGCGACTTTGACGGATTTCTTGTTGAAGCCAGCAGTCAGCCGATGAACCGCCAGGGCGACACGCAGCTCGCGCCCGGACAGATCGGCCCCGATCAGCGCCTCGTACAGCTCGTTGTCCATCCGGGTATACCCCCCGGTGTTGCGTAGTGAAACGATGTTGGTCACAATTCACCTCGTTGATTGCTAGTCCAAATTGCCGCGTCAACAGAACCCCGGTGGCCGCCATGCTGATCCGGGGTTTTTTGTTGCCTGGATTTGGTGCCAGGCCTTCCGTGATATCGTTTTGTTTCCACACCAAACGAAAGGTCTAGGAGGCCTGACATGTCTGAAACCGTTAGTCTCGGCAGCTCTTCTGTTACTCGACTCCCCTTAGGTAGAGGCAGGCTCTTTTAAGAGCGCATCAAACGCTGCCTTGACGGCCATTGCGCACTCAACGGCAATGGCCGTCATTTCGTTCTGATCGGAACCAGGCAGCGCTCGAATCAGGATTTCCTTGAGCGCATTGGCCTCGTATTCCGTAACTTCTCTTGTGTCTGTCACTTCTCACCCCTTCTGCTTGCTAGGTTCGTTCTGGTTTCCGCGTGAACCTTTGAGGGCCTCTTTGTGGCCCGCCAAATTGAGCACTGGCGCCTTGCGCCTCATCTGCTCAAGGCTGCGAACCGTCGCCATAGAGCGGCCGACTCGCAGGTATTCAATTGCTGCGTCTTCCAAGGCCCACCCAAGGTCCTTGGCCAACGCCATCACTTCTGCCTGGGCCTCTGGCGCAAGCATCTCGAACACCGTGATCTCGGACATTTGGCCCCCACATAGGGCCTTCAGGCCGTCGTACGCTGTTGTTCATCGAGGCCGTTCTGCTCGCGGATGTATTGAGCTGCCCCCATGGAGCGGGCGGCTTGCGATAGCTCGCGCAGGTAGGTGGCCAGCTGCATGCCGGCCATGGCCGCCTCCCGGCGAAGCTCTCGGATTTCGTCGCGCCTCCAGCGGGTCTTGATGATCTGGTCACGTTTGTGACTGGGGTTGTCGTAGGACATGGGGATTTCCTTGTCGGGGAAGGGGTTAGGCGGCTGTGCGCTTTGGTGCCGATTCGGCCAAAAGCCAGGCGGCCTCAAATGGATTTCCACGCTCGGCAGCAGCGGCTGCTAGGCGAACTGCGTAGTCGGTTTCGCCGGTGTATTCGGTGCGTGGCAGAGCCCCGGCGGTAAGCCACTTGTAAATGGCCCGCTGACTCACCCCGCAGATGGACGCGGCATTTGCCACACCATCGATCTTGCTGATCGCTTCTCTAAGCGCGCTCATAGGCGCCTCCAAGCCATAAATTTGAACTTACGGTACATATTATGCCGGTACTGAAAGTACATGCAAGCACGTGCAAAAATGAACCTATGGTTCAACCGGAAGAAATACGCAGAGAGTTCGTGAAGCGCCTCAAGCAAACCCTTGCAAAATCAGGGATTGCAGATTGGGGGGCCGGCTCTCGCCTTGCGGAAATCACAGGGAAAACCCCTAAGGCCGCCAGCAAATGGCTGAATGGAGAAGCCATGCCTGGGCGGGCCAACATGCAAGCGATCGCGGATGAGCTTCATGTCAACATCCAGTGGCTTCAGTATGGCGAGGGGGAGATGCTTCCTGGCGACGCAAGCAATGAGGCGAACGCCGAGCCAGGCCCGCTCGTACCTGCAGCCGAGAATCACAAGGAAATCGCTGCGGCCAAGGTGCTGGAGATGCTGCAAAAGCACGGGAAGGGATTGAGTGCGGCTATTCGAAAGCAGATCGTCGATGCCGTCGGTGACTCCCTGGCCGAGTCAGAGCCATCAGCCGGACCGCAAAACAACGTCATCATCGCCGACTTCTTGCCCCCTGCTCCCGCCGGTGACGCGATTCGTATCGCGCACTACGACGTCCGGACAGCCCTAGGCAGCGGGCAACTGGTCCCGGACTACCCCGAGATCATGCCGGATCTGGTCGTCAGCAAGCAGCACTTGCAGGAGCTGGGCGTCATCTACAAAGACCCAGCCCACCTCAAGATGCTGACCGGCTACGGCCAGTCCATGGCACCCACAATCCAGCACCTGGACCCAATGATCGTCGATGTGAGCATCCGTGAGTTCGAGGGTGACGGGATCTACTCATTCGTCTGGCAAGGCCATTTCTACACCAAGCGCCTGCAGGTGGCCGACGCGGAGCATTTCGAGATGATCTCGGACAATCCGAATCACAAGGACCGGATGATCCGGATCGACGACACCTACATCCAGGCCCGCGTCCTGCTGGTATGGAATGCGAAGAAGCTTTAGTAACAGGACTGCTAAGTTTTAAGTCGAGCAACATTACAGGAGTAACCATGAAGTTCGTTAAGTCGGTATTCAAATGGACAGGAATCGTCTTTTGTGTGCTTATTGCTATTGGAGCTGTAATACGCGCACTGCAAACCCCCGAAGAGCGGGCCGCTTTTGACGCAGAGCAAGCGCAACAAAAAGCGCAACGGGCTGAGGAGAGGCGCAAGGCAGAAATCGCAGAGCGTGAGGCAGAGGCCGCCAGGCGCGAGGCGAAGATTGCAGCAGAAAGGCAGGCTATTGCAGATATGCCACTAATCAGCGCGCATACTTTGGCGTCTGCGTATCACGAAAACACTGTTGCCGCCGATGCTCAATTCAAGGGAAAACGATTCAAAGTTACTGGCGTTGTGACTGATATAAATACGGATTTTATGGGCGACCCGTACCTTGTTTTACGCGGTGGAATTAATCAATTCATGGAGCCTAAATTCGAATTTGATAAGTCCGACTTAGAAAGTCTGGCCAACTTGAAAAAGGGACATAAAGTTGTCCTGCTCTGTACGGGGCGCGGGGACGTGGCAAAGATCCCCGTGTCTGACGATTGCAGCCTGCTCTGATAGCCGCCTGCCCGCCGAGCAAGGTCGGGATGTAATCAATGGGAGAACCGTAGTTTGGTAGAGAAACCAGGGGGATGGCTTGCATTCATCCCTGACTCCATAGACTCAATCGGGCGCCTGTTCGTTGTGATCTGGGACAAATCGCCCGTGCTGGCCTGGTTTGTCATGGCCATGGCGGTTCTTTTCCCGTTCTATCTGGTCCATACTTGGGGCAATCGCCAAGAACGCGACCTTGATCGCAGAGAAGCGGGCGCCAGAAGGCGCTACAAGGAGCGTCAAGCGCAGGTAGAGGGGTGTGAGGAATGATTGCCAACGCTATTCTTGGTTCTGCGGCCGCCGTATTGCTGATCGCGTACTGGTCTTTCTGCAGGAGTGCAGCGCTCAAGCTGCAATCCAGGGTCGTGCCGCTCATCGAGGCATTCTATGCTGACGACTCCGCCTCAGAGCAGGAGAAAGACAGCATCCACTGGAGCTACGCGGCGTCTCGCATCTGGATTTTCATGCCGCTGATGGCGCTTGCCAGCCCAGTGGTATTGGCCATGGCCATCCTGTCGAAGAGCGGCGGGAAAGTTGCGTCTGAAGTTTCCAATAGATCTGCCGCACACAACGAGATCATGGACTGCCTGATCAAGATGTGTATCGTGCGCAACCCACTAACCTCTATGTTCTGCATGTACGTAGTCTTTGCGGCAATCGCCATTCTGGCCCCGATAGGGTTGCTGCTGGATCGCCTGAAAAGCATCCCCAATCCAATGACAGTTTACCGGGTCATTGCCGCTACGCTGTCATCACGCGATTCACGCAAAGCGCACGCCCACTGACCAAAGCCCCGCCCCGCGCGGGGCTTTTCGTCTCTGCCCTCCCCGAGCAGCCCCATCAGAATTGAGCTTCTTCCCTGCCTGGCGCCTCGAACTCCTCCTTATCGCCCTCCGGTGACTCGTCGTCCGCCGCGCGCTCCCATCTCAGCGTCACGCTGCCGTCCTCATTGACGACCATCCCCAGGCCATCCGTCTCGGCCAGCAGCTCCATCACCCCTTCCCACGCCTCATCCGAATCTGTGTCCAGCCGGTGAATCGTCACCCGGCGCTCGAGCTGCGCCTTCGGCGCGTTGATCATCGACGACACCCGTAGCCCCAACCTCTCCAGCGGGGTGAGTTCCTGGGGCTGCTGCTGGGCTTTCCTCTTGGCCATATGCCGCTCCTTTTACTGTATGTAAATACAGTAGCCATTTGCCGCGCAGAGGTCCAGAGCGATGGCTTTTTGTGTTCGCGAGAAATTTGTACTTTTGGTTCTTGACCTGATTTGTACTTATGGTTCATATTTACCCCATCGAAGCGCACGCAGCGCCTCGCCAGGCAGCGATGCCTCCGGTTCGCCGGGAACGCTCTTTACACAATCGAGAACGCCGAGCTGGCCGATGCATAGCCAGCGCACCTGCCGGGCAGCGGCAGGCAGTAGCCGGCCATATGCCGGTGCTGGGCGCAGGACACTCAAGCGAGGACATGCCGGAAAGGCGTGTTGAGGCGAGTAACGGGACAGCCGACAGAGGCATGCTCCCGGGACCCCGTGAAAGCCTCAGCGGATGAGCGACCGTATCCTGTGCAAGACGACAGTTTCCTCGATGCCCTTCTCGCGAGGGGCATCAGGGAAACCACAAGCAGAAGGAAACCGGAGCATGAAACCCACCGACGTTGCCGAGTTCATCAACTCGCTGAACGCCTCCGTCTTCACCCAGCAGGTCGGCACCGCCCTGTCTGCCGTCGCCGCCGGCGTCGTCGAGCATAACAAGCAGGGCGAAGTCACCCTCAAGTTCAAGATGAAGCGCATCGGCGAAAGCAACCAGGTCGCCATCACCCACACCCTGGACTACATCGAGCCTACCAAGCGCGGCAAGCGCCGCGAGGACACCACCCTTGACACCCCGATGTACGTCACCGCCAACGGGCTCGAACTGTTCCAGACCGACCCGACAGCGCAACTGTTCAACCGCGACCAGGCCCCTGTCCTGCCGCGCTAACCCCACGCAAAGCCACTAGGAACACATCATGCCTCTCAGTAAAGAAGCACTGCAGATCATCCTCGACAACGCCGTTGTCGCTGCTTGCGGAACCCCGGAAACCTACACCCCCGTGGCTATCCTTCCGGGCTCCTTCTCCGTGGTCGATATGGAGAAGTATCAAGTCGGTCGCTCCCGCTTTCGCGGCGCCCTGAGCACTACCAGCCTGGCCGACTTCGCCGGCTACGTGATCGACCGTCGCGGCCTTGACCCTGCCAAGGGCTTCGTCGACCAGGATGCCATGCGCTGCGTCGCCTTCTTCAACCTGGGCGACGAAACCAGCCCAGGACACGCCGACGACACCGCCACCCTGACCCTCAAGCCAACCGCCGCCTACTTCGCCGTGCAGGCGATCGCCGGCGAGCCGCTCAGCCAGAAGGCCCTGGCCGAATGGATGGAGGACTGGCACGCCAACATCGAGGCCGAGAGCGAAGCCGGCGAGCAGATGAGCACCGTCCAGGCCATCGCCGCCGTGCGCAACATCACTATCAAGTCCGCCAGCGAACGCACCCACGTCGAGGCGAACTTCGCCGCCCAGCGCAGCGCAATGGATGCCATCGAGGCCAAGAGCCAGGAAACCTTGCCGGGCGCCCTGCACTTCACCTGCATCCCCTATGAAGGCCTCGGCAAGCGCGTCATCACCCTGCGCCTGTCGATCCTCACCGGCGGCGAAAAACCCGTGCTCAAGCCCCGTTGGGTCGGCGAGGAACAGACCCGCGAAAAAATCGCCCACGAGTTCAAGGCTGTCCTGGCCAGCGAGATCGGCGACGCCGCAACCCTAACCCTCGGCACATTCAACCCTGGCAAGTAATCCGCCAAGCAGCATGGCGCACTGGCAACGGTGCGCCTGCAATCAGCAGCGGGACAACCGGGGAAACCAACCGACCAAGGACACCGCATGAAAACCTACACAGCAGCAGACCTCGCCGAGATCATCGAAAAGCATCGGAAATGGCTGGCCTATGAGGAAGGCGGGGCTCGGGCCGACATGAGCGGGGCCTACCTGAGCTTGGCAGACCTGCGCGGGGCCTACCTGCGCGATGCCGACCTGCGCGTGGCCGACATGAGCTTGGCCAACCTGCGCGGGGCCTACCTGCGCGATGCCGACCTGCGCGGGGCCTACCTGAGCGATGCCAACCTGCGCGTGGCCGACCTGAGCTTAGCCAAGCTGCGCGGGGCCAACATGAGCGGGGCCAACATGAGCGGGGCCGACATGAGCGGGGCCGACATGAGCGGGGCCGACATGAGCGGGGCCAACCTGCGCGGGTCCGACATGAGCGGGGCCGACATGAGCAGGGCCAACCTGAGCGATGCCAACCTGCGCGGGGCCAACCTGAGCGGTGCATACCTGGCCGAAATTGCCTCGCTCTGGGGAGTTAGCGGCAACGGCGCCGAGATCAAGTCCATCCAGTGCGATCTGTGGCCGGTCACATACACGGCGACGCACATGCAGATCGGGTGCCAGCTACATCGGATTGAGCAATGGTGGGACTTCGGCGACGCGGAAATAGACCGGATGGATTCGCGGGCGTTGGACTGGTGGCAGACCTGGAAGCCGATACTCAAGCAGATCGTCGAGACCTCGCCAGCGGTTCCGGGGGCAGCAAAGAAGCCCGGCGAAGAGCCGGCCGCAGCCTGACAATAATGACGCTGCGCCCTGGAAACGGGGCGCCCACAGGAGAGAGACATGGAACAAGACAAGATGCACGGGGAGTTCGAGGCAGCGTACAGAAAAGCGAGATCCGAACATGGGGATGGATACGACCTGCGGCGCATTGGCGATATATACAAGTGCGAGCACGCGCAATTCGCGTGGGATATTTGGCACGCCGCCATCCACGCCGCCGGCATCCGCACAAAGTAGCAGGATGAATAGAGATGAGCCATTCGAAAACTTCCTACTACAAGGAAGGCCTTTCGTATTCCTTCGACGAGAACGGCATAACAGCTACCCCTGAACAGATCAAGGCAATTGCTGAGGATATAGCCGTGTACGTCGAGAACGAATGCATGGCTTTCTACCGCCCCGGATGGGACGAGCAAGCGTCCAGCATAGAAGACGAATTGAAGAAGAGGTACGCGGCGCTGCAGGCAGAGTTCGACGAGTACCGCAGGAGTGCTGAGCTGGCCGTGAAGCGCGCCCTGAAGCAACACAGCGATGCTGTCGTGCAAATTGGGAAGAACGGAGAAGTACACAGGTACGACGGAAGGACAACGCAAATCCAGTAGTGGTCTGGCACCGGTCCGAAGGCCAGACCACTCCACCGATGCAGCTCTACACAGAACACCGTGGCCGTTCGGCATGCGTGAGCGTTAGCGCAGTGTGCTAACCGCTGCAGAGCAGGTGCGCAAACACCCGGCTCAAAGCGCGCTCTCGTTCGAGTAAACGGCAAGCCAGGGTAGCCGTGAATATCGGACGCCTCATGCGTGGCGGCAGTCGCGCCGCTGGCGAGAAAGCGACCGCCTGGTCGGCGTAACCGGCCACCCACCCATCCCGCCCACATCGGAAAGCCACCTCCCCTCAGAGGCGGTTTCCCCATGCGCGCGCGACACCAAACCCACGACCCAAAAACGAGACCCACATCATGAAAATCATCGACATGCTGCAATCGGCAGGCGTCGCCGCGACCGCGACTCTGCTCATCCTTGCCGCCGGCGCAATGGCCGCTCACGAGGCGCATGGCGCCGAGTTGCCCGCCCCCGACGTAACTGTGCGCAACCTGCGCACCGACGTTAAGACGGCCCACGACAAATGGGCCGTAGCCACCGCTATCAACACCAGCGGCGTGGTACTGGAAGAGCCGATCGTCATCATTGAACTGCCCGACGGCACAGAGGTGCGCCACGTAGGGCCTGCCCGCGTCGAGCCGGGAGACGCCTGGCGCATCGTTGAGCCTATCCCCGGCTCGACCGGCCTCAAGCTTGGCGGGAGGCGCTGAACATGGCATCGCTCGAACTGCGCAATCGGCGCGCGCTCAGCGCCGGGCAATTCGCTTGGGACAACATGGAACCGCCGGCCGAGCCGGACCGCTGGATAGAGACCAAGGAAGGCCGGGAATGGCTGCATGAGAACGCCGCATCGCTCGTCCAGGGGCTCACTGTCGAGGAGATCACAAACGAGCAGCTCGTCGACGCCCTCGATACCGAAGTAATTCCGAGCATCGACTGGAACATGAACGGACGCCTGCTTGCGATCATGCTCGCGGAAATCCTCAAGAACGACACGCACCCGCTGTTCATCACCGCAAACCAATTTCTCGGCGGAACCCGCGACAAGAAAATCCAGCCGCTGCGCGACCTGGCAGAACGCATGCTGGCTAAGAAGGCAGATGACTACTGCCGGCGCTTGAGTGAAGAGGACTACGACTGATGAAACGCCAATACTCAGATTACACAATCAAAAAGGCCAAGGCCCTCGCTCTGAATGACGGTCACACAGAGCAGCCCATTCACATTGAATGGCGCAACGGCGCTTGGCACCTGCTCTACCCGGCCCGCAACCCTGTCGTCACACTGGCCCGCCTGCGCACCAAACGCTTCCGCCGCTGGATTGCGGCCATCCGGCGCCGCTTCGCAATTAGTACCCAACACAAGATCCTGAAGGAGTTGCGCCATGGGTAGCTACTTCACCGCCCGACCGATCCGCTGAACCCCCTTCAACTCACAATATGCGCACGACGCAGGGATTGGCGTGCGCGGGAGAAAGACATGACTGCAGTAGCCGAGCCAATCGGCCCCGGGTACTACCGTGACCTTAGCAATGAGGCGTACCACGGCGGGGAAGGTATTTCCAAAAGCCAGCTCGATCTCATCGCCAAGGCCCCGGCGCTGTTCCAGTGGAACAAGGCGGCGCCGGAAGATCTGGACAAATCCAAGGCGCTCGATTTCGGGGACGCCGCGCACGCTTTCCTGCTGGAGCCCAAGCGCTTCGCTGAACAGTACGCCATCGGCCCGGCCAACGCGCCGCGCAACACAAAGGCGGGCAAGGAGGCCTGGGAAGCCTTCGAGGCTACCCTCAGTGAGGGCCAGGTTGTGCTAACCGCCGACCAGGGCAAGCAGCTCCAACTTATTCGCGAGAGTGTGATGGCCCACCCGCACGCGCGCTGGCTGATCGAAACCGTCGGCGACGTGGAGGCCAGCATCTACTGGAAAGACCTGCGCGAGGGGGTTCTGTGCCGCTGCAGGCCGGACAAAGCCATCCCAGCCCTCGGCTGGCTGATGGACCTCAAGACCACCGCCGACATGTCGCGCTTCATCCGCTACTTCCACGAGTACCGCTACCACGTTCAGGACGCCTTCTACAGCGACGGCTACGCGGCAGAGTTCGGCGAGCAGCCGGCCGGCTTCGTGTTCCTGGTCGTGAGCACAAGCATCGACTGCGGGAAGTACCCAGTCCGCCTGTTCACCATGGACAGCGAGGCCAAGGAAGCCGGGCGCCAAACCTACATCAAGGATCTCGCCACCTACGCCGACTGCCTGCGCAGCAACGAGTGGCCAGCCATCGAAACCCTTTCCCTGCCCTACTGGGCGAAGGAGCGCATATGAGCACCGACTTGCCAAACCCGTTTGCCCCGAAGGGCATGGCCGAGCACGTAAATCACGGCACGGTCAACATCGAGCAGAGCCGCGCCGTCACCGAGGCACAGGGCAAATTGCTGCTGGCCAAGCGATTCCCGCGAGACGAAGCGCTGGCTTACAGCAAGATCATGAACTCCTGCAGTCGCCCAACCCTAGCCGCCTCCGGTGAATACGCCTATCCGCGCGGTGGACAGACCGTTTCAGGCCCATCCATCCGACTAGCCGAGGAACTGGCCAGGTGCTGGGGAAATATCGAATACGGCATCCGCGAGCTAAGCCGTCAGCAGGGCAACAGCGAAATGGAGGCTTACGCCTGGGACCTGGAGACGAACACCTATTCATCTCAGAAGTTCACCGTCCGCCACCTGCGCGACAAGAAAGGCGGCGCCCAAGTGCTCACAGACGAGCGAGACATCTACGAGATCACTGCCAACATGGGTGGCCGCCGCCTCCGCGCCCGCCTTCTTGCCATCCTGCCGCCTGACCTAGTCGAGGCTGCGGTTAACCAGTGCCGAAAGACGCTGGCAGGGGATACCAGCGTGCCCTTGGCTGACCGAGTACGCGCCCTGGTCGACGCATTCAACAAACTTGGCGTGACCGAGCGACACCTGCGAGCTTACGTCAACAAGAGCCTTGACGAGATTCTGCCGGATGAAATTGCCGAATTGCGCGGGGTCTACAACAGCATCAAAAATGGGCAGGCAGGGCTGGCCGACTTCTTCGCAGTGAAGCCGACTGAAGGCGAATCGACCGACCTAAACAAAGCCCTAAATGCAGCGACTCAGGAGCAGTCGGCATGACCGCCCTACGCCGCACAACCACACCCAGCGCACTTCCTCTTCTCCGCCTCGACCTTGATTGCATCTGCGATCTGTGCGGAAAGCCCCGCAACAAAGGGAGCCATCGCCTCTGCTCAAAGCGGCGCCAAGCCATGAATCGGCCCCGCTGGGAACAGTAGCCACCAACAGCCGCCGGCGCTGACCGGCCCCGGATATCCCATGTACGACGCAATCAACACTCTGCACAGCAAAGAGGCGGAAAGGCAGCGGCTTGCCCGTCTGATTGACCAGCACGCCAAGGCCGGCGGGTCAGTGATCGAACTGCCCGGCTACGAGCAAAAGCCCATGCCACCGCGCCGCAGCAAGATCGACCCGGAGACTGTACTGAAGCGCAAGCACATGCGCAGGAAGGCGGGAGTGAGGCCATGACCTACATCGAGGAAATACCGCCGCCGAACGGCCGTGTCTACCGGAACAAGAACACTGGTGTCTGCTGGGAGATTGAGCTTGAGATCGGAGGCGCAGTCTGGCTGCGCGACATCGTAGGCCACACCCAGCAGCGCCGGCTTGACGAGCTGGCGAACCGCGAGACGTGGGAGCGCGTTGCGTAAGGCCTCGCCTCCCTGCTTAACCCCCCTATCCCCACCCCTGCTGCTGCGCGGCACGGGGGCGCTTTGCCTGGAGAAAGCTATGACCCACTACCCCAATCTGTACTGGCGCTTCCCGCTGTTCAAGGACGAGGCAGAACGCCAGCGGGTCTATCAGTACAACAACAGGTACAGCCCCTACAGTGAGCTGATATCGACGGATGGCGCAGTACGGCTGTGGTGTAGGCGTGTAACCGCCGACGGTGCCCCGGTAGTTGAATGGCCAGCGCAGTTCACGGGTGAATGCGTGGGGCTGAGAGTGAGCGGTACGGACAGGGTAGCGGCAAAGAAGTTCGAACTGGATAAGCCCGAGGGCTGGAGCAGCGGCAATGAATGCCGGCTGTGCGGATCGCCGCTCGCGTGGGAAGGGTCGATCATATCCGGCAAACTGAAATGCCCACACTGTGAGGGTTGAGCATGCTAATTGAACAAGAGTGCCTACAGGTAAAACCCGCCGCCGCGCTCAAGGAGCTGCTGTAATGAGTTTCGCGTTGCAAATGCTCGCTTACGAAGAGGAGTTTCGTTCCGAGGCGTACCTCGACAGCCTGGGCTACCCGACCATTGGATACGAATTCCGGTTAGCCAATATCAAGTGCACCGAGGAGGAGTTGGCTAAGTACTATGATTTCGTGCTGCCCAAGGATACGGCGCTGACGTGGTTGGACGACCTTGCCGGCCAACTGTCGCGTAAGCTCTGTAACGATTCGCGCTTCGCCCCTGCGTGGTACTCGTGCAATGACCTGCTTTCCAGACCGTTCACAGTCAATGCCCGGCAGGCGGTGCTGGTCAGCATGGCGTACCAGCTTGGTGTGGAAGGTCTGGCCAAGTTCAAGACCACTCTCAAGTACGCTGCCAACGGGCAGTTCTCCAAGGCGTCTCAAAGCATGTTGAAGTCTCTATGGGCGGAACAGTACCCCGGCCGTGCGCGTCGCCACGCGGCCCAGATGGAATCGGGTATTTGGTACCCTGGATACACGGAGGAATCATGAAATCTGATTGGGTGCCGGTGAGTGAGAGGCTCCCAGAGCCGGACACCCCCGTGCTGGCACACAACGGGATATGGACTGGTGTCGCGGTTTGGTGTTCTGGGGAGTACTTGGAAGACATCGAGCGCTGGCAAGACGAGCACCGGGAGATGATCGGGCTTTTGGGGCCGGCAGTAACACACTGGATGCCTCTACCCCCCACCCCCGGCGACACCGCAGCGCCGGAGCAGGCCGAGCAGCAGGAGGTGGTGAGGGTGTCGCGTGAGCTGCTGGAGCGGCTGGCAAGAACTCACGCGCATGACGATCACTGGGATGCCATAGACGAGCTTCGCGCCATGCTGGCAGGGGGTGGCGCATGAAGCTGACAAGGACGCTGGAGGCATGGGCCGCTGTCGATCCGCTCTACCTGATGCTGCGTGTTGCAAGCGGTGAGACGAGCAGCACGGCGGCATACAATCTGATGTGCGACGCGATCACCGACATTCGCGCTATGCACGCCGAGGTCGAGCGGCTGCATGTGCGGCTGAAAGAAGCCGGAGACGAACTGAAAGAGCTGAAGGCCTCAGTGCTGGATAGCCGATGACCTGCCAACACGACTGGGTATTCAGCAGCCCCGGCCACATCCGCTGCACGCGCTGCCCGGCAATCGGGCAGCGCTGGCTGAGCAAAGAAGAGCGCGCCGAGTTCAAGCTCGGCCGCTGGATCTACTTCGGCCGGCGGTACGCCCAGGCCAGCTAACCCCTCACCCCATACCCACTTACCAACGCTGCCAACGGGCGGCGCGGAGAGAGTCATGCCTGAAGAAAGGCAGTTCTACATAGTCAGCCTGAAGCACACGCTTCGCCTGCACCGGTACATCACCGTCTGGCGCCCAGACAACGCCGGCTACGCATTTCCGCTGATCTGGGCCGGGAAATATTACGAGCTCGACGTGCGTGCGGAGCTTGATTACTACAACAACGGCTGCAGCACTGTCGCGGTCCCGTGCGATGTGCTGGATCAGATCGCAATTCATCCCATGCCTGGCGAGATCGACAACGATGTCGGGCCAGTCGTGCCGAATAACGCAGAGAGCTGGCGGCGCATCCTGGCAAACGTCATTTCTGAGCCAGCATACGATCCGCGCCCCGAGTACAAGGGCGCCCGCTACCGCAAAACCGCGTAACCCCAACCACCCACGCTCCCCGGCCAATCCGCGCCGGGAGGGAGACTTTTGCCCATGAGTTTGATGACTGTCGACCAGGCGGCAGAGCTTCTGAGCGTCTGCAGCCGAACTGTCTACAACATGGCCGCAGACGGGCGCATCCCAGTAGTCCGGATGCGCGGCCGGAGCCTGCGCGTCCATCGCGAGAAGCTGGAGGCAATGCTTGAAGATGAAGCCGCTGCTAGTATTCGCGCCGCGGGCGGCGTGAAGGAGAACACCACATGCCGTACAAACGAGGCGACTCACCTTTCTGGTGGGTCAGCTACAAGCTACCAACTGGAAAGTACGTTAGACGATCTTCTGGGACAGAAGACTACGCGGCGGCAAAGGCGCTAGAGCAGCAGGCCCGAGCGGACGCATGGAAGGAAAAGGAATGGGGCGTGAATCCGCCCCGGAGCTTCGAGGAGGTGATCATCCCGTACCTGCAGCACGCTCGCCAGCATCAGCGCAGCTACGAGACGACGACTCATCGGGTAAAGCATCTGCGGGAGGCCTTTGCCGGAAAGATCATGAACGATCTGAGTGGCCAGCAGATCCGAGAATATACCAGCAAACGTATGGAGGCCGGGGCCTCGGCAGCCACCATCAATCGTGAGTTGTCAGCGCTGTCTGCGGCCATCAACTGGTGCAACGTGGAGTACGAGTGGGGATTGCCGAACCCGGTGAAAGGAAGGAAGGCAAGGGAGCCGGAAGGCAGGGTGCGCTGGATCACACGGGCAGAGATTGAGGCGCTGTGCAGGGAGGCACGAATGCTGAAGTACGGCGACAACCTTGAGGACTTCATCCGCCTGGCGGTCAATACCGGGTGCAGGAAGGGGGAAATGCTCGGCCTCGAATGGCGGCGAGTGGATCTGCATAACAGGCTGATCTATCTAGAGGGGCAGCACACGAAGGCCGGCAAGCGCCGATCGATACCGATCAACGAGGGCGCCCTATCTGCGCTCAAGAGCAGGATGGCATTCCGGGCAAAGCACTGCCCGGCGAGCCCATGGGTATTTTGCCGGCCGAGCGGAGAGCGAGCGGTCAGTGTGCGGGTAGGCTTCGAGAAAGCATGTCAAAAAGCCGGCATCACCGACTTCATGATTCACGATTTGAGGCACACCTGCGCGGCGCACCTTATTAGTGCAGGCGTTCCGCTTTCGGAGGTGCGAGACTTGCTGGGCCACAGCACGGTTACGATGACAGAGCGCTATGCCCACCTTGCGCCGGCCCGTGTTCGGGATGCTGTAGCGGTTCTGGACCGTGAGAATGGTATGTCACGTTCTCGCTACGCTGAATTACCAGTGCATCAAGGAGAGAGGCCCTTAAAGCTCGTAACTCCTTGATTTGTAAGGTGGTGCGGATGAAGAGACTCGAACTCTTACGCCTTGCGGCGCTGGAACCTAAATCCAGTGTGTCTACCAATTCCACCACATCCGCGTGGCTAAAGCCCCGACAAGAGAAACGAAAGCGCCAGGCTGGGTGCCTGGCGCCTTGGAATATGGGGTGGACGATGGGAATCGAACCCACGACACCAGGAGCCACAATCCTGTGCTCTACCAACTGAGCTACGCCCACCATATCAATTGCCACTTGCCGCCGAACTGCTCTATGGCGCGCCCGGCAGGACTCGAACCTGCGACCATCCGCTTAGAAGGCGGATGCTCTATCCAGCTGAGCTACGGGCGCTTTTCATCTGCATTCTGAGCAGAGCGCAAATTCGAAGCCTTCCGCGAAGCCTACCTTTAAACCGACTTCACATTCACCCAGCAACAAGCTGTGCTCGACAAGCGGGGCAAATCTTATAGAGCAGACAATTCAGTGTCAATAATATTTTTAAATAAATCAGCAAGATGTAAGGAGTGGCGGTAGCAATCGGTCGCCCACGTTGGCCCCTTAGCCTCGCCATGCGAGAATGTCCGCTTCGTCTTATCAACTTACGGTCAAGCAAGCGTCATGACTGCGAAATTAATCGACGGCAAAGCGATCGCCGCCAGTCTTCGTCAGCAGATCGCCCAACGTGTCGCTGAGCGACGCCAGCAGGGCCTGCGCGCTCCCGGCCTGGCAGTCATCCTGGTGGGAACCGATCCAGCCTCTCAAGTCTATGTATCCCACAAGCGCAAGGACTGCGAAGAAGTGGGCTTCCACTCCCGAGCCTACGATCTTTCCGCCAGCACTACCCAGGGAGAACTTTTATCCCTGATCGACCGCCTGAACGAAGACCCGGCGATCGACGGAATTCTGGTACAGCTACCGCTTCCAGTACACCTTGACGCCTCCCTGCTGCTCGAGCGCATCCGCCCTGACAAGGACGTGGACGGCTTCCACCCTTACAACATCGGTCGCCTCGCCCAACGCATGCCGCTGCTGCGCCCCTGCACCCCCAAAGGCATCATGACGCTCCTGCAGAGCACCGGCGTAAACCTGTACGGGCTGGATGCCACGGTCGTCGGCGCCTCCAATATCGTCGGCCGTCCGATGGCGCTGGAACTGCTGCTGGCCGGCTGTACCGTGACCGTCACCCACCGGTTCACCCGCAATCTGGCCGAGCATGTCAGTCGCGCCGACCTGGTGATAGCTGCAGCCGGAAAGCCCGGTCTGGTCAAAGGCGAATGGATCAAACCGGGAGCGATCGTCATAGATGTCGGCATCAACCGGCTGGACGACGGCAGACTGGTCGGCGACGTGGAGTTTTCCTCCGCGGCCGCACGCGCGGAATGGATCACCCCTGTCCCGGGCGGTGTTGGCCCGATGACCCGAGCCTGCCTTCTGGAAAACACCCTGCACGCAGCCGAGCAGTTGCACCGCTAACCAGAACAGCCCCCATGAAAATGGCACCCTAGAGTGCCATTTTCCGCCCACAGGCGCATCTTTGGCACCTTGCTCTTCCGAAGATGCCCCTCAGTCGACCAGGCGCCAGATGGTGCCGTTCTTACCGTCTTCCAGCAATACGCCCATGGCAGCAAGCCGGTCGCGAATGCGGTCGGACTCGGCCCAGTTCTTTTCAGCACGCGCAGCGAGGCGCGCAGCGATCAGCGCTTCAACTTCGGCGGCATCCACCCTATCCGCAGCGCCGGCCTGCAGGAAGGCCTCCGGCTCCAACTGCAATACACCGAGCAGGCCACCCAGCTCCTTCAGACGCGCAGCCAACGATGCAGCCGATTGCAAATGCGTGTCACGCAGGCGATTGACCTCGCGCGCCAGTTCGAACAACACGGCACAGGCCTCCGGGGTATTGAAGTCATCGTCCATCGCCGCGTTGAAGCGTGCCACATACGCATCGCCACCAGTGGGCTGCGCAGCCGGCAGGACCTTGAGCGCGTTGTAGAAACGCTCCAGCGCAGCCCTAGCCTCACGCAGGCTGTCCTCGGAGTAGTTGATCGGACTCCGGTAGTGGCTGGATACCAGCAGGTAACGCACCACTTCGGGATGGTATTTCTCCAGCACCTCACGAATGGTGAAGAAGTTGCCCAGCGATTTGGACATTTTCTCGCCGTCGACACGTACTGCGCCGGCATGCATCCAGATGTTGGCGTACCGCTTGCCGGTGGCCGCCTCGCTCTGCGCGATCTCGTTCTCATGGTGCGGGAAAACCAGGTCCGGGCCGCCGCCATGGATGTCGAAGGTCTCGCCCAAGCAGCAGGTAGACATCACCGAGCATTCGATGTGCCAACCCGGCCGACCGGCTCCCCAGGGCGACTCCCAGCTCGGCTCGCCCGGCTTGGCGCCCTTCCACAGCACGAAGTCGAGCGGATCTTCCTTGGCTTCGCCCGGCTCGATGCGCGCACCGATCTTCAGGTCCTCGATCCTGCGGCGCGACAGCTTGCCGTAGCCTTCGAACTTGCCGACCCGGTAATAGACATCACCGTTGCCCGGCGCGTAGGCATAGCCTTTATCGATCAGGGTCCGGATCATCGCATGCATGCCGGCGATGTGATCGGTGGCGCGCGGCTCGCTGTCCGGGCGCAGTACATTCAGGCGCGCCTCGTCCTTGTGCATGGCGGCGATCATGCGACCGACCAGGTCCTGGAACGACTCGCCGTTCTCGTTGGCGCGCCGGATGATCTTGTCGTCGATGTCGGTGATGTTGCGCACATAGGTGACATCGTAGCCGCTATGGCGCAACCAGCGGGAAACCACATCGAACGCCACCATCACCCGCGCGTGACCGATATGGCAGAAGTCATAGACGGTCATGCCGCATACATACATGCGGACCTTGTTGCCCTCCAGTGGCTTGAACACTTCCTTGCCCTTGGACAGGGTGCTGTAGATGGAAAGCGTCATTCACTGCCCCCAGGAGTCGCGCAGGGTGACGGTACGATTGAACACCGGGGCGCCCGGCCTGGAGTCCTTCAGGTCGGCGCAGAAGTAACCTTCGCGCTCGAACTGGAAGCGCTCCTCCGGCTGCGCATTGGCCAGCGAAGGCTCCGCGCGGCAACCTGTGAGCACCACCAGGGAGCAGGGATTAATGTTATCGAGAAAATTGCCGCCCTCTTCGCTCTTCTCCGGATTGGCGACCTTGAACAGACGATCGTACAGGCGCACCTCGCATTCAACGCTACCCTCGACCGGCACCCAGTGAATCACTCCCTTGACCTTGCGGCCTTCCGGGTTCTTGCCGAGAGTGTTCTCATCATAGGAACAGCGTAGCTCGATGATGTTGCCGGCTTCGTCCTTGATCGCTTCGTCGGCGCGGATCACGTAGCTACCGCGCAGGCGCACCTCACCACCGGGAATCAGGCGCTTGTAGCCGGCCGGAGGGGTTTCCTCGAAATCGCCGGCATCGATGTAGATCTCGCGGGAGAACGGAAGCACGCGCACACCCATGTCCTGCTTGGGATGGCGCGGCAACTCGAGGTTTTCGACCCGCCCTTGCGGATAATTGGTGATCACCACTTTCAGCGGCTTGAGCACGCACATGGCACGCGCGGCGTTGGCGTCTAGATCCTCGCGGATGGCGAACTCCAGCATGCCGATATCGACCACGCCGCCAGCGCGGTTGACACCGATCATGTCGCAGAAGGCACGGATCGAAGCCGGTGTGTAGCCGCGGCGGCGATAACCGGACAAAGTCGACATGCGCGGGTCGTCCCAGCCGCCGACATACCCCTCGTCGACCAATTGCTTGAGCTTGCGCTTGCTGGTGATGGTGTAATTCAGATTGAGGCGGGCGAACTCGTACTGGCGCGGTCGGCACGGCACAGGCAGGTTATCCAGGAACCACTCGTAGAGCGGACGGTGATCCTCGAACTCCAGGGTGCAGATCGAGTGAGTGATGCCTTCGATGGCATCCGACTGGCCGTGGGTGAAATCGTAGCTCGGGTAGATGCACCACTTGTCGCCGGTCTGATGGTGATGGGCGTGGCGGATACGATAGAGGATCGGGTCGCGCAGGTTCATGTTCGGGGCGGCCATGTCGATCTTCGCCCGCAGGGCCCGTGCGCCATCCGCGAACTCGCCAGCCTTCATGCGCGCGAACAAGTCGAGGTTCTCTTCCACCGAGCGTTCTCGGTAGGGGCTGTTCCTTCCCGGCTCGGTCAGGCTGCCACGGTAATCGCGCGCCTCGTCCGGCGACAGATCGCAGACGTAGGCCTTGCCGGCCTCGATCAGATGAATCGCCCAGTCGTAGAGCTGGTCGAAATAGCTGGAGGCGTAGCGCTCCTCGCCCGCCCACTGGAAGCCCAGCCAGCGGACGTCACTCTTGATCGCATCGATGTACTCCTGGTCCTCCTTGGCCGGGTTGGTGTCGTCGAAACGCAGGTTGCACTCGCCACCGAACTCCTGGGCCAGACCGAAGTTCAGACAGATCGACTTGGCATGGCCGATATGCAGATAGCCGTTGGGCTCCGGCGGGAAGCGGGTGACGATCTTGGCGTGCTTGCCCGACTCCAGGTCGGCCTGGACGATCGGGCGGAGGAAGTTCGCGGCGGCGGGAGTCTCGGGCTTGCTCATGGGATCCTTGAAACATGTCGGCGCCGGCCAGGGTAGGCCGGCCAATGCAAAGGGCTTATCATAGCGGACCCATCATGCCCCTGACAGAGATCCGGCAACAACGAGCATTGGCCGGCGGACTCCGGGCATCCCCAATCCACCCAGCGGAATTCAGCCATGATCAAGCTGCAAACCAACCACGGCACCATCACCCTGAAGCTATTCGCCGACAAGGCCCCGGAAACCGCCGCCAACTTCGAGCAGTATGTGAAGGACGGCCACTACGACGGCACCATCTTCCACCGAGTGATCGACGGCTTCATGATCCAGGGCGGCGGTTTCGAGCCGGGCATGAAGCAGAAGTCAACCCGTGCACCGATCAAGAACGAGGCCAACAACGGCCTGTCCAACAAGAAATACACCATTGCCATGGCGCGCACGCCCGACCCGCACTCGGCCAGCGCGCAGTTCTTCATCAACGTCAAGGACAACGCCTTTCTCGACCACACCGCGCCGACCGCGCACGGTTGGGGCTACGCCGTATTCGGTGAAGTGGTCGAGGGCACGGATGTGGTCGACAAGATCAAGAGCGTAGCCACCGGCAGCCGCGCCGGCCATGGCGACGTGCCAGTGGACGACGTGATCATCGAGAAGGCCGAGATCGTCGAATAATCCCGATGACTACACTGCTGATCTCGGATCTGCATCTTGACGAGGAGCGCCCGGACATAGCCCGGGCGTTTCTACGCTTTCTGAAGGAGCGTGCCAGCCAGGCCGAAGCCCTGTACATCCTCGGCGATTTCTTCGAGGCCTGGATCGGTGACGACGCCATGACATCCTT
The DNA here is from genome assembly GCF_043587585.2 of Azorhizophilus paspali. GTDB lineage: Bacteria > Pseudomonadota > Gammaproteobacteria > Pseudomonadales > Pseudomonadaceae > Azotobacter > Azotobacter paspali. The sequence continues at coordinate 2,408,697 of NZ_CP171449.1, forward strand.
CCAGCACGACATCGCCGCAGCTCTTCGCGAAGTGACGGAACGGGGCACGCGGATCTTCCTGATGCACGGCAACCGCGACTTCCTCGTCGGCCGCTCGTTCTGCCGCCAAGCCGGTTGCACCCTTCTGCGCGACCCCAGCCGCATCATCCTGAACGGCGCTCCCGTGCTGCTGATGCATGGCGATACCCTATGCACCCGCGACATCGCCTACATGCGCTTTCGCTGGCGCCTGCGCAACCCGGTGTCGGTATGGCTCCTACGCCACCTGCCCCTCTCCAAGCGCCGGCAACTGGCACGCAAATGGCGCGATGCCAGCCGTATGCAGGTCCGCCGGAAGGCTACCGAAATCGTCGATGTCACACCTGAAGAAGTGCCGCGAATCATGGCCGCCCACGGCGTGCTGACCCTGATCCATGGCCATACCCACCGCCCCGCCGTGCACGAACTGCAGGTCGATGGCCGTCAGGCCCAGCGCATAGTCCTGGGCGACTGGAACCGACAGGGCTGGGTACTGCAAGTCGACAGAGGCGGCTATCACCTGACTCCCTTCCCCATCGACTAAGGGCCAAGGCTCGCCCCACCATATCCGTTCCGCATCGAGTGCATCTCGCATCGGCCGCTTAGAACGAGGAAGCCACGGCGGCATGTGCCTCTCGTTCGCTCCGCGCGCCCCCGAAGCCAGTTTGGGAAGAACGGCGGTCAGGCCGGCGCACCGCTATGGAAACGGAACTCCGTATCCGGGACAAGGATCGCCTGGCGCTCGATCTCGGCGAAAAAGGCCACGCGCTCGTCGATCGGCTCGCCGGCATACTGGCGGGCCATGCCCAGATAGTCCTGATAGTGCCGCGCCTCCGAGGCGAGCAGCGAGACGTAGAAGTGCCCTAGCTCCTCGTCGAGGAATGGCGCCAGACGATGGAAACGTTCGCAGGAGCGCGCCTCGATGTAGGCACCGACGATCAGGGTATCGATCAGCCGCCCCGGCTCGTTCTTGCGGATATGCGCATGCAGGCGCTGGGCGTAGAGCGAGGCGCTGAGCGGCCGGTAGACGACGCCACGCTTCTTCATCAGTTCGGCCACCTGCTCGAAATGGCGCAGCTCTTCGCGCGCCAGGCGCGACAACTTGTACTGCAGATCCTCCTTGTCGACATGCCGGAACAACAGGGTCAATGCCGTACCGGCCGCCTTCTTCTCGCAGTTGGCGTGATCGATCAACAGGATCTCGGGATGCAACAACGCCTGCTCGATCCAGGTTCGGGGTGTCGGGCAGAGCAGGAAACTTTCGATTTCGGGAAGCAGGGACATGGCAATCTGACTGGACTTGAAAGGCTGAGCATTATACGGCCCCCACCCAGGGCGGAGGAGCCGGCTGCATCCGCTCTCAAACACGCATCTGCAAATCGCCGCGCAGAAAACGCGGCGCGATGTAGCGCTCGTAGTGAGCCTCGGAAAGTAGGAAGAACTCGCGGTCGATGGCATCGCGCAGAGCCGACAACTCCCAATCGCGGAATTCCGGCAATAGGGCGATGCCATAGGCCTCGAGCTGGTTGATCGCCCGGGCGCCGCGGGCGATCAATTGGTAAGCCCAGCAATACACCGACTGCTCGGTCAGGAAACGGATCTGCCGCTGCTCCAGTTGATCGCGCAGACGCTGCGCGTCGAACACCTCCAGCTTGGCCTGCACCACCTGCACCAGCAAAGCCTCCAGGCGCCCCCAGACGGCGCGCTTCTCCACCTCGGCATACTGGTTCCAGTTCACTACTTCGTGGTGGAAGCGCTTGCAGCCCCGGCAGACCAGATCGCCATAGACCGTCGAGCAGAGACCGATGCAGGGCGTCTTGATGCGCTGATGAGACATGGGTGAGAGAGGCCGGTGAAAGCGGAAAACGGGGGCATCTTAGCCCTTTGTCTAGGCCCGGTCACCCGCTTGAAGCCTCTGGCAGCTTTAACTCGGCCATCGCTTTCCAGTAAACTGCCAACGCCTTTTTGGCACCACTGTCCAGTTGAAGCTGTTTTCAAAGCGTCACGAGCACAGTTGGCCCGAGGAACGGCGCAGGCGTCCCGCCACAGGCAAGGTGCCGGGCGCCTCCCCTCCCTCGGCGTAAAACTTTGAAAACAGCTTCTGGAGGGGGATCACCGCAACCTTGGCCGTGCTGCCCATAAAGTGGCTAAGGCGCTTGCGTGCGGGGATTCCCAGGATGAGTGTTCCGGAAGCTCCCGGGACCACTGATGAGGGTAAAACTGTGCTTGAAGCCTACCGCAAACACGTAGCTGAGCGTACCGCCCTGGGTGTTGTGCCCCAGCCGCTGAATGCCGAACAGACCGCTGCTCTGGTCGAACTGCTGAAGAATCCGCCGGCCGGCGAAGAAGAATTCCTGCTTGACCTGATCACCCATCGTGTTCCGCCGGGCGTGGACGAGGCAGCCTACGTCAAGGCCGGTTTCCTCTCCGCCATCGCCAAGGGCGAAGCCGCTTCCCCGCTGATCAGCAAGATCCGCGCCGTCGAGCTGCTGGGCACCATGCAGGGCGGCTACAACATCGCCACCCTGGTCGAGCTGCTGGACAGCGCCGAGCTGGCCAACGCCGCCGCCGACCAGCTCAAGCACACCCTGTTGATGTTCGACGCCTTCCACGACGTCGCCGAACGCGCCAAGAAGGGCAACGCCGCCGCCAAGGCCGTGCTGCAGTCCTGGGCCGACGGTGAGTGGTTCACCGCCAAGCCCGCCGTTCCGGAAAAAGTCACCCTGACCGTGTTCAAGGTCCCGGGCGAAACCAACACCGACGACCTGTCCCCGGCTCCGGACGCCTGGTCGCGCCCCGATATCCCGCTGCACGCCCTGGCCATGCTGAAGATGGCCCGCGATGGCATCGAGCCAGTCCAGCCCGGCTCCGTCGGTCCGCTGAAGCAGATCGAAGCGGTCAAGGCCAAGGGCTTCCCGGTCGCCTACGTCGGTGACGTGGTCGGCACCGGTTCTTCCCGTAAGTCCGCCACCAACTCGGTGCTGTGGTTCTTCGGCGACGACATCCCCTTTGTTCCGAACAAGCGCGCCGGTGGTTTCTGCTTCGGCACCAAGATCGCCCCGATCTTCTACAACACCATGGAAGACGCCGGCGCCCTGCCGATCGAATTCGACTGCACCAACCTGGCCATGGGCGACGTGATCGACGTCTACCCGATCAAGGGCGAAGTGCGCCGCAACGGCAGCGACGAGCTGGTCGCCACCTTCGCGCTGAAGACCGACGTGCTGCTCGATGAAGTCCGCGCCGGTGGCCGCATCCCGCTGATCATCGGCCGCGGCCTGACCGAGAAGGCCCGCGCAGAACTGGGCCTGGCTCCCTCCACCCTGTTCAAGAAGCCGGAAGTCCCGGCCGACAGCGGCAAGGGCTACAGTCTGGCCCAGAAGATGGTCGGTCGCGCCTGCGGCCTGCCGGAAGGCAAAGGCGTCCGTCCGGGTACCTACTGCGAACCGAAGATGACCACCGTCGGCTCCCAGGACACCACCGGCCCGATGACCCGCGACGAGCTGAAGGATCTGGCGTGCCTGGGCTTCTCCGCCGACCTGGTGATGCAATCATTCTGCCACACCGCCGCCTATCCCAAGCCCATCGACGTCAAGACCCACCACACCCTGCCGGATTTCATCCGCACCCGTGGCGGCGTCTCCCTGCGTCCCGGCGACGGTATCATCCACAGCTGGCTGAACCGCATGCTGCTGCCGGACACCGTGGGTACCGGTGGCGACTCGCACACCCGCTTTCCGATCGGCATCTCCTTCCCGGCCGGCTCCGGCCTAGTCGCCTTCGCCGCCGCCACCGGCGTGATGCCGCTGGACATGCCGGAATCCGTGCTGGTGCGCTTCAAGGGCAAGCTGCAGCCCGGTATTACCCTGCGTGACCTGGTGCATGCCATCCCCTACTACGCCATCCAAGCCGGCCTGCTGACCGTCGAGAAGAAGGGCAAGAAGAACATCTTCTCCGGCCGCATCCTCGAGATCGAAGGTCTGAACGAGCTGACCGTCGAGCAGGCATTCGAACTGTCCGACGCCTCCGCCGAGCGTTCGGCTGCCGGCTGCACCATCAAGTTGCCGGAAAAGGCCATCGCCGAGTACCTGAAGTCCAACATCACCATGCTGCGCTGGATGATCGGCGAAGGCTACGGCGATCCGCGCACCCTGGAGCGTCGTGCCCAGGCGATGGAAGCCTGGCTGGCCAAGCCGCAACTGCTGGAAGCCGACAAGGACGCCGAGTACGCCGCCGTGATCGAGATCGATCTGGCCGACGTCAAGGAGCCGGTCCTCTGCGCGCCGAACGATCCGGACGACGCCCGTCTGCTGTCCAGCGTCGCCGGCCAGAAGATCGACGAAGTGTTCATCGGTTCCTGCATGACCAACATCGGTCACTTCCGCGCCGCCGGCAAGCTGCTCGACAAGGTTAAGGGCGGCATCCCGACCCGTCTGTGGCTGGCTCCGCCGACCAAGATGGACGCCCACCAACTGACCGAGGAAGGCTATTACGGCATCTACGGCAAGGCCGGTGCGCGCATGGAAATGCCGGGCTGCTCGCTGTGCATGGGTAACCAGGCCCGCGTACAGACCGGTTCGACCGTGGTCTCCACCTCGACCCGTAACTTCCCGAACCGTCTGGGCGATGCGACCAACGTGTTCCTGGCCTCCGCCGAACTGGCGTCGGTCGCCTCGATCCTCGGCAAGCTGCCGACCGTCGAGGAATACATGGAGTACGCGAAGAGCATCGACACCATGGCTGCCGATATCTATCGCTACCTGTCCTTCGACCAGATCGCCGAGTACAAGGAAGCGGCCGCCAAGGCCGAACTCCCGGTTCTGCAAGCCTAAGCGTCTCGCGCGCTGAACGAAGAAGCCCCGCCCCCGTGCGGGGCTTCTTCTTTTCTGCGCTCCTGCGCTAGAGTGGCGGCAAGCCGAAAGGCCGATATGTCCCGGTTCCTGGCGCATCGGTTGCATCGAGCCCAGCAACATCGGCGGCCCCAACGGCGGGTCCCATTCATCGACAATGCCGTCGTTTTCGGCCCTGCCCCAGGCAGTTGTCGAGGCGACGCCTTTTCGTCCAGCGCCGGAAAACACCATGACAGACCACCACGCAACTTCCAGAGCGGATGCCCAGGAGCGATGCCCCCGAGAAAAGCTCGATCAACCTGGGCTTCATGCCGCTCACCGACTCCGCCTCGCTGATCGTCGCCGCGACCCAGGGTTTCGCCGAACCCTATGGGCTGACCCTCAATCTCAAGCGCCAAGTATCCTGGTCGGGCCTACGCGACAAGTTGCTCAGCGGCGAACTGGATGCCGCTCAGGGACTGTACAGACTGATCTACAGCATGCAGCTCGGCACCGGCGACCGACATGGCGGTGCTGATGGGCCTCAACCAGAACGGTCAGAGCATCAACCTGTCGACTCCGCTCCGGCAAGCCGGGGTGTGCAGTGGTGAGACACTGGTCCGGCATGTACGCCAGAGCAGCACGAAGCTCACCCTGGCCCAGACCTTTCCGACCAGTACCCATGCCCTCTGGCTCTACTACTGGCTCGCCAGCCTGGGCATCCATCCCCTCGCGGACGTGAACACCCTGGTGGTGGTGCCGCCGCAGATGGTCGAACACCTGCGTGCTGGCCGTATTGACGGTTTCTGCGCCGGAGAGCCCTGGGGCGCCCACGCCATCGACCAGGGCATGGGTTTCACCATAGCCACCAGTCAGTCGATCTGGCCGGATCACCCGGAGAAAGTACTCGGCTGCACGCGTGCCTTCGCCGAGCAGTACCCCAATACCGCCCGCGCCCTGATCATGGCCGTGCTGGAAGCGAGCCGTTTCATCGACGCCAGCGAGGAGAACAAGGCCGGCACCGCGCAACTGATCAGCGCCGACGAATACGTGGCCGCACCGCGCCAGGTGATCGAACCGCGCTTTCTCGGCGACTACGAGGACGGCGACGGCAATGCCTGGCGCGACAACCATGCTCTGCACTTTCATGGCGACGGCGAGGTCAACCTGCCCTATCTCTCCGACGGTCTCTGGTTCATGACCCAGTTCCGCCGCTGGGGACTGCTACGCGAAGACCCGGATTACCTGGCCATCGCCACTCGGGTGCAGCAGCTCGAACTGTATCGCGATGCCGCCGGCGCTCTCGGCATGGCGCAGCCCGCCATGGCCATGCGAGCGCCACCTTGCTGGACGGCAGGCGCTGGAACGGCTCCGACCCCGCAGCCTATGCGCGCAGCTTCGATCTCCACGCCCTGAGCGAGCCGCCCTCCTCGGCCGATGACCAAGGACCAAGGACCATCCCCATGCTGCGCATCCTCCTGATCAACGACACGCCGAAAAAGGTCGGCCGCCTGAAAAGCGTCCTGGTCGAGGCCGGCTTCGAAGTCGTCGAGGAGTCCGGCCTGACCGTCGATCTGCCGGCGCGGGTCGAGGCTGTACGCCCCGATGTGATCCTCATCGACACCGAATCGCCCGGCCGCGACGTGATGGAGCAGGTGGTACTGGTCAGCCGCAACCGGCCGCGCCCGATCGTGATGTTCACCGACGAGTACGACCCGCAGGTGATGCGCCAGGCGATCCAGGCCGGGGTCTATCGTCGAGGGCATCCAGGCGCAACGCCTGCAGCCGATCCTCGACGTGGCCATGGCCCGCTTCGAGAGCGACCAGGCCCTGCGCGCCCAGTTGCAGGCCCGCGAGGCGCAGTTGGCCGAACGCAAGCGCGTCGAACTGGCCAAGGGCCTGCTGATGAAGATGAAGAACTGCAGCGAGGAGGAGGCCTATACCTTGATGCGCCGCCAGGCCATGAGCGGCCAGCAGAAGCTGATCCAGGTCGCCGAGCAGGTCATCGCCATGCACGACATGTTGGGAAGCTGAGGGAAAGCGGCAATCAGGATCGCTCCTGCCGCCGTCCGTTCTCAAGCCAGGCCGAGGAATTTCAGCGCCGACCGATAGATCTTGTCGCTGGCGCAGACAATCACCAGAGAGTCGCCGGATTTCGCTCCGCTTAGCAGATTAGTCAAGTCGCGGGTCACCCCGAAAGGGTTCTGCAGCACTGCTACCTGCACCTCGTCGCCCTCGGGCATCATCCGCTCGGCCACCAGTCGGTCCGGCTTCATGGTGAGCGTGATGCCGAGCACCTTGCTGCCGAAGCGGGTTTCAAGAAACTCGCTGCCGGACGAGCGCTGCGTGGACGATCTGGTGCTGACTGGTTTCATGGATTTCACCCCTGTTGAAAATGCGGGGAATCTACCAAAACGACCATGGCGAAACCCAGTCTCGATTGCCTTCTCGTCCGCCATCGCCTCATCTTAAAGTCGGACTTGCCGCCCGGCGGGCCTCACACGTATGGTGCGCGAGCAGGTCAGCGTACTGGCCAACGTCGCTCGGACGGTTCCGGGCGCCTACGTTTTTCGAGGAAATCATGGCCGAGCTCGGCAAGCGCCACTTTGCGCGCATCGATCGTCTCCCCCCCTACGTATTCAACATCACCGCCGAACTGAAGATGGCGGCCCGCCGCCGCGGCGAGGACATCATCGACTTCAGCATGGGCAACCCCGACGGTGCCACCCCAGCGCACATCGTCGAGAAGCTGGTGCAGGTCGCCCGCCGCGAGGACACCCATGGCTACTCCACTTCCCGCGGCATCCCGCGCCTGCGCCGCGCCATTTCGCACTGGTACAGGGACCGCTACGCCGTCGAGATCGACCCGGACAGCGAGGCCATCGTCACCATCGGCTCCAAGGAGGGCCTGGCGCACCTGATGCTGGCCACCCTCGACCATGGCGACAGCGTGCTGGTGCCCAATCCCAGCTACCCGATCCACATCTACGGCGCGGTGATCGCCGGCGCCCAGGTGCGCTCGGTGCCTCTGGTGCCCGGCATGGACTTCTTCGCCGAGCTGGAACGGGCCATTCGCGAAACGATTCCCAAGCCGAAGATGATGATCCTCGGCTTTCCCTCCAACCCCACCGCGCAATGCGTGGAACTGGACTTCTTCGAGCGCGTGGTGGCCCTCGCCAGGCAGTACGACATCCTGGTGGTGCATGACTTGGCCTACGCCGACATCGTCTACGACGGCTGGAAGGCACCGTCGATCATGCAGGTACCGGGCGCCAAGGAAGTCGCCGTGGAGTTCTTCACCCTATCGAAGAGCTACAACATGGCCGGCTGGCGTATCGGTTTCATGGTCGGCAATCAGGAACTGGTCGGCGCCCTGGCGCGGATCAAGAGCTACCACGATTACGGCACCTTCACCCCGTTGCAGGTGGCGGCCATCGCCGCCCTAGAAGGCGACCAGCAATGCGTGCGCGATATCGCCGAACAGTACCGCGAGCGGCGCAACCTGCTGGTCAAGGGCCTGCACGAGATCGGCTGGATGGTGGAAAAACCCAAGGCCTCCATGTATATCTGGGCGAAGATCCCCGCGCCCTATGCCCATCTCGGCTCGCTGGAGTTCGCCAAGAAGCTCCTGGCCGAGGCCAAGGTCTGCGTCTCGCCGGGACTGGGTTTCGGCGACTACGGCGACGATCACGTGCGCTTCGCCCTGATCGAGAACCTCGACCGTACCCGTCAGGCCATCCGCGGTATCAAGGCCATGTTCCGTGCCGACGGCCTGCTCGAGGTCTCATCGGAAAAGGTGCGCAAGACCGACGCTGGCCACTGACCCGCACCGGCCCCGCCCGGCGACGGGGCTTTCCGCGCCTTGCCACCCATACTTCTTGCCTGACTGACCACAAGCCCGACGAATGCCCATGTCCACCCTCGAACAATTGCGCCGCGGCGAACTGGCTGGCAGCGCGCGCCTGACGCTCTCCGCCGGCCTCGACGAATTTCCCGAGGAAATCTTCGCCCTGGCCGACAGCTTGGAAATCCTCGACCTTTCGGGCAATCGCCTGACCAGCCTGCCGGCCGACTTGCCGCGCCTCGGCAAGCTGCGCATCCTGTTCTGCTCGGACAATCCGTTCAACGTATTGCCGGAAGTGCTCGGCGACTGCCCGCGACTGGAAATGATCGGCTTCAAGGCCAACCGCATCCACCATCTGCCTGCCACCGCGCTACCGCCGGCATTGCGCTGGCTGATCCTGACCGACAACCGGCTGGAACACCTGCCCAGCGAGTTGGGAGAACGCCCCCGCTTGCAGAAGCTGATGCTGGCCGGCAACCGGCTGCAAGAACTGCCAGCGAACCTGGCCGGGCTGGAGCGGCTGGAGTTGCTGCGCATCGCTGCCAACCGCCTCGCGGCCCTGCCCGGCTGGCTGGCAGAGCTGCCGCGGCTGTCCTGGCTGGCCTTCGCCGGCAATCCCTTCAGCGATGCCAGCGAGGCGGAAGTTTTGCGCCGGCATCCGCTACCGCCGATCCCGCGCGGCGATATCGCACTTGGCGAGATCCTCGGCCAAGGCGCTTCCGGCATCATTCAGCGCGCCGACTGGCGCAGCCCCGGACAACCGGCACGGCCCATGGCAGCCAAGCTATTCAAGAGCAGCGTCACCAGCGACGGCCTGCCGCGCAGCGAAATGGCCGCCTGCCTCGCCGCCGGCGAGCATGCCAATCTGATCCGCGTGGCCGGCCCGCTGGCCGAACGACCGGGAACGCCACCGGGGCTGCTACTGGAACTGATCGACCCGACCTTCCGCGTACTCGCCGGACCACCCTCGCTGGCCAGTTGCAGCCGCGATTGCTACGCGCCGGAACGGCGCTTCGTCTTCGACGAGGCCTTGCGCATCGCTCGTGGCGTGGCCGCAGCGGTGAACCATCTGCATGGGCGCGGCATCCTGCATGGCGATCTGTACGCCCACAACCTGCTGGTGGACGAACATGGCGACTGCCTGCTCGGCGATTTTGGCGCCGCCTCGTTCTTCGAGCCGGGCAGCGCCGCTGGCCGAGCACTGCAGCGCATCGAGGCGCGAGCCTTCGGCTGTCTGCTGGAAGAGTTGCTGGAGCGCTGTCCGGCGGACGAACGGAGCCTGCGTCAACGGCGCCTCGGGCAACTGCGGGAAGCCTGCATGAGCATGCAAGCGGAGCAGCGGCCGGACTTCGCCAGCCTGAGCGCCGACCTCGCCGCTCTCTGAGAAAGCCTTAGCCATCGTCATACAGGTGCTCGACATCTTCCGCCCGGCACAGCCCGGTGCCGGAGCGCATCAGAATCGTGGACGCCGCGCCCATGCCGTAGCGCCCCGCATCGTGCAGGCTCCAGCCGCGATTCAAGGCGAGCACCGTGGCACCGACCACGCTGTCGCCGGCCCCCACCGCACTGCGCAGGGGTATGTCGAAGGCGGAAAAGCGCTCGATGCCTTCCCGGCTCGCCAGCAGTGCGCCGCTGGCGCCGAGGGACAGAACGACGATCTTTAAGAGAGGATCGGAGGTCTTCGTTCTCGGCGACGCCATGATAGCAGCGCACTCACTGACCGGCCCCCACGGCCCGTACTTCACTGCAGCACGGGCTTCACCACCTCATTCAAGTCGATGAACTTCCAGTTCGCCTTCTCTCCCAGCCGCGCATTGAAGCGGGTGTTGAAGGTGAATTCATCCTCGGTATGCAAGCTCAGCGGCTTGCCATACACGGCTTGCAGCGCCGTCAGGTCGTAGCCCATCAACTGCAGCAGCGTAGGAAAGATGTTGTAGTGGCTGGAACGGTTCCTGTTACTCGCCAGCTCGCCTTGCCAGTCGAGACCGTGCAAGCCGTGACCCTGGATCACCACCAGCGGCACCAATCCCTCCTCCACCACCGGATCGCCACCACAGTGGGTATCGAGCCCTGGGTTGCCGCGCTCGTGCAGATCCTGGCCATGGTCGGAGGTATAGATCAGCACGGCGTTGTCGAGCCTGGCCCGGGCGAAAAGCCGGGCGAAGAACTCGCCGACGTTCCACAGCAGGGTATTTCTGTAGGCGTTACGGTACCGCCCCCAATCCTCGGCCTGGCCGCCAAAGCCGTCACGCTCGCCGGTATCGGAGATATCGGCATACTGGCCGCGCGGCAATGCCGGTCGGTAGATCATGAAATCGTCCGGGTACTTGTCGTGCACCGGAAAGTGCGCGCCGATCTTGTTGAGGTAGATCAGCTCGGCCGTATCGTTGCCGAGCAGTTCGATGAGTTTCTGCGCAGCCGCCATGTCGCGGTCGCGTACCGGGGTGCCGTCGAACTGGACGAACTCGTCGATTTCCTTTCGCTCGCTCTTGCTCATCAGATTTTGCAGGCGTCCGCCGGTGCGCTGCGCATCGATGTAGACCGTACGTAGCCCGGCCTTCCTGGCGTACTGCCAGATCGAGGGCATGGTCGAATTGATCCGCAGGTAATCGCTACGCGTGCCCCCATAACGCAGGGTGACGTTGGTATCCGCGCTGCAGTTGGCGATGGCGGCGGCATAGCCGTAGTTGTAGAGGGTCGCACCGGGAGGCGACTGCCCAAGGTTGGTGCGCACGCCGTGCTCGACATTGATGTCCAGATAGTTGCCGGACACGCTCTCGTCGATGATCAGCACGATATCGTTGCCGATCGCCTGGCCATGGCGCGGCAAGCTCACCGCTTCCCGCGGCCCCACGGTACTGCTCGCTGCCTCGTAGGCGAACAGGTTGAGGTAGGCCAGCGGCGTATACATCGCCGGCAGACCACGAGCCCCGACGCCACCGCGCACGAACAGGATGCCCGTCAGCAGCAGCAGAGCGCAGAGTGGCGCCGCGACCAGCGCGATCCCCGGTAGCGGCAGGCGTCGCCGGGGTGCGAGAGCGATGCCGAACAATAACGGCAAGGCTTTGGCGGCACAGACCAGGATGCTCGCCCAGTACTGGTACAGAGCCTCGTCGATGAAGCCACCGGAATAGATCAGCGAGACGAAGGTGCCGTAGGTCAGGTACTCGGCGGAGACCTGCGTGTAGACGTCGAAGAACAGCGTGCTGGCGAAGAACAGCAAAGCGAACAGGTAGCGGACCGGGGCCGACCGGATGTGGGCGGTCAGCCACAAGGCGACGAGCAGCACGGCGAACATCCCGGCGAACAGCACTAGCGGCACGCCGCCCTGCAGCGCCATCAGGCGTTCGCGGTAATAATCATGCTGGATCAGCAGGTACAGCCCGAGCAGCAACTCCTTCAAGAAAATCGCCATGGCTTCCTTTCCAATCCGCTCCAGCGGCGTCGCCTACATCCTGGAAGGTGTCAATGAGAAGTAACCTGTTCGTAACATTAGCAGCGCGCTCGCAACCTACAAGCGAAGCCCTTCCTACCGCTTCCGGCATCCCGTCGCGGCCTGAGCCAGGCCATTTCGGCAGGCGCGACAATGCCCCAATTCTCTACGCCGCCGGCGTCACCCTCTATCTTCTGCTCACCGGCCATTACCCTTATGGTGAGATCGAGGCCTTCCAGCATCCGCGCTTCGGTACCTCGCTCCCGGCTAGCCGCTATCGTCCGGACCTGCCCGCCTGGCTCGACGAATGCCTGCAGCGGGCGCTGATCGCCGATCCCGAGCAGCGCTTCGAAACCGCCGAGGAATGGCTGCTCGAGCTGGAACAGGGCGAACGCCGGCCCCAGGAGCTACGCCCGCGTCCCTGGCTGGAGCGCGAGCCGCTGAAGGTCTGGCGTGGCGTCGCCCTGCTCTCCCTGTTGCTCAACCTGGCTCTGCTCGCCCTGTTGATCGTCCCTGCGCGCCCATGAAGCCCCAGAAGAGGGCGCCACGAACCAAGACAGTGCAAGCCAGAGCGACTCCTTCAGACCAGCCATCGGAAAACTCCTCGTAAATCAATCATCTGTGAAAATGGCACAGTCTCTGCCAAGAGAAAACCGACAGATCACATAAGCATTGCCTTCAGCGTGGAGGGCAGTGTTTCCCGACAGAACGGGAATGGACAAAGGCGTCCTCGCTGGGTAACCGGCGGGACGCCTTTTTTGTTTTCCGCTTTTTGTAACGGAGAAGAGCGATGGAAAAACTCAAGCTGGTAATGATCGGCAACGGCATGGCCGGGGTCCGCCCCCTGGAAGAACTGCTCAAGCTCGCCCCGGACCTCTACGAGATCACGGTGTTCGGCGCCGAACCGCACCCGAACTACAACCGCATCCTGCTCTCTCCAGTGCTGGCCGGCGAACAGACTTTCGAGAAGATCATCCTCAACGATCTAAACTGGTACCAGGACAACGGCATCGACCTGCGCCTCGGCTGTAAGGTAGTCGACATCGACCACGAGAATCGCCGAGTCACGGCCTCCGATGGCAGCATGGCCGACTACGACCGCCTGCTCGTCGCCACCGGTTCCAGCCCTTTCATTTTGCCGATTCCCGGCAAGGATCTGCTGGGCGTGGTCGGCTACCGCGACATCGCCGATACCCAAGCGATGTGATGGAAACCGCCCGCTCCCACCGTCACGCGCTGGTGATCGGCGGCGGCCTGGAAGTGGCCAACGGCCTCAGGCTGCGCGGCATGGAGGTGACCGTGGTACACCTCGGCGACTGGCTGCTCAATCGCCAGCTCGACAGGACCGTTGGCAAACTGCTGCAAAACGCCCTGGAGGCACGCGCGGGCCTGGCCTGCAACCGCGGCATCCAGGTCGACGACGGCCTGCGGATCTCCGATCTGGCCATCTATGCCGTCGGCGAATGCGCCAACCACCGCGGCATCGCCTACGGCCTGGTAGCGCCGCTGTTCGAGCAGGCCAAGGTCTGCGCCGACCACCTGGCCCAGCTCGGCAACGCCCGCTACGAAGGCTCGGTGACCTCCACCAAACTCAAGGTCACCGGTATCGACCTGTTCTCCGCCGGCGACTTCATGGGCAGCGAAGGCACCGAGACCATCACCCTTTCCGACTCCATCGACGGCGTCTACAAGAAGCTGGTGGTCAAGGACGACGTACTGGTCGGCGCCTGCCTGTACGGCGACACCGCCGACGGCGGCTGGTACTTCCGGCAGATCCGCGAAAGCCGCAACGTCGCCGAGATCCGCGACCTTCTAATAAGTGAGCCCCCGTACAGGCCTCCAGCGCCACGCTGCAGGCTGGCAGATCGCCCAGCAAACGCATCATCTGTAGGCGTGTCGCTTTTTTGCCGAAGACTTTCCGCCCCGCCTTGTCCTGCCCATGCAGATGGAAACTGTGCTTGCCAAGATCAATGCCTACCAGTGCGACTGTGCTCATGGCGATGGTCTGCGAAAACAAAACACCCTGCGAAAGTTAGCTTTCGCAGGGTGTGGGGGTGACCATCTCATTAAAACCCGGCAAAGCCGGGTTTTTCCTGAAGCACCTGCCAGTTACTGGGCTTGGGCTTCCACTTCCGCTTCCACGCGACGGTTGATGGCGCGACCGGACTCGGTAGCGTTGTCGGCCACCGGACGAGATTCACCGTAACCGACGGAATCTACGCGGCTGCCTTGTACGCCATACTCGTTGACCAGAACATCACGCACGGCATTGGCACGGCGCTCGGACAGCTTCTGGTTGTAGGCATCCGTACCGACGGAGTCGGTGTGACCTTCCACGGTAGTGTTGGTCTGCGGATACTGCTTCATGAAGTCGGCCAGGTTCTTGATGTCGGCATAGCTTTCTTCCTTGACCTGCGCCTTGTCGAAGTCGAACTTGACGTCCAGCTCGACACGCACCACCTCGGCGACGGCGGTGCAGCCCTCGGCATTCACGGTGGTGTTGGCGGGAGTATCCGGGCAGCGGTCGACATTGTCGCAGACGCCATCGTTGTCGACGTCGGCACAGACCTCGGCAACTGGCTCCGCAACGGGTTGCTGCTTCCCACCGCTGCCGCCGAAGTTCAGACCGATACCCACGCCAGCCTGCCAGTCGGTCTGGTCATCGTCGAAGTTGTACATGCCTTCGAGACCGGCCCGGGCGTAAAGCATATCGGTGAAGTAGTACTTCAGACCGGCGCCGATGTTGGCTATGGTGCTGTTGTCACGGCCGCTACGGGCCTGGCCGATGCTCTGGTGGGCAAAGCCGCCGGAAACGTAAGGACGGAGGCCTGCGCCGGGCTCGCCGAAGTGATAGAGGGCATCGATGGAGGTCAGTTCACCCTTGATGTCCTTGTGCCCGCCGTTGCCAATCCGCTCATCGGTAGTGACGTCCCTGTAAACGCCATGCGACAAGACCAGCTCCACATCATCAGTCAAAAAATAACCGATCGATGCGCCATAGAGTTCGGCCTCATCGTTTTCGAAGTCGCGCGAACTCTCATCGCTGAACCAGTGCTTGGCGAAAGCTTCCACCTCAACTGCGCCCTGGCCCTGAGCCAGCGCGCTGATCGAAGATGCGGCGACCATCGAGCCAATAATGGCGCCCAAGGTGTTTTTCAGTTTCATCCGTATTTCCCCATCGTGCGTGGTATGTGACGGTAAGACAATCTCAAACTTGTGTTTTTCAACCACATAATAATGGCTGAGATCGCTATTCGTTAAGAGGCTAGCTGTCAAGCTAGGGTTCAGCAAGTCCTGAAAATTTTTCCCGTAGCCGGTCTAAAGCACGTTTGTAGCGCATTTTAGTAGCACTGAGCCCCATATCCATAATGTCGGCGATTTCCTGGAACTCCAACTCCGCGACAAAGCGCAACACCAAAATCTCCCGGTCAATCGGATTGACATGCACCAACCAGCGGTCTAAGCCACCTCGCTCTTCCAGTTTCGGTGCCCTTTCCTCCGAAGCCTCTTCTTGGGGATCGAGACTCAAGGCATCCATTAGACGACGTTTTCGCCGTTCTTTTCGGTATTGAGTAATACATTCGTTGTATGTGATGCTGTAAAGCCAAGTCTTGAATTTCGACTTGCCCTCGAAGTTCTTCAAACCATACAGAACCTTGAGCATGACCTCTTGACAGACGTCGTCGGCGTCCCGTTCGTTGCCCAGGTACCTGGCGCAGACATTGAACAATACACGCTGATAGCGCTGCATCAGCTCCGCATAAGCGCGGGTGATGTGAAAAAGCTCGACATGTGCACGCTCGACCAGTTCCTCATCGGACAGTTCCTTAGGATCGTATCGCAAAGGAAGTGAGTGGTCTGTGTTCAAGACAAGAAAGGCTGGCAGTCCGGTCACGGCCGCCGAAGCCCAGACCTCGGGTTCAAATTGGCGGCATAGATTACCAGATCTTCGCCTTAACGGGTGCTAACGTGTTCATCCAGCAGGGAACGGTTGGCCAACGAGACCAATTCGCCCTCGGTGGTCAGCAAAACCGTCTTGACCGTGCCGATCTCTTCGATACGCCCTTCGAGGTCGCCGATCCTGATTGCCTGCCCTACCCGGTAGAGTTCGCGGACGTAGATGCCGGCGATGATCTGACCGGCCACTTCGCGGCTGCCCAAGCCCAGTGCCAGGGCAACCGCCACTCCCGCGGAAATCAGCACGATGGCCACGACCGTATTGAGTAGATCCGTCTTGATCTCCAGTTGCCCGATCGCCACGGAAATGCTAATGATGATCACCAGTCCCTGAACGACACGCCCCAGTCCGCTGGCGTAATCGAGCCCCACGCCTTCGGCCGCCCCACGAACCAGGCCATTGACCAATTGCGCCAGCAGCAGCCCGGCGAGCAGGATCAACGCAGCCCCGAAGACCTTGGGTAGATAGAGCGCTAGCACGTCCAGGGTTGCGGAAACGCGGGCCAGCCCCAAGGATTCGGCAGCCGAGACCATGAATACGAGCAACACGAACCAGTAGACGATCTTGCCGACCAGGGTCGAAACAGGTACCTGAATGCCAACGCGGACCAGCAGCCGGGTCAGCCCGATACCCGACATCAGACGATCCAGCCCCACCTTCGCCAGCAGTTTGGAAAGCAACGTATCGAGCAGCCTAGCCACGACGAAGCCCAGCAGTACCACGATCAGGGCAACGAACAGATTGGGAATGAAGCTAGCTACCTTGATCCAAAGTGTCTTCATCACAGCAACCAGGCTTTGAGTCCAGGGGTCGAGTTCCATTTCAGTCAGCCTTGTCTGCAGAAGAATCGGAAGTGCCACCACGAGAGACCGGCATGATATGAGGCAATCCGTTGTTCAGACCGATCATCAGCGCTTCGAACCAATGCCCCAGCAAGGCGAACAGGTCGCCCGCCCCCGCCTGGCGGTTGGCGGCTTTCAGGACACGTCCCAGCGCAGCATCGTCATCATGGCTGAGCGCCGAAGACTTGAGCAGATCACGTAGGGATTCTTCGAATGGATCGTGCATGCGTGCCTCTCCGGATGTAACGCCTAGACGAGTTCGTTCGCCGGCAAGTCACATCTGCGCACCCAACGTCGAACAATCCACACCGCTTAGGATGACGGATATCGACAGGCAGAAGAGCGGCTGGTTTGGCCAATCCTGCATTCGCACAAGATCGGGCCAACCCCGCGAGGAACGGATGGCAGGCCCGGAATCGGAGTTATTCGGGCATTTTCAGGGGTTGCGCAGAGACAATGATGCCGTTGTTGTCGGCATACAGATACTCGCCCGGCCGGAAAGTGACGCTACCGAAAGTCACCGGAACGTTCAGATCGCCGATGCCCCGCCTGTCGGTTTTCATGGGGTGGGTAGCCAAGGCCTGGACACCCAAGTCAGTCTGGGCGATCACATCCACATCGCGGATGCAACCGTAGACGACCAGTCCCTCCCAACCATTGCGGGCGGCCTTTTCAGCGAGCATGTCGCCCAGCAAGGCACGGCGCAGCGAACCGCCACCATCCACCACGAGCACTTTGCCCTTGCCATCGGTATCGACCTGATCCTTGACCAGCGAATTGTCTTCGAAGCACTTGATGGTGACGATTTCGCCGCCGAAGGAATCGCGGCCGCCAAAATTGTTGAACATCGGCTCGACCACTTGCACCAGTTCGGGATAAGCGTCGCACAGATCCGGGGTGACGTATTGCATGGCAGAACTCCTCAGGAGAAGTAACACAGGTAGATGAGCGCCTCTCGGCCTGTGCCCGAAGGACTGGAAAGCCGGAAAGGCCCGGCGATGCCGACATGATCTCGTCATGGTCGAGCGTTGTACGATGCCAATCCCGGACAATTTCCGGTCGGCACCCGGTTACTGGAAATCACGCCGTATCGACGGCAACGCATTATCCTGTCGCTCAAGCCGCATCCTGCGAACCAGCCCCTGGCTTATCAGCAATACGGAGTCGCCGTCGGCAGCCCGACAGGAACAGGCTCGTCCTGTGTGCCCCGGAAACTCGCCGACAATGCCCTTGTACAGATGCGACGACCGCTCGAGTGCAATATGGCGCCTCCGTCGACGACAAGACGATCGCAGGCGAATTTGGTCGAACATCTCAGCGACAAGGCTGTTTCGGCGAAATGCCGGACCGGGCGGGAAAGGACCCGACACGGAACGACACACGTCGAATATACAAATCCACGAGCGGAAAAAGGCGGGACGCTGTCCACTCTTTTCCGCTTCCCTCGTCGGCTCGTTCCGGAATCAGTTGCCCAACCCTTCCGCTAGGAAGAACCAGGTATCCAGTACCGAATCGGGATTCAACGAGACACTGTCGATACCTTGATCCATCAGCCACTTGGCCAGATCCGGATGATCCGACGGTCCCTGACCGCAGATGCCGATGTACTTGCCGGCCTTGTTGCAGGCCTGAATGGCGCAGGACAGCAACTTCTTCACGGCAGCGTTCCGCTCGTCGAACAGGTGGGCGACGATCCCCGAATCGCGATCCAGCCCCAGGGTCAGTTGGGTCAGATCGTTGGAGCCGATGGAGAAGCCGTCGAAATACTCGAGGAACTCCTCGGCCAATAGTGCGTTGGAAGGCAGCTCGCACATCATGATCACGCGCAGTCCATTCTCGCCACGCTTGAGGCCATGGCTGCCGAGCAGGTCGATGACCTGGCTGGCCTCGCCCGGCGTGCGCACGAAGGGAATCATGATCTCGACGTTGGCCAGCCCCATTTCGTTGCGCACCTTCTTGATCGCCCGACATTCCAGCTCGAAGCAATCGCGGAAAGACTCGCTGATGTAGCGCGAGGCGCCACGGAAACCGAGCATCGGATTCTCTTCTTCCGGCTCGTAAAGCTTGCCGCCGATCAGGTTGGCGTATTCGTTGGATTTAAAGTCGGACATGCGCACGATGACCTTCTTCGGCCAGAAGGCGGCGGCCAGGGTGCTTATACCCTCGACCAGCTTCTCGACATAGAAGCCGACCGGATCGCCATAACCGGCGATACGCTTCTCGACGCTACCCTTGATTTCCGGTGGCAGGCCGGCGAAGTTCAGCAATGCCTTGGGGTGTACGCCGATCATGCGGTTGATGATGAATTCCAGGCGGGCCAGGCCGACACCCTCGTTCGGCAATTGGGCGAAGTCGAAGGCCCGGTCCGGATTGCCGACATTCATCATGATCTTGAACGGCAGATGCGGCATGGCATCGATGGAATTCTTGCGGATATCGAAGCCCAGTTCGCCTTCGAAGATATAGCCGGTATCGCCTTCGGCGCACGAAACGGTCACGCCCTGGCCATCCTGCAACACGGTGGTGGCATTGCCGCAGCCGACGACCGCCGGGATACCCAGCTCGCGGGCTATGATCGCCGCATGGCAGGTACGCCCGCCACGGTTGGTGACGATTGCACTGGCGCGCTTCATGATCGGCTCCCAGTCCGGGTCGGTCATGTCGGAAACCAGTACGTCACCCGGCTGGACCTTGTCCATTTCGGCGATGTCATGGATCACCTTGACCGGGCCGGCGCCGATCCGCTGGCCGATGGCACGCCCCTCGACCAGGATGTTGCCCTTCTCCTTGAGCAGGTAACGCTCCATCACGGTGGCGCTGCCGCGGCTTTTCACCGTTTCCGGACGCGCCTGGACGACATAGAGCTTGCCGTCGTCGCCATCCTTGGCCCATTCGATGTCCATCGGCCGCCCGTAGTGCTTCTCGATGATCAGAGCCTGCTTGGCCAGCTCGCTGACCTCGGCATCGCTGATGCAGAAGCGGACACGATCCGCGCCGCTCACCTCGACGGTCTTCACCGACTTGCCGGCCTTGGCTTCCTCGCCATAGATCATCTTGATCGCCTTGCTGCCTAGGTTGCGGCGCAGGATGGCGGGACGTCCGGCTTCGAGGGTCGACTTGTGCACATAGAACTCGTCAGGGTTCACCGCGCCCTGCACCACGGTTTCGCCGAGACCGTAGGCGCCGGTGACGAATACGACATCCCGGAAGCCGGACTCGGTGTCCAGAGTGAACATCACCCCAGCGGTACCGGTCTCCGAGCGCACCATGCGCTGCACCCCGGCGGACAGGGCGACCAGCTTGTGATCGAAGCCCTGGTGGACCCGATAGGCGATGGCCCTGTCGTTGAACAGAGAAGCGAAAACCTCTTTGACCGCGCGGATCACGTTGTCCACGCCACGGATGTTGAGAAAGGTCTCCTGCTGACCGGCAAAGGAGGCGTCGGGCAGATCCTCCGCAGTGGCGGAAGAGCGTACCGCCACGGCCAGGTGCTCGTTGCCGCCCGCCATTTCGGCGAAGGCCTTGCGGACGTCGGCGTCGAGCTGGGCAGGCAAGTCGGCTTCCATCACCCACTGGCGAATCTGCGCACCGGTTTTGGCCAGTGCATTCACATCATCCACATCCAGCACGTCGAGCGCTGCATGGATACGATCATTCAGACCGCTTTGCTCGAGGAAATCACGGTAGGCCTGAGCTGTGGTGGCAAAGCCCCCGGGAACGGATACACCGGCGCCGGACAGGTTGCTGATCATTTCGCCCAGGGATGCGTTTTTGCCCCCTACTCGCTCCACATCGTGGATGCCGAGCTTGTCAAGGGAAACTACGTACTCTACCAAGATGAATTCTCCACTAGGGATTGGGAAGTCAGAGAAGGAACCTTTCTGCACGATTCTGGCTTGACCCGTGAAAATAAGTGACAATGTTGGGTCAAGATGCCCGGCAATGCCGGACTTCATCATAGCCTAACCATCGTCATATCCTTAAGGCCAAGGGCGCAATGAAACGAACCGCCTTCTTCATCTCCGACGGTACTGGCATAACCGCGGAAACCCTTGGCCAAAGCCTATTGGCACAGTTTGAAAACATCTCCTTCACCAAGCTTACTCGTCCCTATATCGATACGGCGGAAAAAGCGCGCGGCATGGTCCAGCAGATAAATGCCGCGGCAGAGAGGGACGGCGCCCGCCCAATCATCTTTGACACCGTCGTCAATCAAGAAATCCGTGACATCCTGGCCAAATCCAACGGATTCATGATCGACATCTTTTCCACTTTTCTCGCTCCCCTGGAGCATGAGCTGGTCTCTCACTCCTCCTATTCCGTGGGCAAGTCGCACTCCATCAGTCACAACGCTCATTACATGGAGCGGATCGAAGCAGTGAACTTCGCTCTCGACAATGACGACGGTGCCCGCACTCACTATTACGACAAGGCCGATCTGATCCTGGTGGGCGTCTCGCGCAGCGGCAAGACCCCGACCTGTCTGTACATGGCTATGCAGTATGGCATCCGTGCCGCCAATTACCCACTCACGGAGGAGGACATGGAACGCCTACAGTTACCGACGGCACTGAAACCCTATCGGGAAAAACTCTTCGGGCTGACCATCGACAGCGAGCGACTGGTCGCCATTCGTCACGAGCGCAAGCCGAACAGCCGCTATTCCAGCTTCTCCCAATGCGAGTTCGAAGTGCGCGAAACGGAGAAACTGCTGCGACGCGAAAAAATTCCCTTCATCAATTCCACCCATTTCTCGGTGGAGGAAATTTCCGCAAAAATCCTGGTCGAGAAGGGCGTCGAACGACGCCTGAAATGAATGGATAGCCATCTCTCGAAACAGGATATCCATAGTCCATATCCGGAAAACCGGGAGTCGAACTCCCGATTTTTCATATCACCCGCCGCCCGTGTCAGAAGTCTCGACCGGAACGAGTCGAAGAAGCGGCCATTCCGGATTACGTATCGATAGCCCGTGCCCGTCTCCGAAGAACTGCGCTCGACAACTGGTCAGTTCCATTTCCCGAGCAAGTCCGCAGGGACACCTTAGAGGGCACCTCTAAAAACGTAGGCGAGGCAGTCAGCGCAAGGCAAAAACAGGCGAAAAAGCAGAGTTTACGCGCTGTAAATGAGCATTTTGAGCCTGTTTTTAACGCAGCGATGACCACGCAGGTAGTTTTTAGAGGTGCTCTAGAAGGAGTCGCCCGGCACGCGGACCCAGCCCTCCATTAGCACACGGGCGCTGCGGCTCATGATGGCCTTGGTGACCGTCCATTCGCCGTCGACCAATCTGGCCTCGGCACCGACGCGCAGGGTGCCGGACGGATGGCCGAAACGCACGGCATTGCGCTCGCCACCACCGGCGGCAAGATTGACCAGGGTGCCCGGAATCGCCGCGGCCGTGCCGATGGCCACGGCGGCCGTGCCCATCATGGCGTGGTGCAACTTGCCCATCGACAGCGCACGCACCAACAGGTCCACGTCGCCGGCAGCGACCTGCTTGCCACTGGAGGCGACGTAATCCCTGGGCTTGGCGACGAAGGCGACCTTGGGTGTGTGTTGGCGGTTGGCGGCCTCGCTCACATCCTTGATCAAGCCCATGCGCAGCGCGCCATAGGCGCGGATGGTCTCGAAACGCTCCAGTTGCTTCGGATCGTTGTTGATGGCGTCCTGCAGTTCGGTGCCGGTGTAGCCGATGTCTTCGGCATTGACGAACACGGTGGGGATGCCGGCGTTGATCATGGTCGCCTTGAAGGTGCCGACACCCGGCACCTCCAGGTCGTCGACCAGGTTGCCGGTTGGGAACATCGACCCCCCCCCCTCGCCTTCGCCCTCGTCGGCCGGATCGAGGAACTCCAGTTGCACTTCGGCCGCCGGGAAGGTCACGCCATCCAGTTCGAAGTCGCCAGTTTCCTGCACTTCACCGTTGGTGATCGGAACATGGGCGACGATGGTCTTGCCGATGTTGGCCTGCCAGATGCGCACGGTGCAGGTGCCGCTCCATGGGATGCGACTGGGATCGACCAGGCCGCCGCTGATGGCGAAGGCACCGACCGCGGCGGACAGGTTGCCGCAGTTACCGGACCAGTCGACGAAGGCCTTGTCGATGGACACCTGGCCGAACAGGTAATCGACGTCGTGGTCGGCCCGCTCGCTCCTGGCGAGGATCACCGTCTTGCTGGTGCTCGAGGTGGCGCCACCCATGCCGTCGATCTGCTTGCCGTACGGGTCGGGACTGCCGATCACCCGCAGCAGCAGCCTGTCGCGGGCCTCGCCGGGCACCCTGCAGGCTTTCGGCAGGTCCTGCAGACGGAAGAACACGCCCTTGCTGGTACCGCCGCGGATATAGGTGGCGGGAATCTTGATCTGGGGTACATGAGCCATGGGAGTCTCGTCCTCATGAGACCGTGCCGCCGGATGGTGGCACGAAAGGGAATGCAGATGCCTGTCTACCCGTCCCGCAGGGCGCGGGACCGGTAGACAGGTCACGGCGGTCAGGCCTGGTCGAGAAAGTCCTTGGCGAAGCGCTGCAGTACGCCGCCGGCCTCGTAGATGGACACTTCTTCGGCGGTGTCCAGGCGGCAGGTCACGGGCACTTCGACGGTCTCGCCGCTCTTGCGGTGGATGACCAGAATCAGCTCGGTGCGCGGCTTGCGCTCGCCGATCACATCGAAGGTTTCGGTGCCGTCAATACCCAGGGTCTTGCGGGTAGTACCCGGCTTGAACTCCAGCGGCAGCACGCCCATGCCAACCAGGTTGGTACGGTGGATGCGCTCGAAGCCTTCGGCGACGATGGCCTCGACGCCGGCCAGGCGCACGCCCTTGGCCGCCCAGTCGCGCGAGGAACCCTGGCCGTAGTCGGCGCCAGCGACGATGATCAGGTTCTGCTTGCGCCCCATGTAGGTTTCGATGGCTTCCCACATGCGCATGACCTTGCCGTCCGGCTCGACGCGGGTCAGCGAGCCCTTCTTCACCTCACCGTCGACCACGGCCATTTCGTTGACCAGTTGCGGGTTGGCGAAGGTAGCGCGCTGCGCGGTCAGGTGGTCGCCGCGATGGGTGGCGTAAGAGTTGAAGTCCTCCTCCGGCAGGCCCATCTTGGCCAGGTACTCGCCCGCGGCGCTGTCCGGCAGGATGGCGTTGGACGGCGACAGGTGGTCGGTAGTGATGTTGTCCGGCAACACCGCCAGCGGGCGCATGCCCTTGAGGGTACGCACGCCGGCCAGGGCGCCTTCCCAGTACGGCGGGCGGCGGATGTAGGTGGACATCGGACGCCAGTCGTACAGCGGGCTCTTGGCCTCCTCCACGGAGCCCAAATCGAACATCGGGATATAGACCTGCTTGAACTGCTCGGGCTTCACGCAGGAAGCGACGATGGTGTCAATCTCCTCGTCGCTCGGCCACAGGTCCTTCAAGGTGATGGCCTTGCCGTCCTTGTCGTGGCCCAGCACGTCCTGCTCAATGTCGAAGCGCACGGTACCGGCGATGGCGTAGGCGACCACCAGCGGCGGCGAGGCCAGGAAGGCCTGCTTGGCGTACGGATGGATGCGGCCATCGAAGTTGCGGTTACCGGACAGCACGGCGGTGGTGTACAAGTCGCGGTCGATGATCTCTTGTTGAATCTCCGGGTCCAGGGCGCCGGACATGCCGTTACAGGTGGTGCAGGCGTAGGCCACGATGCCGAAGCCCAGCTTCTCCAGCTCGGGTAGCAGGCCGGCCTCCTCCAGATACAGCCTGGCGACCTTGGAGCCCGGAGCGAACGAGCTCTTCACCCAGGGTTTGCGCACCAGGCCCAGCGCGTTGGCCTTCTTGGCCAGAAGGCCGGCAGCCACCACGTTGCGCGGGTTGGAGGTGTTGGTGCAACTGGTGATGGCGGCGATGATCAGCGCGCCGTCCGGCAGCAGACCCTCGGCCTCTTCGGCCTTGGCGGCGGCCAGCTTGGTCTCGTCTGCGATGCCGCGCTCGTGCAGGGCGCTGGTCGGCAGGCGGCGGTGAGGGTTGCTCGGCCCGGCCATGTTGCGCACCACGCCGGACAGGTCGAATTCGAGCACGCGCTCGTATTCGGCGCCGACCAGGGCATCGGCCCACAGGCCGGTGGTCCTGGCGTAGTTCTCGACCAGGGCGATCTGCTCCGCCTCGCGACCGGTCAGCTTCAGGTAGTCGATGGTCTGCTGGTCGATGTAGAACATCGCCGCCGTGGCACCGTATTCCGGGCACATGTTGGAGATGGTGGCGCGGTCGCCGATCGACAGGCTGGCTGCGCCGTCGCCGAAGAACTCGACGTAGGCACCGACCACGCGCTCCTTGCGCAGGAACTCGGTAAGCGCCAGGACGATGTCGGTGGCGGTGATGCCGGGCTGGCGCTTGCCGGTCAGCTTGACGCCGACGATGTCCGGCAGGCGCATCATGGAGGCGCGGCCAAGCATCACGGTTTCGGCTTCCAGGCCGCCGACGCCAATGGCGATCACGCCCAGGGCATCGACGTGCGGGGTGTGCGAGTCGGTACCCACGCAGGTGTCCGGGAAGGCCACGCCGTCACGCGCCTGGATCACCGGGGACATCTTCTCCAGGTTGATCTGGTGCATGATGCCGTTGCCGGCCGGGATCACGTCCACGTTCTTGAACGCGGTGCGGGTCCAGTCGATGAAGTGGAAGCGGTCCTCGTTGCGACGCTCCTCGACGGCACGGTTCTTCTCGAAAGCCTGCGGATCGAAGCCGCCGTACTCCACGGCCAGCGAATGGTCGACGATCAACTGAGTCGGCACCACTGGGTTGACCTTGGACGGATCGCCACCCTGCTCGGCGATGGCGTCGCGCAGGCCAGCCAGATCGACCAGCGCGGTCTGGCCGAGGATGTCGTGGCAGACCACGCGGGCCGGATACCAGGAGAAGTCCAGGTCGCGCTTGCGCTCGATGATCTGCTTCAGCGAGTCGCTCAGCAGGGCCGGATCGCAGCGGCGCACCAACTGCTCGGCCAGCACGCGAGAAGTATACGGCAGCTTGTCGTAGGTGCCCGGTTGGATGGCTTCGACGGCCGCACGGGTGTCGAAGTAGTTCAGCGTGCTGCCCGGCAAGCTCTTACGGTACTGGGTGTTCATTTTACTTGCGCTCCCTGAGCGGAACGAACTTCAAGTTTTCCGGACCGACGTAGTTGGCGCTCGGCCGGATGATTTTGCCGTCGATGCGCTGCTCGATGGCATGGGCGACCCAGCCGGAGGTACGGGCGATCACGAACACCGGGGTGAACATGGCCGTGGGAATGCCCATCATGTGGTAACTGACGGCGCTGAACCAATCCAGGTTGGGGAACATCTTCTTGATTTCCCACATCACACTTTCGAGGCGCTCGGCGATGTCGTACATCTTGGTGTTGCCTTGTTTGACGCTGAGCTCGCGGGCGACTTCCTTAATCACCTTGTTGCGCGGATCGCCGACGGTGTAGACCGGGTGGCCGAAGCCGGTCACGACCTCCTTGCGCTCGACGCGGGCACGGATATCGGCCTCGGCCTCGTCCGGGGTGTCGTAGCGTTTCTGAATCTCGAAGGCCACCTCGTTGGCGCCGCCGTGTTTCGGCCCGCGCAGCGCGCCGATGGCGCCGGTGACGCAGGAGAACATGTCGGAGCCGGTGCCGGCGATCACCCGGGAGGTGAAAGTGGAGGCGTTGAACTCGTGCTCGGCGTAGAGGATCAGCGAGGTGTGCATGGCGCGCACCCAACTGTCGCTCGGCTTCTTGCCGTGCAGCAGGTGTAGAAAGTGGCCGCCGATGGAGTCGTCGTCGGTTTCCACGTCGATGCGCTTGCCGTTGTGGCTGAAGTGGTACCAGTACAGCAGCATGGAGCCCAGGGACGCGATCAACTTATCGGCGATGTCGCGGGCGCCGGGGTAATTGTGGTCTTCCTTCTCGGGCGACAGGCAGCCGAGCACGGACACGCCGGTGCGCATCGCGTCCATCGGGTGGGAGGAAGGCGGCAACTGCTCGAGAGCGGTCTTCACGCCGGCCGGCAGGCCGCGCAGGGACTTGAGCTTGGCCTTGTAGCCGTTCAGTTCGGCGACATTGGGCAGCTTGCCGTGCACCAGCAGGTGGGCGACCTCCTCGAATTCGCAGATGGTGGCGAAGTCGAGAATGTCATAGCCGCGATAGTGCAGGTCATTGCCGGTGCGCCCCACGGTGCACAGGGCGGTATTGCCGGCGGTGGTGCCACTCAGAGCTACTGACTTCTTCGGCTTGAAGCCAACAGTGGTGGTTTCTGCGGTAGCGCTCATCGCTCGTTTCTCCTAATCCGGTTGTCATTGCTATTGTTTTCCGGGAGCGGCTCGTTCCGGCCGGTCAGGCGGCATTCATTTCTTGTTGGCTGCAAACAGTGCGTCGAGGTGCTGCTCGAAGGCGTGGTAGTTGATGCGGTCGTAAAGCTCCATACGGGTCTGCATGGTATCGATCACGTTCTTCTGGGTGCCGTCGCGGCGCAGCGCCGTGTAGACGTTCTCGGCTGCCTTGTTCATGGCACGGAACGCCGACAGCGGATAGAGCACCAGGGATACATCGACGCTGGCCAGTTCCTCGGTGGTGTACAGCGGCGTGGCGCCGAACTCGGTGATGTTGGCCAGGATCGGCGCCTTCACCCGGTCGGCGAAGGTCTTGTACATCGCCAGTTCGGTGATCGCCTCGGGGAAGATCATGTCGGCACCCGCCTCGACGCAGGCGGCGGCGCGATCCAGCGCCGAGTTCAGCCCCTCGACCGCCAGCGCGTCGGTACGCGCCATGATCACGAAGCTGTCGTCGGTACGGGCATCCACGGCCGCCTTGATCCGGTCGACCATCTCCTGCTGGGAAACGATTTCCTTGTTCGGACGGTGACCGCAGCGCTTGGCACCCACCTGGTCCTCGATGTGGATGGCGGCCGCACCGAACTTGATCATCGACTTGACGGTACGGGCGACGTTGAAGGCCGAGGAACCGAATCCGGTATCGACGTCCACCAGCAGCGGCAGGTCGCATACGTCGGTGATGCGGCGCACGTCGGTCAACACGTCGTCCAGCCCGGTGATGCCCAGGTCTGGCAGGCCCAGGGAACCGGCCGCCACGCCGCCGCCGGACAGGTAGATGGCCTTGAAGCCGGCACGTTTGGCCAGCAGCGCGTGGTTGGCATTGATGGCGCCGACCACCTGCAGCGGATGTTCGCTGGCGACGGCATCGCGAAAGCGTTGCCCGGCAAACGTCTGAGTCATGACTTACCTCTCTTGTTGGCTGGAGTGACCTGAGCGCCTTCGTAGTGGCGCTCCATGTTGCGCCGGGAAGCAGCTATGTGCCGTCGCATCAGCAGTTCGGCCAGTTCGCCGTCATGGTCGGCGATGGCATCGAGTATCCGGTGGTGTTCGTTGAAGGCCTGGCGCGGCCGGTTGGGCGTGGAAGAGAACTGGATGCGGTACATGCGTACCAGTTGATACATATCCGCGCAAAGCATACGCACCAGCGTCTGGTTGCCGCTGCCCTGGATGATCCGGTAATGGAAGTCGAAATCGCCTTCCTGCTGGTAATAGCCGACACCGGCCTGGAAGGCTTCGTCGCGCTCGTGGGTATCCAGTACCCGGCGCAATTCGTCGACGCCCGCCTGCGTCATGCGCTCGGCCGCCAAGCGGCAGGCCATGCCTTCGAGCGACTCGCGGATCTCGTAAAGCTCGATCAGTTCCTGGTGGCTGAGCGAAACCACCCTGGCTCCCACGTGGGGAACCCGGACCAGCAGTTTTTGCCCTTCCAGGCGATGGATGGCTTCACGCAGGGGACCGCGGCTAATGCCGTAGACACGCGCCAGTTCGGGCTCGGAAATCTTGCTGCCTGGGGCGATCTCACCCTTCACGATCGCCGCCTGGATGCGTCGGAACACATGCTCGGAGAGCGTTTCGGAATCATCTGGAATAGCTAGCAGCGAGGATGGCATCTCAAGCATATTGTCGACAATCAGTGTTTTCATTGCACGTAAATTAGGCTTGATAAGCAATCCAGTCAAACGAGTCTTTCAGATTGTCGACAATCATCGAATACGCACGCGTCTCCACACCTTTTCCGCGACCAAGGGGCGGAATCTGCCGATACGGGAAACCCGTGCTAGAATGCGCGCCGCGCGGCAGGCGGTCCTGCCCGTGACCGCCTGTTGCCCAGGCAGCGGGATCGTCGTGCCAAGCCGCTGCCTGAACTGTCGATCGCCTCCGTCTACAGGACCTATGAGATTCCAGCCCCTTGCCCTGTCTGCTTGCCTGCTGTTCATCCCCGAAACACTTTTCGCCACCGAGAAGTCCGTCTATGGCCTGAACGAATACGTGTCGCTGCCCGAACTCAAACTGGAAGTGGTGGCCAAGCTGGATACGGGTGCCGAGACGGCATCGCTCAGCGCCCGCGACATCACGCGCTTCAAGCGCAACGGTGAGACCTGGGTACGCTTCTATCTGGCCATCGATGACAGCCATTCGCACCCTATCGAACGTCCGCTGGCGAGACTCAGCAAGATCAAGCGCCGCGCCGGAGACTACGATCCGGCGGAAAGCCAGACCTACACGGCTCGCCCGGTGGTCGAGCTGGACTTCTGCATGGGCGGTACCCTGCGCACCATCGAGGTGAACCTGACCGACAGGAGCGCCTTCCAATACCCGCTGCTGATCGGCTCCGACGCCTTGACGCGCTTCGGGGCCCTGGTCGATCCGAGTCTTAAATACGCGGCCGGCAAGCCCGGTTGCGCCACTGTTGCAAACTCCGCCGAGTAATACGCATGCGCGCCCTCAACCTGCATTTGAAAATACTGATCGTCCTGCTGGTGTCGATCGGGGTTCTGGTCACGGCCTATCAAATCTTCGTCCTGGGCATTCCGGTGACCGAGGACGAGACCGACGACCTGTGGAACATCGACGCGCGCGTCGAATTTCAGGCCAACCCACGCGAGCCGGTGAAGGTGCAGATGTTCGCCCCGCCGCTCAACCAGAACTATGTCAGCCTCAACGAGAGCTTCATCTCCAACAACTATGGCGTGAGCGTCAATCAGGTCGACAGCAACCGCCGGGTGACCTGGTCGGCCCGGCGCGCCAGCGGCAAGCAGACCCTCTACTATCGCCTGGCCCTGACCAAGCGCTATACCGGCGATTTGCCCAAGCCCAAGGGCCCGATATTCCGCGACAGCATCCCGGTGGAGGGTGCCGAAAAGATCGCCGCCGAAGCCCTGCTGGCGCCAATCCGGGAGCATTCGGCCGACGTCGAAACCTTCATCGGTGAAACCATCAAGCGGGTCAACAACCTCAACGACGACAATGTAAAGCTGCTCACCGCCGGCAATACCTCGACGCCGAACCGGGTACGCATCGTCGAACTCTTGCTGTCCTTCGCCCATGTGCCGATGGAGCGCGTGCACACCCTGCGCCTGGTCACCGACCAGGCGGTCAGTCCCGAACTCTGGATTCGCAGCTTCAACGGCGATAAGTGGCTGTACTTCAACCCCGACACCGGCGAGCAGGGACTGCCGGCCGACCGCCTGATCTGGTGGACCGGCGACGAGCCGCTGGTCAGCGTGGACGGCGGTAAACAGGCCCAGGTCAACTTCACCCTCAACAACAGCGAGTTAAACGCCATCGGCCTGGCCAAGATGACCGACCAGAACACCGATGCCGACTTCCTGGAATACACGCTGTACGGCCTGCCGCTGGAAACCCAGGAGACCTATCAGATCATGATCATGATTCCGATCGGCGTGCTGGTGATCCTGATCCTGCGCAACCTGATCGGCATCCAGACCCTCGGAACCTTCACGCCGGTCCTGATTGCCCTGGCCTTCCGCGAAACCCAGGTGGGCTTCGGCATCATTCTCTTCACCCTGATCACCGCGCTGGGCCTGTCGCTGCGCTCTTACCTGGAACATCTCAAGCTGCAGATGCTGCCGCGTCTGTCCGTGGTGCTGACCTTCGTGGTGGTACTGATCGCCATCATCAGCCTGCTCAGCCACAAGCTCGGTCTCGAACGCGGCCTGTCGGTATCGCTGTTCCCGATGGTGATCCTGACCATGACCATCGAGCGCCTGTCGATCACCTGGGAAGAACGCGGCGGCGGCCATGCCTTCAAGGTCGCCCTCGGCACCATCGTCGCCGCCTCGCTGGCTCATCTGCTGATGAACATTCCGCAGTTGACCTACTTCATCTTCACCTTCCCGACGGTACTGCTGATTCTGGTGGGCTTCATGCTGGCCATGGGACGCTACCGCGGCTACCGCCTGACGGAACTGTTCCGCTTCAAGGCCTTCCTGAAGGACTGAGACATGATCAACCTGTGGAAGAGATGGAAGGCCCTGGAAGCCAAGGGCATCATGGGCATCAACCGGCGTAATGCGGACTACGTACTGAAATACAACAAACGCAGTCTGTACCCCATCGTCGACGACAAGATCATCACCAAGCAGCATGCGATCGAGGCCGGCATCCATGTGCCGGAGATGTACGGGATCATCGAAACCGAGAAGAAAATCGAGAATCTCGAGCAGATCATCGGCGAACACAGCGACTTCGTGATTAAGCCGGCCCAAGGGGCCGGCGGCGACGGCATTTTGGTCATCGCCGACCGTTTCGAAGGCCGCTACAAGACGATTTCCGGCCGGATCGTCACCCATGAGGAAATCGAGTACCACATCTCCAGCATCCTCACTGGCCTCTATTCCCTGGGCGGCGGCCGCGACCGGGCGCTGATCGAGTACCGCGTCAAACCCGACCCGATCTTCAAAAGCATCAGCTACGAGGGCGTCCCGGACATCCGCATCATCGTGCTGATGGGCTATCCGGTCATGGCCATGCTGCGCCTGCCGACCCGCCAGTCCAGCGGCAAGGCCAACCTGCACCAGGGCGCCATCGGCGTCGGTGTCGATCTGACCACCGGCCTCACCCTGCGCGGCACCTGGCTGAACAACAAGATCGCCAAGCACCCGGACACCACCAATCCGGTCGATGGCGTGCAACTGCCCGACTGGGACGGCTTCATGAAGCTGGCGGCCGGCTGCTACGAACTCTGCGGTCTCGGTTATATCGGCGTCGATATGGTGCTGGACGAAACCAAGGGGCCCCTGATTCTCGAGCTCAACGCCCGTCCCGGCCTGAATATCCAGATCGCCAACGACTGCGGCCTGGCCCTGCGCACCTACAAGATCGAAGCTCACCTGGCGGACCTCAAGGAACGCGGCATCCAGGAGACCCCGACCGAGCGCATGCGCTTCGCCCAGGAGCTGTTCGGGCGCGTTTCCACTGCAGCCGTCTGACTCTCCGCCCCTTCGAGGGCGGGTTACCCGGCAATCCGGAACCCCTGGCGCTACAATCAGGCCTTGCCACAACCAACGCATCCGCATGTCCAGTTGCCGTATCCACACACTCCCCTATAGCGCCGATCCGACCCGCTATTTCGAGAAGATTCGCCAGGCCCCCGGCGCCGTGCTGTTCGACAGCGGTCGACCTGCATCGCAACGGGGCCGTTACGACCTGCTCAGCGCCTGGCCGCGGGTTCGCCTTGTTCCTTCTGCCGGTGAAACCGGCAACGGCTTTCTCCAGCGGCTGCGCCAGGCCATATCGACCCTGGAGCGTGCCGAAGCATGCGGACTTCCTTTCACGGGCGGCCTGATGGGCTACCTGTCCTACGATTTCGCCCGCCGTCTCGAACGCCTGCCTGATACGACCCACGATGACCTGGAGCTTCCCGATGCCCAGCTCGGACTCTATGCCTGGGCAGTGATCACGGACCACCAGGCGCAGACCACCACGCTGGTCTGCCATCCCAGTCTGGACAGCCGCGAATGCGAGCGTTTGAGACACTTGTTCCGCACGCCGCCGCCGCCCAGAAGCACGGCATTCCATCTCGTGGCGGATTTCACCCCGGACCTGACCGTCAGCGACTATCGCGCGGCCATCGAGCGCATTCTCGCCTACATTCAGGCAGGCGACTGTTATCAGGTGAACTTCGCCCAGCGTTTTCAAGCCCCCTTCCAGGGCGATCCCTGGGTTGCCTACCGAGCCTTGCGCCAGGCCTGTCCGACCCCCTTCGCCGGATACCAGTCTCTGGATGGCGGCAATGCCATTCTCAGTCTTTCGCCGGAACGCTTTCTGAGCGTCACGGATGGACAGGTGGAAACCCGTCCGATCAAGGGCACCCGCCCACGCGGTCGCAGTGCCGCGGAAGACCGACTGTACGCCGACGAGCTGCGGCTCAGCGCCAAGGATCGAGCCGAAAACCTGATGATCGTCGACTTGCTGCGCAACGACCTGAGCCGCAGTTGCCGGCCCGGCTCGGTGCACGTTCCGCAACTGTTCGCCCTGGAGAGCTATCCGAACGTGCATCATCTGGTCAGTTGCGTCAGGGGCGAGCTGGCTCCCGGCAAGGATGCCCTGGATTTGCTCGCCGGCAGTTTTCCGGGCGGCTCTATCACCGGCGCACCGAAGATCCGCGCCATGCAGATCATCGAGGAACTGGAAAGCAGACGCCGCGCCATCTACTGCGGCTCGCTGCTCTACCTGGATTCCGGCGGCGGGCTGGACAGCTCCATTGCCATTCGCACTCTGCTGGCCCGCAACGGGCGCATCACCTGCTGGGGCGGCGGCGGAATAGTCGCCGACTCCGACTGGCAGACGGAGTATCAGGAGTCCATCACCAAGGTGCGAACACTGCTGGCGACCCTTCGCGCACTCTGACCGCTCATAACGCACAGAAAGCCACCGGCGAGACCGGTTGTTTAGGAAAGAAAACGTCCTCTGCTAGCATTCGCGACACACAATCCTCAGCCGCTCACGATACCTAGGAACATCGCCTGATGAAGCAAGCCGTGAACACCGCCGAGCTGGCCGCCGCCTGCATCGGCAAATCGCCCCAGGACATCCTGCAGATCGCCTTCGATCACTTCGGCGACGATCTGTGGATCTCCTTCAGTGGCGCCGAAGACGTCGTACTGCTCGACATGGCCTGGAAGCTCAACAAGAACGTCAGGGTCTTCAGTCTGGATACCGGCCGCCTGCACCCCGAAACTTACCGTTTCATCGAGCAAGTGCGCGAGCACTATGGCTTGGCCATCGAAGTGCTCTCGCCCGATGCCCGCCTACTCGAACCACTGGTCAGGGAAAAAGGGCTGTTCAGCTTCTATAAGGATGGCCACGGCGAATGCTGCGGTATCCGCAAGATCGAACCGCTCAAGCGCAAACTGGCCACCGTGAGCGCCTGGGCCACCGGCCAGCGTCGCGACCAGAGCCCCGGGACTCGCAGCCAGGTCGCCGAGTTCGAGTTGGACGGCGCCTTCTCCACTCCGGACAGGCCGCTGTACAAGTTCAATCCGCTGGCACAGATGAGCAGCGAGGAGGTCTGGGGCTATATCCGCATGCTGGAAATCCCCTACAACTCGCTGCACGAACGAGGCTATATCAGCATCGGCTGCGAACCTTGTACCCGGCCGGTACTGCCCAACCAGCACGAGCGCGAGGGTCGCTGGTGGTGGGAAGAGGCCACCCATAAGGAATGCGGTCTGCATGCCGGCAACCTGATCGGCAAGAGCTGATCCGGCCAGGGACCGTCAATACAACGGCAGTTCGATTCCCTCGAACAGTTCGTCCAGCTCGGCCTTGTTGTGGCATTGCATGGCTTTGCTCAGAACGGGCCGGGTAAGGTGCGGGGCGAATCGCTCGATGAAATCGCACATGAACCCGCGCAGGAAGGTACCGCGGCGAAAAGCGATCTTGGTAACGCTGGGCTCGAAGAGTTCACTGGCATCGAGCGCCACCAGATCGCTGTCGAGCCTTTCGTCCACCGCCATCCGGGCGACGATGCCTACACCGAGACCGAGCCGAACATAGGTCTTGATGACGTCGGCATCGGCGGCGGTGAACACCACCTTGGGAGTCAGGCCACGGTTGAAAAAGGCCTCGTCCAGCTTGGAACGCCCGGTAAAGCCGAACACATAGGTAACGATGGGATATTCGGCCACCGCCTCGAGCGTCAGCTTGGACAGCTTGGTCAACGGATGCCCCTGCGGCACCACCACACAGCGATTCCAGCGGTAACAGGGCATCATGAGGAGGTCGCTGAACAACTCCAATCCCTCAGTGGCAATGGCGAAGTCGACGGTCCCATCGGCCGCCATTTCGGCGATCTGGGTCGGCGTCCCCTGGTGCATGTGCAGGGAAACCTCCGGATACTGGCGAATGAAGGCGCTGATGACCGATGGCAAGGCATAGCGCGCCTGCGTATGGGTCGTCGCGATGGACAGGGTGCCTTTCTTCTCGTTGGAAAACTCTTGGGCGATCTGCTTGATGCTTTCCACCTTGCGCAGGATTTCCCCGGCGGTGGTGATGATTCGCTCGCCGGCCGGCGTCACACGTGTCAGATGCTTGCCGCTACGCGCAAAAACCTCTACCCCCAGCTCATCCTCCAGAAGGCGGATCTGCTTGCTGATGCCGGGCTGCGATGTGTAGAGGCTCTGAGCCGTGGCCGAAACATTGAGATCGTGATGCGCCACTTCCCAGATGTAACGCAGTTGCTGAAGCTTCATGGCTATTCCTCGAACCAAGATAACGAACGCTCGCAAAATGACAGCATTCTTATAACCATTATTGATAGTTTACTGAAGAAAGCCAGACGCTTTATCAGCTAAAACGAATCCGGACCGTTGAGCAATCATGGCCTCCAGCCATGCAGGAGAGTGGTCCTGCGGTCGCGCTCCGCCCACTAACTCCCTATTGTTCGAATAGCCCATTGTCGCCCCCTCGCATAACGCGCTAAGGTTTTCCTCCCCTTTCCCATTGCCTTACATGCCGCGCCCATAGTGCGGGGACGTACTGGCTGGCCCACAACCTGTGAGTAATCAGATGGTCAATTTACCGATCAATGACATCAACGTTGCCTCCAACAACCCCTTGATCACCCCAGAGCAGTTCAAAGCCGAGATCCCCTTGAGCGCTGCCGCCATGAACACTGTCTCCCGCGGCCGCGAAGTCATCCGCAATATCCTCGACGGCAAGGATCATCGCCTATTCCTGGTGGTCGGTCCGTGCTCCATCCACGATGTCAAGGCGGCACATGAATACGCCGAACGGCTCAAGAAGCTCGCAGCCGAAGTTTCCGACACCCTATTTCTGGTGATGCGTGTCTATTTCGAGAAACCCCGCACCACCGTCGGTTGGAAGGGCCTCATCAACGATCCCTATCTGGACGACACCTTCAAGATCCAGGAAGGGCTGCATATCGCCCGCCGACTGCTGCTCGACATCGCCGAAATAGGCTTGCCAAGCGCTGGTGAAGCCCTGGACCCGATTTCCCCACAGTATCTGCAGGACCTGTTCAGTTGGTCGGCCATCGGTGCCCGCACCACGGAATCCCAGACACACCGCGAGTTGGCCTCCGGCCTGTCTTCTGCCGTCGGTTTCAAGAACGGCACGGACGGCAGCCTGACCGTGGCGATCAACGCGCTGCAGTCGGTATCCAGGCCCCACCGTTTCCTGGGCATCAACCAGCAGGGCAGCGTTTCCATCGTGACGACCAAGGGCAATACCTATGGGCACGTCGTTCTGCGCGGCGGCAATGGCAAGCCCAACTACGACTCGGTCAACGTCACCATCTGCGAGCAGGAGCTGCGTAAAGCCGGCATCCCGCCGAATATTATGGTGGACTGCAGCCACGCCAATTCGAACAAGGATCCAGCCCTGCAACCCCTGGTGATGACCAACGTAGCCAACCAGATTCTCGAAGGCAATTCATCCATCATAGGCCTGATGGTGGAGAGCAACCTGGGCTGGGGCAGCCAGTCGATTCCCGACAATCTGGACGACCTCAAGTACGGAGTCTCCGTCACCGACGCCTGCATCGACTGGGACACCACAGCCACAGCGATACGCGACATGCGCGCCAAGCTCAAGGATATCCTGCCGAACCGGAAACGCTCCTGAGCGTCGAAAACGACAACGCCGGGTTGCTATTATCCCGGCGTTGCCACCACAATGCCTGCATTCTCAAAACTGGCTCTGCTGACGCTCGATGTAGCGCTCGACATAGGAACAGGACGGAATCACCGTATACCCCATGCGCTTGGCATAATCGAGCGCCTCGGCCGTCAGGGCAGCGGCGATGCCACGGCCACGCAAGGAGACGGGAACATAGGTACGGTAGATATCCAGGGTGTTCTTCCCAAGGTCCATATAGGCTAGATAGGCGCGGTGCCCATCTACGACAGCCTCGAACTGATGTCCAGCCCGATCATGGTGAATGGATAATGCTTCGCTCATTCCGTCTCCCCTTAAGTCTTGTCTTATTTTTGTACACTTCGTATCTTAGACCCTATACGTCGGCGAAGAAACGCTCGAATCCGTCGCCCATCCGAACATGGGCCACGGTGCTATTTCCGCTTTCTGTGTAGCACGTCCCGATAAAAGCCGCCTGCTTAATCGGATGGGCAGCAACCCCTTCTCGCCCGCCTTCACAGCCCTGCAAAACAGGAGCGATGGCACGATCATAGAAAATAAATCCACAAGCATTCCTAATGCTTGGATAGCCCCCCAATGCATGATTCTGGATAAATTTTAGACAACCTCATGGATTCTCCGGGGTCATCCGAAAAAAACGTGGCACTCTTTGCTCGTACTCAGTTTACTTAAAAAAAGTTATAGGTAGTATGTTGACCGGCGAATTTCCCTCGCATGGGAAATTGCTTTTAGGTGAAAGCCACTTCAAAAGGGGAACACGATGAACAACGCTCTGAAAATTTCCGCTCTGACCCTGGCCGCTCTTCTGGCCGCTGGTTGCAGCAGCGCCTCCAAAGAAAGCGATGCTCGCATCACCGCTACTGAAGATGCAGCTGCTCGCGCCCAAGCTCGCGCCGACGAAGCCTATCGCAAGGCCGACGAGGCTCTGGCAGCCGCTCAGCGCGCTCAGCAGACCGCTGACGAAGCCAACGAGCGCGCCCTGCGTATGCTGGAAAAAGCCAGCCGCAAGTAATTGTTTCTTTGGAAACGAAAAAAGCTGGCCCATTCGGGCCGGCTTTTTTATTGAAAGGGCGTTGGAATTAAATCAAGACTATCCCTTTCATCAATTCGTCAACTTACAAAAACCGCAAACAATTCTCAGATATCCGAACCATTAGTGGTACTGGCCAATCCCGAGTCGGGTCCGGATACTTCGACCGGCAAACCATCTTCGGCCGCGACCACTTCTCGCACAACTTCCCAGTCGAGCCGCCGCTCCCCCAACAAGTCATTGCGCTTGAGCAACTCATCGATCAGCGCTGCATGCTTGTCCACGACCGAAGATTTCGAAGACTCGTCTTCCAAAGGTGCATGCACCTCCAGATAGACCTTGCCTTCCGAGATACCAAACTTGTAGGGCTCGTTGATGATACGAACCTTGGTGCCTACCGGCACCATATCCGCCAGTTGCAGTAGGTTGTGGTTCAGCATGCGGAAACATCCATGGCTGACCCGCATGCCGATACCGAACTTCTTGTTCGAGCCGTGGATCAGGTAACCGGACAGCCCCAGGGTGAACTTGAAGGGACCCAGCGGGTTGTCCGGCCCCGCCGGGACCACGGTCGGTAAGGGGTCGCCATCGGCGGCGTGCTCTTCGCGAATCGATTTCGGCGGGTACCAGGCCGGGTCCTTGATCTTGCCGGTGATGCGGGTTTCGGCGACGGGAGATCCCCATCCTTCGCGCCCGATGCCCAGAGGATAGGTATGAACCACGTTCTGGTCCTTGGGGAAGTAATACAGGCGGTACTCAGCCAGATTGATGATGATGCCTTCTCGCGGACCGGGCGGCAGTATGTAGCGCGTCGGCAGGATCACCTCGGTTCCGACGCCGGGCAACCAGGGGTCCACGCCCGGGTTGGCCGCGACCATCTCCAGATAGCCGATGTCGTTGGCCTGGCCGATATCGGCGAAGGTGTCTTCGTATTTAGCCTTGATGACCTGCACCTGTCCGACCACATCCTCCCCGGGCGGCGGGAGAGGCAGTTCAAGGGCTGCCAGAGGAGCACTCAACAGCGCCGAAAACGACAGGAAAGCAACAGAACGCGCAAGCATCGAGATAATCCTTGGCATGTATGGCCCAAGTGGGAATGCCCGATTGTACCGCATCATCGAAGTGTTTAGCCAAGCACCCAGGGAATCGACCAACCGACGCAATCGCCCCGGCGTTGTGCCTCCAAGGCCGCCCGACAGACCGGGCACAGCCGGTCATCGCGCAGCAGCGACTTGGTCAGTCCACGCCAGCGCGGCTGCGCGGGTAATAAGCTGCCGCATAGGGTCCGATCGATCTGGCCACCTAGCTCCAGTTGACGACCGACCAGATGCAGACGTACCTCACGACAGGCGAACAGATCGAGCTGCTCGTCCGGCTCGATCAGGTAATAGGCATGCAGGGACCAAGCAGGGCGAGACATCGGAGGCTCCAGGAAGGGGGCGCAACATTAGCCGAAAGAACCTGCGCGGAAAAGCCCGGAAAACCGCTTCGAGAGTCCCTGCAAACCGTTCAGAGCAACGGCTCCAGGGTGGGCCAGAGATTGTCCAATAGCTTCGGCTGGGCCCGTGCGGTCGGATGGATGCCATCGGCCTGCATCATTCCGGGCACTCCCCCCACTCCTTCGAGAAAGAATGGCACCAGCGGCACCTGCTTCTCCTCGGCCAGCGACGCATAGACCCGACTGAAAGCCTGGTTGTAGCGGGAGCCGTAGTTCGGCGGAAGCTGCACGCCGAGCAGCAAGACCCGTGCTCCAACGGATCGCGAGCGATCGATCATCGATGCAAGATTCTGTTGCAATTGCTGTGGAGGCTGTCCGCGCAGCCCGTCGTTTCCTCCCAGCTCGATGATCACCAGCTCCGGACGGTGAGCGGCGAGCAGCCCGGGAAGGCGCGCGAGGCCGCCGGCACTGGTGTCGCCGCTGATCGATGCGTTCACTACTCGGTGCTCCAATCCCCGCTCGGTGAGACGCCTTTCCAGCAGAGCGACCCAGCCCTGGCTGGTTTCCACACCCAAAGCGGCGCTTATACTATCGCCGACGACCAGAACGGTACCCGCCAGCGCCCCTTGCGCCCAGAAGAACAGCGACGCCAGCATGGCGCCCAGCAACCACCCACGCATTGGAATCTCCATGAGTTCGAGCATTCTCGTCGCGCAGAACCTTAGCAAAGTGGTTTCCAGCGCGGAAGGCGAACTGACCATCCTCCACGGGCTCGATCTCGAGCTCCCGCGCAGCGCGACCTTGGCCATCGTCGGCAGTTCCGGCTCCGGCAAGTCGACCCTGCTCGGCCTTCTGGCCGGGCTCGACCTGCCTAGCAGCGGAGAGGTCGCGCTGGCCGGCCACAGCCTCGCCAGCCTGGACGAAGACCGCCGGGCGCGGGTCCGTGCCGAACATGTGGGCTTCGTCTTCCAGTCGTTCCAGTTGCTCGACACGCTCGACGCCCTGGCCAACGTCATGCTCCCCCTCGAGCTGGAAGGCCGTACCGACGCCCGCGCCCGTGCCCGCGAACTGCTCGAACGGGTGGGGCTCGGCCAGCGCCTCACCCACTACCCGAAGCAGCTTTCCGGCGGCGAGCAGCAACGCGTCGCCATCGCCCGCGCCTTCGCCGCCGAGCCGGACATCCTGTTCGCCGACGAACCGACCGGCAATCTCGACAGTCAGACCGGTGAGCGGATCAGCGATCTGCTCTTCGCCCTCAATCGGGAGCGCGGCACTACGCTGGTGCTGGTCACCCATGACGAACGCCTCGCGCGGCGCTGCGAGCGTCTCATACGCCTGGAAGCTGGCCGCCTGGTCGCCTCGGAGCCCTGAATGAACCTGCCGTTCCTGCGCCTGCTGAGCCTGGCCTTGCGCCAATTGCTGCGCGATGCCCGCGCCGGAGAGTTGCGGGTGCTGTTCCTTGCTTTGCTGGTAGCGGTGACGGCGACCACCGCCATCGGTTACTTCGGGGCGCGCCTGAACGCCAGCATGCTGCTGCGCGCCACTGAATTCCTTGGTGCCGACCTGCGCCTGAGCGGCAGTTCTCCGGCCACTGCAAAGCAGTTGGCGGCCGGTACGGCGCTCGGGCTGGAGCATGCCAGGGTCGTCGAGTTCTCCAGCGTGATCGCCACCGACACGGCCATTCAACTGGCCAGCGTCAAGGCCGCCGACAGCGCCTACCCCCTGCGCGGGGAACTCAAGAGTGCTCCGGCCCCCTATCAGCCGGACACGCCGGGTCCGGGTCCAGCTCCAGGCGAGGCCTGGGCCGAGACACGCCTGCTGGCGGCCCTGAGCCTCAAGGTCGGCGACAGCATCGAAGTGGGTGAAAAGTCACTGCGCCTGACCCGTGTCCTCACCCAGGAGCCGGACCGCGCCGGCAACTTCTACAGCCTCACGCCGCGCGTGCTGATGCATCTTGACGACCTGGACGCCACCGGGGTGGTGCAGCCCGGCAGTCGGGTGCGCTACCGCGAGCTGTGGCGTGGCACCCCGGAGGCGCTCCAGGCCTATCGTCAGCAAGTGACGCCGCTGCTCACCGCCGACCAGCGCCTGGAGGATGCGCGCGCCGGCAACCGACAGATCGGCAATGCGCTGGCGCGCGGCGAACGCTACCTGAATCTTGCGAGCCTGGCCGCGGTACTTCTGGCCGGAATCGCCGTGGCCCTGTCAGCGGCTCGCTTCGCGACCCGCCGCTTCGATGCCAGCGCCCTGCTGCGTTGCCTCGGCCTGTCGCGCCGAGCCACCCTCGCCCTCTACGGACTGCAGCTCGGCCTGCTCGGTCTGCTCGCCTGCGGCCTGGGCGCCGCATTGGGCTGGCTCGCGCAGCAGGGTCTGTTCTGGCTGCTTCGAGGCTTGCTGCCAGCCGAGGTCCCGGCCGGCGGCCTGATACCGGCGCTGGCCGGCGGCGCCACTGGGCTGGTCGCCCTGGCCGGCTTCGCTCTGCCGCCACTCGCGGCCCTCGGTCGGGTACCGCCGCTGCGGGTACTGCGCCGCGACCTCATGCCGGTACCACCAGCCGCCTGGCTGACCTATGGCATGGCCCTGCTGGCGCTTGGCCTGATCATGTGGCGGCTCAGCCTGGACCTGCGGCTGACCCTGGCCCTGCTTGGCGGTGGCCTGCTCGCCGCATTCGCCCTCGGCGCCCTGCTGCTGTCCGGCCTGCGCACCCTGCGACGTCTATTGGCCACGGCTCCCCTGGCCTGGCGACTGGGAATCGGCCAATTGCTGCGTCACCCTCTCGCCGCCGCCGGGCAGGCGCTGGCTTTTGGCCTGATCTTGCTGGCCATGTCCCTGGTGGCCCTGCTGCGCAGCGAATTGCTCGATACCTGGCAGAACCAGCTCCCGGAGCAGGCGCCCAATTATTTCGCCCTGAATGTTCTGCCCGCGGAAAAAGAGCGCTTCATGGCGGAGGTCGCACGCATCTCCCCACAGAGCGCTCCTCTCTATCCCGTGGTGATGGGACGTCTGACCGCCATCAACGGCAAACCGGTCAAGCAGATCGTCAGCAAGGAATCCAGCGGCGAACGCGCCACCCAGCGCGACCTCAACCTGACCTGGGCCGAGCGGCTACCCGCGGACAACCGCCTGAGCGCCGGCCAATGGTGGGATCGGTTGGAG
This sequence comes from Azorhizophilus paspali, assembly GCF_043587585.2. Classification (GTDB taxonomy): domain Bacteria; phylum Pseudomonadota; class Gammaproteobacteria; order Pseudomonadales; family Pseudomonadaceae; genus Azotobacter; species Azotobacter paspali. Next base: position 2,451,210 of record NZ_CP171449.1, read on the forward strand.
CACGGCGAACTGCCGGGGGTCTCGGTCGAGGCCGAGCTGGCCAAGAACCTCGGGCTCGGACTCGGCGACCGCCTGACCTTCAGCGTCGGCGGCATCACCCGTGATGCACGGGTCAGCAGCCTGCGCGAAGTGCACTGGGACAGCTTCCAGCCGAATTTCTACATGATCTTCCAGCCCGGAACCCTGCAGGACCTTCCGGCCACCTACCTGACCAGCTTCTACCTGCCGCCCGGCCAAGATACCGAAGTGGTGCGCCTGGCACGCAGCTTCCCCACGGTGACGCTACTTCAGGTCGAGGCCCTGCTGGCTCAGTTGCGCGGCATCCTCGCCCAGGTCAGCATGGCGGTGGAATACGTGTTGCTGTTCGTCCTCGCCGCCGGCCTCTGCGTGCTGTTCGCCGGACTGCAGGCGACCCTCGACGAACGCCTCCGCCAAGGCGCCCTGCTACGCGCCCTGGGAGCCAGGCGGCGCCTGCTGGTCCAGACTCGGCGCCTGGAGTTCGCCCTGCTCGGGGCGTCCAGCGGCCTGCTCGCCGCGCTGGGTTGCGAACTGGTCAGCGTGCTGCTTTACCGCTTCGTCTTCGATCTGCCCTGGCATCCACATCCCTGGCTGCTGATCCTGCCGGCGCTCGGTGCGCTGCTGGTGGGCGCCGCCGGGCTACTGGGCACGCAGCGGGCCCTGAACGCCAGCCCGCTGCAGGTCCTGCGGGAGGGTTGAGCCCGCCCCGAGTTCGGTTATCCTCGCTCTCTTTCGACAGCCTCGAGCCACATGAGCCGTTATCGACCGCCCCGTTCCGCCGGAACGCCCCTGATCACCCCCGAAGGCGAGGCGCGTCTTCGCGCCGAACTCCACGAACTCTGGCACGTGCGCCGTCCGCAGGTCACCCAAGCGGTCAGCGAGGCTGCCGCGCAGGGGGATCGTTCGGAGAACGCCGAGTACACCTACGGCAAGAAGATGCTGCGGGAAATCGACAGCCGGGTACGCTTTCTCACCAAGCGACTGGAAAAGCTCAAAGTGGTCGGCGAGCGCCCCGCCGACCTGAACAAGGTCTACTTCGGCGCCTGGGTCACCCTCGAGGACGAGGACGGCGAACAGGTCCGCTACCGCATCGTCGGCCCGGACGAACTGGACCTGAAACAGAACCTGATCAGCATCGACGCTCCGCTTGCCCGAGCCCTGGTCGGCAAGGAACTGGATGCCGAAGTCCGGGTGCCGACGCCCACCGGAGAGAAGACTTGGTACCTGGTCGCGATCGACTACCCTTGACCCGGAGGCCGCGGTAGCAAGCCATGAACGTCAAGAACCTGCGCCTGTTCTTCGGCCTGCCCCTGCCGCATCGACAGGCCGAGGCGATCGACCGCTGGTGCCGGGAACTGGGGCTCGACGGCCGTCCTGTCGCCAGGCGCAACCTGCACCTGACCCTGACCTTTCTCGGCAGCCATTCGGTCGAGCGCCTGGCGGAACTGCAATGCTTGGGCGAAGGCATTCGGGGAAATGCTTTCGAAATGAAGCTCGATCGCCTGGAAACCGGCCGTCACGGCCTCGTCTGCCTGGGTACCGGCCAGGCACCGGAAGCCCTACTGCAGCTCGCCGGAGAACTGCAGCGGCTACTGCGTGGCGCCGGCTATACCCTCGACGAGCGTGTATTCTGGCCGCATCTCACACTGGCCCGGGACTGCCGCAATCCGCCGCTCCCCGCCAGCGTCCCGGATTTTTGCTGGAGGGCCGAACGCTTCGTCCTCTTCCATTCGACGAGCGACGCGCAAGGAACTCTCTACAAGCCCCTGTTCCATTGGCCGCTGGTCACGCCGGAGCGCTGAGCGGGCGAACCGTCAATCGTCGGCGCGGCTAGCGACCCGCCGCTGGGACTCCAGGGCGCTTCGTTCGCGGTGGAAGGCGAGGAAATACTTGTTCACGTTGTTCACGTAGCTGACCACGCCCATCCCCACCTGCTCGGCAGCAACGCGCTCGACTTGGAAGAACCACTGATCCGGATTCAGGCCGCGCCGCTTCGCCTCCGCCCGCAGATGCTGTACCCGCTGCGGACCGATGTTGTAGGCCGCCAGGGTAAAAGCCATGCGCTCGCGCTCGTTGAAGCGCGGACTGGAAAAGAACTGCCGCCGCAACGACGCCAGGTAGCGGGCGCTGGCCCGGACATTGTTTTCCAGCCGATGGATATCGCCCACCCCGACGCTGCGGGCCGCGGCCGGAGTGACCTGCATCAACCCCGTGGCATTGCCGGCTCCGCGCGCCGCCGGATTCAAAGTCGACTCCTTGTAGGCAATCGCCGCCAGATTCAGCCAGTCGAGACCATTGCGCTCGGCGTATTGCTGCAGGACCGGACGCACCTTCTCAAGACGTCTGAGTTCGATCCCACCCAAAGGGTTGTGCACCTTGAACAGACGGCGGTAAACGCGCTGGAAAACCGCGTCCTGATCGGCCGGACTACGGTAGTTTTTGAAGAACCGATCGATACTGGCGCGCAGCAGGTGGGCATCGCGACGGATGAACCAGTTCAGATCGTCATCGTGGGAGAAGGCCACCTCGGGCTGCACCTGGAGCTTGGGCAACACCTTGGCCCAGCGCTGGGCGATCGGCAACTCCACGGCGGTCAGGGGATAGATGCCGGCCTGCACCATCTCCAGCACGTCCTCCACCGCCAGACTGGGATCGAGCCACTCGATCCCGATCGGTTGCAGCTTGCGCGCCGCCAGTTGCTCGTTGACCTCGTGCACCGCCGCACCGACGGCACTGCCGGCCGGCAGCACCAGGGTCTTGCCGGACAACTGATCGAGCTGTCGGTAGCGGCGCGCGCCCTTGCGGCCGACCAGCACCAGCGGAACCTGGGTCATGATCGGTGCACTGGGGCTGATGTCGCCCCGGCCGCGCAGATGGACCAATTCGCCGGGAGCGACCAGATCGCCCTCGCCGCGCTGCAGGGCGGAGATCAACTGGTCCTTGGCCCTGGGAATGATCTCCAGGCGCAGGCTGCGGCCATCCCTGGCGGTGCGGTTGAGATATTGCTCGAAAGCGCGTAGGCGCCGGTATTCGACTCCGATGGGTTGTCCATTGACTTCGCCCGAGCTGTTCCGGCTCTGGTTCACCAACACCCGCAGCACGCCACTGCTGCGCACCTGTGGCAAATCACGAACCTCTCCCGGCCGCTGCCAAGCTTCCGGCGGCCCGGCCAGACGCGCGGCGGCCGGAAGCGGCAGCAGGCTCAGCAGGCAGGACAGAAGCAGCAATCTTCTTGTTGTCATTCGGTCTCCAGAGAACGGTGTTCGACGAACGAGCCTCATTCAGAGGCTCCGTGTCTGGAACAAGTTCCCTAGGGCATGGACTACCAAGCCTCTCACTGTGTGCCGTCCAAGACTAAGCCGGATTGTCGGGGAGCGACCACCAACCCACTGATTTACCGAAGTTTTTGAACCAGCCGAAAGGGCTCTGCTATGCTTCCCGCGTTCTTTCCGAGGTACAGGCATGCAACTCGTCGACATAGGCGTCAATTTGACCCACCCCAGCTTCGTCCACGATCACGAAGCCCTGCTGGCCCGTGCCTACCGGGCCGGGGTCTGCCAATTGGTGCTGACCGGTACCAGCGTGGCGGACAGCGAACAGGCCTCGATGCTCTGCCGCCAACTGGACGAAACAGGCGAGCACCTGTTCGCCACCGCCGGCGTCCATCCCCACGACGCCCGTGAGTGGACGGCCACCAGTGCCCATCGGTTGCGCGAGCTGTTGCGGAAAGAGCGAATCCGCGCCGTCGGCGAGTGCGGCCTGGACTTCAATCGCGACCTGTCCCCGCGCGCCCTGCAGGAAAAGGCCCTGGAAGAACAGTTGGCGCTGGCCGTCGAACTCGGCAAGCCGGTGTTCCTCCATGAACGCGATGCCGGCCAGCGCCTGGTCGCGATTCTCCGTCACCATCGTGACAGTCTGGTGGCCGCCGTGGTGCACTGCTTCACTGGCGACCGCCAAGCCCTCTTCGCCTATCTCGACCTGGACCTGCACATCGGCATCACCGGCTGGATCTGCGACGAACGCCGCGGTAGCCACCTGCACCCGCTGGTGCGGGAAATCCCCGCCGGCCGGTTGATGCTGGAAAGCGACGCCCCCTATCTGCTGCCGCGCACTCTGCGCCCCAAGCCCAAGAGCGGGCACAACGAACCGGCTTTCCTGCCCGAGGTGCTGCGCGAAGTCGCCCGCCATCGCGGCGAATCCGAGGAGGCGCTGGCCGAACACAGCACGGCTTGCGCCCGACGCTTCTTCGGCCTGCCCGAGATCCTCGCATCCTGAGGCCCGGAACCGCATCTGGACAAGGGCGTGTCATCGATTGCTTCCGCGTTGCAACGAGCGCCTGTTCTGGCACAGGGCAAGGCGCGAGGAGAGAAGTTTGGTCATTTCAAATGAACGACGAGCAACGCCGCGCTGTGCCAAAACAGGTCGTCCCTTCGGGCGAGGCCGCCTAGGTTGCGCCGGAAATGGGGCCATGCGGCGTTGCAGCCTTTGGCAAGGGAATGACCATTGCCAAAGGCTGCACCTTGCCGAACGCGGCCCGGCCTGGCCCCATTTTCGGCTGCAACGCAACTCAGGGAAACAATCGATGAAACGCCCTACGCCAGCCAGTCCAGGGTCAGGAGCAGGCGCGGCTCTCCGGGCGCCGGCCGCGGCGAACGGTGGACGATACCGGCCCCCTCGTTGCCCAGCCACTTCTCGCCCTTGAACAGCGCCACCGCTCCGGTGCCGATCTGCTGCGCCTCGCTCGGCTCGGCGGACGCATCGCCGAGACGCGCCCTCGCCATGGCGCCCTCGTGTAGCCACTGGCTGCCGATGCCGCAATAGGTGGTGACTAGCCGCAGGGGTACCCGGTCGACGTGAAAGCGCGGACACATGGCGGTTTCCAGCGAGCGCAGGCGCAAACCGACACGATGGGCATCGATCAGGCAGGCGTAGGCCGAGACCAGCCAAGTCAGATCGGCGACGAATTCGGCGTACCCCTCCGCGCCGGCATGCTCCACGAGTAGCCGGCTTAGATCCGGCTCCGCCTCGGGATGCTCCAGCTCGACGACCAGCGACACTGCCAGGCGCTCGCCATGCGCCAACAGCGCGGCGAAACGCTCGACCGGGCGGGACAGGGACCGCTGCCAGAGCGCCATATTGACGCCCTCCTCCAGCACCTCGGCGAGCACCGCCGAGCTGTCGGCGCAGAGCTGACGCGGCAGCCGCCGGATAAGCGCTTCCCGCATCTTAGGCGACCTCCTCGCCCCAAGTCCCGAAGGGGTCCGGCAGGGACCGCCAGGACTCCGGCCCCGCGGCCATTTCCGCGTCGTCGAGCAGGCAGGCGTCGAGTTCTCGGATAAGACGGGCAAAATCGATGTGCTGGCCGATGAACACCAGCTCCTGGCGGCAGTCGCCGACCTCGGCCGTCCAGTAGCGCTTGATCGCCGCCACTCCCTCTTCGTCCCTCGGCCACTGCTCCCTGGGCACGAAACGCCACCAGCGCCCGGCATGGCCATGGCGCATCAGGCCACCGGCTTGGGACCAGCCACCGGCCTCTTCCGGTTTGCTCGCCAGCCAGAACCAGCCCTTGGAGCGCAGCAGTCGCCCGTTGTCCCATTCGCGGCTCAGGAAATCGAAGAAACGCTGCGGATGGAAAGGCCGGCGGGCCTGATAAGCCGTCGAGGCGATACCGTACTCCTCGGTTTCCGGGACATGCTCGCCACGCATTTCCCGCAGCCAGCCCGGCGCCTGGGCAGCGCGCGCGAAATCGAAGCGGCCCGTGTCGAGGAGCCTGTCCAACGGCACCCGGCCCATGCTCATCGGCAGAATCTCGGCCTGCGTGTTGAGGCGGCCGAGAATCGCCGCCAGCTCTTCCCGCTCGGCCTGGGAGATCAGGTCGATCTTGCTGATCAGGATGACGTCCGCGAACTCCACCTGCTCGATCAGCAAGTCGGTGATCGAGCGTTCGTCCTCCTCCCCCAGCCCCTCGCCATGGCTGGCCAGGCTCTCGGCCTCGTGGAAATCGCGCAGGAAATTGACCCCGTCGACCACCGTCACCAGGGTGTCCAGGCGGGCCAGATCGGACAGGCTCCGTCCCTGGCTGTCGCGGAAGGTAAAGGTTTCCGCCACCGGCAGCGGCTCGGCGATGCCGGTGGACTCGATGAGCAGGTAGTCGAAGCGCCCTTCGCGGGCCAGCCGGCTGACCTCTTCGAGCAGATCCTCGCGCAGGGTGCAGCAAATGCAGCCATTGCTCATCTCGACGAGCCGTTCCTCGCCGCGCTCGAGGCTGACATCGCGCTGCACTTCGCTGCCATCGATGTTGATTTCGCTCATGTCGTTGACGATCACCGCCACCCGCAGGTTCGCGCGGTTCTTCAGGACATAGTTGAGCAGCGTACTCTTGCCAGCGCCCAGAAAGCCGGACAGCACGGTCACGGGCAGTCGTCGATTCATAAAATTCTCCTCAGATGTCGCGCAGATGCCGTTCGCGCTGCTCCTGGCGCTCCTTCGCCTCGATGCAGAGCGTCGCGGTGGGGCGCAGCAGCAGGCGCCGCAGGCCGATCGGTTCGCCCGTCTCGACGCACCAGCCATAAGCGCCGTGGGCCAGGCGCTCGAGCGCCGCGTCGATCTTGTCCAAAAGCTTCTTCTCCCGCTCCAGCACGCGCAGATACCATTGCCGCTGCTCCTCGGCGCTGCCGATATCCGCCGGATCACCGCTCGGCTCCGGCTCGCGCAAGCTGGCGAATTTCTCGTCGATGCGCAGTTGCAGCTCGGCGCGCTGCGCCAGCAGCAGGTCACGGAAGAAGGTCTGCTGCTGCTCGTTCATGTAAGCCTCTTCGGGCTGGGCCAGCAGTTCGGCTTCGGTCATGGGAGCCTCCAGGGTCGGGACCTCCACAGGCGCAGTCCAGAGGGCTGTCTTTCAATGCCCACGCCTGCGGAACCTGTACAGGAAGAGCACTTTCATTATTGTTATAACATAGCATTTTTATCGCAAACCAGCGCCCATGAATTCCCTCGCCTTCCCAATGCCGTCGGCCAGCCGCGGACGGGCCATGCGAGTGGCCCGCAGAAACCCGACTAGACTTCTCTCATCCACGACGTCGAGGAGTGTGAACATGGGCAAACGCGCTGCGGAGTATTTCCACCGTCAATGGCGGCACTACGAAAACTGCCACCACGACCGGACCAACCTGGCTTTGCACATGCTCGCCCTGCCGCTGTTCGGCGTAGCCTGCCTGATGCTGGTCGGCGCCCTTGTGCAACGGGACCTGCTGGCACTGGTGCTCGGCGGACTCGGCTTGGCCGCGGCCCTCGTTCTGATCGCCCAGGGACACCGCTTCGAGAACGGCTCCGATCCCCGGCACCCGGAGAATTCCCTGCCCCACCTGCTGGTCGAGCAGTTCCTGACCTTCCCTTGGTTCGTCCTGAGCGGTGCCTGGCGGCGAGCCTGGAAAGCCTGCCAGCGCAAGCGCGAGTGAACGACGGAAGGCCCGCTCAGGCGAAATCCAGCGCCAGGGTCGTCAGGACGCGGTCGGCACGCCGGGCGCTCGCCTCTAGTTCCTCGCGCCAGCGGACCGTCAGCGGCTCGAGATCGGTTTCCCGCTCTGCCCGCGCCAGCCACTGCAGGCGATCGTGCCAATCGCCCAGCGCGGCCTGCGCACTCTTCAGGCGCTTCGCTCCATCCTTCGAAAGATCGATCAGATCGGGATAGGCTTCAGCGCCGTAGCGCACCCGCTTGATCAGCAGACGCAGCCGATGCCGGTCGTGGGCCGGATCGCGCAGCGCCTCGTCCAGTCGCCGGGCCTGGCGCGCCTGACGCTTGCCGATGCGCCGGCGCAGGCCGCGCAAGGCGCCGTCGCGTCCGGCCTGGCGCCAGAGCGAGGGCCAGACGACCAGGGTGTTGCACAACTGCCTCCATTCGGCACTGGCCAGCAGGCCATCGCGCCCGGCCTCCAGCCGTTCGCGACGGGTACCGATCAACTCGTCAAGGGCAGCGGCTTGCAACTCCCACAACAGTACTTCGTCGTCGCGCAGCGGCGTGCTCAGCCGCCCCATGGCGGCGGCGGCCCGCGCCAGCGGATCGATGCCGGGCAGGCCGCGCAACGGGCTCAGCAGGCTGCGCAGCCGGCGCAGGGCAACGCGCAGGTCGTGCAGCGCCTCGTCATCGCTGTGCGCCGCGAGGCGGGCGGCACAGGCCTGCAAGGCGACATCCAGGCGCAAAACCCGGTCCTGCAACCGATTGGCAATCATCTATCCTCTCCTTCCGAATGCCGCGACCCACAGCCCGCACCCCGGCGCCTAAACAGCCGGAACGCGGCCAGCACCGACATGATCGCCGGTCGAGGCGACAATGCTCAATCCCGATGCGCCCGTGGCAAGGCGCACGGTAACTCATCAACGCCGCCGCGCCCCGGTCACAGCGGCTTCGGACTGCAGCGGACAGCTTCGCGAGCGAAGCGCTCGAGCAGCACCCTCCCCGCAGTTCGCGACGAATGGTCCAGACTTATGTTGCGCAAACCGATGCCAACGGCCGCCTGGCGGGACAAGGCCACGGAGGCAGACGAAGGCGAAAAGATGGCGGAACTCGGGCCGGAACGGTCGGCGGAGAGCCTGGTGCGATTCCGAAGCGCCCTTCGTCCCGAACCCGGAGCATGATCCGCCGCGACTCTTCCGAGGCCGGACATGACTCCAGCCGGTACGCCAGTGACCATGCGGACACCTCATGCGCAAGTGCCTGGTGGCACGCTCCGGTCGCCGGAACTGACGGCGAGCAAGGCAGCCGCTCCGCATCGGGGCGAGGATAGTCCGTACTCGCCACCCGCCCGCGCCGACACGCCCCGTCGCAAACCGAGGAGGACGGTCGGCCGCGATCGCGCGCAACGGCCGTTCCGACGGCTGCCGTGAAAGCGCAATGGCGGACACTTCGAGCCCCAGGACAGACAGAGCGAGGAATGCGATGCAAGCCCACCCGCACAGCGACTGGCACACCCGACCGGCCGAGGACAGCCTGGCCGCCCTGGAGAGCGGCCCGGACGGGCTCAGCGCCGACGAAGCCAGGCGCCGCCTCGAGAAACACGGTCCCAACCGCCTGCCAAAACACAGGAGCGAGGGGCCGCTCAAACGCTTCCTGCTGCAGTTCCACAACCTGTTGATCTACGTGCTGCTGGCCTCCTGCGGGGTCACCCTGATTCTCGGCGAGTGGCTGGACAGCGCAGTGATCTTCGGCGTGGTGCTGATCAATGCGCTGGTCGGCTTCATCCAGGAAGGCAAGGCCGAACAAGCCATGCGCGCCATCCAGAAGATGCTCACCCAAGAAAGCCGGGTACGCCGCGACGGCAAGGTCAGCGTGATCGACGCCGAACACCTGGTGCCGGGCGATCTGGTCCTGCTCGAAGCCGGCGACCGCGTGCCGGCCGACCTGCGCCTGCTCGACACCCGCGACCTGCGCATCGAGGAAGCCGCGTTGACCGGCGAGTCCCTGCCCAGCGACAAGGGCTGCGAGCCGGTCGGCGTCGACGCCAGCTTGGGCGACCGCAGCAGCATGGCCTACTCCGGCACCCTGGTCAGCGCCGGCAGCGGGATCGGCCTGGTGGTCGCCACCGCCGGGCACACCGAGCTGGGCCGGATCAGCCACATGCTCGGCAACGTACAGCGCCTGCAAACCCCGCTGCTGGCCGACATGGCACGCTTCGCCCGCCAACTCACCCTAATCATCGTCGGCCTGGCCGCGGCGACCTTCGCCTTCGGCGTGCTGCTGCGCGACTACTCGGCCGGCGACATGCTGATGGCCGCGGTCGGCCTGGCCGTGGCGGCCATCCCCGAAGGCCTGCCGGCGGTGCTGACCATCATCCTCGCCCTCGGCGTGCAGCGCATGGCGCGCCACCGGGCAATCATCCGCCGCCTGCCGGCGGTGGAAAGCCTGGGCGCGGTGACGGTGATCTGCTCGGACAAGACCGGCACCCTGACCCGCAACGAGATGACCGTGCAGCGCGTCTTCACCCGCGAGCACAGCTACGAGGTGGAAGGGATCGGCTATGCGCCGCACGGCACCATCCGCTGCGACGACGACCGACAGTGCGCGGTGGATACCGCCGACGACCTGCTCGAAGTGACCCGCGCCGGCCTGCTGGCCAATAGCGCCAGCCTACGTCTACTGGATGGCCACTGGTGCATTGCCGGTGACCCCACCGAGGCCGCCCTGCTCACCCTGGCCGGTAAGATCGGCCTGAATCCGCATCAGGAGAACCAACGCCTGCCGCAGGTCGACGCCATTCCCTTCAGCTCCGAGCGACGCAGCCTGGCCAGCCTGCACCACGACCACGCCGGACACGGGCTGATCTACCAGTTCGGCGTGCCGGAGCGCCTGCTGGAAATCTGCCAGCGGCAGTGGCGGGCGGGCAGCGACGAACCCCTCGAACGCCGCTACTGGCACCAGCGCCTGAACGAGGGCGCCGGCCAGGGCCTGCGCATGATCGGTCTGGCCATGCGGCCAGTGGAGAAAGCTTGCCAGCAACTCGACGAAAATGACCTGAACGAAGGCTTCATCCTGCTCGGTCTGGTCGGCATGATCGATCCGCCGCGCGAGGAAGCCATCCAGGCCATAGCCGAATGCGTGAGCGCCGGCATCGCGGTGAAGATGATCACCGGCGATCATGCCGCCACCGCCGGCGCCATCGCCCGGCGCCTGGGCCTTGGCGGCGGCCGGGCGATGACCGGCACCGAGATCGATACGCTGAGCGACGCCGAACTGGACGCCCGCCTCGCCGAAACCTCGGTGTTCGCGCGCACCAGCCCGAGCCACAAGCTGCGTCTGGTCGAGCGCTTGCAGGCCGGCGGCGCCCGCGTGGCGATGACCGGCGACGGCGTCAACGATGCCCCGGCGCTCAAGCGCGCCGACATCGGCATCGCCATGGGCATCAAGGGCACCGAGGCGGCCAAGGAAGCGGCGCAGATGGTCCTGGCCGACGACAACTTCGCCACCCTGGTGGACGCGGTGGCCGAAGGCCGCACCGTCTACGACAACCTGAAGAAGTCGATCCTGTTCATCCTGCCGACTAACGGCGGCCAGGCCCTGGTGCTCCTGGCGGCCATCGCCCTCGATCTGCCCCTGCCGATAACTCCGCTGCAGATCCTCTGGGTCAACATGATCACCGCCGTGACCCTGGCCCTGACCCTGGCCTTCGAACCGGCCGAGCGCGGGCTCATGCGACAACCGCCGCGCGATCCCGAGGCGCCCATGCTGAGTGGCCGGCTGCTCTGGCGAGTGGCCTGCGTGTCGCTGCTGCTGACCGCTGCCAGCCTCGGCATCTTCCTGTTCACCCAGCAGCAGGGCTGGATACTGGAAGAAAGCCGCACCTTGGCGCTCAACGTGCTGGTCGCCGGCGAGATCGGCTACCTGTTTAGCTGCCGTCGCCTGCGCGAGCCGGCCCACTTCGGCGCGCGCCACAACCCCATGGTCTGGGCCATGGTGCTCCTGCTGTTCCTGCTGCAACTGGCCTTCACCTACTGGTCGCCGCTGCAGCGGCTGTTCGGCACCGCCGCCCTCGGCCCCGACGCCTGGGGCTGGTGCCTGCTCGCCGCGGTCGGCGTGTGCCTGGAGGTGGAACTGGAGAAGACCTGCCAACGCTGGCGCCAGCGCGAACGTACCGGGCGGGAGGCGCCGCCCCGCTAAGGTAGCGGGCGCCGCCCTTTCTCCTCCAGCCTCCGGTCGCTGCGGCACTCGCTCCGAGCAATCGCATGAAGCCAGGAGAGATCGGAACCGGGCAGGAAAGTTGTGTCGGATCGCTCCGACGGCCGTTTCACAGGATCGCTCGGATTTTCCTACGCAGACGATGCGCACCTGCGCATGGTAGTGATCAACGATCGCATCCTGCGCCAGGGCGGCCAGGCCGACCCCGGCGTCGTCCTGGAGCGGATCGCCGGCGACGGCGTGGTGCTGAATTACCGGGACTACCGCTTCCGTCCGCGCTGAACGACAACGCCGCTCATGGCCGACAGTGGTCCGGCGCGTTGAAACGGCTTCGCGCACTTGCTTGTCAAGAATAAAGCCCGTCCAGGGCGAGCCGTCCGGCGACGGCGTCGTCCTGGCGTGGGCTCACCTTTTTCCCGCTCGACAGGAGCGCACATCAAGGACCCCTACATGAACCAATTGCTTCGCTTCAATCCGCCATCGCACGCGACACTGCCCCTGCTGCTCGCAGGCTGCCTCGGCCTGGCCGCCGAAGCGGGCGAGGCTCGTCCTTACGAATGCGGCGAGAACCTGTCCGACGTCCTGGAAAAAACCATCTGCACGGACCAGGACCTCACGGCACTGGACCGGAAGATGGCCGAGGTCTACGCGGCGGCCCGGAACGGGGAGTCCGCCGGGAATCCGGCGGGCCTGGAAGAACAGCAGCAAGACTGGATCGAGTCGCGCGATGCCTGCGAGAAGAGCGCGGAGCCGCCCGAATGCCTGCGGGAAAGCTACAGGCGGCGGATCGCCGAACTGCAGGCGCGCCATGCCTTGGTGCCCCTCAGCGGTACCTTCACCTACACCTGCGACGACGATCGGAACAAGATCGTCCACGTCCGTTTCTACGAGACCGATCCGCTTTCGCTCTACGCCGAGTACGGCGAGCAGGATTCGGTCATGATCGTCCAGCCCAGTAGTACCGGCGTCAAATACGCCGGACAGAACGAAACGACACTGTGGGAACACGGCAACGAGGCCCTGATCACCTGGGGCTATGAGCGGCCGGTTATGAAATGCCTCAAGCCCCCCTTGATCGCTCCCGACGCCGAATCCCGAAACAAGCCGGGCGACTAGATCCGCCCGGTGTCGGACGACCGCGGCTGGCTCTGTCCGGTCGGCCAGGTCCGACCAGGCAGCCACACAGGTCCGGGTAGCGTTCCAGTCTGTCCGCGCATGCAGAGTGAATTCAGCTTGCGTCGCTACAGTGGGAGTATCGAACCCAACCGGAGAAAACGCCCCTGCCCATCCTGCTCATCGCCAGTCTGATCGCCACCGGCTCCTCCGCCGCCGGCTACATCGGCGGGCGCCCAGGGCGCCACGGTACCGTATCCGCCACCAGGGAGGCTGCCGATGAAACCCCGGTGACCCTCGAAGGCCGGATCGTCCGCCAGCTCAAGCACGAGCACTACGAGTTCCGGGAGCGGACCGGCAGCATCGAAGTCGAGATCGACGACGAAAACTGGCCGGCCACCACCATCGACGAGAAGCGCCAGGTACGCCTGCAAGGCGAGGTGGACAGGGAACTCTTCGGATGCACCATCGACGTCGATTTCGTCTAGGTATTGAACTGAGGACCGGAAGACTGCGCCAAAGTTGTCATGCCAGGGATACATGCTCTACCCGCCCCCTCACATCGCGAAGGCTTCCCCATGGCAATCATCCGGAGCATGCCGGCCCGCCCAGCCAGACGCCACATCCCCAACTGGTCGCTCGGTCTGTCCGCCGTACTGCTCGCGTTGGCGCTCGGCGCCGGACAGGAGTTCCGCCTGTTCGAACGCGCCGGCTTCGACCTGCGGCAGATTTACGGTAGCGAGCGGCTGCACGAAGGCTCGCTCTGGCTGCCCGACTATCGGGTCGCCATCGAGGCGAAGCCGCTGAAGGGACTCGACGACCTGTCCGGCCTGACCTTCGACCCCGGCCGCGGCACCCTCTTCAGCGTCACCAACGCCCGCCCGGAAGTGATCGAATTGAACACCGCGGGCGAGGTGCTGCGGCGCATCGCCCTGAGCGGCTTCGACGATCCGGAAGCCATCGAGTACCTCTCGCCCGGCCGCTTCGTGATCGCCGACGAGCGTGACCAACGCCTGGTGCTGGTACAGATCGACGACGAAACCACCGCCTTCGATGCCAGCAGCGCCCAGCAGCTCAGCCTGGGTTTCGGCCTGAACGGTAACAAGGGCTTCGAAGGTCTGGCCTACGACGCCCACGGGCAACGCCTGTTCGTGGCCAAGGAACGCAACCCGCTGCGCATCTACGAGGTGACCGGCTTCCCGCACCGCGACCCGAACGCGCCCATGGCCGTGCACCTGCGCGACGATCCCGAGCGCGATGCGCGGCTGTTCGTCCGCGACCTGTCCAACCTGTCGTTCGACGAGAGCCGGGGCCACCTGCTAGCGCTTTCCGACGAGTCGCGCCTGCTGCTGGAGCTGGACGCCGACGGCCGCCCGCTGAGCAGCCTTTCCCTGTCGCGCGGACGTCACGGCCTGAGCGAGACGGTGCCCCAGGCCGAAGGCGTCGCCATCGACGCCGCCGGCAACCTCTACGTGATCAGCGAGCCCAACCTCTTCTACGTCTTCGGCAAGCCACGGGACTGAAGCGGACGCCCATCACAGGCGCCATTCCAGCCCGACGTAGACGCTGCGCCCGTCGCCGGGCAGGAACTGGGCGCTGTCCTGTCCGCGGGCATCGGCGATCACCCCGGTGGTGGCCGCGTAGCTGCGGTCGGACAGGTTGCGGCCTTCGATGAAGAGCGCCGGTCCTTGCGCCGGCCGGTAACCGGCCTTGAGCCCCCAGAGGGCGTAACGGTCGGTATACAGGGTTTCCGCATGGTCCACCGCGTAGTGGCTCGGCACCCACTCGAAGGTCGGCCCGGCGTACCAGCCGGCCCACTGCCAGAGCAGTTCGCCCTTGAGAAACTGGCGCGGTACGCCGGCCAGGCGGTTGTCGCCGTAGACATCGTCGTCGTCGAAGCGGAAATCGTTGAACAGGTACTGTCCGCGCAGCACGAAGGCACCGACCGACCAGGAACCGCCCAGTTCGATCCCCTGGTGCAGGGTACGGTCGGCGTTGACCGTGCCCAGCGGATCGCCGTTGTCGTCGTTCAGCGCCAGGAGTTCGTCGCGGATCTCGCTGCGGTAGAGCGCCAGATCCAGCGCCACGCCGCCGCGCGCGTAGCGCAGGCCGGCCTCCCAGGTCCTGGCCCGCTGCGCATCGTTCTTGCTCACCACCTGGCCACCGGTCAGTTCGCTGAAGGTCGGCGGCTCGTAGCTCTGGCTGAAGTTGGCGAACACCTGGATGCCCTCGGCCAGGTCGTGGCGCACGCCGAGGCGCGCGACGCGGCCGACATAGGTCGACTCGAAGGATTCGTCCTGGAACACGCAACGGCCGGCGACCGAGGCGTTACATTTGTAGCGGTCGTCGACCTCGCGCTTCTGGTGCAGCCAGGCCAGCCCGCCGATCAGCGCCCAGCGCTCGGCCAGCGGGATTTCCAGCTCGGCGAAGGCGTTCAGGTTGCGCGCGGTCTGGCGCAGTTCGTTAAGCTTGCGCCTGGAATGGCCACCGACGTTCTGGTGGCGCACATCGCGGTTGCGCCCGTGATTGAATTCGATGCCGCCGGTCCAGTGCCAGCCCTGGTGCTGCCACTTGTGGGTGAGGCGCAGTCCGTAGTCCTCGCTGTCCACGTCGAGCACCTGGTAAATCGGGTGCCAGAGGTCCTTCTCGCTGTAGAAGCTGGCCAGTTCCAGGCTGTGGCCGCCGTCCAGCAGCCAGACGGTGCGGTTGCCGATGCGATCGAGGGTGAAGTCGCGACGCTGGTCGTTGCTCAAGTTGCCGGCGGCGGCCTGCTCGTCGTCGTCGCGCAATTGCGCCTTGGTCAGGTTACCCGGCAGCTCGGAATCGGTTTCCACGTGGGTCAGATAGAAGCGGGTGAACAGCCGCTCGCCGAGCCGCCCGCCGAGGTTGGCGAAGTAGCGCTGGTTGTCCTGCCGGGCGTGGTCGCGAAAACCATCCTGGGAAGAATCGGTCACGCTCAGGTAGGCGTCCCAGGCGCCGAAGTCCCCGGCCGCCGCCAGGAACAGCCGGTGAGAGTCGAAACTGCCGCCCTCGTAGCGCAAGTCCAGCGGCGGCGCGCTTTTGCCGCTGGGCGCGACGAAGTTGACCGCGCCGCCGAGGGTGGCCGTGCCGTAGTGCCAGGCGTTGGCGCCGCGCAACACCTCGATATGGTCGGTGGCCAGCGGCTCGATGACCTGGAAGTCGAAACTGCCGTCGGCCAGGTTGACCGGCGCGCCGTCCTGCATCAGCAGCAGGCCGCGGCCGTGGAAGGTGCGCTGCAGGCCGGAGCCGCGGATCGATAGGCGCGACTCCTCGGCGCCGAAGCGCGGCTGAACGAACACCCCGGTGGCCAGCCCCAGGGCGTCTTGCAGAGTACTGCTGCGGCCGGTCTTGTAGGTTTCGCCGTCGACCAGCGTGGCGCCGCCGGGAATCCGCGCGAACTCGGCGCGTTTCTCGGCCTGGGTCGGCGCAGTCGGGTCCTTTGCGCGGGGCTCCTCGATGGTCAAGTTGTCCAGCTCGATCTGCTCGGCGAGAGCAGGGGTCGCCAGGCCGGCGTTCAGGGCCAGCAGGCTCAGAATGGATGAAGGGCGCATCCCCGTCGTCTCCTTTGATGCTTGGTTTCGTGTCGGACGTGGCCGGAACCACGCCGAAGTCGCAGGAAAGGTCGGCTTCGCGGTCGCACGCCTCCGCTCCGGGCTCGGGCCCGGAGCATGGGGAAAGCGGCGAAGCCTCGCGGGAATCAGGGCGCGCGCGGGTTGGCCGGCGGCCAGTGCTGACGAGGAGGAGCCCTGCCGTGCCGGCTCGGGCCACGACGCCAGTGACGCGACGGGCGCAGCCAGGTACCCAGGGCGACGAGCAGGGCCAGATCGACAAGGACGGCGAAGTTGCAGAAAAGGCAGTTGGCCAGGTCCGGTACATCCACAAAATCACCGCTGCCGCCACCCAGCGTCGGCCCGGCATGCCCCTCGGCCGAGCAGAACGCCCCACCCACGCCGGCCAGCGCGAAACCGGCCATCTGCCCGTGACCGATGCCGCAGTGCAACGCGCTCAGCAGGACGCTGAAATACAGCATCCAGGCGATCAGCGAGCGGTGGTCGCACGAAAGGTTCATGGGTGTGGAACGGACGGGAAATTCGAAGAACGGAAAATCTATCCGATGATCGCAGCCCCTGACAGCCCCGGCCGGCCTCTTTACACTGCCTCCTGCCGGTTTTTCCTCAGTGCCGATGCGCCGACTGCCATGCCGCCACTCTTCCAGCATTTCATCCGCCTGCCCTCCGCCGGACTGCTGTCCATCCAGTTGCTGGGTGTGCTGCTCTATCCGCTGATGGAGGACACCCAGATCGGACCGGTGCTGTTCGGAGCCTTCGGGATCATCGTGCTGGGCGCCGCGCTGCGCATGGTGCGCCGCAGCGCGGCGGTGACCTGGATCGCCATGGTGCTGGCCGGCGCCATCCTCACCCTGATGCTGGCCAACACCCTGGTTTCCGCCTGGGAACTCAGGTTGAGCCTCGCCTTGCTGGAAAGCGCTTTCTACTTCTATGCGGCAGGCAGCCTGATCTATTACATGATGGAAGACCTGAGGGCGACCACCGACGAACTCTTCGCCGCCGGCGCGACCTTCACCCTGCTGGCGTGGGCCTTCGCCTACCTGTTCGTGGCCTGCCAGCTCGTCGCTCCGGGCAGCTTCGCCGGGCAGTTGAATCCCGAGACGCCCCGCAGTTGGATGGACCTGCTGTTTTTGAGCTTCACCACCCTCTCCGGGGTCGGGATCGGCGACATCCTGCCACTCAGGCCCTTCGCCCGCGCCCTGGTGATGCTCGAGGAATTCGTCGGGGTCATGTATTTCACCCTGGTGGTTTCGCGCCTGATCGGTCTGACGGTGCTCGGCGCCAGGCGTTAGGCGAGCGGCCATCCGGCCCCGGATCGCCCGGCGAAGGGGCAGGTCGCTAGACGGGAACCAGCCCCTTGCCGATCTGCGACACACCCTGCTCGCCGAGAACGCCTTCGGCCGCAGCCTGCCCGCGCACGGCGGCGCGGCGCTGGCCGACGCGCTGCTCGGGCCGGTCGAGCCGCACGACGCCTCGAACATCGCCGCGCGGATCGTCGAGCCGATGTCCGGCTCGGCCGGCGTCCTGCTTCCGCCCGAAGGCTATCCCGTGCGGCTGCGGGAAATCTGCGACCGCCGCGAGATCCTGCTGATCTTCGACGAGGTCATCACCGGCTTCGGCCGTACCGGCACGCTGTTCGGCGCCGAGCGCTTCGGCGTGACGCCGGACATCCTCAACCTGGCCAAGCAACTCACCGACGGTGCTATCCCCATGGGCGCGGTGCTGGTCAAAAACGAGATCTACGACACCTTCATGCGGCAGGAATTGCCCGAACACGCGGTGGAATTCGCCCATGGCTACACCTATTCCGCCCATCCGGTCGCCTGCGCCGCCGCCCTCGCCACGCTGGAGCTGCTAGAGCGCGACAATCCGCCGCAGCGGGCCGCGGAGCTGGCCCTGCATTTCGAGACGCCCTGCATGGCCTGCGTGGCACGCAGCACCTGCTCGACATCCGCAATTGCTGCCTGGCCGGCGCCCTGCAGCTCGCCCCACGCGACGGCGATACCCTACCTAGTGCACCCCTTTGAAGCGGCCATGCGGCTCTGGCGCCGGTGCTTCTACGTGCGTTGCGGCGGCGACACCCTGCAGTTCGGTCCGCCTTTCAGCAGTTCCGCCACCGAACTGGATCGCCTGTTCGACGCCGTGGGCGAAGTGCTCGGCGGACTCGACTAAAGAAATCGGGCTGCCCGGCGCAAAGCCCCCCGGATGCTAACGCTTTGATCTATCCTGCTCGCAGGCTCCGTCGACCACCTCCGGTACAGACGGGTGTATTCCCGCCGGCCGGAGTGCCGGCTCAGCAGTAGACCGGACATGCATTCGCCACGAAGCAAGCCAGAAGAAACCAGCCGCGAGTCTGGTACGGCCTGCGATTGTAGCCGTACCGCCGGCTTCGAAATCATCCTCGACAGCATCGACGCCATCGTCTATGTGGCGGACATCCATACCCACGAACTGTTGTACCTCAACAGCTACGGGCGCCAGCACTATGGCGACCCCAAGGATCTGAAGTGCTGGCAAGTGCTGCAGCCCGGACAGACCGGCCCCTGCGATTTTTGCAGCACCCCCTATCTGCTCGACGCCGACGGCAAGCCGGCCGGCGTCTACGTCTGGGAGACCCGCGACACCCACACCGGCCGCTGGTACGAATGCCGCGACCAGGCACGCTACTGGTTGGACGGCCGTCTGGTGCGCATCGAGATCGCCACCGACATCACCGAGCGCAAACGCATCGAGGTGGAACTCGCCGCCGCCAAGCACCAAGCCGAAGTCTTGGCGCACGTCGATGAACTCACCGGCCTTAACAACCGCCGGGCGTTCTTCCAACTGGGCCTGCAGGCCTTCAGGCAGGCGGCACGCGCCGCCAGCCCCATCGCCGTGATCATGTTCGACCTGGACCACTTCAAGCAGATCAACGACGCCCACGGCCATTTGGTCGGCGACAAGGTGCTGGTCGCGGTGGCCAACGGCATGCGCTCGCAGATACGCGAGGCGGACATCGCCGGACGGCTCGGCGGCGAGGAGTTCGCGCTGATCCTCCCGCAGACCAACCTGTCCGAAGCGCTGACCGCCGCCGAACGGCTGCGCGGGGTCATCGCCGCCACGAGCCTCACGCACGGCTCGATCCACATTTGTTGCACCTCAAGCTTCGGCGTCGCCGTCTGCGAGGACGGCTCGCTGGATCTCGAGCACATGCTCAGCCTGGCGGATGCCGAGCTTTACAAGGCCAAGCGCAACGGTCGCAATCGGGTGGAACACGCCGGCTCGTAGGTTTCGGGAGCAGCCTTGCAAGGCCTTCGCCGGCAAGAGGCGGGATTCGTCCGCGATAAACCTTGGAAGCGAATGCATTCGCTCGCCCCCGATTCTCCGACAAGGACACAGTACAAGCCCTCGACTCGAAAAGCTGGATTTCAAAACCGGACGAGCATCCCGCGGAACGTGGCAACGGCCCACGCGATCGTCCGCGAGTCGCCGGACGAAGGACCGCCCTCGACCACATGGCCAAAGACGCACTCCGCTCCGGCGAAGGAAGCCCTGACCGGACGTCAGCTTTCGCTTGCCCGCGAAGACAAATGCGTATAATTATCAATCGCTAGGCGCTGGCAACCTTTTGACGCAAGCCGCGCAAAACGTCGACAGCCCCTGGCTTCGCACACTCTCGTCGACATCTGCTCCCCCTTCCAGCTCTGCGCACGGCATACCGGATTACGGTTGCCGGGGAGCCGCCCATCTGCCGTACAGGATGAATCACCCATGAGTCGTATCGTTTCCGCGCTGCCTGGGCGCATCCGTATCCGTGACCGAGCGCTGCGCGACCGGACGCGCCTGGCCCGGATCGAGGAGGCGCTGGCCGGCCTCGAAGGCATCGACGGCCTGCGCCCCAATGCGAATGCCGGCAGCCTCGTCCTGCACTTCGATGCCGCGCGGATCGCGGTCGAAGCGCTGGAAGCGAAAGTCGACTCGATCGTCGACGCCGAACTGGTCCGCCCCCAGGCCCAGCGCCGGCGCTCGCTGAAGATGCAGATCAACCGCGGCGCCAAGCTCGGCATGCTGGGCAGCCTGAGCGCCTCGCTAGTGCTGGCCGCGGCCGGCAAGAAAAGCGCCCACGCCATCACCGGCAGCCTGTTCGTGGCCTGCCTGGGCGTACATCTGGGCGTGCACCGGCGCTCGCTGCTGCGCTGACTCCCGGCCACGCCCGCGTGCCTGGCCTACTCCTCCAGGAGACTGCGCAGCATCCAGGCAGTCTTCTCGTGCACCTCCAAGCGTTGGGTGAGCAGATCGGCCGTCGGCTGGTCGCCGGCCTTCTCGACCACCGGGAAGAGTTTGCGG
Source organism: Azorhizophilus paspali (assembly GCF_043587585.2). Lineage (GTDB taxonomy): Bacteria > Pseudomonadota > Gammaproteobacteria > Pseudomonadales > Pseudomonadaceae > Azotobacter > Azotobacter paspali. The sequence continues at coordinate 2,471,925 of NZ_CP171449.1, forward strand.
GCGGTACGGGCGGTCGCTTCCTGGGCGGCGACCAGGTGGCGGACCATCTCGCTCGCCTTCGGCACACCCTTCACCTCCTCGATGGAAGCCAGCCTGGCGAAATCTCCGTAGGTACCCGGCGCCGGAAAGCCCAGCGCGCGGATGCGCTCGGCGATCAAATCGAGAGCGGACCATTGTTCGCTGTACTGGGTCATGAACATCTGGTGCAGCGTGTTGAACTGCGGACCGGTCACGTTCCAGTGAAAGTTATGGGTCATCAGATAAAGCGTGTAGCTGTCGGCGAGCAGTGCCGACAGACCGTTGGCGATCTGTTCGCGATCCGCGGCATCGATGCCGATATCGATGGCGGGAAGCTTGGCTTTGCGGTTTTCCATGGGAACACTCCTCTCGAAGAAACGACTTTCCTGACGCTCGGGCCGGACATTTCCGCTCGCGAAGCGGGCTGCCGGAACCGTCTCGACGGTCGGAACCCACCGTCTGCAAGAAGATTAGCGCACCCGGTATGACACGCGCCGGAGCGGTGCCCGACCCTTCGACGGCCGTTCCTCGCGGCCCTCGGCGAAGCCAAGGACCCTGGCGCGCTCGCCGACATGAAGATCCCTGAGCAGCATGGCGAACCTCCCTGTTTCCGATGTCAGTCGGTGGCCCGTGGCGACGGAGCCGGCCTCGCGGCGCGGCGTTTCGCCCGTCCTCCGTTCTCGCGCGGCAGGCCGGCACCGGCCAGTGCGCGCAAAAGGATGGCGAGGGTGCTGCCGTTGTGCAGCATCGAGGCGGCCACCGGGGTCAGCAGACCGAAGGCCGCCGCCCCGAGGATGCTGGTGTTGAGCCCGGCGGTGAGCTTGAAGTTGCCGTCGATCAGCCGCCGTGTCGCCAGGGCCAGGGCCAGGGCGTCGGCGACCCGGGAAAAGTCGTCTTCCAGCAGGGTGATATCGGCGGCCAGGCGGGCGATATCGGCGCCGTGGTGCATGGCGATGCCGACCAGGGCGCCGCTCAGCGCCGGCGCATCGTTCACCCCGTCGCCGACGAAGGCGATGCGCGCGCCCTCGGCGGCGAGCTGCTGCAGCACCTCGGCCTTCTGCTCCGGCAACAGGCCGGCGCGGAATTCGTCGAGCCCCAGTTCCTCGGCCAGCGCACGGGCCCGCTCCGGCTGGTCGCCGGTGAGCATCAGGATGCGCCTGGCGCCCAGCTCGCGCAGGCGGGCCACGGTTTGGGCGGCATTGTCGCGCACCTGTTCGGTCAGGCCCAGGACGCCGATCAGTTCGCCGCCGAAGCCGATGTAGAGCAGGGTCTTGCCCTCGCCGCGCAAACGCTCGATCACCTCGGCATGGGCGGCGACGGAAATGCCCTCGTCGTCCTCGACGAAGTGCCGCGAACCGACCACGATGCGCTTGCCGTCGATCACACTCGCCACGCCATGGGCGACGACGAACTGCACCGCCTGGTGGGCGAAATGGTGTGGATGGTCGAGACGCTGGGAGGCCGCCACCACCGCTTCGGCGACCGGATGGAAGTAGTGCTCCTCCACCGAGGCAGCCAGGTTGGTCACGTCCTCCGCGCTATAGGCGGCGCCGAAGGCGATCGAATCGGTCACCTGGAGCACGCCGGTGGTCAGAGTGCCGGTCTTGTCGAAGACGAAGGTGTCGGCGCGGGCCAGGTGCTCCAAGGCCTTGGCGCTCTTGATCAGGATCGCCGACTGGCCGGCACGGTACATCGCCGCCTTGAAGGCCACCGGCGTGGCCAGCTTGAGGGCGCAGGAATAGTCGGCCTGCAGCACCGCCGCGACCCGCTGGCCGTCGGAGCTCAGCAGCCAGGTGAGGCCGGCCAGGCCGAGCACCATCGGTACCAGGCGGTCGGCCTGGCGCGCGGCTTCGAGCTGGGTCTCGCTTTTCACCGACAGCGACTGTTCGACGAAGTCGGCGATCCGCGCGGCGGCGGCCTGGCGTCCGACCCGCTCGGCATAGATGCACAGGCGCCCCTCCTCGATCAGGGTCGCCGAGAGCACCCGATCGCCGCGCCGGCGCACCACCGGCACGCTCTCGCCGGTCATGGTCGCCTCGTTCACCAGGGCCTCGCCGCCGAGCACGGTGCCGTCCACCGGGATCACGGTGCCGGTGGCGGCGATCACGCTGTCGCCGACCTGCACCTCGGCGGCGTCGATCAGCGTCTCGACGCCGTTGCGCTCGACCCATACCTCGCCGCCCGGCGAGCGCAGCAGGTGCTTGAGCAATTCGTCCGAACGGTGTTCGATGGACTCTTCGAGGTATTCGCCCAGGGCGAGCAAAAAGGAGGTGGTGTTGGCCGCCAGGAAGTCGCTGCGGCCGATGGAGATGCCCACGGCGAGGGCCTCCAGCACATGGGAAGTGATGCCCTTCTCGAGGAAATCGTCGACCGCCTCGCCGAGCAGCGGCACGGCGGCGCCGAAGGCGAGCGGTGCCTGCAGGCCCGGCTGCAGGCTGCGGCCGACCAGCAGGGTGGCGCCGCTCATGGCCACCGCCCCCAGGCGCGCGGCCTCGCTATGCCGATGATTGGCGGCCGGCAACGGCAGCCCCGCGGGTGAGAGCGCGAGAATGGCGGCGGCCAGGCGGTCGGGATCGACGACGCCCGGCTCGAACTCCACCACCAGCGAGCGCGCCGCCGGATTGGCACGCGCCTGTAGCACGCCCTTGAGGGGCGCGATCTCGTGCTCGATGCTGTGCGCGTCTAGCGGCGTTCCCGCCCGGCAGCGGTAGCGATAGCGTACCCGCCCGGGCGTGTGGTGCAGCATCCGCAGCCGGACGAACCAGGCGCCCTCCATCAGGCCTCTCCGTGGCGCTCGGCGGCGACCTCGGCCTTGATGTCGGCCATCTGCTCCTTCATCTCCTCGAAGCCCCCGGCGACGCCTGCATAAAGTTTCATGCCGGCCTTGATCAGCTTGCCGCGCAGCTCTTCGTCGGCCAGCACCCAAGCGGCGGCTGCGCCGAGCAGCGCGCCGAGCAGGAACTGCTCGGCGTTGCCCGAACGCAGGAAGGCCGGCATGTTCTGCAGCAGACCGGCATCGAACAGGCCGGAGCCGGGAAAACCGCCGCCGGACGCAGCGTTGCCATAACCGTATCCATAGGGGGCCTGCTGACGATAGGCACTGCCATACCCGCCATCGAAGCCCTGCTGCGGCCCGCCGCCATAGCCATAGGCACCATAGCCGGCAGAGCCATTCTCGACGTATCGCGGCCCATCGGCCTGGGGCGGCACATCGCTGTAACCCATGCCATAGCCCGTCCCATAAAGCCCCGGACCGGCTTGCTGCTTCTTGTACTTACGCTTCTTGCCCATCTTGATCCCCCTTGTCGAGCCGAGCCACGTCGTGCAGCAAGCGTTCGAGCAGCAGCACCCCTCCGGCACCGGCCGCCGCAACGACCAGCGCGCCGGAATAGTCGCCCAGGCGAACAGCCGTCGCGGCCCGCGACCCGGCGGCGAACGCCGTGCCGCCCTGCAGGGCCTGGCGCAGCACCCGCCGAAGCCGCTGCGGCGACCGGGAACCGCCCTGAAAGGCAGCGAGGCAGGCGGTGGCGACGAAGGCGCGGGTGAATTCGGTGCTCATGGGCAGCGGCGGCGGCTGGAGCGGATAAGTCGGATAGATCGCAAGACCGCCGACTGGAAGCGGGTATCTCATGGCGCCCGTTCCCCCCTCCCACCCTCAAGGTTCTCCAGGGACTCGCTGGCGGTCCAGTGATAATGTTCACCGCTGCCCGTTCCGCCTTGTGCGCCTTGCGCGCCCGTCGCCGGTTCGGCCGCGGCTCGGGCCGTGGCCGCCTGTTCTTCGCTCGGGGGCGGCGCTTCGCCGACGGGCGTATCCCCGGACCTGGTCTCCGCTTTCTCGCCGAGGCGGGCCCGGGCCCGCGCCGAAGCCCTCTCGATTGCCTGCAGACTGGACACGGTGGCCTCGCGCAGATCGCCCTGGGCCTTGTCCAAGCCCTCCTGGGTCTTGTCGCTCTTGAGCAGCTTGAGCAGTGCGGCGCCTGTCGCTACACCGACGGCGAAGGGAATGATGTGGAACATCTCAGTTCTCCTCTCGATTTCGACCGGGCCGGTTCTTCAACAGATAGATCCCCGCTCCGCCCGCCACCATGCCGGCCAACATGGCGGGATGACTGTGCCGCAAGAGAGGGCTGAAAATGCCGAGCGGGCCGGCATGCGAGAGCATCCGCTCCAGGAAGTCGGAGAACGGCCCATGGCGCACATAGGCCGCCTCCGGCGGTATGCCCCGGGCCGCGTGGTAGCGCTCCTGGGCCACGGCATCCTCCACGGCCCGGCGAAAAGCCGGCAGATGCCGTTCCAGAGAGGCCGCCAGCAGTTCCTGGAACACCCGGCGCGCTTCGGGCTCGGCAACCTGGGCGAGCAGGTACTGGTACAGGCGGCCCCTGGCCATCTCGCCGGCGACCGCCCGTTTGCAGTTGAGCAGCCAGCCGGGCGAAACCGTGGTTTCCTGCGGAAAAGGGTCCAACGGACGGGGAATGCCGAAACGCTGGCACAGGTTCGAAAGCGCAGCGATATGTTGCTCTCCGGAACGCAGGATATCGACGAAAGGCTGCCTCGGTCCGAACGCCTCGACGACGCCGGCATGGAAACCGTGGCCGGCGTATTCGTCGTAAAGCGCGATGCGTGCGGCCTGGTGCAGGACGGGAAAGGGAGCGGCGGGAGCGATTCTCCGACTGCGCAGAATCGGCTCGTCATAATTCCTCATGCCTGATTTCCCCATGAATCTCGCGCAGAAGCTGTTCGAGGGCCACCGCGGCGGGCGAATCGACGCCGGCCAGGAAATCGCCCCAGGCCTCGGCCGGAATCACCTGCGGGTCGTACTCCACGGAACACGAACGGGCCAGCGGATTGACCCGTACCGAATGGATGCCCGGCGTACGATCCAGAATAGATTGGAATCGCCGAGCCTGCCGGCTTCGTCCGGCGAGCGACTCGTAGCCGCTCACCAACTTGAGACGGATGCGTCCGTGGATATGGTGGACGATGCGGATGTGCGCCAGGTAATCGCGCAGTTCGTCGAAGGGCGGAATCATGGGCACCCCGCGACGGCGAAGAACCGGCGGGCGACCCGCGCCGGGCAGGCCGGAAAGAAGCCGGCAGGACGAAGAACGATCATCGTAAAACCTCCGGCGGCGCTGGCCGCGCAAAACTTTTGACCGCGCATGGCGAAAAACCGATCTTCCCGCTACTTTCGGCAACGGTCCGATACTGGAAGAGCCTCGACCCGGGAAGCGAACGGCAATCCTGGGACGGCTCCGATCAAGCTATGGCAGTACCGTGCGAAGCTGTCAAAATACGGCGAGCATTTCGCTCTGGCCGCCCTCCCGAACTGCCGGACATCCGTGCAATCGGCGAATGGAGAGGCGCTCCCTGCGCCCGGCAACACTTCGTCGCCTAGCGGCAATCCGGCGCTTGCCCGGCCCGGCCCTTTTGTTAATGATATTACTTATCATTAAGACGAATTCATCTCCAACTCACGATGACCGCCTCCTCGCAAGTCTCCCCCGCTCTGCGCCTCCAGGTTCTCCATCGCCTGTTCGGCAAGCATCACGGCTGGCTGTTCGGGTGGTTGCGTGCCCGGCTCGGCTGCGCCCACGACGCCGCCGACATCGCCTCGGAAACCTTCACCCAGGTGGTCGTCCTGGACGATCCCGGCGCCATCCGCGAGCCGCGCGCCCTGCTCACCACCATCGCCAAGCGCCTGATCTACGCCAGTTGGCGCCGCCGCGACCTGGAACGCGCCTACCTGGAAGTCCTGGCGCAGCAGCCAGAAGCCGTCCAGCCTTCTCCCGAGGAAACCGTCCTGGCCCTGGAAGCCCTAGCGGTCATCGACCAGTTGCTCGACGGGTTGTCCCCGAAGGCCCGCGCGGCCTTTCTCTACAGTCAACTGGAAGGCTTGAACTATGCGGAGATCGCCAGCCGCCTGGGCGTATCCGTCACCCGTGTGCACCAGTACGTGGTCAAGGGACTGACCACTTGCTATCTGGCGCTCGAAGCGGCATGAAGCCTCCCCGCCTGTCGTCCGAGGAAATCGCCGCCATCGAGTGGCTGGCCCTGCAGCGCTCCGGCCGGATGAGCGATGCCGAGCGCCGCCGTTTCGAAGGCTGGCTCGCCGAAAACGAACGGCATCGCGGCGCCTGGGAACGCCTACAGCGGCGCCTGGACAGCGCCTTCGCCGGCATCGCCAAACAGCCCACCGACCTTGCGCGCAAGACCCTGCTGAACGTCGGTAGCAGCCGGCGCCAGGCCCTGCGTGGTGCCCTGGCGCTGGCTGGTCTCGGGCTCGGCGGTTTCAGCCTGACCCGTCCCGGCATGCCGCTGGACGGCCTGGTCGCCGACCTGAGCACGGCCACAGGCGAACGGCGCCGCTTCGTGCTGGCCGATGGCAGCAGCGTTTTGCTCAATGCACAAAGCCGCGTCGACATCGACTACGACGAGCAGCGACGACGCCTGTACCTGCGGCGCGGCGCCCTACTCGCCGAGGTGACGGCCGATGCCCGGCGGCCATTCGTCGTCGAAACGCCCTTCGGCCGCGTGCAAGCCCTGGGAACACGCTTCAGCATCGCGCTCGGCGAACGGGAAACCACGGTCTGGGTACAGGAGGCACAGGTCCGCCTGGAAAGCCGCTCCGGCGACAGCTTGGTGCTGGTGGCCGGCGAAGGCGCCCGCTTCGACCCGGACGGCTGCCAGCGCCTGGAGGCGCAGCGCAGGAACGAATTCGCCTGGCAAGACGGCTGGTTGGAACTCCACGACCGCCCGCTAAAAGCGCTGATCGCCGCCTTGCGCCCCTATCACCGCGGTCACCTGCGCCTTTCCCAGAACGCCGCCGACCTGCGCATCTCGGGCCTATTTCCCTTGGACGACAGCGAGCAGGTGCTGGCTTCGCTCGAAGAAATCCTGCCGCTGCGCATCCATCGCTACCTGGGCTGGTGGACGAGCATCGAGCGCAGTTGATTTTTTTTTCGCATCCCCTCTGAAAATTTCGGGGCCTCGTTGCACATGGACGGTATTCATCACCATTCAGCGGAGCCGTCATGTCTCGTCGTTTCTCTTTTCTCCTGTCGCCGGTCCCCCTGTCCCTGCTGCTGACCTGCCTCGCTCCGGCGGCCCAGGCCGCGGAGCCATCCATCACGAACCGGCAGCTTTTGACCTTCGACGTGCCGGCCGGCCCTCTCGAAAACAGCCTGACCACCATCGGTCGGCAGAGCGCCCGCAGCATTCTCTTCGACCCCGAACTGGTTCGCGGCGAGCACGCCGAGGCCCTGCATGGGAGCTTCAGCGTCGAGGAAGCTATCGAGCGGCTGCTGCACGGGCGCAGCCTGAGGTTGCGCGTCGCCGAAAGCGGCGCCCTGAGCATCGAGGCCCTGCCCGTCGACGGCGCCCTGGAACTCTCGTCTTTTGTGGTGAGCGACTCCTGGCAGGAGGACGCCCGCGGTCCCGTCCACGGACTGGTGGCCCGGCGCAGCGCCACGGCGACCAAGACAGACACAGCCCTGCGCGAAACGCCCCAGGCTATCTCGGTGATCACCCGCGAAGAGATGCAGACCCGCCGGCACGACAGCCTCGCCGATACGCTGCAGTACACCTCCGGCGTGGTCACCCAGCCGAACGGCTACAGCCGCGTGGCGGACGACTATCGCCTGCGCGGCTTCGACATCGGCCCGCGCACCGGCGGCGTGCTGCGCGATGGTCTGAAATTGCAGAGTTCCCAGTTCGAGGGCGGCCAGGACCCTTATGGACTGGAGCGGGTCGAGGTGCTCAAGGGCGCCTCCTCGGTGCTCTACGGCCAGCTCTCCCCCGGCGGCCTGGTGAATACCGTGAGCAAACGCCCCAGCGACGATCCGCTGCACGAAATCAACGTCGAATACGGCAACTACCAGCGCCGCCAGATCTCCACCGACCACGGCGGTCCGCTCGACGAGTCGGGACGCTTCACCTACCGGCTGACCGCCCTCTGGCGCGACAGCGAAACGCAGTACACCTCGATCGACGACGACAGGCGCTTCTTCGCCCCGGCCATCACCTGGCACATCGACGACGATACCCGCCTGACCCTGCTCGCCACCTATCAGGAAACCCGCACGACCCTGACCCCGGCGATGAACTACAACGTCACCAAATACAGCGCGACACCCGGCCGCAAGATTCCCTACGACCTGTTCGCCGGCGAGCCGAGCTTCGACGACTATTCGGGCGACATGGGCACCCTCGGCTACCTCTTCGAACACCGCCTCGACGACGGCCTTGAACTGCGCCATGCCCTGCGCTACTTCCACTCCGAAAGCGACTACGACTACATCAGCCTGAACAGCAGCCGGGTCACCGGTAAGAACCTCTCCACCCTAACCCGTAGCTACAACTCGCGCGAAGACATCGCCACCGGCTGGGCCAGCGACAGCAACCTGCAATGGTCGTTCGACAGCGGCCGCTGGCAGCACACCCTGCTCGCCGGCCTCGACTACTACTACAAGACCTACGACAGCCATCGCTGGAGCGGCAATGCGCCATCGCTGGACCTGGCCAACCCGAGGTACGGCAATCTGCCCACGGTCAACACCAGCATCGACCGGGGTTCCGACCTACACAGCCGGCAGGCCGGCTTCTACCTGCAGGAACAGGCCAAGTTCGCCGAACGCTGGGTATTCGTGCTCGGCCTGCGCCAGGACTGGGCCAGCAGCCATACCCGCAACTACCGCGACCGGAGCCGCAGCACCAAGAGCGACCAGGAACTGTCCGGCCGCATCGGCATGGTCTATCTCGCCGACAACGGCCTGGCGCCCTACATCAGCTACAGCCAGTCGTTCCTGCCCACCGACGGCGTCGACAGCGAAGGCCGCAGCTTCGAACCGACCGAGGGCGAGCAATACGAGATCGGCCTGCGTTACCAGCCGCCCGGTCGCGACCTGATGCTCAGCGCGGCCGTCTACCGGCTGACCCAGGAGAACGTGGTCAGCTCGATTCCAGGTTCGGATTTCGACGAGCAGACCGGCAAGGAACGCAGCAAGGGCCTCGAATTGGAACTCAAGGCCGGCCTGACGCCCCTGTTGAACCTGAGCGCCTCCTACGCCTATACCGATGCCCACATCATCGCCGACAACGATCCCGTGCTCGAAGGCTCGCGCATCGAGGGCATTCCCTATCACAGCGCATCCCTGTGGCTGGACTACCGCCTGGCCAGGTTCGGCCTGCCGAAGCTGAAGGTCGGTGCCGGCGCCCGCTACAACGGCACCACGCGCACTTCGGCGAAGGTCAGCGACCGCAACATCCCGGCCTACACCCTGGTCGACGCGCTGCTCGAATACGAATTCGACGACCATTGGCAGATGACCGCCAAGGTGCAGAACCTGACTAACAAACGCTACCTGTACTGCGCCAACGCCTGTCGCTACGGCGACGAGCGCACGGCTATCGCCACGCTCAGCTATCACTGGTAGGGCTGCACGACGCGATTCGAAAAATCCGGGAAAGTGCGCGGATGGAACGCCGGCAACCGGCTTGCCGGCTTTCACCCATGGGGAATCGGCCGGAGCGGACTAGGGCCTGTTAACCCTACTCTTTGCAAGCCGCGTTGCCGTGCCAAATGGCGCCAGGCCGGGCCGCGACCGGCGAGGCGCGGGACGCAGGGAATGGCATTGCCTTGCCAAGTCCTGCAACGACGCATGGCGCCATTTGCCACGCGGCCTGGGCGGCCCCACCCGCAGGGACGGGCCTGTTTTTGCGCGGTGCGTCGTTGCTCGTCGTTCGTTTACAATGACCAAACTTCTCTTCTCGCGCCTAACCCCGCGCAAAAACAGGCTCCATCGCGGCCTCGCGGAGCAGTGTTAACAGGCCCTAGAGCAAGCCCTCCGCCTGCATCGCCTTCTGCACGGCGGGCCGCGCCGCCACCCGGTCGTGGAAGGCGCGCAGGGCCGGCCAGCGGGAAAGGTCGATGTCCAGCGGCTTGGTCCAACTCAGTACGGTGAACAAATAGGCATCGGCCACGGAGAAGCGCGCACCGTTCAGGTAGTCCTGCCCGGTGAGCACCTTGTCGACGTAAGCCAGACGCTTCTCGATGCCGGCCAGCGCAGCCTTCTTCCACTCGGGGGTGAGCTGCGGATTGAACAACTGGCCGATCCCCTTGTGCAGTTCGCTGCCGATAAAGAACAGCCACTCCTGGACGCGGAACCGTTCCAGGCTGCCCGAGGTCGGCAGCAGGCCGGCCTCGGGCAGCTTCTCGGCGAGGAACAGGGCGATGGCCCCGCTTTCGGTGAGCCGCTGGCCGTCGTTCAACTGCAAAGTCGGCACGTATCCCTTCGGATTGACGTTGTAGTAATCCCCCCCGCCCTCAATGGTATGGCTGTTCAGATCCACTTTTTCCAGCTCGTAGGGCAGGCCCAGTTCGCAAAGGACGATGTGCGGAACCAGGGAGCAGGCCCCTGGGGTGTAGTAAAGCTTCATGATTTCTCCTCGATTGACGAATTGCTCGGCTCGCTGGGCAAGCTTAGGACGCTCTCGGCACTCGCGCTATTTTGCCGCCCGCCTTCATGGCTCGCCTGCGAGTAACCCACAGAAGGTGTGGATCGAGCTGTGGACAAATACGGTATGACTGGCCGCAAGGCCGATGGAATCTGGCCTCGGCAGCACCGATCGTTTTTTAATCAAAGTTGTGAAAAATCTTCCTACCAGCACATAACCATCTGAAATATCAAGCCATTTTCAATAGTTCGGAGAAAGATAACCAGCACGCCGGAGAGTACCGGGAACTCTGGATTGTCAACCGTGCGCGAGAAAAAATTGTGGATAACCTTTGGACAAAATGGCTTCACCGGAGCAGGAGGCAATGGCAAAGGCCTGGCCCGAAACCGAAATGCCGGCAAAGCAGCCAGCATCCGGGCGTATCGCCCAGCCCCACGGGCTTAGGACCGGAACAACGCTTCTCCCGGTAGCCCTGCGCAGTGCCGTGCTCCATGCTCGACTCTTTCCATCCCATTCGCCGAGGCAAGATTCGACCGGCCGGCGCTTCGCCGGGCCGGCAGATGCGGAGACCCCCATGCCGTACGATTTCGATCCACCCGCCGCCCTACTGGAGCTGTGCCGGCTCATGGCACGGCAACCGCTGCTGGTCCTGACCGGCGCGGGCATCAGCACGCCCTCGGGCATCCCCGCCTATCGCGACAAGGACGGCGTCCGCCATGGCAGGGCGCCGATGACCTACCAGGAATTCACCGCTTCGAGCGCGGCGCGCAAGCGCTACTGGGCGCGCAGCATGATCGGCTGGCCAAGGATGCGCGAGGCCCGCCCGAACGCGGCGCACCGCGCCCTGGCCAAGCTCGCGGCCGGACGGCGGATCGCCGGCCTGATCACCCAGAACGTGGACGGGCTGCACCAGGAAGCCGGCAGCGAGGAAGTGATCGAGCTGCACGGCAACCTGCACCGGGTGCGTTGCCTGGATTGCGGCAAGCGGCTGTGGCGCAGCGAGATCCAGGCCGAACTGGAGGAGAAAAACGCCTACCTGCGGGGTGTCGAGGCCATCCTCGCGCCGGACGGCGATGCCCGGCTAGCGGAGGCCTATCTGGAAGGATTTTGCATCCCCTGGTGCCCCTGCTGCGGCAGCGACCTGCTCAAGCCGGACGTGGTGTTCTACGGCGAAGGCGTGCCGGCCGAGCAGACCGAGGCGGCCTCGCGGAGCATCGAGCGTGCGCCGGCGCTGCTGGTCGTCGGCTCGACGGTGATGACCTATTCGAGCTTCCGGCTGTGCCGCTCGATCGCCGAACGGGGCAGGCCGCTGGCGGCCATCAACCAGGGCACGATGCGCGCGGAAGGCCTGCTGAACCTGAAGATCGAACGGCCCTGCGAGCAGGTGCTGCCCTGGCTGGCCGAATGGCTGGAGAATGCGTGACGGCAGGCTCCGCGGCGTTCGTCGCGGGGACGCACGAGGCGCCGGACTCAGACCGGAACGCCGAGAATCACGCTGGAAGCCTTGATCACCGCGCTGGCGCTGGCGCCCGGCTTCAGGCCCAGCTCGGCGGCGGCTTCCTTGGTCACTACGGAAACGATTTTGGTGCCGCCCGGCAGGGTCAGGATCACTTCGACGTTGACCGTGCCGACCTCGATCGACTCGATGGTGCCGGCCAGGACGTTGCGGGCGGACAGGCGGCAGCCGTTACGGTCGTCGACCGCCAACAGGACCCAGGGCGCCTTGATCACGGCCACCACCTTCTTGCCGGCGACAAGGCCCAGAGACCTAGCGCTTTCCAGGGTGACCACGGCCACCAGCGTGTCTCCACCGTCCAGGGTGACATCCACTTCGGCGTTGACCGCGCCTTCTTTCAGGGTGCTAACGGTGCCTTCGAGCACGTTGCGGGCGCTGACCCTCATGCTGTTTCCTTCTTGTCCGATGCGTGAATACCGGGCGCGTGCCGGCCGGCATGGCCCGTTGCCGAGCGACTGGCCATGTGCGACGACACTGTAGCCACTAATCAGGCTGGAACAAGCCCAATCCGATCGCCGCAGCGGCGGATGGGCGATGATTCGCCGCCCGCCGGCATCACGGCAGCGGCTGGATCGTCGGCACATCGAAATGCACGGCGAGCATCGCCACCAGTTCCGCCAGCGGCACGTTCTCGTGGGTGTCCGTGCTGTTCGGGTATTCCAGGTGCACGCCGTAGCGGCCCGGACTCTGGCCGAGCGTATAGAGCCAGGCGCGCACGCCGAACTCCTCGCGATGGTGCAGGTAGATCGCCCGCGGGTCCAGCGAGGTCATGGCATCGATGACGAAGGCATCTGGCCCCAGTTGCTCGCTCAACAGCAACAGCACGTGGCGAATGTCCTGATGTTTGTCCAATGCCCAGATATTCATGCTTTGGCTCCGTACTCCCAGCGCTTGCGAAACGCGCCCCGAACCGCTTGGAAAAGACCGGGCGTGCACTGGCAGTACCACGGCGAAGGGCGATCTGCTCTAATATGCGGTCCGATCAGCGACCCGGCTGCGCACCGGATCGCCCCCGCCGAGGCAGCCCGTCGAAGGTTGCCGGGATGTTGCCAAACCGTTCGTCGGACGGCAACGACAAGCCCAGGCGCGGACGGCAGAACATCATGAACCGGAAAGCCCGGCATACGCGCGGCGGCTTTGCAGTGACAAGGGGAGAAAAATGGGTGAGGTGAATTCATCGCCTGCATCGACAGAAGTGTTCAACCTGATCGTCCCGCTCGAGAGAAAGCTCAAGGCGCACCTGCGCCTGCTCCCCGACTCGCACCGCGCCGACACCTGGCTGCTGGAAGTACGCCTGTTCTATGAGGCCCATCCGGCGGGCCGGACCAGCTTCACCCTGAACGGCTATAGCCGCGAGGAAGCCGAGGCCGAGGCACGCAACATCAGGAGCAACAGCTATCTGATGCAGGAAATCGACCAGTATCTCTGGAGCGAGAACGACTGATCCCCCGGCTCGGTGCCCCCAGCTCGGCGCCCCCAGCCCTCCGTCGGCGGCGAGAGCGAACCCGTCCGCGATGCTTTGGCCATAACCCATCGCGGATGAATCCGCCCCCACGCCCCCTCAGCGCAGCGGCACGCTGTACAGCATGATCAGCCGGTTCTCGTCGATATCGCGCTGGCTGACCACGTGGCTGCGCAGCGAGGCATTGGCCCAGGCGAAGCCCAGACCGGCGAGCGGACCGCTCTGTATCACCTAGTCGAGACGGAAGTCGCGCCCCCATTCCCATTCGCCGCGCGAACGGCTGGCGACGTCGATGTACCAGGCCTTGTTGTAGGTCAAACGGGTGCCTTGTGGAGCCCCAGCTATTTTGCCGGCAGCGTCGGCGGCGCTCCTCTTGTGGTGGTCAGGCAATACATCGAGCAGCAGACGAAGCCGCTATAGGGAGGCTTCGCCTCCCGCGCTATTCATCCCCACATTAGAAGTACGGGGCTTTCCGCGCATTTTGGTAAGGGTCGGGTCGGCCGGGAGAACGTTTCGTCGTCGAATGGGCTGTCGCGGACCGCTCCCCGTGAAGCTGTCGGTTCGAGGAGGTCCCACGGCGTCAGACGACGGCCTGGCGCCGGGTGAAGTCCTGCAGGATGTCGCTGCGCAGCTCGGCGAGCCGCGGATGGTCGCGTCGCCGCGGGTGGGGCAGATCGACCGGGACGATGCGCCGGATGCGGCCGGGGCGCGGCTCCATCACCACCACCCGGTCACCGAGCAGCACCGCCTCGTCGACATCGTGGGTGACCAGCACGGTGGTGATGCCCTCGCTCTGCCAGATGCGCGCCAATTCGTCCTGCAACTGGGCGCGGGTCAGGGCGTCGAGGGCGCCGAAGGGCTCGTCGAGGAGCAGCACCTTCGGCCGGTTGACCAGCCCGCGGGCGATCGCCACGCGCTGGCTCATGCCGCCGGAGAGCTGCGCCGGCCAGGCCTTGGCGAAGTGGCGCAAACCGACCAGCTCCAGGTGCGCATGGACTCGGGCCAGACGTTCGATCTTGTCCAAAGGCGAATTGGCCAGCGCCAGCAACACGTTGTCCTCTACCGTCAGCCAGGGATACAGGCGATGGTCCTGGAAGACGATGCCGCGTACCGGGTCGGTGCCGCGGATCGGCGTGCCGTCCAGGCGCAGGCTGCCGCCGCTGGCCTCCTCCAGGCCGACCAGAAGGCGCAGCAGGGTGGACTTGCCGCAGCCGCTGCCGCCGACGATGCTGACGAACTCGCCCTGGCGGATATCCAGGGAAATGTCTTCGAGGACGTGCAGCTCGCCGTCCTTGATGGGAAAACGCTTGTGCACGCCATGCAGACTCAGAAAACCGCTACCGCTCATCGAAAAGCATCCTTCTCGTTGATTGCCAAAAACATTGAATCCCGAACTGTCCGTTGCGTCGGGCGGGAAACGGCCGCAGGCCTTTCCACCATAGGTGCCCTCAGGTGGAAAATCGCTGCGCGCGTTTTCCACCCTACGGCCCTCCTTGTTCAGCGCCCGCCGTCGCGCCAGGCCAGCGCGCGTGCCTCGATCCGGGCGGCCAGGCGGTTGAGGACCAGGCCGACGGCGCCGACCACCAGCAGGCCGTAGATCACCTGATCCATATCGAAATGCTCGCGGCCGTCGATCATGGTGTTGCCGATCCCCGGCGCGGCGGAAAAGAAGTACTCGGCGCCGAGCGTGGCCAGCCAGGCGTAGATCAGCCCCAGGTGCAGACCGGTGAAGATCGCCGGCGCGGCGGATGGCAGCACCAGGCGCAACAGCCGCTGCGTCGGGGTCAGGCCGAGCACCCGGGCCACTTCGAGCAGTTCGCGACGGGTGGAGCGGATGCCCTCGAAGCTGTTCAGCGCCACCGGGTAGAACACTGCTAGGGCGATGAACGCCACCTTGGCCGGCTCGCCGAAACCGAACCAGGCCGAGAGCAGCGGAATCCAGGCGAACAGGGCGATCTGCTTGAACGCGTGGAAGGTCGGTCCGACCAGCCGCTCGGCCAGCCGCGACAGCCCGAGCAGACCGCCGAAGGCCAGTCCCGCCAGGCCGCCGAGGGCGAAGCCCGACAGGTTGCGCCCGAGGCTGGCGGCGAGGCCCTGCCACAACTCGCCGCTCACCGCCGCCTGCCAAGCCGCTTCAAGCACCGCCGTGGGGCTGGCGACCAGCCGGGTGTCCACCCATTCCTGCGCGGTGGCCAGCCACCAGAGCGCCAGCAGGGCCGCCGGTACCACCCAGCCGCGCAGATCGGGCCATTTGCGGGTTGCTTCGAACATGCGCGCGCTCCTTCAGAAAGCCTGGTGCTGCCAGCGCTGCAGGCGGGTCTCGATCAACGCCAGGCCCTGGTCGAGGAGCAGACCGACCAGTCCGATCACCAGCATGGCGACGATCACCAGATCGAGCTGGAACATCTGCCGGCCATCGATGATCAGGTAGCCGATGCCCTCGCTAGAGGCCAGCAACTCCACCGTGACCAGGGCGATCCAGCCCTTGGTGAGGGCGAAGCGCACACCGGTGAAGATGCTCGGCAACGCCGCCGGCAGGATCACCCGGCGCAGGCGCAGCAGCAGCCCGAAGCGGTACACCCTGGCCACTTCCAGGTAGCTCGGCGGGATGTTGCGGATACCGGAGAAGGTGTTGACGGTCAGCGGCACCAGCACCGCCTTAGCTATCACCAGGTACTTCAGCGTCTCGTCGATGCCGACCAACATCATCAGCAGCGGAATCCAGCCCAGCACCGGCACCTGGCTGATCGCCTGGAACAGCGGCAGCAGATAGGCCTCGACCCGGCGCGACAGGCCCATGGCGAGGCCGAGCGACAGGCCGAGGGCAGCGCCGATGGCCGAACCGACCAGCACCCGCTGCAGGCTGATCGACAACTGGAACCAGAGATCGCCGCTCGCCCACAGTTCGCCGAAGGTTTCCAGTACCCGCGACGGTGGCGGCAGGATCTGCGCCGATACCCAATGCCGCTCGACGGCGACCTGCCAGACGACCAGCAGCAGCGCCGGCAGCAACAGCCCGCCCCCTCCGGCGCCGGTCCGGCGCAGGATGCGGGCGAGAGTCGGCCAGGAGCTGGCCGGTAAGGTGCGGAACGAGTCCGAAGCCTGAAGCGTACTCATCGGGAAATCCTCCTTGCGCAGAGCGCGGGTTGCAGGTGCTGCGGCAAAGGCCGCAAGAGAAAACCGAGAAACAGCGGAACGAACAACAGGAACAGCGGCTGCAGACCGAGCCAGCCACCGAGCACGCCGCCGAGCGGACTGCCGGCGAGACTGCCGCCCGGACTGGACAGCCCCGCCCAGGCCGGCGACGCGGCCATGACCGAGCTGCGCGCCATGCCGGGCATAGGCGGACAAAGTGATGACCTGCAGCATGCCCAGGCCGAGCAGCAGCGCCCCGCCCCCACAGCAGCGGCGCCCGGCCGCTCAGGCCGAGGCCCGCGAGGGCGACGACGCAGAGCAGCAGGCTGGCGAAGAAGCCGCCCTGGCCGCTGCCGCCGAGCAGCCGGCCGAGACCGAACAGGGCGAAGACGTAGGCCAGCCCGTGGGCGCTGAACAGCGCGGCGGCCTCGCCAGTCGACCAGCCGTCCTGCACGGTGATGGCGACGATGAAGTAGGGAAAGAACATCGCCGCCTGCACGCAGAACTCCAGCAGGCAGTTGTCGCGCAGCAGTCCGAACTGGCGGCGCAGCGCGACCAGACTCAGCGGCTCGACGGCCTGCCGGCGCGCTGGATAGATATGCAGCACCCTGGGCGTCAACAGGGCAGCAATCAGGTACATCGGGCCGATCGGCAACCGACTGCCGCCCGCCCCTAGCCATTCGGAGAAGAACGCCGCCAAGCAGCATGCCGATCATCTGCGAGCCGCGGAACCAGCCGGCACGCGCCTCGCCGACCAAGACCAGTTGCTGCATGAACACCACGTTCAGCGAAACCAGCCGGCACGGCATGCACAGGCCGATCGCCAGGGCCGGCAGGATCAGCAGCAGCGGCTGCTCGAACAGCGGCAGGAGTTGGAACAGCCCGCCGGATTGCTCCACCAGCATCCCGCACGGCGGACTGGCGAGCAGCAGAGCGGTCGTCTGGGCGCCGGCCACCAGGGCCATTTCCAGCGGCGAAGCCTGCAGGCTGAGGGCGTAGAGCGCGAAGTTCACCTTGGCTAGCCCCACGCCGATACCGGACAGGCTGGCCAGCAGGACGAAGCCCATCAGCGCGTGCCTATCGCCCAGGCCGGAAGCGTTACCACTCATGGGTGCCTCACTGGACCAGCGGGCGGTTGTCGGCATCGTAAACCGGCCACAACGCCTGCAGGCCGAGCCGGTCGATGGCGGCGTTCACGTACCTGGGCTCGACCCAGCGGTCGACGTCGACATCGCCGCGCAACAGGCCCAGCTCCCGGGACTCGCGGACCGTGGCGCGGTAGCGGTCGAGGAAGAAGTCGTCGAGGCGCGGCGAATAGATGCGCGCCAGGGACTGCCCTTCCTGTTCGGCGCGCAGCGCCTCGATTGGCGTGCCGGAGTTGGCCCACAGGTCGAAAGCCGCCTCGCGGTTTTCCTCGGCGGAAACCCAGGCGGCGGTCTTGACCAGCCCGTCGACCACCTTCTGCACGATCTGCGGATACTGGCGCTCGAAGTCGCCATCCACCAGCACATGGGTCTGACGGGTTAGCTTGGCGTCGACCGCGCGGGTATCGTAGATGATCCGGCCGACCCCGGAAGCCTGCAGGTCGAAGGCATGCGAGCCGAACCAGCCACCGTCGATGTCCTTGGACGCCAGTGCGGCGATCATGGTGGGAAAGTCCATGTTGATGGTACGGAAGTCGCGTTCGCGCAGACCCTCGACCTTCAGCGCGCGCGCGGTGGCCAGTTGCAGGTTGGTGCCTTTGAACTGCGCCATGCGCTTGCCCTTGAGGTCCTGCAGGGTTTTAGCCGGCGAATCGACCGGCACCACCAGATAGGTGGAAGTGAGCAGGCCGTCGGCGGCGATCAGCCGGGTGTTCAAGCCGCCGGCCTTACCGATCACCGCGGGCAAGTCGCCCTGCCAGGCGAAATCCAGTTGCTTGTTGGCTAGCGCCTCGTTAACCGCGGGACCGGCGCCCTTGAAGTAGATCCACTCGATTTTGATGTTGTCGTCCTTCAGCTCGGCCTCGATGGCCTGGCGCTGGTGGGCCAGACTGGCGATGCCGTTGGAGGCGACCGGCTTGCCCCCCTTGCCGACGGTGGCTAGGCCGAAACGGATCACCTGCGGCTGGTCCGCGGCGCCGGCCGGTGCCATGCCCAGCCAGGCCCCGGCGAACACGGCGATGAGGGAAAGGAACAACTTGTGTTTCATGGATTGGCTTCCTGTGCCCATATGCCGGGCTGCCCCGTGCAGCCCTGGCGGGTGGAGGCCTGTTCTGCAGGGGCTATGCCAACTATTTCTATTCTTTAATGACAATGATGCAGAAAATTCATAAATATCCGTACCGACCAGCGTAGAGGCGTCGCCCAGGTCGCGACGTGCCCCAGCCCATCCTCCGGCCCGCGGCCGGTGCTGCGGGAATCCCGGCAGCGGGCGCCACAGGCTGCGGGAAATGCCACAGTTCGCGGCCATGGCCATGTGACATGAAGGAGGATCGTGGGTCCGGCGTCGACCGCCGGCTTGCTGGTTATGTCCCGGTCGCCTCCCATCGCCGATAAATCCGCTCTTACTCGCCAGCGATCGCTCCGGTCGCCTGGCACGCCGCTCGCGGCCTTTTGCCATGAATAGCCGTCCACGCCGGGAATCGCATCGTGCCGATACCCTATCCTGTGAATGAGAGCCGAGCACTTGTCAAAGTCGAAGGCAGTTCATAAGATAGCGCTGTCTTTAGAATCGATGCGGAATCCGTATGACTTTGACTGCATCGTTATCGCTCACTGACGGCAAAATACGCCTTATTTCCTGCGAACAAGAAGACAAGGTAGTAACGGTATTATCCTGCGATTACTTTCAATTATAAAAAGATAGCGCTATCTACCGAGGTGCCTTATGTTTCCATCCATTCATGCCCTGGTAATCATGGGCGTCGCCGGCTGCGGCAAGTCCAGCGTCGGGCAGACGCTCTGCCGGCTCAACGGCGCCACGCCCATCGAGGGCGACGCCTTCCATCCGCCAGAGAACATCCGCAAGATGAGTGCCGGCATCCCGCTGACCGACGAGGATCGCAGCGGCTGGCTGGGCATTCTGTGCGACGAACTGCGCCGCGCCGTCGCCGCCGGACAGCGTCCGGTGCTTGCCTGCTCGGCGCTCAAGCGTAGCTACCGCGAGCGCCTGCGCGAAGCCGTGCCCGGACTCGGCTTCGTCTACCTGGAACTGACACCCGCCATCGCCACCCGTCGCGTCGCCGAACGCCCCGACCACTTCATGCCGGCGAGCATGATCGACAGCCAGTTCGCCACCCTCGAAGCACCGCATGGCGAACCCCTGACCCTGGTCCTGGATGCCTCGCGCCAGGACGTGTCGCAACTGGCTGCGGCCGCCGACGAATGGTGGCGCCAGCACTGGCCGGACTGATCCGAGGCCGTATATTCTTGATTGAAAGATAGCGCTGTCCTGCATTACTCCACTCAAAACAACGACAAAGGAGACTCCCCATGCTGGGTCTGTCCCACAACACCCTACTGCTGCTCGATGCGCTGCTCGCCATCGTCGGCCTGATCGTCCTGATCACTCGTTTCAAGCTGCATCCCTTCCTTGCCCTGATCATCTCCGCCCTGTTCCTCGGCCTGACCTCGGGCATGCCGGTGGACAAGGTCGTCAAGGCATTCCAAGAAGGCTTCGGCGGCGTCCTCGGCTTCGTCGGCATCATTCTCGCCCTGGGCACCATGCTCGGCAAGATGATGGCCGAGTCCGGTGGCGCCGATCAGATCGCCCGCACCCTGATCCAGACCTTCGGCAAGGAACGCGTGCAGTGGTCGATGATGTTCGCCGCCTTCCTGGTCGGCATCCCGCTGTTCTTCGAGATCGGCTTCGTCCTACTGATCCCGCTGGTGTTCATCGTCGCCCGGCGCACCGGGGTCTCGCTGATCAAGGTCGGCATCCCCCTGCTCGCCGGCCTCTCGGTGGTCCACGGCCTGGTACCGCCGCATCCCGGCCCGCTGCTGGCCATCGGCGTGTTCGGCGCGGACATTGGCAAGACCATCCTCTACGGCCTGATCGTCGCCCTACCGACCGGCATCATCGCCGGCCCGCTATTCGCCTCCTTTATCGCCCGCCGGGTGCCCGGCACGCCCTCGCCCGAATTGATGGAGCAGCTCGCCCATGAGTCCGAGGCCGACAACCTGCCGAGCTTTTCCGTGACGCTAATCACCGTGCTGCTGCCGGTGTTTTTAATGCTGCTGAAGACCTTCGCCGACGTGGCCCTGCCCGAGGGGCATCTGCTGCGTGGCTGGATGGACCTGATCGGCCACCCGATCAGCGCCCTGCTACTGGCCCTGCTGCTGTCGCTGTACACCTTCGGCTATGCCCGCGGCTTCGACCGCAAGCGGGTGGCGCGCCTGCTCGAAGAGAGCCTGGCGCCGACCGCCGCCATCGTCATGATCATCGGCGCCGGTGGCGGCTTCAAACAGATGCTGGTGACCAGCGGGGTGGGCAACGTGATCGGCCAGATGGCGGTGAGTGCACAGGTCTCACCGATCCTGCTGGCCTGGCTGGTCGCCGCGCTGATCCGCATCGCCACCGGCTCGGCCACGGTCGCCACCATCACCGGCGCGGGCATCGTGGTGCCGGTGATCGAGATGGTGCCGGGAGTCAACCGCGAGCTGCTGGTGCTCGCCACCGGCGCCGGCTCGCTGATCCTCTCCCATGTCAACGACGCCGGTTTCTGGATGGTCAAGCAGTACTTCAACATGACCGTAAGCGAAACCTTCAAGACCTGGACCGCCATGGAAACCCTACTTTCCGTGGTCGGCCTGTTGTTCATCCTGCTGCTCTCGCTGGTAGTCTAAGCGAAGGCAGAGGCGGTCCCGGCGAGCCGGGATCGCCAGCTCGGGATAGTGCTTCTGGACGGTTCGCTCCGAGCGGCGACTACCGATGAATACTCCCTTGTCCTCGTGGCGGCTACCTCGGATGCCGCTCGGATATCCGTTCGATCACCAGGCGAACAATAATGAAAAATGCTTCCAAACTCTCTCTGCAGGCGCGCCCCCATACTCTCGTCCTGCCCCTGATTCTGGCCGGAGTCCTGCCAACCGCCCAAGCCGAATTCATCGAGGATGCCAAGGGCACCCTGACCTTGCGCAACTTCTACATCCACCGCAACTTCGTCGACGACCGTGCCACCCGCAGCAAGGCCGAGGAATGGACCCAGAGCTTCATCCTCGACCTGCAGTCCGGCTACACCGAAGGCCCGGTCGGCTTCGGCATCGACATCCTCGGCCTCTGGTCGGTCAAGCTCGACGGTGGCAAGGGCACCAGCGGCACCCAGCTTTTGCCCGTCGGCAAGGACGGCAAGCCGGCCGACAACTTCGGCCGCCTGGCGGTGGCCGGCAAGCTGCGCTTCTCGAAGACCGAGGCGAAAATCGGCGAGTGGTCGCCGGCGCTGCCGATTTTGCGCTCCGACGACGGCCGTTCGCTGCCGCAGACCTTCCAGGGCGGCATGCTCACCTCCAAGGAGGTTCGCAACCTGACCCTCTACGGCGGGCGCTTTCGCGGCAACAGTCCGCGCGACGACAGCAGCCTCAATGACATGAACTGGGTCGGCAACACCAACGTCACCTCCGACCGTTTCAGCTTCGCCGGCGCCGAGTACGCCTTCAACGAAAACCGCACCCAAATCGGCGCTTGGTTCGGCCAACTGGAAGACATCTACAAGCAGCGCTATTTCCAGGTAGTGCACAGCCAGCCGCTAGGCAAGGACTGGACCCTGGGCGCCAACCTCGGCTACTTCAACGGCGAGGAGGACGGCAGCGCCCAGGCCGGCGACCTGGACAACAGCCTGCTGACCGGGATGTTCTCGCTCAAGCATAACGCGCATATCTTCTACCTGGGCCTGCAGCGGGTCGGCGGCGACGACCGCTGGCTGCGGGTCAACGGTACCAGTGGCGGCACGGCGGCCAACGACAGCTACAACGGCAGCTTCGACAACCCCCGCGAGCGCTCCTGGCAAGTGCGCTACGACTATGACTTCGCGCCCGTGGGGATGCCCGGCCTGACCCTGATGACCCGCTACATCAAGGGCCACAACGTGCATGTGGGCGGTATCGACGACGGCGAGGAGTGGAACCGCGAGACGCAGTTGAGCTACGTGGTGCAGAACGGTCCGGCGAAGAACCTGACTCTGCGCTGGCGGAACTCGACGGTACGCCGCGACTGGGGCGCCAACAACAAGTTCGACGACAACCGGCTGATCGTCCAGTACCCGCTCTCGCTGTTCTGACAGCGCTTGTGCAGGGCCTGTCGCTCTCCGCGCCCCGATGTCCGCACACGCAGTGTTCATTCAGCGCCACGACAAGCCTTTTTCCAGAAACCGGCCAGAGTCGACTTCCCTCCGCCAGCCGGCGGCATGCACGGCGAAGTCGATCTGGGAAGTCAGGGAGCGGCCACGATCCTTCAGGTATCCGACCATGGACAGGATCAGGAAAAGGTTATGGCCTATATCGCGCGAAGAGCTGTCTTCCCCCGTCCGTCCGAACCTGAACCCATTTGCCATGGATTCGATGTGCCGTTTCTCGAGGTCGGCCACATCGGGCGGAAAGCTGAACAGCGAGCCGCTCCTGGCGAGAGCAAGTAGTCCATCGCTCGCATAATCGTATGTGGCCACCAAGATGGAGCCTTCCCCGTCGGGAAGGGTTATCGTCCATGAGCAGCTTTTCACCCGCGATTCGACCGCCGCCTTCAGATAATTTTGTCGCCTGAAACGCTCCTGCTCGTCCGCGATGATCCGCATCACCTCCGTCGGACTTGCCGGCGCCTCCGCCACGAAACGCTCCTTCACCGGCCGGATGAGTTCGACGAAACCGGCAGCCGTGATATAGCCGTGCCGGTTCCCGGCGATCTTCCGCTCCAGATGCGCCGAAGCGATGGAAACGCCGGCACCGACGTAAAAAGTCGCGCGATCGGCGGCCAGTATCGCGCAATCCTCCATGCTGACTGCCGCAATGAATGTCATATCGCTCTCCCGTCCCATGGGCATACGACAGGCCCTGGCGCATCACCCCTGTCATCCATTCACGATAGGCGCACTTCACGCCCTCCATGAGCGGATGCTCCGGCAACGATGCGAGCTAGAGGCTGGACAGGCCGAGCACCAGTCCCGAGGCGAACAGCAGCCAGAGGACCAAGTAGCGGAACTGCCAGTCGCTCACCCGTCGCTGCAGGCGCACGCCCAGCCAGAAGCCGAGCAGGTTGGCGGGCAGGCAGAGCGCGGCCAGCGTACTTGCGAAGCGGCAGTCCGAGCGGATGCAAATAGTCGAACGGACGAAAGGCAAGCGCCGGGAGCCGTTCGCGGCGGGCGCTCAGGGCGGCGATCAGCGGACGAGGAGACGATTTCCGGCGTCGTAGGGAGTCCACAGTTTCTGCAGGCCGAGCTGCTCGATGGCGGTGTCGACATACTTCGGCTCGATCGAGCGGGCCACGTCGAGGTCGCCGCGGATCAGGCCCAGCTCCTTGGACTTCTGCACCGTGGCGCGGTAGCGGTCGACGAAGAACGCGTCTTCCCGCCCGGCGAGGCCTGCGGGCCGGACGCCGCGGCCGGACCGGCCGGGTCCCTGCCCTGCCCGAGCCCGGCAACTGTTGCGAATGGCGCAGTTGCCGCGGCCAAGTGTTGAAAATCCCTCAACGCCTTTTCGCCGCCTGCGCCGGGCGGGCCGCCGGAAACCCCGGCGTTCTCCCGCAGCCTAGAGCCGGCGCGGCCTGTGGCGGCAAAGCAGAACGCTGGCATGCATTCTGCCTCGGCAGTCTAAGCCGCTCTTCCGGCACTGCCCGGAAGCCCTCTTCACGACCCCCTGCCAAGGAACTGTGTCATGAGTAAACGCCAGCTTGCGCTGAACGCCTTCATCCTGCCGACCGGCCACCACATCGCCGCCTGGCGCCGCGCGGACGTGCCGGAGCACGCCAACCACGATTTCGGCGAATACGTCCAGGTGGCGCGCCTGGCCGAGGCCGCCAAGTTCGACGCGGTATTCGTCTCCGACTCGGTGGCGGTGAGCGCGGGCAACGGCGGCAGCGGCCTGGAGGAACTGGCGCTGACCGCCCGCGGCACTCGGCTGGAACCTTTCACCCTGCTCTCGGGGCTGGCCGCGGTGACCGAACGCATCGGCCTGATCGCCACCGTCAGCACCACCTACAACGAGCCCTATCACCTGGCCCGCAAGTTCGCCTCGCTGGACTGGATCTCCAAAGGACGCGCCGGCTGGAACCTGGTGACCTCTTCGGCGCCGGCCGAGGCACAGAACTTCGAGCAGAGCGAGCTGCCCGAACACGGCGAGCGCTACCGGCGTGCCGAGGAATTCCTCGAGGTGGTGCAGGGCCTGTGGGATAGCTGGGAAGACGACGCCTTCGTCCGCGACAAGGCCAGCGGCCAGTTCTTCGATCCGACCAGACTGCACGTGCTGGACCACCAGGGCGAGCACTACCGAGTGCGCGGTCCGCTGAACGTGGCGCGCCCGCCGCAGGGCTATCCGGTGCTGGTGCAGGCCGGCTCCTCCGAGCCGGGCAAGGAACTCGCCGTGCGCAGCGCCGAGGCGATCTTCACCGCGCACCAGAGCCTGGAAAGCGCCCAGGCCTTCTATACCGATGTGAAAGGCCGTCTCGCCAAGTACGGCCGCGCGCCCGAGGAGCTGAAAATCCTCCCGGGCATTTTCCCGGTGGTCGGCCGCAGCGAGGCCGAAGCCCAGAGCAAGTACCGTGAACTGCAGGAATTGATCGACCCGCGGGTCGGCGTCAACCTGCTCAGCGCCCTGATCGGCAGCGATCTGTCCGGCTTCGATGTCGACGGCCCGCTGCCCGAGCTGGCAGCCACCAACCAGAACAAGAGCCGCCAGGCCCTGCTGCTCGAACTGGCGCACCGCGAGAACCTGACCATCCGCGAACTCTACCTGCGTATCGCCGGCGCCCGTGGCCATTGGACGGTGGTCGGCACCCCGATACAGATCGCCGACCAGATCCAGACCTGGTTCGAGCAGGGCGCGGCCGACGGCTTCAACGTGCTGGCACCCTGGCTGCCCGGCGGCCTGGAGGAGTTCATCGACCTGGTGGTACCGGAACTGCGCCGCCGCGGCCTGTTCCGCGAGGAGTACAGCGGCGCCACCCTGCGCGAGCACCTGGGCCTGACCCGTCCGCAGAACCGTCATACCGCCGAGCGCGACCGGCGCGCAGCGAGCTGATCCCCCCTCCTGGCTGGCCGCCACGGCCCGCCCCAGCGTTCCATCCGCACAAGGAGTTGCCCATGCCGTCTTCCGCTCGCCTGCAGCAGGCCGTGCCCCAAGCCGAGGCGCTCGTCATCACCCCGTTGTCCCTGCACATCGGCGCCCAGGTCGACGGCGTCGACCTGTCGCGCCAGTTGCCCTCCGCCCAGCGCGAGGCCATCCGCGCCGCCCTGCTGCGCTGGAAGGTGCTGTTCTTCCACGACCAGCACCTAGACCACGCCCAGCAGGTGGCGTTCGGTCGGCAATTCGGCGAATTGACCGTCGGCCACCCGGTGTTCGGCCATGTCGAGGGTCACCCGGAGATCTATTCGGTCGGCCGCGACCGCTTCAGGACGCGCTTCACCGACGAGCGCCTGGTGCGCCCCTGGAGCGGCTGGCACACCGACGTGAGCGCGGCGCTCAATCCGCCGGCGGCGGCGATCCTACGCGGTGTGGATATTCCGCCCTATGGCGGCGACACCCAGTGGACCGACCTGGTGGCCGCCTACGATGGCCTGTCGCCGACTCTGCGAACCTTCGTCGACGGCCTGCGCGGCGAGCACCGCTTCACCCCGCCGGAAGGCGCCGAGGCACGGCCGGGCTTCAGCGAGCCGCTAGCAGTCAGGCCGCTGGTCAGCGAGCATCCGCTGGTGCGCGTGCACCCGGAAACCGGCGAGAAGGCTCTGTTCGTCAGCCCGACCTTCCTCAAGCACATCGTCGGCCTCAGCCCGCGCGAGAGCGAACAATTGCTGGAACTACTCTTCGAACACGCGATTCGCCCCGAATACACGGTGCGCTTCAAGTGGCGACCCGGCTCGCTGGCCTTCTGGGACAACCGGGTCACCGCCCACCAGCCGCCATCCGACATCCACGCCACCAACCTGCCCCGCCAGCTCTACCGCATCACCCTGGTCGGCGACATTCCCGTCGGCCCGGACGGCCGTCCCTCCCGCGCCATCGCCGGCGAGCCGGTGCTGGCCCATCCAGTGGCCTGATCCCCTTCCATTCACCCATCGGGGGCGGGCAACGCCAGTCGCCCTCGGTCCATGAGGTTATCGCATGACTATCCTGTACATCGCTTCCGGCGCCTGCTCCCTGGCCGCCCACAGCCTGGTCCACGAACTCGGCCTGCCGATCCAGATCGAGTCGGTGGCCCTGCGCACCCCCGACTCGCCGATCCACGCCATCAACCCGCTGGGCCGGGTGCCGGCGCTGCAACTGGACGACGGCAGCGTGCTCACCGAGAACAGTGCGCTGCTGCCGTACCTGGCCGATCTCAGGCCGGAAGCCGGGCTGTTCGCCCCGGCCGGAAGCGTGGAGCGCGCACGAATCCAGAGCTGGATCGGCTACCTGACCTCGGAAGTGCATGTCGGCGGCTTCCGTGCACTGAACCGCCCAGAGCGCTACTCGGCCGACGAAGGCGCGCATCCGGGCATCCGCGCCCAGGCCGGCGAGCAACTGCACCAGGCGCTGGCGCACATCGAACACCATCTGAACGAACGGAAGTGGCTGGTGGGCGAGCGCTACACTATTGCCGATGCCTATCTCGGGGTGTTCGCCGGCTGGCTGCCGCGCCTCGGCGAGCGTTTCGCCGACCTCGCTCGGATCGCCTGCATCGGCGCGGCCTTCCGCGCCCGCCCGGCGGTCCGCAAGGCATTGGCCACCGAAGGTCTGCTGTAACTCTCCGTGCCTCCGGCCCGCCCTATCCGCGACGGGCCGTCACATGAGGTACTCTGCCCCTCCATCCACCTCAGCAAAGGAATCCGCGATGATTTACCGCCCACTCGGCAGGACCGATCTCCAGGTCAGCGCGTTGGCGCTCGGCAGCATGACCTGGGGCGAACAGAACAGCGAAGCCGAAGGCTTCGAGCAGATCCGCCGCGCCCAGGCGGCCGGGATCAATTTCATCGATACCGCCGAGATGTACCCAGTGCCGCCGAAGGCGGAAACCGCCGGCGCCACCGAGACCATCATCGGCAACTACTTCAAGCGCCACGGCGGACGCGGCGACTGGGTCCTCGCCACCAAGGCGGCGCCGTCCGGCAACGGCATTACCCATATCCGCGACGGCCGCAACCACTTCGACCGGGCCAACCTGACCGCTGCCGTGGACGCCAGCCTCGCGCGCCTGCAGACCGACTATATCGACCTCTATCAATTGCACTGGCCGGATCGGCAGACCAACTTCTTCGGCCAGCTCGGCTACCGGCACGACCCGGACGCCCACATCACGCCGATCGAGGAGACGCTGGAAGTCCTCGACGACCTGGTGAAGAGCGGCAAGATCCGCCATATCGGCCTGTCCAACGAAACGCCTTGGGGCGTACACCGCTTCCTACACCTGGCCGAGACCCGCGGCTGGCCGCGGGTGGTGTCGATCCAGAACCCGTACAACCTGCTCAACCGCAGCTTCGAGGTGGGCCTGGCGGAAATCGCCATCCGCGAACGGGTCGGCCTGCTCGCCTACTCACCGCTGGCCTTCGGCCTGCTCTCCGGCAAGTACGAGAACGGCGCGCAACCGCCCAAGGCGCGGTTGACCCTGTTCGAGCGCTTCCAGCGCTACAACAGCCCGCAGGCGCGCCGCGCCGCCAGCGCCTACGTCGCCCTGGCCCGCGAGCACGGCATCGATCCGGCGCAACTGGCGCTGGCCTACGTCACCAGCCGGCCGTTCCTCACCAGCAACATCATCGGCGCCACCACGTTGGAACAACTGGACAGCGACATCGCCAGCCAGAGACTGAAGCTCAGCGACGAACTGCTCGCCGGCATCGAGCGCATCCACACCGAGCAACCCAACCCGGCACCCTGAGAACCGCCGCTTTCGCGGGATGGACAACGCCGCGGGCTTGCCCATCGGGTGGATGGCTCCGGCCATCCACCGCTATACCCGCTCCTGCGGATCTCAGGCGCCGTTACGCGGATAAATATCCGGGCGATTGATTTTTATGAAATTCTGCGGCTTGGCCAGCGGCCCGAATCCACAGGGCGCGTACACCCCGCGCGCATCGGCGGTGGCCAGCAATATGCGGCGCAACCTGCGGATATCGGGATGAGCGAGCACCGTATCGATCAGTAACCGGGCGTATCCCCTGCCCCTGTACGGCTCCTCGATGAAGACATCCGCCAGGTAGGCGAAAGTCGCGTAGTCCGTCACGAAGCGGCCGAAGCCGATCTGCTTTCCCTCATGCAGAAGCCCGAAAGCGAAAGAATTGGCGAAGGCTTTTTCGACTATCCGCAGCGGGATGTTCTCCGACCAGTAGGTGGTTTTCAGCAGTTCGTGGATTCTCTCCAGATCGAGCTCATCCTTGTCGGTCGTCACCCTCAATTCCGGCGAGGCATTCATATTCTTCATCCCTTCTTCAAACCCGCGGCGCGCGCGTCTCGGGCAGCAGGTCGTAGCGTTTCAGCAAAGTGCGCAGGGCATGGCGGCTGATGCCGAGGCGGTCAGCGCTGTGCACCTGGTTGTAGCGGTGACGGCGCAGGGTGGTTTCCAGCAGCAACGACTCCCAGCGCGCCAACAGACCGTCGTCACCGCGGTCGAGCAACTCGCCGAGCTGCTTCTGGATACCCTGCCAGAGCGGATCGACCGAGGGCTCGGCGGATACCGGCCGGGCGCTCACCGGCGGCGCACTGCGCGGGCGCAGTTGCAGGTGGCGGGCCTCGATCGGCCGGCCTCCGGCCATCAGCGCGGCGGACAGCAACACGTTCTCCAGTTCGCGGATGTTGCCCGGCCAACTGTGGCCGAACAGGCGCTCGACGGCGTCCGGCGCCAGCACCGGTTCCGCGCGGGCGTGCTCGCGGGCGAACTGGCCGAGGAAATGGCGGGCCAGCGGCAGGATGTCGCCGGGCCGGTCGCGCAGCGGTGGGATGGCCAGGGTGACGATGTTCAGGCGGTAGAACAGATCCTCGCGAAAACGCCCGGCGGCGATCGCCGACTGCAGGTCGACGTGGGTCGCGGTGACCAGCCGTACGTCGATGGGGATCGGCTTGCGCCCGCCGACCCGCACCACCTCGCGCTCCTGCAGCACGCGCAGCAGCTTGACCTGCAAGGCCAGCGGCAGGTCGCCGATCTCGTCGAGGAATAGGGTGCCGCCGTTGGCCGCCTCGAACCAGCCCTCGCGGCGACCGGCGGCGCCGGTAAAGGCACCGGCCTCGTGGCCGAAGAACTCGCTCTCGGCCAGAGTCTCGCTGATCGCCGCGCCGTTCACCGCGACGAACGGCCCCTTGCGTCCGCTGCGCTGGTGCAGGTGGCGGGCCAGCAATTCCTTGCCGGTGCCGGTCTCGCCCTGGATCAGCACCGGAACCGGGCTGTCGGCGACCAGTTCGGCCTGGGCCAGCAACTGTTTCGAACGCGCGTCGGCAAACAGCAGGGCCTTGGCGCGGATCTCCATGCGACTGTTTTCGTGGGGAGCCAGGGTCAGGACAGGTGCGTTCATGGACGGCCTCGCGGACATATATCGATGCGGCAGGACTCTAGCGGCCATGGCTTATATTTAAAAATAATCAAATTAGATTTATATATTCCATTTATCATATAAAACCGCCTGTCGAATCGCTCGCACAGGCTGCCGGATAATCGCCAGCCAACTGCGCAAGCTGCGCGAAATCCAACAGTCCTGCGGCCATGAAGCAGCCAAAATCCGCGAAAAACGGGGTACTCGCGCTCTGGCACGCTTTCTGCCTTAGCCTTGGGTGAAAGGCGTGGCCCGGCCCCGCCGAACGACCCGCCGCCGACCGACAGCGCCGCGCGGCCCCGACCATTCGCCTGCAGCAAGGAACCGCAGCGGCACCACAGGAGAAACCCCCATGTCCCTGGATATCCGTCCCGTCACTGGCCGCATCGGCGCCATCGTCAGCGGAGTGCGCCTGACCGATCTGGACGAGGAGCAATTCGACGAGCTGCAGCAGGCCGTGCTCAAGTACAAGGCACTGTTCCTGCGCGACCAGCATCTGACCGACGCCGAGCAGGAAGCCTTCGGCCGCCGCTTCGGCGATCTGGTGGTACATCCGACCACCCCCACGGAACAGAACACCGCCGGCATCCTCGAAGTGGACTCCGAGCGCTCGCGAGCCAACTCCTGGCACACCGACATCAGCTTCGTCGTTGACTACCCGAAGATCACCATCCTGCGCGGCGAGCTGATCCCCGAAGCGGGCGGCGACACCGTGTTCGCCAACACCGTCACGGCCTACCAGGAACTGCCCGAGCCGCTGCAGCGGCTGGCCGACAGCCTGTGGGTGCGCCACACCAACGACTACGACTACGCTGCGCCCAAGCAGGTCGAAGTGCTGGTCAACAAGCGCTTTCGCGAGCAGTTCACTTCCACCATCTACGAGAGCGAGCACCCACTGGTCCGCGTGCACCCGGAAACCGGCGAGAAGGCACTGCTGCTCGGCCACTTCGCGGAGAGAATCGTCGGCCTCAACTCGCGTGACTCGCGGGCGCTGCTGGACCTGTTCCAGTCGCACATCGTCAAGTTGGAGAACATCGTGCGCTGGCGCTGGAGCGAAGGCGACGTGGCGCTGTGGGACAACCGCGCCACTCAGCACATCGCCATCGACGACTACGGCAACGCCCGGCGCATCGTGCGCCGCACCACGGTGCTCGGCGAAATCCCGGTATCGGTCGGCGGCGAGAGCAGCCGGGCGATCAAGCCCAGCCCGGAAAGCCGCATCCCGCGCAGCGAGGAGGATAAGGTAGCGCTGAAGAAGGCCGGCTGAGACCTACTCAGACTCAGATCGCTCGACAGCAGGAGGAGGAACGGAGAGACCGGTTTGACATCGCTTTGGTGGGAGAGGATTCGTCGCGGTGCTTGCGAGGTTACCGTCGGTCGCGAACGGGTCCGCTCCCACTTTTGTCGCATCTGCAAAAACATCTTCCGCGATCGCGTCGCGCGCCAGGGCAATCGCATGAAATGCCTGCCCGATACTGGGCTGGAAAGGTTGTGTGCCTGGTCGTTCCGGCGTGGTCTTCAGATCCAGTGCATTGGCTGCTTGCCGAGTGGTCGGAAACTCCCCGTTTCGGCCCCCCGGCCGAGTCACTTTCTCTTTGCGCGCGCAAAGAGAAAGTAACCAAAGAGAAAGCGCGCCCGGTCATTCGGCCCCGGCTACGCCGGGGTTCCCTCGCTCCGGCGCCGCTCCGAGGGTCGTCGCACAAGGGGCATCCATGCCCCTCGTACGACTCTCGCCGCCTCCCCGCGGCTCGCTCCTCTACGCGACGCTTGCGCTCGGCCTCCTGAACGGGAGTCGGGCTCCGGGTTGCCTGAAAGCGCTTTCGCTCTTCCTGTGGCACGGCCTGTCAGGCAACGCCGGATGCCCCCTTCAGGAGGCCGAGCGGAATCGTCGTGGAAGGGGTCGAGCGGCAAGGATGCCGCGAGAGCCGCGATGGGCCATGGATGGCCCTTCGCGGCGAGCCCCTGGAGCGGCGATGCAGGGAGGGAACCCGGAGCGAAGCGTAGGGCCGGATGAGGGGGTGGCCTTCTTTTGGGTTACTTTTTCTTGGCCAGGCAAGAAAAAGTGACTCGGCCGGGGGGCCGAAACAGGGACTGTCCGGCCCCTCGGCAAGCAGCCATGCCAAGGCTCACACAACCTTTCCAGTCCGGTATCGAGCGAGCGCTTCATGCGATTGCCCTGCATCGCGCCATTGCCATCCACATCCCTTTCCGCCACCGCTCCGAGCGACAGTCCCCAGATCGCCCTCGTCGAAGCGTTGCGCCCATGCCAACCGTCCTCGCGGCAGTGGCAGGGCGCCGCAACAAGAGGCAAGCTAGTCATATGCGTGAGGCCGATCCAAGTGCCCCGCCCTGCCTGCTCCGACGACAAGAGGCCATCCCATGTACGCCTGGTTCAACGCCCTCCCCAAAGCCGAACTGCACCTGCATCTGGAAGGCTCGCTGGAGCCGGAGCTGCTGTTCGCCCTTGCCGAACGCAACAAGGTCGCCCTGCCCTGGCCCGACGTGGAAAGCCTGCGCAAGGCCTACGCCTTCAACAACCTGCAGGAATTCCTCGACCTCTACTACCAGGGCGCCAACGTGCTGCGCACCGAGCAGGATTTCTACGACCTGACCTGGGCCTACCTGTGCAAATGCAAGGAACAGAACGTCGTCCACACCGAGCCCTTCTTCGACCCGCAAACCCACACCGACCGCGGCATCCCCTTCGAGACGGTGCTGAGCGGCATCGGCCAGGCGCTGGAAGACGGGCGCAAACGGCTCGGCATCGGCAGCGGGCTGATCCTGAGCTTTTTGCGCCACCTCTCCGAGGAGGAGGCGCACAGAACCCTCGACCAGGCCCTGCCGTTCCGCCACGCCTTCATCGCCGTGGGCCTGGATAGCTCGGAAAAGGGCCATCCGCCGCGCAAGTTCCGCCAGGTGTTCGAGCGCGCCCGCGCCGAGGGCTTCGCCGCCGTCGCCCACGCCGGCGAGGAAGGCCCGCCGGAATACATCTGGGAAGCCCTCGACCTGCTCAAGGTCAGGCGCATCGACCACGGCGTGCGCGCCGCCGAGGACCCGCGGCTACTGGAACGGCTGATCGACGAGCAAATCCCGCTGACCGTCTGTCCGCTGTCCAACGTCAAGCTGCGCGTGTTCAAGGACATGAGCGAACACAACATCCTCAAGTTGCTGGAAATGGGCGTGAAGGTGACGGTGAACTCCGACGATCCGGCCTACTTCGGCGGCTACGTAACGGAGAATTTCGTGGCCCTGCAGGAAAGCCTCGGCATGACCTGCGAACAGGCCGAGCGCCTGGCGCAGAACAGCCTGGACGCCCGTCTGGCCTGAAGGCCCCGGCCCATAATTCCTGTAGGGTGGAAAACTCGTGTCGCGATTTTCCACCGTGACCGCGCCGCTGGTGGGAAAGGCCTACGGCCGTTTCCCACCCTACATGCGCTACCGCCGAATCTTCGGAGAACGTCGTGATTCAGTTTCTTCTCAACCGCGAACTGCGCAGCGAGAGCGCCCTCGACCCGAACCTCACGGTGTTGCGCTACCTGCGCGAACATCTGCGGCGCACCGGCACCAAGGAAGGCTGCAACTCCGGCGACTGCGGTGCCTGCACCGTGGTGGTCGGCGAACTGGTCGCGGAAGACGGCCGGGAACGCCTGCGCTACCGCAGCCTCAACGCCTGCCTGACCTTCGTCGCCGCCCTGCACGGCAAGCAGTTGCTGGTGGTCGAAGACCTCGAGCAGCGAGGACGGCTGCACGCCGTGCAGCAAGCGGTGGTCGACCGGCATGCCTCGCAGTGCGGCTTCTGCACGCCTGGCGTGGTCATGTCGCTGTTCGCCCTGCAAAAGAACGCCGACGGCCCCAACCGCGAACGGGCCTGCGAAGCCCTGGCCGGCAACCTCTGCCGCTGCACTGGCTACCGGCCGATCCTCGCCGCCGCCGAACAGGCCTGCGGCGCGCCGGAGCCGGACCAGTTCGACGCCGCCGAGGCCGAGACCGTCGCCGCGCTCAAGGCCATCGTTCGGGGCGGCACCGAACTGGCCGGGAACGACCGGCGCTGCCTGCTGCCGGCCAGCGTCGACGAACTGGCCACGCTCTATACGGCCTATCCCGAGGCGCGGCTATTGGCCGGCGGCACCGATCTCGCCCTGGAGGTGACCCAGCAGCACCGCGCCCTGCCGCTGACCATCCACCTCGGCGGCATCGAGGAGCTGAAGCGGCTGACACCGGGCAGCGAGGCCATCGAGATCGGCGCCGCCACGCCGCTCGCCGACTGCCAGGCGGCGCTGGCCGCCGAATACCCGGATTTCGGCGCCCTGCTCAAGCGCTTCGCCTCCCTGCAGATCCGCAACCAAGGCACCCTAGGCGGCAACATCGGCAACGCCTCGCCGATCGGCGACACGCCGCCGCTGCTGATCGCCCTCGGCGCCCGCCTGCTGCTGCGCAAGGGCGAAACCAGCCGCACGCTCGCGCTGGAAGACTTCTTCCTCGACTACAAAGTCACCGCCCTGGAGTCGGGTGAATTCATCGAGAAGATTCTCGTGCCGCGCGCCCGCCTAGGCCAGGCGTTTCGCGCCTACAAGCTGTCCAAGCGCCTGGACGACGATATCTCGGCGGTCTGCGCCGCCTTCAATCTGCTGATCGAGGACGGCCGGGTGCGCGAAGCGCGCATCGCCTTCGGCGGCATGGCGGCGATCCCCAGGCGCGCCACGGCCTGCGAGCGGGCGCTGCTCGGCCAGCCGTTCGAGGCCGCCGTCATCGAGCGCGCCTGCACGGCGCTGGCCGGCGATTTCGACCCGCTCGGCGATTTCCGCGCCAGTCGCGAATACCGCCTGCTCGCCGCGCAGAACCTGCTGCGCAAAGCCTTTCTCGAACTGCACGCGCCAGCGCTGCCGACCCGGGTGACCGACCATGTCTGAACTCATCTCCCACAGCCAGGAAGAACTCGCCGCGCTGTTTCGCGCGGAACTGCTCACCGGCGTCGGCCGCAGCGTCCGGCACGAGAGCGCGGCCAAGCATGCGAGCGGCGAGGCGCTCTACATCGACGACCGCCTGGAATTCCCCAACCAGTTGCACGTCTATGCACGCCTCTCCGAACGCGCCCACGCGCGCATCGTCCGCATCGACAGCGCACCCTGCTACGCCGTCCCCGGCGTGGCCATCGTCATCACCAGCGCCGACGTGCCCGGTAAGCTGGACATCGGCCCGGTGTTCCCCGGCGACCCGCTGCTCGCCGACGGCAACGTGCAATACCTCGGCCAGCCGGTGCTGGCGGTGGCCGCCGACAGCCTGGACAACGCCCGCCGCGCGGCGCTGGCGGCGATCGTCGAATACGAGGACCTGGAGCCGGTGCTGACGGTGGACGAAGCCCTGCGCCGCCGGCAGTTCGTCCTCGACAGCCACAGTCAACGGCGCGGCGACGCCGCCGCGGCGCTGGCCGAGGCGCCTCATCGCCTCGCCGGCAATCTGCGGATCGGCGGCCAAGAACACTTCTACCTGGAAACGCAGATCGCCTCGGTGCTGCCCACCGAGGACGGCGGCATGCTGGTCCACAGCTCGACCCAGCACCCCAGCGAGGTGCAGAAACTGGTCGCCGCGGTGCTCGGCGTGCCGCTGAACAAGGTGGAAGTGGACATGCGCCGTATGGGCGGCGGCTTCGGCGGCAAGGAAACCCAGGCCGCTGCGCCGGCCTGCCTGTGCGCGGTGATCGCCCGCCTGACCGGACGGCCGACCAAGATGCGCCTGCCGCGCAACGAGGACATGCGCATCACCGGCAAGCGCCACCCCTTCCAGGTGGAGTACGAGGTCGGCTTCGACGACGACGGCCGCCTGCACGGCGTGCACATCCAGTTGGCGGCCAACTGCGGTTATTCGCCGGATCTTTCCGGGGCCATCGTCGACCGCGCGATGTTCCATGCCGACAACGCCTACTACCTGGGCGACGCCTTGGTGGAAGGCCACCGCTGCAAGACCAACCTCGCCTCCAACACCGCCTTTCGCGGCTTCGGCGGCCCGCAGGGGATGCTCGCCATCGAGGAGATCATGGACGCCATCGCCCGCCACCTTGGCAAGGACCCGCTCGCGGTGCGCAAGCTCAACTACTACGGCAAGACCGAACGCAACCTCACCCACTACCACCAGACGGTGGAACACAACCTGCTCGAGGAGATGACCGCCGAGCTGGAGGCAAGCTGCGAATACGCCGCGCGCCGCGAGGAAATCCGCACTTTCAACGCCCGGAGCCCGGTGCTGAAGAAGGGTCTGGCGCTGACCCCGGTGAAGTTCGGCATCAGCTTCACGTCGAGCTTTCTCAACCAGGCGGGCGCGCTGGTGCACGTCTACACCGACGGCAGCATCCACCTCAACCACGGCGGCACCGAGATGGGCCAGGGCCTCAACACCAAGGTCGCCCAGGTGGTCGCCGAGGTGTTCCAGGTGGACGTCTCGCGCATCCAGATCAGCCCGGCGAACACCGGCAAGGTGCCCAACACCTCGCCTACCGCCGCCTCCAGCGGCGCCGACCTGAACGGCAAGGCGGCCAAGGAGGCCGCGCAGACCATCAGGCAGCGCCTGGTCGAATTCGCCGCCCGGCACTGGCAGGTCAGCGCGGAGGACGTGCAGTTCAAGAACGGCCAGGTGCGCATCCGCGACCGCTACCTGAGCTTCGAGGAACTGGTCCGGGCCGCCTACGTCGGCCAGGTGTCGCTCTCCAGCACCGGCTTCTACCGCACGCCGAAGATCTACTACGACCGCACCCAGGCGCGTGGCCGGCCGTTCTACTACTACGCCTTCGGCATGGCCTGCGCGCAAGTGCTGGTCGACACCCTGACCGGCGAGTACCGGCTGCTGCGCGCCGACATCCTCCACGACGTCGGCGCCTCGCTAAACCCGGCCATCGACATCGGCCAGGTCGAAGGCGGCTTCGTCCAGGGCATGGGCTGGCTGACCTGCGAGGAACTGGTGTGGGACGACAAGGGCCGGCTACTCACCGCCGGGCCGGCCAGCTACAAGATCCCCACCGTCGCCGATGTGCCGGCCGACCTGCGGGTGAAATTGCTGGAAAACCGCCGCAACCCGGAGGACACGGTGTTTCACTCCAAGGCCGTCGGCGAGCCGCCGTTCATGCTCGGCATCTCGGTGTGGTGCGCGATCAAGGACGCTGTGGCCAGCCTCGCCGACTACCGCCTGCAACCGGCCATCGACGCCCCGGCGACGCCGGAGCGGGTACTCTGGGGCGTGGAGCAGATGAAAAGGCTGCAGCAGCCCCAAGGTGCGGTGCACGAGTACGCGGGCGAATCGACGTAGGATGGACAACGCTTTGCTTGTCCACCCCGAGCCCGTGAAGAAGATGGATATGCTGGAAAACGCTGCGCGGTTTTCCACCCTACCAAGGACCGAACCATGAGCAACATGAGCTGGATCGACGCCCTCGCCGACCTCAAGCAACGCGGCGAGCCCTGCGTGCTGGTGAGCGTAGTCGAGGAGCAGGGCTCCACGCCGCGCGACGCCGGGGCGAAGATGGTGGTCGAGCGCGAACGGCTGCACGACAGCATCGGCGGCGGCCACTTGGAATTCGAGGCCATGCGGATCGCCCGCGAAATGCTGGAAAGCCGCAGCCGGGCCGCGCGCCTGGAGCGCTTCGCCCTGGGCGCCAGCCTCGGCCAATGCTGCGGCGGCGCCACCGTGCTGCTGTTCGAACCGCTGGGTCAGCCGCAGGCGCGCATCGCCCTGTTCGGCGCCGGCCACGTCGGTCGCGCCCTGGCGCCGCTGCTCGCCGGCCTGCCGTGCCGGCTGCGCTGGATCGACTCGCGCGCGCAGGAATTCCCCGACCCGCTGCCGGCCGGAGTAGAACAGGTGATCGACGACGAACCGCTCGATGAAGTCGAGCGGATGCCCGCCGGCAGCTACTTCATCGTCATGACCCACGACCACCAGCTCGACCTGCGGCTCGCCGAGGCCATTCTCGCCCGCAACGACTTCACCTACTTCGGGCTGATCGGCTCGAAGAGCAAGCGCGCCCGCTTCGAACACCGCCTGCGCGAACGCGGCCTGGCCGCCGAAACGCTGCAGCGTATGCGCTGCCCGATGGGCCTGCCCGAGGTGAAGGGCAAGCTGCCGCTGGAGATCGCCATCTCCATCGCCGGCGAGGTGATCGCCACTTACAACGCCCGTTTCGGCGAAAAAGCCCAAGGCGGCGAGAGCATCGCCAAACTGCTGCCGGCTTCACGGCGCGGTCCGGCCTGAAGTAGGTAGGGTGGATGGCCGAAGCCATCCACCATGGTGGACAAGCCTGCGGCGTTGTCCACCCTATAAACTGCCGCTAAAGATCGCCATCTCCATCGCCGGCGAGGTGATCGCCACTTACAACGCCCGTTTCGGCGAAAAAGCCCAGGGCGGCGAGAGCGTCGCCAGACTGCTGCCGGCTTCACGGCGCGGTCCGGCCTGAAGTAGGTAGGGTGGATGGCCGAAGCCATCCACCATGGTGGACAAGCCTGCGGCGTTGTCCACCCTATAAACTGCCGCTAAAGATCGCCATCTCCATCGCCGGCGAGGTGATCGCCACCTACAACGCCCGTTTCGGCGAAAAAGCCCAAGGCGGCGAGAGCGTCGCCAAACTGCTGCCGGCTTCACGGCGCGGTCCGGCCTGAAAGTAGGTAGGGTGGATAGCCGAAGCCATCCACCACGGTGGACAAGCCTACGGCGTTGTCCACCCTACAAACTGCCGCTAAAGATCGCCATCTCCATCGCCGGCGAAGCGATCGCCACCTACAACGCCCGTTTCGGCGAAAAAGCCCAAGGCGGCGAGAGCGTCGCCAGACTGCTGCCGGCTTCACGGCGCGGTCCGGCCTGAAGTAGGTAGGGTGGATGGCCGAAGCCATCCACCATGGTGGACAAGCCTGCGGCGTTGTCCACCCTACAAACTGATCGCCAACCAGTTGGCTCCTACCTTGTCGGGACCGACTCAACACATGGAGGACCGTCCGATGCAAGCCTACCGCGCCGCCCTGCTCCACTGTCTCGCCGATCCCCGCGAGGTCGGCATCGAGCGCTCGTACCAGTATTTCGAGGACGGCCTGCTGCTGGTCGAGAACGGCAGGATCGCCCGGATCGGCGCCGCCGCCGAGCTGCTGCCGGGCCTGCCGGCCGGGATCGGGGTGGTCGAGTACCACGACGCGCTGATCGTCCCCGGCTTCGTCGACACTCACATCCATTACCCGCAACTGGACGTGATCGCCTCCTACGGCAGCCAGTTGCTGGAGTGGCTGGAGACCTACACCTTCCCCGCCGAGGCGCGCTTCGCCGACCCGGCGCACGCCCGCGCCCAGGCGCGGCTGTTTCTCGCCGAGCTGTTGCGCAACGGCACCACCACGGCGCTGGTGTTCGCCACCGTGCATCCGCAGTCGGTGGACGCCTTCTTCGAGGAGGCGCAGCGGCTCGGCCTGCGGATGATCGCCGGCAAGGTGCTGATGGACCGCAACGCCCCGGACGAACTGCGCGACAGCGCCGCCTCCGGCTACGTCGAGAGCTGCGCGCTGATCGAGCGCTGGCATGGCAAGGGTCGCCTGCACTACGCCGTCACCCCGCGCTTCGCGCCGACCAGCACGCCCGGACAGCTCGATCTAGCCGGCCGGCTGCTGCGCGAATACCCCGGCCTCTACCTGCACACCCACTTGTCCGAGAACCGCGCGGAAATCGACTGGGTGAAGGAACTGTTCCCCGAGCGCAGGCACTACCTGGACGTCTACGACCACCACCGTCTGCTCGGCGAGCGCTCGGTGTTCGCCCACGGCGTCCACCTCTGCGACGACGAGTGCCGGCGGCTCGGCGAGAGCGGCTCGGCGGTGGCCTTCTGCCCGACCTCCAACCTGTTCCTCGGCAGCGGCCTGTTCGACCTGGCTCGACTGGAAGGCCACGGCGTGCGCGTCGGCCTGGGCACCGACGTCGGCGGCGGTACCAGCTTCTCCCAGTTGCAGAGCCTCAACGAGGCCTACAAGGTGCTGCAGTTGCAGGGGCAAAAACTCGACCCGTTCAAGGCGCTGTACCTGGCCACCCTCGGCGGCGCCAGGGCGCTCTACCTGGACGAGCGCATCGGCAACCTGCAACCGGGCAAGGACGCCGACTTCGTGGTGCTCGACTGCAAGGCCACGCCGCTGCTCGCCCGCCGTCTGGAACAGGCGCGCAGCCTCGCGGAAAGGCTGTTCGCGCTGATGATCCTCGGCGACGACCGCGCGGTGCGGGAAACCTTCGCCGCCGGGCGCCCGGTGCACCGTCGCGACGCATGAAGCCACGGGTCCGCGCGGCCGCGACGACGCGCGCCTGTCCTACAGGCAGCGGCGCAGTTCGGTCTTGAGGATCTTGCCGTAGCCGTTTTTCGGCAACTTTCGGACGAACAGGTAGCGCCTGGACTTCTTGAACGATGCCAGGCGCGCGACGAACCAGGCGTCGAGCGCCTGCGCGTCCGCCCGTTCGCCGGGGCGGAGGACGACGAAGGCCGCCACGCTTTCGCCCCACTCCGGGTCCGGCTCGCCGACCACCGAGACTTCGGCGATCGCCGGGTGCAGCGCCAGCACCTCTTCCACTTCGCGGGGATAGATATTGCTGCCCCCGGAGACGATCACGTCCTTGCCGCGGTCGGTGAGGGTCAGCAGGCCGTCGCGATCCGGGTAACCGATATCGCCGGTACGCAGCCAGCCGTCCACCAGGGTTGCCGCGCTCGCCGCCGCGTCGCGCCAGTAGCCGTACATCACGCAGGGACCGCGCGCCACGACCTCTCCCGGCCGGCCCGCCGGTAGCGGATCGCCCGCGGCATCCAGCACGCCGACCTCGACGCACAACTGCGGGTAACCGACCGAGGCGGCCAGTCCGCGCGCGCCCGGTCGGCGATCAGTTCGCGCGACAGCACGGTGATCGTCATCGAACTTTTGCCCTGGCCGTAGATCTGGATCAGCCGCGGGCCGAAGGTCGCCAGCGCCTCCCGCAGATCGACCAGGTACAGCGGCGCGACACCGGTAGACGATGGACTTGATGCCGTTGCCGGCGTAGCCCTGGCGGCGCGCCTCCCCGACCATCCGCTTGAGCATGGTCGGCACCGCGAACAGGCTCAGGCGCCCCAGCATCCCGGCCAGCCCGAACAGCTCGGCGGCATCGAAGCCCCGCGAAGCGGGCACCACATGGCGGGCGCCGCAGCGGACAGGGATGAAGTTGTACAGCCCCGCGCCATGCGACATGGGCGCGGCGTAGAGGTAGGCATCGTCCGCCTCGACCGGATCGACGTCGACCGGACAGCAGAGGGACATCGCCAGCAGGTTGCCGTGGGACAGCATCACGCCCTTGGCGCGGCCGGTGGTGCCGGAGGTGTAGAACAACCAGGCGAGATCGTCCGTGCCGCACAGGACGAGGCTCGCCAGGTCGGGAGCGGTCCGCTTCGGCCGCTCGCTGCCGAGGCCGGCCAGCTCCCGGCAGTGCGCGGACAGCCCGTCGCGAACAGAGCGCCGTCGTCGGTGAAGATCAGCCGGGCCTGCGCGTCGCCGGCGATCCAGGCGGCCTCGTCGCCATGCAGCTTGTGGTTGATCGGCACCGCCACCGCACCGGCCCACCAGATGGCGTAGAGCAGCTCCAGGTACTCGCAGGCGTTGTGCATGAACAGTGCGACCCGATCCCCAAGGGCGATGCCGTGCCCGTCGCGCAGCCCGCTCGCCCGCGCCGTGGTGGCGGCGGCGAAGGCGCGGTAATCCGCGACCGTGCGCTCACCCTCGTACAGGGCTGGCCGCGCCGGCCAGCGACGCGCGGCGGCGTCCCTCGTTTCAGTTATATAAAACAAAATTATTATATATATATTTCTATAATGTTTTTGCATATTCAGGCGGCTTTTCCTAGCATCACGACAGCAGCGCAAATCCGTCTTGCCGTATACCGGCAAGCACCTTTCAGAATGGAGAACATGCGAAATGAGTCTGGAGTTCATTGGTTTCATCGGCCCACAGGAAGCGAGCGAATCCCTGGCCGCGCGCGGACCGCAGGTCGACCGGGAATTTATCAAGGCCTTCGCCCAGGCCCAGGAATACGGTGGTTTCGACAAGGCCCTGCTGGCAGTGAACACCAGCGTGCCGGATTCCCTGGTGCTGGCCAGTTACGCCGCCGCCCATACCGAACGGCTGGGCCTGCTGGTCGCCCACCGCCCCGGCTTCCAGGCTCCCACCTTCGCGGCCCGCCAGTTCGCCACCCTGGATCAGTTGAGCAACGGGCGCGCCGCGATCAACGTGATCACCGGCGGCGACAGCGGCGATCTGCAGCGGGACGGCGAACTACTCACCGACAAAGACGAGCGCTATCGGCGCACCGACGAATACCTCGACGTGTTCAAGAAAACCTGGACGAGCACCGAGCCTTTCGACCACCAAGGAAAGTACTACCAGATCACCGACAACCTGACCCAGGTGAAGCCCGTGCAGAAGCCGCACCTGCCGATCTTCTTCTCCGGCGCCTCCGACGCCGCCGTGGAGGTCGCGGCCAAGCACGCGGACGTCTACATGATGTGGGGCGAACCGGTGGAGAACATCCACGAGCGCATCGCCCAGGTACGCAAGGCGGCGGCCAAGTACGGCCGGGACAAGCACATCCGCTTCAGCCTGTCGCTGCGCCCGATCCTCGGCGCGACCGAGGAGGAAGCCTGGGCGCGCTCCCGGCGCATCCTGGAAAGCGCCACCCGGCTGGTGAACCAGCAGGGCGGCTGGCGCCGCTTCAAGGAAGGCGCCAAGAGCAACGTGGGCGCCGAGCGCCTGGTGGACTTCTCGCGCCAGCGGCCCGTGCACGACAAGCGCCTGTGGACGGAGATCGCCGCGCTGACCGGTGCCGCGGGCAACTCGACCTCCCTGGTCGGAACGCCCGACCAGGTCGCCGAGTCCGCGCTGGACTACTACAACGTCGGCGTGACCACCTTCCTGTTCCGC
The DNA here is from genome assembly GCF_043587585.2 of Azorhizophilus paspali. Lineage (GTDB taxonomy): Bacteria > Pseudomonadota > Gammaproteobacteria > Pseudomonadales > Pseudomonadaceae > Azotobacter > Azotobacter paspali. The sequence goes on from NZ_CP171449.1 coordinate 2,515,127, forward strand.
GGCTTCGACCCGTTGCGCGATGCCGTCGAATACGGGCAGGAGCTGCTGCCGCGCATCCGCAAGCTGGTGAACGAGCAGTCCGCCGCGCCGAAAAGCCTGGCCGGCTGAAGCGAGCGACGCTCCAGGCGTACCGCAAGCACGTGGCTTCGCCGAGCCATCGGCGCTTGCGAATCCGCAGCGATCGCTTTCGGTTTCTTCCAGTCATCCCCGGATAGACGTTTCGTTCAGGAGTTTTGCCGATGGGCAGCGTCCTTACAGCCAATGGTCCCGCTGCCGGGCCATGGCCTGAAGCGGGTATTTCTGGCGAGGTTCCCGAGTTTGCCGTGCCGATCCGCCGCTCTCTGGGCGCCGTGCGCTTCGTGGTGCCGGATACGCGCCCGCTGCGCCGCCGGGAAGCGCTCCTGCTCGGTGCCCTGGCGCTGGCGCTACACGCCGGCGCCCTGCACTGGTTCGGCCGCCACAGCGCGCCGCCCCTGCCGGAGGTCCCCGTGCAAATCCCCCCCATGACCATCGAGTTCAGCAGCTCGGCGCCGCCCACCGAGCCGCTCGAACCAGCGCCGCCGCCACCGGCGGTCGCCGCAGCGGAGCCGCCTCCCCCTGCGCCGGTGGTCGAGGAACTGGCCCCTAGGAAGGCGCCGCCCAAACCGCCCAAACCCCAGCCGCCCAGGCAGAAAGCCGAAGCCAAGCCGGCCAGGACACCTCCGGCCAAAGCCGAGGCGCCATCCGCTCCGCCGGCACCCCCGGCTCCCCCGGCACCAGCCGCCCCGGCATCGGCGCCCGCGCCCGCCCAGGCCCCGCTCACGCCGCCCTCGGCCGGCGCCGGCTATCTGAAGAACCCGGCACCCGAATACCCGGCCCTGGCCCTGCGCCGCAATTGGGAAGGCAGCGTCCTGCTGCGCGTGCACGTGCTGGCCAGCGGCAAGCCGAGCGAGATCCGCGTCCAGCAGTCCAGCGGCCGCGACCTGCTCGACGAAGCCGCGGTCGCCGCGGTCCGTCGCTGGAGCTTCGTGCCCGCCAAGCGCGGCGACCAGGCCCAGGACGGCTGGGTGACCGTGCCCATCGATTTCAAACTGAACTAACCCATCCGCACCCTTCTTCAGGAGGAACCCACCATGGATCTGCTCGGCAACCCCTTCGCCTCGGTCGAACATGTCGTCATCTGGGTCTTGATCGGCTTTTCCGTCCTCACCTGGGGCCTGGCCCTGATCAAGGCCGTCCAGTTCGCCCGCCTCAGATACCGCGACCGCCGGCTGCTGAAACACTTCTGGCAAGCGCCCAGCCTGGACAGCGCCGCTGAACTGGTCCAGCGCCAGGCCGGCGCCGTGGCCCATGTCGCCCAGGCCGGCTTCGCCGCCATCCGGGAGGAGCCAGGCCAGCACGACCTGGCCCATTCGATCAACCACCAGGACCGCCTCGAACGGGCCTTGCGCCAGCAGATCCAGCGCGAACGCCGCTCCCTGGAGTCCGGCCTGGCGGTGGTCGCCTCGATCGGCTCCACCTCCCCCTTCATCGGCCTGTTCGGCACCGTCTGGGGCATCATGGAAGCGCTCAAGGGCATCAGCGCCGCCGGCTCGGCCAGCCTGGAAACCGTCGCCGGCCCGATCGGCGCCGCCCTGGTCGCCACCGGCGTGGGGATCGCCGTCGCGGTGCCCGCCGTGCTGGTCTACAACTACTTTTTGCGCCGCCTGAAGCTGACCGCCGCGGACCTCGACGACTTCGCCCACGACTTCTACAGCCTGGCGCAGAAGAGCGCCTTCAAGCTGATCCCGTATCCGCGCGCCGGCCGGAACCAGGGTGTCCAGCACATCAAGGAGGCGATCTGAGATGGCCTTCTCGACCCAGGAAAGCGACGAAGTCCTCAGCGAGATGAACGTCACGCCGCTGGTCGACGTGATGCTGGTGCTGCTGGTGGTGTTCATCGTCACCGCGCCGATGCTGACCAACAGCATTCCCATCAACCTGCCCAAGACCGAGGCGGTCGCCCCGCCGGACACCAAGGACCCGCTGGTGGTGAGCATCGACGGCAGCGGCAAGCTGTTCATCGGCAAGGACGAGATCCAGCCCGACCTGCTGGAAAGCAACCTGCAGGCGGCCAAGGCCGCGGATGCCGAGCTGCGCGTGCAGTTGCAGGCCGACGACCAGGTGGACTATGGCGTGGTGGCCAGGGCCATGGCCGCCATCGAGCGGGCGGGGATCACCAAGCTCGCGGTGATCACCGCGCGCTGATCGCACGTCGGGCCATGTCTTCAAACGAGCCGGACGTCGAGGGGAAACTGCTCCACCCGGATGCTCGCGCCGCTGGCCTCGGGATGCGCGGGGTTGAACAGATAGTTGGTCGTGCAGGGGATGATGGCACTGGGTACCGGGAGCAGCAGGGCGCTCCTCGTATCCAGAAACCGGTCGCCGATGGCGCGGGTGGCCTCCGGGTCGGACTTCCAGTTCTCCGGCAGCGGCGCGAGTTCGGCCAGCGAAACCGGGTCCGGAAGTTCGATGCGGATCAACTGCAGCGTCGCCGGGAAGTCCTCGGGATCGATTTCCAGGTGGACGAGCACTTCCAGCATCGCCCCGGCCGGGCTTTCCGCCGCATAGACGACCGGCCTGCCGATATGATGCCAGCGGCCGCTGGCGCGCAAGCCGCCGACTCCGCCGAGATCGGCGTAGGCGCTGATCCGCCAGAGGATCACAAGGCCAGGCCTTCGACGATCTGCAGCAACATTTCTTCCACCTGAGCGGTGCCCTGCTGGGTGGTGAGCATCTGCATGGGGGTCAGGCCGGAAAACCGCTCCTTGGGTTTGGAAAGCCAGCGCCTGGCCTTTTCGCGATCGCCGAAGACGGCTTCGGCCATCGCCGTGATGTGAGCGGCGCGAAAGAACCTGTCGCTTTCCTCCACGGTCAGCGGCTGATCGCGCTCGATGCGGCTCTTGAGGGTGCGCAGGGGAATGATCTGGTCGCGCTCCAGTGGCGTGACGACCCCGGCCTCGGTCAACTGCATCAGGCGTGCCGCGGGAAAGCCCTGGGTAATCCGGGTATGGATCTCGAAGTCGGTTGCCGACTCGGGAATGTCCAGCAGACTGCGAAGACGCACCCGGTACGCGGTATAGCCGTGGTCACGCAGCACTTCGGCAAGCATGGAGGACCTCCGATCCGGTGTTCGCCGGATTGTATCCGGCATTCGCCGGAGCGGACAACCGTGTCCTTTCACAGCACCGGGGGCCATGGCCGCCATCGAGTGGGCGGGGATCGCCGGGTTCGCCGTCAATCAGGGCGCGCCCGCAGCTCGGGCTGCCTTTTCCAGCACGTGAAAAACGGCCCCGCTCCCTTGGAACGATCAGAGAAAATTCAGCGTCTGGCCGATCAGTTTCTGGAAAAAGTCGACGGGCCCCTGCAGGTTGCCCAGAAAGCGCGGCTGCAACAGCCACAGGTCGATCGTCGGCTTGAAATCCTTGAGATTCACCACGGCCAGCCGCTCGTAATGGGCGCTGCGCTCCAGCAGCGGTCCGGGAACCAGCCCCAGGCCCAGGCCGTCGGCGACCAGGCCCAGTTGCAGCTCGACGCCGAAGGTTTCCAGGTTGACCCGCAGTTCGAGCCCCTGCTCCATCAGGGTGTGCTGCAGGCTGGAGCGGAAGCCGCAACCGTCGGGATTCAATACCCAGCCGTTCTGGTGGCAGTCGACCAGCCTGCAGGGACGCTTGGGCGCCTGATCCTTCGCGCAGACCACCAGCAGGTTCATGCTGCCGAGGCTGTTGGCCACCACGCTGCCGGAAAACACCTTGCGGGATGGAAAGAACGCTACGGCCGCATCCAGTTCGTCCTTTTCGATGCCACTGAGCAGATGGCTTCCCCAATCCGTGGATACCTGGGTGTTCAGATCCGGATAGGCCGCCTTCAACTGCTTGAAGGCATGCGGCAGCACGGCATCGCTCAGGGTCTGCGGAACGCCGATGCGCAACATGCCGCTGGGCGGCCGGTCGCTGGCCACCAGTTCGCGCAGGTTTTCCATCTCGCGCAGGATCGCCAGGCATTGCTTGTAGACGCGCAAGCCGATGACGGTCGGCTTGAGCGGCTTGGTGTTGCGGTCGAGCAATTCGACCCCCAGGTCGTGCTCGAGATTCTGGATGCGCCTGGTGATCGCCGGCTGGGTCAACTGCAACGACTGTGCGGCGTGGATGATCGACTGGCAGCGGACTGCCGACATGAAGGCCGTTATGTCATCAAGCTTCATTCGGTATGGACATAATGAGGAAATGGAAAATGTATAAAAATGATAATTCCAATCCTCTTGCCAGACCAGTGCGACAGGATGGCCGGCCGCCGCGGGCGAAAGACGGTACGCGCCGGCCGAGAGCCTCACGCCAGGCGTCTCGCACTGTAGCGGTTGACGGGCACATCCAGGCCCAGGTTGTCGCGCAGGGTACGGCCGGCGTATTCCCGGCGTAACAGGCCGCGCGCCTGCAGGACCGGCACCACCAGCTCGGTGAAGGACTGCAGGCTGTCGGGCAGCAGCGAACCGATGGTGAAACCGTCCGCCGCGCCTTTCTCGAACCAGTGCTGCAGGGTGTCGGCGATCTGTTCCGGCGTGCCGACGAACGCCCGGTTCGGCCGGGAAAAGCGCAGGGCGGCCTCGCGCAGACTGAGTCCCTCCTCCCTGGCCACCCGCTTGATGTGGTTGGACTCGCCCTGCTGGCTGTCCCTGCCGATATCGCCCAGTTCGGGGAAGGGCTCGTCGAGGGGATATCGCGAGAAATCGTGATCATTGAAGGGACGCCCCAGCGCGACGAGGGCATCCTCGATGGACACCAGGTCGACGGCTTGTCGGTAACGCCGCTCGACCTCGGCCGGGTCGCGTCCGACGATCGGCCGGATGCCCGGCAGGATCGACAGCTTCTGCGGGTCCCGACCGTATTGGGCCGTGCGCGTCTTGATGTCCCGATAATAGGCGAGCGCTTCGTCGAAAGACTCCGGATTGACGAAGATCGCATCGGCGTTCTGCGCCGCGAAGTTGCGCCCCTCCTCCGAGCTGCCGGCCTGGAAGATGACCGGTTGCCCCTGGGGCGAACGGGCGATGTTCAAGGGACCCTTGACGGAAAAGAACTCGCCCTGGTGGTTGAGCGCATGCAGCCTGTCGGGATCGAAGAATTTGCCGCTCGCCTTGTCGCGGACGAAGGCATCGTCCTCCCAGGAATCCCACAGGCCCTTGACGACGTTGAGGTGCTCCCTGGCGATCCGGTAACGCAAGTCGTGCGGCGCGTGCTCGGGCCGGCCGAAGTTGTCGGCCGTGCCGGACAGCCACGAGGTCACCACGTTCCAGCCGGCTCGCCCGCCGCTGATATGGTCGAGCGAGGCGAACTGGCGGGCCAGGTTGAAGGGCTCCGTGTAGCTGACCGTGGCGGTGCCGACCAGGCCGATGTGCTCGGTCACGGTGGCCAGCGCGGAAAGGATGGTCAGGGGTTCGAAGCGGTTGAGGTAGTGCGGGCAGGATTTCTCGTGGATATGCAGGCTGTCGGCGATGAACAGGAAATCGAACCTGCCCGCCTCGGCCAGTTGCGCCTGCTGCCGGTAGAAACGGAAATTGACACTGGCATCGGCCACGGCATCCGGATGGCGCCAATCGCCCCAGCCGTGGCCGACACCGTGGATGATCGCACCCAGTTTGAGTTGCCTCGGGCTACCCATAGCTATTTCTCCGTCATCGAAAACAACCGATATCGGCCAAAGCAGTCGGTTTCGGCTCAAGGAGGCTGCAGGCTGGAAACGGTCATGGCCTGCGGCTTCGCCCAGGCACTTCCCCGACCGAGGCATTCCCCCGGGGCGAGCGTGCCGCCACCCTGCCATGGCCGGGCGGGGTCGCACACGGGAGCCTCTTTGGACGAATCGGCGAGGTTCGCCTCCACCGGGAATGGGGTCGGCCTGGATCAACGTTATTACTATAAAAAATATGTGTGAAATTATTTTTGGCTATAAATAAATGATGATTACGCCATTGACGATCGCCGACGACCTCACCCGAAAAGCGCCCTAAGGCCAGACACCCCTGGTCCACAGGGGGGCAACATCCAGCCGCTGGCTCAGTACGCCGGCCTCGTGGAACAGATCCGCCACCTCCTGCTGGGAAGCGATCGCCGCGTCGTCGACGGGAATCATGTGATAAGGCTCGCTGTGTGCCCGGAACTGATCCATGAACAGGGCAGCGTCGATGCCGGTGATCGCCGCGCTCTTCTTCGCCCAGCGCTCTGGGTTGGCCTGCACCCAGTCCCATACCTGCTGTTCCCGCGCCAGATAATCCTTGATCGCCGCGACCCGGTAGGGGTCCTTCAGGGATTCGGCGCGGGCGGCGATCACGTAATTGCCCGACAGATAGCCCTGCGCGGTCTTGATGATGCGCGCCCCGGTCCTGGCGAGCGCGATCTGGATGTGGATGCCATAAATCACCCAGGCATCCAGTTGTCCGCTCTGGAAGGCGGAAAAGCCGTCCTGCGGCGTCAGCCCCACCGGCTCGATGTCGGCCAGGCTCAGGCCCTGCTCCTTCAAGGCTTTAATCAGAAAGTAGTGAGACGTCGTCGAACGCACGAAGCCGATGCGCTTGCCCTTCAGTTCGGCGATCTCCCGGATGCCGGAGCCCCGCGGCACCAGAAAGACCTGATTATTCACGTCGCCGCGCAGCACGGCGATCAGCTTGATGGGCGCCCGGCTCTGAATGGCGAACACCGGCGGGATTTCGCTCATGCTGCCGACATCCAGGCTGCCGGCGGCCAGTGCCTCGACGATCAGATTGCCGCCGGCCAGTTCCGCGTAGCCGACTTCGTAGGGAGGCGGCGCCACACCGGCTTCCTCGAAAAAAGAAGGCGCAGCGCCCTTGTAGGTACCGACCCCCAACCGGGTACGGGACAGATCCAACGGGCCGCTCGCGGCCAGGCCCCAGCGGCTCGCCAGCGCCGCCCCCGCCAGCAGGCTCCCCGTCAACAGGATGCGACGGCGACTCATCGAAGGATACTCATCCGGCATTGCCTGCCCTCTCTCTTCGTTACTGGGAAAACGCGGCGTCGCATCGGCCGGCCGACGCCGCTCAAAAGTCGTACGCGAGTTTCGTGTACCAGGCACCGCCGCCGGGGTGGAAAGGCGGATTCCCGTACTCGGGACCGCCGATCGCCTGGTGGACGCCGTTCTTGTCGGGACGGACGTCGAAGATATTGTTCCCGCCCAGGCTGAGGGTCAGGCTGTCAAATAGGGTGTAGGCAATGTCCAGGTCGGTGATCCACTTGTGGCCGAAGGTGCGGTCCTGGGCCTCGTTCTGCTGCCAGGTTTCCACCGAGCCGTAGCGGGTGACCATCAGGTTGACCAGAAAGTCCCTGATCGACCAGTTGGCTCCCAGCATGGTCTTGGTGTGGGGCATGGCCGATACCAGGGTGCCTTCGGCGGCATGGCCGACCAGTTCGATGCCGGAACCCAGCCCGGCGGGCGTGCTGCTCTTGCGGCTGCGGATGGTGGTGTTGTTCCAGTTGAAGCCCAGGGTCCAGCGCACCTCGCCGAACCTGCCGAAGTCGGTGGTGTGGTCGGCCACCAGGTCCAGCCCACGGGTACGGGTATCGAAGGCGTTGGTGTAGAAGTTGATCCAGTCGGTGCGCTCCAGACCGTAGGCGGCCAGGATGTCTCCCATCCCGCCGTTGCCGCCGGAGCGATCGTAGAGGTTCTCGGTCAGGGCGATGCGGTCGTCCACATCGATCACATAGAGGTCCAAGGTCACGCTGGTGCGCGACGCCGGCTGCCAAGTCAGGCCCAAGCCTAGGCTTTTGGTGCGCTCGGCCTCCAGTTCGCTGCCACCCAAGGCCTCGGCCAGGGCGGAATCCGGCCGGATGGTTCGGCGCAGGGCCGGTACCACCACACCTTCGGCATTGAAGGCGGTACGGTTGTCGGAGACGGTGTAGCCGATCTGGGTCAGGGAGGGCGCCCGGATACCGGTGCCGAAGTTGCCGCGCACGGCCAGGGTATCGGTCAGCTCGTAGCGGGAATTGACGCTGAAGCTGAAATTCTCGTTCTCCATTATGTCGTCGAAGTGTTCCAGGCGCCCGCCCAGGCCGATGGACCAGCGCTTGGTGGGGTGCAGGTTGAGGGTCAGGTACAGGGAAGAGGTGTTGCGCTGTTCGTCCGCCTCGTCCTCGGGACGGATGGTCACCGCTCCCTGGGCGCCGACCATGGGCTGAGGGCCATGGGCCGCGTACAGGGGATTCAGGGACCCATCGGCCAAGTACTGCGAGTAGGTATAGGGTCCGACACTGTAACCCTTCGGGTCGCCATCGAAGGTGCGGAAACGCTCCCAGCGGTTCTCCAGTCCCATTTCCAGATCCACCGGGAAATTCAGGAGGGGAAACTTCTCGAAGCCGTGGCTGATATCGAGGTTGGTCGAGAGCTGCTCGAACTGGAAGGTGGCCAGGTCGTCGAACGAGGTGGGCGAGTCCGGGCCGTAGGTGGGATTGAGCGTCAGGTCGCTGGCGTGGCTGTTGCGGTTGCGCCCGTAGACGGTACTCAGGTCCCAGTCCCACCCGGAGGCGTCGCCCTTGGCGCCTAGCAGCAGCGAATAGTCGATGTTCTCGATGTTGTTCAGCGGGAAGTAGCCATCCGGGAAAAGTTCCGGGATCGAGGCGTTGCCGTTGGCCGGGCGCATATTGTTCTGCGCTTCGCTGCGGCGCTCGCCATAGGTGCCGTAGGAATAGAAGCGGGCCAGGTCGCCCAGGGCGAATTCGGTGTTGAAGGCCCAGTTGTAGGCCTTGAGCTTGGGATCGCCGTTCTTGACCCGCACATGGTCCCAGGCGGCCTGGCGATCGTCCTCGAAGAAGGCGCGGTTGTCCGGGTCGGCCTTTTCGCCCCAGTAGGCCATACCGCGCTTGCGGGCATCCAGGGAGATCTGCAGGAAGCCGTCGTCGCCGATGGCGAAACCGCTGTTGCCCTCGAACTTGGCGGTTTCGCCCCGACCGGAATAGAGCTGCCCGTAACTGGTGCCGATATGCGTGCCCGCGGGGTCCGAGCGCAGGATGATGTTGATGACCCCAGCGATGCCGTCGGCGCCGTACTTGACGCCAGCGCCATCCTTGAGCACTTCGATGCGCTCGACGGCGCTGATCGGGATCATGTCGATATCGACCGGGTTGTGACCGCTGTTGTCGGTCGAACCGCTGGCCGGAACCGAGCCGTTGTGGCGGCGCTTGCCGTTGACCAGCACCACGGTGTAGGCCGGGTTCAGGCTGCGGTTGTTCAACGGCCGCACCGTGGATTGGACGCCGGCGATGTTGGTGCCGAAGTTGAATGACGGCAGCAGCTTGGAAATGGCCTCGGACAACTCCGCGCGCCCGGTTTTTAACAATTGCTCGCTGTTGATGATATCGATGGGGGTCGCGCTCTCGACCACGGTGCGCTGGTTGCTGCGTGCCTTTTCCGCCGTCCTGCCGGAGGTCACCGTCACCGTCTGCAATGCCGTGTCGCCCGCGACCTCTTCGGCCTGCGCCAGCGGGCACAGGCCGAGCGCCAGTAGCAGGCCGGGAAGCTTCAATCCGATGGGTTCTCGTTCGGACATGCGCCTACCGGATGGGAACGGCTCCGCCCTGGCCCGGGCCCTGGCGGAGGAAAATCGTTGCAATGGATACGGCATGGAGGGTCATTCCTTACTTCAAAATTCCTGATTCCGAAAACCTCCACAACGTCAGTGGTCGGTGCGTGGACGCAGACTAATTGCATAAGAAATCCCAGTGAAATCACCAATAGAAATATTAAAATAATTAATATTTATTTATTAAAAATAAATTTTTATTATTTTTTACGCGATGCGCGACCCATGTACAGGTGCCACCGATGCGGGCCATGAGTTGCGGGACGGTGCTTTGCGAACGGTCGGAAGCCGCTGCCGGGCGGCGGCATTCGAAAGGTGGGCGATCGTGGAGACCCAGCGGGCGGCAAGGTGGAGCGGCGCGAGAGGCCAGACTCGTGGCCATGCAACGGCGCTCGTGCAACCCGGCCGGCGGGCCCCTGGCGGCCCGGCGAAGGCGCGCTCTCCAAGGCCAGCCCCAGGTCCCCACCCCTTGCCGGGCGGGCCACGGAGCGACGCGGCTTGCGCCGGGCCGGCATCGAAAGCTCCGGCCACGGAAGCGGCACGAACCGCGCTCCCGCGTGCCGGTGCCACGGGAGCGTTATCCGGCCACCGCCCGCCTGGAAACGGCGGGCGCAAAGGGCTCGCCATCGCTCCGCTCTTGCGCGCCCTCCTCCCCGCGTTCCACGGCCACGCCGAGCAGACCCAGCAGTTGCGTGCGGATGGCATTGAAGCCTTGCTGGCCGTTGTCCCGGGGCCTCTCCAGGGCGACCCGGATCTCCCTGGCGATGCGGCCGTCCTTCAGGACGATGATCCGGTCGGCCAGCAGGATGGCCTCGTCGACATCGTGGGTCACCAGCAGCACGGCGGGCTTGTGCGTCTGCCAGAGTTCGACGATCAGCCGGTGCATGCGGAGCCGGGTCAGGGCGTCCAGGGCGGCGAAGGGTTCGTCGAGCAGCAGCAGTTCCGGCTCCCGGACCAACCCGCGCGCCAGGGCGACCCGCTGTGCCTCGCCGCCCGACAGGGTGCCGGGATAGGCTTCGAGGCGATGGGCCAGCCCCACCTCGGTCAGGGCCTGGATGGCCCGTTGCCTAGCATCGCCCGTGCGCAGCCCCAGGGTGACGTTCTTCCAGGTGCATTTCCAGGGCATCAGGCGCGGCTCCTGGAAAACCGCAGCGCGCGCTTCGGGGACTTCCAGCCGCCCGCCGTCGACCTCGTCGAGACCGGCCAGCGCCCTCAACAGGGTGGTCTTGCCGGAACCGCTCGCCCCGAGCAGCGCGACGAACTCGCCGGGAGCGATATCCAGGTCCAGGTTGTCGATGACTCGGTTGCCGCCGAACCGGCGAACGATCTGTTGCAGCCTGACGGCCGGCCGTTCGCAAAGGTACTGGGTGGTCATGGGCTCAATTCCCGACGAAAGAAGGACGCCAGGCCAGGGCGAAGCGTTCGAGGGTGCGGATCAACCCGTCGATCAGCAGCCCTAGCACGCTATAGATGAGCAGGCAGATGACGATGACATCGGTGCGCATGAAATCCCGCGTATCGCTGGCCAGGAAACCGATACCGGCGGTGGCGTTGATCTGCTCGACGAACACCAGGGCCAGCCAGGAAATGCCCAGCGAGTAGCGCAGCCCGACGAAGAAGGACGGCAGGGCGCCGGGCAGGATCACGTGCCAAATCAGTTCCCGGCGGTTCAGGCCCAGGGTATTGGCGGCCTCGACCAGCTTGGGATCGATGTTGCGAATGCCGGCGAACAGGTTCAGGTACACCGGAAAGGTCGTGCCTATCACGATCAGGGCGATCTTGGTGAACTCGCCGATGCCGAACCACAGGGTGAACAGGGGCACCAGCGCCAGCGACGGCACCGTCCTGAGCATCTGCATGGGCGAGTCCAAGACCAATTCGCCGCGCCTGGACAGGCCGCTGATCAGCGCCGCCACGCTACCGATGCCGACGCCGATGGCCAGGCCCGACACGGCTCGCTGCAGCGAGACCGCCAGATGTCTGCCCAGCTCGCCGCTGGCGATCATCGCCCAGAGCGTCTCGCCGATGGCGCTGGGGGCCGCGATCACCCGGGCCGGAATCAGCCCCATCTGCGCGGCTAGCTCCCAGAGCAGCAGGATGGCCAGCGGACTGGCCAGGCGCCGGGCGAAATCGGGCGTTTTCCAGCCTGCGCCGTACCTGGCCAGACGATCGCCGATCCATTGCCGTGAGAACCGGCTCGCCGGAAATAACGATCCGTCGATTTTTCCAGTCATGCTTACCTCATGTCCCGCAGGACCCGATGTGCAGGTATGCCGGTCCATGACAGCCAGCCATCCCGCCCCGCCGGAAGGATGGCCGGCCGCCGTTTAGCTCTTGTAATCGCTGCCGCGCCGTTCGAGTTGCCGGATCGCGGCGTTCCAGTGGCGGGCGATGCCGGGGTGTTCGCCGTCGGTGAACACCGTGGCCTGGCGGCGCACCTTGTCGATGGCCGCCTGCGGAGCGAATAGCAGGCCGTCGTTGCCGCCCGCCTGGGCGGCGATCTGGATGGCGCAGGCGTTTTCCAGGCCATGCAGCAGGCGGAAGGCGTGCTCCACGCTGACCCCGCCGGCCAGTAGGCCGTGGTTGCGCAGGATCAGCACATTGCGCTCGCCCAGGTTGGCGATCAGCCGCTTTTGCTCGTCCAGATCCAGCACCACCCCTTCATAGGCGTGATAAGCCACTCGGCCGTAGTAGGCCAGCGCGTGCTGGGATAGCGGCAGCAGGCCCTCCTTCTGCGCCGCCACGGCGGCGCCGTGGCGAGTATGGGTATGCAGGACGGCTTTCAAATCGGGACGGGCCCGGTGGATAGCGCTGTGGATCACGTAGCCGGCCTGATTGATGCCCAACCCCAGAGGGTCGTCGATGATGGTGCCGTCGATATCGATCTTGACCAGCGTCGAGGCGGTGACTTCGTCGAACAGCAGGCCGAAGGGGTTGATCAGGAAATGCTCTTCGGCTCCCGGCACGCGCACCGAAAAGTGCGTGTAGATGTGGTCCGTCCAGCCGTACAGGGCGGCCAGTTGGTAGGCCGCCGCCAGCTTGACGCGAACCGCCCACTCCTCGGGAGCGATATCGGGGCGGGGAGCGGCGCTGTGAGCGGTTTCGGGTTTCACCAGTACGGTCATGCTTCATTCCTTCCTTGTGGAGGTATGGTCTCGAACGTTTTCCTTCAGTAGCCCCGGGCGACGTCCACGAGGCCGATCAGCTCCCGCTGCGCCTTGAAGCGCTCGAAGTTTTCGAGAAAGCGGGCGGCGACGTTCTTCTGGCTGTCCGCCGAGATGGAGGAGGTGTGCGGGGAAATCCTGACCCGCGGATGCCGGTAGAGCGGATGCCCCGACGGCAGCGGCTCCGGGTCGGTGACATCGAGCGTGGCCAGGCTCAGGCGGCCGGCATCCAGGGCCTCCAGCAGCGCTTGCTGATCGAGCAGGCCGCCGCGGGCGATATTGATCAGGTGCTGCCCCGCCCTGGCGCGCCCGAGCACGTCACGGCCGACCAGGTGCCGCGTCTCGGGCGTCAGGGGCGCGGCGATGACCAGATGGTCGGCACGCTCGGCCAGATCGAGGATGTCCCGCGCCGACTCGACGCCCGGATGATCGACGGGCCGGTTGTCCTTGCGCAGCGCCAGCACCCGCATGCCCAGCGCTAGGGCCTTGTCCGCGAGGACCTGGCCGATCGAACCGAAACCGAGGATGCCCAGCGTGCTGCCGCGCAGTTGTCCGAGCGGCTGCAGTTCCCAGCGCGCGTCCTTGACCCAGAGTTCCGGGAAGCGCTTGGCCGCACAGAAGATCGCCGCCAGGGCGAACTCGGCCAGGTCATGGGCCGCCGTCCCCTTGGCGCTGGTCACCCGGGGCAGCTCGAATAGCCAGTCGGGATAGGCGTCGATGCCGGACGAAGCGAGTTGCACCCATTCCAGCCGGAACGGCCAGCCCTCGGGAGGATGGGTCAGGGACACGCCGCGGACATTGATCGGCCGCACGACGAGTATCCGGGTTTCGGCGGGAATGCCCGCCATCGACTGGTTTTCCAACTGGACGATCCGCTCGTCCGGCAATTGCGCCTGAAGATACCGGTTCGCCTCGGCCTCGAGTTGGCTGGCGATGGTGATTCCGCTCATGCTTTCGCTCCTTCGGTTGTGTGCAGCGCTGCCTTGCCGATCCCGCCGAAGACCACGTCGTCCTGCGGGGTGTGCGCCCTGGCGCAGAGTACGTCCCGGTAATGCCGCTCCAGCGGATAGCGGCGGGAAAGCCCCGGATTGCCCGCCGCCTCGACGGCCAGCTTGACGGCGCGTATAGCGTTGCCGGTCACCAGTCGCTTGATTTGCCCAGCGGCGGCCGAATCGAGCAGGTTGCGGTTGGCGAACAACAGGGTGTCGATACGCCCGACCAGTTCCTGGAAACGCGGCAAGCTCGCCAGCGTGGCGCCGAGGTTGGACGACCTGCGCGTCTGCGGCCAGGCGACCAGCCAGTCCCTGGCGGCCTGGGTTACGCCGTCATAGAGCGAAGACAGCGGCACGGCCATCTACAGGGCGCCGCCGGCATTCAGCTCCGCGACAGGCGCCAGCCAGGGGCTGACGTTCACCACATGGTCGAGCGGTGCCCGGACATCGGTGAAATCGACCCGATGGCTACAGGTGGCACGCATTCCCAGGTGATCCCGGTCCTCGACGATGCGGATGCCGGGGCTGTCCTTGCAAACCAGCCATGCGCCGACTAGCGGCTCCGGGTCGTCGCTGCGCGCCCAGACCAGATACCAGGTGATGCCGACGCTGCCGATCGAATAGATCTTGCTGCCGTCGGTGATCCATCCGTCGGGGGTGCGCCGCGCCAGGGTGGCGGGCAGTCCGCCGCGGACCGGCGTGCCCGGTTCCGGCTCGACGCGGAACGCGTTGATCGGCGCGCCGTCGCGCACCGCCTCTTGCACCACCCGCCGGCGCAGGTATTCGGGCCAGGAGGCGCTGTGCTGCAGGGTACGCTGATGCAGGTATTGCATGACAAGGACGAGCGTGGTCGAAGGCTCGCGCCTGGCGACCGCCGAGACGACTTGCAAAACCTCGCCCAGGTCGGTGCCGCCCTGCTCGCGCGGCACGGTGAAGGCCAGCAAGCCGCGCTCATGCAGGTACTGGAAATTCGCCCAGGGAAAGCTTCCGAAACGGTCGTATTCCGCGGCGGTCGCGGCCAGAGACTGGGTAAGCTCGGCCAGGAACCCTTCCGGGCTCCCGTCCCCCGCCGGACCTCGATCGCCTGCCGCCGGGGAAATGGCGGGCTGCTGCACTGAAAGACTCATGGACTACCTTCGCCGTGAAAGTTGCGACAGGACATGGGCTCCGGATGCAGTGGCAAGGTGGAAGCACACTGGATATCCAGATCGCCTCCACCTGACGGGGTCGGTCTCGAAAGACCTTATTCATATAAAAGAATGCTGTAAAAGTCTTTTTAGCTATAAATTAATTATGATTTTTTATTATTTTTACTGATAAAAGTATTTTTTATTTTCATATATTGCGAATCGATTCGCGGGCCGGAAAAACTCCCTGCCACGGCCATCCGCCCCCCGCGCGAGAAGAAGAGCGGCCGCTCGTCGTCCGCAGCGAAGTGGCGGGAGGCGGATGCGAACGGCCCCGGCGGTCGGCGCGACAGTATCGGTCGGCGCCTTTTCCCGGTGTCTTGCGCTTGATCGATGGCTCGCATAAATTGCGAAACATTCTCAATTGAATCGGTTTCCCATGAGCGATGCCATCCGCGACGCAGCCGAGCCGCCCCATCGGGCGGTCGGTCTGCTCTACCAGAATCATCACACCTGGTTGGTCGGCTGGCTACGCCGCCGGATGGACTGCTCGCACAGCGCCGCCGACCTGGCCCAGGACACCTTCGTGCGCCTGATCGGCGGCAGCCTGCCCGAACTGCGCGAGCCCCGGCATTATCTGGTCACCGTGGCCAAGCGCGTGCTGATCGACCACTTCCGCCGGCGCACCCTCGAGCGCACCTATCTGGACGCCCTGGCCCGGCAGCCCGAAGCGGAAGAAGTGTCCCCGGAAGTCCGCCTGCAGATCGTGGAAACCCTGCTCGCCCTGGATGCCATGCTGCTGGGACTGGGCCACAAGCCGCGCCAGGCTTTCCTCATGTCCCAACTGCTGGGAATGAACTACGCCGAGATCGCCGAACGCCTCGGCGTTTCGGTCAGCTCGGTGACCAAATACATCGCCAGGGCCACCGAGCAATGCCTGCTGTTCGCCCTCGACGCGGACCTCTGATGCCCAGCGACCGGCAACGCGACGCCCTGCGCATGGCTGCCCGCTGGCACGCCGTGCTGTGCTCGGACGAGGTCCGCGAGGAAGATCGCGCCGCCTGGCGCGCCTGGCGGGTCCAGGCGCCGGAAAACCAGTGGGCCTGGCAGCGGATGGAACTTCTCCAGCGGCAATTGCAGGACCTGCCGGGCAACCTCGCCTTCCAGACGATGAGCGAAGAGCCACGACTCGGCCGCCGGACCCTGCTCAAGGGAGTGATCCTGGCCGGAAGCGCCGCAACGCTGGGCTGGACGGCCAGACAAGGCCTGCCCTGGCAGGAATGGCTCGCCGACCAGCGCAGCGCCATCGGCGAACGGCGGCGTCTGAGCCTGGAAGACGGCTCGCGCCTGGTACTCAACACCGACAGCGCCGTGGATGTCCGCTTCGACGAACGGCGGCGCCTGATCGAACTCCACCGCGGGGAAATTCTCGTCGAAACCGCCAGGAGCCCCGGCGGCGACGAACGTCCTTTCGTCGTGTCCACGCGCGACGGACTGATCCGTGCCCTGGGCACCCGCTTCATCGTCCGACAGCATCGGACGTTCAGCGAAGTGACCGTCCTGGAGCATGCCGTCGCCGTGAGCAACGCGGCGCCGGGGGAAACCATCGTCCAGGCCGGACAGGCGCTCGCCTTCGACGCCGGACGAAACCTCCCCCGCCACTTCGACCCGCTGGCCGCCGAATGGGCGAATGGCCGCCTGGTGATCGACGACTGGCGGCTGGCCGACCTGCTCGCCGAACTGGCGCGCTATCGTCCGGGCTTTCTCTTTGCCGATCCGGCGGTGGCCGACCTGCGCCTGTCCGGCGCCTACCCGCTGGACGACACCGACCGGGCCCTAGCCGCCATCGTCCATGCCCTGCCGGTTCGCCTGTCCAGCCGTACCCGCTACTGGGTGCGGCTGCTGCCGAAGGGCCGATGACCCGCCGCCCCGAAAAAACTTTCACGGCCATTGTCGATTTCCCCCCGCCCATACGACTCCTGTTGCAAATGAGAACGAAAGTCTCTCCGGGAGGAGAACATGCAGCAGGATCGAACCCGATACACGGGCTCCATGAAACCACTGGCCGTCGCCATCCTCGGCGCGACCCTGATATTCCAGCAGGCGCTGCTGGCGCCGCTGTTCGCCGCCGGCTCCGCCGCCCGGGCCGACAGCGCCAGCCGCCGCTTCGACGTCGCCGGCGGCCCGCTCGGGCAGGTGCTCGGCCAGTACGCCAGCCAGGCCGACGTGGTGCTGTCCTTCGATGCCAGCCTGACCACGGGCAGGCACAGCGACGGGTTGAAAGGCAGTTACGGCATCGCCGAAGGTTTCGCCCGGATTCTCGCCGGTAGCGGCCTGGAAGTCCGCTTCGTCGATGAAAGGACGGTGCTGTTGCAGAAGGTTGCGGAAGATTCCGCAGTCGTGAGCCTGGATGCGATGCGGGTGGAAGACAACGCGCTCGGCACCATCACCGAGCAGACCAAATCCTATACGCCGGGTACCATCGCGACCGCCACCCGACTGGTACTGACACCTCGCGAGACACCGCAGACCGTCACGGTCGTCACCCGCCAGCATATGGACGACTTCAATCTCACCAATATCAACAAGGTGATGGATCATACCCCAGGCATCACGCGGCATGGCACGGATAACTATCGATCCTATTATTATGCCCGTGGCTACGAGATTCGAAACTTCCAATACGATGGTATTCCCGTCTTGTCCGATGGCACCAATTTCATGGGCGAGACCACAAGCGATATGATCCAATATGACCGCGTGGAGGTCATCAAGGGGGCTAGTGGTTTGACCACAGGAGCGGGTAATCCTGGTGCCACCATCAACCTTGTACGCAAGAAACCTACTCATAAGTTTTCCGGACACGCCACGGCCGAATATGGTCACTGGGATAACTACCGTACCGAATGGGATGTAGGTGGTCCCTTAGTCGAAAGCGGAAGTATTCGCGGTCGTTTTGCTACCGCCTTCCAGGATCAACAATCCTATATGGATCATTTCAAGGAGCAGAGACGAGCTCTATATGGCATCTTGGAAGTAGATCTTTCCCCCAAGACGATGCTGACATTCGGTGGTAACTACGACAAGACAATACCGACTGGTAGCAGTTCGGGAGGAACACCTTTCTTCGATAGTCACAATAATGAAGTTAATATATCCAGATCTTTCAATCCTGGCGCCAGTTGGAGCCGAGTAGAGCAATTCAGCCATGCTTTCTTTACCCAACTGGACCATGAGTTCGACAATGGCTGGAGCAGTCGAGTCTATTACACCTTCCAGAGAAACGCATACGATGCAAACTTGGGAAGTATTAAATTCACTCCAGATGGTGATACTGGCAGCTCCGAATTGCTTACTAGCCAACATAGGTACAAAACGAGAAGCCAAGCATTGGAGGCTTATGCCCGTGGTCCTTTCGAATTATTCGGCCGTACCCACGAACTAGCCGTGGGGGTCAGCGGCTATCATAACCATCTCAAGGGATCAGGACACAATGTTATTAGAGTACCTGTCGATAATATCTGGGAGTGGAATGGACGTGCAGAGCGACCGGACTGGGGCGGCATCCTTTACCGTGCCGAAGACCGTATTAACCAGCGTGCTGTATATGCCAGTGGTCGTTTTAGTCTAAGCGATGATCTTGCCGTGATTTTAGGAGGACGAGTAACTAATTATCGCCGGGGTGGCAACAGCAATATGCGCGAAACGGGCGAAGTGGTTCCTTTCGCGGGTATTACCTACGACCTGAACGACAATTTTTCGCTGTATGCCAGCTACACCAAGATATTCCAGCCGCAAAGTGCTCGGGATGAAAGTTATGCCGTACTCGATCCGGACGAAGGCGATAGCTATGAAGGTGGACTCAAGGGCGAATGGTTCAATGGCCGGCTGAATGCCAGCCTAGCCTATTTCGAAATCCGCCAGGACAACCGTGCCGAGTATGTGGGTTGGAATAGCGAACGAAACGACAGCATATATGAGGCAAAGAAAGCCAAGACCAAGGGTATCGAACTAGAGGTTAGTGGCGAACTGATGCCCGGCTGGAATATTCAGGCAGGCTTTACTCATCAGGTCATTCGAGAGGATGAAACCAACGAGAAGCTGACGACTCAGGAGCCGGAAAACCAGTTCAAACTCTATACGACCTACCGGCTACCTGGCAGATTGAGTAAAATAACCATCGGGGGTGGCGGTACTTACCAGGGCACGACTTGGCATGATGGTGCGGATGCTCTAGGTAATGAACATCAATTCAAGAATGAAGCCTACTGGTTAGTCAACCTGATGGGGAGATATCAGATCACTAATAATCTATCGGCTACACTCAATGTTAATAATTTGTTTGACAAGTATTACTACTCTAACTATGGGGAGCGGTGGACTGGTATAGCCACCAAGACGTATGGCGAGCCTCGCAATATGATGTTGACGACTCGCTGGGATTTTTGATCGTCGCCTCTTTCAATCTTGGCGGCCGTTCGATACACCCCGCCAGCCATGGCAATGGCCCACGCCCGAATTGGCGGGTTGCACCCGCCCTACCCTCTGACCGATCTACCCGCCATGGTGGATGGCTTCGGCCATCCACCCTACTGAACTATTCGGTAGGAGCCAGCTTGCTGGCGATGGCGGGGGTTCAGCAAAGTAGGGTGGAAAACCGCGCAGCGTTTTCCACCATGGTGGATGGCTGCGGCCATCTACCCTACTGAACTATTCGGTAGGAGCCAGCTTGCTGGCGATGGCGGGGGGTTCAGCAAAGTAGGGTGGAAAACCGCGCAGCGTTTTCCACCATGGTGGATGGCTGCGGCCATCCACCCTACTGAACCACGCCACCGCGACCGCTTGTGTGGAGCGGATTCATCCGCGCCTCAGGCAACGCCCGAAGCTCCCTGCCTACCCCGGTCGCGAATGAATTCGCTCCTACAGAGGGAACGGCGAAAGTCCGGCGCCTCAACCCACCGCCGCCTCCAGCGCCTGCTCCAGCAATGTAGGGTGGACAACGCCGCAGGCTTGCCCACCACGGTGGATGGCTTCGGCCATCCCCCCTACAAGGGCTCGGCGCCGGCGCTGAGCGACGTCATCGCCGGGCACGTAGACCTGCTGTCCGACCCGCAGGCCAACGCGCGGTGAAGAGCGGGCACCTGCGCGGCCTGGCCTATTTCGGCGCGACCGAGGCGCCGGATCCGCCCGGCGTCCCCTCCCTGCTGGAAACCTATGCGCAGTGGAACTTCTCCGGCGCCTTCCTGGCCGCCGCGCCGAGCGGCACGCCCGCCGAGGTGCTGGGCCGCCTGCGCGCGGCCTTCGACAAGGTGCTCGCCGCGCCCGAGGTGATCGCCAAACTGCAGGGAATGGGGATCACCCCGCAGCGCCTGTCGCCGGAAGACACCTCGGCGCTGATCCGCAAGACCCACGACATCAGCGCGCGGATCATCGAGAAGGCGCAGTTGAAGGCGCAATAGAACCCGCCCGCCCCGACCGGGCGGCGGCCCGCTCAGGCCGGCGGCTGCAGGTTTCGCCGCAGCCGTTCGAGCACCCAGAGGACCAGCCCCGCCCCGGCGATCGCCAGGGCGGCGAGCAGTCCGGTATGGGTCAGCGGCCCGTCGCCGCCGCCCAGCACCAGCGCCGCGGCCCCGGCGGCCAAAGCCACGCTGAAATCCTGGGTCATCTTCTGCAGGGCCATGAAACCGGCGCGCTCCGGCGGCGCCGGGACATGGCTGATAGCGGCCGCCAGGCAGACCGTACGGGCGGCGTTGCCGGCCATGAACAGCACGAAGCTCAGCATCAGCGGCAAAGCGCTCAGGCCGAAGAACGGCAGCAGGCCGACGGCGAAACAAGCGCTGGCCACGCCGACCGGCAACCGGTGGCCGTGTCGATCGCCCAGGTACCCGGCCAGTTGCGTGGCCCCCAGCGCCACCAGACCGCCCATCAGGTACAGCGTACCCAGTTGCTCGCGCGGGTAATCGAGGTTCAGCAGATAGAACGCGGAAAAGCTCGGGATCACCAGGAAGGCGGAGAACTGGTTGAGCCCCTGCAACAGCGTGGCCAGGCGCACGCCGGGACGCCCCAGCATGGCCAGCGACGGCTTGCCGGCCGGTCCCCGCAGGTGGACGGTCTGCGGCGGCAACAGACGGGCCACGGCGAAAGCGACTAGCGCCACCAGTACGGCGACCAGCACGAAGGGCGCCTGCCAGCCGAGATGGTCCGCCACCTCCAGCGCCAGGGGAATCCCGGCGATGGTGGCGATGGAAAACCCGGTCATGACCTTGGCGATCGCCGTCCCGCGCTGTGGCGGCGGGGTCTGGTCGATCAGGATCGCCATGCCGGTGGCGATCGCCGGGGCGGCGCAGAGCCCGGCGGCGGCCCGTCCGAGCAGCAGGCTCGGCAAATCGTGCGCCAGGGTACAAACCAGCGAGGCGAGCGCCAGTCCGGCCAGACTCCAGAGCAGGGCCTTGCGACGATCGAAGCGATCCAGGCGCGGCACGGTGAACAGACCGGACAGCAAGGACGCGAACGTATAGCTGGCTGTCAACCATGCAACTTGATTTCCATGAATGTTTAGGTCTTTTGCCAAATCCGGGCCGAGCGGCAGGACCAGCATGAAATCGAGAATGTAAGTGAACTGCAGGGAGGTGATCAGGGCGATGAGCACCTTGGGCGAAATTGTTGCAAAATGTTTCGATCGTGCTTCCGACTGCAGGGATTGGTCCGGGTTCATGCTCTCTCCAAGTGACGTAAATAGGCCGTAACCAATTGATATACCTATGGTTAAAAAACAAAAATCAAAATGACATAAATACTCAAGCGCTTTTTTGTATTGTTTAATGTTGATACTTATTATCATTTGACGATAGCATTATTACATACATGAAGGCGCCAGTGCCTTCCCCCAGGTGGTCCTTGCTCGTCCTCTAGCCGTAAGGAGGCATCATGAGTTTTGTTCAACAGACACAGCTTGCGCAGTCCTTTTCCGAACCCTGCGGTCCGCAGGTGCTGTTCACCCATTACCACCGCGATGCCTGCATGTTCGCTTCGCCCGGCCAGACCCTGCTGGCACATGGCGTGGCCGCGACCCTACCGCTGGTCATGAGCGGTTCGCCCGCCGCCCTGGCTGGGCATGCGGCCGCTTTCCTGCGTAAGGCCAGCGAGGCCGGGCATGCCGGCTGGCTGATCGGCGCTATCCCCTTCCTGCCGGGCGCTGCGGCCCATCTGTTCATCCCCGAGCATGTCGAACTGGCTGGCGGCGGTCGCGCGGCACTGATCGGCGGGCCGCGTCCGGTACGCACGGTCGCGGCACGCAGCGAACCGGCCGAGGCGGTCTACGAGCAGAACGTGAGCCGGGCCTTGAAGCGGATCGCCGACGGGAAGTTGCGGAAAGTGGTGCTGTCGCGCTCGCTGCACATCCAGGCGGAGCTGGATCAGGTTGAACTGCTGCGGACCCTGGCCGGCCGCAACCCGCTGGGCTACACCTACGCCATTCCGCTGCCGACCGCCAACGGCGGGCGCCGCAGCCTGGTCGGCGCCAGCCCCGAGTTGCTGCTGGCCCGGCGCGGCAACCGGGTGATTTCCAACCCGCTGGCCGGCTCCATCCCGCACAGCAGCGACCCGGCCGAGGACCGCCAGCGCGCCGAGAACCTGCTGCGCTCGCCCAAGGATCTGCACGAACACGCGCTGGTGGTGGAAGCCGTCGCCGAGGCTTTGCGTCCCTACTGCACCGATCTGGTGGTCCCCGAAGCGCCGTCGCTGCTCTCGACCCCGACCATGTGGCACCTGTCCACCGAAGTCACCGGCACGCTGCGCGACCCGGCCACGACCTCGCTGGAACTGGCGCTGGCGCTGCACCCGACCCCGGCCGTGGGCGGCTATCCGACCGCCGAGGCGCGGGAGTTCATCGAGGAGTTCGAAGGCTTCGACCGGGGCTTCTTCACCGGCTTGGTCGGCTGGTGCAACGCGCAGGGCGACGGCGAATGGGCGGTGACCATCCGCTGCGCCGAAGTCGGCGAGCAGTCGTCGATCCTCTATGCCGGGGCCGGCATCGTGGCCGGCTCCGAGCCGGCGCTGGAATTGGCGGAAACCGCCGCCAAGCTGCGCACCATGCTGGGCGCGATGGGGCTCGCGCTGGCCGAGGAGAACCGGGCATGAGCACCTCGACCCCGACCTCTTCTTCCAGCGAAGGCGCGGACTTCACGCCCTGGCCCGCCGAATTCGCCGCGCGCTACCGGGCGGCCGGCTATTGGCGCGGCGAACCGCTGGATAGCCTGCTGCGCGCCGGCGCCGACCGCCATGCCGGACGCACCGCGCTGGTCTGCGGCGAACGGCGCTGGACCTACGCCGAACTGGACGCCCGTGTCGACCGGGTGGCAGCCGGGCTAGTCGGGCAAGGCATCGCCGCCGGCGACCGCGTCGTGGTGCAGTTGCCCAACATCGCCGAATTCGTGATAGTCATCTTCGCCCTGCTGCGCCTGGGCGCCCTGCCGGTCTTCACCCTGCCGCCCCATCGCCGCGCCGAAATCGGCTACTTCTGCGCCTGCGCCGAAGCCAAGGGGCTGGTCATCCGGGATCGCCACGCCGGTTTCGACTATCGCCAGATGGCCCGCGACATCCGCGACGAAGCAGCGACCCTGAGCACCGTCGTGGTAGTCGGCGAGGCCGAGGAATTCATCCCCTTCGAGCGGCTCGACGCCGAGCCGCTGCCGCTGCCGGAACCCAAGGCCGACACCCTGGCCTTCCTGCAACTGTCGGGCGGCAGCACGGGACGGCCGAAGATGATTCCGCGCACCCACGACGACTATTTCTACAGCGTGCGGGCCAGCGCCGAGATCTGCGGCCTCGGCCCGGACACCGTGTTCCTCTGCGCCCTGCCGGCGGCCCACAATTTCGCGATGAGTTCGCCGGGCATCCTGGGCGTCCTCTACGCCGGCGGCAGCGTGGTGCTGGCGCCCGATCCCAGTCCCGACACCTGTTTCGCCCTGATCGCCCGCGAGCGGGTCGACATGACCGCGCTGGTGCCCTCCGTGGCGCAGGCCTGGATGGAGGCCGCGCCGGCCCGGCAGGCCGAACTGGCCAGCCTGAAGGTGCTGCAGGTCGGCGGTTCGCGCCTCAACGACGAAGTCGCGCAACGCGTCGACAGCCTGCTCGGCTGCAAGCTGCAACAGGTGTTCGGCATGGCCGAGGGACTGGTCAACTACACCCGGCTCGACGATCCCCAGGAGCTGATCGTCGGCACCCAGGGCCGCCCCATCTCCCCGGACGACGAAGTGCGCATCGTCGACGACGAGGACCGCGACGTGCCGCCGGGCGAAACCGGACACCTGATCACCCGCGGCCCCTACACCATTCGTGGCTACTTCCGCGCCGATCTGCACAACGCCCGCTCCTTCACCCGCGACGGCTTCTACCGCACCGGCGATGTGGCCCGCCGCCTGCCCAGCGGGCACCTGATCGTCGAAGGCCGCGACAAGGACCAGATCAACCGCGGTGGCGACAAGGTGGCCGCCGAGGAAGTGGAAAACCACCTGCTGGCGCATCCCGCCGTGCTGGATGTCGCCGTGGTCGCGATGCCCGACGCCTTCCTCGGCGAGCGCACCTGCGCTTTCATCGTGCCGCGCGGCGAGGCGCCCCGGCCGCTGGAGATCAACCGCTTCATGCGCGAACGCGGCGTTGCCGGCTACAAGGTGCCGGACCGCATCGAGTTCGTCGACCAGTTGCCCAAGACCGGCGTCGGCAAGATCGACAAGCGCGCCCTGCGCGAACGCATCGCGGCACGCCTACAGGCCACGGCCTGACGACATCCGACGCCCGCACGGCTCCGAAAGTCCGAACTCCAAAACTTCAAACGAGAAATTCCATGGCTATCCCCCGCATTGCCAGCTATCCCATGCCTGCCGCAGAAACCTTTCCTTCCGGCCGTGTCGACTGGCAGGCCGACCCGAAACGAGTAGCGTTGCTGGTGCACGACATGCAGGAATACTTCATCGATTTCTACGACCGTAATGCCGCGCCGATCCCGCAACTGGTAGCCAACATCCGCCGCCTGATCGACGCCTGCGACGCCGCCGGCGTGCCGGTCTACTACACCGCCCAGCCGGCCGTGCAGCCGGCCGGGGACCGGGCGCTGCTCAACGAGTTCTGGGGCCCCGGCCTGCCGGCCAAACCCGAGGGCGCACCGGTCATCGCCGCGTTGGCGCCCAGGGAAAACCACGTGGTGCTGGACAAGTGGCGCTACAGCGCCTTCATCCGCAGCGACCTGCGCGAGCGCCTGCAGGCGGCCGGCCGCGATCAACTGATGGTCTGCGGCGTCTACGCCCACATCGGCTGCCAGACCACCTGCGTGGACGCCTTCATGCGCGACGTCCAGCCGATCATGGTCGGGGACGCGCTGGCCGACTTCTCGCCGGAGCGACACCGCCAGGCGCTGGACTACGTGGTCGCCTGCGCCGGCGTGGTGCGCGGCACTGACCGGTTGATCGCCGCGCTGGCCGGTGGGCTGCCGGCCAGCATCGAGACCCTGCATCGGGAAGTCGCGCAGATGCTCGGCATGCCGGCCTCGGACTTCAACGTCGAGGACAACCTGCTGGATTTCGGGCTGGACTCGATCCGCCTGATGAGCCTGCTCGAAGGTTGGAAGCGCGCCGGCGCTCAGGTGAGCTTCGTCCAGGTGGCCGAGCAGCCAACGCTGGCCCACTGGTGGTCGCTGCTGAGCGAGGGACGTTGAGATGCCCTGTTCCGCCGAGACGGGCGTCGCCGGGGAACCGATGCGGACGCGTCTTCCCCTGAGCGCCGCGCAACTGGGCATCTGGCTGGGACAGCGGCTCGACCCCCTGAGTCCGGCCTACTGGACCGCCGAAGCCGTCGAACTGCGCGGCGCGCTGGACGAGGCGGCCTTCGAGCGGGCGCTGGAACAGACCGTCGAGGCCAGCGAAGCCCTGCACATGCGCTTCGAGGCCGAGGGCGATGACATCTGGCAGCGCCCGGACAGGACCGCTTGGACGCTGCGCCGGATCGACCTGAGCGCAACAAAAAGCTCCGCCGAACAGACCTGGGACAGGGCCTGGCAATGGATTCGCAACGATCTGCGCAGCCTCCCCGACCTGGCCAACGGCCCGCTGTTCGGCATGGCCCTGCTGCGTCTGGCCGCCGACCATCACCTGTGGCTTTTGCGCGTCCACCACATCGCCCTGGACGGCTACGGCTATGCGCTGCTGATCCGCCGGGTGGCCGAACTCTACGAGGCCGAACGCCAGGGCACTGCTGTGACGCGCCTGCCCTTTGCCGTCGGTCTGGCCGAGGTGGTCGACGAGGCCCGCACCTATCAGCGCCAGGCCCAGCGCAACCGAGATTTCTGGGTGGCGCGCCTGCTCGATGCGCCACCGCCCGTGACACTGGCTCCGGGCGCAGCGCTGGCCCGCGACGTGCGCCGCCGGCGCGCTCTGCTGCCGGCGCGGGCACTGGCCGATTGGCAACGCGCCGCCGGCGCCTGCGGCGTGGACTGGGCCGCCTGGCTGCTGGCCGCCATCGGCGGCTGGCTGGCCCGGCGCAGCGCGGCTCCGGAAGTGTGCCTGGGCCTGCCGGTAATGACCCGGCTGGGCTCGCGGGCGCTGAACGTGCCCTGCATGGCCATGAACATCGTACCGCTGCGCCTGCCGGTGGATATCGATCGGGGCATGCAGGCGCTGGCCGCCGACGTGGCGGCCGAAATGCGCGCCAGCCGTCCCCACCAGCGCTATCGCTACGAATGGCTACGCCAGGATCTAGCCCAGGCGCGCCGGCAGGCCGGACGCGGACAGGGCCTGTTCGGCCCGGTCGTCAACCTGATGCCGTTCGAGCGTCTCGACACCTTCGGCGATCTGCAGGCCCGCCAGCATCCGGTGTCAGCCGGGCCGGTCGAGGACCTGTCGATCAGCGTGGTGCCCGGCGCCGACGGTGTCCGCCTGGACCTGGAAGCCAATCCCGATGCCTACGGCGACGAGTTGCTGGCCACCCTGCACGAGGAGCTGATCGCTGCGCTGGACACCCTGCAGCGCGCGCCCGCGACCACGCCGCTGCGGCAACTGCTGCGCGAGCCGCCGCTGGCCCGGCTGGCCGGCGAGGCCCTGCCGCCACGGGTAGATGTGCTGACCGCCCTGGGCAACCATGCGGCGCACACGCCGAAGGCCCCGGCACTGGAACAGGACGGCGTGCGCCTGAACTATGCCGAACTGCTGCAGGCGGTGAGCGCGCTGGCGGGCGTGCTGGTCACCCAGGGGGTGACCACGGAAAGCCGGGTGGCGGTCCTGCTGCCGCGTTCGCCGGACACCGTGGTCGCGCTGCTGGCCGTGCTCTGGGCCGGCGCCGGTTACGTGCCGCTCGACCCGGAAAGTCCCGAAGCGCGCATCGCCATGGTGCTCGAGGATTCCGCCCCGGCCCTGGTCATCACCTGCCGGACCCAGTGCGAGCGGGTGCCGGCCGGCCAGCCCATGCTGCTGCTGGACGAACCCCGGCCCACGGCCGTGGCGCTCGGCCAGCCACGGCCGGTGGCGCCGGACGCGCTGGCCTACATCATCTACACCTCGGGCACCACTGGGCGCCCCAACGGCGTGATGATCGGCCGCGACGCGCTGGCCCATTTCGTCGCCGGCGCGCGCCAGCGCTACGCCATGCGGGCCAGCGACCGCGTCCTGCAGTTCGCCCCGCTGCACTTCGATGCCAGCGTCGAGGAAATCTTCCTGACCCTGGCCAGTGGGGCCTGCCTGGTACTGCGCAACGACGAGATGCTCGAGTCCGTGCCGCGCTTTCTCGACGCCTGCGCGGCACGCGACATCACGGTGCTGGACTTGCCCACCGCCTTCTGGCACGAACTGGCCTACGGCTTGGGAGCGCAGACGCCGCTGCCGCCCCGCCTGCGCCTGGTCATCATCGGCGGCGAGGCGGCGCTGGCCGAGCGCGTGCAGCGCTGGCAAGCCCAGGCGCCAGCGCAGGCCGTGCTGCTGAACACCTATGGCCCGACCGAAACCACGGTGATCTGCACCACGGCAACCCTCTCCGGGCCGGACGCGCTGGACTGGCAAGGCGAAACCCTGCCGATCGGCCACCCGCTGCCGGGTGTCGAAGTGGTGGTGGTGGACGCCAACCTGCGCCCGGTGCAACGCGGCGAACGGGGCGAACTCTGCGTGCTCGGCGGTTCGCTGGCGCGCGGCTACTTCGGCCGCGAAGAGCGCACCGCCGCCCGCTTCGTCGCCCTGCCCGGCCTGCCGGGCGCGCCGCGCGCCTATCGCACCGGCGATCTGGTGCGGATGCGCGACGACGGCGCGCTGATCTACCTCGGCCGGCTGGACGACGAGTTCAAGATCAGCGGCTACCGCATCGACCCCACGGAGATCGAAACCGCCCTGCTGGGCTATCCGCACACGCCGGGGATTCGCGAAGCCGCCGTGCTCGGGCAGGTGCTGCCGGGTGGCGTCAAGCGACTGGTGGCCTTCCTCGCCCTGGAGGAAGCGCAGGCCGAACTGCCGCCGGTCGCCGCCCTGCGCGCCCATCTGGCACGTAGCCTGCCGGCGCCGGCGGTGCCCGGCACCTACCTGCAACTGGCGAAGCTGCCACGCAACGCCAACAACAAGATCGACCGCAAGGTCCTCAAGGAGTTGGCCGAACAACAGGCGGCCGGCCAGACGACGGCCTCGGGCGCCGACGAGGCGCGGGACAACCTGAGCGTGCTGATCCGCCAGGTCAGCCGCGTCTGGCGCGAAGTGCTGGGCCTGTCCGACATCGCCCCGGACAGCGACTTCTTCGCCCTCGGCGGCGAATCCCTGCAGGCCATCCAGGTGGCTAACCGGCTGGGCATGCTGCTGCAGCGCGAGGTGCCGGTCTCCAGCCTGTTCCGCTACCCCACGGTCGGCGCCCTGGCCGAGGCGCTGGACCTGCCGGTCGGGCACCAGCCACCGGCCCGCCAGGACCCCTTCGCCCCGCTGCTCTGCCTGCAGCCGGGGGAAGGGCCGGCGCTGTTCTGCATCTACCCGAGCGAGGGCCTGTCCTGGTGCTACATGGGACTGGCCGCGCATCTGCCGCATACCCCGATCTACGGCCTGCAGGCACGCGGCATCACGGGCGCGCCGCCGGACGACATCGACGCCCTGCTGGACGACTGCCTGGCGCTGATGCGCGGCGTGCAGCCGCACGGCCCTTACCGGATGATCGGCTGGTCTTCCGGCGGCGGCATCGCTCATGCGCTGGCCGCGCGTCTGCAAGAGGCCGGGGAGACGGTCGACCTGCTGGCGATGATGGACGCCTATCCCGCCGACATCTGGGCCGGCAAGCCGCCACCCACCGAACGCGACGCGCTGATCACCCTGCTGGACGTGATCGGCGACGCGCCCTTCGGTCCGGACGGCACCCCCCTGAGCGAAGCGCAGATGCGCGAGCGGCTGGCCCGGCCCGGCTCCAGCCTGGCGGCGGCCGGAGCGGCCGATGCCAGCGTGCTGTCCCGGCTGGCGGACATCAGCGTCCATTCGATGCTGCTCTACCGCACTTTGCGCCACCCAGTATTCGAGGGCGAGGTGCTCTATTTCTTCGCCACCCAGCGCAAGCCAGACATGCCCGACTGGCAGCTCTGGCGCCCCTACGTGGCCGGGCGGCTGGACAAGGTGGATATCGCATCGACACATAACGGCATGAGCCGTCCGCTGCCACTGGCCCAGATCGGCCGGGCGCTGGCGGCGCGCCTGTACCCATAGGAGAAGCGGATGGATACGACAACGAAGAAGACCAGCGAATTCGCCGGCCGAGTCGCGCTGGTGACCGGCGCGGCGGCGGGTATCGGCGCGGCGGTCGCCACGGCGCTGGGCCGGCGGGAGGCGCGCCTGGTGCTACTCGATCGCGACGCCGGCGCGCTGCAGGCACAGGCGGAAAGCCTGCGGGCCATCGGCTGCGAGGTGCTGGCCTGCACGCTGGATTTGCGCGACGCTCAGGCGCTGGAAGCCGCCGTGGCCGAAGGCGAGCGGGTCCTGGGGCCGATCGACCTGCTGGCCAACGTCGCCGGCGTGCTGTTCTCCGGCGGCACGCTGGAGTTGACCGACCAGGCCTGGGAAGACACCTTCGCCATCAACACCACCGCCGTGTTCCGCCTGTGCCGCGCGGTGGCGCGCGGCATGCTGGAGCGCAAGCGCGGCTGCATCGTCACCGTCGCCTCCAACGCCGCTCACGCGCCCCGGCTGGGCATGGCGGCCTATGCCGCGTCCAAGGCGGCGACGGCGCATTACATGCGCTGCCTAGCGCTGGAATTGGCGCCTCATGGCATTCGCTGCAACACGGTGTCGCCGGGCTCCACCGACACCCCGATGCAGCGCGCCTTCGCGCCCACCCCGGAACAGGTGCAGAACGTGCTGAGCGGCTCGCTGGAGCGCTACCGGCTGGGCATTCCGCTGGGCCGCATCGCCACGCCGGAAGACATCGCCGATGCCGTCTGCTTCCTGGCCTCGGAGCAGGCCCGGCATATCACCATGCACGACCTGGTGGTCGACGGCGGCGCCACCCTCGGCGCCTGAGCCAAGGCCGCGCCGGGAGGCGGTGCCGGTGGAAAAGCGCCGCGCGTTTCCACAGGCATCGCCGAAAACCGGCGGATCGGCCGAGACCGCGCTGTCACGAGCCCAAGACGAGAACTCATTTTGCCCACGCATCCTTCTCGCCCATCCGCCCGGCCGCTGACCGGGTTCGCTGCCCTGGCGCTGGCCCTGGGGCTCATGGCCGGCATGCCGGTCCACGCCGAAACCCCGACCGCCGAAGACTGGGCCGGCCTGCCGGCCGACTGGCGGCCGGCCGGGCTTTCCCGCACCCTCGGCTTCGAGATGACCTCGAAAAATACCGGCCAGCGCTATCGCATCCTGGTCGGACTGCCGCACCGGGCGCCGTTGCCGAGCGGCTATCCCACGCTGTGGATGCTCGACGGACTGGCCAGCTATCCGATCGCCGAATACGTCCGGCCCCGCCCGGTGTCCGCCGGACAGAGCGCGCAATGGGTGGCGAAAAAGCTGAAGGATACGCCGGCCGGCCTGGTGATCGGGGTCGGTTACGCCAGCGGCGATCCCTTCGACGTCAATGCCCGGGCGCTGGATTACACGCCGGTGCCGGCCGGCCGGACCGGCGACCAGTTCTCCAGCGAGCACGGTGGCGCGGCGGCCTTTCTGAAGTTTTTGACCGAGGAGCTGCGCCCGCTGATCGCCCGGTATTTTCCGATGAATCCACGGCAGCACAGCCTGTTCGGATTTTCCTACGGCGGGTTGTTCGCCGTGCACACCCTGCTGACCGAGCCAGGGCATTTCCAGCGTTACTGGGCGGCCAGCCCCTCGCTCTGGTTCGGCGAGCGACAGCTCCTGCGCCAGTTGCCCGAACGCCTGGAAACGCTGCGCTTCGAACAACCCACCCGGCTGATGATCACCGTTGGCCTGGACGAGCAGTATCCGGCCAGCTTTCTTTCCGAGGAACAGAAGCGGCACATGCAGGAGCGCGCCATCGTCGATCTCGTGCGCGACGCCGCACGGCGGCTGGAAGCGGCACGCCTGCCCAACCTGCAGGTAACGGCGCGCGTCGTCCCCGAGCAGGACCATCTGGATATGCTGATGCATGGCGCCCGCCGAGTCGTCGAGAAGTTCGCCTTCACACCCTGACCGGACCCCATCCCTCCACCCCTTCAGTCAGTACCTTGTCGCAGGTATCCGCCATGAACGCCACGCCTTCCCGCTTGCCCGCCACCACCGCCCAGTTCAGCATCTGGGTCGCCCAGCAGGCCGTACCCGACAGTCCGGCCTATCTCACGGCCGAAACCATCGAGCTGCTCGGCACCGTCGATCGCGCGGCGCTGTCGGACACGGTGGTCGAGGTCCTGAACAATTGCCATAGCCTGCACATGCGCTTCGTCCACGAGGAAGGCCGGCTGTGGCAATTGCCGCAGCCGCCGGCCTGCCCGCCGCTGGCGCTGCACGACTTCCGCCGCGAGCCCGATCCGGCCGCCGCGGCCCAGGCCTGGATCGACCGGGAACTGAGCCGCACCCTCGACCTGGGCCGCGACGTGCTCTACCGCAGCGCCCTGCTGCAACTGGGCGATCAGCGGCATCTCTGGTACCTGCAGGCCCACCATGTGACGCTGGACGGCTACGCCTACGGCCTGGTCTGCCAGACCATCGCCGAGCGCTACAGCGCCAGGGTCCGGCAAAGCGAGCTGCCGCCCCTGCCGGACTGGTCGATGGAGCGGGTGGTTCAGGCCGAGCGGGATTACCGGGCCAAGGGACTGTTCGAGCGCGACAAGCAGTTCTGGCTGCAGCACCTGCGGGATGTCCCGGCACCGGCCACCATCGCCGAGGCGGCGGAGTTTCCCGAACAGGTCATTCGCAGCGAAACCCGGCTGCAACGCGACCAGGTGGCCATGCTGCAGGAGGCGGCCCGCGCCTGCGGGCAGGACTGGGGCAACTGGGTACTGGCAGCCATCGGACTCTGGCTGGGCAGGCAATCCGGCCAGCAGGCGCTGACCTTCGCCCTGCCGGCCATGAACCGGCTGGGCACTCCAGCGTTGGGCGTACCCTGCATGGCGATGAACATAGTGCCGCTGAGCCTGCGCATCGACCCGGCCAGCTCGATGGCCAGCCATGCGCAGCAGATCGCCGGCGAGATGCGCCGCATCCGCCCGCACCTGTATTACCGCTATGGCTGGATGCGCATGGACCTGGACCTGATGGAGGCGCAGAAGCACCTGTTCAACCAGGCGGTCAACCTCATGCCCTTCGACCGCAAGGCAGCCTTCGCCGGGCTGGAGAGCCGCATCAGACCCATCACCGCCGGACCGGTCAAGGACCTCAACGTCACCCTGGCGGTACTGGATGCCGAGTGGCGGCTCTGCGTCGAAGCCAATCCCCACGCCTACTCCAGCGACCGACTGGACCAATTGCACGGGGACCTGCTGGACTGGTTGCAACGGCTGGCCAGGCACGCTCCGCAGGCGCCCCTGCAGGCGCTGTGGCAATAAGGCCCGGCACCGGCCGTTCCCGCGGCGTTCGGCGCGGGAACACTGCCGTCTTCTCCGGTTCCCGGCAGAGGGAAGTTTCGATCGGATGGGAAAGGGCTGGCGCCGAAAGCGCGCGCTAGCTGCCGCGATAGGTGGAATAGCCGTACGGCGACACCAACAGCGGCACATGGTAATGCCCCTCGCCGCTCAGCCCGACGCGCAGCACCACCACATCGAGAAAGGCCGGCTCGGCCAGGCGCAGCCCGCGGCGGCAATAGTAGTCGCCGGCATGGAAGTGCAGCTCGTAGACGCCGGCACGAAACGCCTCGCCTTCCAGCAGCGGTGCGTCGCAGCGCCCGTCGGCGTTGGTCACGACCTGGGCCAGCAGTTGCCGCCGCTCGCCGTCCAGGCGGTAGAGGTCGATGGCGATCCCCGCGCCGGGGCAGCCATGGCTGGTGTCGAGCACATGGGTGGTCAGTTTGGTCATGGGTACTGCGGAGCCGGCGGCCCCTTCCTCCGGTGTGCGGGTGAGCGGTAGATTTGCAGGAGATACCCTTGTCCCGATAGTTTCAAGCCTAGGCACCCGCCGACAGGAGAGTCCCGTGACCAGTCCCTACCCCCGCGACCTGATCGGCTACGCCGGCGAGCCGCCCCATCCGCACTGGCCGGGCGAGGCACGCATCGCCCTGTCCTTCGTGCTCAACTACGAGGAAGGCGGCGAGCGCTGCATCCTCCACGGCGACGGGGAATCCGAGGCCTTCCTCTCCGAGATGGTCGCCGCCCAGCCGCTGCCCGGCGTGCGCAACCTGTGCATGGAGTCGCTCTACGAATACGGCAGCCGCGCCGGGGTCTGGCGCCTGCTCGAACTGTTTTGCCGCGAAAACGTTCCGCTGACCGTGTTCGCCGTGGCCATGGCCGCCGAGCGCCATCCCGAGATCATCAGGAAGATGGTCGCCGACGGTCACGAGATCTGCAGCCATGGCTATCGCTGGATCGACTACCAATACATGGACGAGGCCGAGGAAAAGGCGCACCTGGAGCGAGCCATCGAGATCCTCGCGCGGATCGCCGGCGAGCGCCCGCTCGGCTGGTATACCGGGCGTCTCGGTCCCAACACTCGCCGGCTGGTGCGCGAGGAAGGCGGCTTTCTCTACGACTCCGACGCTTACGACGACGACCTGCCCTACTGGGACCCGGCGTCCACCGCGGAGAAACCCCATCTGGTGATTCCCTACACCCTGGACACCAACGACATGCGTTTCACCCAGGTGCAAGGCTTCAACAGCGGCGACGACTTCTTCACCTACCTCAAGGATGCCTTCGACGTGCTCTATGCCGAGGGCGAGGCCGGCGCGCCGAAGATGCTCTCCATCGGCATGCACTGCCGCCTGCTCGGCCGCCCGGCGCGCTTCGCCGCCCTGCAACGCTTCGTCGACTACGCGAAGGGCTTTGAGAAGGTCTGGTTCGCCCGACGCATCGACATCGCCCGCCACTGGCATGCCACCCATCCTTTTCCGGGAGCCGGCCGATGACCGCCTTCGCCACCGTGAAGCCTTCGAAGCTGTCCCGCGAGGCCTTCGTCGAAACCTTCGGCGGCGTCTACGAGCATTCGCCGTGGATCGCCGAAGCCGTCTTCGACCAGGGAATCGGCGAGGAAGACGACGACATCGAGCGCCTGCACGCGCGCCTGGCGCAGGTCGTCCGCAGCGCGCCCCGCGCGGCACGACTGGCGCTGATCCAGGCGCACCCGGACCTGGCCGGCAAGGCCGCGGTGCGCGGCGAGCTGAGCGCGGCCAGCACGGCCGAGCAGGCCGGCGCCGGCATCCAGGACTGCACGCCCGAGGAGTTCGCGCGCTTCGAACGTCTCAACGCCGCCTACAAGACGCGCTTCGGCTTCGTGTTCATCATGGCGGTGAAGGGCAGCGACCGGCAAAAGATTCTCGCCGCCTTCGAAAAACGCCTGAACAACACGCCCGAGCGGGAATTCGCCCAAGCCCTGGCCGAAATCGACAAGATCGCCCTGTTCCGCCTGCAGGCGATCTAAGGATGCCCATGAAAAAGTACAACGTTCCGTTCGAGCAATACCTGAACCTCGCCGACGCCCGCCTCGGCACCCGCGCCCTTTACGTCACCGACGACTGGTTCGCGCCGGTCGAGCGGATGCTCCAGCCCACCGAGCCCGAGTGGAAGGAAGGCGTCTACGACGACAACGGCAAGTGGATGGACGGCTGGGAGTCACGGCGCAAGCGCTTCGAGGGCCACGACCATGCGCTGCTGCGCCTCGGCGTGCCCGGTGCGATCAAGGGCGTGGACATCGATACTCGCTATTTCACCGGCAACTACCCGCCGTCCGCCTCGCTGGAGGCCTGCTTCCTAGCCGAAGGCGATCCCGACGAACGCACCGAATGGGTCGAGGTGCTGCCGGCGGTCGAACTCAAGGGCAACAGCCACCACTACCACGCCATCGCCGACTCGCGTCCCTGGAGCCACCTGCGCTTCAACATCTACCCGGACGGCGGCGTGGCGCGCCTGCGCGTTTATGGTATCCCATACCGCGACTGGAGCACGGTCGGCGCCGACGAGACGCTCGACCTGGCCGCCGCTCTCAACGGCGGGCGCGCCCTGGCCTGTTCCGACGAGCACTTCGGGCGCATGGGCAACCTGCTCAACCCGGGACGCGGGGCGAACATGGGCGACGGCTGGGAAACCGCGCGCCGCCGCACGCCGGGCAACGACTGGGTGATCGTCACCCTGGGCCATCCCGGCGAGATCGAGCGGATCGTCGTCGACACCCTGCATTTCAAGGGCAACTACCCGGACAGTTGCTCGATCCAGGCGGCCTTCGTCAAGGGCGGCACCGACAGCCAGATCGAGACTCAGAGCCTGTTCTGGCGCGAGCTCTTGCCCAGTCAGAAGCTCTCGATGCACCGGGAACACGAGTTCGTCGAAGAGATCCGCCCACTCGGGCCGATCAGCCACGTGCGCCTGAACGTCTTCCCCGATGGCGGCGTCAGCCGGCTGCGATTGTTCGGAAAGGTGGCGAAGTGAGGCATTTGTCATTCCCTCTCCCCAGGACGAGGGAGAAAAGCGAAGCGGAGCAACAAAGCCCATGCGTATCCTGAACATCGAACCCTTGAGCAAGGCCGCCTTCGCCCCCTTCGGCGAGGTGATCGAAACCGAAGGCAGCGACTACTTCATGATCAACGGCGGCTCGACCCGCCGCTACCACGCCCTGGCCGAGGTGCGGACCAGCGCGCCGGAGGATCGGGCCATCGTCAGCATCTTCGTCGCCCGCGCCCTGCCGATGCCGCTGACCATCCGCATGCTGGAGCGCCATCCGCTGGGCAGCCAGGCGTTCGTGCCGCTGCGCGGCAACCCCTTTTTGATCGTGGTCGCCCCGCCGGGCGATGCCCCGCGCCCGGAACAGGTCCGCGCCTTCCTCGGCAACGGCCGCCAAGGCGTCAATTACCAGCGCGGCGTCTGGCATCACCCGGTGCTGGCGCTGCTGGACAACGACGAATTCCTGGTGATCGACCGCAGCGGTGCCGGCCCCAACTGCGACGAGCACCTCTTCGGCGAAGACGAGCAGTTGCTCCTTCACCGCCCGTGACAGACAGGTCCGCCGGTACGGACCAGAGGTATCCCGCGTGGAAGCACATCTGACCGAATGGCTGAACCTCGCCATCCGCTGGATTCACATGATCGTCGGCATCGCCTGGATTGGCGCCTCCTTCTATTTCGTCTGGCTGGAGAACAACCTCGACCGGCGCAATCCGCGCGAGGGGTTGGCCGGCGATCTCTGGGCGATCCATGGCGGCGGCATCTACCACCTGGAAAAGTACAAGCTGGCCCCACCGCGCATGCCGGAGAAGCTCCACTGGTTCAAGTGGGAAGCCTACAGCACTTGGCTGTCCGGTATCGCTCTGCTCGGCGCGGTCTACTACCTGAACCCCGGCCTCTACCTGCTAGCCCCCGGCAGCGCGCTATCCCCGGCGGCGGCGGTGGCCCTCGGCTTCGGCTCGCTGATCGCCGGCTGGTTCGTCTACGACCGCCTCTGCGACTCGCCGCTGGGCAAGCGCCCGGCGCTGCTCGGCGCGCTGCTGTTCGCGCTGATCGTCCTCGCCGCCTGGGGCTACAGCCAGGTGTTCGGCGGCCGCGCCGCCTACATCCACACCGGCGCGCTGATCGGCACCCTGATGGTCGGCAACGTGTTTTGCATCATCATGCCGGCCCAGCGCGACCTGGTGAAAGCCATCGAGGAAGGCCGCGCGCCTGACCCGCGCCTGCCGGCCAAGGGCCTTTTGCGCTCTCGGCACAACAACTACCTGACCCTGCCGGTGCTGTTCATCATGATCAGTAACCACTTCCCCAGCACCTACGGCAGCCCGTGGAACTGGGCGATCCTCGCCGCCCTCTCGGCGCTCGCCGTACCGGTGCGCCACTACTTCAACACCCGCCACGCCAGCCAGCGCTTTGCCTGGACGCTGCCGGCTGCAGCCCTGGGACTGCTCTGCCTGGCCTTCGTCAGCGCGCCACGGCAGACGCCCGCGCCGGCCGCCGCCAGCACGCCGGCCGGCCGCTTCGCCCAGGTCGCCGAGGTGATCCACACGCGTTGCACGGTCTGTCACTCCGCCACCCCCAGCAGCCCGCTGTTCGCCAGCGCGCCGGGCGGGGTGATGCTCGACAGCCCCGAGCAAATCCGCATGCTGGCGCCGAAGATCCACGCCCAGGCAGTGGCCAGCCAACTCATGCCGCTCGGCAATATCACCGGCATGACCCCGGAGGAACGCGAACTGATCGACGCCTGGATCGCCGCCGGTGCACGAATCGATTGACGCGTGCCTAACGCTTTTTGTCCATTCATTGATCTTTGCCGCTACTTCGCCGGCTGACATGGGGCAGAGTCTGTAACGCCGCCAGCCGTTTTCGATGAAAGCTCAATTGTCAAGAGGGCCGGTGGCAACGACCGTATCGTACTGCTAGCCTCTTCCCAAGCGAAGTCCGCCCGGCGATCCGACTACGGGCGAGAACGACAATAAGGACAATAAGAACGAGGGTTCCCCATGAGCGAGCAAGGCGCCTTTCTCCACAGGACGCCGGTCGACGAGCGCTTCGTCGACGCTGCCAACGGGCCTCGGCGCCCCCCGGTTTCCCGGCAGGTTTGGGTTCGCGCCACCCCCGAGTGAGCCCGGAAAGGAATCGTTACATGCACATCGGCTTCATCGGACTCGACAACATGGACGCTCTCGTGACGCGCGGCGAAGCCGAGCTGATCGTCGGCATGCTGCCGGAAGATCTCGACCCGGTCGGCCGACCGGCGCTCCCTGCGGACTTGCCAGGTTTTCGTCGCCCGGGGCAACCAAGCTCCGGCTTTCCCACGATCATCCACCTCTACAATCAAGGACAATCATCCATGAGCCATCTCCCCGACTACCCCATATTGGTTGCGGAGCGCAACCGCATCGGCTACCTGACCCTGAACCGTCCGGCCGACCTCAACACCCTCACCCTACCGGTGGTCTGCGCTCTGCAGCGCCAGCTCGAAGCCTGGGCGGCTGACCCGACGATTCTCGCCGTGGTGCTGCGCGGCACCGGTGACAAGGCCTTCTGCGCCGGGGGAGACATCCGCGCCCTGTACGACAGCTTCCGCGCCGGCGACGGCCGCCATCTGGCTTTCTTCGAGAAGGAATACGCCCTCGACTACTATCTGCACTGCTATCCCAAGCCGGTGCTGGCCTTGATGGACGGTTTCGTCCTCGGCGGCGGCCTGGGCCTGGTCCAGGGCAACATGCTGCGGGTGATCAGCGAACGGACCCAAATGGGCATGCCTGAAGTCGCCATCGGCTACTTCCCGGACGTCGGCAGCAGCTACTTCCTTTCCCGCCTGCCCGACGCCCTGGGCCTCTACCTGGGCGTCACCGGCGTGCACCTGTCGCCCGCCGATGCCCTCTACGCCGGCCTGGCCGACTGGTACCTGCCCAGCAAAGGCTTCGCCGAACTGGAGCGCAGCCTCGACGAACTGACCTGGGACGTGCGCCCGCGCCAGGCACTCGGCAACCTGCTGGACACCTTCGGCAAGCGCCACCTGTTGGGCTCGGAACTCAAGAAGCTGCACCCGGCTATCGAAACCCACTTCTCCCTGCCGGACATTCCGAGCATCCGCGCCTCGCTGCTCGCCGAGCACCGCCCGGAATACCGCGCCTGGGCCGAGGCGACCGTCCGCTTGATGGACAGCCGCTCGCCGCTGTCGCTCTGCGTGACCCTGGAGCTGCTGCAGCGCGGTCGCCACCTGAGCCTCGACGACTGCTTCGCCCTGGAGCTGCACCTGGATCGTCAGTGGTTCGCCGCGGGCGACATCATGGAAGGCGTGCGCGCCTTGCTGATCGACAAGGACAAGACGCCGCGCTGGAATCCACCGACTCTCGCCGAGGTCAGCCCCGGACAGGTCCAGGCCTTCTTCGCCGACTTCAGGCCCGGCGAAGAGCGGATGGGTTTGATGGGATGAGCGATGGGGGGCATGGCCCGGACGGAAGCCGGGCCATCGGGAACTCAGCGGATCACGGTTCCGCTGGAGTCGGTGGAGGACTCGGCCGGCTTGGGCTTGCCCGAGTCGGATAGCGCGCCTTCGGCCACCTCCTCGGCTCCATCGCCGACCAGCATGCCGACACCGGCACCGATCAGCATGCCGATCGGGCCGCCGATGGCGCCGATCATCATGCCGTTCATACCGCCCAGCGACTTGCCGTGGGAGACTTTGGAATCAGCGTCTTCGGGGTTTTCGGCAGCCTTCGCGGCCCCGACGAGCATCGACAGACTGAGAATCAGGGTTAGGACACCGGAAATTTTCATGGCAGCGGTTCCCTCCGAGGAACATTGCGTTGATCTTGGCCATTCCCAATGCCGATGAAGCGAAACCCGGCAAGCTGGTGGCAATGGATAAGCTGATGGACTGACGACCCTCCCTGGCCGGGCCGACTCTAGGCACTTTCGTGCTCACGGCCACTCCTGTATGCCTAGCATTTTGCCAACCGCCTCATCCACGACCGATGATTTGGGGCAAGCCGGACGCGTGCGAATGCCTCGAAGGCTTGACCTTGACACCGGCGCAAGCTCTAAGGTGGCCGACAGTCATTACCCAGGAGGCCTCATGGATACATCGATCAGCGTCACCCGCCCGGATCAGGGGGCGCATCTGACCCTTTCCATCGAGGGCATGAGTTGCGCCTCCTGCGTCGGACGGGTCGAGCGCGCCCTGAGCAAGGTGTCCGGCGTGACGAGCGCCAGCGTCAACCTGGCCAGCGAGCGGGCGGAGATCGCCTTCGCCGGCGCGGTCGACGTCGCCGCCGCCATCGCCGCGGTGCGCAAGGCCGGCTATCAGGTCGCCGAGGACAGCATCGAGCTGAGCGTGAGCGGCATGACCTGCGCCTCCTGTGTCGGCCGCGTCGAGCGGGCGCTGAAGAAGCTGCCAGGCGTGACGGATGCCAGCGTCAACCTGGCCAGCGAACGGGTCCGGGTGCGCGTCCTGAGCGGCACGCCGGCCACCACGCTGATCGCCGCCATCGAGCGCGCCGGCTATGCTGCCAAGGCGATGAGCGCCGGCAGCGAAGCGGTCGACGCCGAAGAGGCGCGGCGCGGCGCCGAACTGGCCGCGCTCAAGCGTCACCTGACCCTGGCCGCCGCCCTCAGCCTGCCGGTGTTCCTGCTGGAGATGGGCGCGCACCTGATTCCGGCCCTGCACCATCTGCTCCTCGCCAGCCTCGGCCAGCGGGCCAACTGGCTCCTGCAGTCCGTTCTGTGCACGCTGGTGCTGTTTGGCCCCGGCCTGCGTTTCTTTTGCAAGGGCATCCCGGCCTTGCTGCGTGGGGCGCCGGACATGAACTCGCTGGTCGCGGTCGGCGCCAGCGCCGCCTGGCTGTTTTCGCTGGTCGCTACCTTCGCCCCCGACCTGCTGCCGGCCGGCAC
Source organism: Azorhizophilus paspali (assembly GCF_043587585.2). Classification (GTDB taxonomy): domain Bacteria; phylum Pseudomonadota; class Gammaproteobacteria; order Pseudomonadales; family Pseudomonadaceae; genus Azotobacter; species Azotobacter paspali. The sequence continues at coordinate 2,555,935 of NZ_CP171449.1, forward strand.
CGTGCATGTCTACTACGAAGCGGCGGCGGTGATCGTCACCCTAATCCTACTCGGCCGTTTCCTGGAGGCCCGTGCCAAGGGCCGCACCTCGGAAGCGATCAGGCGTCTGATCGGCCTGCAGGCCAGGACCGCCCGCGTGCGCCGTGACGGCCTGGTCGAGGAACTGGCCATCGAGGAAGTACGCAGCGGCGACCTGCTCGAAGTACGCCCCGGCGAACGCATCCCGGTGGATGGCGAGGTGACCGAGGGCACGAGCTTCGTCGACGAGTCGATGATCACCGGTGAGCCGGTGCCGGTGGAGAAGACGCCCGGCGCCGGCCTGGTCGGCGGCACCATCAACCAGAACGGTGCGCTGACCCTGCGCGTCACCCGTATCGGCGGCGACACCGTGCTGGCGCAGATCATCCGCATGGTCGAGCAGGCTCAGGGCGCCAAGCTGCCGATCCAAGCGCTGGTCGACCGCGTTACCCTGTGGTTCGTCCCGGTGGTGATGCTCGTCGCCCTGCTCACCTTCCTCGCCTGGATGTTCTTCGGCCCGGCGCCGGCGCTGACCTTCGCCCTGGTCAACGCGGTGGCCGTGCTGATCATCGCCTGCCCCTGCGCCATGGGCCTGGCCACCCCCACCTCGATCATGGTCGGCACCGGCCGCGCCGCCGAGCTGGGCGTGCTGTTCCGCAAGGGCGAAGCCCTGCAGTCGCTCAAGGACGCCCGGATGGTGGCGCTGGACAAGACCGGCACCCTGACCCGCGGCCGGCCCGAGCTGACCGACTTGATCCTCGCCGAAGGCTTCGAGCGCGGCGCCGTGCTCGGCCGGATCGCCGCCGTCGAGGCGCGCTCCGAACATCCCATCGCCCGCGCCATCGTCGCGGCGGCCGGGGCCGAAGGCCTCGCCCCCGGCCGCCTGGAAGACTTCGAGGCGGTCACCGGCTACGGCGTGCGCGCCATGGTGGACGGCGTGCGGGTGGAGATCGGCGCCGACCGCTTCATGGCTCGGCAAGGCTTCGATGTGAGCGGCTTCGCCCAGGAGGCCCGCCGCCTCGGCGACGAGGCCAAGACGCCGCTCTACGCCGCCATCGACGGTCGTCCGGCGGCCATGCTGGCGGTGGCCGACCCGCTCAAGGAAACCACGCCGGCGGCAATTCGCGCCCTGCATGCGCAGGGTATCCAGGTGGCGATGATCAGCGGCGACAACCGCCGCACGGCCGAAGCCATCGCCCGGCGACTGGGCATCGACGAAGTGGTGGCCGAAGTATTGCCGGACGGCAAGGTCGAGGCGCTCAAGCGCCTCAAGGCCAGGCACGGACAAATCGCCTATGTCGGCGACGGCATCAACGACGCTCCGGCGCTGGCCGCGGCGGATGTCGGCCTGGCCATTGGCAACGGCACCGACATCGCCATCGAGGCGGCCGACGTGGTGCTGATGTCCGGCGACCTACGCGGCGTACCCACGGCCATCGCCCTGTCCCGGACGACCCTCGGCAACATCCGCCAGAACCTGTTCTGGGCCTTCGCCTACAACACCGCGCTGATTCCGCTGGCCGCCGGCGCGCTCTACCCGGTCAACGGCATACTGCTCTCGCCGGTCTTCGCCGCCGGCGCCATGGCCCTGTCCAGCGTGTTCGTGCTCGGCAACGCGCTGCGTCTGAAGCGCTTCCAGCCGCCGGCGCTTGGCTAGGAGCGAACGCATCCGCGATGCCTTGGCTTCTTACCGCCATCCGTCGCGGATGAATCTGCCTGGCCGCGCCACTCCTGACAAGGCCGGGTACGGGGGAGAAAAAGACCCCCGGCTGGACAGCCGGGGGAAATGAACGTCAGCGCCGGGTCGCCAGACGGTGCACGGTGCTCACCAGCAGGTCGATCTCGTCGAAGGTGTTATAGAACGCCAACGATGGCCGCACAGTGGTTTCCACCCCGAAACGGCGCAGGATCGGCTGCGCGCAGTGGTGGCCGGAACGCACGGCGACACCCTCGCGATTGAGGGCGGCGCCGATCTCCTCGGTGCGGTAGCCCTGCAGCACGAAGGACAGCACGCTGGCCTTGTTCGCCGCGGTGCCGATCAGGCGCAGGCCGGGAATCGTCGCGAGGCCCCGGGTGGCGTACTCCAGCAGTTCGTGCTCGTAGCGGGCGATGGCTTCCAGGCCGATACGCTCGACATAGTCCAGCGCCGCACCGAGCCCCACCGCATCGGCGATGTTGCCGGTACCGGCTTCGAAGCGCGCCGGCGCACCCTGGTACTGGGTCTTCTCGAAGGTCACGTCGGCAATCATGTTGCCGCCGCCCTGCCAAGGCGGCAGCTCGTCGAGCAGTTCCTTCTTGCCGTAGACCACGCCGATGCCGGTCGGACCGAAGATCTTGTGCCCGGAGAACACGAAGAAATCCGCGTCCAGCGCCTGCACGTTGACCTTCAGGTGCGATACCGACTGTGCGCCATCCACCAGTACCCGCGCGCCGGCGGCATGCGCCAGGGCGATCACTTCCGCCACCGGGGTGACCGTGCCGAGGGCATTGGACACCTGGGTGATGCTCACCAGCCTGGTGCGCGGACCAAGCAGCCTGGCGTACTCCTCCAGGATGATCTGCCCGGAGTCGTCCACCGGGATCACCTTGAGCTTGGCGCCCACCGCGTTGGCCAGCAACTGCCAGGGCACGATATTGGCGTGGTGCTCCAGGTGGGAGACGATGATCTCGTCCCCCTCGCCGATGAACTGGCGGCCGAAGGTGTTGGCCAGCAGGTTGATGCCCTCGGTCGCCCCGCGCACGAAAATGATCTCGTCCGTCGACTTCGCGCCGAGAAAGCGCGCCGCCTTGCTGCGCGCGCCCTCGTAGGCGTCCGTCGCCCGCGCCGCCAGCTCGTGGGCGGCGCGGTGGATGTTGGAGTTCTCGTGCGCGTAGAAGTACGCCAAGCGATCGATCACCGCCTTGGGCTTCTGCGTGGTGGCGGCGTTGTCGAACCACACCAGTGGCTTGCCGTTGACCCGTTCGGCGAGAATCGGGAAGTCCCGGCGCACCGCCTGCACGTCGAAACCGCTGCGGACCTGCGGCTGGACGACAGGATCGGGCGCCTTCTCCAGGCCCGGACTGCTCCGTTCGAGGAAATAGAACTGTCCGGCCCCCGGCCCTGCCGATGCTGCCGGCGCGGACGGCTCGGCGAGGATCGAGCGCAGGACCTTGCCCAGCGCGTCCCCGCCCGGCACCGCGAGGCTGTCCGGCTCGACGGGAATGTCCGCGAAGCGTTCCGGCTCGCCGCTGTAGGCGCTACCCTCGCCGAGGAAGTAGTACGGCGTGGACGGCGCACCCCCTGCCGACGGCGCGAGGCCGCCAGCAGCCGGGAACAGCGTCGGCAATGCTGCGGCGTAGGCCTCGGGCGAGCCGAGGTCCAGGCCGTCGGCGATGCCCGCCGGGAGCTTCTCCCCGGCGTGCCGTTCGGCCGCCCCGAACGAGGCGGCGGCCCCGCTCGGAAACGGCTCGACGGGCGATACGCCGGCCAGCGCCGAAACGCCGCCCGGCAGAACGCTGTCCGACAGACCATTGCCGAAGGGCGCGCCGCCCGACGGAGCGCTACCCGGCAGGCTGGCAAAGAAGGCGTTGGCCAGTTGCGCCAGACTTGCCACATCCGGCAGACCCGCCGGCACCACGGCCTCCGGCAGCTCCGGCGGATTACTTGTAGGTGGCCGGGTAGTCATGGTACTTGTCGACCTCCACGTCATCGAGTACGGCCAGGGCATCTTCGGTCAGCACCGCCAACGAGCAATACAGCGAGATCAGGTAGGAGGCGATGGCGTTGCGACTGATGCCCATGAAGCGCACCGACAGCCCAGGGCTCTGCTCGCCGGTCACGCCGGGCTGGTACAGGCCGATCACGCCTTGGCGCTTGTCGCCGACACGCAGCAGGAGGATCTTGGTCTTGCCGTTGTCGTCGAACGGGATCTTGTCCGACGGCACCAGCGGCAGGCCGCGCCAGGTAAGGAACTGCGCGCCGAACAGGCTGACGGTGGGCGGCGGCACGCCGCGGCGGGTGCACTCGCGGCCGAAGGCGGCGATGGCCAGCGGATGGGCGAGGAAGAAGGCCGGCTCCTTCCAGACCTTGGCGATCAGTTCATCGAGGTCGTCCGGGGTCGGCGCGCCGCCCAGGGTGGAGATGCGCTGGCTCGGATCGACGCTGGCCAGCAGGCCGTATTCGGGGTTGTTGATCAGCTCGTTTTCCTGACGCTCCTTGATCGTCTCGATGGCCAGGCGCAACTGCTCGCGGATCTGGTCGTGCGGGCTGCTGTAGAGGTCGGAAACGCGGGTGTGCACATCGAGGATGGTGGTCACCGCGTTGAGGAAGTACTCGCGCGGCTGTTCCTCGTAGTCGACGAAGGTCTGCGGCAGCACCGCCTCGTCACGCTGGGAACAGGCGACCTGCACGTTCAGCGGGTTTTTCACCTTGTTCAAACGGAAGATGCCCGCCTCCACCGGCGTCCACTGCAGCAAATGCACCAGCCAGCGCGGGCTGATGGTGGAAAGCTGCGGGACGGTCTTGGTCGCGTTCGCCAACTGGCGTGCGGCGCTGTCGCCTAACGCCAGGCGTACATCCTGATATTCGGTCATGAATCACTCCAATAAGATTCAAAAAGAGGCACAGGACCGAAAAGTTCGTCGTCATGACTACCTTGCGTTGCCCGGCTGGTGTTGCATTGATGCACAGGGCCGGAAGGTTCGTCGTCACGACTACCTTGTGTTGCCTGGTTTGAGGTGTTGCATTGATGCGCAGGGCCGGAGGCTCGCCGTCATGGCTGCCCCTCGTTGCCTGGCTGGTGTTGCAAGGTCGCCTGGGTGACGTTGCTGCCTGGAGGCATGCTACGAGTCAACCAGACATTGCCACCGATGATGGAACCCTTGCCGATGGTGATCCGGCCCAGGATGGTGGCGCCGGCATAGATTACCACGTCGTCTTCGACAATAGGATGACGGGCTTGGCTTTTGAGCAACTGGCCAGATTCGTCGACGGTGAAACGCTTGGCGCCCAAGGTCACCGCTTGATAGATGCGCACGCGGTTGCCGATCACCGCGGTTTCGCCGATCACCACGCCGCTGCCGTGGTCGATGAAGAAGCTGTGGCCGATCTGCGCCCCCGGATGGATGTCGATGCCGGTGGCGGAATGAGCGATCTCCGCGACGATCCGCGCCAGCAGCGGCACCCCGGAGCGGTACAGGAGATGGGCCAGGCGATGGTGGATCACCGCCTGGACGCCCGGATAGCAGATCAGCACCTCGTCCAGGCTACGCGCCGCCGGATCGCCCTGGTAGGCGGCGATTACGTCGCTGTCCAGCAGCCGGCGCATTTCCGGCAAGGCGGCGCCGAATTCGCGGACGATCTGCACCGCGCGCGTCTCCAGATCCGGCTCGCGCTGCCCGCACTGGCGGGCGACATAGTGCAGTTCCAGGCGTACCTGGCCGAGCAGCGCGTTCAGTGCGCTGTCGAGGGTGTGCCCGACATAGAAATCCTCGCTCTCCTCGCGCAGATCGCTGGGCCCGAGGCGCATCGGAAAGAGCGCGCCGCTCAGCGCGGCGAGAATCTCCGCCACGGTCTGCCGCGAGGGCAATTCGCGGCTGCCCAACTCGCGCGTCCGGCCGCAGCTCTTGCGCCAATCGGCGCGAGCGGCACGCAATTCATCGACGATCTGCTCCAGTTGCCAGTTCATCGGCCGGGACGCGGGTACCTCCGGCGTATGCGAAGCGCCGTCGAAGACGGCCTTGGGTTTGTTGGACATGGGAGAACCTGCCGGCCGCGGAAACGGCCGGTCCTGAACGAGGATGGACGGGAAAAGAAGTGCCAGAAAGTCTAGAAGGATACAACTCAATCCTGAACCCAGGGTAGCCCCCAGTGTCGCCAGCCGCCGCTTTCGCCGCGTTGCTGATGGGCATCGAGATCGCCTTCGAAACCTTCCAGCACGTTAAATACCTGAGAAAAACCGGCAGCCGCGGCGGCGCTCGCGGCCGCCGCGGAACGCTTGCCGCTGCGGCAGAGCAGCACCAGTACCTTGTCGCGTCCGGCCTTGCCGGCCAGCTCGATGAGAAAGCGCGGGTTCTTGATCAGCGTCGGGCCGTTCTGCCAGGCCACGTGCAGGGTGTCCGGCACACGCCCAACGAACTTCAGCTCCTCGGCGCTGCGCACATCCACCAGGGTCGCCGCACCGGCCTGCAGCAACGCCCAGGCCTCCGGCGGATAGAGACTGCCGGCGTAGGCGAGACCGCCGTCGACACCCCGGGCACGCGCCCTGGTGAGCAACTCCGCCGGACTGGCGGCGAGTACCTCGGATAGATCGACGGGACGCCGGACGTCCTCGACGGTTTCATGGCGGACTGGGGTAGCGGCTGGCATTCTGTGACTCCTCCGGTTGACTGGTCGAGGCCCGGCAGCCCATCCGCCGCACCACGTTGCTGGCCACTCTATATTGCTTACTTATTCCAAAAAAATAACTTGTTATTTTATTTATAAAACTTTTAAGAATATAAAACTCCGGTTGATCATGTCACCAGGCGGTAGGCAGCCATGCGCGCGCGAGCGCCCGGAGCACTCCGAGCGTCGATTTTTCTCTGGAATCAGACACTGCTCATTTCCCGACGGATTTCAGCAATCTGCGCAGAAAGCCGCGTGGCCGCTCCTTGGTCCGTGCCGGCGGTGCGGCGAGTCCCAGCGCGATGCAGGAAATGTTGTCGCTGCCGCCCATGCGCTCAGCGGCTCCGACCAGAGCGCCGACCAGCGTGTCGAGGTTGAGAGTGTGGGCGCACAGATGCTGAATCCGTGCATCGCTCAGTTCGCGGGTCAGACCGTCGCTGCACAACAGCAACCGTTCGCTCCGGTCGAGGCGTCCCCGCACCAGTTCCACCGCGAGCATGTCGTGGTTCAGGCCGAGGCAGCGGGTCACCAGGTTGCGCAAGGGATGGCGGCTGGCCTCCTCCGGGGTCAGTCGGCCGGCGTCAACCATCGTCTGCACCCAAGTATGGTCGCGGGTCAGTTGGCGGATGGAGTTGCCGCCGATCCGGTAGGCGCGGCTGTCGCCGGCCCAGGCGAGCTGGAAATCCGCGCCGGCGAAGCGCACCGCGACCAGGCTGGCGCCCATGCCATATCCGCCCAGCCCGGTTTCGGCAGCGGCGAGAACGGCGGCATCGGCGCCCTGGACGGCGCTGCACAGGTCCTGGCCACAGGCGACCAGCCGGCGCAGGGTTTCCAGCGCTAGGGCGCTGGCCAGCTCGCCGCGACCGTAGCCACCCATGCCATCGGCGACTGCCCACAGACACAATTGCGGACAGCACAGCAAAGCGTCCTCGTTGCACGTGCGCACCTGACCGGTGGCCGTGAGCGCCGCATATCCTAGGGCGGAATCGAAAGATCTGGAGGTCGACATGGCGTTGAATTATCTCGATGGCGGTGCTGCGGCTGGAGCGGATGGCCGGTAGCATACCCCGCCGACGGCGCGCGGAAAGCTGCTCGCTGGGGATGACGTCGGGAAGGTGAAAGAGCGCACGGTTCGGCGGCCCCCGCTCACTCGAGCCGCAATCGTTCGCCGGCCTCCGGCACACGGGACATGCCGTACTTCCTGAGTCACAGGTACAGAGTGCTCTTGGCGATGCCCAGCGCCTTGGCGGCTTAGGTCAGTGTCCTCGAAAGCGTCGGTGATCTTCTGCCAGTGGGCGGCGGCTGCCTTGGCGATCGGCAAGGTGATCTCCAGCTCGTTGAGCTGGCCCATGTACTGCATCCGGTAGCCGGGCAGCAGGGTGACGTCCCCGGCCTTGAAGCCGTTGTTGACGAATTTTGCGATGACCTTGGCGGCCAGTTCGTCCCAGGCCGCCTGGATCACCGCGCAGGCTTCGGTGCGCTGGGTATCGTCGCCATCCTGCGCCAAGGCGATGTCGACGCTCTTGTCGTAGCGGTACTCGAAGTCGGCGCAGGCGCAGCCGAAGGCCGAGAAACCCGTCCCCCAGGCCGGCACCACCACGTCCTTGAAGCCCAAGCCCTCGGTGTAGCCGTAGGTGTGCACCTGATGGTCAGGCGACGTCCAGCCCCTTGCGCTGCACCACCCGGTTGAGCATGGCGATGCCGGAATAGACGCAGGTCAGCAGCTCTGGGTAGACGTCGTCGACGCCGAGCTGCCAAGCGGACAGCACTTCGAGGGAAGAATTGTAGATGGCCAGGGATTCGTCGGCCGGGTTGCTCTGCGCCTTGCCAACCACGAAATTGCCGTCCTCGCGGACGAAGAAAATATTGGTCATCGTGCCACCGGCATCGCTGCCCATCACCCGGACCTTCGAGCGTTGCATGTCCATAGGGTTCTCCGTTGTTGTTCGAATTGTCGCGGTACAACCTATCGAGACCGCACATCCGCCTGCCGAAAAGCTTGCGAGCGCGGCTCGCCAGGCAACGGAGCAAGACCCGGGCCATATTCGAACAGACCAGGCAATCTATTGATTTAGAAGGAATCATTTCTAATGCACAGACTTCCAAGACGCAGGCGAACGTCCGGCAGCCGGATGCCGTCGCCTGTGGACGTATGAATTTCGGACGGGGCATTCGTCGGCCAGGGCGAGACGCCACACCCTTGCTCGGATAGAGCCTGAGTGGACACTCGGTCAAGGAAGGGGGAATTCTTTCCAGGCGAAGGAGACTCCGGTTCGTCGACCGGAGCCTCCTTGATCCGTCATCCGCCGATACCGGCAGCGATTGGATCGGTTCGACAGGCCGTTATGGCCTTTTACTTTTTCTATTTGGACGGATTGCGTCCTTGTTCATGCTGGCCTTCTTGGCGCGACTGGTCCTGGCTGCCGCCTTGGGACCTGCGCCGCTCTTCCTCGCTCAGGTTGCCGCGTTGGCCCTGGCCGGGCTGGTCTTGTTGACCACCTTGCTGGCTGCCCTGCTGGCTACCGTGCTGTCCCTGCTGACTGCCCTGCTGCCCCTGCTGGCCGCTCTGATGGCCTTGCTGGCCGCCCTGCTGCCCCTGCTGGCCGCCTTGATGGCCTTGCTGGGTACCACTGCCTTGCTGCCCGCCCTGTCCTTGCTGGCCACTGCCCTGTGCACCCTGGTTCTGCTTCCACTGCTCGCCTGCACGCGGATTCTGGTTCTGATCCTGGGTGCCGCCCGCATGCTGACCGGTTTGTCCTGCGTTCTGGCCCTGCTGTCCCACATTGCTGCCTTGGCCTTGGCTGCCTTGGCCTTGCTGACCTTGTTGCTTTTCAGTAGCCATTATGCACTCCTTACAGAGTAAGTAGTTCAAGTGTTCGGACGCTCGTTGGCTCATGCATGGGCTTGGTCGATTGGTTCCGCTTTTTTGCTCAAGCAGTATCATCTTCCTAACTTGGCTGCCCTTTCATTGCCTTAGCGCCCTCGTATTCGATTTCCCGTATGGAAATCGTGGTTGCGAACCGTCCACATGGCTCCGTCGTTCTTGCGGCTCGCCGCATGGACGTTCATTGCGCAGTTGCCTTGCTGCAACTCTCCCGAATAATAATTGCCGAAGTCTTTCGCTTCCGGTGAAACCTCGGCATGCCGCTCGAATCCAGTATAGGCATCTTTTCGGCGAATCCAATTTCCGGCGAAAAATAATGTCATCTCCCTGACAACCGCCTTATCCCCTGGCTTGCTCACTCCAAACCGAAACATTTTCAATGAATCAACGATGGGTCGAAGCAGCCGATATGATCGAGAAAACCCGGCTACCCACATTATTATGTTTCTGTTCCATGCCTCGTGTTTGTCATTAATATTGAAAATAGGGCGATCATCAAAGTTTCCCCATTACCGACGAACGGCTAGGAAGATATCATCGAGAGCATATCGCGGAGCCTTTATAGCAGTATCGGTAATGTAGAACGTTCGCCGCCGACCGCGGCGAAGCGACAATGCCCATGCCACGACGGACAGCCCCGGCCCCTATCGGCGAGAAGCTGAAAACCCCGGCAGCGCACGGCAGAAACACAGCCACGGGCCGGACTCCTGGGCTCACGGAACGGCTTCGCTCGGAAGTGCGCCTGGAAGCATCGATCGCCGCCCTGGTCGGGCGGTATGGATAACGAGAACGGAGACCAACCATGGGCGGTCGATAGAGCCTTCCTGGCAATCATCTAGCCGCGTAATTTCACGCGGCATTGTTTCCGGGACCTCGAAGAACATTATCGATAGGAGACGATCAGATCCAGCCAATCGACCGTCACGGGACTATGGATATGCCTGCACATGTGAAATTTTCGTCAGCCAGTATTTATAATGGTCCGCATGGACACGAGTATCGGCATTTTCTTCCAGCCGAAAAATGCACGGACGCCCAAAAGCCAATACAATGTAACCTGAGCACGATATTATCCTCCATAAAAAAGGGAAATCGACGAGCCGGACAGACCACTGCCATCTTCACATATACCCCCTCCATTGATCGTGCGGCAGTCGCCATATTCGATAACCATACAACCCCGACCCAAGTCGGCCCCGGATATAACCATAAAACGACGAAACGAAGCGCTCCGCCAAAATACGGAATTACCGGAAGCCATGCAGATGATTTGGCGCACGCTATATTTTCCCCTGAACTATCGAATGGAATAACGAAAGACAATCCATTCATCGGCCAGGCAATCATGACCGCCGGGCTCGCACCAGTGCGCGAGCATGGCGGAACCACGTGACGAGAAGCGATACCCTGAGCATCCGGATCACCGGGGTTCTGCCCATCCTGCCGCCCTGCAGCCGTCGCCGACCGTCTCCGTGCCCGATGGCCCTGGGCGCGCTCCTGGCAGTGGGCATGGCGTCTGTAACTCTCGTCCAGACCGGGCGTTCCGCTATACGACAACCTCGGCGATCATCACTACGCAATCACGACCGCCTCGCCACTGGCACAGCGCTATTTCGACTAGGGCTTGCGGCTCTAATTACAGATGCTGGTGCGCTTCGATCGCTGGGACGAACCTCTGCAAACCGAGGCCCCGCCGCCGGATCCTCCCCGTACCCGCGCCCTCTGGCACCACATACAGGGCTGGGCGCTGGCGGCGCGCGGCGACGCACCAGGAGCCGAGGCGGAGCTGGCGCGACTGCGCGCCACGGCCGGGAATCCGCAGACGGACGCGCTGCGTCTGGAGTTCAACACCTCGGGCGCCATAGTGAAAATCGCCTCGCAAGTATTGGCCGGTCATATCGCCGCCGTGAAGGCGGACGTCCCGGACGCGATCGGCCACCTGCGCGAAGCGGCTCGTCTGGAGGACGGCTTGGTCTACGGCGAGCCGCAGGAATGGACGGTGCCGGTACGCCAGGACCTCGGCCGGGTGCCGCTCGAGGCGGGACGGAACGAGAGAGCCGAGCAGGCCTTTCGCAAAGACCTGCGACGTTTCCCGGAAAATGCTCTAGAGCATTTTTACCTTATTCTGATTCATATCCGGCTGCCTCGAAGTAGTGCCTGCAGTCCTGCGCCGAGAACTGCGCAATCGCCTCGCCAATGCTCTGCCACAGCTGCGGCACGGTCCGCGCCGCCGCCTTTCGCAGCAGCGCCTTGAGCTTGGAGAATGCCCTTTCGATCGGGTTCAGGTCGGGGCTATAGGGAGGCAGGTAGCGCAGTGTGGCTCCTGCGCCTTCAATGGCCTGGCGTACCCCCGCCACCTTGTGGGCCGGCAGGTTGTCCATCACCACGATAGCGCCGGGCGTCAGCTCGAAAACCAGAACCTGCTCGACATAGGCCAGGAAGGCCGGGCCGTTCATGGCGCCGTCGAGCACCAGCGGAGCAGTTAGCCCATCCACGCGCAGGCCGGCGGTAAAGGTCGTGGTTTTCCAGTGACCGTGAGGGACCGCGGCCAGGCAGCGCTCGCTGCGAGGGGCCCAGCCTCGTAGGCGGGCCAGGTTGGTCGCGGCGGCGGTTTCGTCGACGACGATCAGCTTGCGCCAGTCGAAGCCGGGTTGTTCCTCGAGCCACTCCTGTCGAGCTGCCTGGACGTCCGGCCGCTGCTGCTCGGCCGCATGCGCGGTCTTTTTTTGAACGTCATGCCGTGCCGGTCGAGAAACGTCCATACCGTCGCCAGGCTAACCCGAATACCGCGCTCCCGCTCGAGGGTTGCGGCGAGCTCGGCCAGCGTCAGGTCGGGGGTTTGCTCGAGCAGGCCGAGCAGGTAGTGCGCATGGGGATCGAGCCGCAAGCCCCGGGGCTTGCCCTGTCGGCGGGCGACGAGTTCCCCGCCTTCCCGAAAGCGCCGTACCCAGACGATCGCCGTCGCCGTGCCGATGTCGAATCGCTCGGCGGCCTGCCGAGCCGACAGCCCGCCCATGGCCGCGTCGACGACGCGTCGGCGAAGATCGGCACTGTATGCTCGAGCCATTCTGGTCTCCTTGTCTGAGCGGGAGAGGAGGCCCGAAATGACCAGGAAGAGCAACCCCTGTATGTCGAATTCGTGTTTTCAAAAAATGCTCTAGTCGCTGCATGGATTGGTCCGGGCGTTGGATGCGCAGAACCGCAGCGAGGAAACGGATACCGTCATGGAATACTTTTGCAAGGTCTGAGCAAGTGCCGACATGCAATTGGCGGAAACCGCACGCTGACGCCCGGTAGAAGACATGGCACGAGCATGCCCAGGGCCGGCCAGTCCATGCCGTCCGGGAGACGGGACGACCGGCGCAGGCCGAAGCGATGCCGCCCTGAAGTGGCAAGCTTACATCCTGTGTTGGAGCAAAGCTCTCTCCTCAGGCGACTTCCTCGAGCTTGCTACCGAAGGGCACGACGACGAAGTCCTCGCTCTGCTCGATCTTCACCCCGGCCACGCCGGCGACCACATCCGGCTCGGCGAGCATGGCCTCCTTATTCACCTGCTCCTTCACCCGGATGAAACGCGTCAGCCCCAGACGCTTGAGGACTTCCAGCACGGTTTCGACGGAGTGCAGCATCACCCGCGGCGGACGCATGCGCCACTTGATCTCGCCCGCGGCGAAATCGTGGAACTTGGTCTTGCCGTTCCCGGTCAGTTCCGAGCGATGCGCCTCGCACCAGGTATGCACCCCCTGGGTCAATGCCGCGATCTGTTCGTTGAGAGGCGTAGCCACCTCTTCGTAACGCAGCCTCACCTTGGCCAGCTCATCATTCATGTCGGCCTGAATGCGCGCACGCTCACGCTGGAGCAGGCCAATTTTGGCAATCGCCTCGTTCACTTCGTCGCGGCTTTGAGGAGCCGGAAACCGGACCGCACTGGCCTTCGCATGAGTAACCTTCGCCATGATTGCTCCTCCTGAAATTCAAGCCGAACCGCCCACGTCTCGCGTCCGGGGCCGACAATCCAGCCTCTCTTCAACAAGCACCTTGCAGATTCGAACGAATTTCAGCTTGTTCATGCATCGGAGCACTGTCAACGCCGGCGGCCGGCTCCGCCGCTGGGCGGTATCCTCCCGTGCCGTCCAGAACCACCCCGAAACAGAAAACCCCGCACGAAGCGGGGCCATCAGCCACTCCGGCGCCCGACAACTCATGCACCAGGGCGAGTCATCAATTATTTCCCGCGTTGCGACGGAGCCTGTTTTGGCACAGGGCAAGACGCGAGGAGAGAAATCTGGTCATTCCAAACGAACGATGAGCAACGCCGCGCTGTGCCAAAACAGGCCCGTCCCTTCGGATGGAGCCGCCTAGGTTGCGCCGGAAATGGGGCCATGCGGCGTTGCAGCCTTTGGCAAGGGAATGACCATTGCCTGAAGGCTGCGCCTTGCCTGGCCCCATTTCCGGCTGCAACGCAGCCGGGGAAATAATTGATGACTCGCCCTAAGGGTCAACCCTCTCCAACACCGCCACATCGAAAACATGCTCCTGGGGCTTGCCCCCATCGAACCAGATACACTTCGCTCCCCTCTCCGGCCCGCGCGCCAGACCTTCGGCATAGTTGCCGATACTCTCGACCGTCATCGCCGGTCCGCCACTTTTCAACACAACGATATCGCCCTTAACGAACTCAAGCCCGCTCATCTTTAGTGCTCCCAGAAATGGCTGAACTCCAAGTATGGAGCGGGTTTCGCCAATTGGCTCTGACAGGAGGCGCCAGTGCCGGACATTGCCGTCCAGGTCCTTGTATTCGAAGCCATGGGTTTGCGGATGATGCCATTGCCCCGGAGAAGCAAACGGCTGCGATAGACCGAGCCATCCCCTGATGGATACGGCATGCCGCCGGCCTGCGCACCCGCTCCGAAAACAGCTTGCCCGCCCGGAGCGACCGGTGTGACAGCCGAAAGGCTACCTCCCCGAGCCTCTTTACCAGTTCCTTGAAGGCACGCGACAGCGACGACTACCCGATCTGCAATCGCTCGACAACTCGGGCGGTGCGGCGTTCTTCGGCAACAGCCAGGAAGCGGCGAAGATGGCATCCCCCATCATCGCCCCTCCCACCCACCAACGGCCGGTACCGTTCCGGCACCGGACGACCGCTGTGCCAGCCACGCCAGCGGCAACTGCGCGATCAACGCCAGCCCGACACCCGCCCAAGGCGTCAGCGCCATATCACCTCGCACCACCAGTACGCTACCCAACGTCTCCCCCAGCGTGATACCCAGGTTGAATGCCGAAATGTTCAACGCCGAAGCGAAATCCACCGCACGCGGCGTCCAGCGTTCAGCGGTAGCCAGCATGCCGGCCTGGAAGCCCGGCGACATGCCGAAGGCCAGCAGGCCCCAGACGAACAGCAGCGCCACCATCGGTATCCGGTAGGGCATCAGTAATGCGATCGCCACGAGTACGACCAGCAGACCCACCAGCATGCGCCGCAGCGCTACCGGCCAGCCCAGGTTGGCGGCCCAGCGCCCGCCCATGAGATTGCCCACCAGCGTCGCCACGCCGAACACCACCAGCAGCAGGCTGGAAATCCGCGTCGAGAAGCCGGTGATGTCGGTCAGGATCGGCGTGATGAAAGTGAAAGCCGCGAAGCTGGCACCGAAGCCGAGGCTGGTGATGCTCATCATCGTCAGGATCTCGGGTCGCGCCAGCGCCGTCAGTTGGCTACCGGCACGCCCTGCCGCCTGCGCCGGCAGGGCTGGTACCCACAGTGCGGTCGCCAGCCAGCCCAGCGCGGCCAACAGCACGACGGCGAAGAATGGCAACCGCCAACCCAAGCCGTTGCCGATCAAGCTACCTAGCGGCACGCCGGTCACCATCGCCAGCGTGAGGCCCGCGAACATCAGCGCGATCGCCCGGCTGGCCTGCCCCTCGGGGGCTAGCCGGGCTGCCAGTGTCGCGCCGATGGCGAAGAAGCTGCCATGAGCCACCGCCGTCAAGATGCGCCCGGCCAGCAGCATCGCATAGCTGGTCGAGAGCGCCGACAGCAGGTTGCCGGCGAGAAACACCGCCACCAAGGTCAGTAGCACGGGCTTGCGCGGCAGCCGGGCCAATCCCAGTACCACCAGCGGCGTACCGATGGCCAATGCCAGCGCGTACAGCCCCACCAGCCCGCCGGCGCGTGCCAGCGGTACGCCGAGGTCCTCGGCGATAGCCGGCAGCACGCCGACCACGATGAACTCGGCCACGCCGATGGCGAACGCCGTGACCGCCAGCGCCCAGACGCCGCGATGGACGACATTGCGCTGGCTCATCGCACGTCTTCCTCCATCGCGGCGGCCTGTCCGTCCTGCGTCGCGAACGGATAGTCGGTGTAGCCTGCGACTGCGCCGCCGAAGAAGCGGCTCGCGTCGGGCTCGTTCAACGGCCAGCCGTGACGCAGGCGCCGAGGCAAATCCGGATTGGCGATGAACGGCCGGCCGAAACCGATCAAGTCGGCCCAGCCATCGCGCAGCGCAGCCTCGGCACGCTCGAGCGTGTACTTGCCCGCGTAGATCAGCGTGCCGCCGTAAATCAGCCGCAGCGCCTCCTTGAATGCCACCGGCATGTCGGGCGCGTCTTCCCAATCGGCCTCGGCGATATGGATGTAGACCACGCCGAGATCGTCGAGCAGCTTGGCCGCGCCCAAGTAGGTAGCCTGCGGTGTGTCGTCCACCGCGCCTTGCAGCGTGGTGAGCGGCGCCAGCCGCACGCCGACGCGCCCGCGTCCGGCCACCGCGACCACGGCCTCGGTGACTTCGCGCAAAAAGCGCAGCCGGTTGGACAGCGATCCGCCATAGTCGTCGCTGCGCGTATTGGCCCGCGAGTCGATGAACTGGTTGATGAGGTAGCCGTTGGCGCCATGCAGCTCGACACCATCGAAGCCGGCCTCCAGTGCATGGCGCGCGGCAGCGGCGAAGTCCCGCACGACCTGAGCGATCTCGGCCTCGGACAGGGCGCGCGGTGCCGAATGCTGCACCATCTCGCCGACGCCGGCTTGCGGCCCTCTGCCCTCGGGGTCGATGAAGACCTTGACGCCGTCGGCCAGCAGCGGCGAAGAGGATACCGGCGCGGCACCGTTCGGCTGAAGGGAGACGTGCGAGATCCGGCCGACGTGCCACAACTGCGCGAATATGCGCCCGCCAGCGGCATGCACGGCATCGGTGACGCCGCGCCAACCGGCCACCTGTTGCCGGCTGTGGATACCGGGCGTCCAGGCATAGCCCTGGCCCTGCTGGCTGATCTGCGTGCCCTCGCTGACGATCAGCCCGGCGGAGGCACGCTGGGCGTAATAGTCGGCCATCAGCGCGGTGGGCACATTGCCGGCGCCTGCGCGCGAGCGGGTCATTGGCGGCATGAGGATACGGTTGGGCAGCTCGAGATTGCCCAGGCGATAGGCTGTGAACAGCATGGTTCAGCGCTCCTGAGATGTATTTGGCATTGCGTTGTCCCGCGAGGCACCGAGACCCGGCAGCAAGACATCGAGATCGACGGCTTCGGCCATCGCCCGATTGCCTTGGTCGCCGGGATGCAGGTGGTCGCCGGAGTCGAAGTGCGCGTCGATTCGGGCTGGATGGACGGGATCGCGCAGTGCCGCATCGAAGTCGATCACCGCGTCGAACGCACCGCCGTGGCGAATCCATTCGTTGACCCGCTGGCGCAAAGCTTCCTTGTCGGGGTGGTAGTAGTCGTCCAGCGGCGTGCCGGGCAACGCCCCCTCGAACGGGGTGAGCGTTGCGCCGATCACCCGCACCCCACGGCCGCGGGCCTGCTCGGCCAACTGGCGGTAGCCGGCCGTCAGAGCCTCCAGTGTCGGCCGTGGTCTTTCCGGCGCGAGGGCCATGCCCGGCCAGGCGATATCGTTGATGCCCAGCATCACGACGAGGCTTTGCACGCCCGGTTGCGCCAGTACGTCGCGATCCAGCCGTGCCAGCGCATTAACACCCATGCCGTCGGACAGCAGTTGGGCACCAGAGATGCCGGCATTGACGACGGCCACCCCATGCGGAGCCAGACGCGCAGCCAGGAAGTCCGGCCAGCGGCTATCCCTGTCCAGGCTGGCAGCGGCCCCGTCGGTAATGGAGTCGCCGACCACCACGACCGCTCGCACCGCGTGTTCGACTTCAACCTGAATCCCCGACAGCAGCAGGCGTGTCGTGGTGCTCTGTGCAAAGCCTTCCGCCGTCTCGAGTGCCAGGGCCGTGGTCTGGTCGCCGGGGACGATCCAGCCGGTCTGGCGGCCGTCCCAGTGAAAAGTGCTGACCGGTGTCGCTTCCGGCAGATAAAGACTCACCGCGATCTGTGCCAACGCGGGGATGGGCAATGCCACGGGATCGCTGACCAGCGATGCGCCGGGAAGGATCGTCGCCTCCTCCCGGCCACCAAATGTCACGGTGCGCAGGCTGTCGGCGGCAACGGCACCATCGCTTTGCGAGCGTGCGACCGTGGCCTTGCCCACGGCGAGAGGCTGGCTGCCGTAGGCGTTGGACAGCACGATGCGCAGGCGTTGTCCACCTAGGCTGACGCGCGCTACCTGACGCACCGTCTGATCGTGCAACTCGGAAGGGACGTTGCTGGGGAACAGGAAGCCCACCCCCCAGACCGGCTGGGGGCTGGCGCCCCAGGTTGCGACCCAGGCGGGAAGAGCGGCAGCCACCGGAACGGCGGTCACGGATGCGCCCGTCGTGAGCACCAGGGCCAGTATCGCGGTGGTCGAGGCACTGGGAAAAATTTTGGAAAGACTTTTCATATAAGTGAATTCAATATCCATTTTTTGATAAATCATGAATTCAAAGACGAATTTGGAATAGACTCTCTCCCGGAAAAACATTTGTGATTTGAAATCATCAAGGAGATGACCATGGCCCGCCTGGAAGTCAACCGATCCGGCGAACTCGAAGTGTTCGTACGCGCCATCGAGCTGGGCGGATTCTCCGCGGCCGCCCGCGCCTTCGGCATGACGCCCTCGGCCGTCAGCAAGCTGGTCACGCGCCTGGAGCAGCGCCTGGGTACGCGGCTGGTGAACCGCTCCACCCGGCAGCTCCAGCTCACGCCCGAGGGTTGCGCCTTCTATGAGCGCGGCGTACGTATCCTCGCCGACCTGGAAGAAGCCGAACGCTGTGCCGGCGAACACACGGCGCCGCGCGGTCGGCTGCGGGTGAATGCCAACGTTCCCTTCGGGCACCGTTTCCTGCTGCCGCTGGCGCCCGAATTCCTGGAACGCCACCCCGACGTGACGCTGGACATCGTGCTGACCGATGAGGTCATCGACATCCTGGAGCAGCGTACCGACGTGGCCGTGCGCGCCGGCCCCCTGAAAAGCTCGAACCTGATGGCGCGCAAACTGGGCCAGACGCGCATGACGATCGTCGGCGCGCCCAGCTACCTGGCGCGCCACGGCACCCCGACCACACCGGAGGATCTGCGTCAACATAATCGCCTGGGCGCGAACTACGTGCGTGCGCAGCCCGGCTGGCCGTTGCGGCATGGCGGCGGGGACATCGTGGTGCCGGTGACCGGCAACGCGCAGGCCGGCGACGGCGAGGCGCTGCATCGCCTGGCCTTGGCCGGGTTGGGTCTGGCGCGCCTGGCCGCCTTCCAGGTGCGCGAGGACATCGCGGCCGGCCGATTGCTGCCGGTGCTCGAAAACTGCAATCCGGGCGACGTCGAAGAAGTCCACGCCGTCTATGTCGGCCAAGGCGGTTATCTGCCGTTACGCGTGCGCGCCTTCCTGGACTTTCTCGCCGAGCGGGTCGATATCGGTGGGTGCTAATCCCGTTCGACATGGATGTCGAAACCGGACCTCCCCGGCGCCAGCTCTGGCCTCAGCGTCAGCTCCGGAATAAGGTAGTCCCCGGCGTTCTGCCTGCGGAAAGGAACGGGGTCGGCCGTCCAGAGATCATCCAGCCGTTGTCCCAGCGCCTCGCAGGCCTTCGAGAACCCCGCCTCGTCGATCCTGCTCGTCCGATAGATCACATGGGGCGGCAGCACGTCGAAGCCTGGATAGAAGAGGATGCCGTGCTGGATGGGAAACAGGATGTCGTCGATGGGTCCGTTGATGCCGCGTGGTTCGTAGTGCGAGGCCCAGCCGCCGGCCGTCACCACCAGCATGGCACGCTTGCCGGCCAGCATGCCTTCGCCGTAGCGGTCGCCCCAGTGCGTGTCCGAGTGCTCGCCCACGCCATAGGCGAAGCCGTAGGCATACACGCGTTCGACCCAGCCCTTGAGGATGGCCGGCATCGAGAACCACCACAGCGGAAACTGCAGGATCACGCCATCGGCCCAGCGCAGCTTGTCCTGTTCGCGCGCGATATCGACGCGCTGCGTGCCATTCTCGAACGCCTGCCTGGAGTCCATGGACGGATCGAAGCGCGCGCCAGGCTGCCGCGCGGTATTGTCGTCCGCATCCAGCGTGGCCTTCCAGTTCATGGCGTACAGGTCCGACACCCGGACCGTATGGCCCGCATGCTCCAGGCGCTGAATGGCGAAATCCTTGAGCGAACCGTTCAAGGATCGGGATTCAGGGTGGACGTAGACAAGAAGGACATTCATGGTTCGGTGCTCCATCGGCAGATGGGCACACGATAGGGCGGCCTCTGGTATATTGAAAATAAATTTCCAGAATCCCAGGTATTGCCATGAACAATTCCTTGAGGCGTCTCGACCTGAACCTGCTGGTCACGCTCGACGCCTTGCTCGCCGAGCACAACGTGACCCGTGCGGCCATGCGCCTACATCTGTCGCAGCCCACGGTAAGCGTACAGCTCGCCAGGCTGCGGGAAGTTTTCGGCGATCCGTTGCTACTGCCCGGCCCTCGAGGCATGCGGCCCACCGCACGCGCGGACGAACTGCGCGAGCCGCTACGCCAGGCACTGGAAGCACTGGAACAGGCGGTAGCCCCTTGCAGTCCCTTCGACCCTGCCCAGGCCAACCAGACCTGGCGCATCGTGGCCTCGGACTACGGCGAATCCACCATCCTGTCGCCAGCGCTGGCCGGGCTGCGGTCGGCGGCGCCCGGCACGCGGCTGGCAATCCTGGAACTGCTCCCGCCGATGCTGGCCCGCCAGGCGGAACAGGGCGATATCGACCTGGCCTTCCACATCAGCGCGGAAGCCCCGCCGTCCCTGCGGCGTAAGCCATTGTTCACCGAGCGCTACGTGCTGGCAGGCCGCATCGGACATCCTCGATTGAAACGCCGTCCGACGCTGGCGCAGCTCTGCAAGCTCGATCATGTGATCGTATCGCCGGACGGCGGCGGCTTTCATGGCGTGACGGATACGGCATTGGCCGAGTTGGGCATGACGCGACGGGTCGCGCTGTCCGTTCCGCACTTCCTGTTTCTCGTATCGGTACTGACGAGCACCGATCTGGTGGCAATGGTGCCGTCCCGGCTGGTACGCGACAACGATGCGTTGCAAGTGGTCGAGCCGCCCTTGGAAGTGCCGGGCTTCGAGATGCTCATGCTCTGGCACGAGCGCGTTCATCGCGATCCCGCACACCAGTGGCTGCGCGAGCACATCGTGAAGTCGCTATGAGCGGCCCCGGCGGACGCATCCGATGGATGGCCCAGTCTTTCGAACATGGACCGTCGCCATACGACCACATGACGATCGGTCATCTCGATGCACAACTCGCGATGCTGCTCCCGGACCTGGGATACCCTGGCGGCGACCGTTGGCAGTTCGCCCAAGCCAGCCGCCTAGGACGAGATGTCCTGCGTAGGTTGAACAAGCTCCACAGGTTGGGCCTCGCTCGCCAATGCGACGCGGAACCAGCACCTGACTTTCCACGATGGGCGCAGACGTAGGCTCATCGTAATTGAACGGCAGGGCCGCATGGGCGAACACTTTTGCTTCGCCCTGGTCCACCGTTACCCTTGCGGAAAAAGTTTTCCGCAAGGCTGAATTATTGGGGTTGAATTACCAACCGCCTATAATGCAATTCGATTGCTTCGAGCAAAATATCCAATGCCCTCCCCTCGTGAAGGTATTCACGGCTGCGTGGGAAAACAAGGATTCGGCTACGGACACGCCATGCTACCTCTTTATCGGATTTACCCAGAGCGCGCGACACATCTGAGTTTCTCGCCCTTGCTGTATATCGTGTCCTTCAACAAGGCCAAGGCATCGAGCAATGTTTCGCAAAAGACATCATCGAGCGGTGCTTGGTATACATTGACCGGTTTGAAGCCCGTATCCCGGAGAGTGGCTATTTACAACCCATGAATCACCGGTACTGGGCTTTACCCGTGACTGAAATCCCGAACGCCTCTCCAGATCAGCAGCGTCAGGGACCAATCCCGCCGGGGGTGAGTTTGCAAGCATCCACATACCAGAGTATGCACCGACGTTGCAGGATGCGAAGCACCACTCAAAAGGGATCTCCGTTTAGGATCAAATTCAGGCCAAAACTACCCCGAAGGAGCCACTGTCGCCGTCAGTGGCCAACGGATCGCTCTTCGCTGCTTCCAGGCTTCGGCCAAATGTCAAGAGGCTATATTCCGGATTGGTTCCAATCCTTTCTTCTTGATCTCCGGCACAACTTGCAGCGACTGGGGCCATGCCACTACCCTTGTCGATTGCTATGCAGTTCCTCGTCTGTCTACCGATCCGCCTGCCTGTCGCAGATTAGGGGTACGGATACAGGGTCGCTTCATCGGGCCTGCCTGCCCTACCATGAATCGTCATCTCGTCGCAATGTGTCGCTTGACAAAGTATTCATTCGGCGTCTAGCAAGATCAAACAGGCCACCTCGAAAACCGACTGCGCCCCTCTGTTCGGAGAATCGTCGAAACACGGCGTGTTGCTGCGACCTTCGACGATTTGAAAGATCGCTTAACCACAAGCAAAATGGTCGAGGTCATCGACAGCTTATTCCTATGAAAGTACGTCTCAACTCGGTATTACTCTCTGGAGGTGACGCTTGATCGTGACAGGACCGACCGCGCCTATGCCAAATACAGATAATCCGTTGAATTGCAAGGCTTTTTACTGCCAATGCATTTTAGGTCCGGTTGATAAATCAAGGGTTGGCGCACTCTACCATTGAGAAATTCGTGTCAGAATGACAAGTAACTCGTCGAAAAAGAGAAAAGCTAAGGCATATCATGCTTGAATCCCAAACAGCTCTAGCTATCGAGTCCTCAACAACCAGTGCCGATGCTTATCAAGATGCCATCCTTTCGAAAGTCTCCAGAACTTTCGCACTGACCATTCCCCAATTGCCGCCACTATTACGCCGTGCGGTGACCAATGCTTATCTGTTGTGTCGCATCGCAGATACCATCGAGGATGAACCGGCGTTTTCCGCCGAGGAAAAGCGTCGTTACGAGGATGCATTCATCGATGCGGTGACTGGTCGCATCGCACCGCAATATTTCTCGGCCGAACTGGCGTCACTATTCTCCACGGAAACCTCGGAAGCCGAGCGTGACCTGGTGAGCCAATTGCCGTTGGTGTTGCAGGTTACCAATAGCTTGATGCCGGCACAGCGCATGGCGATCGTCAATTGCCTGAAAGTGATGTCCCACGGCATGCACGACTTCCAGCGCAACGCAGGCCAGCATGGATTGAAAACGCTGTGCGACATGGATTGCTACTGCTACTGCGTAGCCGGCGTAGTGGGCGAAATGCTGACGGAACTGCTCATCGATTTCGATCCTGCCCTGGCCAGCCAGCGTGATCCCTTGATGCGTCTAGCGATCTCTTTCGGCCAAGGGCTGCAAATGACCAATATCCTCAAGGATCAGTGGGAAGATCACCGCCGTGGCGTCTGCTGGTTGCCGCAGGACATCTTCGCCCGATATGGCGTGCGATTGGAGGAGCTGCAAGCGGGCCAGCAGGATGCGAACTATATGAGCGCACTGACCGAGCTCATCGGGGTGGCTCATGCCCACCTGCGCGACGCGTTGGAATATACGCTGATGATTCCGAGCAGACACTCTGGGTTTCGCCGTTTCTGCTTGTGGAGTATCGGCCTCGCCGTGCTGACACTGCGCAATCTGCAACAAACTCCCCATTTCTCCGCTGGCGAGCAAGTAAAGGTATCGCGCAAGGCGGTAGCCTACACCATCGGGCTTACTCGTCTGACCGGCAATTACAACACCGGTTTGCGCTGGCTGTTCGCAGCATCCGCACGCAAGCTTCCGTTGACGCCGCTATCCGCGGAATGGAGCACTTCTCCTCACCCACACCTTGCCTGGCCGAAGAGCGCCATCGCCTACTTCGCCGAATCGGCTTAAAGCAACCCACCGATACAAGTGATATGCAGCCATATGGAACGTTCCTCTCTTCTTGTCCCTGCCAGTATCGATAGCCACTCTCGCGAACCCGAAACAACCGATCTGGACCAGGCCATCGCACGTGCGCGCGCAGCGCTACTGGGGCGGCAAGGTGCCGATGGGCACTGGTGTTTCGAGCTCGAATCCGACTGCACGATCACCGCTGAATACATTTTAATGATGCATTTCACGGATGAGATTGACGATGACCTGCAGGAAAGGATGGCGCGCTACTTGCGCGCTACCCAGGTCCAGGAGACTCATGGCGGCTGGCCGCAATACGTGGGAGGCGCGATCGACCTGTCGTGCACGGTCAAAGCCTATTATGCGCTCAAGGCCGCCGGCGACTCCCCCGAAGCGCCACATATGCGTCGGGCGCGCGAGGCGGTGCTGGCGCTTGGCGGCGCCGCCAAAAGCAACGTATTCACCCGCATCCTACTGGCGATGTTCGAGCAGGTCCCTTGGCGTGCCGTACCTTATCTGCCGGTCGAAATCATGCTGTTGCCGCGCTGGGCGCCAATCCATATCGAAAAGATGTCCTACTGGGCGCGGACCACCCTGGTGCCATTGACGATCCTCTGTTCGCTCAAGGCTCGGGCTGCCAACCCCAAGCAAGTGGATATCCGCGAGCTGTTCGTCACTGCGCCGGAGCAGGAGCGCCACTATTTCCTCCGTGGCGGCCTGCTGAACCGCATTTTCCTGGGACTGGACAAATTTGCTCGTACGCTTGATCGCTGGATGCCGAAATCGCTGCGTCAGCATGCCATCCGCAAGGCCGAGGCCTGGTTCTTGCCGCGCCTGAATGGCGAAGACGGCCTGGGTGCGATTTTCCCGCCGATGGTCAATTGCTACGAGGCGATGATTCTACTCGGCTACCCCAAGGATCATCCGGCCCGAAAGACCTGCCTGCACTCGATCCAGAAGCTGATCGTCCATCGTGACGACGGCTCGGCCTACTGCCAGCCTTGCGTTTCGCCGGTGTGGGATACCGCCTGGAGTGCCATGGCCCTGATCCACAGCGGTGACGATACGGTAACCCAGACGGCCATCGCACGGGCCGGCGACTGGCTCGTCCAGCGGCAGGAGCTCGATTGCAGGGGCGACTGGGAAGCGCAGGCCCCCCAAGCGGCTCCGGGCGGCTGGGCCTTCCAGTATGCCAACGGCTATTATCCGGACATCGACGACACGGCACTGGTAGCAGCTTTGTTGCACATATCGGACCGTCATCGCGGACAGCCCGGACAACATGCCTTCAACATTGATCGCGCCGTGGATTGGATGCTGGCCCTGCAGTCGAGCAATGGCGGCTTTGCCGCCTTCGATGCCGACAACACCCACTACTATCTCAATGCCATTCCCTTCGCAGACCACGGAGCTTTGCTCGACCCCCCGACCGAGGATGTCTCCGGCCGCGTGGCCGCCTGCCTCGGCATATTGAAGCGCGATCAAGACCGTGACCGCCTGCGCCGCTGCATCGACTACCTGCGCACGACTCAACAGCCCGACGGCAGTTGGTGGGGCCGCTGGGGCAGCAACTATATCTATGGCACCTGGAGCGCACTTTCCGGCCTTGCCTTGGCCGGCGAAGATCTCCGCCAACCCTACCTGCGCAAATCCGTCGACTGGCTACGCACGCGCCAACACCCCGATGGCGGCTGGGGCGAAACCAACGACAGCTACATCGACCCGCACCTGGCCGGTACCAACGCAGGAATCAGCACGCCACACTCGACGGCATGGGCAGTACTGGCCCAACTGGCCATGGGCGAAGTGGAGTCCGAATCGGTGAAACGCGGTATCGCTTTTCTGCTCGCCTGCCAGCAAACTGACGGACTCTGGTCCCATCCCTCGCACAACGCTCCCGGTTTTCCACGGGTTTACTACCTCAAGTATCACGGTTATGCCGCCTATTTCCCTCTATACGCGCTGGCCCGCTATCGGCATCTGTTGAATCGCTCCTGGGTGCAGCGGTGAGCTTGTACTCGGCTGGCATCGTGGTCGCCTTGAAAGTCGAGGCCCAAGCATTGACGGCAAAGTCCGTACGGCCCGAATGTCTGATACCCCTGGCCGGCGACTGCGCCCTGTGGTTGAGCGGCATGGGGCCGGAAGCCGCGTGGAAGGCGGCGCAAGCCCTGGCCGACGCAGGCGCTAAAGGCCTGGCGACATTCGGTGTCGCCGGTGCCCTGGATGCCGGTCTGCGCAGCGGCACGCTGCTCTGCCCGCATGGCGTACTCGATGGAGACGGCCGCAATTACATGACAGACCCCGTCTGGTGCGGCCGACTACAAAAACGGCTGGCATCGGCGGGACTGCCAGTCGTTTCTGGCATCACCCTGCTCAGCTCGTGCAGAACGCTTTCCACCCCGAAGGCAAAGATGGCGGCGCACAGCCGCTATGCCGCAGCAGCAGTGGATATGGAAAGCGCTGCGGTGGCTGCGGTGGCTGCGGATCGCAACCTGCCGTTCGCCACGCTTCGCGCCATTGTCGACGAGCGCGACGATGCACTCCCCGAAGCGCTGCAAGCCGCCATCGACCCTTGGGGCCGGCCGCAGTTGCCACGGTTGATCGCCACCCTGGCGCGCCGGCCGTGGCTGCTGAGTCGCCTGCCGAGGCTTTCCTCGTGCATGGACAAAGCGGTACGTGCGCTGCGCGCAGCAGCAAAAGCCGCTCCCGACCTGGAAGCGCCAGCCGCCTTGCAACGCAAGAAGACATGATAGAATCCGCCGCTGAATTCCGGATGCCTGGCGCAACCTTCGCTCCGCTTGTACAGGTAGTACCGGAGCCCACGCAGTAATAAGGTTGTTATGACTAGGATAGCGCGGCAATGCCTCGTATGGCTGGTGGACTCCAGCGGCCGTCACCCCTTCGTAGTCCTGATGCTAGCGGCGCTGTTGGCAGCGGTCAGCTTGGTGGGAGCATCCACCCACCTCAGTATCGACACCGATTCGGATCACCTGTTTTCCGAACGTCTGCAATGGCGCCAACAGAGCTTGGAGTTCGCCAGCCAGTTTCCGCAGTTCAGCAATACGCTCATTGCCGTGGTGCGTGCGCCGACGGCGGAGGAGGCGCGCGAAACCGCACTCGAGCTGGCCGATGCACTGGCGGCCGACCGGCGCCACGTACGCTCGGTGTCCACGCCAGGCATCAATTCTTTCCTCGATCGAGAGGGATTGCTGCTGCTGCCGCCCGACGAATTGTACGAGGTCATCGACAGCATGACGCAGGCCGGGCAGTTGCTCGAGCCGCTGGTCACCGACCCGT
This sequence comes from Azorhizophilus paspali, assembly GCF_043587585.2. Lineage (GTDB taxonomy): Bacteria > Pseudomonadota > Gammaproteobacteria > Pseudomonadales > Pseudomonadaceae > Azotobacter > Azotobacter paspali. Next base: position 2,582,770 of record NZ_CP171449.1, read on the forward strand.
CTGCCCGCGGCCTACTCAAGGGCCTGGATATGATGGTCGAAGCCGTTCGCTACGGCATGGGTGACTATCTTTCGGCCTACGATGCCGCGCTCGGCAACATAGCAAGGTCTTTGGACGATGCCTTGAACGGCCACGCCTCGCCCTTGTCCTGGCAGGCGTTGCTGACTCCCCAGTTGATCGGCCATAACGGCGGTCTGGAGCTCGTGCTGATCAACCCGGTGCTCGACCACGATGCCCTCGAGCCGGGTCAGTCGGCTACCCAGGCGATGCTGAAGATCGCCGCCGACCTGCCGGATGTGAAAGCCGGCCGTGCCCGCGTGAACTACACCGGCTCGGTACCGCTATCGGACGAGGAATTCCGTTCGCTGACCGACCGTGCCGCCCCCATCGCCATCGGCGGCGCCGTCTTGGTGGTTTTCTGGCTGGTGTTGGCCCTACGCTCTTGGCGGCTGATTCTGCCGGTGGTGCTCACCTTGGTGTTGGGGCTGCTCTACACACTGGGTTTCGCCGCCTTCGCGGTCGGCCGCCTGAATCTGGTCTCGGTCGCCTTCGCCGTACTGTTCGTTGGTCTCGCGGTCGACTTCGGCATCCAGTTCGGGGTACGCCTGCATGCCCTGCAAAGCGGTGACCGCGATTTCGCCGATATCCTGCATCAAACGGGCACCCAGGTGGGAGGCCAGATCGGTCTGGCCGCGCTGGCGACCGCTTTGGGCTTCCTGGCTTTCGCGCCAACCCATTTCAGCGGCATGGCCGAGTTGGGCATCATCGCCGGAGTCGGCATGCTGATAGCCCTGCTTTGCACCTTGACGCTACTGCCGGCACTGCTGGGCCTGCTTGCGCGCGGGGCACAGCATTCGGAGCTCGCCCTGCCGGGTGGAGCTGCCGCCGACAACTGGTTGGCGCGTCGCTGCATGCCGGTACTGGCGGCCTTCACTCTACTGGCCATGGCCGGTCTGTGGAGTGCGATCAATTTACCCTTCGATGCCAATCCGCTGCATACCAAGCGCCCCGACACCGAAGCCATGCAGACCCTGAGTTCGCTGATGGGCGATCCGAACACCAACCCTTTCACCCTGAACGTCCTGGTTCCCGATCTCGCCAGCGCACGTACTCTCGGGGCACGGCTGGGTACGCTGCCAGAAGTGGCCCAGGTGGTTTCCGGCGCCGACTTCGTTCCCGAGAATCAAGCCGATAAGCTCGACCAGATCCAGCAGGCTATGGACTTGATGTACTCGGTGCTGAGCTCCCCTGAGGCGAAGCCGGCGCCCACGGCCGCCGACTTGCGCGCGGCGGCGCATGATTCGAGCATGGCGATCGCTGGCGTCGCGGATGCACTGCCGCCGAGTGCGCCGCTGCTACGTATCGGCGAGCTGCTGGGCCGGCTGGCACAGGCCCCGGACCCTATCCTGCTAACCGCTAATCAGGCACTGTCGCGTTTCCTGCCAGAAACCTTCGAGCGACTGAAGAACTCGCTTTCCGCCGGGCACATCACCCCGCAAAGCCTGCCGGACGAAGTCAGGCGCGACTGGTTCAGCGTCGATGGCCAGGTACGGATACAATTGACACCGAGCGATGAGGCGCAACATACCGCCGGTCTTCGCCGCTTCGTCCAAGCAGTCCATTCGATCGCACCGCAAGCCGTGGGCTCGGCATTCGATACCGTCAAGTCAGCCGATACCATCTTGCAGGCTTTCCAGCAGGCGGCTGTCTACGCCACGTTGACCATCGCCATGGTGCTGATAGCAGTGTTGCGGCGGGGGCTCGACACCGCTCTGGTAATGGCGACATTGCTGATGTCGGCCTTGCTGACTGCACTACTGGCACGCCTGCTCGGCATTTCGATCAACTTCGCCAATATCATCGCATTGCCACTGCTGTTGGGCGTGGGCGTGTCCTTCAACGTCTATTTCGTCATGAACTGGCGCAGCGGGATACGCCAATTCCTGGGCTCGCCCACTGCGCGTGCAATCCTGTTTTCGGCACTGACTACCGGTACAGCCTTTGGCAGCTTGGCGATAGCGCGCCATCCAGGTACGGCCAGCATGGGCCTGCTCTTGCTGCTGAGCCTGTCCGCCGTACTGTTATCGACCTTCGTATTCCTGCCCGCCTTGTTATACAGGCTTTCCCGATCCGAACCAGCCAAGGCCGATTGATATGAAGTACCCATCGACTGACTGCAAAAGCGTTTCTCGAAACGAGTATTCAATGGGCACCAATACCACATCCTATCGGTCAGTGGCACGGAACGGAGAAGTAAGGCTCCCAAGCAAATCGATACGCCAGCTTCAATTGGCGCAACGTCGCGAAGGGCTGGTACAAGCGCTTCGACAGGTAACCGAAGAGACATCCCATGCATACTGACTCCGGCCGGTGCCCATCGGCACCCGAATCAAAGATTATTCTGATGGTAATGCCGTGAAGATATTAGTAACCGGAGCCACTGGTTTTGTTGGTTCGGCCGTGGTGCGTCGTCTCCTGCGCGATGATCATCATGTGCGCGTGTTGGTGCGAGCCAGCTCGGATCGTCGCAATCTGCAAGATTTAAACGTGCAGGTCGTCGAAGGGGATCTCACCCAGGCGGCTTCATTGCAGCACGCTTGCGATGGCTGCGATGCCCTGTTCCACGTGGCAGCCGATTACAGGCTGTGGGCGCCATTTCCCGAACAACTCTACCGTACCAACGTCGAGGGCACGCGCGTCATACTCGAGGCAGCCAAGTCGGCAGGCGTACCACGTATTGTCTATACCAGCAGCGTCGCTACCCTTGGCATCTCCAAGGACGGCGGTCCTGGCGACGAGAACACGGCTGTGACAGAGCGTGACATGATCGGACACTACAAGCGCTCCAAGTTTCTCGCCGAGTCGCTGGTCAGGGAGTTCGCCACCGAGGGCCTGCCAGTGGTGATCGTCAATCCTTCGACCCCGATCGGGCCGCGCGACATCAAACCCACCCCCACTGGCCGGATCGTGCGCGATGCCATTGCCGGTCGCCTGCCCGCCTATGTCGACACCGGTCTCAATATCGTGCATGTGGACGATGTAGCCGAAGGACACTGGCTAGCGTTCCAGCACGGTGTCGTAGGCGAGCGCTACATTCTGGGCGGGCAGAATCTCACCTTGCGCGAGATGCTCGCCGAGATCGCCGACATTGCCGGACTCGCACCGCCCCGCTGGAGACTGCCGCACGCAGCGGTCATGCCCATAGCCCATCTTGCGGAGGTTTGGGCACGCCTGAACGGAACCCAGCCGATCGCGACGGTGGAAGAGGTACGCATGTCCAAGAAATACATGTTCTTCTCCAGCGCCAAAGCCGAACGCGAACTCGGCTATACACCGGGGCCCGTTCGTCTGGCGATGGAGGATGCAGTGATGTGGTTCAGACAGCACCGCTAGGACTATCAGCGCATGAACCGCCGTACCAAGCGTGCCATACGCGGCATGAAGGTGGGACGCAGCAGACGCTTGTCATAGCCTGCCGCACGGCGCTCATCCTCGGCCAGGCACAGATCGAGCAGTTCGGACAATTTGAGATCCAGGCCGATCTGCTGGGAACCGGTGAGAGCAAAATTGGCATCCTGCATCTCGCCATTGTGATCCAGCCCCCTGGCAATGCCGATGCGCTCCCAGATCAGGAAGGTCCATACGCGCACGACCTTAAGCTCGAAAGCCAGCCGCTTCCACCAAGGCAATTGGCGGCGGTACCAAGCGATCCAGTTAGCGAAAAAAAGAATATGCCGAGTCTCTTCCTGCATCACCGGCTCGAAGGTTTCCACCAGTTCGTCCGGAAAGTAGCCCGTTCTCCTGGCCGCCTCGAATAAACCGAAGCCGAAGAAACTGTCGACGCACTCGCTGTAGCCGGTGACCAACCAGCCCCATTCGGGGTCCTTGGGCATCTGGTAAGCCGGCTCCGGCGCCAGGGAAATGCCGTAGAACTCGACCAGTTTGCTAAGTACCACCTTGTGGCGTGCCTCTTCGCCGCCATCCATGACCAGCGCTTCACGCAACAACGGATCGTTGATCAATGCGGTATAAGCCGACACCCGCAGTTGAGCTCGCCCCTCGGTCTGGACAGCGATGTCCCAGATCGGCAGCGAAGTGACACGCTGCAAGGCCTCGGGATCCAACTTTGGCCATACGATCACTGCGGGTTTGTAAGGGTTGTGGGTGTCCAGCAACATACGGCAGAAAAGCCGCTTGTGCGCCTCGGAACCAATCTCGATTTGGCCGGGCTCCTCGCTCAGCCAGTGGCGCATGGCGTAATCGGCATCAACCGTTGAGGCATCGCTCGACATTAGAATTTCTCTCCTATTTATCACTTGTATTAACGGTCGGGCGCATCGTCACGGGTGCTTGGACAGGTTATTGCCTTTTCCCCTGGCACGTAACTGACGCATTTCAGCCCACTGCCAGGCAAGCAGGGCCGGCACGCCGAACCCCACTTCGCGCACGCGCTTGACCAGCGACAGCGCGATGCTGACGTCGGCCGGCACCCCGATCAGGCTGCCGAACAGGACCAGGCCACCCTCTTGTACGCCCAGTCCGGCCGGCACGATAAAAATGATGTGACGCAAGGCCTGGGTCACCGCTTCGATGGCGATGGCATCCCAGACACTGATCGAATACCCCAACATCTCCAAAGCCAGCCACGTCTCGAAGCTGCCCACCAAGAAACCGGCAAGCTGCCAGGCCCCGGCAACAACGAGCCGCGACGGGCGGGCGGAGAGTGCACGGATCTCCTGGTCGAGACTCTTGCCGTTGATCAGTTCGGTCAGTCGCAAGCGTCCCCCCAGAAGCTTTTCGGCTACGGTTTCCAGACGCGAGAACAACTGTCCATGGTGCAACAGCATGAACAGGCCGATCGGCAACGGCAGACTGGCCAGCAGGGCCCCCAGCAGCGAACCAAGAGTGCCGACGTGATGGGTCAATGCAATCATCAGCACGATGCCTAGCGCGGTGAAGAGGTACTGATTGACCAGCGTCAGCATCACCTCGATGACGATGCTGGCGGTGGCCGCCGCACCATCGACTCCATACCACTTGGCCATCCGGATACCGACGATCTCACCGCCGATATTGGCCACCGGCAGCAGACGGTTGCAGGCCTCGCGAACGGCTCCAATCCAGAACAAAACAAGTACGCCGGCACGCCGCTGTGGATCGCGCGGAGCCAGTAATACACGCCAACCGATCACATCCAGCAGCAACGGTAACGCATGGAAGGGAAGTAGCCACAACAGGCCCCAACCGGCATGGTCGAGTGCTGAGAGGATGGCGTCCCCGTCCTGGTGCACCACCAAGGCAATCACCGCGATCAGGCCGAGCAAGCCGGCAATGTACGTCATGTTGCTGCAGCCGCCGGATCACAGAAGCCACTGCACAGCCGGTAGCGTCCGACAATAGCACTACGCACGCGTGGCGACAGCAGAGCAGCCAACTCGTCGGAATGGCGATAGCTGGCCATGCTGGCCGTCAATCCGTCACGGACGGCTGGGTGCAGGTACAGCTCCGAAAGACCGTCCGGCAATTGACTCAGCATCTCCAGCAGTACCCCCTCGTCCATGCGGCCACTGTGATGGAGGCCGAAAACATGGTCGTTATAAACAATCCCGGCCCGATCCAAGCGCCGGCGCATCAAGCTCAACCAAGGGCGGAGCCACAGCCCCATGCCCGGTTCGGCAGGCAGCCGCACGGCGCGCAGGCCGAAATCTTGGCCGATGGAAAGCAGCAACGACAAAATGGTCGGGTGCAGATGGAAATGCTTGTGCGCATTGACGTGATCCAAGGTCAAACCAGTCGCAGCGAAAACCTCGAATTGGGCACGAATCTCGGCGGCCAGTTGGCGCCGCACGCTGGGCAAGAAAAAGAAACGGAAGCCGTTGCGCACCATGGCACTGTTAAACCAGCCTTGGGCGTCCACCAGGTCGGGGATAAGCGCAGGCGGCAGCACGGCCTTGCCGTCGGCCAGAACCAGATGCAAACCGACGGCAAGCCCCGGCATACGCCGGGCACGCTCGACAGCGTCGCCCACGGCGGACGCCGCTACCATCAGGCTGGCCGCTCGAAGTACCCCTTCACGGTAAGCCCGCTCGACAGCCTCGTTGATTGATTCATGCAGGCCATAGTCGTCTGCGGTCACAATCAGGCGAGGTCGTGGCGCGCCAGCCGAGTCAAAAGCATCGAAAGCCGAGCGCTGCGCACACGATGGGGGCCGGACAAGCATTGCACTCAGGCCTCATGAGCATGCAGGAAGCGGAAAAACTCCACGCCCTCGCGTAGACGGCGCTTCGTCATTTCCCAACTGCCTAGCATTTCCTTGACGATCTCCCAGATTTTCGAGGGGCGAAAATAGAAGTTCCGGTAGAAAGTCTCCACACCGTGATAGATCTCTTCCTTGGACAGGTGCGGATAGCTGATCAGTGCCAGTTGCACTCCCTTGTCATTGACCAAGTTGGCGTCCTGATTAGTCTCTAGCCAACCATTTTCCACAGCCTGCCTGTACAACGTGGTACCGGGATAGGGAGCCGCCAGCGATACCTGCACCGTGTGCGGATTTATCTCCTTGGCAAACTCGATGGTCTTAGCGATGGTTTCCTTGGTCTCCCCCGGCAGGCCGAGGATGAAGGTACCGTGTACCTGAATGCCTAGCTTGTGGCAATTTTCGGTGAACTTGCGGGCGATATCGGTACGCAGGCCCTTCTTGATGTTGTGCAGGATCTGGTCGTCGCCGGACTCGTAGCCCACCAGCAACAGGCGTAGGCCATTTTCCTTCATGATCTTCAGCGATTCGTAGGGTACGTTGGCCTTGGCGTTGCAACTCCAAGTCCAGCCCAGGGCATGCAGGCCACGGGCGATGTCGTGTACACGCTCCAAGTTGGAAGTATCGGTGAAGGTATCGTCGTCGAACATCAACTCCTTCACTTCGGGCATGTTCTCCTTGATCCACTTCGCCTCAGCGATCACGCTGGCGGCCGAGCGGACACGGTAACGATGACCGCCGACAGTCTGTGGCCACAAGCAGAAGGTGCACTTGGAGCGGCAGCCACGACCGGTATAAATGGATACGTAAGGATGCTTGAGATAGCCGATGAAATAGCGGTCGATCTTCAGGTCGCGCTTGTAGACGGGCGCCACGAAGGGCAATTCGTCCATATTCTCGATCGGCGCCCGTGGCGGATTGTGCCGCACGTCGCCATCGGCGAGTCTGTAGCTAACGCCGGCAACCTCCTCTAGGGAACGGCCCTCGGCGATTTCCTTGCAGGTGTAATCGAATTCCTCGCGCGCCACGAAGTCGATCGCCGTCGATGCGCGCAGCGAGTCGGCCGGATCGACCGCGACCTTGGCGCCGACCATGCCGATCAGAACCTCGGGGCGGCGCGCCTTCAGCAATTCGGCGAACTTGGCATCGGTTGGGAAAGAAGGCGTGCTGGTATGGATGATCACCAGCTCGTATTCGGCGGCAATCCTCAGGGACTCCTCGACCGAAAGCTCCTCTACCGGAGCGTCCAGCAGACGCGAACCGGGCACCAAGGCGGCCGGCTGAGCCAACCAGGTCGGATACCAGAAACTCTTGATTTCGCGCTTAGCCTGATAACGCGAACCGGCACCGCCATCGAAACCATCAAAGGATGGAGCCTGCAGAAAAAGCGTCTTCATAGAAACTCTTAGCTCTAACAGCCATAAAAGGCCGAGATTTGCCGATCTGTCCGCCAGTACACCAAGGCAGTGGGCAGTCTAAAGATAACGCATGGGCCCATCCTTGCACGCATGCAAAACCCGACCACGCCACTCCACTCGCCAACTGGTCAGGGCCATGGCCCACTCCAACAACAGCAGCAGGTCACGAAACGGAGTCAGCAGGACCTCGTACCAGGACACGGATGAACACCTGACTTTCCGGCCGAAGAAAAAACGAGCGACGCGCGCGCCACCCGCTACCGCGACGAGCCAGGCATTCAACATCGAAGGGTTCAGCACCAGGCCGAGCAGGGATACCGGCCAAGTGAAACAGACGAAGCTCAGCGCAAAACCAGTTGGCGCGACCGCGCGAATCGTGCGCAACCAGCGCAACTCATGCGTCCACAGCTCGATCAAACGGGTTTCGCTCACTTCGGTACCGACCAGCAGATCCGACAGCACAGTGCGCAACCCAGCCCGCCGGGTCAGTTCCCCCAACCAGAAATCGTCAGCCAGAGTATCACGCAAGACCTCGAAGCCACCAATAGCTTGCAACACCTCGCGGCGCAACGCGATGGTCGAACCGAAGGCGAAACGGGTGGAGCCGAAAACATGCGATAAGCGGACCGAGGGCGCAAACCAATCGTCGATGAACAGAGCGCCCAGGCGCGACCAGAAGCTTTCCTGCGGCACGCCGTAGTAAAGACAGGTGACGATACCCACGCCAGGATCTGCCAGCGGCGCCGTCACTCGCACCAGGTAATCCACCGGCACGCTGATGTCGCTGTCGGCCAACACCAGCCAGTCATGACGGGCCAACGGCAGCATGTTCAGCAAGTTGCTGACTTTCAAGTTGGCGCCGTGTACACGCGGATCGATGACCAGACCGATATCCAGGTGAGGGAACTCCGCGCGCAATCTGTGCACCACGGCGATAGCGTGGTCATCGGGCTCACGTACGCCGAATATCAACTGGTAGTTCGGATGGGTCTGGCGACAGAAGTCGCGCAAATTCTCGTACAACCGCGGCTCCGCGCCGTGTAGGGGCTTGAGAACGCTGACCGGCCGAGTACGATCGGCAGCACCGAACGCAGGGGCCGGGTCGCGAATTCCTCTGAGCGCAGCGCCTAAGGTAACGACGGCGTAGCCGGCAGTGACGACTGCCAGTCCGGTCCCCAGCCAGGACAGGAGGGTGCTGACAAAATGATAGGTCGGCATAGGAGGAGCCTGACGATAACGGCCGCAGTGAACGATAGCGAGCTAAGTCTGCGCAAAAAGCCTGCCGATGTCATCCTGCACGGCTTCGTAGCGAACACTCATCGATGGTAGCATCATGAAGATTTGGAGGTTCTGCGCTATAATGCCAAAGTTCGATCCGTTGAGGAGATTGGTTTGATTAATGAAGAACAAGGCTCTTGCCAATGGCGTCAGTTGAGAAACGAAGTTTCCTTTAATGACGAGCCACTGGTACTGGTCGACGCGTATGATCGGGAGATTGGCTTTCTCGACAAGGCATCCGCGCACCAGGGGCAGGGTTTGCTGCATCGGGCCTTTTCATTGTTTGTGTTCAATCGTCGAGGCGAATTGCTGCTGCAGCAACGCGCAGCCGGCAAGCGCCTGTGGCCCGGCTTCTGGTCCAATACTTGCTGTAGCCACCCGCGCCGTGGCGAGACGCTGGACGAAGCTGTCGAGCGGCGTCTCAATGAGGAACTAAGCATGCAGTGCAAACTGCAGTTTCTGTTCAAGTTCGAATATCAGGCACAATTCGATGCCGAAGGCGCCGAGCACGAGTTATGCTCGGTCTATGCCGGACGCAGCGACGAGGCCCCCAGCCTCAACCTCAGCGAGGTTTCGGCACTGCGCTACATTTCTCCGGAAGCGTTGGATGCGGAAATGGCGGAGCACCCACAAAGGTTCACGCCCTGGTTCAAGATCGAATGGGAACGTCTGCGCCGAGAATACACCGAAGTATTCGCCTTCTGACCTCAAGCGTTTCGATGCGCTCATCCTGTTCCGCATGCGACAGCGATCAGGGTTGAATACAGGCGCATACGCTCGTGCATGATAGTCCGATATCACGGAGACCCCATTGGGCATTCCTTTCATTCAACAGATCAAGATCGCGCGCTATATCCTTGGCAAGAAGCTGAGCGGTCAACACCGCTATCCGTTGGCGATGATGCTGGAGCCCCTGTTCCAGTGCAATCTTGCCTGCGCCGGCTGTGGCAAGATCGACCATCCCAAGGATGTCTTGCGCAAGCGCATGAGCGTCGAGGACGCTTTGCGCGCGGTGGACGAATGTGACGCGCCGGTGGTTTCCATCCCTGGGGGCGAGCCCCTGATTCACGAGGAAATGCCGCAGATCGTACAGGGCATCGTCGCACGCAAGAAATTCGTCTATCTATGCACCAATGCCATTCTGCTGCCCAAGCACATCGACGAATACGAACCCTCGCCCTACTTCACCTGGTCGATTCATTTGGATGGCTTGCAGAAGCGCCACGATGAGTCGGTATGCATGAAGGGTGTATTCGACAAAGCTGTCGCTGCGATAAAGCTGGCGCTTGCGCGCGGCTACCGGGTGACCATCAACTGCACTCTGTTCAATGGGGAACCGCCGGCTGAAATCGCCGACTTCTTCGACTACGCCATGTCTCTGGGCATCGAGGGCATCACCGTCTCCCCAGGCTACAGCTACCAGCACGCACCGCGTCAAGACGTATTTCTCGGTCGCACCGAGAGCAAGGAGCTGTTCCGCGAGGTGTTCAAGCGCGGCAAGGAGCGCAAGAGTCGCTGGGTATTCAATCAGTCATCGATGTTTCTCGATTTTCTGGCCGGCAACCAGAGTTACCAGTGCTCCCCGTGGTCCAACCCGACTTACAGCATTTTCGGCTGGCAGAAACCCTGCTATCTGCTGGTCGATGAGGGATATGCACCGACCTATAAGGCGCTGATGGAAGACACCTGCTGGGAACAATACGGCGTCGGCATCAACCCCAAATGCGACAACTGCATGGCCCACTGCGGCTTCGAAGGCAGCGCCGTCAATGACACCTTTGCACACCCACTCGCGGCCATGCGGGTAGCCATGTTCGGGCCTCGTACCGACAGCGTGATGGCCCCGAATCTGCCGGTTCGGTACGGCAGTCGCACCGATGCTGCCCCTGCACGCATCCCGGTCCACGCCATCCAGCCCTCTGGCGCCGACATGAATGAAGGCTGACGCGAATGCTCACCGTATTGTTTGCCGCCCTCCCCTTCATGATCTGGGTGGGATTGTTGCTGGCTCCTTGGCGGCCATGGAGCACCCGCGAACGGCTCGAGGTCGACTCGTCGCCCATGTCAGTAGCCGATCTCAGCGGGATCACCGTACTGATTCCGGCACGCAACGAAGCCGAGACGATCGGCACCATCCTGGCCGCTCTGCAAAAGCAGGGAAACGGGTTGCAGGTGGTAGTCGTGGACGATCAATCCAGTGACGCCACAGCGAGTATCGCCACCGCCTTCCCCCATACCCGCGTTGTAGGCGGCCGCCCCTTGCCTGAGGGCTGGGCTGGCAAGCTGTGGGCGCTGGAACAGGGAAAGTCGCAGGTGCACACGGCGATGACGCTTTTGCTCGATGCCGACATCCAGCTTCTCCCCGGCCTGCTGCCGGCATTGCTGGAGTTCAAGCAACGTGAAGGCCTGCATTTCGTCTCGTTGATGGCGGACTTGCGCCGCACCAGCTTTTGGGATTGCCTGCTGCTGCCGACGTTCGTCTATTACTTCAAGCTGCTTTACCCGTTTGCCCTGTCCAATTCGCGCAACAGGTATGTCGCTGCGGCAGCAGGCGGTTGTGTGCTGGTGGATACTGAAGTCTTGCGGCATATAGGTGCCTTTGCCAGTCTGCGCAACGCCCTGATCGATGACTGTACCCTGGCGAGACAGGTCAAGCAGGCCGGTTACCGTACCTGGCTGGGCCTGAGCCGTGGCGCGGTGAGCCTGCGCCCTTACAGCACCTTGGTATCTATCCACGACATGGTGGCGCGCTCGGCCTTCACTCAACTCGGCTATTCCGCATGGTTGCTGCTGGCCGTGACAGTCCTCTTCATCGTCGCCTATGGCGGGCCGTTCGTCCTGCTGGGTCTGTCGCTCACCCGACCTTGGGCGCTGGCAGCCTGGACGGCTATGACGCTGAGCTACCTGCCGATCTTGCGCTATTACCGCATGTCCCCGCTCTGGGCCTTGCTATTGCCCCTTAGCGCAGCGTTCTATCTTGGCATGACCTGGAGTTCGGCCATCCGTTATTGGCGCGGCGTGCGTTCACGCTGGAAAGGACGAGTCTACAGTCATTGACAAACTTATCACCCGCCCCGGCTCTGCTAGTGTCGCGGCGATTTTTCCATGCCGCCGACACAGGTTCCCATCCATGGCCCGCAAGAAAGCCGCCGTCGACTTCGAGCAATCCCTCGCCGAACTGCACCAACTGGTCGAACGCCTGGAGGGCGGCGAGCTGTCGCTGGAAGACTCCTTGGCCTGCTTCGAGCAGGGCATCCGCCTGACCCGCGACTGCCAGGCCGCGCTGGGCCAGGCCGAGCAGAAGGTGCAGATCCTCCTGGCGCATGGCGGCACACTCGAAACGGCCCCCTTCGACGCGGACGCCCAGCCATGATCGCCGCCTACCAGAAGCAGTGCCAGGCCCGCGTCGACGCCGCCCTGGAAACCCTCTTGCAGCCCCCGCGCGCCGAACTGCGGCGGCTCTACCAGGCGATGCGCTACAGCGTCGTCAACGGCGGCAAGCGGGTTCGCCCGCTGCTGGTCTACGCCGCCTGCGAGGCTCTCGGCGGCACGCCGGAACGGGCCGAGGGCGCCGCCTGCGCGGTGGAGCTGATCCATGCCTACTCGCTGGTCCACGACGACCTGCCGGCGATGGACGACGACGACCTGCGCCGCGGCCAGCCGACCACCCACCGGGCCTTCGACGAAGCCTGCGCGATCCTCGCCGGCGACGGCCTGCAGGCGCTGGCCTTCGAGGTGCTCGCCGACGCCCGGCGCAATCCCCAAGATGCCGGGCTGCGCCTGGAGATGTCGCGCACCCTGGCCCGCGCCGCCGGGCCGGCCGGCATGGTCGGCGGCCAGGCCATCGACCTCGAAGCGGTCGGCCACCGGCTCGACCGCGACGCGTTGGAAACCATGCACCGGCACAAGACCGGCGCGCTGATCGAGGCCAGCGTGCGCCTCGGCGCCCTGGCTAGCGGCCGCGCCGACGAGTCCGGCCTCGCCGCGCTGGCCGTCTACGCGCGGGCCATCGGCCTGGCCTTCCAGGTCCAGGATGACATCCTCGACGTGGAAAGCGACACCGCCACCCTCGGCAAGACCCAGGGCAAGGACCAGGCCAACGACAAGCCCACCTACCCCGCGCTGCTCGGCCTCGCGGCCGCCAAGGCCTATGCCCTGGCCCTGCGCGACCAGGCCCTGGGCGCCCTCGAGGGCTTCGATGCCGGGGCCGATCCCCTGCGCGCGCTCGCCCGCTACATCGTCGAGCGGCGCCACTGAGGCGCCGCCTGCGACCGGCGACGCTTGCGAAGCGGGCCGACGAATATCTAGAGCTCGCCGCGATCGGGTAAAATACCGCCTCTTTTTCCTGCCGTAACAATCCTCCGATGCCCAAGACGTTCCACGAGATTCCCCGCGAGCGCCCCGCCACCCCCCTGCTGGACCGCGCCGCGACGCCGGACCGGCTGCGCCAGCTCGGCGAGGCAAAACTCGAAGTGCTGGCCGACGAACTGCGCCAGGAACTGCTCTACACCGTCGGGCAGACCGGCGGGCACTTCGGTGCCGGGCTCGGCGTGATCGAGCTGACCATCGCCCTGCACTACGTCTTCGACACCCCCGAAGACCGCCTGGTGTGGGACGTCGGCCACCAGGCCTACCCGCACAAGATCCTCACCGGCCGCCGCGAACGCATGCTCACGTTGCGCCAGAAGGACGGCATCGCCGCCTTCCCGCGCCGCTCGGAAAGCCCCTACGACACCTTCGGCGTTGGCCACTCCAGCACCTCCATCGGCGCCGCGCTGGGCATGGCCATCGCCGCGCGGCTGAAGGGCGAGCGGCGCCGCTGCATCGCCGTGATCGGCGATGGCGCGCTGACCGCCGGGATAGCCTTCGAGGCGCTCAACCACGCCTCGGACGTGCGGGCCGATATGCTCGTGGTACTCAACGACAACGACATGTCGATCTCCAAGAACGTCGGCGGGCTATCCAACTACTTGGCCAAGATCCTCTCCAGCCGCACCTACGCGAGCATGCGCGAGGGCAGCAAGAACATCCTCTCGCGCCTGCCCGGCGCCTGGGAGATCGCCCGGCGCACCGAGGAATACGCCAAGGGCATGCTGGTGCCCGGCACCCTGTTCGAGGAGCTCGGCTGGAACTACATCGGCCCGATCGACGGCCACGACCTGCCGACCCTGCTCGCCACCCTGCGCAACATGCGCGACCTCAAGGGGCCGCAGCTCCTCCACGTGGTGACCAAGAAGGGCAAGGGCTTCGCCCCGGCCGAGGCCGATCCCATCGGCTACCACGCGATCACCAAGCTGGAGCCCGAGGGCAGCGCGCCGCGCCAGCCCGCGCCTCCCCGCTACTCCGGCATCTTCGGCCGCTGGCTGTGCGACATGGCCGCCGCCGACCCGCGCCTGGCCGGCATCACCCCGGCGATGAAGGAGGGCTCCGACCTGGTCGCCTTCAGCCAGCGCTTCCCGGAGCGCTACTTCGACGTGGCCATCGCCGAGCAGCACGCCGTGACCCTCGCCGCCGGCATGGCCTGCGACGGCCTCAAGCCGGTGGTGGCGATCTACTCGACCTTTCTGCAGCGCGCCTACGACCAGTTGATCCACGACGTCGCGGTGCAGAACCTCGACGTGCTGTTCGCCATCGACCGCGCCGGCCTGGTCGGCGAGGACGGCCCGACCCACGCCGGCAGCTTCGACCTCTCCTACCTGCGCTGCATCCCCGGCATGCTGGTGATGACCCCCAGCGACGAGAACGAGCTGCGCCGGCTGCTCACCACCGGCTACCTGTTCGAAGGCCCGGCGGCGGTGCGCTACCCGCGCGGCAGCGGACCGAACGCGGCCCTCGAGCCGGGCCTGCAACCCTTGCCGATCGGCAAGGGCGTGCTGCGCCGCCGGAGCAAGAAGAGCGACGGCCCGCGGGTTGCTTTGCTGGTGTTCGGCGTGCAGGTGGCCGAGGCGCTGCAGGTGGCCGGGAAGCTGGACGCCACGGTGGCCGACATGCGCTTCGTCAAGCCGCTGGACGCGGAGCTGGTGCGCGAACTGGCCGCTAGCCACGAGCTGCTGGTGACCGTCGAGGAGAACAGCATCATGGGCGGCGCCGGCAGCGCGGTGGCGGAATACCTCGCCGAGGCCGGCCTCCTCAAGCCGCTGCTCCACCTGGGCCTGCCGGACCATTACGTGGAACACGCCCGGCCCGCGGAAATGCTCGCCGAATGCGGCCTGGACGCCGCCGGCATCGAGGCGGCGGTGTGCGAGCGACTGGCCATGCTGAGCTGATAGTGCTTCCCTCTGGTATCAAAGGGGCGTCATACATTGAGTGCCCGTTCGGTATCGACGAATCGATATGCACCCTTAATCTTACTGTGTCATAAAGTTAAACATTCATCTGCTCGCTATTTTTCCGTCCGCAGCACGGACAACGATCAAGACGGCTCGCCAGGCGCTGGGCGATCAGCCAGCGCAAGGTCGTGATCGCGTTGGGTTGATGACGCTGGGGCCGCTGAGCGGCCCCGCGGAACGTACTCTCGGGGTAAGGCAGATGGCGGGCGGAGTGTGGCGTTTTTTGGGGTGTCAGGATGACGCAGGCGCTCGGCCACCAGAAAGCCATAGGCGGCAATGCACAGGGAGGCATGATGGTGAAAGCCACGCCAGCCGCGCCCTTCATAATGGGCAAGACCGAATTCCTGCTTCAGTTCCTGGTAATCGCGCTCGATGCGCCAGCGCATCCTGGTCACCGCAACGAGCCGTTCGAGAGAGGTGTCCGCGGGCAGGGTCGACAGGACGTATTTTTCCGGTTCCCGCTGCCCCTCGGGCCACTCGATGAGCAACCATTCTTCGTCGCGTATGGCAGTCCGCTGCTGGTCGCGATGCGCCGCCCGCACCCGAACTGCGGCAAAGCGACCGGACAGTGCCGTGTTGCTGCCCTGCCGCCAGGTGACGGTACGATAAGCACTGGCCGGCAGAGCGAGCGCCAGCGCCTTCACGCTGACCGGCCGATGTTCGGCATCCCGCCGCCGCAGTCGGGGTTTGCGTCCCACGCCCTTCCACGGTTCCGGGGGCAGAGGCGCCTTGCCTTCCGGCCAGACGCTCGTCGTTCCCTGCACGCCGACGGCGTAGACCAGCCCCAACTCGGTCAGCCCATCGCGAAACCCCGTATCGTTGCCGTAGCCGGCATCGGCCAACACAGGACCCCGCGCAATCCCGGCAGTCAGGGCGGCCTTGAGCTGTTCCAGTGCAATCGTGGGCTTGGTCTGGAATCCAATCCCTTCCGGCACACCGGCCCGGGTGCGCCGCGCCGTATCCGCCGCCCAATCCTCGGGCAGATACAGCCGCCAGGCTATGGGAAGACTCGCCCTCTGGGTAGCCAGCGTCAGACTCACGGCAATCTGGCAATTGTCCCGCTTGCCCAGTTGGCCACAGTACTGGCGCGCCACACCGACCGAGTGCTTGCCCTGCTTCGGAAAGCCCGTGTCGTCGACGATCCAGTAGCACTCGGTGCCGCCCTCGCGCAGCAGCGCCGGCTCCACCCAGGCCCGCACACGCTCGAGCAATCCCTCGTCCGACCAGTCGGATTTGGCGACGAAATGATGCAGTGACTGGTGGCGTGCCCGCACGGCATGGGGATCGATTCCTGCGGCCAGCGGCTCGACGCTCTTTCGTGCCAGCGGCAACATCAATCCCTGGCAATACCCACGCAGACCTTCATGCCGGTCCACGTGGCCCAGGGAATCGCACAGATGATCGAGGTAAGCTTCGAAGCGCTGTTCCATCCGTTATCCGTTCTCTCGTGGAATCCAATCGGCTGTTGGGATGAACGTATTCTCCCCGATTCCTTATGACATAGTAAGACTAAGAGATCGCCTGCCTTCACATAGTCGAGGCACTGCTGTAGGCTTGGCTGGTCATCGCATGTCGGGGCTTTGTTCTCGAACAGATGGCAGGCATGGATACCTGCAGCGATTAGCGATCCCGCTATAGAACCGTGAATTGCCGATTGGAGTCCGAAGGGACGCGCATGTACGGAAACCCTCACTTGATGTTTCTGTACAGTACACCGTTGTGTACGGTGTTTTTCGTGCATGAATTGGTAATGTTTTGGTCGATCGAACCCTGCTGGGAAAACCTGTTTTTCCGATAGCACCTCCACTCACTGCCCTCAGTCACTGCCAGCAAAGGTCCAAAAGGAGTTGAATAAGGCTATTTCCAGCGAAGAAATTCGTGGTTGCGGAGCTCCAAGATTATTTTACTACTATACGGCTGCACATTAGCGATTTAATAGTACCATGTGCGTATTCCGAAGGCTGGGGCGAGCCCTAATGTTTTATCTATAAGAACAGCCACTTTATCAGCAATTCTGTTGCTTGTCCCCAGGGCTAGCAAAATAAAATCCCGGTTTTGCTGGGAGTACTTACTAGAAGAGGTACCTGCAATGCGTGTGATTGCCGTCGACCAAGCTAAACGATTGGGCCGTTCACTGGCTTGTGCCGGATTGGTCCTGCTGCCCATAATGACGGCGATTGCCGAAGATCAGGATCCGTGGGAGACGTTCAACCGGGCGATATTTCGCTTCAACGATACCTTGGATACTTATTTCATGAAGCCGGTTGCCAAAGGGTACCAGGCTATTGCTCCGCAGTTCGTTGAAGATGGGGTGCATAATGCCTATCGCAACATTGGCGAGGTCGGTAACTTGGCCAACGATCTGCTGCAGGTAAAATTTCACGATGCCGGTGTCGATAGCAGCAGGTTGTTGCTCAATACCACCATTGGCGTATTGGGATTTGTCGATGTGGCGACCAGAATGGGGCTTAATCGCAACGACGAGGATTTTGGTCAAACCCTTGGTGCCTGGGGTGTATCTAGCGGGCCCTATGTGGTCTTGCCTTTCTTTGGGCCGAGCACCGTGCGTGATACGGGTGGGTTAATTGGGGATACTTTTACGAAGCCCTATATTTACATGAATAATACGACTGCCAAAAATGCCTTGTTTGCTGGCGAGGTTGTAGATACCCGAGCATCTTTGTTGTCGGCCGAGAAACTCATTACCGGCGATAGATACATATTCATCCGCAATGCCTATATGCAAAGCCGCGAGTTCAAGGCGCAGGATGGCAAGGTGGAGGATGATTTTTGATTTTTTCGTTCTGTCGATGTATTGGCGTGATCGCGGCGGAACGATGGCAAAGGTCAGTACTTCTTTGAAGTGACTGACCTTCCTCTAAGGAAATCCTTATATGGACGCCTCCCGGAACTCAAGAGGTAGACCAGCTGGCATTCAGGTAGGAGCAGTCTTATATCCGGCCTATGTGCGCAGGCCGAAAAACCTGCTGGCCCTGATGGAATCCGCCGACGAGGCCCTCATCTGAAAATCGAGCTGAGGGCAGCGCCCATGGCTCATATTCCTTACCAGGTTTACCCCGTCACGGTCTGAGCTGTTCCGCCATCACATGCTTACGGCTTGCGCTCCTTGTGAAGCCTGTTGGTTACTGTTTTCAATGCTCCGCAGGACATGCGCTAAAGCGTTCCGCCCGGTACGGAGTGTTGTGGTCAAGTTTTGGTGGACACCGAGATAGGGGATTTCAGGTAGTGGCCTTTTCGTAGTCGGCTGGCGATCGATAGCCGAGGGTGGAGTGCAGCCGTGGGTGTTGTAGAAGGCGACGATGTAATGAGTGATGTCGGCAACGGCCTCGGCCGGATTGGCGTGGCAGCGCTGCCAGACCCTTTCCATCTTCAGGTTCAGGAAGAACCGCTCCATGACGGCGTTATCCCAGCAGTTTCCCCACGGCCGCCAGGTGCAGCCAGCCGCGCCCGGTGCGGATGTAGGTGATATCGGCTACCCACCCCTGGTCAGGGGCTTGCGGGTTAAAGCGTCGAGCCAGGAGGTTGTCGGCTATCGGCCACTCATGTCGGCTGTCGGTGGTATGGACGAACTTACGCTTCCAGCGCCTTCAGGCCGTGCTGCTTCATCAGGCGTCGCACGCGGTGACGACCCGTACGCAGGCCCAGGGCCTTCAGGCTCGCACTCAGCCGGCGACTACCATAGTTGCCACCACTGGCCTGGAAGGCAACCTGCAACGGGGCGCTAAGGGGGCAGGCCCGTGCGGCTCGCCAGCGATGGCGTGCGGCATACACGCCCGAGCGACTCACGCCCAAAAGCCGACACAGTCGGGACGTTTCGACCGTCTCCTGCCACTGATCGATCATCTGCTGGATCACTTCAGTTCCCGGGCGAAGAAGGCCGATGCTTTTTTTAGGATCGATACATCCTCGCGTAGCCGCTGATTTTCCCGCTCCAACTCCCGAATGCGTCGTTGCTCTGCGGTCAACGGCTTGCCCTGGCCGGGCTAGCCCGCCTGCTCGGCGTCGTACTGGGCCAGCCAGCGGCGGACCGCACTGTCCACTAGATCCAAATCATGGCAGACCTGCGCCACGCTCAGGCCTTGGTTTCTGATCATCTGCACCACCTGCAGTTTGAAGGCGGTGTCGAAGCGTCTACGGATACGTGATGTCATGGCTTTCAGATCCTCGTTGGGGATGATCATCCCCCTATCGAGGTGTCTACGAGAATTAGACCACTACAAACCATCTCCGATAAGTAACCTACCAACTCAGCTAGCCGAAGGAGATTCAGGCGCCGCGACGATATGGCTAGGCTTTTTCTGAAAAGTCGACGCGCCAGCAGCGGTCGATACAGGCCAGAGTGACCGTCGCCTTGAGGCTGCTGGCCAGCTTGTCGAACCGGGCGCAGAGCCGGCGTTTTCCTTAAGCTAACTGAACAGGCGTTCGATTACATTGCGCTATTGGTATTAGGCTCAATCAAAGAGCCTGGGCGGCTTGCGATGCATCTGGCGCCGTGCGATGATCGGCTAGATACCGACACAATCACAATGATGCCGGAGCGCTTCGCTGTCGTATCCCTTGTCGGCCACGATACGTCGGCAGCGCTTGCGCGGCCTACCTTTGGCACCTGGCAGTCGCACCTGTTCGAGCAGCGGAATGAAGTGCTGCGAGTCAGCCCGCTGACCTGGCGAAAACCTGAAGGTCAGCGGAAATCCCTAGGCATCACAGAGTAGATGGAGCTTGGTACCAAGTCCGCCGCAGCTACGGCCCAAAGCCTGATCTAGCGGTTCGTCCGGCCTCCTTTTTTCGCCTCCAGAGACGGCGATTGTGGCACGGATCGTGGTGGAATCGATCATCAACCAGGTGTCCAGATCAAGATAGCCATCCTGGCGCAGTTTCAGATGCAGATGCGCCAGGATGCGCTCGAGGGTACCGTTATCGCGCCATTGCCGGAAGCGCTGGTAGACCGTCCTCCAGCGGCCATACCGGTCGGCCAGGTCACGCCATTTGACGTCCGAGCACAGGATCCAGAAGATGCCATTGAGCATTTGCCGATCATCACGACGTGGGCGCGCCATCCGCTGGGGTGGGGAAACGATAGCTTCGATCAACGCCCAGCACTCATCCGACAGTTCGTGACGTCCGATTATACTTGCCTCCACTGCTATCACGGACTCAGGTTAGCAAACACGACTTTTAATACAAAACCTAAGGCTCGCTTGCGGTCGATCAGCACCTGTGTCAATCCAGCATTGGCGTTGTCACCACGATGAACCATTCGCTTTTGTGCAAAAAACGGGGCACAGGGGAAATTGCGAGTGACGTCCGTCACCGTCGGCATATTAATAAGCGCACCCTTATCGGAGTTACCAAACCGCTTATTCCATAATATTATTACTAAACCATTGCCTCATATTAGAGACCGCATTACAATTTGATACAAATATTAAGCACAGATAATACATTACTAATTAAAACCGACATGCAAAATTAGACAATTTCGCGGACTCAGCACATTAAACAAATCAACCATCTGATTATTATTTTGGCAGATCATGGAACGTCAAAGCCTTTATAAGCAAGTTTATTCTAGAATAGTAAGCTTGATCTCTCAGGAGGCCTTAACCCCTGGTCAACGAGTCCCCTCCATCCGCTCCCTCGCAAGTGAGTTGAGACTGTCACGCAATACTGTAGAAATTGCCTATAGCATGCTTATCAGCGATGGCTATTTGGAAGCGCGCGGCCAAGCAGGAACTTTTGTTTCCAGAACACACGCCATAAGAAGACTTATGGGCAAGTCTATCACGGCCACCCAAACTCCCATAAAAAAAAGTAATCATAATTCAAGTCGCGATGAGACCGCTGCAGGAACTTCTTTGGGCTACCAGCTGGGCTTACCGGCACTGGATCTGTTCCCGCATAAATTATGGAGCAGCTTAAGTTCTCGTCAGATGAAGTTGCAAAGCAAGATGCTTAGTTACCCAACTCCCTCGGGCTATCCGCCATTGAGGGAGAGCATCTGCGCTTATCTTCAACTGTCTAGGGGAGTAGATTGCTCGTCAGAACAAGTCTTCATCACAGCAGGTTATCAAGGTGCGCTCAATCTGCTGGGCAGAACTCTAATCAAACATAGCGATGAGGTCTGGATCGAAGATCCATGCTTTCCGCCCAGTCGCCACCTACTTAGGCAGATGGGCGCGCGGCTGGTGCCTGTAAGTGTAGATAAAGAGGGCATCAGGGTGGACGACGGCAAAGCGCGAGCTGCACGTGCAAAGTTCGCATTGGTAACACCCGCTCATCAAAGTCCGCTTGGAGTGACTCTATCGCTTAAACGACGACTGGACTTGGTTGCATGGGCCAATGATAACAACGCATATATTATTGAGGACGACTACGACAGCGAATATTGCTACGAAGGGCGGCGCGTACCAGCCTTAGCCAGCCTAACTAGTCATGGCGATTTCCTTTATCTAGGTACGTTCAGCAAAGTGCTAAGTCCGTCACTGCGCCTAGGCTATTTGGTTGTGCCTAAAAATTTGATCACCGTTTTCGATGATGCATGCCATCAACTCAATGGCGGCTGTCCAATTTTGAGCCAAGGCGTCATCGCAGATTTCATGCAAGGTGGTTACTTCGCTAGGCATTTGCGCAAGATGCGAACGGCTTACGCGCAACGCAGAGAGATGGTGATCGAAAGCTTAACCGCCGAGTTCGGCAGCCGAATTAATTTCAATACCCCCGCCACCGGGCTCCATCTGCTGGCCAGGCTTGCCCCGGATGAAAACGACCAATTGCTCGCTAAACGTGCCCGCGACAATGGTTTCGGCATAGCTGCTTTATCGCCACGCAGTATCGAGCATGACTGTGGCAAAGGGTTGCTATTGGGATTTGCCAACGTGGCCACGCCCCAGCAAGCCGCCAGCATGGCCCGCCGACTGCACCAGAGCATTTTGCCAAGCTGAACGTTCATTCTAGGTCGGGAATGACCGCAGTGGCCTCGATCTGGACCTTAGCTCCCTCCACCATAAGCCCCTGCACGTGGAATGCACTCATCGAGGGGTAATAACCTATCAAGCTCTTGTACGCGAGCCCCACTTCGCGCGCCTCGGCAAAATAGGCATCTCGATCGCTGACATACCAGGTTAGGCGAATTAGATGCTCAGGACGCGCGCCAGCCTCTGCCAGAACCGCAACTATATTGTGCAATGCCTGAATTGCCTGTTCAGCGTACCGTTCGCTGACAAGGCAGCTATGGCTGTCCCAGCCAAATTGACCTGAGGTGCATACCAGTGTTCCGCGAGCGGCAACTCCATTAGCGTAGCCGCGCGGGCGTACCCAGTCCGAAGGTTGAAGAATATTCATGCGAGTACTCTGGACTCAGAAAGGCACACACTTAATGCGTTACGAATGTCGGCAGGGATCGGTATAGACTTACCGTCGTGCAGACCGGTTTGCACCATGACTTGCTGGCAGCGCATGCGTACCACCCCATCGACATGCCCCTCGATGGCCAAAGTCAAAGAGCGCTGACCTAGCCTCTCGATGCGCAACTCCATCGTCAACTGGTCACCATGGCGTGAAGGCACCGTGAACTCGCACGTAAGCTTGATCAACGGAAGTCCCAACCGACGCGCACCTATAAGATGCGCGAAGTCGATGTCCAATCCTTCGGTGAACCAATCTTCAACTAACCAATTGGTCAGTACCAAGTACTGGGGAAAATAGACAATGCCTGCCGGATCGCAGTGTTGAAAGCGGATCAGATACGTTTTGCTGAAGTGAGGATTATCCACAGGGTGCTCCCGTAAGGTAGGTTCAGGCAGCAGTCCACAGCGCTCGGACCCGCGCAACCTGTTGCAGATAATTCGCCAGCATCGCCATGCCGTGCGGAGTCATCAGAGATTCGGGATGAAATTGTAACCCATAAATAGGCAGCTCCCGGTGCTGCAGTGCCATGATCTCACATGGGCGGCCGTCCTGATCCAGGGCATGGGCTGTCGCTATCAGCTGACTGGGCAACTCGCCGGCCACCAAGGAATGATATCGTGCAACGTGCAACTCTTGGGGCAGTCCAACAAACAGATCACTCGCCTCATGATGGATACGCGACACCTTGCCGTGCATTACCTCACGGGCCCGACGCACTTCACCACCAAAAGCTGCGGTAATGCATTGATGTCCTAGGCAGATGCCTAATACGGGCAAATGTTGAGCGAAATGTTTGATGGCTGCCAACGAAATACCGCCCTCGGCTGGCGAACAGGGGCCAGGTGAAATGATCAGCGACTCAGGTGCCAATTCTTCGATCTGCTGCAGCGTGATGTCATCGTTGCGGCGCACCTGAATGTCGGCGCCGAGAATGCGCAGATACTGCACAATGTTGTATGTGAAAGAATCGTAGTTATCGATCATTAAGTGCATAGGCTACCTCCTGATAGGACGCCGCGCTTGCGCAGCGGTTTGCCGCCACACGCATGATTTGGCTCTTTTCAATCGTTTCCTGCCACTCGCGTTCAGCTACTGAGTCCTGTACCACACCAGCACCAGCCTGGACATATAGACGCCCGTCATGCAGAAGGCCGGTACGAATAGTGATAGCCAGATTGGCTCGACCGTTCCAATCCAGGTAGCCGATCGCTCCTCCATAGACACCACGAGAGTGAGGTTCGAGTTCGGCAATGACTTCAAGGGCACGCACTTTCGAAGCGCCGCTCAGCGTGCCCGCCGGAAAGATGCTCTTGAGCAGCTCAAGACCGCTGACAGTGTCATCAACCTCACCAGTCACGGTAGAGACGATGTGCATGACATGCGAAAAATATTCAACGTCTAAGAGTTGCGCTACTTGCACGCTTCCTACTTTGGCGAGGCGACCCAAGTCATTGCGCGACAGATCAACGAGCATCATGTGCTCGGCCACTTCCTTATTATCGGCCAACAGATCCTCTTTGAGCCGGTAGTCTTCGGCTGCCGAATCGCCGCGGCGTCGAGTACCTGCCATGGGTCGAGTCGTAACCGTTTGACCGGTTTGCCTGAACAGCATTTCCGGAGAAGCACCTACCACCTGGTAATCACCCAGATTCAGCAGGTAGCGATAAGGCGTATGACCCAACTCTGCCAAAGAGCGGTACAGATCCACTGCGTCCTGCTCAAAAGGAAGACTCATGCGCTGCGACAAAACAACCTGCATAACATCGCCCGCCGCAATGTAGTCCTTGATACGCGTCACAGCCTCGATGAACGCGGGCTGCTCGAAGGCCGATTCGACGTCTGTGAGCGACGTAATTGAGACCGCAGTACGCAGTGTGTCTGGAACTAGCAGCGGCCGTAGGCGGGCAACCAGTTGATTGAGTCGATCCTGCGCAGACTGATAATCGCCAAGTGCCTTAGGAGGTTCGTGCACGATGCAATAAACCTGCTGCTCGCGATGGTCCAACACGATCAGATCGGTGCTGATCAATTGTAACACATCGGGAAGACTGAACCCCGATGGTTTGCGATTGGCTTGGCGCAAGCGAGGCTCGATAAGCCGCGTCGTCTCGAAGCCGAAATACCCGAAAAAGCCACCACTGAACGCCGGCAGGCCAGGGCACTGAGGAATGCGAAACTTATCTTGCAGCTGCGCAAACTCTGCAAGTGGATCTTCGGATTCCGTGACCGCAGACAACTGCTCATCGCTGTAGATGCGCATGACGCCTTCGTCCAGCTCCACGCGCTGCCTGCACGGCAGACCGATTACCGAGCAAGTTTGCACAAAGGAGCCTTCATGCCACTGCCCCATCTCGAATAGGTAATCCTGTCCGCAGTTGGCCAATGTTTGATAAAGCGAAAGCGCCTGCACCCCTGCTGGCAGCGGCATCTGTTGCCAAAGTGGGACATGGCTGTAACCGGCTTCACCGTAAGCGAAAAAATCTTCAGGACTCAACATTCCTGCGTCTCCGTGCAAAAGCGCAACAACTGATCAGCCATATACGCCAGCTCTCTGCGATCAGGTTTGCCGTTGCGGTTCACAGGTATTTCTTCTAGACGTACAATGCGCACCGGACGCTTATAGCTTTCTAAATGGGTCTGCAAAATACCCTCGACGCGTTGCGTCAGATCGTTTGCCGCCTCTGGGACTCGCATAAAAAGCACAGGACGACACTCATCCTCAGTGCAACCGGCCACTAGATAACAATCGTACAACTCCGGTAGCCAACTGATCAGCAGGTTTTCTACCTCCACCGGCACAACCCAACGACCGAAGACTTTGAAACGGTCATCTTCGCGGCCGTGAAAGCTCAACATGCCTTCCGCATCCTGGCTGAACAGGTCACCGGTGCGGTACCAGCCATCTTTGAAGCGCAACGCTTGGTCATCTGGGCGCTCCCAATAGCCGACGGCCATGCCGGGCGCTTTGACCAGCATCACACCACATTCGCCGGGTATGACATCCTGGCCAAGCGCGTTAACGATTCGCGACTGCCAGCCCGGCAACATGCGCCCTACCTTGCCCGGTTGCTGCGCGTCCGGATAGCTCGTGGCAAACACGTGACCCAGTTCGGTGGCGCCAATGCCGTCGTGCAGACTGATGCCAAAGCGCTGCTGCCATCGTCTGGCAATATTGGGCGGCAGCGGCGCACCGGCGCTGAACGCCAATCGCAGCGCCATCTCATTAGGCACGATGGACTCTTCCAGCAACATGCCATACAGCGTCGGCACGGCGAACATTACGCTGGGTCGGTATTGAGCCAGTAATATACGCACTCGCTGTGCGCTTGGCCAATCTCTGTCCAGAACGGCGCTGGCCCCCACGTAAAGTGGAAAAAACAGGCTGTTGCCCATACCGTAACCAAAGAAGGTCTTGGGCACCGAGTACAGCACATCGTTTTCGTCCAGCCCCAGCTGCCCGGCGGCGAAGTCTTCGCAGCAGGCCAATATTGATCGCGCGCTGTGTAGCACTCCTTTTGGCTGACCTGTACTGCCAGATGTGTATTGGATCAGGACCGGCGCCTCAGCGGCCTTGAGGGCAAAAGCCTGCCACTGGTTGTTCGGCGAGATCCGAGTCAACCATTGCTGGTGCGCGCCGGTTTCCAGTATATGCAGGCCTGGAGCGCCGGCCCACTGATCGGCACGATCAGGCTGGACAAAACACAAAGTTGGTCGGGCATCCGTAACCAATTGAAGGATAGCTGCCGAGTCAAGCTTAGGATTTAGTACAACGGGCAGAGCTCCCATGGCCAATGCGGCGAAGAAAATGATGGCCAGCTCAGGACCATCATCCAAGGCGATGAAAATGCGGTCATCGACCTCCCCCCCCTTTGGCACAGCTCAGCGGCCTGCACACGCACAACTTGGTCCAATTGACGGTAGCTGAGCTGAAAACCTGGGCCCTGAAAGCATGTGCGATCATTGTCGGCGCGACTCGCTATCAGTCGCTGAGCCAGATTTAAGGGTGTGAGCGCAGCAACCACAAGATGCGCGGCGCACCCCGGAACAGTGCCAAGGGTTGTCGCATGTTCGGTCTGCCAACTATCGGGGTGCCTGGCGTTGGGAGAAATCAGCATGGTTGATCTCGGTCCTATTGAATTTCAGAGGCGCGACCTGCCGCACGCAGCAGGTCGCGGCAGCCGTTTGCTCAAACGCCGGTATGACCCAGCTCTTCACGCAGAGCGATACCCCCCAGGTTTTGTAGCATCGGTGCGTTTTCGCACGCCAGGTAGACGCACTCCCCACCTCCGCTGTTGACATGCTGATGCTCGGCCCATACCGGCACATAAAACGCGTCACCGGCGCGCCATGGCACATTGCGATCGCCAATACGCGAATAACCTTCGCCCTGCATGACGTAGATCAGGGTCTCGTAGTTATGCCGATGCAAACGCGTGGCTTCGGTGACGTCCAGCCGTCCTACGGTCATGCTGATGGTGTGGCTGGGCAAATCGACAATGTGGACCTTATGCTTGCGCTGGGAAGAGAAGGTCGCATCATTGTCCTGACTGACCTGCATGACCTGGCTGTGACTGAGTCGATCAGGTAGGTGCACCTGCAAACGGCTGGGTACTCGCCAGAAATCTGCGGAGCTGAAGCGACCGCCTTTGTCACGCTGTTCTGCCTGGGCAACTGCGAATGTCAACGACTGACGCCAGATTGCGTCGAACATGGCAATTCGACACTCGATCAATTCGCGACCGATCTGCGTGGCCAGCGCATGTCGCTTTTCATCGCCATGAGTTAGGCGCTTCATGATGGCCAACATTGTCAGCGCGTGGTCTTCGTCCTCTTCGATGTGCAGGCTGAAAAATTCAGTGGCTTCTTCGCCATAGCCTTTGCCTCTCAGGGCCTGGAGGATGGGGTGATAGATAATCGGCACAATCGCTTCGGCACCTAGGCACATTGCCGCCAGTCCCACTAGGGCATCGCTGTTCTGGCAATGGCTGAACATGGTCTGCGCCATCGCAGCCGCCTCGGGCAGAGCCGCCTCGTCAGCGGTGGAAACGCCCAGTACGCGTAGAGTGCGCTGGTACAATTCGGCATGCGTGATACGGTCGTTGCCGTCCACCCCCATCTCCTCGCGCATGTTCTCCATCAAGGCCAGCACATCTTCAGGGTGATCGAGCTGCCCCATCAGGGCACAGAGGTAACGGGTAAAATGACGAGAGTAATGGCTATGCTGAATCAGTAGGGTCTTGAGGGTCGTCAGGCTAACCTCGTTGCGCTCCAGGGCTACCAGCAGCGGGTGCTGGATTAGTCGAGTTAGACCCTGCTCGCATAACCACTCAGACCATATTGGACTGACGGCTGACAAAGACGTCGCTTGCTGAGGTTTGATTGCTATGGCTTGCACAGGCTATCTCCTTGAAAATCGGACTGCACGGTTTGGGCTCGGAGCCGTTTTGGGCTCGAACCATTGGTGGATATGGTTGAATCGAAAAACTTCAGGGATGACGTTGCTCTGGTATTACCGCTAGCGATGACCATGCGGCCTCACCCTGCCCGCCTAACATCGTCAGGCCGACGCCCGCGAGCGCGCAGACGAGTGGGAGCAGGTACATCCCCAGCCAGCCCAGATAGTGGACAGATAGCCCGCCGAGCCATGAGCCAATGGCTGCTCCGACGAAAAACACGGTCATGTATAGGCTGTTGAGGCGGGAAGCGGCTGCAGGATCAATGGCCAGTACACGAGACTGGGTAAGGGCCTGCACCGACCTCACCGCCATGTCGGAAACCACTAAAAACACGACAATCATGAACACGTTGGCGCCGACAAGTGCGCCTGCCAGCGACACAAGCATCAGACCTATACCCAGAAGCACAACCACGGCCTGCCAGCGCATTTTGTGTTGTAGGTAGTTGGCCAGCATGGGCGAGCGCAGGGCGGCAAGTGAGGTGAAAGCAAGCAAGCCGGTTTGCGCCGCGCTCCATTGAAGAGTGCTATGGGTGAGTGAACCCAGATTTGCCCAGATACCGTTGGATGCCGCGAAGAAGCAGGCTGCGATCAATGCGAAACGGCGTAGTGAGGGATTTTCCATCCACAAGCGACACTGACTAGCTAGCATCGCGCCATAGCCAATCGGCTTACTTGGCTGTACTTCGCTAAGACGTGGTCGGATCAGAAAACCGAGCAGCGCTGTGATTACACCCACAAGCTGGTATATGCCGCGCCAACCAACCAACTCACCGCCCCAACCAGCAAGCACCCGAGCCAGTAGCAACCCAGCGAAAAGAGAGGACAGCAAACTGCCTATCACCGCTGCCCGCTCGCTGGGTAGGCAGGTTTTGGCGCAATGCGCGATCAATAATTGCCCTCCGACAGAAAGCACACCGGCCAGCGCACACAACACGATCATCAAGGGCAGCGTTGGGACGATTGCCAAAAGCAGCAATGTCACTCCAAGCAATAGCAGGGCGCCGGGAATCAGAAGCCTTGATGGATACACATCGCCCAACGGCAGACATAGAACAAGACCTGCCCCATAGCCCAATTGAGTGGCCAAAGACAGACTCCAAAGTGCATCGACCGGCAAGCCTAAAGACGCCGCAATCAAGAAAGTCATCGATTGGTGATAGACCACGGCGGCTACGGAAAAACCGGTAGCCAGGCAATACAAAGCCAGCACTCTTCGCAACATCGGTGTGTTGGAGTTCATAGAGCAGTATTCCTAATGAAAGATAAGAACCGCTTAATCGAATGCCAACTTCAGGCTTGAGGATTGCGCCCTGCTCATGCAGGCCAGCACGTACCCTTGAGCGACTTCCGCAGATCCCAGCGCATTGGGTGCGTGCATATGCACTTGGCCTTCGAGCACTTTGCAGCGACAAGTCCCACACACGCCGGCCTTGCAGCTGTAAGGCGGTGCCAGCCCTGCGACGAGCAAATCGTCAAGCAAGGTGTAGTTACCGGGCGCCAGTCTCAATCGTCGCGTAGCTCCATCGATGCGCACGCTCAATTCGACGCCGGGTGCTGCGACACCTGTTGACGATGGCGCGCGTACCGTGGGGTCTGCACTGAAATATTCCTGGCGGATTCGGTCGGCCGGCATGCCTTTGGCGAGCAGGGCCGAACAGGCAGCCTGCATCATGCCGGCGGGGCCACAAAGGTAGGCATAATCAATAGTGGACACTTGCAGGCAACTGGTAAGCAGTGACAGGCAACGACGCTCGTCCAAGCGTCCGCTGAACAGCTCTACGTCCTGTGGTTCATTGCTGAAGATGTAGAAGATCGAAAGTCTGGCTAAATAAGTGTTTTTGAGCTGGCACAAATGCTCGCGGAACTGCACCGATTCAAGGTCGCGATTGCCATAGACCAGGCTGAAGAGACTGGCCGGCTCATCGCGCAGCGTCGTTTCTAGAATCGACAGAATGGGTGTAATGCCTGAGCCGGCTGCAAACGCAACGTAATGGCGGCGCGCGCCTGACGGCAGGTCCAGGCCGAAACTTCCCGAGGGCGGCATTGCTTCTATCAGCGCACCAGCTTGCATATATCGGTGTGCCCACTCGGAAAATCTACCTCCGGCAACGCGCTTGATAGCCAATTGAGGAGACACATCACCCTGCGCATTGCATAGCGAATAGCTGCGGCGCAATTCCTGCCCTTCCACCCAAGTACGCAACGTCAAGTGCTGCCCTGCCCTGTGAGCAAACCGTGCCCGATGCTCTTCGGGAACCTCAAGCGTAAGTACAAGACTGTCTGGCGTATCGCGACGTACATCGGCGAGCGTCAGTGCAAAGAACTGCGACATAGTTATTCCCTTGAAGTCAAAAGCTCTTGAAATACTCGAATGGGTTTCGGCAGGAATCGCAGTGATAAAGGGCCTTACAGCGGCTGCCCGAACTCTCATTTTGCATCCGGGTATTGGTATGGCCGCAGTGCGGGCATGGCGGTTGCGCCGCCGCACGTGGGTTAGGCCAGAACGTCAACGTCTGCCACTCCTGAGTCGCTGCTAGAGGCGGCGCGACACCTGCGCCGCGCATCTTTTCTCGTCCCTGCGCACTGATCCACTCAGTGGTCCAAGCCGGATGCAATCGAGTCTCGATATACAACGCCTCGACACCTGCCTGGCCGAGCGCATCACGGATGCTTCGCTCGATTTCACGGCGCGCGGGGCAGCCGCTATAGGTCGGGGTTAGTACCACGTTCAGCGCCTCAAGTTGCCAGCGCACTTCGCGAACAATGCCTAGGTCCACGATCGATATATAAGGCATTTCTGGATCGGGTATTTCAGTCAGCAGTGCCCAGATACTTGCAGTGGCCTGCTGGTCTTCGACCGGCTGAAAAAGGTTCACCATTGCGCACCCGGATAACTGCGTGCCAGGTGCTGCATTTGCATCAGCACTTCCACCAGCAGTTCGCTGTGCTGGCCGAGTTTGCCGCCCCGACGATTGATCGGATTTGCCGGATAGACCAGATTGGCTGCCGCCAGAACCTGCTCAACGTAGGCCTGCCACTGCGGTTGCAGCGCGGCCATGTCAGCGCCGATGCCGGCATTGACCATTTCCAGGTCAATTGCATCCATCTCGAATAGTTCACCCACATAGTCAGCGCATAGCTCCAGTGCACGTTGGGCATATCGATGGCTTCGCGCGCTGCCATCACCCAGGCGTACTATCCACTGGCTACTATGCTGAAGATGGTAGGCGGCTTCTTTACGCGCCTTGGTCGCAATGGCCGCTATCTGAGTGTCCGTCGAGCGAGACAATTCGGTGAGGAGCAGGCAATGCCAGCTGTCGAACAGAAATTGCCGAACCTGGGTATCTGCAAAGTTTCCGTTGGGTTGCTCGACCAACAGCACGTTTCGAAACTGGTGCGCGTCGCGGCGGTAGGCCAGGTCATCTTCATCCTGGGCAGGGGCCATGTTGGCTCCTGCGTACTCCAGCCATAGTCTGGATTGACCTAGCAAATCGAGTGCGATATTGCTCAACGCAACATCCTCCTCAATCGTTGGCGCATGCCCGCACCAGCCACATAGCTGTTGCGCGATGATTAACGCGCTGTCACCCAGGCGCAAAAGGTAGTTTGGCAGCGATGTGCCGGTACGCTCCGGAGCATTCATAGATGCTGCACTCCTTGGGGAACCGGGTAATAAGTAGCTTGCCGGTAATCCTTGTCGTGTGCGGTTTCGAACCAGGCGGCCAAGTCTTGACCGGCGCTGCTGATCACGTGCTCAGAAGCCACTACCCACAGGCTGACAAAGTTGTCGCGCCGGGTATAAACGTCGCGCGCATACTGCAAGGCCATCACCGAATCGCTAGCCTGAACGCTGCCGATATGGCGATGGGCAATACCGTTCTGGCTGCGCACGAATACTTCCCAAGTGCTCAATTCATTCGGCATGCTCAACCTCCTTGTGAGGAACGGCCTGCTTCGCGGCATGACAGGCAGCTGCCTCGCGCACCCATGCTCCCTGTCTCCAAGACTCCCGCCGACTATTGAGGCGGTGCTGATTGCACTGCCCCTCACCCATGATCACGCGGCGGAATTCGGACCAATCTATAGGCCCGCTTTGGTAATGGCCGGTCTGTGGATCCAGATGCAAAGCCGGGTCAGGCACGCTCAGTCCCAGGTAATGAATCTGCGGCACCGTCTGGTCAATGAACTTCTGACGCAAGGTATCGTTGGAGTAAAGCTTGATGCCCCACTTCATCGACTGTTGGGAGTGAGGTGAGTCTGCGTCTGGCGGACCGAACACCATCAAAGTCGGCCACCACCAACGGTCCAGTGCCTGCTGCGCCATCAGCCGTTGTTCGGGTGTGCCTTCTACCAGCACGCGGATCAGGTCAAAACCTTGCCGATGGTGAAAGCTTTCCTCCTGACAGATCCGCACCATGGCGCGTGCATAAGGGCCATAAGAGCCGCGCGACAGCGGTACCTGATTTACAATCGCAGCACCGTCGGTTAGCCAGCCAATCATGCCCACGTCTGCCCAAGTGAGCGCTGGATAGTTAAAAATATTCAGGTACTTAGCACGCCCTGCCAGAAGCTCCTGATAAGCGACATCGCGATCCATGCCCAAACTTTCCAACGCGCTGTACAGATATTGCGCATGACCTGCTTCGTCCTGAACCTTGGCCAGCAAAACGCACTTCCGATGTAGGCTGGGCGCGCGCGTAATCCAGAAACCTTCCGGCAACATGCCTACATATTCAGAGTGGGCATGTTGAGAAATTTGCCGCAACAGCGTGCTACGGTAGCCTCCAGGCATCCAGTCCTGAGGCTCGATTTTATCGCCTCGGTCGATCCGGGTCTGGAAGGCCACCTCCAAAGCAGTGCTTTGCTCACTCATGACAGTACTCATGGCTGTAGATATTCCAGCAGGCTGATGGGGGTAGTCGCTAGCGGCAGGTCACGCAGCGAATGGTTCCATACCAACTCGCGCAGCACTGAACAATCGCCTTCGTCGAAGTCGCGCTGCCAGCTCCAGAAGTTCTCGCGTATCTGGCGTTTGAGTATCTTTCCGGTCGAGCCGGCCGGCAGCGCGTAGGCATCCGCTAGAACGCCGGCACAAACGGTATAGCCTGGCAGCTCGCCACGGCCCTGGAAGGGGTAGCAACTCATGGCATGCTGCAGCACATCTTCAGCATCCACGCCCGCTTCCTGCGCCCGTACCAGTATCAGCACCGCCTCTTCACGGGTAGGCCCCCGAGACACGCCTACTACAGTGACGTCGAATACACCCGGCAACGTCAGCAGATGTTCTTCTAGTAGCAGCGTATAGGCTTGTACGCCCAGATTACTCGGCACCGTATCCACGATACGATCCAAGTGAACGAACTCGCCGTTGGCCATGCGCAAACCAACGTCGCCTGTCAGCCAGTAATCGTTCAGCTCAGTCAGCGCAGTCAGATGTGGCTGGCCGTAGTAGCCGGGTGTGACAGTAGGAGAACGCACACCGAAGTAGCCTGCCGTGCCATCTGGCAACGGCTCGCCCTGCGGCGAAAGAATATCGCAGCGTGCATAGCTCGCAGCATGGCCTACAGTGCGCTTACTGGCCACGCTGCCCTCGCGAGAAACCTTGAAAAACTGTGACATACCCAGTTCGGAAGCACCGAACATGTCAGTGAATCGAGCCTCGGGGGCCAGACGCAGCAGCGACCGGATATGCACCTCGTGTGCCGTATCACCAGTGTTGTAAAAACGCTGGATGCTGTTCAGATAGCCATCGGGCAAATTCAGTTCGGCAAGCGACGCATAACTCTGCGAAAACGCGGTCACGATAGTGGGCTGAAAGCTGGCCAGCAGGCTCGCAAGTACTGGCCCCGTCTGGGTGTTGAGCGACAAGGTCGGCAGCTGCAGCATCACAGCCGTCATCAGGTAGCTGATACCTGCAGCATGGGTCGGCGGCATAGCCGTTGCCAGTTTGTCGTCCGGCCTTTCTATATAGCTGCGCAGCCGCTCCCGTTTGCCGTTGAAGAACTGCTCATGACCAAACAGCACGGCCTTCGGAATGCCAGTAGTGCCTGAGCTGTGGCATACCATGATGATGTCTTCGGCCTGTCTTTCCACCGGCCAGCCTTGCTCGGGAACTGGCAGGAAAGAGACCGACGAGCCTTCTTGGAAATGGGCGTCTAGAACATTCAGACCCTCAAGCTCTGCATCCAGATTCCAGCGCGAGCGAGTCTCTTCATCGAACACAAAGGTATCGAAACGGTTACGCCGTGCGTACAGCAGAGCAATGTCAGCGCGCAGGTGGCCATTGATGAGTACCGGAACACAACCCAAGGTTCCCAACGCTAGAAAATGCAGGAAAGATGGAACGCCGTCGCCTAGATACAGGCATACGTGACCGCCTGCATCTATCCCTTCTTGGCTCAGGTACCACCCTGCCAACTCCTTCACCTGCTGGTACAAGCTGTCCAGGGAGAAGGCTTGGTGCGATTCACCGCTGGGGCCCACGAAAGCTTTCTCCAAGAACAGAAAATCAGCATCCGACTGACCATAGGCTGCTACCGACTTGGTCAGAAAATTTCCAGCACCAAGCTCAGGGTCTGCGAACAGTGTGTTCCATGCCTGCCGTTGGGTAATAGGGTTCATTCTTGGATCTCTCGTGTGAAGTGGAAAATCTCAAACGTGTGTGCGGCGTACAGCATCCGGTTCGACGATGCGTGGTGTGTCGGCGGCCAAGCAGACGAGGAAAGCGCAGGCGCTGCAGGTCAGGACGCTAAAGTTGAAAGCCAGCTTCAAGCTTTGAAACACTGCCATGCTGACGGCGAACAGCAGTAACAGAACACCGCTGGCCCAAGCAGTCCGTCGAAGCTGAACACCTGCCAGGAGGAGAACGCCAAGCACCGCCTCCAGAATGTTGATGAACCAAGCCAACGCTGGCACCGTCATGCCAGGCGCCCAGGGTGCCAACTTGGCCACGTGCGGATAAAAGCCTTGCATGCTGCCCCACGACACGCCGGGCTAACCCATTGGGCCCCACAACCCCAGCCGATCAAAACAGCCGAGATAAAGGCGCTAGCCAATGCAACACGAGCAGATAACAGGGCTAATTTCCATGACGGGTATGAGGGCATGTCAGCTTCTCACTCAGGGCTAAAACACCAGCCAACGCTTTGATCAGGCTGCAACGTGTGTCGAGTGAAGCGAATTTAGACCGATCCCCTCACCTATTTAAGGGACAAGATTTGACAACTCGAACACGACAAGAAAGTTGCTCTGACACAGAGTCGGGTGGACTTTGTCGTGGTCAAGTTTTGGTGGGCACCGAGATAGGGGATTTCAGGTAGTGGCCTTTTCGTAGTCGGCTGGCGATCGATAGCCGAGGGTGGAGTGCAGCCGGTGGGTGTTGTAGAAGGCGACGATGTAATGAGTGATGTCGGCAACGGCCTCGGCCGGATTGGCGTAGCAGCGCTGCCAGACCCTTTCCATCTTCAGGTTCAGGAAGAACCGCTCCATGACGGCGTTATCCCAGCAGTTTCCCTTGCGGCTCATGCTGGCGACCAGGCCATGGCGAGTCAGTAAGTCACGGTGGGCCTGGCTGGCATACTGGCTACCACGGTCGGTGTGCACGATCAGCCCAGGCTTGGGCTGGCGTAGCGAGATGGCCATTTGCAGCGCCGTGCAGACCAGCTCGGCGGGCATGTTCGGAGCCATCGCCCAACCCACGATCTTGCGTGAGTACAGGTCCAGCACGGCCGCCAGGTACAGCCAGCCGCGCTCGGTACGGATGTAGGTGATATCGGCTACCCACCCCTGGTCAAGGGCTTGCTGGTTAAAGCGTCGAGCCAGGAGGTTGTCGGCTATCGGCCACTCATGTCGGCTGTCGGTGGTATGGACGAACTTACGCTTCCAGCGCCTTCAGGCCGTGCTGCTTCATCAGGCGTCGCACGCGGTGACGACCCGCACGCAGGCCCAGGGCCTTCAGGCTCGCACTCAGCCGGCGACTACCATGTTGCCACCACTGGCCTGGAAGGCAACCTGCAACGGGGCGCTAAGGGGGCAGGCCCGTGCGGCTCGCCAGCGATGGCGTGCGGCATACACGCCCGAGCGACTCACGCCCAAAAGCCGACACAGTCGGGACGTTTCGACCTTCTCCTGCCACTGATCGATCATCTGCTGGATCACTTCAGTGCCCGGGCGAAGAAGGCCGATGCTTTTTTTAGGATCGATACATCCTCGCGTAGCCGCTGATTTTCCCGCTCCAACTCCCGAATGCGTCGTTGCTCTGCGGTCAACGGCTTGCCCTGGCCGGGCTAACCCGCCTGCTCGGCGTCGTACTGGGCCAGCCAGCGGCGGACCGCACTGTCCACTAGATCCAAATCATGGCAGACCTGCGCCACGCTCAGGCCTTGGTCTCTGATCATCTGCACCACCTGCAGTTTGAAGGCGGTGTCGAAGCGTCTACGGATACGTGATGTTGAACCGCCCCGGGAATCTCGGAGGCTCGTTCGTGTGAGTCATGCCGCCAGGGCTGACTCGTCGAGTTGTCGATAATACGCCGCTTCAGCTTCCGCCGGCGGGATGTTGCCGATCGGTTCCAGCAGTGACGGTGGTTGTAGCAGTCCACCCAGGTCAGCGTGGCCAGTTCCACGGCCTCGCGGTTCTTCCAGGACTGGCGATGAATCACTTCGGCCTTGTAGAGTCCGTTGATGGTCTCGGCCAAGGCATTGTCATAGGAGTCGCCCACGCTGCCCACCGACGGCTCGATCCCGGCTTCGGCCAGGCACTCGGTGTAGCGATCGAGACAGACTGCACCCCTCTATCACTGTGATGGATCAGCCCGCCCTATACCGGATGACGGGCATACAGCGCCTGCTCCAGGGCATCCAGCATGAAGTCGGTACGTGCCGAACCGGAGACCTTCCAGCCGACGATCCGCTGGGCGAAGACCTCGATAACGAAGGCCGCGTAGACGAAGCCCTGCCAGGTCGACACATAGGTGAAAGCCGATACCCACAATGCATTCGGCCTGCCTTACCCAGCGGCACAGCGTTTCAGCCGTGCAAGCGATCTTCGCCGCGATGGAATGGATCGCCGCCCACTGCGACTCGTGCTCGTCCTGATGCTCGAGCACCATACGAACCGCCTGCTGCCGGACTTCAGGGGAATACTTCGTTGCTGTCTTCATGCCTCCATCCTCTCAAGAGTTGGAGCCTCCGGGAAACCCGGGGCGGTTCATGTCATGGCTTTCAGATCCTCGTTGGGGATGATCATCCCCTATCGAAGTGTCTACGAGAATTAGACCACTACACTTAGCGCTCCAGGACACAGCCTTCTTGTCATGGTCTATTTCGTGTTTTTTGGCCCCTAGGGGAATTAAGGGCAGCGGCTAAGATGCTGGAGCGAAGTCCCGGCCAGTGGCCTGCTTCCTTTCCAATGAAATCGCAAGGAGACACGTGCAATGTCGCGTAAAATATTCGTAGCCGGCGCATCCGGTGTAATCGGCAAAGCCCTGCTGAAACTCCTGGTCGCCGCGGACTACAGCGTGTATGGCGCTACCCGTCGCCCCGAAAAACTGAAGGACATTGAAGCCACAGGTGCTACGGCGGTGGTGGTCGATGTCTATGACGCCGAGCGTTTAAAAGAAGTGTTGGTCCGCATAAAGCCATGGGCTGTTATTCATCAACTGACAGATCTGCCTCGTGGCTTGAGTCCTGACTTGATGGCAAAAGCGGTCGAGAACAACGCACGTATCCGTACAGAAGGGACGCGTAATCTGGTAGCCGCCGCTCGAGCTGCTGGCGCCGTCCGCCTGATAGCTCAAAGCATCGCCTGGGCCTATCGTCCAGGCGACACGCCTTACCTGGAAACCCATCCTCTGGACGTGGAGGCACAAGGCAGCCGTGGCGTAAGCGTGGGTGGTGTGGCGGCCTTGGAACAGCAAGTGCTGGGCGAGCCTACATTGAACGGAACCGTCTTGCGCTATGGCCAGTTGTACGGGCCTGACACTGGCACCGACGAGCCGAACGGCACTAGCCCTGTGCACGTACAAGCCGCTGCGCGCGCCGCACTGCTGGCGTTGCAGACGGAGCAAAGTGGTATTTTCAATATCACTCAGGACAACCCGACCGTCAGTAACGAGAAAGCTAAGCGCATATTGGGCTGGTCTCCTACCCTGCAGGCTTGATGTCTGCCACCGTGGCTACTTGCACAAAGGCAGGCTTTCTATCTCAAGTCGCTTGTCTGCAAACCTCAATAGAGGGCAACTTTCGCACAGGAAAGTGTTATGAACTCGTTGGACAATGTTTTTCATGAGTTACCTAACCCGGATTTCTCATGACCGCATAAACAGAAACGGCTGAAAGCCTTATGATTCTTGTCGCCAAACAGAGCCCCATAAGTCTTCAGCCGCACGCAAAATGCTACCAGAAAAACTCCACTTTTCGCCTCTCTCTCGCCGCCTCGTCGAGGCCTCTTTCTCCGGGGGTCACATCACCTCGGATGCGGGCTTGCTGCTGCTGCGCGAGGTCGACCGGCAACATGGCTTGACCCGCCACCTGGCCAGGATCGTTCCCGATCGACGTGATCCTGGCCGTATCCAGCACCCCTTGTCGATGCTGCTTGCCCAACGCATCTACGCACTGGCCGCCGGCTACGAGGACCTCAACGATCATGACGGCCTGCGCCATGACTACGCGCTGCAGACTGCGCTCAACCGCCTGCAACCGCTGGCCGGCAAGTCCACCCTGGGGCGCCTCGAGTAGCAAGCCGATCGCGAAACGGTGGTGCAAGCCCATCGCCTGCTGTAGGAGCACTTCATCGCCCAGCATGCCCAGCCACCGGCCGAGATCGTGCTCGACTTCGATGCGACCGATATGCCGGTGCATGGCGATCAGGAAGGCCGCTTCTTTCATGGCTATTACGACCACTACTGCTTCCTGCCGCTCTATGTGTTCTGTGGTCGCCATCTGCTGGTGAGCTATTTGCGCCCGAGCAACAGCGATGGTGCCCGACACAGTTGGGCCATCCTCGCACTGCTGGTCAAGTTCATTCGCCGCTTCTGGTCAGAGACCCGCATCGTGCTCCACGGTGACGGCGGTTTTTGCCGGCATCGCCTGCTCGACTGGTGTGACTGCCAGCAGGTGGATTATGTGCTGGGCCTGGCCCGCAACACCCGCCTGCAGCGGATGGCGGCGCCAGCCATGCAAGCAGTCGCCGAGGCCCACCAGGCAACCGGGCAGAAGATGTCCGGCGTGTATCGATTCCTCTATCAGGCCGGTAGTTGGCGCAAGCGTCGCCTGGTCGTGTCGCGCCTGGAACATGGCGAGCAGGGGGCCAATCCACGCTTCATCGTCGTGTCCCGCTTTGCCGAGGATGCCGCCCGGCACTACTACGAAGACTCCTGCGGCCGTGGCGACATGGAGAATCGCATCAAGGACCAACAGCTGGATCTGTTCGCCGACCGCACCTCCAGCCCGCGCTGGTAGACCAACCAGTGGCGGCTGATGCTGTCGGCCTTTGCCTATGTGCTGTTCGAACGCCTGCGCGATCATCTCCAGGGCACCGCGTTGGTGCGCATGAGCATCCATAACCTGCGCTTGAAACTGCTCAAGATCGGCGCGGTGATCATTCGCAACAGTCGGCGCATCCGTGTCCTGATCAGCGAGGCCTATGCGCATCAGGAACTCTTTGCGGGGCTGGTTGCCCGCCTCAAGCCGACCTGAACAGGCGGGCGCCCCCGGCCCGGCGCAATGGGGGGAAGGGGTTGGTGCGTCTAATACGCAGGAATTGAATAAAAAACGCTCAACCTTGAGCGATGGAAAGCAGGTTGTTGGTACACCGAGGCTTCACCGGCCACACCTGCCAACTTCATGAGAAATCCGGGCTAAAGAGCTCTTTGGCCCCTTAAAAACACAGGTGGGGCAAAAAGTGGGCAAATTTGGGACACTCGCAAAAACCATTGCACATAAAAAAATCCAGCCACCGCTAAGTGGCTGGATTTCCTATATTTTTTGGTCGGGACGGAGTGATTCGAACACTCGACCCCTTGCACCCCATGCAGCGAGCGAAAGACTCGCAACATAATGATTTTCAATGGAAAAGCTCGAATTCATGGAGTGCAAAATATAGATTTTTCGGCGTTTTTGCAAACGGAAGAATGCGGCCTCCAGAGGAGGTTTTGCGCATGGATTTCGTGTTCCCAAGCAGGCTAAGCGCCTCCCTCCTCGCCCGTCCGGGCACCAAAATCCCCTACTTCGACAAAGCACTCACTCGCTGCCGCCGTTCCAGCGTTCGCAGCGTCCCGAGGCCGAGCATCCCGAACAGCAGTTCGAAGAGCACGTCGTCGAGCGACGGCAGCGGCGGCACGTCCTGCACGCCGGCCACCGTCAGCACCCAGGGCAACAGCGGGCGCAGCAGGAACTCGTAGGCCAGCCCGCCCACGCAGACATAGCCGGCCAGCGGCCGCCAACCCGACTTGAATGCGGACTGGCTCGCCGCCTCGATCTCGTTAATCTTCGCCTGTGCGAGGCTCGTCTGCAGCGCCGCGTCCAGCTCCCTGAACGCCCCGTCCTGCTGGAGCCTGAGCAACTCGATCTGCGCTTGGGCCTTGGCTTGCGGGTCGGGGATGACGCGATCGAGCAGCCCCGAAATCGTCGGCAGCAGTGCCGTGGCGGCGGACAGCAGGCTCATGCCAGCAGCTCCCCGGCCAGTGCATCCATGGCCTGCGCATAGCAGGCATCCCAGCGGTTCCGGTGCGGCTTGCCGGGCCGCCACGTCCGGACATACAGGTCCCAGCTTCTGGCCATCTCGCCAACCGCCGGCAGCGGTGCCGGATCGGTCCACAGTAGTAGGCGGGCAATGCCGGCGGCCAGCACATCGTCGTGCTTCAGGGCGGCATGGGCGGCACTGGCCGACGCCTCGACGCCACGCGCCTCGCAGACTGCCAGGGCATGCGGACGACTCTGCGGATGCACTAGCACGCCGAGCACGCCGGCACGCTCGAACATCCAGTAGCCATGGGCGGGTCCGCCGATCTGGTGGCGGTGGCGGAACGCGGACTCCTGCAATCCGATGGCCAGCAGCATGGCCTCGGCCTGGGGGCTATTCATCCGCCCCGGCAGCAGCGCGAGCGCCGGGGCAATGGCTGCGGCGCGGATCTCGGAAAGACTCACAGGGTTTCCTCCGGGCATAAAAAAGCCCGGCACAGGGCCGGGCGTCAGCGAATAAAAAACCCGCTGGAGCGGAATTAACAGTTACTTGCGGCGTTACTTTCGCCCTTTTATACACATTAAATATATTTTGCTTTGAAATTCGACTGCAGCCCGCTCCTGATTGTCTATAACCGAATAAGCAGGACTTTCATAAGCCATAATTACTAACAGCTTCATCAGCTCGCTTCCGCCACCAAGTTCAATTACCCGCTGCGCTGAAGTTCCAATCTGCCGATTATTCATTACAGCTTTTGCCAAGTCTCCAACTAGATCACAGCTCAGGGAACTACTAGGAATTTCTGTTTGATCATTCATAGCAACTACCTTCTCTGTAGAATCATCGTTTAAATCTAGCGTGGCGTTGGCAAGTTCTGACTGCTTGCCTACGTAAGCTTTCTTATAAGAAAGCTCAGAAGGCGCACCGTTTTCATCGGCTTTATCGTTTTTTTTCAGAAATTTATCCCCATATGTATACGAAGGGCTCACATATCCTTCCTTATACAGTTGACATCCTCCCCTCCCTCTCGCTGACGCTCGCCGCCCGAAGGGCGGAAAGGAAGGGGATTCCTACCGTGTTCAGCCCACCCGGGCCGACTCACCTCGGTGGGTTCCTGCTGCTGGCGGCATTACCGCACCACTCACTTCACAGGCGAACCGGGCGTGTCCCGCCCTTAGCACATTGAGCGCGCCGACCACATC
The DNA here is from genome assembly GCF_043587585.2 of Azorhizophilus paspali. Classification (GTDB taxonomy): domain Bacteria; phylum Pseudomonadota; class Gammaproteobacteria; order Pseudomonadales; family Pseudomonadaceae; genus Azotobacter; species Azotobacter paspali. The sequence continues at coordinate 2,624,820 of NZ_CP171449.1, forward strand.
GGCGTTTTCCTCGAAACCGCATGCCACACACTCGAACCTGGCTTGCGTCTGGCGGTTGTCCGCCGACACATGCCCGCAGCACGGACAGGTGCGGCTCGTGTTCCGTGGCGGCACGGCAACGAGCCAGCCGCCGTTCCATGCCAGCTTGTAGTCCAGTTGACGGCGGAACTCGAACCAGCCCTGATCGAGGATGGATTTGTTCAGGCCGGACTTGGCCCGAACATTTCTCCCCGGCTTCTCGGTATTGCCTGCCGCCGATCTGGACATGTTCCGCACCTGCAAGTCCTCGATACACACCATCGCGTGGTTTTGGCTGATAGTCGTTGAGGCTTTGTGCAGGTAATCGCGGCGGGCGTTGCCGATGCGCGAGTGAATCTTCTGGACGCGGCCCTTCGCCTTCTTCCAGTTGTTGCTGAATTGGGTTTTGCGGCCCATCGCCTGCTGCGCCTTGCGCAGGGCCGTCTCGTGTCGCTTGAAACTGTGGAGCGGGGCATGGAACGTGCCATCCGACAGGGTGGCAAACCGCGCCACGCCCAGGTCGATACCGACCGCGCCACCGTTCGGGATGGGCTGCGCAACCTCGCGCTCGCTCTGGACCGACACGAACCACTTGCCGCAGGACTGGCTGACGGTGACGTTCTTCACTGTCCCCAGCACGTCCCGGCTGTTGCGATAACGCAGCCAGCCGAGCTTGGGCAGGAAGATTCGGCTGTTGGTCTGGTCGAGCTTGATCTGTTTCGGGTCGGGGTAGCGGAAACTGTCGGACCGCCCCTTCTTCTTGAAACGCGGGAAGTCGGCCCGCTGGGCGAAGAAGTTGGCGTAGGCCCGCTCCAGATCCTTGAGCGCCTGTTGCAACGGATGAACCGGCGCATCCGCCAGCCATGCCGTCTCCGGATCATGCCGCCATTCCGTGAGCCGCTTGCACAGCCCGGCATAGCCGAGCTTCTTCTCGCCGTGCTCGTGGCGCTCCTGCTGCAACGCCAGCGCCTTGTTGAACACGAACCGGCACGAGCCAGCGAAGCGGCGCATTTGCCGCTCCTGCTGGCCGTCTGGCCTGAGTTCAAATTTGAAGGCTTGAAGGCGTTGCATTACCCAATCATACTCTTGGTCTATGAGCGATGACAACGATATACGGCACGGGCGGCACTGCGTTTTCAAGATGCACGTCCATTTGGTCTTTGTGGCGAAATACCGTCGCAGCGTGTTCGATGGCGATGCCATCGAGCGGTTGCGTACCATCTTTGCCAAGGTCTGCGCCGACTTCGAGGCCAGCCTGATCGAGATGGACGGCGAGGACGATCACGTTCACCTGTTGGTGGAATACCCACCGAAGGTGGCCGTGTCCAGTCTGGTGAACAGCCTCAAAGGCGTTTCCAGCCGCCTGCTGCGCAAGGAACGGCCCGACATCCAGAAACGCTACTGGAAGGGCGTGCTGTGGTCGCCGTCCTACTTCGCCTCATCTTGTGGCGGCGCACCGATCTCCATCGTGCGCCAGTACATCGAACAGCAGCAGACGCCGCACTGACCCAAGGACGGCTACGCCGTCCGCGCTATCCTTCACCGCCCTGAAGGGCGAGGCTTGCCGCGCACCGGGTCAGCAATAGCCTTTTCGGTAGCGGGGTTGCTGTAGTTGTGCGAAACGCATCCAGCCAGATTCGCCACTATCCCTAAAACTACCAGCCCTCGCATACGTCACTCTCCAAGCTGAAATGCCGGGAGAGTACCAAAACGCCAGCACAAAGACCCGGCCTAGCGCCGGGTTTTTGCTTGAGAGTGGTCGTCCTCGGCCGGTTGGGTTAGATCTCAATGCCCCTTGAGGCAAGCGAGGCTTTCAGTAGCCGCATCGTCTCCTCGGCAACGCTCAGCTCGAAGTGGGCACCAAAGGCATGCTCGAAAACAGCTTCGTGATCAAGGCCGCCAAGCGCCTCGATCTTGTCGAGCGCATCAGGCCGCAGCGCAGAGAAGCGTCGGCCCTAAACGAAAAAACCCGCACAGGGCGGGCTTGGGGGCATTCAGGTTGCTAGGGATTGGCTTTCAGGAGTGGCGCGACTACAGGTACCGAATGAACGCACTCAGTGCGATGTTGCGCATTCGTGTTTCATTGCCGCCGGTATTGCCGACGCTGATTGTGTGCGAGTGGTCGCCGGCGGCGAGGATCGTCAGGCTGTGACTGTGGACTCCATCGGTCGACGTGTAAGCCTGCCCGATTTGATTTGAGCCTGTGCGCTCGGAGCCGGAGGCCGCGACCCCTCCCGTGCCGTACTGCGCGACCATGTCGCTCTTGATACTGTGCCCCTCCAGGTGGTTGTGCGAGCCGGCTTCCGCAGCGGAGCCTGAATGGCTGTGCGTCCCGGCGCCGCCGGACGATGCGTTGTGGCTGTGGCTTTCTATCTGCCCGCTCTGCCATGAGCCGAATTGCCGGCCCGCATCCACGCCGCGGCCATCATCCCAGGCGCGAATCCCCTCGCCACGGATTTCGGGTAGCGGCAGACGCTTGAGCGCATCCCAGTCCGCCTGGGCGGATGGACCTCGCCCGGTAGGCGCGCCGCCAGAAGTCTGAATCGCCAAGATGTCATTGCTCCAGTCGTTCCAGAGCGCGACGTACAGGGCGAGGACGTCGGCGTTCTCCCGGGCAGTGGCCCCGGAGCCCGGCTTGCCGATCGTCAGGCCGTTGCACTTCAGGTAGCCGGCCGGCGCTGTCTTGACGGCGAACCATGCTACTTGGCCCGCGTTACTCTGCTGCCCCGCGGCGATCAGCCCCTGGAGCGCCTGCAGGACCTGATTCTGCTGCCCCTTGACCGGTGCGATGTTGGCGGCCACCAAGATGCTGATCAGTTCCTCCTGTACGTCGTTCAGCCAGGCAGCCGATACCGTCGTCGCCGGGACCCCGCCTACCGGCGATCCCTCTGTGAATTGGCTGTTCTCCGTCGCCGACGGGACGTCTATGCGATGCATTCCTCTACCTCACGTGTTGAAATCATCTGCGCCAAGCGCCTATGAAATGGGTGTCGACTTATGCAACGGCCCCGACCAGATCTCCGAAATAGTGGTGCATGGCCGCGCACGCCATGGCGTACTCGGCCTGCGCCCAGAAGCGGTGATACGTGAACGTCGGCACGTTTTCCGGCGTCGGGTCGGCGAGATAGGCCTGGATCTGCGGCCAATCCGGGTCGTCCTCCATGAACGAGCGGATCGAGATGAAGGTGGCGCCGGCGGCAATGGCATCGCCGTTGGGCATCGTCCCGCTGAATGTCGCGGGCACGTAGGCCGGATCGGCGAAGCGGGTGTAGTCGGCGCGGTCCTCTTCGCGCGTGAGCCCCTTGCTGTCCTTGAACAACGTCCAGGTGCGGTCCAGCAGTTCACGGGCCAGGGTGTAGCAGTCCTGGGCGGTATGGCTGCCGCCTGGAATCGCCGTGGTGAACTTGCCCATCCGCCGCTTGGCCTCGGCATACTCGATCAGCAGGCGCGAGAGCGAGGCCGCGACGCCAAGATCCACGCCGGACTCGACGACCGAGCAGTGCAGACTCGGGTTCGGAACGGTCGAGGCACTCCAGAAGGCGGCGTAGCTGCCGGTACCGTCCCAGTCGAGGGTGGGCAGGTATTCGTAGACGCCCTCAAGGTTCGGCGCAGTAGCCGTCTGACCGGACACCTTGGTCGCAGATACCCAGGACAGAGTCGAGGGTAGCGAGTAGCTGCCCCCTTCGGTCAGCGTGGCGTGGTCAAGCGTCCAGTTGATGAAGCGGTCCAGGAGGATTTCCAGGTTCGGGCGGATCTCAACGGCCAACGCACTGGTCTTGTCGGCAACCTCCAGCAGCAGATCGGCGGAGCGCTGCAATCCCCAGACCTGGAAGCCGAACCAGTTGTTGCTGGGCGGGTCGTGCCAGACTGGCGCATAGGTATAGAACATGCCGTAAAACCTGGCGGTCTGGCGGCCATCGGTCGGCGTCTCGTACCGCCCCTTCCAAGAGTTGGACACGCCGCCGGCAATGGGGCCCTCTGGCGACTGCAGCCAGCGCAGCATCTCGATCTGGCGGTACAGCGAACCCAGCCAGATATCGCCGGCCGACGGCGATTGCGGGGTGTAGCCGCCCCCGCCGGTGGCCATGAAATAGGCGATGTCGGGCGCCTGATAACCCTGGTGGGCTTCCGAGCTGCCGATCCGGAAGCCCCAGGTCGGCTCCGCGCCGACCGTGGCCGGGATCTCGCCGCCCCAGGAGGCGTACCAGCTCACCAGGTAGTGGCAGGAGTCATACGGGGCATCGGACGTGGCTGCCTCGGTGTAATCGCCAATCTTGCGGTAGTACTTGTCGAACAGCGCATAGCGCAGGTAATCGCCCATTTTCTTCGCCTTGGCGTCCTGCGTGGCCACGCTCGATGCCGAGCCAGCCGCCGCCGCGAACTTGTGTGCCCAGTAGGCATGCTGGACGACCCGTGCTTCGGCGTCCGGCGCCGCGGTATAACGCCACTGCGGCCCGTACTTGAACGGAGCCTCCGGATAAATAGGCTGATTCTTGTTGAACAATGGCAGGTAGCCGTAGGCACTGCCGAAACTGAAATCCTCCCAGGAAGGATGGGTCACGGTCTCGAACGAGGATTCCTGTAGACCCCGCGAGTAGTTGTTGATGTAGACGCCTGTCTCACCCCCGTCGCCATTGTGATAGCCGTATACGCCATCGACATCGATCAGCCAGTGCATGAGGTACATGCGGCCATTGCCGTAGGTGGTCTGCAGCTCGGCATAGAGCGGATCGACACCCACCGGCGCGCCGGTATTGGGCAGCGTCGGGTAGGCGCTGGGCAAATCACCCTCGGGTTGGTAGGTGGCTGGACTGCCGGGCGTGTAGGCGCCGGTCGGCTGGTTGGCCGCGCTGGGGATGTAGTTCGCCTCGATCGAACTCCAGGCCGCCGCGTAGCCGCTCCAGTCGTTCGACAGCGCCCCTTTCCAGGCCTCCAGCCCGACCCAGAACGAGGCCGTCTCGGAGACGGACTCGTGCCCGTAGTCAGGGGCTTCGTTGATCAGGGTTTCCGGGCAGTGATAGGGGATCGTGCGGGCCTTCGCGCCACTGGGCGGACCGAAATAGCCGTTGGCGGGTTCGTGCAGTGCGGTATACAGGATGTTGAAGCGGTCGAGGTAGACATCGACCACCACGTCACCCGGCAGCGTACAGAGCCCGGAACCATCGGCAATCGTGGCATCGACCGGGTCGCTCAGGACCAGACTGAACGTCTCCTGCGGCTGGCCAGCGTCTGATGTGCGAACCGGCACTGTAACCGTCTTGCTGGTTTGCCCTGGCGCAAACGTCAGGGTGCCGCTGGTGGCGGTGAAATCCTCCGGCGGCATGGCCGTGTCGGGCACGGTTTCGTAGTTGACGGTGACCGTCTGCGTCGAGGCAGCCGACAGCGTGACGACAAAAACAGCGTTGCGAGCCATATTCAGGTCCTCAAGTCAGGGAAACGGCGCCGATGGGTTCGAGCACCAGGGAAGCGCCGCGCGTGATGCCGGCGTAGTCGTATTGGGTGCTGACCGCATAGCCGATGCCAAAGGTGCCGCCTGTGATAACGTGCACTAGCCCCTTAATTTCAATCAGGTTTCCATCATTGCCAGCCTCCGAGCTGGCAAAGGTCGCGATGTCCGCCTTGGCGCGCAGGGCTTTCTGGGTCGACCCGGATGCGCTTTCCCGATAGCTCGCCAGGGCCTGAATGAACTGGGAGCCGAATGAGCCCGTGAAGCCCCACTTCAAACCGATCGAGGTGGATGTAGGCTTGACCTCGGCGAGGAATCGGAACTGATAAACCTTGCCGGTTTCGACTGTGACGTTGACCAGTTCGGCAATTGTGGTTGCCTGGTTCGCGCTGTTGGCGGCCAACATACCGATCAGGGTTGAGGAACCGCCGCCAGGCGGCGCATCGACCCACTCCGCGTCATGGTCTTCAGGCGAGGCCTTCGCCAGAAATTGGCCGGCCATACCGCCGGTCGGAATGCCGACGCCATCGGCCCCCTTCAGCTCCGACAGCGGCACTAGGTCCGTCCAGGTGCTGCCACCACTGTAGCGCCACTGGATAGCTGTACCGCTGGCCTGCAACTCGATCTCACGGCCATCCGCACCGGCCGGGGCGGTGAATTCCACCCAGCTCGAGCTGTCGCTGAGCGGCTCGGTGGTCGAGGTGAACGTCTCAGCGGACTGGCAGATGAACATGCTGTTGCCGTTCGTGCCGACTGCAAACACATAGTCACCGGCGGAGTAGTCCGCGCCGGACACCCACGCGCCGCGATTGGTCAGGCCGGTGCCGGCCGGTCCCGTGAGGTCGGCCAGAGCGACGAGGTCCGTCCATGTCACCTCTCCTGCATAACGCCACTGGATGTGGGTCGCAGTCCTCTGTAGCTGGACCTCGCGACCATCGGTACCGCCCTCACCAGTGATCGCCGACAGAGCGACAAGGTTGGCCCAAGCCGAGCCCCCCGTGTAGCGCCACTGGATATGGGTTGCGCTGGCCTGAAGCTCGACCTCGCGGCCGTCCTCGCCCGCAGCCGGCAGAAGCGATTCGATAAACGTCTGCAGCGTGGATCTGGACAGGCGCTTGTTGCCGCCCTCGCGTACCAGGAATTCTGTTGTTTCGGTTACTGCGCTGGCCGCGCCGAACGCACTAGTCTTGCGTGCCATCAATCGTCCTCAAGCGGGGTGTCGTCGTCGTCGACGAGCGGTTCGTTATCGTCGTCGACCAGGGCTTCGCCCGTGGTTGGTGTTGGAGCGGTGAGCAAGGGCTCGAGCAGGGCCAGCTTGGGTTGCTGCTGCGTGGTCCAATCGTCCTGGAGCAGCCCACCGGTGTCGCCCGAGTTAGGATTGAGCGACCAGTAGGCGAAGGACAGGCCGGTCTGGCTGCTGGGCAGATCACGCTGACCATCGCCATCGAAATCGCCGCCGAGGTACTTGACCAGCTCCTGGGTCCACTGGGTCTCGTAAGCCGCATGGGGCTTGGTCAGGTTGCCGCCGCCGTCCAGTCCGTAATGTCCGCCGAACTCGCCGATCCAGATCGGCGCGATCCCCTGCTCGGCGATGAATCCCCAATGGTCGTGCCAGACCCCATACAGGTTCAGCGGCCAGTTGGCCGGCGGCGTCTGGCCGTCGTAGGCCAGCCAGGTCTGCGAGCCGACGGACTGCCCGTACTCGTGCGGCGAGTAGACCAAGCGGTTGGCCTGGGCCAGGACCACCGGCCGGCTGGCCACGCCAGCGAGTTGGCCGCCCCACCAGTAGTGGTCGTCGCCGATCGCACCGACGCCCTCGACCATGATCAACCAGTGCGGCGCTACAACATGGATGGCGTTGCCGCAGGCTTCGGCCAGGGTCGCCCAGGCGTCCCAGGTCAGCTCGTGCGGTTCGTTGTGCAGGTCGGCGCCGACCACGTTGGCCACGCTGCCATAGCGCTGGGCCATCGCGGTCCAGGTGGCGTGCCACGCCGCTTCGCTATAGCCGGCATCGGTTGGAGCGCCATCGGCACCATTGCCGGCGTGACGCCGGTGGTGGTCGAGCACCACGTACAGCCCCTTGCCGGCAGCGTAATCGACGATCAGGTCGAGGATGTCTAGGGCGGACAAACCGACGAACTCCGGGTTGAGATCCGCATCGAACGCGGTCGGCGGCGGAGTCGCGCCGACGATATCGCCCGAAAACGGAATGCGCAGGCAGTTGAAGCCCCAACTCGCGACCTGGTCGAGAATGTCGGTATAGCGCCTGGCCCAGGTGCCGTGCGGCGTGTGGTTGGTCCCCTCGGCGCCGAACCAGTTGACCGATTTGAGCTGTACCTGCGTGCCACTGGCGACATCGAGGAGCTGAGCCCCGGATGTCATCAAGGCACCCGGCGCGACAGGTTCTTCTTCGGGATCGTCAACCGTGGCATCGCTCACCGACAGCTCTGGCACGTTGTCATTGATCAACGTGGCATCGCCCACCGACAGCTCTAGCACGTTGTCATTGATCAACGTGGCATCGCTCACCGACAGCTCTGGCAGGCTGTCGTCGATCAACGTGGCGTCGCTCACCGACAGCGTGATGCCATAGCCATAGCCGTAGAGCACGATCGTATGTGCAGGCTTCAGCTGATTGAGCTTGCACTCGAGAATGTCATTGCCCCAGGACCGCAGCGGCTCACCTGCGGCGGAGTTCCCGGCGCGGAACTCGATGATCGTCGTCGCGTGCGCGTTGACCCGCCAAGTATGAACCCAGTCGCCATTTGTCAGCGGGTCACCGGCGCGCGATCGGCCGGCGCGGAAGGGGCGGAATTCGCTGAGGGTGACGTCGAAGCCGAGTACTCGTGCCACCTCGATGAAGTAGGCCGGGCTCTGGCCGCCGGTGGCTGTGAGCTTCGATATCAAAGCGTTGCGACGCCCCTGCAGGGTCGTTTCGAGCGTGCCGGCGCAGTTGTCCGGCAGCCCCGCGACGCGCTCCCAGTCGGCCAGCAATTCGCTGGTGCTGAGCGGATTCGCCTCGATGATCAACCGTTCACCGCGCGCATCAATGCGGGCCAACTCCTGTGCCATACCATCGAGCAGATCTTCAAGGCGGGTACCGGGCTCGCGCGGGAAGGCGAACCCAGGCGGGAGCAGCGCTTTCAGCTGCTCCCGGTATTCAGCAGCCGTGCGCGGCATGATTTCCCCTTTAGAGCGGCTGGAACGTAACCGTGCCGAGCACAGCCATTTCCCCGGCCGCATGCACGACATTCGCCGCCGGCGTGATGATGGAGTTATCGCCCTCGCCAGCGGCGATCGATACGGCCTCGCGCAGCCGGCTGATCAGGATGGTCCCGCCGGGCCGGGCCTCGCGCGTGAGCAGGTCCTGCAACTCGGCCAGCACCGCCTGCTGCACGCCGGCGGTGTTCGGGTCGAGCACGATGGTCATGTTCAGCGGCGTCGCCGTAGGCGCGGCGACGAACACCTCGGCGGTGACTGGCCGCAGCCCATCGATATGCGCCTGCACTTCGGCCACCTCGGCGGCATCGGGAATGATGCTCACCGGGTCGTCATCATTGACGAACAGCACTGTCACGGTGCCAGCCCCCAGTTGCATCGGATAGACCCACACGCGCGTGACGCCCGGCACCTCCAACGCCCACAGCACATAGTCGGCCTCCGCTCCGCCCTGGGGTGGATTGCGGATGCGCTGTAATAGGCGAGCGAGCAGACGCTCGTCGCTTTCGACGTCGTCGCCCCCAGCGATGCCGCTGGCCGCCACCGTCGCGTTAGATTGCACGCCTGAAACCGGCGAGATCAGGAACACGGCGGCACCCGCCGCCAGGTTGCCGTCCGTGCCCGCCATGTTCGCCTCGACGGCGACGGTAGCCGAACCGCCGGCGATGGTTGCTGCAGCCTGGGTGGCGTACTGCACGCCATCCTGACGCTGAACGGTAGTGCCCGCTGGAATCACCGCACCGTTCGAGCCGGTGAACGTGACCGAGCCTGCGGCGAAGGTCGCAGCGTTGCGGGTGATCCCCCAGATCGCCGCCCAGCGCTGCAGATACTCGCTCTCGGCGGTATCCGGTATGGCCTGACGCGCGACCCAGTCGATATACCCATAGAGCAGGTGCGCCGCGCCGGCCTCGGCCCGCCCAATGATCCCCAGCAAGGATCGGCGCAGTACGGCGCCGGCGACTCCGGGGAGACGGGTGCTGATGTCGGCAACGACGCGGTCGATGATCTCGGTCAGGGAGGGTCTGACGAACGGCATCAGGCAGCCCTCCTGGCGGATTGGGCCGCCCATTCATAGTTGTATCGGTACTGCACCGGTTCGCCCTGCGGCCTGTAGATGTCGACGACGATCAGCATCCACCCCATGGAGAGGTACGACGCAGTCACATCGATGCGAGTGGCGACGCGGTCATCGACCATCCAGGCGAGGGCGTCTCGGCAGTATTGCTCGGCCCGCGCCAGCGTCTGCGGCAGCTGCTTCTCGCGCGCCAGCAGCCAGAGCAGCGACCCGGTGCGGTCGCCCTCGACGGATGGCTGTACATCGCCCCAGTAGCCGCGCAGGTCGTCCTGCGGCAGCTCTGGCGGAATCTGATCCGGCTCGGCCCGGCGGTCGGTGAACAGACTGATGATGACGGCGGTCTCCAGGCCGTCGTCGCGGGACAGGTCGAACCCGTCGAGCAGCAGGTCGCCGCCCATTTCCGTCATGACAAGCGCAACATCTGCCATCAGTTCGGCTCTCCCGTACCCGGATGGGTGTGGGTGCTACCCACGTCTTTCCCGTTGTTGGTGAGCGTGCCGGTGATAGCCACATTGCCAATGATGGACACGTCCGGCGCGACGATCTCCAGCGCCTGGACTGCCGTGATCTGCACGCGGTCGCGCAGCAGTTGGATCTTGTTGCCGAGATCGTCGTGCATGGCCACCTCACCCTGCTGCAGGTTCAGCCGGTAGCGGCGGTCATCCACAACAAGGACAATGCCCTGCTCGCGATTGCCGGCCACGAATGAGATGGCCGCGTCGGCCCCCGTGTGCGGGTGCGCGGCGAACCCATAGTTCTGCATCCGCTCGACCCCGTCGCGCAGCTCGCCGCGCAGCATCTCGACCTGCAGCGTCTGACGTGCGCCGCTGTCGTTCACAGCACGCAGCACGCCGCGAGCGAACGCCATCATCACCCGGTTGCCCAAGGTGCGAATCTGTTGCTGCATGCTCACTTCTTCTCCTCGCCGAGGGCTTCTTTCCACAACTTGCCGTCGTCGTCTTTCTTGCCGGCCTTCTTGGCGGCAAGGCTATCCGGCGGTTCCGGCGCGAAGGCCTGCGGACTGACGATGTCCAGCTTTGCCTGGGTCCCGCCGTCGTCGCGGGTGAATGTGACCTGGCGAATCATCATCTCGCCATCCATGCGCAACCAGGACGAGCGGACATTCACCAGCATGTTCGGCAACCACAGCGGGCCACCCGGGTACTGGCGCCACCCCTGCACGGTGATCGAGGCTGTGGCCGATTTTCCGATTCGGGTATTCGCTTCCCAGGTAGCGCGCTCTTTCGCGGCGTTCGCCGTGCCATCCGCCTCGGCGATGACCAGCATCGGCCGATAGCGCTTCACGCCGCTATCGGTCACCGCCCCTTCGATGTGCGCCTCGGCCTCGCCATCGGTCGCCTCGCTCCATGAGGTCTGGGCTTTCACGGTGTATTGGCTGAAGCGCTGCGAGTGATCGATCGAGCCGGAGGCTTCCTTGATGTTCTTTCCCTGCACCAGCGCTACTGAGGCGCGTTGTGTGCCGGCGCGGGTCAGCAGCAGGCCGCCGGCGCCATCCGGCATGGCCAGCAATTTCCGTTGCCGGGCGTAGCGCTCTATCGCCTCGAATGCTGTCTCGCCCTGATTGAGCTTGATGACCTGGAACGGCTCGCCGACCGAAACGTCCGCGCGCACCGGAATGCCGAACGGCTGCGCGATGATCTGCGCAAACTTGAGCAAGTCGATGTTCTTCCACTCGTCGGGGCTGTGCACAGCCGAGCAGTCGATCATGTCCGCCGCCTTGTCGCGGCCCTGGATGTTGATGGTGTGGCTTTCGGGGCCATAGGACGGCCGGAAAATGTCCACGTAGCCGACCACCAACGGCACGCCGCCCAAGCGCACTTCACAGGCGTCGCCAGGCAGGATCGGCCAAGGCTCGACCTGGGCGGCCATGCCGCCGCGCCCTTCCCAACGCTCGGTCAGCGCAACGGTGAACGCCCCGCTCACCGCATCCATTGCTCGGGTAACGCCCAATTCTGTCCAGCCGGCATAGGACATGCCGTTCACGCGCAATTCGAGATCATCCATCCGACAGGACCTCGAGTTGCTGGCCGCCCGGCAGGAATCCAGGGTGGCGTGGCTTGTTGCGGGTCACGATTTCGTCAGCCCGGCCAGCGTCGCCATAGAGCTTGTACGCCACCAGCAGCGCCGGCAGCGTCGCTGGCGGCGTGTACTCGACCAGTTGCGGCAGATCAACATCGGGCTGGGGGATTCCGCGCACAACTTCTGTTCGAAGCGCGCCGAGCGACACATAAACCTCGTCGTTCTCGGTGCGTTCCATTTCCGTGTCGATCAGCTCGACCAGGGTCTGCCGCGCGCTGTACGCATCCTGATAGCTCGGATACTTGACCGTGACCGCAGCCCGGGCTGCTGCCGGCAGCGATACCAGCCGCACCAGTTCGTTGAGCGCCTCATTGTTCGTGGCCTGCTGCTGACGGCTCGGGGTGTTGGTCAGCCCGCTATAGGGTGTCGACACCTGCTCTATCACGCCAACGAATAGGGAGGCCGCTTGCTCACCATAGGCGTCGCTCGCCAGATCGAACATGTCGATGAGACGGCTCGCCAGCTGCTCGGGCAGTCGCACGATCAACATGGCATTGTCCGCCAGGTTGCGCAGCGCGCGGCTAAACGACGCCGCCGCTTCGATCTCGCCGGCCAGGTTGATCCCTCCGGGCGCGGCCAGGAAATCCGTGAGCGCCTGCAGGCGCTGCGTCGCGGCTTCCAGCACGAAACCGGGGAAACCATCCGTGATGAACCGCTCGACGAAGCCTGCCTGCGCGGCAGAGACAACCGAGTTGCCGGCCCGGCTGATCGCGTTGACGCTATCAGTCACCGCGCGCGGATAGGACGCCTCGCCCGCCTCGAGGAATGTGATCGACACCCGGCACATGCCGCCGTTCTGGCTAGTCTCGTTGACGCTCAGCCCACGGCAGACGACAGTCAGCTCTCCCCGGTACGGATGCACCAGTTGGCCAGGGCCGGGCGTCTCGCACGCCTCGATCAGGGTGTCTCGCTCGAGGTGATAGTTCTCGCCGACCAGATAGCCGGTGACCGTGAACTCCCGGGCACGGCGCCCAAGATCCTCGGTGTACGGCACATCGCGCAGCGCGTGTTCGTGCACGGCCTGCCGGCGGCCATAGGCGCTGTCGGCGGACTCGACCTTGAACGTCGCGCCGCGAAAGGACGCAGTGCGGTACATGTCGCGCCAGGTCATGGATGCTCCGGAATATGAACTGCGTTTTGGCTGCCTTGCGGCAAAAACAAAAAATCCCGACGATTGCCAGGGCTTGTAAATAGGAAACCTCGCCAGACCGGCGCTTTTCAATCAAGGAGACAACGTGCGTATACCCATCGTATTGATGTTCATTGCCGCAGCAGCCCTCGCTACAGACGCCGATGCAAGGAGGCGTGGAGGCAGTAGCAAGAAGGCGTACAGGACTGTTTCATCTGCCCTTTCCAGTAGCAGTTCCAGCAGGTCATCATCTTCTCGATACAGTTCTTACACGGCTCCTGCAGCCGGGGCAGCAGCAGTTGGAGCCGCCGGCTTAGCCCTGGCAGCAGACGATGACTACTACGTTTCAGTCCCGACGCTGAATGTCCGCAGCAACGGGTCTACTTCCGCAAAGGTGTTGAAGCGACTCAAGAAGGGCGACAGCGTTCATGCTTACGAGATCAACTCAGGCTGGGCCAGGATCTCGCCGGCCGGCGCCACTCCTGAATGGGTAATCGGCAGTTCCCTGAGCCGTACAATGCCCTGAAACCTACCAATACCCTCGTATTTATGATGCCGCCATCGCGTAGCCGAGGTTCGTGTCGAACTGCGCGCCGCGGCTGCCCTGCGTCTGCACGCGAGTCCCCGGCGGCAAGTTGTTCATGTCCACGCGCACGAGTACCTCTTGCGGCTCGTTGCGCACGGTGGCCGCCGCCTCGCGGCCGATCTCGGCCGAGCGACGCCCGATGTCCGTCGCGGCGGCCGCGGTACCTGTCGCCTGCGCCGCTCCGACCGCAGGCGCCACGACGCCCCCCTCGATGCCGAGCAGCTCGCGCATCCAGTCCGGCAGCGCACCCTTGACAGCCTGTGCCGCCGAGGAAATTTTCTCGCTCAGGATGGCGGCGATATCCCATCCGGTGAAGTATTTCACCAGCCCGTTGAACGCCTCCATGATGAGGCCCACCGGGTTGTACTCACGCCATGCCGCCAGCAGGCCGTCCAAGAGTCCATTCTTGAATGCGGCCCGCACGTCCTCGAACTTCTGCGCCCACCAGGCGCTGATCTGGTCCCAGTTGCGCACCAGCGCGTATCCAGCAGCCGCCACCGCGGCTAGGCCAGCGACAATCCAGCCGACCGGCGTTGCCAGAATCGCAGTACCCAGTCCATAGATCGCGGTGCCCAGCGCATAGATGCTGGTCAGCAGCCAGCCGCCGATCATGGCGCCCAGCACACCCAGCACCACATTCGCGCCGCCAAAGGTATCGACCAGCCAGCCTGCCGCCTGGATAACCGGCTGAATGCCGGCATAGAGATCGCGGAACAGGCCGACCATACGCTCAAGCCTTTGTGGCAATTGCGCCGCGAACTTCTTGGAGAAGGCTTCGATCTGTGGTCGGTACTGGACCAGAATCCTGGAGAACTGCTGCCCCAGCTTCGCCAGCTCCGGCAGCACCGCTGCGGCGATCGTGTTCCGCACACCAATCAGCGACGATTGGAACACGCTTAATTGAGCGTTGAAGTCGCTCGCCGCTTTGACTGTCTCGGAGCTGAGCACGATGCCCAGTTCGCGGGCCTCTCCGCGCAGTTGCGCGACCCGCTCGGCACTCACGCTGACGAACTCGGCCAGTTGCTCGCCGCCCTGGCCCCCGAACAGTTCGTCGACCAACCGCTGCCGCTTGGCGACATTGTCCACCTTGCGCAGTTGGGTCAGCACCAAGTTGAACAAAGCCTCGGTGTTACCCATAGTCGCCTTGATCTGCTTGTCGCTCAGCCCGATCCGCTTAAAGGCTTCTTCCGCGCTGCCTTTGCCGGTCACAGCGTACTCGTCGGCGCGCAAGCTCAGCTCCTTAAGAGCGTCTAGCAGCGCGTCGTTTTCGACACCGTATGCCCTGGTAGCGTACTGCAGCTCCTGCAGGGTCTCGACCGGGACGCCAAGACGCGCAGAGAATTTCCGCACCTCTCCCCCGGTTTCGGCTACCGAAGCACCTATGCCGATGATCGCCACCGAGGCTGCTGTTGCCATCGCCGCGATGCCAGCACCTACTGTCGCCACGCGCTTGGCGAGGTCGCCAACCGCCGTGCCCACGTTGCGAAACGATTGAACCAGCACTGGCAGGCCACTGCGGTTAGATAGATCGAGGAGCCTATCGCGGATGCCATTGGTGACCTGACCGACGCGCCCCAGCATTCCGCGCAGCGGCCGGGTGATCTGGTCGACGGCACGGATGATGATGTTCAGCGGGTATTGCCTTTCTGCCATGAGACCCATTCCTCCGCGCGCTCAAGCCAGAACGTCAGGTCATCGAGATCGAACTCCCAGACCTCGGAAGGCTGGATGCCCATCACCTTGACAGCGACAGTTACTGCCTTTGTCCAGTCCCGAGGTGTCTGAACAAAAAATCGTTCGCTTCCTGGATGACGACCGACTGGTCCTCCTCGGCGAACTCCTCGAGCGCGGCGACCGGATGCCCGATCATCTTGGCGCCCAGGTCGATCAGGGTGCCGAAGTCGATGTTGACCGACACCTCGCCCTTCGCATCTGCGCCGGCGCGGAGCGTGCAGTTCCGCAGATGCTTCAGCTTGCGGGTGATCGTCACCTGCGTGATGGTTTCGCTCCCGAATTGCACCGGCTCGGCCAGGGTATGAACTCGCTCTTTCGCCATCAGCGGATCTCCTCGCCGGACAGACCTTCGAAGCGGAACGCGCCGTTCCCCTCCTCGGTGTTGAAGGTTCCCTCGGATGCATACCAGGCGTTGCGCAGGACGACGACCTTGCCGCTCGCCAGTTCCAGGGTGACGGTGGCATCGGTCAGGCTCTGCAACGCTTCGAGGCTGATTTCGCGGCGGTCGCGGATCTCGCCCTCGATGAAAGGGATCTGCGGCGTTTCGCTGTAGCCGTGGACGCCGTCCGGGCCGACCAGGCCTGCCCGCAGCGGCTGGCCCAGGTTGTAGGTGAAGTTGCCGACGGCGTTGTAGATCTCGCCGTCGACCTTGATGCTGATGGTTCCGCCGAGGCGTGCCATTGCTCGATTCTCCGATGCTGGAAGTTTCGCCCGTTACAGGCGGAACTGGATTTTGTTCGCGATGATCCGCAGCTGGTTGACCAGATCAGGCGGAAGCAGCATGTCCAGGCGGTTCGGGTCGCTGGCATTGCGTTCGACGACTAGGTTGGCCTTGAAATCGTCGATGTTTTCGACGATGCCCAGGTCTTCCCACTCACGAAACTTGGCGATGGCCTCGGCCTTCATGAGTACTGGCGTAACGACGGCCTGGCCACTGCCGTAGCGGGTACCATCGCTCGCCAACTTGTGGCGCGGATATTTACGCTGGATGTAGTCGCGCCAGTCGTGGCGAATGAACATCAGCGTGAACAGCGTTTCGCTATCCAGATAGCTGGTGTCGCTTCCGCCAGCCGAATTGGTCTTGTAGGTCGTGACCAGACGCTCGACCTGCATGACACCACTGGCATCGACCTTGGTGGTGGCGATACCGTCGAACAGCAGCAGGTTCCGCTCCTCGTTGGTGAAGCGGTCGGCCGCGGCCGGCGGCAGGCACCAGGCATAGCCCAGGTTCTGGATCGGCCGCGCCGGATCGATCGCAGCGTAGTAGGCAGCAATGGCCATGGTCTCGGCGGCCTTCTCGTAGGCTGGCATGGGTTCGCTGTTCGCCATGACGATGGTCAGGTGCGGGCTGTTGCGGCTATCGCCCAGCGCGCCCAGCGTCCCCTGGGTTCCGCGAGCCGCGGCGAACGCATGCATTTCGATCTCGCGGCTCCAGCCGAACCGGCTGGCCAGTTCGGTCTCCAGGGCCGCCAAACTGGCCGCGTCGGTGTAGGGCATGCCGAGCACCTGGAACCAATCGTCGCCCAGCGCCGCCAGTGTGTCGGTAATATCCGGGTTTCCGGTACCGCCGGACATGGCGGTGATGTTCAGGGTGAGCCCGGCCGGGAGAGCCTGGCCATCGTAGTAGTTCACCCGCAGATCGATGGTGTTTCCGGCCTCGCCCTTGTTGCGCGCGGTTACTGTCACGGTTCCCGTGGCAGAGGCGGCTGTCACCGGCATGTCGACCGCGGCATTAATGGCGGCTGCCACAGCAGTGGCCACGGCGGCTGGGGTGCCGCCGCTCGGCACGCCCACATCCACGCGACGGCCGGCGATCATCAGGTACAAGGTGCCGGCTTCCGTCGCTGCGGCACCGAAGGCCAGCGCGCCGGTCGCGGCGACGCCCTCGGCGTTGTCGGCCACCGGCATGACCTGCAACTCTGTGAAGGTGTCCTGCGCCAGCACGGCACGCACCATGCCGGCCAGCATCGAGCCTGCGCCGAACAGTGCGTCAGCCTGAGCATCGCTGGTCACACGCACCAACTGCTCGGCGGCCGCTGTTCCAGTGGCCAGTTTCTGGCCGATCAGCAGGCGCCGGTAAGTGACGGCCTGCGGGCCGCCGACGGCCTTGCTGTTGTCGATCTCGCTGTAGACGCCCGGCTTACGCAGCGTTCCCGGACCCGGGATGGTGTTTAAGCTGATGGCCATTTAGTTGCCCTCTTCCTTTGCTGCGGCTGATGCGGCCGGCTTGACCTCGATCACGTCGCCGGCTTTCAGCTTGCGGCGCCAGTAGCTGTTCAGTTCGACCGGCTCGCCCTCGGCGGCCAACGGTCGGTAGTCGGCCGGGTGGCGCACTAGGCGCCCGTCTGCCGGCTTCAGCGTGCGGCGGTCGTTCATTCGTTCAGTCCTGTGATGTGGGTTTTCGCCCGGTCGTCTGGATCGTCCTGCTCGCCGGCCAGGCTGTAGTCGGTGTGCACCGTGACCAGATCGTCCAGCGTCTCGTTGAAGTCGGGGCCTGGCTGCTCGTCGAGGTAGTCTGCGTCGAAGATGATGCGGCATGCGCCGATGACGGCTTCGCCCTGCTCGCGCAGCACCATCTGGGTCCGGTTGTAGCGCAGGTCGCTGGCCGTCCCGCCGAGCGTGTCGTCACGAAGCAGGATGAGTTCCACCTGCCGAGCAATCTCGTCGAGCGCATCGTCGAGCGCATCGTCTGCTTCGCCCTGTATCTCGACGGCGAGTTGTACGGTGCGCCGGTACTCGCGCGGGGCGGCGTTGTGGATCTCGCCGTCCTCATCCATGGTGTAAACCGATATCGCCGGCAACTGGTTGTCCCAGTCGTTGACGATGAACGGCGCCACCCGGCTGGCGTAGACGCTCGCGCCGACGCTGGTGTTGCCCATAAGCAACTCGACCGCCTTTTTGCGGATTGCTGTACGCGGATGCGGCACGATCACACCTTCTTCAGAACAATCAGCGCCCCAGCGACGCCATCAGGCTGCACGTCGCTGATGCGATAGAGTTGGTCACGCACCTGCACGCGGTCGCGGGGGGTCGGCTCATTCGGCAGGTCGGCCAGCCGCACGCCCAGCACAGGGTTGATGCTGGAAACCGGCGCCTGCGTTTCCGGATCGATCTCGACGTGCGCGGAGTCGAACACGGCCTGGGGCAGCTCGACGCCAGGCTCGGCTCCATCGGTGAGCCAGTAGACCGAGGGCTCGGCGAACGTGCGAACCGCGACGCCCAGCATCCGGTTGGCCATGCCGCTCCAGGCCATGGCTTAAGCCACCGCGGCCGGAGCCGACACGCCGTTGAGCCGCACGCGGCCGACAGCAGACGGATTGGCCGCGACCTCGGTGGCCACGCCGACCAGTACCAGGCCAGCCGCGGAAGCGTTGGTCAGGACGCGGGTAGAGGTGTTCATGTAGACCGGGTCGCCAACCGCCCAAGCCTGCGCGCTGGTCTTGTTCAGCGCGAACACGCCGCACAGCTTGAGTTCGACGGGATCGCCCGCGGCCTCGGTGGTCGCGGCCACGCCGATGAACGCGCCGACCTTGTAAAGCTCGCCAGAAACAGTGCCGCCGGCAGGCGCCGACACGGTGATGCAGTCGCCGGGTTGGATGTAGCTTTTCATGATCTCGCCCTCGGAAAGAATGAGGGCCGCCGGGGCGGCCCATCGGATTAAGCACCGGCGTTCCTGTAGGCGCCGCGGTAGTCGATCCAGGCGGCGCCGAACACCAGGCGGGCCTTGATCTCCATGCCATCCACCTCGAAGCCCTCGCGGGTTTCGGTGAACACCCCCTGCTCGCCTTCCAGGTATGCGTATTCGAAGGTGTCCACTACGCCCGGCGCGGCGTACAAGTACCACTGGTTGCCGGTAATGCGCGCGTCGACGATCACTGTCAGCGAGGTGTTGCGGCTGTCGTTGATGTCGGCGTTCTTGGCCGGGACGTAGTTGCTGGAGGTGAACTGGAAGGCTTCCAGCTCCTTTTCCGGGCCAACCACCAGGAATTCGGGGCCGAGGTTGAGGAAGTGCCCGGCCTTGGATTTCTGCTTGCGCATGGCCGCCCGGGCGGCGGCCAGAGTGGTGGTGTTGATGGTTCCGCCGCTGGCGGCCAGGTTGCCGTGGTCGACATGGAACACCGCAGTGCCATCCACGAAGTTCGGGTTTCCCAGCAGCAGGTTCCAAACCACGTCGGACTCGGTCTGCGCGGCGGCGGCGCCCAGCGCCTGCGGGATGCGGGTCAACGCGGAGAGGTCGTCGTTGACGATGGACTCCCAGGTGACGGCGATGATCTTGCCGAACTTGGCGACCTTGAGCGGGGCGCCCTCTTCGCCGAGGGTGCCGTACTTGTACTCGCCGTGCTCGCTGACCTTCTCCAGCGCCGAGATGTCGCCCAGTGCTACGCGGGTGATCTCGCGGAAGTCCGGCACGCTGGTCTGGCGGCCCAGCGGGCGCCAGGTCTGCGGCGCCAGTGCGTAGGCGTCGCGCAGGGTGCGATTGATGGTGCCGCCGAGCAGCAGCGGGAAATCGCTGGTGGTGTGCATGCCAGCGGCACGAAATGCCTGGCGATCGCAGCCCAGCGCGGCGCGCGCCACTTCCTGCGGGGTCATGCCACGGACGTTGCCGCCGACCATCTCGACGGCCTCGCGGGCCATGTCGATCAGGCGCATGCCGCGAAATTCGCGGGCAGCCTCCTCCAGCTTGATCGCCGGGTTGCAGCGGTGCAGGAGGGCATTCTGCATGGCGGCGCGCTTGGCACCTACAACGGCCAGGTCGATGGTGCTGGTGGTGGTCCCTTGGCTGTTGCGGATTACGCCCTGCTCGGCATTCTGGCGTTCGGCCAGCCTGTCGATCAGTTCTGCGCTGGCCTGCTCGACCGACACGCCGCGCTCGATCAGGCCCTCGGCGATCTCATCGGCCAGGCTCACTTTGCGCACCATCTGCTTGATGGTCAGGCAGCGCTTACGCTCTGCCTCTGCCGCTTCGCGGCGGATTTCGGCCTGGCGCTGTTCGTCGGCCGCACTGTTCACATCGGGCATATCGGTTTCCTCTCGGGGTTCAGTGGCCACGGCGGCCGGTTGCTCGGCCGGCTGCTCAGCCGCACGGATCTTGAATTGGGTCTGGAAGCGCTGGCCCTGGTAGTCGGCCGGGGTCTTGGCGCTGCGAATCTTGGCGCCGTCGTCGAAGCCGATCGGCACGATCGAGAGCTCCATGGGCTCCCAGTCGGTCGCCCGGTAGGTCGGCAGCTTGTCGTCCTCTTCATCGACGACGTCGTAGCGGTGCACGGCGTAGCCGACGCTGATGTTGCGCAGGATGCCGTCCTTGACGTCGCGGAAAACCTGATCAGCGTCCTCGCGCTGGCTGAAGCGGACCAGGGCGCGGCCTTCGCCGTTCTCGATCCAGGCGCGCTCGACCACGCCGATCACGTCGCGCAGCTCCCAGGAACTGTGCGCGTTCAGTAGCGGCGCGCCGTTGTTCAAGCGCTCCAGTCGGACGGCGCCTTCGCTGACGTCCAGCTCCTCCATGTAGCTGCCGACGTCCCAGGACCAGCGGCGGCCCCGGGCGCCGGTGGTCCAGGTGAGTTCGGCGGTGCGTTGCTCGATGTCCACCGAGCCGGGGCGCACGGCGGCGCGCAGGCTGAGCATCGGCGTCTCAAGCGTCTTGATCGTCGCTTCCGGCATTGTTCTCGCTCTCATTGGTGGGTTGGGCCGGCGCGGCCGACCCGGGCGCCGCGGCCTTGCGCGGGTCGCAGTCGAGGATCAAACCTTTCTCGTCGAGCAGCCTGTTCGCTTCGGCGATCTGCTCGGCGTGACGGATCGGATCGGTCACGCCCAGCTCGCGCAGGGCATCCGACCAACTGGTCAGGCCGTTGCGGATGCGTTCCTTGACGTTTTCGGTCTCGGCTTTCGGGTCCACCATGTCGCGGCGCGGCGGTACCCAGTCGGCGCGCACATCCTCAAGGACTGCGCCTGGCAGCATCGCCTGCGCCTCCATGAACCACTGCCAGGTGCGGTCGCACAGCTGCGGGATCAGCATGCGCCACTGCCACACGTCCACCCGACGGGCGAAGTGCAACCAGCCCATGCGACCGCTGGAGAAATTGACCCCCTTGAGGTCGCCCGTCAGCAGCTCGTAGGGGACACCGAGGCCGACAGCGACGGCGTGCAGGGCCTGCCAGGAATAGGCCTGGTAGCCATTGAAGGTTGGTGGGGTGCCAAAGCTGATCTCCTCGCCGATGCCCAGCTCCTGCACGATGCCTGGTTCCATGCGCTCGATCAGCGGTGGCGTGGAGCGCGATGAGCCGGTTGCTTCGTCCTTGGAGACAAAGGCGGCGAAGCAGGCGGCTATCTTGGCCTGCTCGATCACTGCGTCTTCCATCTCGTCGAAGTTGCGCAAGCGCTGCAGCACTGGGGCCAGCCAGCTGTAACCGCGCGCCTGCCCGGGGCGCTTCGGCAGGAAGACGTGAATGACGTCCTCGGCCGGCACGCGCTTGGAGTCCAGCGTGCGCCAGGTGTTGTTCGCGCCCGGGTGCTGGTCATGAAGCCAGTAGGCCACCCGGCGACCCAGTGCATCGAACTCGACGCCCTGGATGATGCGGTTCTGGGTGCCAGCGATGTCGCCGTCCTTGCGTTCGTCGAGGAAATCCGGCTCCAGCACCTGCAGCTGTACGGGAACCGGCAGGCCGTCCGAGGAGTAACGGCGGCGGCGGCGCACCAGGCATTCGCCCGCCTCGACCACGGTTTCCATGATCTTGTGCTGCAGGCCGTAGAAGTTCTCCAGGCCGTCGGTATCGCAGGCCAGTGACGCAGCCCATGCGCTCCACAGTTCGCCGAGGCGCTTGTTGCTGCGGCTCGACCTGGCCAGCGGGCGCGGCACGATCCCAGCGCCGACCACATTGTCGGCAATGCCGGTGACGGCCCGCTCGGCGTAGGGGTTGTTGCGACGCTGGTCGCGGGCGCGGTTGCGCAGCCGGGCCAGCGCCGGGGCGTTCTCGGCGTTGGCGTCTGCGCCCGTGCTGCGCCACCCGTCGTTGCGCCGGCCCAGCGCAGCACCGTCAAAGCCACGCTCGAGCAGCTCCAGCCTCAACTCGGCCTTGCGGCGCTGCAGATTCAGCTCGGCGCGCCGCGCCGCCCGCTTGGGGAACAGCGTGTCGTAGATCCCCATGGTCAGTAGCCTTTACTGAAGCTGGCGTAGCGGCGGCCGCCGGCATTGCTGGCGTTCAGGCCTAGTTCGGTGGCCATCAGCTTGAGGATGCGCATCATCTCGTCGAGCGACCGATACTGGACGCTCTTATCCTGGTAACGGACGGTGAGCGCGCCCTCGGCGATAGCGGCCTGCAGGGCGTTGTACTGCTCCAAGGTGTAGGCCATCAGGTGCGTTTCTCCCAATATGACGAGCGCCGGCGCGGGCGTTCGTCGGTTGTCGTTGTTTCGCTGGGCAGCTCGGCGGCCAGGGCGTCGAGGTCAAGGCCGAAGCGCTGCTGGCTGATCCGTAGCGCGGCAATGGCGTAGACGAAGCAGTCAAGCGCCTCGTTGCGCCGGCCGCCGGCGTCCCAGCGGTAGACACGCTGACCTTTCTCGACCTTCATCAGCTTGCGTTCGGCAGTGAGTTGCCGAAGTTCGGTTTCGTCGCAGAGATCGTCATTGGCCGGTAGGTGCACACAGCCCGGCACCGGGATGCCAGGTTGCGTCTGTATACGCAGACGGCTGTAGATCAATTCCTTGGCGTTGTCGGTACCGACTTCGGTCAGGTAGACCTTGCTGCCTTTGGCCCGCTGCCGAGGGAAATTGGCGATGGGCTTGCCGTACTGATTCGCGCCCCTGACCGGTACAACCCAGGTCACGCCGTGCTTGCGACTCTCGGTGTAGACCTCATCGGTGTAGTGGCCGCCGGAGTCCCAGCACCAGCGCTCGACCTTCATCAGCAGGCTATCGGCCCGTGTGTATTGCTGGTGGAGCTTGAGTCCGACCTTGCGGCGTAGCTCTTCGCTAGACGGGTCGCCGTGCAGAATCCAGCGGTCCACTAGCCAGCTCTCTTCACCCTGGCCGAACGCCCAGACACGGCCTTCGTAGCGGTCGTCCTGCGTGTCTATGCCACCGACCAGCACCAAGGCGCGCTCGGGTACCTGCGGGTAGACCTCGCGACGGCCGTAGAGCGCTTCCCACTCGACCTTCTCGCCCTGATCGCCTTCCCACACCTCGCCGCGGGTGGTGTTGATGAAGGTGATCAGTTTTTCGCGGTCGCCTTTCACCTTCAGCCACTCGTCGACCAGCTTCAGCCAGGTAGTCCAAGTGCTGTAGATGGCCCAGCAGTAGAAGGTGATCGAGCGCGGCGTTCTGATCGGCTCGTCGTCCGACCCGAACCAGTCCATAGCGTCGCGTGTCCAGATACCGGTCTCTTCGCAGATCCAACGGCCACTCTTGGACGCCTCGACCATGGCCTGGTGAAAGAAGATGGCGGCGCAGTGCTCGCACACATACCAGGCCTTTTCCGCCTCGCCGAGCGCGTTCTTTTCCCACTTCAGCCCGAACTCGCAATCCTTGCCGCCCCATTTCAGGGTCTGTTCCTTGTTGCAATGCGGACATGCGACGTGGAAGCGCAGCTTGTACGGCGACTCGCTGGCGGCCTTGGTGATCTGGCAGTTCTCGGCCTTCTTCGGCGTCGAGCCCCTGATGGACTTCGGGTAGACCGCCCCGTCCAGACGCTTGTCACCCAGGGTTACCGGGTCGCCCTCCCCCTCGACGTCGGGATCGAAGTTTGAGAGCTCGTCGTAAATCACCTCGTCGGCCGACTTCTCCCGGTAGTTGCGGGAGGCCTTGCCGCCACGAATCCACAGGTTTCGGCGGTTCGAGAAGACCTTCTGGTCCAGCGTGTTGTCGCTGTGCTTGCGACCGAACCATGGTGCAAGCTCCATAATCACTGGCACGTCGCGGATCAGACCGTTGACGTGGCTCTTGCTGATGTCTGCAGCGTCCGGGTCGGTCGGACTCCACATCATCACGTTGCGGCGCTTGTGCTGGATCTTGTAGCCGATGTTCGCCATCAGCAGCTTTGTGTAGCCGATACGCGCCGACTTCACGAAATTGACCACCGCGATCAGGTCATTCCCCATCGCGTTGAGGATTGCGACCTGAAAGGGGTCGGTAGTCCACTTGCCCTCGTTGTAAGAGGACTCGGCCGACATGTAGAAGTGCTTGTCGGCCCACTCCACCGCCGTCATCGGCGGCTCTTTGTACAACCCCTGCAATCCCAGTTTTACCGCTGCCCGCAGGTCATTGATCCAGGGTTGCAAGATACTCATCGAGGATTTCCGGAAGATCGTCGCCGAACTGCGCGGTGACATTGCGTGCCAAGGCGATCTCCCGTTCGAAGCTCTCCAGTACGCGCGGATCGATATCGGGATGCCGGCGGCTCACGGTCTTGCAGACGGTTTCGAGTTTCGAGCCGATCTGGGCGGAAATTCTGGCCAGCGCAAAGGTCGCGAACGGCACCGGCACCAGTTGCCGATCATTGACCTGGTTCTTCTGCTCCTGGGCATAGGCCTGAGCCCGGGTCAGCCTCAACTTCTCCTGCGTCAGCTTGAGCTCTGCCAGCGGATCAATACCTTCTGCGTCCACTCCGTCAGGTTGTTGTTTCCGGGCGGCGTGATCGATGCGGTTCTGAACGACGTCCTGCACTCGATAGAACGCCTCGCGGCCGATCCTAGTAACCGGCTGAACGCCCCATTTCTCAAAGGCTTGAGGCGAAATCCCGAGGCTCGCCGCCATCTCGGATTTATTTAACCATCCGCGCTGCTTGGTTGTTTCTTTTTCGGCCATGACAAAACAACAACCAACCTCCGAAATTTGGTCATACATATTTCGCGAGCGGGGCGCGAATTACCCGCAGCCGCCGGGGGCCCCGGAAGGACCCAAGACGGGGGGGTCAGCGGCTGGTTGTTGCGATGGCGTAGTCGAGGGCGCTCCGGAATTCGGCCGCGTAGTTCGCCTTCACCATGTTCTCGGCCACCTGGAAGAACGGGAACCGCACTCGATAGCGAGGCGACCGATCAACGAAGACGAACACCGGGCGCATGGCATCACCCCATGCCGTGCTGCGCCGCTCCCACACACCCATGGTTCCCTCGATCTCCGCAGCGAAGAAGCGATGGGCGTTGCCCTTCTTGCGGCTGCGCCTGCTGCTGGTCGCGTTGGCCTGGTAGCCGCTGACGGTCTCGGCCGCCCCCAGGCCGGACAGGATCTTCATGATCGTGCTGCCCTTCACGTTGCCATGGCTGTCGAGCAGGGCCGGCGTGGGCGTGGCATATTGGCTGGATCGCATGATGCCCCTGGCGATCAGGGCGCGTTCGAATCGCTTATGCCGGCGTGTGCCGCCCTGCACGACAGGCTGCAGGTACCGGTCGGCGGGAATCCCCGAGGACCACTGGTCCTTGAACCAGACGTTAGCCTGCAGGTTCTGCTTGGTCGCCGCCTTCATGTAGAGGCTGTTCAGGGTCTGCTGGATCGGGTTGTCGAGCAGCCTGCGCATGACGCTCAGTTCGCCCTTCTTGATGCGCTGAGCGATGCGAGTGGCCGCCAGCGCCATGGCGAACGGGAGCTGTTTGCTCCCCAGCTCGGAAAACGCCCTGGACAATTCCTTCAGCTCGGGCCGCGCGTCGATCTTCACTACCATTGAGCATCCCCCGCAGCGCTTTTGCCTGCCTCCAGAGCTGTTCCAGCCTGCGCTTGCAGGCAGCGCAGGCCATCAAAATCCCCTCAGCACCGGAGCAAGGTTGCCCCGCGTCTTGAGCAGCCCAATGGCAAGCACACCGTAAATGACGATCATCGGCCATGCAGCAGGCTGTATCACTAGTTTGCCGGTGACGATCTCAAAGCAGGTCGTGATGCAGGCCATCATCACGATTGTTGCCATGACGCTCACGTCGCGGCGGAACCGCGCGCCCCTGCGGCGGTACGTGAACAGCCGGATGAACGTGACGATGCAGAGCAGGCACGTAATCCACGTCAGCAGGATGCTAGCCATCTGTCTCCCCCTTGTTCGTTACCGCTGCCCGCCTTGCCTTGATGGCTGCGAGCGTTGCGGTAACGACACTTGAGGACGCGACGAATGCAGCCGGCCCCGGCAGATCAATCGGACCCACGCCGAATACGGTCATTCCCGCCAGCATAGGGGCAGCCATGTAGCCCATGACTACGGACACAAGCGACAGGGCGATCCGCGACGGAATAGACAGTTCTGCATGCGCAATGAAGTAAACACACCCTCCACAGAGGGCGCCGACTGCCGCCTCCCCGTTGATCATCAGGCCAGCACCAATCACGCCGGCAACCACTACTCCGGCTGTTGAGGGCTCGGCCATTCGGTAACTCCAGAAATACAGCGCAAAATATTAAGCACAAGTATTTACTTTAACCACTTATGCTATATAATAGAGCCATCAACAGAACAGAGGAGAGTTGATGAAATACAACGAGTTCCGGCGATGGCTGGAGGCCCAAGGGGTTGAGTTCACGAAGTCGCGCGGCGGTAGTAGCCACTTCAAGATCAAAGCCCCGAACGGCAAACAGACGATCTTCCCGAATCATGGAGCCAAGGAAATCGGCGAAGGACTCAGGAAGGACATCATCAAGCAACTGGGCCTCAACGACTGAGGCCCAGTCACCCGGAACAGGCATCAACTCTCGAATCAAGACGAGGTGAACATGTACGACTATCCGATCATCGTGCACAGCGAAGCCGGCCATTTCTGGTCGTCGTGCCCGGACATTCCGGAAGCTCATAGCGCGGGCGATACCATCAGTGAGCTGCTGACCAATGCCGTCGATGGCATCTGCCTCGCGCTGACCATCTATGTCGATAAGGGGCGCAGCATTCCGCCAGCTTCTCCCGTAGGGGAAGGCCAGCACGTTGTGCACCTCCCCGCCCAGGCCGTCGCCAAGATCGCGCTGTGGAACACCATGCGCGAGAAAGGGCTGCGAGTTGCCGATCTGGCCCGACTGCTCGAAGTCTCCCACCCCGTAGCCGGCCGCCTGGTCGACTTCGATCACACATCGAAGATGGAGCAGATCGAGCGGGCATTGGCAGCTCTCGGCAAGCGCCTTGCGGTTTCCGTCGAGGCGGCTTGAGCAGGCAACAAAAAGCCCCGACAGATCGCTCTGGCCGGGGCTCGTGTGTTCAGGCGGTAAAACCGCAAAGTAGCTGAAAATGTACAGTTTTCCCGTACGGATATCAAGCTGCCGGGCACATGCCTTCCAGCACGCCATCGACCCATGCAACACCAGCTTTCCGTAGCTGGCGTGCCTTCCCCTCGCTGAATCCAAGCCGTCTGCCTACATTGGCGAATGTTGCATCCTGGCTGGTGTAGTAGTAGTGATGGCTGCGAGCGTTGCGGTTACGACACTTGAGGACGCGACGAATGCAGCCGGCCCTGGCAGATCGATCGGGCCCACGCCGAATACCGTCATGCCGGCCAGCATCGGGGTAGCCATGTAGCCCATGACCACCGATACAAGCGACAGGGCGATCCGCGACGGAATAGACAGTTCTGCATTCGCGATGAAATAGACGCACCCGCCACAGAGTGCGCCAATCGCCGCCTCGCCGTTGATCATCAGGCCAGCACCAATCGCACCGGCAACTACTACTCCGGCTGAACTTGGCTCGGCCATTCGGTAACTCCAGAAATAGGGCGCCGCCATCACCGAAGGGATCGACCGGATCTGGCGGAATAAAAATAAGTATAATAAGGATTTTTTCGGTGTTTACTCGGTAAATCTCTTGCCTATACTTATATAAATACTTATAATTGCCTCACAGACAACGAGGCGAACATGA
This sequence comes from Azorhizophilus paspali, assembly GCF_043587585.2. Classification (GTDB taxonomy): domain Bacteria; phylum Pseudomonadota; class Gammaproteobacteria; order Pseudomonadales; family Pseudomonadaceae; genus Azotobacter; species Azotobacter paspali. The sequence continues at coordinate 2,652,941 of NZ_CP171449.1, forward strand.
ACAAGATCAACTGGACGAAGAAAGCGGTTAAGCAGCTCTCGAAGATCAGCAAGCCCGACCAGGTCAAGATCTACGATGCAGCTCAAGCGCTGGCCCACATGCCGAACGTCCAGAACATCAAGAGCCTCACCAACCACAAGTACGGCTACCGGCTTCGGGTGGGCAACTACCGCGTCATGTTCGACTGGGACGGCAGCGTCAAGATCGTCAATATCGAGGAGGTCAAGAAGCGCGATGAACACACCTACTAACGTCCAGATCATCAACGGGCCGGATGGGGCACCGGCCTTCGTGGTCATCCCCTATGCCGACTATGTGGCTACCCATCCTCGAAAAGACCTGGTGCCGAACGAGGTTGTCGGCTACATGGTCAAGGAGGGGCTTACCGCCATCGGCGCATGGCGAAAATACCTCGGGCTTACCCAGTCCGAGGTAGCCTCTCGCATTGGCATATCTCAAGCGGCATACGCACAGCAGGAGGCAGCAGTCAAGCCGCGCAAAGCCACTAGGGCAAAGATCGCTGAAGCGCTTGGGGTCAGCGCTGATCTTCTTGACCTGTGAAACGAGAAAGCCCCGACAGATCGCTCTGGCCGGGGCTCGTGTGTTCAGGCGGTAAAACCGCAAAGTAGCTGAAAATGTACAGTTTTCCCGTACGGATATCAAGCTGCCGGGCACATGCCTTCCAGCACGCCATCGATCCATGCAACACCAGCTTTCCGTAGCTGGCGTGCCTTCCCCTCGCTGAATCCAAGCCGTCTGCCTACATTGGCGAATGTTGCATCCTGGCTGGTGTAGTAGTACAGCAGCACATCTGCGGACTCCGGGTAGCCTCGCCGCAACCGGCTGACAAGCCCATCGATCAGCAGCCCCTCATCGTCGGTAATCATCGGTGTCGGCAATGTGCTTACCTGGCACGCTGACACCCCGGAACCTTGAATAACCCATATCCCCCAATGCTGGAGCAGATCCTCAGTATCTCGCCGTTTCACGCCGTTTCCCCCGCTTCGAATTCTGAAAAATGCACCACCGTCCTTGGCCACGCCATGTAGGCATCGATCGACTTCCTGGCCTCGTCCAGCCCCCGGCACACCATCGCCAGGTACCCCTCCCGCTCCACCTTCAGCAGGAAGGTCCGCTGCGAGTCCGACACCGCAGCGTCATGCGGCGGGCTGGCCTTGAACTCGATGTACAGCCCGAAATACCCGCCCCGGGCCATCGGCAGCTTGATGTCGCTCACCCCGGACTTCACCCCCTGGGCCTTCAGCTTCGCCGCCACGGCCTTCACCCGGTGCCCACCATTGGGGATGTGATAGGCCAACTCCCAGGCCTCCGGATGCCGCACACGCAGCCAGTTGAACAGCGCCGCCTGCTCCATCCCCTCGTAGTCCACCGAGGGCCGGCGAGGCTTCACCGTTCGTCCTCTCACTGCCGTTGCGACCATTTCAGGGCCTCCCTTTTGGTGATTCCAGAAAAGCGCTGGGGGTTAGAGCCGGCGCGGCCTCCGGCAATTCTGCGGAGTCGGTCAAACCCGCCACCGTACCGCAGTGAATCGCGCCGAAACCACGCTCATCCAGCCAGCCATGCCACTTCTCCAGCGCCTCGCGCTTCAATGCATCGGCACTGGTCTGGATGTAGGCCTGCGCGATCGAACTCATCGTGTGGTTGAGCAGCATCTCGCCGATCAGGTAGTCCACCCCCAGCTCGGCCCAGCCGGTGCGGGCTAGCTTGCGCAGGTCATGGCTCGACCACTGCCCGCCGCCCAGGCCGGCGAAGATCGCACTGGCCGCCTTCTCGCTGATCGGCTGACCGCTGCGCCCCGGGAACAGGATGGCCGGCTCCTTGCCCCTGGCCTGCTGGATCTCGCGGTACCGGCGCAGCAGCGCGCAGGCCTGCTCGGTCAGCGGCAGCATATGCTCGGTCCGGGTCTTGGTGTTCTCCGCCGGGATCAGCCACACACGCTCGCTTAGGCTGATATGCCGCCAGCGTGCCTGCCTGGTTTCGCCGATCCGCGTGCCGTGGGCCAGCATCAACAGGGCCAGCATCCCCTCTGCCGGCGCCGCCTCGAAGCGCGCCCCCAGGGTCACCAGCAGGCTCTCCACGTCCATGCCGTGCAAGCGCGCTGCCCTGGGCTTCACCTTGGTCTGCACGAAGTCGCTGAACTTCACCCCATCGATGGGGTTCTGGTCGATCATCTCCAGCCGCAGCGCCTGGCGAAACGCCACGGCCAGCACCCGAAGGATCTGCCGCACGTAGATCAGCGACACGCTCTCCTGCAGGGGCCACATCAACGCGCCGTCCAGCGACTGGCGGTTCAGCTCGGCCAGCCGCATCTCGCCGATGCGCGGCATCAGGTGGCAATCGATCATCGACCGGATGCCCGTCTTGCGCTTGGCCGACAGAGCCCTGTCGCGGGCCGCCCGCTCCCGGTACCACTCCAGCAACTCGCCAACCGTCGACCAGCCGCCTCGGCCCACCACGGCCTCCGGATCGGCCGCCAGGCGCGCCAGCACCTCGGGCAGCACCGCCAGCGCGGCCTTCGTGTTCAGCTCAGGCCAGCCGGCGAACCGCTTCCACTCGCCCGCGGCCCGCACATCCCAGCTCCCCCGGGTCCGCTCCTCGAGAAAGCGCAGGCGCAGCGCCGGATGCTGCGCCGCCCGTAGCCGGCCCACCTCAGGCCGTGCCGCCTGCCGCCGGATCTCCGCGTCCGACATCGCTACCGTCAGCGTCATGCTACTCAATCCACAACCCCCAACTTCCGCAACTGCTCCCAGGTGTCCCGTGCCAGCTCACGCAGCACGGCCTGCCGTTCCTGATCACTCATCGAACGCAGCCGCCCCTCCCTTGCCCCAGCACATCCCCCTTGCTCAGCGCCACCTCAGCCCGCTCAGCCAGCCGACCATCCCGGTGCGCCGCGTCGTACATGGCCCGCAGCTCGTTCAGCGGCTGGTGGCAGTAGCGGCCGTTCTCGCGGGTGAAATTCGTGTAGCCCAAGCGCTGGGCGTGAAACTTGAAATCCGTGTCATGCATCGTGGTTTCCTCGCTTGATTCCCAATTTCGCCAGCAGCGCCGCCCGGGCGCCCTGCCCGGCCTCTGCCAGCCCTTGCTCGCGCAGCCGCTCCTGCAGCGCCTGCTCGCCAGCCCTCTCCGCCCGCTCGGCCGCCGTGCGCGACCCGTCCCACTCCAGCGCCTGCATGGGCTCTCCCAGCGTCTCGTCGCGGGCCAGACGCCTCAGCAGCTGCGCGTAGGCACTGCCGAACCGGCGACGCAGTGCATCGGCGCCACCGGCCCCTTGACGCAGCTCCCAGAAGCCCACCGCTGCCGCGGCCAGGCGCACCGCCTCATGGCTCCAGCGCCAGCTATCCAGGCTCGCGCAGCCCTGCACGGCCTCGCGCCAGGCGGTTTCCTCCTCGGGCAGCCCCAGCATCTGGGCAGTCGGCAGGCACCAGGCCACGAATTGGCCGATGCTCGGCGCGAACGCCGAACCGCTGCGGCGGCACTGCTCGATGCCGAAGCGCACCTGCTCGATCGTGCGGATACCCGAAGCCTGCAGCCCCTTGGTCCAGCTGCGTTTGGCCAGCGCCAGCGCCTTGTCGTCCGGCCACGCCTGACGCCAGGCCGGGAAGATCGCCTGCAGCTGCAGGAAGACCATATCCACCACCGCGGCGGTCTGCTCGTCGACCTCGCCGAGCGGCCGGGTGGATACCTGCCCACCAGGGAGCGCCTGCCCGGCGGCGAGCCGCGTACTGGTCATGGCGACCACGTTCCTGATCGGCTTCACAGGTCGTACTCCGTCATGGTCCGCCAGCTGGGATCGTCGAAGTCCGGCCCGTTGGCGCGGCGCTGGCCTTTGCCCGGGAAGCTCACCACGGCGGCCGGCCGGGCAGCCGCCTGCACCGTGTCGCGCTTGACCCAGTTGACCAGGGCCGCCAGCCACTCGCGTTCGGTCTTCGCCAGCCCCTTGGCCTCGTGGTGGATCACGAAGCCGGCGATGGCTTCGCGGTTGAACAGGTCCAGCGGCAGGCCAGCCATCGCAGCACGGGCCTTGAGCTGGACCTGGTCGGGCACCCACTCCAGGTGCATCGGGAATAGGCCGGTGACGGACGCTGCCGGCTCGGCATGTGCGGGCTGGGCAGGCTCCGGATCCGGCTCGATGGGCGCAGCGTCCTCGCCCGCGGGAGTGAGAGAGGGTTTTACCTCTGTATCTGTATCTGGGGGCGTTTCTGTAACGTTACATGCCTGTTTCTTGTCCGCCTTCTTCTTCGCACGATGCGCTGCAACCCGCGCCGCGCTTGAGTCGGAGAGGTATTGACGCTTGTCCCAGGCGGTCGGGCGGTTGTCGTCGGTGATCAGCTTCTTGCCCAGCAGGACGGCCTTAGTTGCCGCCCACTCTTCGCTGCTGATGCGAAGCTGAAACGCAATTTCGTCGTCGTGTAACGTTACATCGCCGTTACTGCAACGCAGGCACAACAGCATGATGTAGCGGCGCTGGTTGGCTTCGTTGAGCATCTGGACCTTGGGGTCGGTGGCGAACTCGCCGTACATGCGAAACCACTGGTTGGCCATCAGGCAACCCTCCCGGCCAGCTTCTCGCCCAGCAGCACCAACCCCTTGCGCGTCACCAGTACCTGCTCGGCGACCTTCTGCTGCCCGGTCTCATCGTTGATGCCGATCACCTTCAGCTTGTGCACCAGCACGCCCTGCTGCAGGCGCGGCTGATAGGCCAGCCAGCGGGTGGAACCAGTGCGGCGGTAGATCCAGCGGTTTTCCTGCAGCCACTGGAACAACGCCTTGGGCTGAATGCCTACCTGCTTGGCCGCATCGGTGATGCAGATCGCCCCCGCCGTGTCGGTCAGTACCTCCAGGGTGCGCACCTTCGGCGCCTGCTCGGCGACAACCGACTGCAGGCGATCGTTCTGCTCGGCCAGATCGGCAGCCAGGCGCAGCGCCTCGGGCAGCGTTTGCGGAATTGCCGGAGCGTGACATGTCACGCCATAGCTTCCGGTCTTGCGGATGCTCGGCAGCACCTCGCCCACTACCCACTCCTCGAAGCGCTCGGCGGCCGGGAGCTGGGACTTCATCACCAGGCGGTACAGGTCACGCTCGGGGATGAGCGTCATGTCCTGCATGCCTCCAGCAGTGAGGACGCCCCGAATCAGGGCCCCCTTGCAGTGACTGGCAATTGCATTGCGCGGTTTGGCGTAGCCCAGTACCTCAGCTACGTCCTTCGCCACGAACCACGGCTCCCCGTCGATGGACACGACGCGAACCTCAGCCTTCTCGAAATTGAAAAGCTGGACTTCTTGCGGCATTATTCAATCACCTTGTGTGGCGCCTCGGCGCCGTTGAAGAAGCCGGGCCGTCATCCCGGCTTTTTTGTTGCCCGCGATTCGGCCTATTAGGCTGCCTTCACCGAGGCTTCCAGCACGTCCAGGCTCTGGTGTGCATGCCCAATCTCGCGCCGGATCAAGGCCTCTTCGGTCTGGCTCACATGGCCATCCTCGAGCGCGTCGTGCACCACGCGAGTCACGTCGGCCACTTCCTTGGTCATGTGTAACAGAGCAGCCGCAAGGGTCTGCGGCTCGGCCTTCTCCTTGGCTACCAGCTCGAAGCCGAACTCGGCGGCCAGAGCCTGCAGCGGTCGCACGTCGCCAGCATGCAGCAGGATCTGGAAGAACTGCTCGACGTTGAGCCGGTGGGCATCATTGTTGGGATTGGCACGCTGGAGCAGCGAGACATGGCTGACGCCCATCTTTCGGGCCAGATTCTTGGCACCAGCATCCAGCACCGCGTCATGCAGGGCCTTCAGAAACTCGTCCATCCGTAAAACCTCTCTGGTCTTTCAGGCGCGCCCTGGAGCACGCCAAGGCAATCTGGAATAACTGGAAGCCACCACAGGTAATCCCATGCAGCAGCTCGAAAAATCTGATCAGGAAGCGACTTTCAGCAGGTTCGGGCACAAGTCGACAGCCTTGAACTTGCCTTGCGTTACTGCTTCGGCCTTTAGTGCGGTTACTGGGCTCATGCCATGACGTCCTCTGACCCACCCAGAGACGGTGCCTTGATCAACACGCAAGGCATCTGCAGTCTTCTGCTGCGTGCCGAAATGCGCGATCAGGGATTGGTAGATGTTCATTTAGAATCCTCTTACGGGAATACCCATATACTAGGATACGGGAATACCCATTTGCAAGGATACGGGTGCGCCCATATCGTTTGCACCATGGAATTCAAAGACCGCTTAAAGACCGCCCGCAAACACGCAAAACTGACCCAGGCCCAGCTCGCAGGAAGGGTTGGAGTCAATCAAACGTCGGTTTCCGACCTTGAGCGCGGAAAGTCCCAATCCACCAGCTACATTGCGCAGATCGCGCAAGCCTGTGGCGTGAGCGCAATTTGGCTGGCTAGCGGAAAAGGCGAAATGATCTCGGGCAAGCCGGGCAACGACTTGGAGTTCGAGCCCGGCCCGGCCATCACCAGCCCCTGGCGCACGATACCCATCATCGGCACAGCACAGATGGGCGCCGAAGGTTACTGGCATGCCCTAGAGTCGGCGGACGGCTACGTCGAAATGCCGACACGCGATAAGCACGCCTATGCGCTGCGGCTCAAGGGAAATTCCATGGCGCCGGCCATCAAGAGCGGCTGGGTGGCCGTGATCGAGCCGAACGGCCTGTTGATTCCTGGGGAATACGTCATGGTCCGCCTGGTCAACGAGGAATGCATGCTGAAGGAACTGCTCTACGCCAACGACGTGGAGGTCAGCCTCGCCTCTGTGAACGATGCCTATGAGCGCCGCACGATCCCAGTAGAGCAAATCGAACTGATCCACGCCGTCGGTGCCGTCTGCCCGCCGAGCAAGGTCAGGGGGTAGGGGCAGCGCCTCGCCTACGCGACCAAGAACCCGACGAGCACACCTTGCCAACCAGTCGTCAATACAAGCCATTCGTCGCAATTGAAGAAACCAACGGCAGTCTCTATGATCTGTATATACAAGGCCGGCTGGGGGGCGAGCTTGAAAGGTCTGATTATTTCTGATGCGATCCAAGAGAAGCTGGATAGGAAGCATGGCGGCATCACAAGGCGCGAGATCGAACAGTGCTTCGAGAACTGCGAGGGGGAACACCTCGTGGATACGCGCGAGGAACACAGGACAGACCCGCCTACAAAATGGTTCGTTGCCCAAACAAACACTGGGAGGCTTCTTAAAGTAGTTTTTGTATTCAAGGATGGATCGGTCTATTTGAAGACCGCGTATGAAGCAAACCCTGATGAAATACGTATATACGAGAAATTTGCCTTAAACGGGTAAAGAGAGGGAGCCATGAGCAACACACAATTGTGGGAGGACGGAAGCCTTGGCCAAAGCCTAGACCATACGGCCGTAGCCTCCGGCTCAAAAAGAGAAGTAGACGAAGCGCTAGGCCTTCAATTGATTTCAATTAGGCTTCAAAAACAGCTTCTGTGTGACCTAAAGAAAATCGCCGATTACCATGGAATCGGCTATCAGCCTATGATCCGTGACCTTCTGAATCGATTCGCTCAATCCGAAATCAAGAAAATTCTGATTGAGCGCCTGCACGAAATCGAAGAAAAAGATCGCACCGCAAGCGAAACCAGCACTATCCCCGTTAAAGAGTTTCTGGAAAAACAGCGCGCTTGACCTCCAAAGGTTACAAAGCCCCGCCATGCGCGGGGCTTTTCGTCTCTGCCATCCAGTCTCACCTGTAGCGCTCGGCCACCCACGAGCAAGCAAAAAGCATTGATGTCAACCTGACACGAATAAGACTCTTTTCGGTACGCATGTACGGCATTCATCCAGTCGCAAGGAGAGTGCTGTATGTCGTCAGAGCCCGCGCTATCACCCACCAGAATCAAATCTCCAGCTATCACCGGCTTGTTTGGCGCATCAACCATCAAGTGCTCTCGTTATCAAGAGCGATGACTGAGCGGCAAGCAATTCTCGCCCCCTCACCCAACGACCACCCAGAAGACTGGGAGCGCCTGCTGGGCAAGATCGAGGAAAGCGACAACGCGAGATGACCAGGCGCGAGGACGGCAGCATCCATGTGCGATGGAGCTGGCCAGAGCAGTGACATAGAGCCCGCCACCGAGCGGGCTTTTTTGTAGCCCATAGAAAATTATGGGAATACCCATTGACAGATAAAACGGGAACACCCATATTTTGTCCCATCGGCAGCACGCAGCGCCGACAGACAAGCCGGACGCGCCGGCTAGCTCGGATGGTGGCGAAGCAGCATCCCCAGCCCCGCGGACCAGGACGCAGAAATTGCCTGGCAACAAACGGGACCGACTGGAAATAACAGATATGCGCCCAGCCGGACGTGGCGCCAGTAACGCCGGCCAGAAAGACCGATTTCCTCGATGCCATTGGCGACAGCGGCATCCGGGAAACCACCAGCAGAAGGAAGCCGAAGCATGAAACCCACCGACGTTGCCGAGTTCATCAACTCGCTGAACGCCTCCATCTTCACCCAGCAGGTCGGCACCGCCCTGTCTGCCGTCGCCGCCGGCGTCGTCGAGCATAACAAGCAGGGCGAAGTCACCCTCAAGTTCAAGATGAAGCGCATCGGCGAAAGCAACCAGGTCGCCATCACCCACACCCTGGACTACATCGAGCCTACCAAGCGCGGCAAGCGCCGCGAGGACACCACCCTTGATACCCCGATGTACGTCACCGCCAACGGGCTCGAACTGTTCCAGACCGACCCGACAGCGCAACTGTTCAACCGCGACCAGGCCCCTGTCCTGCCGCGCTAACACCACGCAAAGCAAAACCACCAGGAACACATCATGCCTCTCAGTAAAGAAGCGCTGCAGATCATCATCGACAACGCCGTCGCCGCCGCCGGCGGAACCCCGGAAACCCACACCCCAGTGGCTATCCTTCCGGGCTCCTTCTCCATGGTCGACATGGAAAAGTATCAGCACGGGCGCTCCCGCTTTCGCGGCGCCCTGAGCACCACCAGCCTGGCAGACTTTGCCGGCTACGTGATCGACCGTCGCGGCATTGACCCTGCCAAGGGCTTCGTCGACCAGGATGCCATGCGCTGCGTTGTGTTCTTCAACCTGGGTGACGAAACCAGCCCAGGCCACGCCGACGACACCGCCACCCTGACCCTCAAGCCAACCGCCGCCTACTCCGCCGTGCAGGCGATCGCCGGCGAGCCGCTCAGTCAAAAGGCCCTCGCCGAGTGGATGGAGGACTGGCACGCTAACCTGCTGGCCGAAAGCGAATCCGGCGAGCAGATGAGCACCGTCCAGGCCATCGCCGCCGTGCGCAACATCACCATCAAGTCCGCCAGCGAACGCACCCACGTCGAGGCGAACTTCGCCGCCCAGCGCAGCGCAATGGATGCCATCGAGGCCAAGAGCCAGGAAACCCTACCGGGCGCCCTGCACTTCACCTGCATCCCCTATGAAGGCCTCGGCAAGCGCGTCATCACCCTGCGCCTGTCGATCCTCACCAGCGGCGAAAAACCCGTGCTCAAGCCCCGTTGGGTCGGTGAGGAACAGGCCCGCGAAGAAATCGCCAACGAGTTCAAGGCCGTCCTGGCCAGCGAGATCGGCGACACCGCAACCCTAACCCTCGGCACATTCAACCCGGGCAAGTAATCCGCCAAGCAGCATGGCGCACCGCGCAACGGTGCGCCCACACTCCCCGGCCAAGCCGCGCCGGGAGGGAGAGTTTTGCCTATGAAACGGGAGCTGATCAAGATCAGCGAGTTCCAGCGGCGACGCTGGGGCGACAATGGAACCCCCATGTGCTCCCAGGCAATCAGGAACCAGATCCGCAACGGCGTACTGCCGGGCGAGCAGATCGGCAAGCTATGGTATGTGGACTGGACGGCGTTCAGTCGATCGACGACCAGCAGCGACCTGGTGGCCATGGTCCTGAAAGGAGTGGCGTAATGCCCCCTCGTCCACGCAACAAGGCCAATCGTAGTCTGCCGCAGAACCTCTACTTCGACGCTCGCCGCGGCACATACCGGTACCGCCGGCCGAGCGACGGGAAGTGGTTCCAGTTCGGCACCGACCGCGCCAAGGCGATAGACGCCGCGAAGCAGCTCAACCTGACCTTCATGCGGGGCGCCGACCTCGTGTCGAAGGTGCAGGGGGTAGCATCTGACTCGTTTAGCAGCTTCCTCGACACCTACGAGCGCGAGGTTTTGCCGCCAAGGGAGTTGGCCAAGGGCACGCTTGACCTGTACGCAGTACGGTTCCGGCAGTTCCGCAAGGCGTTCGAGGGGAAAGCTGTCGACGAGATCACCATTCGAATGGTTGCCGAGCTGCTGGACAGCTTGACGCCCAGGGCGGCGAATCAGGCCCGAGCCCTACTTGTCGACGTGTTCAACCACGCCGCAGCAAAGGGGCTGTGCCCTGACAACCCAGCGGCCAACACAATCCCGAAGATCGAGAGGAAGCAGCGCCGTCGGCACACCGTAGATGGGCTGCGCGCAATCCGAGAGAAGTCTCCGGCCTGGCTGCAGAACGCAATCGACCTAGCGCTGATCACCGCCCAGCGACGGACCGACATCCTCAGCATGCGGTTCGACGACATCCGCGATGGATTCCTCTACGTCATCCAGCAGAAGACAGCCAAAGCCAGCGACGCGGCATGGATCAGGTTCAGGGTCACGCCGCAACTGCAGGAGGTCATCAGTCGGTGCAGGGACAACGTGCCCTCCCCATTCCTGATCCACCGCCGGCCGGAGCGCAAGCGCCAGAAGCAGGCCGAGCAGAAGGAGCACTGGACGAAGATCGAGGAGCGCTACCTGACCAGGGCATTCAAGGACGCCAGGGACGAGGCAGGATGCTATGCGGACTGGAAAGAGGAGGAACAACCAGGGTTCCATGAGATTCGCGCCCTATCCCTGCACCTCTACAAGAAGGCCGGAAAGGACGGACAGAAGATCGCTGGGCATGCGAGCGAAGAGATGACGAGGAACTATCAGCGCGGCCATGCTGATGTGGTTTGGTCGGATGCTGTTCCAGACCTCGATATTGGCGAAATCGCCAGATAGTTTTGCGCGCATTTTGCGCCGGTTTTGCGCAAGGCCACAAATGGAAACGGGACCAGAGCCATAAGCTACTGATCCCGTTGATATTTTTGGTCGGGACGGAGTGATTCGAACACTCGACCCCTTGCACCCCATGCAAGTGCGCTACCAGGCTGCGCTACGCCCCGACTCTTCCGCCCCAGCTCGCTGGAGCGGGTTGAACTATATATTAAGCTTCTGAAAAATGGAAGTTTTTTTGCGGCTACGACTACTTGCGCAAGACCTGAAGGACATCCTCTAACTCGGCAACCGTCTGACGGATCAATTGCCGATACTGGGTCGTCTCTTCCCTGGCCTCATCGCCGGAAAGACGCAGGCGTGCCCCACCGATAGTGAAGCCCTGCTCGTACAGCAGAGCTCGGATATGCCGGATCATCAAGACATCCTGGCGTTGATAATAGCGACGATTGCCTCGGCGCTTGACCGGATTGATCTGAGGGAATTCCTGTTCCCAGTATCGCAATACGTGCGGCTTGACCGCGCAGAGCTCGCTAACCTCGCCAATGGTGAAGTAACGCTTCCCGGGGATGGGCGGTAACTCGTCGTTATGGCTTGGTTCCAGCATAGGCCTCAACCCTAGCTTTCAGCTTCTGCCCTGGACGAAAGGTGACGACACGCCGTGCCGTAATCGGGATTTCCTCCCCCGTTTTGGGGTTGCGACCGGGCCGCTGGCGCTTGTCGCGCAAGTCGAAATTGCCAAAGCCGGACAATTTGACCTGTTCGTTGTGCTCCAGTGCCTGGCGGATTTCCTCGAAGAACAGCTCCACCAATTCCTTGGCTTCCCGCTTGTTCAGGCCAAGCTCCTCGTAGAGACGTTCTGCCATCTCAGCTTTCGTCAGAGCCCCCATACACTACTTCCTTAACGTCGCATTAAACCTTTCTTCCAGAGAGGCGAGGATATTCTGGGTTGTACTATTCACCTCATCATCGTTAAGAGTGCGCGATGGATGTTGCCAGGTCAAGCCGACGGCCAGGCTTTTTCGTTGCGGATCAATACCTTTACCCTGATAGACATCGAACAGCCGAAGATCGGTCAGGTATTCCCCCGCCGCTTCGCGAATGGTTTGCAGCACCGCCTCTGCCGGAGTATCGCGGTCGACGATCAGAGCGAGGTCACGGCGGACCTCGGGGAAACGCGAAAGCTCATGGAAAGCCGGCAGGCGGCCGGCTGCGATTTCCGCCAGGACCAGCTCGAACAAGAAGAGTGGCTGGTCCAGCCCCAGTACTTTGCCCAGCTCGGGATGCAGGGCACCTAGGAAGCCGACCAAGCGCCCCGCACGCTCAATCCGCGCGGTCTGCCCTGGATGTAGGGCTGGATGCTCGCCACTGACGAAGCGGTATTCATCGACGGCGCCGGCGGCAGCGATCAAGGCTTCCACATCCGCCTTGGCATCATAAAAATCCACCGCCTCACGGTCATGACTCCAACTTTCCGGCAAGCGGCTGCCAATGACCACACCGGCCAGTACGGCCTCCTGCATGAGGTTGTCCAATTGGCCGACGAAGCGCAACCCACTCTCGAACAGACGCACTCTGGACTGCTGCCGGTTCAGGTTGTGCTGTAGCGCCCTGACTAGCCCTGGCCAGAGCGAGGCCCGCATGGCCGCCATGTCCGCAGAAATAGGATTGGCTAGGGTCAGCGGCTTGACGCCCGGAGTGAAGAGCTCGAACAGTTTGGGGTCAATGAAGCTGTAAGTGATCGCCTCCTGATAACCGCGGGCAACCAGCAGACGGCGCAACATCGGCAGCTCGCTGCGGGCCTCGGCACGAGCCTGCGGGGCCAGACGTGCCTGCGGATAGCGGACCGGCAGATTGTCGTAACCATGCAGGCGACCCAGCTCTTCGATCAGGTCCACTTCAAGGGCGATATCGAAACGATGACTGGGTACTTCGATCCGCCACTCGCCAGAAGCCCCGCCACTGACCTTCAGCCCCAGGGCGACGAGTGAGCGCTCCACTTCGCCCGGCTCCACAGGCATGCCAAGCATCTGCTCGATGCGCCCGGCACGCAGAGTGATCGGTGCAACTTTCGGAAGGTTCGACGAATCGACCACCTCGACGACGGGCCCGGGCTCGCCACCGACGATCTCCAGCAACAACGCAGTGGCACGCTCCATTGCTTCGCGAGCCAGTTGCCAGTCGACACCACGTTCGAAGCGATGCGAGGCATCGGTATGCAGACCATAGGATCGCGCCTTGCCGGCAATGGCAATAGTGTCGAAGAAGGCGCTTTCCAGGAACAGGTCGCGGGTAGTGCAGGAAACACCACTGTGCTCGCCCCCCATCACTCCGGCGATCGCCAGGGCACGCTGGTGGTCCGCGATCACCAGGGTGTCGGCACGCAGGCTGACCTCCTGCCCATCGAGCAGGATCAGTTTCTCCCCCTCGTCGGCCATGCGCACACGGATGCCGCCCTGAATCTCGGCGAGATCGAAAGCGTGCATCGGTTGTCCCAGTTCGAGCATCACATAATTGGTCACATCGACCGCAGGGTCGATAGTACGGACACCGGAACGGCGCAAACGCTCGACCATCCACGGCGGAGTCGGCCGTGACAGCTCGACGTTGCGCACCACCCGCCCGAGATAGCGTGGACATGCCTGGGGAGCCAGCACTTCGACAGGACGGACCTCGTCATGTACTGGCGGCACGGCGGCGATCGCCGGACGCCTGAGCGGGACAGAGTAGAGAGCCCCTACCTCGCGAGCCAATCCGGCTAGGGACAGACAATCACCACGGTTGGGGGTCAGGTCCACCTCGATGCTGGCATCTTCCAGATTGAGGTAGGTGCGGATGTCCAGCCCCAACGGCGCATCGGCCGGTAGCTCCAGCAACCCATCGTTTTCCTCGCTGATCTTGAGCTCGGCCGCCGAACAAAGCATGCCGAAGGATTCGACACCGCGCAGCTTGGCCTTCTTGATCTTGAAGTCCTCGCCCAGTACCGCACCGAGCATCGCGAAGGGGATTTTGATCCCCGGCCGGGCATTGGGCGCGCCGCAGACCACCTGGAAAACCTCACTGCCGTTGCCGACCCGACAAACTCGCAACTTGTCGGCGTCGGGATGCGGCTCGGTGGAAAGAATCTCGCCCACCACCACACCGCTGAAATCGCCCGCCACAGGGGCGACGCTGTCCACTTCGAGACCGGCCATGGACAGGCGAGCCACCAGTTCATCGCGGGACACCTGCGGATTGACCCAGTCCCGCAGCCATTGTTCGCTGAATTTCATCCTGTTCTCCCAAAGAATTCGGTTACGGTCGCGGCCCTAGCGGAATTGCGCGAGGAAGCGCAGATCGTTGTCGAAGAACAGGCGCAGGTCGTTGACGCCATAACGCAGCATGGCCAGACGCTCAACGCCCATACCGAAGGCGAAGCCTTGGTATTTCTCCGGATCGATGCCGGACATGCGCAGCACATTGGGATGCACCATGCCGCAGCCCATCACTTCCAGCCAGCCGGTGTGCTTGCACACCCGGCAACCATGCCCGCCGCATATCACGCACTGCATGTCGACTTCGGCCGACGGCTCGGTGAAAGGAAAGAACGAAGGCCGGAAGCGCACGCCCAGCGGTTTCTCGAAGAACACCCGGAGGAACTCCTCGATGGTGCCCTTGAGGTCGGCGAAACTGATACCCTCGTCGATCAACAGCCCCTCGACCTGATGGAACATCGGCGAGTGGGTGATATCCGAGTCGCAACGATAGACACGTCCCGGACAGACGATGCGGATGGGTGGCTGGCTACTTTCCATGGTGCGCACCTGAACCGGCGAGGTATGGGTACGCAGCAGCATATTGGCATTGAAATAGAAAGTGTCGTGCATCGCCCGAGCAGGATGGTGGCCGGGGATGTTGAGCGCCTCGAAGTTGTGGTAATCGTCCTCGACTTCGGGGCCTTCGGCGACGCTATAGCCGATGCGAGTGAAGAATTGCTCGACGCGCTCGAGGGTACGGGTCACCGGATGCAGACCTCCGGAAGCCTGGCCACGCCCCGGCAGCGTGACATCGATACGCTCGGCGGCCAACCTGGCGGTCAGCGCTGCGGACTCGAGATCGGCCTTACGCGTATTGAGGGCTTCCTGAACGCTGTTCTTGGCAGTATTGATCAGGGCACCGGCCTTCGGGCGCTCCTCGGCCGAAAGCTTGCCGAGCGTCTGCATCAACTGGGTCAGTTCGCCCTTCTTGCCAAGGTAATGGACCCGGAGTTGCTCCAGGGCATTGACGTCTTCGCTATGTTGCACGGCCTCAAGCGCTTGCGCGACCAGTGCATCCAGGTTTTCCATGTGCAACCTCCAGGGGGTCTTGCAGAACTATCTTGACCTTGACGCCCAGTTCGATCCCGCCTCAGCAGGCGGCCCGCCAGAAACGCAAGGGTCGGCTTTGCAAAAGCCCCTTCTCAAATACGAAATAGGGGAAGAGCACTAGGCTCTTCCCCTATAGGTGACGCTCGGTACCGGGCAATGCCCGGGACTATCGAGGGATCAAGCCAGGACGGCTTTGGCCTTCTCGACAATCGCGGCGAACGCCGCTTTTTCGTTCACTGCCAGATCGGACAGAACCTTGCGGTCGATCTCGATGGTCGCCTTCTTCAGGCCGGCGATCAGACGGCTGTAGGACAGACCGTTCTGACGGGCACCGGCATTGATACGGGCGATCCACAGGGCACGAAACTGACGCTTGCGCTGACGGCGGTCACGGTAGGCGTACTGGCCGGCCTTGATCACCGCCTGCTTGGCGACGCGGAATACGCGGGAACGCGCACCATAGTAGCCCTTGGCGAGTTTCAGGATTTTCTTGTGACGGCGACGAGCGATGACGCCACGCTTGACACGAGCCATGAGTAATTACCTCTGCAGTCTTGACCGGAATTAACGAACGCGCAGCATGCGTTCGACTTTGGCAACGTCGGACGGGTGCATCAACGAAGTGCCGCGCAGTTGGCGCTTACGCTTGGTCGTCATCTTGGTCAGGATATGGCTCTTGAAAGCGTGCTTGTGCTTGAAACCACTTGCAGTCGGCTTGAAGCGTTTCTTGGCACCACTCTTGGTTTTCATCTTTGGCATGTTCGGATACTCCGCATTCAGTCAATACACATAACCACAAGGCCTGCCAGTGCCCTGGAGGTTATTTTCGTTTTTTCGGGGCGATGACCATCATCAGTTGGCGTCCTTCCAACTTCGGATGCTGTTCCACGGTGCCGAATTCGGCGAGATCGTTTTCGACCCGCTTCAACAGCTCCATGCCCAACTCCTGGTGGGCCATCTCGCGGCCACGGAATCGCAGGGATACCTTGGCCTTGTCCCCTTCGTTAAGGAAACGTACCAGGTTGCGTAGTTTTACCTGGTAATCCCCTTCCTCAGTTCCGGGACGGAACTTGATTTCCTTGATCTGGACTTGCTTCTGATTCTTTTTCGCCGCAGCGACCTGCTTTTTCTTCTCGAACAGGTGCTTGCCGTAGTCCATGATCCGACATACGGGCGGTACTGCATCTGCGGAAATCTCCACCAGATCCAGCTTGGCTTCTTCCGCTACACGAAGCGCTTCATCAATCGAGACGATGCCAATCTGCTCACCGTCCACTCCAATTAACCGAACCTCGCGTGCCGAGATATTCTCGTTGATCGGAGCCTTCGGTTGAGCTTTTCTATCTTGTCTCATTTCACGCTTAATAATGATTACTCCAATTCTTGGCGACCACGCCGGGCAACTGCCTGCGCCAGCATCTCACGGAATTGCTCGACGGGCATCGTGCCCAGATCGACTCCTTCACGGGTACGTACAGCTACGGAGTGCGTCTCGACCTCCCGATCTCCGATCACCAAGAGATAGGGAACCTTGAGCAAAGTATGCTCGCGAATTTTAAAACCGATCTTTTCGTTTCTCAAGTCGCACTTGGCGCGGAAACCACCTTGATTGAGTGTCCGCTCGACCTCGAGTGCAAATTCGCCCTGCTTGTCGGTGATGTTCATGATTACCGCCTGGGTCGGTGCAAGCCAAGCAGGGAAAGCGCCTTCGTAATGCTCGATCAGAATACCGATGAAGCGCTCGAAAGAACCCAGGATGGCACGGTGCAACATCACCGGATGCTGGCGCTCGTTATTCTCGCTGACATACTCGGCCCCGAGACGAACCGGCAGGTTGAAGTCTAGTTGCAAGGTACCGCACTGCCAAACACGCCCCAAGCAGTCTTTCAGGGAAAACTCGATTTTCGGCCCATAGAAAGCCCCTTCCCCCGGCTGCAACTCGTAAGGCAGGCCGGCGCTCTCCAAGGCTGCAGCCAGTGCCTGCTCGGCACGATCCCAAAGCTCGTCGGAACCGACACGTCTTTCCGGCCGGGTGGACAGCTTCAACTGGATGTCCTGGAAACCGAAATCGGCATAGACCTGCTGGGTCAGCCTGATGAAGGCGGCGGACTCGGCCCGCATCTGCTCTTCGGTACAGAAGATATGGGCATCGTCTTGGGTAAAGCTTCGCACCCGCATGATGCCGTGCAGTGCACCCGACGGCTCGTTACGGTGACAGGCACCGAACTCGGCCAGGCGCAACGGCAATTCGCGATAGCTCTTCAGGCCCTGGTTGTACACCTGCACATGGCAAGGACAATTCATCGGCTTGATTGCGTAGTCGCGGCTTTCCGATTCGGTGGTAAACATGTTCTCGGCATAGTTGGCCCAATGCCCGGACTTCTCCCAAAGCACGCGATCGACCACCTGAGGCGTCTTGATCTCCAGATAGCCATTTTCCCGCTGGACGGCGCGCATGTACTGCTCGAGCACCTGATAGATGGTCCAGCCATTGGGATGCCAGAAGACCATGCCCGGCGCCTCTTCCTGGGTATGGAACAGGTCAAGACGCTTGCCGAGCTTGCGGTGGTCGCGCCTCTCAGCTTCCTCGATGCGCTGGATATAGGCAGCCAACTGCTTCTTGTCCGCCCAGGCGGTGCCATAGACGCGCTGCAACTGCTCATTCTTGGCGTCGCCGCGCCAGTAGGCGCCGGACAGCTTGGTCAATTTGAAGGCCTTGAGGAAACGGGTATTCGGCACATGCGGACCGCGACACATGTCGACGTATTCCTCATGGTAATACAGTCCCATCGCCTTCTCGTCAGGCATGTCGTCGATCAGGCGCAGCTTGTAGTCCTCGCCACGGGACTTGAACACCTCGATCACCTGCTCGCGCGGGGTCATCTTCTTGACGACATCGTAGTCCCTGTCGATCAGTTCGCGCATACGCTGCTCGATGGCCGCCACATCTTCCGGCGTGAAAGGACGCTCGTAGGCAATATCGTAATAGAAACCCTCGTCGATCACCGGGCCGATCACCATCTTCGCCGTCGGATACAACTGCTTGACCGCATGGCCGACCAGATGCGCACAGGAGTGGCGAATGATCTCGACCCCCTCCTCATCCTTCGGAGTGATGATCTGCAGGATCGCATCATGATCGATCAGATCGCAGGCATCGACCAGTTTGCCATCTACCTTGCCGGCTACAGTGGCCTTGGCCAGACCGGCACCGATGGACTGGGCGACCTCGGCGACCGAAACGGGATGATCGAATGTACGCTGACTGCCATCGGGAAGAGTGATGATGGGCATGGCGCCTCCTCTCCTAGTGGTGACCCCTACCAAAGGCCACATGGGTTGGGATGAGCCAGTAAAGCGATCCGTCGGATATGCCTGCCTCACGTTGGCAGGAGCCCAAAGGGCCCGATCCGAGCAAACCGGAGTCACTGGAAGTAAAAACTGAGGGATCTTTCAGAAAGCCGAACCATTTGGCAAGCAGCCTATAAAAGGTTTTTTCGCGGCCTTTTCATTTACATTTTTGGTGAATCCAATCGAACGAGAGCAGGCCATCGCATCAAGGCGAAGGCAGGCTATTTATCTTTATGTATCGAACAGAAAGGGAAAGCGGACCCGATCGCTTGATCGAATTGCGCGCACTCTAGCATGAATTCAATGAATTTGGTGCCGCATTTCCCTTGAAAAACGCCGTGATAGCCAAAAAATAAGAATTCGAGCATCCCCGAGGGCGCACCCGGAGAACGGAAAAGAGTTCCCCGGCAGACTCTCCCGGCCTGTCAGCCGGGTTGATCGATGCAGGTCGATCAGCTATCGAATCGTCGGGTACCTAATTCAAACTCAAAGAACCCGATCGCGCCTGGCCCTCCCAAGCCGTCGTCCCTCGCCTCCGCTCTCCGGCAACGCCGCGCCGCGCAATAACTCAATCACATCAACTCAGCATCCGACCGCCAAGCGACAGCTTTCTTCGCCTGCACCAAATCGGACACCGCTTGACTTCAACCATCGCAGCGCGGCGACAGGAGTGACGAATAAAGGCCGCCCGCCTCATCGAACGACGGGCAAGCCACTAGCAAACGGAAAAAAACAAAAATAAAAGATGAATTTCTTCTTAAAAAACAAAATTTAGGACAAAATATTATTATTAAAACAACATTTTCTCGCATCAGCAGGTTATCATGAGGGTCAGCCGCCGGCGGATCGGCATGCCAGCAGTGTTAGCTGAACCACCTTTTAGTAGGGGCTGTGAAAGCACGCTGCAGGTTCGAGTAATCCGCAAGCCTAGGGTTCTTATTCCATATCCCCTATACGGGCTGTATTTGCGCAGCTGGCGACAGAGCAGATGACAGGCCGGAAAGACGGCCATTACCCCACTCATCTGCGATGACGGGCACCGGCAAGATTTGCAACATCCGTGGGCAGATCGGCATACCAGCGGCGCCAGTCGGCATACTCAAGATAGTAGCCACGCAGGAGCTCCTGGCTCCGGCAAGACGCGCAATTGGTTCGAGTAATCTGCAAGCCGAGGCTGATTCGCCTACCCAGTTGGCAGGCACACCAGCAGCGGCGGAGTGCCCGACTGGCTAGCGTAACCGGCCGCATCCTCCAGCACCTCCTCCTTCTCCCAAAGAGCGTTCTGCCGAGCGGACCGACGATTTCGCGCAGAGCCGAATTCCTGCGGATCATTCGATCCGGCAAACAAGAAAGCTGGCGCCAGCCTGGGCGTTCCGTACTAAGAGGCTATTCTTTGAATACCGTCGGCGGATCGGCATGCCGTCAGTGTCAGCTGGCCATTGCTAAGGGTGGCCCGCCGGGTTTAACGGCCCCGGCAAAGCGCGCAGTCGGTTCGAGTAATCCGCAAGCCAAGGGACATCCGCTCCTGCTCCTTGTTGGCAGGCACGCCAATGGCGACAGAGTGCCCGCCTGGCCGGCGTAACCGGCCACACCCCTTTCCCCATGCCGGCCGTAAGCCTTCATAGCCGCTTCGCAAATTGGCTCGCAGCGACAAGTGCCTTGCGGAAGCACGGTATCGAACGAAGACTCGATGGCTGCAAACCAGCCGCCAAGGTGATGCGAGCAACGCCCGGTCGACTCGGCACAGCCCGAACCTGACAGCAGGACTCACTCGCGCAGCAACCGTATGGCGAACTCCCTGGTGGCCTTTACCGCCTCGACGAATACCTTGACGGTTTCGCCGGTCGAGTGATTGAGCATGGTCGCATGTCCGTATTCTTCGATAGCGCTCCGCTCGCCGATGACCACATGCTGAAAAGCCAGATCACCGCTTTCCACATCGACAATCACATATCCCTCCTCGGTCTGGATGGCATAGCGCGGCATAGTCCGGTGGTTCCCCACTACGACTCCCGTAAGCAACATTTGGAACCCCCTGATTGCCATATTAGGAGAGGACTTTTCAGCTTATCAACGAAGCTCTCCGCTTTCAGGGAACCAGCACACAAATCGAAATGTACGATGGACGGGAAATAAAACCGGCGAAATGACAGCTCGCGAATGCCATAGGCATCCCGAGCAGCCAGGACAAACCGGAGGTCGCACCAAGGGCGAAGAATTGCTGCGCCTCGCCACCAGCTAGAACCCGCACCGATTCGGAACACGGGAGCGTATCCACCACAACCATTGACGAGAATGAAAAAAGCGCACGGTGGAAGAAATGACCACCGATAAGCCACGACAAAGAGGGAGTCATTCACCGGCGTGTCCAGGCAGATTTGACGCCATGGCCGACAAAGTCCGGGAAACGCTGGAAAATATCTGGAAAAACAAAAAGGCGACCCTTTCGGATCGCCTTCTAAGCCCCGCGCAATGCGGGTTTTGTTTGGTAGGCACAATTGGACTCGAACCAACGACCCCCACCATGTCAAGGTGGTGCTCTAACCAACTGAGCTATGTGCCTGTCGATGGCCGCGCATTTTACGGACTCGCTCTTCCCTGTCAACACTTTTTTCGGTAACCGACTGAAAAAAAGGATTTTTCCCCGCCATGCCAGGATTCCGACGCGCTAGCCTGAGCAAGACCGCTTCGGTAGCATCGGGTCGATATCGAACATCGGATTAGGGAGCAGCAAGATGGCGCATACCGATTACCCCCTTTCCTATTACGCCGCCACGGCCACCCCCGCCCCGCAGCGTCCGCGGCTCTTCGGGGAGGTCGAAACCGACGTCTGCGTCGTCGGTGCGGGCTATACCGGATTGTCCAGCGCATTGTTCCTACTGGAGAGCGGCTTTCGCGTTGTTCTGCTGGAGGCGGCCAAGGTCGGCTTCGGCGCTTCGGGACGCAACGGTGGGCAGATCGTCAACAGCTACAGCCGCGACATCGACGTGATCGAGCGCAACCTGCCCACCGAGCAGGCCCGGCTGGTCGGCGACATGGCCTTCGAGGGCGGACGTATCCTGCGTGCGCTCGTCGCCCGCTATAACATCCCGTGCGATCTGAAGGACGGTGGCGTATTCGCCGCCTTCACCAGTCGGCAAATGGCCCATCTGCAAGCACAGAAGAAACTCTGGGAGCGCTACGGCCATGACCAGTTGGAGCCGCTGGACGAACGGGACATTCGCGCGGTAGTGGGCAGCCAGCGCTATGTGGGTGGCATGCTGGACAGGAGCGGCGGGCACATCCATCCGCTCAACCTGGCCCTCGGCGAAGCCGCTGCGGTGGAAGCCCTCGGCGGCGCCATCTATGAGCAATCGCCTGCCGTGCGCATCGAATACGGCGCCGAACCACTGGTACACACTCCCGCGGGAAGGGTCAGGGCGAAATTCGTCATATTGGCCGGCAATGCCTACCTGAACGACTTGGTTCCGGAACTGGCGGCCAAATCGATGCCCTGCGGCACCCAGGTGATCGCCACGGAACCCCTGGACGAGACGCTGGCAGCCAGCCTGCTGCCACAGGACTACTGCGTCGAGGACTGCAATTACCTGCTGGACTACTATCGGCTCTCGGCCGAACGACGACTCATCTACGGCGGTGGCGTCATCTACGGTGCCCGCGATCCCCAAGACATCATTGCCATCATCCGACCGAAGATGCTCAGGACCTTTCCGCAATTGCGGCAAGTGAAGATCGACTACGCCTGGAGCGGCAATTTCCTGCTCACCCTCTCCAGGCTGCCCCAAGTCGGACGGATCGGCGACAACGTCTATTACTCCCAGGGCTGCAGTGGCCACGGCGTCACCTATACCCATCTGGCCGGCAAACTGCTCGCCGAGGCCCTGCGCGGCCAGGCCGAACGCTTCGACGCCTTCGCCGCGCTGCCGCATTACCCTTTCCCTGGCGGCCGGCTGCTGCGCGTGCCGTTCACCGCCCTGGGCGCCTGGTACTACAACCTCCGGGACCAGTTGGGCGTCTGATCGGCTGCGGATCAGGGATGCCCATGCGCCGTCGCCGGCAGCCGGTCGGCGGGTAGCGTCAATACGGCCCAGCGCCCGCCCTTCGCCCAGCCACGGTCGAAGTCGGCGAAACTGGCGATCAGGCGGCGCGTGGTTCCCGAGCGCAGGACGAGCTGCTGCTCGCGCCGGTCGAACCCTATCACCACGGCGAATTGCCGGCTCGGCCCCCGCCAGCTCAGGCCCGGATGCTGCAGCACCAGCACCGGGTTGCCGGCCGCCACCTCGACCAGCACGCTCTCCAGTCGCGGCGCCAGGGGAAAGACCTGCATCCCGAGGCGACGGGCAGCGGCCTCCAGCTCCGTCGCCATGGCGTCCTCGCGATCCAGATGCTGCAGCTGAGCCCTGAGCAATCCCGGCGAAGTCTCCAGGCCGCGCTGGTTGAGCATGCTCGTCAGCGCCGCCGGCCCACCCTGGTAATCGCTCTGCGGATAGAAAGGCACGCCGGTCAGCTCGACCCGTTCGGGCAGGCTTGCCGTCTCCGCCGGCAGCACGGGAATACGCGTGCAGGCCGACAACAGTGCGAACAGCCCGAAGAGCAGGATCGCCGGGATCGCATTACGGACACTTTCCACCTGTTCGCCCCCGGCTGCGGCGGACTCGCAATGGAAAGAGGAGAGAATGTCTCGCATATGATCGTCAGCCCGTCTCGTTGCAAAGAACGGCCATTCTAGACGGAACCTTCCACCTCCATTGCCATCGCTTTGCGCAGCGGCGCGATACAGGGATTGGGCTGGTGCAGCGGGTCACCCATGTAGCGGTTGTAGGAGTTGCCGCCCTTGCCGAATTCCCGGTCGAGATTCCGCCGGGCATCGGCGTTGTAGCGTTCCAGCGTCCGTTGCAGGGCAGCCCGGTCCGCGCCCATGGCTCGCGCTAGCCCGTCGATGTCGTCGGCGCGCAGCAGGTAGCCGGCCTCGATCAGCGCCGAGTTGTCCACCGGCTTCGGCCGGGCCAGGCCCATGCCGTACCTGTTCAGCGCCTCGCTGTTGCAGATCAGCCAGCAGAGTGCGTTGGCCCCACCGTCGGCGAACATGGCCTCGACGAAGCTGTGGTAGGAGTTCGACTCGTTGACGAAGCGCCGGCCGGCGCAGTTGACCGCGATCACCCCCGGCTTGGCGCGGTCGGTGACCAGGTGCGGGAAGCGCTCCAGGCTGCCGTCCAGCTTGCGCAGCACCGACACCGACACCGACACCGGCACCGGCACCGGCACCCAGAAAAAGTTGGCGGCCAGGCGCGGGCCGTCGCTGACGTTGTTCTCCAGCGACATGCTCCAGTACCGGACGTCGGTCTTCGGCCGAAAGTCGGCTGCCTGCGCGCCGGCGGCGAAACCGCCGCAGGCCAGCACCACCCTGCTACGCGCCAGCACGCGCCGGCGCTGGCCCCGGTAGTCGATCAGCACACCCTTGACCGCGCCGTCCTCGACGATCAGCGACTCATACGGGCCTCCAGTTCTTGAATTTGTTGTAGCCCGATCCTGCGCCCACGGATTTTCCGGAACAACGTTCCCGTTTGCCTTTCCGCTTGCTAATCGCAACAAATCGGCAAATGACTCACCGCCCATGAAAGAGTTCGTCATCCATTCTCGCGACCTGATTGTCCGCCTGCAGAAGGGCTTAGCCCTGATGCAACTGTTCTCCGAACGCCATCCGCGCCTCAGCGTGCCGCAGGCGGCCAGCCTTTCCGGACTGACCCCGAGTGCGGTGCGGCGCTTCCTACTGCCCCTGGTCCACGACGGCTTCGCCGAAACCGACGGCCGCCACTATTGGCTAACCGCCAAGGCCCTGCGCATCGGCCAGGCCTACGCGGATTTGGCGCAACTACCGCGCATGCTGCGGCCGATCGTCGAGCAGGTGGCGCGCAACACCCAGGAGCATGTCTCGGTGGGCATGTGCGACGGCGACGACATCGTGCACATCGTGCGCAGCCGCTACAGCCATATCGCCTCGCCATCGATCCGTCCCTGCGCGCGGATGCCGATGTACTGCTGCACGGTGAGCGGCCGGCTGTGGCTGGCCATGCTGCCCCCCGGCGCGCAGGACGCCTATTTCGCGCTGGTCGAACTGTGCGCCCCGACGCCCTATACCTTGACCTTGGTAGAGGCGATTCGCGCCGAACTGGCCCGGATCGGCGAACTCGGCCACGCACTGGTGGACCAGGAGTACGAGGTGGGCATGCGCGTGCTGGGTGTGCCGCTGCGCGACCGCGAGGGACAGATGAAGGCCAGCCTGACGCTGACCACCCATGCCGCGCGGATGGGCCCGGAGGAGATGCACGAGCGCCACCTGCCCGCCCTGTACGCAGCCCAGGTCTGCTCAGGCCAATCCTTTGAGAGCCGGTCTTCGCGGCCGGCAGGCCGTCAGCAGCCCTTGAACTTCCGCAGCAATCGTTCCCTCTCAGCAAGCAAGGCTTCCAACCCCCCAAGCCATAGAGGACGCTATGGACCCGATCTCTACTGGAACGGTCGTCGTCTTCACCGCAGCCTCGAGCGGCATCGGCCGCGCCACCGCCCACGCCTTCGCCAAGCGCGGCGCCGGGCTCCTGCTCGCCGCCCGGCGCACGGAGATGCTCGCAAAGGTAGCGCGCCAGTGCCGGGATCTGGGCGGCAGCGCCTTCGCCCTGGGCACCGACGTGAGCCGCGAGGAGGACGTCGAAAAGCTGGCGCGTCAGGCCATCGTCCGCTTCGACCTGTGGTTCAACAACGTAGGAGTCGGCGTATTCGGCCGGCTGGAGGATATTCCTTCCGAGGCCTGGCGCCGAGTGATCGAAACCAACGTCTTCGGCTACATGTACGGCACCAAGGCGGCGATACGCCAATTTCGCACCCAGGGCCACGGCATTTCGATCGACGACGCCTCCATCGTCGGGGGCCTCGCCAAACCGGACTCTACCGCCTACGCCACCAGCAAATTCGCTGTGCGAGGCCTCTTCGAGGCCCTGCGCCAGGAAGTGTCGGGCCAGCCGAGCATCCATGTCCGCACTGTCCTGCCCGCGCTCATCGATACACCCTGCTTCGAGCATATGGCCAACTTCAGCCAGTACCGGGTACGTGCCGCACCGCCGGTCCACAGGCCGGAGAAGGTCGCCCACATGGTCGTGGACCTGGTACGGTCTCCGCATGCCGAAACCGTCGTCGGCGGGGCCGGACGCGCAACCGTCCTGCTGAAACGCCCGGTCCCTGGGCTGATGACGCGGTTCAACACCCGGATGCTCCATCGCGGTTTTCTCGCCGGTGAGCCAGGCGCACAAACCAGCGGCACCCTGTTCGAGCCGATGTACGACGGGCACAGCGTCCACGGCGGCTGGCGCGAGGGCGCCAACAACGGCGGCGTGCCGTCGTTGCCGGTCCTGGCCCCGATCGGTCTTCCGCTCGGCATCCGGCTCTGGCGAATCCCGAGCCGGGCATGGCGCCCGGGATGACCGCTATCGCCTTTTCGTTCCGAATGCCCCGGCCGAGGCCGGAGAGATCGCGCCAAGGAGGTCGCTATGAACGATCGGACAACGCTCATCCTGTCCGGAGGAAACGCGCTCGGCGCCTACGAGGCCGGCGCCTACGAAACGCTGCATGAGCGGGGTTTGCAGCCTGCGCGGTTTGTCGCCGTTTCCACCGGCGCGATCAATGCCGCGCTCATTGCCGGCAATCCTCCGGAAAAGCAGATGGACTGCCTGCGCCGTTTCTGGGCGATGGTCGCGCAGGACACCGCGGCCTGGCTCCTCGGGCCGGCCTACTGGTCGACGGCTTTCGACAGCGGGCGAGCGCGCATCATGCCATCGGCTCTGCTCGGCAACGCGAACATCTACCATCCGCGCTTTCCGGGCGCCCTGTCGATGCTGCCGGGCATGCCCATGGACAGCAGCCTCTATGACCTTGGTCCCTTGCGTGAACGCCTGAAGAAAGTCGTCGACTTCGGCCGGCTAAACAGCGGGGAAACCCGGATGATCGTCGTCACCGTGGACGCCCACAGCGGCGAGGAGGTGCGCTTCGACACGGCCGAGGGGCCGATCGGGGTCGACCACTTGTTGGCGAGCTGCGGCTTCCCGCCCTTCTTTCCACCGGTCGAGATCGATGGTCGCCTGCTGGTCGACGGCGCCATGACCTCGAACCTACCCCTCGAGGCCGCGCTGGAGGAGCATGTCGCGGAGGACCGTTTGTGCATCGCGCTGGACCTGCTGTGCCGGGAAAACGACGGGCTGCATACCGTCGGACAGGCCATCGACCGGCAACTCGAACTGCTGCTTTCCTCCCAGACGTGGAAGGCGTTGAAGAACCTGCGCCAAGTCCACGCGTTGCGCCGCCAATTGCGCCTGCTCGGCGAGCGACTGCCAGCCGAACTGCGCACCGACCCGGCCCTGACACCGGCGCTGGCGGAGGGCGAAAAACTCGGCGGTGCCACCACGCTGCTCCTGCTTGCCCATACCAGGGTGCTCCACGATGCCGAATTGCGGGCGCTCGACTTCTCCCGCCCCGTACTGACCGAGCGCTGGGAAAGCGGCCGTGCCGATATGGCGCAGGCTCTGCAGGCCCTGGGCAGCCGGCGCGCCGCGCCGGGAGAGTTCATCGTACTAACCTTCAGCGGTGGCGAGGCCAGGGAACTCCCCGACGCGGATATGACCTGAGCTCAGGCGGCGAGCCCCTATCTACCTCCGGGGTCCGCCCCCAGGTTCTTCGGGAGCCGGCCACGGGGCTGGGCCTCCCGCTCGATCTCTTTCGAGCATCCGAAGACAGACTATCGATCGGCGACCGTTCCGGACCTGAGTGATCCCCACAAAATCACCCGAGCTTCTGGGCTTGCCGGTGGACCTCCCGCCGCAGGGCCAGCTCCAGCTCCCGCAGTCTACCCCGGGAAGTGTCTCCCGCATGAGTGCGTGCATACTCCAGCCCCAACCGCCACAGCGACAGCACGCGTTTGCACTTGAGACTGTTGCTCTGGAATCGCCGCTCGTGCCCCGCCTCTCGCGCCTGCAGGCCCAGCAGGTACAGTGCGTAGCTGGCCAGCACGGCAATCAGCAGCAGGATCTCGATGCGCCGCGGGCAGCGGCTTCGATGCAGCTCCAGGCCAAACCCCAGCCGATGGCTCTTCAGGTCGCGAAAGCCTTCCTCGACCTGCATGCGCCGCTTGTAGATCGCTGCGACCCGCGCGGCATTCCACTGCGCCTCGGGCAGGTTGCTGGCCAGCAGCCAGGGCTCGCTTTCGCGCTGTGCGTTTTGCCGGCTGCGTTTATCCCGGGCCACGGTTCCGGTGATGCGCCGGTGCTTGCGCCCCCGTGGCGCATGCTTTACCGCGTAGAGTGGGGTGGACCAGGGCGCCGAGCGCGTCATTTCGAGGCAGCCGAGCCGTTTCGGCGATGCCCGAGGCCAGGGCGTACAGGCTTTTCACCGGCTGCCAGGGCTGCTCGCCGAATCGGCACAGGTCGCGATTGCGCACACGGCCGAGGTAATGCCAGCCCATGGCTTCGACGGCCTGGAACCATGGCCGCCGGAAACCGGCATCGATGACCAGGATGGGCGTGCAGCCGGCTGGCAGCATCGCCGCGAGCGCCTCGAGCAGGCGTTTCTGGCAACGCGGGCAGCCCTCGCGCGGATGGACGACTTCGCACACCGGTAGCGAGCGTCCGGCCAGTGGGATCGCGGCGCGCAGCAGGAACAGCTTGCCGGCGGCATCGATCGGCGACCAGTCCACCAGGATCAGGGGATGCCTGAGCGAGCCCAGCAGGGCGCGGAGCATGGCCCAGTAGAACAACTCTCGCTCGGCCTGTCGGTTGCCAAGCAGGCGGTCGACTCGCTTGATGGCATGCCTGGGCCAGGCCGGGCCAGGCAGGGAACGCCCCAGTACGGTCAGGGTCAGGCAGCGGCCCTGCAGCAAGGCGGCCACCGCGGCCATCAGGGCTTCGAGACGGCGGGCATGGATCGTGGGGAGTGCCTTGGCGAAGGCGGCGTGCAAGAATTGGACGGTCTGCATGGGGCTGGGGACGCTGTTTTTGTTTGGCGACAACCAACGTGCCCGTCCATGCAGGCCTCTTCAAGCCCTACTCAATTGATTTTCTTGGAAAGTTTCTGGGGATGACTCAGGCTCCGGACGAACACCGCTTTTCGCCTTTAGACTGCCGATCGGCCCCATGGAGCAGCCCCTGTAACGATGCGCCGGGACAAGTGCTCCCGGCGTCCACCGCAAGCGCCTCAGGAAGACTGGCCTAAGCTTTGACCTGTCCGCTGCGGACAATCGCCATCGGGAGGGATTGGAAATGATCGACATCGATAAACAAAACTCCACGGGCAGCCCCCGGGATGCCAGGCATCCTCTGGAACATTGGCACCCGCTGGATCGACTGCGCCGACAGGTCGATCACCTGTTCTCCGACCTCGGCCGCAAGGCACTGCGTAACCCCTTCGGCCACGGCCCGTTCGACAGCGAGCCGCGATGGTCGCGGGAACCGTCCGGCCAGGGCATACCGGCGGTGGACATCAACGACAAGGGCACGGCCTACGAGATCTCCGCCGAACTGCCCGGCATGCACGAGCGGGACATCGAGGTCAAATTGTCCAGCGGCTGCCTGACCATCCGGGGAGAGAAGAAGGAAGAATACGAGGCCCGGAAGAAGAACGCCTACGTCGCCGAACGCTACTACGGCTCCTTCCAGCGCAGTTTCGCCCTGCCTCCGGAAGTCGATGCCGGACGCATCGAGGCGCGCTTCGATAAGGGCGTGCTGACCTTGAGCCTGCCGAAGAAGGCCGAAACGCTCGGTGCCGAGAAGAGCATCCCGATCAAGGCCGATTGAGCGATCGGTTCCCCGCCCGCGCCGGTCGGGCGTCAGCGGCAGGCATCGAAATCCAGCGCGAGGCAGCTGTCGAAGCACCGTTCCCGCCCGCTCAGCGGATCGACGAAGTTCAGGCTCTGCGCCAGCAACTGCAGCGGCCGGCAATAATCGTCGATCTCCCGCCGGGAACGCTCCAGCAGGCGCGGATAGAGCGGATCGTTGCAGATCCCCGCGCCCAGCGCGGCCATGTGCACGCGCAACTGGTGGGTCTTGCCGGTGACCGGATGCAGCACGTAACGCCACAGCGCCCCCCTGCGCTCGCCCGGTTCGACGCGGGTCTCGCTGTTCGGCTCGCCCTCGGCCTCGCGCATCAGGAAGAAAGGTTCGCCCTTGACCAGCCGGCTCCGGCGCAGCAGCGGGAAGCTCAACCCCGGCAACGCCGGGGCGATGGCCGCGTAAACCTTGCGGATTCGCCGTTCGCGGAACAGCGCCTGATAGCGCCCGCGACTCGCCCGATTGCAGGAGAACAACACCAGCCCGGCGGTGAGCCGGTCGATGCGGTGCAACGGCACCAGGTCGGGATTACCGAGGCGGCGCACCAGGCGCGCCAGCAGGGTCTGCTCGACGTACTCGCCGACCGGGGCGACCGGCAAGAAATGCGGCTTGTCCGCCACCACCAAATGGTCGTCCGCGTGCAGCACCGCTTCGGCGAAGGGAATCGGCGTTTCCGCCGCCACCTCGCGGAAGTAGTGGACGCGCAACGCCTCGCGGTAGGGATACTCAGGCCCCAGGACGTTCCCCTCGCCGTCCAGCACCCGGCCGCGGCGCATGCGTTCCAGCCAGATTTCTCGGCCGATCGCCGGAAAGTGCGCGCAGAGGCAATCGAGCACGGTGCGCCAGTCGCCGCGCGGCAGATGCAGGACGCTAGGGCGGAGGCTGGCGGCAAAAGCATCGGACATGGCGAAAGGACTCCAGCGACGAAAGCGCATTAGGCCCCAGCGAAGGTCTGCCGTCAAAGGCCCTACGAGTGCCATAATACTTGGCCCCGCCGCCTGCGCCCCGGTGCGGCATCGACCATGAACCGCACGCCCGCGAGCGAAGGAGCGCTCCGGGCCGCCCGATCGACATTCCGGACATGCCGACAGACCTTCCGCCCCCATCCGCGACTTCCGCCCTGCCCCCAGTGCTCGCCGGCCCGCTGCTACGCCGGCTGAGCCCGGAGCGCCTGATCCTTTGGCTGGTCGGTTCGCGGCCTCTACAGTTGTCGCTGCAACTGGCCTGCGCCGGCTCGCAGCAGCACCTCGTCGCGCTCGACGCGCCCCTCTGCCGCCGCCTGCGCGTCGGCACCCACGCCTGGCTGCATCTGATAGACGTGCCGCTGGACACGCCGCTGCCCACGGACACCCCGATCGAATACGACCTGCTGCTGGAAGAGGACGGCCGCCGGAGCGGCATCGCCGACTGGGCGCCGCATCTTCTGTACGAGGGTGCCAGGCGGCCGGAATTCCTGCTCAAGTCGCATCTCGACAACCTGCTGCACGGCTCCTGCCGCAAACCGCACTTCCCCGGCGCGGACGGCCTGGCCAAGGTCGACAGCCTGCTCGCCGGCCTGCGCGAGCGGCCGCAGGCGCGGCCAGCGCTGCTGATGCTGAGCGGCGACCAGATCTACGCCGACGATGTCGCCGGCCCGATGCTGGCGGCCATCCATGCGTTGATCCGTCGCCTCGGCCTCTACGGCGAACAGCTCGAAGGTGCCCTGGTCACCGACAGCGACGCGCTCTACGCCCATCCCCTGACCTATTACCGGCGCGAGGACCTGCTGCCCGCCTTCAAGTCCAGCGAGGCCCTACGCGAACGCTTCTTCGGCGGCGTGGAAAAACCGGTGTTCACTAGCGCCAACGCCCACAACCACCTGGTCACCCTCGCCGAGGTGCTGGCGATGTACCTGCTGGTCTGGTCGCCGCTGCCCTGGACGCTGATCCGCCCCGCGCGACCGGCGCTGGATGCCGACCTCGCCGAGCGCTACGCCACGGAACAGGCCTGTCTCGACGGCTTCCTCGCCCAATTGCCGCAGGCCGCCCGTGCCCTGGCGCATCTGCCGTGCCTGATGATCTTCGACGACCACGATGTCACTGACGACTGGAACCTGTCCGCGCGCTGGGAAGAAACCGCCTACGGCCACCCCTTTTCCCGGCGCATCATCGGCAATGCGCTGATCGCCTATGTCTTGTGCCAGGGCTGGGGCAACGACCCGGATGCGTTCGGCGAGATACTGCAACGGATCGAGGCGCTGACCGCGGACGCCGACGATCGCCTCGACGACGCGGCCCAGGACGAACTGATCGACGAGTTGCTGAAATTCCAGAGCTGGCACTACCGGCTACCGACCACGCCGCCCCTGATCGTGCTGGACACCCGCACTCGCCGCTGGCGCAGCGAGAGCCACCCGAGCCGCCCATCCGGACTGATGGATTGGGAAGCCCTCAGCGAACTGCAGCAGGAACTGCTCGACGAACAGGCCGCGGTGATCGTCTCGCCGGCGCCGATCTTTGGAGTCAAGCTGATCGAGGCCGTCCAGCGCCTGTTCACCCTGGCCGGCCACCCGCTGCTGGTCGACGCGGAGAACTGGATGGCCCATCGCGGCTCGGCGAAAGTGATCCTCAACATCTTCCGCCATTCGCGCACCCCCGCCAATTACGTGATCCTCTCCGGCGATGTGCATTATTCTTTCGCCTACGACGTGCGCATCCGTCACCGCAGCGGCGGACCGCAGATCTGGCAGATCACCAGCAGCGGCATCAAGAACGAATTTCCCGCCAGCCTGCTCACCTGTTTCGACCGGCTCAATCGCTGGCTCTACACACCCTGGTCGCCGCTCAACTGGCTGACCAAGCGGCGCCGGATGGAGGTGGTGCCGCGCATTCCCCATCGCGGTCGGCGCGGCGAGCGCCTGTGGAACGGCTCCGGCATCGGCCAGCTACTGCTCGACGTCCTGGGCCGTCCCCGCAGCATCCTCCAGCACAATGCCGACGGCTCGGCGCCTATCCGCTTCGTCCGCTCGGCGGAACTGAAGCGGGCGTCCGGCCAGGCCAAGGATGGCATCGTCAAAAACGCCCGGCTGCGTCGCGGCAAGGCGGAGTGAGCAAAGCGCACGCACGGCGAGAGGGCAGGCAGAAAGCCAGCGGAACGTCCAAAAAGGCTCGTCTTGAAGAGGAACAAGCTGTACTTTAGCCAAACGCCTCGGCCCTGCGTCGATACAGCGCAGGAGCCGGGCAAACCTGCCCGAGCGGAGCAAATCCGCCTGGCAGCAAGAACAATAATTAGGCACGTTGGCTACGGCACGGCATGCCTTTGGCCACCCGGAAACAGTGATCCGGATGGTCCCTTGTGTATCCGCTGCACCATAAAACCAAAAAGGCCAGGCACCCCGGCTGACCGCCAGGGGGAGACCGGAGCCATTCAAAAAAACGACTACCCCATACCGCCTTTCAGGAGTTTTTCTATGACCATCGCTTCTCAGCATGATTTGCGACGACAGTTCCGAGCTTTGCTGGAGTCCAACACCTGCTACGACGCCGCCTCGGTGTTCGACCCGATGTCGGCGCGCATCGCCGGCGATCTGAAGTTCGAGGTCGGCATCCTCGGCGGCTCGGTTGCCGCCCTGCAGGTGCTCGCCGCCCCGGACTACGCGCTGATCACCCTCAGCGAGTTCGTCGAGCAGGCCACCCGCATCGGCCGCGTCGCCTGCCTGCCGATCATCGCCGACGCCGACCATGGCTATGGCAACGCGATCAACGCCATGCGCACCGTGGCCGAACTGGAACGCGCCGGCGTCGCCGCGCTGACCCTCGAAGATACCCTGCTGCCGCCCAAGTACGGGCACAAGACCACCGACCTGATCCCCCTGGACGAGGCCGTGGGCAAGATCCGCGCCGCCCTGGCGGCACGCCTCGATCCGCAGTTGAGCATCATCGCCCGCACCAACGCCGAACAGCTCAGCGTCGAGGAGACCATCGGACGGGCCAAGGCCTACCAGGCCGCCGGCGCGGACGGCATCTGCATGATCGGCATCCGGGACTTCGAGCATCTGGAGGCCATCGCCCCGCATCTGGACGCGCCGCTGATGCTGATCACCTACGGGAATCCCAAACTGAAGGACATGAGCCGCCTGGCCGAGAACGGCGTGCGCATCGTGGTGAACGGGCATGCCGCCTACTTCTCCGCGATCAAGGCCACCTACGACCGCCTGCGCGAACAGCGCGGCATCAGCCCGTCCGACCTGAGCGCCAAGGAACTCTGCACCAAGTACTCGACCCTGAACGAGTATCACGTCTTCGCCCGCGAGTTCATGAACGTTCAGGAGTGACCCTCCGCCGGGCCTGTCTCGTGACGCCACCAGGGTGCCACGGGCTGGCCCCCCTCCATGGCCTCATTGCCGCTATCCTCTCCCGTCCCGCTGGACGACACCGTTGTTGGCGGCAGGCTTGCCCGAGGGCGGTCCGCCCACGGTGACCTGCGGCAGGACGCCCCCGACGAACTCGATGCTGCGCGTGGGAAAGGCGAACCGCACCTGCATCTCGCGCAGGCCCTGCAGCAGACCCAGGTTGATCTCCTGCTGGATGTCCATGTAACGGTTGTAGTCCGCGCTGAGCACGATGTAGACCACGTCGAAGGTCAGTTGGCTTTCATCGAAGGACAAAAAATGCGCACGGTCGAAACGGGTACCCTCGATCCCCTGGATGATCCGCCGGACCAGCGCCGCGACCTCGCGTACCTTCTCCACCGGCGTGTTGTAGGCGATGCCGAACTTGAACTGGATCCTCCGAGTGTCCATGCGCTTGTAGTTGTGCAGGGTCCTGGTCAGCATGTCGGAGTTGGCGCAAACGATCTGCTCGCCGCTCAGGCTGCGGATGCGGGTGGTTTTCATACCGATGTGCTCGATGGTCCCGGCCACATCGCCGAAGGCCACGAAATCGCCGACCTCGAAGGGCTTGTCCATGCCGATCGACAGCGAGGCGAAAATATCGCCGAGCACCGTCTGCACCGCTAGGGCGATAGCGATGCCGCCGATCCCCAGACTGGCGACCATGGCGGTGATGTTCACCCCGAGATTGGCGAAGATCGACAACAGCATCATCGCCCAGATCAGGACACGGAAGATGATGCCGATGATCGCCGTGGTCACCGGATTGCGCACCCTGCCGTTGTGCGCCAGGCTGTCCATCCACAGGCGGATGCCGGTGTCGAGCCACAGCGCCAGTTGGAAAGCCAGGGCAATGAACCAGCCATGGGACAACATGTCTTCCCAGCGCGGCGACAGTTCCACCACCTTCAGGCCGATGAGCAGCGAGAAGGCGAAGACCAGCAGGTGGCTGGTATGCGCGAGCATTTCCGCGATGAAACCGTAGAACCGCCCCCGCGCCGCCAGCGTCCGCATCCTGCGGCCGACGATGCCGAGGATGCCGCGCAGCAGCCAGTAGCTGGCCAGGGTCACGGCCAGCAGCAGGGCGAGATTCGTCCAGAGACTTTCGTTCAGCAGGGTTTGCCAGTCCAGCTCTTGCCAATCTAGCTCCGTCCAATTCATGGCGTGGAATCCTCCGAGCAAGGCGATCAGATAGGAAAAAAGCTCCGTTCTTTTTTCGGTGACCACTGATCCCGGAAGTTCCCCCTTGCGGCTGCCGGGCACGCTCCCGGCAGCCTGGACGAGCATCGAGGCGGGAACGGCCTCCCCTGCTGGAAAGACCGGGGCGCATAGCTCCGGGCGTGCAGCTCGGGCACGCAGCCCGGAGCACATAGCCCAAGGTACACGGGCCGGTTCGACCCGCCACCTCGCTCAGGCGGGGACGATCAGGGAATCTCGGCCAGCAGCTTCTCCCATTCCTTGTTTTCCTTCTTCGAAACGCCGCCGAGCAGCTCGATGGCCTGGCGCAGACGGAAGCGGGTCAGGTCGGCGCCGAGGATTTCCATGGCATCCAGCACCGACACCGAACTGGCCTGGCCGGTGATCGCCGGGAAGATCAGCGGCATGGCATCGCGCAGCTTGTAGCCGAGGTGCTCGCTGGTCTTCTGGATGATCGCGGTGATGTTGTCCTTGTTCCACTGGCGCAAAGCTTCCAGCTTCCAGAGAATCAGTTGCAGCAATTGGCGGACCTGTTCGGGCGAGAGTTTCTTGTGCTCGAACAAGCGGGCGTCCAGCGGTACGCCGCCGGCGAAGAAGAAGCTGGCCAGCGGGGCGATCTGGCTGAAGATTTCCACCCGGCTCTGCACGTGCGGGGCGATCTTCATCAGGTATTCGGGATTGAATGCCCACTTGCCAACCTCGGCGGCGAATGCCTCGACCGGCAATTCGCGCAGCCACTGGCCGTTCAGCCAGGAAAGCTTCTCCATGTCGAAGATCGGCCCGCCGAGGGAGACGCGCTGGATGTCGAAGTGCTCGATCATTTCCGCCAGGGTGAACTTCTCGCGCTCGTCGGGCATCGACCAGCCCATGCGACCCAGGTAGTTGAGCATCGCCTCGGGTAAAAAGCCCATACGTTGGTAGAAGGTGATCGAGGTGGGGTTCTTGCGCTTGGACAGCTTGCTCTTGTCCGGATTGCGCAACAGCGGCATGTACACCAACTTGGGCTGCTCCCAGCCGAAGTACTCGTAGAGCTTGATCAGCTTGGGCGCCGAGGGCAGCCACTCCTCGCCGCGCAGCACGTGGGTGATGCCCATCAGGTGGTCGTCGACCACGTTGGCGAGGAAGTAGGTGGGCAGGCCGTCGGCCTTCATCAGCACCTGCATGTCCATGCGGTCCCAGGGAATCTCCACGTCGCCGCGCAGCAGGTCCGGCAC
Source organism: Azorhizophilus paspali (assembly GCF_043587585.2). Taxonomy (GTDB): domain Bacteria; phylum Pseudomonadota; class Gammaproteobacteria; order Pseudomonadales; family Pseudomonadaceae; genus Azotobacter; species Azotobacter paspali. The sequence goes on from NZ_CP171449.1 coordinate 2,689,316, forward strand.
CGTGCAGACGCCTTCGCTCGGCACCTTCATGCGCACCACGTGGGACTCGCCAGCGGCGATGCGGCGCTGCGCCTCCTCCACGGCGACGTGCATGCAGTGGCCGTCGTAGCGCGGGGTTTCCTTGTTGGCCATCTGCCGCGCGCGCACCTCGTCGAGTCGCTCGGCGCTGCAGAAACAGGGGAAGGCATGGCCCTTGGCGACCAGTTCGTCCGAATACTTTTTATAGATCTCGCCGCGCTCGCTCTGCCGGTAAGGCCCGTGCGGACCGCCGACGTCCGGGCCCTCGTCCCATTCGATGCCCAGCCAGCGCAGGGCGTCATAGATCTGCTGCTCCGATTCGCGGGTCGAGCGCAACTGGTCGGTATCCTCGATGCGCAGGATGAACTGACCGCCGTGCTGGCGGGCGAAGCACAGGTTGAACAGGGCGATATAGGCGGTGCCGACGTGCGGATCGCCGGTGGGCGACGGCGCGATGCGGGTGCGGACGGTAGTCATGCGGGCTCCCGGACAGAGGGACGGACAAAAATATGAAGGGCGCGAATGTTAGCAGGCGCGCAGCCGGCGGCTCCAGCAAGTCCGTATCAGACCTGCAGCCGCCGCTCGCGCAGCGCCTGGATCTCGTCGCGCAGCCGCGCCGCGGCCTCGAACTCCAGATCGCGGGCCAAGGCGTACATCTTCTCCTCGAGCTGACCGATGCGCTTGTCGATCTCGCTCGGCGAGCGCAGTTCGGCGGCGTACTGGCCGCTCTCCTCCGCCGCCCTGGCCACCCGCCTACGACCGCGCGCACCGGGCACCACGGCGCCTTCGAGGATGTCCTGGATGTCCTTCTTGACGCCCTTGGGCACGATGCCGTGGGTTTCGTTGAAGGCGATCTGCTTAGCCCGGCGCCGCTCGGTCTCGTCGATGGCGCGCCGCATCGAGCCGGTGATGCTGTCGGCGTAGAGGATCGCCTTGCCGTTGAGGTTGCGCGCGGCGCGGCCAATGGTCTGGATCAGCGAGCGTTCGCTGCGCAGAAAACCTTCCTTGTCCGCGTCAAGAATCGTCACCAGCGACACTTCGGGCATATCCAGCCCCTCGCGCAGCAAGTTGATGCCTACCAGCACGTCGAAAGCACCGCTGCGCAGGTCGCGGATGATCTCCACGCGCTCGACGGTGTCGATGTCCGAGTGCAGGTAACGCACCCGCACGTCGTGGTCGCCGAGGTAATCGGTGAGGTCCTCGGCCATGCGCTTGGTCAGGGTGGTGACCAGCACGCGCTCCTCGACGGCGACGCGCTTGCGGATCTCGGGGAGCAGGTCGTCCACCTGGGTCAGCGCCGGGCGCACCTCCAGCTCGGGATCGACCAGTCCCGTGGGCCGCACCACCTGTTCGATCACCCGCCCCGAATGCTCGGCCTCGTAGGGGCCGGGGGTCGCCGAGACGAAGATGGTCTGCGGGGCGATGCGCTCCCATTCGTCGAAGCGCATCGGCCGGTTGTCCAGTGCCGAGGGCAGGCGGAAGCCGTACTCCACCAGGGTCTCCTTGCGCGAGCGGTCGCCCTTGTACATGGCGCCAACCTGCGGGACGGTGACGTGGGATTCGTCGATCACCATCAGCGCGTTGTCCGGCAGGTAGTCGTAGAGGGTCGGCGGTGGCAGCCCCGGCGCGCGCCCCGAGAGGTAACGGGAGTAGTTCTCGATGCCATTGCAGTAGCCCAGTTCGAGGATCATCTCCAGGTCGAAGCGGGTACGCTGTTCCAGGCGCTGCGCCTCCACCAGCTTGCCGCGTTCGCGCAGGTGCTCCAGGCGCTCCTTGAGTTCGGCCTTGATCTGCTCCACCGCTTCCAGCAGCGTCTCGCGCGGGGTGACGTAGTGGCTCTTGGGGTAGAAAGTGAAGCGTGGCAGTTTGCGGATCACCTCGCCGGTCAAGGGATCGAAGGCGGCCAGACTCTCCACCTCGTCGTCGAACAGCTCGATGCGGATCGCCTCTAGCTCGGATTCGGCGGGGAAGACGTCGATCACGTCGCCGCGCACGCGGAAAGTGGCGCGGGCGAAGTCCAGGTCGTTGCGGGTGTACTGCAAGTCGGCCAGGCGGCGCAGCAGGGCGCGCTGGTCGAGTCTGTCGCCGCGGTCGATGTGCAGCACCATCTTCAGGTAGCTGGCCGGATCGCCCAGGCCGTAGATCGACGACACGGTGGCGACGATGATCGCGTCCGGCCGCTCCATCAACGCTTTGGTCGCCGACAGGCGCATCTGCTCGATGTGGTCGTTGATCGAGGCGTCCTTCTCGATATACGTGTCGGAAGACGGCACATAGGCTTCCGGCTGGTAGTAGTCGTAGTAGGAAACGAAGTATTCGACCGCGTTGTGCGGAAAGAAGCTCTTGAACTCGCCGTAAAGCTGCGCCGCCAGGGTCTTGTTGGGCGCCAGCACCAGGGTCGGACGCTGTACCCTGGCGATCACGTTGGCGATGCTGAAGGTCTTGCCGGAGCCGGTCACCCCGAGCAGGGTCTGGTGCGACAGGCCGGCCTCCAGCCCCTCGACCATCTGGCCGATGGCATCGGGCTGGTCGCCAGCGGGCTGGAAACGGGTCACCAGTTGGAATTCGGACATGGGAACCTCTCTCGACGGGGCCGGCGGGCGATTTCGCCGGGAAACTGCATGTGGCCCGGATGCGCCTGACGGGAGTATTCGAGCGCCGGCCGGCGGGGCCATCTTCGACATATGGTTGACACAAAAGCCTGGAACAGCATATCGCAGGCAGCAAGCCTGGCCGCTATACTAACGCCCCGATTCTGCACGCCCCCGCGCCTACCGTCGCCCACCTCCGGTCGATGGCCCGTTCGCCTGCGTGGAGGTAGCAGTAGCCCGGCTTTCCACTCTCTTCTTTTTTCTTCGAGCACCTCGACCATGAGCCTGTTCTCTGCCGTAGAAATGGCACCGCGTGACCCGATCCTTGGCCTCACCGAAGCATTCAATGCCGATATCCGTCCGACCAAGGTCAACCTCGGCGTCGGCGTCTACTACAACGAAGAGGGTCGAATTCCCCTGCTGCGCGCCGTCGAGGAAGCCGAAAAGGCTCGCATCGCCGCCCATGCACCGCGTGGCTACCTGCCGATCGAGGGCATCGGCGCCTACGACCAGGCGGTGCAGAGGCTGCTGTTCGGCGACGACTCCGCCCTGCTCGCCGACGGCCGTGTGGTCACCGCTCAGGCGCTGGGCGGCACCGGCGCGCTGAAGGTCGGCGCCGACTTCCTCAAGCGCCTGCTGCCGGATGCCGTGGTCGCCATCAGCGACCCGAGCTGGGAGAACCACCGCGCCCTGTTCGAGTCCGCCGGCTTTCGCGTGCAGAGCTACCGCTACTACGACGCCGCCGGCCATGGCCTGAACCGCGCCGGCATGCTCGAAGACATTCGGGCCCTGCCGGCCGGCTCCATCGTGCTGCTGCACGCCTGCTGCCACAACCCGACCGGCGTCGATCTGTCCATCGATGACTGGAAGCAGGTGCTGGAGGCGATCCGCGAACGCGGCCATGTCCCCTTCCTCGACATCGCCTATCAGGGCTTCGGCGACGGCATCGAGGAAGATGCCGCGGCGGTTCGCCTGTTCGCCGGCTCGGACCTGCAATTCTTCGTCTCCAGTTCCTTCTCCAAGTCCTTTTCTCTCTACGGCGAGCGGGTCGGCGCCTTGTCCATCGTCGCCTCCTCGAAGGACGAGGCGGTTCGCGTGCTGTCGCAGATCAAGCGGGTGATCCGCACCAACTATTCGAACCCGCCGACCCACGGCGCCAGCGTGGTGTCCAGCGTGCTCAACAGTCTGGAACTGCGCGCCCTGTGGGAAAGCGAACTGGCTGAGATGCGCGGTCGCATCCAGAGCATGCGCCAGACCATGGTCGAGCAACTGGCCGCCCAGGGCGCCAAGCGCGACTTCTCCTTCGTCGCCCGGCAGCGCGGTATGTTCTCCTACTCCGGTCTCAGCATCGCGCAAGTGGAACGACTGCGCACCGAGTTCGGCATCTACGCCGTCGCCAGCGGCCGCATCTGCGTCGCCGCTCTGAACCAACGCAACATCGCCAGCGTCACCCAAGCCATCGCTCAGGTACTCTGATCCGGCACGTCCGGCGCGCTCTCCAGGCGAGAGCCGCCAGGGCGAGCGAACGGCGACGCGAAAAAGCAGAAAGGCCTGATCTCGCAATCAGGCCTTTCTTCGATCTGGCTCCGCGACCTGGACTCGAACCAGGGACCCAGTGATTAACAGTCACTTGCTCTACCGACTGAGCTATCGCGGAATGACGGTGCGTATCCTACTGATAGTGAAAGAAAAGTCAACTCTTCCCAAAACCGGCGGCAGGCTCCTGGAGACGAATCGCAGCCGACCGTTCCGCTCACGAAAAGGCCGGTCGCAAGACCGGCCCGACTGCAAAACCAGGATCAGTTGACGCTCAAGCGATCGCGGTTCTTATCCAGTATCGCAGTACCGATTCCCTTGACCTCCAGCAGTTCGTCGACCGATGCGAAAGGCCCGTGGGCCTGACGATAATCGACGATGGCCTGGGCCTTGGCGGGGCCGATTCCCAGCAGATCGCGCTCGAGTGTTGCCGCATCGGCAGCATTGAGATCGACCTTGACCGTGGCAACCGGCTGGGCAGGCTGGACCGCGGCGGGCTTGGCCGCCACGGTCTTGGGCGCCTCCGCAGCCGAGGCGGCGACGGAAACGCTGGCCAGCAGAGCCAACAGGAGGGTGAAAAACGGGTTCTTGCGCATAGGTGCACTCCTTGTATCGTTCGGCGCGGGGCTCCATGACCACGCGACGTCACGATAAGCGGACACCTCGGGCAAACCGAACGGCCAGATCGTGAAATCCGCAACGACTGCACAGAACCGGCGAATCGACGCCGGACTTTTGTGGACGGCCCGGCACGCTCGGCACACCATCTATTCCAGCTTCTTGCGGATCCAGTACAGGTAGGTTCCGCTTTCCTCCCCCTGGCCGAGCAGCTCATGGCCGAGAAAGATGCAGAACTTGGGGATGTCGCGGCAGGTCGAGGGATCGGTGGCGATCACCTTGAGCAGGCCGCCGGCCGCCAGGTCACGGACCTTGTTGTGCAATAGCATCACCGGCTCGGGGCAGTTGAGGTCTGTGGCGTCGAGAACGGCGTCGACGGCCAGGTTGAGGAGATCGGGCTGGGACATGGCTAACTCCAGAAAACCGGTGGGGAAATTGTGGCCGAAGCAGCGGTCCGGGTCACGCCGGGACCGGTAGCCGACACAGATGACAGGTCACCTCTTCGCGATCGTGGTAGAGCTGGCGGCAGGCGACGGATACCTTGACGCCCCGTGCGTTCAGGCCATCGCGGATGCGCTCGAGCAAACGGCGCACCTCGGTATGGCGCTGTTTCATCGGCAGCTTGAGATTGACTACCGCCTCACGGCAGAGGCCCTCGCCGAGCCAGGTCTCGATCAGGGCGGCCGTGCGGGCGGGCTTCTCGACGATGTCGCAGACCATCCAGTCGACCGGCCGGCGCGGGCGGAAGACGAAACCATCGGCACGAACGTGCTCGACCAGTCCGGAATCCATCAGGCTCTGCGCCATCGGCCCGTTATCCACGGCAATCACTTTCATATGGCGGTTGACCAGTTGCCAGGTCCAACCACCGGGCGCGGCGCCGAGGTCCACGGCGCTCATCCCCGGCGCGAGACGCAGATCCCAGGCCTCGCGTGGAATGAACTGGTGCCAGGCCTCCTCCAGCTTAAGGGTCGAACGGCTCGGCGCCTCGCGGGGAAACTTCAGGCGCGGGATACCCATCGGCCAGGCTGCCGAGTTGTCCGGCTCGGCCAGGCCGAGGAAAACCTCGCGGCCGCTCCTGAAGGTCAGCAATAGACGCGGCCGGCGCGCATCGTCCAGCAATCTGCCAGCCTTGCCCAGCGCCTTGCGCAGCGGCACCTCGAACTTGCGGCAGAAGGTCGACAGCTCCTTGCCCTCGTTGCTATCGAGCACCTCCAGCCAGAGGCTGCCGCAGACCGGGTAAGCGGCCAGGTGCTCGAGCAGGACGCCGATGCGCTCGCTCTCGGGTAGCTCGACGAAAGCGCCACGCGCCCACTGGCGGGGAAAGACCAGCCCGGCGAAACGCAGCTCGCGCATCAGTCGCTCGGCGCCGCCCGGCTCGCTGCAGACGAATTCGGCATGGGCGCTGTTCGGCTTGGCCCTGGCATAGCCGGCCACGTTCAGGCGTCCGGCGTGCTCGCCGATCTCGGCGCAGACTTCGCCTTCGAAACCGGGACGGCAATGCAACAACAGGCTGTTCATGGTCGGCATTTTTCCTCGAGAAATCCGATCGCCCTCAGGGCCGCGCATGATAGCCAATTCGGCGGCAGCGAAGCTTCCCGGCAATCCGTTCGACTGGCGAGTCCCACCCGGCGGAACTAGTTTGGAACATTAGCCCAGCAAGAAGCCTGTCCTGCCGAACACTCCCGGAGAACCCCAATGCCCTCCCTGGATAGCCTGAACTGTCGCCGTAGCCTCGATATAGATGGCCAGACCTATCACTACTTCAGCCTGCCGGAGGCGGCGAAGCACCTGGGCGATATCGATCGCCTGCCGATTTCGCTCAAGGTACTGCTGGAAAACCTGCTGCGCTGGGAGGACGGCGTCAGCGTGCGCGCCGACGACCTCGACGCCCTGGCCGGCTGGCTCGAGACGCGCGGTTCCACCCGGGAGATTGCCTTCCGCCCGGCGCGGGTATTGATGCAGGACTTCACCGGGGTGCCCGCAGTGGTCGACCTGGCTGCCATGCGCGACGCGGTGGCCCGGGCCGGCGCCGACCCGCAGCGGATCAATCCACTGTCCTCGGTCGATCTGGTGATCGACCATTCGGTGATGGTCGACCACTTCGCCGACCCGAGCGCTTTCGCCGACAACGTCGCCCTGGAGATGGAGCGCAACGGCGAGCGCTATGCCTTCCTGCGCTGGGGGCAACAGGCCTTCGCCAATTTCCGCGTGGTGCCGCCGGGTACCGGCATCTGCCATCAAGTCAATCTGGAATACCTCGCCCAGGTGGCCTGGACCCGCGAGCAAGACGGGGAGCTATGGGTCTACCCGGACACCCTGGTCGGTACCGACTCGCACACCACCATGATCAACGGTCTCGGCGTGCTCGGCTGGGGTGTCGGCGGAATCGAGGCGGAGGCGGCGATGCTCGGCCAGCCGGTGTCGATGCTGATCCCCGAGGTGGTCGGCTTCCGTCTCAACGGCCAGTTGAATGAAGGCGTGACTGCCACCGATCTGGTGCTCACCGTCACGCAGATCCTGCGCAAGCAAGGGGTGGTCGGCAGGTTCGTCGAATTCTATGGTCCCGGTCTGGCCAACCTGCCACTGGCCGACCGGGCCACCATCGCCAACATGGCCCCGGAATACGGCGCCACCTGCGGTTTCTTCCCGGTCGACCGGGTGACCCTCGATTATCTGCGCCTGAGCGGTCGCGACGAGCGGCGCATCGCCTTGGTGGAAGCCTACTGCAAGGCTCAAGGCCTATGGCACGACGCCGAGGCCCCAGAGCCCACCTTCACAACCACCCTGGCGCTAGACCTGGGCGAGGTCCGTCCGTCCCTGGCCGGTCCCAAGCGTCCCCAGGACCGAGTTGCCCTGGAAGACATCGGTGCCCAGTTCGACCTGCTGCTGGACCTCGCCGGGCGCAAGGCCGAACTCAACCGTGCCTTTCCGGTCGACGACGGTACCTGCGACTTGCACCATGGGGACGTGGTGATCGCCGCGATCACTTCCTGCACCAACACATCCAACCCCAGCGTACTGATGGCCGCCGGGCTGCTCGCCAAGAAGGCCGTTGAGCGCGGTCTCAAGCGTCAACCCTGGGTGAAAAGCTCGCTGGCGCCCGGCTCCAAGGTGGTCACCGACTATCTGGCAAAGGCCGGTCTCACGCCCTATCTCGACCAACTCGGCTTCAACCTGGTCGGCTACGGCTGTACCACCTGCATCGGCAATTCCGGCCCCTTGCCGGAGCCCATCGGTCAAACGATCACCGACAACGATCTGCTCGTTTCCTCGGTGCTGTCCGGCAACCGCAACTTCGAAGGCCGTGTGCACCCGCAGGTCAAGGCCAATTGGCTGGCCTCACCGCCGCTGGTGGTGGCCTTTGCCCTCGCCGGTACCACACGCATCGATCTGGCCCGCGAGCCGCTCGGCTTCGATACCCAGGGCCAGCCTGTCCATCTGCGCGACATCTGGCCGAGCAGCGAGGAAATCGCTGCGGCAGTCGGTCAGATCGACAGCGAGATGTTCCGCAGGCGCTACGCCGATGTATTCAGCGGCGATGCCGCCTGGCAGGCCATTCCGGTCGGGACCGGAGATACCTATCACTGGGATACCCGATCCACCTATGTGCGCAATCCGCCTTTCTTCGAAGATATCGCCCAACCCCCGGCGTCTCCCCGAGATATCGAGAACGCTCGCATCCTGGCGTTGTTCGGCGACTCAATCACCACCGATCACATCTCTCCGGCCGGCAGCATCAAGCCCAGCTCCCCGGCCGGGCTTTACCTTCAGCAGCTCGGCGTGCAGCCAGCAGACTTCAATTCCTATGGTTCGCGGCGCGGCAACCACGAAGTCATGATGCGCGGCACCTTCGCCAACATCCGCATCAGAAACGAACTGCTGGGAGGCGAGGAAGGCGGTAATACCCTGCACCAACCGAGCGGGAAAAAACTGTCCATCTACGATGCGGCTATGCGCTACCAAGCCGAGGGCGTACCGCTGGTGGTGATCGCCGGCAAGGAATACGGCACCGGGTCCAGCCGCGACTGGGCAGCCAAGGGTACCAAGCTGCTCGGTGTGCAAGCGGTGATCGCCGAGAGTTTCGAGCGCATTCACCGCTCCAACCTGATTGGCATGGGCGTACTGGCGCTGCAGTTCAGCGACGGACATACACGCCAGAGTCTGGGCCTGGACGGCACGGAAAGACTGAGCATCCGCGATCTGTCCGGGAACCGGTTGAAACCACGCCAATCGCTCACGGTGGAAGTCGAGCGCCGAGATGGATCGCGGATCGACTTTCCGGTGCTATGCCGCATCGACACGGCCAACGAAATCGAATACTTCAAAGCCGGCGGCATTCTGCAATACGTACTGCGGCATCTGATCGCAGGATCACCGACCTAGAAGCGCCAGACAGGTCTCCCTTTCAGAGGGGTAGTCGGCTGCACTTCCGTTTCGAAAGCGCTCAGGTAGAAGCCCTGTACCGGTTGCCCATGCGTCCCGCTAAAGGCCACGCCTTCCCATTGCGGATAGGACGCCCATTGCCGGTCGGCACCTGCACCGAGCAGGTCGATATTGACGAACCCGACACTCTTGAAGTGCTTGACGGGATTTTCGCTCAGGGCCATGCGCCCTCCTTCCGCCGCGACCGTATTGAACAATAACCAGCAGCAAGCCAGCCCCGTAACGCACACGACACAGCGTACCTTCTTCTTCCTGAGGATTGCATGCCAATCCATAGCGCCTCCTGAACATCGTATTGTTTTGCATATCGCCCGACTAAATCAGGCAACAGCGAATCCGTTCTGCTATTCCGGCGGGCAAAAAGCATTGCTCAATGCCCCCACAAGAAACAATCGCAATGCTGGACACGTACTTTACAAAGTGTCCGTCAGCCCCGGATCAACTCCGCCACCTCTAAAAGCGACCCAGGCAACGGCACGACTTTCATATTTTTTTGCAATCCCGTGCAACTTGGCGCTGGAACAAGAGTCTCATATAGCGAGGAGTGGGAATATGGCCTCCATTCCATTTGTTATTCCAAAGCATACATGCAACGAACGTCCTGCCCTCATAACATGATTGCAATACAATCCGTTTCCTTTTCGCCTCGCTGCCGTCAAAGGCCGGTCATTCCGAGGGTCCGTCCTGGCTCCCCGGTAAGCTCGTGATCGCACGCGGCAAAGCCATCCACCGCATCCCAAAAGCCTGCTTGGCGCTCGGTTTCGCCAGGCAACAATCGTCATGGCAAAATGATACGAGGCATGGACGTGCGGATATAAGATAATTCGTATCCGCCAGATTAGAACCAATTGGTCGTCAACATGCCAGCAAACAACATCATCTCCTCCACTATGTCCACGCCGGCTTTACCGAGCCGAGCCAGACACGCGGAGAAAAGCTCCTTGCACAGCAAATCGCCCAAGCGGAACGATACCTCCAATTGAAAGTGATAGCCAGTTTGTCTTCAGATATGGCAAATAGCCACTTTAAACTGGAGACTCAAGGAAGCAATATGCCACTGATATCGGCAATATAAAACAGTAGCAAAAAGATATCAGACGAACCCGCCGACGGATTGCAGAAAGCCTGCAACGATATCCGAAGCGGAATCGAGGTGACGCTCTTGGGTGAAGCCTGAAGCCTTGAGTGGCTTCAGGTCATGGTCAGCGGCTTCCAACCAATGGAGGCGTATCGCGGGCGACAGGGAATATTCCCTCACCCTGTCCCGTTTGCCCAGGGCGTCACGTTCTCCCTGAATGATCAAGGTCGGCGTCCCGAGTCCGGCTAGATGAGCCGTTCTCGGCCTATCCGGCCTGCCTGCAGGGTAAAAAGGGTAACCCAGACAGACGAGAGCCCAGGCTTGCAACTCATCTGCCAGCAGGCTTGCCATACGCCCGCCCATCGACTTGCCGCCGATCGCCAAAGGCCCGGATACCTCCCGGCGCAACCGGGAGTACACTTCACGCCAACAATCCAACAAGCGCGCCTGCGGATCGGGAGGACGCCTGCCACCGCCCGACCGCCGCTCCGTCATGTAGGGAAACTCGAAACGCACTACGGAAATCCCGCGAACGGCGAGACGCTCGGCTATGCCCGCCATGAACCCGCTATCCATCGGAGCGCTGGCGCCGTGCGCCAGAATCAGGCAGGCATGCGACTCGGCGGGCGGCGGACCACTCCACAGCCACCGCCCCATCCCATTAGCGTCTTGCGGGCATTGATCTACGTCAATACAGACACTTTGCCCATTCACCATCCTTTCCCCGCTTTAACAACGCCCAATTTTCTCGTGAAGCTTGAACATGACACGTAGCCCGCCACAGAGGGGCAGAGCCCCCTCGAAGTGCGACCTGGCACCACGCCATGGATCGCTCGACCTTCTGATTGGAGCCCAGCTACCTAAATTTTCTGAAATAGTTTTGAGACAGTGCCGCATTGGCCTGTCCTTCCCGGAGCGAGCATCTCGGCCAAGCCTGCCCGTAAACAGGGTCGAATCTTTTACTGGACCTCTTTGAACACAGATCACGACGGCTCGTGCATTGCCATGGTTTTCCCCATCGAGCATGGTCGCCGCTGTTTTTTCATTTCCAAAAACCTCCATTAACCGTGGAAACCTTAAGCATGAGCACAGCATTAAGTCAGACTGCTTATAACTATAAGGTGGTCCGCCAGTTCGCCATCATGACGGTGATCTGGGGGGTCATCGGAATGGCACTTGGGGTCCTCATCGCCGCACAGCTGGTGTGGCCGGAACTGAACCTGAACCTGCCATGGACCAGCTTCGGCCGCCTGCGACCGCTGCATACCAATGCGGTAATTTTCGCTTTCGGTGGCTGCGCCCTGTTCGCCACCTCGTACTACGTGGTGCAACGCACTTGCCATACGCGTCTGATCTCCGACAGTCTGGCCACTTTCACTTTCTGGGGATGGCAGGCCGTGATCGTGCTGGCCATCATTACCTTGCCGCTGGGCGTGACCACCAGCAAGGAATACGCCGAACTCGAGTGGCCGATCGATATCCTGATCGCCGTGGTCTGGGTCACCTATGCGGTGGTTTTCTTCGGCACCGTCATCAAGCGCAAGACCAAGCACATCTATGTAGGCAACTGGTTCTACGGAGCGTTTATTCTCGTCACCGCCATGTTGCATATCGTCAACAACATGGAGCTTCCGGTTTCCTGGTTCAAGTCCTATTCCCTCTATTCCGGCGCTACCGATGCCATGGTCCAGTGGTGGTACGGCCACAACGCCGTAGGCTTCTTCCTGACCACCGGCTTCCTCGGCATGATGTATTACTTCGTGCCCAAGCAGGCCGAGCGTCCGGTCTATTCCTATCGTCTTTCCATCGTCCACTTCTGGGCCCTGATCACTCTCTACATCTGGGCCGGCCCGCACCATTTGCACTACACCGCGCTGCCGGACTGGGCGCAATCGCTCGGCATGGTGATGTCGGTCATTCTGCTGGCCCCAAGTTGGGGCGGCATGATCAACGGCATGATGACCCTGTCCGGCGCCTGGCATAAGCTGCGCAACGACCCAATCCTGCGTTTCCTGGTGGTCTCCTTGGCCTTCTACGGCATGTCCACCTTCGAAGGCCCGATGATGGCCATCAAGACTGTCAACGCCCTGTCCCACTACACCGACTGGACCATCGGCCACGTCCATGCCGGGGCCCTCGGCTGGGTCGCCATGGTGTCCATCGGCTCGCTTTACCACCTGATCCCGAAAGTCTTCGGGCGCGAGCAAATGTACAGCGTCAACCTGATCAACGCGCACTTCTGGCTGGCGACCATCGGTACCGTGCTGTACATCGCCTCCATGTGGGTCAACGGCATCACCCAGGGCCTGATGTGGCGCGCGGTGAACCAGGACGGCACCCTGACGTACTCCTTCGTCGAAGCACTCGAGGCCAGCCATCCGGGCTTCATCGTACGGATGATCGGTGGTGCCTTCTTCGTCGTCGGCATGTTGCTGATGGCCTACAACACCTGGCGTACCGTGCGTGTCGCCAAGTCGACTGAATACGAAGCTGCCGCCCGAATCGTCGAGGTTGCCCACTGATGAAGCACGAAACACTCGAAAAGAACATTGGCCTGCTGGGTCTGTTCATGGTCGCCGCCGTCAGCATCGGTGGGCTGACCCAGATCGTTCCGCTGTTTTTCCAGGACGTCGTCAACGAGCCGGTAGAAGGCATGAAGCCTTACACCGCCCTGCAATTGGAAGGGCGCGATATCTATATCAAGGAGGGCTGCGTCAGTTGTCACTCGCAGATGGTTCGCCCGTTCCGCGCCGAAACCGAACGTTATGGTCACTACTCGGTTGCCGGCGAGAGCGTCTGGGACCATCCGTTCCTCTGGGGCTCCAAGCGTACCGGTCCCGATCTGGCCCGCGTAGGTGGCCGCTACTCCGACGACTGGCATCGCGCGCACCTCTACAACCCGCGCAACGTGGTGCCGGAATCGAAGATGCCCGCCTATCCCTGGCTGGTAGAGAACAAGCTGACCGGCGAGAAGACCGCCGACAAGATGGAAGCCATGCGCACCCTCGGCGTGCCCTATTCCGACGAAGACATCGCCGGTGCCCGGGCATCGGTCAAGGGCAAGACCGAAATGGATGCCCTGGTGGCCTATCTCCAGATTCTCGGCACCTCCATCAAAACCAAACGGTAACGCATCATGGATATCGGGACTCTTCGCGGACTGGGCACCGCCTTGGTGTTGATCGCTTTCGTGGGAATGCTGACCTGGGTTTTCAGCAGCAAACGCAAAAAGAGCTTCGACGAAGCAGCCAACCTGCCCTTCGCCGACGAGCCCGAATCCGGGAAGCATGACGATAAAGCTTCTAGGAGCAAGAACGAATGACTTCATTCTGGAGTTCGTACATCACTCTACTTACCGTCGGAACCCTCGTTGCCGTTACCTGGTTGCTCTTTGCGACCCGCAAAGGCGAACGCAAGGGCACCACCGACCAGACCATGGGACACGCCTTCGACGGGATCGAGGAGTATGACAATCCGTTGCCCAAGTGGTGGTTCTGGCTGTTCCTCGGTACCGTGATCTTCGCGGTCGGCTACCTGGCCCTCTATCCGGGTCTGGGTAACTGGAAAGGCGTACTGCCGGGCTACAAGGAAGGCTGGACCGGCGTCAATCAATATCAGAAGGAAATGGCCAAGGCCGACGAGCAATATGGTCCGCTGTTCCAGAAATACGCCGCCATGCCGATCGAGGAAGTAGCCAAGCAGGAACAAGCCTTGAAGATGGGGGGACGCATCTTTGCCTCCAACTGTTCCGTGTGCCATGGCTCCGATGCCAAGGGCGCCTACGGCTTCCCCAACCTGACGGACAACGACTGGCTGTATGGCGGTGACCCGGAAACCATCAAGACTACCGTCATGGAGGGTCGCAAGGCTGCCATGCCGGCATGGAAAGACGTGATTGGCGAGGAAGGTATCAAGAACACTGCAGCCTACGTGCGCAGCCTGTCCAATCTCAAGGTCCCGGAAGGCGTGAAAGTCGACTTGGCCGAAGGCCAGAAGATCTTCCAGACCAACTGTGTGGTTTGCCATGGGCCTGAGGGCAAAGGAGTCCATGCCATGGGTGCTCCCAACTTGACCGACCGCGTATGGCTCTACGGCTCCAGCTTCGCCCAGGTTCAGCAGACCCTGCGCCATGGACGCAACGGCAACATGCCGGCCCACAAGGACTTTCTGGGCAACGACAAGGCACACTTGGTAGCCGCCTACGTGTATAGCCTGTCGAACAAAGCCACGGAGAAATGATCGCCTGCAGGTGCGACTTGCAGTCGCACCTGCATCCGAGACTCGCCAGGCCTACAATCTACCAGAAGGTAAACCGTTACCGGTCGCCCTCATACCGGCCGAGTCACCTTCCAACGCCGTGGTAAGCATTGATGAGCGAGCAAAGCCCCGCCCGAGACGTCACTGCAGAGGACAAAGGCAGCGACAGCGTCGATCTCTATGTCCAACGTGAAAAAATCTATACCCGTGCCTTCACCGGCCTATACCGCAACCTGCGACGTACCGGTGGTCTGGCGCTCTTCATTCTTTTTTTCGGGACCGTCTGGCTGAACTGGAACGGTCGCCAAGCCGTCTGGTGGGACCTGCCGGAACGCAAGTTCTACATCTTCGGCGCCACATTCTGGCCGCAGGACTTCATGCTCCTGTCCTGGCTACTCATCATTTGTGCCTTCGGCCTGTTCTTCGTCACCGTCTTCGCCGGACGCATCTGGTGTGGTTATACCTGCCCGCAAAGCGTTTTCACCTGGGTCTACATGTGGGCGGAAAAGGTCACCGAAGGGGACCGTAACCAGCGCATGAAGCTGGACAAGGCCCCACTGAGCGCACAGAAACTTTTGCGCAAAGTGGCCAAGCACGGCATCTGGCTGGGAGTCGCCCTGCTCACCGCAATCACCTTCGTCGGCTACTTCACCCCCATCCGCCAGTTGCTGCCCGATTTGCTGAGTCTCGATATCGAAGGCTGGGCCCTGTTCTGGATTGCCTTCTTCACCCTGGCTACTTACGGCAACGCCGGTTTCCTCCGGGAGCAGGTGTGCATCCACATGTGCCCCTATGCCCGTTTCCAGAGCGTGATGTTCGACAAGGACACACTGATCGTCTCTTATGATCCGAACCGTGGCGAGCAGCGCGGCCCGCGCAAGAAAAACATCGACTACAAAGCCAAGGGCCTGGGCGACTGCATCGACTGCACCATGTGCGTCCAGGTTTGTCCCACTGGAATCGATATCCGTGATGGCCTGCAGTTCGAGTGCATTGGCTGTGCTGCCTGTATCGATGCCTGCGACTCCATCATGGCAAAGATGAATTATCCGAAAGGCCTGATCGGCTACACGACCGAGCACAGGCTGTCCGGCGACAAGACCCGCCTGCTGCGCCCACGCCTGATCGGCTATGCCGTCGCGCTGATCGCCATGACAAGCGTGTTCGGATACGCCGTTTCCAATCGCTCGCTGGTCGAACTGGATGTGCTGAAGGATCGGGTGCTCTATCGCGAAAACAACGACGGCCGCATCGAGAACGTCTATATCCTGAAAGTGATGAACAAGGCCCAGCGCGACCTCACCTTCTTGATCGACGCCAAGGGCCTCGACGGTCTCATCTATGAAGGCCTGCGCGAAGTGCGGGCCAGCGCCGGAGAAATTCTGTCGATCCCGGTGGAACTGTCCATCGATCCGGACAAGCTGCCCTCGAGCACCAACGACGTCGTTTTCCGGATACGGTCCGCCGACGACCCGAGCATTCACCAAGACGCCGACAGTCGCTTCATAGGTCCCAGTGTCCGCTAGCCAGGGTAACGCATGCATCCGACAAACAGTGAAACCAGCCGCTGGTACAAGCAGTTCTGGGCTTGGTTCGTCATCGCTATCCTCCTCTGCTCGGTGGTGCTGGGCACCAGCCTGCTGGTGATTTCCATCCGCGAGGCGGACAGCTTGGTGGTAGACAACTACTATGATGCCGGCAAGGGAATCAACACCTCGCTGGAGCGAGAGCACCTCGCTCGTCGCCTGGGCGTGCAGGCCCGGCTCGAACTCCATGAGGAGGATGGTATCGCCGAGATTCGGCTGACCGGCAACAGCCACCCCCAGCAACTAGTGCTCAACCTGATCTCGCCGACCCAGGAGGAAAAGGACCGCCGTATCGTGCTGCAACCGCAGACCGGTGACCTCTATCGGGGCCAGATGCAGGATGCGGTGCAAGGACGCCGCTTCGTCGAGATCCTCGGCCGGGAAGGCGAAAAGGATTGGCGTCTGTTCGAGGAGAAAACCCTCGAAACCGGCGTCGCCCTCGAACTGGGCGATTGAAAGAAGTCAACGGCGGGTCCTGCCGTCGCCCCACCCAGGCGTCAATAATCCATCTCGCATTCGGCACCCTCCATGGCCACTCTCACCCCCTGCTACCACTGTGGCCTGCCAGTCCCCGCCGGCAGCCACTTCCAGGCTCGCGTACTGGACGAGTCCCGTGCGATGTGTTGCCCGGGTTGCCAAGCCGTTGCCGAAACGATCGTCGCCAGCGGCCTGGAGAGCTATTACAAACACCGCAGTGAAAATGCCGCCAACCCCGAGGCGTTACCTCAGGCGCTGGGCGAGGAGCTGGCACTCTATGATCGCCCCGATGTACAGCAGCCCTTCGTCGGGCACGATGGTGAGCTGAGCACTGCCTGCCTGTTGATCGAAGGCGTCAGTTGCGCCGCCTGCGGTTGGCTCATCGAGAAACACCTGCGCAGCCTGGACGGCGTGGCCGATGCCAGTCTCAATTTGTCGAACCACCGCCTGCACGTGCAGTGGGATGCCTGCCGGCTACCACTGAGTCGCCTGCTCGAAGCGCTGCGCCAGATCGGCTATGCCGCCCACCCTTATCAGCCGGACCGGGCCGCCGAGCAACTGGCCCGGGAAAATCGTCGCGCCTTGAGGCAGATGGGTGTCGCCGGCCTGCTGTGGTTCCAGGTAATGATGGCCACTATGGCCACCTGGCCGGAATTCAACCTTGACCTCTCAATGGGGATGGACAAGATCCTTCGCTGGGTCAGCCTGATCCTCACCACGCCGATCGTCTTCTATAGCAGCAGCGACTTCTTCAGAGGCGCCTGGCGCGACCTGCGCACGCGCCACCTGACCATGGACGTCTCCGTCACCCTAGCGATCGGCGGCGCCTATGTGGCCGGTATCTGGGCGACCCTGACCGGCCAGGGAGAACTCTATTTCGACGCAGCCGGCATGTTCGCCCTGTTCCTTCTCGCCGGACGCTTTCTCGAGCGCCGTGCCCGCGAACGTACCGCCGCGGCCACGGCTCAACTGGTCAACCTGCTACCTCCTTCCTGCCTGCGCCTCGATAACAAAGGACGCAGCGAACGTGTTCTGCTCCGGGAACTCAGGCAGGGCGATCTCGTGCTGGTACAGCCGGGTAGCCAGCTACCGGCCGACGGCCGTGTCGTCGCAGGGCAATCCAGTATCGACGAATCGCTGCTGACCGGCGAATACCTGCCACAACCCCGTGCTCCGGGTGATGCCGTCACCGCGGGAACCCTGAACGTGGAAAGCCCGTTGACCGTCGAAGTCCAAGCCTTGGGCGACGACACTCGTCTCTCTTCGATCGTGCGCCTGCTCGAACGCGCCCAGGCCGACAAGCCCCGACTCGCCGAACTGGCCGATCGAGTGGCACAGTGGTTTTTGCTCGCCATGCTAGGCCTAGCCATGGCGGTAGGCCTGATCTGGTGGCAGATCGATCCGGAGCGAGCGTTTTGGGTCGTGCTCGCCCTGCTCGTCGCCACCTGCCCCTGCGCCTTGTCACTGGCCACCCCCACAGCTCTCACCGCGGCCACCGGCGCCCTGCACCGGCAAGGCCTGCTACTGACCCGCGGGCATGTGCTGGAAGGTCTGAACGGCATAGACACGGTGATCTTCGACAAGACCGGCACCCTCACCGAAGGACGTCTTGCCCTGAGCGCCGTGCATCCTTTGGGCGAACTGGACAGCGATGCTTGCCTGGCGCTAGCCGCTGCTCTGGAGAGCCGCTCCGAGCATCCGATCGCCCGTGCCTTCGGCCGTGCACCACAGGCTGCCGAGCGGGTCGATGTCATTCCCGGGCAGGGACTGGAGGGAGTCGTCCAGGGGCGGCTGCTACGCATCGGCCAACCCACCTTCGTCGCCGCGCTCCAGGGCCAAGCGGCTCTGCCGATTCCCGGCGAACGGGGCCAATGGCTGCTGCTGGGCGACAGGCAGGGACCACTGGCCTGGCTAGTACTCGACGACCGCCTGCGCGAAGACGCCGCTACTCTGCTCGCAGCCTGTCGCGCGCGTGGCTGGCGTACCCTGCTGCTCTCCGGCGACAGCTCGCCAATGGTTGCCGAGGTCGCCGGACAACTGGGCATCGAAGATGCCTGCGGCGGCCTGACCCCGAACGACAAACTCGCCGTGCTCAGGCAATTGCATGCCGAAGGGCATCGCGTCCTGATGCTCGGCGACGGGGTGAACGATGTTCCGGTGCTGGCTGGCGCGGATATCAGCGTGGCGATGGGCTCGGCCACCGACTTGGCGAAGACCTGCGCCGATGCCGTTCTATTGTCCAACCGGCTGGAGGCTCTGGTACGGGCCTTCGACCTCGCACACCGGACGCGCCGCATCATCATCGAGAACCTGACTTGGGCCGGCCTGTACAATGGCCTGATTCTACCCTTTGCCGCACTCGGCTGGATCACCCCGCTCTGGGCCGCGATCGGAATGTCGCTGAGCTCCCTCCTGGTGGTCCTGAACGCCTTGCGGCTGACCCGCGGCTCCTGAGCCGCCAGTACAGCGGGAGCACGACATGGCTGCGCTCTATGTGATGATTCCGGTCGCGGTGATAGTGGTCGCCCTGGCCATCTGGCTGCTTTTCTGGGCCGTCGACAACGGCCAGTACGACGACCTCGACAGCCCGGCTCATACTATCCTTTTCGACGATGAAGACCCCTCGCACAAGGCCGGTCTGGCCGAGGCGGAGCGTACGGCCAGGTCCCCTGGACAGGACGAGGACACCCCTCGTGTCTGAGTTGATTCCGTTGCTCTTCTCAGCCACGATCCTGGGCCTGCTCGGTGGAGGGCATTGCCTGGGCATGTGCGGCGGTCTGATGGGAGCGCTGACGCTGGCGATCCCCCCCGAGCAACGGGGCCGTCGCCTGCGCTTACTGCTCGCCTACAACCTTGGGCGAATCCTTAGCTATGCCGCTGCCGGCCTGCTGATCGGCCTGGGCGGTTGGGCCTTGGCCAACAGTCCGGCAGCCCTGGCTCTACGCCTAGTTGCGGCCCTGCTGTTGATCGTCATGGGTTTTTATCTGGCCGGCTGGTGGAGCGGGCTAACCCGTATCGAAGCCCTCGGCCAGCGACTCTGGCGACATCTCCAGCCGGTCGCCTCCCGCCTGTTGCCGATCGACAGCCTGCCCCGTGCACTGCTGCTCGGCACAGTATGGGGCTGGCTGCCCTGCGGACTGGTTTACAGTACCCTGCTCTGGGCAGCGAGCCAGGGTAATGCCCTGGATAGCACCCTGCTGATGCTTGCCTTCGGCCTCGGTACTTGGCCGATGCTACTCGCCACCGGATTGGCGACCGAGCGCCTGACCGCCTGGCTTCGCCAGAAGCATGTACGCATCGCCAGCGGCCTGCTGGTGATCCTGTTCGGTTTCTGGACCCTTCCCGGTCCGCACCAGACATGGCTAACAGGACATCAGGGACATGCCGCACATCGGACGAGCTCCACGACCAACACGGCCTGTCGGTCCGGTAGCGGTGACCACCAGACCCGGTTGATACAAATCAAGATGCTTTCCGAGAGCGTTCTTTTAGACTTCCCCCACAGCCTGCCCATACCGGAATCCCCCCTATGCCCGCTCCGATCAAATGGGATACCAACCTGATCCGTCGCTACGATCAGGCGGGTCCGCGCTACACCTCATACCCTACGGCAGTGCAGTTCCAGCCTGGCGTGGGCTCCTTCAAGCTGCTCAACGCATTGCGCGAAAGCCGCCAAGCCAAGCGTCCGCTGTCGATCTACATACACATTCCGTTCTGCGCCCACGTCTGCTACTACTGCGCCTGCAACAAGGTCATCACCAAGGATCGCGGCCGTGCCCAGCCTTACCTCGAACGGCTGGAGAAGGAAATCGACATCGTCAGCCGCCACCTTTCGCCGCAACAACAAGTCGAGCAACTGCACCTGGGCGGCGGCACACCGACCTTCCTCAGCCACGGCGAACTGCAGCGTTTGATGGAATTTCTGCGTCAACGCTTCAGCTTCGCCGAAAAAGTCGACTTCAGCATCGAGATCGACCCTCGGGAAGCGGACTGGTCGACCATGGGGCTGCTCCGCGAGTTGGGCTTCAACCGCATCAGCCTCGGCGTGCAGGATCTCGATCCCGGCGTCCAGCGCGCCGTGAACCGCCTGCAGAGCTTGGAGGAAACCAGCGCCATCATCGAAGCGGCGCGGACCCTGGAGTTCCGCTCGATCAATGTCGATCTCATCTATGGCCTGCCCAAGCAGACACCAGAAACCTTCACCCGTACCGTCGAAGAAATCATCGCCCTGCAACCCGATCGATTGTCGGTGTTCAACTATGCCCACCTGCCGGAACGCTTTAAACCACAGCGGCGAATCAGCGCCACCGAACTGCCGGCACCGGCCGATAAACTGACCATGCTGCACAACAGCATCGAACAACTCTCGGCTGCCGGCTATCAGTACATCGGCATGGATCATTTCGCCCTGCCGGACGACGAATTGTCCATCGCCCAGGAAGACGGCAAGCTGCAACGCAACTTCCAGGGCTACACCACACACGGCCATTGCGACCTGATCGGCCTGGGTGTTTCGTCCATCAGCCAGATCGGCGACCTCTATAGCCAGAACGAGAGCGACATCGACGCCTACCAGAGCCGCCTCGACAACGATCAGTTGCCGACCGCCCGTGGCCTGCAATGCAACACCGACGACCGGATTCGCCGCGCGGCCATCCAGAAACTCATATGCGATTTCCAATTGGACTTCGCCAGCCTGGAACAACGGTTCGGTATCGTTTTTTGCGACTACTTCGCCGATATCTGGCCTCAGCTACAGAGCATGACCCACGACGGGCTCATCGCCCTATCCCCTCAAGGCATCGAAGTGCTACCGGCTGGACGCCTGCTCGTTCGTTCGATCTGCATGCTTTTCGACTATTATCTGGTCGAACACAATCGCCAGCGCTTCTCCCGTATCATCTGAACCGCAACACACTGGAAAACCATCCGGGTTTTCCGGTGCATAGCGCCCGAGGACAAGAGCCTCCCAAGGGTAAGTCTTTTTGTCAGTTAACTGAGCCCTGGGGTATTATCCTCCGGTAAAGCGCACCATAAGTCAGAGAAAGTTGCCTATGTCGGATAAATCCAAGGTACGCCCCGTGCATCATATCCGCTGTCAGGAGTGCAGTCTGGCGGCCTTGTGCCTACCGATTTCACTCAACTTCGAAGATATCGATGCCTTGAACGAAATCGTCAAGCGCGGCAAGCCGATCAAGAAAGGCGAGTTCCTCTTTCGCCAGGGCGATGCTTTCGGTTCGGTGTTCGCCGTACGTTCGGGTTCTCTGAAAACCTTCAGCGTCAGCGACAATGGCGAGGAGCAGATCACCGGCTTTCATCTACCCAGCGAACTCGTTGGGCTTTCCGGCATGGACAGCGACAGTTGTCCGGTTTCCGCACAGGCGCTGGAAACCACCTCGGTCTGTGAGATCCCCTTCGAGCGACTGGACGAGCTTGCCTTGCAATTACCCCAACTGCGGCGCCAGCTAATGCGGGTGATGAGCCGCGAAATCCGTGACGATCAACAGATGATGCTGCTGCTGTCGAAGAAAACCGCGGACGAACGCATCGCCACCTTCCTGATCAACTTATCCTCGCGCTTTCGTGCACGCGGCTTCTCCGCCAACCATTTTCGCCTGGCAATGTCGCGCAACGAGATCGGTAACTACTTGGGCTTGGCTGTCGAGACCGTATCCCGCGTATTCAGCCGCTTCCAGCAGAACGAGCTGATCGCCGCCGAGGGCAAGGAGGTGACCATTCTCAATTCCGTCGAATTATGCTCCCTGGCGGGCGGCAATATGGAAGCCTGACCCCAGCCGGGCGCCATCGAGGACGCCCGCAAATCTCCTCGCGATCCTAGCCAAAAAGGCCTCGGCCTCAAGCAAAGCTTCCCTCTTCCCACTTGCCAGGGTGTGCGTTCTTGAACTGCAGGTAGGCGAACACCTCCAGGTCCCGTCCTCTTAAGAGGGGGAGTCCGGTTCTGCGCGTCGCTTTTCATGCACATGCGTACAGGCGAAGATCATTGTTCCGCCTTCATTACATCCCCTACCAAAGGCTTAGGCACGCGCTGGCTTAAAAATTTAATACAACTTATCTTTTTAAATATCATATACTTATAATGCTTTAGCAGCTTCTTCCCCCTCCGAAAGCCCCCCTCTAGACAGCAAAAACGGGTAGGTTTCATTGACCTGCGTCAATTGGTCACTACCGATCGACAGTAAATCTTGATTTATTTGACCTGGATCAACGTGTTGCCTCTCCGTCGACCGTTGGCCATCCAGCCTTTTGGAGCTGCCCACATGTCTAAACCATCCCAATCTTCGCCTTGGCGTATTCCTCTGGTTCGGGAGCTTGTTGTCATCCTGGCGATCAAGCTGGGTGTAATTCTCGGCATCAAGGCACTCTGGTTCACGGAACCGACGGTGCCTGAAAACGGTACCGAGAAAGTCAGCGAGCGACTGTTCGGCAGTGTGGCAGTGCAAGATCAATCCCCGACCGAGGAGAGTCCCTGATGATCTCGGAATCCGTCGTAGACCTATCACGTCTACAGTTCGCCATGACGGCGCTGTACCACTTCTTATTCGTACCACTAACTCTAGGGATGACCTTCCTGCTCGCCATCATGGAGTCGGTCTACGTAATGACCGGCAAGCAGGTCTACAAGGACATGGTGAAGTTCTGGGGCAAGCTGTTCGGCATCAACTTCGCCCTCGGTGTTACCACCGGCATTACCATGGAGTTCCAGTTCGGCACCAACTGGGCCTACTACTCCCACTATGTGGGTGACATCTTCGGTGCGCCGCTGGCCATCGAGGGTCTGACGGCCTTCTTCCTGGAGTCCACTTTCATCGGCATGTTCTTCTTCGGCTGGGATCGCCTGTCGAAGATCCAGCACTTGGCGGTGACCTGGCTGGTAGCGTTGGGTTCCAACCTGTCGGCCCTGTGGATCCTGGTTGCCAACGGCTGGATGCAGCACCCGGTCGGTGCGGAGTTCAACTTCGAGACCATGCGGATGGAGCTGGTGGACTTCGGCGCCCTGCTGCTGAACCCCGTTGCCCAAGTCAAGTTCGTCCACACCGTCGCCTCCGGCTACGTGACCGGCGCCGTGTTCGTCTTGGCCATCTCCAGCTACTACCTGCTGAAAAAACGCGATCTGGGCTTCGCCCGCCGCTCCTTTGCCATCGCCTCCGCCTTCGGTATGGCTTCCATTTTGTCGGTAATCGTGCTCGGTGACGAATCCGGCTACGAAGTGGGCGAAGTGCAAAAAACCAAGCTCGCCGCTATCGAAGCCGAATGGGAAACCCATCCGGCACCGGCCAGCTTCACTCTGATCGGCTTCCCGAACGAGGAAGAACAGCGCACCGATTTCGCAGTGAAAATCCCGTGGGTCCTGGGCATCATCGCCACCCGCTCGCTGGATGAACAAGTCATTGGCATCAAGGATCTGGTCGCCGAGAACGAGGCTCGTATCCGTAACGGCATGGTCGCTTATGGCCTGCTCGAGGAGCTGCGTGCCGGCAACAAGAGCCCGGAGAAGATCGCAGCTTTCAACGAGGTCAAGGATGATCTGGGCTATGGCCTGCTCCTGAAGAAGTACACCCCGAACGTGGTCGACGCCTCCGAAGAGCAGATCAGGCAAGCGGCTAAGGACACCATTCCCGGCGTGGCTAGCATGTTCTGGAGCTTCCGCGCCATGGTCGGTGCCGGCTTCGCGATGCTCATCCTGTTTGTCTGCGCCTTCTGGGCTTCGGCTCGCAAGAACGAGGAATCCAAGCCCTGGCTGCTCAAGTTCGCCCTGTACAGCCTGCCGCTGCCCTGGATCGCAACCCAGACCGGCTGGTTCGTGGCCGAGCACGGTCGTCAACCCTGGACCATCGGTGGTGTGCTGCCCACTCATCTCTCCGCTTCCAGCCTGAGCACTGGCGACCTCTGGGGCTCTCTGATCGCGCTGATTGCGTTCTATACGCTGCTGTTGGTGGTCGAGATGTACCTGATGATCCGCTTTGCTCGCCTTGGCCCGTCCAGCCTGCACACCGGCCGCTACCACTTCGAGCAGCTTGAGCAACATGCGGCCAAGCATGCCAGCCCAAGCCAGGCGGACCCTCAACAACCAGTCAACGCCTAAGGAAAACGCCATGTTTGATTACGAAACACTAAAACTGGTCTGGTGGGGCTTGATCGGTGTACTGCTGATCGGCCTTGCCCTGACGGATGGCTTCGACATGGGAGCCATGGCGCTCATGCCCTTCATCGCCAAGACCGACAACGAGCGCCGCGTGGCGATCAACACCATCGCCCCGCACTGGGACGGCAACCAGGTCTGGCTGATCACCGCCGGTGGCGCCCTGTTTGCCGCCTGGCCGCTGGTTTACGCCACGGCCTTCTCCGGCATGTACTGGGCTTTGCTGCTGGTTCTCTTCGGCCTCTTCTTCCGTCCGGTAGGCTTCGACTACCGCAGCAAGCTGGAAAACAAGAAGTGGCGCGACATGTGGGACTGGGCACTGTTCGCTGGCGGCGCCCTACCGGCCCTGCTGTTCGGCGTGGCCTTCGGCAATCTGTTCCTCGGTCTGCCGTTCCGTCTCGACGAAACCATGCGCACCCACTTCGAAGGCTCCTTCTTCTCCCTGCTGCATCCCTTCGCCCTGCTGGCCGGTGTCGTGAGCCTGAGCATGCTCTGTGCCCACGGCGGTTCTTGGCTAATGCTGCGCACCGAAGGTGACCTGTACGAACGCTCCTGCAAGGCCACCCGCCTGAGCGCCATAGTCTTCCTCGGCTGCTTCTTCATCTGCGGTCTTTGGTTGCTGCTGGGTATCGAAGGCCAGAATTTGGTCAACAACTTCGATCCCAATGCCGCTCTGAATCCTCTGACCAAACAGGTCACCCTGGATAACAGCGGCTGGCAGACCAACTACGTGCGCTACCCGCTCACCCAGTTCGCTCCGCTGCTGGGCCTGGTCGGTGGCGCGCTGGCCCTGATGGGCGCGCAGACCAAGCGCAATGGTTTGGCTTTCCTGGGCACTAGCCTGGCGATCATCGGCGCCATCCTCACCGCTGGCTTCGCCCTGTTCCCGTTCGTGATGCCCTCCTCCATCGATCCGGCTTCCAGCTTGACCATCTGGGACGCCGTATCCAGCCAGAAAACCCTGGGAATCATGCTGATCGTTGCCATCATCTTCGTGCCGATCATCCTGGGCTACACCCTGTGGTGCTACTGGCACATGTGGGGCAAGCTGAACGACAAGACCATCGAGGCCAACCCCCACGGCCTGTACTGACCGAAACCGGCGCGGACCCTGTCCGCGCCATTTCCCATGAATTCGCCCGCCGCCATGGTGGGCTTAGGAGGCAACATGTGGTACTTCAGTTGGATTCTCGGCGTCCTGCTGGCTTGTGGCTTCGGAGTCATCAACGCTCTTTGGCTGGAAACCACCATGAAAATGGATGAGGGTCCGGCGGGTGGCGAGTGAAAAGAGCTTTCTGCAGCGTCGCCCATCACGCATCCTGTCGCTGCTCCTGGCCACACCGATCGCGCTGGTATTGCTAATTCATCCATCGCTGATCGTCGATCCCGAGGCCGGGTACAGCCACAGCCTGCTGATGCTGGTGATGCTGGGAATCTCTAACGGCTTCATCCACGGGGTCGGTTTCGACCCGCGCAGCCCGGTTTGGCGCATCCTGTTTCACCCGCTGCTCGGCTGGGTGCTGATGGGATTGGGTTACGCGATTCTGTACAAAGTGCAGATGGGTTGACTCCCTGACCCAAAAGGCTCCGCAAGGGGCCTTTCTCTTCTTTCCCTTGCGCCAAAGGTTTCAGAAGTTTCAGCAGGATGGTGCCCGACCTTGGCTCTGCTGGGGGCCTCACATCACAGATCGATCGGCCTGCGTCCGGCCAGAGCGTGGCTCAAGGTGCCGCCGTCCACCAGCTCCAGTTCGCCGCCCAGCGGCACGCCATGGGCGATACGGGAAACCGTGACATCGCTGGACGCCAGAGTCTGCGCGATGTAATGAGCCGTGGCTTCGCCTTCCACCGTTGGATTGGTGGCGATGATCACTTCCTCGAAAACTCCCTGCTCGACTCGCACCAACAACTCAGGAATGCCAATAGCCTCCGGGCCGAGACCGTCCAGGGGGGAAAGGTGCCCCTTGAGCACGAAATAGCGGCCACGGTAGCCCGTTTGCTCTATGGCGAATACGTCCATCGGTCCCTGCACCACACAGAGCAGGGAATCGTCGCGACGCGGATCAGCGCACTGCGGACAGAGTTCTTCCTCACTCAGGGTCCGGCATTGCCGGCAATGACCGACATGCTCGAGCGCATGGGTGAGCGCCTGGGCCAAACGCAAGCCGCCGCTGCGATCACGTTCGAGCAGATGCAGAGCCATGCGCTGGGCGGTCTTTTGTCCCACCCCGGGAAGGATGCGCAGGGCATCGATGAGTTGTCGGATCAGCGGACTGAAACTCATGGACGAAAAGACCGGAAGGCAGGACAGCAGAATGAATCGCCCGCGGCAAAGGCGTCCAGCCGGCGCCTTCTCCCGCAGGCAGGAGAGGCCGGAAAGCGGGAAACCCGGAAAGCACTCAGAACGGCATCTTGAATCCGGGCGGCAATCCCATGCCGGCGGTCATCCCGGCCATCTTTTCCTGATTGTTCTGCTCGATCTTGCGCACCGCATCGTTGACAGCAGCGGCAATCAGGTCCTCGAGAACCTCCTTGTCCTCCTGCATCAGGCTATCATCCAGGGTAACGCGACGGACATCGTGGCGACCAGTCATCACCACGCTCACCAGGCCAGCACCGGACTGTCCGGTCACCTCGGCGTTGGCTATCTCCTCCTGCAACTTCTGCATCTTTTCCTGCATAAGCTGGGCCTGCTTCATCAGGCCGGCCATGCCACCTTTCATCATGGGAGTCACCTCAGGTATTCAGGGGTTCGATGGTGCCGTCGCGAATCACCGCGGCGAACTGTTGAATCATCTGCCGGACCAGGGGATCGCCCTGAATCGACGCTTCGGCCTGGCGTTGACGTTCAGCCCTCCGCCGGGCGGCTGCCTGAGCCGGTGTCTCCTGCTCCGGCTTGCGCAATTCAATATCCAGCTTGAGCGTACGGCCATGATACTGGTTCAGTGCCTCGTTCAGACGCCGCTGCTGGGTACTGTTGAACAGCGCAGCCTGCGCCGGGTCCAGATGCAACAGCCAGTGATCGCCATCGGTCTTCGCCAAGGTACAGTTGGCCGCAATGTTGGCAGTCATCCCGGCCAGCCCCAAGCGCTGAAAAAGTTCGAGCCATTCGGCGGCGAGGCCGGTAGCCGGCGCCACCGCCGGTTCGGTTTCAGGCTGCGGTGTCGACGGGAACGACTCCTCGGCACTCAGGACATCGAGATAGGCATAGGCGTCGACGTCCACCTCGCCAACATCTACCTCATAATAGTCATCGTCCGCCAGAGAAGGCTCCTCCACCTCCACAACTGACGCAGGCACCCTTTCCGGCTCGTGATCGACGGCTGGGGTCGCGACCATTTTCGGCGCCGAAGCGGAACGAGACGAGCCATGCGGATGGTTCGATACGGTACTTTCGAGCACCCGTTCCGCCTCGCCGACCACGGTCGCAGCAACCATGGCACCGACCGGCAGCGCAACCGACTCCGCGACGGGAGTGTTGGCTACCTGCGAGGGCTCGTCCCAGGGCAGATCGGGAAGTCCAGCAGGCTGACCAGATACTGGCGGCGATGCGGGTTCGGCCGATTCGACATGTACCGGTGGAGTAGCCATGGCCCGACGCTCTTCCGATACGGAGACGGGAGCAGCGGGCGCCGGTTCGGGACCGCTGCCTGCCACGGGATCGGTTGGGGAATCAGCCGTGGCCAAGCGGACTCCCAAATCCTTTAACGGCCTGCCCGGCGCCTTGCCGACATCCCCCGGACGAAACGCTAGCATACGCAGCAGCACCATCTCGAAGCCACTACGCGAGTCCGGCGCCAACGGCAAGTCGCGACGGCCGATCAACCCCATCTGATAGTAGAACTGCACATCCTCGGCCGGCAGTGTCTGCGCGAGCGCTAGCACCCGATCGCGGTCGCCCTGGCCATTGTCCACGGCCTCGGGCAATACCTGGGCAATGGCTACCCGATGCAGTACGCCGAGCATCTCCGACAGCACAACGTTCCAGTCCGGTCCCTGTTCGGCCAATTGGCGCACCGCCTCGAGCAAAGCCCGGGCGTCGCCCTCCAGCAACGCCTGCAACACGCCATAGACCTGGCCGTGATCGAGAGCTCCGAGCATCGCCCGCACATCGGCGGCGAGCACTCTGCCCTCGCCGAAAGCGATGGCCTGGTCGGTCAGGCTCATGGCATCGCGCATCGAGCCGTCCGCAGCCCGCCCGAGCAACCAGAGAGCATCCGCCTCGAAGGGAATGCCCTCCGCAGCGAGCACGTGGCTCAGATGCTCTACCACCCGCTCCGGCGGCATGCTCTTCAAGGCGAACTGCAAGCAACGCGACAGGATGGTGACCGGCAACTTCTGCGGGTCGGTGGTAGCCAGCAGGAACTTGACGTGGGGCGGCGGCTCCTCGAGAGTCTTCAGCAGCGCGTTGAAGGAATGGCTGGAAAGCATGTGCACTTCGTCGATCAGATAGACCTTGAAGCGCCCGCGTGTCGGTGCGTACTGCACGTTATCGAGCAGTTCACGGGTATCTTCCACCTTGGTGCGGCTGGCGGCGTCGACCTCGATAAGGTCGACGAAACGCCCCTCGTCGATTTCCCGGCAGATCGAACACTGCCCGCAGGGGCTGGAACTGATACCGATCTCGCAATTCAGACACTTGGCGATGATCCGCGCGATGGTGGTCTTGCCCACTCCGCGAGTACCGGTGAACAGATAGGCATGATGCAAACGCTGACTATCGAGGGCGTTGATCAGCGCCTTGAGCACATGGGTCTGGCCAACCATCTCTCGGAACGAGCGGGGACGCCATTTGCGTGCAAGAACCTGGTAACTCATCGATACCGTCGCAGTTGAGAAGCGAAAGAACGGCAATGCTAGCGGAGCAGAATACAAATTGCATCCGCCCTGCGGACACAGGCGCGACGGGTTCAGGACAAGACCAAGGATTTCCTCGACTCCGCCTCGAACGCTCGATCGGCAAAATTACCTAACGCCCCCTTGCAATGAGCAAGATCCCACGCACTCCGGCCACGGAAAACCCGCTTCGACAAGCGCCAGGTACACACCTGGCCACCTATCCGCACGTCACGGATATGGTGCAAGTCCATTCGCACCATTACAACGCCTGCCCGTTTCAAATATGAAACACACCCGTTTACCAGTCGCCCTCTCCTTATTACAAACTTGCGATCGAATCAACGTCATAGCACTAATGCCCCAAAGAATGGGCAACTGGAAGGGTTGTTGCTTGAAAGTTGGTAAGGGTAAGTGCCGCTGCTCTAGAGGGATGCGCCATGGGTGTTCAGTAGACTTTCTGGTCGATCGTCTTTTTGGTATCCATTGCCGGCATGATCTGGCAAGGCATATACAAGGGCCATTGAAGCGATAGTCGCCCGAGCGCTATCGGTTCGATGCCCCCGTTGTTGTATCTGCACTCGCTCGATGTTCATAGCCCCGGCGGTTCAGGGCCTTACTTCTGCGGAAGGGTGTCGCCGAGTCGGAATCGTTCGGCATCCAATACAATTCTCCCGGCCGTCTCTCTTGTGCCGGCTGAAAACGGCGAAAAAGTCCTGTACCTGAGGCTCGATGGGCAAAATCCGGTCTTCTCGGCAGGTGCATGCCTTGTTCTTTGTTCTACCTGCTCCAGCCTCTTCGGAGGTTTTTTAATTCTCGACCACCAGGGGGCCGAACCGAATATTCATCTTCCATCCCCAAATATCGGCAATCTCGAATGACTGGCCCGACAGTTGCGCCGGGCAAGCGACTTGGCACGTTCCAAACCTTTTCGGGCAATCGCCGGTATGAGCGGTGCGCATTGAGCCACGGATCGAAACACGCAGAGGGATAACGGAGGGACGAAGGTGGTAGGCGAAGATGAATCGTTCCCGTTTCTTTGCATAGTCCGGGGCGAAAACCCCTTGAAATCGGGAAGAGCATGACTGGAGGTGGCCCCACCAGCCACACCCCGGCACACAAGGTCACCGCTACGGCTGCTCCCTTCCGGGCCTGACCGGGTTCACGGCTGCTCGTTGCGGGGGGACCGGCAGGACCACCATAACGACACCCACCAACTGGCGGGTTGGTCCATTGTACCGGCTTGCCCGCAAGTTACAACCATCGCTTGCTGGAAAGCGTTTGGCGACAACCACTTGCTAGAGCATTTTTACCTTATCCCGATTCATATCCGGCTGCCTCGAAGGAGTGCCTGCAGTCCTGCGCCGAGAACTGCCCGATTGCCTCGCCAATGCTCTGCCACAGCTGCGGCACGGTCCGCGCCGCCGCCTTTCGCAGCAGCGCCTTGAGCTTGGAGAATGCCCTTTCGATCGGGTTCAGGTCGGGGCTATAGGGAGGCAGGTAGCGCAGTGTGGCTCCTGCGCCTTCAATGGCCTGGCGTACCCCCGCCACCTTGTGGGCCGGCAGGTTGTCCATCACCACAATAGCGCCGGGCGTCAGCTCGGGAACCAGGACCTGCCCGACATAGGCCAGGAAGGCCGGGCCGTTCATGGCGCCGTCGAGCACCAGCGGAGCAGTTAGCCCATCCACGCGCAGGCCGGCGGTAAAGGTCGTGGTTTTCCAGTGACCGTAAGGGACCGCGGCCAGGCAGCGCTCGCCGCGAGGGGCCCAGCCTCGTAGGCGGGCCAGGTTGGTCGCGGCGGCGGTTTCGTCGACGACGATCAGCTTGCGCCAGTCGAAGCCGGGTTGTTCCTCGAGCCACTCCTGTCGCGCTGCCTGGACGTCCGGCCGCTGCTGCTCGGCCGCATGCGCGGTCTTTTTTTGAACGTCATGCCGTGCCGGTCGAGAAACGTCCATACCGTCGCCAGGCTGACCCGAATACCGCGCTCCCGCTCGAGGGTTGCGGCGAGTTCGGCCAGCGTCAGGTCGGGGGTTTGCTCGAGCAGGCCGAGCAGGTAGTGCGCATGGGGATCGAGCCGCAAGCCCCGGGGCTTGCCCTGTCGGCGGGCGACGAGTTCCCCGCCTTCCCGAAAGCGCCGTACCCAGACGATCGCCGTCGCCGTGCCGATGTCGAATCGCTCGGCGGCCTGCCGAGCCGACAGCCCGCCCATGGCCGCGTCGACGACGCGTCGGCGAAGATCGGCACTGTATGCTCGAGCCATTCTGGTCTCCTTGTCTGAGCGGGAGAGGAGGCCCGAAATGACCAGGAAGAGCAACCCCTGTATGTCGAATTCGTGTTTTCAAAAAATGCTCTAGCTTGGGCATGGCTCCCTGCATGGAACCGGCTGCCATGCAGCCGACGGTACGGACGGTTTAAAATCCCGATCTCTGCCGCGGCAAACCGCTCGGCACGAACTCACCAGGCTCCCGGCTCTGAGCAATGCCGGACGGAGCATGCCGCCTCAGCGATAATTTCCTGCCCGCCAGCGCGCCAGCCAAGCTAGGCTGTCGCGGGTCGCGCCGACCGGACAGTATTCGACGCCGAGCCAGCCCCGGTAGCCACTCGCCTGCAGGGCGGCCAAGGCCGTGGCGAAATCCACCTGTCCGCTGCCCGGCTCACCCCGTCCCGGACAATCGGCGAATTGCACATGGCCGATGCGCCCGGCCAGGCGAGCGATGCAGTCCGAAAGGTCCAACCCCTGGCGGGCCATATGGTAGAAATCCAGTTGGGCCAGACAGTTGGGATGGTCCACGCGCCGCAGCAAGGCATCCAGTTGCTCGGCTGTGTTGACCAGAAAGCCCGGAACGTCCAGCGGGTTGATCGCTTCGCAGACCACGGTGATCCCCAGCACCGAGAAAGCTTCGGCCGCCCTGGCCAGGTTGGACTCCAGAGTCGCCAAGGCCAGATCCGGAGCCACTCCCTCGGCCAGGCGCCCCGGCAGGATGTTGACGCAATCCGGCCGAACCATCGCGGCATAACTCAGCGCCAGTTGCAATGCGGCATCGAACTCCGCCTGCCGCCGCGGAACCGCGGCCAGCCCCGGACCTCCCTGCAGAAAATCGGCGGCCGGCAGGTTGATCAACACCAGCGGCATCCCGGCCCGCTCCAGCTCCTCCTTCAGGCGGATGGCCGGGATCTCGTAAGGAAACTGGATCTCGACACCGTCGAAGCCCGCCGCGGCGGCGGCCACGATGCGTTCGAGCAAGGGTTTCTCGCTGAACAGCAGGGAAAGGTTGGCGGCTATCTGCATGATGGTTCTGCTCCTCCGATTGGGCTCCGGGCATGGTGGCCTACGTTTTTTTCACTCTATGCTGTTTACTATCGGACGACTTGACAACCACCCCGTGGTCCCCTCATTCGCCACAGAGACGCTCCTGATGCCACCCAACCTGCTCGACAGCCGGCCCCTGAAGGGCCAGCGAGGATTCCGCCGGATTCTCAATGCCACCAGTTACTCCCTCGCCGGTCTCAAGGCCGCCTTCGTCGGCGAGGCGGCTTTCCGCCAGTTGGTCATGCTGAACCTGTTGCTAATTCCCGTCGCCTGCCTGCTCGATGTGAGTCGGGTCGAACGCGCCCTGTTGATCGCCGTAGTGCTGCTGGCCCCCATCGTTGAACTGCTCAACTCGGCCATCGAAGCCACCGTCGACCGCATCTCGCTGGAACTGCACCCCCTCTCCAAGCGGGCTAAGGATATGGGCAGCGCCGCCCAGTTACTCGTCCTGGTTCTGATCGCCGCGATCTGGGCCACGATTCTGCTGTAGCCGCCTTCGACCATAGCTGCACGATTCATCCTCTCATGGACAAAGAGGAGCCCAGCGCTTTCACCGCCTTCAATTCGCGCCCCTTCGCAGCAGACGCGCTTCCTCTATAATCCGCCCGCCTCTTTCCGCCATTGAACCGGAGAACCCCATGCTCAAGCGTACCCTGGCGCTCGCTGCCGGCTTTGCCTTGTCCCTGTCCGGCGTTTTCGCCCAGGCTGCCGACGTGCTCAACGTCTCGGCGATTCCCGATGAGGCGCCCACCGAGCTGCTGCGTAAGTTCAAGCCGCTCGGCGCCTACCTGGAGAAGGAATTGGGCATGCCGGTGAAATTCGTGCCGGTGGCCGACTATGCCGCAGTGGTCGAAGCGCTGGCCGCCGACCGTGTGGACATGGCCTGGCTGGGCGGCTTCACCTTCGTGCAGACCCGCCTGAAGACCGGCAACGCCATTCCGCTGGTGCAGCGCGAGCAGGACGAGAAGTTCACCAGCAAGTTCATCAGCGCCGATCCGGCGGTGAAATCCCTGCAGGACCTCAAGGGCAGGACCTTCGCTTTCGGCTCGGTATCCTCCACCTCGGGCAGCCTGATGCCGCGCTACTTCATGCTCAAGGACGGCATCAAGCCGGAAGAGTTCTTCAGCCGCGTGGCCTACTCCGGCGCCCACGACGCTACGGTCGCCTGGGTACAGTCCGGCAAGGTCGACGCCGGCGTGCTCAACGCCTCGGTATGGGACAAGCTGGTCAATTCCGGCAAGGTCGATACCGACAAGGTCAAGGTGTTCGCCACCACCCCGACCTATTACGACTACAACTGGACGGTGCGCGGCAGCCTCGATCCCGAATTGGCGGCGAAGATCAAGAAGGCTTTCCTCGCCCTCGATCCGGCCAAGCCGGAGCACAAGGCGATCCTCGACCTGCAGGCTGCCAGCCGCTTCATCGAGACCAAGCCGGAGAACTACCAGGGCATCGAGGAAGCGGCGCGCGCCGCCGGCCTCTTGAAGTGATCCTGAAGCTGTCCGGCGTGGGACTGACTCACGCCAACGGCCAAGTCGCGCTGAGCGATATCGGGCTGGAGATCGCTCCCGGCGAACGGGTAGCGATCATCGGCCCCTCCGGTGCCGGCAAGACCAGCCTGCTGCGCTTGCTCGCCACCGCCCAGCGACCCAATGCCGGCCGGATCGAAATACTCGGCGCCGACCCCTGGGCTCTTTCCGCCGCCGCCCGGCAGCGGTTGCGCGCGCGCATCGGCCTGATCCACCAGACTCCACCGCTGCCGCCGCGCCAGCGGGTGGTCACCGCCGTGCTGGCCGGCAAGCTCGGGCAGTGGTCCCTACCCAGGAGCCTGCTCAACCTGGTACATCCGCTGGATACCGCCAGCGCGGCCGCGACCTTGGCGCGCCTGGACCTGTCGGAAAAGCTGTTCGAGCACTGCGACCAGCTCTCCGGCGGCCAGTTGCAGCGGGTCGGCATCGCCCGCGTGCTCTACCAAGAGCCGGAACTGATCCTCGCCGACGAGCCGGTCTCGGCCATGGACCCGGTACTCGCCGGACACACCCTCGGCGTGCTGAGCGAAGAGGCCGCGCGCCGCGACATCACCCTGCTCGCCAGCCTGCACGCGGTGGATCTGGCCCTGGCGCATTTCCCGCGCATCCTCGGTGTGCGCGCCGGGCACCTGATCTTCGACCTCCCGTCCGCCGCCCTCGGCCAGCCCGAGCTGGACGCGCTCTATGCCAACGAACAACTGCAGCCGACCGCCGTGCCGACTGCCCCCCACCTGCCGCACATCCCCCGATGCTGACCCGCGCCACCCTCCGCGATCCCGCCGCCCTGCCGCGCCTGTCGCTCGGTCTGCTGGCGCTGCTCCTGCTGTGGCCGGGCCTATCGCTCAGCGAACTGGACCTGGGCGTGCTCCTGCAGGGTGACAACGCGGCCACCATGGGCCAATTCGTCGCCGCCTTCTGGCCGCCGGAACACGGCCGCGAATTCCTCGAACTGCTCGGCCGGGCGACCCTGGAAACCCTGGCCATCGCCACCGCCGGCATGAGCCTGGCGCTGCTCATCGCCCTGCCCGCGTCGCTGCTCGCCAGCCGTGCCCTGTCGCTCTCCGCGCTGCACCGCGGCGGCCGTCCGGCCTGGTGGGGCGCTCTGCTGCGCTGGCCGGTACGCATCTTCCTGATCGTCCTGCGCAGCGTGCCGGAAATCGTCTGGGCCCTGCTTTTCGTGCGCGCCGTTGGGCTGGGGCCGAGCGCCGGGGTACTGGCCATCGCCATCACCTATGCCGGCATGCTCGGCAAGGTCTACGCGGAGATCTTCGAGTCGGTCGACCCGCGCCCGGCGCGCGCCCTGCTCGGCAGCGGCAGTCCGCGGCTGGTCGCCTTTCTCTACGGCATCCTGCCCAATGCCGCGACGGAAATGCTCTCCTACACCGTCTACCGCTGGGAATGCGCGATCCGCGCCTCGGTAGTGATGGGTTTTGTCGGTGCCGGCGGGCTCGGCCAGCAGATCGACCTGTCGATGCGCATGTTCGCTGGCGGCGAGGTGGCCAGCATGCTGCTGACTTTCTTCCTGCTGGTACTGCTGGCCGACCAGTTGAGCCGCCTGCTGCGCGGGAGGCTGACATGAGCAACGCCCTCCTGCTGCTGGGACTGGTGGCAGCCGTGACGGCCTCTTTCGCCTGGCTGGAGATCGACTTCGGCGCGCTGCTCGGCGCGGACGGCCTGCGACAAATGGGCAATTACGCCAGCGGCTTCCTCAGCCCCGACTTCTCTTCGGCGCACCTGCTGGCCATCGGTCGCGGCGCCCTGGAAACCCTGGCCATGTCCGCTATCGGCACCCTGCTTGCCGCCCTCCTCGGCCTGCTGCTGGCGCTCCCGGCCAGCGGGCGCTGCGGGCTGCCGGCGAACGCCGCCGCCCGCCTGCTGCTCAATGCCCTGCGGGCGATCCCGGAACTGGTCTGGGCAGCGCTGATGGTGTTGGCCGCCGGCCTCGGCCCGAACGCCGGCACCCTGGCGCTGGCGCTGCACACCGCTGGAGTGCTCGGCCGGCTGTTCGCCGAGGCCCTGGAAAACATCCCCGGCGAACCGGCCGAAGCCGTGCGCCTGGCTGGCGGCGGTCGCGTCGCAGCGTTCTGCTACGGCACCCTGCCAGGGGTCTGGCCGCAGCTTCTGGCCTATACCCTGTACCGTTGGGAGAACAACATCCGCATGGCCAGCGTGCTGGGCTTCGTCGGCGCCGGCGGGCTGGGACAGATGCTCTACCTGAGCCTCAGCCTGTTCCAGGAGGCCCAGGCCGCTACGGTGATCCTCGCCATGCTGTCGCTGGTGCTGGGTGTCGATGCGCTGAGCGGCTGGGGACGCCAGCGCTGGGTATGGAACTGAGCCCAGGCCTTCAGAGGCGCGCGGCGGACAACTCGATGATCTCGTCAGTGATTTCGTCCCGACGCACCCGCCTGTACTCGGCCAGCAGATCGGCGCTGCGCCGCTCGACGTTGCCCCAGGTGGCGACCATGGCCTGCATGCGTGCCTCGCTCCGCCGCGAAGGACAGCATCAGTGCCTCGCACAGCTCGGTGTAGAGGTACTCCTCCTCCGCCAAGCCGGCGACCAGAGCGCAGCACCGTGGGCACCAACGCGGTGAGATAGTCGACATGGCCCGGCAGCAGGCCAAAGCCGCCGCTGGCATCCTCGCCGCGAAACGCCACCACGTCCGTGCAGTCGACCAGCATCTGCTGCGGAGTGACGATTCGCAGACGCAGGGGAAGGCTTATGCCGGCCTCTCCCCGCGCCCGGCCGACGATGCGGCGGTCCTCGACGGCAAGCCCCACGATGCCGAGCAGCGAGATCACGTCCTGCAGGCTTACGGTAGTGCCCAATGATCCGGCGCGCCTCGGTGGCGATGGCGACGTGCTACGCGCCCACCACCAGCGGGCCGAGCAGCAACGAGGAGGAGGCGATGGGATCGACCGCCGGTACATGCCCTGCGCCGCCATGGCGCGGGACAGCACCACCATGCTGTCGACATGGGAGGCAGGGCGGTCACCGCCGGATCGGTGAAGTCGTCGGCGGGCACGTACACCGCCTCGATGACGGTCACCGCCACGCCGCCGACCGAAACGATGCGTTCCCGCAGCGCGGCCACCTCGTCGGCCAGGGTCGGCTGGTAGCCGACCCGCGACGGCAGGCGGCCGAGCAGGCTGGACACCCCGGCGCCGGCCTGCACGAAGCGGAACACATTGTCCATCAGCGGCAGCACGTTCTGCCGTCGCTCGTCGCGGAAGTATTCGGCGATGCTCAAGGCGGTCGACGGTACGCGCCAGCGCGCGCCGGGCAGCTCGCTCATCTGCCCGTAGACCAGCACGGTATGCATCAGCACGCCGCAGAGGTGGCCGCCAAGGCGATGGCGCGCACCCGTCGCGCGTCGAGATAAGCCTGCACCTCGGCCAGCGGCTCTCCATCGTCGCGCAGGATCGCCAAGGCATCGCCGATCGGCGGCAACTTCGCCGCGAACGTCACATCGATCACCGCACCGCGCACGGCACTGACCAGTCCTTCGAGCTGCGTTGCCACCATCTCTTTCCTCGTCCCCGGACAGGGCTCCCTTCCCTATCCATGGTGGACAAGGACCCCTTCGCGGCACAAGGTCGGATCGTCGCAGCCGTACTCCCGCAAATACTCAATGCCGCGCTTCCGGCTCCCCGCCGCGCTCCTGCACCAGTACCCAGGGTGCCACCACCACCGCCCACAGCGGCGGGTCGCGTTCGAGCAGGTTCTCGGCGCGACTTTCCTCCAGCTTAGCCAGTTGGCCGCCGCCCAGCCAGGCGGCCACGCTGGCCCGATCGTCCTCGGCGACGGCCAGCGCCACCGCCACCAGATCCACCTCGGCGGCGACCCAGAGCAGCGCGCCGCGAGCGAAAAAAGGCTGTAGCTCCGCCCAGCCGATCCGGGCCGTTTCGCCGAGCAACTTGACGTAGAGGGGGTTGGTCGTGTCTGTCATGGAAGATTCACCGGGCATGCGAGGGCTGCCATCATAGCGGCGCGGCGGAACCCGGCAAATGCTAGCCGGCAAGGTTTCCAAGCAGCGAAAGGCACCCTTAAACTGTAACGAAACGCCCTGCGCAGAAGAGGGCCGGGCCGGAGCGGCCCCCGCAACGACAGAACGAGGGATAACATGCACAAGGCTACCCGACACCTTTCCCGGCTGTTCGCCGCCCTGGCGCTGGCCGGAGCGGCGCTCCACGCGGCCGCCGCCGAACCGATCCGCATCGCCCTGGCCGGACCGGTCACCGGTCCCGTGGCGCAATACGGCGACATGCAGTTTATCGGCGCGAAGCTGGCCATCGAACGGATCAACCAGGCCGGCGGAGTGAACGGCCGACTCCTCGAAGGTACCGTCTACGACGACGCCTGCGATCCCAAGCAGGCGGTCGCGGTGGCCAACAAGATCGTCAACGACGGCATCGCCTTCGTCGTCGGCCACCTCTGCTCCAGCTCGACCCAGCCCGCCGCGGACATCTACGAGGACGAGGGCGTGCTAATGATCACCCCCGCCGCGACCAGCCCGCAGATCACCGCTCAGGGACACCGCTTGATCTTCCGTACCATCGGCCTGGACAGCCTGCAGGGACCGACCGCGGGCAACTTCATCGCCGAGCGGATCAAGCCCGGGCGCGTCGCGGTGCTGCACGACAAGCAGCAGTACGGCGAGGGCATCGCCAGCGCGGTCAGGAAGACCCTGCAGGACAAGGGTGTCGAAGTGGCGCTGTACGAGGGCATCAACGCCGGCGACAAGGACTTTTCAACGATAATCGCCAAGCTCAAGCAGGCCGGCGTCGACTTCGTCTACTACGGCGGCTACCACCCGGAACTCGGCCTGTTATTGCGCCAGTCTGCGGAAAAGGGTCTGAAGGTACGTTTCATGGGACCGGAAGGGGTAGGCAACAAGGAGCTTTCCGCCATCGCCGGGGACGCCGCCGAGGGCCTGCTGATCAC
Source organism: Azorhizophilus paspali (assembly GCF_043587585.2). Classification (GTDB taxonomy): domain Bacteria; phylum Pseudomonadota; class Gammaproteobacteria; order Pseudomonadales; family Pseudomonadaceae; genus Azotobacter; species Azotobacter paspali. Next base: position 2,728,699 of record NZ_CP171449.1, read on the forward strand.
CCTGCCGCGCGCCTTCGACCAGGCCCCGGAGAACCAGCCGCTGGTCGAGGCCTTCAAGGCCAAGAACCAGGACCCCAGTGGCCCCTTCGTGTTCCCCGCCTATGCCGCCGTGCAACTGATCGCCCAGGGCATCGCAAAGGCCGGCAGCGACGATCCTGAGGCGGTCGCCGAGGCCCTGCGCAGTAACAGCTTCGACACCGTGACCGGCACCCTGGCCTTCGATGCCAGGGGCGATCTGAAGGATTTCGATTTCGAAGTCTACGAGTGGCACCGGGACGCGACCAAGACGCCGGTCGAGTAGGTTGCCTACGCAGGAGCGAGGGAGATGCCCGGTCCTTGCCCGCGATGCTTTTGTCCAGCGCGGTCCCTGGCGGATCAGCGCTCGACCGCGAGGACTCGGCATCTCTCCCTGACTTCTCCCCTTTCGAGGAACACCCCATTGCCGGCCCCGCGCGGGCTTCGAGGAGTCCAGGCGATGCCCGATCTCTACCACTACCTGCAACAACTGGTGAATGGCTTGACGGTCGGCAGCACCTATGCGCTGATCGCCATCGGCTACACCATGGTCTACGGCATCATCGGCATGATCAACTTCGCCCACGGCGAGGTGTACATGATCGCCTCCTATGTGGCCTTCATCGCCATCGCCGGACTGTCCATGCTCGGCCTAGACCAGTTGCCGCTGCTGATGGCCGGCGCCTTCGCCGCGAGCATCGTGGTCGCCAGCGCCTACGGCTATTCCATCGAGCGCATCGCCTACCGCCCGCTGCGCGGCGGCAACCGGTTGATCCCGCTGATTTCGGCGATCGGCATGTCGATCTTCCTGCAGAACGAGGTCCTGCTCTCCCAGGGCTCGCGCGACAAGGCGATCCCCAGCCTGCTGCCGGGCAACCTAATCATCGGCGAAAGCGCCATGCACGGCGTGGTGATTTCCTGGATACAGATGCTGATCTTCGCCGTCACCCTGCTGGTGATGCTCGGCCTGACCCTGTTCATCTCCCGCTCGCGCCTCGGCCGCGCCTGCCGCGCCTGTGCCGAGGATCTGAAAATGGCCGGCCTGCTGGGCATCGACACCCACCGGATCATCGCCCTGACCTTCGTCATCGGCGCCGCCCTGGCTGCGGTGGCCGCGGTGCTGCTGGGCCTGCAGTACGGGGTGATCAATCCGCAGCAGGGCTTTCTCGCCGGCATCAAGGCGTTCACCGCCGCCGTGCTCGGCGGCATCGGCAGCATTCCTGGGGCCATGCTCGGCGGCCTGCTGCTGGGAATCGCCGAAGCCTTCGGCGCCGACCTGTTGGGCGATCCGTACAAGGATGTGGTGGCCTTCGGCCTGCTGGTACTGGTGCTGTTGTTCCGTCCCACCGGCATCCTCGGTCGCCCGGAGGTGGAGAAGGTATGAGCCCTCGACTGAAGACCGCCCTGTTCAGCGCTCTGCTGGTGCTCGCCGTGGCCTGGCCGGTGCTCGGCCTCAGGCTGACCACCGTCGGTATCCGCCTGGAAGTGCACAACGCCAGCCCGGCGCTGCTCTGCGGCATCGCCGCCGCGGCCGCCGCCATGTTCTGCTGGCAACTCTGGCGCGACCGCCTCGCCATGCTCTGGAGCGAAGCGCCGCGACCTCCCGGCGTGCCGGACCGGCTGAAGGACATCCTCACCCGACCCGCACCCCAGCGCTGGGGCATGCTCGCCCTGCTGCTGCCGGCCCTGATCTGGCCGTTCCTCGCCTCCCGCGGCGCCGTGGACCTAGCCACCCTGATCCTCATCTACGTCATGCTGGGACTCGGCTTGAACATCGTGGTCGGCCTCGCCGGCCTGCTCGATCTCGGCTACGTAGGCTTCTACGCGGTCGGCGCCTACACCTACGCCTTGCTCTCGCAGCACTTCGGTCTGGGCTTCTGGACCTGCCTGCCGATCGCCGGGGCGATGGCCGCGCTGTTCGGCTTCCTGCTCGGCTTTCCGGTGCTGCGCCTGCGCGGCGACTACCTGGCTATCGTCACCCTGGGCTTCGGCGAGATCATCCGCATCCTGCTGCGCAACCTCACCGAACTCACCGGCGGTCCCAACGGCATCGGCGGCATCGACAGGCCGACTTTCTTCGGCCTGACCTTCGAGCGCCGCGCCCCGGAGGGCTTGCAGACCTTCCACGGCTTCTTCGGCCTGCCCTACGACTCGGCGGACAAGGTAATCTTCCTCTACCTGATCGCCCTCTTGCTGGTGCTGCTCACCCTGTTCGTCATCAACCGCCTGCTGCGCATGCCGATCGGCCGCGCCTGGGAAGCCCTGCGCGAGGACGAGATCGCCTGCCGCGCCCTGGGCCTCAACTCCACCGCCATCAAGCTCTCGGCTTTCACCCTCGGCGCCTGCTTCGCCGGATTCGCCGGCAGCTTCTTCGCCGCCCGCCAGGGGCTGGTGACGCCGGAGTCCTTCACCTTCATCGAGTCGGCGGTGATCCTCGCCATCGTCGTGCTGGGCGGCATGGGCTCGCAACTGGGGGTAATCCTCGCCGCGGTAGTGATGATCCTGCTCCCCGAACTGATGCGCGAGTTCAGCGAGTACCGCATGCTGCTGTTCGGCGCCCTGCTGGTGCTGATGATGATCTGGCGGCCGCAGGGCCTGTTGCCCATGCAGCGCCCGCACCTGGAGCTGGAACCATGAGCCGCCCGCTGCTGGAAGTGCGCGACCTGGCCATGCGCTTCGGCGGCTTGCTGGCGGTCGACGGCGTGAACCTCCGCCTCGGCGAACGGCAGGTGCTGTCGATGATCGGCCCCAATGGCGCCGGCAAGACCACGGTGTTCAACTGCCTGACCGGCTTCTACAGGCCCAGCGCCGGCGAGATCCTCCTCGACGGCGAAGCGATCCAGGGCCTGCCGGGCCACAGGATCGCCCGCAAGGGCGTGGTGCGCACCTTCCAGAACGTCCGCCTATTCAGGGAGATGACCACGCTGGAAAACCTCTTGGTGGCCCAGCACCGCCACCTGAACACCAATTTCTTCGCCGGCCTGCTGAAGACTCCGGCCTTCCGCCGCAGCGAGCGCCAAGCCCTGGAGTTCGCCCATCACTGGCTGGAACGGGTCGGCCTGCTCGATTGCGCCAACCGTCCCGCCGGCACCCTCGCCTACGGCCAGCAGCGCCGTCTGGAAATCGCCCGCTGCATGACCACCCGCCCGCGTATCCTGATGCTCGACGAGCCGGCCGCCGGCCTCAACCCACGGGAAACCGAGGAGCTCAAGGCATTGATCGGCCTGCTGCGTGACGAACACGGCCTCGGCGTGCTGCTGATCGAGCACGACATGCCGCTGGTGATGGGCATTTCCGACCGGATCGTGGCGATCAACCAGGGCCGTCCGCTGGCCGAGGGCACGCCGGCACAGATCCGCAGCCATCCCGAGGTGATCAAGGCCTATCTGGGAGAAGCCTGATGCTACGCTTCGACAACGTTTCTACCTGCTACGGCAAGATCCAGGCGCTCCACGGGGTGAGCTTGGAGGTGCGCGAAGGCGAGATCGTCACCCTGATCGGCGCCAACGGCGCCGGCAAGTCGACCCTACTAATGACCCTCTGCGGCACGCCACGGGCCAGCGCCGGGAGTATCCGCTACCGCGGCGAGGAACTGGTCGGCCAGGATACCGGCGCGATCATGCGCAAGGGCATCGCCGTGGTCCCGGAAGGCCGGCGCATCTTCGCCCGCCTGACGGTCGAGGAGAACCTCGCGATGGGCGGCTTCTTCGCCAGCCGGGGAGAAGTCGAGGAACGCCTGGAGCACGTGCTGGAACTCTTCCCACGGCTGAGGGAGCGCTACGCCCAGCGCGGCGGCACCCTGTCCGGCGGCGAGCAACAGATGCTCGCCATCGGCCGCGCGCTGATGAGCCGGCCGCGCCTGCTGCTGCTCGACGAACCCTCCCTGGGCCTGGCGCCTCTGATCATCCAGCGGATCTTCGCGATCATCGAGCAATTGCGCGAGGAAGGCGTCACGGTCTTTTTGGTCGAGCAGAACGCCAACCAGGCGCTCAAGCTGGCCGACCGCGGCTACGTGCTGGAGAACGGGCGGATCGTCATGCAGGGCACGGGCGAGGAACTGCTCGGCGATGCGCGGGTATGCGAAGCCTACCTGGGCGGCTGAGTTATCCAGGGCGTGCCATCGATCGTTTCTTGCGTTGCGACCAAGCCTGTTCTGGCACAGGGCGAGGCGCGAGGAGAGAAGTCTGGTCATTGCAGACAAACAACGAGCAACGCCACGCTGCGCCAAAACAGGCCCGTCCCTTCAGTTGGGGCGACGACTCACATGGAGGGCCATAAAAACCCACGGGCTAGAGCATTTTTTGAAAACACGAATTCGACATACAGGGGTTGCTCTTCCTGGTCATTTCGGGCCTCCTCTCCCGCTCAGACAAGGAGACCAGAATGGCTCGAGCATACAGTGCCGATCTTCGCCGACGCGTCGTCGACGCGGCCATGGGCGGGCTGTCGGCTCGGCAGGCCGCCGAGCGATTCGACATCGGCACGGCGACGGCGATCGTGTGGGTACGGCGCTTTCGGGAAGGCGGGGAGCTCGTCGCCCGCCGACAGGGCAAGCCCCGGGGCTTGCGGCTCGATCCCCATGCGCACTACCTGCTCGGCCTGCTCGAGCAAACCCCCGACCTGACGCTGGCCGAGCTCGCCGCAACCCTCGAGCGGGAGCGCGGTATTCGGGTCAGCCTGGCGACGGTATGGACGTTTCTCGACCGGCACGGCATGACGTTCAAAAAAAGACCGCGCATGCGGCCGAGCAGCAGCGGCCGGACGTCCAGGCAGCGCGACAGGAGTGGCTCGAGGAACAACCCGGCTTCGACTGGCGCAAGCTGATCTTCGTCGACGAAACCGCCGCCGCGACCAACCTGGCCCGCCTACGAGGCTGGGCCCCTCGCGGCGAGCGCTGCCTGGCCGCGGTCCCTCACGGTCACTGGAAAACCACGACCTTTACCGCCGGCCTGCGCGTGGATGGGCTAACTGCTCCGCTGGTGCTCGACGGCGCCATGAACGGCCCGGCCTTCCTGGCCTATGTCGAGCAGGTTCTGGTTCCCGAGCTGACGCCCGGCGCTATCGTGGTGATGGACAACCTGCCGGCCCACAAGGTGGCGGGGGTACGCCAGGCCATTGAAGGCGCAGGAGCCACACTGCGCTACCTGCCTCCCTATAGCCCCGACCTGAACCCGATCGAAAGGGCATTCTCCAAGCTCAAGGCGCTGCTGCGAAAGGCGGCGGCGCGGACCGTGCCGCAGCTGTGGCAGAGCATTGGCGAGGCAATCGGGCAGTTCTCGGCGCAGGACTGCAGGCACTCCTTCGAGGCAGCCGGATATGAATCGGGATAAGGTAAAAATGCTCTAGCTACCATGCCCTCGTAATTTCGCTTCAACTTGTCGTAGCGGAACGACACAGCGCGGTAATGTTTCATCCGGTAGAGCATCCCCTCGACCGTCATGCCTAGATCCGGCTTGTGATAAATGGCTTGCTGAAGCAGAACGTTTTCCAGCTTCGACCAGAGTGCGTCACCGAGCATCGATCGGGGTATTGTAAACTCGCGGGATTATCGGGCCGGGCGCCTGAATTCTGCGGGTTTGCTCTTCCCCCATCGACGCCCCAGGCTCAAAACGTCAACGGCCTCTGGAAGCGGCACAGCGGATGTGTCTGCGCCAGCTCAATGTCAGCAGTAGGCCACCTGGGCTCAGGACCGGCATCCCCTTCCCCTTGCAAACAGCGGTTCGCAGTGCCCCGCAGCCAGTCTGGGCAAAACCTAGGTCTGCCCCTGCGAACCTGAGGCACCGACCTTCAGAAGGACTCCCACGCACCGCCCTTCTCGCTCCCACCGCTGGCCAATGCAAGCGGTGGGAGAGATAGTGCGGGTGCGGCGGCCACCGGCAACTTCCCGGTCACACGTACGGCAGGACGCGGTGAAGGGCTCCCCACCGAGGCCTGATATACGGCGTTGCCGCCGGCATCCTCGCGCAGCCGAAACACGCCCACAGCCTCCGCGAGTCGGGCGGCCTGCGCCTTGAGCGAACTGGCAGCGGCGGCAGCCTCTTCCACGAGCGCGGCATTCTGCTGGGTCACCGTGTCTATCTGAGCAATGGCCTGGTTCACCTGCTCGATGCCTTGGCTTTGTTCGGTGCTGGCGGCGCTGATCTCGCCAAGGATATCCGCCACGCGCTTACTGCTCTGCACGAGGGCCTCCACCTTGCGACCGGCTTCCGCCACCTGTCGCACTCCCTCGCTAGCTTTGCCCACTGAATTCTCGATCAACGCCTTGATGTCCTTGGCCGCGGTGAGCGAGCGCCCCGCCAGTGCACGCACCTCCGAGGCGACAACGGCAAAACCTCGGCCCTGCTCGCCCGCGCGCGCCGCTTCCACCGCCGCATTGAGCGCAAGAATGTTGATCTGGGAGGCGATCCCGTCGATCACACCGACGATGTCGGCGATCTTATGCGAAGCGTCGTTGATCTCCCCGACTGTCGTGACCACATCGGCAACTACCCGGCCACTCTCGGCAGCGGCTTCGGAAGTGCTGGCTGCGAGCTTGTTGGCCTGGCCCGCGTTGTCGGCGTTCTGGCGCACGGTACTCGTGAGCTCCTCGATGGAAGCTGCGGTTTGCTGCAGTGCACTGGCCTGTTCCTCGGTGCGACTGGACAGGTCCTGGTTACCCGCGTCGATCTGGCCCGAAGCGGTGGCTATACCGTCGGCGCCGCCGCGCACCGAGCCGACGATCTGGGCTAGGTTGTCCTGCATGCTGCTGATGGACGCGAGCAGCCTGCCCATCTCGTTGTTGCCGGGCACATGGATACGCTCCGTCAGATCACCCTTGGCCACTTGGTCCAACTGCGCAATGGCGTAAGCGAGGGGGCGCAGGATGACGCTCCGAAGCATGTACAGCACGGCCACGGTGAGCGCGACGGCGACGAGCAGCGAGATCGCCATGACCCACTGCATCATCCGGAACTCTTGCTTGCGCTCGGCGGCAAGCGCATTCGCGGCTTCCTGTGAGCTCTTCTGGTACTTTTCCAGCGCCTGGGAAAATCTGCCGCCGGCTTTGTCGATGCCCGTCACATTCAGCTCGAAGTAGGCATTGACGTCGCCAGCTTGCAAAAAGGCCGTGGCCTTGTCGAGCATCTCGGCCAGGGCGTTCGCCGCTTCCACGAGCTCTGCCTTGATCGATTCGTCGCCCTGTATGACGATGGACAGACCGTTGAACTCCTGCGTTTTGGCCAGCATTCGATCGTAGGTCGTCTTGATGTTCTTGAAGATCCAATCTTCGGCCTTGCCGTTCTTCAGCAAGGAGGCATAAACCATCGCCAGACCGGCCCGCGTGCGAGCAGAGTCCTTATATACGTCGTTGATCAGGATGACGCGGCGCCCCGCCTCATGGACGAGCACGGTGGAGTCGTTCGATTTGCCCAGCATTAAGAAGCCGGCACACGAAATGAGTAGGATCAACGAGGCAAATAGCGCCACGGCACCTATCAAAGCAGTACGAACCGATACGTTCTTCATTTTTTCTTTCCTTGCTTGGTCCACAGTGTGAGCAGGAGCGAATACAGGCGACCGCGGACGGCAGCGGGCGGGGCCTCCGGGTCCAGCGGGGTGGCGAACAACTCATCGCGCAGTTCGGCGCGGGCAGCGCCGGCCTGGGCCAGCAACGGCAGGAAATAGGCCTGGCCGCGTTCGCGTACCAGACTGGCGCCATAGCTGAAAAGACTCACGGAGACGGGGTAGAGGTACATTATGGTTATTCCTCTGAAATCAATTTTATTTTTTGACCGAACAGTCCACGGGCTGTCGGCTGGGTGGATGGGTGGATGGGTGGATGGGTGGATGGGTGGAGCCCCGGACGATCAGTTGTGCCTTGAAATCGAAGCGGCTGGCCGGCCCTCGGGCTCCTTGCAAAGGATCGAGCAGGCACTCGAAGGCAGTCACGCCGATCCGCTCGGCCGGCTGGGCAAGGATGGTGATACCGCTGCCCAGGGGATACCAGTCGAAAGCGATCAGGCCGATCTCCTCGAACAGCCTATACGACAAGTTGAAGCGAAATTACGAGAACACGATAGCATATAGCCTGTATTCTTCTATAGCTCCTATGTGATTTATGCCACCCTTGTTTTGCAATAGAGATCAACGATGGGTGCTGGCTTGCCTAAATCTATCCGGCGTCTGGTTGGAGCATGCTCCGCGCAACGGTGAGAGTCGCGCCCGTCGATCCTGAAACGTCAACAGATGGTATGGACGCCCCCCGGCAGCGGGCCGACCGCAGCACCTCGGCATCGATAGAGGCTCCTCGCTGCTCAACATCTAAGTGCCAAAGTGAAGCGTGTGAACAAGCATCCCTTGAGCCGGAGGATCCCCCATGAACCCTAGAGCATTTTTACCTTATCCCGATTCATATCCGGCTGCCTCGAAGTAGTGCCTGCAGTCCTGCGCCGAGAACTGCGCAATCGCCTCGCCAATGCTCTGCCACAGCTGCGGCACGGTCCGCGCCGCCGCCTTTCGCAGCAGCGCCTTGAGCTTGGAGAATGCCCTTTCGATCGGGTTCAGGTCGGGGCTATAGGGAGGCAGGTAGCGCAGTGTGGCTCCTGCGCCTTCAATGGCCTGGCGTACCCCCGCCACCTTGTGGGCCGGCAGGTTGTCCATCACCACGATAGCGCCGGGCGTCAGCTCGGGAACCAGGACCTGCTCGACATAGGCCAGGAAGGCCGGGCCGTTCATGGCGCCGTCGAGCACCAGCGGAGCAGTTAGCCCATCCACGCGCAGGCCGGCGGTAAAGGTCGTGGTTTTCCAGTGACCGTGAGGGACCGCGGCCAGGCAGCGCTCGCCGCGAGGGGCCCAGCCTTGTAGGCGGGCCAGGTTGGTCGCGGCGGCGGTTTCGTCGACGAAGATCAGCTTGCGCCAGTCGAAGCCGGGTTGTTCCTCGAGCCACTCCTGTCGCGCTGCCTGGACGTCCGGCCGCTGCTGCTCGGCCGCATGCGCGGTCTTTTTTTGAACGTCATGCCGTGCCGGTCGAGAAACGTCCATACCGTCGCCAGGCTGACCCGAATACCGCGCTCCCGCTCGAGGGTTGCGGCGAGTTCGGCCAGCGTCAGGTCGGGGGTTTGCTCGAGCAGGCCGAGCAGGTAGTGCGCATGGGGATCGAGCCGCAAGCCCCGGGGCTTGCCCTGTCGGCGGGCGACGAGCTCCCCGCCTTCCCGAAAGCGCCGTACCCACACGATCGCCGTCGCCGTGCCGATGTCGAATCGCTCGGCGGCCTGCCGAGCCGACAGCCCGCCCATGGCCGCGTCGACGACGCGTCGGCGAAGATCGGCACTGTATGCTCGAGCCATTCTGGTCTCCTTGTCTGAGCGGGAGAGGAGGCCCGAAATGACCAGGAAGAGCAACCCCTGTATGTCGAATTTGTGTTTTCAAAAAATGCTCTAGCGGTGCAGGTCAGAAGCCGTTACGAGGGGATGCTCGCGCGCTGCTGGTAGAGCACGGGCCTGCCTGAGCCAACGATTCGATCAGAATGATGGCGCATAGCCTTTCAGACAAAGGTTGTATTTTATTTTTGATAGAAAAGATTTTATATAGCATATATTATATAGATAATTAATTTTAAAATAATAATGTAAAATAAATATTCAACTTTAATAAAGTAAACGGATTTAGCAAAAATGAATGATACTATTGCTCTTGGCCTGTCTGGCTACGCGGTAATATTTTTCACACTGCTGTGCGCCTATATTATCTTCGGTATTGCAGGCTTTGGTACTGCACTAGTGGCCAGTCCCATTCTGGCCCTTTACGTTCCTGTAGCTAAGATCGTTCCGTTGCTGGCACTCATGGACATGTGTGCCGCCTTCGTAAACGTTAGCCGTGAGGGCCGTAAAGCTAACTGGCAGGAGCTCAAGCGGCTTGTGCCTTTGATGATTATCGGGAGCCTTATTGGAGCGGCAATTCTGCTCAAAGCACATCCCAATATCCTGCTACTGGCTCTAGGGGTCTTCGTTGTTGGTTATTCGCTATATTCACTCAGCGGCCTTAAGCCCAATCGGGAATTTACAGCGGCTGCGGCGGTACCCTTTGGATCGATAGGCGGAATATTTAGCGCTCTATTTGGCAGTGGCGGCTTCATCTATGCAATTTACCTTAGTAGTCGGCTGCATGATAAAGACTCGATGCGTATTACCCAAACTACTTTGATTGGGCTTAGTACTCTTACTCGTGTCATTCTATTCGCGCTCGCCGGGGTCTATCTTGATACGAGTTTACTGTGGCTGGCGTTGATTTTAGCGCCGGGTATGCTAATGGGCATTACTCTAGGTCGGCGCATCACACTTAGCATGTCCCGCGATCAGTTTCTCAAGTTAATAAATGTTTTGGTTTTAGCTTCTGGTACCATGCTGATAGTCCGCTACTTCTCCTGATCTATCTATTTGTTCTAATTGTTTTTACTCATCGGCCACTGCTGGTGCTCTCTTGTTACATCCTAAACAAACGATAAAGGATATTGATAATGGAAGATCTCCAACGCAACGAGATGATGACTGGACGTGAGTTTTTGGAAAGTCTCGATGATGGACGAGAGGTCTATATTTATGGAGAGCGGGTACAGAATGTGTGCGAGCATCATGCCCTGCGTAACAGTGCCTATTCCGTATCACGGCTTTACGATGCTCTTCATGATCCAGCCAGCCAAGATGTAATGACGGCCATCGACCCAGATGGTTATCGAACCCACCGGTATTTCATGCCGTCTAGATCAGCACAGGAACTCTTGCAGGCACGAGATGCGATTGCTTATTGGTCGCGACTATCCTATGGATTCATGGGGCGCACTGCTGACTACAAGGCCGGCTTTACAGCTACTTTGCGTTCTGACCCACACATCTATGCACCATTCCAAGACAATGCCTTATCTTGGTATCGCAAAACCGCGAGAAAAGTCTTGTTCTTGAATCACGTATTGGTCAATCCGCCAGTGGGGCGCGCACGCCAGATTTCAGACATGCGGGACATTTACCTGCATGTAGAGAAGGAAACTGATGCGGGTATTATCGTGCGCGGTGTAAAAATGGTCGCGACCAGCGCCGCGTTCTCAAATGCCACGTTTGTCGCTCAGAATAGCGCAACGCATTATCAAGCCGGGTCAGAAGAAGATTTTGCTTTGTGCTTCATCCTGCCAATGAACGCACCCAACCTCAAAATTATGTGCCGGCGCTCCTATGAAGCGTCCTCGCTGAGCCCATTTGATCATCCATTATCCAGTCGCTTTGATGAAAACGATTCGATCCTAATTTTTGATGGCGTCCTAGTGCCTTGGGAAAACGTTCTTATATACCGCGACATCGAAAGAGCCCGCAATTTTTATGCTGCTTCCGGATTCCTGAACCGCTACCCACTTCAGTCCGGAACCCGGCTGGCTGTAAAAATGGATTTCATCTGCGGGCTATTGACCAAAGTGCTGTCTTCTAACGGCTCTTCCGAGTTTAGGGGTATTCGTACGCGCCTAGCGGATATTGTGGCTTTGCGAAATCTGATGTGGGCTTTAACCGAAAATCTGTGCCTTGATCCGGAAATTCGTCAGGACGGATCTGTGGTCCCGCGTCTCGAAGCCGCTGCCACTGTGCGTTACTTCGGTACTCAAATGATGAGTCAACTGAAGCCAGTGTTTAATACTATTCTTGGTGGTTCTCCGATCATGCATGTGGCGAGTTGGCTAGATATGGCCAACCCTGAGATCCGCCCCTTGATCGATAAGTATTACCTGGGAACTGATCAAAGTGCCTCCGACCGTATGAAGCTTATAAAACTGTTATGGGATGCACTGGGTAGCGAATTCGCTGGCCGTCATGAAATCTATGAACACAATTACGCTGGTAATCATGAGCAGGTACGCCTAGATATGCTGCGTCACTGTGAAAGTGCCGGTGTTCTAACTCAGTGCACAGATCTAGTAGATCGCTGCCTGGCGGACTACGATGAACATGGTTGGGCGCGCCCCGGCTGGCAGTTCGAACCTCAACAGCCCGAAATCTGCTAAAAACTTTTTAATAAAAGCCGACAGCATCTATTGGCGCTGTCGCGCTCATCTTTTACCTGAAAATAGGAGAAACCGATGTTATACAACGGTGAATGGAATCGTGAAGAGCTTGACTACCAGGCCCTAGTCAACCAATGGCATGTAGTGGCACTCAGCGAGGATGTGGAGGCAAGCAAACCCAAAGCAGTCCGTTTGTTGGGTGAAGACTTGGTGTTATGGAGAGACGAAAGCGGCCAGGTAAACGCCTGGAAAGATTATTGCGGACATCGAGGGCCTAAATTGTCCCTCGGCTGCGTTAAGCAGGGGCAATTAGAATGTCCTTACCATGGTTGGCGCTTTAACAGTCAGGGCGATTGTACCCTAGTGCCGGCCCACCCGGATCGGAGCGGACCTTCATCGGAGCGCCTTATCTTTCGGCACTTTGCAGAAGAGCGATACGGCTATATTTGGGTCTGTCTTGAGCAGCCAGCTCGGTCGTTGCCCGAACTACCCCAGTGGGAAGACGATGCTTATAGGAAGGTCTATGCTGGCCCCTATTATTATAAGGCCAATGCTCTTCGAGCGCTTGAGAATTTCATCGACCCATCGCATTTCCCTTTTGTACATCCCAACCTCAACGGTTTACCTGATGCGCCTGAGCCACTCAAAAAATATACCGTCAGCTTAGATGAACGAGGATTGCACTCTTCAGAAATTGCCGTTTTCCAGCCTTATGGAGATCATCGCGGAATTCCTGTTAACGCTCGCTATAACTACTCTATACTCAATCCAACGACAGCGTATTTCAAAAAGAAGACCGGACAAATCGAGCGGTTTTGCACATTTTTTAATGCAACACCGGTCGACGAGGCAGAATGCATTATCTGGCTGATCGTCGCGATTAACTTTGGTCCTGATCTAACCTTGGAGCAGATTTTATCGCGTCAAAACCTCGTGTTTGAACAAGATCGACATATTGTCGAATCGCAACGCCCTGCCCGGCTACCCCTAGACCCGAAGGCGGAAATGCATGTCAACAGTGACCGGATGGGGTTGGAATATCGGCGCTGGTTAAAAAATTTGGGTGAAGCTGCAAGAAGCAGAAATCTCATTCAGCAGAATCGTAGCGTTTCACTCTAACAAGGACGTTGTCTATGAGCATCGACAATATCGAGTTTCTTGCTAGCCGAGAATCCAACGCACGTACCTATGCGCGAAACATTCCTAAAGTGTTGAGTCAGGGCAGTGGTATTCATGTTTTGGACAGTGAGGGTCGCCAATATATTGATTGTCTTGCATGTGCAGGCGCCCTACCTCTTGGCCATAACCATTCCTTTGTCCAAGAAAGGGTCATCCGCTTTCTTCAGTCGGGTCAGTTACAACAAGCCTTGGACCTTGCTACGCCAGCCAAACTGCACTTTGTGGAAGCGTTATTTAAAGCGTTGCCTAAAAGTTTTGCAGAACAAGCGAAGGTGCAGTTTTGCGGCCCCTCCGGTGCGGATGCGGTAGAAGCTGCTCTCAAACTCTTTAAAACGGCAACAGGCCGCCGTCCGATCTTGGTATTTCACGGAGCTTACCATGGTATGACCATCGGCACATTGGGCATGATGGGCAATCTTTCCCCAAAACAGGCGATCAGCGGCATGCCCGCCGAAGTACAATTTTTGCCTTATCCCTATATATTTCGTAGTCCTTTCGGGGATCAGGTCGATGCACTTGAAACTGAGCGACTTAGCTTGGCGCTCTTAGAAAATGTGCTCACTGATCCCGAAAGTGGCGTTGGTAAACCTGCCATGGTGCTGCTGGAGGCCATTCAAGGCGAAGGTGGATGTATTCCGGCTAGTGCAAATTGGTTGCAGCAAGTCCGAGAAATCACTGCACGTCACCAAGTCCCCCTGGTGATAGATGAAATCCAGACAGGTATCGGCCGCAGTGGCGACATGTTCGCCTTTGAGCATGCAGGTATTACTCCAGACGCAATACTGCTTTCCAAGGCAATTGGCGGTGGCTACCCGCTTTCACTGCTGCTTTACCATGAGCAATACGATCAATGGAAGCCTGGTGCGCATGCGGGCACCTTTCGTGGCAATCAGATTGCCTTGGTGAGTGGCGCGGCTACCTTGGAGTTCATTCAGCGTGAGGGCTTACTGCAACATGTACATAAGGTCGGCGAAGAGCTACGCCAAGGTTTCGTTCAGCTAAAAGACCGCTACCCCTGCATTGGTGATGTTCGTGGGCGAGGGCTGATGCTGGGAGTTGAGCTGGTAGACCCAGAGGGGAAGCCCGATGCCATGGGTCATCCAGCTGCGGCAGCTGCCCTCGCTTCTGCTGTCAAAAAGGCGTGCTTAGAAGAAGGCTTGATCATTGAGACTGGCGGGCGCCATGGCGCGGTACTGCGTTTCCTTCCGCCGCTGGTGATTAAATCTGAAGATGTGCATGAAATTCTTGATCGACTAGATCGAGTTTTGGGAAAACAAATCTTTGCCAATTTTCCGCATCAGTTTCCGATGAATGTATTGGAGGCCCAGGCATGAGTACTCCTTCAGCCATTTTGGACATCCTTGGTATTGGGTTTGGGCCAGCAAACATTGCTTTGGCAATTGCACTTGAAGAACTCGCTCCACAATTAAGTGTTCGCTTTCTGGAGCGTCAGCCTGCGCCCACATGGCATCCCAATATGCTTTTGCCGGGATCTGATATACAAAACCATCCGCTTCGTGACTTGGTGACCCCACGCAATCCACGCAGCCGATATAGCTTTACAAACTTTCTATTCGAGAACCAGCGGCTCTACGAGCACCTCAACCTGCCCCTGCACTATCCCTTGCGGGTCGAATATGCTCAGTACGTGAGCTGGGTAGCAAGCTTTTTTAAACATCAGGTCGACTACAATTGTGAGGCCATTTCAGTAGAGGCGGTGGAAGACGGATCAGAGGGCAGTATCGATCATTATCATGTGCGCGCAACAGATGGCCGCGTATACCGAGCGCGCAGTCTGGTATTAGCGCCAGGGCGTACTCCTCATATTCCAGCGCTATTCACAGGAATAGATGATATCCGAATTTGTCATTTGAATCATTACCTGCCTGCACTCTCGGAAACCATCGAGGGCACACAAGGTCGTTGTCGCGTAGCCGTGATCGGAGGAAGCCAAAGCGCAGTTGAGATTCTGCTACATGCCAGCGAACAATCCGGCGTGCAGGAAGTGGTGGGCTATACCCGTAACTTCGGTTTTAGGCAGAAGGATACCAGCCCATTTTCGGATGAAGTTTATTTTCCTGAGTTCGTCGATATCTTTCACAGGGCTAACCCTGAACAAAAGGCCCGACTGCGTCAAGAGCTCGTGTATACAAACTACTCGTCTTCTGATATCGACGTACTTAATCAGCTCTATATCAAGCGCTATGAGCAAAGCCTACGTGGCGAGCGTCAGTTGGAAATAATGACCTGTCAGGAAATCATAGCCTGCGAGCCCAGCCCTGAAGGCGTTTACTTGCAAAGCCGAAATTTCCTTACGAGCCAGATCTGTAGGAAGTCGTTTGACCTAGTGGTGCTAGCCACCGGCTTTTTGGATTTGGGCCTAGGAGATCGGCAGGAGCCCTGCCCGCCATTACTTGCCCCACTAGCCGCCAAGCGAAAGAAAGATGACAGCCACTTAGAAATTGCACGGGATTATGGGGTGGATGTAGTGCCATCTCTGCCAACCTACCTCAATGGCCTCTGTGAGTCCTCCCATGGAATGGGAGATGCAGGTTCTTTCAGCTTGCTCGCCCTACGCTCGCAGACCATCGTCGAGTCGCTGGTCAAGCATTTGCGGCTGGTTGAGTATCAGCGCTATGTCTGAAACAACACTAGCCGAACTATTGGCGGCCCCTTCAGTTTGGCAAGCTCAATGGCCTTGGCGAACGATGTACGCAGCAAAGATTCCCTTCGAGAGTGATGTTGTCATTGTCGGAGGAGGAATCAGCGGTTTGTCAGCGGCGTTGCAGGCCCTTGATGCAGGTTGTTCCGTGACCGTGCTTGAGGCGCTCCGGGTAGGGGCAGGGGCAACAGGGCGTAATTCAGGTTTTGTGGTGCCAGTGCCATCGCGTCATACGCCTGAGTCCTTGAGGCATCTTCTAGGCGATGCCGCACAGAGGTTTGTTCATGCCCTTCAGCAAACGGCTTGTGACATTCTCACCACGTCGAGTGCGGCATCGGCAGCCCGAGGCTGGATACAGCCTTGGGCAAGTCATCCGCTACCTGACCTCATCGCGCTAGCTAGGGGCTGGCGCGCGTTGGGAATTGACGTCGAAGTCGTCGAACGCGAGCAGATGAAGGCAGCTCTGGAAACAGAGCATTATGCGGCTGGCCTGTGTTATTCCGCTGGAGGCTCTGTGGACCCCTACGCCCTGGCTCAGGAAATGGCTAGCGCAGTTACCCAGCGAGGAGGAGTGATCCTGGAGGACTGCCCGGTCCTAAAGATCAAATCCTATGCCACCTATGTTGGTGTGATAACGCCGCGCGGTGAGGTCAAGGCCGGGCGGATCTTCGTTGCCGGAAACGTCTATGGGATTGAGGCTAGCCGTATCACCCGACAAGCCGTAAGTCCTATTGCTCTAGTTTTAGCCACCTTTGCGATGCCACACGCAGAGACAGAGCCCCTAACGGGGCAGATGCCCTTCTCGGATAGCCGAAAGGATATGTGGTTTTTCCGTCGGCTAGAACGAGGACGCGTTCTCACGGGCTGCTTTGCTCTGCCATTAGTGCAGTCGGTTAATGCTTGTTGTGACTTGCTTCGGGAGCGTGTCTGTAAGGTTTATCAAAGGGTGCCAGTGGCGATTGAGCACCAATGGGCAGGATGGGTGGGGTTAACTCACGATGGGATGCCTTTGGTTCGGCAAGCAGATGAACGCATCGTGAGTTGGAGCGGCTGCAATGGGCGAGGTATCGCTCTATCCATTTTGATGGGCCGGACGCTTATGGACTGTCTTTTAGGCCGAGACGGAATACGATTGCCTTTTAAGTCTCCCAACTATTTATATAGGGGAGGCCTTTTTGGCTGGCTGGCACAAACACTCATCGCCATCGACCGTTATAAACAACGTCGTACCATGCTGTCGCCCTCTCCACTGCCTAAGTCTTCAGAGAAGTCATAATGAGCATATGTCCTTTCCATTACCGTGAATATCGCTGTACTGATCAGGGTCTTATCAATCAATTCATTGATACCTTTCCTCTGGCGCTGATTACCTCACAACTGGACAGGCAGTTTCAGAGCAGCCATATCCCTCTGTTGCGCGCCATCGACGGGACTCTGTTCGGCCATGTGGATCGCCGCAACCCCCAGTTCAATGAATCAACGCGACTTAATTGTCAGATAGTATTCATAGGGCCCTCCAGCTACATCCCGCCCGAAGGTTATCAAGGCAAGCAACTGCCTACATGGAATTACTTGGCTGTTCATATGCAAGCGGAAGTCGAGGTGCTTCACGAAGAAGCTAGAAACCTTGAGATCCTCAAGCAGAGTGCAGATCAGCTTGCTAGGCAGCGGTCAGCCTATAGCGTCGATCCACAAGATCCACGAGTACTTCACAATCTGCCCTATATATTGGGCCTCTCTATCCACCCTAGAAGCATAGAGGGACGTTTCAAATTATCTCAAGACAAATCCAAAAAGGATCAAGAAGCTGCCCTTGAGTGGATTCTAGAACAGAGTCGAGTTGATCATAAACAGTTGCTCGATCAACTTCTCCTCTTTTCCTCATTTTCAGCTAATGTTTAAGGTGCTTTATGCCAATTGTTCGAATAGAAGACTCAGTTCCACGCAGTGCTGAGACCAAGCAGAATATCATTGAAGTGGTATATTGCTGTTTGAAAAGTATCTTTAGGGTAAATGACGAAGAGCTGCAGGCTCGCTACCAGACATATGATAAGGAGAATTTCCATGCCCCAGGAGGAAAGCTGGAGTACCTACAGGTAGAAATAACAATTTTTAAAGGTCGCACTTTTGAAACAAAACACAAACTCTATCAGGCGTTAAGTGGTGAGCTTGCGAAGCTACTAAATATTTCGCCTGAAGCCATACTAATCATTCTAAATGAACATAAGGCTGAAAACTGGGGGATGAGAGGAGGCATTCCAGCCAGTGAAATCGACTTTGGATATTCGATCACCATCTGACAGTCAGTCTTATAAATAAGACCTCAAGGAAAACTCCGTATGTGGACGCTTCCAACAAGTGGTGAGTAATGCTGTTTCAACCCTGTCGTCAGTGTGGTCGTATTTGTATATCCGGCCTTCCATGGGCGTTGTCGCCCGGGCCATTCCATAGGTCGCGCAACGGGAGCCAAGCGCTCAATCGATCACCAGGATCAGCATTTTTATCGGCCTTGCTCCGCCGCAGGACTCGCCTGTTCCGACAGTGTCGCTTTTCACCACAACCACGAGAAAACCAACTCCTGATTACCCTGGCCCGCCGTCAGGCGGGCTGCCTGCTCTGCTACTTGCCGCTGAAGCGCCGCTCATGGCACCACACCGCTCAGCAGACCCGTACCAGCTTGTTCGCCAACGCCGCCGTCGCCACCGCCCAGCGTTGCAGCCGGGTCAGGCGCTGCGGGGTCTTGGCCTGACAATGGCCTTGGATCAGCAGGGTGCGCACGTAGGTGTTGCCATGCCGGCTGATATGCCCCAGTTTGCGCCGGTCGCCGCTACTGGATTGCTGTGTGTTTAGATACTAGTCGAACTGGACATACGGGTTGAACCGCCCCGGGTTTCCCGGAGGCTCCAACTCTTGAGAGGATGGAGCCATGAAGACAGCAACGAAGTATTCCCCTGAAGTCCGGCAGCGGGCGGTTCGTATGGTGTTCGAGCATCAGGACGAGCACGAGTCGCAGTGGGCGGCGATTAATTCCATCGCTGCGAAGATCGGCTGCACAGCCGAGACGCTGCGCCGCTGGGTGAGACAGGCCGAGCGCGATACTGGACTGCGTGAGGGACAGACGACGCCAGAGCGTGAACGGATCAAGGCGCTCGAGCGGGAGGTGCGTGAGCTGCGCCAAGCCAACGAGATCCTGCGCAAGGCCTCAGCCTATTTTGCCCAGGTGGAGCTCGACCGCCGCTTCAAGCGATGAAGGCATTCATCGATGAGCACCGCGAGCTTTACGGGGTCGAGCCGATCTGCAAGGTATTGCCGATCGCCCCATCGACGTACCGCCAACATGCCGCTCGGCGCACCGAGCCCAGCCGGCTATCGCTCCGTGCGCAGCGTGACGGGCATCTGCGCAGGCATATCCAGCGGGTCTGGGAGGAGAACTTCCAGGTCTACGGGGCACGCAAGGTCTGGCGGCAGTTGCGGCGCGAAGGCATTGCCGTGGCCCGCTGCACGGTGGAACGCCTGATGCGGCAGATGAGGCTGCACGGCGCGGTACGCGGCAAGCCGGTCAAGACTACGGTCAGCGACAAGGCTGCGTCCTGTCCGCTGGACCGGGTGAATCGGCAGTTCCGAGCCGAGCGTCCGAACGCGCTGTGGGTGTCGGACTTCACGTATGTCTCCACTTGGCAGGGCTTCGTCTATGTCGCTTTCGTCATCGACGTGTTCGCCCGGCGCATCGTCGGCTGGAGGGTGTCCAGCTCGGCCCTTACCGAGTTCGTGCTGGATGCGCTGGATCAGGCCCTGTATGTACGTCGACCCGCCAGCCACGCTGGGCTGATCCACCATAGCGATCGCGGGGTGCAGTACGTATCGATCCGCTATACCGAGCGCCTGGCCGAGGCTGGCATCGAGCCGTCCGTAGGTAGCGTGGGCGACTCTTATGACAATGCCCTGGCCGAGACCATCAACGGACTCTACAAGGCCGAGGTGATCCATCGCCAGTCCTGGAAGAACCGCGAGGCGGTGGAACTGGCCACGCTGGCCTGGGTGGACTGGTTCAACCACCGGCGGCGGCTGGAACCGATCGGCAACGTACCTCCGGCCGAGGCCGAAGCGGCTTATTATCGCCAACTCGACGAGTCCGCCATGGTGGCGTGACTCACACCAATGAGCCTCCGGAATTCCCGGGGCGGTTCAGGTGGCAGTGTTTGATCCGGTGCTGTTCGTGTTTCTCAATCGGGTGCGCAATCGGGTGAATCCTGTACTGGGGTGTGTCACGAACGCAGGCATGAGCCTGCGATGCTGTATCAAAGATAGGAGTAGGCTGCAGGAGCTGGCTTCAAACCGCCCGGTGCTGCTGCATTCAAAAGGTATGGTGGTGAGCGACCTTTTGGAAAAGGCGCCGATAAACAGCGTCAGGTACATCTTGAGAAGATGAGCGAAAACAAACCACCCGATGACACATCGTTAAGGGTGGACTGAAAATCACAAGCCAGTAACCATGAAGCTTACAATGCATGTGAACTCGTGAAAATGGGACTTTTTCAGAGTCCCCTAGTGATTGGGTTTGGCAGATTGCCATGCATTTTTCTTTTACAATGCGGCTTCGTTATCTAAAGGAATGGGCCCATGAAAAGCATTTCTCCTAGCGCGGAATTAGTATCTGTGATCGAAACTAAGGCAGCATCTCTGGGATATAAGTTGGATAATTATCAGTATGCCGCTATAAAGCGTTTGGCGTTGCTAGCCGATAGCCTGCTTTCTACGAGGCTGTTACGCTTCCAAAAAATGAGAGGCTTGTATATCTGGGGACCAGTAGGGCGGGGTAAGAGTTTTCTCTTGGATTCGTTTTTTGACTCTATTCCGATCGTGGAGAAACGGCGTGTGCACTTCCATGCATTTTTCCGGGAGCTACATCAACAGATGTTTGAAAATATAGGTAGCAATGATGCGATGGGGGAGGCCCTCAATATAATGTTGAGTGAGTGTCGCTTGCTGTGCTTTGATGAATTTCATCTGCATGATATCGGCGATGCTATGTTGATCAGCCGGCTGTTCAAGGCAATCTTTGCGCGCCGCTGCGTTTTGCTTACCACGTCCAATTATCCACCTGCGGAACTGCTACCCAACCCTATCTATCACGAACGTTTTCTGCCTACGATCCGGTTGATCGAATCCCACATGGATATTCTGTCCATTGCAGGTGATATCGACTATCGTTCTCTGAACACAGGAGAAGCAGATACTTTCCACCGTGGAGCCTTTGTCAGTCCAGGCGATCCAGCGCAGCGTGAAATGCTGGGGCTACCAGCTTACCCAGTGGAGACTCATGAGATTAAGGTCAATCATCGATTGCTTCGAGGAGCAGATCTGGGAGATCGGACAATTTATTTCACTTTCGAGGACCTCTGTGAAAGCGCAACGGCTGTGATGGATTACCTCGTATTAGTCGACCAGTTCGATTACTGGATACTCAGCGGCCTGCCAAAGATTTCGAGTGCCTCTGCGGCGGCTCAGCAGCGCTTTCTTAATCTGATCGACATTCTCTACGACCGTCGCTGCACTTTGTTTCTGATTAGCCCGCTCTCCCTTGATAAGGCGATGGATCTCTGTGAAATAGCTGACATCGGGCGTACGCGCAGCCGCCTGTCACAGCTTAGAAGACTCGAAAAGTGACGTTTAACTAGTTGTGGTGAATCACAACTGCTCAGGATAAGTCTTGTCTACCGCGGAGCTGACAGAGTTTTTTCGGAGGGCATGCGATGAAAACAGGCCGCCCAGCCGTTCGGATCGAACTGACCGAACAAGAGCATGCCGAACTCACCTGCCGCCGAGCCAGGCACAAGGGGCCTGCCGATATGCAGCTGCGCGCCGAGATCATTCTGTCCTGCGCTCGAGGTGAGTCCGGCTCTTCCATTGCTCGACGGCTTGGCATTACGGCACAAACCGTTTCGAGGTGGCGCCTTCGCTTCGCCCGTTTGGGCCTGCAAGGCCTCAATGACGAGCCGCGCTCAGGCCGCCCACGCAGCATCAGTGATGAAAAGGTCCAGGAAGTGGCCGACCGGGTGCGGCAGACCAGGCCCGACGATGCCAGTCATTGGAGCTCGCGCCGGATGAGCAAGGCCACCCATATTTCGCCGGCGAGCGTACAGCGTATCTGGCGAGCCTTCGGGCTCAAGCCTCATCTAGAGCACACCTTCAAGCTGTCCACCGATCCTGCCTTTGTCGACAAGGTGCAGGATATCGTAGGGCTCTACCTGAATCCGCCGGATAAAGCGCTGGTACTGGGGGTTTGGGGAGCAACGGAACAGAAACTGCACTTAAGCCCTACGCCTGCCTTGCAAGCCCTTGCTGTGTCTGGGGTTTTCGGGAAAACCATCGTTTTTGAAGTCTGCATCGGGGTCTGTGGGACCTTAGCGTGCTTTAAATTCCGTTTTCTGAGACGCCCCCAATACAGGCGTTCAGTCAGATGGCGGCTAGAGCATTTTTACCTTATCCCGATTCATATCCGGCTGCCTCGAAGTAGTGCCTGCAGTCCTGCGCCGAGAACTGCGCAATCGCCTCGCCAATGCTCTGCCACAGCTGCGGCACGGTCCGCGCCGCCGCCTTTCGCAGCAGCGCCTTGAGCTTGGAGAATGCCCTTTCGATCGGGTTCAGGTCGGGGCTATAGGGAGGCAGGTAGCGCAGTGTGGCTCCTGCGCCTTCAATGGCCTGGCGTACCCCCGCCACCTTGTGGGCCGGCAGGTTGTCCATCACCACGATAGCGCCGGGCGTCAGCTCGGGAACCAGGACCTGCTCGACATAGGCCAGGAAGGCCGGGCCATTCATGGCGCCGTCGAGCACCAGCGGAGCAGTTAGCCCATCCACGCGCAGGCCGGCGGTAAAGGTCGTGGTTTTCCAGTGACCGTGAGGGACCGCGGCCAGGCAGCGCTCGCCGCGAGGGGCCCAGCCTCGTAGGCGGGCCAGGTTGGTCGCGGCGGCGGTTTCGTCGACGACGATCAGCTTGCGCCAGTCGAAGCCGGGTTGTTCCTCGAGCCACTCCTGTCGCGCTGCCTGGACGTCCGGCCGCTGCTGCTCGGCCGCATGCGCGGTCTTTTTTTGAACGTCATGCCGTGCCGGTCGAGAAACGTCCATACCGTCGCCAGGCTGACCCGAATACCGCGCTCCCGCTCGAGGGTTGCGGCGAGTTCGGCCAGCGTCAGGTCGGGGGTTTGCTCGAGCAGGCCGAGCAGGTAGTGCGCATGGGGATCGAGCCGCAAGCCCCGGGGCTTGCCCTGTCGGCGGGCGACGAGCTCCCCGCCTTCCCGAAAGCGCCGTACCCACACGATCGCCGTCGCCGTGCCGATGTCGAATCGCTCGGCGGCCTGCCGAGCCGACAGCCCGCCCATGGCCGCGTCGACGACGCGTCGGCGAAGATCGGCACTGTATGCTCGAGCCATTCTGGTCTCCTTGTCTGAGCGGGAGAGGAGGCCCGAAATGACCAGGAAGAGCAACCCCTGTATGTCGAATTCGTGTTTTCAAAAAATGCTCTAGCGTGATCGGCATGGACATCGCCAAGAAGGTTTTCCACCTGCATACCGTCGATCGGGACTCCGGAAAAATCGAGCGCATCAAACTGCGGCGCGATGAAGTCCTGGCGTTCTTCGCCTGGCGCCAACCTTGCCAAGTGGCGATCGAGGCCTGTGGCAGCGCCCACTGGTGGGCGTCAGCTTCGGCAGCAGGGGCATGAAGTGTGCTTGCTGGCCCCTCGCTCTGTGCGCCCCTTCGTTCTGCGCAACAAGACCGATGCGGCCGACACCCAGGCCATCTGGACAGCGGTACAGCAGCCCGGCGCTTGCCTGGTCGCTATCAAACAAGCGGACCAGCAGGCCATCCTCTCGCTGCACCGCATCCGTGCCCAGTTGCTGAAGGTCCGCATCATGTAGAGCAATGCGCTGCGCGGCCTGCTCTACGAGTTCAAAATTGTCTTGCCCGAGGGCCATGCCCAACTGGCCAAAGCCATGCGGAAGCCTTCGCCGAGGCGGAAAATCAGGTTCCTCCCGTGCTTCTGGAGAGCCTGCAAGAGCAGTGGGCGCGGGTGCTCCGACTGGAAGATGAAATCCGGGTGATCGAACTCCGCCTGAAACGCTACCTGCGCGAGAACCCCGACTGCCGGAAAATTGCAGAAATCCCCGGCATCGGTTCATTGACGGCCACTGCCGCGGTTGCCTCACTGGGCGACGTGACGACCTTTCGTTCCAGCCGACAGTTCGCCGCCTGGCTGGGATTGGCTCCCCGGCAAACCGGTACCGGCGGTCGAGTCCGGCAACTGGGGCTGAGCAAGCGCGGTGACAGCTACCTGTGCATGCTGTTGATGCATGGGGCTCGCTCGATCCTCGCCAGGAGCCAGAAATCCGAATGGCTTGAAGGCTTGCTGGCCAGGCGACCTTATAACGTCGTGGTCGCGGCACTGGCCAATAAGCTGGCCCGAACCCTGTGGGCCGTGCTGGCCAGGGGCTCTTCATATCGAGCAGAACACTTTACGGCCTGCCCTGCAGGAAACTGAAAAACAGGACAACTCATCATCCTCACAAGGAGCGCAGGCGGTAAGCACGTGATGGCGGAACAGGTCAGACCGTGACGGGGTAAACCTGGCAGGGACAATGAGCCACAGCCCGCAGCTCGCAGCTCGCAGCTCGCAGCTCGCTCAACAGATGAGGACCTCGTCAGCGGACTCCATCAGGCCATCAAAGCCAGCAGGCTTGTCGGGCTGCACAACGGGCCGAATATAAGACTACTTCTCCTACCTGCGCGCCAGCATGCCTACCTCTTGAGTTCCGGGAGGCGTCCATATAAGACTCTGGGTTGCACCGGAAATGGGGCCATGCTGCGGCGTTGCAGCCTTTGGCAAGGGAATGTCCATTGCCTGCAGGCTGCACCTTGCCGAACGCGACCCAGCCTGGCCTCATGTCCGGCGGCAACGCAACCGGGGAAATAATTGATGGCACGCCCTAATATCCCGGCAGATGGCTAAGATCGATCGGCTCGCCGGGGCGCAGCCCCAGCTTGTGGCGGATGTCCTCGAACATGGCATCGTATTCGTCGTGTTCGCGCAGGATCGGGCCGAAGCGTGGATGCAAGCCATGACGCACGGCGATCCGGGTCAATTCGCTCATGAAGTTGAAGGCCATGTCGCGCGGCAGTTCGCACTCCTCTGTGAAGGACTTGCCATCGATCTCGCCGTCCATGCGCATGTGTAACAACCGCTCTTTTTCCGGCGTCTCGCGCACCTCGTAGTGCACATCGTAGGCGAAGGTCTGTGGATCGGACTTGTCCGGCAGATGTTCGCGATGCAGATGACCCGGCTTGAACATGGGAATCTCCTCGCAGGGAATAAGGCCGACGGCGCGGCCTCATTCCCGGAATCGGCGGAGCGCCGCCCATTCAGTGTAGATAGCGTCGATCGCCCGGCGAATCGTCGCCGGGCTTGAGATCGACCGCCCCGCTGGTTAACGTGAATCCCCTTTCAGGAGACCGCCGATGCGCCTTGTCCGTCCCCTCTTGTACTGTCTTCTGTCCCTGTTCGCCGGTTGCCAGTCGCTTGCCAGCGAAGACCAAGTCCCCGCGGACGGGCAGACCCGTCTGCGGGGCGAACTGAGCATGCGCGACGGCGATCTGCTGCTGCGCCCGTGCGACGAACAGCGCCGCTTCATGCTGGCCGATGCCGACGACCTCGGGCTGGCCGAGGACATCCGCGCTCTGCAGGGGGGCGGCAAGGACCCGCTGTTCGCCGACCTTGGCGGCAAATTCGGTTCCAGCGACAAATCCGGCGTGGACGGGCGCTTCGAGGCGACCCGGCTCTATCGCCTGGAGCTGGGCGGCCAAGGCTGCAAGGACCCGGACTTCCACCGGATGATCCTGCGCGCTGCAGGCAACGAACCTTTCTGGAGCGTCGGCGTCGGCGGCAAGGGCCTGCTGCTGCAGCGTCCCGGCCAGCCGCCCCTGGCCCTGCCTTACCTGGAGGAGCAACTGCCCGGTGGCAGCCTCAACTTGACCAGCGAGGCCAATGGCCGGCGCCTGGAACTCTGGGTGGCGCCACAGCGCTGCGTCGACTCCATGAGCGGCGCGGTCCGCCATCTGAGCGCCGAGCTGCGCCTCGACGGCCAGGTGCAGCGTGGCTGCGCCTACTTCGGCGGCGCTCGGGAAGAGTGAATCACCAGGGCTTGCCACGGGTTCGCCTGCTCACCGGCAGCACCGGCACGCAGATACCGAGAAAAAGCAAGGCAACGAGCAATGCAAGCATCATCGGCATGTCCTGTCATGCTTCCGGCATGCGGCCCGACGTTCCGGCAGCGGGCTTCCCCGCCGTGGACATGGGCTGGATCACAAGAAGCTTGTCCTGGTCCCCAACCATCGACCGGCGGTCTTACCGGCATGAAGAAGGTCCTCGGATATCCCCCTGGCATGCCTCAAGCCTAGCTGGCGGTCGGCATCCCGGCGCAGGAAAGCTCCCCAGGAGCGGACGGGAACGGCGGGCGAGAAACCGTGCGCCGGTCTGGAGGAAGGGAGAACGGCTATGCGACGGGGACGATCAGTGGGCGACGCGGCTGGTGCCGTTGACGGTCAGGATGCGCACCCGCTCGCCGACCCGGAACACCTCGTCCGGCTGCACTTCCTGTACATAGGCACGCGTGCTGCCGTCGTCCTCGCGTACGGTGACCTCGACACCCTGGGTACGGGTGACCCCCTCTTCCGCCGCGGCGCCGAGCAGGCCGCCGGCCACAGCACCGATCACCCCCGCCACGGCGCTGCCACGGCCCTGGCCCACACCGCTGCCGGCCACGCCGCCGACGATGCTGCCGGCGCCGGCACCGATGGGTGTCTTGGTACCCTCGATGCGCACTGGGCGCAAGGTCACTATGGTGCCCATGCGCACGGTCTCGACGGTACGCGCTTCCTCGCGCGAATAGACATCGCCGGTCAGGCTAGAGACACAGCCGCCGAGCACCAGCGTCACGGCAGCGAAAGAGGAGATAAACAGAACGGGCTTGCGCATTGCGTTTACTCCAGATGGGTCATGCCAATTATTATAGCGTTTTCATCCTGACCGGCCATAGCCGCAATGGCGGATATAGCGCTCGCATTCGGCGGCCGGAAAGCGCTCCAGCAAGGTGCCGATGGCCGACCACAGGGTATCGACCGTGCGGGCTGCGGCCTTGCGCAGCGGCGCCTTCAGCTTCGCGAACACCTGCTCGATCGGGTTGTAGTCCGGACTGTACGGCGACAAATAGCGCAGCTCGGCACCGCGCGCCTGGATGGCCTCCCGCACACCGGCAACCTTGTGCGAGCCGAAGTTGTCCATCACCACGATGTCCCCGGCACTCAGGCTGGGCGCCAGCACCTGCTCGACCCAGGCGCGAAACGCTCGCCCGTTGACCGGCCCATCGAGCACCAGCGGAGCGACCAGCTCGCTGCGCAGCGCACAGATGAAGGTGGTCGTCTTCCAATAGTCATGGGGCACCTGTCCCGGACAGCGCTGCCCGCGTGGCGAACTTCCCCGGCTCGGGCTCATGTTCGTGCTCGCCCAGGTTTCGTCGAGAAACACCACGCGGCGCACGTCAAGTCTGGACTGCTCGGCGGCCCAGGCGTGTCGTGCCTGAGCTACATCGGCACGTTGCTGCTCGGCGGCCTGGAGCGATTTTTTTGAGCGTCAGCCCCAACCGTCCCAGCGTCTTCCACAGCGCGGTCGGGCTCACCCGCACGTCATGCTCGGCTTCGCCCCACTGGCACAACTGCGTCAGCGTCTGCTCGGGCGCGGCGGCCACGCGCCCGGTCAGCGCCCTTTCGAGCCTCTGGAGCCGCAGAAATACGTAGTTGCACTGGACTCCGGCACTGACCTGGCCCCGTTGCTGTCGCGCCCGCGCCACGTAGGACTCGCCCACCGCAAAGCGCCTGGCCACCTCGCGAACCGGGCGGTCAGCCGCCAGTACCCAATCGTGCAGACCCTGCCCGTAGGTCCGCCCTCGACGCCATCCCATGAGCCATCTCCAGCGGTTGTCAAACCCCTGCTTTCTGTTCAGCTTGGCTGCCCAATTCTGATCTGGCTACAACCGCTAGTCTGGACAGAAACGCTCTAAAAGCTCGTCACCTCCCCTTGTCACGGCGCATTCGTGCCGCGCCGAACTAGACAACCGACGCTGCGCCCTCCACTTTCCGGCCTCGGACGGATCGGCTAGGGTGACGGCCGGGAGGACTGTCATGGACTACTTCATCGTTTTCGTCACCACCGTGACCGGGCTGTATTTTCACTGGTGGCTATATGTGCGCATCAAGCGCTGGATGGATCGCGATCTGGCCCTGTCACTCGCCGGTCAGGACCAGGCCAGGCGCGACTACATGCTGGAACGCCTCGACGAAGCCCGGAGGCAGGGCGTCAAGCGCCGAGATCTGCCACGCTGGCTGGAGCGCGCGGCGGCCGACTATCCCACCCTCCTGAACAGCGGCCAGGACCCCATCCGCGCGAAGGCGCTCCCGGGCAAGCGCCCCGTCAGGTCGGTCTAAGGCGCCAGGCGCTCGCGCACCCAGCCCCCCTTCTCCAGACGGTAGTTGAGCCGGTCGTGCAGGCGGCTAGCGCGCCCCTGCCAGAATTCGATGCGATCGGGCAGCAGGCGGTAACCGCCCCAGTGTCCGGGACAATGCGGCGCCTGATCGAGAAAGCGCTTTTCGGTCAACGCCAGCAGTTCTTCCAGCTCGGTGCGGTTGCGAATCACTCGGCTCTGTGGCGAAGCCCAGGCGCCGAGGCGACTGCCCAGGGGACGCACTTGGAAGTAAGCGTCGGACTCCTGCGACGAAACCTTTTCGACTTCTCCCTCGATGCGTACCTGACGTTCCAGGGTGGGCCAGAAGAAGGTCATGGCGGCGAAGGGGCGCGCTCTAAGCTGCTGCCCTTTGGCGCTCTCGTAGTTGCTGAAGAAGGTGAAGCCCCGCTCGTCCACGCCCTTCAGCAGCAGCACCCGGCAATGGGGCCGACCATTGCCGTCCACGGTGGCCAGACTCATGGCGTTGGGCTCGACAGGCAACTGCTCGGTCTTCATCGCCTCGGCGAACCACTGATGGAACAAAGAGAAGGGTTCGAGCAGGGCTTCGGCCTCGCAAAGGCCGGAGCGGCTATAGTCACGGCGCATGTCGGCCAGTGTCTGGGGCATGGGGGATTCCTTCGAATGAATAGCAGTCAGCCAAAGTCTAACTAGACAACTATCGCTTCGCTTGATCTGAAGCAACCACCCGAATTCCTGGCGCGCCGTACTGGGCCAACACGGCAGGCAGGCTGCTCCGGGTGGTCAGGTACATCTCCACCCGGCGATTGAGAGAGCGCCCGTCCTTGTCGGCATTGTTGGAACGCGGAACATCGGAACCCATCCCCTTATACATCAGGCGGTCATGGTGCAGGCCGCTCATGCGGAAGATCGCCGCCATAGACTGCGCCCGCTCCTGGCTCAGCCTGTTGGTCAGCTCGGTCGAACCGCTGCTGTCTCCATGCCCCAGCAGAAGCACGGCCACTTCGCGATCCTGCGCCACCAGCTTGGCCACCCGGCTGAGCGGACCCAGAGTCGCCACCAGCAGCATGCTCGGCCGATCCGGGTTGAACGAGCTATCCACCGGGGCTGTCACGACCAGCAGATCGCCACGACGCTCCACCTCGAACTGACTCCCCTTGACGGCTTCGCGTACGCTCGCCTCGTGATCCGCGACCCAGGCCCGACTCTCCCTGGATTGGAAATTGGCTACCGACGAGCCGGACCTGCCGGCCTGAGCGCCGACACGCTCCTGTTTGCCGGTGGTGCTGCAGGCGGTGATGGCCATGCAGAGAATCAGAGTGCTGCTATTAATGAGAAGTTTCATCGACAGATCCCGTTGCAAGGAAAGTTCTATGGGAGATGAGGTGTCACGGGCAGCATGACGGTAACAGGCCTCGAGGTCGAGTTTTGAGTCTGGCCGCAACCCCGGCGCAAGCAAGGCATTGCCTTGGCAGACAGACGAGTGGCTTCACCCCAAGCATTCTCCCGCCAGGCGAGCCAACCTCTGCGCCCGTGGGTCCATCAGAATGTAGGGGCCTAGACTGTTAGTGACGAAGCCGAAGGCCAGTTCGCGCTCGGGATCGGCGAAACCGCAGGAACCACCGGCGCCGGGATGGCCAAAGGCTTTGGGGCCGAGCGCGAAAGTGGCATTGGCCAGTGCGGGTTGATCGAGCATGCAGCCGAGGCCGAAGCGGGTCGGGGTGAGCAGGGTGCGGTCCTCGCCACAACTGTGCTCGCGCGTCATTTCGTCGAGCAGTTCGTCCGGCAGCAGACACCCGTCGAGCAGCCCGGCATAGAAGCCCGCCAGGGAGCGCGCATTGCCATGGCCGTTCGCCGCAGGCTGGTGCATGCGCCGCCACTCGGGCTTGTTGCTGCTGTTCAGGATCGACGGTGGATTGGTGAAGGCGCGGCTGCTGAGAGTCTCCGGCTCGCTCATCGTGACCCTGACCAGGCGCTGGGCGGCGGCATCGCCCGGATTGCCCTTGTTCCGCGAGATATGCGCGACCCGGTGGAATTCGGCATCGTCCAGCCCGACATGGAAATCCAGGCCGAGCGGCCGGGCGACGCGTGCCGCGATCGAGTGGCCGGGCTCGCGACCGTCGGCGCGCCGCAACAACTCGCCGATCAGCCAGCCGAAGGTGATCGGCGCATAGCCGTGCCCCCCGTCGCGCGGATTCCACCAGGGCGCCTCGGCGGCCAGCGCCTCGGTCATGACTCGCCAGTCGTAGAGCATTTCCGCCGCCAGCGGCGCGCGGATCGCCGGCAAGCCCGCCTGATGGCAGAGCAGTTGACGCAGGGTGATCCGCTCCTTGCCGGCGGCGGCGAACTCCGGCCACAGCAGGGCCACTGGAGTGTCGAGATCCAGTTTGCCCTCCTTCACCAGTTGCAGGGCGGCGACCGTGGCGAAGGGTTTGGTGCAAGAAAACAGGTTGGCGATGGTATCGCTCTGCCAGGCCTCACCGTCGTCGCGGCCGGCGAGCCCGGCCCAAAGGTCCACCACGGTTTCTCCGCCGACCCGGACGCAGAGTGCCGCGCCACGAGTCTGCCCATCCTCGAAAAGAGCAGCGAACGCATCCTTCAGCGCCTCGAACTTGAGGTCGAAATAACCTTGAACCTGCACCTTCGTCTCTCCTGGCAGTACAACCGCTCGCCATTCTCCCAGCCGCGGCGGGGGTTTGTGAACTCCCGCACGGGGCCGCTTTCACTGTGTCCTGGCCGGTGCCGCGGCGGGAACGCCGGCCTCCGTCTTCGGCTGTCTGGCGGCGGGCGTGGCGACCGGCTCGAGGGCCTCGCCCACTTTCAGGTTGGCCTTGCGCACCGCCTCGACGAAACCGGCGAACGGTCGATCGGTGACGCCGACCAGACCAATATGGCCG
Organism: Azorhizophilus paspali; assembly: GCF_043587585.2. Lineage (GTDB taxonomy): Bacteria > Pseudomonadota > Gammaproteobacteria > Pseudomonadales > Pseudomonadaceae > Azotobacter > Azotobacter paspali. Next base: position 2,759,998 of record NZ_CP171449.1, read on the forward strand.
TTCTCGCCATCGAGCAAGCGCCCAGTCGCCGGCTGGTCGAGATACTGGAACCAGTGCATGCCAACGATGAAGGGCTCGGCCAGGGCTCGCTCCAGAAAGTGGGCATAGGCCGGGCCACGCTCTTCTTCCTTGTACACCTCGGCCACGCCACCCCAGAACGGGCCACGATCCCGCGAACCGAAATGGAACTCGCTGACCAGCATCGGCTTGTCCAGCTTGCGCAAGGCCTCGAAGTCATAACCGTGCTGAGGCTCGGGGGTGTAGAAGTTGAAGCTCAGCACGTCGCAGTACTTGGCGCAGGCCGTGACCGCTTCGGGAGTGCTAATGGCGAAGCGGCCACCGAGCAGCAGATGGTCGGGCACATGCCACTTCAGCGACTCGGCGATGGTTTTGAAGTAGGTGTCGGCGAAGAGCTGCTGGAAGCGTTGCAGATCCTCCTCGATGGCTGGATGCTCCGGGCTCGGCAGGGGCGCCTCGAATCCCGGATCCTCCATCAGCTCCCAGGCGGGCAGTTCGATGCCCCAGGCGGCGGAGAGCCCCTGCTGGTTGCGATAACGGTCGCGCAACAACTTGAGGAAAGCACGCTTGGCCGGCATGTCGGTGGTCTGTCGCAGGGTGCCGTAGGCCAAGGCATAGCGGGCCTTCGGATCCGTCCCCGGCGCGGCCCAACTGAGCTCGTTGTCGGCAAAGTAGCCGATCACCCAGGGGTCGCTCCGGTGATCGCGGGTAGCGATAGCGATGGCCCGCTCGACAGCCATGGCGAAGCGCGGATCGAAGGGATCGGGCATGCCGCCCCACCAGTCGTGGCCGGTGGAGATGGTGGCGTAGTCGCCACGGATCAGCAGCGGAATCGTGTAGGGTACCCGGTGCATCGCTCCCAGGGAGAGATCGCTCCAGTTGCCGAGAGTATTGAAACCCCAGGCCTGCAGGCGGTCCAAGGTGTGCCCGCGCCAGCGCAGGGCGTCGAAGAACTGCGCGATGCACGGCGGCGCGGCGCTCGGTTGCTCGGCGGGAGCCGGCTGTCCGGGGGCAGGTGTGCCGCCCTTCGGAGCGACCTGAACGTTGTCCGGCTCTTCTTCCATGGGAGCTGCCGGCAACGCGCGCTCCGGCTCGGCGGCCTGCTCCACAGGCGGTTTGCAACTTTGTCCGTAGGTCCGATAGAGATTCGCCCGATAGAAATCGTACCAGCGCCCATGGGCGAATTGCCGCCCGTTGTTGGCACCGGTGGCCTGGCGGCTATCCCCGACCCCATAGAAGGCGCTCAGCGGCTCCTCCTTGCCGGGCAGGGCGAGGAACATCTCCTCGCGCCCTTCGACGTAGGTCCGGCTGTTGCCGGAGGAGACCGTGTTCACGCCGAGGGAAAAGAACGGATGACCGTCCGGCGTCACCAGATACCAGCGGCCCTCGTGCTTGGCCACCCGGAAGAAGCCCGTGGCCTCCAGTTGCGGCCCTTTCAGCCAGCCGCCGAAGCGGTCCAGCTCCGGCCGCCCGGCCAGCCAGCGATCGAGCTGCGCCCGCTCCTGCTCGGCCGCCCTTTTCAATTGCTTGTCGCTGTTCACCTTCTCCGGCCAGTCGCCGCGGCTGTACTGCCCATAGGCATCGACGATACCCCGGTAGGCGGCCGGCTCAAGATCCTCGCGCACACCGAAGCGGCCAAGCAGAATGCTCTGCTGCACGTCCGGCTTCTCCAGGGATAGGCTTAGCGCCTGCACCTGGCGTAGATCGATCTCGCCTTCCAGGGTAGTCGCCACTAGCAGACGCTGGTTTTCATAGGTCCAGGGCATCGGCGGCGCGGCGAGCATGCCATGCGCCCTGGGCGAGCTGGCGTGCAGCGGCAGCACCAAGGTCTGTGCCGGACCGGCCGGCAGGGCGACCTGAGTCCTGAGAACCTTGCCGTCGGCGCTCTCGATGCTCACCTGCAGGGTCAGCGCCCAGTCCATGGCATTCTGGATGCGCAGGCTGACCGCGCCGGCGGAAGACCAGTCCCAACTGCCCTGTTGCGGCGTCAGACGCAGGCTGGGCCGCTCCTGCGGATTGAAGGTGGCTCTTCGGAGCACCTCTCCTCCCGCCGTGGTCTCCGCGGTCAGTTCCGGTAGGAAGGCGCCTGCGCCCTTGACCTGCACCGCATCGGTGGGGCGCACGAAGTTGAACAGCGTCTGCTCGTCGGCCGCCCGTGCCGACAGGGGCACTAGGCAGCAGGCAAACAGCAGGGGAACTAGGGGACGGATCATCGAGCTCGCTCTCCAGCGGGACGGAGGTGGACAACAGAGTCGGCATGATGCCAGTCACTTCGGCTATGGTGAAGCAAGGCATTGACCAGACAATCTATTTTCTTGCCATCCGGCTGGCCCGGATGTGGCCGGTATACGGCAGGAATTGGCCCGGACTGCTCGATGGAAATCCGCTCGGCCGCGTGGCAAGCCCCGACCACGGTGGCCTCAGCCGATCTCCCGGCGAAACGGCGGCAACGCCTCGAGGATCGCCTTGCCGTAACGCTGGGTCACCACCCGGCGATCCAGCAGGGTGATGATGCCGCGGTCCTGCTCGGTGCGCAGCAGGCGGCCGCAGGCCTGGACCAGACGCAACGAGGCATCGGGCACGGCGATCTCCATGAAGGGATTGCCGCCACGGGCCTCGATCCATTCGGCCAACGCCGCCTCTACCGGGTCGTCGGGCACGGCGAAGGGGATCTTGGCAATGACCACGTGCTCGCAATAGGCACCGGGCAGATCGATGCCCTCGGCGAAACTGGCCAGACCGAACAGCACGCTGGACTCGCCCTCGTCGACCCGCGCCCTGTGCCGGCTCAGAGTTTCCTGCTTGGACAGGTTGCCCTGGATCAGCACACGCTTGCGCCACTCGCGCTCGAGGCCATCGAAGACATCCTGCATCTGCCGGCGCGAGGAAAACAGCACAAGAACCCCACGCGCGCCTTCCACCAGACGCGGCAGTTCGCGGACGATGGCTGCGGTATGCGCGGTAGCATCGCGCGGATCGGCCTTGAGGTCCGGCACCCGTAAGAGGCCCGCCTCGGCATGGGCAAAGGGACTGGGTACCACCGCGGTGACGGCGCTTTTCGGCAGCCCGGCGCGCATACGGAAGCGATCGAAGCTGTTCAGCGCGGTCAGGGTGGCGGAGGTCAACAGCGCGCCATGGGCGATGCTCCACAGGTGGCGGCGCAGGGTTTCGGCGGCGAGGATCGGACTGGCATCGACCTCGATGTCGTGCAGGGCGCCGCTCTCGGCCAGGGTCAGCCAGCGCGCCATCGGCGGGCTGTCCTCGGGGTCTTCCGCGGTGAAGGCGGTCCACAGTTGCCAGTTGCCTTCGGTTCGCGCCAGCAGGCTGCCGAACAGCGGATACCACTCCTCCGCCTGGTGGCTGGCCAGGCCTATGCCGGGCTCGCCGTCCATGGCCTCCTTGAGCAGTTCGGTGAGCTGGGTGAAAAGCTCCACCAGCCTGGAAAATCCTTTCTTCAGTTCGAGGCCCAGCTCGCGCAGATGCTCTGGCACCACGCCGCCGGCGAAGCGATGGCGCGGCCTCTCGCGGCCGTCCAGGTCCTCGCCGGCACGGAAGTCGGCCAACTGTTCGCAGGCAGCGAACATGAACTGTTGCTGGGTGCGCAACTCACGGGCCAGTTCAGGCACAGCCTCGATCAGCCGCCCCAGTTCGCCGGGCAGCGGATGCTGGGCGAGCAGCCGGGTCAGGTTCTTTTCCACCTGTCCCAGCCAGTCGGCGGTCGAGCGCAGACGGGTGAAATGGGCGAAGTGGCCAATGGCCTTGTCCGGCAGGTGGTGCCCTTCGTCGAACACATAAAGGGTGTCGCGCGGGTCGGGCAATACGGCGCCGCCACCCAGGGCGAGATCGGCGAGCACCATGTCGTGGTTGGTGACGATCACGTCGACCTTGGTCATTCCTTCGCGTGCCTTGTAGAAGGCGCACTGCTGGAAGTTCGGACAGTGCCGGCCGGTGCACTGGCTGTGATCGGTGGTCAGCCGCGACCAGGTATCGTCCTCGATAGCCTGCGGCCAGGCATCGCGGTCACCGTCCCAGCGGTTGCCGGCGAGCTTCTCGATCATCTGGGCGAAAAGCTTCTGGCTGGCCTCGTCGACATCGATGCGAAAGCCCTCCTCCTCGAACAACTGGGCGGTGGCGCCCTGCGCCTGGCCCTCCTGCAACAGCAGGTCGAGCCTCGACAGACACAGGTAGCGGCCACGCCCCTTGGCCAGGGCGAAACTGAAGCTCAAGCCGCTGTTGCGCATCAGGTCGGGCAGGTCCTTGTTGACTATCTGCTCCTGCAGGGCGACGGTCGCGGTGGCGATCACCAGGCGCTTGCCGGCCGCCTTGGCCGAGGGAATCGCCGCCAGGCTGTAGGCCACCGTCTTGCCGGTGCCGGTACCGGCCTCCACCGCGACCACCGCCGGCTCGCCCTGGCGTCGCCCTTCGTCGTCGGTGGCGATGGTCCCCAGGACTCTGGCCACCTCGGCGATCATCAAACGCTGGCCATAGCGCGGCTTGAGCCCCTTGGCTTCGAGAAAGCGGGAGTAGGCACCCTGGATCTGAGATTTGAGTTCGGCGCTGAGCATTCCGTTTCCCGAATCGAAACTGGATAAATTTTCAGTATGCAAAATGGGCGGCTATGATAGCGCGCGTTGCGCGGACCACCACCGGAGATTGCCAAATGATGCTCTATTCCCTTGCCTACACCCTGCACGTGCTGCCTGCCCTGATCTGGGTCGGCGGCATGTTCTTCGCCTGGATGATCCTGCGCCCCGCCACGGTCAGCGAACTGGATACGCCGGCCCGGCTGAAGCTCTGGCCGGAAGTGTTCCGGCGCTTTTTCCAGTGGGTCTGGGCAGCGGTGGTAATGCTGCCTGTGACCGGGATCGGGCTGCTGCACCTGCGCTTTCCCAGTCTGGAGACGGCGCCTGCGTATGTGCACGTCATGATGGGCCTGTACCTGGTGATGCTCGCCCTGTTCCTGCGCATGCGCCTGCTGCAACTGCCGCAATTGCGCCGGGCCGTGGAACTGCGCGACTGGCCGGCCGGCGGCGCGGCGCTGGGGCGGATCCGCCGGCTGGTGGGATTCAATCTGGTGCTCGGCCTGTCGCTGGTCGCCATTGCCGCCGCCCGGCCTACCTTCTGAAACCTCCGGCCGCCGGAGTCATCTGCGGCTATCCTTCGCTGAAACATACAGGTGGAAGATGCCAAACAGCAGTATCTGCAGGCGAGTCCTCCAGCATGGCGGATCGGTCTTGGCAGTACGCTCGAACAGCACCAGCGCGAGCAGGTGAGCGAATAGGAGCAGCCCGCCGAAGACCGGCAGCAAGAGATCAAAGGGCTTGCTCAAAGGCTGCAGGAAAGCTCCGGCAAGCGCCAGCCACAACAGCAGGATCAGCACCTTTCCCAGGGTCAACAACAGTTTCATCGCGCTCCCGTCATACGATATCCAGGCGGAAGATCCGTCAAGCGTCGTCGCAGACACGGAACCCCATCGCCTTACTCTTGAATCTCAGCCGCACACCCGATTGAGGACCTTCGATGACCGACAGCTTTTCCTCCCGCACGCCGCAGCAGGCTCTCGCCGCCCTGCTCGAACGCTACGCCCCGAGCCGGCTGCTGCTAGTCGGCGCCAGCGATCTGCCCGCTCTCGAAGCCTTTCGCAACACGCACACCGAAGCCAGGGTGACGTACTGTGCCGCCGGTCCATTGCCCCCGGAAGCCGCCGCCCAGCGCTACGAACTGGCCGTGCTGGTCGACTGCCTGGAGCACCTACCACGACGTACCGGCCTGGAATTGCTCGGCGGCATTCGCAACCTGAACGCCAGCCGCCTCGCGGTCCTGGTCGATCTGGCGGCCTGCGGTTGGCAGGATACCGACTTCTTCGCCCTGGCGCTGCGGGCCAGCGAGCGTTTCCGACGCGACGAACAGGTCCTCACGCTGTTCACCTACGATCTCTACGACTACAAGCAGATCCCCGACTGGCTGAACGCCAAGTTCTGGGCCAACCCCGAGAATTTCGGCAAGTACTGGTGGTGAACGGATGAACGCCAATGACCTGCCGGCACAGAGCCGGAACTGCCCGTGCGGCAGTGGCGACCGGCTCGATGAATGCTGCGGCCGCCACCTGGTTGGCATCCCCGCGCCCAGCGCCGAATGCCTGATGCGTTCGCGCTACAGCGCCTACGTTCTGGGCGATGTCGACTATCTGCTGCAAACCACCCTGGCGGCCCAGCGGACAGGCCTGGACCGCGCAGCCATGCAGGCCTGGAGCCTGCAGAGCACCTGGCTTGGACTGACCGTGGAGAAAACCGAGCAGTCCGCTAGCCGACTGGCGCACGCCTTCGTCACATTCAGTGCACGCTGGCGCGATGCCTCGGGCGAGCATATCCATCGTGAGCGCTCGGCCTTCGTGCGACATGGCGACCGCTGGTATTTCATCGATCCAACCGTCCCGCTGCATGCGGGACGCAACGATCCCTGCCCGTGCGGCAGCGGCTCGAAATTCAAGAAATGCTGCCACGGCGCGATTACTCGCTGAGGCGCTCGTCCGCGCAGGAGCGCTTTCGAAACGAGCATGCGCCCAGACGATACGCATCGATGCCATGCCTGTCCGTTCCGGCGATGCCGCCCCGTTGAACCCGATCGAACTTGCAAGCGAGATACCGTTACTTGACATCCTCCCCGCCCTAGAGCGTGTTATGAACTTTGAAGAAGAGATGCGGCATTGCCGAGCATAAGGATGGTGAAGACGACGAAGTGCAAGCCAGCCAATGTTTCCGGTAGGCGCTCGTAGTCGCGAGCCAGGCGCCGGAACCGATTGACCCAGCCGAAGCTGCGCTCCACGACCCAGCGGCGCGGCAGAAGCACGAAGCCTTTCTTGGCTTCAGACAGTTTCACCACGTGCAGTTGGATGCCTTCTTCCTGGGCCGCTTGCGCCGGATCATGACCGGTGTAGCCCTGGTCCACGAAGGCGAGCTTCACCGTCTGGCCCGTGGCCTGCTGGACTTGCTGTGCCAGCGATCGCACCTGGGCACGCTCCTGCTCATTGGCTGGTGTGACGTGGACCGCCAGCAGGTGGCCGAGCGTGTCCACCGCCATGTGCACCTTGCTGCCCTTCTTACGTTTATAGCCGTCATAACCGGCTCGTGGCCCGCTCTCGCAAGTGGACTGCAAGGTGCGGCCGTCCAGGATCACGGCGCTGGGTTGGCCCTGCTTGCCTTGAGCGACACGCAACACCGAGCGCAGATCGTTGACCATGGCTTCGAAGCAGCCGGCCTGCAGCCACCGCTGAGTCTGTTGGTAAAGCGCCTCCCACGGCGGAAAGTCGTTGGGAATCAGTCGCCAGGGAGCACCAGCCCGGGCCATCCAGCGCAACGCGTTGAACATCAGGCGCAGATCGTACCTGCGCTGTGGCGCTCGCGGATCCATCAGGGTCAGGTAGGGCGCAGCGAAGGCCCATTCTTCATCAGAAACGTCTGTCGGGTAAGGGCGTGCGGGCTTCATCCAACTACGATAGCTTCACCGGCACCAAGTTCATAACACGCCCTAAAGAGGCTGTCGCAAAAGCCCCACCAGGTAAAATGGATCATACCTTCCTGAAGGCCAAGAGTAATGAGCGCAGCGTCGAAGACGGTAGCGCTGGACAGTGAGCAATTCGATCTGTTCGGTGCCGCCCAGGTTCCGGACGCCGGTTTATCACGGGCAACGCGCAGGAGATTATTCTGGGCAGGATCTGGGATGCATGTGGGTGACAGGTGGCCTCACGCCGGACCATGCGAACATTGGTCGTTTCATCACGTTGCACGGGGATCTTCACGCAGGCGTTCTTCGAATCTCTCACGCGTGCCATCCTGAAGGCCAGTGGCTCGGCCAGCACGCGCCTGGCAGGCGATGGCACGGTCATTGAGGCGGCCTGCTCACGTTACAACCTGCTCAAGCAAAAGGCGCTGCGTGAATGCGTACAGGCCGCGACCGCGGCACTTGAGCAGGCGCCGGATGATCGTGCCGCACAGTAAGGAGCAGCAGCGTAGCGCCCAATGCGAGTCGATCTTCAATGAGCGACTGGTCGCGCGCCAACGTCATGGCAAGGGAATGCAGAGCCTGCGCATCAGTGCAATCGAACCTGAAGCGATGCTACAGCGACTCAAGCGTGGTCAAGGGTACGGGGCTTCGTCCAAGCCCTCTGTGCTGGCTAACAGTAACCGCATCATCACAGCGAGCCGGACATGGCCGGGAACTCGTAAAAACACGGCCCCAGGCATTGGCCGGCCCCGGATCGGCTCATGGCGACGGCTATCCCTCCGGCCGATCACGGCGAGACACTAGTACTTGAGAGTAATTCTTAATTATTGAGATACACTCGTCGCCTCGCCATTTTCCACTGCAGATATCGGGTGTATACGGTGACGACCCAAAGAAACACTGCATGCGCCTTGCCCGACCGGGACGCAAGCGCCTCCGGATCAGAACGGCTCAAGGCGAAAATGGGAGATATCGGGCAGCGCGCCGGCTGGCCGCGCCGGGATAGGCGCCAAGTCGCTGCCGACCGCTGCCAGGTTCGGATCGCTCGACTCCAGAGGTGCTGTCGGCGCTTCGGTGCGCGGCTCCGGCAGTTCCGCTCCCGAACCGAAGTCCGGGACCCCGAGCACGGCGAAGGCAGCCGTGCAGGTATCCTACGGCAGCATGGCGAAAGGCTTGCGGACAGCCTCGGAACGAACGGCGGCGAGGTCGTTTTCTTGCCCTGGAGCAAGCTTTACATTCTTTCCCATCGGCAGAATGTCCGCCGGAACGCCGGCCCGCTCCAGAGCAATCCGATACGTTTAGGTCTCGCCAACCTCCAGGCCGCTGTCGGGGGATATGCGCCGACCGGAAAACAGCGTGGCAATGCGTGCGTCATCGGCACGGAACAGCCTAGTCAGACGGGCCGGCCCCTGTTCCCTGGAAGCTCCGTGCACCAGTTGGCCGGAAAAAATGATCTGATAGCGGCTCATGGTCATACCCATGTCCCAATCGACAGGTAGTATGGCGCGGTTTTTTCGATCAAGGCGTTCGGGAAACAAACGAGGGGAACGTCTGCGAAACAGGTCATCCCGTCCGATCCGGCCTAATGGTTGCAGTCAAAGCGCTGCTCGTTACACTGAGGCCCCCTTTGGAGTTCAGCATGTTTTTCCAGGCGCACGTCATAAGAACTCTAGGCCTGTTGGGGTTGCTCGGTCTGCTGTCCACTCTTGTCGGCTGCTCTACCTGGGTGACCGGAGGCTTCAAGGATCCTGACGTCCAACTGGTCAAGGTCGATGTCGTCAAGGCCCGTCTGCTGGAACAGCAATTCATCCTGCGCTTTCGCGTCGACAATCCCAACTGGGCGAGCCTGCCGATCCGCGGCCTGGATTATGAAGTGTTCCTGAACGATATCCGCCTCGCCAAGGGGGAGTCGAACAAATGGTTCACGGTCCCCGCCCGCGGCCGCGAGGAGTTCGATGTCCTGGTCACGACCAATCTCTGGCGCTACATGAAACGCATCGTCAAGCTGCTGGAAGAGCCCGACCGACCTATCCAGTATCAGTTGCAAGGCAAGGCCAAGACGGGGCTTCTGTTCGGACGCCACGTACTGGTTTCCCGCTATGGCGAGATAACCCCTGGCGACTACATTCGGGATTGATCGCCCATGAGTCCGCTGATCGCCGTCCTGCTGCCGGTCACCGTGCTGATCCTGCTTGCCCTAAGCATCGTGGCCTTCGTCCTCTGGCGCCGGGTATGGCTGCGCGAGAAAGCCCGGAAGGCCGCCGAGCGGGAACGCCGGGCGCAACTCGCCGAACACCTGCGCATCCTCGTCGGCAGCCTGCTCGACGACTGGTTGCCACTGATCGAGGGAGCCATTCGCATTGGGGTCCTGCTTGAGCACTATGACCCACACTTGTACCGGAGCGAACGCCTGCAGGTCTTTCGCGAGCTTAGCGAGGCCGCTACCCATATCCCCACGCACGCGGCCTGGAAGGCTTTGAGCAGGACGGAACGTCGCCAGTACGAGGTGCTAGCAGTCTCGAGTTGAAGCACAAGGCTGCGGCTCGCAGCAGCGCGCGCCGGTTGCTGGCGGAAGGACTGACCGCACATCCTTGAGAAAACCCGGCCAGCTTGCAAGCCACCGGCCGGCTTCCTACCTTAGGCCCCACTTCTTGCCCCGGATCGCTCGTCCGCCCGCCTTTTCGCAACCCCACTCCCGAAGGAACCCGCCACATGCGCCTGCTTCGCCATCTGTTTCGACTGAGCCTTGGAGCCGCTTCCCTGCTCGTACTCGCCGGCTGCCAGTCGGTAGTCGACAGGCGCCACGCGGACAGCCTGCCACCCACACAGGGCGTGCTGCGCCTCCAGGGACTGGCAGACAGCGTGGTGGTACGACGAAACGCCCTCGGCATGCCGCTGATCGAAACCCGCAACGAACACGATGCCCTGTTCGCCCTCGGCTACGTGCATGCCAGTGACCGGTTAAGCCAGATGGTCGGCCTGCGCCTGATCGCCGAAGGAAAACTGGCAGAGATGCTCGGCCCGGGCGTCCTCGATATCGACCGCTTCATGCGCGCGATGGGCCTCCGTCATCATGCCGAGACGCTGTATCGCAACGCCTCGCCCGGCCTGAAGCAGGACTTCGAAGTCTATGCCCGTGGGGTCAACGCTTTCCTGTTCCGTCACCGCGACCGGCTGCCCATGGATCTGGCCGAGTCAGGTTACCAACCATCGTACTGGAAAGCGGAAGATTCGGTGCTGCTGTTCTGCCTGCTGAACTTCGGTCTGTCGACCAACCTGCACGAGGAGATCGCCGCGCTCAGGCTGGCGCAGAAGGTCGGTACGGAGCGGCTCGCCTGGCTGACGCCGATCTACCCGGATGACCCCCTGCCGTTCGCGGAGGCGGACAAGCTCAAGGGTGTCGAGCTGGGCGGGCAGATCCCAGGGCTCGCCGCCCTCGACCGGGCGGCCGGACAAGTCGCAGCCCTGAACATGCTCGGTGTCGCCGCCTCCAACAATTGGGCGATCGCGCCACGCGGCAGCCGCCTCGGCAAGAGTCTGCTGGCCAACGACACCCACCTGCCGCCCGCCCTGCCCTCGCTGTGGAATTTCGTCCATGTCCGCACGCCGCAGCGCCAGAGCGCAGGCGTCTCGGTCGCCGGCATTCCAGTGGTGATCGCCGGCTTCAACGGCAAGCTGGCCTGGGGCATGACCATGGTCATGGCCGATACCCAAGACCTTTTCCTCGAGCGGATCAAGAACGAGAACGGACGCCTCCATTACCTCGCCGACGGCAAATGGCTGCCGGTCAGCGAGCGCCAGGAAACCTTCCTCGTCAAGGGCGCGCCAGCGATCCGCGAAACCCTCTATGAAACTCGTCACGGCCCACTGCTGAACAGCGTACTCGGCGAGCGCAAGCATCCGCTGCAACCCCTGTCGCTGAGCAGCGGCCATGGGCTGGCGCTGCAGAGGCTTCCGCTCGACGATGACCACAGCCTGGACGCCTTCCTCCAGCTCTCCCGCGCCCGCTCGGTGGACGAAGCCTTCGCGGCTGCCGGCGAACTGCGCGCCATGGCGGTGAATTTGCTGTTCGCCGATGCCGGACACATCGGCTGGCAAGTGACTGGACGCTACCCCAATCGCCGCGGCGGCCTCGGCCTATTGCCTTCCCCCGGCTGGGACGGCGCCTACGACTGGGACGGCTTCGCCGATCCGATGCTGCACCCCTACGATCAGGACCCGGCGCAGGGCTGGCTGGGTACCGCCAACCAGCGTACGGTACCGCACGGTTATGGCATGCAACTGTCCAGCACCTGGTATTACCCGGAGCGCGCCGAGCGTATCGCCGAACTGGCCAGTCGTGGCCGACACGATGCGCAGAGCATGATCGCCATGCAATACGACCAGACCACACCCTTCGCCGCCAAGCTCAAGGCCATGTTCGAGGCGCCGGGTATGGCCAAGCCGCTGCGCCAGGCGATCGATGCCCTGCCGCCGACCGAACGTGATCGGGCCCACGAGGCCTTGAGCCGATTGCTCGCCTTCGACGGCCGGCTCGCCGCTAGCTCGGCGGATGCCGCCCTGTATGGCGCCTTCCTGCAGGAAAGCGCGCGGCAGACATTCCTCGACGAACTGGGCCCGGACGACAGCCCCGCCTGGCAAGCCCTGCTGCAGATGTCCGGCCTGTCCTACTCGGCCCAAGCCGACCACCTGCTCGGCCGCGAGGACAGTCCGTTCTGGGACGACATCGCCACCCCGCGGACCGAAGACAAGCCAGCCATCCTCGCACGCAGCTTGGCGGCCGTGGTACGAGATCTGGAAAGCCGGCTCGGCGGCGATCGAAGTGCCTGGCAATGGGGCAAGCTGCATCGTTACCAGTGGATCAGCGACAGTACCCGCCTGGCCCCCTACCTCGGTGCCCGTCAGCGTACCGCCATCCAGGCGCTCGACGGCTATCTGAACCACGCCCCTGCCCCGGCCGGCGGGGATCATGGCACGTTGAACGTTTCCGCCTATCGCTGGGGACAGGACTTCGATGCCCAGTTGATTCCCGCCATGCGCATCGTCGTCGATTTCGCACGCGAAGAACCCATGCTCGGGTTGAACGGCACCGGCCAGTCCGGCAATCCGGCCAGTCCGCATTACAAGGATGGTATCGATGCCTGGCTCGATGGGCGCTACATGAGTTTTCCCTTCAAGACAGAGAACCTGGACAAGACCTACGGCAACCAGCGCCTGTTGCTGGTGCCGTAGGCCTGAATCGCCGGTCCCTCATGGGCATGATCGACGAACCCGGCCGCCGACGGCCGGGATGAGTGTCAAAAGCGGCGCTTCGCGTCTCATCCCGCTTTCAGAATACCGCTCAGGGTGATCCCATAGTGCTCGAACAGTTGTACTGCCGGCTCCTTGACTCCGCCATTGTTTCCTCCCGCACTACCAAACTCCCTGTCCTGGCATTCGAATCCCTCGCGCCGCGCAAACTCCAGCACTTTCTGACTGGCTTCCTCCACGGTCGGTTTAGTCATTGACTCGGTCACCATCTTGACCGTATTTCCGTCCTTGTTGAATGTGATCGACCAAATAGCCATGTCTTGCTCCTCCATTACTAACTACTGATGCGGGTAGACAATCCAATCCAACCTACTAGTCAGACTAGACCCCCTTTGCCTAGTTCGCCAGTCGGGCAAATGTGGCTAGGCTTTCTGAAGAATCCTGCCAACGCCTGTCCCGAATCCATCGGCAGGGACAGGCCTTTCAGGAGGCCCGCATGAGAAAGCTTTCCGATACCCGCTCCGCTGCACCGGAGACCTTGGAGCATGTGGAGCTGCTGCGTCGCCATGCCATTTCCCTGCCTGCGCTCGACAGCGAGGCGTTCGCCAGCCTGTTCGATCGTTATGGCGATGCCCGGGTAGTGCTGATCGGCGAAGCCAGCCATGGCACATCCGAGTTCTACCGTACCCGTGCGGCGATCACCCGGCGATTGATCGAACGGCATGGCTTCAACATCGTCGCCGTCGAGGCCGACTGGCCGGACGCCGCCCGAATCGACCAGCACGTGCGTCGGCAGCGACTAACCGACTGGGAGCGCCAGGCCTTCCAGCGCTTTCCGACCTGGATGTGGCGCAACCTGGAGGTCGCCGAGTTCTGCGACTGGCTGAATCGCTTCAACCGGGACCTGCCATATGAACGGCGCGTCGAGTTCCGCGGCCTGGATGTCTACAGCATGGTCGCCTCGATCCGCGCGGTGCTCGACTACCTGGACAAGACCGACATCCAGGCGGCCCAGGCCGCACGTGAACGCTACGGCTGCCTGATGCCCTGGAGGGACACACCGGCCCGCTATGGCCGCGACGTCCTCTACGGTCACCAGTCCTGCAAGGAGGCGGTGATCGAGCAGTTGCGCAGCCTGCTCGAACTACGCCTGGAAGCCCTCGGCCGGGATGGCGAAGACTTCTTCGAGGCCACCCAGAATGCCCGTGTGGTACAGGCCGCCGAGCACTACTACCGGATCATGTACCACGGATCGAGCGCCTCCTGGAACCTGCGCGACCGGCACATGTTCGATACCCTGCGCCATCTGCTGGAACACCGCGGCCCCGAGGCCAGGGCGGTGGTCTGGGCACACAATTCGCACATCGGCAACGCCAACGCGACGGCCATGGGCTGGGCCGGCGAGTTCAACATCGGCGAACTGTGCCGCACCGCTTGGGGCAGGGATGCCGTCCTGATCGGCATGGGCACTGACCGCGGCGAAGTAGCGTGCGCCAGCGAGTGGGACGAGCCGATGCGCATCAAGAGGGTCTGCCCCTCGCGCCCGGACAGTTGGGAACGCCTGTTCCTGCAGACCGGCTTTCCCGCCACCCTCACCGATTGGCGTGACAATCCATCCATCGAATTGCGCGCGGCTCTCTCCGAAACCTTGCTGGAACGTGCCATCGGCGTGATCTACCGTCCGGAGAGCGAGCGCCAAAGCCATTACTTCGAAGCCGTACTGGCCGAGCAGTTTGATGCCTGGATCTGGCTGGAGGAAACCCATGCCGTCACGCCCCTAGGACCCCGCCAGCCACAGGCGGGGCAGGCCGAAACCTACCCGTTCGGAGAATGAGCCCATGCATGGAATCTGCCACGCCCCTCACCTGTTCCTCGACCGTCGCAGCGCCGGCCTGGAGCTGGCCGAAGCGTTGATGCCCCATGCGGCGGAGCGTCCGCTGGTGCTCGCCCTGCCCCGCGGCGGCGTCCCGGTCGCCTTCGAGGCCGCCAGGATGCTGCACGCCGAGCTGGACATTCTGCTGGTGCGTCGGATCGGCGCCCCCGGACACAGCGGGCTCGCGCTCGGCGCGGTGATCGATGGGACCCATCCGCAGTTCGTCGTCAACGAGGAAGTGATACGCCAGGTGCGCCCCCCGGCCGGCTGGTTCGAGGCGGAAATACAGCGCCAGTTGCAAGAGCTGGAGCGTACCCGGCAACTGTATTGCCGCGAGCCGCCGATACCCGTGGTCGACCGCTGCGTGATTCTGGTGGACGACGGCATCGACACCGGCAGCAGCGTGCGGGCGGCCTTGAAAGGACTGGCCAAGTCCGCCCCCGGACAGTTGATCCTGGCCGTGCCGGTCGCACCCCGAGCGGTCGCCCAGGATCTGCAAAGATTGGTGGACGAACTGGTCTGCCTGGCCATGCCCGAGCCTTTCGACTCGATCGCGCGCCATTATGGCGACTTCGACGAAACCACCAACCGCGAAGTCGCCGATCTGCTGGCCGAAGCGCGGCACAGCGCCCGCTGAACGAGCGCCGTGTCCGGGCGGACGCTCAGGCCACCGGCGCCGGTGGCGGTTGGTCCGGCCGGGTCGGCTCTCCCGGCTCGCTCGGTTGCGTCGGCACACCGGGCTCGTTGGGTTGACCCGGTACGCCCGGCTCCGGATCGCCGGCGGGATTTCCAGCCGACCAGAACCGGCCGGGCAGTGCCTGCCCCGCTATCGAGGACAGATGAAGGGGTTCGCTGTGACGACGGATTTCCATGACGACCTCCGACTGTGAGGGACGGCGCGCTGCCGGTCCGATGACTACAGTCGGTAGAGTCCGCCGGACTGAAGTAATTCCCCCGCGCCGCCGCCAGTCCGATGGCAGGGCTGGCGCTGCCGCTCATGCCTTCGGCAGGGTCACTCCGATCTGCCCCTGATACTTGCCGCCACGGTCCTTATAGGACACCTCGCAAGACTCGTCGGACTCGAGGAAGAGCATCTGCGCCACGCCCTCGTTGGCATAAATCTTTGCCGGCAGGGTGGTGGTGTTGGAGAACTCCAGGGTCACATGACCCTCCCACTCCGGCTCCAAAGGGGTGACATTGACAATGATGCCGCAGCGGGCATAGGTGCTCTTGCCTAGGCAGATGGTCAACACGTTGCGCGGGATGCGGAAATACTCGACGGTGCGCGCCAGGGCGAAGGAGTTCGGCGGAATGATGCAGACCGCTCCCTTGACGTCCACGAAGCTCCTCTCATCGAAATTCTTCGGATCGACGGTGGCCGAGTGGATGTTGGTGAAAACCTTGAACTCGTCGGCACAGCGCACGTCGTAGCCGTAGCTGGATACGCCGTAGGAAATCAGCCGCTCGCTGCCCTCGGTGCGCACTTGACGCTCGACGAAGGGCTCGATCATGCCTTGCTCCCGGGCCATGCGGCGAATCCACTTGTCCGATTTGATGGTCATGACGGCAGTCCTGCAGAAAATGAGGTGCGCATATTAACTCAACGGCTGTCCCGACGCCTTCAAAGCGCCAGCCCCTCAGGGCAATCGCATGGAATGCCTGCCCGATACTGGGCTGGAAAGGTTGTGTGCTTGGTCGTTCCGGCGTGGTCTTCGGATCCAGTGCATTGGCTGCTTGCCGAGTGGTCGGATACCTTCTGTTTCGGCCCCCGGCCGAGTCACTTTTTCTTGCCTGGCCACGAAAAAGTAACCCAAAAGAAGGCCACCCCCTCATCCGGCCCTGCGCTTCGCTCCGGGTTCCCTCCCTGCATCGTCGTTCCAGGGGCTCGCCGCGAAGGGCCATCCATGCCATGGCCCATCGCGGCTCTCGCGGCATCCTTGCCGCTCGACCCCTTCCACGACGATTCCGCTCGGCCTTCTGAAGGGGGCATCCGGCGCGGCCTGACAAGCCGTGCCACAAGAGCGAAAGCGCTTTCAGGCAACCCGGAGCCCGACTCCCGTTCAGAAGGCCGAGCGCAGGTGTCGCGTAGAGGGGCGAGCGGCGGGGAGGCGGCGAGAGTCGTACGAGGGGCATGGATGCCCCTTGTGCGACGACCCTCGGAGCGACACCGGAGCGAGGGAACCCCGGCGTAACCGGGGCCGAATGATCGGGCGCGTTTTCTCAACAGGGACTGTCCGGTCCCTCGGCAAGCAGCCATGCCAAGGCTCACACAACCTTTCCAGTCCGGTATCGAGCGAGCACTTCATGCGATTGCCCCGGCCTAGTACAGACGCGGAAACAGCAGGTAGAGGAGCCGCAGAAGCGGGCAATCCGGCCCGTACACGCCACTCAGCAGGGTAGCGATACGCTGCACGTGCCCGTACAGACGCTGCCTGGCCGCTTCCTGCCCGAGCAGGGCGACCAGGGTCGACTTGCCAGCATCCTTGCCTAAGTCCTTGCACAGCGGCGCATCCGAAGCGCCGTCGCAGAGGTCGTCGTACAATTGGAAGGCCTGCCCCAATTCGAGCGCCGCCTCGCGCAGGGTCATGCGCACGTCATCGTGGGCATGCGCGACCTGCGCCGCCATCTCCAAGGCCGCAGCGAATAGCGCCCCGGTCTTCAGGTGATTGGTTGCGGTGATCTCGCCGACCCGGCGCGGCCGGCTGCCTTCGCGCAGATCCTGATACTGGCCACGCACCAATCCCTGTGCCCCCACCGCGTCGGCGAGCACGCCGACCAGCTGGGCACGCAGCAACGACGGTAGCTCGGATGTACTGGAAATCACCTTGAAGGCCTGACCGAGCAGCGCTACCGCCGTCAGCACGGCGATATCCTCGCCGAAGCGCACATGCACGGTTGGCAAACCCCGGCGCAGGCACGCATCGTCCATGCAGGGCATGTCGTCGAGCACCAGGGAAGCAGCATGGACCATCTCGAGCGCACACCCCAGATCCAGCAGCGGCGCCTCGCGGGCGCCCAACTGGCATCCTGCCAGCACCACTATCAGCGGACGCACCCGCTTGCCGGGCGAGAGCAGCGCAGCTTCCATCGCCGCGCCGATCAGGTCGCTCTCATCCGCGGACGTGGACAGCAGATGCGCCAGACGCCGGTCGATCCGCCCACGCAGCGCGCCGAGGCCGTCGGCGAAGGTGTCGCGTTGGGGTGGCACAAGTGAAATTGCCATAGGGTCCAGAAACTCCGTTTTCTGAAAAGGCGAGGGAAGAAAGAATGCTAAAATTCTTGTACATATTTCCAATTTTATACAATCTTAACGGAAAGATTTCCCGACCTCCGCAGTCCTACTCCACCGAATCAGGGAACGGCGATGGCAGGAGACGAACTGGCGGCGCGCAAGAACGACCATCTGGACATCGTCCTCGACCCGTCCCGGACCAAGCGGAACGGTAGCACCGGCTTCGCCGCCTTTGCCTTCGAGCATTGCGCGCTACCGGAGTTGCACCTGCAACAGATCAATCTGGGCACCACCTTCCTCGGCTGCCCCCTGCGCGCACCACTGCTGATCAGCTCCATGACCGGCGGCCCCGCCCAGGCCGCGACCATCAACCGTCATCTGGCCGAGGCGGCGCAGGCACTCGGCATCGCCTTGGGCGTCGGTTCCCAGCGTATCGCCCTGGAAACCGGTACCGACCACGGCTTGGGCGTGCCACTGGTAGTCAAGGAGGTCGGCGCCGGCATCAGCGCCGCGATGGTACGGCACCTGGTCGCGGCGAGCGTCACGGTGATCGACGTCGCCGGTGCCGGCGGCACCAACTGGGTCACGGTCGAGGCGCAGCGGGCACGCACCCCGGCCCAGAAGCAGGCCGCGCTGGCCTTCGCCGACTGGGGCATCCCTGCCGCCGAGGCGCTGCGCGAGGTACACCAGGCTTGCCTGGGGACGCCGCTGATCGCCTCGGATGGGATACGTGATGGCGTGGATCTGGCAAAGGCGATCCGTCTGGGGGGCGACCTGGTCGGCCAGGCCCCTGCGGCCCTGCCCGGCGCGCTGCGCTCCAGCAAGGCGGTGATCGAGCATTTCAACGTGATCATCGAGCAACTGCGCATCGACTGCTTCCGTACCGGCTCGGCAGATCTGACGGCCCCGCGCCAGGCGCGCGTGCGGTCGCCGGCCCAGCCGCCTCTCTAGTCGCCGGAGCTCAGGGATGAGCCACTTCGCCGTCATCGCCCCACCCTTCGCCGGCCATTTCTGGGCACTGGAAGCGCTGGCCGAGCGGCTGATCATGTGTGGGCACCGGGTCACTTTCGTCCAGCAGGAGGATACCCGCGTCCTGCTGAGACAGCCGCAGATCGGATTCGCCGCCCTCGGCCAGGCTTCGCATCCGCCCGGCTCGCTCGCCACGGTCATCGCCCACGCCGGGCATCCCGGCGCCCCGTTCGGCCTGCGACGGGTGATCCAGGACATGGCTCGTGGCACCGACATGCTCTGCCGCGAAGGACCGAAGCTACTGCGCGCGCTCGGCGTCGAGGCGCTGATCGCCGATCAGATGGAGGCTGCTGGCGGACTGCTCGCCGAATACCTGGGCCTGCCCTGGGTTTCGGTGGCCTGCGCCCTGCCGGTCAATCGCGAGCCGCGCCTGCCGCTGCCGGTGATGCCCTGGAGCTATGCCGTCTCACCCTTTGGCGAGCATCTCAACCGCAGCAGCAGCCGGGTCTACGATTACCTGATGCGGCCCCATAAGAAAATCATCGCCAAGCATGCCGAGGCCTTCGGCCTGCCGCCACGCGACAGCCTACACCAGTGCCTGTCGCCCTTCGCCCAGATCAGCCAGACCCTTGCCGGCTTCGACTTTCCGCGCCAGGAGGCCCCAGCGCACTTTCACCCGGTCGGCCCGCTGCGCTCATCGAACCAGGGCGCGGCGTTGCTGGACCTGCCAGTCGACGCTGGGCGACCGTTCGTCTTCGCGTCGCTAGGAACTCTGCAGGGCGGCCGCTTCGGTCTATTTCGGCGTATAGCCATGGCCTGTCGCGACCTCGACCTGCAACTCCTGCTGGCGCACTGCGGCCGACTGGACCCCGGCCAGGTGCGTGCACTGCAAGCGGCGGGCGCTACTTGGGTGACCGACTTCGCCCCGCAGTGCGCGGCCCTGGCCCAGGCCGACGTGACGATTACCCATGCCGGACTGAACACCGTGCTCGACGCCCTGGTCGCCGGCACGCCGATGCTCGCCTTGCCGATTGCCTTCGATCAGCCGGCAATCGCCGCCCGGGTGGTGTATGCCGGCGCAGGGCTGCGTGCCTCCCCGCTGCTAGCCCGGTGCAGCACGCTGCGTCGCCTGCTGCGCCGGCTGCTGGACGAGCCGGCCTTCGCCGAGCGTGCTGCGCGGATCGGAAGCGAAGCCAGACAGTCGGGCGGCGCCGAGCGCGCCGCCGACATCGTCGAAGCGGTGCTGAAAAGCGGACGGCCGGTTCTCCATGCCGCGGCCTGACTACGACCTCATCTTGGTCGGCGGCGGCCTGGCCAACGGCCTGATCGCCTGGCGTCTGGCCGAGCTGCATCCGGCGCTGCGCTTGCTGCTGCTGGAACGGGGCCCGGTACTCGGCGGCAATCACACCTGGTCGTTCCACCAGGATGATCTGACTTCACAACAGCACGCTTGGCTGGCGCCGCTGGTGAGTCACCGCTGGCCCGGTTACGAGGTGCGCTTTCCCAAGCGACGGCGCATCCTGCACGGCAGCTATGCGTCGATCGCCTCCGCGCACTTCGACGCCCAACTGTGCGCACGCCTCGTCGGTCAGGTACAGCTCGGCAACAAAGTGTGCAGCCTGAGTCCGCAGCGCGTGGAGCTGGCCGATGGCAGCAGCGTCAGTGCCCGCGCAGTGATCGACGGCCGCGGCCCGCGCTCCAGTGCGCACCTGTCGCTCGGCTACCAGAAATTTTTCGGCCGCGAGGTGCGTCTGGCGGCGCCGCACGGGCTCGACATACCGGTGCTGATGGACGCCGGCGTCGCCCAGCGCGAGGGCTACCGGTTCGTCTACCTGCTGCCCTTCGGCCCCGACCGCCTGCTGATCGAGGACACCTACTATGCCGACGGCGAGACTTTGGCCCCCGCAGCCCTGCGCGCACGGATCGACGAGTACGCCGCGCAGCATGGCTGGCGCATCCTGGAGGTGCTACGCGAGGAACAGGGCGTGTTGCCGATCATCCTCAACGGCGATCTCGAGGGCTTTTGCCGGGAAATGGGCGACCAGCCGTGCAGCGGTCTAGCCGCCGGCCTGTTCCACGCCACCACCGGCTATTCGCTGCCCCATGCGGTTCGCCTGGCCGAGCGCATCGCCGCCCTGCCGCGGCTCGACGCCGCCAATCTGGCTGCAGAAATCCAGACGACCCTACGCGCCGAGTGGCGCCGCCAGGGCTTTTTCCGCCTGCTCAACCGCATGCTGTTCCTCGCCGGCGCACCGGAAGACCGCTGGCGGGTGATGCAACGCTTCTACGGCCTGCCGGAGGCTCTGATCCGGCGCTTCTACGCCGGCCGTCTGCGTGCTGGTGACAAACTGCGCATTCTCACCGGCAAGCCGCCGGTGCCCCTCGTCCAGGCGCTGAGGGCGGCGCTGACCAGGGACCTGCATCGACAAGGGAGTTGAAATGAGCACAGGGAAATACGCCGTGGTGATCGGCGCCGGCTTCGGCGGCCTGGCTTTGGCCATCCGCCTGCAGGCCGCCGGGATCCAGACCACTGTTCTGGAGAAGCGCGACAAGCCGGGCGGCCGCGCCTACGTCTACGAGGATCGAGGCTTCGTCTTCGATGCCGGCCCCACGGTGATCACCGATCCCTCGGCGCTGGAGGAGCTATTCACCTCGAGTGGCCGGCGTCTGGCCGACTACGTGGAGCTACTGCCGGTCAGCCCCTTCTACCGGCTGTGCTGGGAGGACGGCAGCCGCTTCGATTACGTCAACGACCAGACCCTGCTGGACAGCCAGATCCGATCACGCAATCCGGCGGATGTCGACGGCTACCGGCGTTTTCTCGATTATTCCCGGGCTGTATTTGAAGCCGGTTACCTGAAGCTCGGCAGCGTGCCCTTCTTGACTTTCGACCGCATGGTCATGGCGGCGCCGCAATTGGTCCGGCTGCAGGCCTGGCGTAGTGTGTACGGGATGGTTTCGTCCTTCATCGAAGACGACAAGCTGCGTCAGGCCTTCTCCTTCCATTCGCTGCTGGTCGGCGGCAATCCCTTCGCCACCTCCTCGATCTATGCGTTGATCCATGCCCTCGAGCGGCGCTGGGGCATCTGGTTCCCGCGCGGCGGCACCGGCGCCTTGGTGCGCGCCCTGGTGCAACTGTTCGAGGAGCTCGGCGGGCGACTGGAGCTGAACGCGCCAGTGGCGCGCCTGACCGCCGAGGGCCGGCGCCTGAGCGCGGCGATCTGCACCGATGGTAGGCGTTTTCCGGCCGATGTCGTCGCCTCCAACGCCGACGTCGTGCACACCTATCGCGAACTGCTCGGCCAGCACGAGCGTGGCCGCCGGGAGGGCCGGCGGCTCGCGGGCAAGCGCTTCAGCATGTCGCTGTTCGTCGTCTACTTCGGCCTGAAGCGCCAGCACCCGCACCTGCAACACCACACGGTGTGCTTCGGCCCGCGCTATCGCGGCCTGATCGAGGAAATCTTCAAGGGCACGGGCCTAGCTGAGGACTTCTCCCTCTATCTGCACGCGCCCTGCATCACCGATCCCTCGCTGGCGCCACCGGGCTGCTCCGGCTTCTACGTGCTGGCGCCGGTCCCGCATCTGGGGCGCGCCGCCATCGACTGGGCGCAGGAAGGAGCGCGCTACCGCGACCGCATCCTCGCCTACCTGGAACGCCACTACATCCCAAATCTGCGCCAGGACCTGGTGACCTGCCGCATCTTCACCCCGCTGAATTTCCGCGATGAGCTGAACGCCCACCTGGGCTCGGCCTTTTCCCTGGAACCCACCCTCACCCAGAGCGCCTGGTTCCGTCCGCACAACCGCGACGACGAGATCGCCAATCTCTATATCGTCGGCGCCGGCACCCACCCAGGCGCCGGCCTGCCGGGGGTGGTCGGCTCGGCCAAAGCCACCGCGGGGCTGATGATCGAGGAGCTGGCTGGATGAGCGATCTTTTATTCGAACACGCCAGCCGGAGCATCGCCGCAGGCTCGAAGAGCTTCGCCGCCGCCGCCCGGCTGTTCGACGCATCGACCCGGCGCAGCACGGTGCTGCTCTACACCTGGTGCCGACACTGCGACGATGCGATCGATGGCCAGTCCCACGGCTTCGGCAACGGACTGCCCGGCGCCGATCCAGCCTGTCTCGCCCGGCTCGAGGTAGCCACTCGCCGCGTCTGCGCCGGCGATCCCCCAGCCGACCCCGCCTTCGCCGCGCTGCAGGAGGTGGTCGGCCGGCATGGCATCCCCGAGCGCTATCCGCTCGATCACCTGGCCGGCTTTCGCATGGACGTGGAGGGCCGACGCTACCACAGCTTCGCCGACACCCTGGACTACTGCTACCACGTCGCCGGAGTGGTCGGCGTGATGATGGCGCTGGTGATGGGCGTGCGCGACGAGGACATCCTGGACCGCGCCTGCGATCTGGGCCTGGCCTTCCAGTTGACCAACATTGCTCGCGACATCCTCGACGATCACGCTATCGGCCGCCTCTACCTGCCGGCGCAGTGGCTGGACGAGGCCGGCGTGCCGCCCGAGGCGCTGAGCGCCCCCCGGCATCGCCCGGCGCTGGCATGCCTGGCCGGACGCCTGGTGAATGCAGCCGAGCCATACTACGCCTCGGCGCTCGGCGGATTGGCGGCGCTGCCGCCACGCTCGGCCTGGGCTGTCGCCACGGCACGGGCGGTCTATCGGCAGATCGGCATCAGGGTGAAGGCGGCCGGTCCCGCCGCCTGGGACTCGCGCCTCGCCACGAGCAGGACGGACAAGCTGTGCCTGGCCTCCGTCGGCGGCCTGCAGGCGCTGGTCTCGCGCCTCGGCAGGTCTAGTCCGCGGCCCGCGGGCCTATGGACCCGGTCGCGCCCCTCTGCAGCGGCTTGCCATGCAGGCGCCGCAATTGCCCCCTGAGGATGTCCAGCCTGGGCGCGTACAGGAAACCGAAGGAAACGCAGCCATCGCGTCCCGGCACCGTATGGTGCAGCCGGTGCGCTTGGTACAAGCGCTTGAGGTAGCCGCTGCGCGGTACGTAGCGCAGCCCCCAGCGCCGATGCACCAGGGCGTCGTGGGCGAGAAAGTAGAGAAGGCCGTAAAGGGTCATGCCGGCGCCGATCCATTGCAGCGGCCAGAGACCGACCGTGCCCAAAGCGATCAGAAGGATGGCGAGGCCGGCGAACACCAGCGCATAGAGATCGTTCTTCTCGAACCAGCCATGGCGTGGCTCGTGGTGCGAGCGATGCCAGCCCCAGCCCCAGCCGTGCATCACGTACTTGTGCGAGGCCCAGGCCACCGCCTCCATTATGGCGACGGTGGCGAGCACTATCAGGGTGTCGAGCAGCAGGCGCATGGTGGACCTTCGGCAGTGGAGTTGCCCTCAGTCTAGAAGACGCCGGCTGCGGACAACCCCTGACTTCAATCCTCGCTGATCACAATCTTTGGCATCGATTGGGCGACGATCTGCACGCTCTGGGCGATGCGCGCGCCGACGGTGCGAGCTATCTGCTGGTAGATCAGGGTAACCGGGCTGTCCGGGTCGGCGATCACCGTCGGCCGGCCGGCGTCGGCCTGGCTACGGATCTCCATGGACAGCGGCAGGGAGGCGAGCAGTTCGACGTTGTACTGGGCCGCCAGCTTCTCGCCGCCGCCCTCGCCGAACAGGTGCTCGGCATGTCCGCACTTGGAGCAGATATGCACGGCCATGTTCTCTACCACGCCGAGCACCGGAATGTTCACCTTGCGGAACATCTCCACTCCCTTCCTGGCATCCAGCAGAGCGAGGTCCTGCGGCGTGGTGACGATCACCGCACCGGCCACCGGCACCTTCTGCGCCAGGGTCAGTTGGATGTCGCCGGTACCGGGCGGCATGTCCACCACTAGGTAGTCGAGGTTGTCCCAATCGGTCTGGGTGGCCAGTTGCATGAGTGCGCCGGAAACCACAGGCCCACGCCAGACCATGGGCGTGTCGTCGTCGGTGAGAAAGGCCATGGACATCAGCTGCACGCCATGAGCCTGCAGCGGGATGAAAGCCTTCTGGTCGCGGACCTGCGGACGGCTGCCTTCGGGAATGCCGAACATGATTCCCTGGCTGGGGCCGTAGATGTCCGCATCGAGCATGCCGACCCGTGCGCCTTCGCGGGCCAGGGCCAGGGCTAGGTTGGCCGCGGTGGTGGACTTGCCCACCCCGCCCTTGCCGGAAGCCACGGCGATGACGTTCTTCACCCCCTGCAAACCCTGCACCTGTTCCAGGGCCTTGTGCGGAGCGATCACAGAGTCCACTTGCACGCGCGCTTCGCGCACGCCGTCGAGGCTTTTCAGGCCGGTTTCGAGCAGTTGCGCCCAGCCATCTTTGAACAACCCGGCGGCATAGCCGAGTTCCAGCCGCACGCCGACCTGGCCGTCCCGAATGGCAATATCGCGGACGCAGCCGGCGCTGACCGGGTCCTGCTTGAGATGGGGGTCGAAGTACTGACGCAGTGCGGTTTCCACCGCTTCGCGAGTGACGGACATGGGCTGCTCCCGAAAAACCGACTGAAACGGATGGCCATGATAGCCGAGCCCGGCCCGATCGACATGCTCGGGCGGCAACCATCATGGAAGAAGCCTCCACGCCGACTTCCACGAGCCTCCCCGCGGATGAAAAAAAACCGCTAC
This sequence comes from Azorhizophilus paspali, assembly GCF_043587585.2. Taxonomy (GTDB): domain Bacteria; phylum Pseudomonadota; class Gammaproteobacteria; order Pseudomonadales; family Pseudomonadaceae; genus Azotobacter; species Azotobacter paspali. The sequence continues at coordinate 2,785,472 of NZ_CP171449.1, forward strand.
GGCCTTACACTCACGGACTTTCCCTTCCGCAATCCCGACCGCACAGACCATGCCCGAAGCTCGCCAGATCCTCGTCACCAGCGCCCTGCCCTATGCCAACGGCTCGATCCATCTGGGCCACATGCTCGAGCACATCCAGACCGACATCTGGGTGCGCTTCCAGAAGCAACGCGGCAACCAGTGCGTATACGTCTGCGCCGACGATGCCCACGGCTCGGCGATCATGTTGCGCGCCGAGAAGGAAGGCATCACCCCGGAGCAGTTGATCGCCTACGTACAGGCCGAGCACAGCGCCGACTTCGCCGACTTTCTGGTGGATTTCGACAATTACCACTCCACCCACGCCAAAGAGAACCGTGCTCTGTCGGAGGCCATCTATCTCCGCCTGCGCGACGCCGGACACATCGCTACCCGCTCGGTGACCCAGTATTTCGACCCCGAGAAGGGCATGTTCCTCGCCGACCGATTCATCAAGGGCACCTGTCCGAAGTGCGGTGCCGAGGACCAGTACGGCGACAACTGCGAGAAGTGCGGCGCCACCTATGAGCCGACCGAACTGAAAGACCCGCGCTCGGCTATTTCCGGGGCCACGCCGGTGCTCAAGGATTCCAAGCATTTCTTCTTCAAGCTGCCGGACTTCGAGGCCATGCTCAAAGAATGGACCCGCAGCGGCACCTTGCAAGAGGCGGTGGCGAACAAGATCGCCGAATGGCTGGACGGCGGCCTGCAGGAGTGGGACATCTCCCGAGACGCGCCCTACTTCGGCTTCGAGATTCCCGACGAGCCGGGCAAGTACTTCTATGTCTGGCTGGATGCGCCGATCGGCTACATGGCCAGCTTCAAGAACCTCTGCGCGCGTCGCCCCGAGCTGGACTTCGACGCCTTCTGGTGCAAGGACTCCAAGGCCGAGCTATACCATTTCATCGGCAAGGACATCGTCAATTTCCACACCCTGTTCTGGCCGGCGATGCTCGAAGGCGCGGGCTTCCGCAAGCCGACCGCGGTCAACGTGCACGGTTACCTGACCGTCAACGGTCAGAAGATGTCAAAGTCGCGCGGCACCTTCATCAAGGCGCGCACTTACCTCGATCACCTCAACCCCGAATACCTGCGCTACTACTACGCCAGCAAATTGTCGCGCGGCGTGGACGACCTCGATCTCAACCTCGAGGACTTCGTGCAGAAGGTCAATTCCGATCTGGTGGGCAAGGTGGTCAACATCGCCAGCCGCTGCGCCGGCTTCATCCACAAGGGCAACGCCGGTCTGATGGTCGATGCCAATCCCGAGCCGGAGCTGTGGGAGGCCTTCCAGGTTGCCGCTCCGGCTATTGCCGAGGCCTACGAAGGCCGTGACTTCGGCCGCGCCATGCGCGAGATCATGGCGCTGGCCGACCGTGCCAACGCCTGGATCGCCGACAAGGCACCCTGGGCATTGAACAAACAGGAAGGCAAGCAGGCCGAAGTGCAGGAGATCTGCGCCTTCGGTATCAACCTGTTCCGCCAGTTGTTGATCTTCCTCAAGCCCGTACTGCCCAACCTGGCCACCGCCGCCGAGGCTTTCCTCAACGTCGCCCCGCTGACCTGGCAGGATCATGCACTACGCTTGGCCAACCATCCGCTCAACCCCTTCACCCCGCTGATGACCCGTATCGAACCCGCGAAGATCGACGCCATGATTGAAGCCTCCAAGGAAGACCTCGCCGCCCAGAACACCGAAGCCGCCGCCCCCCAAGGCAATGGTGAACTGGTCAAGGAGCCGCTGGCTCCGGAAATCGACTTCAATGCCTTCGCCGCCGTCGACCTGCGTATCGCGTTGATCGAGAAGGCCGAGTTCGTCGAGGGCGCCGATAAGCTGCTGCGCCTGACCCTGGATATCGGCGACGCCAAGCGCAACGTGTTCTCCGGCATCAAGAGCGCTTATCCGGAGCCGAGCGAGCTAGAAGGTCGCCTGACCCTGTACGTCGCCAACCTGGCGCCGCGCAAGATGAAGTTCGGCCTGTCCGAGGGCATGGTGCTGGCCGCCGGCCCTGGCGGCAACGAGATCTTCCTGCTCAGCCCGGATGCCGGCGCCAAGCCTGGCCAGCGCGTGCATTAATCCCGCCAGGGGGTGGAGGATTCCTCCCCCGGCCACCCCCTGCAAGCCTTGCCGAACGGCCTCCGCGGTTGTTCGCCCCTGCGCCCTCCCCGATATAATGAACACCTTTTCTCTCCCGCCCTCTGCCCGCCCGACGGTATCCCCGCGATGACCGAACTCGTCCTGATCCTGGTTGGCGCCATCCTGGTCAACAACTTCGTGCTGGTGCAATTTCTCGGCCTCTGTCCTTTCATGGGCGTGTCGAAGCGGATCGAGACGGCCATCGGCCTGGCCCTGGCCACCACCTTCGTGCTGACCCTGGCGACCATGTGCAGCTATCTGCTGCAACGGTACGTGCTCGTGCCGCTGGATCTGGAATACCTGCGCACCATCGGTTTCATCCTGGTGATCGCCGTGGTGGTGCAGTTCACCGAAATGCTGGTGAACAAGACCAGTCCGTTGCTTTACCGCGTTCTGGGCATCTTCCTGCCGCTGATCACCACCAACTGCATCGTCCTCGGCGTGGCCCTGCTCAACGCCAACAAGGCGGGTTACGGCTTCCTCGAGTCCGGCATCAACGGCTTCGGCGCCGGCCTCGGTTTTTCCCTGGTGCTGGTGCTGTTCGCCGCCATGCGCGAGCGCATCGCTATCGCCGATGTACCCAAACCCTTCAAGGGCGCGGCCATCGGCCTGATCACCGCCGGCCTGATGTCCCTGGCCTTCATGGGCTTTTCCGGATTGATCAAGCCATGACCGCCGTGCTCGCCCTGTTCCTGCTGTGTCTGGTGTGCGGTGCCATCCTCGGTTATGCGGCGGTGCGTTTTCGCGTCGAGGGCAATCCCGTCGCCGAACAGATCAATGCCCTGCTACCGCAGACCCAGTGCGGCCAGTGCGGCTATCCCGGCTGCAAGCCCTACTCCGAAGCCATCGCCGCCGGCGACAGGATCAACAAGTGCCCGCCCGGTGGCGAGGCGACCATCCTGGCTCTGGCCGAGTTGCTGGACCTCGAGCCCGAACCGCTGGACTCCCCCGAAGGCGAGAAGCCGCGAATGGTCGCACGCATCCGCGAAGCGGAGTGCATCGGCTGCACCAAATGCCTACAGGCCTGTCCGGTGGACGCCATCGTCGGCGCCGCCAGGCACATGCACACGGTGATCGCCGCCGAATGCACCGGCTGCGATCTCTGCGTCGAACCTTGCCCGTTGGACTGCATCGACATGCTTTTGATCGCCGACACACTGCAGGACTGGAAGTGGGAGCTGCCCCTACCTCCCGGCCGACTGATCGCCAGCGATCGGGAGCGAGCGGCATGAGCGAAGCGAAACTCTGGGAATTCCAGGGTGGCATTCACCCACCGGAACGCAAGGAACTCTCCAACCGCACGCCGATCCAGAGGGTGCCGTTACCCGCGCGTCTGATCCTGCCGCTCGGACAGCACATCGGCGCCCTGGCCGAGCCGATCGTCACGGTCGGCGAGCGGCTCCTCAAGGGTCAGCCGATCGCCACAGCCAACGGACGGGTCAGCGCGCCGCTGCACGCCCCGACCTCCGGCACGGTGAGCTTCGTCGGCATGCAACCTTATCCCCACGTTTCCGGCCTGCTCGCACCGGCCATCGTCATCGATAGCGACGGCCTGGATGAATGGACCGCCCTGGAGCCTTGTGCCGACTATCGCAGCCTGGAGCCGGCGATATTGCTGGAGAGAATCCGCCAGGCCGGTATCAGCGGCCTGGGCGGCGCCGGCTTCCCTACGGCGGTGAAGCTGACGGCACGCCCGCAGCGGAAGATCCACACGCTGATCGTCAACGGTGCCGAATGCGAGCCCTATATCACTGCCGATGACCGGCTGATGCGAGAAAGAGCGGCCGAGCTGATTATCGGCATCGATATCCTCGTGCAACTGATCGAACCCGAGCAGGTGCTCATCGGCATCGAGGATAACAAGTCCGAGGCGATCGACGCGGTGCGCGCCGCCCTCGGCGAGCGGTCGTTCGGCCTACGGGTACTGCCGACCAAGTATCCGTCCGGCGGCGAACGGCAACTGATCGAAACCCTCACTGGCCAACAGGTGCCGAGCGGCGGCCTGCCGGCGGATATCGGCATGCTCTGCCAGAACGTCGGCACCTGTGTCGCCATCCATGACGCGGTACTCCTGGGGCGGCCGCTGATCTCGCGCATCGTCACCCTGACTGGCGAAGCCCTGGCCCGGCCGATGAACGTCGAGGCCCTGCTCGGCACACCGGTAGGCGAACTGCTGGCCTTCGCCGGGCTGGATGAGGCGCGCATGGACCGCCTGATCATGGGCGGTCCGATGATGGGCTTCACCCTGCCCTCGCTTGACGTGCCCCTGATCAAGACTGCTAACTGCCTGCTGGCACCGACCCGCAGCGAGTTGCCGGCTCCGCCACCGGCGCTGCCGTGCATTCGCTGCGGTGCCTGCGCCGATGTCTGTCCGGCCAGCCTGCTGCCGCAGCAACTGCATTTCTTCGCCCTCGGTCGGGAACACGGGCAACTCAGGGCATACAACCTATTCGACTGCATCGAATGCGGCGCCTGTGCTTACGTCTGCCCCTCCAACCTGCCGCTGGTGCAGTACTACCGTGCGGCCAAGGCGGAAATCCGCGAACTGGAGCAGAAGCGGCACAAGGCCAGGCATTCCAAGCTACGTTTCGAGCTGCGCCAGGAGCGCCTGCGCAAGTCCGAGGAACAGAAGGAAGCCGAACGCCAGACTCGCGTCGAAAAGGCCGCCCGGGCCAGGGCGGTACAGGCGGAAAGCAGCTCGGTGCCCCATCAGGAAACTTCGCTTGCCAGCCGACCGACCGAACTCTCCGAGCACCAGAAAAAGCTGAAGATCGAGGCGAGCATGGCCCAAGTCGCCTTGAAAAAGGCCGAGAAGCAGCTCGCCGTCCACCCCACGGCAGAGCTGGAAGCCCAGGTCGCCGAACTGCGTGCCGCTGCCGAGGCGGCACGCAGGGCACTGGAGGCAACTACTCCGGCAGCACCGTCGGTAAGCAACGACACAGCACTGAAGAAAGCCAAGATCGAGTTGGCAATGAGGCGTACCGAGTTGAAGAAGGCCGAGAAGGCCAATGCCGACGACAACGAACTGACTCGCCTGCGCGAGGCCCTGGCCGACGCCGAGCGGGCTCTGCATGCCGCCGAGGAGGCTTCGAACAGGCCCGCACCGCAATTGGTGCGGATCGATAAACGCCCGGTGGATGAAAAGTTGCGGACCCTGAAGACCGAACTCGCCTTCGCCCGCGCCGACCTGCGCAAACTGGAACGCGACGCGACAATCGATCCAGCCGTGCTGGAATCGACCCGGACGCGCCTGGCCGAAGCCGAGCGCCGGCTGGCGGAATACCAAAGCGAATGACCCGGCAGTGGCCTTCTACGGCAGCCAACCGGCGAGCCCGATAGCCGCGCCCCTGGGCAAGTACACAACGGAGAGCCAATGGCCCTGCCCCGCATCACTTCACCCCACGCGACGGGCAGCAACCGTACCCGCCGGATCATGCAGCAAGTGCTGGTCGCGACCCTGCCCGGTCTGTTGACGCTGACTTGGCTATATGGTTTCGCCCCCCTGATCAATCTGCTCTTGGCGAGCGCCATGGCGCTCGGTCTCGAGGCTGCCGTTCTGCGCCTCCGGCAGCGTCCTGTCGGTTTCTTTCTCAACGACTGCAGCGCTCTGGTCACGGCCGTGCTGCTGGCCCTCGCCCTGCCACCTCAGTCGCCCTGGTGGCTGACTCTGACCGCCTGCGGTTTCGCCATCCTGTTCGGCAAACACGTCTATGGCGGGTTGGGACAGAACCCCTTCAACCCGGCGATGGTCGGCTACGTAGTGGCGCTGGTTTCCTTCCCGGTGGAAATGACCGCCTGGCCTGTTCCCCATGTCGTCGGGCTGACCGAAGGCATTCAACATACCTTTGGCATCGCCTCCCTGCCTGACGGCTGGAGTCAGGCGACGGCCCTGGACGCGCTGAAGACCAACCGAAGCCTGACGATGGACGAACTTCGGGCACAGAATATGGCCTTCGGCCATCTGGGAAGCCGGGGAGCCGAGTGGGTCAATCTTGCCTTTCTTGTCGGCGGCCTGTTCATGCTTCGGCGCCGTCTGTTCGGCTGGCACGCGCCGGCCGGCATGCTCGGAGCGCTGTTCGTCATGAGCCTACTGTTCTGGAACGGCGCGGACTCCGACTCCAACGGCTCGCCCCTGTTTCATCTGCTGAGCGGTGCAACCATGCTAGGCGCTTTCTTTATCGTCACCGATCCGGTGAGCGGCGCTACCAGTAACCAGGGGCGACTGATTTTCGGAACAGGCGTCGGCATCCTCGTCTATGTGATCCGCGCCTGGGGAGGATACCCGGACGGAGTGGCCTTCGCCGTGCTGCTGATGAACCTGGCCGCACCGGCCATCGACTACTTCAGTCGCCCGCGCACCTATGGGCATCGCAAGGCTGAGCGCGGCTTCAAGGTAGGGGGCTAAACCATGCACTTGCCGGAAGTCGGTCGCTCGATGTTGAAGAACGGCCTGGTATTGGGACTGTTTGCAGTAGTCACGGTCGGCGGGGTCACACTGCTCCAACGGGGTACGGCTGAACGGATCCAAGCTGCCGAACGCCAGTCCCAGATCCGCGCCTTGGGCGAGATTCTCCCGGCCGGTAGCTACGACAACGACCTGCTCGCTAGTACCATCCAGCTCAACGAACCGTTGCTCGGCCATCGTGGCCCGCAGCCGGCATACCTCGCCGGCAAGAATGGACAGGTCACCGCCGTGATCCTTCGCGTCACGGCTCCAGATGGCTATAGTGGCGCCATCCATCTACTGATCGGTATCCTGGCAAATGGGCGACTGGCCGGAGTACGAGCCATAGACCACCGGGAAACGCCCGGCCTGGGGGATCGGATCGAGCTGGCTAAGGATCCCTGGATCCGAGGTTTCGAGGGCAAATCCCTTGAGAGCCCGGTTGAGTCCGGATGGGCCGTGAAAAAGGATGGTGGAGCTTTCGACCAGTTTGCCGGAGCGACCATCACCCCGCGAGCCGTGGTCAAGGCGACTCACCAAGCCTTGCAGTATTTTCAGGCCAACAAGGCGAGGCTTTTGAACGCACAGATCGCCGGTCAGCAGAGGAAGGAGCCATGAGCAATCCCAGCTATCGCGAGCTGAGCGCCAACGGGCTTTGGAAGAATAATCCGGCACTGGTGCAGCTTCTCGGACTCTGTCCTCTGCTCGGCGTGAGCAACTCCATTGTCAATGCCTTGGGACTCGGGCTGGCCACAATCCTGGTATTAGGCAGCTCCAGCATGGCCGTATCGCTGATACGCGGGGTGGTGAATACTGCGGTGCGCCTGCCGGTTTTCGTGATGATCATCGCCGCACTGACCACCTGTATCGAGCTCCTGATGCAGGCCTTCACCTATGAGCTTTACCAGATCCTCGGCATCTTCATCCCGTTGATTACCACCAACTGCATGATACTCGGTCGTGCCGACGGTTTTGCCGCTAGGCATTCTCTCCTGCTGGCGGGCTTCGACGGATTGATGATGGGGTTGGGTTTCGCCGTGGTACTCGTCATGCTGGGCGGAGTCCGCGAGATATTCGGTACCGGCGGATTGTTCGCCAACATGCATCTGCTGTTCGGACCCGCGGCGACCGATTGGCATATCGTGCTGATCGACGACTACAAAGGTTTTCTGCTGGCCATATTGCCGCCTGGGGCTTTTATCGTTCTGGGTCTCCTGATCGCGGCAAAGAACCGGATCGACGAGCACCGAGCCGAACGAAGCAAGACCTTTCAGCCACAAGCCTCCAGCCCCAGCCGCCGCGTGCGAGTGACTGGGGTAATCGAGTGAATCCTTAGCCTGAAATCCGCCCAACCATGAATGCAGACAAACGCCGGGAAATCTTTCGCCGTTTTCAGGAAGACAACCCAACCCCTAAAACGGAATTACTCTATAGCAGCCCTTTCGAACTGCTGATCTCGGTGATTCTCTCCGCTCAAGCCACCGATGTCAGTGTGAACAAGGCGACCGCCAAACTCTTTCCGGTGGCGAATACTCCGGAAGCCATACTCTCCTTGGGCGTAGAAAGCCTGAGCGAATACATCAAGAGCATTGGCTTGTTCAACAGCAAGGCCAAAAACATCATCGAGACGTGTCGCATCCTCATCGAGAAGCACGACAGTCAGGTTCCGGACAAGCGAGAAGCTCTGGAAGCGCTGCCTGGAGTCGGTCGCAAGACAGCCAATGTGGTGCTCAACACGGCCTTCCGCCACTTCACCATGGCAGTGGATACGCATATCTTCCGAGTCAGCAACCGCACTCGCCTCGCACCAGGCAAGAACGTGTTGGAAGTTGAACGCAAGCTCGTCAGACTGGTGCCCAAGGAGTATCTCCTGGATGCTCACCACTGGCTGATCCTGCATGGTCGCTATGTGTGCAAGGCCCGCAAGCCACTGTGTGGCAGTTGCCGCATCGAAGACCTGTGCGAGTACAAACACAAGACATCCGACGATTAACCTTTCATTGCAAATACAGCAGATCAATTGAAAAAATCTTTTTTACCCTCTCAGGCTTTGCCGCTATAAGAAGCGCCATAGCGCCCATAGCCAGGAGTGAACAATATGGCCACCGACAAAGCCGATATTGAACTGGACGAAGACTTCGTTGCAGAGGAAGCGGATGACACCGGAACCGAAGTTGAAGTAGCCAAAACCAACCTGACCAAGCGCCGGATCATAGATAACTACCTTGAAGAACGTCGCCTGCAGAAAGATCTTGCTGACTACGACTTCGATATATGAGTCCAGCTTCTTGAAATTCAGCAATTTCCAAGCCTGGATTAATCCGCCCTCAAGCGTATGCTTCAGATTAAACTGATACTAAAAGTACCGTCTTGCTCTTAGCCCTTACCCAGCCAGGCAAAGGTCGTCTTTACATGGAGCAGAGTCTTTGCCTTCTCCTTTTTCACAGTCCCGCGATCATAGCCAACTATTCTCCAGTATCCGATTCTTCAGCCGCGATTTGCTCTTTGGCATGCTTCTTTCTAAAATTTTTCCAATGCCCATACACACAAGGACTAGACATGCGCCTTCTACACACCATGATCCGTGTGAGCGACCTGGAAAAATCGATCGACTTCTATACCCGTATTCTGGGCATGAGCCTTCTAAGAAAGCACGATTATCCCGAAGGGAAATTCACGCTAGCCTTCGTTGGGTACGGAAAAGAAGAGGAAAATTCCGTCATTGAACTTACATATAATTGGGGTGTTAACGGATACGAAATGGGCAATGCTTTCGGGCATATTGCCATTGCTGTCGATGATGCCTACAAGGCTTGTGACGATATCAAGCAAAACGGCGGGAATGTAATCAGAGAGGCTGGCCCCATGATGCATGGCACAACGATCATTGCATTTGTAACGGATCCGGACGGTTACAAGATCGAACTTATCCAAGAAAATCAATCCTAACTGAATAATAGCCAAAAGCTATAGAAACATGCTCAACACAATAGAAAAACAAATCACACTGTAGTTCATTCGAAATAATTCAGTGTGCTTGGTCCTACGGTGTGATGGCATGACTCAGTATCAAAGGTGGTCGCCTCTCCCAAACGAAACGAGCGGAGAGACGAGCTTTTGCCGAGGCGGGAGTGCGCCCGGGGCGAGCAAAAACCCCCGGGCCGATGAGACGGTCCGGGGGTTCGCAAAAGGGGCTTGACGATGACCTACTCTCACATGGGGAAACCCCACACTACCATCGGCGAGGCGTCGTTTCACGGCTGAGTTCGGGATGGGATCAGGTGGTTCCAACGCTCTATGATCGTCAAGCAATTCGGTTGCCGCCGTGTCGAGGACACGACAGCCAATCGGGTCGGTGATAGCAGTAACCTGTTTCCGGCAATGTGCGGTCCAGCCAAATCTTCGGCCTGTCGGCTGCGCCCTCTGCAGGCCACCCTGCGGCGGACAACAGATTGTTTGGGCGTTATATGGTCAAGCCTCACGGGCCATTAGTATGGGTTAGCTCAACGCCTCACAACGCTTACACACCCCACCTATCAACGTCGTAGTCTGCGACGGCCCTTCAGGGAGCTCAAGGCCCCGGTGAGATCTCATCTTGAGGCGAGTTTCCCGCTTAGATGCTTTCAGCGGTTATCTCTTCCGAACGTAGCTACCCGGCAGTGCCACTGGCGTGACAACCGGAACACCAGAGGTTCGTCCAACCCGGTCCTCTCGTACTAAGGTCAGCCCCTCTCAAATCTCAAACGTCCACGGCAGATAGGGACCGAACTGTCTCACGACGTTCTAAACCCAGCTCGCGTACCACTTTAAATGGCGAACAGCCATACCCTTGGGACCGGCTTCAGCCCCAGGATGTGATGAGCCGACATCGAGGTGCCAAACACCGCCGTCGATATGAACTCTTGGGCGGTATCAGCCTGTTATCCCCGGAGTACCTTTTATCCGTTGAGCGATGGCCCTTCCATACAGAACCACCGGATCACTAAGACCTACTTTCGTACCTGCTCGACGTGTCTGTCTCGCAGTCAAGCGCGCTTTTGCCTTTATACTCTGCGCGTGATTTCCGACCACGCTGAGCGCACCTTCGTACTCCTCCGTTACGCTTTGGGAGGAGACCGCCCCAGTCAAACTGCCCACCATACACTGTCCTCGATCCGGATAACGGACCGGAGTTAGAACCTCAAGCATGCCAGGGTGGTATTTCAAGGATGGCTCCGGGGGAACTGGCGTCCCCCCTTCACAGCCTCCCACCTATCCTACACAAGCAGGCTCAAAGTCCAGTGCAAAGCTACAGTAAAGGTTCACGGGGTCTTTCCGTCTAGCCGCGGATACACTGCATCTTCACAGCGATTTCAATTTCACTGAGTCTCGGGTGGAGACAGCGCCGCCATCGTTACGCCATTCGTGCAGGTCGGAACTTACCCGACAAGGAATTTCGCTACCTTAGGACCGTTATAGTTACGGCCGCCGTTTACCGGGGCTTCGATCAAGAGCTTCGCTTGCGCTAACCCCATCAATTAACCTTCCGGCACCGGGCAGGCGTCACACCCTATACGTCCACTTTCGTGTTTGCAGAGTGCTGTGTTTTTAATAAACAGTCGCAGCGGCCTGGTATCTTCGACCGGCATGGGCTTACGGGGTAAACCCTTAACCCTCACCGGCGCACCTTCTCCCGAAGTTACGGTGCCATTTTGCCTAGTTCCTTCACCCGAGTTCTCTCAAGCGCCTTGGTATTCTCTACCCGACCACCTGTGTCGGTTTGGGGTACGGTTCCTGGTTACCTGAAGCTTAGAGGCTTTTCTTGGAAGCAGGGCATCAACCACTTCGCCTTCGTATAAGAAGGCTCGTCATCGGTTCTCGACCTTGACCACCCGGATTTGCCTGAGTGATCGGCCTACCGCCTTAAACTTGGACAACCAACGCCAAGCTGGCCTAGCCTTCTCCGTCCCCCCATCGCAGTAACCAGAAGTACGGGAATATTAACCCGTTTCCCATCGACTACGCTTTTCAGCCTCGCCTTAGGGGCCGACTCACCCTGCGTCGATTAACGTTGCGCAGGAACCCTTGGTCTTTCGGCGTGGGTGTTTTTCACACCCATTGTCGTTACTCATGTCAGCATTCGCACTTCTGATACCTCCAGCAAGCCTCTCGACTCACCTTCACAGGCGTACAGAACGCTCCTCTACCGCGCAGCTTGCGCTGCACCCGTAGCTTCGGTGCCTGGTTTGAGCCCCGTTACATCTTCCGCGCAGGCCGACTCGACTAGTGAGCTATTACGCTTTCTTTAAAGGGTGGCTGCTTCTAAGCCAACCTCCTAGCTGTCTAAGCCTTCCCACATCGTTTCCCACTTAACCAGGACTTTGGGACCTTAGCTGACGGTCTGGGTTGTTTCCCTTTTCACGACGGACGTTAGCACCCGCCGTGTGTCTCCCGTGCTGGCACTTGCCGGTATTCGGAGTTTGCATCGGTTTGGTAAGTCGGGATGACCCCCTAGCCGAAACAGTGCTCTACCCCCGGCAGTGATACACGAGGCGCTACCTAAATAGCTTTCGAGGAGAACCAGCTATCTCCGAGCTTGATTAGCCTTTCACTCCGATCCACAAGTCATCCGCTACCTTTTCAACGGGAGTCGGTTCGGTCCTCCAGTCAGTGTTACCTAACCTTCAACCTGCTCATGGATAGATCGCCCGGTTTCGGGTCTATACCCAGCGACTTGGCGCCCTATTAAGACTCGCTTTCGCTACGCCTCCCCTATACGGTTAAGCTTGCCACTGAATATAAGTCGCTGACCCATTATACAAAAGGTACGCAGTCACCCAACCAAGTGGGCTCCCACTGCTTGTACGCATACGGTTTCAGGATCTATTTCACTCCCCTCTCCGGGGTTCTTTTCGCCTTTCCCTCACGGTACTGGTTCACTATCGGTCAGTCAGGAGTATTTAGCCTTGGAGGATGGTCCCCCCATGTTCAGACAACGTTTCACGTGCGCCGTCCTACTCGATTTCATTGACCAGGGACTTTCGTGTACGGGGCTATCACCCGCTACGGCGGCCCTTTCCAGAGCCTTCCACTAATCCCTCGCCAACTTAAGGGCTGCTCCCCGTTCGCTCGCCACTACTAAGGGAATCTCGGTTGATTTCTGTTCCTCAGGGTACTTAGATGTTTCAGTTCCCCTGGTTCGCCTCTTGCCCCTATGGATTCAGGACAAGATACCCGGCTTGTGCCGGGTGGGTTTCCCCATTCAGAGATCGCCGGATCACGGGCCGTTTGCCGCCTCCCCGACGCTTATCGCAGGCTACCACGTCTTTCATCGCCTCTGACTGCCAAGGCATCCACCGTATGCGCTTCTTCACTTGACCATATAACCCCAAGCAATCTGTGGCCTCGCGGCCGTGCCTGGCTGGTGTGAAGACGACATTTGCCGAACATTTGCGCTTGAACTCGCACATTTGCCTTGACCGCGCCGACCGCAGTGAAACGAGCGGCGCGTCGTACTTCTATCACATACCCGAATTGTTAAAGAACGGTTCTGGCGCAAAGACCAGAAATCAGCATTCGCCCGATGGGAAATGCTCATTTCTAAGCTTTCAGCGATGGTGGTGGATGGTGGAGCCAAGGAGGATCGAACTCCTGACCTCCTGCGTGCAAAGCAGGCGCTCTCCCAGCTGAGCTATGGCCCCTCTTGCCTTGCGCGAGGTCGACACTGGCCACACCCCGTGACAATTGGTGGGTCTGGGCAGATTCGAACTGCCGACCTCACCCTTATCAGGGGTGCGCTCTAACCAACTGAGCTACAGACCCAATCGTCTCACTCTCGGGTCTAAACCCAATCGCTGTTTGCCAGGGAATCAAGCAATTCGTGTGGGTGCTTATGAAAAGCCGGATCTTCGATTAAGGAGGTGATCCAGCCGCAGGTTCCCCTACGGCTACCTTGTTACGACTTCACCCCAGTCATGAATCACTCCGTGGTAACCGTCCTCCCGAGGGTTAGACTAGCTACTTCTGGAGCAACCCACTCCCATGGTGTGACGGGCGGTGTGTACAAGGCCCGGGAACGTATTCACCGCGACATTCTGATTCGCGATTACTAGCGATTCCGACTTCACGCAGTCGAGTTGCAGACTGCGATCCGGACTACGATCGGTTTTCTGGGATTGGCTCCGCCTCGCGACTTGGCAACCCTTTGTACCGACCATTGTAGCACGTGTGTAGCCCTGGCCGTAAGGGCCATGATGACTTGACGTCATCCCCACCTTCCTCCGGTTTGTCACCGGCAGTCTCCTTAGAGTGCCCACCCGAGGTGCTGGTAACTAAGGACAAGGGTTGCGCTCGTTACGGGACTTAACCCAACATCTCACGACACGAGCTGACGACAGCCATGCAGCACCTGTCTCTGCGCTCCCGAAGGCACCGCTCCATCTCTGGAACGTTCGCAGGATGTCAAGGCCAGGTAAGGTTCTTCGCGTTGCTTCGAATTAAACCACATGCTCCACCGCTTGTGCGGGCCCCCGTCAATTCATTTGAGTTTTAACCTTGCGGCCGTACTCCCCAGGCGGTCGACTTAATGCGTTAGCTGCGCCACTAAGCTCTCAAGGAGCCCAACGGCTAGTCGACATCGTTTACGGCGTGGACTACCAGGGTATCTAATCCTGTTTGCTCCCCACGCTTTCGCACCTCAGTGTCAGTATCGGTCCAGGTGGTCGCCTTCGCCACTGGTGTTCCTTCCTATATCTACGCATTTCACCGCTACACAGGAAATTCCACCACCCTCTACCGTACTCTAGCCCAGTAGTTTTGGATGCGGTTCCCAGGTTGAGCCCGGGGCTTTCACATCCAACTTGCCGAACCACCTACGCGCGCTTTACGCCCAGTAATTCCGATTAACGCTTGCACCCTTCGTATTACCGCGGCTGCTGGCACGAAGTTAGCCGGTGCTTATTCTGTCGGTAACGTCAAGGCGCTTGGGTATTGACCGAGCGCCCTTCCTCCCAACTTAAAGTGCTTTACAATCCGAAGACCTTCTTCACACACGCGGCATGGCTGGATCAGGCTTTCGCCCATTGTCCAATATTCCCCACTGCTGCCTCCCGTAGGAGTCTGGACCGTGTCTCAGTTCCAGTGTGACTGATCATCCTCTCAGACCAGTTACGGATCGTCGCCTTGGTGGGCCTTTACCCCACCAACTAGCTAATCCGACCTAGGCTCATCTGTTAGCGTGAGGCCCGAGGGTCCCCCACTTTCTCCCGTAGGACGTATGCGGTATTAGCGCGGGTTTCCCCGCGTTATCCCCCACTAACAGGCAGATTCCTAGGCATTACTCACCCGTCCGCCGCTCGCCGGCAACCCGAAGGTCCCGCTGCCGCTCGACTTGCATGTGTTAGGCCTGCCGCCAGCGTTCAATCTGAGCCATGATCAAACTCTTCAGTTTCAATTCGTTTGGATCCTAAGATCCTAAACTCGGCTCAGCAATCGCCATATCTCAACTCATGAATTCACGAGTCGCTTGGACGTGCTGACTGTCTTGCGATGCCAGGCTTGCCACAAGCGCCCACACGAATTGCTTGATTCCACTTTGTTAAAGAGCGTTTCGGCCGGGCTTCCCCATCCGAGGCCGCGCATTCTACCGCAGCCGTTGAACCTGTCAAGCGTTTCGAGGCGTGTTTGGCAGCCTCTTCGCCGACCATTTCCTGCCCTGCTTTATGGCCAAGCCGTTGATTTTCAAGGGCTTGCCCTGCCAGGCAGAAAGTGGGGCGCATTATAGGACCTGAAAACAGGAAGTCAACCATTTTCCGTCTTCTGGACGCCTAAATTACCCACCCACTTTCCAAGGATCACAACTTTCGCTCGATAATGAACGATTTGAGCCGCGTCCCGTTCCGAGCCATGGAGCCTGGCTCAAACGCTCAGGCAGATAACTCCACCAGCAACCGATTCAGGCGCTGCACATAATCGGCGGGATTTTTCAAGCCATTACCTGCCGCCAGTACGGCCTGATCGAAAATGACCAGCGCGAAGTCCTTGAAGCGGTCCTCATCGACCTCAGTGTCCAGCTTTAAAATCAGCGGATGCGCGGGGTTGATCTCGAAAATCGGCTTCGCTTCTGGAACCTTTTGCCCACTAGCCTCGAGAATCTGACGCATCTGCAAGCCAAGATCCTGCTCGCCAAGAGCCAGAATCGCCGGCGACTCGGTCAAGCGATGAGACACCCGTACCTCGGTCACTTGATCGTCCAGCACTGACTTCAAGCGCTCGATCAGCCCTTCCTTGGCCTTGGCGGCTTCATTCTGGGCCTGCCTGTCTTCATCTGTGTCCAGCTTGCCAAGGTCGAGATCACCGCGAGCAACATCCACAAATTGCTTGCCACTAAAATCAGTAAGGTACCCCATCAACCACTCATCAATGCGATCAGTCAACAGCAGTACCTCAATCCCTTTCTTGCGGAAAATTTCAAGATGGGGACTGTTTTCTATCTGGATATGGCTTTCACCTGTGAGGTAATAGATTTTATCCTGACCTTCACACATCCGCTCCACGTAATCTGCCAGGGCAACACTCTGTTCGCCGGACTCATCCCTCGTAGAAGCAAATCGTAGAAGGCCCGCGATACGCTCTCTGTTAGCGAAGTCCTCCGCCGGCCCTTCCTTGAGTACCTGACCGAAAGCCCCCCAGAAAGTCTTGTATTTTTCCGGCTCGCTCTTAGCCAGTTTTTCCAGAACATCCAGCACACGCTTTGTCAGCGCGGACTTCATCGAGTCGATGATAGGGGCCTTCTGCAGGATTTCGCGGGATACGTTCAATGATAGATCATTGGAATCCACCACCCCCTTGACGAAGCGCAAGTACAAAGGGAGAAACTCATCAGCCTGATCCATGATGAATACACGTTGCACATAAAGCTTCAACCCTTTAGGTGCATCGCGGTGATAGAGATCGAAGGGGGCGTGGCTCGGTACATAAAGCAGCGAGGTGTACTCCAGCTTGCCTTCGACCTTGTTGTGAGTCCAGGTCAGAGCATCCTGAAAGTCATGAGCGACATGCTTGTAGAACTCTTGATACTCATTGTCCTTTATTTCGCTACGAGGCCGAGTCCACAAGGCGCTGGCGCGATTTACGGTTTCCCACTCGATTGAGGCCGGGCGATCCTCTTTGTCATCACTGAAATGCTCTTTTGGCAATTCAATGGGCAAGGCGATATGATCGGAATACTTCCTTACAATATTGCGCAAGCGCCATCCATCGGCGAACTCCTCCTCCCCCGCCTTCAAGTGCAGGACGATTCTGGTCCCCCTCTCGGGCTTCTCGATCGACGAGACCTCGAAATCACCCTCGCCCTGCGATACCCAATGCACCCCTTCGCTGGCCGGCAGTCCGGCCCGACGGCTGAATACCTCGACCTTTTCAGCGACGATAAAAGCAGAATAGAACCCTACACCAAACTGCCCGATCAGATGGGAATCCTTTTTCTGATCGCCCGAGAGGCTCTTCAGGAAATCAGCAGTCCCCGATTTGGCGATGGTTCCCAGGTGAAGGATTGCGTCTTCTCGGCTCATGCCGATGCCATTGTCCTCAAGCGTAACGGTCCTGCCCTCCTTGTCAAAGCTGATGCGAATTTTCAGCTCCGTATCATCCTCAAGCAGCTCAGGCCTGGACAGGGCCTCGAAACGCAATTTGTCGGCCGCATCGGAAGCATTGGAAATCAACTCGCGGAGAAAGATTTCCTTGTTCGAATAGAGCGAATGAATCATCAGGTGAAGCAACTGCTTCACCTCGGCCTGGAAGCTTAGCGTTTCTTTTTGAATATCCACAGTCATGGTCGTCTGACTCCATACAGATGGCATATATTGCAACTCTAAGGATGGTCTGAAGTAGTCATGTATTTCTGGCTGACTTCAGCCCCCGCCGACTTTGAACGCGGAGAATCGATCAAAAACGATCGGATCATCCGCTCGCTTCTGCATTTTTAGCCACCACGAGCACGTCGCGGCGACCGTTTCCCGCATTACAGGCGCACCTCTCCTGCATTCGTCAGTAAATGTCGACGCACCATCCAAAGGTTCGATAGGGCGAACAGCGTCACCAGCTGTGCGGTGTTCTTCACCAGCCCTCGGAAATGCACCCTGGTGTAGCGAAACTGCCGCTTGATCACCCGAAACGGATGCTCGACCTTCGCGCGTACCTGCGCCTTGGCTCTCTCGATCGTGCGGATCTGCTTGTAGAGCACGCTGTGTTTGCCATGTTTCTTGTAGGCACTGCGCCGGGCCGCGATCTGCCAGATGACCTGGCGATCTTCATGTTCGGGGCGCTTCTCGACCCCGGTATAACCGGTATCGGCACAGACTACGTTTTCCTCGCCATGCAGCAGTTGGTCGACCTGGGTGACATCCGCCACGTTGGCCGCGGTGACCACCACGCTGTGCACCAGGCCCGATTCATCGTCGGCGCCAATGTGCGCTTTCGCGCCGAAGTAGTACTGGTTGCCCTTCTTGGTCGAGTGCATTTCCGGGTCGCGCTTGCCGTCCTGGTTCTTGGTCGAGCTCGGCGCATGGATCAAGGTGGTGTCGACGAGGGTGCCCTGGCGCAGTGACAGTCCGCGCTCGCCCAGGTAGCCGTTGATCACCTCCAGTATGCCCCCGGCCAGGTCGTGCTTCTCCAGCAGGCGGCGGAAGTTGAGGAGGGTCGTCTCGTCTGGGATGCGCTCCAGGCTCAGGCCGGCGAACTGTCGCAGCAGAGTGGTTTCGTACAGCGCCTCCTCCATCGCCGGATCGCTGTAGCCAAACCCGTTCTGCATCAGGTGCACACGCAGCATCGCTATCAACGGATAGGCCGGACGGCCACCTTCACCCTTGGGGTAGTGAGGCTCGATCAGGGCAATCAAGCCCTTCCACGGCACCACCTGATCCATCTCGATCAGGAACAGCTCCTTGCGGGTCTGTTTACGCTTGCCGGCGTACTCGGCGTCGGCGAAGGACAATTGCTTCATCGGAGAGCTCGGGCAATGGGACGGACGTATTTCACCAGATTCGGGAAGTCTTCTTCAGGATTTCCCTAATGACTCCCCTAAATGGGGCGTCAAGACGAGATTTCAAGCGACGGATCAGTCTCGGAGATAGGGCAACTCGATCGACCGGACGCTCTGGGGGCCGAGCCTGGAGTTGGCGGACTTGCCTTCCCCCGGTGCGCCGTCCCGCAAGAGACATATGTGAGGCAGCTCCGAGAGGCTCCTTTCGTCCGTAGAAGGCCTCATGTCCCGCCCCAGCTTCGCATTACGCCTTTGCAAGACGAGCGCGCGCAGCCGCCCGCACTCACTGGTGCACCGAACCTGCATTGCTCTGCTGACGGCAAAGGGTGTGACCAACGCCCGGACGCTCAACGGGGCGGCGTCAGCCTGCCCTCGATATCGCACAGGAAAAAGCGCTGCGCCCAATACGGTCTGACGGGTCTGCATGAAAAGGCCAAATCGGGTCGGCCGGGTACCTATGGATGACGCTGCCGTTGCAGCCTTGCTCAACAATCCTCAACGCTCCACCCGACCCGGCTACGCATTAGAGCGCATATACAACAGCCCAGGCCATTAGGGTCTCCAGGAGCCAGGTCGCGCTACTTCGAGTTCTTTAGTGTATAACCGCATCGCCGCAAGCACTTTGAACGTTCGAACGCCCCGTACTTCGTCACGAAGGTGCACGACATCGTCGAGTTGACCTAAGCGCGTGTCGGCAAGAAGAGCCCGTGCCAAGCTTTGCAGCGCACCAGGCCCATGCTGACCATGGGCTGGCGTGACCCACGGCTACCATCCGCCATGGCATCACTGACCTGCCAGTCACGCGACGTATCCGTGTTCAGCTTCACCAGAAAATGTTGCAGCTTGCCATCGATGAAGATCTTATTTGATCTCTATATGCTTGGCCTGGGAGCAACATACGAAGAGGCCTATACAAATGAAGTGATTTCGTTGCAAAGCGGCGTTTCAAGCGGCCCCGACTGCATAGGCAAGACTATCTCTTCTGAGTCAAAGTGAAGATCTATTTTCCATTGCAGTAAAGCAGCCGGTCGGCAAGCTTTTCGAAACTGGACTCAGAACCCTATAGATAGACGAAGCCTCAGCATATGAAGTATTGCCAGGCCGAGCCCACCCTACACGCCCCAAATGAATTCGTCTTTCCCGCCCCCCATACCTGCATCAACCTTGAAAAATTTGAAATGATACGATCTGGGCAACCACACCCAGAATGAACACGAGTCGTAAACTTGCAATTATTATTTTAAATAGCTTCAAATGCATACTTATAAAGCGACTGCTGAATCAATATTCCGCCGGATACCAGAAGCCCCTATGAGAACCGATACAGTCCTCCATTGAACTTCGGGGGATCGGCATGCTCGAACTGGATAGCGTGATCGCTCATCGAAGGAGACCTCCATGCACAAATCCCTTGCTTATGCCGTACTGCTGGCAGCCACCTTGGGCCTGGCAGCCTGTGACTCATCGAAAGACGAGAAAGCGTCGCCCGCCGCTCCAGCCACTCCGCCCTCGAGCCCCACTACCCAGGAGAGGCCATTGGAGCCCACTCCACCTGCGCCCACTACTACGCCTGCCCCGTCTACTGTCCCGCCGACTACTCCTGCTCCGTCGGAGCCTGAAACCGGGTCCGAGCAGAGATAGTTCACGGAAATCTTGACAAACCATGCGGGGAAAGCGCCTCGAAGCCTGCCGTATCGTGCAGGTTCGACACATGCCCCGGCTCACATCCTGAGCAAGCGGGTTAAGCCTGTCCGCGGTTGTAGAATGGCTACGCACCCGCTCGCTCAGTACATGGACTGCAGTCCATAGCCAGCCAGACCGGCATACTTGATATCACGATGCCCTCCATCTTGTGTCAAGAGAGCCTGGCAACCATAACCGCGCCTCATCCATCCCTGACACCTCTTGATGCCAGGCGACGAAGGCTCCATCGCCTAGATATTCCAAGGTCGACGGGGTACCTTTGCTTTCCTCTGCCATGGAAAAGTAACTCGATTTATGAGTATGGCTAACTACACTATTGAGGCGTGGAACCAATAGCCCCTGACTGGCATGGAGAAAGCTGTCCCACTGCCGAGAGTGATAGATGATCGCTTTTTGCTATGGATAGGCCTTCCCCATATGGATACCCTGAACAATGTTTCCGACTTCTACCTATTAGTCCGCGTCATCGAAGCCGGCGGCTTCACGGCAGCAGCCGCCGAAACCGGCATTCCACGCTCACGTCTGAGCCGACGCATCATCGAACTCGAGCAGCGCTTGGGAGTGCGCCTGCTGAACCGCAGTACCCGCAGCTTTGCGATGACCAGTACCGGCGAACAGGTGTACCGGCACGCATTGGGCATACTGGCCGCCACCGAAGCTGCCGAGGGAGCCGCGCGGGAAGTACAAGGCGGCCCATCCGGACTGATCCGCCTCGCCGTTCCCAGTCTACTGCAAGAAGTGTTGGGCGAACTTCTGCTCGGCTTCGCGAGCAGTCAACCCAAGGTAAGACTCGCCCTGGGGTTGCATAGCAACCATGCGGAGCTGTCGCTACAGCGCCACGACTTGCTTCTCTATCTCGAGGGGCAACCGCCAGATAGCGCCGATATCGTTGCGCACCCTATAGGTCAGGTTCACTTCGTCACGGTTGCCAGTCCGGAACTCTGCAAAAGGCTCGGCCACCTCCGGCATCCCGACGAGTTGGACGACCGGAACTGCCTCGGGTTCGGTCCGCCGCAGGCCATTCGCCCATGGCTGCTGCGCAATGCCGCGCCGCGACTGCTGCGCCAATCCTGTTTCAGTAGCGACAACCTGCCGCTTCTCCTCGACGCTGCGCGCAACGGGCTCGGCGTGGCCCATCTGCCGTTCTATGCCTGCGCCGGAGACTTGGCCAGCGGCCGGCTGCTCCGGCTATTCGAAGCTCACGAGCCGCCAGCCCTTCCCCTGCTGGCACTCACCCCACCGCACCGGGCCATGACACCTGCCATTCGCGCATTGATTCAATTTATCCGATCGAACCTCGAAGAACTCCAGGAACGAGGAATCGTTCTGGCAACCTGATCCCGTCGCATCAGCCGGCGCGAAGCCGGCTGGCCGTACCTCACGGCACGCAGTGTTCCGGGAAAACTTCGCCCCCTTTGGAAAGGCTCCCGACTCAGTCTGCCCTCTCCACCTCTCGCTGCTGTAACTGCCACATCCGTGCATAGTGGCCACCCCGAGCCAGCAGATCGTCATGACTCCCACGCTCGACGATCCGTCCACCGTCCATCACTAGGATTTGGTCGGCATTCATCACCGTGGACAGGCGATGGGCGATAACCAACGTGGTGCGGCCGCGCTGGATATGCTCGAGTTCGGCCTGGATGGCCCGCTCGGACTGGGAATCCAGCGCGGAAGTAGCCTCGTCGAAGATCAGAACGCCGGGATTCTTCAGGATCGCCCGGGCAATCGCCACGCGCTGCTTCTCGCCACCGGAGAGCTTCAGGCCACGCTCGCCCACCTGAGTATCGTAGCCATCGGGCAGGCTCCGGATGAATGCATGGATGTGCGCGGCGCGGGCCGCGGCCTCTACCTCCTCGCGACTGGCCTCCGGGCGACCATAACGGATGTTGTAGAAGATGCTGTCGTTGAACAGCACAGTATCCTGGGGAACGATGGCGATGGTCCCGCGCAACGAAGCCTGGGTTAGTCGGCGGATATCCCGGCCATCGATGAGGATAGCTCCGCCGTCGACGTCGTAGAAGCGGTACAGCAAACGGGCCAGGGTCGACTTGCCCGACCCCGAGTGTCCCACCACAGCTACGGTACCACCCGCCGGGATCTCGAAATCCACATCGTGCAGGATCTGCCGGCGCGGGTCGTAGCCGAAGCGCACCGCCTTGAAGCGCACGCTCGGCCGGGTAGCGACCAGCGGCTCGGCATCCGGCGAATCCTGCACGTCCTGGCGCTCGTCGAGCAGACCGAACAGGCGCTCCATGTTGGTCAGCGCCTGCTTCACTTCGCGGTACATCATTCCCAGCAGGAATAGCGGCGCGGAGAGCTGCAACAGATAGGCGTTGACCAGCACCAGGTCGCCGACCGTCATGCTGCCGCCGACCACCCCGGCGGCAGCCAGCCACATCATCGCGGTGACGCCGATCGAGACCAGTACGACCTGGCCGAGGTTGAGCACGGCCAGGCTGGTGGTGGACTTGACCCTGGCATTCTCCAGACGGTGCAGGGTCTCGTCGTAGCGACTCGCCTCGTGCTCCTCGTTATTGAAGTACTTGACCGTCTCGTAGTTGAGCAGCGAATCGACCGCCCGTTCGTTGGCCCGGGTATCGGCTTCCACCGAGGCGCGATAGTAGCGGGTGCGCCATTCAGTGATGGCGAAAGTCCAGCCCCCGTAGGCTAGTAGGGTAGCCAGGGTGACGGCGGCAAAGCGCCAGTCGTAGGCCCAGACCAGCACGGTCGTGACCAGGATCACTTCCAGGAAGATCGGAATGATCGAATACAGGGTCCAGTCGAGCAGATCGGAGATGGCGCTGCCGCCGCGCTCCACGTCGCGCGCCACGCCGCCAGTACGCCGACCCAGATGGAATTTCAGACTGAGCCCGTGCAGATGACGGAACACCTTGAGAGTGACCTGCCGCGAAGTCCGCGCCATGACCCGGGCGAACACCATCTGACGCAGTTCCGTGAACAGGCTTACGCCGATCCGCGAAGTCCCATAGGCCAGCAGCAGGCCGACCGGCAGCATCGGCAGACTGGGCTCGACGTTGAGACCGTCGACGATCCGCTTGAGGACGACAGGCACCAGCAGGTTGCACAGCTTGGCAACGAACACCAAGCTCAGAGCCAGCAATATTCGCCCCAGGAAAGGACGCAGATAAGGCAGTAGATCGGCGATCACCGCGAAATCGCTACGCGCTTCGCGGGCCCGCCGCAGCGGAGCGGCTCCGGAAGCCGAATGGTCTTGGCTCATGGGGAAAATCTCTCGACGGCTGAACAGGCTGTCACGCAAAGCCCGGTTTCGGACCGGACATGCTGGCCCGTCCGACAGCCGACTGCAATCTCGACGACCAGCACAGCCGGTCGATGCCGGGGAACTCTGTACCACACCTGGGCAGTCTACCCAATGAGCTTCATCATGCCGACCGTGGTTTCATCACGCAGCGGATGCAGGTACTCCCTCTGCTAGAAAGATATCAAGGAGAGCGATTTGCTCATTTCCCAGGAGCAACGAAGCATGCAGTCCCCCCAGCCGCCCCACGAGAGTGCCCCGCCAGCACTCGCGGAGCGCTTTCAGCGCATCCGCGCCACCAGTGAGGCGATCTGCGCACCGCTGCAGATCGAAGACTACGTCATCCAGAGCATGCCCGATACGAGTCCGCCGAAATGGCACCTGGCCCATGTCAGTTGGCTCTTCGAAACCTTCGTGCTGCAACCTTTCCTGCGTGGTTACCGGGTCATGGACGAAGCCTACGACCACCTGTTCAACTCCTATTACGAGACCCACGGCCAGCCTTTTCCCCGCGCCAGCCGCGGCCTACTCTCGCGTCCCGGCGTGGCCGAGGTCTATCGCTATCGCCAGCACGTCGACACGGCCATGGGCGAACTGCTCGCCCAACCGCCGGAAGAGCATGGCGCGGAGATCGTCCGCCGCGTCGAGCTGGGCCTGCAGCACGAACAGCAGCACCAGGAACTGCTGCTCATGGACATCCTGCATATCCTCGCGCAGAACCCGCTGCGGCCGGCCTACCGCACCGACCTGCGGCCAGGCCCCGCGCAAATGCCGGACGAGCCTCGCTGGCGGGACTACTCCGGCGGCCTGCATCAGATCGGCTACCGCGGCGAGGGCTTCGCCTTCGATTGCGAGACGCCACGGCACCGCCAGTTTCTCGAAAGCTTTCGCCTAGCCAGCCGGCCGGTGAGTTGCGCCGACTACCTCGCCTTCATGGGCGACGGCGGCTACGCCCGCCCGGAATTCTGGCTGGCCGATGGCTGGAACCTGATCCGTCAGGCCGGCTGGCTTGCGCCGCTGTACTGGCAGCGCACGGACGGCTGCTGGCTGGAAATGACCCTGGGTGGCCTACGTCCGCTAGACCTGCAGGCGCCGGTCTGCCACATCAGTTTCTACGAAGCCGACGCCTATGCCCGCTGGGCCGGCGCCCGCCTGCCCAGCGAGGCGGAATGGGAAATCGCCGCCCGCAGCCAGCCGATCACCGGCAACCTCCTCGAGAGCGATCACCTGCATCCAGTCGCCTCGCCACAGGCCGCGCCGATATACCAGTTGTATGGCGATGTCTGGGAGTGGACCGCCAGCGCCTACCGCCCCTACCCGGGCTTCAAGCCGCTGCCGGGTGGTCTCGGCGAGTACAACGGCAAGTTCATGTGCGGGCAGATGGTCCTGCGCGGTGGCTGCTGCGTCACCCCGCGGGCGCATATCCGCGCCACCTATCGCAACTTCTTCTACCCAGCCATGCGCTGGCAATTCGCCGGGCTGCGCCTGGCCAAGGAGGCTTGAGCGTGCCACTGTCCATCCGTTTCCACGACCAGCGTTCGCAGAATGCCGAACATTCCCTGCGCGAAACGGTGCTCGCCGGCTTTGCCGAGCGGCCCAAGGCGACACCGCCGAAACTGTTCTACGACCGTCGCGGGTCCGAGCTGTTCGAGCAGATCTGCCGGCAGCCCGAATACTATCCGACACGCACCGAAGAACTGATCCTCGCCCGCGCCGCCCGTGACATCGCCGGTATCGCCGGGCGGGATGCCAGTCTGGTGGAGCTGGGCAGCGGCGCCAGCCGCAAGGTGCGCCTGCTACTGGAGGCCATGCACCCCGCTAGCTACCTGGGCATCGACATTTCCGAGGATTTTCTGTGCGCCAGCACCCAGCGCCTGGCGGACGACTATCCCTGGCTGGAGGTGTATGCCGCCTGCGCCGATTTCTCCCGGCCGATGAACCTGCCGGACGGCTTCGCCAGCGAGCATACGCTGGCCTTCTTTCCCGGCTCCAGCATCGGCAACTTCGATCCCCGGGAAGCACAGGCCTTTCTCGCCAATCTTCACGAGTTGCTGCCGGCGAAAGGCGGTCTGCTGATAGGCGTCGATCTGGTCAAAGACAGGAGCGTGCTGGAAGCGGCCTATAACGACCGGGCCGGGGTCACCGCGGCCTTCAACCTGAATCTCCTGGAGCGCATCCGCCGCGAACTGGACAGCGACATCGAGCCGGACAGCTTCGTCCATCGCGCCTTCTTCAATCAGGCCGACTCGCGGATCGAGATGCACCTGGTCAGCAGCCGCGCGCAAGACGTGACGATCGAGGGCGAACGCTTTCACTTCGCCGCCGGCGAGAGCCTGCACACCGAGAACTCCTACAAGTACAGCGCCGAGGACTTCCGTGCCCTGGCCGATGGCGCCGGCTTCCATGCCCTGGCCATGTGGACCGACCCGTTGGCGCTGTTTAGCGTGCATTACCTGCAGCGGGAATAGCCTTCATTCCGGCGCCGGCGTGCGACGCTTGAGCGGGGCCAGGCCATCCTGGCTGACCAGCGCCGGTCCTGCCGGCTTGCGCCGGGGGGCGGCCTTGGCGGCCGGCTTTTTGCCACCCTTCCCGTCGTCGGTCTTTTTCTTCTTGGTGCCGGCGGCCTTGCCGGAAGCCTTGAGGCTCTTCGGCCCCTGATAACTGCCCTTGAGCTCCTTGATGACGCGCCGCTCGAAGCGTTGCTTGAGGTAACGCTCGACGCTCGACATCAGGTTCCAGTCGTTGTGGCAGATCAGTGAGACCGCCAGCCCCTCGGCGCCGGCCCGGCCGGTACGGCCGACGCGGTGCACATACTCGTCGCCCGAACGCGGCATGTCGAAGTTGATCACCAGATCCAGGCCGTCCACGTCCAGCCCGCGTGCCGCCACATCGGTGGCCACCAACACCCTGGCGCCGCCCTGCCTGAGCCGTTCGATGGCCAGCTTGCGGTCTTTCTGGTCCTTCTCGCCGTGCAGGACGAAGGCCTTGTGGCCGACGGCGACCAGATGCCCGTAGAGCCGGTCCGCCTGAGCGCGGGTGTTGGTGAAGACGATCGCCTTGCGGTAGGTCTCGTTCTCCAGCAGCCAATGCACTAGGCGCTCCTTGTGGGCCGGATCGTCCGCCGTGACGATCTGCTGGCGAGTGGTCTCGGAGAGTTCGCCGACCGCGTTGAGCATCAGGTGCCGCGGCTCGCGCAGCACCTTGGCGACTATCTCGCGCAACCCGGAACCGCCGGTGGTGGCGGAAAACAGCAGGGTTTGCCGCCGGTTGGCACAAGACTCGACCAAGCGCTGCACATCTTCGGCGAAGCCCATGTCAAGCATGCGGTCGGCCTCGTCGAGCACCAGCACCTCCACGTCCCGCAGATCGAGATGGCCGGCGTTCAGGTGTTCGAGCAGGCGGCCCGGTGTACCGATCAGGATGTCCGGTACCTTGCGCAGAAGCGCCGCCTGTACCTTGAAGTTCTCGCCGCCGGTCACCAGTCCGGACTTGATGAAGGTGAACTGCGAGAAGCGCTCGACCTCCTTGAGGGTCTGTTGTGCCAGCTCGCGGGTCGGCAGCAGGATCAGCGCGCGGATGCTCACCCGCGGTCGGGCATCGCCGATCAGGCCGTTGAGCAGCGGCAGCACGAAGGCCGCGGTCTTGCCGCTGCCGGTCCGGGCGATCACCCGCAGGTCGTACCCCTCCAGAGCCGGCGGAATCGCTGCCGCCTGCACTGGCGTGGGCTCGACGAAATTCAGTTCGGCCAGCGCCTTGAGCAGGCGTTCGTGCAGGGCGAATTGGGAAAACACGGGGCTACCTCGGTCAAGTCGGATGAAACGGCTGCATAGCCTAGCCTGACTCGTGGCGGAACACCCGTCTGGAGTGCGAAATATTGCGCGACTGCGGACGGCCCCCGGCAGTACGCCGGTCCGGGGAAACTCAGGCTACCTGGGCCAGCTTCTCCTTGGCCTGGGCCAAGCCCTTCTGCTGGAAATCGCCGCCCATGTTCAGTCCTTCGGCATGGATGAAACTGACGTCATGGATACCGATGAACCCCAGCGCCTGGCGCAGATAGGGCTCCTGATGATCCAGGGGGCTACCGGCGTAGATGCCGCCGCGAGCGGTCAGCACGAAGGCACGCTTGCCGCTCAGCAAGCCCTGCGGGCCGTTCTCGGTGTACTTGAAGGTCACCCCGGCGCGCAGCACGTGATCGAGCCAAGCCTTCAGGGTGCTGGGAATCGCGAAGTTGTACATGGGTGCCGCCAGCACCAGCACATCGGCGCCGAGCAATTCCCCGGTCAGTCGCTCGGAACGCGCCAGCGCCGCCTTCTCCGCCTCGCTCTGCTGTTCGGCGGGCTTGGTCCAGCCGCCCAGCAGATCGATATCCAGATGCGGCACCAGCTCGTTCGCCAGATCGCGTACGACGATCTCGTCGTTCGGATGCGCCGCCTTCCAGCGGGCCAGGAACTCTGCGGTGAGTTGGCGAGAAACGGAACCTTCTTGACGGGCGCTGCTTTCGATGACCAGAACACGGGACATGGGCTTCTCCTTGGGTTGGGCGGGTCGATGGGCTCAGGATAGGGAAAGACAAATCGATAAAAAAGCGCAAAAATTCGCCCTGAATCATCGGTAAACCCGATTGGTAGTTCAGCCTATGAAAGCCTCCTTGCAGAAACCAGTTCGTCGGCGAGCCGGCTCTCCCGAGAGCAAGAATTTCGGCGACCGACAGAGGAAATCCCCATGAAATCCCCTCGCGTGACTCTGGACCAATGGCGCACCCTGCAGGCGGTGGTCGACCACGGCGGCTTCGCCCAGGCCGCCGAAGCGTTGCACCGTTCGCAGTCCTCGGTCAGCTATGCGATCGCGCGTATGCAGGAGCAACTGGGCGTACCGCTGTTGCGCATCGAAGGACGCAAGGCAGTACTGACCGAAGCCGGAACCGTGCTGCTGCGCCGCTCTCGGCAACTGCTCAAGCAGGCCGGCCAGTTGGAAGACCTCGCCCACCACATGGAACAGGGCTGGGAGGCCGAGGTGCGTCTGGTCGTGGATGCCGCCTATCCCACCTTGCGCCTGGTACGCGCCCTGAGCGCCTTCATGCCGCAGAGCCGAGGCTGTCGCGTGCGCCTGCGCGAGGAGGTGCTCTCCGGCGTCGAGGAAGTGCTGCTCGAGGGCGGAGCCGATCTGGCCATCTCCAGCCTGAGCATCTCCGGCTACCTGGGCAGTCCGCTGAACGAGGTGGAATTCGTCGCCGTCGCCCACCCCGACCATCCCCTGCACCGTCCGCAGCGCACCCTGACCGCGGCCGATCTGGAAAGCCAGATGCAGGTAGTGATCCGCGACACCGGCCGCCGGCAACCGCGCGATATCGGCTGGCTCGGTGCCGAACAGCGCTGGACGGTAGGCAGCCTGGCCACCGCGGCGACCTTCGTCGGCAATGGCTTGGGGTTCGCCTGGCTGCCCTGCCACCTGATCCGCCGCGAACTCGCCGAAGGCCTGCTCAAGCCTCTGCCGCTGGCGGAAGGCGCGACCCATCGGCCGCGCTTTCAGCTCTACGCCGACAAGGACAAACCCCTCGGCCCGGCCACGCGGGTTCTTGTGGAGTTGCTCAAGACTTTCGACAGCGCCTCGCTGGATGCCCCCTTCGCCTCCCCCCTGCTTGGCGCCTGAAGCTATCATCCGGCAGGCCGCTCCGGCCTAGGTCACGATCCAACGTCATGCCCCCGTCTTTTGCAGTACCACGAGGAAAGTCCGACATGCTGAAGAAACTCGCCCTTGTCACCGGCAGCCTGCTGTTCGCCGCCAACCTGCTGGCGGCGGAAAAACCCCATGTCCTGCTGGAAACCAGTCTCGGCGAAATCGAGATCGAACTGGAGGCCGAGAAGGCACCGATCAGCGTGAAGAACTTCCTCTCTTACGTAAACGCCGGATTCTATGACGGCACCGTCTTCCATCGGGTCATCCCCGGCTTCATGATCCAGGGCGGCGGCTTCACCGCCGACATGCAGCAAAAGCCCACCCAACCACCGATTAAAAACGAGGCCGACAACGGCCTGCACAACGTGCGCGGCACCCTGGCCATGGCGCGTCCCCAGGCGGTGAACTCGGCGACCAGCCAGTTCTTCATCAACCACAAGGACAACACCTTCCTCGACCACGGCGCGCGCGACTTCGGCTACGCGGTATTCGGCAAGGTGGTGCGCGGCATGGAAGTGGTCGACCAGATCGCTCAGGTGCCGACCGGCACGCGGGGCATGATGCGCAACGTGCCGCGCGAACCGGTGCTGATCACCTCGGCGAAAAAGCTCTGAAAGCGAACCGGGCGGGACGAACCACCCCGCCCTATCCCTGCCGGAAAGGCAGTTGCCCCCGCGCCTCGTCCGCATAGGCCAGCACACCAACCTCCTCCTGCCGCAGGAAATCCGCCACCGCCTGGCGCAGTCCTGGATGCAGCAGGTAATGCCAGGAGCGGGTGATCACCGGCTCGAAACCGCGAATCAGCTTGTGCTCGCCCTGGGCACCGGCGTCGAAACGACCGAGCCTTTGGGCCAGAGCGTACTCGATGCCCTGGTAGAAACAGGTTTCGAAATGCAGGCGGTCGAACTCGGCGAGACAGCCCCAGTAGCGGCCGTACAGGCTGTCGCCATCGATCAGGCTGAAGGCCATTGCCACCGGGCGCCCGCCCCGGCGGGCCAACACCACGCGAATCGCCTCGGGCATGCGCTCGGCCAGCAGGCTGAAGAAACGGCGCGTCAGGTAGGGCGCCTGACCGCGCACCCGGTAGGTATTGGCATAGCAGGCATGGACAAAGTCCCACTCGGCTTCGTCGAGCTGGTGTCCCTCGCGCCACTCGAACGCGATGCCCTGCCCCGCCACCTGCTCGCGCTCCTTGCGCAGTTGCTTGCGCTTGCGCGAGGCCAGCGCATCGAGAAAGTCCTGGAAATCACGGTAGTCCCGGTTGAACCAGTGGAACTGGCAGCCCAGCCGCTGCAGCCAGCCCTCGCGGCTGGCCAGCAGGGCATCGGCCGCCGGATCGGTGAAGTTCACATGCAGGCCGGACAGTCCCCGCTCCCGCAATTCGTCGCTCAGGGCATCGAGTAGCATGCCGGCCGCCTGCGTCTCGCCGAGCAGCCGCGCACCGCCGACCGGGGTGAAGGGCACCGCGCAGAGCAGCTTGGGGTAATAGCGGATGCCGGCCCGCTGGCAGGCATCGGCCCAAGCCCAGTCGAACACGTATTCGCCGTAGGAATGCGTCTTCACATAGGCCGGCAGCGCCGCCAGCAGACGGCCCGCATCCTCGTAGAACAGCCGGTGCGCCGGTTGCCAGCCCGTGCCGGCACCGATGCTGCCACTGTCCTCCAGGGTCGAGAGGAAAGCGTGGCGCAGGAAGGGCTGCGACTTTGGCAACAAGGCGTCCCAGTCGCTGGCAGGAAGGTCGGACAGGCGGGCAAGCGTGATGATCGGCATGTCCGCAGTCTGCCCCTTCGGCAGGATGAAAAAAAGCCCCACCGAGGCGGGGCGAAATTACACCGGATGAAACAAGTAAATTGGTTGGACGGACAGCTACCCGTCTGAACCATGGACTTACATCAGAGGTAAGGTATAGCTGATGGTCATACGGTTATCGTCGCGCTCGCGGATGCCGCGCACGGCTGCGTTGCGATAGGTGAACCCGAGCCCCTTGAAGGTACCCTCCTGCAGGACGTAGTCCACGCGAAAGTCGCGCTCCCACTCTTCATCGCCGTTACGTTCATCGTCGACATCGTCGCCGCTGAAGTACACCAGGCTGGTCTTCAGCCCCGGGATGCCAACCCTGGCGAAGTCGTAGGCATAGCCGGCCAGCCAGGTTTGCTCGCCGGCCCGGGCGAACTTCTCCACCGTGGCATCGGTGATCAGCGGAACGGATGGACTACCCTGGTTGAGGTAGGGGAAATCGCTGTTGCCGGTAAGCTTCTGGTAGCCGGCCTTCAATTCGTGACCACCCAGGGTATAGGTGAACAGGGCGCTCCATGCATTGTTGTCGACCTCGCCGCTGTCGCGATCGCCGGCACTCCAATAGCCGGCACTCTTGTAGCCCTCGGTACGCCCGGAAGCACGCGAGTTCGCACCAGCGGAGTCGCTGTTCCAGTAGCGCAGGTCGGTCTTCAGCGCGCCGACCGGCAGTGCCAAGTTATGCACCAGGCCGACGAAATGCTGCTCGTAGAAGTCCTCCAGATTGCCGAAGTAGTACTGCAGCATCAGGTCCTTGGTGACCTTGTAGTCGGCGCCGCCATAGTAAAACTTGTTGCTGAACTTGCCGGTCTCGATGTTGTTGGCGCCGACGATGGACAGGCCCTGGCTGTCGCCCGAGTTACGCTCGGTGGAGTGCTCGAGCTTACCGGCGACCAAGGTCAGGTCCTTGATCTCATTGGAGGTGATCTGCGCGCCATGGAACATCTGCGGCAGCAGACGGCCGTCGTTGCTGACCACCACCGGCAGTCTGGGACGCAGGACACCCAGTTCGGCTACGGTCTTGGAGAAGCGCATTTTGCCGGTGGCGTTGACCCGACCGAAGTCGGTCTTGGCCTTGCCGTTGCTTTCCAGCGGGAAAATGGTGCCCGGAGTACGCTCGAGGTCCTCGACGTTCTTGCCTTGGCGACCGCCGCCGTCCAAGCGGAAAGCGTGCTGGGCGATCAAGTCCAGGCCAAAGCCGACGGGGCCCTCGGTGAAACCGGACTTGAACTCGAAGAGAAAGCCCTGGCCCCACTCTTCCTGACGGGGGGTATTTCTACCGCTGGCGGTCCGCTCGCGGTCGTCCGTGTTGATGTAGAAGTTTTTGAAAGTCAGATTGGCCTTGCTATCCTCGATGAAAGCGGCTGCCGCTTCCTGCACCGTCATCGGCAACCCTAGGGTGCCGGCCACCACGGCCAGGGTCAGCGTCGACTTCCTGCTTATTGCTCGCCTCTCCTGCCGGCTCATTAGACGAACTCTCCGGTACTGGTTTCGACAACGCTGACGGACACGACGGTACCTGCAGAAGCCAGGGCCGGGACGCCCAGCGCCTGTGCGCTGGCGACAACACCGGCGAAGTGCTTGCGGATCATCAAGGATTTCCCCTTTTCATCGAACTTTGAAAAACACACGGATGGTTGGCGTATCGCTGGAATGGGGCGGAATCTTGGCAATGCTTTATTGCAAACTGATTGCATCGGGAAAAATCTTCGGTTGCTTGGAAACTTATTCCGGCAAACCTGGGGAAACCGTCTGTCGGCTCCCGGAAACCGCTCTGTGACAGGACTCACGGACGGCAGTGAATCCTCAGTGAAACCAGGTACGGCGAGTCGATCCAAGATGAACGGCCTTTCTGCCTCCTCCACGTACGATCGGAATGCACATGAACAGCTTTTGAAAAAGGAGAAAAAGCATGAACTCTACCCTGCAGATCGAGTCCGCCGACGGTAGCGGCCGCTTCGGTGCCTATGTCGCCTTGCCTACGGGCGGTCGCGGCCCCGCCGTGGTCATCGGGCAGGAAATCTTCGGCATCAACGCCAACATTCGTGCCGTGGCCGACCGTTATGCCGAAGAAGGCTACGTCGCCCTTGCGCCCGATCTGTTCTGGCGCATCGAGGCCGGCGTCGAGCTGGGTTACGCGGGAGCCGATCGGGAAAAGGCTTTCGCCCTGCTTGGCCGCTTCGATGTCGACAAGGGCGTCGAGGACATCATCGCCACCTTCGCCGCGGCGCGCCGGATGCCGGCAGTGGATACGGCGGCCGGTGCCGGATTCGTCGGCTTCTGCCTGGGCGGCAAGCTCGCTTACCTGACCGCCGCCCGCAGCGATGCCGCCTGTTCAATCGGCTACTACGGAGTCGGCATCGAGCACCTGCTGGACGAGGCCGCGAACATCCGCGGCCGCCTGGTGCTGCACATCGCCGAGGCGGACCCCTTCTGCCCGGCCGAAGCACGCGAGGCAATCCTCTCCGGTCTCGGCGGCAGAGCAAATGTCGAACTTTACGGCTATCCCGGTTGCGAGCACGCTTTCGCCCGTCTTGGCGGCCAGCACTACGAGCGGACTGCGGCGGAACTCGCCCACCAGCGCAGCATCGCCGCCCTGCGCCGGGAGATCGGACCACGCTGAGAAAAGTTTCCGGAAGAATCGGCGAATCGGGCATGCCGCTTGCGCGACCATGCCCGATCGCACCGTCCCTGCGCATCTGCCCCGCGCAAGTGGGGAATGTTCGTCGACTACACGAATCGTCGCAGGTTGTCCGGGTTCATCCCCGCCAAGCCGGGGACCACTGAAGAATATACCGTCAAAGCGAGATAACAAGATCGAAGCAGGAGATGTAAACAGGGCAATCGCATGAAATGCCTGCGATACTGGGCTGGAAAGGTTGTGTGCTTGGTCGTTCCGGCGTGGCCTTCAAATCCAGTGCATTGGCTGCTTGCCGAGTGGTCGGATACCTTCTGTTTCGGCCCCCCGGCCGAGTCACTTTTTCTTGCCTGGCCACGAAAAAGTAACCCAAAAGAAGGCCACCCTCTCATCCGGCCCTGCGCTTCGCTCCGGGTTCTCTCCCTGCATCGCCGCTCCAGGGGCTCGCCGCGAAGGGCCATCCATGCCATGGCCCTTCGCGGCTCTCGCGGCATCCTTGCCGCTCGACCCCTTCCACGACGATTCTGCTCGGCCTCCTGAAGGGGGCATCCGGCGCGACCTGACAGGTCGTGCCGCAAGAACGAAAGCGCTTTCAGGCAACCCGGAGCCCGACTCCCGTTCAGAAGGCCAAGCGCAAGCGTCACGTAGAGGGGCGAGCCGCGGGGAGGCGGCGAGAGTCGTACGAGGGGCATGGATGCCCCTTGTGCGACGCCCCTCGGAGCGGCGCCGGAGCGAGGGAACCCCGGCGCAGCCGGCTGCTTGCCGAGGGGCCGGACAGTCCCTGTTTCGGCCCCCGGCCGAGTCACTTTCTCTTTGCGCGCGCAAAGAGAAAGTAACCAAAGAGAAAGCGCGCCCGGTCATTCGGCCCCGGGCCAAGGCTCACACAACTTTTCCAGTCCGGTATCGGGCGAGCGCTTCATGCGATTGCCCTGGAGATGTAAAGCACTTCAATGCGAAAGTCTGACGAAGGCTCGCTCGAGATCTCGCGGACACAAAACGCAGGGCGCATCGTGCCAGAATCGCTTCCCTCGCTCGCCCATATTCGCAGAAACGGAAGAAAGCCACAGTTCCTCCCCGACCGACAGCCATCCGACGCCTCATCCCCGCAGACGCGAAAAACACCGGATTGGTAGCTACTGGCACATAGCACGATGCCAACCGCTCGGCCGGTTGCAGCCAGGGTTTTCCGGGCGCGCCAGGAAGACGGATCGGCTTCTCGGGCCGGAGATCACTCCGACAGGAAATAAAGGCCTGTCGTCGCCGCCGCAAAGGGTATGCCCGGATAACGGCTCATTTCCCTCGCATCGGGAGATCATGGGCCGTTCCACGACCGATCACGAAGCGCGAATAGGCTAGAATTCGAATCGCGGATGGCGCCCCGCCCGACACTCTACAGGGGCATCGCCACCCTCTCCTCTCCAAGTCACTAGGGCAGCCATGAAAGATCAGCTTCAGGAACTCATCCGCAATGTCAGCTCGGGTTGCCTCGACGGCGAGGAAATCGCGCGGATCGCCGAAGAGGCGGCGCAAGCCTATGCCGATCCGCAGGCTTTCCTCGCGGCCAATCCGGACATCAACTACGACGACGGCTTTCCCATTCCCCTGGGCGAATGGGTGGTGGTCGGCAGCCTGCCGGAGACGGTGCTGTTCCAGGGCGACACCTACGAAGAACTGTTCCAGCAGGTCGTCGCCTCGTTCGGCCCGCAGGTGTCCTTCGTGCTCAAACCCAAGCAGTTGCACAAGGTGGAGCCGCTGAAGGCGCTCAACCGCATCCAGGTGCAGTTGAGCAGCCTCTACCCGGAAAAGGGCGGTTACGTGCTGGTAGACTTCGGCGCTCCCCTGGACGACGAGTTGCAAGCGGTACTGGTCTACGCCTGCGATCTCGAAGAGACGCTGCGACTGGCGTCTGCCGTGGGTATCCATGCCGCTCCGGCCTACGAGGCGCTGCATGCCGAAGCGGGCGCCTGACGGAAAGTCCGCGGCGCCCGTCGCGCGCCTTCCCGGCAAGCTCCTCCTTTGGCGCCTGGCCTTCCTCGCCTGCCTGGTGGTGGTACTGGTATTGGCGTTGGCGAAGGACACCAGCCCACCGCTGGATACCGGCTGGGACAAGAGCAACCATCTGCTGGCCTTCGGCGTACTGGGCCTGCTCGGTCGCCTGGGTTTTCCCACACATCGCTACCTGGTGCCGTCCGGCCTGTTTCTCTATGGGATCGTCATCGAGGCCCTGCAGGCGCTGAGTGGCTATCGCTCGGCCGAATACTACGACCTGTTCGCCGACCTGCTGGGCATCACCCTGGGCAGTCTGGCCGCCTCCGCCTGGCTCCAACGCAGACGCCGGAGCCGGCAGCCCGCCGTCTGACCGCAGTGGGCCCGAACCGTCCGAGCGTCAAGGCCGCAAGATAGACCCACTCGGCCCTTGCCTTACTTATGGGGTCCACTATTCTCCTATTCATCCCCGCTCGTAACGGCAGGGAACTCCGGGACGAGCAGTCCAGCCCGGACAGGCAATCAACGAAAGCAGTAACCGCTTGGTGCCAGAAACGGCCGTCAGGCGGAAAGCCTCGGCTTTTTATCAGCCCGTTCGATAGCCCTGACCTGGAGGATGCGAGAAAAAGGATCACGCAAGGCGTGACAGGCTATCCCACCTGCTCGTAGAGCTCGTAGAGACAGGGAATTTCTCGCGGAACTGAATGAATAAACATATTGCTACTGGTGCGTGCGGCGTTATCGCCTGGCTGCTCACACTCCCACTCCCGGCGGCCGAACAGACATGCAGGGTCATCCGTGTACAGGATGGCGACAGCCTGACCTGCCTGACCCCGGCCAAGCAGCGGATTGAAGTCAACCTGGCCGATCTCGATGCCCCGGAGCTCGACCAGCCCTACGGACAGTTGGCCCAGTTGCAACTGTTCCGAATGGTTTACAACAAGGACGTGAAACTGGAAATCGTCGAGCAGCGACGCTATGGCAGCAAGACCGCCCGTGTCTATTTCGGCGAAACCCTCATCAACGAGGAATTGGTCCGCCAGGGACTGGCCTGGGCCTACGCGGGAACCGAAGGCGAGTCGAAGCTAGCGAAACTGGAAGCCGAAGCCAAGTCGCAGAAACGCGGTCTCTGGGGATTGCCGCAAAACGAGATCAGTCCGCCCTGGCAATGGCGCAGCAATCGGAAAAATCAGCTCAGCAGACGCTGAAGCCCGGTCGGAGGAGAAAGGAGGCCACCTGCTCCGCGCCGAAAGGCCAGTCCAGCTCGTCGCCGCTATCCCGTCGCCGCAGCACGGGAATGCGCAGGCTATAGCGCTCGGCCTGGCTCTCGTCCTCGGCGATATCGACCAGCTCGACCTGCAGGCCGTGCTCGACGAAAGACATCAACAGCCCCTCGGCCTGCTCGCAGAGATGGCAGCCGAGGGTTCCGAACAGTTGGCACTCGGGAAGCATGCGGGTCTCCTAACGACAGGAGGCTTGAAGTTTAGCATGCAACCAAGACAACCTATGGCGAAACCACAAGCCGCCCGGATGCGCGGCCCGCTTGGTCGCCATCGGCACTCGGCGGCCATTGCCCACCAATATGATGAGGACCATCCAGCATGACCATCGATAGCAGCCAGTCCCAGTCGACCACTTCCGCCAGCTCCGCCGCCACTTGGGAGCCATGTGCATCGGCTTCGGTGCACCGGCGCAACCTGCAGCGCGCCCAGCAGGCGGTGATCGACGAATTCCATGCCCTGCTCGACGACACCGAGCGCCTGTTGCGCCAGGGCGCTGCGGTAGGCGGCGATGAGGCGGATGCGTTGCGGGCGAAGATCGAGGGCAACCTCGAACGCGCCCGCGCGACCCTCAAGGACAGCGAGGAACGCCTGCGCGAGCAGGGACAGGCAGCCATCGAGGCCACCGAGGCCTACGTGCACAGCAATCCCTGGAAGGCACTCGGGATCGCCGCCGGGGTCGGAGTGCTGTTCGGCCTGCTGGCCAGCCGCCGCTGAACACCGGGAGGAGTCGTTTTCAATGGATGTCCCGCCATCGCTGCCGTCCGGGGAAGACCGCAAGCCGTCCCTGAAACGGTTCGGCGACGCCCTGCTCGGCCTGTTGCAAAACCACCTGGAGCTGCTGGGCATCGAGCTCCAGGAGGAGAAGGCCTACGTCTTCCGCCTGTTCCTCTTCGCCAGCCTGAGCTTGCTGTTCGGCCTGATGCTGCTCATCGGCCTTTCCGCGGCGGTGGTCGTCGCCTTCTGGGACGAGCACCGTCTGACCGCCATCTTCGCCCTATGTCTCGTCTACGGTCTGGCCCTGCTGTTCTGCGTCGCCCGCGCATTGAAACTGGCGCAGCGCAGCGAGCATCCCTTCCAGGCTACCCTTGAGGAACTGGCGCGCAACCGGGAGCTGCTGCCATGAGTCCACCACGCCGCAGCGCGCTGGAAATGCGCAAGGAATTGGTGCGCCTGCGCATGGAGATGCAGCGCCAGCAACTCGACTATCACGCCGAGCCGTTGCGCCATCCGCTGCGCCAGTTCGGCAACCTGTTCGCACCCGACCGCGCCCGACCGGGCAGGAGCAAGCCGCTGGCGGTGGGCGCGGCGCTCCTGCTGACCTTATTCGGCAAGCGCCTGGGCCGCTTGCGCACGATGGCGCTGTTCGCCCTGGAGTTCTATCCCCTGGTCAGTGCCGGCCTCAGGCAGTACCGCGCGATCCGCCCACCGAAACCGCCGCAAAAGTCCCAGGCTTGACGGATTCCGCGCACTGCCCAAGGATGCGCTGGCAGTCGTGCGGCGATCCGGGCGCCGCCCTCCCGCAGTAGCTGCCCACCGAACGACGAGGAACGGCTTTGGACTGGCAAACCCTATTGACCCGAGAACGCCTGGGCAAATCGGTGCACAGCATCGATGAACTGGGCCGCAGCCCTTTCCACAAGGACCACGACCGCATCATCTTTTCCGGAGCTTTCCGCCGCCTGGGCCGCAAAACCCAGGTGCACCCGGTGTCCAGCAACGACCATATCCATACCCGCCTGACCCATTCCCTGGAAGTCAGTTGCGTCGGCCGCTCGCTAGGCATGCGGGTCGGCGAGGTGCTGCGCGACACCCTACCGGAATGGTGCGGCCCCGCCGACCTCGGCATGGTTGTCCAATCGGCCTGCTTGGCTCACGACATCGGCAACCCGCCGTTCGGCCATTCCGGCGAGGATGCCATCCGCCACTGGTTCCACCAGGCCGCCGGACGCGGCTGGCTGGACGGCATGAGCGACGCGGAACGCAACGACTTCCTGCATTTCGAGGGCAACGCCCAAGGCTTTCGCGTACTCACCCAACTGGAATACCACCAGTTCGACGGCGGCACCCGTCTGACCTACGCCACCCTCGGCGCCTACCTCAAATACCCTTGGGCATCGCGCTACGCACAGGCCCCCGGCTACAAGAAACACAAGTTCGGCTGCTACCAGAGCGAACTGCCGCTGCTCGAACAGATCGCCGAGAAACTCGGCATGCCCAAGCAGGGCGAGCAGCGCTGGGCGCGGCATCCGCTGGTCTATCTAATGGAGGCGGCGGACGACATCTGCTACGCGCTGATCGACCTGGAAGACGGCCTGGAAATGGAGCTTTTGGATTACTCCGAGGTCGAGGCCCTGCTGCTCGGCTTGGTCGGCGACGACCTGCCGGAATCCTACCGCCAGCTCGGTCCGCGCGACTCGCGGCGGCGCAAACTGGCGATCTTGCGCGGCAAGGCCATCGAGCACCTGACCAACGCGGCGGCCCGCGCCTTCGTCGAGCAGCAGAAGGCCCTGCTCGAAGGCAGCCTGGCCGGCGACCTGGTCGAACACATGCACGGACCGGCCAAGGATTGCGTGCTACAGGCCAAGCGCGTCGCCCGCGAGAAGATCTTCCACGACAAGCGCAAGACCCTCCACGAGATCGGCGCCTACACCACCCTGGAGATCCTGCTCGACGCCTTCTGCGGCGCGGCGCTGGAGCAGCACGGCGGCAGGCGGACATCGTTCAAGAATCGGCGCATCCTCGACCTACTTGGCAACAACGCACCGGACCCGCGGTGGCCGCTATACCACGCCTTCCTGCGCACGATCGACTTCATCGCCGGCATGACCGACGGTTACGCCACCGAGATGGCCCGGCAAATGACCGGCCTTTCCGGTCCCGCGTAGGAGCCCACCGGCCCGGACCGCCCGGCCGCTCCGTAGAAGGAAGGAACGCAGCCGATGCTCCGCTTTTTGCCCTCCCGACACCGCTGGACGGCCACCCCCGCCTGGGGAGCGGCCATCGTCGCCGGCCTCGGCTGCGCCCTGCCCCTATTGCTCGGGCTGTTCAGCGGCCACTCCGGATTTCTCTGGGCCTCGATCGGTGCCTTCCTCGCCGCCCAGGCCGACCCCCT
This sequence comes from Azorhizophilus paspali, assembly GCF_043587585.2. Taxonomy (GTDB): domain Bacteria; phylum Pseudomonadota; class Gammaproteobacteria; order Pseudomonadales; family Pseudomonadaceae; genus Azotobacter; species Azotobacter paspali. The sequence goes on from NZ_CP171449.1 coordinate 2,825,563, forward strand.
GCACCGCTTCGGCATGCTGCGCATGCTCCTGCTGACCCTGCTCGGCGCCTGCAGCGCGGGCCTGGGCTTCTGGTCCGCACCCGGCCCGCTCGAGAGCCTGCTGGTCTTCGCCACCGGTGGCCTGCTACTCGCCTGGCTGCAGCGCTTCGGCCGCGAGGCCGGCAAGCTGGGTCTCGGCATGCTGATCTGCCTGTGTCTCGGCCAGGGCCAGCAGTGCCTGGGCAGCATGCCCAATCCCTATGCCGTGGCCACCCTGTTCACCCTCGGCGGCCTCTGGGCGACCCTGCTCGCCTTCAGCCTGCGTGGCCTGCACGGCCTGCGCCTGTGGCCCTACATGCCACACCTGCCCAGCGTGCTGAAGGTGCTGCGCCGGCATGCGCTGCGCCTGCCGCAACCGCAATGGCGGCTCTATGCCCTGGGCTGCGCCACGGTCTGCGGCCTCGCCGGGCTGCTTGTCAATCTGTCCGGACAGCCGCGCGGCCACTGGCTGACCGTGGCGGTGGTCGCCAGCTTGCAGATCGACCTCAAGGGCCGGCTGCCGCGCGCCCTCAAGATCGCCCTGACCGTCCTGCTCACCACCGGCCTGCTGGTGCTGCTCGGCCACGGCCTGCGGAACCCGGCGCAAATGGTCGCCCTGGCGCTGTCGCTGATCCTGCTCAACCGCGCCTTCCAGGTCGGCCGCTACAGCCTCTACGTGCTGCAGATGGGCTTCTGCATTTTGCTGCTGGCCGAGAGCCTGGCGCAGGACTGGCAATTGAGCCGCGAGCGGCTGATCAGCAGCCTGATCGGTGCGCTGCTGGCTCTGCTGGTGGCGCTTTCCCTGCATATCCGCCGCCGTCTGGGCGGCTGGCACGCCGACTGCACCGACACGGATGCACTACCGCGCTGAGCCGGCGACGGATGACCTTGCGCATCGGCCGCCTCGCTTCGGGCATAATGCGAGCCCGTTGCCGGAAGTAGCCGGACCCTTCACCCATTTCGCATCGTAAGCCCTGAGTCGGAGGGGCACCTTTGATGATTGCAACCTTACGCCGGCTGGCTATTGCCAACCTGCTGCTACTGCTCGCACTGTCGGCGAGCGCGGCCCAGATCAACACCACGCTGCCGAAGAGTGTCCAGCAGGCGCTGAGCGCCCACAAACTCCCGGGCGACGCCCTATCCCTGGTGGTACTGCCACTCACCGGACCCGGCGTCCCGACCTACTTCAATGCCGACGTGCCCCTGAATCCGGCCTCGACCATGAAGCTGGTGACCACCTACGCCGCCCTAGAACTGCTCGGCCCGACCCACAAGTGGCATACCGAGTTCTACGCCGACGGCCCGCTGCAGGGCGGCGTGCTGAATGGCAACCTGTACCTTAAAGGCGGCGGCGACCCCAAGCTGAACATGGAAAGGCTGTGGCTGCTGATGCGCGACCTGCGCGCCAATGGCGTGCGCGAAGTGCGCGGTGACCTGGTGCTCGACCGCAGCCACTTCGTGCAGCCCCATCTGCCCTCTTTCAACGACGACGGCGGCGACAGCAACAGGCCCTTCCTGGTCGAGCCCGACTCCCTGCTGATCAACCTCAAGGCTCTGCGCTTCATCGCCCGTGCCGAGCCCGGCAAGGTACAGATCAGCATCGAGCCGCCGATCGCCGGCATGAGCATCGACAATCAGGTGCAAGCGCTGCCGGCCGGCGCCTGTCCGGACTGGCCGGACGTGCGCTACAACCTGGTCCCGCAGCAGAGCGGCTACAGCATGGTGGTCACCGGCAAGCTACCGGCCGGCTGCAGCGCGCAGAGCTATATCGCCCCGCTCGACCATCAGACCTATGCCGCCGGCGCCGTGCGCGCCATCTGGCAGGAGCTGGGCGGCAGCATCCGCGGACAGGACCGCGTCGGCAACGTGCCCCGGCAGGCGCAGTTGCTGGTTCGCGCCTCCTCGCCGGACATGGTCGAGATCATTCGCGACATCAACAAGTTCAGCAACAACACCATGGCCCGGCAGTTGTTCCTCAGCATCGGCCGGCAGTACCGCAACGGCACCGATGCCGACGACGCCCAGGCGGCTTACCGCGCGGTGCGCCAGTGGATGACGCGCAAGGGCATCGACCCGCGGCATCTGGTGATGGAGAACGGTTCCGGCCTGTCGCGGACCGAACGGATCAGCGCCCGGGAAATGGCCGAAATGCTCAAGGCCGCCTGGCACAGCCCCTACGCCGCCGAGTTCATCGCCTCCATGCCGCTGGTAGCGATGGACGGCACCATGCGCAAGCGCCTGCGCCGCACGCCTCTGGTCGGCGAGGCGCACATCAAGACCGGCACCTTGAACACCGTGCGCGCCATCTCCGGCTTCAGCCGCGACCAGAACGGCGACACCTGGGCGGTGGTCGCCATCCTCAACCACGCGCGTCCCTGGGGCGCCTCGTCGATTCTCGACCAGGTGCTGGTCGACCTGTACCGCCAGCCGAAGTCGTCCACCACAGCCCAGCGCTGACCCCCGACGGCCGCTCTCCCGGCGGGGCGGCCCGCTTTCCTCAATCCCGCTGTTTCGCCTGCAGCCGCCAAGCCCGGTGGATCTTCGGGTTGCGGACGAAATCCGGGTCCAGGGTCTGCGCGCTGATCTCCTCCAGCGCATAGCGCTGTGCGAGCAGCGGATCGAGCTGGAATTTGCGGAAGTTGTTGGAGAAATACAGCACCCCGCCCCTGGCCAAGCGGGCCATGGCCAGGTCGAGCAGGCGCGTGTGGTCGCGCTGTACGTCGAACACCCCCTCCATGCGCTTGGAATTGGAGAAGGTCGGCGGGTCGATAAAGATCAGCTCGTACTCGCCGCGGTCGGCGGCCAGCCAGTCCATCACGTCGGCCTGCTCCAGACGGTGCTTTTCGGAGAAGCCGTTCAGCGCTAGGTTGCGCCGCGCCCAGTCGAGGTAGGTCTTCGACAGATCGACGCTGGTGGTGCCACGCGCGCCGCCCTTGGCCGCGTGCACGGTGGCTGTCGCCGTGTAACAGAATAGGTTGAGGAAGCGCTTGCCGGCCGCCTCGCGCTGGATGCGCAGGCGCAGCGGACGATGATCGAGGAACAGCCCGGTATCCAGGTAGTCGGTGAGATTGACCAGAAGCCTCACGCCGCCCTCGCCGACCTCCATGAAACGCCCCTGCTGATCCTGGCGCCCGTACTGCCTGCTGCCGGCCTGGCGCTCGCGACGCTTGATCACCACGCGCGCCGGATCGATGTCCAGCGCCTGGGGAATCGCCGCCAGGGCGTCGAGCAGACGCACCTGGGCCTTTTCCGGATCGACCGAGCGCGGCGGCGCGTACTCCTGCACATGCACCCAGTCGCGGTACAGGTCCACCGCCAGGGCGTATTCCGGCATGTCGGCGTCGTACAGCCGATAGCACTCGATGCCTTCGCGGCGCGCCCACTTGCCCAGGCTCTTGAAGTTCTTCTGCAAGCGGTTGGCGAACATCCGCCCGCCCTCGGAGAGCCGCGCCGGCGCGCTGCGCACCGCCGGCGGCCGCTCCACCAGTTGCCCGCCGATCATCCGCGCATCGCCCGGCGCCGGCTCGCTGCGGTCGGTGACGAACTGCTCCGGCACTACCTTGAACAGCAGCAGCTTGCACAGCAGCGCGCCGTTCCAGAAGGCGTACTGCTTGTGGCTGCGGATGCCCATGCGTCTGCCCAGCTCCGGCGCCCCGGTGAACACCGCCGCCTCCCAGCCCTCGCAACGGCCGCGCAGGCGCTCACCGAGATGCTGGTAGAGATAGAGCAGGCTGGCCGGATCGCCCAGGCGCTCGCCGTAGGGCGGGTTGCACACCACCAGACCGGTCTGGCCACGGTCCGGGTGCGGCTCGAAGGTGGCCAGTTCGCCCTGGTAGACCCGGATCCAGCCGTCCAGCCCGGCGCGCTCGATATTGTTGCGCGCCGGCTGGATCAGCCGGGGATCGGCCTCGTAGCCGCGAATCCACAGGGGCGGCCGGGCCAGCCCCGCGGCGGCGCGCTCCTCGGCCTCGGCATGCAACTTCTTCCACAGTGCCGGGACATGTCCCAGCCAGTTGCCGAAGCCCCAGCGCTCGCGCCGCAGGTTGGGCGCGAGGTCGGCGGCCATCATTCCCGCCTCGACCAGGAAGGTGCCGACCCCGCACATGGGGTCGACCAGCGCGCCCCCCGCGGCGGCGATGCGCGGCCAGCCGGCACGGATCAGGATGGCCGCGGCAAGGTTTTCCTTGAGCGGCGCTACCCCCTGCTGCAGGCGGTAGCCGCGCTGGTGCAGGCTATAGCCGGAAAGATCGAGGGACAGTACCGCCTCGCCGCGTTCCAAGCGCAGGTGGATACGCAGATCCGGGTTGAGCTTGTCCACCGAAGGGCGCTGGCCGCTGTGCCGGCGCAACTGGTCAACGATGGCGTCCTTGACTTTGAGCGCACCGAAATGGCTGTTGTCGATGCCCGAGCCATGACCGTTGAACTCCACCGCCAGGCTGCCGCTCGGCAACAGGTGATCCTGCCAGTCGAACGTCTGCACGCCCTGGTACAGTTCGTCGGGACTGCCCACCGGAAAGCGTCCGAGTACCAGCAGCACACGGTTGGCCAGACGCGACCAAAGGCACAGCCGGTAGGCGGTTTCCAGGTCGCCCAGGCCCCGCACCCCGGCGACCTGCTCGCGGACCTCGGCCAGGCCCAAGCCGACCGCCTCCTCGGCGAGCAGACCTTCCAGGCTCTTCGGGCAGGTGAGAACGAGTTCATAACGATCCGACATGGGAGTCTTCCAGTGCCTCAGGCAGTTAGCGCGTGCCTGCTGGCACGCCTTTTGATTTTGACAGACCCGCAATGTGACACTTTGTCGCATGTCTTCAGCAGGCGACGCGGGGTCCATGGGCGGCGGCACCTACTCGCCGCTCGGCCTAAAAGGCCCGTAACTAGAGGGGTTTTAGCAGGCCAGCGGCCATTTTCCGTGATTTTTTTATCGCCTGGCAGCCGGAAAAGTTTCTTTCTTATGACAAAACAGTCATTCACAGGCCAGAACCTATTGGATAGAAATCGATCAGTCCCCCGCCGCAACGGTGGGGGGAGAAACCGCGACGCCGGCAGCGGTTTCGTCGGCAGCCAAGGCCGCCAGGTCTCGCCATGAGGCCAATGGGACATAACAGTCAACAGTGAGGGCAACACCCTATGAGAAGACTTAAGCGTGATCCGTTGGAACGGGCTTTTCTGCGTGGTTATCAGAACGGTATTCATGGCAAATCCCGCGAACTCTGTCCCTTCACCCACCCTGCGACTCGACAGGCCTGGCTCAATGGCTGGCGCGAGGGCCGCGCTGACAACTGGGACGGCCTCACCGGCACGGCGGGTATCCATCGCCTGAACCAACTGCGTGCCGTAGGCTGACGGGGGATCACGGCATTCTCTCATCTCGACGCCCAGCGCGGGCGCCGGGCCTCAAGACCACAGGGCTCCTTCGGGAGCCCTTTCTCGTTGCGGCTCAATGCGTCCCGAGCGGCTGCTCGCCCCGCAGCGCGGCGATGGCCTCCACTGCTTCGCGTATCAGCGCCGGCCCCTTGTAGACGAAGCCGGTATAAATCTGCACCAGGCTGGCTCCGGCGGCGATCTTTTCCGCCGCGTGGCGCCCTTCGGTGATGCCGCCGACCGCGACGATCGGCAGCCTTCCGCCCAGTTCCCCGGCCAGCACCCGCACCGCATGGGTACTCTTCTCGCGCACCGGCGCACCAGATAACCCGCCGGCCTCGCCGGCATGCGCCAGCCCCTCGACGCCCTCGCGGCCGAGAGTGGTGTTGGTGGCGATCACCGCGTCCATGCCGGTATCCAGCAGCGCCCGGGCGACCTGCACGGTCTCCTCGTCGCTCATGTCCGGGGCGATCTTGATCGCCAGCGGCACGCGCCGGCCGTGGCGCCCGGCCAGTTTCTCCTGGCGCAGGCGCAAGGCTTCGAGCAGTTGTCTGAGCGAGTCGCCGAACTGCAGGCTGCGCAGGCCGGGAGTGTTCGGCGAGCTGACGTTGACCGTCACGTAGCTGGCATGGGTGTAGACCTTGTCCAGGCAGATCAGGTAGTCGTCCACCGCCCGCTCCACGGGGGTATCGAAATTCTTGCCGATGTTGATACCGAGCACGCCGCTGTAGCGTGCCGCCCGGACCTGCGCCAGCAGATGGTCGACACCCAGGTTGTTGAAGCCCATGCGGTTGACGATCGCCTCGGCCTGCGGCAGACGGAACAGCCGCGGCCTGGGGTTGCCCGGCTGCGGCCGGGGCGTCACGGTGCCGATCTCGACGAAGCCGAAACCCAGTTGGGCGAAGCCGTCGATGGCGTCGCCGTTCTTGTCCAGTCCGGCGGCGAGGCCGACCGGATTAGGGAAGTCCAGCCCCATCACCCGTACCGGCAGGCTCGCCAGCCGGTGGCACAGCAGGCCGTTGAGACCCAGACGGCCACCGGCCCCGAGCAGATCGATGGTCAGTTCGTGGGCGGTTTCCGGGGAGAGTTTGAACAGCAGCTGGCGGGCCAAGGTGTACATGGGCGGGCTTGACTCGAAGAGTGGCGTGGGGCGGCGATTATAGCCGCGCCGTGCGTATGGACGCATCGATCCTTCCGGAGCGGGGCAATCCCATGAAATGCCCAGCCAGTGCCGGACAGAAAGATCGCGCGTCGAGCCGTTTCGCTGTTGTCTTCGGCTTTGTTGAGCCGACCGCCTGCCGAGTCTCCTGCAATCTGTCCACACGGCAACGGAATCCGGCGCGGCCCCCCGGTAGGCACCTGACCGGTCATCTGCCACACTGCCCGCCTCTACCCGTCAATGGACCGCCCGAGCATGTCTTTTCTGCCGTCAAGTCTCGTCGCCCTTGTCCATCGCGGGAATGCCCCCGAGTTCCTGCCGCTACCCCGCCGCCATTCGGCGGCCAACGCCTTCGGCGAAGGGTTACACCGGGCCGGCGCGCCGAACTCGAGCGACTTTCCCGCCGACCTGCCGCCGGCCGCAGACCGCGTGCCCGGCTGAGCCCATCGCCTTATCGCTCCAAGGAGATGCTCATGAAGGAATCGCCCCTGTCCCGCCGGCTCTACCCCGCCCTGCTGTACCTGGCCCTGCCCGCCGCCATGGCGGCCGACTCCCCCGGCTACGGGCCCGAGCTGGAAGGCTTCGACTACCCCCACCCGGTCCGCTACTTCGCCTTCGAGTCCCAGGGCCAGGCGCTGAAGATGGCCTACATGGACGTGCAGCCGGCCGAACCCAACGGCCATACGCTGGTCCTGCTGCACGGCAAGAATTTCTGCGCGGCGACCTGGGAAGACAGCATCGACGCCCTGACCAAGGCCGGCTACCGGGTGGTAGCGCCGGACCAGATCGGCTTCTGCAAGTCCAGCAAGCCGCAGCACTACCAGTACAGCTTTCAGCAACTGGCGGCCAACACTCGGGAGTTGCTGGAGTCCATCGGCCTCGAACGCTACAGCCTGATGGGCCATTCCATGGGCGGCATGCTCGCCACCCGTTTCGCCCTACTCTATCCCGGTCGACTGGAGCGCCTGATCCTGGTCAACCCCATTGGCCTTGAGGACTGGAAAGCGCTCGGCGTGCCCTACCGCACGGTGGACCAGTGGTATGCCCACGAACTGCGCACCAGCGCCGAGGGCATCCGCGACTACCAGCTCGGCACCTATTACGCCGGCCAGTGGCGCCCCGAATTCGACCGCTGGGTAAAGATGCAGGCCGGCCTGTTCCAGGGGCGGGGCAAAGAGCGCGTGGCGTGGAACTCGGCGCTGACCTACGACATGATCTACACCCAGCCGGTGTACTACGAATTCGAGCAACTGAAGGTGCCGACTCTGCTGCTGATCGGCGAGAAGGACAACACCGCCATCGGCAAGGATGCGGCGCCGGCGGAGCTGCGCCCGCGACTCGGCGACTATCCGCGGCTGTCCAGGGAGGCGGCCGGTCGCATTCCCAAAGCCACCCTGCAGACCTTCGCCGATCTCGGCCATTCTCCGCAGATCCAGGCACCGGAGCGCTTCCACGAGGCGCTGCTGCAGCAATTGGCCAAACCCGCCGAATGACGGCCGCCCCGGGCCGCCGCCGAGGCGGCCCATCTCCGGCTGCCGAAAAAACCCGGCCTAGACCCGCTCCCAGGCAAGAGTTTCCCGAGCTATCTGGCCAAACCTTTTTCCGGTTTCCCGGTCACACGTACGTCCGCCCCAGATTGCGTGGCGGAATGCGCAAAACCGTTCGCAGCCGCTCATCCGGCCGCGGACGCTCCCCGGAAACCCCAGGGTATGGACGGTACATGACAAGGAGATGTTCGCAATGGCCAGGAGAAAATGGAGACAGACCGGTCTGCCCTTCAGATTCAGGCCGGGCAACCGGATCATGGACGCCCCGCCCACGCCGTCGGGCGACGGTGCTTCCAGGGAAAGCGTCACCCTCGCCAAGCTCTGCGCCCTGGCGGTCGACTTGATCCGCGGCAAGCGGGTACGGATCAGCCCGCAGGAGCGGGACGCGCTGTCCCCGATGTTCGAGTTGAGTTATCTGCAGTGCGAAGGTGACTCCCAGGACGCCACCGGCCATGTCCTCTGCCACTGCTCGCATCCCGCACTGTTCGAGTTCTACTTCTTCTACCGCTGGCTACCCGAACACGGGCAGCGCTTCCGCCCGCGCCGGGAGCCTCCCCCTCAGCTCCACTGAGGGCCTGGCGGGGCCGCCTCAAGCCCCGCCCGCGGTACGGGCACTGCTCTGCGCCAGGTCCGCCAGCTCGCGATTGGCGACCGCGAACATCGCATAGTCCGCGCCACCAGTCGCGCGCAATTCGGCCAGAGTCGCCCGCCAGCGCTCGACCGCCGGCTGGTTCTGCTCCAGCCAGAGGGCCACCCGCGCCTCGACATCCTCCGGTCCGCCGACCATCCGCAGCAGGGCGATGGTGATGGCGCGCTGCTGCCCGTCCATGTCGTCGCGAAAGGCTTCCCGGGCCAGCGCCTGCCATTGGCTCTCGACCGGCAGGTTGGTGATCTGCTGCAGGTACCAGGGCAGCTCCAGGGCGCCGCCGACAGCGAAATGCGCGGCCGCCACCACCGCCGGCTCGCGCCCGGTGACATCGGCCGCCGCGAGGATCGGCAACAGGGTGTAGAGGTAACCGGTGCCGGCGACCAGCCGCGCCAGCAGCTCCGGCACCCCGGCCTCGGCATAGGCGCGGTAGCGCAGTTGCCACTGCTTGTGGGTGCTGCCTTCGAGCAGTTCGTCGAGCTTCAGGCCGAGGGCGGCGATCTGCGGACCGAAGTGGGCCACGTCGCGGGCGGCGTCCAGCTCGCCGCGGCGGTTGCGCAGGAACCAGCGGGTGGCGCGCCGGCCCAGGCGGGCCAACTCGTCCATCAGGGTCAGTTGCAGCTCGGCGGGAACCTGATGGTCCAGCGCCTCGATCTGCCGGAACCAGTGCGGCAGGTGGAAGATGTCGCGGACGATCACGTAGGCCTCGGCCACTGCCGCGGCGTCCATGCCGCTGGACTCCTTGAGGCGCTGCACGAAGGTGATGCCCATGTGGTTGACCAGATCGTTGGCGATCTGCGTGGCGACAATCTCGCGGCGCAGCCGGTGGCCGCGCATCAGCGCGCCGAAGCGCTCCACCAGCGGCGTCGGGAAGGCGCTCTGCATGTCGCGGATCATATAGTCGTCGTCCGGCACCGCGGACTCCAGCAGAGACTCCTTGAGGTCGATCTTGCTGTAGGAAATCAGCACCGCCAGCTCCGGGCGGGTCAGGCTGGTGCCGCTGGCCAGGCGCTCGGTGAGTTGCTCGTCGGAGGGCAGGAACTCCAGGGCGCGATCCAGCCGCCCGGCGTGTTCCAGGGCGTCGATCAGCCGCCGGTATTCGCCCGGATGCAGGCGCGCGCGGCGCTCGGCCAGGGACAACGCCTGGGTCTGCTCGTAGATGTTGTTCAGCACCAGTTGCGCCACCGCATCGGTCATCTCGTGGAGCAAGCGGTCGCGCTGCTTGCCGGTCATGTCGCCGGCGGCGAGCACCTTGCCGAGCAGGATCTTGATGTTCACCTCGTGGTCGGAGCAGTCGACCCCGCCGGCATTGTCGATGAAGTCGGTGTTGCAGGCGCCACCGGCGAGGCAGTACTCGACCCGGCCGAGCTGGCTGAAGCCCAGGTTGCCGCCCTCGCCCACCACCTTGGCGCGCAGCTCGACGCCGTTGACCCGCAGCGCGTCGTTGGCCTTGTCGCCGATGTCCGCATGACTTTCCCGGCTGGACTTCACGTAGGTGCCGATGCCGCCGTTCCACAACAGGTCGACCGGCGCGCGCAACAGGGCCTGGATCAGTTCGCCAGGGGTCAGCCGCTCGGCGGCGATGGCGAAGCGCTCGCGCATCTGGGCGCTGACCGGGATGCTCTTGGCGCTGCGCGGGAATACCCCGCCGCCGGGCGAGATCAGCGCCGGATCGTAGTCGGCCCAGGAAGAGCGCGACAGCTCGAACAGCCGGCGCCGCTCGGCGAAGCTCGCCCGCGGGTCCGGATCGGGATCGACGAACACATGGCGATGGTCGAAGGCCGCCAGCAGGCGCAGGCTCTGCGACTGCAAGAGGCCGTTGCCGAACACATCGCCGGACATGTCGCCGATGCCGATCACGCTGATCGGGTCATTCTGCGCATCGATACCGCGCTCGCGGAAGTGATGCTGCACGGCGACCCAGGCGCCGCGGGCGGTGATGCCCATCTTCTTGTGGTCGTAGCCACTGGAGCCGCCGGAAGCGAAGGCATCGCCCAACCAAAAGGCATAGTCGGCGGCGACGCCGTTGGCGATGTCGGAAAAGCTCGCCGTGCCCTTGTCGGCGGCCACTACCAGGTAGGGATCGTCGCCGTCGTAGCGCAGCACACCGGCCGGCGGCGCCACCTTGTCCTCCCTGAGATTGTCGGTGACGTCCAGCAAGGCCGAGACGAAGATCCGGTAGCAGGCGATCGCCTCGGCCTGGATCTCGTCCCGCGAACCGCCGACCGGCAGGCGCCGCGGGACGAAGCCGCCCTTGGCGCCGACCGGCACGATCACCGCGTTCTTCACCTGCTGGGCCTTGACCAGACCGAGCACCTCGGTGCGGTAGTCCTCCTCGCGGTCGGACCAGCGCAGGCCGCCACGCGCCACCTTGCCGCCGCGCAGATGCACCCCCTCGACCCGCGGCGAGTAGACGAAGATTTCGAAGCGCGGTACCGGTCGCGGCAGCTCGGACAGGGCTTGCGGGTCGAGCTTCAGGCTGAAGTAGCCCTTGGCCCGGCCGGCGGCATCGGGCTGGTAGAAGTTGCTGCGCAGAGTGGCCTTGATCAGCTCCAGGTAGCGCCGTAGGATACGGTCCTCGTTGAGCACCTCGACCCTGTCCAAGGCACCGAGAATGGCCTGCTCCAGGCGCTGCTGCTTGTCCTCCAGGTTCTCGCCGGCGATGCGCCGCGCCAGGTAGAAGCGGGTGCGGAACAGCCTGACCAGCTCGCGGGCGATGTCGCTGTGATTGAGCAGCGCGGCGGCGATGTAGCCGAGATCGAAGCCCAGACGCACCTGCTTGAGGTAGCGGGCGTAGGCGCGCAGCAGGGCGACCTCGCGCCAGGGCATGGAGGCTTTCAGCACCAGGCGGTTGAAGGCGTCGTTCTCGGCGTCGCCGCGGACGATGTGGATGAAGGCGTCCTGCAGGGTGTCGTTAAGCTGCTGGAGGTCCACCTCCGCGCCGCCGGTAAGGCTGAAGGAGAAGTCGTGAATCCAGAATTCGCGGCCGTCGCGGTGGCGCAACTGGAAGGGAAATTCGCCGAGCACGCGCAGGCCGAGGTTTTCGAGGATCGGCAGCACGTCGGACAGCGGCAACGGGCTGTCCAGGTGGTAGATCTTGCCGTGCAGTTGCCGGTCGTCCTGGTGCAGCGGCTGGTAGAAGCTCATCACTAGCGGCCGCTCTTCGCCTAGGGACAGCAAGTGCTGCATGTCGACCACCGCCGAATGGGGGGCGAAACGCTCCCGGTAACCGGCCGGAAAGCCCTGCGGGAAGTCCGCCAGCAGGCCCGTGCCCGCGGCCTCGCCGAAGCTCTCCACGATCAGGCCTGCGTAGTCGTCCCGCCAGGAGCGGCAGGCGCGGATCATCTCCTGTTCCAGGCGCTGGGGATTGAAATCGACCCGCACCTTGGGATCGACGCGCAAGATGAACTGCACCCGCGCCAGGATAGACTCGGAGAAATACACCCAGAACTCGCAGTCGCTGGCCTTCAGGCGCTCCATCAGAAGCTGCTGCATCTTCTGGCGGATCTCCGTGGAATAGACGTCGCGCGGCACGTAGGCCAGGCCGTAGATGAAGCGTCCGTAGGGGTCCTTGCGCAGGAACAGGCGCAGGCGGTTGCGCTCCTGGATCTGCACGATGCTGATCGCGGTGCGCAACAGTTCGTCCGACGGCGTCTGGAACAGGTCGTCGCGCGGCAGTACCTCGAGCACCTGGCCGAGTTCGCGAAACAGATGGCCACTGCTGTCGAAACCGGCGCGCCGCTCGATCTCCGCGGCCTTACGGCGAATCCAGGGAATGTGCCGAACGCTCTCGTTGTACACCGAGGCGGTGTACAGGCCCATGAAGCGGTATTCCCTGACCACCCGACCGGCCTCGTCCAGCTCGCGCAGGGAAATGTAGTTGGGATACGCCGGACGGTGTACCCGCGACGGCTGCGAGGCCTTGGCGAAGGACAGCAGCAGCGGCTCGCGCAGGTAGCGCAGGGGCTCCGGCTCGATGTGCAGCCAGGTCGGGTCCAGCCCGGTGCGCAACCGTTTGCTCAGCCCCAGCAGGGAGCGCTCGTCGTAGACGATACGCGCGCCGTCGTCCGGGCTGTCGGCCAGGGTGAACTCCTCGTAGCCAAGGAAGGTGAAGTGGTCCTCCAGCAGCCAGCGCAGGAACACCTTGATCTCCGCCAGTTCCCCGGCATCCACCGCCAGTCGCGCCCGCTCCAGCCAGTCCAGCAGTCCGCGCACGCAGGAGGTCATCGGCACGAAGTCGGCGACCGCCAGGCGCACCTCGCCGAACACCTCCTGCAGCGCCTGCTCCAGTTCGCGCTGCTCGCCGGGGCTGGCGCAGCGGTCGATCTCGGCGAAGACCAGCGCCTCGTGCCGCATGCCCTCGCCCTGGCGGTTGCGAGGCAGGATCTCCAGCAACCCACCGGCGGCGTCGCGACGCACCCAAAAGACTCCGCCCTGCAGGCTGTGGATGCCATGGCCGTGACGGTTCAGCTCCATGCGCAGCGAATCGACCAGAAAGGGCATATCCGGGTGCAACACTTCGACCACGCTGTGGCTGGACAGCCAACCGTGCTTCTCGTAGTCGGGATTGAAGATCCGCACCTCCGGCCGCGCCGGATCGAAGCGTTCGAGCAGGTGCCAAGCCGAAAGGGTGCAGCCGACCAGATCTGACAGCCGCCGCTCGATCAGTTCGTCGAGGGCGACCATGGCGAAGAACTCCTCGGCGAACAGCATCACCGGCGGCAACAGCCGCTCGTCCAGATGCGCCCCCAGGGCCGCCCGCAACTGCGCCAGAAAGTCGGCCTTGCTGTCCGCCACGAAGAACGCCATGGTCGTGCTCCCGAAGTGCTCCTGGATGTAGCATAGGCGGCCCTTGGCCCATCCATGCCTGCCCCATGCCGGAGCACGGCCCGGAACGCCTCTCATCATCCTTCCCCGAGCCCCGCCAACGCAGCCCCGGAGCTGGAAACGCCCCAATGAATACCCTGAGCAAACGATCGGCCATCTCTGTCTGCATCAAGGCGCTGCAAGCCCTCGTGCACCGGCTCCGCCCCCTCGGCGAATACCGCACCGTCTTGACTTCGCTATTCACCCTGCTGGTCTTCAGCTTGGCGCTGATCGCCTGTCGCCACCTGCTCGACAGCCTGAATCCCCAGCATCTGCACGAAGCCCTGCTCGCCATACCGGGTACCGACCTGGTGCTGGCCCTGCTGGCCACGGCGGCCGGTTTCGTCGCCCTGCTCGGCTACGAATGGTCGGCTTGCCGCTACGCCGGCGTGCGTCTGCCGCCTCCCAGCCTGCTGCTCGGCGGCTTCTGCGCCTTCGCCATCGGCAACGCCACCGGCCTCTCGCTGCTCACCGGCGGCGCCGTGCGCTACCGGCTGTACGGCCAGCAGGGCGTGGCCGCTGCAGAGATCGCCAGGATCAGCCTGTTCGCCAGCCTGTCGCTGGGCTGCACACTGCCGCTGCTGGCCGCTAGCGCCGCGCTGCTCGACCTGCCGCAGGCGAGCCGCGTCCTGCATCTGGCCGCCGGCCCCCTGGCGACCATGGCGGTGGCCGTACTGCTCGGCTACGCGGCGCTGGCGCTGTTCCTCTGGCGGCACGCCACGCCGGACGAACGGAACCCGCAGGTCATTCGCGCCAGCTTCGGCCCCTACAGCCTGGGCCTGCCCTCGGGGCGCCTGAGCCTGCTGCAGTTGCTGATCGCCTGCGCCGATGTGGTGGCCGCCGCCTTCGTGCTCCATGTCCTACTGCCGGAGGGACCTGCCTTCGGCAGTTTCCTGCTGGTCTACCTGGTGGCGCTGGCCGCCGGCGTGCTCAGCCATGTGCCGGGCGGCATCGGCGTGTTCGAGGCGGTGCTGCTCGCCGCCTTCGGCCAGAGCGTCGGCACGGCGCCGCTGGCCGCGGCCTTGCTGCTCTACCGGGTGATCTACACGGGCTTGCCGCTGGTACTGGCCTGTTTGCTGCTACTTGGCAACGAAGCCCGCCGGCTGACCCGCGCCGGCCTGCGCCTGGCCACCGGCCTGGCCGCGCCGGTGCTGGCCGTGCAGGTGTTCATCGCCGGCATCGTGCTGCTGTTCTCCGGCGCCACGCCGAGCCTCGACGAGCGCCTGGAGCCACTGAACTACCTGGTGCCCCTGCAACTGATCGAACTCTCGCACCTGGGCTCCAGCCTAATCGGCGTGGTCTGCCTGCTGCTCGCCCAGGGCCTGCGCCGGCATCTCTCGGCGGCCTGGGCGTTGACCCTGGTGCTGCTGCTGGCCGCCGCCCTGCTCTCGTTGCTCAAGGGCTTCGATTGGGAGGAGGCCAGCGTGCTGATCGGCATCGCGGCGCTGCTGGCGCTGTTCCGCAAAGCCTTCTACCGCCCCAGCCGGCTGCTCGAACTGCCCGGCTCGCCGCCGATCATGCTGGCAACCCTCGGCGTGCTAGTAGCCAGCACTTGGCTGCTGCTGTTCGTCTACCAGGACCTGCCCTACAGCCACACCTTGTGGTGGCAGTTCGCGCTAGACGGCAACGCTCCCCGCGGTCTGCGCGCCCTGCTGGGCAGCAGCTTGACGCTGCTGGTGGTCGGCCTCGTCTGGCTGCTGCGCAGCCCGCCGCCGCCGCAGAACCTGCCCGGCCCCGCGGACCTCGAACGGGCCTTCGCCGCGGTCCGCGCCTCGCAGCAGCCGGAAGGCGCGCTGGCGCTGTCCGGCGACAAGGCGCTGCTGTTCGACTCCGCGCGCGACGCCTTCCTCATGTACGCCCGGCGCGGGCACAGCATGGTGGCGCTGTTCGACCCGGTAGGCACACCGCAGCAGCGCGCCGACCTGATCTGGCAGTTCCGCGACCTGTGCGATTTGCACTACCGACGGCCGGTGTTCTACCAGGTGCGCGCCGAGAACCTGCCGCACTACATGGATATCGGCCTGATCGCTATCAAGCTGGGCGAAGAGGCGAAGGTCGACCTGCGCCACTTCGACCTCGACAACCCCGGCAAGCACATGAAGGATTTGCGCTACACCTGGAACCGCTGTCGGCGCGACGGCCTCGATCTGGTGTTCCACGAGCGCGGCCAGGCGCCGCTAGCCGAGCTGGAGGAGATCTCCAGGGCCTGGCTGGCCGGCAAGACCGGCCGCGAGAAGGGTTTCTCCCTCGGCCGTTTCAGCCCGGACTACCTGCAGTATTTCCGCATCGTGGTGGCGCACCATCAGGGGCGCCCGGTGGCCTTCGCCAACCTGCTGGAAACCGACAGCCCGGAAACCGCCGGCCTCGACCTGATGCGCGTGCATCCGGATGCACCGAAGCTGACCATGGAATTTCTCATCCTCGGCATCCTGCTGCATTTTAAAGAGCGCGGCGGCGACTTCTTCAGCCTCGGCATGGTGCCGCTCTCCGGCATGCTGCCGCGGCGCGGCGCACCGCTGCCGCAACGCCTCGGCGCGCTGCTGTTCGAGAATTCCGAATACTTCTACAACTTCCAGGGCCTGCGCCGCTTCAAGGAGAAATTCGATCCGCAGTGGGAGCCGCGCTATCTCGCGGTGCCCGCCGGCATCGATCCGTTGCTGGCCCTGGCCGACACCGCCGCGCTGATCGCCGGCGGCCTTTCTGGACTGGTGAAACGTTGATGCGCCGATATTCCGCCCTCTTTCTCCTGCTCGCCGCCCTTCCGCCGATTGCCGCCGGCGTCGCTTGGCTCCTGCTCCGCCAGCCGGCGCCGAGCCAGGAACAGCGCAGCCTCGCCGACGGCAGCCCGCTGCAACTGATCGAGCCCGGTGGCCCGGTACGCCAGCGGGTGATTCTGCTGCTGTCCGCCGAAGCCCGCCCGCAGCCCGAACGCCTGCTCGAAATGGCCGGCGCCCACGCCGCCCGGCTGGCCGTCCTGGACCAGGACGGAGCCGACTGCCGGCGCCAATTGCGGCGGCTCGACGAAGCCCTGGCGCAGCTCGGCGGACCGGCCGACTTGGTCGCCGGCGACGGCCCCGGCGCCCAACTGGCTTGGCGCTGGCTCGCCGCGCAGAGCGACGACCGGGCGCAGGCGCTATCGATCGGCTTTCGCCTCGACCAAACCGCCTGTCCCGAGGCCCTGCCGCCAGAGGCGCCGCACGGCCGCTGGCATGCGATCTGGAACGACAACCCGGACGACGCCAGCGCCCGCTTCGCCCGCGCCCAGGCCAATGCCGACACGCAGATCGCCGACTACGGCACGCCCGTCCAGCGCCTCCTGCTGGACAACCTCGGCCGCCTGCTGGAAGGGCGCGCCGATCCGTTGCCGCTGGTCGAGGTGCCGGCCGCCGGGGCGGGCGACACGGTGGCGATCTTCTACTCGGGCGACGGCGGCTGGCGCGACCTCGACCGCGACGTCGCCGCCGAGCTAGCCAAGCGCGGCTACCCGGTGGTCGGCGTCGACTGCCTGCGCTATTTTTGGAACCGCAAGTCGCCCGAACAGGCCGCCGCCGACCTCGCCCGGATTCTGCGCACCTATCGCGAACGCTGGGGCGCCAAGCGCTTCGTGCTGATCGGCTTCTCGTTCGGCGCCGATGTGCTGCCGGCCATCTACAATCGTCTCGACGCCTCCGACCAGGCCTCGATCGACAACCTGCTTTTGCTCGCTCTGGGGCGCAGCGGCAGCTTCGAGATCCAGGTCCAGGGCTGGCTCGGCGCGGCGGGCCAGGATGCCCCGACCGCCCCGGAAATGGCCCGTCTGCCGGCGGCCAAGGTTTTCTGCGTCTACGGCACCGAGGAGGCCGCGGAAAGCGGCTGCACCCAGCCGCAGAATCTGGGCGAAAAACTCGCGCTGCCGGGCGGGCACCATTACGACCACGACTATCCGGCACTGAGCGAACGCCTGATCGCGGCGATCCGGGCTCGCCGGGACGGACACTGAAGCGCCGCCGGACCGACGGGCCATCAGTATGGCAGCACGGCGCCCCGTTTTGCTTTAAAGTTGGCGCCCGCTGTCCCGCGGCAGCCTGCGATCATTTCGTTGCGGAAGTTAGAGATGGATCATCGAGAAGCGCTAGTGGCATTGCGGCAATACCTGGACGGACAGATCCTCGGCCAGGAAAAGCTGATCGACCGCCTGCTCGTCGCCCTGCTCGCCGACGGCCACCTACTGGTCGAAGGCGCTCCCGGCTTGGCCAAGACCAAGGCGATCAAGGACCTGGCCGAGGGTATCGAGGCGGAATTCCATCGCATCCAGTTCACCCCCGACCTGCTGCCGGCGGACATCACCGGGACCGAGATCTACCGTCCGGAAACCGGGAGCTTCGTCTTCCAGCAGGGGCCGATCTTCCACAATCTGGTACTGGCCGACGAGATCAACCGCGCCCCGGCCAAGGTCCAGTCGGCGCTGCTCGAGGCCATGGCCGAGCGCCAGGTGTCCATCGGCCGGCGCACCTACGAGCTGTCGCCGCTGTTCCTGGTGATGGCCACGCAAAACCCGATCGAGCAGGAAGGCACCTACCCGCTGCCCGAAGCCCAGCTCGACCGCTTCCTCATGCACGTGAAGATCGGCTTTCCGGACGCCGCGGTGGAACGCAAGATCCTCCAGCAGGCCCGCGGCGAAGCGCTCCACGGCGAGAGCAGGCCCGAGCACCGGCTCAGCCAGCAGGCGATCTTCGCCGCGCGCAAGGAGATCCTCGGCCTGTACATGGCCGACGCGGTGGAGGAATACCTGGTGCAATTGGTGATGGCCTCGCGCACGCCGGCGCGCTTCGACGCCGAACTAGGCGAATGGCTGGCCTACGGCGCCAGCCCGCGCGGCTCCATCGCCCTCGACCGCTGCGCGCGCGCCCATGCCTGGCTGGCCGGGCGCGACTTCGTCAGCCCGGAAGACATCCAGACGGTGCTGTTCGACGTGCTGCGCCACCGCCTGATCCTCTCCTTCGAGGCCGAGGCCGCCGGGGTCGACCAGGACCGGGCGATCCAGCGCATCCTCGACGTGGTGGCGGTGGCCTGAATGCACACGCTGGCGGCGGCGGACGGTATCCGGGTCGGCCTGGGCGAGCTGATCGAGATCCGCCATCGGGCGCGCGAACTGCAACTGTTCTCCAGCGCGGCACGCCGCAACGCGCTGCTCGGGGCGCACCACTCGCGGCTGCGCGGGCGCGGCGTGGACTTCGACCAAGTGCGCGTCTACCAGGCCGGCGACGACGTGCGCAACATCGACTGGCGGGTCACCGCGCGCACCCAGGAGCCGCACACCAAGCTGTTCCACGAAGAGCGCGAGCGGCCGATCTTCATCCTCGTCGAGCAGAGCCGGCAACTGTTTTTTGGCTCCTCGCGGCTGTTCAAGTCGGTACTCGCCGCCCAGGCCGCGGCGCTAATCGGCTGGGCCGCCCTGGAACACAACGACCGGGTCGGCGGGCTGGTGTTCGGCAGCAGCGCGCCCCACGAGATCAAGCCGCGGCGCAGCAAGCAGAGCCTGCTGCGACTGCTCAACCGCCTGGTGCGCGCCAACCACGCCCTGCACGGCGAACTGCCGGACGAGCCAGACGGCTTCGGCCAGGCCCTGCGCCGCACCCGCGAGGTGCTGCGTCCGGGCAGCCTAGTGGTGGTGCTGTGCGACGAGCGGGCGCTGTCGGATACCGCCGAGCGCCAGTTGCTGCTGCTCGGCCGGCACAGCGAACTGCTGCTGCTGCCGCTCTCCGACCCCCTCGATCACGCCCTGCCCGCCGCCGGCCTGCTGCGCTTTTCCCAGAACGGCGCACAACTGGAGCTGGACACCCACGACAGTGGGCTGCGCCAGGCCTACCGAAGCCTCGGCCAGGCGCGCCAGGCGCGCTGGGAACGCCTCGCCGAACGCCTCGGCAGTCTGCTGCTGCCGCTCAGCACGCAATTCGAACTGATCGAGCAGTTGCGCGAGCGCCTACGGCCGCGACCGGTATGGCGGCCATGAACCCGCTCGACCAGTTGCTGCCGCCGATTCCCCCGCCGGCCATTCCCTGGTGGCCGCCGGCCCCCGGCTGGTGGCTGCTGGCGCTGGTCGCCCTCGCCTCGCTCGCCGTCTTCTGCTGGCTGCAGTGGCGGCGCCCGCGGCTACCTGGCGTGGAACCGGTGGCGGCGGCGCAAAAGATCCTCGATCCGCTGCGCATCGCCGCCCTGGAGGAACTGGCGCAATTGAGCAAGCCCTACGGCATGCCCGCCGGCCCCTGGCTGCAGCAGCTCAACGCGCTGCTCAAGCGCCTCTGCCGCGCCCACTACCCGGACAACCACAGCCACACCCTGAGCGGTCGCGCCTGGCTGGCCTATCTCGACAGCCGCTGCCCGGCCGCCGGCCTGACCCGCTGGATGATCCTGGTGGAGGGCAGCTACCGCGCCGAGTGCCGGCTCGACGACAAGGCCATCGATGGGCTCTACCAGGCCGTGGAAATCTGGATCCGCCGGCATGTTTGAATTCGCCTGGCCCTGGGTCTTCCTGCTCGCCCCGCTGCCCTGGCTGCTGCGCCTCGTGCTGCCACCGGCCGACAGCGGCGAGACGGCGCTGCGGGTGAGCTTCCTCGGCGAGCTGGAAAGCCTCAGTGGCCGCCGCGCCCGCCTGCGCCTGCCGGGCTGGCGGCAGCAGGCGCCGTTTATCCTGCTCTGGCTGCTGCTGCTCGGCGCCGCCGCGCGCCCCGAATGGGTCGGCGAACCCCAGCCGCTACCCGCCAGCGGCCGCGATCTGCTGCTGGCGGTAGACGTTTCCGGCTCCATGGAATACGCCGACATGTACTGGCAGGGCGAGAGCGTCGGCCGCCTGGAGCTGGTCAAGCACCTGCTCGGCCAATTCATCGAGGACCGCCGGGGCGACCGCGTCGGGCTGATCCTGTTCGGCAGCCAGGCCTACCTGCAGGCGCCGCTGACCTTCGATCGCCGGACCGTGCGCACCTGGCTGGAGGAGGCCGCGATCGGCATCGCCGGCAAGGACACCGCCATCGGCGACGCCATCGGCTTGGGCCTCAAGCGCCTGCGCCAGCGCCCGGCGCAGAGCCGCGTGCTGATCCTGGTCACCGACGGCGCCAACACTGCCGGCGAGATCGCTCCGTCGGTCGCCGCCCACCTAGCCGCCACGGAAGGGGTACGCATCCACACCATCGGCATCGGCGCCGATCCCCAACAGGACGGACCGCTCGGCCTGATCGGCCTGACACCGGGACTGGATCTCGACGAGCCGACCCTGCGCGCCATCGCCGAAGAGACTGGCGGCAGCTACTTCCGCGCCCGCAGCAGCGAAGAACTGCGCGCCATCGAGGAAACCCTCGCGCGCCTGGAGCCGGTTGCCCAGCTACCGACCCAGGCGCGCCCGGCCCGCCCGCTGTATCCCTGGCCGCTGGCCACGGCACTGTTGCTCGGCCTGCTACCGGTGGCCCGCAGCCTCTGGCCGCCGCGCTCGCGAGGAACGCGCCGATGAATATCCTCTGGCCGCATTGGCTGCGCCCCGACTGGTTGCTCCTGCTGCCCCTGCTCGCCTGGCTGCTCTGGCGGTTGTGGCGCCGCGAACGGCGCGCCGGACACTGGGAACTGCTGCTGCCGCCGGCCTTTCACCAAGCCCTGCTCGGCGCGCGTAGCGGACGCGGTAGCCGCCTGCCATGGATTGCGCTCGGGCTCGGCTGGCTGCTCGTCCTGCTGGCCCTGCTCGGGCCGAGCTGGCAGCGCATCGAACAAAGCTCCCTGAAGCGCACCGATCCGCTGGTGGTACTGCTCGAACTGACTCCGAGCATGCTCGCCGGCGACGTCACCCCGAACCGCCTGGCGCTGGCCCGGCACAAGCTGCTCGACCTGCTCGAGGCACGCCAGGAGGCGCAGACCGCGGTGGTCGTCTACGCCGGCAGCGCGCACACCCTGGTGCCACTGTCCGACGACTTGGAAACCACCCGCAACCTGCTGGACGCCCTCGCCCCGTCGCTCATGCCGGTCGCCGGGCAGCGCGCCGACCTCGCCGTGGCCCGCGGCCTGGCCCTGCTCGAACAGGGCGCTCAGGGCCGAGGCCAGTTGTTGCTGATCGGCAGCGAACTGGACGAACGGGAACGCCGGGGCATCGCCCAGGCGCTCGGCGACGACGGCGAGCGCCTCGCCATCCTCGGCGTCGGCAGCCCTGACGGCGCACCCATCGCCCTGGAGGACGGCAGCTTCCTCAAGGACGAACAGGGCGCGATCCTCCTCGCCCGGCTGGACAGCGGCGGACTCGCGCGCTTCGCCGACAGCCTCGGTGGGCGCTACCAGAGCGCCAGCCTGGACGACCGCGACCTGCAACGACTTGGCCTGCTCCAGGGGCGACTGCTGCGCGAGGGCGACCAGACGACACGCCTGGATGCCTGGGCCGACCAGGGCCACTGGCTGCTACTGCCGCTGCTCCTGCTGGCCGCTTGCGCCGGCCGGCGCGGCTGGCTGCTCGCCCTGCCCCTGCTGTTCGTCCTGCCCCGGCCCGGCCAGGCCTTCGAGCTCACCGATCTGTGGCTGCGCCCCGACCAGCAGGGCCGCATTCTGCTCCAGGCCGGCCGGCCGGGCGAGGCCGCGCGGCGCTTCGAAGACAGCCAATGGCAGGGCCTGGCCCTCTACCAGGCCGGCGACTACGCCGCCGCCGCCGAGCGCTTCGCCCAGGGCCAGGGGGCCGCCGCCCACTACAACCGTGGTAACGCCCTGGCTCGGGCCGGCGAACTGGAGGCCGCGCTGGACGCCTACGAGCGCGCCCTGGAACTGCAGCCGGCGCTGGAAGCGGCGCAGCACAACAAGGCGCTGGTCGAGGCGCTGCTGCGCCAGCGGCAAACGCGTCAGCCCGACGCCGATGGCAGTACCGAGCGGCAGCAGACCCCGCCGAACCAGGACAGCCCGTCCGGCCAGGCCGGGCAGAACGATACCCGGGCGGACACGACGGCCCCTCAGGCCGCAGCGGAGGCAGCCCCGGACGAGACGACGGCGCAGCCGGGCACGCCCGGCTCGCTGTCGGCCGAGGAGCAGACCGCGGGCGATACGGCGCCGGGTCCCGCCGCGGCCGCCGGAGCTGTGTCCGCGCCCGTCACCGAAGAACGTCGCCAGGCCCTGGAACAATGGCTGCGGCAAATCCCGGACAATCCAGGAGAATTGCTGCGGCGCAAATTCTGGTACGAACAGCAACAGCACCGGGAAACCAGCCCATGAATCGCCTGCTCCGCGCCTTCCTGCTCTGCCTGCTGGCCTGGACGGCCCAGGGCGAGGAACTCACTGCCCGGGTCGACCGCACTCACCTCGACGCCGGCGAAACCCTCGAACTGACCCTGGAAAGCACCGACCCGGCGCCCCCCGGCAAGCCGGACCTGGGGCCTCTCGAAGCGCATTTCGAGGTACTCGGCACCCGCCAGGTCAACCGCCCGGGCAGCACGGGCGGCGAATCGCCCGGAACCATCCAGTGGCTCGTCACGCTGCAACCCAGGCATCCTGGCCAATTGACGATACCGCCCCTACGCCTGGGCGATCGCCAGACTCGGGCGATCGTCCTGCACGTGCGCGAAAGCGAGGTGGACAGCGATCCGGCCAGGCTGGCGCCGGTGTTCATCGACGCCAGCCTGGACCAGGAAAGCACCTACGTGCAGGCCCAGGTCGTGCTCACCCTGCGCATCTACCACTCGGTGTCGCTCTACGACGACAGTAGCCTGAGCCCGCTGCAAATGGCCGATGCCCGCATCGAAGCGCTCGGGGTGCCGCGCACTTACGAGACCAGCGTCAACGGCGTGCGTCACGGAGTGATCGAGATGCGCTACGCGGTCTTTCCCCAACGCAGCGGCCAGTTGCTGATCCCTGCCCAGGCCTTCACCGCCACCGAAGTCAGCCGCCTCCCGGACCGCGACGGCCTGCTGCCCTTCGGCCCGCACAGCGGCCGGCAGATCCGCGTCGAGTCGCCGGCGATCCATCTGACCGTCAAAGCCAAACCAGCCGAATATCCGGCCGATGCCCCCTGGCTGCCGGCCCGCAGCCTCGTGCTGAGCGAGAGCTGGAGCCCGGCGCCGGAACAGGCGCGGGCCGGCGAATCGCTGACCCGCCACCTGACCCTCAGGGCCGACGGACTGAGCGGCGCTCAGTTGCCACCGCTCGCCGGCCCGCCGGTCGAGGGCCTGCGCCGCTACCCGGAGCAGCCGCAACTGGCTAGCCAGGCCGGCGAGCGCGGCCTGATCGGCAGCCGCGAGGAACGCGAGGCCCTGGTGCCGACCCGCGACGGCCGCATCGAACTGCCGGCACAGGAAGTGCTATGGTGGAACACCGCCCACGACCGCCTGGAGCACACCCGGCTACCGGCGCGTACCTTGATGGTCGCGAAGAATCCGATGCTGGCCGAGGAGCAGCCACAACCCAGCGCCGCCCTTAGCCCTCCGCCATGGCAGGCACTCTGGGCCTGGCAACTGGCCAGTTCCCTGCTGTTCTGTACCACCCTGCTCGGCTTCACCCTCTGGTGGCGCGCGCGCCGCCAGCCGGCGGTCCTGCGCAGCGCCGCCGGCTGGCCGAACCCGCGCCTGCTCGACGATTTGCACCGCGCTTGCCAGGCCAACGACACCCAGGCGACCCGCCAGGCCCTCGACGCCTGGGCCCGTCAGCAACCGGAAACCCTGGCGGCGATGGCGGCGCGTTTCGTGCCATTGTCGGACGCGCTCGACGGCCTGAACGGCGCGCTCTACAGCGAAAGCGGCCAGCGCTGGCAAGGCGAGGATCTCTGGCAGGCGATCCGCGATCTGCCGCCAGCCCAGGACGTGGACACGGCCCGCGAACGCAGCCAGTTGCCGCCGCTCTATCCGCGCTGAGGAAAGCGCGCGGGGCGGGCACACGCCGGACAGGGTGCAGGAACAGAATCGGCGGGGCTCGCCCGCCCACCGGCCAGATTCGGTGGACCGCCGGGCGGATGTGTGCAGGCGGCATGCACGGTTCGCTCCCCACATTCCAAGGGGCAGAAGGAGCGTGGGAATCCATTCGACTGCCCCGTAGGAGAGGGTTCATCCGCAACCGCTGCCGACCGGGTTTGCCGGCTGGGTCCACCTGCCCCGCCTCCCGACATGCCATTTACCAGCCCGACCGCATATGGCGCATCCACCGAACCGCCGGACTTGCCCGATATTTGCATGCCCAAATGGGGACGCTGCCGGATTGCCCGGCAGTGGCATCGTCAGCGCTCACTTATTTACACAAAGGTTCATAAATGTCAGACGGTGAATGCTCCCCCTCATCATGCAGTGCATTGATAAGAGGCTTCCTGCTCCTGCAGCCAGAGCGTTGAGAACGTGACCGGCATTCCCGGTTTGCCAAAGGAGCTTCTGTCCTCTGGCAACTGCCCGTCCTCGCGGCCGGTCAGCTTGAGTTTCCAGGCCCACTAGCGGGCCACGATGTTGTAGCTGGCGTTGAGGTCACAGTTGTACCGCTTGCCACTGGCGAACGTTGCCAGCTCGTACCGTTTCGGATCGCGCTTGAGCTGGCCTGAGCCGTCGAACGCCCAGGACGAAGTACCTCGTGCGTAGACGCACTCGACGCGACCTCCCCGCTCGGCAATCTTCGCTTCGGTCAACTGCGCCAGCCGGCGATGCAGCCAGCCGTGAAAGCGCTGGCGTAGAGAGCTGCGCTTCACGCCGGCCCTGAGCCGCCAGCCTTTCAAGTGCTC
Source organism: Azorhizophilus paspali (assembly GCF_043587585.2). Taxonomy (GTDB): domain Bacteria; phylum Pseudomonadota; class Gammaproteobacteria; order Pseudomonadales; family Pseudomonadaceae; genus Azotobacter; species Azotobacter paspali. The sequence continues at coordinate 2,850,849 of NZ_CP171449.1, forward strand.
CAGCACAATCACGTCCGCCTCGTACTCCAGGGCGAACGCCACCAGGCGCCTGGAAATGATCTGGGCGATCCGCTCGTTGATGTGGCGCACCTTGCGGTACATGTGCATCTACTGTTCGAGATCCATCCCACGGTCAGGCTGTCGGATCTGGTGAAGAACATAAAGTCAGTGTCGGCCCGTCACATGCGTAACGAGTTCGCCCGCGAGCTGGCGCCGTACTACTGGAAGCCGTATTTCTGGAACAACGCCTACGCGCTGATCAGCGTGGGTGGACGAGCCAGCCTCGCAACGCTGCTGCGCTACATCGAGAACCAGGACGACCCGAGAAAGTTAGGGCAGCCGCTCGACTAGCGCATGACGCTGAAGCGTTCATGCGTAGGAGGCGCGGCAGTCCTGCTCAAGCCGTTTGATGACCTCTGTACTTCATTAAGTCTCTTTCGCCGTCTTGATGGTGTGTATAGCACACACCAAAGATAGGGAAGGCGATAGTACTATGCATACTACACACACTTAATTAAGGTCTTTTTACGCCTGTCGCCTACATCTTCTTCCACTCCCATTGCACCGCCCGCTGTGCCGCCTTGCTCGTGTAGAGCGGCGTCAGCCGCTTGGGCTTGATCTGGTCGCCTTGGGTGACCTTGACCTGCTTCCCAGTTGCGTCCCGCTACCAGGCCAGCACCCCGGTGTAGTCGCCGACCTCCTCCGCCAAGTCGAGTACTTCATCGCCGTCCGGCAGCTTGGACTCCAGCTTCAGGCTAATGGTGTAGGCGTCGGCCGTGAAGCTGTGCGCCATATGCGAGCCCAGCCAAGTGATGGCGTCGATCTCGTCCTTGATGCCGGTCAGGCTGTAGGTCAGCTCGGGGATCAGGTCCGGCCGGCCCCCCTGGTCAGCATATAACTGAAGGTAGACCTCGGCCCAGGGCCGGGGTTTTCGTTCATGGTCAAGCGGCTCTGTGCTGCTCGACTTCCCAGCCCAGCAGGGCCAGGGCCACGGTGCGCGGTACCGGCTTGGCACCGCTGCGGTAGTAGGCGAGCATGCGGCGGCTCAGCCCCAGGGCCTCGGCGGCGCCATCGAGGCTCAACTTGTGTCGGGCCATCCAGTTCCAGATCAGTTCGTGCGAGTAGCCGCCGGCTTGTTCCACGGCGCGGGCGCGCAGGTTGTCGGCGGCCAGCTCCAGGGCGTCATCGTCGCTCCAGACCACACTGCCGCCCCATTCGCCGACTGCCGCGCTGGCGAACACCGCTGGATCGGTCAGGGGGGCCAGGATGGGATGACGTTCGATGGTGTCGGCCAAGTCGACCGTCAGTCGTGCACCGTCGGCGTAGTCCAAGTGCAGGGTGGAAGGCGCCACGACCTCGACGCCGGTTAGGGTGAAATGGCGGTTGCTCATGGATTCAGTTCCTCCCATTTGGCACTCAGCAGCGCTTGATTCTCGGTGGCCCAGGCCAAGGCTGCCGCCAGCTCGCGGCGGGCGATGCGACCGGACAGCACGGACAGAGTGGCGATTTCTACCAGGGTTTCGCGGCCGTCCTGCATGCGTACGTGGAAGTGTGGCGGCAGGTAGTCCCCCGCATAGAGGGTGATGGTGCAGGTCGGTAGGCGTTTGATCGTTGGCATGGGCGCAGTATGAGTGCAATGGTTGCATGGTGCAAAGATTGCACTTTGCTGGGGCGGCAAGCTCAAGACAATATGGTGATTTTCGACCTGGCCGACGAGTTCACTGATTTGGCCAACCGCCTTTTCAAGGAGAAACACAAAGGGCTGGGACATGTCAGCACAGCTCTACGCTATGCCGCTGCCCGCGTCAGCTCCTATGAGGCTTCCTGTCTGTTCCAGGACTTGGCCGCGGAAGGGGACAGGCTGCAGAAGTGGTACACCAACCAATTCAACGACATGCTCGACGAAAACATGAGGGAGCATATCGATCGCCTCGGGCAGAAACTCATCATCGAGATGGGCGGCGACAACAAGTACTGAACGCAAATACGTCGGAAGTCTTTCCGGCATACAAATAAAAACCGCAGCCCGGCGGCCGCGGTTTTCAGGGTCGAGCGAGCCTCGGGCGATCAGCCCTTGGACAACATGTTGCCGCGCTCTTCCAGGTTGATGTGCCACTCCAGGGCTTCGCGCAGGATATGCGGGGTCTGACCGCCCTTGGCGCAGGCGCGCTCGAAGTAGTCGTTCAGCGCAAAGCGATAGTCCGGGTGCACGCAATTGTCGATGATGGCGCGGGCGCGCTCGCGCGGCGCCAGACCGCGCAGGTCGGCCAGACCAATCTCAGTGACCAGGATATCCGTGTCATGGCCGGTATGGTCGACGTGACTGACCATCGGCACCACGCTGGAAATGGCCCCGCCCTTGGCGGTGGACTTGGTCACGAACACGGCGAGTTGCGCATTGCGGGCGAAGTCGCCGGAGCCGCCGATGCCGTTCATCATCTTGCTGCCGCTTACATGGGTGGAGTTCACGTTGCCGTAGATGTCGAATTCCAATGCGGTGTTGATGCTGATGGTGCCGAGGCGACGGACGATTTCCGGCAGGTTGGAGATTTCCTGTGGACGCAGCACCAGCTTGTCCTTGTACTTGGCGACATTGCCGAAGACGCGCTCGGCGCAGGGAGCCGATATGGTGATGGAGCTGCCCGAGGCGAACTTCAGCTTGCCGGCATCCAACAGTTCAAAGGTGGAGTCCTGCAGCACTTCCGAGTACTGGACCAGATCGGTGAAAGGCGACTTGACTAGACCGCTGGTCACCGCGTTGGCGATGGTGCCGATACCTACCTGCAGGGGGCGCAGGCTGTTGGGCAGACGACCGGCATCCACTTCCTTCTTGAGGAACTCGATCAGGTGGTCGGCGATGGCCTGGGTTTCGCTGTCCGCCGGCAGGGCGTTGGACGGCGAGTCGGACAGGTCGCTGAAAACGATGGCGACGATCTTCGAGGGATCGACTTCGATGGCGGTGGTGCCGATGCGGTCATCGGGCTTCAGCAGGTTGACCGGGGTACGGTTGGGGCGCTCTTCCTGGAGGTAGATATCGTGCAACCCTTCCAGCTCGGGGCTGAGGGTGGTGTTGATCTCGACGATCACCTGCTTGGCGAACTGTACGAAGTTGGCCGAGTTGCCCACGGAGGTAGTCGGAACGATGTGGCCTTTCTCGGTGATGGAGACCGCTTCGACCACCGCGATGTCCGGCCGGGCGATCTGGTTGGCGCGCATCTGCTCGACGGTTTCCGAGAGATGCTGGTCGATGAACATCACCTGGCCATCGTTGATGGCCTTGCGCAGGGTATTGTCGGCCTGGAACGGCAGACGGCGGGCCAGGGCTCCGACCTCGGTCAGCTTCTTGTCGATATCGTTGCCGAGGCTCGCCCCCGTCACCAGAGTGATCTTCAGCGGGTCCTTCTTGGCCCGCTCGACCAGGGCCAGCGGTACGGCTTTGGCCTCACCGGCACGGGTGAAACCGCTCATACCGACAGTCATGCCATCCTTTATCAACGCAGCGGCTTCGTCGGCGCTCTTGACTTTTTCGAGTAGGGAGGGCAAACGAATGCGATCAGAATTCATGGGAACTTCCTTGAACCAGAGTTGACGGCCTCCCGAGTCTATCGTTTCGCTGAAATTGCGCTTTCAGACTTAAGTCAATGGTAGATATAAGTCGTATTGACCAAATTCGCAGACGCTCAATGCAAAAGAACAGAGGCGTCTCGCCCTTCCCCCTGCCGAGAAAGGCGGGACGCCGCTGCTCAGGCCAGACTCTTGCTGACCACTTCGTAGACGTCGCAGGACAGTTCGCCGCAAGCGAGGATGCGCTCCAGCTCGGCCCGCATCAGCACCTGGCGGACCGCGTCGTACTTGCGCCAGCGGGTCAGCGGCGCCAGTTGGCGGGCGGCGATCTGCGGATTGAGGGCGTTGAGCATGATCACCTGGTCGGCGAGAAAGCGATAACCCAGGCCGTCGGCACGGTGGAAGTTGACGTGGTTCTGGTTGGCGAAGGCGCCGATCAGTGCACGCACCTTGTTGGGGTTCTTCAGGGTGAAGGCCGGATGCTTCATCAGCGCCTGCACGCGCTCCAGACCGCCCGGCAGCGAACAGCCGGCCTGCACGCTGAACCACTGGTCCATGACCAGCGGATCGTCCTGGAAATAGTCGGCGAACATCGCCAGCGCCTTGGCCTTCTCCGCCTCGAACGGCGAGTTGACCAGCACCGCCAGGGCGGCGAGACGTTCGGTCATGTTGTCGGTCGCCTGGTACTGGTCCTGGCAGGCGGCTAGAACTTCCGGCCTCCCGCTGAGCATCAGGTAGGACAGCGCGATGTTCTGCAGGGCACGGCGGGCGAAGTGCTCGGCCGAGGCGACGTAGGGGCTCTGCCGCGAGACTTCGCGATTGCTCCGGTAGCGCTGCCAGAGCGGCTCGTAGAGGGCGCCGGCGATCTCGCGGCGGGCGAACTCGCGGGCGGCGTGGATGGCCTCGACGTCGGCTACCGCGCTGATCTCGATCAGGTAGGCCTCGCCCGGCAGGGAGAGCATTTCGGCGACCATCGCCGGGTCCAGCCCCTCGTTCTCCAGCACGCTCTTCAGCGCTGCGAGCAGGCGCCGGTCGAGTACCATGGACTCGCCGCGCTGCTGCTGGCCGACCAGTTCCTGCAACACCTGCACGGCGAGCTGCTGACCGGCTTCCCAGCGGTTGAAGCCGTCGGAGTCGTGCTGCATGAGGAACATCAGTTGGTCACGGCCGTAGGGGTAGACCAGCTTGACCGGCGCGGAGAAATTGCGCAGCAGCGACGGCAGCGGCCGTTCGGGCAGGTCGACGAAGGTGAATGCCTGCTCGGCGGCGGTCACCGCCAGCACCCGGCCGCTACCAGCGGCCTCGGCCTCGCCGGTCAGGCGCAGCGGCAGCTCACGGCCCTGGCCGTCGAGCAGCGCCAGCGCCACGGGAATCACAAAGGGTTCCTTGTGCGCCTGGCTGGGGGTCGGCGGGCAACTCTGGCGGAAGGTCAGGGTGTAGGTCCCGGCCTTGGCGTCGTACTGCTCGGCGACCTCCAGGCACGGCGTGCCGGCCTGGGTGTACCAGCGCTTGAACTGGGTCAGGTCGACACCATTGGCGTCCTCCATGGCCTTGACGAAGTCGTCGCAGGTCACCGCCTGACCGTCATGACGCTCGAAATAGAGGTCGCTGCCGCGCCGGAATCCCTCGGCGCCGAGCAGCGTGCGAAGCATGCCGACCACTTCGGAACCCTTCTCGTAGACGGTCAGGGTATAGAAGTTGGAAATCTCCATGTAGGAGTCCGGGCGCACCGAGTGGGCCATGGGACCGGCATCCTCGGCGAACTGGTGGGTGCGCAGGTAGGCGACGTCCTCGATGCGCTTGACCGTGGCGGAATTCATGTCGGCGGAAAAGCCGGCATCGCGAAATACGGTGAAGCCTTCCTTGAGCGACAGTTGGAACCAGTCGCGGCAGGTCACCCGGTTACCCGACCAGTTGTGGAAATACTCGTGGGCGACGATCGCCTCGACCCGCTGGTGGGCGGCGTCGGTAGCAGTCTCGGCCTTGGCCAGCACGGCACCGGAGTTGAAGATGTTGAGCCCCTTGTTCTCCATGGCGCCCATGTTGAAGTCGTTGACCGCGACGATCATGAAGATGTCGAGGTCGTACTCGCGCCCATAGGTTTCCTCGTCCCAGCGCATGGCGCGCTTGAGGCTGTCCATGGCGTGCTGGCACTTGTCGATGTTCTCCGGCTCGACGTAGATGCGCAGGGTCACCCGGCGGCCGCTCAGGGTGGTGAATTCGTCCTCCACGCACCAGAGGTCACCAGCGACCAGGGCGAACAGGTAGGCCGGCTTCCTGAACGGGTCCTCCCAGGTCGCCCAGTGCCGGCCGTTGTCGGTATTGCCGCTGGCCACCGGGTTGCCGTTGGAGAGCAGCACCGGATAACGCTGCTGCTCGGCGCTGAGCGTGGTGGTGAAGCGGCTCATCACGTCCGGGCGGTCGAGGTAGTAGGTGATCTTGCGAAAGCCCTCGGCTTCGCACTGGGTGCAGAACATCTTGCCGGACTTGTAGAGCCCTTCGAGCGCGGTGTTGCTTTCCGGGTGAATGCATACGCGGGTTTCGACGACGAACTCGGCACGTTCGGGCTGCAGGCTCAGGTGGCTGTCGTCCACCTGATATTCGTGGACGCCCAGCTCGCGGCCGTCGAGGGTGACCGCCAAAAGCTCCAGTTGTTGCCCGTCCAGCACCAACGGCGGCAGGCCGGCGCCGCCGGCCGGGTTGCGGCGCATCGCCAGGCGCGCCTCCACCAGAGTGCGGTCCTCGTGCAGCTCGAAGCTCAGGTGAGTCTCGTCGATCAGGTAGTCCGGCGCCTGATAATTTTTGAGGTAAACGGTTTTCGGCTGTTCGGTACGCATCGTTCGGCTCCATCGGTACCCGCCGCCCTCGGCGGGAGCGGGATGGGGTAAGGGGATATAAGGCCGGATTCGGCTCAGATCGAGACGGCCAACTGGTATGCCGTGTACTTGCGGATGTTGATCACGCCGACGTCGAAGATCAGATATTGGCCCTTGATTCCCTTCAGGGTTCCTTCCACCACGGGTGTCTTGTCCAGGTCGAGGCTGACAATCTTCTCGGGATAGCTTTCCACCGGATAGCGGATCTCCACCGGTTCGGCGTCGCTCAGGGGCTGGATCGCCTGCAGGCCGAAACGTGTCCGCAGAGTTTCGAATCCCTCCCGGCAGGTTTCGAAGAGTCGCTCGCGCACGGCCGGCAGATCGACCGGCGCGGCCTCGCCCTTAAGCAGCGCGCGCCAGTTGGTGCGGTCGGCGACCTGACTGCGCAAAAGGTCTTCCACCAGTCCCGACTGCTGGCGGGTGGCGACGCGCAGGATCGGCAGCGCCTGACTGGCACCCTGGTCGAGCCAGCGGGTCGGCACCTGGCTGGCACGGGTAATGCCGACCTTGATGCCGGAGGAGTTGGCCAGGTAGACGACATGCTCGCTCATGCAAAAGCGCTCGCCCCAGGCCGGATCGCGACAGGTGCCCTGGGCGTGGTGGCATTTCTCGGGGCTGACGATGCAGCTGTCGCACTGCGGCAACTTCTTGAAGCAGGGATAGCAGTAGCCCTGGCCGAAGCTCTTGGCGGTCCTGCGCCCGCAATGGCAGCAATGGATGGCGCCCAGGTATTCTAAGCGCAGAGGGCTGCCAAGCAGCGGGTTGACCGGCACCTGCGCCTCGCCCAGACGCAAGGCGTACTGCACCGGGGCGTCGAGGCGCGTCGCCATCTTGTCCAGCGCGCCGCGTGCGAGTTCGGCCATCAGTGCAGGGTATCCGAGGGCTTGAACAGCAGGTTGGGAATCGGCTCGCCGCTCGACTTGCACTTCTGCTCGCCCATGTAGCCGGTGCGCTCCTCCTCCGGCAAGTTCCGGATCTCCCAGGCGATCATCGCCTGCAGGCTCAGTTCCTTTTGCTCCTGGGTCAGCTTGCGGCCATCCGGCCATTTGCCGATTTCCACCGCCAGCTTGAGACTCCGGTAGATCTCCGGGGTGATGTTCTCGATCATTTCTTTGAAGGACGACATGGAAGACTCCTGCGGGATTCTGCCTGCATTCTAACCTAGAGCCGCGCGGGCTGCCGCGTACGGGGCAAACGCATGCAAACTCCCGGCCCGCCCCCGGATCGGGCAAAATCGCGGCAGGGTCTTTCCCGGTCCTTTGCGCGGCTGCGATCGCCCCGCACCCGTTTCCTATGCCTGGCCTCGGGGCAGGTGCCGACGCCCCTCGATGCGCAGGGCTCAGGACGCCTTCGCCAGCCTCTGCCCCGGTATGGCGTCGAGCAGTTCCCGCGTGTAGTCGCTGGCCGGCCGTTCGAAGACTTGGCCGGTCGGCCCCTGCTCCACCCCCGGCCCTTGTTCAGCACCAGCACCCGGTGGGCGATGCTGCCGACCACCGCCAGGTCATGGAAAACCAGCACGTAGGCGACCCCAGCTCGTGCTGCAGTTCGTCGAGCAGGTCGAGGATCTACGCCTGAACCGGGACATCGAGGGCCGAAACCGGCTTGTCGAGCAGCAGCAGTCCGGCTGCAGGGTCAGGGCGTGGGCGATGGCGACGCGCTGGCGCTGGCCGCCGGAGAGTTCGCGCGGCAGGCGGTCGGCAGGCGGACCCGGTCGATCAGCCGGCGCGCGGCCACCTCCAGCTCGCGCCCTTTGGCCAGCCCGAAGAAGACCAGCGGTTCGACGATACTGTCGAAGATGGAGAAGCGCGGGTCGAGGGCAGCGAAGGGATTCTGCTGGACCAGTTGCATGTGCCGGCGTAGCGGGCGGAATTGCCGCCGGCCGAAGCCGGTGACGTCCTCGCCGTCGAACAGCACACGCCCCTGGTCGGGCGTCTCCAGGCCGAGGGCGATGCGCAGGATGGTGCTCTTGCCGGAACTGGACTGGCCGACGATAGCCAGGGTCTGGCCGCGGTACGACAAATCGGCGACAGACTACGACGATAGCTGCCGCTACGCGGCAGGTCGCGGATGAATCCGCTCCGACGAAAAGCAGCCGTCCCGCCAAACCATCGGCGGATTGCACCCACCCCACGACTGCCTCACGGCCAGCCTTCGGCTTGCCGCGCCGTTGACGCGGGTCCGAATGAACCCGCTGCCATAGCAAGAGCACCGAATGTTCGCTGCTGCAAGGGGCGCTCCCGGGTAGGCGCGAATTCATTCGCGACCGGAGCAGGCACAAAGTTTCGGCTTAGTAGTGCGGCGGCGGCGCCCCGTCGTCGTCCACCGAGCCGAACTCATCGATCAGTTCCTTCTGGCGCTTGGCCAAGGCTTCCAACTGCATCTGCAGGCGCTCGACCACCCGCTGCTGGGCGACCAGCACATCGTTCAACGCCTGAATGGTGTCGTCCTGGAAGGCTAGGCGGGTTTCCAGATCGTTGATGCGCGCTTCCAAGTTCATGTTCAGTCCTCCATAAAGTGGAAATCCCCGGTCAGCACCAGACGCAGCTTGTCGCGGATGGCAGCGATCTGCGCGTCCGTGTAGGGCTTCGCCGGATGCCTTCCCCACACCGGCGTCGGCCAGGCGGCGTCGTCGCGCCGACGCACGATGACGTGCATGTGCAGTTGAGCGACCTGGTTGCCCAGGGCAGCCACGTTCATCTTGTCGGCGCCGAAGGTGTCCTTGAGGGTCTCCGCCAGTTCGGTGGTTTCCTGCCAGAAGGCTTGCTGGTCCTCGGCGTCGAGCTGGAACAGCTCGACGACCTCTTCCCTGCGCGGCACCAGGACGAACCAGGGATAGTGGGCATCGTTCATCAGCAGCAGACGGCACAACGGGAAATCACCGATGGGCAGGGTATCCTGTTGCAAACGTGAATCCAGAGCGAACATGACCTTGTCTCCTTGTGCGGATTCCGGGTGGATTTGGGGCCTGTTGACGTTTGGGCGTGAGCCGCGCTGCCGCGTCAAATGCCGCCAGGCCGGGCCGCGTTCGGCAAGGCGCGGGGCGCCGGCAATGGTCATTCCCTTGCCAAGACCCGCAACGCCGCATGGCGGCATTTGCCGCGCAGCCTGGGCGGCCCCACCCGTAGGGACGGGGCCCGTTTGGCGCGGCACGGCGTCGCTCGTCGTTCATTTGGAATGACCAAACTTCTCTCCTCGTTCATTGTTCTGCGCCAAACGGGCCTGCGGCGCGGCCTACGCCCAAACGTCAACAGGCCCTAGCAAGCCGCAGGGTAATCGCCTCGCCCGCTCATCAATGGAAAGGCGGCGGCCCTCCGGCTGGGCAGCATAGCTAACGGGGCAGGCGAACGGAAACCTCTAGTCCGCCGAGGGGCGAAGTGTCCAGGGCAATCTCACCGCCATGCAACTCCACCGCCCGTTGCACGATGGACAGGCCGAGCCCGGCGCCCTGACCTTCTCCGGCACGGAAGAAGCGCTCGAACACCCTCTCGCGCAGCGCCGGCGGAATTCCCGGCCCGCTGTCCTGCACGCGCAGCAGGAGATCGTCCGCATCGGCCTCGAGCAATAACCGGATACAGCCGCCTTGCGGGGTGTACTGCACGGCATTGGCGACCAGGTTCTGCACCAGGATCGCCAAGCTGGGCGCATCGCCGCGCAGCACATGGCCGCCTACGCCGGTGGTTTCCAGGGTCAGCTCCTGCCCCTTGGCCAGCGCCAGCGGCGTCAGTTCGGCCAGTTCGCTGCGCAGGAAGGCGGCCAGGTCGAGACGGGTCATGCGCAATTGCACCGCCACCGGCTCCAGGCGGGCCAGCGCCAGCAACTGCCCGACCACCCGGGTCGCCCGCTCGACGCCCGGCCCCAGTTGACGAAGCGCTTCGGCGCGGTCGACCGGATCGGGCGCCTCGAGGGCGTTCTGCGCATGAATGCGCAGCACCGCCAGCGGCGTGCGCAGCTCGTGGGCGGCGGCGGCAAGCAATTGGCGTTCGCGCTCCAACAACTGGGTGACCTGCAGCAGTAGGCGGTTGAGGGCCGCCACCACCGGCTCCAGCTCCCGCGGCAAGGGAGCCAGCAGCAGCGGCGCCAAGTTGTCCGGGTCGCGCACCCGGATCAGCCTGACCATGCGTTCGAGCGGACGCAGGCCCCAGCCGATCGCCAGCCAGACCAGCAGCGCCAGCAGCGGCAGGCCGAACAGGTCCGGCAACAGGCTGCGCTTGGCGATCTTGTCCGCCAGTTCGCCGCGCACGTCCTCGCGTTCGCCGACCAGAATCCAGCGCTGATCGGCCCGGTCGTGGAGAACGAAGACTCGCCAGCGAAAAGGCTCTAGATCCAGCAGGTGGTAACCGATCAGCCGCTCGTCGGCCAGAGCGTCCGGCACCTGCGTCAGCAAGCTGGAGAGCAGGGTGCGCGGGGCGCTCGCCGAATGCAGGATCAATTCGCCCCGCTCGTCGAATACCTGGAAGGCCAGCTTGCCCTCGTAGCGGTGTCCCAGCAGCAGTGCCGCGTGCCTGCCCGGCAGGGTCTGCATCGCCAGCGCCTCGTCAAGCATGGCTTGCACCTCCTCGCGCTCGCGCTCGAGCATTTCGCGGCCGACCAGCCCGGCGAGCAGGCGGGCGGTCTGCGCCAGTTGCGCATCGAACAATTCCTCGATCTCGTGCTGGGCATCCCTGTAGCTCTTGTAGGAGATCAGCGAGAGGGTGAAGGCCAGCACAGCGAGGACGAGAAACAGGGTGCGGGCGCGGATCGAGCGCATCAGGCCTTGTCCACCATGTAGCCGACGCCGCGCACGGTACGGATCAGTTCGGGAAAGAACTTGCGCCGCAGGTGGTGCACATGCACCTCCAGGGCGTTGCTCTCCACCTCTTTGCTCCAGCCGTAGAGCGCCTGCTGCAGGCGATCGCGGGTCAGTACCCGGCCCGGCTGCGCCAGCAGTTCGTGCAGCAGCAGGAACTCCTTGCGCGCCAGGGCGATGTCCTGCCCCTGGTAACTGACCGCCTGGCTCTGCGGGTCGAGCTGGATGCCACGGTATTCCAGGGCCGACTGCGGGCGGTTGAAGCTGCGCCGCAGCAACGCCCGTAGACGGGCTTTCAGCTCGGCGACGTCGAAGGGCTTGACCAGGTAGTCGTCGGCACCGGCATCCAGCCCGGCGATGCGCTCGCTGGTCGCATCGCGCGCGGTCAGCACCAGCACCGGCAGCGGATTGCCCGCGGCACGCAGGCGGCGGAGCACGTCCAGGCCATCCAGCCTCGGCAGGCCGAGATCGAGCACACAGAGATCGAAGTTCTCGCAACCGAAGGCGTGCAGCGCGCTGGCGCCATCCTGCAGCCAGTCGACCGTATAGCCCTCGGGCTTGAGGGCGGTGCGGATACCCTCGCCTAGCGCCGCATCGTCTTCCACCAGCAAAATACGCATGCTCCACTCCCGCTTTTCCGGGTCACTTCGGCCCGGCGCCCTGCCGGGCGCCGTCCGTTATCGGCAATCTCGCACCCCGGCCGTGCAGGATGAACTGGTTCACAAAATACCTCCAGCCGCTGCGCCAGAGACTTCGCTCAGGACTTGTCGCGGGCGAAACGCTGGATGATCGGCAACTGCTTGCGCAGAGCCTGGTCGACGACCCGCGGCAACAGACTGTTGAGGCGCACGAAGAGCTTTTCCGGCCAGCCCAGGTAAAGTTCCTCCCGCTCGCGCAAGATCACCTCGGCGAGCGCCGCCGCCACCGTCAGCGGGTCGTCCATGGCCACCTTCAGCGCGTCGTTCATCGCCACCACGTTGTCGGTGTTCATTCCCGTATGGGTGGCCCGCGGCGCGACGTAGAGCACCTTGATCTGGGTATCGGCGAGCTCGCGGCGCAGCGCCTCGGAGAAGCCGCGCACGGCGAACTTGCTGGCGCAGTAGGCAGTGAAGCCGGGGTAGCCGAGGGAGCCGAAGGTCGAGCCGACGTTGACCACCAGGGCACGCGTCTGCTGGCGCAACAAGGGCAGCAGGCGATGGGTGAGCTGCAAGGTAGCGGTGACGTTGAGCCCGATCAGTTCGGCGATCCCCTCCTCGTCGTGATCCTCCAGCAGGCTGAAACGGTTGTTACCGGCGGCGTTGACCAAGGTGTTGAGGTCGCCGAAACGCCTGGCCGCGGCCAGTACCGCTTGACGCCCCACAGCTTCGGAGATGTCCGCCTGGACGATTTCCAACTGCGCCGGATAGCGCTGCTGCAGCCTCTGCAGTGGCTCCAGGTGGCGCCCGACCAGCAACAGTCGGGCTCCGCCCTCGCAGAGCCGCACCACCAGCGCTTGGCCGATGCCGCCACTGGCGCCGGTCAGCAATCCTCGACAATCGGACAACTGCATATCTCCCTCCTCAAACGCTCAGCGACAGACTGCGGAACATATCGCCATACAGGCGATAGACCACCTTCGCGGTGTGTATCACCGCGGCCTGGTCCTCGCCCTCCTCCAGACGATTCATCAGCCCCTTGAACAGCTCAATGTGTTCGAGATCCAGGCTGCCGTGCGAGGTCAGGTAGCTGAACGCCTGCGGCGGCAGTTTGAGGGATGCCTGGAGGGCGGTGACGGCGCGACTGGCGACGACGACGCTGGTGCCCTCCAGCACCTGGACCATGCCGAAGAAGCCGACCGGGTTGCCGCGGTTGATGCGGTCGTAGACGTAGCTGACCATCAGTTCGGTGGGCAGATTGGGCGTGGCGCGGCGCACCGCCTCGGCATCGCCGCCGCACGCACGGATGTCGTCGAGAATCCATTCCTGGTGGCCATACTCTTCCTCGATATATTCGCCGATCGCCTCGCGCAGCCATTCCAGCCGCTCGGGTAGGCGCGCCCCGCAGGCCATCAACAGCGGCACGGTGTGCTTGACGTGATGGTAGGCCTGGCCGAGGAACGCCAGATAACCGTCCAGGGCGAGCCGCCCCTGCAACGCTAGCTCGATGAGCGGCGCCGCCAGCAGGTAGTCGCGTTCGGCCACGGTCTGCGCTTGCAGCCTCGTATGGAAATCCATGATGTCTCCTTCAAGGAACGGGGGTGGACAGCACACGTTCGATGGCCGTCCGGTAATGTTCGAACAGAGCCGCCCGGCACAGCCGGCCGTTGGCGGTGGCCAGGCCGTTGGCGACGCCGAACGGCTGCTCGGCACGCAGCCAGCGATGGACGCGGGCATAGTCCGGCAGACCGGCGTTGACCCGCGCCACGGCCTGCGCCAGCGTCTCGTCGTCGATCCCGACCGAGCGCGGCTGCAGCACGGCCACGTTGGCCGGCAGCGCCTCGCCGTGCAGCCAGGCCTGGGCGATCGGCGCCTGCTGGACCAGTTCGGCCTCGACCCATTCCGGGTTGACGTTGCGTCCGAAAGCGGTGACGAACTGGTGCTTCTTGCGTCCGTGCAGGACCAGGAACTCGCCCTCGAAGTGACCGAGATCGCCGGTCCCCAGCCAGTCGCCACGCGGCGCCGGCTCGCCGAGGTAGCCGTGCATTCGCGCGCCGCGGACCTCGACCTCGCCGTCGTCGGCCAGGCGCAGCTCCAGGTGTGGCAGGGGCCGGCCGACACTACCGATGCGCCGCTGACCGGGGGTATTCAGGCAGACCACCGAAGCGCACTCGGACAGCCCGTAGCCCTCGAACACCGGCAGGCCGAGCGCCTCGGCGCGCTCGAGCAACCGCGGCGCGACCCGTCCACCGCCGACCGCGACGAAACGCAGGGAGTCGGCTAGCGGCTGGCCGCTCTCCAGGGCCGTCACCCAGGCCAGCAGCAGTTGCGGCAGGAGGATCAGGCTGCTCGGACGGCTGCGTCGCAGCGTTTCGAGAAAGCGCGGTAAATCGAAGCGACTCGCCCCTTCCAGGCCCAGCCGGGCCATCGGCGCCAACTCGACCAGCGCCCCGCCGAGCAGTTGCGCATGAAGACCGGCAACGTTCTCCAGCAGGACCGCCAGCGGCAGCACGCACAGATGGCGTTCGATCCCGCTCGGCCCGCAGGCCTGCCACAGGCTGGAAGCTACCCGCAGTTGCAGGTCGGCATCCAGGCAGACGCCTTTCGGCCGACCGGTGGTGCCGGAGGTGTAGGTGATCTTCAAAGTTCCCGCCGGCAGTCCGGCAACCCGCGCCTGCCGGCGCTGCGCGACCAGTCCGGCTAGCGGCTCGAAGCCCAAATGCGCATGCCGGGCGGGGTCGCTGGCGATCAGCGTGTCGACGCCGGCGCTGTCCAGTACATGGCGTTGCTGCTCGGCGGAAAAGAAGCCCGGCAGCGGAACGCAGACGACGCCGGCACGCAGCGCCGCCAGATCCCACAGCGCCCATTCGATGCCGTTGTCCAGATCCAGCGCCAGGCGCCGGACGGCAGCCCGACGCAGATAGCCGGCCCGGACATCCACCTCGCCGAGCAACTGGCGATAGCTCAACCGGTACTCGCCTTCCTGCAGGGCTGGTCGCTCGCCATGGGCCGCCAGAGCCTGCCAGAAGGATTCAACCGCAAGCGACATCGGCGATCTCCCGATACAGCGGCCGATAGCCCAGGCGCTGATAGATGCCGGCAGCCCGCAGGCGCCCGTGGGTTTCGGCGACGTCGATCGCCATAATTTGCGGATGGCTATCGTAGTAACGTCCCCAATCGGCCAGTTCCGCCCCCATGCGGGCCGGGTCCGCCGGCCCCAGCTCGACTAGCGGCAGCCCCAGGCGCTGGAAACTGTTCAGCAGGATCGCCGTCCCGGTGAACACGACCCAACGAAATCCTAGGGCACCGACCAGATCGGTCAGAGCGGTGATCAGCACGCGCGCGCCGCCGGGTCCACAGGCAGCGAAATTGCCTACTTCGACGATGTTCCTGCGGACTACCGGCAGTCCCGTGCGCTCGCCGACGACACGCTCGATGGGCGCGTCCAGATAACGTTCGAGAAACAGCTCCCGCACTTCCCTGGCCGGACGTAGGCCGGCGGCCGCCTGTACCTCGCCGTCCTCATCCTCGAAGCCCAGCAGACAGGGCATGAAATGCCGGATGCGCGCCGCGTAATAGTCAGCGAAGCGGGTCCGGATGAAGGTTTCCAGCGCCTGGCGGTGAAGCGAGCCCGGAGAGGGCGTGACCAGGTGCACACTCAGCGTTCGTTGACGCCCGATCAGAGCCAGGGGGCCGTGCCGTTCCCATGACAGCTCCATCTTACAAACCTCGGGGTGGGGAGATTGGAGGCTATTCTCGCGTTTCCACCCTTAACGAAGGCTTAAGGGAGACGGAGAACAGCTAGGGCCTGTTAACACTACTCTCCGCGAGCCGCGTTGCCGTGCCAAATGGTGCCAGGCCGGGCCGCGATCGGTGAGGCGCGGGACGCAGGGAATAGCATTGCCTTGCCAAGTCCCGCAACGACGCATGGGGCCATTTACCACGCAGCCTGGGCGGCCCCACCCGCAGGGACGGGCCTGTTTTTGCGCGGTGCGTCGTTGCTCGTCGTTCGTTTACAATGACCAAACTTCTCTGCTCGCGCCTAACCCCGCGCAAAAACAGGCTCCATCACGGCCTCGCGGAGTAGTGTTAACAGGTCTTAGCCCGAGGGCCCTTAAGCGTGCCGTTCCTCATGATGAAATTCAGGAGGAATAGCTTTGTTCACCATCACCGTAATCCGACCAAGGGTGGCGTCGGAAAATCCACCACCTGTGCCCACCTCGGCGCCCTGCTCGCCGACGCCGGCCTGCGGGTCCTGATGCTGGACCTCGATAGCCAGCCGACCCTCCAGCTACTACCGGCTGACCACCGAGGCCCGCAGCGGCATCTACGAACTGATCGCGCTCAACCCGACCAGATCGTGTCCAGGACCATCATCGACGGACTGGATATCGTAACGGACCTCGATGCACTAGCCGCCAGCGACCTGATCGTCTGCCGCCTGTCGATGTCCGCTCAGGGCGCGCCGAACAACGCCGTCCAGTAGATTCCCGCATCGCTCTTCGGATCGGCGGCGTAGGCCGCGCCCAGTTCGCTGAACCGCGGATTCATCAGATTGGCGCAGTGACCGGGGCTGGCCAGCCAGCCGTCGACCACCTTGCGCGCGTTGTCCATGGCGGCGGCGATGTTCTCGCCAATCAGCCCGCCGGTGTAGCCGGCCAGTTCCGCCCGGTCGCTCGGAGTACGGCCGTCGCGGTCCTTGTGGTCGAAGAAATTGCCGTTGGCCATGGCCCGGCTGTGGCTTTCGGCCGCGCCGCCCAGGACACCGCTCCAGGCCAGCGGTGGCGCCGCAGCGAACCGCTGGCCAGCGCACTGGCGCGGCTGTGCGCGAACAGCGTTGATCTGTTCGAGCAGCTTCTGCCCTTCCGCCTGCCAATCGCCCATGCGCCCGGCCAGCAACGGGCGCGCCAGCACGATGCGCCAGTCGCGTTCCGCGCGGCTTACACCGATATCGACGAACTGGGAGTCCAGCACCACCTGACAGAAGCTCTGCCGCAAGGTCAACATGGCTGCCTGCGCATCGCGCGGCCCGGACAGGCTGATCGCCTGTGCGTTGACCAGCGGATAGGCGGCGAGCCCCAGAGATTCCCGCAGATCCCCACTGCCATCGGTTGGCAGGACCAGCCGCGGATCGTCCGCCAGCGGCGGCAGTTCGCCGGCCGCCCGGCCAGCGCAATTCTGCACCTGTGCCCGGTAGGCGTTGATCGATGCCACCAGTTGCGCCTCTTCGTCGGCTCCGACGGCAGCGACGGCGAGCACCAGACCCAGCGATACAGCGGCAAGCCGCACCACGAATGAAGCAATGCGCATGAAAACCTCCTCGATATGGCTACCTCCATGATGCGCGATTGCAGGCCTTTCGAGCACGCTCGGGGGTTGCTTCGCTCCCACACGAGAGCATGAGAGCGATCAACGCCTTCCGGCGGCATTCGACGCGCCGACGCGCTTCACGCCAAAACGCCGACAGGCCCTCACTTGGCCGTTCGTAGAATCCCGTTGCTCATGCGCCACTTTGTGCTTTCGTTACTTTGTGCTTTCGTTGATGCATGCAGAGGAAAAGCCCGTAATAGCAAATGCATGACAGTGAAATATCAAGGCTGGTTTGGCGAGTGCTTTACACCACTATCGAGTTGGCACGGAGGAGACAGTCATGGAAAACATCAACCAATGCCTGAAAGGATTTCAGGAACAATTGGAGCACCTTCAGAACAATGTGGCGTTGAAAACGCTCCAGGAGCAGATGGAGAACTTTCAGAAGAATGGGGCACTGAAAGCGATCCAGGAGCAGATGGAACACTTACAGAATAACTCGATGCTCAAAACGCTCCAGGAGCAGATAGAGCAACTTCAGAACAATCAGGTACTGAAGGAATTCCAGGAGCAGATGGAAAAATTCCAGAGCAACCCGCTACTGAAGGAGTTTCAAGAGCAGATGGAGCGTTTTCAGAACGACCCAGAGCTGAAAGCGCTTCAGACGCAGATGGAACAGCTTCGAAACCATCCGGTGATGAAGGGATATCAGGAGCAGATGGAGTACTTTCAGAACAATATGGAGCTAAAAACGATCCGCGAACAAATGGAAAAACTTCAAAACAATCCAGTGTTGAAAGCACTCCAAGAGGAGATGCAACACTTGCAAAACAATCCGGCACTGAAATCGCTCCAGGAAGAGATAGAGCAATTTCAGAACACTGCTGCACTGAAAGCGATTCAGGAGGAAATGGAGCATTTCCAAAACAACCCGGCGCTGAAAACGTTCCGGGAACAGATAGAACACCTTCAGAACAATCCGGCGCTGAAAACGATTCAGGAAGAGATGGAGCACTTTCAGAACCATCCAGCGCTGAGAGCGATTCAGGAGCAGATGGAGCAAATTCAGCAAAAACCGGCCTGAGCCGTAGATGGAGCGAGAACTTACCGCTTGCGCAAAAGTACACCACAGTCCCGAGTCTACGCGGCATGGTAGGAGCGATCATTCGAACGTGCCATGAAAAACCGCCGGCAGATCCGACCTACCGGCAGTTTTCTGCTGTGAGTTCAGGCGATGCGCAGTTGCTCCTCGATGAGGAAATCCTCCTCCAGCAAGCGGTCGCGATCGGCCACGCTGCCAGCGAACCCACGGCTGCCCGCAATGCGCTTGTTGCGCTGCTTGCCGAGCCGATGGGCCAGGGCATGGCCAAGTTTTTCCATCGCGCCGTCCAGGGCGAACTCCAGGGACTCGGCGTTATGACTCGCCGACAGCGGCTGGCATCCCCTGGCGCGGGCTTCAATCTGGCAGCGCTTGTCGTTGGCTCCGGCCTTATTGCCTTTCTCGTCGTTCAGATGGACGACAACGCGGGTCAACTCCTCGCCATAACGCTCGAACTTGTTGGCGATGGTGGCGCGGACCCAGCCGGCCAGACGGGCACTGCCTTCGATATGGTTATCGCTGTGAACTTGGAGTTGCATATGCCATTCCCTCTTCAACCGATCAGCAATGGTGCCGCGTAGTTGCATCGCGACAACTCCAGACTACGCCGAACCGTGGCGCCTGGAAGTCCCCGATGCAGAGAAAAATATGCATTGCTGACTTGTGTCAGAAATCCGTAACAATGGCGGCGATGAGGGACGTGCAATCCGAGACAGGCCTAGGATCGATATTTCGGTCGCCCCGAACCTCTCACCCTGTCTGCCGGCGGCCATCTGCCCTGCCTTCATACAAGAACATGAAATCGACCGGAGTTCGGCATAGCGATCACTTTGCCGGAAACTTCGCACGGGATACGCCCTTTCAGTCCGGACCGCTCCCCCGATCGCCCCCGATGCAGGCTGTCACCGGCCCCGTTGCCAAAGGCGCCTGAAGCGATCAAAACTCGCCCAGGCCGGCTACAATGGCCGCTCGTTTCGTCCCGAATCTCACCGCCATGTCATTACCCAAGCACCATCTGGAACTGCTCAGCCCGGCACGGGATGTGTCTATCGCCAAGGAGGCGATCCTGCATGGCGCCGATGCCGTGTACATCGGCGGCCCCAGCTTCGGTGCGCGGCACAGCGCTGGCAACGATGTGACGGATATCGCCAGCCTGGTGGAGTTCGCCCACCGGTTCCACGCCCGGGTGTTCGTCACCCTCAACACCATCCTGCACGACGACGAGCTGGAATCAGCCCGCCAGTTGATCTGGCAGCTACACGACGCGGGCATCGACGCGCTGATCGTGCAAGACATGGGCATCCTGGAAATGGACATTCCACCCATCGAGCTGCACGCCAGCACCCAGTGCGACATCCGCACCCTGGAAAAGGCGAAATTCCTGGCCGATGCCGGTTTCTCCCAACTAGTGCTGGCGCGCGAACTCGGCCTTGCGGAGGTCCGCGCCATCGGCGCGCAGGTGGACTCGACTATCGAGTTCTTCATCCACGGCGCGCTGTGCGTGGCCTTCTCCGGGCAGTGCTACATCTCCCACGCGCAGACCGGGCGCAGCGCCAACCGAGGCGACTGCTCGCAGGCCTGCCGGCTGCCCTACACCTTGAAGGACGACCAGGGCCGGGTGGTGGCCTACGACAAGCACCTGCTGTCGATGAAGGACAACAACCAAAGCGCCAACCTGCGCGCGTTGATCGATGCCGGGGTGCGCTCCTTCAAGATCGAGGGGCGCTACAAGGACATGGGCTACGTGAAGAACATCACCGCCTACTACCGGCAACGGCTCGACGAGATCCTGAGCGAGCGCCCGGAGCTGGCACGAGCCTCCAGCGGCCGGACCGAGCACTTCTTCGTACCGGACCCGGACAAGACCTTTCACCGCGGCAGCACGGACTACTTCGTCAACGAGCGCAGGATCGACATCGGCGCCTTCGATTCGCCGACCTTCACCGGCCTACCGGTGGGCGAGATCCTCAAGGTCCGCAAGAAGGACTTCATCGCCGGCACCACGGAGCCGCTCGGCAACGGCGACGGCCTAAACGTGCTGGTCAAGCGCGAAGTGGTGGGCTTCCGTGCCAGCGTCGTCGAACAGCTCGGACGCTCCGAGCGGGACGGCAAGCCCCACTGGCAATACCGCATCGAGCCCAACGAGATGCCGGCCGCGCTGAAGCAGTTGCGTCCGCATCATGCGCTGAACCGCAACCTGGACCACGACTGGCAGCAGGCGCTGCAGAAAACCTCCGCCGAGCGCCGGGTTGGGGTGCGCTGGCAGGTCCGGCTGACGGAGCGGGCACTTGACCTGAACGTCACCAGCGAGGAAGGCGTCGGCGCTTCGGCGAGTCTCGCCGGGCCTTTCGGACTGGCGAAGAAGCCGGAACAGGCGCTCGAGCAGTTGCGCGACCTGCTCGGCCAGTTGGGCACAACCCTCTACCATGCCGAAGAAGTGGAGATCGATGCACCGCAGGCATTCTTCGTCCCCAACTCCCTGCTCAAGGCCCTACGCCGCGAGGCCATCGAGGCCTTGACGACCGCCCGCCTGGCCGCCCATCGGCACGGCAGCCGCAAGCCGGTCAGCGAACCGCCACCGGTGTACCCGGAATCGCACCTGACCTTCCTGGCCAACGTGTACAACGAGAAGGCCCAAGCGTTCTATCGCCGCTACGGCGTGCAACTGATCGACTCGGCCTACGAGGCTCACGCGCAGGCCGGCGAAGTGCCAGTGATGATCACCAAGCACTGTCTGCGTTTCTCCTTCAATCTGTGCCCGAAACAGGCCGAGGGCGTCACGGGCGTGCGCACCAAGGTCGCGCCGATGCAACTGGTGCATCAGGACGAGGTGCTGACCCTGACTTTCGACTGCAAGGCTTGCGAGATGCACGTCATCGGCAGGATGAAAGGCCACATCCTCGCTCAACCCCAACCCGGCAGTACGACCGGTATCGTCGGCCAGATCAGCCCCGAGGAGCTGCTCAAGACCATCAGGAACAGGCCGCAACGCTGAGCCCGCCGGTCTGCCCGGAAGGCCGAGCCGGCGCTTGAACGAAAAAACCCCGCGTCGAGCAGGGCTTTTTCGTTCATTTTCTTCCGGTTTTCGCATCAACCCATTCTGAGACCGGTGCTGTCCACCACGCCATCCGCATGGGTTGCCACCTTGGACGAAGAACGCATCCAACGTCCCAAGCACACACCCGCCACGAACAGAACCAACCAGGTAAACGCTACGGTAAGAACAATGGCCATCAACATCGTTATCTCTCCTTGATACTCACGTTGTACGGTAATATGTAGCAATAATTCGCTCTTGACAAATTGACCAAAATCAAAAGAAGGGACTCTTTCGGTTTCGGGGTTTTCAAACATTCCGCTTGCCAGCTTTCCTTTCCACTCGATGATCCGCGCCCTCGCGTACCACTGCCAGCCGCCGGCGGATAGAAGAGCTACATGGTTTCAGCGCCCTCGCCCTCTGGCTTTCCTGTCGATACCAGCGCCCTGCTGGCATGGGCGAACAGCGGGATCGGGTCGCTGGCGACGATCGACGTCCGACAAGCCCCCGAATGCCCGGGCCGGCCATGACGCACCGGTATGCCCCGCATGGATACGCACCTTGTAGTTAAATAAAAAAATCACTACAAAACTATTGACACGACCGCCTTCATCCCCCGATGATGAAGCTGCTTCCCTAACAGGGAGCCCTGGTAAGGGTGTTCGCGGTTTGCTCGACCCACCTCGTCGAGCCACTTCGCGGCTGTACTGCCCACAAGGCGGACTGATGAAGTTGACTGGCAGTGATCGCACTGGTGGCGAGAAAGCGCTGGCGAGACATTCTGATGATGCTTGTGGCGGACCGCACGACCCCTCCGGCCCGTTCCAGACACTATCGATGCCTGCCTCCCGCCCTCTCCTCCTCGCGATCCCGCCCCGACTTCTCCAGGCTTGCTTTGTGTAGTTAGCTCAGATCGGCGCTACATAAGGCTCATGTTGTGATCTGGACCCAGCTGTACGGGATACAGGCCACCCTCCGATCCATCGATCCACGGACGGCTGGCCTGAACCGAAAGGCGGCACATTTTCGCAAACGCTCGATCAATGGATGACCATGAGGACCTTGCACATGAATCTGAACAACAACGCACTCTCTCCCGATGAATTGGCTCAACTGTTCGCCCAACGCCGGGACAAGAGCGAAAGCCACATCCTCTGGGTCTGCGAGGCAGGCGAAGTCCATCTCGATCGCCTTCCGGCCGGCATGGAGGAAACCGAATTCGAGAAGCGCACCCCTGCCATGCGTGTCAGGCTCAAAGCCTATCGCCGGGGAAAGGGCTACGTCGGCAAGAAAGCCGCGGCCGATCGGGAATTCATCGATCGCCTTCACCAGACCCTGACTGAACACTGGCGCGTCGCCCGGAGCAATCCCGGCGTTCACTATGTGGACAAATACTGCTGACCGACAATCTTGCCTGAACCCGAGCCTACCCGACGCCCTCGCCGGTTCGGGTAGGCTTTCCCATCCCGTCCCTACGTTCTCGCTTGAGAACCTCGCCTCGCACCGGCACACGCGCGCAAAGTGCCTCTTTGCCGGGAGCGCAATGCCGTCCCGCTTCCGTACTAGACTTGAACCGATCCCACAATCGAGGCCGACGCCAGGGAGGTGATGATGGTGCACGCCCCACGCATTCCCCGCTGATCCCTCTTTCCTTGGAGATAGCCATGAGCAAAAGCCACGAGACGCACAAGCAAGCCAAGAAAAAACCGCTAAAGAACCCCCAGGAAAAACGCCAGGCTAAGCGCCTCAAGAAATCCGGGCACAGCCTGCTGGGCAGCCACGGCGCTACCTCATGACCCCCGACGCGCCATGCGCCGAGCCCGTGCCACCGCATAGCCGGCAGGCTCAATCCCGCTTTTGCTCGAACACGGCCGCTGCCGGCCGTGTTGCCGGCTCCGCGCAGCTATTCCCGGCATCGAGCGCCCTGCCGCCGTTCATTAGGACGAAGCAACGCGGCGCCTTGTATGCCAACAGCAAGCCGGCGCAAAGCGCGATCGCCACAGTGACCAGAACGCTGGCCAGATAATGCGCCAGCATCCAGCCGTCCGTCGGAGCCGGGACCAGGCGCCACAGTTGGATCTTCACCTCAGCGATCAGCGGAAAGTGCATGGCATAGAGGAAGAAGGACAGACCGCCGTAGCGTGCGACAACGGCCCCCGCCGGCGTCGCCGCGAGTTGCAAAACCATTCCCCAGCAGGCCAGCACGCCGATCGGGCGCATGGCACGCGTCGCCACCGACAGCCACTCGGGCCGCTGATCGTCCCAGCCCAGCAACAGGGGTGCCGCGGCCCGCAGCGCGACGAGAACGACATAGGCCAGCGCCAGCGTCAACGCAGCACGTCGCCCCACCTCCAGCGACACACCGCCCATGCGCAACCAACCTCCCAGATAGAAAAAGAACACCACGTCGGAGCGGAAAAAGATCAGCAGGTCGTGGCCGGCCAACCACGCCGGCCCCAGTATCGCCAGTCCCACGTAGGGCGCATGGCGCAGCAGAAGCCACAAAAGCGGACTGATCAGGACAGTGACGAACAGGTCGCGCACGAACCAGAACTGGAACCCCACCGGGTGCCGGGTGAGGCCGAAGACGGCGTTGAGATAGTCAAACCAGCCGGCACGCTCGAAGCGGATATTGAGGACTCCAGGCAAGGGATCGCTCGCCCGCCAGATGAACAGGGACAGCAGGATCGCCAGGAACACGGCGTTCCAGAACACCAGCGGCAGGTACAAGGACCTCAGGCGGCGGCGAATACGCCGCTGCAGCTCGAAACGGGCGGCATGCGGCCGCGCGGCGAAGGAAAAGAACAGCCAGCCGGAAATCAAGCTGAGTAGGGGAACCGCGCTGAAGAAGAAGAACAGGACGAAGCTGTTGACGAAGGTCGCCAGCGGATGATGCGCGACGTCCATACCGTCGAAGGGCGAAACCTGCAAATTCGGGTAGCTCATGTAGTGCAGGAATACCAGGCCGACGATCAGGGTGATGCGTGCGAAACCGATGGCCCGCGACAGTTCCCGCGCGGTCGGCGGACGAGCGTCACGGCGTAGCCATCGCGTAAAACCATCGCCGAACTTCACTGCCTGGAGTTTCACTGGCGTGTCCTCCACGGTGAACGATCAGGGGGCGCGTATTCGCTTCGATGGCTCGGCTTCGCTTGTTCCGGATAGCGCCACCCCGCCCGCGCGCTTTCGCGCCGGCCAGTACTCCTGGGACCCAGGGCTTTCCTTTCGCGATCCGGCTGGGCGACGGCCTGCATGCCTTCCGTCGGAGCGCGCGGGCCGGCGCGGCGGGCTACGCCTGCGACTGGCGGTTGATCTGCTCGATGCAGGCGGCGAGGCGCTGCTCGGCCGCGCGCATTTGCCGCTCCTGCTGTAGCAGCGGGACGCAGAGATTGAGGGCCGTCAGCACCAGCAGTTCGTCCTTGCTGGCGGCGGGAAAACGCTGGCGGCTTTCCGACAGGCGCTGCTGAAGCAGGTCGGCGGCCTCCTGCAGGACGCGCTCCTCGCTGGCGGAGGCCTTGATCGGGTAGTCGCGCCCGAGAATCTTCAGGACACGAACGCCATTCTCCTTCATGCGAGGCTACTGGCACCGGCGCGTTCAAGCAGCGCCTGCAGGCGGGCGAGCGTAGCGGCCTGCCGCTCTTCTTGTTCGAGGGCGGCCAGTTGCAGGTTGTCGTTCTCCTCCCTAGCCTGGCGCAGCTCCTGCTCAAGCTGGCTGCAATTTTCGGCCAGAGTGCGATTCTGTTGCAGAAGATCGGCCACGACGCGTTCGAGTTGAGCAAGGGTTGTATCAAGCATGGTAAGTATCTGAATCCGTGAGGAAGCGGAGAAGGTTATCTAAGAACACAGGCAAAAGGAAAAGTTTTCGAGCGGATTGTTGCGCCGTGCAACCCGGCGCATTCAGCCGCCTTAGCGCGGCATGGCCGAACCGCGCCTGTGCTGTTCAGCCATGCCCGAACCAATGTTGCCAGGCCAGACGCACCGTCAGGACCAGCACCATGCCGATGAACAGCGGACGGATGAGGCGGCCTCCGCCGCCGATGGCGGTACGGGCGCCCAGCCAGGCGCCGGTCATCAGCGCACAGCCCATGCTCAGGCCGAGTAGCCAAGCCACCTGGCCGCTGCCGATGAAGACACTCAAGGCCACGGCGTTGCTGACGAAATTCATGCTGCGGGCCACGCCGCTGGCGCGCACCAGGTCGAGCGGATACAGCAGCAGGGAGCTGACCGTCCAGAAGGTGCCGGTACCGGGACCCGCCACACCGTCGTAGGCGCCGAGGGCGAGACCTTGCGGCCACTGGCGTAGCTTCGCGATCCGCGCATCGGGCCGGTGGATGCCGCCCGGAGTAGGGCTGAACAGCAGATACAGCCCGCAGGCGAAGACGATGACCGGCAGCGACTGGTTCAGCCACCTGGCCGGCAGGTAATGGGCGACGGCGGCGCCCAGGAGCGCGCCGAGGGCGGTAGCGACGAGTGCGCCATACCACTGCCGGGGATGGAACAGGCCACGCCGGATGAAGGTCAGGCTGGCGATAGCCGCGCCGAAGGTGAAGCAGAGCTTGTTGGTCCCCAGCACCAGATGCGGCGGCAGGCCGGCGGTCAGCAGCGCGGGTACCGTGATCAGGCCGCCCCCGCCGGCGATGGCGTCGATGAAACCGGCGACGAAGGCCACGCATGCCAGGACGACGAGGGTGACAGGGTCCAAGGCGATTTCGAAGGCAAAGGACATGACGAAGGTGCGTCCCGGCGAGAGGAAGGCCGCGGATGGTAGCGCGTCGCGCCAGCGCCGCGAATCCTCGCAAGACACTTTCATTCATTCGCCCCGGCTCGCCGCTATCCACCGCTGAAAAGCCTCGATTGGAAGCCCCCGGCCCTCCCTCCGCCGGATGACGCAGCGAGCGAAGCTGAAAACGCCTCTCCTACGGCCTGGCCGCACGCCACAGCTCCGGCCAGTCATCGGGTGGGCTGCCGGCGCACCGCTGCATCATTCGCATGGACTGCAATTGGAAGCGCTCGCCGTCGAACAGCCAACTGCCCGCATCGCCGCAATCGCCGACACCCCTGCCCTTCATGAAATACCCCAGCTCTCCGCTCCCTTCGTCGTAGTTGACCCAGCCGCCGAGTCCCTCGCCGCCGAACGGCAAGGGGTCGATACGCAGCGGCTGGCGCGGATAAGGCGCCTGGCGGGCGACACGGTAGAGGGCGAAACTGCAGTTATAGGTCGCACAGGACGTCTGGATCAGCACCAGCGCTTCCTGGCCGTTGAGGGCATGGACCTCGGCTTCGGGCTCCAGGCTCTCCGGGTCGGCCTCCAGCCATTCGCTACGCGTGGCCTCCATCACCGCTAGGGGGATGCCCTGACGCTCGGCGTCGGTCAGCGGCGTGACACCGGGGAAAGGCCGCAGCAGGGGCAGCGGCGGCGCTTCCGGCACCTCGCGATCGTCGCGCTCGCCCAGTCGGTATAGCGCGCCGCGGGTGTCCAGGCGCCCCTGCACCGAATCCATCAACAATAGCGCCGCGGAAAGGCCGGCGAGGGAAAGCTCGGCCTCCTCGCCCTCCGCGTCCAGGCGCAGGATCTCGCCATTGCGCCACTCGGCCAGCAGTGCGCGCGCCATATCGCCCTCGCCGTGCACGATCGGCTCTCCTTCGCCCACCCCGGTCCGCAGAAGGCTCGCCAGCGCATCCGGCAGCGGCCGGTCGTCGGTCGACAACGTGAAATGCCCGGGCTGCCCGCTGTAGGTCAGACGCACCCACGGCGAGGTCCGGGGGCCGGCATCGCGGCCGATCACCAGCCGCAAGGGGCTGAAGCCGAAAGCTGTGGCACTGATGGCCTGGCAACTGCGCAGGTTGTCGCAAGCCACCACCCAGTCCTTGATTTCGCGATACAGGGGAACCGGCTCCGGCGCCGCCTGGGCGGCGCCTCCGAGCAGGAGAAGAGTCACGGGCAACAGGCGCGACATGGGAGCTCCGTTCTGCATGGGGCAATCTTGACGCGCATCTTGCGCGCCGAACCGGGACGCCACAAGCGCGACCGGCGGGCGCCGCCGGCCGCCGACAGCAGTACGGCACCCCGCACC
Organism: Azorhizophilus paspali; assembly: GCF_043587585.2. Taxonomy (GTDB): domain Bacteria; phylum Pseudomonadota; class Gammaproteobacteria; order Pseudomonadales; family Pseudomonadaceae; genus Azotobacter; species Azotobacter paspali. Next base: position 2,878,230 of record NZ_CP171449.1, read on the forward strand.
GTGTACCCGATACCGTCATTTTTCGGCAAATTGCTAGTATTTCCCCGGCAACTACCGCCCGGATAACGACGCCTCCTTGATCTATTATGCTCCACTTCGCCACAACCGAAAAATGGAGGGTCCCCCATGGGCTTGTTCAGCAATATTCTCAATTCGCTCGGGTTCGGCTCGAAAGCGCGGTCGGAGGAAGCTCCGACCAGTGCACCACCATCGACGCCCACACCGGCCGGTCCCACACCGACCGCCTCCACGACGACGAATGGCGGACCGGTGGACGTGGTGGGCAAACTGGAAGACTTGGCAGCCAGACACCCGGAAAAGCTCAACTGGAAGACCTCTATCGTCGACCTGCTCAAGCTACTCGATCTGGACAGCAGCCTGCAGGCGCGTAAGGAATTGGCCGGCGAACTGGGCTGTCCGCCGGAGAAGATGGGCGATTCGGCGCAGATGAACACCTGGCTGCACAAGGCCGTACTGCAGAAGCTGGCGGAAAACGGTGGTAACGTGCCGCCCGAGCTGCTGCATTGAGTCCCGCGCGCCCGGAAGGAGACACGGGCGCCGTCATTGCCGCCGGCGGTTTCATTCCCGGTGCTGCCCTGCCCGCTCGCGAAGCGCTAGAATCGCCCCCTTTCGTTCCCGGACCGGCCGGGAGCCGATCGTTGCAGCGAGAGAACCGATATGGGCGCCCAGTGGAAAGCCAGACCTAAGGAAATTGCCGCCAATGCCAAGGGCAAGATCTTCGGCAAGCTGGTCAAGGAAATCATGATTGCCGCACGCAACGGTGCGGACCCGGACATGAACCCCAAGCTGCGCCTGGCGGTGTATCAGGCGAAGAAGGCCTCGATGCCCAAGGACACCCTGGAGCGCGCCATCAAGAAAGGCGCGGGACTCTCCGGCGAGGTGGTCAACTACGAGCGCACGCTCTACGAGGGCTTCGCCCCGCACCGCGTGCCGGTGATTGTCGAGTGCTTGACCGACAACATCAACCGCACCGTGGCGGAAATCCGCGTGCTGTTCCGCAAGGGCCAACTCGGCACTTCCGGCTCGGTGAGCTGGGACTTCGACCACCTGGGCATGATCGAGGCCGCCGCCGAGAACGGCGCCGATCCGGAGCTGGCCGCCATTGAGGCTGGTGCCCAGGACTTCGAGCCCGCCGAGGAAGGCGCCACCCTGTTCTATACCGATCCGACCGACCTGGACGCGGTGTGCAAAGCGCTGCCGGAGTTCGGCTTCACTGTGCAGTCAGCCAACCTCGGCTACAAGGCGAAGAACCCGGTGAACCTGTCGGGCAGCGAACTCGAGGAGGTCGAGGCCTTCCTCGAAGCCCTCGACAACCATGACGACGTGCAGAACGTCTACGTCGGCCTGAGCGCCTGACACGCCCGGCCGCGCAAGCGCAACGCCGGGACGCCCTGTCACAGCGCATGGGGTTCCCAGAGCAGTTCGCCGTCGTCGCGGATCTCGACCACCTTGCTCAAGGCGGCCTCGGCCGCCGCGTCGGCTTCGGAGGCCAGATCGTAGCGCTGGCCGTTGGCCACCCTATGTACACGGGCGTTTTCGTCCTTTCCCCGGCGCTTGACGGCGATGACGGCCTCGAAGACATCGTCGACGGGAACAGCCGAGGAAATGGCATCGAACTTGGCAAAATGCTTGCGGGCCATATGACTCTCCCTTGCTGGGTCGCTGTGTTGTAATGGACAACGCGAACCCGCGAAAACTTCGCCGGACCGCCGGGCAGCCCTCGGTCCCCCCTACTCCGGCGCCGTGGCAGGCGCTGTTTACTTGCGTGCCACATACAACGAAAACACTCCCTTTTAATGCCAACAGGAGCCGAACATGTCCAACAACCCCGTAAACATGGAAATCTTCGACATGGCCGATGAGTTCATCGCCGTCGCCAACCGCCTGCTCGAAGAGGAACAGAAGGATCTGGGGCAGATCAGCGCTGCCATCCGCTACGCCGCGGCCCGCTTCAGCGCCCACGAGGCTGCGTGCCGCTCCGGCGACCTGTCGGCCGACAAGGAGAAGGCCTTCGACTGGTATAGAGAGCAGTTCAGCAAGATGCTGGACGAGAACCTCGACCAGCATATCGAGATGGCCAAGCATCGCTGATCGAATGCCAGGCAGGCGGGACGCTTGCCCTCGCCTGCCAACATCGCCTCTACAGCGGCCGCCGGAACACGACCAGCTTGGTCAGCAAGCGTTGCACCACCTCGCCACGCTGGTTCAGCGTCAAGCTTTCCAGAGCGACGATGCCGCGATCCGGCCTGGATCGCGACGGCATGATCGCCTGGATGCAGCTCTCCACGTGCAGGGTGTCCCCCGCCCGGGTCGGCCTGGGCCAATCGATCTCGCCGCCGGCGCCGATCAGTCCGCCGGCCAAGGGCATGCCGCTGGTGACCAGCAGACGCATGGTGATGGCCGCGGTATGCCAATCGCTGGCCGCCAGCCCGTCAAATAGGGTCTGCCTAGCCGCCTCGTCATCCAGATGAAAGGGCTGCGGGTCGAATTGCGCGGCGAAGGCTTTGAGAACCTCTTCGTCCAGCACGAATTCGCTACTGCGAAAGCGCGCCCACGGCCAGATTGTCCAGATAAAGATTCATCTCTCGCCGGACAGCGCTCATGGTGCATGCCTCTTTTTTCCATTTCGATCGCTTATCCCGTTAGGCCCTGTTGACGTAAGCCCAGCGCTAAAATTTGGCTTTTGCCATGACCGACAGAAACCAGCTGAGCGATAACGCTTGGGCACAGATACAAACTCTGCTGAGCACCACGAAGGGTGCCCGACTGCTGAAGGCCCCGAGCTGCCGCCGGTTCGTCGAAGCGGTGTTGTGGATACTGCGCACCGGTGCCCAATGGCGGATGCTTCCCAGCCGCTTCGGAGCTTGGAACAGCGTCTTCAAGCGCTTTTCACGCTGGTGCAGGCTCGGCATCTGCAACAAGCTCCACTCGGCGCTCAGTCTTGAGGCCGACCTCCAGCATGTCTGCATCGACAGTTCCATTATCCGTGCTCATGCCTGCGCGGCAGGAGCGGCCCATAGCTCGGCTTCCGAGGAGGCATTGGGGCGCTCGCGCGGTGGCTTTGGCCGCAAGATCCATGCGCTGACCGATGCATTGGGTCTGCCGATTCGCTTCATTTTGACGGGGGCCCAGACGGCCGATATCACCCAGACGGTCTCGCTCTTGGAGGGGATCAGTACGTCGGCGCTGCTGGCCGACAAGGGCTATGACGCCAACACGCTTCTGGCATGGCTGGAGGGGCGTCAGATTCAGGCGGTGATTCCGCCCCGAAGCCACCGGCTTGAGCAGCGCTCCTGCGACTGGCATCTCTATAAGGAACGCCATGTCATTGAGTGCATGTTCGGCAAGTTGAAGCACTATCGGCGGATCGCTACGCGGTACGAGAAGAAGGCCAGCCATTTCCAGTCCATGCTGGCCTTCGCTGCTGCTCTGCTGTGGTTACGCTGATACGTCAACAGGGCCTAGGCGAGGCAGTCAGTGCAAGGCAAAAATAGGCAAAAAAGCGGAGTTTACGAGCTGTAAATGAGCATTTTGAGCCTGTTTTTAACGCAGCGATGACCACGTAGGTAGTTTTTAGATGTGCCCTAGAGTGGCCGGTGGACAAGACCGGGACAATAACGCTTGCAGCCTAATCCTCGATATTTGTGGCCAGCAGGCATCACAGCGTAGGACAGTCCGGCGGGCGCCGGGTCGAGGGTGGAAAGCGTCTCGCGGCTTTGCCATCCACCGGGACCGGGAGTGCCAGCCGTTCAGGCCGCTTCGAAAAAGAGCGATTTGCCGTGGTCGAGGCACTGATCGACCAGCCACTTGCCGTGCGCGATGGAGGCGTGCTGGGCCTGCTCCAATTCGGCCATGAGGGCGTATCCGACCGGCAGGGGCAAACGCCGGGTGGTGCGGCCTTCCGGTGTGGTGATGCGGCAGCCGCCAGCCCAGGGCATGGGGCCGCCCTCATGCTGCAGGACGTCGGCGGCAATGGTGTGATCGCGGTAGGTGCATTGCATCAGGGACATGGTCGAAACCTCGCTGTGTGCGGGCCGTCCGCCGGCATCCGCTGCCCCGGCACGGCCGGTTGCGGCCCGGATGTTCCGCCCGGCGCCGCGGCTAGCGCGGGCGGGAGTCGCGTCCTGCACGCCTCATCCGATCCTGACAGGGTATAGCACAGGCCGTCGCCGGCATGCCGCCGCCAGTCGGCCGTGTTCCCGGCGATCTATAGTTGTGGTGAGCCAGCGGTATTTTCCGGCGCGCGGGCACCGCCGCGACAACATATGACTCGAACGCGAGAGAACGATCGTGTTCGATATGGATCACCGGCCGGGAGTTCGCGAAGCTTACCTTGTGACCTGAAGCTCGAAGCGCTGGATGCGGCCAGAGCCGATGCCATCGTGCAGGAAATCGACCGCCTGGTGGGGGTGGACAGGGTCGTCAGCGGTCGCCTGAATATCGCCTACGACGCCGTACCTGGACCTCGAGCAGTTGGAAGAGATCGTGCGCAGGCACGGCAGCGACCTCGACCATGGCTAGTGGACACATTTCAAGGAAGGCTGGTACCGCTTCGCCGATCGGAACCTCAAGGAAAACGCCCGGCACGAACCCTGGTCCCGCCACCGGATAATGCCCAGAAGGTAGAGGGGCCACGCAACGAAGAGCGGAGCCTCCGGCCACCGGACTTGCGGCCATCGGCCCAGCCGCTGTCGGGGCCGGCCAAAAGCTATACAATCCCCGCCCCATTCATTGTGCTGTACCCGAGGACACCCCATGAGCTCCCTGCCTCCCTGCCCCAAATGCGCTTCCGAATACACCTACGAGGACGGCATCCAACTGGTCTGTCCGGAATGCGCCCACGAATGGTCCGCCGGCGGAGCGGCCGAAACGGCGGAAGAAGGCGGCAGGGTGATCAAGGACTCGGTCGGCAACGTCCTGCAGGACGGCGACATCATCAGCGTGATCAAGGATCTAAAGGTCAAGGGCTCGTCCCTGGTGGTGAAGGTCGGCACCAAGGTGAAGAATATCCGCCTGTGCGACGGCGACCACGACATCGATTGCAAGATCGACGGGATCGGCGCGATGAAGCTAAAGTCGGAGTTCGTGAAGAAAGTCTGATGTCCTGGAACCAGGGGCACCTCGCGTGCGAAGCGCCCCGCGGCATCCCGCGGAGCCGTCCGGGACGGCTCCGCGTCTGCAGATCGGATCAGACGAAGTCTTCGTCGTCGCCGCCAAAGAAGTCGCCACCGGCATCGTCACTGTCAGCAAAGTAGTCGCCGCCGCTACTGCCGCTATCGGCGAAGTAGTCTTCCTGCGGCGCATGGCTTTCTTCGGCGACCTGCGGAGCCGGCTCCGGCGCGGCCGCCGCGGTTTCGGCAGCCGCATGATGCCCCTCGTCACCGTTGAACAGATCCATCAGCACATTGCCCAGCACCACGCCGCCGGCCACGCCGGCCGCAGTCTGCAGGGCACCGGAGAGGAAACCGCCCCCCCCCGCGCCACCACGCTGGAAGCCGGGCTGCTGGCCAAAGCCGGGCTGTTGGCCGAAGCCGCCCTGATTGCCGTAGCCGGGCTCGTTCCAACCCGAAGAAGCAGCTGGGCGGGCCACCGGCTGTTGCGGTTGGGCGGCGGGCTGCTGGGGCTTCGGCTCGCTGCGGCCACCGCCGAACAGGCCGGCCAGAAAACCGCCGCTACTTTGCTGGCGGCTGTCGTTCCGGGCCTGCTGCTTCAGTTGTTCGATCTGGGCCTCGAGCTCCTTGACGCGGTCGTTGAGCTGTTGGATGGCGTTTTCCTGCACGATGATCGCCTGGGCCATGTAGTAGGGAGCAGCCGGCTGACGGGCGATGTGCTCCCTGATTACGCTCTCGGCCTGCGGATCGCGAGGCGTGGACTGGCCTTCGACATCGCGGAGGCGGGAAAACAGGCCATCGATCAGATTCTTCTCTTCAGACTGCATGGTTTTCTCTACTGGACTGGTTGCCGATGAAGGATGGCATGCCGCAAGGCGTGCGCTAGTTACATATAAGGCCGGACATCGAAAAATCAAACACCTTCGGCCCGAAACTTTCAAAAAAGTCGAACTTGCCGTCTAATTTCGGCAAAAGGCAATAAAACTGAAGCAAAAATTCGAGAAGCCGACATGAACTGTCCGAGCCGGGAAATCCAAGGTGATACTGCAACCGCACTTAAGAAATGTCAAAGTCCAGCTATTACAAAAATTGTCCCATCTACAGTGAGAAATGCCGTCCGTTTCGAAAAAGAAAAATGAATGAAGCGAACTTTCGGATACATAAACCTTATATGACTTCGCGCGATACACATATGCCGATCGAAACGATGCTTCCGTTCGCCTTCCGGGCCAGCCCCTGGTCCGGCCCCTGAAACCATGCCGGGCACATTCCGGCCGCCCAGGAGCCCCGCAACTTTGTCCCCTACCCCACACAGACGCCATTCCGATATGTAGCGAAGCGTACAAAAAACAGACTTAGTTATTTAAAATCAATTGGTTATCCCATGGCATGCGGCTTGCTGGAGCACCTATCCCGTAGTTACCAAGGCTGGTCCGGCATGAAACTTCTCATCGATCGACCCCACGTCGAGGCGTTGGTCAGCGAATTCCCCGAGCTATCGGCGCTGACCCACCAACTGAAATTCGGCAACCGGGCCGAAGTGGTCTTCGAGCAATTGACGCTGGCGCAACTCGACCACCTGCACCGGCTGTACCTCGCCGCAGGACCGGGCATGGAGCTACGCGCCGCGCAGATCGCCACCCTGCGCCGCGCGGTGAGCGACGGCGGCGAGCGCTACGGCGAGCGCGATCTGGAGCGGATGGTCCCGGCGGTCGCCGAGTTCCTGATCCGTGACGCGATCCGCGGCTGGCTGTTCAAGATCAACATGGCCGGCAAGCCGCTCGCCTACTTGGTCTCGCGCATCGACTTCACCCCGCCGGGCGAAGAGGAAAGCGGGCGCATCCTGATCGAGCTGAAGGCCAACTCCATGGCCCGGGTGGTGTCGCAAACCCTGACCATTCTCGAACGCGACATCCTCGGCCGGAGCATCGCGGAAATCCTCATTGCCAAGGGCTTTCTCAAGGAAACGCCGGAGCTGATCGCCGCCTACGACCACTCCGCGGCGCGCTTCTTCGAACACCGCGCCGACTACGGCCGGCAGTTCTCCGCCAGCGGCACCGGCATCTTCGCCGAGGACCCGACCGCCACCCACCGCAGCACCGACTGGGCGCGCAAGGAGCGGGTGGTGCTCTCCTCCAGCGGCGGCAGTGCGCGGCTGGTCAACGACGAGGAAATCCTCAAGGATCGGGATCTGCTGCTCGACGCCAGCGGCGACGTGCTCGGCAAGTACCTGCGCAAGGCCGGGCGCAGCGTGAAGTACGACGAACGCGTGGAGAAGGCCGCCGAAGCGGTGCGCGCCGACATCCCCGAAGGAGTGTTCGCCGAACTGCCGGTGCACGGCTACATCCTGATGTTCCACCTCGACCTACACCACCACCTGTGGGTGCACGTCGACGACATGCAGCCCTACGTCTATCAGCCGGAACTCAAGGACAAACTGATCCTGCCGCCGGAACAGACCGACCTGATCGACATCCTCACCGCCGAGATGGACGTGCTGATGGACGACATCGTCGAAGGCAAGTCAGGCGGCACCACGGTGCTCTGCGCCGGCCCGCCCGGGGTGGGCAAAACGCTGACCGCCGAGGTCTACTCGGAGATCATCAAGCGCCCGCTGTACCGCGTGCACTCCGGCCAACTCGGCCTGAACGTCACGGAGATGGAGAAGACCCTCAAAGCCACCCTAACCCGCGCTCAGCGCTGGGGCGCGGTGATGCTGATCGACGAGGCCGACGTGTACATCAAGCGGCGCGACGACAACATCACCGCCAACGCGGTGGTCGGCGTGTTCCTGCGTGTACTGGAGTACTTCAACGGGCTGCTGTTTCTCACCACCAACCGGGTCGACGACATCGACGAGGCGGTAGTGTCGCGTTGCATCGCGCTGATCAAATACCACCCGCCCGGCCTGGAGGATCGCCGGCGGATCTGGCGGGTGATGACCGAGCAGTTCGGCCTGAACGTCGCCCCCGAACTCTGCGAACGTCTGGCCGCCCTCTTCCCCGACGCCAGCGGACGCGACATCAAGGGCCTGGCCAAGCTGGTGGCCAAGTACTGCCATCATAAGTCGGTGAAGCCGACCCTGGCGGTATTCGAACGCTGCAGCATCTTCCGCGGCATGGATATGGGCGGACACGCTTGAAGCACATCTATCCGGCAACGTCCCGGTGAAACCTCTTCTCCGCCCCGGATCGAGACCACTCTGCCGGCGGCGGGGCGGCATCCGAACCACCAAAGGAGTTTTTTGCATGATCAACGTCCTCACCCCCTACCAGTTGCTCGGCGGTGAAGAAGGCGTGCGCCGGCTGTGCAACGCCTTCTACGACAACATGGAGCAACTGCCCGAAGCGGAAGGCATTCGCCGCATGCACGGCGCGGACACCACGGCGGTACGCGAGAAACTCTTCGAATACCTCTCCGGCTGGCTCGGCGGCCCGAAGCTGTACTTGGAAAAGTACGGCACAGTCTCCATGGGCTTGCCGCACAGGCCCTTTGCCATCGGCCCGAAGGAGCGCGACCAGTGGATGCTGTGCCTGAACAAGGCGCTGGACGACATCGGCGCCAGTGAAACGGCCAAGGGCTTGATCAAGGCACCGATCTACGCCTTCGCCGACCATGTGCGCAACCGCGAAACCTCGGACTGAGCCCGAAGGGCTTCGGGACCTGCATATTCGAAGGATTGCCTTGGGGGGCGGAAAACTGCGCGGCGTTTTTTAGCGGAGCCATTGCCGCCGCCCTGAGCGGTGCGGATGCGGGAGGGAAAACGGGACAGACGGCCGAACGGCGCATCCACCCCGCCCGCGACGGGCGGAGCGGACGGCCGGAGACGGTCAGTGGTCGTGGTGCAGGTAGGAGGCCTGCTTCGGCAGGCGCAGGCTGAACAGGAAGGCGATCACCAGCATGCCCGTCACGTACCAGTAGAAGACCTCTTCATGGCCGATCGACTTCAGGCCGAGCGCCACGTATTCAGCGGTACCGCCGAACAGGGCGTTGGCGATGGCGTAGGACAGGCCGACGCCCAGCGCGCGCACCTCCGGCGGAAACATCTCGGCCTTCACGATGCCGCCGATCGAGGTGTAGAAGCTGACGATAGCCATGCCCAGGATGATCAACACGCCGGCCAGGGCGGGACTGCCGATGCCCTTCAGGGTCGACAGGATCGGCAGGGTGCATAGCGCGCCCAGGGCGGCGAAGCAGAGCATCGAGGTACGCCGGCCGATGCGGTCGGACAGGGCGCCGAACAGCGGCTGCATCAGCATGTAGCAGAACAGCGCGAAGGTCATGATGCCGCTGGCGGTCTTGGCGTCCATGCCCGCCGTGTTGACCAGGTACTTCTGCATGTAGGTGGTGAAGGTGTAGAACATCAGCGAGCCGCCGGCGGTATAGCCGAGCACGGTGATGAAGGCGGCCTTGTGATGCTTGAACAGGCCGGCTATGCTGCCCGCCTCCTTGCTGGCTCGGCTTTCCGCCGTAGTGGTCTCCTCCAAGGAACGGCGCAGCAACAGGGCGATCACCGCCGCGAAGGCGCCGATCACGAACGGAATGCGCCAGCCCCAGGCCTTCAGTTCATCGGTGCTGAGCAGTTGCTGCAGGATCACCACCACCAGCACCGCCAGCAACTGGCCGCCAATCAGGGTGACGTACTGGAACGAGGAGTAGAAGCCGCGTCTGCCCTTGAGCGCCACCTCGCTCATGTAGGTCGCGGTGGTACCGTACTCACCGCCGACCGAAAGCCCCTGGAACAGGCGGCACAACAGCAGCAGAGCCGGTGCGGCTACGCCGATGCTCTCGTAGGTCGGCAGGAAGGCGATCACCAGCGAGCCGGCGCACATCATCAGCACCGAGATCAGCATCGAGGTCTTGCGGCCGTGCTTGTCGGCGATCCGCCCGAATAGCCAGCCGCCGATCGGGCGCATCAAAAAGCCGGCGGCGAATACCCCTGCGGTGTTGAGCAACTGGACGGTGGGGTCGGCCGTGGGGAAGAAGGCCGGGGCGAAGTAGATGGCACAGAAGGCATAGACATAAAAATCGAACCATTCCACCAAGTTGCCGGAGGAGGCGCCGACGATGGCGAAGATCCGCTGGCGACGCTCGGCGGCCGTGTATTCGGTTCTTTCGGCGGCTCCGGACGGGGTTGCGTCGGAACGGTCGGCGGCAAGGTCCGTAGTGGCAGACAGGTCGGGACTGTTGGGGATTGTCATTGTACTTCTCCGTTTCTCGTGGGAGTTCCCGGCTGCGCGGCAGCCGCAGCCGGCAAAAGCCCGCTGGACGTCCGGGTGGACAACGGACGCCAGGGCAACGGAAGTGTGTTTAGCAGAAACCGGGCCAAGGCTGGCAAAGGCTCTAGATCGGGACTTTGCAAAAAAATGGCAGGGTGCCGTCGGCAATTTTCCGCCGATACTAGAGGACCGATCAGCAAAAATCCGCCGACACCTTCCTCTCAGTCCCGGTCCCCGGCGGGCAGGAAATCGATGCGGTTCAGACCGTAACGTTGCATCTTCTCGTTGAGCGTCCGCCGGGGCAGTTGCAGCAGAGCCATGACCTCAGCGATGTTGCCGCAGCACTGCTGCAGGGCTTGGCGTAGGCACTGCGCCTCGAAGACCTCCATCTGCGCCGACAGCGACTGCGGTGCGGCCAGCGCCTCGCCGGTCCGCCCGCCCAAGCCGAGTACGTGACGCTCGGCGGCGTTGGCCAGCTCGCGCACGTTGCCCGGCCAGTCGTGAGCCATGAGCCGCGCCAGTTCAGCGGCCGCGAGCGGGCGCGGTTCGCGGTCGTGACGCTCGGCCGCGGCGAGGGCGAAATACTCGAACAGCAGCGGAATGTCTTCGCGTCGCTCGCGCAGCGGCGGGACGCGCAACTCGGCGACATTAAGCCGGTACAGGAGATCCTCGCGAAAACGCCCGGCGCGCACTTCGGCGACCAGGTCCGGCTTGACCGCGCCGATCACCCGCAGGTCGACGGCGATGCTGCGGTTGGAGCCGAGCCGCTCCAGCGTCTTCTCCTGCAGCACGCGCAACAACTTGACCTGCTGCGCCAGCGGCAGGCTCTCGATCTCGTCGAGGAACAGGGTGCCGCCGTCGGCGTGCTCGATACGGCCGATGCGCTTGCCCTGGGCGCCGGTGAAGGCGCCGCTCTCGTGGCCGAACAGCTCGCTCTCGAACAACTGCTCGGGAATCGCCGCGCAGTTGAGTGCGACAAAAGCCTTGCCGGCGCGCGGGCCGAAGGTATGCAGACAGCGCGCTACACATTCCTTGCCGCTGCCGGTCTCGCCGCGGACCAGCACGTTGACCGTGGTCGGTGCCAGTTCGAGGATCTGTCGACGCAGCTCCTCCATCGCCGGCGACACACCGAGCAGGCGGCCCTCAATGTGCTCGCACCGCGCCACCTGGCGGCGCAGCGTACGGTTCTCGCAGACCAGCCGGCGCATCTCCAGGGCGCGCCGCAGGCTGCCGAGTAGGCGCTCGGGGCTGAAGGGCTTCTCGATGAAATCGTAGGCGCCCTGCTGCATCGCGGTCACCGCTATGGGCACGTCGCCATGCCCGGTGACCATGATCACCGGCAATTCGGCATCCAGCGCCTTGAGGCGTTCGAGCAGCGCCAGGCCGTCCATGCCGGGCATACGCACATCGCTGACCACCACCCCAGGGAAGTCGGCGTCGAGCAGCGCTAGCGCCTCCTCGGCACGGGCGCAGGTACGCACCGCGAGCCCGGACAGCTCCAGCCATTGCTGCACCGCTTCGCGGATCGGTGCTTCGTCGTCGATGAAGAGAATTTGCTGCATGTCCGATGGCCCGTGGGGTTAGTTGGTGGATTCGGAATGGCCTGGCCAGGGCGTGACACGCCCTAACTCTCCTGCGAGCCGGCCTGCAGTGTATCCGGCGGCGCCACGGCCGGCAGCCGGATGACGAATTGCGCGCCGTCGCCGGTATTGCCGACCTCCATCTGACCGCCCGATTCGCGGACGATCCCATAGGACACAGCCAAGCCGAGGCCGAGCCCCTCGCCCACCGGCTTGGTGGTGAAGAACGGCTCGAACACGCGCGACAGGTGCTCGGCGGCGATGCCGCCACCGCTGTCGGCGACGCTCAGCAGCCAGTCGCTGCCGTCGCGATGCAGTGCGATACGCAGTTCGCGGCGTGCCTGCCCGACCATGGCGTCTAGAGCATTGTGCAGCAGGTTGACCAACACCTGTTCGAAGCGGATCGCATTACCCTCGACCCAGGCCCGCGGCGCACGCAGACGCAGCACCTGCACCGCGTCCTGGCGGATACGCGCCTCCAGCAGGAGCAGCGCATGGTCGACGACGGCATCCAGCGCCAGGCGCTCGCGCAGGCCGCCGGGGGTATCGCGGGCGAAGGTCTTGAGATGGCCGGTGAGCGCCGCCATGCGCGTGAGCAGCCCATCGATGCGCTCCAAGCAGGTGCGCATCGCCGCCGAGTCGTTCTTCGCCAGCAGCAGTTGCAGGCTGCCGAGTTGCATGCGCATGGCGGTCAACGGTTGGTTGATCTCATGGGCCAGGGCCGCCGACATCTGCCCCAGGGCAGCCATCTTGGCCGCCTGCACCAGTTCGTCCTGGGCCTTGCGCAACGCCGCGGTGCGCTCCTCGACCAGCCGCTCCAACTCGGCCCGGCGGCGCAGCAGCAGGCGGCGGTTCTTCTGCCGCTGGCCGAGGAACAGGAAGAGGAACGCCAACGCCAGCCAGATGCCGGCGGCGGCCAACCCGTAGCTGCGCACCGCGGCACCCGGCACGCGCGCCTCGCGCAGCAACTCCAGGGTCCAGCCCTCGTCGGCCAGCGGCTGGCTCAGGCGCAGGTAGTCGCGCCGGCCCTCCGGGCCGTCGATGCGCAGCAGCTCGCCGCCACCGTCGAGCGTGCGCAGCGGCTGCAGCGCCAGCGGCCGCACTTCGCGGATGCCATAGCGGCGGGCATCGACCGGACGGGGTGGCTCCGCCGCCGCCGACTCCTGCAGCAGACGAAACCGCCAGGCCGGCCGGCTGGCGAGGATGGCCACGGCTTGCTGGTCGACCACCAGCAGGATGCCCGGCTGTCCAGCCCAATCGCGCTGCAGGTCCTCCATGACCAGCTTGAACACTAGCACGCCGAGCGTGCGCCCTCCCGCATCGCGCACCGCGCGGGACAGGAAGTAGCCGGGCACCCCGGTGGTCGCGCCGACGCCGAAATAGCGGGCACCGCCCTCGCGCAGGGCATCCTGGAAATACGGGCGGAAGGCATAGTTGCCGCCGACGAAGTTGTTCGGCTCCCGCCAGTTGCTGGCAGCGATGGCCGTGCCCTGCAGATCGAGCAGGAAGATCACTCCGACCCCCGCCTCCCGGTTGAGCCGCTGCAGACGCCGATTGAGCCGCGCGCGTGCGGACGGATCGGAGGACTCCTGCAGCAGCGCCTGGATCTCAGTGTCCAGGGCGATGATCGCCGGCAGCGCGCGGAAGCGTTCGACCAGGATGCGCAGCGACTGGGCGTACAGCTCCAGTTGGCCGCGCGCCTCGACATCGAGTTCGCTCCAGTGGCGCCGCTCGGCGTAGAGACCTGCCAGCCAGACGCTGGCCAGCAGCCCGGCGAAGATCACCAGGACGACCAGCGGCACGCGTGGGCGGACGAACGGCATGACGCTCCGCTAGCCACCGCGCAGCAGGCGCAGCAGCGCCTCGGCGTCGAGCTTGGCGCTGACCTCGCCCCCCTCCAGCAGGCTGTCGGCCAGATCGCGCTTCTGCCCGTGCAGAGCGAGGATGCGCTCCTCGATGGTGTTCTCCGCCACCAGCCGGTAGATAGTCACCGGGCGCTGCTGGCCCATGCGGTGGGCGCGGTCGCTGGCCTGGTCCTCCACCGCCGGGTTCCACCAGGGATCGAGATGGATCACGTAGTCGGCGGCGGTCAGGTTGAGGCCTGTGCCACCGGCTTTGAGACTGATCAGGAAGATGTCGCCGTCGCCGCCCTGGAAGGCTTCCACCCGCGCCATGCGTTCCTTGGCCGGGGTCGCGCCGTCGAGGTATTGGTAGCGGACGCCGCGCTCCTCCAGCCACTTGCGGACAAGGCTCAGGTGATCGACGAACTGGCTGAACACCAACGCCTTGTGCCGGCTGTCGAGCAGCTCTTCGACGATCTCGGCGAAGGCCGCCAGCTTGCTTCCCCGCAGGTCGCTGTCCGGCAGTACCAGGCTCGGGTGGCAACAGAAACGCCGCAGCCGAGTGATTTCGGTGAGCACCCGCAGCGATTGGCTGCCGCTGCCCTCCTCGCCGCTCTGGCTGATGGACTCCAGCGCCTGCTGACGCATGGCCTCGTAGAGGTGCTGCTCGGCGTCGGAGAGCGGTACCCGGTAGACCACCTCGGTGCGCGCCGGCAACTCGTCGAGCACCTGGCTCTTCAGGCGGCGCAGGATGAACGGCTGGATCAGCGCTTTGAGCGCTTTGCGCGCGCCTTGGTCGCCGCGCTCGATGGGGCCGGCGAAGCGCTGGGTGAAATGTTCGCGGCTGCCGAGCAGACCGGGATTGATGAAGCGGAACAGGTTCCACAACTCGCCCAGGTGATTCTCCAGCGGCGTGCCGGTGGCGACCAGGCGGAAATCCGCCTGCAGCGCCATGGCCGCCTGGGAGCGCTTGCTGGCGGCGTTCTTGATCGCCTGCGCCTCGTCCAGCACCACGGTGGTCCAGCGCTGCGCGGCGAAGGACTCGGCGTCCTGCTGCAGCAAGCCGTAGCTGGTCACCACCAAGTCGCGCGGCCCCATCCCGTCCAGGCTGCGGCTCTCGCGATAGGCGTGCAGGCGCAGGGTCGGCGCGAAGCGAGTGGTCTCGGCCAGCCAATTGGGCGTCACCGAGGTCGGCGCCACGACCAGTTGGGGTCCCTCGGCCGATCGGTGCAGCAGCAGGGTCAGGGTTTGCAGGGTCTTGCCCAGGCCCATGTCGTCGGCCAGACAGGCGCCGACGCCCCATTTCGCCAGGCGCGCCATCCAGTCGAAACCCTCCAACTGGTAGTCGCGCAGCTCGGCCTGCAGGGTGTTGGGTACCCGCGGTCGATAATCGCGCAGCGATTCGAGGCGGGACAGATGCTCCTTCCAAGCGGCGTCGGCCTCGAAGCAGCCTACCTCCTCGGCTAGTTCGGCGAGCAGCGGCGCGGTCAGCGAATTGAGGCGCAGGCCCTCGGCGCCACTGCGCTCGGCCAGCCGGCCCAGTTCGTCCAGGCGCCGGCGCAGGCTGCTGCCCAGAGCCAGCCAGTCCTGCTCGCCGAGGCGGACGAAGCGCCCGGGATTGCTCTGCAGCAGTTCAAGCAACTGGCGCAGCTTCAACACACGGCCGTCATCGACCACCACTTCGCCGTCCAGTTCGAACCAGTCGCCGAACTGGCGCAGGCGCAACTGCAACTGGCGCAGGCCGGGCCGGGCCTTGATGCGCATGCGCTCGCCCTCGGGCCAGACGCACTCGAGCAGTTCGGCATCCAGCGCCTGCAATTCGCTCAACACCTGCAGGGCAGCTTGCGGTTCGGCCAGTTGCCATTCGTGCCCCTCGCTGTCGGCCTCGGCCAGCGCTGGGCAGGCCTGCAGCACCTGCTTGAGCTTCCGGCGCTCGGCCTGCAAGTCGCGCACCGCCTGCAGCGGCTTGCCGTCCTGCTCGCCAAGCACGCTCTCAGCGCCCTGCCCCGGGCGGAACCAACTGCCGCCGGTCAGCGGCCGCACCAGCAATTGCAGGCGCAGACCGTCCTGCAGCGGCAGCAGGTGGGCGTACAGCTTGCCGTCGGCGGTTACCTTGTCGATGTTCACCGCCAGTTCCGGCAGGTCCGAGTGGATCGGCAGAAGCGGCGCGATGCTACCGATGGTTTCCATCAGTTGCGCCTTAGCCGCCTGCGGCACGGTCAACCCGCCGCCAATGATCTCGGCGATCTGCCGGGCCTCGCGGCCGAGCGGATAGACCACTAGGCGGGTCGGGGTTTCCCGCTCGATGAACAGCCCCTGGCAGTCCGCGATCCCCTCGGGACTCAGCGCCAGGTGGATCTGCGCACCGCGCTGCCGCAACTCCAGGGCCACGCTGCCGGCCAGCAGATCGATGCGCACCTCCGGCGCGTCGCTCCAGAACAGCGCCGGATGTCCGACCAGATGCGGCAGGGCACGCTCGCCGTCGAGCTGGTAGCGGATGCCGAAGGCGTCGCTGTGCATCTGGATCTGCTGGATGGCCCGGCGATCTTGTTCCAGCAGGTAGTCGAAGCTGCCAGTTTCCTCGAGCAGGCGCTTGAGCGACACCGGCCGGCCCTTGCTCCACTGGCCCTTGGCGCCGAGCCGCTGCTCGCGCGGCTCGATGGCCAGGCTCGGGGTGAGCGGACTGCCGATCATCCAGGCCAGGCGATGACTGCTCTGCGGCTGCGGCGGAGCGCTGCTGCGGGCGCCGGGACGCAGGGCGGCCAGCGCGGCCAGCGCGTGCTCCCACAGCTCCTGGCGGCGATACAGGTCGACCAGCGGACGCTGCCCCAGGCTCCGGTGCCAGTCCGCCTGCGCCGGGGGCAGGCCGAACTGCCGTTCGAGCAGGACATCCAATTCGGCCACCAGCCAGGCATAGCCCTCCTCTTCCAGCTCGGTACGAAACTGCGCCAGGCGGCGCTGCCAGGTGGAGGATGCCGGTGCATCCATCCAGTACAGGACGATCGCGGTCAGCAGCCCATCGAACCCCTCGAGCCGCTGAACCCGGTAGGCCGGATCGGCGCTGCGCACACCCTTGCCCTGGAACTGCTCGAAGAGCTTCTCGAACATCTGATAAGCGGTGCCGAGGCCTTTCTTCAATCCCAGCCCCAGCGCCTGGCGCAGCGCGGCATGCTGCTGGCCGTCGCCATCGACCAACAGGAGCAGGCAGTAGCAGGCGTTGAGCGTGGGTGGTAGCTCGACCCGACGCTTGCGGCTGCCGCGCTGGATGCGGATGTACTCCTGGATCTGCTCCAGGGCCTCGCCCGGCTTTCCGCGCAGCAGATACTCGAAGACTTTGCCGAAAGGCACCCATTCGCTCCGGCCGATCGCCTCGAAACGCGTCCAGTCACCGCGCCAGAGCGCCTGCAAGAATAACTGGAAGGCCAGTTCGGTGGACTTCGCCTGGTCGCTGTCGAGCAGGATCAGCCCCTGCCGGTAAGCCTCTCCGGCCGCCACCAGCCCCTCGTTGGCGCGGGTCAGGTAGTCCTCCAGCAGTACCTCGCGAACGCCTGGGGTGAGCCGGGCGAACAGTTGCCGGCCGGTTTCGTCGGCTAGCAGTTGGCCGCAGGGGTGCGGCAGTTCGCTCCGATCCGCCTCCATGCCGAGCAGCAATTGGGTCAGCTCCGGCACCTCGCCCGCTAGCAAGGCCAGCCAGAGGCCGCGCCACAGGCTCACCGGCAGGCCGCCCGGCGTGGCGACGGCATGCTCGACCAGTCCGCCGCGCAGCTTGGGCCACCACTGCGGCTCGCTCTGCAACAACAGCAGGACCTGGTTGCAGGCCAGCGGATTCAGCCTGAAAAAATCGCGCTCGTCGCCGCGCTCCAGCCACTTCAGCCGCTGCAGGGTTTCCAGCATCTCGCCCAGCGCCACGCCGTCCATGGCTCGACTGGTCGTGGCGCGCACACCAAGGCGCTTGAGCTGTTCGAGCAGAGTGCTCTTGTTCCTCGGACTGGCCAAAAACAGGACATAAAGCAGCGCCTTGTAGGCATCGGGAAGGCTGGCTAGGGTCGAGCGGACGGCTGAGCTGGACATGGGGACCCCAAAAGCGGTGAAACAGAGGATTGCAGGATCTTAGCAAGCTAACTCATTTATCTGACGAGAAGGCCAACAGCGGCATGATGAAGCATCTGCGCCCGCCGCGGAACATCGTACGATTGCCGTACAGCCCCCGATAGCCGTAGTCTCGGAAAATCAGGCATTTCATCCACCGAACAATCGGAACCAGCGGTCAGGCAGGCCCACCATGAGCAAGAACGACAAGAGCAATATCCCCTATGCCCAGCGCGAACAGGGTTACCGGGAGAAAGCCCTGAAGATGTATCCCTGGATCTGCGGTCGCTGCGGCCGGGAGTTTTCCGGCAAGCGTCTTAGCGAACTGACGGTCCACCACAAGGACCACAACCACGACAACAACCCCGAGGACGGTTCGAACTGGGAACTGCTCTGCCTGTATTGCCACGACAACGAGCATTCGCGCTATACCGATAGCCAGTACCAGACCGCTCCCCGCCCAGGCGCCGACCTGGGTCCGAAGACCACCTTCAAAGCCTTCGCCGGTCTTGGCGAGTTGCTCGACAAGGGCAAGCGGGACTGACCCCCTCGTCGCCCGTTCCATCCCGCGGAACGGGCCGCCCCCCCCCGTCCGGCGGCCGCCGACAAGCCGCAAGTGCCCCACTGCTAGACTCAAGAGGGGCTCATCCCCATATCGATCGACCATCCGCCGGAACGTCTTTGCTATGCAGCGGGAGGTGAACATGAACCGGCACTACTACGTCAGTGACGATCTGGACGATTTGGAGCGGGTCGAGCAGGAACTGGAGGCCAAGGGTATCGATACCGAGCAAATCCACGTACTGAGCGAGCAGGATGCCGAACTCGAACGGCACCGCCTGCACAGTGTGCCCTCGGTCATGAAGACCGACATGGTCAGATCCGGCACGCGCGGCCTGCTCATCGGCGTGCCGCTGGCCATCCTGGTACTGGTGGTCGCCCACTTTGGCGGCTGGACGAACACCACCTTCGGCTGGATACCCTTCATCTTCCTGGCCCTGGTCTTGTTCGGCTTCAGCATCTGGGAAGGCGGCTTCCTCGGCATCCAGAAGAACAACCGCTACTTCGGTCCCCTGCAGGACCGGCTGCAGCAAGGCAAGCACGTGTTCTTCGTGGACGTCGAGCCGGATCAGGAGACGCTGCTCGAACAGGTCATCCGCCATCACCCGAAGCTGGAAGTCGCCGGGATCGGCACAGCCATGCCCCACTGGATCATGAGCGGGGAAAAGAAATGGCACCACTTCAAGAACAAGCTTTGACTGCCGCCCGGAGATGCCAGGTGGCAAGAAAACGGGGACGTTCGCGCGCCTGTGAGCGCAGGTCCCGGACCGGGGCTGGAAACCGCCTCCAGTCCGGGGCGGCGCCGGGTTTATTTGATCAACAGCACGGGTACCGCGACCTCGTGCACCACGCGGGTGGAAACCGAACCCATTATCAGGTTGGAGAAGTTGGTCATGCCGCGAGTTCCCATCACCACGAGGTCACAGCCGAGCAGCGCGACCGCCTTGGCGACCTCCCCTACAGTTTCGCCCAACTCCTCATGGGCGGTGGCCTCGAGGCCGTGCGCGCGGAGAAGCTCGACTCCCTTCGCATTGATCTTGCGCCCATGCTCGCGGGCGGCGTTGACCAGGCTTTCCAGCATGGGGCCGGCGGCGTAGTCGCCGTACATGATGGGATGGCCCTGGACGTTCAGCAGATGGATCTCCAGATCCGGCAACCGCTTCACCAGTTCCACAAGATAGAGCAAGGCGCGCTTGGCGCTTTCGGAACCGTCGAACGGAACAAGTACTTTCTTCATGGACTGCACACTCGTTGTGCCTGGTGGATGAAAAGATCGCGAAAGACCCGGCAACCGGGAATTCCCTCAATGCTTGGGATGCAGGCGCTCGTTCAGTTCGTCGACGATCGGTGCCCAGTCGGCGTCCTCGAGCAGTTCCTCCTTCAGCAAGGTCGCCTGGGCCGGCGTCCAGAAGGGAGCCTCCGACACCGCCACATCGTCGGGCAGCATGTGGCTGCCGATGAAGGTATCGATGCTGGAAGGGTCCGACTGCAAGCCCAGTTGATCGAACAGTGTGGACAGGTTACGGATGGGCATTTCCATCTTTCTTCCTCCTCTGTTGCCTGTTGGGGAGCGCGCATGCCGCTTCCTTTTATTAACCATAGCGGAAAATCCGCCAACGACCGCTTGACCCAGCGCAACGTCCGGCACGGAGCCCGCCCATCCATCGATTGGCGGAGAAAAGGCTAGGTGATCCACCCGCGAAGAGGTAAAGTAGCTCCACTGTGCTGCATGCGTTACCGTCAAACGATCCGCTCGAAGTTGTTCCGATCCTTTTTCGATTGCTCTTTGCACCCAGTCAACGCCCGGACCGAACCGGTCCGGTATCCAACTTTGTCCAAGGAGACAATCCATGTCCAATCGTCAAACCGGTACCGTCAAGTGGTTCAACGATGAAAAAGGCTTCGGCTTCATCACCCCGGAAAGCGGCGCCGACCTGTTCGTTCACTACCGCTCCATCCAGAGCAGCGGCTTCAAGAGCCTGCAGGAAGGCCAGCGGGTTTCCTTCGTGGCCGTGAAAGGTCAGAAAGGCATGCAAGCCGACGAAGTGCAGGTGGTTTGATCGCCTGTACCTCAGCGTACAAAAGGAACCGGCCTTCGGGCCGGTTTTTCATTTCGGGTGATCACCCCCCTGGCAGAGGAGAAGCTTCCATGGTCACGCGAGTCGCAGGATCGAACGGTAAGGCCAAACCGGATCCCAGCCGGGAAACCCATGAATCCCTCGATGCCCTGATTTCTGCTTTTCTCCGAAGCGGTGGCGAGATTCAGCAGATCGCCAACGGTGTCAGCGGCCAGGTCGCCGGCCCGCCCAGCCGCCACATCAAGCTCGGCAAGAAGTAGCCAGCCGCCTCAAGATTGCCGATAGCGCACCAGCCGCCGCAGCAGCGGCCGGCCCGCCAGGTGCAGGAACACCGGCGCACCGACTATCAGGTAGAAGTAATAGGTGACGGCACGCCAGATCAAAATCGCCGCGGCGCTGGTCGACTTGCCGACCAGCGGGGCGAGCAGCGCCGCCGAGGCCAGCTCCGCCCCGCCGGCGCCGCCCGGCAGCAGGCTGGCCTGCCCGGTGCTGAGCGCCAGCATCTGCACCAGGAAGGTCCAGGCCCAGGACAGCTCGCTGCCCAGACCGCGCAGGGTCAGGTAGAGCACGCTGTAGCGCAGCCCCCAATGCGCGACGCTGAGCAAAAACACCCCGAGCAGCAGCGGGCGTGGCAGGCTCAGGCTCTGGCGCAGGGCATTGCGAAAGCGCATCACCTTGCGCGCGTATTGCATCCGGCGCCACGTGCTCACGCCCAGGCGCTGCAGCAGCCGGCCGTTGAGACGGAACATCTGGCGATGGAAGCGACCGAGCAGGAACAGCAGGACGAACACCCCTACCAGCAGGCCGGCGCTGACGCCGAGCAGCCAGGCGAGGTGCGGGCTCAGGGCATGGGACAGGGCATAGACCAGGATGCCGAGCAGCGCGCAGGCGAACACCAGCAGGTCGGTGAGCTGGTCCACCGCGTAGGTGGCCGTGCCCTGCGCCGCCGATACCCCGCGGCGCATCAGCAGCGCCATCAGGGTCAGGGGTCCGCCGGCGCCGCCCGGCGTCGCGCAGATGGCGAACTCGGTAGCCATGACGATGCCCAGCGCGTCCTTCTGGGATAGCCGGAGGCCGGGCAGGAGCAGGCGCAAGCGCAGCGCGTTGAGGTTCCAGCAAACCAGGATGATGCCGAACATGGCCAACAGCAGATTGGCCGGAAAACCCTGCACCAGCCGCCACAGCCCGGTGCCTCCGAGCAGCAGGGGGATCAGCAAGGCAGCGAACAGACCGCCCAGCAGCAGCCACAGGCCACGGCTCATGCGCCGCTACCCGGCGCTTGCGCGGATTGCCGCTCCAGCCAGCCGATCTTGGTCAGCGGCCGGCGCCCTTCCGTCAGCAGGCGCACCAGCAGATCCACCCAGTAGTGGCGGGAAAAGTCGTGGCGCATATCCACCGGGTGCAAGCCGAGACGCAAGAGCGGCGCCTGCCGATGGCGGGCGGCGAGGCCGCTGCAAACCAACCGGGACAGACCGCGGCGCCAGCGGCTGCGGGCGCTCCAGGTCAGGCCGGGGGCACCGATGGACTGGAAGTCCGGCAGCCGGTAGAGGTGACGCAGGTCGCTGGTATAGCGCAGCGGGGTTTCCCGCAGGGCCTGGCGGGTGCCTTCGCTCATCAGCCAGGCCGGGGCGACGAAGCCGTGCAACGGCCAACCACAGTGCCGGAACACCTCCATGCCCCGTTCGAGGCGCTGACGCGCCTGGGCTTGGTCGAGCCGGTAGAACTCGCCTTCGCAGGTGTAGACGCGGCGCATCAGCCAGTCCTTCGGATTGCGTGGTGGCGGCGCCTCGTCGCAGTGGTGATAACCGTGCAGGACCAGTTCGTCGCCGCGCGCTAGCCGCGCATCGAGCTTGCGGCGCAGTTCGAGGTGCGCCGTCAACGGCTGGCGGTGATGAAAATCCGGCACCACCAGCCAGGTGATGGGCACGTTGCCCAGGGCGTCCACCACCGCGACGAAATTCCGGTAGTCCGCCCAGGTCTCGGGGGCGACATCGTGCAGGACCAGCAACAGATGGCGCTCAGACATTCACGGCGACCGGCAGCTCGGCCGTGCCCAGCACGGCATGGTAATGGGCGAGCAGACCGGCGACCACGGCATCCCACGCATGGTGGGCCTCGACATGCTGGCGCGCCTGCCGTCCCAGCCGGGCGACATCGCCCTTGAACAGCTCGCGCACGGTCGAGGCCATGGCCCGGGCGTCGTTGGGCCGGCACAGGCGGCCTGCGCTGAACGGCACTATCTCGGCCAGCGCCCCGGCGCGCGCGGCGACCACCGGAATACCGCAGGCCATTGCTTCCAACACTATCAGGCCGAAGGTTTCCTGGTCGCCGGCATGCAGCAGCACATCGCTGCTAGCCATCAGCCGGGCGACCGCGGCGGCTGGCTGGAAGTCGTTAATCACCGTGACGTTGTCCGGCACCCGGTGCGGCATGTCGGCGCCGACCAGCAGCAGATGGTAGGGCGCGCCGAGGCGCCGGGCGACCTCCAACAGGATGTGCAGGTTCTTCTCGCGCGCCCCGCGACCGGCGAAGATCATCAGCCGGGTTTCCTCGGAAAGCCCCAGCTCGCGCTTGAGACCCGGATCGCGGCGCGTCGGCTGGAAGACCTCCAGATCGACGCCCAGCGGCTGCACGAACACCTCCTTCACGCCCAGGCGCAAGAGCTTTTCCGCCATGATTTGGCTGGGCGCCAGCACCCGGTCGAACTGGCCGTAGAGATACGCCACGTAGTCGTTCACCCGCTCGCCGCACCAGGCGCCGACGCGCTTGGTGGCCAACCGCGGCAGATCCGAATGGTAGAAGCCGACTACCGGGATGTTCAGGCGCCGGCCGGCGTCCAGCGCGGCCCAGGCCGTCACGTAAGGATCGCCGACCTCGATCAGGTCGGGCTGCAGATGCTGCAATTGCTGACGCCAGGGCGCGCGGCGCAGCGGAAAGCGATAGCCCTTGGCGAACGGCAGCAGGGGCGCCGGAACCTCATAGATGCCGGCCTGCTCGCGGTAGCCGGCGCCTGGCACCAGCACGCTGTGGCGCACTCCGGAATACAGCCGCAGACGACGGTGCTTGGCCTCCAGATAGGTCCGCACGCCACCGCTGGCGGGGGCATAGAACATGGTCATATCGGCAATGTGCACGAGCTTCCTCCGTCCGAAGGCCTTCGGTGCCGGCCGCCTCGGTCCCGCGGCGAAATAGGTTCCGTCCGCGGACAGGCGGTCCCGCCATGAAAATCGCAGTGCTGTAGCAAAAAGATAGTCTGTGCCCGTTTCGGCGTCAGGAAATCGATTCCCGGCGAACACAGGCGAATATACCCGGACGTTGCAGCAAAACCGGGGAGCATCGGGGTAGACCAACCGAAACGCCATGGAGTTTCTTTCGGACCTGTCGACCCGGCTCCATGGCTAAGCCATCGCATCCGCAAAGGCCGTTGGAAAAGCGGCCATTTTTGGCCGCCGGATCGGTCGCCGGTGGGCGCGCGAAGGCACCCGGCCGGCGTGGGGAATGGCCGCTCAGGCCAGTTGGACGTTGCTCGGCAGGCGCTTGCGGGCGGCCAGCGGATGGTCCGAGAAGGGCTTGAAGCGCTCGAAGCCGTTGACGATCAACGCCCCGCCGGCATGCTCGAACTCCTCCTTGAGATGGCTCAAAAACTCCATGAAGGTATGGTCCACCAGATGAGCCTCGGCAAAATCGATGATCACCGTGGAACTACGATCGAGCTGGGCGAACAGCTTCTTGAAACCCAGCAGATTGGAGAAGATCGCCGCCCCGCCGACCTCAACCCGTTCCTCGCCGCCCTGCCGGGAGTGCTTGTAGCGGGCCTTGAAGAAATTGCCGAACGACACCCGGTGTACCAAGTTGAACGCCAGCTCCGTGGCGATGCCGGCACCGACGCCGATCAAAAGGTCGGTGGCCAGCGTCACCAGCACTGTCACCACGAAGATGGCCAACTGTTCGGCGCCGATGCGGTAGACCTTGAAGAACTCGTGGGGCGAGGCCAGGCGGTAGCCCACGGCGATTAGCAGTGCCACCAGGGCCGAATTGGGGATCATCTCGATGACCGGGATAAACAGCAGCATGGCGATGAACAGGAACAGGCCGTGGAAGAAGTTGCTCCAGCGGCTGCGGGCGCCGAAGGTGACGTTCGCCGAGCTGCGCGCCACCTCGGAGATCATCGGCATGCCGCCCAGCAGTCCGGACAGGGCGTTGCCCGCACCCACCGCGACCAGATCCCGGTTGGCGTTTGAAACGCGCTTCCAGGGGTCCAGCCCGTCGACGGCCTTGACCGTCAGCAGGGACTCCAGGCTGCCGATGAGCAGGAACATCAGCACGTACTTCCAGAACACTGCGGTGCCGATCAGGGAGAAGTCCACGTTCAAGCCGACGTTGGCCCAGAAGTCGCCGATGGTCACCATGTCGAACACCGGCTCGGTGTGCTTGAAGTCCATGGCCAGAGCCATGGGCACGGTGACCAACAGGACCAGCATCGGCGCCGGCACTTTCTTCAGTCCCGGAATCTTCAGCAGCGGCATGCCGAAGATGATCGCCAGGCTGATGAGGCCGACCAGCGCCACGTGGGAATCGGCATGCATGATCGAGGCGGGAATCCGCTCGAACAGCTCGACCAGTTCGAGCCCCTTGAGGCTAGCCGGATCGATGCCGAGCAACACGTGAATCTGCTTGGCGAAGATGATCAGGCCGATCGCCGCCAGCATGCCGTGCACGACCGAATGCGGAAAGAAGTCGCTCAAGGAACCGAATTTCAGGAAACCGAGCAGCATTTGCAGCATGGCCGCCACGACGATCGCGCCGAGCGCCAGGTGCCAGCCCTGGGCGCCACCGCCAAACTCGATCACGGCGCCGGCGCAGATGGTGATCAGGCCGGCGGCCGGCCCCTTGATGGTGAGCCGCGAGCCGGCGAACAGACTGACGAACATGCCGCCGATCATCGCTGTCAGCACGCCCATGGCCGGCGGGAATTCGCTGGCCTTGGCGATGCCGAGACTCAAAGGAAGCGCCAGCAGGAATACCAGGAATCCCGATATCGCATCGCTGCGCCAGTTTTGTTTGAGGCCTTTAAAGCCATCCTCTGGAATTGCACACGCTTTCATAAGGCAATGACCCCTTCGATATTTACATGCACTTTCAAATAATTGGTACGACTATCTCTGGCAAAAACTTTTCAATGAATCGGAAGAGCCTCCCTCAACGCTTCGGCCATTTACCGAAAACCCGCAGGAGCGAACTTTCTCGCAATGCTTTGCCTGCCATTGCCAATCGTGGATTAATCCGCTCCTGCACCGGCGAGTCGAATCAAGAAGACTTGTAGGCCACTTCGTAGACCGACTTGGCATGTGGTCCGAGAAATACCCGCGCGTAGATACGGATGATCGACAAACCGACCAGAACGAAACTAAAACTGGTCAAAAAGGCCAATCCGATCTGCCCTTCCTCGATATGCGCGAACATCAGGTCTTCGCCGATGAACGTCGGGCTGATCGGAAAACCGGTGGCGCACAAGCAACTCAGCAGAAATACGAAAGCGATCTTCGGATGCTGCCGGCAATGGCCATGGAAGCGGTCGAGATCGATATCGCCTTCGAGATGCTTGAGCCGCCGCAGGCAGAGAAGTCCGACGACTCCAGCCAGGGCCACACCGCTCAGGTAGAGATAACTTTCGCCGAAGCCGAAGTCGGCATTGAAGGAAGTGGCCAGGGCGATCCAGAAGTGCGTTAGGATCGCCAGCAGCCAGGCCATGCGGGCGCGCCTGCGCTCGGTGAAGGACTTGAGCACCAGCACCGCTGCCATTGCCGCGAAGATCACCGGCAGGATTTCCGTGACCGCGCCGGGCAACGCCTCACGGTTGTAGACCAGGAACAGCCCCAGCAGATAGACCGGCACGAAGATGCCGACGACCCGCCAGAAGGTCAGGAAGTCCAGACGCCGCCCCAGATTCTTCATAGGATTCCACAACTTGCGGTACATGAAGGCATCTAGGTCGAACTCGCGCACCGAGAGCATGTAGAGCGAATACATGAACTTCTTCGGCAGCACCCACCTGGCATGGTGTTGCCGCGGCACGAAGTTGTAGAACTGCTCGCGGATTAAGTAGGCCGCCACCGACGGCGAAACCAGTAGTTGGTAGGTGCGCAGGAAGGCGTTCCCGGCGAAATGCAGCAGGGCCAGGGCATCGAAGCCGAGGGCAATCTCGATGAAGATCAGGCCGATCTGGGCGATGGAAGCGTAGGCGATCTGGCTCTTGATCGCCGACTGCGAGCGGGCGATCACCGTCGCGACGATGCTGGTAGAGGCGCCCAGCAAACCGACGACGAGGCAGACGGACGGCTGGTCGCGCCAGAGCGGCGCGGTGCGCAGCAGCAGGAAGACCCCCATGTGCACCGACAGCGAGCCGTAGAAGATCGCGCTCGACGGTGTCGGTCCCTCCATGGCCCGCGGCAGCCAACTGGAGAACGGCAGTTGCGCCGACTTGGCGGCCGCGGCCACCAGGATCATCAGCGCCATGAGGACACCGACCAGGGAGTGCGGCTGCAGGTGTTCGAGCACGAAGGCCCGGTCTTCGAGCATGTGGAAGCTGACGTTGGCGTGGAACAGGTGGTGCATCATCCACATCGCCAGCAGCAGGCCAACATCGCCGATCCGGTAGATGGAGAACACTTTGACCGCGTTCTTCACCGGCAGGTAGCGGTCCCGGTAGAAGGCGATCAGCAGGAACGAGGTGATCCCCAGCACTTCCCAGCCGGTGAACATGGTTTCCATGTTCCCCGAGAACACCACCATGTTGTAACCGGCGTAGAAGAACAGCACCGTGCTGAAGAAGCGCTTGTAGCCTGCCTCGCGGTGCATATAGTGGCGGCTGTAGAGCAGCACCATGAGGGTCAGGAAGGTACCGACTAGCACATAGGTCGCGGTGATCCGATCGAACAGGAAGTCGATGTAGAACTCGTAGCTATCCGTGTGGAACAGCACGAAATCCTTCAGCTCCAGGGTGGGAAAACCGCGCAGCGCCCAGTACGCCAGGAACAGGACGAAGCCAGCGAGATTGACGCCGACCGTGACCAGCGCGGTGCGCGAGATCCGTTTCTCGTCCCGCTCCGGGTGGGTCAGGCTGATCAGGAAGCCGATCAGCGGTAGAAAGATGAAGATTTGCAGTGCGAAAGCCATGGTGACTCCTACCTCAACTCGAGGACAGGCAGGTTGTCTGCCTGGGTTTCAAAGAGTTTTTCGAGGTCCGCGGCGACATCGATCCGTTCGGTCAGCGCTCGGTATGGCTCGAAGGTGCCGTCCCGGAAGCGGAACAGCTCGTGGGTCTCGGGGTTGACGACCGTGAGGTTGAGCCATTCGTTGGCGAACCATTCCCAGGTGGCCGGCTGCTGGCGGATAGTGTTCAGGACCACCTCGGGGAAATGCTCGACGACGATCATCATCCGCACCGGGTGATGCACCTCGATCATCTGACTCGGCAGGCCGGGACGCAGGTCGCCGTCGTTGCCGTTGGCCACGCCGATCAGGCCCATCACGTTGTGCGGCAGCTTGCTGCCCGCCCCCAGCTTCTGGTTGTCCACGTGTGAGAAGAAATACTCCAGGTTGATCCCGCCGCAGACCGGCGCCGCGGCGCGCAGGATACCGAGCAGGAACTTGCCGTCCGGATCGACGCGGTAGTCGTAGGAATTGAGGAACGAGCGGCGGTCGAGGAACAACTTGCGACTCAGGAAGCGGCGCCCGACGATGCACAGCGCGTTGGTCGCGTGGTTCAGCTCGGGGCGCGGCTCGAACAGGGACACGGCGCGCGCCTTGACCGCCTCATGCACCCGCTCCGGCGACTGCTGGCTGTCGGTCAGCTCGAAGCGGCGCGAGCGCTCCTTGGCGTTGAGCGCCAGGGCCTTGTCGAACACCGCCACGTTGGTCCGGTGCCGGGCGAGGTTGTCGGGGCTGAGCGAGTCCTCGTCGTAAAAAGCGATCTCGTCGCGGGTGGTGTCGTGCAGCGCGCCGACGAACTGGGTCGTCGCCGGGATCTCGATGCCCTTGCCGGCAAGGATCGCGCGCACCTCGGGGTGGTTGAGCATGAAGCAGATCACTCGCGCGTTCACCGACCCCGGCCGCCCAGAACAGGCCCCGCAGTCATAGGCGGCGTAGTGCGGATTGTTGGTGTTGCTCGCACCGTGCCCGACCACGTAGACGATAGGCGCGAAATCCTGAGTCAGGCCGATACTGCCCAGCAGGTTTTCTGCGCGCTCGGCCATCTCCGCGACGCTGAAGCCGATCTGCAGGCCATCTTCGCGGTCGTCCGGCGAACGGTTCAGGATGGTCAGGCTGGAGGCGCGATCCATATGCCGGAAGGACGAGGCGCCGAGCGGGCTTGCCGAGGGCTTGAGGATGTTGTTGAAGAGTTTGACCGCCGACCAGAAGCCGAGGGTCTGCGAGATCACCCAGCCGCCGAGCAGGTCGTGCGAGTGCTTGCTAAAGTGCGGCTCGGCCTCGAGCCTGTCCTGGCTACCGGTTTCCTTGATCAGGTATCGGGGCTCGATCGGACCCGGACATACCTTGGTGTGGGATTTGGCGTTCTTCGGCTTGAAATAGAACTCCACCCCGAAGAAGCCCGGTGTCCCGTAGGTTTCGCAGTGCGGATCGAAGCTTTCGATGTGCCGGCGGAACGAGCAGATCCGGTCGTCGATGCAGAACAGGCCCTGGAAGCTCTTCGCCGGCAACGCCGGGCTTTCCGCGGGCTGGCGCTGGATGGCGCTCAGCACGGGATCGTAGAAGCTCCACTCCAGCGCCTCCTGCCAGATCGCCAGGGCGTCGTGCAGCTCGGTGCGCGGCACCTCGGCGAGGATGTCCAGCGGCTCGCCGCCCAGCTCCGCCTCCAGCGGGCTCCATTGCTCGTCGAAATGCTCGTCGAGCGCGTCGATCTCTAGGAGCAACTCGAAGACGATCAGTTCGCGCAGGCCGATCCTACGGCTGTCGATTAGGGTATCGGGATGCGCTTCGATCACCGTGACCATGCCCGACCAGCCTGGATGGGCGAACTGCTGGTCGAACAGATAACGCTCGAACAGCGCTTCGTCGCGCACCAGGAGCTTCAGCAGGTCGGCGATGGAACAGTCCTGTTCGAGCAGCAGCCGGCGCGCCCGCTCGCGGCGGAAGAAGCTAGTGAAGCTGTGGCGCTCCAGTTCGCGGATGGCGCACAGGAAACCCTCGCCGCCGGACGGGAAGGTCCACATCGAGATGCCCTGGTCGAGATAGCTGCAGAGAATGCGGAACAGCAGCGGATGCACCAACGAGTCCAGATCGATCCGCAGGTTCTTCTTCCAGTTCGCCCGCACCGCACCGATGCGCGGTAGGGGCGGCGGCGCGAAGCTGCCCGCGACGAGCTTGGTCTTCCAGAGATCGGATTGATCGCCCTTGTGGCGACGGACGACCCAGTCGAGCACGGCCGGCGTTATCTCGCCGCGCTGATAGAGGTCGCGGTATTTATCCAGTTTCAAGGACAGGTTGTATCCGAAGATACCCGAGGCATTTCTCAGCGCATCGTGGAACTTCAAATTCTGGAAAGCATGCAAGGTGTTGTGGTGAACGAAATCCTTCAGCGGAGCCTGTTTCGGAAGATAGTGCTCAAGCTCGTGCAATACCGTTGTCTCGTCGAAACGAGCGGATTGCACTGGACTTTCTGATCTGACGCTCATCGATTCATCTCCGAAGGCCATCGGCATATTTCAAATGGCCCCGAGAAAGATTGAATAAAGCCGTATCCCGCCGGTCCTTCGAAGACGATAAATCCCCGAATGGCATATCCGGACAAGACGGGCCATTTCTCTACCTAATCCAATTCGATACCGTTGCCGGCGAAGCCTCGTCAAAAAAGCTTCTTGTTATTAGATTGACAATCTGCTTCTCATCATTCCGCTTTGGAAATAACGCCATGCGCTCCGAAAAGCGCGCAAGGCATTTTCGATAAACTTTCCCTCAGCCGGTTCGTGAAAAAATCGTTTATTCCAGGCCCTTCCAACGGGCGCTCCAGAGCCCCCAAAAAATTTATTTCAGGATATTACAATAAATTCCAAACTGTTCAACAGAAGCACGTTGCATGCCAATCGACAGCAAGGAAAGAATGCGAAAGCTATATGTCAGGATAAATTGACTGGTGGTTATGTGAAAAACGTCGCTCGAGCGGAGCGCCTGTTCCCGCGTCTCGAAGAACCGCGCCAGTGCCCCGCACCACGATGACTCTGGCCATCGGGAAGATTGCGGGCCGGCCCCGCTGTCGATCGGTAACGCCCACGACCGGGAAAACGGCGTGGCCGGACGCGGTCCGCCAGCGCTCTGACCGAGGCCCTGGGTCAGTCCGCGGGAAACGCCTTGAGAAGCGGCTTCAGCGCCTGCTCCGAGCACTGCTCGGCGTCGGCAAGGGCCTGGCGCCAGGCCGTGCATAACGGTTGAAGATCGGCCTCCTGCCCGGCCCGCTGCAACCACTGCATGCAATCGTGCCAGTCGCCCAGGGCCGATTGCGCCTCTTTCAGACACTTGGGTGCCTTGTCCGGCAGGTCGGACAGATCGGGATAGACCTCGGCGGCGTAGCGTACTCGTTTGATCCGCACGCGCAGCCGGTGGCGGTCATGGTTCGGATCGCGCAGTTCCTTGCCGAGCTTGCGCCGCTGCTTCGCCAGCTCCTTGCGGATGTGCTTGCCCAATCCCTTGAGCTTCCCTTCCCGCCTGGCCTCGCGGCAGATCGCCGGCCAGGCGGCCAGGGCGTTGCGCAACAGCAGCCACTCGGGACTGGCCAGCAGGGCATCGTAGCCGGCTTCCAGCCCCTGCCGGCGGGACTCGCCCAGCTCCGGCCGTTCGCGCGTCGCCAACTCCTGGATCAGGACTTCGGTATCGCGCAAGGATGTGCTCCGATGGCCGACGGCGGCGGCGACCTCCTCCAGCGCACCGATATCGGGAAGGTCGCGCAGGGGACGCAGAATGCTGCGCAGGCGGCGCACGGCGACGCGCAGATCATGCAACGCCTCGCCGTCGCTGCGCCCCTCCAGACGCTTGCCGCAAGCCTGCAACTTGGCTTCCAGGGCCACCACCTGTTCGATCAGTTCGTCGACGAGCATACCCCTGTACTCCTGCGGCCGGATCGGCCGAACCTATGCATCACTCGAACGCGCGGGCCGGGCACCGTCGAGACCGGCCGGCCGGCGATGGGAAGCCAGCGGCCGCGCCTGCACGAAATCCTCCGCCGACTGGCGAACAGCGGCCATCGAGCCGGACCGCGTAACCGGCTATCCGACGATTTGCTCAATGGTGACGTGCATGGCGCCGCCTGGAAATGGAAAAGACGTCTCCTCGCTCGGAGGCGAACCGAGCCGACTCGTCGCCGACAAGCCTCCATTGGCGAAAATGCCTCCATGCCCATCAGTGTGGCTCATGACGCAAACGTTCGAGACGCTCGAGAAGATCCTGCGGCACCTGCTCCCTCACCTGCGCCGCGCCAGCGTACAGAGCCCCCTCGTTGCCGTCGAGAGTGAGCGGATCGCCCTCTTGCAGCGCCAGCCCGCCGATGGAGAGGCTGCGATCGGCCTCGTCGATCGTCAGACTGTCGCAACCGACCAGGCAGACCTTGCCCAACTGACGCGCCACCACCGCGGCATGCGAGGTGCGCGCGCCACGCTGGGTCAGCAGACCGTCTGCCAGGTGCAGGGCCGGCAGATCGCGCGTCTCGGCATCGCGCCGTACCAGCACCACGCTCGCGCCGGCCTCCTTGCGTGCCCGTACTTGCGCCTCGTCCAGGGCGATCTCGCCGCACACCACGCCGCCGGCCGCGCTCGTCGCGCGGGCCAGGGACTCGACGGGCCGGCCGGCCTCGCTCACCAGCCTGCGCACCGCCAGCGCCCGGGCATCTAGCCCCCGAGTCCGTTCGAGGGCGATGCGCTGCGGGATCAAGCCCTGGTCGCAGAGATCGAGGGCGATACGCGCCGCCGCCTGCGGCGTGCGTTTGCCGTCGCGGGTCTGCAGCAGGTAAAGCTGGCCGTCCTGCACGGTGAACTCGAAGTCCTGCATATCGCCGAAGCCCTGTTCGAGCCGCGCCATGGTCTCCAGCAGCGTTTCCCAGAACTGCGGCGCCACGGCGGCCAGTTCTTCGTGGCTCTGGACGCGGCGACGGCCGCTGACCACGTCCTCGCCCTGGGCATTGAAGAGGAAATCGACCCAGGGCGAAGGTTCGCCGCTGCTCGGGTCGCGGGTGAAACCGACCCCCGCCCCGGACATGCCACCGGCATTGCCGAACACCATCCGCTGCACCGTCACCGCCGTTCCCGGGGACGCGGGCAACTCGTACAGCTCGCGGTAGGCGCGGGCCTTGTCGCCGTACCAGGAGGTGAAGACTGCGGCGATCGCCGCGCGCAACTGGACCTGCGGGTCCTGCGGGAAGGCTTCGCCGGCCTCCCGCGCATAGGTGGCCAGATGGCGCTTCGCGATATCGCGCAGGGCGGCGAAATCCAGCTCGTGCTCGTCGCCATCGCCACGCACGGCATCGAGGTCCGCTTCGAAATGCCGCCCGTCGATAGCGGCGACCGCTTCGCCGTAGCCGGCGATCAGACGACGGTAGGCGTCCCAGGCGAGCCGGGGGTTGCCGGTGAGCCGCACCAGACCCGGCAGGGTCGCCTCGGTGAGCCCGATATCGAGTAGCGTATCCATCATTCCCGGCATGGAAACCGGCGCGCCCGAGCGCACCGACAGCAGCAGCGGGCGCCGCGCATCGCCGAAGCCGAGGCCGCTCTCCCGCTCCAGCCGCTGCAGCGCCTGCTGCCAGAGGCATGGGTCCGGCGCTTCCCGGCCGCACCAGCCGGTGCCGATGACGAAGGCCGGTGGCACGGGAAGTCCCATCGCCGCCATGCGCGCCAGGTTCCAGGCCTTGAATCCCAGGGAAGTCGGCGAGGCCTCCTCCGGCAAGGTCGCGCCGGCACCGATGGACAGGACCAGACGCAGCGGATCGCGCTCCTCCACATCCCGATGGGATTCGCTTTGTGGACTCATATCTCGCCTCCCAGCCGGTTGAACGACAGTTTGCGCAGGCCGTAGCCGGTGGCTAAAAGCGCATCGGTGGACTGCTCGAGGGCATTGGCGAAATCGGTACTCAGGCTCAGCGTCGCGCAATCGGACACATGCTCGGCCAGCACCCGGCGGACCTCGCGCAGCAGGCCGTCGCATTGGCGCTCGGCATTGAGAACCCGCCACAACGCGGCGACGAACTCCTCGTGGTCCGTGCCACTGCTCTGCTCGTTCAGGGTGCTGGCGACGGCCAGCGCCCTCACCTGGTCCTGCATGGCCGCCAGGACGCCGTCGGCCAGACGCTGCATCGCCTGCTGCACCTCGCCCTGCCAGCCCCGGTGATGGCCGTCGGCGATCAGCGATAACAGAAAAATCGCTTCCTCCAGGAAATCCGCCACATCGTCGGCCCGCTCGATCAGGCGGCTGAACGGGTCCCAACGCGGGTGGCGTTCGGCGCGGCGACGCGAACGCATCACCAACAGGTCGGCCTGACGCTCCCACTCCTTGGCCCGCTCGGCGAGTCCGAGCGCCGCTTTGCGGTCGTACTGCCGACCATGGACAAGCGCATCGCGCACCCCCATGGCCAGCTCGTGGCAATACGCCGCATGCTCGGCCAGCAGGTCGAATTCGTCGCGCCGCCTGAGCAGGTAGCGAACCAGCAGCAGCCGCGTCTCGTCCTCGATCAGCGCGACGGGCTGGCGCTGGCGCATCGCCTGGCTGGCGAGCTTCAGCACCTCGATCAGGAAAGCCCTGGCCTGGGTAGCGCCTATCACCTGGTCGAGGCGGTCGCCGACATGGAAGTAGTCGGCGCCCAGGGCCTGCATGGCGGTGTAGATCAGGCGTTCGCCGCCGGCCGCCAGCCAACCCATGTGTCCCGCTCCGCACTTGGCCGCCTCGGCGAGCACGGTCACCGCGTCGGATTTGTCGACGAACTGCTGCAGGCGCTTGCGGGCGCGGTTCCAGTCGATCAGGAAGACGATCCGCGCGCCGATGTCCTCGAGCATCCGCTGCAACCCCAGCTCGTCCCGGCAGGCAAAGGTCGCGGTACCGACATGGTAGGCCTCGCCCGCATTCAGCCCAGCGGTGGTCCGCGTCTCCAGGCCGGACCAGTCGGCCCCGAGTTCGACCAGCATGGCGCGGAAAAAGGCGAAACGTTGGCGGTGCAGGTCGGAATAGTTGACATCCTCCCCTCCCTCTCGCTGACGCTCGCCGCCCGAAGGGCGGAAAGGAAGGGGATTCCTACCGTGTTCAGCCCACCCGGGCCGACTCACCTCGGTGGGTTCCTGCTGCTGGCGGCATTACCGCACCACTCACTTCACAGGCGAACCGGGCGTGTCCCGCCCTTAGCACATTGAGCGCGCCGACCACATCGGCGTTTTCCTCGAAACCGCATGCCACACACTCGAACCTGGCTTGCGTCTGGCGGTTGTCCGCCGACACATGCCCGCAGCACGGACAGGTGCGGCTCGTGTTCCGTGGCGGCACGGCAACGAGCCAGCCGCCGTTCCATGCCAGCTTGTAGTCCAGTTGACGGCGGAACTCGAACCAGCCCTGATCGAGGATGGATTTGTTCAGGCCGGACTTGGCCCGAACATTTCTCCCCGGCTTCTCGGTATTGCCTGCCGCCGATCTGGACATGTTCCGCACCTGCAAGTCCTCGATACACACCATCGCGTGGTTTTGGCTGATAGTCGTTGAGGCTTTGTGCAGGTAATCGCGGCGGGCGTTGCCGATGCGCGAGTGAATCTTCTGGACGCGGCCCTTCGCCTTCTTCCAGTTGTTGCTGAATTGGGTTTTGCGGCCCATCGCCTGCTGCGCCTTGCGCAGGGCCGTCTCGTGTCGCTTGAAACTGTGGAGCGGGGCATGGAACGTGCCATCCGACAGGGTGGCAAACCGCGCCACGCCCAGGTCGATACCGACCGCGCCACCGTTCGGGATGGGCTGCGCAACCTCGCGCTCGCTCTGGACCGACACGAACCACTTGCCGCAGGACTGGCTGACGGTGACGTTCTTCACTGTCCCCAGCACGTCCCGGCTGTTGCGATAACGCAGCCAGCCGAGCTTGGGCAGGAAGATTCGGCTGTTGGTCTGGTCGAGCTTGATCTGTTTCGGGTCGGGGTAGCGGAAACTGTCGGACCGCCCCTTCTTCTTGAAACGCGGGAAGTCGGCCCGCTGGGCGAAGAAGTTGGCGTAGGCCCGCTCCAGATCCTTGAGCGCCTGTTGCAACGGATGAACCGGCGCATCCGCCAGCCATGCCGTCTCCGGATCATGCCGCCATTCCGTGAGCCGCTTGCACAGCCCGGCATAGCCGAGCTTCTTCTCGCCGTGCTCGTGGCGCTCCTACTGCAACGCCAGCGCCTTGTTGAACACGAACCGGCACGAGCCAGCGAAGCGGCGCATTTGCCGCTCCTGCTGGCCGTCTGGCCTGAGTTCAAATTTGAAGGCTTGAAGGCGTTGCATTACCCAATCATACTCTTGGTCTATGAGCGATGACAACGATATACGGCACGGTCGGCACTGCGTTTTCAAGATGCACGTCCATTTGGTCTTTGTGGCGAAATACCGTCGCAGCGTGTTCGATGGCGATGCCATCGAGCGGTTGCGTACCATCTTTGCCAAGGTCTGCGCCGACTTCGAGGCCAGCCTGATCGAGATGGACGGCGAGGACGATCACGTTCACCTGTTGGTGGAATACCCACCGAAGGTGGCCGTGTCCAGTCTGGTGAACAGCCTCAAAGGCGTTTCCAGCCGCCTGCTGCGCAAGGAACGGCCCGACATCCAGAAACGCTACTGGAAGGGCGTGCTGTGGTCGCCGTCCTACTTCGCCTCATCTTGTAGCGGCGCACCGATCTCCATCGTGCGCCAGTACATCGAACAGCAGCAGACGCCGCACTGACCCAAGGACGGCTACGCCGTCCGCGCTATCCTTCACCGCCCTGCAGGGCGAGGCTTGCCGCGCACCGGGTCAACGCCTTCAGCCGCTCCGCCTGCAGCCGGTCGTCAGTCAAGGTGTCGAGCCAAGCGCACCAGCGCTCCACCCGGCTGTCCAGCGCGGATTCGGCCGCGCCTTCGAGCAGAGGCCGGGCCATGATGCGCAGATCGTCCCGCAACAGGGCGGCGACACGGGGCAGATCGGGAATGTGCAGATCCCTGCCCTCTCGGTAGGCCGTACCGGGCAGGTCCTTGAGCCAGGCGGCGCCGACTTGCGCACTGGCCAGTTCATGACCCAGATTCGGCGGCGGCGTATCCGGCTGCTCGGCATGGGTCCGGGCGACCTGCAACACCGTCAGGTACAGCTTCAGGCGGTCGTTGGCCGCCAGCGCCGCGGTAACCCAGGCCGGACGCAGCAATTGCATCTGCCCCAGAGAGGCGACCACATCAATTTTCTCCATAGCCCCCTCGAATCCGGACTCGCCACGCTTATCATCAATCCAGGCTATAACGGCCAAATTTCAGTTCCGTGGCCAACACCGGCCCGCCGACGGACGGCAATGCCCGGCTGCCGGACCGAGTCGGGCGTTTCGCTTCGGGCAGGGCTGCGGCATCGCGCTTCGCCTGCGGACAAAAACCGGCCCGTTCGAGGATGTGTACCTGCCCTGCATGAAGGACAGGTCGGAAGCCTAGGCTCGAACGCCGGCAAAAGGGCGCCCTGCGCTCGGCCGAAAGCCTTGAAAACGCCGGCTCTCAAGCCTTCTTAGGACGGTCAAGCTTGACTTTCGCCGGCTTGAACTCCCCGACGCTCGACCAGAATTCGGCATCGAACTTGAACTCGACGACGGAACAGGTAGGCAGAGGGCCGACCTTGCCTGAGAGACGCCTGGCCAGATCGGCCAACTGGGGATTGTGACCGACCAGCAGCACACTCTTCAGCTTATCGTCCTGGGTTCGGATGATGTCGAGCAACTCGTCCGCCTGACAGGCATACAGCCGATCGTCCGTCTTGATGTCCTTCAGGCTGTAATCGAGGCACCTGGCGATGCCTTCCGCCGTCGCCAGCGTGCGCAGTGCCGGACTCGACAGGATCAGATCGGGCTTTATCGAGCGCTTCGCCAGCCGCCTGCCCATTTTTTCCAGATCGCGCCTGCCACGCTCCGCCAGGGGTCGGTCGCGGTCGGAAAAGGCCGCGCCTTCCTTAGGCGATTTCGCGTGACGAACGAGAAACAATTTTTTCATTAAAAGCCCATGCGGCGAGGCCTTCACGACGACACTGACAAGTTAGTCCAGCCTCATCCCCTTGCAAGCCGGACTTACGAAAGGCGAGCCGGGCCGGCAGGCGGATGTTCCAGGGCAATCGCATGAAGCGCTCGCCTGATACCAGACTGGAAAGATTGTGTGCCTAGTCGTTCCGGCGTGGTCTTCAAATCCGGTGCATCGGCTGCTTGCCGAGGGGCTGGACAGTCCCTGTTTCGGCCCCCCGGCCGAGTCACTTTCTCTTTGCGCGCGCAAAGAGAAAGTAACCAAAGAGAAAACGCGCCCGGTCATTCGGCCCCGGCTACGCCGGGGTTCCCTCGCTCCGGCGCCGCTCCGAGGGTCGTCGCACAAGGGGCATCCATGCCCCTCGTACGACTCTCGCCGCCTCCCTGCGGCTCGCCCCTCTACGCGACGCCTGCGCTCGGCCTTCTGAACGGGAGTCGGGCTCCGGGTTGCCTGAAAGCGCTTTCGCTCTTGTGGCACGGCTTGTCAGGCCGCGCCGGATGCTCCCTTCAGGAGGCCGAGCGGAATCGTCGTGGAAGGGGTCGAGCGGCAAGGATGCCGCGAGAGCCGCGATGGGCCATGGATGGCCCTTCGCGGCGAGCCCCTGGAGCGACGATGGAGCGAGGGAACCCGGAGCGAAGCGCAGGGCCGGATGAGGGGGTGGCCTTCTTTTGGGTTACTTTTTCTTGGCCAGGCAAGAAAAAGTGACTCGGCCGGGGGGGCGAAACGGAGACTGTCCGGCCCCTCGGCAAGCAGCCATGCCAAGGCTCACACAGTCTTTCCAGTCCGGTATCGGAAAGACATTTCATGCGATTGCCCTGGCGGATGCTCGTGGCGGCGACATTCCCTTCACCTGCGAACTACTATGGTGGACCCATTTTCCCCAGGAGCCTGTCACCTCATGCGTTTATCCAAGCCCCTTCCCCTGATGCTGCTGCTGAGCGCCCTTGCCCTCCCCGCCGTCGCCGCCGAGTCGCCCGAACGGGTCTTCGGCTGGATCGAGAAGGGTTCGATCGAACCAGAGAACATCCCGGTGAAGATGAAGCTGGATACCGGCGCCCTGACCTCCTCCCTGGACGCCAAGGATCTGCGGCGCTTCGAGCGCGACGGCGACGAGTGGGTACGCTTCGACGTCGAGGTGACCGACAAGGATACCGGCAAGCTGATCGACTCCAGGTTCGAGCGCCGAGTGCTGCGCAACGTGAAGGTCCGCGGCGCCGGCGGGGCGGAACGCCGGCCGGTGGTGAAGATGCAGATCTGCATCGGCAAGCAGATCTATGAGGAGGAGTTCTCCCTGAACGACCGCGGCAAGATGAACTACCCCGTATTGATCGGCCGGCGGACCCTGGGGCACCTGGGCCTGGTGGACGTCTCCCGGACCTTCACCGTCGATCCCAAATGCTCACGTGGCAGCGCGGCCAAGGCCGACTGAGCCCGCCGCCGGCGAATCGGAGCGAACGGCACGCTACGGCTTATCCTCCCCTCCCGCGCCCGAGAAGAGCACCGCAGGAGAGAGGGAGACGAAAGCCTGCCGGGCGGATACTGCACGAAAATGCCCCGCCCGAGGTGCGGAGCATCAGCGCTGCAGTTCCTCCCAGTCGGGCAAGATTCCCATGTCGCGCGCCCACA
Source organism: Azorhizophilus paspali (assembly GCF_043587585.2). Classification (GTDB taxonomy): domain Bacteria; phylum Pseudomonadota; class Gammaproteobacteria; order Pseudomonadales; family Pseudomonadaceae; genus Azotobacter; species Azotobacter paspali. The sequence continues at coordinate 2,917,600 of NZ_CP171449.1, forward strand.
TGGCCAAATCGACGTGCTTGGCCATGACGACATCCCGCGCGGTATCCAGCATATAGAAATCACCCAGCTCCGCGTATGCCTGGGAGCCTTCCCGGCAGCGGCAGAGCTGCTGATTGTCCTGTTTGAGCAGACGGTTGATCCTGGCCAGCAAGGCCCGCTCGGTCACCTTCACCTTCATCGGAACGACCTCCTCTTGGGGTGGAGAAGCTAGGCGTGTCATCAATTGTTTCCCACATTGCGACGGAGCCCGCGTTAGCACGGGGCAAGGCGCGAGGAGAGAAGCTTGGTCGCTCAAACGGACGACAAACAACGCCGCACTGCGCCAAAGCAAGCCCGTCCTTCGGGATTGCGCCGGAAATGAAGCCATGCGGCACTGCAGGAATGACCATTGCCTGCAGGCTGCGCCTCGCCGAACGCGGCCTGCCCCGACCCCATTTCCGGCGGCGACGCAACCGGGTAAATAATTGATGACACGCCCTGATACCAGTGTGCAGCAGCGAAAGAGCGGGCAGGCCCGGATGCGACGAGCGGACTTCTCGCCCGCACCGGCCCGGCAGAAAGCCTTCACATGCAACATTCGCCTGCCGCGCCCGCCGGCAGCTTGCTACAGTATCGACCCCGGTACTTCCGAGAATCCCTTCATGCGCATCCTGGTCATCGAAGACAACCGCGACATCCTCGCCAACGTACTCGACTATCTGGAGCTCAAGGGCTACACGGTCGATTGCGCCCAGGACGGACTGAGCGGACTGCATCTAGCGGCCACCGGGCAGTACGACCTGATCGTGCTGGACATCATGCTGCCGGGCATCGACGGCTACCAGGTCTGCGAGCGCCTGCGCCACGATGCCGGCAGCGAGACGCCGATCATCATGTTGACCGCCCGCGACGCCCTGGACGACCGCTTGCAGGGCCTGAACAGCGGCGCCGACGACTACCTGCTCAAGCCCTTCGCCCTGTCGGAACTGGTGGCGCGCATCGAGGCGGTGCTGCGCCGCACCCAGGGCAGCCGCAAGCGCCAGTTGCAGGTCGGCGACTTGATCTACGACCTCGACACCCTGAACGTCAGCCGCGCCGGCAAGCAACTGCGGCTGAATCCGATCGGCTACAAGCTGCTGGCGATCCTAATGCAGAAGAGCCCGGCCGTGGTGCGCAGGGAATTTTTGGAGAACGCTCTGTGGGGCGACGACCTGCCGGAGAGCGATAGTCTACGCAGTCATATCCACCAACTGCGCCAGGCACTCGACAAGCCCTTCGACAAGCCCCTGCTGCACACCATCCACGGCGTCGGCTACCGCCTGACAGAGAACCTGGACGCGAATTAGGGCGTGCCATCCATTATTTCCCCGTTGCGAGGAAACAACGGATGACACACCCCAAGCAGCCTTTCGCCCGACGCATCGTCATCGCCTTCACCCTGATGACTCTGGTGGTCAGCGGCTTCTTCTCCCTGAGCATCGTCGCCATCGTCCACTTCGTCGAGCGCCACCTGGTCTCCCAGGAACTCAAGAGCGAACTGGACACCGTGATCAACCAGGACATCAAGCAAGGCCATATCCCGCGCCTGGACGCGGCCACCCGCTTCTTCGCCTCGGACCTGCCGCCCTACGCCATCCCCGAGTCGCTGCGGCATGCCGAGAAAGGCTTCAGCGAATTGCGCGAGGGCGAGCGCGCCTACTACATCTATGTAATGAAGCGCGACGGCCAGACCTACATGCTGGTGGAGGACCAGAGCGAGTTCGAGGCGCGCGAGCAGATGCTGTTCCGGGTGATCCTGTTCAGCTTCCTGCTGAGCGTGGTCGGTGCCTGGCTGCTCGGCCTGCTGCTGGCGCGCAAGGTGATCGCGCCGGTGATTCGCCTCGCGCGCCAGGTCCGACACCGCGACCAGTTGCTGCCGCTGGCCCCGCCTTTGGCGCCGGAATACCCCGACGACGAGGTCGGCCACCTGGCGGCGGCCTTCGACAGCACCCTCGGCCAGTTGCGCCAGAGCTTGGAGCGCGAGCGCCTGTTCACTAGCGACGTCAGCCACGAGTTGCGCACCCCGCTGATGGTCATCCAAGGTTCCTGCGAACTGCTGCGCGAAACCGAACTGCCAGTTCAGGCCAACCGCCAAGTGGAACGGATCGGCCGGGCCGCTCAGGAAATGCACGAGTTGGTGCAAACCTTTCTAATCCTCGCCCGCGCCCGCCGCGAAGAGGCCGCCAGCGGCGGCAGCGCTACCCTAGCCAACGTAGCGGAGGAGCAGAGCCGGCGCTGGGGACCGCCGATACGCGCCAAGGGCCTGAACTTCGAACTGGTCGTGGAGGATACCGACAGCGCCTCCTACAACCTCACCTTTCTGAGCACGGTCCTCTCCAACCTGCTGCGCAACGCCCTGCATTACACCGAGAACGGCACGGTGCGGCTGATCCTCGAAAAGGGTGGATTCCGCGTCGAGGACAGTGGCGCGGGCATTCCCGCCGAGCACCGCGAACGCATCTTCCAACCCTTCGTGCGCGGCGAGCAGGCACGTGGCGAGGGGCTAGGCCTCGGGCTGTCACTGGTCAAGCGGATTTGCATGCACCAGGGCTGGCAGGTACGAGTGAGCGACCTAAAGCCGAGCGGCAGTTGCTTCCGAGTCAGCCTGAAATAGCCGCTGCGACGAACGGAACGCCAACGCCACCATTTTTGTCATTTTTTGGTCACCTTCCGGCGGATTTCACGGTAAAATCGCCACCATCCTCCCCCAGCCCAACAAACTCTTGCCATCATGTCGAGAACACGCATTAGCGGACTGGAACTACCACGCCAATTCGGTCAGACCCAGACCGCACAACGCCTGGCCAGGCATTGCGACCGTCTTGTCCGGCAGCTTTCCCACTGGCGTGACGGACAACTGGTCCGGCGTGCATTGAAGCAGGCCGGTGAACCCAACCTGATCCTGGACTTGCCGTGCGGCGCCGGTCGCTTTTGGCCCCTGCTGACCGAGCATCCAGAACGGGTAGTGCTCGCCGCCGACAGCTCGGCGGAAATCCTGTCGATGGTCGAGACCAGGCACCCCGACGAGGTGCTGGCCAGGGTGCGGACCTTCCAGGCCGCCCCCGTCGCCATCGACCTGCCCGACAACGCGGTCGACGGCATTCTCTGCATGCGCCTGCTGCACCACGTCGCCGACCGCGACAGCCGGCTGGCCATCCTCCGCGAGTTCCACCGGGTCAGCCGCGACAGCCTGATCGTTTCCCTCTGGGTGGACGGCAACTTCAAGGCCTGGCGCCGCCGCTACCTGGCGCGGCTGCGCGCCGCCCGGGAGGGTCGCGAGGAGAAGCGCAACCGCTTCGTCATCGAGCGCGCAACCATCGAGGCCGAATTCCGCGAAGTCGGCTTTAACATCGCCGGGCACCACGATGCCCTGCCCGGCTATGCCATGCGGCGCATCTATGTGTTGTTCAAGAGGATCTCAGCGTGAACGAATCGATCGCCTTGCGGCCGTTGGACTCCTTCGTCGGCACCTTCCAATGCTGGTGGAACCGCCAGGGGGAATGGGTCGAGGAACCCAATGTTCGTCGCGCCGGGGAAAGCGGCGTACAGCGCCTGAGCGCGTTCAGCGTGCCGCTCTACAGCAAGCGCCAGACCGGGCACCTCTACCACTCGCTGCGCTACCCCTTCGGCCGGCCAACGGTGCTGCGCGAGCAGGACGCCCTCGTGGCCATCGGACGCCTCGGCGTGCGCTTGCCGAAGATCGTCTTCTGCTCTGCGCGCAAGACCGCGGGCAAATGGCAGGCCTTGCTGGTCACCGAATCGCTGGAAGGCTTCGTCAGCCTGGATGCCTGGTACCAGGGCGACGCACGCCAGCGGTGGGGCGACGCGGTCCACCGGCAGATGCTCGAACAATTGGCCCTGACCCTCAGCCGCCTGCATCGGGGCCGCTGGGAACATGGCTGCTGCTATCCCAAGCACATCTTCGTCAAGGTCGAGGAATGCAACGGACAGCCGCAGGTGGAGATCGCCCTGATCGATCTGGAGAAGAGCCGCCGGCGCCTGCGCGTCGCCACTGCCTCGCGCCGCGACGTGGGCCAGTTGCGCCGCCACAGCCCGGCCATGTCGCCGGCCGAATGGGCTTTCTTCAAGGCCGCCTACGACCAGGCCATGGCCGCGGATTGATCCCCCGGAGAGGGGCCGCCGAACTCCTGTCCGCAGCGCCCCCTCCCGCCATCCCGGAGCCCTATCCTGGAAACATCCTCGCCCCCAGGAAGTCAATGAAGGCCCGTAGCCGGGGCGAGACCTGTCGCCCGGAAGGCCAGAGCAGGTAGAAGTACCCCGTACCCTCCATGTAATCGTCCAGCACGCTGCGCAAGCGGCCTTCAGCCAGGGCGCCGCGGATGGCGAAGGCGGGCAGGCGAGCCCACGGCCACGCTGTGCGAAGCACACCCGCGTCTCGATGTTGTTGCAGACCATGGAGACAGGCAACTGCGGCTCGGGTTCGTCCGGCAGTCGGTGCAGCGGCTAGGGTTCGAGCTTGCCGGTGTTGGGAAAGCGATAGTGCAGGCAGGCATGGCCGGCCAGGTCGGCCGGACGCCGGGGAACGCCCCGGCGTTCAAGGTAGTCGGGCGAGCCGACCACCAGCAGGCGGAAGGCGCCGAGCCGCCGCGCCGACAGCCGCGAATCGGACAACTGACCGGTGCGCACCACCACATAGAATCCTTCATCGATGACATCCACCAGACGATCGGTGAAATCCAGATCCAGCTTGATCTCCGGGTACTCGGCCATGAAGTCGGCCAGTATCGGCAGCACCAGCGAGCTGACCAGCGGCAGACTCACGCGCAGGCGCCCGCGCGGCGCCCCGGCGGTGCGCGAAAGCGCGAGCTCCGTCGCCTCTATCTCGGCCAAGATGCGCCGACTGCGCTCGAGGAACAGCGACCTTCCGCGGTCAAGACGATACTGCGCGTGCTACGGTGGAACAGGCGCGCCCCCAGCTTCTCCTCCAGCCGCGCCACCCGCTTGCCGACAGCCGAAGCCGAGATTCCCAGCGGATCGAACCCTAGGCCTCCCGAAGCGCGTCGATGCGCTCATCGATACGGCGCCGGCCGGCGCCGTGGTGCCATTGTCGAAAACGCAGAACGGGTCTATCGCCGCGCCGCAGGTCTGGCCGACCTTCGGCGTGGCGCTGACCGACACCTTCCCCGCAGGCATGTCCAGCCGTGCCGTCGGCGCATTGCACGATGCGCTCCATCGACTGGGCGGGGTACGGGTATGAACCGATCGCAACACTCGCCCGGCGCCGTATCGGACTTCCGGCAGTCCGCCAGCACGACCGTTGCCGAGCGACTTCCCCTGTCCGCCCTGCTGGCCCTGGCCATGACCGGCTTCATCGCCATCCTCACCGAAACCCTTCGGCCGGACTCCTGCCGCAGCTCGGCCGGAGACTCAACATTTCGCAGGCGCTAGCCGGCCAGTTGGTCAGCGCCTACGCACTCGGCTCGCTGGTTGCGGCGATTCCCCTGATCACTCTGACCGCTGGCTGGCGACGGAAGCCGCTGCTCCTGCTCGCCATCGGCGGCTTCCTGCTGTTCAACAGTATCACTGCGCTGTCGTCCAGCTGCCCGCTCACACTGCTCGCCCGCTTCCTCGCGGGCGTCGCCGCCGGCCTGGCCTGGGGCCTGCTGGCCGGTCATGCGCGCCGCATGGTGGCCGCCCCACTGCAAGGGCGCGCCATGGCCATCGCGATGCTGGGCAAGCCGCTCGCCCTTTCGCTGGGCGTACCGGCGGGAACCTGGCTCAGCGCCCTGGTCGGCTGGCGGATAGCCTTCGGCCTGATGTCCGGGCTGACCCTGATCCTGGCGGTCTGGGTACTGCGCAAGGTACCGGACTTCCCTGGGCGGGCGGCCGAGCGGCGGCCGGGCATACGCCAAGTCTTCGCGATCCCCGGCGTACGCCCGGTCCTGCTGGTGATCCTGCTCTGGGTGCTGGCGCACAACATCCTCTACACCTACATCGCGCCCTTCTTGGCGCCGGCCGGCATGAGCGCCAGCGTGGGCCGGATTCTGCTGGTGTTCGGAGCTTCGGCCCTGCTGGGCATCTGGATCGTCGGCCTGCTGATCGACCGCTGGCTGCGTGCCCCGGTGCTGCTCAGCCTCGGCGGATTCTCCCTGGCATCGCTGGCGCTGGGCTTTGGCGGTACGCAGCCGGCCGTGGTCTACGCCAGCGTGGCGGTATGGGGCCTAACCTTCGGCGGTACGACGACACTACTGCAGACGGCTTCGGCGGATGCCGCCGGCGAGGGCGCCGACCTGGCCTAATCGATGATCGTCACGGTCTGGAACCTCGCTATCGCCGGCGGCGGCGTGTTCGGCGGTCTGCTGCTGGAAACCGCCGGCGTGGGCGCTTTCCCCTGGGTGCTGCAGGGAGTGCTCGCGGCTGCCCTGCTTTACGCCGGGATAGCCAGGACCCACGGCTTCAGAGCAGAACCACGACAGGTGCGGGCGGACTGAGCGACGACCAACAGCCGGGGGCCGGACGAAACCGGTGCCCCGGTTGTTATCGTGGGAAAATATATCTATCTGCCATCAGTAAGTTCTTTCGTAGACGACGTGGAACATATATCCGGAAGTCACGCAATCCATGCCCCGCTTACGAGTGAAGATAAATGTAAATAAACTTTTAAATGTAAGTATTTGTTCGACGAAAAGCCTGCAACATCCCGTCCGGACAGGAATTGACGGCATTTCCGGAAGAAAGCATCAATCGGTTGCATTCAGTTTCATTTACCGGGTGGATTCAATCTCTAATTTTTACTACGTTGTAATCATGCATCGCGGTAGCCGAACGACTAGCCACCATCAACTCTTGTTCGACTCAGGAGGCATGACATGAACAACCTAGACAACCGAACAGTACGTGCCGTGCGTAGAAGTGGAAACATCCATACCACTCGAAGATACCGCACTCAATGGCCATGGCGGACAACGCTCGCGAACGGCGCGCAACAGGCCCGGATCCCATGCCTGGCGCTACCTTCAGCCTGGCCCACGGCCAGCGCACGACAGCCCATGAGCTGCGTCTAGCACGGGCACGGTCGGCCGGCCCCTCGTCCGGCGACCTCTCGCAATCTCACGAAATTCGGTGCCGAGTCATGAACTCGCATCCTCGATATTTTTATCACCTGTCGAAATAACGCTATGAATATGAAACCGAAGACGAAAACCACGAAAATTTTCATTGCCATGATCGTATCCACGACTGCCTCCCTGGCCATGGCCGATATCAACCACAGAAACTCCAGCAATACTGAAAGCGCACACCCATCGATCGTCGAAACAATGCCTTACAAATACAATATGAATCTGGATATTGCCGAGCCCCTGGAGTTCGAATATCTCCGCACGGCGCCGGCCCATTGCGGCCCCATTCCGGCCAGAATGACTTACAAGGACTCGACCGGTGCGGTAAGGACTATCGAATACTTGTATCCGGATACGAGTGGCTGTACGGATTAAAGTTATCCGTAGCATTTGAGTCACTCCGGCGCACCGGCCACCGCTACGAATGAAAGCGGTGGCCTGTACGCAATCGCTTCTTGTCCGGGCCGACCGGCGGCGTTTCGCTCATTTCGATCGGACGCCCGGCCCGGATCTCCCCACCCTGCCGCAAAGCCTGCTTCACGTCCTTCATCCCCGCCTTGTCGTCGAACGCCCCGGTGCCGAATGAATATCCCGAAGGCCAGTCCTTCCAGAGAGCCTGCCGGGGGAACGAGGCCGAAGAGCGCGGATGCATCCGTTCCTGCAGCCCGGCGGGAATGCCTGCAAGCGCCTTCAGCGTCAGCGGTCGGATTCTGAGTGATCCCCACAAAATCACCGCAGTTCCCGCGCTTGCCGGTGGACCTCCTGCCGCAGGGTCAACTCCAGCTCCCGCAGCCTATCTCGGGGAATGTCTCCCACATAAGTGCGTGCATACTCCAGTCCCAGCCGCCACAGCGACAGCACGTGCCTGTCCTTGACGCTATTGCTCTGAAAGCGCCGCGCGTGCCCTGCCTCCCGCGTCTGCAAACCCAGCAGGTACAACGCATAGCTGGCCAGCACGGCAATCAGCAGCAGGATCTCGATGCGCCGCGGACAGCGGCTTCGATGCAGCCCCAGGCCGAACCCCAGCCGATGGCTTTTCAGGTCGCGCAAGCCTTCCTCGATCTGCATGCGCCGCTTGTAGATCGCTGCGACCCGCGCGGCATTCCACTGCGCCTCGGGCAGGTTGCTGGCCAGCAGCCAGGGCTCGCTTTCGCGCTGTGCGTTTTGCCGGCTGCGTTTATCCCGGGCCACGGTTCCGGTGATGCGCCGGTGCTTGCGCCCCCGTGGCGCATGCTTTACCGCGTAGAGTTGGGTGGACCAGGGCGCCGAGCGCGTCATTTCGAGGCCACCGAGCCGTTTCGGCGATGCCGAGGCCAGGGCGTACAGGCTTTTCACTGGCTGCCAGGGCTGCTCGGCGAATCGGCACAGGTCGCGATTGCGCACACGGCCGACGTAATGCCAACCCATGGCTTCGACGGCCTGGAACCAGGGCCGCCGGAAACCGGCATCGGTGACCAGGATGGGCGTGCAGCCGGCTGGCAGCATCGCCGCGAGCGCCTCGAGCAGGCGTTTCTGGCAACGCGGGCAGCCCTCGCGCGGATGGACGACTTCACAGACCGGCAGCGAACGCCCGGCCAGCGGGATCGCGGCGCGCAGCAGGAACAGCGTGCCGGCGGCATCGATCGGCGACCAGTCCACCAGGATCGACGGATGCTCGAGCGACCCCAGCAGGGCGCGGAGCATGGCCCAGTAGAACACCCCCCGCTCGGCCTGCAACTGCCGGTTGCCGAGCAGGCGGTCGACCCGCTTGATCGCATGCTTGGGCCAGGCAGAGCCGGGCAGGAAGCGCCCCAGCGCGGTCAGGCTCAGGCAGCGGCCTTGCAGCAGGGCGGCCACTGCGGCCATCAGGGCTTCGAGACGGCGGGCATGGATCGTGGGGAGTGCCTTGGCGAAGGCATCGTGCAAGAATTGGACGGTCTGCATGGGTAGGGGGACATCGGTCAGTTTGGCGACAACCAACGTGCCCACCCATGCAGGCCTCTTCAAGCCCTACCCAATTGATTTTCTTGGAAAGTTTCTGGGGATCACTCAGGGTCGGATTTCATCGGCTGTCGAACCAGACAGCGATTGATAACAAAACCTGCTTCGCACGGATAATGCAAAAAATTCTCATTTAGTGATATCGAAGCAGTACCGTGCCGACGACTTCCGATCCGAACGCCCTGCTGGCAACGCTCTACCGGAAAAACCATCGCTGGCTGCACACCTGGCTGAGCCGGCGACACTACAGTGTCTCCAGGACGCGGCCGACCTGACTCAGGATACCTTTCTGCATGCCCTGAATTCCCGACAGTTGGAACAGATCCAGGAACCGCGGGCCTTCGACACCCTGGCCAAACGCCTGCTGTGCAACCTCTGGCGGCGGCAACTGGAGCGCAGCTATCTCGACGCCCTCGCCCAATTACCGGAACGCTTCGCACCGTCCGAGGAAGATATCGCGCTGGTCCGCGAGGCCATCGAAGCCATCGACCAGTTACTGGACGGCCTGCCCTAACGCGCCCGTCGAGCCTTCCTGCTCAACCGGCTGGACGGCCTCGGCCAACAGGCCATCGCCGAGCGGCTGGGCGTCTCCCTGGCAACGGTCGAACGCGACCTGCGACACGCCTACATCCACTGCCTGACGTGGGACCCCGAACAGCCATGAAACCTCCCCCGACTGGATGCGCCGACCCGAGCCGCTGTGGACTGGACGCTGCGGCTCGATCCCGAGCGCGCGCCCCTCGAGAATCGGCAGGCCTTCGCCGCCTGGCTGGCCGCCGATCCCCGCCATGTCTCCGCCTGGCAACGGGTCAACGGTTTGCTGCAACAGCCATTGGCCGACCTGCAACGGGCCGAAACCCGCAGTCCCGGTCAACTGGACGCGGCCAAGCGAGCCCTGGACACGCCAGCCTCAGCCCAGCGCCGCCGTCTGCTGGGAGGACTGTCGCTGCTGGACCTCGGGCTTTCCGGCACAGCCGCCGTCGACCGGCTGGTGCCGCTGCACGGCCTGCTGGCCGATCACCACACCAGTACGGCACAGCGCAAGAGCGTCACCCTCGCCGACGGCACGCATTTGATCCTCAATGCGCGTACCGCGCTGGACGTGCATTTCAACGATGCCCGCCGGCGCACCCACCTGCTTGAAGGCGAGCTGCTGGCACAGGTCGCCGCGGACCCGCTGCGCCCCCTCGTGATCGTCACCGCGCAGGGACAGGTGAAAGCCTCGGAGACTCGACTGCTGATTCGCCAGGAGGCCGGGCGCAGCCTGGTCAGCGTGCTGCGGCAGGATGCCTGGTTGCAGCAGCGGGACGGCAGCGAAACCCTTCTGCATCCCGGCCAGGCGGCCTGGTTCGACGAACGGGGCATACGACCGGCCGATGCCAGCCTGCTGACCCGCGCCACCTGGAGCCAGGGTTACCTGGAAAGCCGCGACGAACCGCTCGGCCGACTGATCGAGGCCATGCGCCCCTACTATCCGGGATTGCTGCGGATCAGCCCGGCTGCCGCCGAGATCCGCACCTTCGGCATTTTCCGGGTGGACGACATCCATCAGGCCCTGCGCTCGCTGGCGGAAACCCTGCCAGTACGGGTAACCAGCTATGGCCCGCTGCTGACAACGATCGACCGGGCCTGACGGAAAACGGCACGCTCATCAATCACACGAAAAAATTACGAATATTTCTCGAAAGCATGAGGGGTTTTCCCCGCCTCGTCGGACAGAGCAGGTAAATATCCATCGCGAGGCCCCTCATGCTCCCTCCCAATCCACATTTCGGCCCCCTGGCTCTGGCAATCGCCATCGCTCTGGCATACAGGCTCATCCGGCATCGGCCCGGGAAGACGAATAGGCTTCCCAGGCCAGGCTACAGAACTTCAATATCCCCCGCCGGCGCACTCGGCGACACGCTGGGCCAGATCGCCCGAAAGAGCGGCCGCGTGCTGTCCGTCGACCCGGCCCTGCTGGAAGGTCTCGACGCCCCGGCCATCCGCGGCCAACTGAGCCCGGAAGACGCCGCGCGCCAGGCGCTGGCCGGCACCGGACTGGAATTGCTGGTAACGGGTAGCGGCACGCTGAGCGTGCAACCGGTCGATGAAAAAACGGCGCAGTCGGGAGGGCGGATCGACGGCATCAGCCTGGATGCCATGACCGTGGAGGACAATGTCCTCGGCACCATCATCGAAAACACCAAGTCCTATACGCCCGGCACCATCGCGACCGCCACCCGGCTGGTACTGATGCCTCGCGAGGCACCGTAGACCGTCACGGTCGTCACTCGGCAGCATATGGACGATTTCAATCTCACCAATATCAACAAAGTGATAGATCATAGCCCTGGTGTCATGCGACACGGCACAGATAACTACCGATCCTATTACTATGCCCGTGGCTACCAGATCCAAAACTTTCAATACGATGGTATTCCGGTTTTGACCGGTACCGACATGGGCAATACATCGGTCGATATGATCCAGTACGATCGAATCGAGGTCATCAAAGGAGCCAGTGGCCTGACTACCGGCGCGGGTACTCCGGGTACCACTATCAACCTTGTGCGCAAGAAACCTACCCATGAATTTTCTGGACACGCCACGGCCGAATATGGCCGCTGGGATAACTACCGCACCGAATGGGATATGGGTGGTCCCTTGAACGAAAGCGGCAGTATCCGCAGCCGTTTTGCGACCGCCTTTCAGGATCAACAATCCATCATGGATCATTTCAAGGAGCAGACCCGTGCGCTGTATGGCATTCTGGAGGTGGATCTATCTCCACAAACACTGTAAACCATCGGTGCCAACTATGACAAAAAAATTCCGACCGGTAACAGTGCCGGAGGATTTTCACTTCTGGATAGCGCCAACAATGAAATAAATATGTCTCGCTCCTTCAATCCTGGAGCAAGTTGGAGTCGGGTAGAGCAATTCAGCCATGCCCTCTTTACCCAATTGGACCATGAATTCAACAATGGCTGGAGTAGTCGGATCTACTACACCTTCCAAAGAAATGCATATGATGCGAATTTGGGAGCCATTCAATACACACCCAATGCTGATGATGGCAGTTCCGCTTTGGCTACCGGCCAATACAGGTACAAGATAAGAACTCAGGCATTAAAGGGCTATGCCCGTGGACCTTTTGAACTGTTTGGCCGCCCCATGAGTTGGCAGTTGGAGTCAGTGGCTATCACAACCATCTCAAAGGCTCTGGGCATAACTACCGTATAGTGTCCATTAACAATTTTTGGGACTGGGACGGGGACGGCAACGTAGGAAGGTCAGACTGGGGTGGTATCCTTTATCGTGCTGAAGATCGCGTCAACCAACGCGCCTACTATGCCAGTGGCCGTTTCAGTCTGACTGATGACCTCGCCGTGATTCTGGGCGGCCGGGTAACCAATTATCGTCGGGGTGGCGACAGCAATATGCGCGAAACGGGCGAGGTGGTTCCTTTCGCAGGTATCACCTACGACCTGAATGATAATTTTTCGCTGTATGCCAGCTATACCAAGATATTCCAGCCACAAAGTACCCGGACGAAAGTTACTTTGTACTCGATCCGAATGAAGGCGATAGCTACGAGGGCGGACTCAAGGGCGAATGGTTCAATGGTCGGCTGAATGCCAGCCTGGCCTATTTTGAAATTCGCGAGGACAACCGTGCCGAGTTTGTGGGTTGGAATAGCGAACGAAACTACAGTATGTACGAGGAAAAGAAAGCCAAGACCAAGGGTATCGAACTGGAGGTCAGTGGTGAACTGATGCCTGGCTGGAATATTCAGGCGGGCTTTACCCATCAGGTCATTCGGGAAGATGAAACCAACGAGAAGCTAGAGCATTTTCATGAAACACAGGTTCACTTCCTCAACCCATCGTAGGCTGGGCTGAGCCCCGCGAAGCCTGATGCCGCGAGGCTGTCGTCGATACAGATGGTTGGGGTTCGCAGGCTCACCCCAACCTACGTAGCTCACCAGAAGGTGAATCCGAATAAGGTGAAAATACTCTAACGACCTTCGAGCCGGAGAACCAACTCAGACTCTATACGACCTATCGGTTACCCGGCAGATTGAACAGAATCACCATCGGCGGCGGTGGCAGTTACCAAGGCACGACCTGGCGGGATGGTACGGATGCTCTGGGTAATGACCATCAATATAGGCAGGAAGCCTTCTGGTTGGTCAATCTGATGGGTAAATATCAGATCACCGATAATCTTTCAGCCACACTCAACATTAACAACTTATTTGACAAGTATTATTATTCCAATTACGGGGAGTCATGGAATGGTATAGCCACCAAGACTTATGGCGAACCTCGTAATATGATACTGACAACTCGTTGGGATTTTTAAGAAGAGCAAGACTGCATGGATAAGGATATCCGTAACATTCAAGCCCCCCGGTACCCCGGCCACCGCTCCGAACGAAAGCGCTGGCCGGTACGCAGGATCACACCCCGCCCAGGTCGACCAGCGGCGTTTCGCGCACCTCGGTCGGACGCCCGGCCTGGATCTCGTCGATCCGTTGCAGGGCCTGCTCTACGTCCGCCTGGTCGGCGAGCAGCCTGAAGCCGAGCTGGAAGCGGCGCTGCTCCCTGGGACCGATGGTCGGCACCAGCCCCAGCGAACGCTGGAAGCGGCGGTTGTAGGCGAAGCTGGTGCCGGGCTCCAGGCCGGTGACGTAGCCCTGGCGCTCGGTGTCGGTGTTCTTCCACAGAGAGAACACGGGCAACTGGGCGATATCGAAGGCGACCGCCACGCCCCGGTCGCCGGCTCGGTTGTGCAGCACCGCCAGGCTCTCGCCCAGCGCATCGCCATAGGGAATGAGGTTGTAGACGGTTTCGTCGTAGCCCTCGGTCGGCCCGCGATAGCTCTGCCACTCGGCCAGTTCACCGCGCGCCCGTTCGTTGAACGGCGAAACCTGTCTGACCGGTGCGACGAAGCGCGCGCCCTGCTCCAGCAGCGGCGTACCGAAGTTGTTGTGGTAGAGCGCCTGGTATTCCCTGGGGTAGTCGCCGCGATTGGTCAGGGTGTCGTCGAGGTCGAAGCCCAACGAGCCCGGCTCGGTGCTGAGTTCGCTGGAAATGGCGAAGTCGACCTTCTTGAACGCCTGTTCCTTCAGTTCGCCGCGTAGGCGGATGGTATGCGGCGGCTTGCTGTCGATGCTCAGCACTACCCGCGAGGCCGGGATGTTCGACACCCGACCGTGCAGGCTGAGCAGTTCGCCGTTGTCCACGCCGGGGTGGCCGATCCACTCGTAGCCGCAACGGGTGACCAGTTCGTTGAAACCCTCCAGCCAGCCGAGGCCAGCGCGGGCGTCCCGCTCGATGAAGGCCGGGTTGACCACCTCGGCGACCGGCGAGTCCCAGCCCAGGCGAACGTCGTCGGCCACCGCGCGCAACACGTTCATGCCGCGAGTCGGCACCACGGTGATGGTCATGGCGCCGTTGTCGATGTCGATCAGGCTGACGCCTTCCTGGCGCCCGCCGTGCAGGGTGCGCAGATTGACCGAGAAGGGTTTGGCGATCTCGATGCCCAGTTGGCGGCTGTCGATGCGCCAGTCCTGCGGGGCCTTGTCGCTGTCGATCAGGACGAATTCATGGACCGGCGCGGGCGTGGCGCCCGGGCCGTCGAGGCCGGAATGCTTCTTCATGGTGAATCCCCGTGGTTCGATCGGGTTGTCGGCCGGGCGGCCGGGGCACAGGGAACACGCCTCCGGCGCCCTCCCCATCCCCGCGACACGGGCCGCGTGAAGATACTCTAGACGACTGGCGCTGGCCGGCCGGCCGGCGTCGCCAGCTCATGACGACGTGGCAAATCGGGACCGCGACGCTGGCAGGTCAGCGCCGCCGCCGCTTGGGCGAAGGCGAGCATCCGCTCGATGTGGCTCCTATCCAGCGCATCGAGTGCGGCCGGGCTGTCGAAGCCCTGCTCGGCCAGGTAGGTGATCAGCGCCGCCTGGAAGGTGTCGCCGGCACCCACAGTATCCACCGGAACGATTGCATGGGCCGGGCTGGACCAACTGCCGTGGGCACGGTTGAACACGGTCACGCCGTGTTCGCCGCGGGTCAGGCACACCAGTCGGCACTGGTGTTGCAGGAAGGCCTCGGCCGTCGCCAGCGGGTCCTGGCCCGGATAGAGCAGTAGCAGATCCTCTTCGCTAACCTTGACCAGGTGGGCATGCCGGGCGAAAGCACCGATCCGCTCGCGCCAGACATCGAGGTCGGGTTCGACGTTGAGACGAACATTGGGGTCGAGGCTGATCAACAACTCCCGCGAGGAGCGCTCCAACAGTTGCTCGAGGCTGTCCGCGGTCGGCCGCACGACCAGCGAATAGGAGCCGACATGGATGCCGCGGACTCCGCTGTCCAGTGCCGGCACCTGCTCTGGCCGCAGTTGGCGGTCCGCCCCTGAATGCCCGTAGAAGCTGTAGTGGGGCACGCCCTGGCCGTCCACGGCGACCAGACTCAGGGTCGTGGTGGCCGCATCGAGCGGGACCAGGTAGCGGGTCGAGACGCCCTCGTCCTCCAGTACCCGGCGCAACTGCTGGCCGAGAAAATCGCCGGAGATGCCGGTCAGCAGGGCGGACTTCACACCCAGCCGGCTGAGCCCCACCGCCACATTGAAGGGGGAGCCGCCGGCAATGGCCTTGAAGCCTACCTGCCGCGGCAGTTCGCTCTGCGCGGGGTCGACGAACAGGTCGAACAGCGCTTCGCCGCATACTAGAAACATTGCGCACCTCTTGTTCTCGGATTTCGATGGTGCCGGGAAACCTGTTTTCCCGGCGCCTGCCGACTCACTCGGCCTGGGCGGCCAGGGACACGGTGGACTCGGCCGGCTTCTGGGACAGTCCGTACAGCGCCACCACCACGTAGCAGAAGAACGGAACGATGAAAGCGGTCGCCATGCCGAAGTCGTCGGCGATCCTGCCCATGACCAGCGGCAGGAGCGCGGCACCGACCAGGGTCATCACCAGGATCGAGCCGCCCCGGTTGGTCTGCCGGCCCAGGCCCTGCACACCCATGCCGAAGATGGTCGGGTACATGATTGACATGAAGAAATACATGCCGATCACCGCGACCACCGAAACCTTCTCCAGCGCCAGCATGGCGACGACGCTCAGGAAGGCGCAGGCGATGGCGCTGAACGCCAGCAGGGTGTGCGCCGGGATGCGGCGCATCAGCCAGGTGCCGGAGAAGCGGCCGATCATGTAGCCGATCAATGCCAGCGACAGCAAGAAGGAACAGAATTGCGGCGTGCCGCCCTGCCAGTGATCCAGGGTGAAATTGATGAAGTAGGCACCGACGCCGACATAGGCGCCGATGTTGCAGAACTGCGCCAGCAGGGCGAAGGTGAAGTTCCGGCGGCGCCACAGCGAGACGCCCTCCTCGACCTCCTCCTCGGCCTCCCCGCCGGCCGCGCGCTCGCTGCCGACCTCGGGGAAGGTTGTACGGGCGAAGACCGCCATCAACCCCACCACCAGCACGGCCAGCGTCACGTAGATCAGCGAGGTCGGCGCGATGCTGCTGCCGGCCAGTTCGAGCGGCGGCGCATAAAGCACCACGCCGCCGAGCATCGGCCCGAGGAACACGCCTAGGCCGTTGAAGGACTGGGCGAAGTTCAGGCGCTGCACAGTCTTGTCCGGATTGCCCAGGGCGGCGGCGTAGAGGTTGGCGGACACCTCCAGGCAGGCCAGTCCACAGGCTAGGACGAACAGCGCGATCAGGAAGGCATGGAAGGTCTCGGCCCAGGAAGCCGGCACGAACAGCAACGCGCCGACCGCGAATAGGGCCAGGCCGAGCAGGATGCCGGCCTTGTAGCCGCAGCGCTCCATGAACAGGCCGACCGGCAGCGCCATGATGAAGTAGGCACCGAAATAGGCGGTTTGGATCAGGCCCGATTTGGCCCGGGAAATGTTCAGAGTTTGCTGGAAGTGATGGTTCAGGACATCCAGCAGGCCATGGGACAGCCCCCACATGAAAAACAGCGCCGTCACCAGGACGAAAGCGAAGGTCGTGGAAACCGGCACGCTCTTTCCGGACTCGGTTGGCGAGCGCTGTTGCTGATTGTTCATCGTAGCCTTCCTCTTGGAATTGTTTTTGGGTACGGGCGGGCCGCGCCGGAGCGCGGCCCGCCGGATGCGAAAGCCGGTGCGGATCAGCCGCGATGACGGCCGCGGAAGTAGTCGATCAGGCCCTGGGTCGAGGAATCCTCGGCCGGCGGCGCCTCGTAGCTGGTCAGCCGGCCGTAGACGTTCTTGCCGAGCTCCTTGCCCAGCTCCACACCCCACTGGTCAAAGGAGTTGATCCCCCAAATCACTCCTTGGACGAACACCTTGTGCTCGTACAGGGCGATCAGCGCGCCGAGGCGACTGGGGTTGAGGGTCTCCATCACCAGGGTGTTGCTCGGCCGGTTGCCGGGGATCACCTTGTGCGGTGCCAAGCGCTTCACTTCCGCCTCCGGCAGGCCCTTGGCGCGCAGTTCCACCTCGGCCTCCTCGCGGCTCTTGCCGAGCATCAGCGCCTGGCTCTGCGACAGGCAGTTGGCGTACAGCCACTGGTGGTGGTCGGCCACCGGGTTGTGGCTGACCACCGGCACGATAAAGTCCGCCGGGATCAGCAGGGTGCCTTGGTGCAGCAACTGGTGGTAGGCGTGTTGGCCGTTGCAGCCGACGCCGCCCCAGATCACCGGGCCGGTCTCGCAGGAGACCGGGCTGCCGTCTTGGCGCACGCTCTTGCCGTTGGACTCCATGTCCATCTGCTGCAGGTGCTTGACGAAGTTACGCAGATAGTGATCGTAGGGCAGGATGGCATGGCTCTGCGCGCCCCAGAAGTTACCGTACCAGACGCCGAGCATAGCCAGCAGCACCGGCATGTTGTTCTCGAACGGCTCGTGGCGGAAATGGCAGTCCATGGCGTAGGCGCCGGAGAGCAGGTCCTTGAAGTTGGCCATGCCGATGGCCAGAGCGGTCGGCAGGCCGATCGCCGACCACAGCGAATAGCGTCCGCCGACCCAGTCCCACATCGGAAAGATGTTCTTCTCGCGGATGCCGAATTCGATCGCCGCCGGAATATTGCTGGTCACCGCGATGAAGTGCCGGTACAGGCGCTCCTCGCTGCCGCCGCTCGCCAGGTACCAGGTGCGCGCGGCCTGGGCGTTCTTCAGGGTTTCCAGGGTGCCGAAGGTCTTGCTGGAGATGATGAACAGGGTGGTCGCGGCGTTCAGCCGCGCGGTCAGTTCGTGGAACTCGCTGCCGTCGATGTTCGCCAGGTAGTGGCAGCGCACACCGTGCTGGGTGTAGGGCAGCAACGCCTCGGACACCAGTTCCGGGCCCAGGTAGGAACCGCCGATGCCGATGTTCACCACGTCGGTGATGGCCTTATCGCTGTAGCCGCGCCACAGCTTGTTGTGGATGCGCCCGACAATGTCGGTCATCTGCGCCAGGGCAGCGTGCACGTCGCGCATGATGTTGTGTCCGTCGATGAGCAGGCTGTCGCCCACCGGCCGGCGCAGGGCGGTGTGCAGGACCGGACGCCGCTCCGAGGCATTGACCGGCTCGCCGTCGAACATCGCCCGGGCGGCCCGCTCGACGCCGGCCTCGCGGGCCAGGTTGACCAGCAGGTCGCGGGTCTCCTGGGTGATGAGGTTCTTCGAATAGTCGAGGAAGAGACCGCAACTGCTGGTGGAGAATTCGTTGAAACGACTGGGATCGCTCAGGAATGCCTCGCGCATGTGGAAATTCTGCATGGCCAGGCGGTGTTCCTGCAGCGCCCTCCAAGAAGGCAGGCTGGTGACGTCGAACGCTTGCTGGTAGTAGCTCATAGGAGTACGGCTTCCTTCAATCTGTCTTGGACTTGTCGTGGATGCGGCCATCCTGGCGGTCCGCGCCGGACCGGAGCGCTCCTTCGCGACCGGCTCCCTCAAGGGCTCCAGTAGATTTCCAGCCCGTCGCCGAGGAAGGCGCGGATCGGCATCCGCAACGGATCGGCGCGCAGGGCCTGGCGCAGGGTTTCCAGCTTGGCCGGACCCTGGATGGCCAGGCAGCGCAGCCGTGCCCGCGCTAGCAACGGCCAGGTCAGGCTGATCCGCGGGTGCGGCGCGACCGGCGCGTGCATCGCCATGCACGGCTCGGCGCAGGTGCCGGCCAGCGCCTGGGCGAGGTTCGGGCTGCCGGGGAACAGCGAGGCGGTATGGCCGTCCTCGCCCATGCCCAGTATCACCGCGTCGATCGGTCGCTTGAGTTCGGCCAGCGCCCGGCCGGCCAGACGCGCCGCCTCTTCCAGGTTGGCCGCCGGCTGATAGAGGCCGAAAAAGCGCGCTGCGGCGGCCGGACCGCGCAGCAGGTGGCGGCGCACCAGCGCCTCGTTGCTGCCGTCCTGGTCCGGCGCCACCCAGCGCTCGTCGACCAGGCCGACCTGTACCCGGCTCCAGTCCAATTCGTGGGCGGACAGCGCCTCGAAGAAAGGCACCGGGCTACGCCCGCCCGACACCAGCAGGCTGGCGCGGCCGTCACTGTCGATGGCCTGGCGCAGCACCTCGGCCACGCGTTCGGCCAGTCCCTCGGCCAGGGCGGCGCCATCGGCCAGGGGCCGGGTCAGCACCCCTGCGGGCAGATCGAGTTCAGAAATCTCCATACCAGCTCCTCCCGTCACGGGTGATCAATGCGATCGACGACAGCGGCCCCCAGCTACCCGCCGCGTACGGCTTGGGCGCCTCGCCCTGCAGGCGCCAGCCGGCGATCAGCCGGTCGCACCAGCGCCAGGCGTACTCGATCTCGTCCTTGCGCACGAACAGGTTCTGGTTGCCCTTCATCACCTCTAGCAGCAGCCGCTCGTAGGCGTCCGGAATCCGCGCGCTGCGGTAGGTGTCGGAAAAATTCAGTTGCAGCGGACCGCTGCGCAGTTGCATCCCCTTGTCCAGCCCCTGCTCCTTGGTCATCACCTGCAGGGCGATGCTCTCGTTCGGCTGCAGGCGGATGATCAGCTTGTTGCCGATCAACGGGCGCTGCTCCGCGGCGAAGATGTAGTGCGGCGGCGCCTTGAAATGGATGACGATCTGCGACAGCTTCTGCGGCATCCGCTTGCCCGTGCGCAGGTAGAACGGCACACCGGCCCAGCGCCAGTTGTGGATCTCCGCGCGCAGCGCGACGAAGGTCTCGGTGTCGCTCTGCGCGTTGGCGTTGTCCTCCTCCAGATAGCCTGGCACCGACTTGCCCAGGATATTGCCGGCCACGTACTGGCCGCGCACCACCTGCTGGCTGAGCTGGGCGGCGTCGATCGGCGCCAGCGCCTTGAGCACCTTGACCTTCTCGTCGCGAATGCTGTCGGCCGACAGGTCGCTCGGCGGGTCCATGGCGATCAGGCAGAGCAGTTGCAGCAGGTGATTCTGGATCATGTCGCGCAGTTGCCCGGCCTTGTCGAAGTAGCCCCAGCGGCCCTCGATGCCCACCTGCTCGGCCACGGTGATCTCCACGTGGGAGATGTGGTTCTGGTTCCACTGGGTCTCGAACAGGCTGTTGGCGAAGCGCAGAGCGATCAGGTTCTGCACCGTCTCCTTGCCCAGGTAGTGGTCGATCCGGTAGGTGCGGTCCTCGGGGAAATGCCGGGCCACCGCGTCGTTGACCTTGCGCGAGGAGACCAGGTCGTGGCCGATCGGCTTCTCCAGTACCACCCGGGCGCGCTCGGCCAGGCTGACCTCGGCCAGTCCGGCGCAGATCGGCTCGTAGAGCGCGGCCGGGGTGGCGAAGTAGGCGATCAGCCGCTCGGCGGCGCCGACCCGGTCGGCCAGCGCGGCGTAGCCGCCGGGCTGGAGGAAATCCATCGACAGGTAGTCCAGGCGGCCGAGAAAGCGCTGCAGCACGCCCTCGTCCAGTTCGGCGACGGGGACGTGGCGGCGCAGGTGCTCGGCGATGGTATCCCGTGCGCCTTCGCCGGCATCAAGCGCCAGGGCCAGCAGACGCGTGTCCGGGCACAGCAGGCCGGCCCGGTCCAGTTGGTAGAGGGCGGGGAACAGCTTACGCAGAGCCAGGTCACCCAGGGCTCCGAACAAGGCGAAGGTACAAGGCTCGACAGTATAATTAATAGCCATCATGATTGTTCTTTTTGTAAAAGAAGCCACAATAAAACCATCAATGAAACGATTCATCAATACATCATGTTGTTATAAAAACAATTTTTTCACTAGAAAAGCATTGTCGAATATTACAAAGCGGATGCCGCCGGGCGGCCTCCCGCATCGACGCGCGGGAGTCCGCCGCCACTGACCGAGAGAACGCCGCAGGCGACCGGGTCCACCGGATCGCATGCGGACAAGGCTCTGCAGCGAGAAGGCTCAGCGCCCCTCGAAGCGCGGCGGACGCTTTTCCCTGAGCGCCCGCAGACCTTCTTGGAAATCCGCCGAAGCCGCGCAGCGCCGCACGTCCGCCTCCACCACCGCGCGATCCAGGCTGCCGCCGGCGGCCGCGTTCAGGTGACGCTTCATCCTGACCAGCGCCAGCGAAGCGAGTTCCATCAGTTCCGCAACCAGCGCCTCGGTCGCCTCGGCCAGCCGTTCGCGGCTGTCGTACATGGGTGAGCAGGCCGACCTCCAACATGCCCCGCGCGTCGAGCTTCTCACAGGCGAGGATCAGCCGCTTGGCGGCGTTTAGCCCGAGGCGCGACACGTAACGCCGGAACAGCCCGGCATAGGCATAGAGGTGTAGGCCGAAACGTGCCGCCGGCATGAGCATCTGCGCCGCCGGACCGCCGAGGCAAAAGTCGCAGGCCAGCAGGATGTCGGTGGCGCCGCCGAATACCGCGCCCTGCACCTCGGCGACAGTCAGCGGACGCAGGTTCTCCAGGGTGTCGGCCATCGCCTCGAAACGCTCGCCGTCGCCGGCCGTGGCCAGGTCGTCGAAGCTGTAGCCGGCGCAGAAATGCCTGCCCTCGGCACGCAGCAGCACCCGTACCTGCGCCGCCGCTTCGACGCGCGCCAGGCATTCGAGCAGCGCCGACAGGTCCGCCTCTCCCAGACGGTTGGCCTTGTCCGGCCAGCGCAGGCGCAGAGTTGCCAGGGGACCGCAAATGTCCAAAGAAGGGATGCCGCCACTCATGAATCACTCTTGACCGAGCCAATCGATGCACCCATTGTCGAGGTGCCCGGCGCCGCTCTCAAGTCGCCAATGGTCGTTGGTCGTTCCCACGGTGGGCTCGGCTTGCGATACGGAGATTATTGAGCGAACGTCAACAGGCCCTACAGGACTCTCGTCACGCATCGGAGCGCATCATGAATTCCACCGACCGCCTCAAGGACTATTACAGCACTCGCCTGCAGGCGATGCGCTCGCTGTTCGAGATCGTCGAGCAGTCGAGCGAGGGCACGGTGATCGTCGACCGCGACGCGCGCATCGTCTGGATCAACGAGCGCTACGCCCGGCGCTTCGGCCTCGCCGATCCGGCCGAGGCCCTCGGCCAGCCGGTGGAGCACGTGATCCCCGGCAGCCTGCTGCGCGAGGTAGCGCACAGCGGCCAGCCGATCTTGCTGGACATGCTGGACACCCCGAAGGAACCGCTGGTGGTGATGCGCCTGCCGGTCCACGACGAGGACGGACACTCGATCGGCGCCATCGGCTTCGCCCTGTTCGACGAACTCAAGCGCCTCTCGCCGCTGGTCTGCCACTACCTGAGCCTGCAGGAGGAACTGGCCTCGGCCCGCTCCCTGCTGCAGGCGCGCCAGGCCCGCTACAGCTTCGCCCAGTACATCGGTACCAGCGCCGCGGTCCTGGAAGTCAAGCGCCGCGCCCGGCGCGGCGCGGCCAGCGAAGCGCCGGTGCTGCTGCTCGGCGAGACCGGTACCGGCAAGGAACTGCTGGCTCACGCCATCCATGCCGCCTCGCCGCGCGCCCACCAGCCCTTCGTCAGCCTGAACATGGCGGCCATCCCGGAAAACCTGCTGGAGGCGGAATTTTTCGGTACCGCGCCGGGCGCCTTCACGGGCGCCAGCCGCAAGGCGCGGCCCGGCAAGTTCCAGATCGCCCAGGGCGGCACCCTGTTCCTCGACGAGATCGGCGACATGCCCCTGCACCTGCAGGGCAAGCTGCTGCGCGTGTTGCAGGAGAAGGAATTCGAGCCGGTCGGCTCCAACGAGATCCTGTGCAGCAACGTGCGCCTGATCGCCGCCACTTCCTGCGACCTGGAAGAGGCCGTGCGCCAGGGCAAATTCCGCGCCGACCTCTATTACCGGCTGAACGTGCTGCCGATCCGCCTACCGCCGCTGCGCGAGCGCCCCGAAGACCTGCCGGCGCTGTGCGAGGCCATCCTCGGCCAGCTCGGCAGCGACCATAGGCTCAGTCCCGCTGCCCTCGCCCTACTCGCCCGTCACGACTGGCCGGGAAACATCCGCGAACTGCGCAACCTGCTGGAGCGCACCATCCTGCTCGGCGACGGCCCATACCTGGACGAAGCCATCCTCGCCACCACCCTAGGACCGCTGCCGCTCCCCGCGCCGGCCACGGTAGCAGCGGCCGTCATCGGCGAGAACTACCGGCAGGCCATGCAGCGCTTCGAGCGCGAACTGCTGGAAAACGCCCTGGCGAGCGCCGGCAATGCTTTGGAGGCCGCGCGGCGCCTGGGCCTGAGCCGCTCCACCCTGTACCGCCGACTGGCCGCCTTGGGCATCTCGTCCCGTTAACAGGAACATCCCATTAATGGGAATTCAATAGCCACACGCTTGCCCTGGGTACCGGCCCGACCTGCGACCACACCTTTCCCAAGCTTGGGAAATTATCGCCAAAGCATATGAAAAAATCCTTGTAAATCAAGGAGCGGCAAAGCTGGCACGGAACTCGCTCTGTACCTTCCACGGTTTTCCGCTATTCCAAATAAAAACAACATCCCTGCCGTGGCGCATTCCCGACGTCGGCCATTGACGGCTTTCGTCCGACACGACAGGTTCAAGGAGACGTCCGATGAGCGTCATCGTCGCCCTCGCCGCCCTGGCCCTGCTCATGCTAGCGGCTTACCGCGGCTACAGCGTGATCCTCTTCGCCCCCATCGCCGCCCTCGGCGCCGTGCTGCTGACCGACCCCGGCGCGGTGGCGCCAGCCTTCAGCGGGGTGTTCATGGAAAAGATGGTCGGCTTCATCAAGCTGTACTTCCCGGTCTTTCTGCTCGGCGCCGTGTTCGGCAAGCTGATCGAGCTGTCCGGCTTCTCGCGCGCCATCGTCAGTGCGGCGATCCGCCTGTTCGGCACCCGCCAAGCTATGCGGGTCATCGTGCTGGTCTGCGCCCTGTTGACCTACGGCGGGGTGTCGCTGTTCGTGGTGGTGTTCGCGGTCTATCCGTTCGCCGCCGAGATGTTCCGCCAGAGCGACATCCCCAAGCGGCTGATCCCGGCGACCATCGCCCTCGGCGCCTTCAGTTTCACCATGGACGCGCTGCCCGGCACGCCGCAGATCCAGAACATCATCCCCAGCGCCTTCTTCGGCACCAACGCCTGGGCCGCGCCCTGGCTGGGGCTAATCGGCGCGCTGTTCGTGCTCGCCGCCGGCCTGCTCTACCTGCAGCGCCAGTTGCGCAAGGCCCGCGCCGCCGGCGAGGGCTACGGCAGCGACCTGCGCAACGAGCCGGAGACCGCCGAGGACCTGGTGCTGCCCAATCCTTGGCTAGCGCTCTCCCCGCTCCTGCTGGTGGGTGTCGCCAACCTGTTCTTCACCCACCTGATCCCCGCGCTCTACGGCAAGACCCATAACCTGCAACTGGCCGGCATGGCCGCGCCGGTGCAGACCAACATCGGCAGGATCACCGCCATCTGGGCGGTGGAAGCGGCGCTGCTGCTGGGTATCCTGCTGGTGCTGGTCAGCAGCTTCGGCGCGGTGCGCGACCGACTGGCCGAGGGCAGCAAGACCGCCGTCGGCGGCTCGCTGCTGGCGGCGATGAACACCGCCTCGGAATACGGCTTCGGCGCGGTGATCGCCGCGCTGCCGGGTTTCCTGGTGCTGGCCGAGACGCTGAAGAGCATTCCCGACCCGCTGCTCAACGAGGCGGTCACCGTCACCCTGCTGGCCGGCATCACCGGCTCCGCGTCGGGCGGCATGAGCATCGCCCTGGCTGCCATGTCGGAAACCTTCATCGCCGCCGCCCACGCCGCGCAGATCCCCCTAGAAGTGCTGCACCGGGTCGCCGCCATGGCCAGCGGCGGCATGGACACCCTGCCGCACAACGGCGCGGTGATCACCTTGCTGACGGTCACCGGCCTGACCCATCGGGAGGCTTACAAGGACATCTTCGGCATCACCCTGATCAAGACCCTAGCGGTATTCGTGGTGATCGCTACCTTCTACCTCACCGGCCTGGTCTGACAACATACGGAGACACCCCCATGACGATCCTCAGCGGCAAGACCGCCCTGGTCACCGGCTCCACCAGCGGCATCGGCCTCGGCATCGCCCACTGCCTGGCCGCCGCCGGCGCCAACCTGGTGCTCAACGGCTTCGGCGACGCGCAGCAGGCGCTAGAGGCGGTACGCCAGCACGGCCACGAAGCGCGCCACCATCCGGCGGACATGTCCAAGCCGGAGGAAATCGCCGCGCTGATGGCTTTCGCCGAGAGCGAGTTCGGCGCCGTCGACATCCTGGTCAACAACGCCGGCATCCAGCATGTGGCGCCGGTCGAGGAATTCCCGCCGGAGCGCTGGGACAGCATCCTCGCCATTAACCTCTCCTCGGCCTTCCACACCATCCGCTTAGCCCTGCCCGGCATGCGCCGGCGCGACTGGGGACGGATCGTCAACATCGCCTCGGTGCACGGCCTGGTCGCCTCGGCGCAGAAGTCCGCCTACGTCGCCGCCAAGCACGGTCTGCTCGGCCTGACCAAGGTGGTCGCTCTGGAAACCGCGCAGACCCCCATCACCTGCAACGCGATCTGTCCGGGCTGGGTGCTGACGCCGCTGGTGCAGCAGCAGATCGACGCCCGCGTCCAGGCCGGCGGCGATCCCGCCGCCGCCCGTCACGACCTGCTGGCCGAGAAACAGCCGTCGCTGGAATTCGTCACCCCCGAGCAGCTCGGCGCGCTGGTGCTGTTCCTGTGCAGCGACGCGGCCAGCCAGGTACGCGGCGCGGCCTGGAACATGGATGGCGGTTGGGCGGCGCAATGATGCCCGCCGGCAACGCGTCGCGACGCCGAGAACGGTGCAGCGACGATGGCCACGGCCGCAGCGACAACGACAAGGAAACACCCGGCCTGATCCGCATCGCGGCAAACGGCCCCGTACAACCAGCGGAGAGCATTCCATGAACAAGCTCTATCCCAGCGCCCAATCCGCCCTCGACGGGCTGGTGGAGGACGGCATGACCCTCGCCGTCGGCGGCTTCGGCCTGTGCGGCATCCCCGAAGCGCTGATCGCCGCCCTGCGCGACTCCGGCAAAGGAGGCCTCACCGTCATCAGCAACAACGCCGGCGTCGACGACTTCGGCCTCGGCCTGCTCCTCGCCACCCGGCAGATCCGCAAGATGATTTCCTCTTACGTCGGCGAGAACAAGGAATTCGAACGCCAGTACCTGGCCGGCGAACTGGAGCTGGAATTCACCCCCCAGGGCACCCTGGCCGAGAAGCTGCGCGCTGGCGGCGCCGGCATACCCGCCTTCTACACCCGGACCGGCTACGGCACCCTGGTCGCCGAGGGCAAGGAGACCCGCCAATTCGACGGCGAATGGTACGTGCTGGAGAAGTCACTGACCGCCGACATCGCCCTGGTCAAGGCCTGGAAGGCCGACAAGGCCGGCAACCTGCTGTTCAGGAAGACCGCGCGCAACTTCAACCCGCTGGCGGCGATGGCCGGACGGGTCTGTGTGGCCGAGGTCGAGGAAGTCGTCGAGACCGGCGAACTGGACCCGGATCGGATCCACCTGCCGGGCATCTACGTACAACGCATCGTGCTCAACCCCACCCCGGAAAAACGCATCGAACAACGTACCCTGCGGAGTGCCTGACCATGGCCTGGACTCGTGAACAGATGGCGCAACGCGCCGCCCAGGAGCTGCAGGACGGCTTCTACGTCAACCTCGGCATCGGCCTGCCGACCCTGGTCGCCAACTACATCCCGGACGGTGTGGAGGTCTGGCTGCAGAGCGAGAACGGTCTGCTCGGCATCGGTCCCTTCCCTACCGAGGAAGAGGTCGACCCGGACCTGATCAACGCCGGCAAGCAGACCGTTACCACCGTTTCCGGCAGCAGCTTCTTCGACAGCGCCGCCTCCTTCGCCATGATCCGCGGCGGCCACATCGACCTTTCGATCCTCGGCGCCATGCAGGTCTCCGAGCACGGCGACCTGGCCAACTGGATGATCCCCGGCAAGATGGTCAAGGGCATGGGCGGCGCCATGGATTTGGTGGCCGGAGTGCGCCGCGTAGTGGTGCTGATGGAGCACTGCGCCAAAGGCGGCGCGTACAAGATTCTCGAACGCTGCGACCTGCCGCTGACCGGCGTCGGGGTGGTCGACCGGATCATCACCGACCTGGGCGTGCTCGACGTCACCGGGCAGGGCTTGCAACTGGTCGAGCTGGCCGAGGGGGTGACCTTCGAGCACCTGCAGCAGGCCACCGGCTGCCCGGTCCGGCGTTGATGGCCGGGCGTCCCGTTCCCTTCGGGCATGACCGCATGGTGTCCCGACCCATGCCTCTTGCGCGGCTGCCCACGGGCGCCGCGCTTTTTATTGGGCAGCGCTTCGCCAGGCCTGCATCGACGCGCCGATCCTGCGCAGCGACGGCACTCCGGGGTAGCCGTGGCGGCAGTGCCCGACCACCCACGGCAAAGCCTGAGCCGACACAACAATAAGGAAGGATCTACCCCATGCGTACCCTGACTACCCTGCCCGGCAACAGCCAGAAACTCGACGGCGGCGCCATGTTCGGCAACGCCCCGCGCGCCATGTGGGAGCGCTGGATGCCGGCCGACGAACTGCACCGTATCGACCTCGGCTGCCGCGCCCTGCTAGTGCGCGAGGACGGCCGCAACGTGCTGGTGGAAACCGGCATCGGTGCCTTCTTCAGTCCTGAGTTGAAGGACCGCTACGGCGTGCAGGAGAGTCGCCACGTGCTGCTCGACAACCTCGCCGCGCAAGGCCTGTCCGACGCCGACATCGACGTGGTGGTGCTCACCCACCTGCACTTCGACCACGTCGGCGGCCTGCTCGCCGCCTGGGAAGAAGGCCGGCCGCCGCGCCTGCTGTTCCCCAGGGCACGCTTCGTCACCGGCCGCCGCCAGTGGCAACGCGCCCGCCAGCCGCATGCCCGCGACCGCGCCTCCTACATTCCCGAGCTGCTCGAACTGCTCGAAGCCAGCGGCCGCCTGGAACTGCTCGACGACGGCCGGACTTCCGAGGCGCTCGGCCCGAACTGGCGCTTCCACGTCAGCGACGGCCACACCCCCGGCCAGTTGCTGCCCGAGGTGGCGATGCCCGGCGGCCCGGTAGTGTTCGCCGGCGACCTAGTGCCCGGCGCGCCCTGGGTGCACCTGCCGATCACCATGGGCTACGACCGCTTCCCGGAAGGCCTGATCGAGGAAAAGACCGCCCTGCTCGAAGACCTGCTGGCCAGGGGCGGCCGCCTGGTCTTCACCCACGACCCGAAGGTTGCCATGGGCCGCCTGAGCCGCGACGCCAAAGGTCGCTTCGGCCTCAGCGAAAGCAGCGGCGAGGTGGCGGGACTGGCGGAGTGAGACGCTACCAGGGCATGCGCTTTCTAACCACGATCGCGGACAAGGACTACGCCATCGTGCGCTCCATGTATCGCATCGCCGGCTATCCCGACTATGCGGAACTCATCGGTGACCGAAATGCCGGAGGCTACCTACAAACCCGCCGGCGGTACGGCGTTGCGCGTCCGCGGCTTGAGCAAGCGTTTCGCAGGCACCCAATCACCGACGCCTTCGTGGTGCACCACGGCGCCTTGGGCAGCTTCGTGCATATCTGGAGCAGGGGAAACGTCAGCGTACCGGCGATCATCGAGCGGATCGCCGCACTGGAGGGTGTCGACCTGTCGCTGGACAAGGCGACTGCCTGCCGGCTGTTCGATCTGCCGGAAGATCGGGAGGCGGATGTCGCGGTGATTGCCAGGAAAGGCGTGTGCATCGGCGGCTCCGCCAGACTGTACGACCTGAGCGGCCTGAAAGGCCATCGGCTGCGCACGCATGGCGGGCTCACCGAAACCAGGGTTCCGTTCGTTTTGAACCGCCCTCTTAATATCGAATACAGATAGCAGGTGGCCCACTCGGAAATCAAGAATTACCGGATTTTCGAGTTCGCCATCAACGGGATGCTCCGAGCCCGCCGAAAAGAGGGAGATGCCATGGATCCATGCCTCTGGCTCTCCCATCCGTCCAGCATCCGGTTCGGCCAGAATCCTACGGGTCCTCTTCCATTTCGCGGGGTTGCCGTCCGCGCGGTTGTCCGACACCGGACATCGACAGCCCGGAACCAAGCACCAACGTGCCTTTCTCACAGGGAAAGCACGAGATCGAGCAAAAGGGAAAGCGATGAGCGTTCCGTTGCAGACCGACATCCACAGATCCATGCTGGCCAGCGCCCTGATCGGCATCGGCCTCATGGCCGGCGTGGACGAGATCATCTTCCACCAGTTGCTCGGCTGGCATCATTTCTACGACCTGGCCACGCCGAAGATCGCGTTGTTCTCCGACGGTCTGCTGCATTCCGCCGAACTGATCGTGCTGGTAGCCGGTTTCTTCATGCTGATCGACCTGCGCGGCAGGCAGGCCCTCGCCTCGACCGCCGCCTGGGCCGGCCTCTTCATTGGCCTCGGTGGCTTCCAATTGTTCGACGGCATGGTCGACCACAAAGTGCTGCGGCTGCACCAGATCCGCTACGGCATCGACAACCTGTTGACCTACGACCTCGTCTGGAACGCTTCGGGCGTGGCGCTACTGCTGATCGGGCTGCTGCTCGGCAGGCGGTGCGCCAGCGGCCGGCCGGGCTGAGGGCACATGGAACACGCCGCCGTCCATGTCCCGTCCTACGCCGGTAGTGTTCCGGACCTGCTCTTCCCCGCCCTGCTGCTCGGCCTCTATGCGTTTGCCAGCCTGCGCCCAAGGCGCGCCGGACGGCGCTGGAGCCCCTGGCGCACGCTGAGCTTCGCCCTCGGTACCGCCCTGCTCGGCCTGGCCCTGGCGCCGCCCGTGGTCGCCTTCGCCCATGCCGACCTGCGCGGGCACATGCTCCAGCACCTGCTGCTGGGCATGTTCGCACCCATCGGCCTGGTTTTGGGCGCACCCGGCACGCTACTGCTGCGCACTCTGCCGATACGGGCGACGCGCATCCTGCTGGCTGTCCTGGATAGCCGTCCGCTGCGAATACTGATCCATCCGTTCACCGCGCTGGTGCTGGATATCGGCGGCATGTACCTGCTCTACCTGACGCCCTTGTTCGTCCTCAGTGCCCACGATCCACTCGTGCACTTCCTGGTGCACCTGCATTTCCTGCTGTCCGGCTACCTGTTCACCTGGGCCATTGCCGGCCCCGATCCCGCGCCGCACCGTCCCTGCGCGTGGCTGCGCCTCGGCGTGCTGTTTCTCGGCATGGCCCTGCATGCGACGCTCGGCAAGCTCATGTACGCCTATGGTTTCCCGCGGGGCACGGCGCATCCCCCGAGCGAGATACGGGCTGCGGCGCAGCTCATGTATTACGGCGGGGACGTGGCGGAACTGCTGCTGGCGATCGCCTTCTTCACGCTCTGGTTCCGCCGGGCACCGACGCGCGCTTTCCCAGGGCACATCGACGATCGGCATGCGCTGCC
The DNA here is from genome assembly GCF_043587585.2 of Azorhizophilus paspali. GTDB lineage: Bacteria > Pseudomonadota > Gammaproteobacteria > Pseudomonadales > Pseudomonadaceae > Azotobacter > Azotobacter paspali. The sequence continues at coordinate 2,948,455 of NZ_CP171449.1, forward strand.
CGGCAGCGACTAGGCTCCGCTCTCCCGCAGGCGCTGCAGCATATCGGCGAACCGCGGCTGACTCGACGCATTCGGCTCCCCCGCCATCCAGCCCGGCCTGCCCCAGATGAACGCAGCGCTACCCGGCACGGGAAGCCTTGCCGTGGGTCGCGCACGGTTTCTTTCGAAGGATCCACGGCACCCGGCAACCGTTCAAAGCAGCGCCTCGTCGTCGCGGATCAGCACACAGCGCCGGCCCTGTTCGTCCTCGTCGCACTCGTACACGTAGAACATCGTCACCGCCCCCGAATCCAGCGTGGCCGCCAGGTAATCGCCGGCCTCGACCGCGAAGAAGCAGCGCGAGCCCGGCTCGGCCACGCATTCGACCAGGGCGATGACGAACAGCGCCGGATCGCTTCCGTCGAAGTAGTCGGCGCGGCGCGGCTCGTCCCAGTCCGCCGGCGCCTGGAACGGCCCGATGAAGAGGATCTTGGCATCGCCCAGGTCTTCCTCTTCGGCTTCGAAGTCGTGCTCGTCCGGCCGGTAGACGCTGCAATCCAGCGCCCCGGCGCCGCGCAGGATCGCCTGCCGCGCCGCCTGCCGCCACGCCGGGTCCAGCCCGGCGGCCTGGCACACGCGCGTCCACGCCGTGTCCGTTCGATCGTTGTGTTTCATGGGGATCTCCGTAGTCATGGGGCTGCCGACAGGTCCGGCGTGCCGCATTGTCCCGCATTCGGCAAGGGCAAAGCAGCTTTGCAATGGCTCCGGAACCGCAGCCGGGCGAGCAACGAGGCCCGCACCGCGGATACACTGGCGCTCCCCCCGGACGAGGGGGGGATCGATCACCGGGAGAGCGAGCGCATGTTCACCATACTTCAAGGGCTTTTGGGACTAGCCGTGATGATTTTGCTGGCCTGGGCGATCAGCGAAGGACGTTCGCGGGTGCGTCCCCGGGTAATCGTCGCCGGGCTTCTCTGCCAGTTCGGACTGGCCGCCGTGCTGCTGAAATTTCCCGGCGCCAGCCAGTTGTTCGAACCGCTGAACGCCCTGGTGCGGGCCCTGCAACAGGCCACCACGGCCGGCAGCGCCTTCGTTTTCGGCTTCGTCGGCGGCGGCGCGGCGCCCTATGCCATCACCAGCCCGCCCAACGGTTTCGTACTGGCCTTCCAGGCCCTGCCACTGGTGCTGGTGATCAGCGCCCTGTCGGCATTGCTATTTCACTGGCGAGTCCTCCCGGTGATCGTCAAGGGATTCTCCTGGCTGTTGCAGAAAACCTTCGGCATCGGCGGCGCCGTGGGCTTCGCCAGCGCCGCCAACGTCTTCGTCGGCATGACCGAGGCCCCCTTGCTGATCCGCCCCTACCTGTCGGGCATGTCGCGCAGCGAACTGTTCGCCGTCATGGTCACCGGCATGGCCACCATCGCCGGAACCGTGATGGTGCTCTATGCCACCCTTCTCGAAGGCAGCATTCCCGATCCGGTCCGGCACCTGCTGATCGCCTCGCTGATCAGCGCGCCGGCATCGCTGTTGATCGCCCATGTGATGATTCCGCCGGAGCGGGAAATGGCGACGCGGCAGCCATCCGCCCTGCCGGAGGAAGAGCGCCTCCGCTACCACAGCGCCATGGACGCGGTGACCCGCGGCACCCTGGACGGCCTGCAACTCTGGCTCAACATCATCGCCATGCTGCTGGTCCTGGTCGCCCTGGTCCACCTGGCCAATCTGGGGCTGGCCTGGATACCGGAGATCGCCGGAGCACCACTGACGCTGGAGCGCCTGCTCGGCTGGGCGATGGCCCCCATCGTCTGGCTGACCGGGATTCCCTGGGCCGAGTCCATCACCGCCGGGGCGCTGATGGGCGTCAAGACGATACTCAACGAATTCATCGCCTATATTCAGCTCGCCGGCCTGCCGGAAGGCGCGCTGAGCGAACGCAGCCGGCTGATCATGACCTATTCGCTGTGCGGATTCGCCAACATCGGCAGCCTGGGCATCCTGATCGGCGGCCTGGGCGTGCTGGTGCCGGAACGCCGCGGCGAAATCGTGGACCTCGGGCCGCGCTCCCTCTACGCCGGGACGCTGGCGACCCTGATGACGGGGGCGGTGGTGGGTCTAATCATCTGACCTTTCGATGGCGAACGGCCGGCGGACCGCCCCTCGCCCTACCTGTCGAGCGGCTTGACGCCTCCCCGGCGACCGAGCCCGAACCCGACCCGATACAGGTCCGGCAGATTCACGCAACCGTCCTTCATGTTTCTACTTGCTTTTTTGCAAACAACCCGCAACCGGTCTTGCAACATTATCCAATCGATAAAACATATGCAGTAAGTGCACCCGCCGCGCCGGAACCTGAATCCAGCGCGGCCATTTCGTTCGTAAAAGCCCACTTCGCCCCTGCGCACTCCGGACGACTGGCACACAGGCCGAAGCCCATAATCCACATTGCCACCAAGACAATCGGAGACACCTTCGACCGCCAGGCAGCGCCACACGTCGGAAGTCGGAAAGAACGTCCCAAAATGGTCATACTTGTCTGAAATTCCGCCGGAACGCGGGGGCCCGTACCCAAGAGCAGTTCTCTTCGCCTCGCCTGGAGCGGCCAAGTCCAAGAGGATCGGGAGAATTACGCCATTGAAAATCGCGCAGATCGCTCCGCTCTACGAAGCCGTACCACCACGCCTGTACGGCGGTACGGAACGATTGATCGCGCATCTGACCCAGGCGCTGATCGACTTGGGTCACGAGGTGACGCTGTTCGCCTCGGCCGACTCGCACACCGACGCCCGGCTGGTGGCGATGCGCAAGCAGGCGCTGCGGCTGGACCCCGCGCCGCTTAAGTCGGACCTGGCGAGCCACCTCATCCTACTGCAGGAGGTGCAGCGCCATGCCGACGCCTTCGACGTCCTGCACTTTCACACCGACCTGCTGCATTTCCCGTTCTTCGAGGAAATGGCCGGACGGACGCTGACCACCGTGCACGGACGGCTCGATATAAAGGACCTGCCCGAAGCCTACCGGCGCTGGAAGGCCTTTCCGCTCGCCTCGATCTCCAAGGACCAGCGCCGTCCCCTGCCCTTCGCGCACTGGCACGGGACGGTACACCACGGTATCGACGACGCACGTTTCCACTATCACGAAGCTCTCGAAGACGGCTATCTCGCCTTCCTCGGACGCATCTCGCCGGAAAAGCGTCCCGACCGCGCCATCGCCATCGCCATCCGTGCTGGCCTTCCGCTCAAAATGGCCGCCAAGGTCGACACGGCGGACCGCGAATACTTCGAGCAGCGCATCCGCCCGCTGCTGGACCACCCGCTGATCGAATTCCTGGGCGAGATCAGCGACGCCGACAAGGTGGAGTTCCTCGGCAATGCGAGCGCGCTGCTGTTCCCCATCGACTGGCCGGAACCCTTCGGGCTGGTGATGATCGAGGCGATGGCCTGCGGCACGCCAGTCGTCGCCTGGCGTTGCGGGGCCGTGCCGGAAGTGGTCGAACAGGGTGTGAGCGGACTCATCGTCGACAACGACGAGCAGGCCGTGGCGGCGGTTCACCAGGCGCTGGCCCTCGACAGGCGCGGTGTACGCGCGGCTTTCGAAAGGCGTTTTTCGTCGAGGATCATGGCGAGCGCCTATGTCGATCTCTACCGGCGGCTGCCCGCCTTCGCCGACCGCAGCCCGGCGACCGCCGTCCTCATGCCAGGAGGCACGAACCCATGACCCAGGGGATGACCCGGGAGCCGGCGCTCGCCGAACTCGATATCGAGGAAGTGCTCGAACGCACCCCGCAGCGCCTGCTCGTGCTCAAGGAAAGCGACACCTTCCTGGTGGCCGACGTCTACGGCGACGTGAACGGGGACGCCGACGGGCTCTTCCATAACGATACCCGGCTCCTGTCGATCTTCCGCTTGCGCTTCGGCGGCCAGAAGCCTTCGCTGCTGTCGGGCATGGTGAGCCGGGATAACGTGTTCTTCACCGCCCACATGACCAACCATCCGCTGTCGCCGCTCGAAAGCGCGGCCACCCCCAAGGGCGTCATCCATATCGAGCGCAAGCGCTTCTTGTGGGACGGCCGGATCTTCGAGCGCATCTGCCTGTTCAACTATGGCGACCAGCCGATGCTTGCTCCCTTGACGCTGCAGTTCGCGGCCGACTTTCGCGACATGTTCGAGGTGCGCGGCGAGAAGCGCCTCAAGCGCGGCCAGCACCACCCGGCGCAGCTCAGCGAGCGGACCGTGCAACTGAGCTACACAGGGCTGGACCAGCAGCGGCGCGAGGTCCGCATCGAACTCTCGGAGACGCCCGAATGGCTGGACGAGGGCGGCGCCGAATTCATAGTCGATATCCAGGAGCATGCCTCCTGGGTACTGTATGTGGAAATCGGCGGCGGACCGGCGGCGCAACCCGACGATCACCGCTACCGGGCGGCGGCGGCGGCGGCGCGCCGGAGCATGCGCGCGCGCCAGCGTCGCGGCGCGCGTCTGCAATCGTCGGCGCGCCTGTTCCAGGGATGGCTGGACAAGTCGCGGGCCGACCTGGCGCTGCTCACCACCGACCTGCCGACCGGTCCCTACCCCTATGCTGGTATCCCCTGGTTTTCCACGCCTTTCGGCCGCGACGCCATCATCACCGCCCTGCAGACCCTGTGGCTCGACCCCGCCCTGGCGCAGGGTGTGCTGGCCTTCCTGGCCCGTCATCAGGCCCGCCAGACCTCGACCTTCCGCGACTCCGAGCCGGGCAAGATCATGCACGAGATGCGCAAGAGCGAGATGGCCGCGATCAACGAGCTGCCCTTCGCCCAGTACTACGGCGGCGTCGACACCACGCCGCTGTTCATCGTGCTGGCCGGGGCCTATGCCGAGCGGATGGGCGATATCCAGGCGGTCGAGCCCTTCTGGCCGGCCTTGGAAGCCGCCGCCAGCTGGATAGAGCGCAGTGCCGCCGGCACCGCCAACGGTTTCCTCAGCTATGCGCGCGGCGAGGCCAGCGGCCTGGCCAATCAGGGCTGGAAGGACAGCCACGATTCGGTGTTCCACCAGAACGGCGCCACGCCGGAAGGCCCGATCGCGCTCATCGAAGTCCAGGGTTATGCCTACCGGGCTTATCTGGCCATGGCCGAACTCGCCGCCTGGCGCGGCGACGACGAGACGGCCGGACACTGGCGACAACGCGCGCAGGAACTGCGCACGACGGTCGAGCGGCATTTCTGGCAGAACGACCTGCGCTTTTACGCGCTTGCCCTCGACGGGACCGGCCGCCCCTGCCGCGTGCGGGCCTCCAATGTCGGCCATCTGCTGTACATGGGCCTGCCGTCCCCGGAGCGTGGACAGGCGCTGGTGCGCCAGTTGCTGTCGCGTGCCTTTAACTCCGGCTGGGGCATCCGCACCTTGCCGCCCGAGGCGGTGCGCTTTAACCCCATGTCGTACCACAACGGCTCGGTTTGGCCACACGATGTCGTCCTCTGCGCCGCTGGCATGGCGCGCTATGGCGAACGCGAGGGCATCGTGCACCTGATGAGCGGCCTGTTCGAGGCCGCCACGCATTTCGGCATGCGCCTACCGGAGCTGTTCTGCGGCTTCGAACGCATTCCCGGCGAAGCGCCGATCGCCTACCCGGTCGCCTGCCTACCCCAGGCCTGGGCCGCCGGCTCGGTGTTCATGCTGCTGCAGGCCTGCCTGGGCCTGCACATCGATGCGCGGCGCCAGATTGTCCAGATCGAGCAGCCGCGCCTACCGGCCGAGATCGACCGCCTGCAGGTCCACCATCTGCCCGTCGGCGGGCAACGCGTCGACCTGAACTTCCAGCGGCTGGGCCAGCGCGTGGTGGCCTTTATCGAACAGCAGCGCGGCCCGCAGCCAGTGCGCCTGTCGGTACAGTTCTAGGGCGTGTCATTAATTGTTTCTCGCGTTGCGACGAGCCTGTTTTGACACAAGACAAGGCACGAGGAGAGGAGTTTGGTCATTTCAAATGAACGACGAGCAACGCCCGCCGCACTGTGCCAAAACAGGCCCGTCCCCGCGGATGGGGCCGCCTAGGTCGCGCCGGAAATGGGGCCATGTGGCCGCTGCAGCCTTTAGCAAAGGAATGACCATTGCCTACAGCCTGCGCCTTGCCGAACGCGGCCCGGCCTGGCCCCATTTGCGGCAGCAACGCAACCGGGGAAACAATTGATGGACGCGCCCTAAGCCGGAACCGGAGATAGGGCGGCGAGCAGTCGCTTCGCCCGCTCCTCAAGCGTCCTTGTCGAGCGGAATATGGAACATCGGGAAAGACACGGGCGCCTGCCCGGCGGAAACGCGCCCGAGCGTTCCGTCGCGAACGGTGCGCAGCGCGGTCTTGAGGCGTTCGCCCGGCGCGATCTCGATGGCCTTGTTCATCAGATCCTCGCCATGGGCCTTGTCGCCCTTGCCGTAATGGGCCTGCCCCAGAGCGGCGGTGAACCAGGCCTCCATGGCCTTGCGCACCCCGATGGACCAGGCGGGATCGGCGGCGCTCCTCTCCACGGCGGCATCGAACAGGCGAATCGCCTCGTCGTAGTCTCGCCGCAGCAACTTCACATGGCCCAACCGGGCCAGAGTCATCGGTTCGGCACGGATCCCCCTGGTCAGATTACTGTCCACCGCCAGCCCGGCGTATCGCTCGGCCTTCGCGAGAAGAAGATCGTCGGGCGTCCCGGCTGCGCTGGCCAGTTTCAGGTAGGCCGTGCCCAACTTGCCGTAGACGTTCGGCCTAGCCTCGTTGGGCAGCCCGCTCTTCAGAGCCTCCTCGAAGGTAGCGGCAGCCTCGGCATTCCTGCCGAGGCGAAGCTGGCTGGTTCCCAGGAAGTCCAGCAGCTCCGGGTCGCGATGGCCGTCGATCAGACTGGCGTTTAGGAAGGCGATGAGCTCAGCGTCGCGCTGCATCTCGAACAGGCAACCCGCCGTGACGACCATATGGTTGCGCCATTCGTCGCTGCCACGTGCAGCCGACTCTTTCAACGCCGGGGCATCCGCCATGACCTGCGGACAAGCCGCCAACCAGTCCTGCCCCTCCAGAGCAGCCGCCCAATCCTGTCGCAAGCGGGCGGCGAGCGCGACATCGCAGGCCAGAATGCCGGCAACGAACGAGCCAAGCGCGAGCCTGAATTTCACGGACATACTCCTTATCGTCGATCCAGGCATCGGATAAAGACGGACAAAGGGGACGAAAATTCGCCGCTCCCGAAAAAGACCTGGCCCTTTTTGGAATGGCGTGAACGAGTCGCCGGTAGCTGTCGACATGAACCGGTTCATCCCCGCGAATGCGGGGAACGAGCATTACTCTCTACCTTTTCCAGTGGCCGAGAACACCCGGTTCATCCCCACATGCGTGGGGAATGCCTCGCGATGATATCAAAAAGCCACAAAAAACTACCCATCCCCGCACATCAGGGATACCGCGACGCGGCCCCTGAATGCGGCCGCCCGAACGGTCTATTCCGCGGGGGCGGGGAACACGTACGGGTAAACGTATGGGGGCGTCGGGAAATTAGGGTTTGTCTGAAAAGTCGGCACGCAGGCATTTTTTGATGCAGGCTAGCGTGACCATGGCCTTGAAACTGCTGGCCAGCTTGTCATAGCGGGTGCAAAGACGGCGCTTTTCCTTGAGCCAACCGAACGGTCGTTCAAGGGCGTTGCGCTTTTGGTACTGCGCTCTGTCAAACAGACAAGGCAAGCCCGGTCAAGGCTTACGGCGTATATTGCGTAATCAGGTTGCCGTCCTTGCAGACTCCGGCCAGGCGCTACCTGATTTTCGCGGGTGCGTCCGGCCGGCCGCCGGCATGCAGGCGTATGTCCGCCTCCCCTACCCGGAGCGGCAAGGTGCCGACGGTTGCTGCAAGGTACGCGGCAGCGGATTATCGACATCCGCTCTTTCATCTGCGGCGACTCGAACGGCGGCGGCATCAGCAGCGCGCCACGCTGAGCAGGCCGCAGCCGAAGGCCTTGGCCGGTCCGATGCCGCTGGCCAGGGCCCGGCGCAGCGCGTCGGCCTCGACTACCTGCAGCAGCCCTTCGAAGCAGACCCGCTGCAGCACGATCGGCGCGCCGCCCTTGCGCCGGCTGTCGAGCAGGTCGCTGGCGCTGACCAGCACGGCCTTCACCATAAAGCCGTGCCGCTCGCCCTGGCGCTGCAGCCAAGCCAGTTGCTCGGCCTCCCCCAGCAAGCCGCGACGCTTGCCGGCACGAGTCACCGTGGGGTTGGCCAGGAGACGGAAGCGGTACCGCCATTGCGGCTGGATGAGCGCCTCGAGATCCAGGACCTTGCATTCGGCGGGTCTTTGCAGATAGCCCGGCAAGCCCTGTAGGACATCCCAGTCGCCGGATTTGCGGGACTGCACCAGAAGCGTCGGACTGGCCCAGGCACCCGCCCCTAGCTCCAGACGCCAGAGAAAGCGGCCGGGCGCATCCCGTTCGTCCCGCACGAAGGCGCGCACCAGGGTACGGTGCATGTCGTAGGCGTCGGCCAGGTCGCGGCGCGCCTGGGTGCTGCGGGGGTCAAGGGTCAATCGGATCAGGTACATGCAGCACTTCCTGTTTGACGAAACGCGGCCCGAAACGCCGCTCGGCGAAGGGGCCGACCGGCTGGTCGAGACGCACCGAGCCCTCCTGCAGGTCCTCCAGCACCAGGCGCACGCTGCCGCCGGGCGTCCAGAGCACCAGCGGCGGATAACCGCTCAGGGCCGACAGCAGATCGGCGTGTAGAAGACCGTCCGCCAGGAACACCGGGATGCCCGGCACGAAGCTCTTGCGCCCCAGCGCTAGCGGCCAGACCGGCCTGCGCAGGGCGCCCTGAATACGCTCCAGCAAAGCAGTGTCGGCGCTCTCCAGCCCCACCAGAAAAACCGCATCGGACAAATAGAAGCGCGGGCTGACCACGGTACGCCTGGGGTCCGCCTTGCCGCTGGCGATCAGCACGCCGGTGGCGGTCTGGTAATCGCGCAGCGGGACACCCTCGCGGTCCACCCGCACGCCCATGCGCAGGGCCGTCAGATCCTCCAGCGACTGGCGACGGTCGCGTCCGAGCGCGGCGCAGACCAGGCCGAGCACGCCGGACTTGGAGGGTTCGAGCTGGGTGTCGCGCTCGTCGAAGCGGCTGGTCGTGCCCCAGGATTGCATCGGTCCCTGCAGGCGCAGCAGCAAGGTGGCCATGTTCAGTCCTCCAGTTCGGCGGCGACCCGCTCCCACACCCAGCGGGCCAGGGCGTCCAGGTTGGCCTGGGCTTCGCCCTTGCCCACCGGCCAGGCGCCGCTCAGGTCCAGATAGGCCCAGCGATCGCGGCCGTCGGCATAGATGCCGGCCAGTTTTTCCTCGTGCCCGGCCAGTTCGGCCACGGACAGACTGCTGAGCGCCTGGTCGTGGCCGAAACTGATCGGCTTCTCGAAGGCGTTGGCCAGATTGAGCGGGCCGGCATGGCGCAGGCAGACGCCGACAAAGGCCGGCAGGTTGTGGGCGGCGAAGCTGTTCTGCTTGCCGGCGGGAATGGCGCGCACCTTGGCCTGGGTGAAGGCCTTCAACGCCGCCAGGGTCAGTTCGCGGTCGCCCTGCAGGTTACTCAGGAGCTTGTGGGCGTCGACTACCGCATAGCGGTAGAAAGTCGCCGAGTTGAACTCCACCTGGCCGATCATCCCGGCGCCGGTTTCCTCCGGAGCGCCCTCGTCGTCCACCGCCGTGAAGTAGTCGAACTCGCGCTCGACGCGGTGCGTACTGATCGCGTGGGCGACCTGGCAGGCGGCGTCCTGGTTGACTTCCGGCAGGTCGGCGAGCATCCGCCCGAACAGCGCCACGTCCACCGCCTTGCCGCCATCGAGCAGAGCCTTGGCCTTCTTCACCAATTCGGCGGGCGCGCTGGCCCTGGCTTCCTTCTTGCCCTTCTTCTCGCCGCCGGCCTGCGCAGCGTCCAGTTCATCCCAGTGTTGCTCAATCAGTGCAGCGAAACCGGCGATCTCACCCTCGCCTAGGAACAGCAGGTATTCGGTCTTACCATCGTCCTTGAGCTTGAGGCCGGCGGCGCCCAGAGCGGTTTCGATCTTGCGTCGGGCGTCCTGCGGATCGCGATGCCCCAAACGCTCCAGCAGTAGGCCCAGCAGCTTCTTGGTCCGCACGCCGCAATGTTCCGGCGCCACCAGTTCGTGCGCCTGCGCCGCCAGGCGGATCGCTCGCTTGAAGCACTGGCTGCTCACCCGTGCCCGGCGGTGGCCGCCGAACAGAGCATCCTTGGGCGCACCGGTGTCGTCGCGGTTGAGATTGGACGGAGCGAAATTCTGGATCAGGTGAAACTCGACGAACAAGGTCATGACATCCCTCTCATTGACTGACTGCAGAATGTTCCGGCTCGAAAGCCAGGGCGCCGTAGAAGTCCCGCGCCCAGCGCTGGCGGATACGGTCGCGGACCTCCGGCTCCAGGCGCGGGTTCAGCCAGAAACCGAGGTCCCGGAGCAAGGCGGTGTAGTCCAAGCCGAGATCCTCGGTCGCCAGCAGGCTGACCGCTTGGCGCAGATAGTCGGGCAGGTTTTCGGCATCGGCGCCGAGCAAGGCGATGAAGCGCTTTTCGATGCTGCCGCCACCGCCACTCATGCGACGACGCTTCTCGAACAACTCGCCGAAGCTCGCCGCCAGGCTGCGGGGCGCAGGGTGCGGATGACGGGCGAATAGCCCGGCGACCACGTAGAACGCCAGGCGTCGCGGGTCCTGGGCATGGCTGTCGGCCCGGACGAAGCGCTCGACATAAGGATAGGCCGGCGGATAAGCGCCCGGAGCGAAGCCCTGGCTGTGGCGCAACGCGGCGATGGCCGCCGGATCGTGTTCGTATAGCTCGCCCAGATGCGCGATGAAAGCCTGCGCAGATTCGTTCATGCGTGAGCCTCCTCGGATTTTTCCGAATTGCCGCAGGTCGCGCAGCAAGGCGCAAAAACGCGGCCAGACGCGGGCCTCGGCGCACAGCGCCAGCGGCGACCGGCCGAGACTGCGGCACAAAACTTCCCAACAGGCTTCGGCCGCCTGCAGCAGGCTGTCCGACCAGTGACGGCCGGCACCCTCCCGGTCGCCCTCGGCGAGGCGCCGGAACAGGCCCGGCAAGGCGCGCTCAACGCCGGCGAAGAAGACGGCGGCCGAGGCACCAGTATCCAGCATGGCGCGCGCCTTGGCCCAGGTATCCTTGCCGCGCGGGTCGGCCATGGTCCGGGCCAGCATGCCGCCGGCCAGGCTACGGATCCGCTCATGCAGCACCTCGGCGCGGCGTATCTCAGCGCGCAGCAAGCCGGCTAGGCCGGTATCGGCCAGCAGTACGGCCGGCAGGACGATCCGCTCGCAACGCCAGCGCAGGAGCTTGGCCTGATCGCTGGCGAGTCCGGCGATCAGCAGGGATTGCTCGCCGCGCGAAGCACCCAGGAAGATCTGCAAGTTGGCGGCCCAGCCCAGGATCGCCGCCGGCTGGGATACCTTGCCCTCGGGATCGGGCAGCAGCGCCGGCAGATCGCGCCAGAAGGCCCACCCCTCGGTGAAACTCATCCGTACGAGTGTGTCTTTTCCAGCGCGATAGCTGATCATGGGGTCGTGCGCCTGGGGATCGTCGCCCAGGGCGATCCCGGCCGCGAAGCGCAGCCACCGCACATGCCCCTCCTCCGCCTCCAGCAGCAGGACCGCACGACTCCGGCGGGTATAACGGTCATTGATACCGCTGGCCGGTGAGGGCTCGGCTAGCAAATCCCGACGCTGCGCCGGCGCACGTTCCCAGGCCGATGGATCGTCCCGGTCCGAGGCCGGGTGCAAGGCCAGGCAAAGGGTTTGCTGCAAGGTGGCACCCACCGGCAGAGCCGCCGCGCTGTTGACCAAGGGACCGGCCTTATCGGAATCGCGCAGAGCCTTGACCAAACCGCCCGGCGCGAACTGCAAAAATCCCAGCAGGGTGCGCAGGGCCTGGGCCGGCGTCACCGGTGCGGGCGACAAATCGCAGGAATGATCGAACACCACCGGCGCATTGCCGTTGGCGCTGCCCAGGGAAACCTGCGTCCAGGGCTTCTGTCTGTCGCGGGTTTCCTCGATGGAGGCCAGCGCCGCCACCTGCATGAACGGCTGCTCGGGATGGAATAGCCAGAACCGTTCGCGCCAGTGCTCCAGGTAGTCGCGCAGCGCATCCCGCGGCAGCCCCTCGCGGTACCAGCGGGCGCGATCCCTGTCCTTCCAGGAGCCATGGCTGCGGGTCAGCGCCCGATGCGTGATGGCCAGGAGCAGCCGGTATTCGGCGATCAGGCTCGGCGGCGCGGTTTCCGCCAGGGCGGCGATTTCGCCGGCACGCTCGAAGAGTTCGAGCAGCCCGACATCGCGGACCCGGCCATCGGCGAAACGCACCGGCAGCCAGGGTTCGTCGAGCAGGTTGTAGCCTGGGGTCATTTATCAGTCCTCGGGTTGAATGTCGGCCTCGGCCGACTCATAGACCAGTCCCAGGTGCTCATCCAGACGCAGGACGAGCCTGTCGATGACGTGGCAGCCATCTTCCAGCAACAGCGGTTTCAGATGTCCGAGCAATGGATGCCCGGCGAAGGATGGCGGAGGCTCAACGCCGGCAAAGTGACTCACGACAAGCCCGTGGCTGCATTTCATCCGGCGGCCATGGAGTTGGCGGGCCAGGAAATCGGACAGCGGCAACGACGGATCGAAGGCTTCGCCGTCCGGCCGCAGGCTCCAGCCGCCGGGCACCCGGCATACCGGCACCAGGGTGACGGCGTCGTCGCCCAGGCGCGTGCGCTTGGCCAGGCCCGGCCCCTCGCCCTCCTCGTTGCCGCGCGGCTTGTCGAGATAGGCGCTCTGCGGCTCCGCGGCCGGATCGATGACGATGTCCAACGCCTTCTGCCGGGCCTCTTTCAGGCGGGCAAGATATTCGCCATGGATTTCGACCTCGATACGCGCCCGTACCTGCGCATCCAGGTCGTCCGGCAGCGGCGCGTCGCCATAGACCGCCTGCACCAGCCGGTCGATGTCCCATGGCAAGCGCAGGCTCGTCTCGCGGGACAGCAGGGCCCAGGTGCGACCGAGGAGGTAGGGCTCGTAGACGGTCTTCTCCAATTCGGGCGGGTGCCGCGGGTCCAGCCCGGCGACGAACAGCCGGGCCCCGGCATGGGCCGGCACCCTGGCCCGCCGATGGCGGTGCAGGCGTCCGGCGCGCTGCAGGATCAGGTCGACCGGTGCCAGGTCGGTGATCAGGAAGTCGAAATCGATGTCCAGGGATTGCTCGGCGACCTGGGTGGCGATCAGCAGGCACCGGCCGGGACGCGGCCGGCCGGTGTCGGCGCTGCCGAACGCCTCCAGCACCTGGCGCTCCCGTGCGCCGCGCACGTCGGCCGGGAAACGGGCATGGAACAGGATCAGCCGCACCTCTTCGTCGAGCCGCGGCTGCAGGCGGCGGTAGAGTTCCTGGGCGCGCGCCACCGTGTTGACGATCAGCGCACCATACCCGCCGCCGTCGAGCAGACGCAGGGCGCAGGCGGCCAGATCGTCCAGGTCCTCGCCGAGGCTTTCCAGGGCGATCGGCGGCAACGGCCGGGAGTCGAAGGTCGCGGCCCGCAAGCCTCGGCCGCCCGCCAGCAGCAGGCGCGGATAGGGCAGCTCCGGCACCCGCTCCGTCGCCACGCCCCAGGCCTGCAGCAAGGCATTGCGGCGCTGTTCGGGCAGGGTCGCGCTCATCAGCACCACCGAGCTGCCGAGCACCCTGAGCCAACGCAACAGGGATTCGATCAGGCCGCCGGTGTAGATGTCGTAGGCATGCACCTCGTCCAGTACCACCACCCGGTTGGCCAGACCCCACAGGCGAACGAAATGGTGCTTGACGTTCAGGGCGGCGAACAGCGCCTGGTCGACGGTGCCGACGCCATAGGGCGACAGCAGCGGGCGGCGGCGCTGGGAGAACCAGGCGGACGAGGCGATGCTGTCGTCCGTCCCGTCGTGGATGTCGCGCAGGCGCTGTATCCGTTCGTCCAGCGCGGCGCCGCCGTGCACCAACTGAATGTCCAGCGGCTGGCGATCCAGCGGCTGGCGGTCGTCGAAGCCGCGCAGGAAGGTCAGTGCCCGGTCGAACAGGGCATTGCCGGTCGCCTGGGTCGGCAGGGCGATATACAGGCCGCGATGGTCGTTGGCCGCCTGCAGGCGCAGGTGGGCGAGAAAGGCCAGCTCGGTCTTGCCCTCCCCCCATCGGCGCCTCGACCAGCAGCAGGGACGGCCCCCGCGCTTCGCCCAGCAACCGGTCGCCCTCGACCTGCAGGGAACGGGCAGCCACGCCCTCGCGGCGAACGATGCGGCCGAGCAACTCGTCCGTCGTCGCCGGCTCCCGCAACAGGGCGCGATGACGACTCCAGCCGATCTCTTCCAGAGCCTTGGCGGCGAGCTTCCCGGCCTGGCGGAAATGCCCGGCGAGCGAATCCTCCCGCTCGCCGGGCGGGAACCAGTCGGGATTGGATGCGATCCAGTCGGCCACGCTGGTCAGCCCGGCCAGCCAGGCCACGGCGGGCAGCGGCAACTCGTCGGCCACGGGTACGCCTTCGGGGGCCAGGCTCTGCCAGTAGGCATCGAACAGTGCCTGGCGCGCCGGGGCCCAACCCGGTACCTCGAGCGCCGGCACGGCCGCGCGGATTTCCGGAACGCTGGGGTTGTAGCCGTGGTGCGCACCGATCGCCTGCAGCACGCCCATGATCCAGCCCGGCTCGGCACCTTGTGCCGGCAGATGCCGCCAGAGCAGGGCTGCGCCGGCGCAGGCGTGATCGGTGACGCGCAGGGAAGGTTCGGCGAAGCCCAGGCCATGCGCCTCGTCACGCTCCCGCCCCGCCGGCCACTTGGCCTGGAAACCGGGAATGGCCTTGCCGAAATCGTGCAACCCCGCCAGCGCGGCGACATGCCGGGAAAAAACGGACTCCGGCAAGCCGAACTGCGCGGCGAAGCATTCGCGCGTGGCTGGCGGCTCGCGTTCCAGAAGCGTCTCGGCGACAGCCGCCACGTCCAGCATGTGCGCCAGCAGGCCATGCCCTCCCGGCTCGCCGCTCTTGGCCCAGAGCGCGCGACTGCAGGCGGGCAGTTCGGAAAAGCGTGTCGTGGTCATTCTTGTCGGCCCCCGTAAAGGCAAATAGCCATTAACCGAGAGATCAAGCTAACCACAAGGCTGACCAGCGATAAAAGGTTGGTTTTAAAAACAGGTAAACAAACGCAACGGATCAGTCGAAGGCTGCATCCCAGGATCTACCGGTCCCGGGTGATTTTCATAGCCTACAATCGGACCTCGAAAGTTGCGCGACTGCGCTCCGTCCCGGTATATGCCCGATTTGCAGACATAACCAAACCGGCAATTACGGACAGACAGGTGAACTCCGGTCGAGGCTACCCGCGCCCGCCCGCACACCGTCGGTCCGGTGACGAGCGGATCGCCAGCGGGACTCGGCTCTTCTTCAAAACAGCGAGATTGGATAATTTACGATCAGCCGGTTCTCGTCGTAGCTGGTGTTGCTGCCCCAATCGGCTCGCCGGCTGGCGTTGCGCCAGCGCACGGACAGATTTTTCAGCCCGCCGCTCTGCACCACATAGGCCAGCTCGTTCTCCCGCGACCACTCCTCACCGTCGCTGACCGTCGCGGTGTGCACATTCTTGCCGCCGATATAGCGGCTCATGAAGGTCAGTCCCGGCAGGCCGAGGGCGGCGAAATCGTAGTCGTGGCGCAATTGCCAGGACTCCTCGCGGGCGTTGTCGAAGCTGGTGGTGAACACGTCGTTGGGCAGCATGCTGCCGATGGTGCCGTTGAGGCGCAGCCAGCGGTCGTCGCCGCTGAGCCGCTGGAAGGCGAAGGTGAAGGTGTTGGCGCCGGCCTTGAGGGCGAACAGGCCGGTCAGGGTCTTGTTGTCCAGATCGCCCGCCTCGCCCCGGCCGTCCTCCTCGCCGCTGAACAGGCCCAACCGCGAGGAGAGCGACCAGTTCCTGCCCAGCGGCTGGAGATGCCGGATCTCGAAGTAGCGCTGCTTGTAGATGTCCTCGAGCTGGCCGAACCAGGCGCCGAGCGTGGTCCGGCTGTCGTTGAAGCGATATTCGACGCCGGCGAAGTTGTAACGGTCCGAGGTGGCGCCGGACGACGAGCCGTGGAGCGACATGTTCTGCAGGCTGGCGTCGTTGCGCGGGCTGTTGGCGCGCATCTGGCCGGCATGGAAAGTGACGCCGGGGATCTCCCTGACCGTGAGCATGCCGCCCTGGAAGGTTTGCGGCAGCACACGGGCGTCGTTGGCATTGAGGATCGGCAGCGCCGGGCTCCATTCGCCGATCTTCAGTTCGCTTCCGGAAAAGCGCAGCTTGCCGGCCACCGCCACGCGGCCGAAGTCGTCGGCCGGACGGCCGTCGTCGTGGATGGGGAGCATTTCGTTGCCGGCGGTGCCCTTGCCGCCGTCGAGCTTGATCGCCCATAGGCCGCGCACGTCGATGCCGAAGCCGAGCGGCCCTTCGGTGTAACCCGATTGCAGGTCGAGGATGAAACCCTGGGCCCATTCCTCGCGCTTGCCCTGGGTGGCGCGGTCGACCATGTTGCGGTTCATGTAGTAGTTGCGCAGGTTCAAGGTCCCCCTGGCATCCTCGAAAAAGTCGGCCTGGGCCGTGGGCAACAGGCCCGCTAGAGCCAGGACCATGACAGGCGAGTATCGGAGCGAAAAGTGCGGTTCGGCGTTCTTCATTTGTTCTTGTTACCGGTGAAGATCGGTGGAAAAGGCGCAAAAGAGGGCCCCTCCGCGACGGCGGAAACGTTGCACGAAGGGGAAACTCCGGTGACGGCGGCCGGCGTGGACCGCTCCCGCGAGAAAGCGGCATGAAGCGATGACGGGAGCGCGGCCTCTCCCGTCATCGGGAGCCGCTCAGAAGCGGACCACGCCGCTCGCCAGGGCGAATGCCAGCATTGCCAGACTCACGCCCCAGGCCCAGAAGAAGCTGTAGGCGATATGCCGGCGCAGTTCGACGCCGGCGAGCGCCAGTGCCAGGTAGACGCTGGGCACCACCGGGCTGATCGAGAAGCCGGCGTTTTCGCCGATCAGCATGGCGCGGGCCACGGCCTCCAGCGGTACGCCGGCAGCCACCGCGACGTCGCGGATCACCGGCAGCAGGGCGAAATAATAGGCGTCGGGCGAGAAGATCATTCCCAACGGTACGCCGAGGCCGCCGACGATCAGGTGCAGGTACTGCGCCGATCCGGCGGGCAGGATGTCGATCAGCGCCTGGGCCATGCCGTCGGAGATTCCGGCCCCGGCGAGCACGCCGAGGAGCACCGCGGCGGCCATCATCACCATGACCATCTGCAGGGCATCGGCGGCATGCGCCTTGATGCGCTCGGCCTGAGCCTCCAGCGAGGCGAAGTTGAGGGGCAGCGCGATGCCCAGGCCGACCATGAAGCAGGCATAGAGCGGGAAGATGCCGGTGAACAGGCAGAGCAGGATAGCGGCGGTCAACGCCACATTGAGCCAGTAGCGCAGGCAGCCTGGCGACAGCCCGTGCTCGCGTGGCGCGGGCCGGGCCAGGGCGGGGTCGAAGCTCGACGCCGCACCGAGCGAAACCGGCATCCGCCGCTGCGCGCGCAGACCGAGCCAGGCGGCGATCAGCAGCATGCAGGCGAAACCGACCAGTTGGACCGGGATCAGGCCGAGCCACAGCCCGGTGGCGTCGAGGCCGGTGGTCGCCGCCGCCCGCGCCGTCGTGCCGCCCCAGGGCACCATGTTGACGACACCGGCGGTGGTGCCGACCAGCAGCAGGAGCATCGTCGGGCTCATGTTCAGCCGCTTGTACAAGGGCAGCAGGGCCGGAATGGTGAGCAGGAAAGTCGCCGCGCCCACGCCGTCCAAATGGACCACCGTGGTGATCAGCACCGTGATCAGGGCCACGGCCAGCGGCTTGCCGCCGGTGCGGCGGATGAGAAAGTCGACCAGCGGATCGAACAGACCGCGATCGCGCATGATGCCGAAGTAGAGAATGGCGAACAGGAACAGCGCAGCGGTCGGCGCGACCGTGAGCAGACCGGTCCTGATGAACTCGCCGATCTGCGGCGGCGAGAAGCCGGCCAGCAGGCAGATGACGACGGGAATCGTCGTGAAGGCCACCACCGGGCTGATCCTGCGCAACAGGATCAGCGCGATGATGGCGAGCATCATGCAGAAGCCAAGTGCGGTGAGCATGGCAAGGAACCTCATGATTGTTTTTATTTTGCGAGCCGGCCCGCGGGGGCGGGCCCGATCGCTTGCAAGCGCGGCGCGGCGGCGGATCAGCCGGGAGCCGGCAGACGCATCGACAGCAGCAGGTAGCTCAGGCTCTTGCCGTGCCGGTCGAGACCCGGACTGCGGTTGACGCCGCCTTCCAGCGCGTCCTCCAGCACGAAGTTGAGTGCCTTGAGCGAGTCGATCTCATGGCGCCGGACGCGCGTCGGGCGACGGCTGGCGAAATGCTCGGCGACCCGCTCGGCAGTGAGCTCGCGCCGCAGCCATTCATAGTGCGCCGCATCCAGCGGGAACACGGCGATGCTGAGGATGTTGCCCTTGTCGCCGGCACGGGCGTGGGCATGCTCGGCGAGGATGATGGTCGCGTTCATCAGTACCACTCCAGACGTGTTTCGATTGCCTCGCGGGGAATCAGGAAGTCGCGGGTGGCGATGGATTCGCCGATATGCCGGCGCACCCCGCCGCCGCCGGCCGGACCGTTGGTGTAGAGCGACTCGACCTCGGCCAGCAGCGTCTCGATCAGAGCGCGGTCGCGATGCACCAGGCCGACCCGGACGCGCACGTCGTCCACCTCGGACGCCAGGTCCAGGCGCCGGGCGAGGTAGTCGCCGCGCGCATCGTTGAACAGGCTGGCGACGCCGGCCAGATCGATCCAGGGCTGCACGCCCGGCGCCAGCAGGTCGAAGCGCTGCAGCAGGATTTCCCGGGCGAGCCGTGCCCGGGCCACGGCGCCGGCACCGGCATAGGAGATTTCCGCCTCGCCGAACCAGAGCCCGCGCACGCCGGCCAGGCCCTTGAGCGTATCGGGGCGCGGATGGCCGTGGATGCCGTCGACCGCGACGCGGTCGTCGCCGACGGCCTCCACCCGTGCCGCGCCGAGGTCGAGGATCACGTCGGGGGTGAGATAGCGGCGCGGATCGTGCACCTCGTAGAGCAACTGCTCCTTGACCGTGCGCTCGCTGACGCAACCGCCGGAACCGGCGGTCTTGGTGATTACCAGGCGACCGTCCGCGGCGACCTCGGCGATCGGACAGCCGAGGTTGGCCGGGTCGGGCACCTCCTTGACGCCGGGATGGGCGAAATAGCCACCGGTAACCTGGGTGCAGCATTCCAGCAGGTGTCCGGCCACGGTGGCGATGGCCATCCGCTCCCAGTCGTCGGCGGCCCAGCCCAGGGCGTGGCGGATCGGACCGACGGCCAGGGACGGGTCGGCGACCCGGCCGCAGAGCACGATGGCGGCGCCCTCGTCCAGGGCCCGGACGATGCCGTCGGCGCCGCTGTAGACGTTCGCCGAAACCAGCTCGTCCCGCGGGTCGCCGAGGTCGAGCCACTGGCCGAGGCGCCGGCGGTCCATCCCCATCAGATCGTCGCCCAGCACGCAGGCGATACGCAGGCCGGCATGGCGCCCGCCCAGTTCGGCCCGCAGCCGCTCGGCCGCCGCACGAGGGTTGGCCGCGCCGCCATTGGTGACGATCGGGATACCCGCCTCGATGCAGGTGTCCAGCACCGGCTGGAGGAAGTCGAATAGACGCGCGGCGTATCCCGTGCGGGGATCGGCCTGCTTGCGCAACTGCGCCTCGGCCAGCGTACGTTCGGCCAGGAGTTCGTACATGAGATAGCGTCGACCGGAACGTCGGGCCAGATCCTGCGCCAGGCGCAGTCCCGCATCGGGGCGATCGTTGGCAAAGCCCGCCCCACAGCCGATATGGATCGTTGTCATCGCTTCAGCTCCAGCGTGAGTCCGGAGCCATGGTGAGGGCAATCGATTATTCTGTGAATTTTAAAGATCATATAAATTGATCCATTATTTTTATTAGCAAGCCATGCTCATGGATATCAGCTTTCGTCAACTGCGTGCCTTCATCCTGATCGCCGAAACCTCGAGCTTCACGCGAACCTCGGAACAGCTCCACCTGTCGCAGCCGGCGCTGAGCTACAGCATCCGCAAGCTCGAGGACGCGCTCGGCCTGCGGCTCCTGGCGCGCAATACACGCAGCGTCGAGCTGACCCCGGCGGGCGAGCACTTCCTGCCCCAGGCGCGGCGGATGCTGCGCGACATGGACGATGCGATACGCGATGCCCACGAGGCGCTGAACCTGATCCGCGGCACGATCCGCCTGGGCGCGCTGCCAACGGCGGCGGCCTCCTTCCTGCCAGGGGTCATCGCCGCGTTCGGCCGCGACCATCCCGGCGTGAAGATCAGCCTGCGCGACGGCCGGGCCGGGGAAGTGAAGGCATGGGTGCAGAACGGCGAGGTGGACGCGGGCATCACCTCGCTGCCGGAGGACCTGTCGGGTCTCGGCTTCGAGCCGCTGCTGGACGACAATCTGGTGCTGCTGGTGCGCCAGGAAGGCGCGTCGAAGGAGCCGGACACGTGGAAAACGCTGCCCTACATCGCGCTGACGGCGGACACCAGCATCCGCCCGCTGGCCGACGAGGCGCTGCGCCACCTGGGCGTGACCGCGCAACCCGCCTGGGAAGTGGCGCACATGAGCACCGCCGCCGCCCTGGTACGCGAAGGCATAGGGTTTTCCCTGCTGCCGGCCAGTTGCACGACATTCCTGCACATCGGCGCGGATCTGTCGGTGCTGCCGGTCGAACAGCCCACCCGGCGCTCGCTCGGCCTGCTGCAGCGCAAGCCGATCGGACAGACGCCTTCGATGCAGGCGTTCCTGAGCCATTTGAACCGCTGCCTGGAAGGCCCGCCCACGGGCCGCCGGTGATCTCGGCGCCACAACTCTTCCGGCGCAAAAACAAAAACGGCGAGGGGTCAGCCTCGCCGTTCATGTCTCACCACCACATCCCTGGGTTCATCGTCCTGATGAAGCCGCGATCCTGCGACTCTCCCTGGCCGCCATCCTTGGTCGGCTTGCGTCGATCCGTCGACGTCTTCGTGGGATTCAATCTACCCGGATGAGCGCCCCCGGCAAATCGGGAAAACTCTCGATCTGCCGTAAGCGATGGCTTACAGGGAAACGGCCAGCGGAATGCCGCGTGCGGCCCGCGATTGCCGGAAACCGCTATATCCGGCGGTACGTGGCTCTTCAGCCGGTCCGCCAACACGGCATCCACCCGCATCCGCCATCCCCGAACCGCGCCGGCAGGTCCGGCGGCAAGCCACCGCAAAGCGGAGTCCTCCGTGGTTCTGGCGCCATCTTCAACGCTTGACTGACCACCGGCCAGCAGCACCGACGCTACGTCACGCCAGCGCCAAACTCGCATCAAGGTACGGGCCGATCCGGTCGCCGCTTTCGTTCCTCCATCAGCCCCCCCTGAAACGAAAAAGGCCCGCATCGCTGCAGGCCTTGATTTTTCTGGTGCGGTGAAAGGAATCGAACCCTCGACCTTCTCATTACGAATCAGAGGGCATATAAATACCCGCTCATTTACGAACCTT
The DNA here is from genome assembly GCF_043587585.2 of Azorhizophilus paspali. Lineage (GTDB taxonomy): Bacteria > Pseudomonadota > Gammaproteobacteria > Pseudomonadales > Pseudomonadaceae > Azotobacter > Azotobacter paspali. The sequence continues at coordinate 2,970,057 of NZ_CP171449.1, forward strand.
TACGAAGCTATACAGAATGCGGCTTACAGCGTATTTTCACCTTGCTGGGCTATCACGAAAATTGACCAAATTTGATAGCCCGTGCTAGCCCGGCGCTAGCCCGAAACAGGCAAGGTGAACCTATGGCAAAGCTGAAATTCACAAAAACAGCCCTACTGGCGCTAGCTCCTCCCGAGGCCGGCAAGCGGCTGACCGTCTATGACACTGAAGTACCGAAGCTGGCGATGCGGATCACCGCTGCCGGCGCCCGAACCTTCTATGTGGTCAAGCGTGTTGGCGCATCCATGACATGGGTGAAGCTGGGCACATTCCCCGGCATGACGGTTGAACAGGCGCGCGGTGAAGCACAGAAAATCCTCGGCGAGTTCGCCACCGGGGCAAACCCTGCCGCCGCTCGCCGAGCGATCCGCGAAGAACCGACCTTTGCCGAGCTGTTCAAGATGTTCCTGGACAGCAAGAAGAAGCGCGACGGCTCGCCGCTGAGCGAAAAGACGAAGAGGGATTACCGGGACTCGCTGCGCTTATATCTTGAGTCGATCAAAGCGAAGAAGCTGTCGCACATCACCCGCTCTGACGTGAAGGCGATCCACGCCAAAGCAACAAAGAAAAGCGCAGCCCAAGCCGACAAGGCTGTCGCCATCATCTCTGCTGTGTTCACCTTCGCCGCCGACCATGAGCACTTCGACGGCACCAATCCGGCTAGCCGCATTCAGAAGAACCCCGCACCGTCACGCGACCGCTTCGCACAGGCCAGTGAGCTGCCGCACCTACTGCCCGCCATTGCGGAGTCCTCCCTGTGCGACTACTTCCTGCTGTCGCTGCTGAGCGGCGCCCGCCGCTCGAACGTACAGGCAATGGCCTGGCGCGATATCGATCTTGATGCCGGTATCTGGCGCATCGGTATGACGAAGAACGGCACCCCGCAGAACGTCCCCTTGCCGCCCGAAGCCGTCGCTACGCTGCGGGCACGCAAACGGGCCGCTGGCGCTTCCCCCTTTGTGTTCCCCGGCACGGGCGTGACCGGCCATCTGGTTGAGCCGAAGAAGGCATGGGCGACCATCCTGCGCCGCGCCAGTGTCCGTCGCCTTCTCGACCTGCTGCAAACTGCCGGCAAGCTGACCGACGACGAACGCCAGCGCGCCGACCGGCTGCTGATCGAGGCGCCCGCCACTGCGGAGAAGTGCTACCGCGCCGTCGCCGATGCGCTGGAGATCGATCCTGCCGACTACGACATGACCGACCTGCGCATTCACGACCTGCGCCGCACCCTGGGCAGTTGGCAGGCCAAGACCGGCGCCTCGCTGGCAATCATCGGCAAGAGCCTCAACCACAAGACACATCAAGCTACGGCGATCTATGCCCGCCTTGACCTCGATCCGGTGCGCCAATCCGTCGAGACCGCGACGAAGGCCATGCTCGAAGCCGCCGGCATCAAGGAAGCAGCATCTGTGGTCGAGTTGCCGAACCGCCGCAGCAGATAACCGAGTTACTGCCAGCCTAGCCCTACGGGGCGAAAAGCGGACTACCTACCCGTCTGGCTGGTCGCCTTCTTCTGTAGGTAGCCTGCGAGGGCTCCATGAAAAATATTGATGAAGAAACAACCCTCAACTTTGAAGGTGTCGACAAGAGCATTATGCTACGTCGAGATGACTTTATAAGAATGGCGCTGCCAACTGATAGCGGCAGCATCGATATGAAGAACTTCGGCTGCTGGCTTCGGATCGGAAGCGACGGGCTTTACGTCAATATTGATCACGAGGATGAAGTTGACCTCACGCCAGAGGAAGCAGCGACTCTTTGTTCTCACCCAACCGGAAAGCTTGATGAGCCGGCCCTACCATTTCCTTTTTCAATTGCTCAGCTAGAAAGATTTCTCGATTTTGCAAATGAAGAAGGACGAGATGTTCCACTTAATTGCAAAAAATTTGAGGAAATCATTGCTCTCAAGAGCCTGAAGCGAAAAAGCACTCAAGCCTCTGTGCTGCGCCAGCAGGAACAAGCCACTCCGAAAGCCAGAGAAATCAACCCTGATAACGCTGACTCCATGCCGAAAGAGGCTCAAGCCGTAGAGCAACCTCCGCAGAAATGCGCTCCCCAAGAGACCGCAGGAGCTCAAGTCTTTGAGCCAACTCAACAAGAGAGCATCACCCAAAGGCCAGCGGAACCCAAAAAGAAATCCGCACTCGACCAACGTATCGAACATATTTATCAGTGGTTTGAGGAACAAAGCGAATTTACAGCAACAAATCTGCGCGTTAATCAAACCGGAAATTCTGGGGCGCGTGACACCTGCTGGCTATGGCTCGAAGCAAAAGGATTGACCCGACCTGGCTATATCTTCAGCGGAGCATTACAGGCTGGCAGCCTAAAGACGAAAAGCTTTGTAAATGCTTGGAGCGAGTTTTTAAAACACATCAAAAAGAACCAGACCTAAAAATTTGGCCTACTTGGTCTAGTAGATTCTGGCCCGGTAGATTCCTGCATCCTCATCATCATTTATTGACGATGATAGTGAGGATTTATCATGCACACTCCACCTAAAGAAACTATCGAACGCATCAAGGAGGAGATTGCTAAGCAATTAAGCTATGCCCTCGACAACCTTCCTGCCTTGGTAGAGGACAAGCAAGCTGCCAAAGTCCTGGGCGTGAAGCAGAACACCCTCGCAGTCTGGCGCTCGACCGGCCGCTACCGCCTGCCCTTCGTCAAGGTCGGTCGCATGGTGCGCTACCGCGTGAGCGATCTTGCCGAGTTCATGGCCCGCCGCACTGTTGGTCATACCGGGGAGATCGCCTAAATGAAAAGCACCCGCCCCCAATGCCAACAGAGCAGCCGCTCCCGCAGCCAATTTACCAGCCTGATCGGCCTTCTGTTCTCCCATGACTCTGCCTTCAACCTGCTGATTACGCTGGCTCAGATCGCCATGTACTGGCTGATGCTGGAGGTATGTCATGGCTAATCATGCAATCCAGTTCCACAAGGTTCTGCAAGACGCTTTCGGCCAACAGCTTCCCATGCCTGTGCCGGATGGCCAGCCTCACCACTTCAACGCCTACGGCGACGAGCCCGGCACCCTGAAAGGCTGGTACATCTTGCGCTTGGACGGCAGCTCCGCCTCAGGCTGCTTTGGATCTTTGAAAGTCGGCAATGTGTGGCATAGCAGCCCTATCGATCAGCAAGAGGCAGAACTGCTTGAGGAGGCACACACTGATGAGTGATCTACTCGAACATCTGCTGCTACCGCGTCTGGAAGGCGTAAAGAAGCATGGCGAGCGCTATATGGCCTGCTGCCCGACCCATGATGACAAGTCGCCCTCCCTGAGCTTGGTACGCGGCAATGATGGCCGCGTCCTGGTCCATTGCTATGCCGGCTGCGAACCCCGCAACGTGCTGGCGGCGGTCGGTCTGGAGCTGAAAGACCTTTTCCCCAGCGGTTTGAGCCAAGAGCAGCGCCAGCAGTATCTGCGCGAGAAGCTAGAGAAGGAGCGCTACTTCGAGCGCTTGGTGATCGAGTCCGGGAACGGCGCGGTAGGCAACGGCCAAGAGCTGTCCGACGACGATATCGCCCGGATGGCGCTGGCGCATGAGCGAATAGAGCAGCTCGATCAGCAGCTCGCCGCCCTGGATAAGCCGGAAAAGTCGAAGTGCCGCGCTATGCTGACGCAGGCCTCGGCCATCAAGCCAAGGGGTATCCGCTGGCTGTGGCCGGCCTGGATCGCCAAGGGAAAACTCACTGTGTTGGCCGGCGCGGGAGGCGCCGGAAAGACCACCCTGGCCATCGGGCTTGCAGCAATCCTTACCAGCGGTGGCCACTACCCTGATGGAAGCCTCTGCACCGAGCGCGGCAACGTACTTATCTGGACCAGCGAAGACGATCCTGCTGATACGCTGGTGCCGCGCTTGATGGCTGCGGGAGCAGACCTTTCTCGTGTTCACATCATCAATGGCCGGATAAACCATAAAGGCGAGCATGAGCCCTTCGACCCGGCAACCGACTTCAATTTACTGCGCAAAGCCGTGGAGGCCCTTGGCGGAGCGTCGCTGCTGATCCTTGATCCTGTGGTCAACCTGGTTAAAGGCGACATGCACAAGGCGAACGATGTCCGCCGCTCGCTCCAAGTGGTAGTGGACTTCGCCGAGGAGCACGATTGCGCCGTCTTGGGCATCAGCCACTTCTCCAAGGGAAGCGGTGGCTCCTCTCCGGCGGATCGCGTGATCGGCAGCCAGGCTTTTGGCGCGCTGGCCAGAACCGTGCTGGTGGCCGCCAAGCAGGAAGACTCGGAAGTTCGCGTCCTCGCCCGCGCCAAGTCGAATATTTCCAACGACAACGGCGGGTGCTCCTACAGCATCGAGGAATGCACGGTCGACGACGACATCGAAACCACCCGCGTACGGTGGGGAGACTTCATCGATGGCAGTGCCAAGGAGATCCTGGCCGATGTCGAGCGCCAGATTGATGACGAGCCGGAAGACGACGATCCCGCCGAAGCGTTGCGGCGCATCCTGAGCGAAGGACCGCTCACCGGGAAGGAGGCCAAGCGTCTGATGGTCGAGAACGGGTATACGCAAAAGCAGATCAGAACCGCCCGCGAAAAGCTGTCAGTCACGATCGACCGGGAAGGCTTTGGTAAGAACATCAAGTCTTATTGGTCGCTTACCTCATTCATGCCCTCGAACCTCCATTCATGCCCATCCTCAAGCATGGGCACGAATGAAGAAAAAGGGCACGAATGGAAAAACGAGGCACGAATGGAGGATGCCGCAGACAACCAAAAGTTTTCGAAGACCGCCAGCACCATCACTGATGGTCTTCAAGATGAAACACCCCTCGGCAATTCGCTCACCACTATCAACGACAACGCGGAGTACTTCTAACCATGGCCGCCCTGGACTACCTACACCAGGCCGGTCTGACCGTCGAGCTAGATGGTGATCGCCTGCGCGTCATGCCTGCAGATCGCATTACGGAGGAGCTTCGCCAATATCTGCGCGACCGCCGCTCCGAGTTGTTAGCGGAGTTGAAGTCCGCTGACGACTCGCAACGGGTCCAGTCCGCCCCCTGTTGCTGGCTTCATCTCCTGGTCTTCAACGATGGAAACGTGATCCAGCATTGCAGCGAGGCCGGCACCTCCAGCGTGAAACAGACGGTTCAGCTGCGATATGGCGATGCAGTGCTGGCTGTTGTGCCCGTGCCGGGCTTTAAGCTCGATGAGGAGATCATCAAGGGCCTGGCCGGCACCCTTGGAGTGACGGCTCCGTTACCTCCGCCGTCACTCAGCTGGCTTTTCCAAGTTGCCCGTCTGCTCGGAGTGCAGCCTGCTGTGCTACTGGACAACGGGCACCTGGAGCAACACGACCTCAGCGAACTGGCCGGCGCAAATCCTCATCAAGTAGCGGAGACGATTCGAAACAGCCCTGCATGGATCAATCGACTAGAACGGCAAGCCGTCGCATCGAGCAGCTCAATGGCGGACCTATCATCACCCCGGCCCCTACAGCGCCAGTATGCGCAGCATGTAAACTCATTCGCAGCCCTATTCGGCGCTATCTAAAGTAGAGGGAAATAGATGGCTATTGGGAGAAAGACCGGCGGCCGAGCGAAAGGCACGCCAAACAAGAACACCACCGCTGTCAAAGAGGCCTTGCAGCAGGCTTTCGAGGACATGGGTGGATCGGGGGCGCTTGCCAGTTGGGGAAAGGAAAATCCGGGCGAGTTCTATAAACTTTGGGTCAAGCTATTGCCGCAAGATATCAATCACGGAGGACAACCGGAAAACCCGCTCACGACCTTGATGATGCAGATATCGGGCAAGACTCTAAAACCCGCATCCGAGGTCGATGAATAACCTCCACGCACGCGAGACGGCGAAGCTAACATTCCGCTCGCTGCAACTAATGCTCAACCTGCTTATGCCATTGCCCGCCAGGCCGGCAACCAAAGTCTGGTGGGCTGTTATTCGCGTGGCTCCCTCTCTGCTCCCCTATCGAAAACACCCATGAAACTTCTCAATACCTACGATGACCATGATGAAGCCAAAGAAGCCACCGAGAAGCTGACCGGTGACAAACGGCTTGCCAGCGAGCGCGACGCCACTGTGGTCATCTACAACCTGTTCGGCATCCCCAGCTGGGGCAACTTCCATCGTCTGGGCATGTACAACCTAGGCGAGCTGAAGCTCCTGTTGGATCGCCGCGCTACCTGGCAGCCTGCTGACCAGGCTCGGCATGCAGAGATCATTGCCACTCTGCAGATCGTCACCAAGAACCATGGGCTGGAAGTTCCCGCACACTGGCTATGAGGCCAGGGCCGGATCATCCCGGCCCGGCGCGACGCCAGAACGGCTCGATCAGCTCTCGAACTCCGCCGAGGAGAACTTCAACACGTTGCAGTTCTCCTTTACCGCACGCTGCAACGCATCGTCGAAGGCCTCGGAGCTTTCTGCCTCGATTTCCACGCTGATGCTGACCTTCACCCCCGGCTTGGCGGTGAACTGCTGCAGGACCTCCTCGACGATATTGGCGAAGGCCAGCTTGGCGCCTACCGGCTCGATATTCACCGTTGCATAGAAGCGGCGCTTCTCCGCTTTTGCCGCTACCGGAGTGGAAGTCGGCTGCGACACGGAAGTCGAGCCCGCGGGGGCCTGCGCGGCAGGTCTGTCCTCGCCCACGGCCAAGGGGGCCGACTGGGCCTGCGCTGCCGCCTTGGCCGCACGCTCGGCATCGACGTAGGCACGCGCCACCGACGGTTCGATCAGCAGCAGGGAGTCATCCAGGATGGGCGAGGTCGATGCCCCCAAGGTGAACCCCTTGTACTTGCCCTCCTCCTTGCCGTAGGCAAAACCGAAGAAGTCCTCGCTGGCGGCGCCGGCAGCCAGGGTGTTGCGATACACCATGTCGTCGCGCAGGCGCGGCAGGTAGAGGTACTGGCAGGACTTCTGCCAGAAATCCAGGGCCTTCACCTCCTCTACCCCGTTCTTCCAGAACCAGTCCTTCAGGTAGCGATGCAGGTGGATCGGCGACCAGTTGTTGATCAGCAGCGCTTCCTCGGCTAACACTTTCTCGATTTCCTGCGACCAGTTCAGCGAGCTGGCGCTGACCTGGAAGGTTTCCCAGATCAGCTCGGACAGCCCGCCGCCCGCCTTGGGCTCCTGCATGGGTACTAGCAGCCACTTGTAGGTCTCGCGGATCATCCGCTTGAGCGCATCCCGGGCAGCTTCCAGACCACGAGTCGCCTCGCGACTCTGGAACTGGTCCAGGTTCAGATGCATTTCCTTGATGTCACTGACGATGGACTGCCAGGCTAGACAGGAGCGCACCTGGTCCTTGAGCCGCGACAGGGCATCGAAGTCCGCGGCCAGGAAGATCAGGCGGTTCTGCTTCTGCCGCGGCTGCTCGCCTCGGTAGCGCAGGGTCTCGGCCGCCTTGTCGAGCGCCAGGTTCTGGCCCGTGCGGCTGTAGGGTGCCTCCGGGGTGAGCAGCACCAGACGCAGCGACCAATCATCCGGAATGTCCACGCTTGGCGTGAACGGATGCACTAGGAACAGGTTGGTCGCGAAGGACTCGCGCAGACGCTCGCGAATCAGCGGGAACACGTCCTCACAGTCATTGAAGCGGCGACGACGGTCTTCCATCTCCCGGCGCAGGTTCGGCCGGGTATCGAACCAGTAACGTTCGTTGCCGTTGTTCAGGTAATGCAGCTTGTCGCCCAGGCGGCGCAAGGCATCCTTGAAGGTGCCGACCGCCTGACCGGGCTGCACGGCGCCCAGCAGGATGCGCTCCTGAGCGACGCCCCGCACCATCTGCTCGGAAGTGCTCGGCGCACTGCCGAGGAAGATGGTCCGCGCCACCCGGCGGCAGGCATGCACGCTGCCGAAACGGGTATCGGCACTTTCCAGCCGCGTGGTTTCGGCGCGCTCGCCGTCCACGTCCTTTTCCAGCACCGGGTCCCAGCCCTGCGGCAGGTAGTAAATAGCCTCGTTGCGGGTTTCCGGGTCGTACAGCGGCAGGCTGCCGGGCATCAGCAGGGCATCCTTGCTGCCGTCGCGCCAAAGCCGATGAATGACCTTGGCCATCAGCTTCAGCACGCCGCGGGTGCGCTGGAAGTTGTCCAGCGACGACCAGTCCTCATAGAGGCGGTCGAATACTTCGGGATGGATCGGATAGGCCTGGATCAGCCGCTCGTAGTAGCGGCTTTCCTGGGTCTCCTGAGGGAAGCTGCCGGCGTTCTCGACATAGAAGTCGGCGAACTCGCGACAGACCGCCTCCATCGCCGCCTTATCGCTGATCGAGCTGAACAGGCGCCGCCGCACGATCTCGAAGGCCTCCTCCGTCCCTACCGGCTTCCACAGCGCCTGTACCCGCGCGAAGTAATGCTCCAGCGTGCGCAGTGCCTGGATGCCGGTCTTGCTCACCGCTTCCTTCTCCGAGTGCGGCAGCGAGGCCAGCAGGATGGCGCTGGGCACCCCCTTCAGGGCTTCGGTCAACGCTTGGATGAAGGACAGGTTGGAATCGAAGGTACCGCCGGAGAGCGACTTGCCCTCCTCGAACTGGGACATGTAACGCACCAGCTCGTCGATCAGGATCACGCAGGGAGCCGCCTTGTGCAGCAGCGCCTCCAGCGCCGGCTTGCCCGGTGCTGTACCGCTTTCGTCGGCATGCTGCACTAGCGCATAGCCCTCCTCGCCGGCCAGTTGCCAGGCCAACTCGCCCCAGAGGGTGCGCACTGTCACCGGACCATGGCTTTTCGGCTTGCTGGCCAAATCGAGCTGATGCACGCCATCCAGCACGGCGATGCGCGCCTTGGGCAGCTCGGTGATGCCGGCCGCATCCAGAATCGGCGATACCCCCTGCAACTCGCTGGCCGGCGCCAGCCCCCTCGCCAGGTGGTAGACCGCCAGCATGGTGTGGGTCTTGCCGCCGCCGAAAGCGGTTTGCAGCTGGATGACCGGATCGCCGCCCTTGGCGGCCAGGCGCTTGAGCACCGAATCCAGCAGCAGACGCATGCCCTCGGTGATGAAGGTGCGCTGGAAGAACAGCACCGGATCGAGGTACTCCGCCGTGGCGCTGCCGTCGTGTACCCGCGAGAGGTCGGCGGCGAACTCGGCCTGCTGGAAGGTCCCCTTGAGCACGTCCTCGTGGGGAATGGCGATTTCTGTCCAAGGTTTGAAAATCATAACGCTATCCTTCTACTTCCCACTTCATCTCAGCCTTGAGGGTGCTCTGGTCAACCACGCAAGGGTGTGGATCTATAGCTTTCAGCAAGCCCTTGAGCTTAATCAGAACGGCCGCCGGATCGATGGCCCGCGGACGCAGTTTCGAGTGTTTGGCCGGCTGCTCCATGTGCAGGACGACACGCAGCGTGCGACAGCGCAGCATGGCCGTGGCAACCCTGCGCTCGTCTGGATCATTGGCGTGCAATTTGGCCGATACCAGTCCAGCGAGTGTGTCTCGCACCTTGAGCGCAACCACATCAGCCAGTTCTGCAGCGGTAATCTGACAACCCACTCGGTAGTCTTTGATCTCAATGAGCCAGCCAACCATCTCATCGGCATAAAGAATATCCACTGCCTTGGTACCACCGAAGGCAGGATTGAATTGATGGCGATAGTGCGCCCAGTCGTCGTATTTACTGGCTATTGCCTGGTCGGGAAAGCGGAAGGTCAAGCGTCCTTCTTCGATCACCGGCTCAATGACCGCCATGTCAGCCCTCCAGGCCCATGAAGCGGTCGGACTGCTTCAGCTCTTCGTCCAGCAATACCAGGGTTTGCAGGTCGTCGACGCTATCGCCCTGCTCCAGCCCGACCCCGTCCGCCGTTGCCTTCAGCGAGAAATAGCGCTGCTTGACCTTCCTGAACTCGGGCTGCTCGGCCAGCATCTCCAGCTCGCGCAGCAGGAACAGCGAATGACTGGCGACGAACACCTGAATGCCCTGCTGGCAGAGATTCATGATGCACAGCGCGATGAGCTTGATCAGCTTGGGGTTAAGGTTGGTTTCCGGCTCGTCCCAGAACAGGTAGCCCTGTTCCAGCAGGGTGCCGGTGCTGATCAGGCGCGCCAGCATGGCGATCTTGCGCAGCCCCTCGGCCACCAGCGGCATTTCCATCCTGCCTTCGCCGGGCATCTGCAGATAGAAGCGCCCGGTGGCCGCATCGACCACCACCTTGCCGCCCATGGCGTCTTCTAGCGGCTTGACCAGCATGGCCACGGTCTTTTCCCGCGGTCCCTTGAGGGTCGGACTGCCCAACAGCGACACCGTATCGCGCCAGCTTTCCTCGAACTCCAAGTGGTAGTTGTCGTAGAGCGGCACGAACCAGGGGCTGAGCGTCACCAGCTCCCGAGTCGGCAAATAGACCGGCGACTTCCGCAAGCCGGCCTCGGGCAACGTATCCACCTGCACGGCGCTGCTGGCCTGGGAGGCGAAGCTGATCACCAGGCTCTCCCGCTCATCCTTCATGCTCAGCGCAATTTCACTTTTGCCGCGCCCCTGACGACGTTTGACCAGCCGGCCCAGAGAGTCGGGGCGGAACACCCCCACCAGCTTCTCGGCACAGCTCTTCTGCAGCGCCGTCTTGGTCAGCTCCTTGCTGTCGGCCTGCACCTTGAGCAGGGAATACAACAGCTTGAGCAGCTGGGTCTTGCCGCAGCCGTTCTCGCCGATTACCACGTTCAGGCCCGGCGCAAAATGGAACTCGGCGTTGGGCAGCGGACCGAAGTTCTGGATGCTGGCGCTTACAAGCATGGTGACGCTCCTCAAAGATCAAACGCACCTTGATGGCCGCTGTGGCCGACCTCGTGGGAGGCCTGTTCGATGGCGGTCCAGGCGGTGACCAGTTCGTTGTAGGCGCGGGCGTCTTCGGCCCAGCCCTTGCGCTCGCAGAGGGTGTAGAGACGATAGGCCAGCGCGCGGATCGGCTCGCTGCGCTCGGGCATGCGCGCCAGCAAGGCACCGGCGGCGGATTCGCCCTCCTGATTCAGGGCGCGGATCATCTGGTGCAGGGCTTCCCACACCGGTATGCGGATGTCGGTTTCCGGAGACCAGTCACTGGCCATGTCCGCCCAGCGCAGCAGGCGCAGCTCGCCCTTGCTGCTCTCCACCACCCCGGCCTCCACCAGGCCGCCAACGCTGGTGCCCTTGGCGCGCGCCAGCACGTCGGCTTCGCCGTACTTGCCGGTGGCCCAGCCCTGGGTCTCGAACCAATGCAGGCAGAACTGGGTGTCGTGGTCGAAGTCGTCCTCGGCAAGGAAGCGGTTGATCAGTTGCAGCGCGGTACGCACGCTCATCGGCGTGCCGTCTGCCTCTAGCACGGCGGTGTACTTGCTGAAGATCGCCATGCCGGGGCCGATGATCGCCTGACTCAGGTCCACCGGCGCCACCGGCGAGTTGATACCGCCACGGGTCATTTCGTCGAGGGCCACCGGCAGCACGGCGTTCAGCTCGCGGATAAACTCGCGGCGGGAGATGCTTGGCGCGTCGGCGGCGCGCTGGCGACAGACGAGTACGATGCTGGAGGCCAAAGCGTTATTGCCAGTACCGACCTGCCGATTATCACCTTCAGTACGTACGGGCCACGTCCCTGTGATAGCAAACCCACCTCCAATAACTGCAGCAAGGAAAGTTTCCCACCCCGTGCTAGAGGTACCAGAACCCTCTTTGGTCTCAGCTTGCTTAAATGCATAATAAATTGTTACTGGAAATGCTGGATGAGCACGCAAAGCCAAAGACTTGATTGCCTCCCCCATTCCATCGAGAAAAAAGGCCTCAGCCTTCTCTTTGCCACCATGCCGATAAGGTATCGCCACTAACTCTTCCGCCTTGGGAACAGCTAATGTTGCATAAAGACCAGAAAAAATAGGCCTCAAGCAGCGACGAAGCCATACATATAAAAAATCCGACAAATCTGCGTAACCGATATTGTCATAATATGGCGGATCCGTACTAACCACAACATTACCAAGCACGCCAAAACTTCCATGAGTCGCTGCACTACACTGGAAAGCCTCTCCCTTTACATATCCGCTCAACGCCGTCTCAAGAACTTTCGCAACAACATCAGCACACTCAACAAATCCAGAACTAGACTGTGCAAACGCTGAGCCTTCAGCAAAATCCCAAGACATCTGAAGCGCCTGCTTTGGCATCCCGGAGCGCATAGCATTGTCTTTTGGCCGCCATGTCGCAAGGGAGCAGCCATAGTCAGCCAACCTGCTAATTGCGCATGCCAGATACACTCCTACAGCCTGCGCATAAGCAATTGCCCCGGCTCCACCTTGGTCTAACCCTACATCATCTTCCCATCCAGCAGTCAGCGCATTCTCACGGACGCGGACGATGGCCTCCTGCACCAGATCAGAGAAAACATTAAGAGCTGCCAATTGACGATGAGTAAAAAGATCCCCCCACTCTTTCATGCCGTACGGAACGCAAGTGCCGCCAGTTAGTCGCGCCGGCACCTCACCCGACGGTTTCCACTCAAAATGTGCTTGACGCGCAACAGCTTCATGCTCAGACGTAGGTGGCAGATAAATACGCCCACGAACACCTTCAGCGACAATTGCCATAAGCCGGGCACCTAGTCTCCCTGCCTGCCCTTCAGACTTTATATAATCGCCACTGATCGGCGTATTTGAAAGCAAGCAAAAAAAGTTTGAACTACGCCCGGCTGCTTTCGTACCATTTCTGGCTGACTCTGGCGGACTTCCCAATTTAACGGAAAACCTGTAGGAGTTCCCTTCTACTACCGGCTCAACATAGACCTCCTTACCCGACTTACTGGACAAGATAAACGTCGAGGCCAGCGGCACCTCTGCATGGCTGAAGGCTGGGTTGGGGCTATGCACCGTGCGCGCCCACAGCCAAGCGATCACCGTCAGCTTCTCGCCCAGATAGGGCTTGAGATCGGGCCGCTCGGCGACCATCTCAGCGGTTACCTCTATCTTCGGGTACAGATGGCCGATGCGCTTTTCCGCCTCCTCGCGCATCCAGGCACCGTAGCGGCGAACATCTTCGGCCAGCCCCTTGGCGCCCGACCAATCCTCGAAAGCGTCACGGGTGGCCTTCCTCCCGCTGCCCTTGTCGGCGGCGATTTCCGGGCCAACCGGCGCGCGCCCGGCGAACTTGGACGGAATCTCGATCATCGCCTTGTTGATGGTCACCGCCACCGGGTTGAGGTCAGAAGCGTAGCTTTCCATCCCTAGACGCTGGGCCTCTAGCGGTATCGCCCCACTTCCTGCAAAGGGATCATGAAAAAATGGCAACTTCTCCGGATTGAACAACTCAGCCGCCTGCGGGTGGTCCTTGTTGAGGGCGCAGGTCTCGCGCCAGCTGCGCCAGATTTCCTCGCGGGCACGGCCCAGCACCTCTTCGTTGTTGGTGTTCTCCCACCGCACCAGGTCTTCGATGATCTTGAACAGCCGCTCACGCTCGATGGCGGCCTTTTCCTTGTTCACCCCGAACTTGAAGCCGCCACCCTGCTGATAACCGGGATCGTTGACCATCTGCGCGAAGATCACCGCACGGGCCGCCGCCACTGGACGCTGAGCCCACCATTTATGAAGGGTGGTTGGGTAGCCGCCCGGAGCTTTCCTCTTCCTAAGCGCCGCCTCGGCATTGATTGCATCCAGCGGCAGAGCCACTTCGATCAGCTTTTTCGGGGTCTTGACAGGGTACATGGCAATTCTCGATCAGGCCGGCAGTGCGGCAGGGCTGGACGGCACGAGGTTGGCCAGCAGATTGAACAGGCGTTGGCCGAGCAGGCGACGGCGCTCGCTCACCCACTCGGGGAGCTGTTCCAGACGGTAGAGGCCGATATCGCTCGGCAGGCAATGGCTGTACATGAACTCCGGCGACAGGGTCTGCGCCCACTGCTCGAACGGCAAGGCGTAGTAGTGCTCCTGCTCGGCGGTGCTCAGTGCCACGCCGAGGATCAGCTTGTTGGCGAAGCCCTGCACCACCGGCGCCAGCGCATCGCTGACACCGGCGCGGCGCAGCTCGTCCGGGAGAAAATGGCGGCTCTGCACCAGCGGCAGCGCTCGGCGCTGCAGGTTGGGCAGGTCGTCGGCATACAGCAGCGAGAGCAGCAGCTCGGCCTGAGGCTGCTGGTCCAGCGCGGTGCTGCACCAGCGCGCCAGGGCCTCCTGGCCGAAGTCGATGGGCCGCCCCATGCCGCGGAAGGCCTCGGCAATCGCCTCCCAGGGGAAACCCGCCTCGCTGCGCAAGGCGCGGCGCACGGCATTACGGTAGACCTTGAAGGTGTTGTTGGTCTGCAGCGCCAGCAGGCCCTGGAAGCCGATCAGAATGATCCAGCGACGGATGCGCTGGCGATCCTCGGCACTGATCTGCAACTCGCTTGCCGGTGGGTTGCTCTTGTGCACGTAGTAGGCCACCAGCATCAGCACGTTGATGCCGCTGAGGCGCTCGCCATACAGGCCGTGGTCGCGCAGGAGGCGCGCCGAGAAGCGCAGCACTTCCTTGACCTGCTCCCAGCTCTGCTCCAGCAGACGGATATTGCTGGGGATGAAGTTCTGCACCTTGATGGCGAAATCGAGATCGTTGAGGAACAACGCGGTGCGCAGGACAAACTCGCGGTTGATGGCACGCTTGGGGTTGAGGATGGCGGTGAGGTCGTCGATGAGGGCCTCGGTTTCCTCGCGGGCGTTGAACTGCTCCCAGCGCAGGGTGATCACCGACATCAGCAGGTCGCTGCGGCTCAGCGGCGAGCCGCCGCTGTTGGCGCGGATGAAGATGTCCAGCACACGGTCGTAGGAAGCGCTGCACTCGGTGAAGTAGGCCAGCGCATTGTCGCGCCAGACGGCCTGCCAGAGCCGGCCGAGGTTGGCGCGGGCAATGGCGCGGCGGCTTTCGTCCAGATTGAGGTTGGCGTCCACCCAGTTGCGCAGCATCTGCTCCAGCTCGGCCTCGCTCTTCGCGACGAGGATCAGTCCGACCTCGAACCACAGCTCGCCGGCCTTGTTCTGCGGGCGCTGGTCGTGGTCGAAGAAGGCGAAGCGGTAATGCTCGGCAATCGGGCTGACATCATCGTCCTCGCCCTCTTCCTCGACTTCCGGGGACTGGGCCAGATCGATGAACAGGATCTTCTCGTCCCAGGCGTCGTCCGACTTCTTGCGCTTGTGCTTCTGCTTGATGATGTAGGAACCCTTGAGGCCGATCAGCAGCGAGGTCAGGCGCTGCTGGCCGTCGAGCACCAGCGTAACCGGCTGGCCGTGCTGTAGCTCGGCCTTGTCGTTGTGAATCGAGCCGTGGCGGAAATCGCTGATGAAGCTGTAGATCTCCCAGTCGTCCTGGCTGCCCTCGGGCAGATCCCAGAACATCAGCGCGCCAATCGGGTAGCCGCGCATGATGGAGTCGAACAGCCCGGTGATCTGTTCCGGCGCCCACACATAGGGGCGCTGGATGGCCGGGATGAACAGGTCGCGGTTGATGCGGTCGAGGGTCTCGGCAATAGTGGTGATCTGGTAGCCCATGATGCTTCCTTGTTCTAGTTGCGCTACTGCGGGCTGCCCGGTCGTCACCGGCTCGACAGACTGCAGTGGCGCGACGACCTCGGACTGGGCAACAGCCGTAGGCTCGACCACGGCAGCCGCCAGGGGCGACTGGGCATACCAACGCAAGAACGCCTCGAACGGGTCGAGGCGATCGAAAATCCAGTAATGCACGGCGTGGCCCACCCGCAGGCGCGGACAGTTCTTGCCATTGAGGTTGGAGTTGCGCGACTTCTCCGCCGGATAGTGGCACTCCGGCGAGGCCGGCGCATCGGCCAGGGAAACCGCCTCGCTCCAACAGTAGATACCGTCACGCTGCCGCTCCAGGGCCAGCTCGCGGCCCAGCCGGGTACGGAAGCCGGCGATGTATTGGGTCGGCGTGGCGATACGGGCAAAATGCTCTGCGCAGAAGGCCTCGGCCTGCCGGGCCAGGTTTGCGAGCGTCATTTCACAGGGACTCCGCCGGGCTGAGGGCACGCGCCAGCAACAGGTTGAGATCGAGGTTCTTGCTGGCTTCCGCCCAGTCCGGTTCCTGGCTGAAGGGATTGCGCACGTAGTACGGCCCTTCGACGCTGTCGCCTTCGCCGACCAGCACGATGGCGAGGATGAATTTGTCCGCCTGGTTGAGGCCGTAGATGATCTCGTTGCGGGTCACGGTGATGGTGCTCTGGCCCTTGGCGCGGCCCTTCACCTCGATGTGCCGGGCATTGGGCAGCAAGTGTTCCTGACGCGGTGGCTGGGAGGTGATGTCCCAGCCGCACTTGTCGGCGGAAACGTCGCGGATGCTGTGGCCGAGGGCCTCCTCGGCCTCGATCACCGCCTGCATGGCCAGCCGCTCGATGCGGGCTCGTGCTGCGGCATCGGCACAGAAGGTCGTCTCGCCCTTGCGCTGCGCCAGCAGGCCGCGCGGGATTACCAGGGCGCCGCCGATCACCACTGGCGTGCTGGAAACGACGCTGCGCATGGCCTCCAGCTCTTTCTCGCGCTGCTGCAGGCGGGCGGTGAGCTCTTCTGCTGTACGACGGGCATTCTCCGGCTGCATGCGCGGCTGCTTGCCGGCCTGCACCTCATCGCTGAGCTTGAAGTAGCGGTCCGACCAGAAGTCGATCTCCTTGATCAGCCGCTCGCGCACCGCCGCGTGGATCTTGTCGGCCTGGCGTACCAGGCGGCCCTTAACCTCGGCGTAGTGCGCCGGCACCAGGTGCTGAGAGGCGTGGTTGAGGGCCAGGGCTTCCAGATCCTGGGTGATCCAGCTGGCGTTGAGGATGTCCTGCACCAGGTAGTGGTCGGCCGGATCGAGGGCCTGCATGTCGAGATGCGGCGCCCAACCGGCATTGACGGCCTCGCCCTTGCTGTCGATGGCGACGAACTGCAGGCGGCGGGAGACGGTCTTCTGCTGCTCGCCCATGCCTTCGCGCAGGCTATGGTCGAGCATGAACAGCACGCGTGGCTCAACGCCATCGTCATTGGGGTCGACCAGGATGGCGCCCTGCTTGAGCTTGGCACGGAAGACACCGAGGATCATGTCGGTGCTGGCGCGCATCAGCGGGTGGCCGGGGTGGATCAGGTCGGCCATCGGCTTGCCGTCCTGGCGGATCAGGTGCTTCTCGAAGCAGATCCGCTCGTACTTGCGCAGCACCGGCGTGCGCGTCTCGCCGATCAGTCGATCCCGCTCGCGCAGGTCGGCGGGGACATGGCGAATCTCGTAGCGCCCTTCCTCGCGCTGCTTCATCTCGCCGCCCAGGTGGCGGAAGGCCTCGCTGAAGAAGGCACGGATGAAGTAGGGCTGCAGCTTGCGCGCCTGGGCCTTATCCATCTCCTCTTTGACCGCGTACAGCTCGTCCATACCCATGTGCTGCTCGACCAGCGCATTGCGGCGCATGATTTCCTTGAGGTGCTCGGTATCCAGCGCTCCCTCGATGGCCTGATCGAGCTTGGCCTTGGTTTCCGGCAGCTCGCCGTAGCGGATCGCCTCGATCAACAGATCCTTGAGCGACTTGTTCTCGAAGGCCTCGCCAAGGATGTCGAAGACCCGGCCTCCTAGAGCTGCGCGCTCAATTTCCAGCTTTTCGAGAAGCTTCTTGAATACCTCACCCTCACGGGTTTCGTTGGCCACCAGGTTCCACAGGTGGCAGACCTCGGTCTGGCCGATACGGTGGATACGGCCGAAACGCTGCTCCAGACGATTGGGGTTCCATGGCAGGTCATAGTTGACCATGAGGTTGGCGTTCTGCAGGTTCACGCCCTCGCCCGCCGCATCGGTGGCGATCAGCACCAGCACTTCGGGGTTGTGGCGGAACTCTTCCTGCACCTTGCGACGGTCGTCGCGATTAGTGCCGCCATGGATGGTCACCACGGCCTCGGCCTTGCCGAGGATGCCGCGAATGCATGTGACCAGGTAATTCAGGGTGTCGCGGTGCTCGGTGAAGATGATCAGCTTGCGCATACTGCTATCAGGTCTGAACATTTCCGGGTGCTTCTGCAGCAGGCTGGACAGCTCTTCCCACTTGCGGTCGTTGCCGGAGCTGACCAGATCCATGGCGCGCTGCTCCAGATCGCGCAGGATGAGAATTTCCGCCTCCAGCTCGGGGATGGTCGCGGCGGCCGTGGCCTGATCCACCACATGCTCGGCGTAGAGTTCGTACTCTTCGGGGCTGAGTTCTTCTTCCAGCTCGTCGAGGTTGTCCGGCAGGTCGAGCTGCTTGGTCACCACATAGCTGCCGATCGTCTGGGCGACGCCGGGCTGCATGCCTCGCGCGGCGAGCTTCATCTCATCCAGGCGCTGCTCCAGCTTCTTGCGACGGCGCTGCAGCGACTTGAAGATGGCCTCGGGGCTGGAGGCCAGGCGGCGCTGCAACTGGGTGAGCGCGAAGCCTACGGTGCCCTTGCGCTTGCCATCCAGCAGGCGATCCGCGCGGTTCATCTCGTTGCGGACATAGTCGGTGACCTCGTTGTAGAGGTCAGCCTCCATCCAGGACAGCTCATAGTTGGCCGTGTAGGCGCGGCGCTCGGGGAACAGCGGCTTGCCGTCGAACTTGAGCAGCTCTTCCTTGACCATGCGCCGCATCATGTCGCTGATGTCGACCTTGTGTGCCCCCTCGCGGAACTTGCCGTAGAAGCGGTCGCCATCGAGCAGGGACATGAACAGCTGAAAGTCCTCTTCCTTGCCGTTGTGGGGCGTCGCGGTCATCAGCAGGAAGTGACGGCACAAGCCGCCCAGCAGCTCACCGAGCCTGAAGCGCTGGGTCTTGTTGACCTTCTGCCCGAAGTAGTTGGCCGACATCTTGTGGGCTTCGTCGACGACGATCAGATCCCAGGAGGTGGCCTGCAGCTTCTGCTGGTAAGCCTCATTGCGCGAGAGCTGGTCCAGGCGGGCGATGATCAGGTCCTGATCTTCGAAGTAGTTGCCGGACGGGCTCTGCTCCATCTTCTCGCGGCTGAAGATCTCGAACTGGACGCCGAACTTTTCCAGCAGCTCATCCTGCCACTGCTCAGTCAGGGAGCCGGGCGACACGATCAGCACGCGCTTGGCATCCGCACGCATCAGCAGCTCGCGAATCAGCAGGCCCGCCATGATGGTCTTGCCGGCCCCGGGGTCGTCGGCCAGAACGAAACGCAGCGGCTGACGCGGCAGCATGGATTCGTAAACGGCGGAAATCTGATGCGGCAACGGTTCGACGTTGGATGTATGCACCGCCATCATCGGGTCGAACAGGTGGGCCAGTTGAATGCGCAACGCCTCCAGACCAAGCTTGAACTCTTCGGCCGAGGCGTCGAACGCCCAAGGGCGCCCCGCCTGCGCCAGCTCCAGACGCGCCTCGTCGGTACGGCAGAGCATCTGCTCGCCGAGGCGCCCCTGGTTAGTCTTGTAGATGACGGTGACGGCGTGCTCGCCGACGCGCTCGACCGAGGCGATGCGAACGATCTCCTCCGGCTCGATGCCGCGGATCAGGGCGTCTTTCTTGATGTCTTCCAGCTTGACCATGGCGCCTCCTGGACGGTGCTATGACAGGGGGCCAGTAGTTTACTTTCAGGCACCGGACTGCGCTGTCTACTTTTTGTACAGATCTTGGTCGATTGCAAAAGCTGGCGGGGAGAGCAAGGAGTAGCTGCTTTCTGTTCTGACGCTAGCCCGGTGATAGCCCGCTCCAAAAACGAAAAAGGCCCGCATCGCTGCGAGCCTTGATTTTTCTGGTGCCGGTGAAAGGAATCGAACCCTCGACCTTCTCATTACGAATGAGCCGCTCTACCGACTGAGCTACACCGGCGGAAAACGCCGCACATTATTCAAATTCGGCCGCCTCAGCTCAACCCCCGAGCGATAACTTTTTTCCGTGTATCAGGCAGTTGCGGACACTTGGTCATCGGCTGCGTTCGATGCGGTCGTCGTGGATGACGATCAGGCCCTGCTTGTAGAGGCCGCCGATGGCCTTCTTGAAGCTGCCCTTGCTGACGCCGAACAGTTGGGCGATGCGTTCCGGCGGGGTCTTGTCGCCGAAGGGCAGCGTGCCGCCCTCCTCGTCCAGCCGCGCGAGGATGCGTTCGGCCAGTTCGTCGCGGGCGGCCTGGCCGGCCGGCTGCAGTGTCAGGCCGATCCTGCCGTCGGCGCGTACTTCCCTGATGTAGCCCCGTTCGCGCATGCCGAGGCGAACGGGCTTGAACAGCTCGTTCCTGTGGATCAGCCCCCAATGGCGGCCCTCGACGATCGCCTTAAAGCCCAGCGGAGTCTGCTCGACCACCAACAGCTCGACAGCCTGGCCGGGCCGGTAGTCAGGCAAAGTCCGGTCCAGATAGCGGTCGAGCCGGGCAGTGGCGACGATGCGCCGGGTGCGCGCGTCGAGGTAGGCATGGACCACGCAGTGATCGCCGACCTGCAGTGGACGTTTTTCTTCGGAATGGGGCAGTAGCAGGTCCTTGGGCAAGCCCCAGTCGAGGAACAGGCCGACTCGGTCGATCTGCACCACCTTGAGACTGGCGAAGCCGCCGACTTGGATCTTCGGCCGCAGGGTGGTGGCGATGAGCCGGTCGTCGCTGTCCAGGTAGACGAAGACGTCGAGCCGGTCGCCGACCTCGCTTGGCCGGTCCCTGGGCACATAGCGCCGGGGCAGGAGGATTTCGCCGTCCTCACCATCGTCGAGATAGAGGCCGAAATCCGTGTGCTTGACCACCTGCAGGGAGTTGAATCGTCCGATGAGTGCCATCTTGAATACCTTGCTTGCCGGGGGCGGCATTCTACCTACTCTCGAGCGGCCAGGCCGAGGCGCAGCAACTTGCCGTCGGCCTCGTCGGTCAGCACGTAGAGATAGCCGTCCGGCCCCTGGCGGACGTCGCGGATGCGGGTATCCAGATCCTCCAGCAGGCGCTCCTCGTGGACGATGCGTTCGTCGTCCAGTTCCAGACGGATCACGCAGCGATCGACCAAGGCGCCGATGAACAGGCTGTGCTGCCAGGCGGGAAAGCGCCCGGCATCGTAGAAGGCCATGCCGCTGATCGCCGGCGATTTCTCCCAGACGTAATGTGGCGGTTCGGTGCCTGCGACGGTCTTGCCACGGGCTTCGGGAATCGGCAGGAAGGAATAGTTGATGCCATGGGTAGCCAGCGGCCAGCCATAGTTCCTGCCGGCTTCCGGAATATTGACCTCGTCGCCGCCGCGCGGGCCGTGCTCGTGGGTCCAGAGCCGGCCGCTCCAGGGATTGAGCGCGGCGCCCTGCTGGTTGCGGTGGCCGTAGGACCAGATCTCCGGGCGCGCGCCCTGACGGTCGACGAAGGGGTTGTCCTCCGGCACATGGCCGTCCGGATACAGTCGCACCACCTTGCCCTGCAGCTTGTCGAGGTCCTGCGCGGTCGGCCGCTGGTTGTTCTCGCCGAGAGCGACGAACAGGTGGCCGTCGCGGTCGAACACCAGCCGCGAGCCGAAGTGGATGCCGGTGGAGAGCTTCGGCTGCTGGCGGAAGATCACCTGGAAATCCTCCAGCCGACGCAGGTCCTCGGACAGCCGGCCACGCCCTACGCTGGTTCCGGCCTGGCCGTCGTCCCCGGCCTCGGCGTAGGACAGATAGACCAACCGGTCCTCAGCGAACCCCGGCGACAACGCCACGTCGAGCAGTCCGCCCTGCCCGCGGGCGAAGACCTCGGGTACCCCGTCCAGTGGCTCGGACAGGCGTCCGTCGGCGAACAGCCGCAAGCGGCCGGGACGCTCGGTGACCAGCATGCTCCGGCCATCCGGCAGAAAGGCCAGTGCCCAGGGATGCTCCAGACCGCCGGCTAACCGATCGAGTTGCACGGTTCCCTTTTCGCTGGGGTACTGCGCCCCCAAGGCGGATGGAATCAACAGGGAGCTGCAGATCAGGGCGAGGAAGCAAAGACGAAACATGTTCGAGTTCCTTTCGTGAATGAGGGTGCGGGGCGGAATCTATTGTAGGAACAGCTTGCCGGCGATCCGTTCCTGCAGGTGGAACGCCGGACCGGGTTTGGACATCCCGCCGTCCCCGGTGGGTACAATGAGCGCCCTTTTTACGAGTACCTTCACCATGGCCGAACCCATCCGCCTCTCCAAACGCCTGATCGAGCTGTACCATTGCTCGCGCCGAGAGGCCGAGCTGTATATCGAGGGCGGCTGGGTCAACGTCGATGGACGGGTTGTCGAGGAGCCGCAGTTCAAGGTCGGCGACGAGGAAGTCGTCCTGCATCCGGATGCCGTGGCCGCGCCGATCGAGCCGGTGACCCTGCTGCTGCACAAACCGGCCGGCGAAACCCTCGAACAGTCACTCGCCCGCCTCGGGCCGGCGACGCGCGCGGAAAGCGACCACGACCCGCGGCGCCCGCTCTCCTGGCACTTTCGCAGGCTTACCGCACTGTTGCCGCTGGAACCCGCGGCCAGCGGCCTGCAAGTGTTCAGCCAGCAGCGTGGCGTGCTGCGCCGACTGGGCGAGGAAAGCGACGCACCGGAGCAGGAATTCGTCGTCGAGATCGATGGCGAGCCGGCCGCCGACGGTCTGGCCCGGCTCGGCCACGGTCTCGACCAGCAAGGCCGACCGCTGCCGCCGTGTAAGGTCAGCCGACAGAGTGAAAGGCACCTGCGCTTCGCCCTCAAGGCGCTGCAGGCCGGGCAGATTCAATACATGTGCCGCAGCCTCGGGCTCGAAGTGCTGGCCTTGCGGCGCATCCGCATCGGCCGCCTGGCGATGGCCGGGCTGCCGGTGGGACAATGGCGCTATCTGGGCGAACGCGAACGGTTCTGAGCCAGCGCGCCGCCATGCGCCATGCGACGTGCCTTTCTCATTGCGGGTCGCGATCGATGGCGAAAGGCGACCAGGCCTGGCGTACCGGCATGATTTCCAGGCGATTGATGTTGATGTGCGCCGGCAGGCTCGCCACGTAGAAGATCTGCTCGGCGATGTCCTCGGCGGTCAGCGGCGTGGTCCCGCGATACAGCCGGTCGGACGCGGCCTGGTCGCCCTTGGTGCGCACCAGGGTGAATTCGGTCTCGGCCATGCCCGGCGCGATGTCGGTGACCCGCACGCCGGTGCCCAGCAGGTCGCAGCGCAGGTTGTAGCCGAACTGCTCGACGAAGGCCTTGGTCGCGCCGTAGACGTGGCCGCCCGGATAGGGCCAGTGGCCGGCGACCGAACCGAGGTTGACGATGCTGGCGCCTTGGCCGCTGGCGATCAGGGTCGGCAGCAGCGCGTGGGTGACGTTGACCAGGCCGGTGACGTTGGTGTCGATCATGGTGTGCCAGTCCTCCAGCGCCACCTCCTGCGCCGGCTGCGGAGCCAGGGCCAGGCCGGCGTTGTTGATCAGCGCCCGAACCTGGCGGAAGCCCTCGGGCAGCGCCGCGACCACCTGGCGCACGGCCTCGGCGTCGCGCACGTCGAGCGCGGCGATGTGCACCAACACCTTGTCCTGGAGTTCTTCCTGCAGGACCTGCAGGCGCTCGAAGCGCCGGCCCGTCAGCACCAGCGACCAGCCGGCCTGAGCAAAACGGCGGGCGGCGGCGCGACCGAAGCCGGAGGTCGCCCCTGTGATGAAAACAACGTCGCTCATTCCTGAACCTCTTCGTTCTCGTGGAAAAACACCGGCCCCTGTCGGGATCGGCGGGGCTTGCGGGCGAAGCCGAGCACTTGGCGATCTTACCTGCTTGTCGGCGGATCCGCGCCGGCGCGTTCCCGCCTGCCATACTGTCGCCATGGTCAGCGTCACTTTCCGCTTCTACGAGGAACTCAACGATTTCCTTTCGTCCGAGCGGCGGCGGCAGACCTTTGCCTACGACTGCGCGCGGGCGGCGACGGTCAAGCACATGATCGAGGCGCTCGGCGTACCGCACACCGAAGTGGAACTGGTGCTGCTCAACGGCGAGTCGGTGGACTTCTCCCGGCCGCTGCACGACGGCGACCGGGTGGCAGTCTATCCCCGCTTCGAGGCGCTGGACATCGGTCTGCTGCTCAAGGTGCGCGACCATCCACTCAGAGAGCTGCGCTTCATCGCCGACGCCCACCTGGGCGGACTGGCCAACCTGCTGCGCATGTGCGGCTTCGACACTCTTTACGACAACCACTACGAAGATCGCCAGATCGCCGCCATCGCCGCCGAGCAGCGGCGCATCGTGCTGAGCCGCGACCGCGAACTGCTCAAGCGGCGGATCGTTACCCATGGCTGTTACCTGCATGCCCTGAAACCGGCCCTGCAGTTGCACGAACTCTTCGAGCGGCTGGATCTTGCGGGCAGTGCGCGGCCGTTCAGCCGCTGCCTGCACTGCAACCTGCCGCTGCACGAGGTCGCCGTGGAACAGGCCCGGCCGCGACTGCCGCCGCGCATCGCCGCCCTCTACTCGCGCTTTTTCGGCTGCGATGCCTGCCAGCGACTTTACTGGGAAGGCTCCCACTGGCGCAGCATGCGCGCACTGCTTGCCCCTCTGCTGGACGACCACCCGACCGACCGGGGCTCCACTTGAACCACCATCGGTGCAAGAAGCGCTTTTTGCCTGTCTGAAGCACAGACCCTTTCCAAGCACGGGGAATCATCCATGTTCTTTCGTTCGCGCGACAAGCGTCCGACCCTGAGCCTTGCCCTGCAGGGCGGCGGTGCCCACGGCGCCTTCACCTGGGGCGTGCTGGACGCGCTGCTGGAGGACGGCCGGCTCGATTTCGCGGGCATTAGCGGTACCAGTGCCGGCGCGATGAACGCAACCATGCTGGCCCATGGCCTGCTGCAAGGCGGTCGCGACGGCGCGCGGGAGGCGCTGGCCGGCTTCTGGCAGGCGGTGGCCAGCAGCGCTCCGCTGCTCAATGCCGGCGCCAACATCCGCAGCGGCCATCCGGCGACCGGCCTCAAGCTGATGCTCTACTGGGCCCAGATGCTGTCGCCGCGCCAGCTCAATCCGCTGAACGTCAATCCATTGCGCGATATCCTCGCCTCGCTGGTCGATTTCGAACGTCTGCGCACGGATTGCCCGCTCAAGCTGTTCATCGCCGCGACCAATGCCAGCACCGGCCGCCTGCGGCTATTCGGCAGCCACGAGCTGAGCGTGGACTGCGTGCTAGCCTCGGCCTGCCTGCCGACCTTCCACCATACCGTGGAAATCGACGGCATACCCTACTGGGACGGCGCCTTCTCGGCGAATCCGGCGGTGTTTCCGCTGGTCTACGAATGCGATGCGAGCGACATCCTGCTCGTCCTGCTCAGTCCCATGAGCCATGGGAAGACGCCGCGGAGCGCCGAGGAAATCCGCCGCCGTGCGCAGGAACTGGCGTTCAAGTCCACCTTCCTGCGCGAGATGCACAGCTTCGCCCAGGCCCGTGCGCACGCCGTCCGCACGGTGCTGCCCCTGAACAAGCTGGAACGGCGGCTGACCCGGACCCACCTGCACATGATCGCCGACGACGCGCTGATGGGCCGGCTCGCCGCGGAATCGAAGATGACCACTAGCCAGCCCTTTCTGGAAATGCTCCGCGACCAGGGCCGGTTACGAGCCCATGACTGGCTCGAAAGCCATTACCGGGCAATCGGCAGGCGTTCCTCGGTGGATATCGCCGCCGTATTCCTCTGAGCCGCCGGGATTCCGGCATGGCCCCTACGGCGTGGCGCTCCTCTTGCGGGCGGCCCACTTGAGCGCGGAGGGCGCCAGCTTCAGTTGGTAGCGCTGGAAGATGGCGGCGACCGTACCGTCGGCGATCAGCACCTGCAGCCCTCGCTCGAAGGCCTCGAACTTTTCCGGAGAGACCTGTTCTCGGGAGAAGGCGATGGCGTAGCCCACCTTTTTGAACAGGCCGGCTTCGCGGACATTGCTCAGCTTGTGCTCCTCGATCAGACGGCGGGCGATGGTCGGGTTCATGATCACTATGCCATCGTCGAAGCGCCCCGCATCGAGCTTGCGCATCAGGCGCAGGTTGTCGAACTCCAGGTGGATACGCGCCGACGGGATTTTCTGCAGGCGCTGCAGGACCACGCTGGCCGTTCCCGAGGGCCCCAGAATGTAGAAGTCGCGCTGCTCGCCGTTCTCCAGCGGCCAGCCCTGCAGGGGATTGGAGCTATGGACATAGAGACGGAGGCTGGAGTCGATCAGCACCGGACTGAAGCGCAGATCGACCGCTAGTTCGTAGGTGGGAATGACGGCGAAGACGGCATCGGTCTGCCCCTGCTCGAGCATCGCCAGAGAGCGCCGCCAGGGCACCAGGCCGATCGGGCAATCGTAGTGGATATGGGCGCAGACCGCCTGCACCGTTTCGACGAAGGGCCCCTTGGCGACCAGAGGGGTTGCACCGTTGGAAGTGTCCCGGGAGGAAAAGTCGAAAGACAGAAACTCGCCGGTCACGAAGCGCAGCTCCATGCCCTTGGCCGACCAAGTTAGCAGCAATGCCCAGACCATCAGCAATATACGTATCGACATCGATTGACTACCCACCACAGGCCGCAGACAGGGAGTCCGCTTTTTGCGCGCGCAAAAAAAGAGGCGAGGATAACCTCGCCTACTCTTCAGTCCTTTTTTTCTTTTTTCCATGGCTCATCGTCCTGATGATTCGCCGTCCTGCGAAATCCATGGTCATCGTCCGCAACAACCCGCGTCACTCCATCGACATGGACACGATATTAGCTGCGTCCCGGGCGGAACAAGGAGCCAAAACCCGCTCTGCGGGCAACCATCTGACCTACATATCCCGTAGGGAATGGCTTACACAGCACCAGACAATCGGGCCGCTTTCAGCCACGGCTGGCCACGAAACGCCTGCCCCGGATCGATGGCGAACACAGTCCCGGCCCCAGCGGGAGCGATCGGAGACGGGCCGCCACGGCATCGACGCGTTCAGCCCGGCACCCGGCGCGGCGCGGCCTTCCTCTTCGCCTCGGCGGCCCGCGGCCGCGTCAGATGCTCGACATAAAGGCCGGCCGCGAACAGGGCCGCGCCGGCAAGCGCGAGAAGAAACAAGGTGTCTACTGACATGCAATGCCCTCCGTGGCACTTATGGCGGTGAACGGCTCCATTGACCGGGCCTGGCGGGCAACCCGGGCGGAGCCGCTTCTCCATTTGGCGTCCCGCGTCGTCGCCCGTTCATCCGGCCCAGGGCTCGCAAAACAGAAGTTCAAAAAAGCATTCCCAGAAAAGCGGTGCCGTACACCAGAAGCATCCCTACTTCCAGGCAGCGGGTGAAAACGTCTTCATGACTGCCGCGCTTGCCCGCTTTATCCTTTTCTTTTTCCTCAAAGCAAGGATCGCACTCCTTGATCTGCCGCATGCACAAGTTCCTCCTTCTTCTTATAGCTTCCTAGCCGGCGGCCAGCCGAGCTACAGAGGCCCCTCCGGTGCATCCTTGTGAAGCACACCGGACAAAAGAGGAACGACCATCGGCCTACCCTACCTCTCACGCTATTAAGTAAGGTTAGGCATCGCGCAACGGTCAAGGCCGGCACGCAAAAACAGTTCCGCCATGGCTGCCTACCCGAGCGGATGGGTTCCGCATCGTGCGCCGGAATCTAGACTGCCCAGCGACAGCACCGCGCCGTCGCGAACAGTGCGAATCCAACCGGTGAGGAAAGACCATGAGCATCTGCACCCTGCGCATACAACCCGGCGGCGGCTTCGAGCGCGTCACCCTGGAAACCGGCGAGCCGGTCGGTCCGAAGGCCGGCGAGATCGTTGTGCGCATCCGTGCCAATTCGCTCAACTACCATGACTACCTGGTGGTCAGCGGCGCCTGGGGGCCGGCCGAGCCGCGCATCCCCCTGTCGGACGGCACCGGCGAAGTCCTCGCGGTGGGTAGCGGGGTCGACGAATTCAAGCCGGGCGACCGGGTGGTCAGTACCTTCTTCCCCACCTGGCTGGACGGCGTGCCCGAATTCGAAGGTTTCACCACCGTACCGGGCGACGGCGTCGACGGTTTCGCCCGCGAACAAGCGACCCTGCCAGCGACCGCCTTCACCTACGCGCCGCAGGGCTGGAGCCACGCCGAGGCGGCGACCTTGACCACCGCCGGGCTGACCGCTCGGCGCACGCAGATGGCCGACGGCGCCGTCAAGCCCGGCGAGACCGTGCTGGCGCAGGGCAGCGGCGGGATCTCGGTGTTCGCCCTGCAGTTCGCCAAGCGGGTTGGAGCGACGGTCATCGCCACCTCCTCCAGCGGCGACAAGCTCGCCCGTCTCGAAGCCCTGGGCGCGGACCATCTGATCAACTACCGCAAGGAGCCGCAATGAAGCGACAGGGTGAGACGCTTGCTCAACGGGCGCGGCGTCGACCATGTCATCGAGGTGGGCGTGCCGGCTACGCTGGAACGATCGATGATCGGCGCGTGCATCGGCGGGCATATCGCGGTGATCGTCATCCTCTCCGGACTCTCGGCCCACCTGCCGCTGGCCACGGCGCTGACCCGGCAGTTGCGCCTGCAGGGTTTGATCGTCGGCAGCCGTCACCAGCAGAAGGACATGATCTGCGCCATCGAAGCGACGGGCACGCGGCCGGTCATCGACCGCCATTTTCCCCTGACGGAAATGGTCGAAGCCTTCCGGCACGAAGAAAGCGGACAGCATTTCGGGAAGATCCGCCTGGATATCTGAGGAGAGGCCATTGACCCTGGGAGACACGCCTTGAACTTGACCACCACCTATCTGGGCCTGACCCTGCGCAACCCGCTGATCGCTTCGGCCTCACCGCAGAACGCCGAACTCGATCACCTGCACCGGCTGGACGACGCCGGAATCGGTGCGGTCGTGCTGCCCTCGGTGTTCCAGGAACAACTGGAGGCCGGCGCCAATGATTACGCCAGCATCGGCGCGGCCTGCAGCGATGTACCGGCGTTTCTCCCGCCGGTCGAGGGCGGTCCCTACGGGATGATTCCGGAGAGCCACCTGGCGCTGATCATGCGCGCCAAGGCGGAGCTCTCGGTACCGGTCATCGCCAGCCTCAACGGCGCCTCGGCCAACCATTGGACGCACTACGCCGCCCTGCTGGAGGAGGCCGGCGCCGACGCCCTGGAACTCAACCTGTATTTCGTGCCGGTCGATCCGCTGGAGCCCGGCACGGCGGTCGAGCAGCGTTACCTCGAAGCGCTGGCCGCCGTACGCCGGGCGGTGAAGATCCCGGTAGCGGTGAAGATGCCGCCCTACTTCAGCGCCATCGGCAACATGGCCAGCCGTCTACTGGAGGGCGGCGCCGACGGCTTGGTGATCTTCAACCGCTACCTGCAGCCGGACATCGACCTGCAGCGCCTGCAATTGATCAGTACCCTGGAACTGAGTAACCCCGGGGAAATGCGTCTGCCGCTGCTGTGGATCGCCTTGCTGGCCGGGCGGGTCAAGGGCTCGCTAGCCGCCTCCGGCGGCGTGGAGGACGTCGAACAGGTGGTGAAGTACCTGCTGGCCGGTGCCGATACGGTGATGACCACCGCCGCCATCCTGCGCCATGGCCCCGCGCACGTGCGCACCCTGCTCTGCGGACTGGAGGCCTGGCTGCGGAGCCGGCGCGTCCAGTCGCTGGAACAAATTCGCGGGCAAATGAGCTTGGCGCGGCAGCAAAAGCGCGACAACTACATGCGCGCCAATTACATGCGCCTGCTGGAAAGCTACCGCGATCCGCGCGCGGATTGACTCTCGCCCGAGGCACGAACCGGTGCGGCAGGGCAGCCCGAGCCCTGGCCCAGGTCAATTAGGAGGCGAACCGGCCTATCGCTATACTCGCCACAGAAACGCTAGCCGTCCGGCCTTCCAGGCGCCTCCCTCGCAGTCAGGAATCCGCACCTCGAAACAGGAAGTCAAGAAACCTCTCATCCGAAGCCTGGCGGCCACCGCGCTGCTGACCGGTCTGGCCGGCCTGGCTGGAGTTGCGCTCGATTGGCCTCCGCGAGGGATTCGCCAGCGGCAACGGACGCATCGAGGCGACCGAGGTCGACGTGGCAACCAAGCTCTCCGGCCGCATCGCCGAGATCCACGTCGACGAAGGCGACTTCGTGCAACCCGGCCAGATCCTGGTCCGCATGGACACCCAGGTCCTGGAGGCCCAGTTGGGCGAAGCCAAGGCCCAGGTGAGCAAGGCCGAGAACGCCATCCTGACCGCCCGCGCGCGGGTCGCCCAGCGCCGCAGCAAGCATGCCGCCGCCGAATCCGTGGTGCGCCAGCGCCAGGCCGAACTGGTCGCGGCTGAAAAGCACTTCCAGCGCACCGATATCCTGGTCAAGCGCAACGCCATGTCGCGCCAGCGACTCGACGACGAGCGTGCCAACATGCTCAGCGCCCAGGCGGCGCTGGCGACGGCGCGCGCCCAGGTGCTTTCGGCCAAGGCCACGATCAAGGTAGCCGAATCCGAGGTGATCGAGGCCGAGTCCCCCCTGAAGGCCGCCAGGGCGACGGTGCGGCGCCTGCAGGCATATCGACGACAGCTAGTTGAAGACCTACCGAGTGGCCCGCGTGCAATACCGCGTAGCCGAGCCAGGCGAAGTGCTCGCCACCGGCGGCAAGGTGCTCAACCTGATCGACCTGACCGACGTCTACATGACCTTCTTCCTGCCTACCCGCGAAGCCGGCCGAGTGGTCAGCAATGCCCACCTGACAGTGGACGCCGCCCCGCACTGCGTGATCGGCCAGGATCGGCTACGTCACCAGCGTCGCCCCGTTCACGCCCAAGACCGTCGAGACCGAAACCGAGCGGGAAAAACCGATGTTCCGCCTCAAGGCACGGATCGATCCGCAACTCCTGGAAAGACACCTCGAACAGGTCAAGACCGGCCGGCCCGGCCGGGCCTACGTGAAGCCCGACCCGGCGCTCGAATGACCCGCTCACCTTCAGGTCAACCTGGTCCCATGAGCGGCGCCGCCCAACTGGCCGGGTTCACCCTGCGCTATGGCCGGACCCGCGTTCCGGACCGGCTCGACCTGGAAATACCCGCCAACCACATGGTGGGCCTGATCGGCCCGGACGGCGTCGGCAAGTCCAGCCTGCTGGCGCTGATCTTTGGGCGCGGCGCATCCAGCAGGGCAGTATCCGGGTGCTGGACGGCGACATGGCCGACGCCGCCCACCGCCACCAGGGCAATCGCATGAAGCGCTCGCCTGATACCAGACTGGAAAGATTGTGTGATCCTTGGCATGGCTGCTTGCCGAGTAGCCGGAAAGTCCCCGTTTTGCCCCCCGGCCGAGTCACTTTTTCTTGCCTGGCCAAGAAAAAGTAACCCAAAAGAAGGCCACCCTTTCATCCGGCCCTGCGCTTCGCTCCGGGTTCCCTCCCTGCATCGCCGCTCCAGGGGCTCGCCGCGAAGGGCCATCCATGCCATGGCCCATCGCGGCTCTCGCGGCATCCTTGCCGCTCGACCCCTTCCACGACGATTCCGCTCGGCCTCCTAAAGGGGGCATCCGGCGCGGCCTGACAGGTCGTGCCGCAAGAGCGAAAGCGCTTTCAGGCAACCCGGAGCCCGACTCCCGTTCAGAAGGCCAAGCGCAGGCGTCGCGTGGAGGGGCGAGCTGCGGGGAGGCGGCGAGAGTCGTACGAGGGGCATGGATGCCCCTTGTGCGACGACCCTCGGAGCGACACCGGAGCGAGGGAACCCCGGCGTAGCCGGGGCCGAATGACCGGGCGCGTTTTCTCTTTGGTTACTTTCTCTTGGCGCGCGCAAAGAGAAAGTGACTCGGCCGGGGGGCCGAAACAGGAAGTATCCAGCCCCTCGGCAAGCAGCCGATGCACCGGATTTGAAGACCAGGCCGGAACGACCAGGCACACAATCTTTCCAGTCCGGTATCGGAAAGACATTTCATGCGATTGCCCTGCCACCGCCGCCGAGTTTGTCCGCGCATCGCTTACATGCTCCAAGATCTGGGCAAGAACCTCTACCCGACGCTGACCGTGCCCGAGAACTTGGAGTTCTTCGGCCGCCTGTTCGGCCAGGACCGGGCGGAGCGCGACGCACACACGCCGACCTGACCCGCAGCACCAGCCGATGGACCCGAAGGACATCGACACGCGCCGGCGGATGGGCTACATGTCCCAGGCGTTCTCCCTCTACGGCGAACTGACGGTCTTGCAAAACCTGGAGCTGCACGCCCGCCTGTTCCACCTCCTTGATGCGCAGCGCGCGCCGCGCCTTGGCGAAATACTCAACCGCTTCGACCTGCGCCAGGTCGGCGACAGCCTGCCCGAACAACTGCTGCTGGGCATGCGCCAGCGCCTCTCGCTGGCCGTGGCGGTGCTGCACAACCCGGAAATCCTGATCCTCGACGAACCCACCACCGGCGTCGATCCGCTCGCGCGAGACAACTTCTGGGAACTACTGATCCAGTTGTCGCGCCGGGACGGGGTGACCATCTTCATCTCCACCCACTTCATGAATTTCGAGGGAGGTCATAGGATCGTCCTGTACCGGCGAATGAGGCTTCCGGCAACAGGGCTAGCCGGGTGGCTGCACACTCTACTGCTTGCTTGCGGCGGGACTTAAGGAAATTACTGTCGCAGCCGCGGTCTGAACACGGCGCGCCGGCTTTCTCGCCGCTGCGCCGTAACGATAGTGCCGAAGCTGGAAGACTCCAGCGGACCACCAAGGAACCGAAAACATGATCGAAGTAAGCGTCTCCGTAAACATCGCCCGCCCGGCCGAAGAGGTCTGGTCAATCCTCGGCGGATTCGATTTCCTGCCGCGCTGGGTCGGAGCGATCGCCAGCAGCCGGCTCGAGGACGGCGGCCGCCTGCGCCGCCTGGAGACGGTCGACGGCGAAATCGTTGTCGAGCGCCTGCTGGAGTTCAGCGAAAGCGAACGGCAATACAGTTACGCCTTGCTCGAAAGTCCCTTTCCCGTGTCCGAATACGTCGGCCAGGTGGCGGTCCACGACGAAGGCGACGGTAAGTCGCGAGCGGTCTGGTCCAGCCGCTTCCGCAACCAGGGCGTCGATGCGCTGGAAATCGCCGCGGACTTCGAGAGCTTCTACCATGCCGGTCTGGAGCACCTGAAGGCGCTGGTCGAGGGACAATAGCCGGGCCATCCCAGAAGTCCGGGTGCCGCCTGCCGGGTGCGCGGCTCGGAACCGGGGGAGCGGGAAAACGGATTGCATGGCGGTAATCCGTACCGACCGCCACTCCATGAGCCGATAGAGGAAAACCGACATGGATCTGGGAGTCGCCGGACGTTGGCCACTGGTCTGCGCCGCCAGCAAGGGACTCAGCAAGGGTTGCGCGACGGCCCTGGCATGGGAAGGGGTGAGCCTGGTCGTCAATGCCCGCGGCAGTGAGGCGCTGGAGGCGAAGGCGGCGGAATTGCGCGCCTTGCACCCGGCGATCGAGGTGCACAGCGTGGTCGGCGACATCGCCCGCGACGAAGTGCGCCGGGCCGCCCTCGACGCCTGTCCGCAGGTCGACATCCTGGTCAACAACGCCGGCGGACCGCCACCGGGCGATTTTCGCGACTGGAGCCGCGAAGACTGGCTGCGGGCCGTGGAGGCCAACATGCTCACGCTGATCGAGCTGATCCGAGCCACGGTGGACAGCATGGCCGCACGCGGCTTCGGCCGGGTGGTGAACATCACCTCGGCGGCGGTGAAGGCGCCGATCGATATCCTCGGCCTCTCCAACGGCGCGCGCAGCGGCCTGACCAGCTTCGTCGCCGGCCTGGCCCGCCAGCCGCGCCTGTCCGGGCGCAACGTGACGATCAACAACCTGCTGCCCGGAGCCTTCGACACCGAGCGCCTGCGCCAGACCCTGGACAACGCCGCTAGGGCCACGGCGCAGACGCCCGAGGCCGTCGGCGAACGGCGCCGCCAAGGCATCCCGGCCGGCCGCTTCGGCTGCGCCGACGAGTTCGGCGCCTTCTGCGCCTTCCTCACGCAGCATCCATGCCGGCTACATGACCGGGCAGAACCTGCTGCTCGACGGCGGCAACTATCCCGGCACTTTCTAAATCCCGCCGGCAAAAGCGCCGGCCGCGCTCAAGAGTGTTTCATGAACGCCTGCAGACGCGGCACCATGAAGTCGAGGAACACCCGTACCCGCTGAGGCGGATGCCGCCCGCCCGGGTAGAGGGCATGGACCTCCTCGCAATCGTGGCCGCTCTCGGCGAGCACCTCGACCAGCCGCCCGGCGGCGATGTCGTGGTCGACATGGAAATCGGCCAGCCGGGCGATACCGGCCCCGGCGATGGCCAGGCGGCGCACCGTCTCGCCGTTGTTGGCCAACAGGTTGCCGCGCACCATGCGGTCGACGATGCGCCCACCCTGGCGCAGCGGCCAGACCGGGCTGGCGCGGCGGAAATTGAAGCCCAGGCAGTTGTGCCGGTCGAGGTCCTCGATGCGGGCCGGCAGCCCATGCCGCTCCAGATAGGTCGGCGCGGCGACCATGCGCCGCCGGGCAATGCCGATCTTGCGCGCGCGCAATGTCGAATCGGCCAGGGCACCGACGCGAAAGGCGATATCGGTGCGCTCCAGATAGAGATCGACGAGATCGTCGGACAGCGACAGGTCCACCAGGATATCCGGATGGGCCTCCCAGAAGGCCGGCAGCAGCGGTTCGATGCCCCAGGTGCCGAAGCCCACCGAAGCATTCACCCGTACAGTGCCGCGCGCATGGTTCGCCCCCCTAGCGAGCGCCTGCTCAATGTCGTCCAGCTCGGCGAGCAGCGCCTGGCTGCGTTCGTAGTACAGGCGGCCCTCGTCCGTCAGCCCCAGGTGGCGCGTGGAACGCTCGAACAGGCGCACCCCGAGCCGCTGCTCGATGCGCAGGACCAGCTTGCTGATGGTTGAAGGGCTGGTCAGCAATTGGCGGGCGGCCTCGGAAAAGCTGCCGGTTTCCACCACCCGGACGAATACCTGCATCTCGCCGGCCCGGTTGTCCATGGCGCCTCGCCTTCGTCGATTCACGAAAGGCGAAACGGTAGCACAGAACGCGCGGTGGCCCAGATGGGAAGAGTCATGGCAGCAGGGCAATCGCATGAAATGTCTTTCCGATACCGGACTGGAAAGATTGTGTGAGCCTTGGCATGGCTGCTTGCCGAGTAGCCGGACAGTCCCCGTTTCGGCCCCCCGGCCGAGTCACTT
This sequence comes from Azorhizophilus paspali, assembly GCF_043587585.2. GTDB lineage: Bacteria > Pseudomonadota > Gammaproteobacteria > Pseudomonadales > Pseudomonadaceae > Azotobacter > Azotobacter paspali. The sequence continues at coordinate 3,005,046 of NZ_CP171449.1, forward strand.
TTTCTTGCCTGGCCAAGAAAAAGTAACCCAAAAGAAGGCCACCCCCTCATCCGGCCCTGCGCTTCGCTCCGGGTTCCCTCCCTACATCGCCGCTCCAGGGGCTCGCCGCGAAGGGCCATCCATAGCCCATCGCGGCTCTCGCGGCGTCCTTGCCGCTCGACCCCTTCCACGACGATTCCGCTCGGCCTCCTGAAGGGGGCATTCGGCGTTGCCTGACAAGCCGTGCCGCAAGAGCGAAAGCGCTTTCAGGCAACCCGGAGCCCGACTCCCGTTCAGAAGGCCGAGCGCAGGCGTCGCGTAGAGGGGCGAGCCGCGGGAAGGCGGCGAGAGTCGTACGAGGGGGCATGGATGCCCCTTGTGCGACGACCCTCGCAGCAGCGCCGGAGCGAGGGAACCCCGGCGTAGCCGGGGCCGAATGACCGGGCGCGCTTTCTCTTTGGTTACTTTCTCTTTGCGCGCGCAAAGAGAAAGTGACTCGGCCGGGGGGCCGAAACAGGGACTGCCCGGCCCCTCGGCAAGCAGCCGATGCACCGGATTTGAAGACCAGGCCGGAACGACCAGGCACACAATCTTTCCAGTCTGGTATCAGGCGAGTACTTCATGCGATTGCCCTGGTCATGGCAGGACGAGCACTTCCCCTCTTCCTTTTCCATCTCCCCGCTCCTCTCCCACACGCGGGGGAGGTAGCGAACGACCGCCCCGCTCCTTCGTGCGCTTGCCCTAAGTTTCGTTGTCCGGCGGCAGCGTCGGGTCGGGTAGGCCGTCTCTCGGGCGTATCGCAGATGACGATGGCGGCAAACTTCGCCGGATCGATCTCGATGGCCGGCGTGCCGATGCGATCATCGTCCCGGACCAGGGGAATCGGCCGGCGATCCGCCGGGACGTGGATGTCGTGCAGCCCTTCCAGCAGCGGATTACAGCCGAGGTTGAGCTGGACGATCACCCGCTTGGCGGCCAAGGCCAGGCTGACCGAACGCACTCTGCGCCGCCGGCTCAGCGCCGAAGGCAGCCGCTTCCAGAGCATCAAGGACGGCATGCGCCGCGACATGGCCATCCACTACCTGACCCAGCCTTCCATGCCGATCAGCCAGGTCGCCCGGCAGTTGGGCTTTTCCGAGCCGTCCGCGTTCACCCGAGCGTTCAAGCAGTGGACTGGCGAGTTACCCAAGATCTACCGGGACGCGGCCTGAAAAATGTAATTTTTTGCGTCAAGAATTCTCGGTGAACGCCTCTTTGGCCGGTACGGAACGACGGTCCCGCCGTCGGAAAGGCGGATAAATAATTTATTCCAAAATAGTTTGTCATTGCCATGGAGTAACCCAACGCAAGGACTACCCGATTCGGGGCTCCCCGGAGGCACTCGCGCCCCTGTGATCCATACTCGCCACCTGTCGGGCTCCCCGCCGCTTTGCCCGAAAGTCGCCGAAGGCACGGCTGGCGCCGCCTCCAGAGTCATTTTCGCCATCTGCCCGGGAATGCGGGCACGCCCTGCGCGAACCACCGGCCACGGCCAGGCCCGACAAACCGGCCATCTCTCTGAAAGCGCGTCCTTGAGCGACTACAGTGGTTTTCTCAAGTCGTCGATACGGGAATAATGAAAAGGCTTTCTTCCCTTCCCAGCCTTGCGATCCCACTTTTTATTCGAGGTTCACATGACCGAGCACGCTCGAGCAGGTACGCCGCAGCTTTCCGCTCGCGCAATCCTATTGATCGAACTGGCCCTGGCGATGGGCGGTTTCGGTATTGGCACCGGCGAGTTCACCATCATGGGCCTGATGCCGAACGTGGCCCAGGATCTGAACATCAGTGAACCCCAGGTCGGGCATGTGATCAGCACCTACGCCCTGGGCGTGGTGGTCGGCGCGCCGCTGCTGGCGATCCTCGGCGCCCGCCTGCCACGCCGCATTCTGCTGATGCTGCTGATGCTGTTCTTCGCCACCGGCAACTTCGCCAGCGCCCTGGCACCGGATTATCACGCCCTGATGCTTTATCGTTTCATCGCCGGCCTGCCCCACGGCGCCTACTTCGGCGTCGCTTCGCTGGTGGCCGCCTCCATGGCATCGCCGGACAAACGCGCCAACGCGGTCAGCCGGGTGATGACGGGCCTGACCGTTGCCATTCTGGTCGGCAACCCGCTGGCCACCTGGCTCGGTCAATGGCTGAGCTGGCGCAGCGCCTTCGCCCTGGTCGGCGCCATCGCCCTGCTCACCGTGGCCCTGGTGTTCATCTACCTGCCGGTGAGCCGTCATGAGGAAACCAGCAACCCGATACGCGAACTTCGCGCCTTCAACCAACCCCAGGTGTGGCTAGCGCTGGCCATCAGCGCGATCGGTTTCGCCGGCATGTTCTGCGTGTTCAGCTACCTGGCGCCGACCCTGCTGGAAGTGACCGGGGTGCACGAAAACTGGATTCCGTTCGGCCTGGCCGCCTTCGGCCTCGGTACCATCGTCGGCAACATCGCCGGCGGCTGGCTGTTCGACCGGCTGAAATTCAAGTCCGTCGCCTTGGTACTATCGTGGAGCACCGCGGTGCTGCTGCTCTTTCCGATGTCGGTCCACTCGCTCTGGACCATCCTGCCGGCGATCTTCGCCGTGGGCACCATGGTCGCCCTGTCGCCGCCGCTGCAGACCCACCTAATGGATGTGGCCACCGAGGCGCAGACCCTGGCCGCCGCCTCCAACCACGCCGCCTTCAACATCGCCAACGCCCTCGGCCCCTGGCTCGGCGGCCTGGCCATCGGCGCCGGCCTCGGCTGGAGCGTCACCGGCTATGTCGGCGCGGTCACCGCGATCCTCGGCCTGCTGATCTTCTTCCAGGCCTGGAAGCTGCAGGGCATCCCGGCGCGAAGCGCGCCGGCCGGGCGGGCCGCGACGGAACACTGACCCGCTCCCGCGTGCCTGGGCAGCCGAGGGGCGCCTGGGCATCCCCGGCGCACTTCGTTGCCCGCCCTACCTCGTCAAGACCGCGGCCGCGTGCCCAGGCTCGGCTTCGAACTGGATGCCCGCCCCGATCAACGGATCGACCTGACTGGCCACCCGCGCCAGCGCATCGACTCGTTTCGTCTTCACCAGCACCCGGCCCTGGCCATCGAAACGTATTCCCGTCTTCCGCAGCGCAGCCTCGTGCCCCTGCGGCAGCGGAGCCTGTAGCGGATAAACCTCGATCTCGTAGGGCCGAAAGCCCTTCTCGTGCAGGAAGACCACGATCCGGTCGCGATCCAGTTTCAGATTCCGTTTCACTTCGTCGAACTTGTCGCTGCTGCGCCGAAAGGCCAGCGTCCAGACCACGGAGCCACCCGCCACGTCCAGGTCGGTGAGTTCATCCACCGTCACCGCAGTGTCTCCTGTACGAAGGCTTCCCACGCCCTGCCCCATCGCCCAACCGGAAAAGACCAGGGCACTACCGACGATCAGCGCCGGAGCCCATCCAGTACATACACGGGCGCCACGGCCATCTCCCCGAAAACGCCCGAACGGGCCGGAACCCGTTGTCATCAACCCCTTCATTTTCAATCATCCGAATAATTGCGTCTTGATAGCACCGGCAGCATTATACAAGCGAAGAAAATAAAAGTTCACCCAAGCGGAAACGGCCTTAGTTGTGCGGGAAACCGGCGATTTAGAGCGGACCATCGAGGCACGGGGAATTGCGCCGCGAAGCGGCGGGCCGAATGGAAAGTGCGCAGGGCGAGAAAACCAGTCCGCGCGCCCATCGCCCGGACAGCCGAAACCGCCCGACGACGCCCGGCCTCAGCGCCTCAAAGCTGCCGCCGGCGCGGGCCTCGGCTCGGATTCGAACTGGATGCCCGCCGCGATCAGCGGATCGATCTGGCCGGCCACCCGCAGTACCGTATCGACCCGCGTGGTCTTCACCAGCACCCGGCCCTGGCCGTTGAAATGCTGTCCCGCCTGCTGCGACGAGGCTTCGCGGCCCGGCAGATCCTCGACCTGCAGTGGATGGACCTCGATCTCGTCGGCCCTGAAGCCCTTCTCGCGCAAAAAGATCACGATCCGGTCGCGATCCAGTTTCAGACTCCGTCGCACCTCGGCGAGCTTGTCGCTATCTCGCCGAAAGGCCAGTGTCCAGACCGCGAAATCGTTCTTCACATCCAGGTTGGTGAGTCCATTCACCGTCACCGTACGGTCCGCCGCGCGAAAACCTTCCACTCCCTGCCCCACCGCCCAACCGGAAAAGACCAGGGCACTACCGATGATCAAGGCAGGAATCCATCCAGTACGTATTGTGCTGTCCATGGCTATCCTCCCGGGGGGGTTTTCCGAACAGGCTAGTCCATGCCAGGCGGGCAGCGGAACGCTTGTCGCGGGCTTTGGCGCTGGATTATGGTGCAGCACCCCGCTTTCCTACGGACGGCACCTTCCCATGCCCATTCCCGCCCCACGGCCCGGCCACTATGCCCTCGGCGGCATGCTGGCGAGCATCCTGCTCAACCTGCTGCTGCGCACCTTCGTCAAGGTCGGCGGCCTGCTCGCCACCCTGCTGATCGCCGGCCTGATCGCCGCCGGCATGGCTCTGGTCTTCGTCTGGCGAAACCACCGCGCGCCCTGGCCCGAAGAGCGCCGGCGCATCGTCCTGTACTACGGCCTGGGCCTCGGCGTGCTCTATATCGGCCTGCTGAGCATGATGGAGCAGCAGTACGAACACAGCCCGGTCGGGCTGATGCTGTTCGGCCTGCACTACGCCTGCTATCCAGCTCTGGCCTGGATGGCGCTGGGACGGCTCGGAAGGTAGAAACGATGATGGACGAGCGGCACGCTGGCCGGCCGGGACGCGGCGTGCCGGAGCGCGGGAGCGGACTCATCGGCGATGAAGATCGCCCCCGGCCGGGAGCATCGCGAGCAAGTTCGCTCAGCGGATACGGACGGAAAGCCATGCGACGGAAGGTAGTCCCGGCTATCGGAAAGCAGTGGGCCGAAGGAGCGATCCTCCTTGCCTCAGCAAACACCCATCCCCAACTGCAACAGGGCCAGCCCGCCCTGTCGCCAGCCCCACCAGGCGAGGAGCGCCAACAGGCCGAGCAATACGCCGGCCGCCAGACGCACCAACCAGCCGCTCATCCCGCTTCGGCCGCGCGTAGGCGCGCCACCGGCTGTTCGCGTACCGGCCAGTTGAGCAGCGCGGCCACCAGACTGAGGGCGATGGAGATCTGCCAGACCAGTTCGTAGCTGCCCGTACGGTCGTAGAGCCAGCCGCCCAGCCAGCCGCCGAGAAAGGCGCCGAGCTGATGGAAGAGGAACACGATGCCGCCGAGCATCGACAGGTTGCGCACGCCGAACAGAGTCGCCACGATGCCGTTGGTCAAGGGCACCGTGGACAGCCACAACAGACCCATAGCCATGCCGAAGGCATAGGCGCTCCACTCGCTGAGCGGCAGGTAGACGAAGGCGAGGATCACCACGGCGCGCAGTAGATAGAGCGCACTCAGCAGCGGCGGCTTGGCATAGCGCCCGCCGAGCCAGCCGGCGAGATAAGTGCCGAACACATTGAACAGCCCCACCAGCGCCAGCACCGTGGTGCCGATTTGGGCCGGTAGGTGCCGGTCCACCAGATAGGCCGGCAGGTGCACGCCGATGAACACCACCTGGAAGCCACAGACGAAGAAACCCAGCGCCAGCAGCCAGAATCCGCCGTGACCGGCCGCCTCGCGCAACGCCTCGCCCAGGCTCTGTTCATGAGTCTGCGGCGGCTGCGGGCGATCCTTCAGCAATCCCACCAGCGGCACGATCAGAGCGACCAGCAGCCCGAGCGCCAGCAGTGCCGACGACCAGCCGAGCCAGCCGATCAGGCCGAGGGTGCCGGGCAGCATGGCGAATTGGCCGAAGGAACCGGCGGCCGCGGCGATGCCCATCGCCATGCTGCGTTTCTCCGCCGGCGCGGCACGCCCGACCACGCCGAGGATCACCGAGAAAGAGGTGCCGGACAGACCGATGCCAATCAGCAGGCCCGCGCTCAGCGATAGTGTCCAGAGCGAATCGGCCAGCGCCATCAGCACCAGCCCCAGCGCATAGAGCAGCCCGCCGACGACCACTGCCCGCGCCGCGCCGTAGCGGTCGGCCAGTGCCCCGGTGAAGGGCTGCGTCAGTCCCCAGATCAGGTTCTGCAGGGCGATGGCGAAGGCGAACACCTCCCGGCCCCAGCCAAACTCGCCGCTCATCGGCGCCAGGAACAGGCCGAAGCCATGGCGCACGCCCAGCGACAAGGCCAGGATCAGCGAAGCACCCAGCAGGACCCAGCCACTGGTGCGCCACATCGTCGAAGTCATGAACTATCCTTTACGGGTATATACCCGCTTATTCGTGAAAAAATCAGCCGAGGCTTTCCAGTTCGTCCAGCAGCGCCATCAAGGCGTTGCGCTTTTGCGCTCCGAGGCGCTGCCCGAGCCGCTCCTGCACCTGCTCCCAGGCAGGTCTCGCCGCGTCGAGGCAAGCCCTGCCCGCGGCGGTCAGAGATACCAGCCGGTTACGCTGATCCTCGCCGCCCTGCAGCGCCAACAGCCCCTTGCCCTCCAGCACTCGCAGATTGCGTCCGAGAGTGCTGCGATCCAGCCCCATCGCCTCGGCCAGTTCCGTGATGCTCGGCTGCCGCAGCCGTTCGAGGTTGCGCAGCAACGCATATTGCGCGGCATTCAGCCCGACGCCGGCGAGGGCATCGTCGTACAGCCGGTTCACGCTACGCGTGGCCCGGCGGAGTTTGGTGCAGAGGCAGGGAGTGGGAAGCATGGGGTAGGGGTATATACCCGGAGATGATGGGGCGTCAATCTTTGGGAAGCATCAGTCGATTGTTATGGCGACAATTTTACCGGTCCGGATTTTTCCAAAACCTATTACGCCCGCCGCCGAGCCATAAGCAGCAATCCTCTGTTGTGCCATCCATAAGCTGTTGTTACGCAGAGGACTGTGACGATCAGGCTAAATTTTCAGCGCCTCTGACCGATAATCTTACGAAGCGGCAGTGAATCGTTTCAGCACCGTCGGCTGGGGGTACAGGCTGTTCTTTCCATACAAGGATCCAACATGTCAATAAGGCGCTTTTCCCTCATTGTTTTCAGCTTGTTATTATTTATTTTTCTTGCCGGTACCGTATCGAACATCTGGTTTCTCACCCGTAGTAACCAGTCTCTCGATAACGTGAATAAAGAGATCCGCGTGGTGCTCTCGGTCATCGACCCCATCAACCACAGCCGCACCATGCGCGTGCGCGCCATGGAGGCCATGCAGAGCCAGACTCAGGGCGATGCACAAAAAGCGCAGCAATCACGCGAGACCGCCAAAGCGGTGCTGGTGAAAGCTGACGCGGCGTTTGCGCAATATCTGGAAGCACCAAAACAGCCCGGTGAAGCCGCGCTGGCCGATACCTACCGTCATACCTGGCAGGCCTATCTCGAGCAGGGTTTGCGTCCGCTGCTGGATGCCGTCGCGCAAAACGACAGCGCGCGCTATTACGCCCTGGTGACAACGGCGGTGCCGCAACTGGATCGCCAGTTTGAACAGGCGCTCGACGCCCTGCTGGAGTTTCGTGAAGCCTACGCCCACACCCTTAATCAGGACGCGCAGGACGGCTTTGTCTCAAGCCTGACAGCCACCGCCCTCTTCGCGCTGGTGTTCTTGCTGCTTATCGCCGCCGTGTTTGTGCTGCTTAAACGCCGGGTGCTCAACTCGCTGGACGCCGCCAAAGCCCACTGCAATAAGATTGCAGCCGGCCAGTTGCACACGCCTGTCATCTCTAGCGTAAAAGATGAAATTGGCGAAATGATGCACTCGTTGGAGCGGATGCGCCTGTCGCTTTCCACCATCATCGGCCAGGTGCGGGAATCGAGCGAAGCGGTGGCGCATGCATCGGAAGAAATCGCCGCCGGGAACACCGATCTTTCCGCGCGTACCGAAGAGCAGGCCGCGTCGCTCGGTGAAACCGCCGCCAGCATGGAGCAGATCACCTCAATGGTGAAACACACCTCCGAAAACGCCCATCAGGCCAACAGCCTCGCCAACACCATGCGCGGCGCAGTCCAGGAAGGCGACAATATCGTCAATGACGTTATCGTTTCCATGCGCAATATCGAATCGAGCTCCGGAAAAATCGAGAACATTATCAAAATTATTGAAGATATTGCCTTCCAGACCAATATTCTGGCCCTGAACGCCGCCGTGGAAGCCGCGCGCGCTGGAGAACAAGGGCGCGGTTTCGCGGTGGTGGCAAGCGAAGTGCGCAACCTGGCACAGCACTCGTCAGTCGCGGCGAAAGAGATTAAAGAGCTGATTGAGCAGACCGGTGAGCAGGTCACTCAGGGCAGCGAACTGGTGGGCAGCGCGGGTGAAAGCATGAAGCGGATCATCACCGCCATTAAGCAGGTGTCGGATCTGATGGCGGGAATCGCCCTTTCCATTAACGAACAGAGCCACGGCATTGAGCAGATTAACCAGGCGGTAGCGCAGATGGACTCCGTCACTCAGCAAAACGCCGCGCTGGTGGAACAGGCCTCCGCCGCGGCACATTCGCTTAAAGAGCAGTCGCAACTGCTGCACCAGTCCGTGGCGGTGTTCAAGCTCTGAAATTCCCCTCTTCCGCCCGGAAGAGGGGTCCTCCGCCTCTATGCATCAACTAGGCACCATTGCTTTGCCAACCGCTTATCGGACACCGGTATCTTCGTCCCCAACTGCTGCGCGAACAGCGACACCCGGTATTCCTCCAGCATCCAGCGGTACAGGGTCAGGTTGGGGTCGCGCTTGCCTTCCTGGGCGTGCTTGGCGGCTCTCGCCCGGTACTGTTCCCAGAGACCGGTGAGTTCGCCGCTCCAGACGCGGTCGCGCTGGAGCTGGCCGCCGACCTTGTCGAGGCGCTGCTCGATGGCCTTGAGGTAGCGGGGATACTCGCGCAGCCACTCGGCGGGCGTGTCGCGGACGAAGCCAGGGAAGACGAGCCGGGCGAGCTGGGCCTTGATGTCGTTGAGGGCGACGGCCTGGGCCAGGTCGATGCGCCCCTTGAAACGCTTCTGCAGGTCGTGGCGCAGCTTGAGGATGTCCAGCACCAGCTTCGCCAGGCGGCCGGCCTGTTCGGCCCAGCCATTGCGCTTGCGCTCGGCCAGCGCGGCCAGCGCGGCACCGTCGCGGGGCAGTTGCGGCTCGCCATCGAGGATGCTGGCGTCAAGGCTGGCCAGGAGAATGTCCTCGACCAAGGCGTCCGGCTTGCCCATGTCGCGGTACAGCAGGCTGAGCTCGGTGAGTCCCGGTAGCTTGCCGCGCAACTGCTTGGCCGGTCCGGCCAATTGCTGCAGGAGCAGGCGTTGCAGGGCGCGGCGGTGCTGGAAGTCGGCCTCGGCCTGGGTCGGGAAGCGGTTCTCCTTCACCGTGCCGGCCTCTTCCACCAGTGCCGGGAACACGGTCATGGAGAGGCCGGCGATTTTCTGCTGGGTCTTTTCCGCCAGCGGGGCGAAGCCTTTGGCCTCGACCGGCGCGGCATCGGCCTTGCGTTGCGGGATGGCCAAGGCCGCCTGGCTGGCCTTGGCGAAGCGGGCGGTCAGTTCGGCCAGGTCGCGGCCCTCGCCGAGGAACTTGCCGTGCGCATCGACTACCTCAATGTTCATCTTCAGGTGATTTTCGAGCTGGACGGAGGCCTCCATCCAGGCCTCCTCGGGCACGCGGGCGCCGGTCATGCGCGTGAGCTCGCGGCCCAGCGCTTCGGGCAAGGCGCCTTCGGCGAAGGCCATCTTGGCCAGCGCGGCCTTGACGAAGTCCGGTACCGGCACGAAGTTCTTGCGGATCGCCTTGGGCAGGTTGCGCACCAAGGCCACGCACTTGGCCTCCAGGAGGCCCGGCACCAGCCAGTCGAGACGTTCGGCCGGCAATTGCGGCAACAGCGGCGCCGGCACGCGGACGGTCACCCCGTCGCGGGGATGGCCTGGCTCGAAATGATAGGTCAGCGGCAATTGCAGCTCGCCGAGGCGTAGGCTGTCGGGGTATTGCACGGCGGTAACCTCACTGGCGTCGCGGGCCAGCACGTCCTCCTCGCGCATCATCAGAAGCTGCGGGTCCTTCGCGCTCTCGCGTCGGTACCAGTTGTCGAAACTTGCAGTCTGGCAGATGTCCGCCGGCAAGCGCGCCTCGTAGTAGGCGAACAGGGTTTCCTCGTCGGCGAGGATGTCGCGCCGGCGCGCCTTGGCCTCCAGCTCGTCGAGCAGCTCCAGCAGTTCGCGGTTGGCGCTCAGGCACCTGGCGCGGCTGGCGATCTCGCCGCGCACCAGCCCCTCGCGGATGAACAGCTCGCGGGAAACCTGCGGATCGACTGGCCCGTAGTGCACCGGACGGCGACCGACCACGATCAGCCCGTAGAGAGTGATCTGCTCGAAGGCGACGACCTGGCCGCGCTTCTTCTCCCAATGCGGTTCGAAATGGTTCTTCTTGAGCAGATGGCCGGCCAGCGGCTCGATCCAGTCCGGCTCGATTTTCGCCACCATGCGCGCGAACAGCTTGGTGGTCTCGACCAGTTCGGCGGCCATCACCCAGACCGGCTTCTTGCGGCCGATCACGCTGGAGGGGTGAATCCAGAAACGCCGCTGGCGGGCGCCGAGGTAGTCCCCCTCCTCGGTCTTCTGGCCGATCTGGCTGAGCAGGCCGGAGAGGATAGCCTTGTGCACGGCGGAGTAGTTCCTGGCCTTCTGCGCAGCCTCGCTGGCCTCGACCTGCTGGCGCACGACGGCGTTGACCTTGTTGTCGGTGGTCGGGGCGGGCACTTCGCTGGACAAGGCTTCGCCGTTGTCCATCCTACGGCCCTGTTTGGTGGAAAAGCCTTCGGCGTTTTCCACCCTACGGGAGTCGGATTTTGCGTAAGGTGGATGGCCGGAGCCATCCACCGCTTGGCCCATGCCGAGCTTGAGTTCACGCACGATCAGCGCGAGCTGGCGGTGGGCGTCGCGCCATTCGCGCAGGCGCAGGTAGTTGAGGAAATTCTTCCGGCACCACGTACGCAGGGCATTGGAGCCCAGCGCCTGGCGCTGCTCCTCGAAGCCGCGCCAGAGGTTGATCAGCGCGGCGAAGTCGGAATCCGGGTCCTTCCACTGGGCATGGGCCTGGTCGGCGGCCTGCTGGCGTTCCATCGGACGCTCACGCACGTCCTGCACGGACAGCGCGCTGGCGACGATCAGTACCTCTTCCAGGCTGCCCAGGCGGGCGGCCTCCAGCAGCATGCGGCCCAGGCGCGGGTCCACCGGCAGGCGCGCCAGTTGACGACCGAGCAAAGTGAGTTGGCCTTCGCGGGTGACCGCGGACAGCTCCTGCAGCAAGTTGAAGCCGTCGCTGATCGCCTTGCCGTCCGGCGGCTCGATGAAGGGAAAATCCTCGATGCTGCCCAGGCGCAGGTGGAGCATCTGCAGAATCACCGCGGCGAGGTTGGTGCGCAGGATTTCCGGATCGGTGAACGCCGGACGGGCGAGGAAATCCTCCTCGCTGTAAAGGCGCACGCAAATGCCCGGCTCCACCCGCCCGCAACGCCCCTTGCGCTGGTTGGCGCTGGCCTGGGAGATGGCTTCGACGGGCAGGCGCTGGACCTTGGCGCGGTAGCTGTAGCGGCTGATCCGCGCCGTGCCGCTATCGATCACGTAGCGGATGCCCGGCACGGTGAGCGAGGTTTCCGCTACGTTGGTCGCCAGGACGATCTTGCGCCCGGCCGCCGGGCGGAAGATCTTCTGCTGCTCGGCCGGGGTCAGGCGGGCGTAGAGCGGTAGGACCTCGGTGTGTTTCAAGTTGGCCTTGCGCAGTACCTCGGCGCAGTCGCGGATTTCGCGCTCGCCGGGCAAAAACACCAGCACGTCGCCGGGACGCTTGCCGACCGAGCGCTCGTGGGCGGCGATCTCGTCAAGGGCGGCGAGGATGCCCTGGTCGACGCTCAGGTCGTCCTCGACCCGATTGCCCTCCTCGTCCACCTCGGCGGCCAGTGGGCGGTACCAGGTTTCCACCGGGTAGGTGCGCCCGGACACCTCGACGATGGGCGCGCCATCGAAGTGCTTCGAGAAGCGCTCCAGGTCGATGGTCGCCGAAGTGATGATGACCTTGAGGTCGGGCCGGCGCGGCAACAGGGTCTTCAGGTAGCCAAGCAGGAAGTCGATGTTCAGGCTGCGCTCATGGGCCTCGTCGACGATTATGGTGTCGTAGCGCTCCAGGTAGCGATCGTGCTGGGTCTCGGCGAGCAGGATGCCATCGGTCATCAGCTTGATCAGGCTGCGCTCGTTGGATTGGTCCTCGAAGCGCACCTGATAGCCGACCAGCTCGCCCAGCGGCGAGCCGATCTCCTCCGCCACCCGGGTCGCCACGCTGCGCGCCGCCAGGCGCCGGGGCTGGGTGTGGCCGATCAGGCCGTGCGCACCGCGACCGATCTCCAGGCAGATCTTCGGCAACTGGGTGGTCTTGCCCGAACCGGTCTCGCCGGCGATCACCAGCACTTGATGTTTCTCAAGCGCCGCCTTGATCTCCTCGCGCTTGGCGGCGATGGGCAACTGGTCGTCGTAGTGCAGCGCCGGCACGCTGGTCCGCCGCGCCTCGACCCTGGCGCAGGAGGCCTGGAAGCGCTCCAGCCAGTGCGCCAGCCTCGCCTCGTCGGACTGTGGCGTCCCCGACTTCTTGCGCAGTTCGTGAAGTTGGCGGCGCAGCCGGTGACGATCGGCGATCAGGGCGTGGTCGAGGTTGTTCAGGAGAGAGTCGAAAGCGGGCATTGCGTCGGTCATGGACAGCCGTTGGCGATTCGCTGAAAAGCCGCGATTGTCGCAGATTTGGCCGGCGAGAGTCGTTCCAGGTTCGGCGGGAAAGGCGCCTTTCCCGCTACGCTGTTCACCGGGCGGACGACGCCGCAAGCCTGTCCGCCCTGGTGGATGGCTTCGGCCATCCACCCGACTGCCCGTCGCCCCATGTCCTCAGCGCGATGCGTTGCGCCTGGTGGCACTTTCCGGAGCGCCCTGGGCGAGCCATATGTTGACGTTCTCGATGGCCTGCTTGGACAGCCTGCCGGCCCAGCGATTCAGAACCAGAAGATTGGTGATGAAGTCGTACTCGGCTTTCAGGAGATCGCGCCGTGCCCGGTACTCGTTCTGCACGTTGGTCAACACGTCGGCCGCGTTCACCACGCCGAACTGGAAGCCCTTTTCGGCGGCTTCCGTGGACTTCTTCGCCGATTCGAGCGCATTGCGCGAAGCGCGAATCCGCTCCACGTTGGCCTGAGCCGTGAGATAGGCGCTGGTGGTTTCCTTGAACACCTGACGCCGCATCGCCTCGAGCTCCTGCTCGGCCGAATCCCGGTCGCTGTGCAGCGCACGGACCCGGGCGGAGGTGGAACCGCCGCTGTAGATGGGTACCTGCAGGGCGATACCGGCCGAATAGTTGTCATAGCGGCTCGTCAGGTTGTTGTCGTAGCCGGCGTCGCTGCGCAGCGCCGACAGGTTGAGACTGAGGGAGGGATAGTGCCCGCCATTTCCTTCGCGGATGGCCGCATCGGCCGCCGCGAGCGCATCTTGCCGCGCCTTGAGCCCCGGGTTGGCGGCGATGGCGCGATCAATCCAGACCTCCAGGGTCTCCTCGGGAGCCTGTAATTCGATGTCGTCGCGGATACGGCTGAGCCGCTCCTGCACGGGGCGCCCGATGACTTCGGAAAGTTCCTCGCGGCTGAGACGAACCTGGTTGCGCGCGTCGACCTCATCGGCGGCCAGCGCATCGATGCGCGCCCGGAGATCGAGGACGTCGGTGATCATCGCCAGTTGCTTTTCGTAAAGCGCATTGACGCGGTCCAGGTTCTTCTGGGTAGCGCGGCGCTCGGCCAGAACCAGCTCGAGTTCGTCGTCGGAAGCCAGGGCGACGAAATAGCGCTGCGCCAGGTCGATGGCCGCTTCCGCCTGGGCATCCTCGGCCTCGGACTGGTCGCGTTTGGCCAGACTCTTGAAGCGCTGGTAATTCTCCCAGGCGGGCTTGTTGTAAAGATGCTGGGTCAAGGTGAGGGAATAACGTTCCGTGTCGTAGGAGTTGCGCGCCGCATCGTCGTCGCGCGTGTTGCGGCTGAATACGGTGCTCGCCGAAACCTGCGGCAGCAACTCTCCCAGCGCCTCGCGTTGCCGCTCCTTGCCGGCCTGGGCGCGTGCATAGGCGGCCAGGACCCGCGGGTCCTCCAACCGCGACTCTCCGTATAACTGCAGCAAATCGGCGGTGTATTCCGAGGCGCGGACTTCGCGTTTTTCCGCGCCGGACGGCACGACCGGCGGCGAATCGCTCCGTGGGGGCGCGGCCTGCACCGAGACACTCATCAGGGCCAGAAACATAATGTAGGGCGTGCGTTGCACGATCACTCCTCGATCAGCGACCTGGCGAACGCATCGGTGGCCGGCTGTAGCAGGTATTGCAGCATGGTGCGCTTGCCAGTGTTGATGTAAACCTCCGCTGGCATGCCCGGTTGCAGTCTGAGCTCGCCCAGGCGCCGGGCGCCCTCCTCGGTCAGGCCGATGCGAGCCAGGTAATAGGGCATACCGTTCTTCTCGTCTACCAGGCGGTCGGCCGAAACCCGCAGGACCTTACCCTCGACGACCGGGGTCGTGCGGCTGTTAAAGCCACTGAAGCGGATATCGGCGGACTTGCCGACCTCGACTCGGTCGATATCGCTGGGCGCGACCTGGGCTTCGATGACTAGATCGGAGATGGACGGCACTATGTCCAGCAGGGGCGTTCCCGGATTGATCACGCCGCCGATGGTATGCACCGTCATACCCAGGATCATGCCGTCCTCGGGCGCGCGGATCACCACGCGGCTCAGGCGGTCCTCCAGGGCGGACTTCTTCTCCTGCAGATCGAAGACCTTGGTCTGCACCTCGGCTAACTGGCTGACGACATCGGCGTTGAAGTCCTTGTTGAGCTGGAGAATCTGCAGCTCGGTTTCATTGATCTGCAAGCGGATCTTAGTGATTTCCGAGCTGTGGTCGGCGATCTCGGCGCGCAGCTTGTCGAGATTGCGCTCCTGCTCGAGCAAGCGCTGCTTGTCGACGAATCCCTCGGCCAGCAACTCCTTCAGTTCGCGGATTTCCTTGGTGAAAGAGTTCTGCAGGCTGCCCTTGGTGCGGATCACGCCTTTCAAACCGTTGATCTGCTCGTGCAACTGGCCGATGCGCTTTTCCAGCACGGCCTCCTCGCCCAGGCGGGAGTTGCGGCGGGCCGTGAACACTTGGGTTTCGCCGTCGCGGGCCTCGCGCGCGCGCAGGCTGTCTAGCTCGAGCATGGAGGAGAAATCGATGGTTTCCAGATTGTCGCGCTCGGCGCGCAGCCGGGCCTCCATCGCCTGCGCCGCGATCAACTGGCTGCGGGTCACCTCGTTTTCGGCGCGGATCTGCGTTTCGTCGAGGACGATCAGCGGATCGCCAGCCTTGACCATATCGCCGTCGCGCGCGTGCAGTTCCTTGACGATGCCCCCCTCGAGGTGCTGCACGGTCTTGCGGTAGGTCTGCACGGTCACGACCCCCTGGGCCAGAGCCGCGCTGTCCAAGGGAGCGACAGCGGCCCAGGTGCCGAAGATGCCGAACATGACGAAAACGATCAGGAAACCTATCGCGCGCGTGCCATGGTCGGACGTCGGCAGCTCGGCAAGCTGAGGGTTGGTGGTTGCATCGGTCATTTATGTCTCTCTAGTTCAAGCTTTGCCGGCCTGGGCGGCGTCGGGCGAGATCCTGGCCTGCTTGGCCAAATCCGTCTGCTGCTGAGCGGCGAGCTCGGCCAGCACCTTGTCGCGCGGGCCGGAAAGCGCGAGCGTACCGTTGTGCATCACCAGCAACGAGTCCAACTGAGCCAGGATGTTGGTTCGATGGGTAATGATGAAAATGGTTGCATTGGTAGCCTTGATTTGCCGGATGGCACTGGCCAAGGCGCGCTCGCCCACGTCGTCCAGGTTGGAGTTCGGCTCGTCGAGGACCAGCAGGCGCGGGTTGCCATAGAGGGCACGGGCCAGCCCCACGCGCTGGCGCTGACCGCCGGAGAGGCTTATCCCTTCACTGCCGATCACGGTGTCGTAACCATCCGGTAGTTGCAGGATCATCTCGTGCACGCCGGCCATCCTGGCGGCCTGGATCACCTTGTCCGGCTCGATCTCGCCGAAGCGGGCGATGTTCTCGCTGATGCTGCCCTCGAAGAGTTCGATGTCCTGGGGCAGGTAGCCGATATAGGGTCCGAGTTCCCGTTTGTCCCAATTGTTGATGTCGGCGCCGTCCAGACGCACCACGCCGTGCTGGGGCGCCCATACGCCGAGCAGTGCCCTGGCGAGGGTGGACTTGCCCGAGGCACTCGGGCCGATGATGCCGACGACCGAACCGGCCGGCACGGTGAAGCTGATACTCTTCAGGATCGGCGTCTTCGAGCCGGGCGCGCCGACGACCAGGTTTTCCACCTGGACACGGCCCTCGGGCGCCGGCAACGACATGCGCTCCTGTTCGGATTTCTGCCGATCGAGAATCTCGTTGAGCCGCGCATACTGCGAACGGGCAGTGATGAACCCCTTCCAACCGCCGATCATCATATCGATCGGCGCCAGTGCCCGCCCCAGCAGAAGCGAACCGGCGATCATCAGGCCAGGATTGATTTCCTGCTTGATGGCCAAATAGGCGCCCACGCCAAGAATCAGCGACTGGACGAGCATTCGGAACGTTTTCGACAAAGACGTGATGAAACCGCTCTTGTCGCTGGCGACCGATTGCAAGTGCAAAACTTTATTCTGGCGCACACTCCAGCGGGCAATGAGGCTATGCAACATGCCCATGGACTGGATCACTTCGGCATTGCGCAAATTCTTGGTGGTGTAAAGATTGGCCGCGATATTTTGTTTGTTGGCTTCCGCCAGGGCCTTGCCGGTAAGTTTCTCGTTCAATGCGGCCAGACAGAGCAGAACGATCGCGCTGGCAATGGCGATCCAGCCATACCACGGATGGAAAAAGAACATGACTCCGATATAAACCGGCAACCAAGGAGCATCGAAGAATGCGAAAAGTCCGGCTCCCGTCAAAAACTGCCGCAGCCCGGTCAGATCATTGAGCGGTTGCGCCGAAGCATCCATTCCGCCACTGTCCAGGGCCCGCTTGAAACTTGCTCGGTATACATCTCGCCCGAGCAGGGCATCCAGCCTGCTGCTGATGCGGACCATGATCCGGGAGCGCGTCCACTCCAGAGATCCCATGGTCACCATGAGCGCGGTCATGATAAGCGTGAGCATCAAAAGTGTAGTTATGCTTCCGCTGGTCAGAACTCGTCCATACACTTGGAGCATATAGAAGGAAGGGACCAGCATCAGCGCATTGACGAAAAAACTGAAGAAGCCGACCGAAATGAAACTGCCTCTGCAGATCTTGAGGGCAGCCTGCAGGCTGTTCTCACGTACATTACGCATACTGTGTCGCTCGGATAAGGTAAAAAAATAAAGGCGGTACGTTATCACACGCGATCCGAGCTCCAAAGACCAGATGTCTCCGTTCCGACCAAATATTTCTTCGCGCCTTGACAGCCATATTCCTTCGGCCACGCATAGCTTAGTCCGTTTAATAAATGGCATTAAGCCATTAAATTGCCATCATCCCGCATGAAAAATCCGGCTTGCAGTATGCAGACGAATTGTAGGCAAGAAGAGAAAGGCAAGGCAAAAAAATAGAGTCGAAAAACACGAAGAGTTCAAGCGGTCACCTTGGAAGCCACCATTAATCTTTGATTTGACTATTTTTTCCCTTTACGAAACGGTGAACCAATTCCCGGATAAATTATCGCCATGAGTCGGAAACCAATTCCTCATGAGAGGTCTAACCTAGCCGCTGTCCGTGACTTATACATCGACCGGAAACAGGATGAGCAATGGCGTTATGATATCAATAGTTGATCTATTCGATATCAATCGGACAGCCGGCCGTCGCAGCCGCATGGCCGAGCCAAGGACAGGAAGAACGGGCGGGAATGCGGAATCGGACCAGCCACGGGCAAGCGCCGGTCGATGAGGATGGGAGGAAAGCCTTGCCCGGCCGGACAGTCGGAACATTGGTCATCGTGACGAGCCGGCCAGGGCGATCACGAGGCCCCGAGCGAGCTTGCTCACGGGGCTTCTGACTTCCGCTTGTCGCCACAATCGTGAAAACCCGCTCCGGGGCACGGGTCTCCGAGGCAATCCGACGCCGAATACCAGCGCCTCTACGGGATGCGAAGTGACCGCTCCTGCGGGCGGAATGGCGAGCAGCCCATACCATGCAGGTACTTCATCTCAAAAAAGACGAAAGCTGAGATATGAGTCGCCCCATGGTGTAGTCTCATCTCAAATCGCTTCATTTTTGAGATAGCCATGGTCAAGCGACCACCCACCCCGATTGCGAACCCCTTGAGCCGAATCGCCGAGCGGAATCCGGCAAGTCTGGAAAAGTATCTCGAACTCTTCGCTCCGCTGGACGACAAGGGGCGTTATCTGCATTTCGACGAGCTGCGTTTCCGGTTTCCCGAGGGGCTGGATCATGTACTGGCCTGGTCCATCGTGAAGCTCGCCCGACAACGGCAGCTCAGCCCCGTACTGCCCCTGGGCGAACCGCCGATCGTGGGCAAGCTGATGCTTACGCCAGCCATGCAGATAGCCATATCGGAAAGTGACCGGCATACCACCAGCGCTGCCCTCGAGTGGATGAGCGGCAAGATAGGCGAGCACCGGCATCTCCAGTACCTGCTCAACGATCTGGTCGAGGACGAAGCGATCGGCAGCAGCCAACTGGAAGGGGCGGCCACCACCACCAAGGTGGCCAAGGATCTACTCAAGCGTCAGCGCGGCCCACGGACTCCGGACGAAAAAATGATCGTCGGCAACTTCCGGATGATGCAGTTCGCCTGGGAAAACCGACACAAGGCGCTCTCGCCGGTGCTCATTGCCGAACTGCACGAAGTGGGCGTGGCAGGAATCGATGACGAAAAATACTATCCAGGTGTCTTCCGCACTACGGACGATGTGATCGTCCAGGATGGAGACGGCAATACCGTACATATGCCCCCCCCCGCCAAAGGACTGGAAAAACGGCTGGCAAGACTCGCCGAATGGGCCAATGCCAATCACCATGACGTCGACAACAGCGATTACCTGCATCCACTGCTCAAGGCGATCGTTCTGCATTTCAGCATCGGTTTCGAACATCCGTTCAGGGACGGCAATGGACGGGTGGCTCGCTCACTCTTCTACTGGTATCTGTTCAAGCAGGATTTCGCCGCCTTCCGTTATATTGCAATCAGTACATTACTGAAAAAAGCTCCGATCCAGTATGGGAAAAGCTATCTCTACACTGAGACCGACGATATGGATCTCAGCTACTTCGCTGACCATCAGTGCCGTATCGTTATCCGGGCGATTTCGGAGTTCAAGAAGACTTGCAACAAAACACTGGAGGATATGGAGGCGTTCAATGCCTTCCTGTTCAAATCCGGCCTTTATCAAAAGCTGACGGACAAGCAAAAAACGGTTTTCCAGGTGGCCAAAAGCGGAATAGCCCTCGAATTCACCGCCGTCAACGTCAAGGAAAACCTTGGTTGCTCCTACAATACGGCCGCCGCGACCTTGAATGGGCTGGTCGAGCTGAAACTGTTCAAGAAAGAGAAAGTCGGCCGAGAATGGGTTTTCACCATGTTGGGAACGGACCAGATCATCGGTAACTGGAAGAGCTGACAAAGAAGCCGACTTGCAAGCGAAACTGCTCGCAATGCTTCATCACGTCTGCCGCCACCCCATCGGCCATCCGCCAACTGGCAGTGCCCTCCCACGGCCCTCGCCGGGACTCACTCAATAGGCATTCTTGCCGACGAACCCCTTGAACATTGTCAGGAAGATGATCTTCAAGTCCAGCCACAACGACCAGTTGTCGATGTACCAGAGGTCGTACTCCACCCGCTTCTGCATCTTTTCTAGGGTATCCGTCTCGCCCCGGTAGCCACAAACCTGCGCCCAGCCGGTGATGCCCGGCTTGACCTTGTGGCGCTGCATGTAGGACTCGACCAAATCCTTGTAGTACTCGTTGTGCTCCAGGGCATGGGGACGCGGACCGACGATGGACATGCGCCCTTGCAGCACGTTGAAGAACTGCGGCAGTTCGTCGAGGCTGGTGCGCCGCAAGAAGGCCCCCAGAAGCGTGACGCGCGCATCGTTGCGGCAGGCCTGGGTCACCTGGCCGTATTTCTCCCGGTGCACCACCATCGAGCGGAACTTGTAGACCTTGAAGCGCCTGCCGTTGATACCGGTGCGGTACTGCTTGAACAACATCGGCCCCCGAGAGGTGAGCTTGACGGCCAAGCCGATCAGGAGACAGAGAGGCAGGATCAATACCATGACGGGAATGGCGATCAGCAGATCCTCCAGCCGCTTGATCAGTCGCGCCGGACCGTTCATCGGGCTGAAGCTAAGGTCTAGGGTATAGAGGCCGGCGATATGACTGATGCGGTGATTGAACAGGCGGATATCGTCCCATTCGGGAATGAAACGTATCTCTACCATATGGTGACGCAATGCGTAGAGAATCGAGCGGATAGCTCCCCCCTCACCGAGAGGAAGACAGAGCCATACCTCATGCACACCATGTTGCCTGACCTCGGCGACCAAGGTATCCAGCCAGTCCGGGTCGCGACTGAATGGCATGCTGTGAACCACTCTGAAACCATGCTCTTCGAGCGCGCGCCCATCGCTCAGTTGGCCGGCGGAACTGCCTCCCGAATCCACCAGGAGCACGGTTTTCAGGTTTCGCCCCAGGGCACGCAGGTGGCGTAGCAGCAGGAAGGCCACCAAGCGCAACAACAGGCTCAGGGACCACCCCAGCAGCACCATGCTCACAAACCAGAGCCGTGAGTAGCTTTCCGACACCTTGAGCAGGAAGGAAAGCGAAAGCAATATGCCTGCCGCGACGAGCCAGGCGAAGGTCAGCACACTGAATTGGCGCTGGAAGGGTTGACCACGTTGCGAACCGTAAACCCCGGCCAGCGCCAGGCAAAAAACGACAATGATCGCACTCAACAATGTCGCGGTGTTGTAACGCCCCGACATATCGAAATTATCGAAACGAAACTGATGGGCCAGGAGGGCTGCAGCAATGACAAAAAACAGGTCCAACAGCGCCACGAACAGAGGGACGGGGTAGCGCTCGGCGAAAGTCGGCTGAAAACGGGGAATCAAAACATGTCCTTTTGGAGGCTAAGGGTATGCCGCCGAACGAAGCAGAGTTCAAAACCTTGATCTGGCGACCCTGCTCTATGGCGACATTCCCCCTTCGACTCAATCTAATCGCGAATTGACATCATGGTATCGGATACCGGGCCGCGCGAAACGATATCAGAAAGGCACGTACATACTTCCCTGGAAAAAACCAAAGGCTCGTCTGTTCGAGATCAGGCCCCTCCTGGGATCAAGCGGGGTACCAGTGGACCAGGAGCCGTTCATATTCGTTCAATACATCGCTCCATTTATAGCCTGCCCGAAAACGCTCACGGCTCGCAGCTTTCATGTTCCTGACGGACGTCTCGTCCGTCAAAAGCTCATCGAGTAAATCGGCACAAGCCGCTTCGTCTCCGAAATAAGCGGCTTCGGAGCCAGCCACCCCTCGATTGAATGGATTGTCGTAGGCAATGATCGCACAACCTGCACCCAAAGCCTCGACCAGAGAGGGATTGGTACCGCCGACACGATGGCCATGCAGATAGAAGCGACTGAAAAAACGTAATGCCCGCACGATGGAGGGCTCATATATCGCACCGGGAAAAATCACCTCATCGCTTGCAGCACTCATGACCGAACGATGAAAAGGATTACGCTCCGGCTTCAAATCGCCCAGTACGAGCAACTTATGTCCGCGTTCGGTGCGGCTGAAGGCACGTACGATCTCCAACAGCGAATTCTCCGGCTCGGGACGCGCGATGACCACGGAAAAATACCCCGGCTCGACGGCGTAAGACGCGAGTTGCCGCGAATCGGCGTCAAGCACCTCATCGGCGCCATAAGGTATCACCGTAATCTTTTCGGGCCTGGCACGGGTGATCAGGTGCTCCTTGATCACAGGATGGTCCGCTACCAGATGATTGCCGATTCGGCATGCAGCGTATTCGTTCATCCAAAACCAGGCCTTGGCCGAACGTCCCCACTTGGCTCGGCGCCACTCGATACCATCCATGTTGATGATATTGGTTTGCCCCTTCAGCCGCTGGAGTAGATTAAAGATTGCGGTGTTATAACCAAGCGTCAGAAATATACCTTCCTGCGATAACGCATGATGGGTGGCCTTCCAGTCGAATATCATCGAACCCAGTCCATCGTCTCGCCACACGGGAATTTCGACACGACGAATCCCTTTCCAAAAGTTCTCCGAAAGACTCCCACGACCGCAGCTCTGGCAATAGACGGTAACCTCCCAGCCCTTGTCGACGAGAAATAACGACAACCGTTCCGCAAAGGTCTCAAACCCACCATAGGCGGCAGGGACACCCCGGGTACCCAGGATATTCAGCTTGTAGCGCATTCGGTTTTCGAGACCACCTTGACCAAGGCGTAGGTGAAGAAAAGCAGAAGGGCCGGCACCACCAGTACGAAACCGATCAGGCCTGCCACCCTTCGCATGGCCGTCATGGGGGACTCCGATACCAAGGTGCCCAGTCGCTCGGCGAAGCCCGTCCAGGAAAAGCGCGGAGCCAGGGTCCGCAACGCTCGACGCATGTCGGAAAGTCGCTCGGGAGAACGGCTGAGATCCGAAAGCGCCTCGCCCAAGGTAATCCTATCCACCACCAGGCCAGCGCCTTCCCGTTCGAGCCTCACCCCCCATTCGTCATCCATGTTCTGCACGATCGGCAAGCCCAGGGTCAGACAATCGAAGTTCCTCGTTCTCGACGCATAGTCGTTCTCATAGCCTTCGGCTCCCCACACCAGAGAAACATCGAGTCCCGCCCAATATTCGAAGCGCCTGGAAAACTCCACCCAGGGCATGAAAACGACATTCGCCCTGGCCTCCTCCCCGACGGAGCGCAGCAATTCGGCCTGACGGAACTCATCGGCCCCGAAAAAAATTATCTTTATGTTCCTGTTTTCGACGATCGCCCTCGAAACGCCACGCATCACCGAATCGAGATCGAACCAGCCATAAACCCCACCCAGCCATCCGACCAGAAAATCATTCTCTTGAAATTGCCGACCGGCCAATTGCCCCAGCAGCTCCTTTCCCCGTTCCCTGTCGAAAGCCCCGCAGGAATCGCAACCGAAGGGAATTATGGAAATACGCTTGAATTCGCGGGTCAAAAAAAAAGGCGCCAACGAACCTCTGAACAGATCCAGTTGCCGCTTGTTGGCCACGATCACGCCATTGAAGGTCAAGCCTCCCAGCAGGTTGCGCGCGGCATTGAAATGACTTTTTATCAGTATCCTCACCCGCGCGAGGCGCTTATTACGCCTCATGAGAGCATCCAGTTCGATCCAGTGCGGGACATAACCATCCAGAACAAGCGTCTTGCCACCGAAACCCGCAGCGAGCGCCAGAAACAGAAGTACGGGTCCCCCACCGTGCAAAACAATCACATCGGCAAGAGCGAACGAAGCGATCAGGCGCAAAACATCGGTGACGGCAACGAACCGAACGCCCGATGGCAACCTCGCGTCGTCGGCCGACCGCCCGGCCAGTACAGCGTCGTGACCCTGGCGGACCAGTTCGCGGGCCAGAGAAAGATAACGGAGCTCCGGTCCACGCAACTCGGCCAGATAATTTCCTTTATATACCAGCAAAAACCTCATACGACTCCTAGTCGCGCGAATCGCGGGCAGTGACACTCCGCAAGTCTTCCGCCAACCTGATCGCCAGGAATTTGGCATGCTGCCGCAACTCGGGAACGGCAGTTGCCTCCCAGAAATTCGCCCTGAGCATTGGCCCCACATAACTCAACCAGGACGCGGCGTTTCCCCGCGCGTCTCTCACGGCCAACCGCTCGTCCACGAACAAGCCAAGACCATGAGCATCGGGCTGCACATGCCCCTCCGCGAGCAACTGGGCGATGAGCGCATTGTCCAGCCTGCGCAGATCGGCGTTGGGTCCCGTGCAATTGACGATGCCGCCGACCTCGATGGACTCGACTTGCCGGCTGCCCCGCAACTGGACACTCACCCGCAAGGCCCCCGAGCAAACCTCGACAGAGCCGATCCGCCCTTTCAGGGCCTCGATGGAACCATTGGCCAGTCCATCCTGAAAACGCTGATGGGACTCGGGGGCGGCCAGGTGCCGATGCACCTCCCAGAAAGGCTGCACATGGCGGAGAAACCGGCGGCGCTCCTCCTCGGGAAGACGCCCCCACAACTGCGGAGTATGGGAACGCAAGGCGGCGATCAAATCCCGCCAGCCCGGATCGTCCCCCGCGACACCCACCAGTTGCCGGTATTGCCGGCGCATCTCGCGCAGGTAACCACGGATGGTCGGCTGCATCCCCAGCAGGCGCAGACCCACGTCCAAGGAAGACGGTGAGCCGCTTCGCTGCAGGCGATGCGCAAGCGGACGCAGCCCTCGGCGCGACAATAGGTAAATGCGGCCCTGCGGCCTGCGACGCAACAGGTCCACGGCCACGTCCAGTGCCGTCAGGCCTGCCCCCAGCAACAAGACCGGCTTGCCCTTGTCAACGAACTCACAAGGGTCCCCCTTCCAGGGATCGCGCAGGTAGAGCCCCGCCTCGGCGGCGGATAGCAGTCCGGGCGGCTCCGACGGCGGGAAATGCCCGCACGCCAGGACGACCCGATCGGCCGAAATCGCCTCGCCACCGGTCAACTCGACGACGGCACCATTTCCCTGGGGCCTCAGACAGCACACCTCGCCACGCACCCGCTGCAAGGACAGGCCGGCCGGACAGTCGCGCTCGGCGGCGTCCAGCAGCGCCGCCAGATATTCGCCGTAAGACCGGCGCGTCGCGAAGGAACGAGCCGTCGCCTCCTCCATCCGCTCCTGGCAGAAGCGCAGGAAGGAGTCGGGGTCGTCGGCCAGAGCACTCATGTTGCCGGCCGGCACATTCAGCAAATGATCCGGGCTGTCGGTGCCATAAGCCAGCCCCGGCCCCATGGCCGCGGATCGGTCGATCAGAACGACCTTCGTTCCCGGCGAAGCATGCCGTAAGAACTGGATGGCGGTAACGACTCCACTGAAACCCGCGCCAATGATCGCCAGGGTTTTCATGCCCTCTCCCACTTGTCCAGATAGTCCAGTATCCGGGCCACCGCCGTCGGCAAATCGTCCTTCAGGGTATCGATGCGGATGTGCGGATCGACCGGCGGCTCGTAGGCCGAATCGATGCCCGTGAAATTCTTGATCAACCCCTGGCGAGCCTTGCCATACAACCCCTTGGGATCGCGGCGCTCGCACTCGGCCAGCGGCGTGTCCACGAAGATTTCAATAAAGGCTCCGTTGCCGATGACTTCCCGGGCGATGGCCCGATCCCGCCGGAACGGGGAAATAAAAGCGCTAATCACGATCAGACCGGCATCCACGAACAAGTGGGCCACTTCGGCGATACGGCGGATGTTCTCTTCACGGTCGGCATCGCTGAACCCGAGATCGCGACACAGCCCCATGCGCACATTGTCGCCGTCCAGCAGATAGGTATGCCGTCCGCGTTCGACCAGCGCCAGTTCGAGCGCATTGGCAATAGTCGATTTGCCCGCCCCACTTAGGCCGGTCAGCCACAGGGCGACTGGCTTCTGCCCTTTCGCCCGAGCCCTCCGTGCGGCATCCACGGCCAGCGCCTGAGACATCAGGTTGGTACTCATGCTCCCGATACCTCCTCAGAATTCCTGTTCGACACAAGCAACACGCATGACCTCCTCGATGCTGGTCAGACCCTTGCTGGCCTTGATCAATCCATCCTCCAGCAGACCCCGGTGCCCCTGACCCTTGATCAGTGCCTTCATCTCCTGCAGAGGCGCCTGGCGATTGACCAACTGCTGCAGGGAAGCGCTCAGAGGTACCAACTCGTATATCCCCATGCGGCCGCGATAGCCGGTCTGGTGGCAATGGGCACAACCGCATGCCCGTTTCCAGTCGCCCCCCGCGACGCTACGTCCCATTGCCTGCCAGGCAGCCGGCAAGGCCGGCGCCTCGTCGCGCACCGCGCAATGATCGCAGAGCTTGCGCACCAGACGCTGTGCCTGAACACCGCGCACCGAAGCGGCCACCAGAAAAGGCTCCAACCCCATATCGATCAGGCGGGTGAAGGCCGAAACCGCGTCATTGGTATGCAGCGTCGACAACACCAAGTGCCCTGTCAAAGCGGACTGGATGGCGATCTGCGCGGTATCCAGGTCGCGAATCTCACCGATCATGATGGTGTCCGGGTCTTGGCGCAGAATGGCCCGCAGCGCACGCGCGAAGGTGTAGCCGATTTCCGCGTGCGCCTGGATCTGCGTTACGCCCGGTACCTGATACTCGACGGGGTCCTCTACGGTGATGATCTTGTTGCTGCCATCGCGCATCTCCTCGAGCGCCGAATACAGGGTCGTGGACTTGCCGGACCCCGTGGGCCCAGTTACTAGCACAATGCCATTAGGAAACGCCAGCCACTGCCTGAGCAACTCGATATGGTCGGACTCGAAACCCAGGCTGCCCAGCGACAAGGCACCACGGTTCTTCGGCAATAACCGCATGACGATCGACTCGCCGAAAACTCCCGGCGCCGTGGAAACCCGGATATCCATGTCCTTTCCGCTCAAGCGCAAGGTAATCCGGCCATCCTGCGGCAAACGCTTCTCGGCGATATCCAGCCCGGCGATCAGCTTGATGCGTGAACCGATCGCCGGATAACGCTCGTAAGGCTGCACCATGCGCGTGTGCAGAACGCCGTCGACTCGCATCCGCACGGTAAAACGGGTCTCCTCGGGTTCGACATGAATGTCGGAGGCTCCCGAATCGACCGCCTGCGCCAGGAGGTTATTCACCAGCTCGACGACCGGCGCTTCTTCGATCAGGCTCTTGAGGGTCTGGCGATCATCGCGAAACAGGTCGGATACGGCGCTCTCCCTGCGCACCTGATCGACGAGCGTGTCGATATCCTGAGCGCGGGCCAGATAGCGCACCAGTTCCCGGTCACCGAAGGTGTAGCCCAGCAGATCCCCGATCCGCGAATCGTTCGGGTCCTTGGCCAAGGCATGCACCTCGCCGGCCTCTTCCCACAGCAGTACATTGTTGTCGAGCAACCAGTCCAGCCGTAACGGAAGAGCGGACATGAAGGCGTAGGCAGTGGACGGGGCCGGCATCCCAGCCCCGTCCAGAACCGGCAACCCCAAGTGCTCATGCAGCACAGCTAGCAAGGCATCCTCGGAAAGCGCTCCCATGCGAATGAAAATGGAGCCGAGCCGCCCACCTGCCTGCTGCTGCAACCCCAAAGCACGCTGCACATCATCTTCAGTGACCAGCCCGGCCCGGACCAGCCGTTCACCCAATCTCATCGCCACCCCTCCGAATACCAGCGGGAAAGCTCCAATCCACGGAACGCCCATGCACGAAACCGGGCATTCTAGCTTTCCGGCACGGGGCTTTCCCCCAAAAAAACGCCGATCCTCTACAATGCCGCCCTCGACTGGGCACGGATGATATCTCCAGGCCTTTCACTATCGGGAAGCTGCGAGCAGTACGGTGGGCAGCCGCAGGGATTGCCAAGGTGCGGGAGCGAACTCATCTGCAATGACCAGTAAAAACAGAAACATAGCGAACAAGTTCGCTCCTGCCGGACACCCCTATCCTATAGAAGCGGATTCATCTGCGATCGGGGTAGTAGCGGACGAAAGCAAGCCGGGGTGCACCGGATGAAATTCGCCTACGAAGGCTTCGATGCCCAGGGAGAACGGCAGACCGGCCTGCTGGAGGCCAGCGACAAGCTCGAAGCCTTGCGCCAGTTGCAGGCCAAGAACATCGTCCCGGTCGAACTCGATCCATTGGAAGACAAGCGCAAGCCCGGCCTTTTCGCCCCTCGCCTGAGCCGACAGCACATCACCCAGGCATTGCACGAACTCACCCGCCTGATCGAATCCGAAGTCTCCCTCGCCGAATCCATCGAAGCGATGGCCGATGCCGGCCACCACGAGAAGATCGACCATGCCTTCGCCGGTATCGCTCGCGCCCTGCAACATGGCGAATCCTTTTCAAAGGCACTGGCCTGCTGCGGCCTGCCGCTTCCCGACTACCTGCTGCACCTGGTCAGGGCCGGCGAACTCACCGGCGATTTGGCCGGAGCCCTCAAGCGCGCCCAGGAAAAAATGGAATACGACGAGCGCACCGCCAACGAACTGCGCAATGCCCTGACCTACCCGGCCATTCTGGTGGTTTCCGGAGTCGCCGCCGTGCTGCTCATGTTCATCGTGGTCGTCCCCAAGTTCAGCGGCATGCTCAACAAGAACGCGACGGAACTGCCCTGGCTGGCCACCTGCGTCCTGACCACCGGTACCTGGTTCAACGCTCACTGGGATCTATTGCTGGCCGGGCTTGCATGCGCGCTCGCCACCGCCATCGGCGCTCTGCGTCGACCCGGCCTGCGCGCCAGCCTGACCAACTGGCTGTCACGCCTGCCGGTCATCGGCCGCTGGCTCGACGAAACCGACATGGCCAGTTGGTCCTATACCCTGTCCGCCATGCTGGGCTGCAAGGTCGATCTGCTCGCGGCCCTCGAACTGTCGATCCACGCCATGCGCATCCCCCGCAAGCGCGCCGCGATGCAGGAGGTGATCCGTCTGGTCCGCTCGGGCAGCAATGTCTCCAGTGCCCTGGCCGAAACCCACATGCTGAACCGCACCGGCATCAACCTGGTGAGGGTCGGCGAACGTACCGGCCGAGCGGCCGAAATGCTGTCTTCCCTGGCCACCCTGTACGAAGACAACAGCAAGAACCGCATGAAAAAATTGCTGGCCCTTATCGAGCCGGCCGCCATCCTGCTGATCGGCTCGGTCATCGGCGTTATCATCCTTGGCATCATCCTGGCCATCACCAGCGTCAACGACATGGCCGTCTAACTCACGGAAATCACCACCCTCATGAAACCGCTCATTCACCGCCGTACCCGGCAACGGGGCTTCACCCTCATCGAACTGCTCGTCGTCCTGGTGATCCTCGGCATGTTGGCCGGCCTGGTCGGCCCGCGCCTGTTTTCCAACGTGGACAAGTCCAAGGTCAAGACGGCGGAAACGCAGGTCAAAATGCTGCGCGGCTCGCTGCAGACTTACCGGCTCGACATCGGCTCCTATCCCACCACCGCGCAGGGCCTCGCCGCCCTCATGAAGGCCCCCGGCGACACCCGCAATTGGCAAGGCCCCTATCTGGAAGACGAAGTGCCGAAAGATCCCTGGGGCAACCCTTATGAGTACAAGGCTCCGGTCGACAATCTGCAGGGCTTCGCCCTCTACTCCCTCGGCGCCGACGGCAAACCCGGCGGCGAAGGACAGGACAGCGACGTCGGCATCCTGGAAAAATAAATGCGCCCGCAGCGCGCCTTCACCCTGCTCGAACTGCTGGTCGTGCTCAGCCTAATCGGCTTGGTCGCCGGAATCGTCGCCCCCCGCTTCGTCGACATGGGCGACAAGCTGACCTTGAAAAACCAACTGCTCGAAGTGCGCCGGCAAATCAATGGTCTTCCCCTGCTCGCCCTGCGCGATGGCAGCACGCTGCGCATCGACGAGCAAGGGGCGCCCGTCCAGTTGCCCAGCGCCTGGCGCGCGACGGCCAATCCGCCGATCCTCTACCAGGGCAATGGCGCCTGTCTCGGCGGCCAGCTCGAAATCTGGCAGGGCGACGATCACCGCTACAGCATTCACTTGCCGCCCCCCTTCTGCCAGTGGTCCTCCTGAAATGCTTGCCTACCGCCAGCCGGCGCCGAAACGACAACGGGGCTTTTCCCTGCTCGAAGCCATCGTCGCCCTGGTCATCCTCGCCGGTGCCTGTATGGCCCTGTTCGCCTGGATCAATACCAGCTTGACGCAACTGCAACGCGCCGAACTCTATATCGATGCCGGCCCGGCGATCGAAAGCGCCATGCAGTACCTAAAAACCGTCGATCTGGCCCGGCGTCCCAACGGCACCTTCGAGTCCGGCACCATCAGCGTCGACTGGCAGGCCAGCGCCCTGGAAGCCGACAACACCCGCAGCCCAGAATATGGCGGCAGCAACTTCCTGCTCTCGCTCTACGCCGTCACCCTGACCGCCCGCTCGACGACGCGCAGCCTGCCGCCCCTGCATACCCGCATCGTCAACTACCGGCTGAAGCCCGGGCTGCCCGACCCTGCCGATGGCCTCTGAAACCCACTCCCGTCGAAGTCTCGCAGAGCCTCTCCTGTCCGAAGAGATCGATGGCGCTCTGGCAGGAACGAACCTGTTCGCGATGCTCCGCTCTTCGTCGCCAACCATGGCTAAATCCGCCACCACAACCCTTGCCGACAAGCGGCCGACGATATTCGGCCGGAGATCTTGAAATGGCTGCCCCCACCTTCCGCTTTTCCTCGCGCCAGCGTGGCATGACCCTGCTCGAACTGCTGGTCGTCATGACTCTGCTCGCCCTGATCGGCAGCCTGCTCATGCAGGGCTTCGGCAATGCCTTGAGTCTCTACGAGCGGGTCCAGCGCCGGCAGCTCGACAGCATCCCCCTCGAACTCGGCTACGGCTGGTTCGCCGCGACCCTCGCCGGGACCCAGGCCGAACTCGACCCGCCACGCCAGTTCCGGGGCGACGGCCGCAGTCTGGAAGGCGTCACCCACCGTCCCCTGCTCGGCCTTCCCGGTCAGGTCAGCTTCTTCGCCTGGCGACTGGAAGAAGGCATCGGTGGCCGCCTGCAACTCACCTACAGCCAGCCCGGCCAGTTGCAATGGGTGATCGCCACCTGGCCGGCCGGCAGCCAGGGTCAGTTTGTCTACCGCTCGCTGCAGGGCACACCCGCGGAACGCTGGCCCGAAGCGGCGGAGCAGATGGACGGGCAGATACCCGGCGCCATCCTGCTGCAGATCACCCCGCCTGGAGAACCGCCGCTGCGCTGGTACGCCAACCTGCCCGGACGCACCTTCCAGCGCCTCGACTACCGGGATCTCTGATGAAACAAAAAGGCTTCGCCCTCATCGCCGTGCTCGGCCTGCTGACGGTGCTCTCCCTGGTCGCCGCCTTCATCGCCGGTTACGCCGAGCAGCGCATGGAACAGACCTACCAGTTGCGCGAGCGCCTGCAGGGCAAACTCGACAGCGAAGCCACCCTGGCCACCCTGCTGCATATCGTCGCAACCCGTCCGCTGGTGCAGAACGCCTACCTGCTGCAGACACCCGCCAGCCGGACGGACAACGACGATCCCTTTTCCCGCGGCCAGGATATTTTGGACATCAACGCACTGCCGCACCTCAAGGTCGATAGCCAGACCTACCAGGGCCTCGGCAACAGCCGCTTCGCCCTGCAGGATGAAGGCTCGCTGCTCAGCCTGCTCGATCCCGATCGCGAGCGCTGGAGCGCGCTCTTCCGGCAGCACGGCCTGAGCCCGCAACAGACCGAACGCTTCCTCGACCAGTTGCAGGACTACACCGACCGGGACGACCTGCGCCGCCTCAACGGTGCCGTTTCCAGCGACTACGCCAGCCAGGGCCTTCCCCCACCGCCGCAGCGCCCGATGATCAGCCCCGGACAGATCTTCAACCTGCTCGACGGCACGGCCCTGCAAGATGACCTCCTCCGGCTCCTGCCGCTGATCACCTCCCGTAGCGGCCAGTTGCACAACATCAACACGGCGCCCCGGGAAGTCCTGCGAACCATCCCAGGCATCGATGACGACCTCGCCCAGGCGCTCGTCGACGAACGGCACAAGCGTCCCTTCGCCGACCTCGCCGAAGCCAACCAGCGTCTTGGCCGCATTATTCCGCTCGACCCGCAGGAAACGCCCAGCCAAGCTTCGCCATTCCTGCGTATCCAGCTCTGGGCTGACGAAGGCAGACAGCTATTATGGCTTGGGCTATCATCCACGCCCGCCTCCAGACTCGCCCCGTGGGAAATTGATTACACCTTTGCTTTCAGTCTGCGGCAGCCTTCCACAGCGCCTCTATCACTGGCTTTTCCGCCGCTGTTCGAGCCAGCAATGGACGATTGACCGCGACAGCATCCGGCAGCAGCCTTATCCGGGCCTGCGTCCGCGCGTTCTATTGTCGCGCGGCCTGTGCCTGCACTTCAGCCTGAACTTCGACAAGATCCCCGCCGGCAAGCGCGACCAGGCCCTGCGCCAGCAGTTGCTGCTGCTTTCCCCTTTCGCCGAACCGGGATACTACGTCTGCTGGCAGGACGCACGCGCCCAACTGTGGATCTGGGACCGGGCAGCCCTGCGCCAGCGTCTGCCGGCCGGCGACCGTTACAGCACCCTGCCCGACTCCGCGCTCAGCCTGGACATTCCGCTGCACGAGGGCGAACGCCTGGTCGCCGGCCTGCACGGCCAGGAGTGGCAGCGCTGGCAGAACCGGCAATTGATCGACAGCCGCTGGCACGCCACTCCCGAGAGCGGCGATGACCTCCTGCGACTCGATCCGGTGCAACGTACCCCCCTGCAGGCCGCCGACCGCCAACTGCTCCAGCAACTCGCCTTCGTCGCCTGCACCGCGCTGCTACTCGCCGGTCTGCTATTGCAGGGTGGCGCCTGGCTGGATCTGAATCGGCAGCGGCACGACCTGCGCGAACAGCTCGCCGGTCTCGAAGAAGACAACCAGCTACAAACCCAGGCGCGCCGTCGCGCCTTGCAGGACCGCCAGCTCTGGCAGACCCGCCGGGATCTGCTGCAGGGCAGCCAGAGCGAGCTGATCGCCCGGCTCGGCCAGGCCCTGCCGTCCTCGGCCGGCCTCTGGCAACGCTACGACTACCAACCCAGCCGATTGCAGATCTTCCTGCGCGATCCCAGTCCCGACCCACGCGACTACGTCAAGCGCCTGGATGCCACCGGCCTGCTCGGCGGCGTACAGGTGCAGCCCGAAGCGCGCAACGACATGGTCACGCTCCAGGCCATCCCTCTGCCAGACAGGTCCGTCCGCCAATGAAGGAATGGTGGCAACAGGAATGGGCGAAAAGCCGCGCGCAACTGGCCGCCAATCCGCGCCTGCGCCTCGGGCTGATGGCCATCCCGCTGATCGCCCTGCTCTACCTGAATCTGCTGCTCGGCGACAGCCGCCACGAATTGCATGCCACCATCGCCGATCTCCACGCAGAACTGCTCGATGCCCGCCAACTGGCCAGCCAGGACGCCTGGGTCGAACGCCTGGAACAGGCCCGCGTGCAGCTCGAAGACCAGCGCAAGGCCCTGTTCGGCAGCGCCGACAGCGAAGCCTTCGCCCGCGCCGACATCCAGGCGAACGCCAAGGCCCTGCTCGAACGCCAGCGCCTGGAGCAGATCCGCATCGAGGTCTCCACCGCCGGCAAGGCCGATCCCGACAGCCGCCTGATCCCCCTGCAACTGCGCCTGGCCGGTAACGCCCAGGGCGAACAGCTCTACAACCTGATCGCCGCCATGGAGGCGGGCAGCCCCGGCTACCGCATCGACAGCCTCAACGTGCAGGCACAGCAGGGTAAGCACCTGGTTTTCTCGCTGATCGCTACCGTCTGGTACGCCCCTTGGAGTGCGCCGTGAAGCTCCGCCCTCTGCTGCCTATTCTCGCTCTGCTACCCGGCCTGCCACTGATCGGCTACCTGTGGCCGCTGCCCGACCCACTTGAGGCATCGGCCGGCGACGATCCCTGGAACTGGCCCGCGCCCCTCGAACGCCGGCAGCCCACCCTCCCCGCCGAGCTGGCCACCTTCTGGCCCGGCAGGACCCCGGCCGACCCGAAACAGGGCGCCGAAGTGGCGGCTGCCGGCAAGGGCACGCATCAGGCCTGGACCCTGATCGGCGTGATCGGCCAGGGCCGCCGCCATAGCGCCCTGCTCCAGGACCCGCAGCGCAATATCCGCACCCTGGCGCCTGGCGATGCGCTCGACGAACGGCGCCGGATCAGCCGCATCGAGGCGACTCGCCTGCATTGGCAGGACACCGATGGACAGACAGGGATGCTGCCCCTCTACCCCGACCCCATCGACGCCCCGACCGCCCCGGTGGACACCCCGCGGGCCACCGCAAACACCGAGACCCGCGAATGACTCGCCGTACACGTCCCGCATCGCCTGCCCGGCGCCTCCCGCGCCACTCCCTCGGCCCGCTCGCTTTGAGCCTGCTGCTGGCCGGTTGCGCCATCGACCCCAACCCGGAGCCCCTGCCCGGCCCGCTGCGCCCGCCGATGCGCCAGGAAGCCGGCGAAAGCACCCTGCGGGCCGAA
Organism: Azorhizophilus paspali; assembly: GCF_043587585.2. Classification (GTDB taxonomy): domain Bacteria; phylum Pseudomonadota; class Gammaproteobacteria; order Pseudomonadales; family Pseudomonadaceae; genus Azotobacter; species Azotobacter paspali. The sequence continues at coordinate 3,039,369 of NZ_CP171449.1, forward strand.
GCGGCGCGAGGCGAACAGGCACCCAAGATCCCGCGCTTCCAGACGACGCCCGGCCAGCATCGCCAGCAGGGGCCGAGCTACGTCGTCGCCAGCGCCGACAAGCTCGGCCAGGACCTCACCGGCGAGCCGATCACCCTCAACCTGAACAACTTCCCGCTGCCGGCCTTCATCAACGAGGTATTCGGCAACCGCCTCGGCCTGTCCTTCGGCATCAGTCCGGAACTGCAGGGCAAGACCGACTTGATCTCCCTGCGCCTGAGCGAACCGCAGGCACCGGCCGACCTCTTCGCCACCGCCCGCTTCGTGCTCTCCGAATACGGCGTCGCCGTTACCGAACGCGAGGGCGTGCTGTTCTTCCAGTCCGCCCAGAACGCTCCCAACGACAGCCTGCCCCTGCTGGTCAGCGGTGGCGCCCTGCCCGAGGTGCCCATGTCGCACCGCCCCGTGTTCCAGCAGATCCCTATGCGCGTGGTGCGCAGCGACTCCATGGTCAATTGGCTCAAGGACATGTTCGCCGGCAGCAGCCTGAAGGTCAGTAGCGACCCGTTGAGCAATGCGGTGATGCTGCGCGGCCCCATCGACCTGATCCGCCAGGCCAGCCAGGCCATCGAGCTGTTCGACCAGCCGGCCCTCAAGGGTAGCCATAGCCTGGCCATCAGCCCCGTCTACGCCTCGGCCGACGAACTCGGCACGGCGCTGGTCAAGGTGCTCCAAGCCGAGGGCTACGACGTATCGGAAACCCCGCCGCTCGGCGGCGTCACCGTGCTCAAGTTCAAGGGATTGCAGCGCCTGATCGTCTTCGCCGCCGATCCGGCGATCCTCGCCACCGCCCGCCAGTGGGTCGAGCTGCTCGACCGCCAGAGCCAGGAACAGGTGGAGAGCGGCCTGTTCCTCTACCAGGTACGCAACACTCAGGCCGCCGGCATCGCCAGCATGCTCGGCGCCCTAGGCTACAGCGCGACCATCCCGGACACCGGCCTCAACACCAGCAACACCGTCACCCCCACCGGCGCTTCCACCGGCGAAAGCCTGGCCACCAGCGGACCGACCCGCAGCGTCACCGGCACCGGCGCGAACGCCCGCGCCAGCGCTCCGACCAGCATCGCCGGCAACCCCGAACAGGGCAGCGTGGTGGTCGACGCCAACCGCAACGCCATCATCTACAAGGGCAGCGGCCAGGAATGGCTGAAGCTGCGCCCGCTTCTCGAAGAACTGGACCGTCCGGTGCCTTCGGTGATGATCGACGTGCTGCTCGCCGAGGTAAACCTCAACGACAAAGAAGGCCTCGGCATCGACTGGCAAAACATCACCGGCAGCCTCGGCAGCAAGCAACTGATCTTCGGCACCGCCAACGGCATAGGTTCGAGCGGCCTAAACATCAGCGCCCTGAACAGCGCAGGGCAGACCAAGGCCACCCTCAACGCCTTCTACGACAACAACCAGGCGGTGATCCGCTCCAGCCCCAAGCTGCTGGTGCGCAGCGGCGAGGAAGCGACCATCGAGGTCGGCAACGAAATTCCGGTGGTCACCGGCACCACCCAGTCCACCGACACCGAAAATGCGCCCATCACCCAGACCGTGCAGTACCGCAAGACCGGCGTGCTGCTCAACATCAAGCCCACCGTGCAGGCCAGCGGCGTGGTCGACCTGAAGATCAGTCAGGAGCTTTCCGAAAGCACCGATACCGGCACCGGCGACACCCTCACCCCGATCATCAACAACCGCCGGGTGGAAACCGCCCTCACCCTGCGCGACGGTGGCTCGGTGATGCTCGCCGGACTGATCTCCAGCAACAAGGGCAAGGGCGACAACGGCGTGCCGCTGCTCGGCGACATTCCCTGGATCGGCAATCTGTTCAAGTCGCAGAGCAATAGCGAGGCGCGCACCGAACTGATCGTGATGATCATCCCCTACGTCATCCGCGACTTCGACGAGGCCCAGGACCTCAGCCGCACCTACCGCGAGCAGTTGTCGCTGAACAACAGCGACAGTCTCGAACGCCGCGGCGATCATCGCCTGCCGCCGGCCTATGCGCCCCATGCCACGGAAGCCCCGCCGGCCCCCGCGCATCGCCCTTGAATCTGACGGCGCCGACGTGCATGCGTAGGAGCGAATCGCTCCTGTGGGCACAGGCCGTATCTGCCCTATAGAAGCGGATTCATCCGTGATCGCGAATGAATCCGTCCTCCAGCTAACTTGTTCACAGTCACACCGCCTCCCATAGCGGATAGCCCACCAGTTTCGGGATCAACTCGACACGCTGGGGATTGGCGACAACATCGCTGCAGGTCGTCATTCCAGCGCATGGCGCGATCATGATAAGCACATTGCCGGAGCCGGCCGCTCAAGCCGAACTTCCAGGTGATGGCCTAGGCGCTGCGAGCCTTGCTCCCTTGAGAAGGGTGGCCAGCGAACCGCTACGCAACACCAGCAACCGCCGCGGACAGTCCGGCACGATCACCCCGGCGAGCGATTCGACCAGCGAATCCCTTTCGCTCAGGCGCATTTCGTCGACCAGCAGACGCCCGGCGCCGAAATGCCGAAAGACCGGCTTGCGGCCTCGAGTGACAGTGGTGACCAGGTAAGGCCGCCCCGGCTCGGAAAAACGCCCGCGCCGCGGATCGGCGGCATGTGGAAATCCGCTATCCGGCATTCCATTGCCTCGGTCGCCACGGATCGATGCCTCGATCGACACTACCAGCCTACAGATCATCAGCCCCCGCAGAAGCGAACCCGTTCGCGATTGCTTTTACCCGCCCCAGCCAGGAGCCTGCCTCCGCCACCTCGCAAGAATGGCATTTTGGTTTAATTTGATGACACTATTCTGTCTTAATCCGTACAAAACGCCTGCCCACCATCACACCTCAAAATCGGGGCTGCCCTGGCTCGATCTGGCGAAATGATACGAAAAACCACGAATATCGCGCCTTTTACCTACCATCCGGCAGCGATCCAGGCCATTGACCCAAGGCAATTCCTAACTCTAATTCATAACAAAATGCTAGATGCATACTTGCACTTTCATAACTATTGGCTACTATCGCCTGCGGTTACCTCTGTACAGAGACCCGCCTGGCTGGCCAGCTAGCCGCCCATCCGGAAAGGGCACGGCAGGAGCAGGCCCCGGTGTAAAGGACCAGCCCGATAACCTTCGGGCCACCACGTTTATTTGGAGTCACTCCGTAATGATGAAAAAATCCCTGCTCGCCCTGGCTGTTGCCGCTCTGAGCGCTAATGCTTTCGCTATAGACGTCGACTACACCGTCACCCCGCTCGTTCCAAACAGAATCCCGAACGAGCTGACTTTCAGCAACACTATAACCACCAATGACGCGCTGACTTGGGAACTGGGTACAGATATTGCGAGCTCTGAAACGCGCTATATCCGTATCTCGCTGAACAATGGTAACCTCTTCTCTGCTGCCCCTACTTTGGCAATTGATGGTACTGCTTTCAGCACAATCGTGGCTGGTGGCGCTAATGAAAGCTACGTGGTTTTCGAAGTGACGGGTGCAACACTTACTTCCAGCGATGACGTAGTACTTACTCTGGGCAACCTGATTCTGACTAGTAAAGCAGATGTAACCGCTGCCTTCAGTGTTTACGGTCAGGCACAGTCAGCTGTGGAGGGAAATGATTCGTACAAGCTCTATAGCAAGGCAGCGGCTCCTTATATCGTTTTCGTACCGGGCCTGATTGCCGGTACCGACGCTGCGGCCACTACTCAGAAAATTATCGACGTTGCAGCTACTCCGACCGCCACTAAGTTCACTAACAGCACGACTTCCGCCACTATCGGTGGGACCAGCAGAGGCATACGTGTTGCGCTGAACGAAACGTTGCAAAAATACGATACTGCTTCGAGCGTTGTTCTTTCTGATCTTACCGGTACCGCCAGCAAAGTAGTCGTTACTGGTGATTTCAGCGCAGCTAAAACCGCAGCGGGCGCATTCGATTTGAGCAAAGTTGAATTGAATGGCGTTCCTGCAACTGCAGTTACTGAAAAGACTGCTACGTTTGATTTTGATGGAACAACTGAGCTTGGTTCCTCCTCAAGCTATGATGAACTGGAATACTCCGTCGACGGTACCACGGTCATCGTTCCAGCAACTTATACTGCCGAGCTGAAAGTTGGCGCAGCGAGCGGCTCGAGCCTCGCTAACACCACCATCAGCCTTGGCAAAGTGGGCGAACTGGCCAAGAACGGAAGTACTGCCTATGTCGACCTGGCCCTGAATCCCGCTGGAGCCTTCGCGAACTATATCCGCATTACTAACAAGACCAACGTTACAGGCAATGTCTATCTGACCCTGTTCAACGACGCAGGCAAATCGGTCAGTTTCCCGCTGTCCGCCATTGAAGGCCAAAGCGCCTCCTTGGAAGCACAGGCTTCGACTGCTCAGATCATAATCGGTCAGGTCTACGCCGCGGCCCAGGCCACTGACCCCACCTTCGCGGTAGCTCAAGGTCGCAACAAGCTGCGTCTAGTTGTGGATGGCGAGTTCGCTGGCTCCAACGAGGATATATCCGGCATCAGCGTACAGTCTTACAGCGTTGCCAAGGATGGCAACAGCTTCAACACTTTCTAAGCTTCGCTTGAGCGTGTTCTAGCCGAATGGAAAGGGCAGCCCCTAAGAAAAGGAGCTGCCCTTTTCGCTTCCTCGCCCCTCCCAGGCAAGGCAACCCGAATCATCGTACCGACAGGGCAATCACATAAGGCATTTGCCCAATATTGAACCGGCGAAATGGATGCGCCCCTGGAGAACCGAGAGAGCAGTCTGATAGTGCATGGGTAAAAGCGAACTCGTTTGCGATGCTTTTACCGATGCACTATCGCCAGTTCGATTTCCACTCTTCCTCTTCATTCGATCGGCTTGGCCGGAAGGAGGCATCATGGCGCGTCAAACCGGGCGGCGGCAAAATCCGAGTGCAATACCTGACAGTTTCTATAGGGTATTGCCATGTCTTAACGAACCACGATCCAGATCGGTATTACCCGCCTGCTGAACCGTAGCCCTTCCACTATCCAGCGCGGCGCTGAACCGCATGCCGCCGGGATACGCAAGAGCATGACCTACGACCAGGGGCGAGAGAGGGTGCGGCATGCCGAGATCACCCAAAAGACCGGGGTGGCGATCTATTTCCATGATCCGCACAGCCCCAGACAGCGCGGCAGCAAAAAGAACATCAACGGCCTGATCCGCCAGTATCTGCCCAAAGGCACGGACCTATCGATCTATAGCCAGGAGCAGTTGAATGCGGTCGCCTATGAGCTGAATATCCGACCGCGCAAACGCTTCGACTTCAAGTGCCCGATCGAAGTAATGACGCAAGTACTGGCTTTGCATCATGCTGCGCCTGCTTCAATCCAGTAACCGTGTTGCACTCAACTTCTGCAACCGCCCCGTTTTCGGTATATAAACCTTGCTTCCTCGGAACCCTCACAGCAAATTCGCAATTTATAATGTTGAAAATAGCATGCCCGCCGCTCCACCATCTTTCTCCCCACTACCTGCCGCCGACGGCACACGTGGCCTAGCCTGTCTGATCGTTTTGATCGTGCATAGCACTAGCTTCCACTGGCCAAGAATGTCTCCTATGCTTTCCGGCGGCGGCAAGTACGGGGTCTGGCTGTTCTTCGTGCTCAGCGCTTTCCTGCTCACTCTTCGCCTGCAACAGCGCGGTTTCAGTGCCGTCAGCCTGCTCGATTACGCCCTTGGTCGCATCCTGCGCATCCTGCCGCTGTTCACCCTGGCATGCCTGCTCTACTACTGGGCTGGCGTGGGCATTCAAAATACCGACCAATTACATGCCGCTCTGACTTTCGAACAAGGTTTTATCCATCTCTGGACCATTCCGGTGGAGTTCAAGTTCTACTTGCTACTCCCTCCTTTGGCTTGGGCCGGGCTATGCTTGAAACGCCGCCTCGGCAACGCCGCCGTACTGCTCGCCGGCATTGCCCTGCTGGTTCTGCAGCAATCCATCTGGCCTTACTGGCAAACACCGGAAAACTCGACGGATACTCGCTGGTATTTGCCTTCGTTCCTGTTCGGAATTCTCGCAGCTCTGCTGCTGCCATACCTTCGCAGCTTGCCCCGTACACGCCTGGCCACGCCTTTCGCTCTATTCACTTTACTCGTCCTGCTACTGGCTTTACCCGGCAGCCGCCTGTGGCTATTCAACACACCATTGAGCGGTGAGCTGCTGGATAAGCATCTGTATCTTGGCCTGATGTGGGCATGCTTCACTGGCTTGCTACTGGAAGGCCATGGCCTCGTCGGCCGCCTGCTCTGCAGTCGCCCGCTGGCCTTTCTCGGTATCGTCAGTTACTCCACCTACCTGTTCCACTGGCTGATACTGACGACGCTTGCCGGGCATTGGCCAGGGCACATGGCTACCTTTCTGATCGGTATCTTCCTGTCCATCGTCGTGGGAGCCGCCGGCCACTATCTAGCCGAACGACCTCTAGAAAACTTGCGCAAACGATTAATGGCGCAAATACGGAAACCACGATATCTGCGGCAATAGGGCACTTCTAAAAACCCAGTTTTTGAGTTGAATACAAGGCGTGTGTATGTGGCTGGCGCCGAAATGACACCCGTCGCAACGGGTGCAATGCAGGCCGAAGAAGCCGGCCTGCTGTCATCCTCATACCATCTCCAACAGGCCCGACATCCTTTTTAAGTTGTACACCGCCGATTCGATCGTCAAACCTAACTGCGCGCGTGCCAACCCGATGCTGCGGATCGTCTTTGCGTACATTCGTGCCAGGCTGGCAAATATGTGCTCGACCCGAGCGCGTGGGCTGGCGATGCGCTTGTTGCGTGCCTTGTCCCACTCTGCGATAGGTTTGGCTTGCCCTTTGCGCTGAATGTGCGGACGCCATCCATCGAGCTTGAGCCAGTGTTCGCGAGGCTTGTCGTGATAACCACGGTCAGCCCGGAAGTCCCGGTTGCTGTTACCCCGACCCAATACATTGACCAAATGCAACGTGTCCGCCTCGCTGGCATCGCGCACCCGCACGTTACGGGTCAGTTTGTACCGGCGATCCACGCTGCCTGCCAGCCTGTAGCCGAAGTACGATTTTTCGTCCAGCGCGCCTCGACATCCTTTTGCCGGCGCTTAGTCTTACTATGTCATAGAAAATCAAGGAGAATACGTTCATCCCAACAGCCGATTGGATTCCACGAGAGAACGGATAACGGATGGAACAGCGCTTCGAAGCTTACCTCGATCATCTGTGCGATTCCCTGGGCCACGTGGACCGGCATGAAGGTCTGCGTGGGTATTGCCAGGGATTGATGTTGCCGCTGGCACGAAAGAGCGTCGAGCCGCTGGCCGCAGCAGTCGATCCCCATGCCGTGCGGGCACGCCACCAGTCACTGCATCATTTCGTCGCCAAATCCGACTGGTCGGACGAGGGATTGCTCGAGCGTGTGCGGACCTGGGTGGAGCCGGCGCTGCTGCGCGAGGGCGGCACCGAGTGCTACTGGATCGTCGACGACACGGGCTTTCCGAAGCAGGGCAAGCACTCGGTCGGTGTGGCGCGCCAGTACTGTGGCCAACTGGGCAAGCGGGACAATTGCCAGATTGCCGTGAGTCTGACGCTGGCTACCCAGAGGGCGAGTCTTCCCATGGCCTGGCGGCTGTATCTGCCCGAGGATTGGGCGGCGGATACGGCGCGGCGCACCCGGGCCGGTGTGCCGGAAGGGATTGGATTCCAGACCAAGCCCACGATTGCACTGGAACAGCTCAAGGCCGCCCTGACTGCCGGGATTGCGCGGGGTCCTGTGTTGGCCGATGCCGGCTACGGCAACGATACGGGGTTTCGCGATGGGCTGACCGAGTTGGGGCTGGTCTACGCCGTCGGCGTGCAGGGAACGACGAGCGTCTGGCCGGAAGGCAAGGCGCCTCTGCCCCCGGAACCGTGGAAGGGCGTGGGACGCAAACCCCGACTGCGGCGGCGGGATGCCGAACATCGGCCGGTCAGCGTGAAGGCGCTGGCGCTCGGCCTGCCGGCCAGTGCTTATCGTACCGTCACCTGGCGGCAGGGCAGCAACACGGCACTGTCCGGTCGCTTTGCCGCAGTTCGGGTGCGGGCGGCACATCGTGACCAGCAGCGGACGGCCATACGCGACGAAGAATGGTTGCTCATCGAGTGGCCCGAGGGGCAGTGGGAACCGGAAAAATACGTCCTGTCGACCCTGCCCGCGGACACCTCTCTCGAACGGCTCGTTGCCGTGACCAGGATGCGCTGGCGCATCGAGCGCGATTACCAGGAACTAAAGCAGGAATTCGGTCTTGCCCATTATGAAGGGCGCGGCTGGCGTGGCTTTCACCATCATGCCTCCCTGTGCATTGCCGCCTATGGCTTTCTGGTGGCCGAGCGCCTGCGTCATCCTGACACCCCAAAAAACGCCACACTCCGCCCGCCATCTGCCTTACCCCGAGAGTACGTTCCGCGGGGCCGCTCAGCGGCCCCAGCGTCATCAACCCAACGCGATCACGACCTTGCGCTGGCTGATCGCCCAGCGCCTGGCGAGCCGTCTTGATCGTTGTCCGTGCTGCGGACGGAAAAATAGCGAGCAGATGAACGTTTAGCCTTATGACACAGTAAGATTAGCAGGTTCCCATTCGACGGGCGCTGCTCGCTGCTTCACGATTTCCTGTTCTTCAGCCGTATTGTGCTGGGTTGGAGCGCGGACGATGTTGGTATCGATGATCTGCCCTTCGCGTACGATCAACCGCCCAAACCACCGGATTGGAAAGGGCTTTTCGCCTCCTTCTGAAACCCAATCAGATGAACGACCCCGATCCCCACGGCAAACCACAAGGTCGCCAGCCGGATCAGCACGGTCGCTGCTACGGCATCCGCATTGGCCATGCCTTTCCACACCAGCAATGCGACCATCACTGCCTCCGCGCTACCCAATCCACCGGGCATGAAACTCAATGCCCCCGCCAGCATGGAAATGGCATAGACGAACATGGCGAACTCCAGAGAGATATCGGCGCCCATCCAGCCCAGTATCCAGTAGAAGGCCAGCGCTTCTGCCCCCCAGGCCAATAGGCTTGACAAGGTCGCGCCTAGTAACACCCCTGGTTGGTGGCAACGCTGGGCCTCCAGTAGCACATGGAACAAATGACGGACCAACCGGGATAATTTGCCACCACTCTCCGGTATTGAGGTTGTCAGCTTCTCAATTAGCCTACGCCGGGACAGCAACGTGAAGCCGACCGCCACCAGCACGACACCGACCAAGATCATGGGACGCGCATCCGGATACAGCGTCAGCCCGAACAGCGCCAGCAGCACCACGGCGAACAAGTCGGACAGCCGCTCGCTGAAAAACGCAGCAAAACTCTGTGGATAGGGGACTCCCCAGGGTTTGAGCAGTACCCCACGAAGAGCTTCGCCCGCCTTGCCCGGTGTAGTAGTCAGGGCGAAACCTGCCAGGTAGATCCTCAGGCTCGGCCACCAGGGCAGCGCATGGCCGAAAGCCGCGAGGTAAGACTGCCAGCGCAGGAAGCGCAAGGCATAGTTGAGCGTCGACATCAGCAACGCCATGGCAATGCCGAAGATACCAACCCTAGCCACGGCATTGCCGACCTCCTGCCAGCCACCCCATAGGGAAAAGGCCAGGTAGCCGAGCACCGAGCAGACGACAGAAAGGATGACTGCACGGTAACGCCAGCCGGACAGATGGAAAACTTCGGTCACAGGACTAGCCTCCTGAAGATAGGCCAATGAATGGTGCGGATGATCTACGTAATGGATAGCCGGAAACCTTGGCCTTAGCGGGTATTTGCCAGAGGCTCGATCCCCAGGAAAATATGTTACGCCACCTGTTCCTATATGGCGGGGATAGTCCCCGGATCATCAAGGTTTCGACGAAACCCGACTCGACGACAGCGACCAGTCCCCCGGCCCCGGACAATCGGACGGGCTCCCTCTCGCAAAAGACAAAAACCACCGCCTTTGCGATGCGATACAGGCAATTGGAAAACTGCCCACCTAAATAGCTAGGTATCCGAGCCAGAAGGGCGATGATAGAGGGCACCTCTAAAAACGTAGGCGAGGCAGTCAGCGCAAGGCAAAAACAGGCGAAAAAGCGGAGTTTACGCACTGTAAATGAGCATTTTGAGCCTGTTTTTAACGCAGCGATGACCACGCAGGTAGTTTTTAGAGGTGCTCTAGAGGGAGTATCCTTGGCGAGCCAATGTAGGTCACAAACTGCCATAATGGCCGAAGCGACATCGGGTAGAGCAATCCTTGAGTCACTCATCCCCCCCTCCCAGGCAATAGATATTTATTTCTTCCAAGCGGACCGTGGATGGTAATTCTGCAGGATCGAAGCGTACATAAGTATCATCGCCATAATAGGGGAAGGCAAAATGAATCTTGACCTTACCCGCAGGATAATATCGGCGAATAGAATTCGCCTCGGAAAAACCCGTATTCCTGAGCCAAAAGAGCTGTGTCCAGCCGGCAATCGTTCTGTCAATTTTAATTTCCATGCCAACATGTTTAGCGTGCTTGCACAGGATTTTCTCAGAAAACTCGAATTGAGGATCATTTCCGAAAAACTTATAAGAATACCCAGCCTCCTCGCTTAACCCGGCCTCATCGTGTGCACGCACATTGGCAAGCCCATAATCGTAGCCTTGAGACTCCTCCTTGACAGGACGGGAATCAAGAACATGCCAACCCGGATAAAGTGGCAAACTCGGGCTTATCGGAATAACCACGCTATCGGCAACCTTAGAAAAAGCCGCGAAAGAAGAAAATTCGTATCCTTTACGCTCAAAGAACGAGAAGCCATGAAAACAGATAAAAACCATTAACAGAGCAAAGGCAGCACAAGCTTTCAAGGAATCCTTGAAAACTAGAAATGGCAATAAAAAGAGTATCCCATATGTGGAAACGAAATATCTTGCCCCACTACCAAGTGGCGTCAAGCTCAGCGGGTTTTGTCTGTTCAACCATAAACCGGCAAAATAAAACAAACCAGCAGCGACGATTAGCAGGAGCACTTCGACAACTAAATCTTGACGCTCTGCAAAATATCTTCTAACAAAAAAAACCACCCCCGAGACACCAAAACACCAGAAAATTACTGGAAACCAGAACCTCTCCCCACCAAAAAATAGAAAAATATTGAGCGCCCCGAACCAACTATATAAATCCCTATCCGCTTGAATACCCTCGCCTCTCCCGGACCCTATCAAAAAATAAATCTGCACGAGCACACAGCAAAAGAAGATCGCATGGGGCAGCATGTCGACCTTGAATCTTTTAAGAGCTATCCGAAAAAAAACCAGGGGAGCCAAAATTATGGAAAAAGGCCCGGTCAGAGACAAAACAAATACAAGACAACACTCACCAATACTTTTAGCTCCACCATTCAGCAGCAAAAGAAACGTAAGCGCTATGGACAGATACCATTGTGCATTGGTGACATTAAAAAATGTCTCGCTCGTAGATGGCTGCAACCCGACCAGAATGACACCCAGAAAGCAGAAAGGTAAACTGACGCCTTGGGCATGCAGCCTTGTCACGACAAGACTCGCCATTAAAAAATAGCCGAGAACCCAGCCCATGAACATGACCAAAGGCGCACTTGCTAACCCAAGGACGGATGCCAGAAATGCGAACAATCTGGGCCATAAATGCAGATAGCCCGCGTATGGCTCGAATATGGAACCGATTCCAAGAGATAGGGCCTGATTCAAAAAAATCGAGCCATCCTCTGCCCATAAAGTATTCTCGACCCCAGGCAAACCTTTTGCCCTCAAGCCGATTACAAGCAGCGTAGCCGCCAAGGCATAACACAAGGGGCGCCATCTATCCCCCTCCCAGGCTCTCGTAATTTTTTTCACCTTTATCACGAAACTCTTCCAGTCAAATATTCATTTTTTATAAATGCCAACAGGTATCAGCCGACATGATCAAAGCCCAGCCCCCTGGGAACACCATGTATTAGCTCGCTTCCTGGACAGCACGTTTAGCCACTCGTTCGGACTTGGCCACCAAGACCGAAGGTGATTGAAGCCATTGCATCGTCGGTGAATCGGTGAAGCCTGGCTTGATGATCTTGACATGCACGCCCACCTTGAACAAACGGACATAGGACTACCGAAACTTTGAGTTTTGAACTGCTTGGCCAGCATAATTATAAGACGCCTCATATCGAGATCCCGAATTTATTGACTGGCTACCTGATTTCTGATTTCCACTTCATTACTGAATTGTGGACAGCGTATAAGCTTGCCATTTTGCCTCAAACCAAGGCCAAGCTTATAATGTCCAGACAGGCCGCGCACATCAATGACTGCACTATAACCAGCCCGAGCCATACTTGGAACCTTGAAGTGGTCAGCCAAATCGGGGCGTTCATATATCACTGCTTCTGCTTCCAACACATCCGATCCAGAGGTAAGAAGAATCACAGTTTCGGTCTTCTCAGGAAATCCATCGGTGCTAACGGTATTCCAACCTTGTACGGAAAGAACCTCCTTGACATAAGCAGTTTCGGGCTTTGCCAGAGCACCATTTATCCTATCGATCACGCCGGTACACTGGCCTGGCTGCGGCTCAACGGTACGGCTAGGCAACGACAGGCCCAACAATTGTAAGACATGACTTTTACGTTCAGTTTCAAACCCATAGAATTTTACCTCAAAGTCTTGCCTCCAGCCCAAACCAAGACCTTTCTGAGGACGTACCATGACTTCCACAACACGCTTGCCATCGAGAAGATCAGCACCAGCGTACAGACTCATGAAGTCTCTGCTGCTCTCTACGAGCGGGGATATCAAAAACGGCGTTTGAGTCATTCCAGAAATGATTCGATACTCATTGGTCTGACCATCCGAAAATTTGACCCGAGCTATAAGGTACGATGGCTTGAACAAAGTCGATATGATTCGACCCAAAACATTTGGCCTGATCGAAAGTGTAATGTAGACCTGCCCATCAAAAGTGGGTATCTGGAAGGCCTCTTCCATCCGAGCAGATACGTCGCCAATTGGCGTGAGTATTGGTAGCCTATCGCTCTCACGAAGAAGAACCACTCGATTGTCAACCATGCTCGCCGGAGCATACATGGTGAAAATGAATGGCCAGCTCAGGCCGTCCTCTAGAGTCGGTAGCCTTCCATCAATTGGTTCAATAGCGAAAACAAGATTATCGGGTGCGCTCTCGCCTTTTAGATGGTCGGCATTCATCCGCAACAAAGCTGGTGTATATGCAGAATAACTTTGGAAAACCGGCCGTGGATTCCACTTTGAACCGGATGCGAGAAGTATAGTCTGACCATGGGAGTAAATATCGGTCGTACCGGCGAGCCTAGGAAGTTTGGCCGACTCGGAGAGTCTCACCAGAATTTCCTTATACTCTCTCTCAAATTTCGTCGGGTCGGCGATTCGTGTGGAAATACCACTCACCGCACTATTTAACCGACTGAATGCCTGTGAAAGCAGTTGCATAGGGTCCATGGTCGTATTGGCTCCCAGCACTATTCCCCCAGCCAAAAAAGGAACAACTATAGTCCCAAGTCTTTTCGACGCCTGCATGAAAGGGCCGGTAACAAGCGCAGCCATGATAAGCGCAAGACCACTCATCATTGCGTGACCGTCATCCCGTACAAATCCAGCCTTAAAGGTTAGAAAAAGATAAGCCGAGCATACGACAATGATCGCAAAAGCAAATAATCCGCCTACGGAGCGATTTTTCCACAGCCCCCACAAAAGTACCAATGCGCCAACCATGAATATTATTGGAAAGATCAGCCCATTATAAGTATTCATCGCCTCCGTATAACCAGTGACGATAGGCAGAGAATTAATAAAATATCCTACAAAACCATCAATACCCTGCCCAAAACCAACCCATGCCAAAATACAAACAAAAAACGGGATAACAGCGGACAGCACCGCCAATACATAGTTACTTTTATAAACCAAAACAACAAAATTAATAAATATGCAAAAAGCGCAAATCGCAACAAAGCTCAGCTTGACTATCGGTAAGACCCCGATCACTGGAACGCAGAACAGAAACAAAGCGAGCTTTTTCTTTGACACTCCCTCCCCATCCAATTCGGCCGATATCAACCCAAGAGTCGTCAGCACTGGAATCAGCATCAGGAAGGCGTCTTTGGGAAAACCAAACAGCAAAATAACGAGCCCACCGAATAGCATGGGCAGCGCCTGCATCCTGTAAAAAAATAAAGAATAAACTCCCACAAAGAAGGAAAGCACTACATAAAGAGCAATGAGAACATATGCCGCGTCATAATTGGCCGAATAGAATTGAGTATAAACATTGGACAGCGGTCCAAAAGTAAAGACCACATCCCTTCCTATACTTAGAGCATTATCCGTCACATAACTCATTCCAAGAGCCCATGACGGATCGAGAGCGTTCAATGGCATTCCTGGATAGAAAGGCACATACAATAGAACTGCCCCAACAAAGAACAAAGTACAAGCAAAAACCCAAATCAAGCGCATATACATACCCGGCTGTCCATCCAGTTGGCTCATGCAACCGTTCCTAAGCTAACCTCTAAATCGTAGCCATCTATGACAGGCAACGATACATTACTCCCTGAAGTGCCATACATCTCATACGACCGGGAATATTTCGCAAACCATGCTACGACTTGTATCTACCCAGGCGAAATCGAACATAATTAAACCAATAGCTCGTCTTTTCAGCCCAGGCGAGTCTCAACCAAATAAAGCTCACACTGCACTCGAATCCGCCAATCGATGTTTTCGGCTCCATTTTAGAGATTTATTCTTTTAAAAATACCAATAGGTATCAGCCGAATAATCAGCATGATCAAGGCCCAGAACCCAGGGGTGTACAGGGTATTGGCCCTGCACTCCAACCCTTTAACGATACGTCTAGCAACTTGCTCAGGTTTGGCTACCAAAGCCGCAGGCAACTGAAGCCCCTGCGTCATCGGCGTATCAACGAACCCAGGCTTGATGGTCATGACATGTACGCCTACCTTGAACAAACGAGCACGCAAGCCCTCACAGAAGGTGGAAACCGCGGCTTTCGCAGTGCCATACAGATAATTGGAAGGACGACCACGATCCCCCGCCACGGAAGAAATCACCGCCAGACTTCCGCAATGCTGCTCTTCGAAATGGTTGGCCAGCACAGTGAGCAGGGCAATGACCGAAGTGCCATTGTTGGCGAATTCGCGCAAGGCAACGCCGACATCCTGTTCGCAGGATTTCTGATCCGGCAAGCTGCCATGAGCGATCAGAGCTATATCGATCTGTTGCAGGATCGCCAGGCAGTGCTCCAGCATGGCGGGATGTGCTGCGTAGTCGGTGGCGTCCATGTTGTGGCAGGTTACTCGGCAGGCGCCTCGTGCCTCGATATCGGCTGCGGTCTGCTCCAGTTTTTCACCGTTGCGGGCGACCAGGAAGAACTCACTTCCTTGTGCGGCCCATAGGCGCGCGCAAGCCGTAGCGATGGCGGAGGTGGCGCCAACGATCAGAATCTTTTTCATGCGATGACTCTTTTCCAGAAACGGGAAATAAGAAATGGGTCGCGCAAGGCTTCCAGGCGTTCCCACGCCGGGTAAGCTTGTCGGAAGTCACTTCCGCTCATGTGTGCATCCTTGGCGGGATACAGGCGTCCACCCGCTTCGCGCACGATGGCATCGAGACGCGCGAAAAGTACTTCCAGGTCGGCCGTCTGCGGAAAATCCAGGGCCAGCGAGGTGCCTGGCAACGGAAAGGACAGAACCCCCGCCGAAGCGACGTCGCCACAGCGCTTGAGTACCGCAAGGAAGGAGCCCTGCCCTGAATCGGCGATGGCTCCGAGTATCTCGCGCATGGCCGGTTTGGCCACGGCCTCGGGAACGATGCATTGATATTGCTGGAAACCCTTGCGGCCATAGATGCGGTTCCAGTGTAGGACGCGATCCAGGGGGTAGAAGAACGGCTCGTAGTCGACTCTCTGCCGGGTACGCCTGCCCGGATGTCGTCGCCAGTACATTTCGTTGAAGGCGCGCAGTGAAAGTTTATTGATCAGGGAAACCGGCGGCGTCAGAGGTACACGCAACTTCGAGCGTTCGCTCATCGCCAGCGTCCCGTATTGGGCGTGGTCACCGACCATGAATACACCTCGCCCGGTCTTGTTGCCTTTTGCCAGGCAGTCGATCCAGGCCACACTGTATTCGTGCTGGTGGTCCAGCTCAGCCGATAGGGCGAAGAATTCGTCCAGGTTTTCGAAGCGCACCAGAGTGCTGTCAATCTGGCTGGAACGGATTGGTATCAGTTGGATTTCTACCCAGGTGATCACGCCGGTCAGCCCCAGCCCGCCGATAGAGGCAGCGTAAAGGTCGGAATTTTCGGTGGGCGAACAGGTCAGTGGTTCCTGGCCGTGACGCAACAAACCAAAACGACGTACATGATTGCCGAATGTGCCACGCAGGTGATGGTTCTTGCCATGGACATCGTTGCCGATGGCTCCTCCCAGGGTCACGAACTGGGTTCCGGGGGTCACCGAAAGAAACCAGCCTTTGGGGATCGATAGCGCCAGAATCTCGGCCAGCGTGACGCCAGCTTCGGCCAGCACCGTGCCTTCGTTCCAATCGACCTTGAGAAAACGCCCCAGAGTACGCATGTACAACACCTGATCGCTAGCCGCCAGGCAGCTATCGCCATAGCTGCGACCGTTACCGTAAGGCAGTGTGCTGCCATGGGCATCCGCGACCCGCCTCATCAGTTCAGGCATGTCGCATTCCCAGCCACAGGAATGCGCGACTTGCGACACGTCGGGATAACGTCCCCAGGAATGCAGACCAAGTTTCATGCTGCCCCCCAGAAAACAAGGCAGAACAACATGCCGACCACAAGGCTCGCCCGGTCTTTCACCGCGAACACCACGGGGTCATCGTGCATCTCGCCACGGTGGGCCAGCATCCAGACGCGACTTACCCAGAACAACAACAAAGGGCAGGCCAGCCACATCACATGTGGATGGGCATAAAGCCTAATGGTGGTCTGATCGTGGATATAGAGCGCAAGAACCATCACAGCCAGATAACCGGCAGCGGCTCCAAGCGAGGAAATCATTTCCAGATCGCTGGGATAGTAACCGCGCCCACGGGTTTTTTCGGTTCGACCTTTCTTCTTTGCCTCATGCAGTTCCGCATAACGCTTGACCAGGGCGAGGCTGAGAAAGATGAACATGGAAAAAGCCAGCATCCAGAACGTCATCTCCAGCCCGAAAGCCATCGCGCCAGCGATTATGCGTATGGTATAGAGCAGTGCCAGGGCAATCACATCGACCGCCATGTAGCGTTTCAACGCTAATGAATAGGCCAGGGTCAGAACATAGTAGATGCCAAGTGCGCCTGTGAATTGCCAGGGCAATAACCATAGGGCACCAGTGAAGGCTGTGAGCAGAAGAACGGGAAAGGCGACCAGACCGGATTTGATCGACAACCTCCCCGCTGCGAACGGACGATTGCGCTTGGAATGATGATGACGATCATCCGCCAGATCGAGCAAATCGTTGAGCAAGTAAACGCTAGATGCGCATAAGCCAAAGAGTAGGAAAGCCAGAATGCCATTCCAGAGCAACGCTGGATTGGTCAATTGATGCGCAGCCAGCAGGGGAACGAAGACTAATACATTCTTCGCCCACTGGTGGAGGCGCAACGCCCTTGCCCAGTCCCTGAGCCCGACGGAATCGGACTTGATGACCTGCTCGACGTTTCCCAAAGCCTTGGCCTGCTTCTCCACGTCTTTTTCGGGATCGACGACATAGGATCTCCGGGCTCCCTCCCATATGTGCAGATCGTCCCTGGAATTACCAACGTAATCGAACCCCCCTGGGCCGAAATGCTTCACCAGAAGATCGTGCTTGCAGCGTGCGGAAAGATTCCGCTCGGAGTCTGTCGCCAGCACCATATCGAACAGTTTCAAGTGATCGGCAATACGCTCGGCCAATGAATGATGGCTGGCCGTCGCCAGAACGATGCTGCGACCTTCTTGCCGTGCCGCATCGATCAGATCGATCACCTGCTGGTTGTAGGGCAACACGCTTACATCTATATCGGCGACATGGGCAAGATTTTGCTTCAACGCCGGCTTACCCTGGGCGAGCCAAACAAAAGGCTGATAAAACCTGAATGGCCTTTTGCGCAGAAAAGCCATTCCGGTTTCATACAACAGGTCCGAGCAAAGCAGGGTTCCGTCGAGATCGACACATAATGGAACGGATGCACTACCCTTAATCGTATTGACCGAGACGCCACTCATAAAACATCCCGCCCACGAGTAAATATAATCGGCCTCATCGGAACCATATGAATCAACCCCATAAAAAATACACGTTGGTCTGTCATTTAGCCTCCTTGCAGTCGCGCAAATGGCATATCCGCTGGGTAACTCGTAGCAACAGCACAACACTCCATTTTGCAGCTCATTACTTCCCTCGCCGCGACAGGCGATGCCCGCGTGGTCTGGCGAAAATACCCTTTGCGAACAATCATCGAACGCTTCTGAACCTGACTTCAAAACAGCAAGGCCAGGGCCTGTCATCAAATGGTGGCCAAGGGCCGGAAACCGTAGGCTGTACAAGCCGTGGCAAAAAACGATTGTTTTAGCCAGAGATCTGCACGTTTAGCGATCTAGTAGGCTTCTTTTCTCTGGGGGGCCACGCCAGGCTGAAATCGTCGTATTCAAGCGTAAGGTTCGGGTTATAGGCATAATCGTTTCGAAGATCGGGCCAGCGCGACTGCATGTACTGCACTTCCTGTATGAAACGCTTCTGTTTCTCCGGGGTGTCTTCGAAACCTCGGGTGGCCGACTCGTGGTGGTACAACTCGGCATAAGGCGTCCAGACGTTGACATAGCCGGCCTCCTGCACACGCAGACAGAGATCCACGTCGTTGAAAGCCACTTTCAGGTTGACCTCATCCAATCCCTGGACCTGTTCGAAGATCGTCTTGCGGATTATCAGACAGGCTGCGGTCACAGCCGAAAGCTCCTGTGTCAACACTGCCCGACCGAAGTAACCATGATCTCCCTTGCCCAGAAACTTGTGGGCATGTCCCGCTACGCCAAGAACCCCGACGATGACCCCACCATGCTGAAGACGGTCATCTGGATACCATAGCCGGGCGCCCACAGCTCCTACGTTTGGCTGCAGAGCGATGGAAACCATTTCGTCAAGCCACTCCGGCGTAATCACTTCGATATCGTTGTTGATCAGCCCGATCAGTTCGCCGCGTGCTTGGCGAACGGCCGCATTGTTGAGGGCCGAATAATTGAAGGGGCCGTCGTCGCGAATCACCCGGATATTGGGCTGACTCGCTATCTCAGCAAAATACTCCAGCGCCTGTGGATCGTCGGAGCCGTTGTCGATCAGAATGATCTCGTAAGCCGGGTAGGTCGTCAGTGTCCGGATGCTGTCGATGCACTGCTTGACCAACCCATAGGCATTACGGGTGGGGATGATCAGGCTGACGAGCGGACATTTGGCCGGCAAATCGTAATGGGTTCGGTACATGTTGATGGGTAACAATTCGGTCTTTCCGGCTATGCCCATGCGCTGTAGATGTTCGTCCAGTGCCCTGAGGCCAGCCAGCGCGGCATAGGGTTTTTCGTCACCGGCCATCGCAGTGCTTCCGGAATGTACCCGCCAGTGGTAGAGCACCTTGGGAATATGGATGATCTGCGAGGCATCGAGCCTTTCGGTACAGCGCAGGGCCAAATCATAATCCTGCGATCCTTCGAACCCGACCCTGAACCGGCCGACCTCGTCAATGAGGTCGCGTCGATATACTCCCAGATGACTGATCATATTGTGCGAACGGAACAGATACTGGTTCCAATCCGGCTTGAAGTAGGGTGCACTGCGGCGTCCCTCGATGTCGATCTTGTCTTCGTCGGAGTAGATCAGTGCTGCATCGGGATTTTCCAGAACTGCGCGGGCTACCCAATACAACGCATGTTCGGGCAACAAATCGTCGTTATCCATCAGTGCAACGTATTCGCCGGTGGCAATATCCAAAGCGGAGTTCGTGGCACGGGAAATATGGCCATTTTCCTCGCGGTAAACCACTTTGATGCGATCATCGGTTTTTTCCAGAACCCGCAAATAATCGCAGACCTGCGGATCGCTCGACGCATCGTCGGCGATACAAAGCTCCC
This sequence comes from Azorhizophilus paspali, assembly GCF_043587585.2. Classification (GTDB taxonomy): domain Bacteria; phylum Pseudomonadota; class Gammaproteobacteria; order Pseudomonadales; family Pseudomonadaceae; genus Azotobacter; species Azotobacter paspali. Next base: position 3,059,562 of record NZ_CP171449.1, read on the forward strand.
ACTCGGGATACAGTTGCCGTCTGATACTGTCCACCGCCTGCCGAAGCAGATCGAGTGGCGGATTGTAGACTGGCATAACGACCGAAATCAGCGGCTTGCGGTGCCACTGCTCCATCTCCCCACAGATGCGTGCCCGAACCTTGTCATCCAAAGTATCGTAACGGCGAACCCATTCCGCATAATCGTTACGATCGACCGTGACCGTCGTTCCGACGGGACCGTCCAAGGCCAGCAACGGTTGGAGCGACTGCCCGCCTGAACGAACAATGCGGACCCCCCGGCGTAGCCCCGCCACACCTTCCCGGCGGTACAGGTTGATCGCCTTGCACAGGGTAAGCCTGACACCTCCGCCATGCCGGATGGCTCTGGGAACGAGTGTCACTATTCCCAGCATGCGCGACACTTGGGCTTTCACCCAACGCAACGGCGCGCACAGACGCCAACTGTTCGAATTATGCAGGGCATCTATCGCGGCCTGCCGGATCGAAATCTGCAGGTCTCGCTCTGCTACAGCCTGATTCAGCCCAGCTATATGCTCATCCCGCTCGGCAACCGCGCCGTTCAGGCCATGGATCTGGGTATCCCGCTCGGCAAGGGCTTCGTTCAAGCCGGCAATCAGTTCATCCCGCTCGGCAACCGCACCGTTCAGGCCATGGATCTGGGTATCCCGCTCGGCAACCGCACCGTTCAGGCCATGGATCTGGGTATCCCGCTCGGCAAAGGCTTCATTCAAGCCGGCAATCAGTTCATCCCGCTCGGCAACCGCGCCGTTCAGGCCATGGATCTGGGTATCCCGCTCGGCAAGGGCTTCGTTCAAGCCAGCAATCAGTTCATCCCGCTCGGCAACCGCGCCGTTCAGGCCATGGATCTGGGTATCCCGCTCGGCAAGGGCTTCGTTCAAGCCAGCAATCAGTTCATCCCGCTCGGCAACCGCGCCGTTCAGGCCATGGATCTGGGTATCCCGCTCGGCAAGGGCTTCGTTCAAGCCGGCAATCAGTGCATCCCGCTCGGCAGCCGCGCCGTTCAGGCCATGGATCTGGGTATCCCGCTCGGCAAGGGCTTCGTTCAAGCCGGCAATCAGTGCATCCCGCTCGGCAGCCGCGCCGTTCAGGCCATGGATCTGGGTATCCCGCTCGGCAAGGGCTTCGTTCAAGCCGGCAATCAGTGCATCCCGCTCGGCAGCCGCGCCGTTCAGGCCATGGATCTGGGTATCCCGCTCGGCAAGGGCTTCGTTCAAGCCGGCAATCAGTGCATCCCGCTCGGCAGCCGCGCTGTTCAGGCCATGGATCTGGGTATCCCGCTCGGCAAGGGCTTCGTTCAAGCCGGCAATCAGTGCATCCCGCTCGGCAGCCGCGCTGTTCAGGCCATGGATCTGGGTATCCCGCTCGGCAAGGGCTTCATTTAATCTAGCAATCTTGCTTTCCCACACTATCTGCCGGTCGGCAATGCTCGATTCAGTCCAGTCGAGATACTGCAACAGCGGGTAGGTTTGCCGGAATACCTCTGCCACTCCTGTCACTTGTACGTCCAATTCCGTGGCATCGGGTGCCAACTGGTCGGTCGCCATCGCCTGTAACAGCAGATAAAGATCCATGACCTGCGGTGAAGCCGCCTTGTCCAGACGCAGGTCGTCCATAGCAAAGCGGCTATGACGAAGACCTTCCTCCAGAAAATTTTCCTTGAACTCGGTAAAAGCTTTACTCTTCGCATCGAATTTAAGATTCAATGCCTGCGCTATCCGTTGCAACTGGATAGCAGGCTCTGTCATGAGCAGGTCGTAGTCGACAACCAGCCGGGGATGATTCTGCGTTCCCACCAGGCTCGCCAACATATACTCCAGCCACAATTGGTAGGCCTTTTCCAAAGCGAAACCGTCGCGCTTGGCCAGCGAACGAGCCACGCTCATGGGATGACGGCAAGCGATCATGTAACTGACTTTAATATCCAGATGGGCAAAGATATCTGTCCAGAACGGCAGCAGCCTAGCAATCCGGGGGTCCTTCAGGCCAAAAGTCTCAACGCCGGACAACTTTTCCCTCAACAATTGCACGGCACGAAGCTTGAAAGTGTCGAGAACCGTTGACTTCAAGTGCTCTGGCAGCAGGGGGGCCAGGGTGTGCCAACTCTGGCCTAGGGCCGCTAGTAACTCTACGTTAAGCGCATTGATATCCATATCCTCCCAGAAACCCTTTTCATTATCGGATTTTGCCGGGAGTAGCCGCGTACCGAGCTGAACGCCCAGCACCTGAAGGCCCCGCGTGATTACGGAAGTGCCACTTCGGTGCATACCCAGTACAACGATTATATTTTTCTGCTTCATACACCTGATCTTTTATTCGTTCGAAATAGTGAAGTCTGGGACACATTTGAAATCCACGACGCCAGTAGCGGTCTTGTCCGCCGACGGTAATACACGGAACAGGCAGGCATCCAGCAAACGATGCAGATAGGTTTCGCTTTCTCCTGTCGTGCCTAGTACACCAGCATTCAGAAAGTAAGTGCCCGGATTGAGGTTGCACTGAAATGCGAACTCGACCTGGATGACTGTCCCTTTCTCCACATGGGAAATGGCATCCTGCGGGCTGGCTGCACTAGCCGCTCCACCGAGTTCAACCCCAGCCAGGGTCTTGATCATCATGCCGAAGCGGACCCCGGTAGCGCCGACGGCAAAATTCGCCCGGTAGGTATAGCGATAGGTCTTGCCACGCTTGAGGCAATTCACTGGTTCGCCGGCAAGATTGAAAATTTGCGGCGCCTCGATGAGTACCCCATGGGACTCGTAAGACAATACGCTTTGCGAGCGCAGATTCGGATCGAAACAGTCATCCAGTTCAGGCTCGGTTCGCCCCTGCTCCAGGGTTTCCGGCAACACGGTCGAAGTTTCGACGAATGGGGACTCCTTGTGACCATCGCTAGCGATCGCAACCCGAATCGCCTCGACCTTGTCCGCCGGCGCATAAAGGAGCTTCTGATACTTGCCGATGATCGCCTTGGGCAATCCTTCGGCAAGTTTATCGCCACCATCCATCAGAATCGCTCGGTCGCAAAGCTCGATGACGGTACTGCCGGCATGCGACACGAAAAGGATGGTCGCGCCACTGGCCTTGATGGCTTCGATCCTTGCGAAACATTTGCGCTGGAACAGTTCGTCGCCCACCGATAATGCTTCGTCGACGATAAGGATTTGCGGATCGACGTTGATCGCCACCGCAAAGGCCAGCCGCACCATCATCCCGCTGGAATAGGTCTTGACCGGCTGGTCGATGAAGTCGCCGATCTCGGCAAAGGCTTCGATTTCGGCGAAGCGGGCATCGGTTTCTTCTTTAGACAGGCCCAGCACCGCCGCATTCATGTAGACGTTCTCCCGCCCACTGAATTCGAGATTGAATCCCGAACCCAATTCCAGCAGGGCGGCGACACGCCCATCGGTTCGCACCTGGCCGGAGGTGGGTGTCAGGGTGCCGCAAATGATCTGCAGCAACGTGGACTTGCCGCTGCCATTACGGCCAACAATACCAACCGTTTCGCCCTTTTTTATGTCGAATGCCACGTCCCGCAATGCCCAGAACTCGCGAAAGAACTGTCGCCTTCCTCGGCAAAGCATCTGCAGCAGGCGGTCACGGGGCTTGTCGTAGATGTGAAAGCATTTGCTCAGGCTTTCTACCTTGATCGCCACATCAGAGCACATCGGAAAATCCTTTGCGGGTCTTCTGAAACCAGGCGAAGCCAGCCCACATCACTATCAAAGCGGCGGCAAAGTACCAGGACAGGCCAACAAAATCCGGCAACTGCCCCTTGATCAGCACTCCGCGCGCCTGCTCGATGATGAAGGTGATCGGATTGGCCATGATCAGTGGACGAAACTCTTCCGGTAGGTTGTCCACCGGGAAGAACACCGGGGCCAAGAACATCATGACCGTGGTGAGGATCGCCACGGTCTGCCCCACATCGCGCAGGAATACTCCCAGCGAAGCGAGAAACCAGGCGAGTCCCAAGGCCAGCATCACCAAAGGCAAAACGACGATGGGGAACAGCAGCATCTGCCAATGCAGTGTGCCGACGAACAACTCATAAGCGAGCAGCCAGACCCCGAGACTGACCAAGGCGTGGAACAGCGCCGCACCGACCGAAACCACGGGCAGTATCTCCAGGGGAAAGACGACTTTCTTGACGTAGTTGACGTTGCTGACGATGAGCCCCGGCGCACGGTTGAGAATTTCCGCGAACAGCGTGTGCACGATCATGCCGACGAACAGCACGATGGCGAACATGAACTCGTTTTCCTCTCCGCCCTGCGGAGCCACGCCCCAGCGCGCCTTGAAGACCACCGAGAACACGAAGGTGTAGACGCACAGCATCAGCAGGGGATTGAGAAAAGACCAGCCCAGGCCCAGGAAGGAGCCCTGGTAGCGGCCGATCACTTCGCGTCGGGTCATTTGCCGGATCAGCAACTGGTGTGCCCACAGACTACGTGTAAAAGCCAGCAGCGAAGTCGGTTGCGCCGCGTGAGGATTCATGGAAATACCTCGGCAGCGGCGAGCAGCGGAGCCTTTTGGTCCTTGCCGGAAAGCAGCGGAGCCTCGATGCCGCGCCAGTCGATCGCCAATGCGGGATCGTTCCAGAGAATGCTTCGTTCGCTGTCCGGGGCGTAATAGTCGGTCGTCTTGTAGAGGAACTCGGCAGTCTCCGAAAGCGTCACGAAACCATGCGCGAAGCCTTCCGGAATCCAGAACTGCCGCTTGTTTTCCGCCGATAGCAGCACCCCGGTCCACTGCCCGAAGGTAGGCGACGACTTGCGGATGTCCACGGCAACATCGAACACTTCACCCTGTACGACCCGCACCAGCTTGCCTTGGGCATGGGGTGGCAACTGATAGTGCAGGCCCCGCAATACCCCTTGCGCGGAACGTGAATGATTGTCCTGGACGAAAGTCACCGCACGACCGATGGCATCCTCGAAATGCCGCTGGTTGTAGCTTTCGAAAAAGAAGCCACGGTCATCGCCGAACACCTTGGGTTCGAAAAGGACCAGACCGGAAATATCGAGCGGGGTGGCGTTCATCAGTAAACCGTCTCCACCAGGATGCGTTTGAGGTATTTGCCATAACCATTCTTCGACAAGGGATCGGCAAGTCTTTCCAGTTGCTCGGCATCGATCCACTTCTGTCGGAAGGCGATTTCTTCCGGACAGGCGACTTTCAGCCCCTGGCGGCTTTCCAACGTGGCGATGAACTGGCCGGCCTCGAGCAACGAGTCATGGGTGCCGGTATCCAGCCAGGCGTAACCGCGGCCCATGATTTCCACCGAGAGCGTGCCCTGCTCCAGATAGATGCGATTGAGATCGGTGATTTCCAGTTCACCGCGGGCGGAAGGCTTGATGCTCTTGGCGATATCGACCACCTGATGGTCGTAGAAATACAACCCGGTGACCGCGTAGTTGGACTTGGGCTGTGCCGGCTTCTCTTCCAGGCTGACGGCTTTCCCTTGCGCATCGAACTCCACGACCCCATAGCGCTCGGGATCGTATACGTGGTAAGCGAATACGCTGGCACCCTGCTCGCGGTCCATGGCATTGCGCAGAAGATCCTGGAAATCGTGGCCGTAATAAATGTTGTCACCCAACACGAGCGCGGACGGAGCCTTGCCGAGGAACTCCTCGCCGATCAGGAACGCCTGCGCCAGGCCATCCGGGGAGGGCTGCACAGCATAGGCGAGATTGAGTCCCCACTGGCTTCCATCCCCCAGCAGTTGCGTGAAACGCGGGGTGTCCTGAGGGGTAGAGATGATCAGGATGTCGCGGATACCAGCCAGCATCAGGGTGCTCAGCGGGTAGTAGATCATCGGCTTGTCGTAGACGGGCAACAATTGTTTGGATATGGCCAAGGTGGCCGGGTGCAGACGGGTACCGGAGCCACCGGCGAGGATGATGCCTTTACGTTTCATGAGCTTGTGTCTGTCAAGTATCGAGCGGGTATGAGGCGCATGCCCCTTCAACAGTGCCCGGCCCATGCCGGGCAATACAGGCGAGCCAGCCCCTATGGTTTAGCGAGGAGTTCGTGCAGCATGCGTTCGACGTGACATTCCCACTGTGGAAGATGCAGATCGAAGGTACGTCGGAGTTTGCCGGTATCGAGCCGGGAGTTGGCTGGGCGTCGGGCCGGCAGCGGGTAATCGCCGGTACCGATCGCATGGATGTCGTCGGGCCCCGCCTTGAGCGACATATCCAATGCGGCAGCCTTGGCCACGACGAAACGCGCGTAGCCATGCCAACTGGTTTCGCCAGCGGCAGTCAGGTGATAGACACCCGTTGCCTGCTCGGCCAATACCCGATCATGCTTTAACCGATACAAAATCAGAGCGCTCACATCGGCGATCAGTTCGGCGCTGGTCGGTGCTCCGACCTGATCGGCGATCACACGCAGTTCTTCGCGCTCGGCGGCCAGGCGCAGCATGGTTTTGATAAAGTTGCTGCCGCGCGCGGCATATACCCAACTGGTTCTCAAGATCAGGTGCTTGCACCCGGAAGCCTGAATAGCTTGTTCGCCCTCCAGCTTCGTCTGCCCGTAGACGCTCAGCGGCCCCACGGGATCGTCTTCCGTATAGGCCGCGGCTTTACAGCCATCGAACACATAGTCGGTCGAGTAATGCACTAGCCAGGCATCGCAACTTCGCGCGGCATCCGCCAGCACTTCCACCGATTCGGCGTTCACCCGGCGCGAGCGGGCCGCGTCGGATTCGGCCTTGTCCACGGCGGTATAGGCGGCGGCATTGACGATGACCTGCGGCTGAATTCGCCCGACCAGCGCGGCCAGGCTTTCCGGCCTGTCCAGATCGGCTCGGAGACGATCGCAGATCTCCAGCCGCCCCAATGGCGCCAGGGCCCGTTGCAGTTCCCAGCCAACTTGACCGTTGGCTCCCAGTAGCAGGATTTTCATTGGTAGTGTTTGCTCACCCAGTCGCGGTAAGCACCGCTGGTGATGTTTTCGACCCAGCCCTGGTTGTCCAGATACCAGCGAACGGTCTTGCGTATACCGCTTTCGAAGGTTTCCGCCGGTTTCCAGCCCAGATCGCGCTCGAGCTTGGTCGCGTCGATGGCATAGCGACGATCGTGTCCGGGACGATCCTTGACGAAGGTGATTTGCTCGCGATAGCTCCGGCCGTCGCCACGCGGCCGCTCCTGATCGAGGATATCGCACAGGGTATGCACTACATCGAGGTTGGTCTTTTCGTTCCATCCTCCGACGTTATAGGTTTCACCCAGTTTTCCCGCTTCCAGCACCCGGCGAACCGCGCTGCAATGGTCTTTCACGTATAGCCAGTCACGGACTTGCTGGCCATCGCCGTAAATGGGCAGGGGCTTGCCCGACAATGCGTTGTGAATGATCAGCGGGATGAGCTTTTCCGGGAAATGATACGGTCCATAATTATTCGAGCAGTTGGTGGTCAACACCGGCAGCTTATAAGTATGGTGATAGGCTCGGACCAGATGGTCCGAAGCGGCTTTGGAGGCCGAATAGGGACTGTTCGGTTCGTAGCGGTTCCGCTCGGTGAACGCCGGGTCGGCGGGCTCCAGCGAGCCGTATACCTCGTCCGTCGAGACATGCAGGAAACGGAAAGCAGCGGCACTGTCATGCAGTTGAGCATGATAGGCACGTACGGCTTCGAGTAGCCGGAAGGTTCCCACGATATTGGTCTGGATGAAATCTTCCGGGCCGTGAATCGAACGATCCACATGGGACTCCGCCGCAAAATTGACGACGGCCCGCGGCTGGTATTCCACCAGAAGCTCGGCGACCAGCTTCGAATCGCCTATATCGCCCTTGACAAAAAAATGTCGCTCATCGCCTTCCAGGCTTTTCAAATTGTTCAGATTACCGGCATAAGTCAGCTTATCCAAGCTGACAACCACCTCGTCATGCTGGTGCAGCCAGTCCAGGACAAAGTTCGCCCCGATGAAGCCTGCGCTGCCTGTTACCAGAATAGTCATGTCCTTAAAGCTCTCCCGATGCACCCGGCCGATGATGCCGGTGCGTCTGCCGGAATACACCGGCTTTATCTCAATCGAAACGGCAAGTCATACAGCTTGCCAATAGTCGGCCGTACCAGCCTGCAAAAATAGCCGCTCAAAATCCGACCGCCAGTTTTCAAAAATGCGGGGCTCCCCCAACGAGCCGACCACTCGCGAACCAGCAATCCCTGAGCGGGGAATCATCAGTATTTGCGTATGTCTGCCAAAGGCAGACTCAATCGGTGCTCGCGATGGAGCAACCTCATCAATAGCGTAACCCGCTCCTCACCATCCAGCGCCAGAAAGATGGCATCCAACTCCGTGAAGCTTCCCGCGATGATCCGTACCCTGTCGCCAGGCTTCAGAGCTGGCTCGGGCGATGACTCGATGCGTCGTTGCAGCTCGGCGACCAACTCGTCACTAACCGATAGCGGCATGTCGCCGAAGCTGACCAGACGACTCACCCCGCGCGTCGAGCGCAGCGGAGCCCAGTTGGCATCGGCAGCCAGGCGGATGAACAGATAACCGGGGAACAGCGATTCGCTCTGGACCCGCAGGGTGCCATGCATCAGGCGCTCCCGCAGGCATTGCGGACGAAAGTATTCATAACCCTGGCGCTTCAGATTGTCTTCGGCACGCTCGTCCTGACGAGGCTTGCACTGCACGAGATACCACGCCTTGCCATTACGCATTTCGCATATATCGCCCGCAGTACGAATATTCATATTCCATATCACCCCGCCTTTGACTCAGACCTGACCATTGCAGGGCTTTTCAATTCATCGAGGTTCCTGGCTACGCTCCACGGACTTCACTCGCTGCAATAGCAACACATCCCATGTACCAGGCGGACCCGCCGACAGAGCCAGAAGCAGTATGGCCCCTTAGCAATCGCGAATGAATTCGCTCCTACAGTCTCTTTAAGCACTTGCTTTACCCATCCAATCCATCCTCACGACATCCTCAGAGGGTAATAATGCTCACCCTCTTCTGTTTTTCCATATAACGCCGCCGCAGTTCGGCATTGAGCGCACGCTTGGCGTCGGCCTCGCCATGGACGAGGCGTATCTCGTCCGGCCACTCGCGCATCCGGGTGACGAAATTCACCAGTCCCTGCCGATCGGCATGGGCCGAATAGCCACCCAGGGTGGCGACCCTGGCCCTGATTTCGCGGCGCTCGCCGTTTAGGTCCACGTAACCGCTCTGCGGCCCATATTTCTGGATAGCATGCCCAAGCGTACCCATAGCCTGGTAGCCGACGAAGAGTATATTGTGCCGACGATCTCCCAGCATGGCTTTCAGGTAGTTGACGATGCGCCCGCTGGTGCACATGCCGCTGCCGGCGATGACAATGGCCGGGCAGGCGGCACTCGCCAGATGCTCGACCATGCGCAGGTGATCGGCGTGATTTTCCACCGTGATCAATTGCTCGAAGCCCAGCGGCTGCCGCCCGGATCTGGCCCGCTTGGTGGCCTCCCTTCCGGTCCCAGAAGGGTTGCAGGTCGCGATAGGCCTGGGTGAAACGGCTGGCAAGGGGGAATCGAGAATGATGGGAAGCTGCGGCCAGTCGGCCTGGCTGGATGGCCGGGTTTCCGCGTCCCGTGCTGCCGAACGGGATCGAGTCTTGCGATAAATGATCTCTTCCAGTTTGTACAGCAGTTCCTGCGTTCGCTCGATGCTGAAGGCCAAGATCAGTACACTGCCCCGATCGGCTAGCGCCTGTTCGATCATTGTTTCGAGACGTTGCCGACGGCTGCGACGATCTTCGTGCAAACAGTCGCCGTAGATGCTCTCGATGACCAGGGTATCGGCCGCGGCGCCGGCAACAATGGCGGATAGGGGCTCCCAGCTGGAGAAAAGGATGCGGCGCTTGCGGCCGATGGCTTTGTAAGTCAGGTCGATTTCCACGTAGGCTGAACCGAGGATGTGGCCGGCCTGCTGCAGGCGAATCCTGCAGAGCAGCATCGAGGTATCCGCCAGGGTGAACCAGTGCTTGTAGAGCAAGGCGATCGACCACTGCCCGATCAGTTCAAGATAACGCTCCACCTGTCGCTGGTCGCTACTTACGCCCAGCTTGAAGACATCTTCCAGGACGATGGGCAGCAGCCTGACCGAAAGCTCGCTACAGAGGGTCGGCCCCTTGAGGCCAGCCGCCAGCAGATAGGGAATCCGTCCGACATGATCGAGGTGCACATGGGTCGCTATCAATGCCTTGACGGTACTCAGGGCAAAGTCGATAGCAAGGCTGTCGGCTCCGGCCCGACCTTCGGCGGAGGTTTCCGCCTTCTGGAATAGGCCGCAGTCGATCAACAGGCTGTGCTGCGCATCCATCAGCAATTGATGGCAGGAGCCAGTAGCTCCCTGGGTAGCACCGTGGTGAAGAATTTCCGGGTATGGCACTGCTCGCTCCTTCAGTTCGAAACTTCCATTTGCCATGCCCGACACCCTGCTGAACAGGCTGTTCCGGCCAAGGCACCGGAACGCCAAGCTGGGAACATCTTTCGCCAGGGCTGCCAGAACGGCGAGCCTTTCAGAGTCCGGATAATGGAAATCGAACCATCGAAACCGGCACCTTCAGAAAGGCGTCCGGATAGCCCGAAGACAGATACCACAATGAAATTAAGGGAGCGAATTCTGCAGCACAAAAAGAAGATTGCAAGCCTTGACAAAGCACACGGCGATCAGCCAAGAGGACAGGAGCCCCTATTCGCGGCTCCTTTCATCCTGCTTTAAAAGGGAGATATCCGGTTAGTCCGCAGTCGGCTGCTCCGTCAACCGAGCCAGCTCTTTCTGGCATTCCACCAATTGGCGTTGACGGGAGGCCAGTTGCATTCTCAGACGGCCGTAGAACAGCATTCCCAGCAGCGGCGAGGCCAACAGCCCCAACAGCAAGGCGGCGGAAACGAAGACGGCCATCGGCAGTTGTGGCGTAGTCCAGCCGAAGAGCACCAGCGTCGCGACCTGGCGGTTTTCCAGTACGAACACCAGCGTGGCGGCGGCTACCAGCAGCAGGATCAATCCCAGCAAGATTCGTTTCAAGTGACGCATGAGGCAGTTCTCTCGTGATGACTACACTTTCGTTCGCTCTATCCGGACAACCTGTCGCATCAGAGCGACGCGACGATCCGCTGTGCGGACGAGCCAATTCTGAAGTCGCTCAGTGTACCGTCCCGGCATTCGAGCATGACAATAGTCATTTCATTCATTGACGCGATCGCGTAGCTCCTTACCGGGCTTGAAATGCGGCACGAACTTGCCATCGAGGCGAACGGTCTGTCCGGTTTTCGGATTACGGCCGACACGTGGTGCCCGATAGTGCAGCGAGAAACTGCCGAAACCGCGGATTTCGATGCGATCTCCGGTGGCCAGAGCCTGCGACATTTGCTCCAGCATGGTCTTGATGGCCAGTTCCACATCCTTTGCGGACAACTGCCCCTGCTGAGTGACGATGCGCTCGATCAACTCCGACTTGGTCATGGTTTTCCCTTCGTTTTCAAGCGGCTAGATCAAAATAGTGCTTGGGTTTTAGCATGCTGAACAGAGTTTGAACAGCCCGGAGCACAACCCGGCAATGACGAGCACGCGGAAAGATAAGGAATGAGGACGATAGCCCCTTTCGGGACCTTGCCAGGGAAAGGAGGTCGATAGCACCTTGGCGGGAGTGAATTCGGTTCTGGTTTGCGCTCCATCGCGGATAAATCCGCTTCCGCAGACTGGAGGTTCCAGCCATCCTTGCGACCCACAACGAAAAAGGGCGACCGAAGTCGCCCTTTTCATTTAACGCACCGCCGAACTCAGCTCTGGTTGCCCATCTGAGCGCGGATCAGGTCGCCGATGGTTGTCGGGCCAGGCGCCTCGGTTTCCTGCTTGCGCAGTTCCTTGATGGCGTCCTTCTCGTCGTCCACGTCCTTGGCCTTGATCGAAAGGCTGATGACACGGCTCTTGCGATCAATGCTGATGATCTTGGCTTCGACCTCGTCGCCTTCCTTCAGCACGTTGCGGGCGTCTTCGACGCGATCGCGGCTGATTTCGGACGCCTTCAGCACAGCTTCGATGTCGTTGCCCAGGTCGACGATCGCGCCCTTGGCGTCGACTTCCTTCACGGTGCCGCGCACGATACTGCCCTTCTCGTTGAGGGAGGCATAGCTGGAGAACGGATCGTCCGCCAGTTGCTTGACACCCAGCGAAATGCGCTCGCGCTCCGGATCGACGGAGAGGATGACGGTTTCCAGCTCATCGCCCTTCTTGAAGCGACGCACGGCTTCCTCGCCCTGCTCGTTCCAGGAGATGTCGGACAGGTGGACCAGACCGTCGATACCGCCTTCCAGGCCGATGAAGATGCCGAAATCGGTGATCGACTTGATGGTACCGCTGATGCGGTCGCCCTTGTTGTAACGGCTGGAGAAGTCTTCCCAGGGATTGGACTTGCACTGCTTGATGCCCAGGGAGATACGACGACGTTCTTCGTCGATGTCCAGCACCATGACTTCCACTTCGTCACCGACCTGAACGACCTTGGACGGGTGGATGTTCTTGTTGGTCCAGTCCATCTCGGAAACGTGCACCAGACCTTCCACACCCTCTTCCAGCTCGGCGAAGCAGCCGTAGTCGGTGAGGTTGGTGACACGGGCCATGACGCGGGTGCCTTCCGGATAGCGGGCCTTGATGGCGACCCACGGATCCTCGCCCAGTTGCTTCAGGCCCAGGGAGACACGATTGCGCTCACGATCGAACTTGAGCACCTTGACGTCGATCTCGTCGCCGACGTTGACGATCTCGGACGGATGCTTGATGCGCTTCCAGGCCATGTCGGTGATGTGCAGCAGGCCGTCCACGCCGCCCAGATCGACGAACGCACCGTAGTCAGTGAGGTTCTTGACGATGCCCTTGACCTGCTGACCTTCCTGCAGAGACTCCAGCAGAGCCTCGCGCTCGGCGCTGTTCTCGGCTTCCAGGACGCTGCGGCGGGACACGACCACGTTGTTGCGCTTCTGGTCGAGCTTGATGACCTTGAACTCGAGCTCTTTACCTTCCAGGTGGGTGGTGTCGCGCACCGGACGGACGTCGACCAGGGAACCCGGCAGGAACGCACGGATGCCATTGATGTCAACGGTGAAGCCACCCTTGACCTTGCCGTTGATGATGCCCTTGACGACTTCGTCGGCAGCGAAGGCAGCTTCCAGAACCAGCCAGGACTCGGCACGCTTGGCTTTCTCGCGGGACAGCTTGGTTTCACCGAAGCCGTCTTCCACTGCGTCCAGCGCGACGTGAACCTCGTCACCCACCTTGATGGTCAGCTCGCCTTGCTCGTTGTAGAACTGTTCGACCGGGATGACGCCCTCGGACTTCAGGCCGGCATGCACGGTAACCCAGTCACCGTCGATGTCGACCACAATGCCGGTGATGATGGCACCGGGCTGCATGTCGAGGGATTTCAGGCTTTCTTCAAAAAGTTCTGCAAAGCTTTCGCTCATGTTGATTCCTGTCGATTGAGGCGGGAGGAAACCCGCCCATCTCCACATTCCAGACAATGTGGGTTCGTTTCTTTAAAAAGTCCGCAGTATAAGGTCTGGTTCTCTGCGGCGCTCGTGTATCATCCGGCGAGGTCTCGCGCGGCGATTTCGCTCATGATGCGCTCCACCACCTGCTCGATCGTGAGTTCCGTGGAATCCAGCTGGATCGCGTCCGGCGCGGCCTTGAGCGGGGCGACGGCACGCTGGCTGTCGCGCTCGTCGCGCTTGCTTATCTCGCCCAGTAGACTAGACAGATTAGCATCGACACCACTCTCCTTCAACTGCTGGTAGCGGCGGCGCGCCCGTTCCTCGGCTCTCGCGGTGAGAAAGACCTTCAGCGGGGCATCCGGAAAGACCACGGTGCCCATGTCCCGGCCATCGGCCACCAGCCCCGGCGGCTCGAGGAAAGCATGCTGGCGTTGCAAGAGGGCTTCGCGCACCGCCGGCAGCGAGGCGACCTGGGAAGCCCCGGTGCCGACCTGCTCGTTGCGGATGGCGTCGGTGACGTCCTCGCCCTCGAGGATGATCTGCTGCGGGTGCTGATCCGTGGAGGTGACGAATTGCACGTCTAGATGAGCGGCTAGCACCTTGAGTGCTTCTTCGTTGGTCAGATCAACACCATGATTGCGCGCGGCGAAGGCGAGCAGACGGTATAGGGCCCCCGAGTCGAGCAGGTTCCAACCGAGTCTCTTGGCGAGCAGGCCGGCCACGGTCCCCTTGCCGGAGCCGCTGGGGCCGTCGATGGTGATCACGACCGGACGAATGCTCATGACACCCCCTCCTCGTCCACGCGAATGCCGACATGCTTGGCCAGGGCGATGAAATTCGGGAAGGAGGTGGCTACGTTGGCGCAGTCATGGATGCGGATCGGCGCGCTGGCACGCAGCGAGGCGATGCTGAAGGACATGGCGATGCGGTGGTCTCCGTGGCTGTATATCTCCCCCCCGCCGATCGGGCCGCCCTCGATGGTGATGCCGTCCGGGGTCGGCTCGGCCTTGACGCCGAGTGCCCGCAAACCGTCGGCCATCACCTGGATACGGTCGGACTCCTTGACCCGCAGCTCCTCGGCGCCACGGAGCACGGTGCGTCCCTTGGCGCAGGCCGCGGCGACGAACAGCACGGGGAACTCGTCGATCGCCAGCGGCACCAGGTCCAGGGGGATCTCGATGCCCTGCAGGCGCGCGGAGCGCACGCGGATGTCAGCGACCGGCTCACCCCCCACCTCGCGCGGGTTCTCCAGCGTGATGTCGGCCCCCATCAGCTTGAGGATCTCGATAGACCCGGTGCGGGTCGGGTTGATGCCAACGTGCTCGAGCAGCAATTCGGAGTCTTCGGCGATGGTCGCGGCCACCAGGAAGAACGTCGCCGAGGAAATGTCCGCCGGCACCTCGATCTGGGTCGCCTGCAGTTTGTGCCCGGATTCGACGGTGACCTTGCTGCCCTCGACCTTCACTGGGTAACCGAAACCGCGCAGCATGCGCTCGGTGTGGTCGCGGGTCGGCGCCGGCTCGCTGACCGAGGTTTCGCCGCCGGCATAGAGGCCGGCGAGCAGCAGGCAGGACTTCACCTGCGCACTGGCCATGGGCATCTGGTAATGCATGCCGGTGAGCCTGCGCCCGCCTTTGATGGTCAGCGGCGGACGCCCTTCCGGCCCGGCTTCGATCTCCGCCCCCATCTCGCGCAGGGGTTTGGCCACACGGTTCATCGGCCGCTTGGAAAGCGAGGCGTCGCCGGTCAGCACGGTGTCGAACGGCTGGGCCGCGAGCAGGCCCGACAGCAGGCGCATGGAGGTGCCCGAGTTGCCCAGGTACAGCGGCCCCGACGGTGCCTTCAAGCCATGCAGGCCGACACCATGGACGGTCACCTGGCCATGGTGAGGCCCTTCGATGACCACCCCCATGTCGCGGAACGCCTGGATGGTGGCGAGAGCATCCTCACCTTCCAGAAAGCCCTCCACTTCGGTAGTGCCCTCGGCCAGCGAGCCAAGCATGATCGAACGGTGAGAAATGGACTTGTCACCGGGAACACGAATATGTCCACGGGCATGACCGCCCGGCAGGGCCAAGTAAATCAGGTCGTTATCGTGCATGGCATCCACATAGGCCCGACGGGCCAGTATCTTGCTGAAATGCTCACGGGCAACACGGGCGCGGGTGAAAACGCCTAGCAACTGATGCCCGTCCCCTGCGTCGACCGCGGCGCGCAGGGCGTCGAGATCACTGCGAAAGACATCGAGAGTGCGCAATACCGCCTCGCCGTTGGCGAGGAAGATATCGCGCCACATCACCGGATCGCTGCCGGCAATCCGTGTGAAATCGCGAAAGCCGCCGGCGGCATAGCGAAATATTTCCAGGTTTTCGTTGCGCTTGGCCAGCGAGTCCACGAGGCCGAAAGCCAGCAGATGCGGCAGATGGCTGGTGGCGGCGAGCACCTCGTCGTGGCGCTCGACGGCCATGCGCTCGACCACCGCCCCCAGCCCCCGCCAGAGTCTGTCGACCAGCGCCAGTGCTTGGGGCTCGCTCTCCTGCACCGGTGTCAGGATGACCTTGTGATGGAGGAACAATTCGCTGTTGGCCGCCGCCACGCCGCTGCGCTCGGAGCCGGCGATCGGATGGCCCGGCACGAAGTTCAAGGGCCGGCCGGCGAAGGCCCGCCGCGCCGCCTGCAGCACATATCCCTTGGAGCTACCGACATCGGTGATGATGGCGTCGCCCAGATCGAGCCCGGCGAGTACGCCGAGCAGCTTCTCCATGGCTAGGATGGGGACGGCGAGCTGGATCACCTGCGCGCCTCGGCAGGCGACGGCTAGGTCCTCCTCGCAACGGTCGACCACACCCTGGGTCACCGCCAGTTCGCGGGTATGCGGGTCCAGATCCACGCCGACGACCTCGCGACACAGGCCACGCTCGCGGACCCCCTTGGCAAAGGAGCCGCCGATCAGCCCCAGCCCCACTACGACCAGGCGGCCGATTCCGGGCTCTTTCCGCTGCGTCGCGGCAGCAGTCGGGAATGCATGCTCAGACACTGGCGAGAACCTTCCGCAGTGCCGCCAGGAAGCGGGCGTTCTCTTCCGGCAGACCGATGGATACCCGCAGGAAGGTCGGCATGCCATAACCGGCCACCGGACGCACTATGACCCCTTCGCGCAGCAATGCCGTGTTAATCGGCGCGGCATCGCGGCCGAAATCGACGGCGATAAAGTTGCCCTTGCTGGGAATCCAGGATAGGCCGAGCCCGCTCAGTCCTGCCTCCAGTTGGACCATGCCCGCATCGTTGATGTGCCGGCCTTCGGCCAAGTACTCGGTATCCTCCAGCGCGGCGCAGGCGGCGGCCAGGGCCAGGCTGTTGACGTTGAACGGCTGGCGCACGCGGTTCAGCACGGCTGCCACCTCGGGCGCGGATACGGCGTAACCGACGCGCAGGGCGGCCAGGCCATAGGCCTTGGAGAAGGTGCGCGAAACCAGCAGGTTCGGATAACGGGCCAGATAGCGGAGCCCGTCGGGCAGATCGTCGCCCGACGCGTACTCGATGTAGGCCTCGTCGAGAACCACCAGCACCTGCGCCGGCACCCGGGCGAGGAAGCGCTCCAGGGCATCCGGACCAAACCAGGTGCCAGTCGGGTTGTTGGGATTGGCGAGGAACACCACGCGGGTATCGGTGTCGATGGCGGCCAGCATCGCCTCCAGGTCATGACCGTAGCCCTTCGCCGGCACCGCCCGCCCTTCGGCGCCCACCGCCTGGGTGGAGATCGGGTAGACGGCGAAGGCGTGCTCGCTGAACACCGCGTTGAATCCGGGCGCCAGCCAGGCACGGGCGACCAGATCGAGGATGTCGTTGGAACCGTTGCCCAAGGTGATCTGCGCGGTCGCCACGCCGCAACGCTCGGCCAGCCTAGCCTTGAGCAGGTAGCCGCTGCCGTCGGGATAGCGGGTCAGTTCCGCCAGTTCGCCGCGGAGCGCCTGCAGCACCCTGGGGCTCGGACCGAGCGGGTTCTCGTTGCTGGCCAGCTTGACGATGCCGGCCGGATCAAGATCCAGCTCGCGCGCCAGTTCGTCCACCGGCTTGCCCGGCACGTAGGGAGACAGCTTTTGCACGCCCGGCACGGCCAGGGCGAGGAAATCACAGGTCATGAATCAAGCCTCGAGCGTGAAGCCGCGAACTGCGTGGCCGGCCGGACAGCGGTACGCCGATGGCCGGCTCCTGGGGGCGCGCGCGGCGGCCACAATCACAGTACTGCCTTGGGATAGGAACCGAGCACCTTGAGTGCCACGACCTCCTGGCTGAGCCGCTCCAGCACGCTCTTGACCAGCGGGTCGTGACAGTGACCGACGAAGTCGATGAAGAACACGTAGGTCCATTTGCCGCAGCGCGAAGGACGGGTCTCGATGCGGGTCAGGTCGATACCGTTCTCGTAGAAGGGCATCAGGAGCGCATGCAGTGCTCCGGGCTTGTTGTTCATCGAGACGATGATCGAGGTCTTGTCGTCACCGATCGGCGGCACTTCCTGGTTGCCGATGATCAGAAAGCGCGTGGAATTGTCCGGGCGATCCTCGATCTTTTCGGCAAGCTTGGTCAGGCCGTAGAGCTGGGCCGCCATGTCGCCGGCAATGGCCGCGCTGTTCCATTCGCTCTTCACCCGGCGAGCCGCGTCGGCGTTGCTCGACAGCGCCACTCGCTCGACGCTCGGGTAGTGCGCATCCAGCCACTTGCGGCATTGCGCCAGCGACTGGGCATGGGAATAGATGCGCGAAATCTTGTCGGTCCTGGTGTTTTCGCCGACCAGCAGATGGTGGTGGATACGCAGCTCCACCTCGCCGCAGATCACCAGGTTGTGCTCGAGAAAGCTGTCCAGGGTGTGGTTGACCGCCCCCTCGGTGGAATTCTCCACCGGCACCACACCGAAGTTGACCGCGCCGGCAACGACCTCGCGGAACACCTCGTCGATCGCCGCCATGGGCAGGCTGATCACCGCATGGCCGAAGTGCTTGAGCGCGGCGGCCTGGGTGAAGGTGCCTTCCGGACCGAGGTAGGCGACCTTGAGCGGGTATTCCAGGGCCAGACAGGAGGACATGATCTCGCGGAACAACCGGGCGACCTCCTCGTTGCCCAGCGGCCCCTTGTTGATTTCCATGATGTGCTTGAGCACCCAGGCCTCACGCTCGGGCCGATAGAACACCGGCGACTCGCCGGGCTTGAGCGAGGACATCTTCACCCGCGCCACTTCTTCGGCGCAGCGCGCACGCTCGCTGATCAGCTCAAGGAGCTTCTCATCGAGGCTGTCGATGCGTACGCGCAGAGCCTTGAGCTGATCCTGGCTGCTCATCAACCGTGCTCCTTCTCGAATTCGGCCATGTAGGTCACCAGAGCTTCCACTGCGTCCAGGCCGACCGCATTGTAGATCGAGGCACGCATGCCGCCGACCGAGCGATGCCCCTTGAGGTTGAGCAAGCCGCGCTCCTCGGCACCGGCGAGGAAGTGCTTGTCCAGCTTCTCGTCGGCCAGGCGGAACGGCACGTTCATCCAGGAACGGGCTTCGATGGCGATCGGGTTGGTGTAGAACTCGCTGCCATCGATGAAACCATAAAGCAGATCCTTCTTGGCACGGTTGCGCTGCGCCATGGCCTCGACGCCGCCCTGCTCCTTCAACCATTCGAAGACCAGCCCGGACAGGTACCAGGAGAAGGTCGCCGGGGTGTTGTACATGGAGCCGTTGTCGGCGGCGACCTTGTAGTCGAGCATAGTCGGGCAGAGGCTGCGCGCGCGGCCGAGCAGGTCTTCGCGCACAATCACCACCACCAGGCCGCTGGGACCGATGTTCTTCTGCGCGCCAGCGTAGATCAGGCCGAACCGCGACACATCAATCGGCCGAGATAGGATGTCCGAGGACATGTCCACCACCAGCGGCACTTCGCCGGTCTCCGGCACCCAGTCGAATTGCAAGCCGCCGATGGTCTCGTTGCTGGCGTAGTGCAGGTAGGCGGCGTCCTTCGACAACCGCCACTCGTTCTGCCCCGGAAGGGCGAAGTAGTCGTAGACCTTGGCGCTGGCGGCGACGTTGACGGTGCCGAAGCGGCGCGCCTCCTCCATGGACTTGCGCGACCAGATGCCGGTGTCGACGTAGTCGGCGACGCCACCCTCGGGCAACAGGTTCAGCGGAATCTCGGCGAACTGCTGGCTAGCGCCGCCCTGTAGGAACAGCACCTTGTAATTCGACGGGATACCCAGTAGATCGCGCAGATCCTGCTCGGCCTTGGCAGCGATGGCTACGTACTCGTCGCTGCGATGGCTCATCTCCATCACCGACAGGCCTTTGCCCTGCCAGTCGAGAAATTCGGCCTGGGCGCGCTCGAGCACCGCGATGGGAAGCGCGGCCGGGCCGGCGCAGAAGTTAAAGGCTCGCTTGCTCACGTGTGTCTCTCTCGTTCACCGATGGCCGCCACCCGAGGGCTCCGGCCTGCTGTCTATACCGTTGGGCGGTCCGCACCGCTCAATCCTCGCCGCCTTCCGCCACGCCCACCGGAGTC
Source organism: Azorhizophilus paspali (assembly GCF_043587585.2). Taxonomy (GTDB): domain Bacteria; phylum Pseudomonadota; class Gammaproteobacteria; order Pseudomonadales; family Pseudomonadaceae; genus Azotobacter; species Azotobacter paspali. The sequence continues at coordinate 3,079,607 of NZ_CP171449.1, forward strand.
GTCCCCTCGTCGTCGAGTGGCTCGTCGCCGTTGTCCGAAGGCTCCTGCACCCGCTCCAGGCCGACCAGCGTCTCGTCTTTGGCCAACTTGATCAACATCACGCCCTGGGTGTTGCGGCCCAGCGAGGAAACCTCGTCGACGCGGGTGCGCACCAGGGTACCCTGGTCGGAGATCAGCATGATCTCTTCGCCCTCCTGCACCTGCACCGCGCCGATCAGCGCGCCGTTGCGTTCGTTGGTGACCATGGCGATCACCCCCTGGCCGCCGCGACCGCGGCGCGGGAACTTGCTCAGCGGGGTGCGCTTGCCGTAACCGCGCTCGGAAGCGGTGAGGATCTGCGCGCCCGATTCGGGGATCAGCATGGAAATCAGCCGCTGGCCCTTGCCAAGCCTCATCCCGCGCACGCCACGGGCATTGCGGCCCATGGTGCGCACCACGCGCTCGGCGAAACGGATCACCTTACCGGCGTCGGAGAACAGCATGACCTCCTTGGCGCCGTCGGTGGTGGCGGCGGCGATCAGGGTATCGCCCTCGACGAGATCCAGGGCGATCAGGCCGGCCTTGCGCGGACGGCTGAACTGCACCAGCGGTACCTTCTTCACTGTGCCGAAGGCGGTGGCCATGAAGATGTAGGCGCCGGTGGGCTCGGCGACCAGCTCGGCGGTCTCGCCTTCGACCTCCTCGGTCTCGGCGATCTCGACCACCTCGCCTTCGAGCAGCGCGCCCTCGGCCTCGTCCAACTCGTCGTCGGCGCCGTTCTGCTGCTGCAGCGCTTCCAGGTCGACCTGCAGCATGGCGGTGATGCGCTCGCCATCGTCCAGCGGCAACAGGTTGACCAGCGGCCGGCCGCGGGAAGTGCGCGACGCCTCGGGAATCTCGTAGGTCTTCAGCCAGTAAACTTTGCCCTTGCTGGAGAACAGCAGCAGGGTGATATGGCTGTTGGCGACCAGCAGGTGCTCGACGTAGTCCTCGTCCTTAACCCCGGTGGCTGCCTTGCCCTTGCCGCCGCGGCGCTGGGCCTGGTAGGTGGCCAGCGGCTGGCTCTTCGCGTAGCCGCCGTGGGAGATGGTCACCACACGCTCTTCCTCGGTGATCAGATCGGCGATGGTCAGATCCACCTGGGTGGCGACGATCTCGGTGCGCCGCGCGTCGCCGAACTCGGCCCGGATCTTTTCCAGCTCCTCGCGAATGACCTCCATCAGCCGCTCGGGGCTGGTGAGGATGCGGATCAGTTCGCCGATCTGGCCGAGGATTTCCTGGTATTCGGCAAGCAGCTTCTCGTGTTCCAAGCCGGTCAGGCGGTGCAGACGTAGGTCGAGGATGGCCTGCGCCTGCTCCGGCGATAGGTAATACTTGCCGTCGCGCAGACCGTATTGCGGACCCAGGTCCTCCGGACGGCAAGCATCGGCGCCAGCGCGCTCGACCATGGTCTCCACGGCGCTGGACTCCCAAGCGGTGGCGATCAGACGCTCCTTGGCCTCGGCCGGAGTCGGCGATGCCTTGATCAGCTCGATCACCGGGTCGATGTTGGACAGCGCGACCGCCTGGCCTTCGAGGATGTGGCCGCGCTCGCGGGCCTTGCGCAGCTCGTAGACGGTCCGCCGGGTCACCACCTCACGGCGGTGGCGGACGAATACCTCGAGCATGTCCTTGAGGTTGAGCAGCCGTGGCTGACCGTCGACCAGAGCCACCACGTTGATGCCGAACACGCTCTGCAGTTGGGTCTGGGCATAGAGGTTGTTGAGCACCACCTCGGGTACCTCGCCGCGACGCAGCTCGATCACTACGCGCATGCCGTCCTTGTCGGACTCGTCGCGCAGTTCAGTGATGCCCTCGATCTTCTTCTCCTTCACCAGTTCGGCGATCTTCTCGATCAGCCGCGCCTTGTTGAGCTGGTAGGGCAGCTCGGTGACGACGATCTGCTGGCGGCCACCGACCTTGTCGATATCCTCGATCTCGGCGCGGGCACGGATGTAAATACGCCCGCGGCCGGTGCGGTAGGCCTCGATGATGCCGGCGCGGCCGTTGATGATCCCCGCCGTGGGGAAATCCGGACCGGGGATGTACTGCATCAGTTGATCGATGGTCAGTTCGGGATCGTCGATCAGCGCCAGGCAGCCGTCGATCACCTCGGTGAGGTTGTGCGGCGGGATATTGGTGGCCATGCCCACGGCGATGCCCGACGAGCCGTTGACCAGCAGGTTGGGAATCCTGGTCGGCATCACCACCGGGATCTGCTCGGTGCCGTCGTAGTTGGGCACCCAGTCGACAGTTTCCTTTTCCAGGTCGGCGAGCAGTTCGTGGGCCAGCTTAGCCATGCGCACTTCGGTGTAACGCATGGCCGCGGCGTTGTCGCCGTCCACCGAGCCGAAGTTGCCCTGGCCGTCGACCAGCAGATAGCGCAGGGAGAACGGCTGAGCCATCCGCACGATGGTGTCGTACACTGCGGTATCGCCGTGCGGGTGGTACTTACCGATGACGTCGCCGACTACGCGGGCGGATTTCTTGTACGGCTTGTTCCAGTCGTTGCCCAGCTCGCTCATGGCGAACAGTACGCGGCGATGCACCGGCTTCAGCCCATCGCGCGCATCCGGCAGGGCACGTCCGACGATTACGCTCATGGCGTAGTCGAGGTAGGACTGTTTCAGCTCGTCTTCGATATTGACCGGGAGGATTTCTTTGGCCAGTTCGCCCATGGAAGCCGGGTTCCTTTTACGTCAGCAGTGTCCTGCGTTTAAGCACGGAATGGTAACACAGGGGAGCCACCGCCGGCTGCACGCCGTACGCGGCGAGCGGAGGCCGGAACGCCGGGCCGGCCCGCCCCTGCCGAGGCCTGTTCAGTGCAGCCGCTTGCGGCTCATCAGCTCGGCCATGCTGGCCGCGTTCGGCCGCTCGACCACGCCCCGCTCGGTGACGATGGCGTCGATCAGGTCGGCCGGCGTGACATCGAACACCGGATTGACCGCCTCCACCGAGGCCGCCACGCGCTTGCCGCCGATCTCCAGCAGCTCGCGCCCGTCACGCTCTTCGATGGGGATCTCCTCGCCGCTTTGCAGCGACATGTCGATGGTGGAACTGGGCGCCACGACCATGAAGCGCACTCCATGGTGCATGGCTACGACCGCCAGTTGATAGGTGCCGATCTTGTTGGCCACATCGCCCTCGGCAGTGATCCGGTCGGCGCCAACGATCACCCAGGTGATGCCCTTGGTCTTCATCAGGTGGGCGGCCGCGCCATCCGCATTCAGGCTCACGGGAATCCCCTCCTCGGCCAGTTCCCAGGCGGTCAGGCGTGCGCCCTGCAACCAGGGCCGGGTCTCGTCGGCATAGATCCGCTCGACCAGACCTTCGAGCCAGGCCGCGCGAATCACACCGAGGGCGGTGCCGAAGCCACCGGTGGCCAGCGCGCCCGTATTGCAGTGGGTCAGCAGCGTCTGGGCGCTGCCGCTGTGCTTGCGGATCAGTTCGAGGCCGAGCTGGGCCATGGTCAGGTTAGCTTCGCGATCGCTTTCGTGGATACCCACCGCCTCGGCCTCCAACGCGACCAGCGCGTCCTCACCTTCCTTCAAGCGCGCCAGGCGCTCGCGCATCCGGTCCAGCGCCCAGAACAGATTGACCGCGGTCGGCCGCGATTCGGCCAGCCCCCGGAAATCCTCCTCCAGCGCCGCCCGCCAGTCGCCGCCGGCCGCCATCCGCCGGCGGGCGCCCAGCAGTACGCCATAGGCGGCGCTAATACCGATCGCCGGAGCACCGCGCACCACCATGTCGCGGATCGCCCCGGCCACGCCCGACGCGCTATCGTAGGAGAGCCAGCGCTCTTCCTGGGGCAATAGGCGCTGGTCGAGCAGATGCAAAGTGCCATCCCGCCATTCGATGGCCTTGATTTTTTCCGCAGCCAGCAATCGCTCGCGCATGGGACACCTCGCAGTTCAGGAACGAAAAGGGGCGGATTATAGCGAGCGGAACGAAAGGGTGCTCAACCAAGGCCTATCGAGGCAGGGCAATCGCATGAAATGTCTTTCCGATACCGGACTGGAAAGATTGTGTGCCTGGTCGTTCCGGCGTGGTCTTCAAATCCGGTGCATCGGCTGCTTGCCGAGGGGCTGGATACTTCCTGTTTCGACCCCCCGGCCGAGTCACTTTCTCTTTGCGCGCGCAAAGAGAAAAGTAACCAAGGAGAAAGCGCGCCCGGTCATTCGGCCCCGGCTACGCCGGGGTTCCCTCGCTCCGGCGCCGCTCCGAGGGTCGTCGCACAAGGGGCATCCATGCCCCTCGTACGACTCTCACCGCCTCTCTGCGGCTCGCTCCTCTACGCGACGCTTGCGCTCGGCCTTCTGAACGGGAGTCGGGCTCCGGGTTGCCTGAAAGCGCTTTCGCTCTTGCGGCACGACCTGTCAGGCCGCGCCGGATGCCCCCTTCAGGAGGCCGAGCGGAATCGTCGTGGAAGGGGTCGAGCGGCAAGGATGCCGCGAGAGCCGCGATGGGCCATGGATGGCCCTTCGCGGCGAGCCCCTGGAGCGGCGATGCAGGGAGGGAACCCGGAGCGAAGCGCAGGGCCGGATGAGGGAGTGGCCTTCTTTTAGGTTACTTTTTCTTGGCCAGGCAAGAAAAAGTGACTCGGCCGGGGGGCGAAACGGAGACTGTCCGGCTACTCGGCAAGCAGCCATGCCAAGGATCACACAATCTTTCCAGTCTGGTATCAGGCGAGCGCTTCGGCACAGGTCGTGCGCCTTACTGTCCCCGCCAGATGATGGGCCTGGTCCTGTATGACGTGATGCAGGGCATCCATTCCCTGCGCGAGCTGAAACGGCTCGCCCAGCTGGATCTGGGATGCATGTGGGTGACAGGTGGCATCACGCCGGACCATGCGAATATCGGTCGTTTCATCACGTTTCACGGGGATCTTCACGCAGGCGTTCTTCGAATCTCTCACGCGTGCCATCCTGAAGGCCAGTGGCTCGGCCAGCACGCGCCTGGCAGGCGATGGCACGGTTATTGAGGCGGCCTACTCACGTTACAACCTGCTCAAGAAAGAGGCGGTGCGTGAACGTGATGCAGCATCGGCAGGCCCGCCGCATCTTCAGCCAGCGCAAGGCGATCGTGGAGCCGGTGTTCAGCAGCCTGCGTTGTCAGCGGGGATTGAATCGGTTTCGGCGGCGAGGGCTGGCAGCGGTCAGTCGAGCGTTTGCGTTGCACGTGATGGCACATAACTTGTCGAGGGCCGTGGCTCTGTCGAAGGAGCGATCTGCGCTTATGCTCGCAGCCTTACGTGCCATGCGAACGCTCACGGCGCATTTGCGCCTACGCTTCTTGCTTGGCGCAAGCGCTTCAGTTTCGATCATCTCGCAGGCCTGATAATGGGTTTTGCGACAGCCTCTGAAGGCCGAGGCTTGCCGCGCACTGGGTCAAAATCTCAACAGCCCCTATACTACTGCGCCCTTCCTGTACCAATCGACAAGGATCCCGCCATGCCTGACGCCACCGCTCCGCTCGATCTCCTGCTCCTGCCAACCTGGCTGGTGCCGGTCGAGCCCGCCGGTGTCGTGCTGCACGATCATGCCCTGGGCATCCGCGACGGCCGCATCGCCCTGCTCGCCCCCCGCGACGCCGCGCTGCGCCATGCCGCCCGAGAAACCCGCGAACTGCCCGGCATGCTCCTCGCCCCTAGCCTGGTGAACGCTCACGGCCACGCCGCGATGACCCTGTTCCGCGGCCTGGCCGATGACCTGCCGCTGATGACCTGGCTGGAAAAGCACATCTGGCCGGCCGAAGCTCGCTGGGTATGCGAGGAATTCGTCCGCGACGGCACCGAACTGGCTATCGCCGAGCAGCTCAAGGGCGGCATCGGCTGCTTTTCCGACATGTACTTCCATCCGGAAATCGCCAGCGCCTCTATCCACCAGAGCGGTATCCGCGCGCAACTGTGCATCCCGGTGCTGGATTTCCCGACTCCCGGCGCCCGCGACGCCGGCGAGGCGCTGCGCAAGGGTGTCGAGCTGCTCGAAGATCTCCGCCATCACCCGCGGATTCACGTCGCCTTCGGCCCCCACGCCCCCTATTCGGTGGGCGACGAAACCCTGGAGAAGATACGGGTGCTCGCCGAGGAACTGGATGCGCTAATCCAAATGCATGTGCACGAAACCTCCCACGAGATCGCCCGTGCCCTGGAACGCGACGGCGTGCGGCCGCTGGCCCGCTTGGCGCGTTGCGGCCTGCTTGGCCCGCGCTTCCAGGCGGTGCACATGACCCAGCTCGACGACCAGGACCTGGCCCTGCTAGTGGAGAGCAACAGCAGCGTGATCCACTGCCCCGAGTCCAATCTCAAGCTGGCCAGCGGCTTCTGCCCGGTGGAGCGTCTCTGGCAGGCCGGCGTGAACGTGGCCATCGGTACCGATGGCGCGGCGAGCAACAACGATCTCGATCTGCTCGGCGAAACCCGCACCGCGGCCCTGCTGGCCAAGGCGGTGGCCGGCTCGGCCACCGCTCTGGACGCCCATCGCGCGCTGCGCATGGCCACCCTGAACGGTGCCCGTGCCTTGGGGCTGGAGACCGAGACCGGTTCCCTGGAGCCCGGCAAAGCTGCCGATATGGTCGCTTTCGACCTCTCCGGATTGGCCCAGCAGCCGGTCTACGACCCGGTCTCGCAACTGATCTACGCCAGCGGCCGGGACTGCGTGCGGCACCTCTGGGTCGGCGGCCGGCAATTGCTGGACAACGGCCAATTGATCCGCTTGGACGAGGAGCGCCTGAAGGACAAGGCTCGCGAATGGAGCCGGCGCATCGGAACCTCGGACAGCGCCCGCTGACCGCTCCGCGACAAATCGACACAGGGTACGGCCTCCACGCCCCCAATAAAGCTGGCACCATGGACCGCGCCGAGTTACCGCCCGACAACCACGGAATCACTGATGAGCAACGTCGACCACGCCGAAATCGCCAAATTCGAAGCCCTGGCTCACCGCTGGTGGGATCGCGAGAGCGAGTTCAAGCCGCTGCACGAGATTAATCCGCTGCGGGTCAACTGGATCGAGGAACACGTGCGCCTAGCCGGTAAGAAGGTGCTTGACGTCGGCTGCGGCGGCGGCATCCTCAGCGAGGCGATGGCTTTGCGCGGCGCTGCGGTGACCGCCATCGACATGGGCGAGGCGCCGCTCGCCGTGGCCCGCCTGCATCAACTGGAGTCCGGCGTCGAGGTCGATTACCGGCAGAGCACGGTCGAAGCGCTGGCGGCGGAAATGCCCGGCCGGTTCGAAGTGGTGACCTGTCTGGAGATGCTCGAACACGTCCCCGACCCGGCCTCGGTGATCCGCGCCTGCCACACCCTGGTCAAGCCCGGCGGCCAGGTGTTCTTCTCCACCATTAACCGCAATCCCAAGGCCTACCTGCTGGCGATCATCGGCGCCGAATACCTGCTCAAGCTATTGCCGCGCGGCACCCACGATTTCAAAAGGTTCATCCGCCCCTCGGAACTGGGCGCCTGGTGCCGCGCCAGCGGTCTGGCGATCGGCGACATCGTCGGCCTGACCTACAACCCGCTGACCCGCCACTACAAGCTGGGCACGGACGTCGACGTCAACTACATGATCCAGACCCTGCGCGAGGAGTGATTCCGTCATGACGCTACGCGCAGTCCTCTTCGACATGGACGGTACCCTGCTCGACACGGCGCCGGACTTCATCGCCATCATCCAGGCCATGCGCGCCGAACGCGGCCTGCCGCCGGCCGACGAGCACGCCATCCGCCAGGTCGTCTCCGGCGGGGCCCGGGCGATGATCGTCGCGGCCTTCGCCGTGGAGCCCTCCAGCGCCGGGTTCGAGGCCCTGCGCCTGGAATTTCTCGATCGCTACCAGGAGCACTGCGCGGTGTTCACCCGCCCCTACGAGGGCATGCAGGAACTGCTGGCCGACCTCGAACGGGCCCGGCTGCAGTGGGGCGTGGTGACTAACAAGCCGCTGCGCTTCGCCGAGCCGATCATGCAGCGCCTAGGGCTGGCCGAGCGCTCGGCCGTGCTGATCTGTCCGGACCACGTGAAGAACAGCAAACCCGACCCGGAGCCCATGGTCCTCGCCTGCAGCCAGCTCGGCTTGGCTCCGGCCAGCGTCCTGTTCGTCGGCGACGACCTGCGCGACATCGAGTCAGGCCGCGCCGCCGGCACCCGCACCGCCGCGGTGCGCTACGGTTACATCCATCCGGACGACAATCCCGGCCACTGGGGGGCCGACGTGGTGGTGGATCATCCGCTCGACCTGCGCCGGGTTCTCGACCAGGCGCTCTGTTCGTGCTGAAACGCCGCTTCGCGGGCCGCACCGAGCGCACGGCAAGGCAATTCGCAGGCTCGCGCCTCGCCGCCCCCTACGAAGCCGCAGTCCTCCACAGGAGATTCCCATGTTCCAATACACCGCCCGTTCCGACCTGCTAAAGGACCGCATCATCCTGGTCACCGGCGCCGGGCGCGGCATCGGCGCGGCCGCCGCCAGGACCTTCGCCGCCCATGGCGCCACCGTGCTTCTGCTGGGCAAGACCGAAGAGCACCTCAACCGGGTTTACGACGAGATCGAGAGCGCCGGGCATCCGCAGCCGGTGGTGATTCCTCTCGACCTGGAGGCCGCCCTGCCGCACCAGTACGACGAGCTGGCGGCGACCATCGAGAACGAGTTCGGCCGCCTCGACGGCCTGCTCCACAACGCATCCATCCTCGGCCCGCGCACGCCGCTGGAGCAGCTTTCCGGGGATCACTTCATGCGGGTCATGCAGGTCAACGTGAACGCCATGTTCATGCTCACCAGCACCCTGCTGCCACTGCTCAAGCGCTCTGAAGACGCCTCGGTGGTGTTCACCTCGAGCAGCGTCGGCCGCAAGGGACGCGCCTACTGGGGTGCCTATGCGGTATCCAAGTTCGCCACCGAGGGCCTGATGCAGGTGCTTGCCGACGAGGTCGACGGCACCTGCGCGGTGCGTGCCAACAGCGTCAACCCCGGCGGTACCCGCACCGACATGCGCGCCCAGGCCTATCCAGGGGAAAACCCGCTGAGCCGCCCGGGAGCGGAGGAAATCATGCCTGTCTACCTGTACCTGATGGGACCGGAAAGCAAGGGGGTCAACGGCCAGGCATTCGACGCCCAGCAGGCGTCGAACATGCCCTGAACCGCCCGCCGGCCTTCTTCAGGGGCGCTTGCGGCCGAATCCCGGACGCTGCCCCTCGCCGGCCGGCGGACTGCGGCGCTTGGCCGGCACCGGCCCGGGCTTGCGCGCCGGACGCTCGCCCGACTCGGCAGACGAGCGCTCCCCGGCCGGCCGTCCCGGACGCTTGCGCACGGATTCGGCGGGGCGCTCGGCGACCGGCGTGCCGCGGCCCCGCGGAGCGCGCTCCTCCTTCGGCCGGCGCGGAGCGCGGCGCTCCTGTGCCTCCGCCCCCTCGTGGGCCGGACGCAACACCCGCTCGCGTGCTCCGCCGCGCCCGACCGGCTTGGCCGACTTGCGCTGCAGGCGCTCCATTTTCTCGCGAAACCTGAGCTTCATCTCCGGCAGCGCCAGCGGCTCCAGTCCCACTTCGCGACTGAGGATGTCCACCTCGTCCTGAGCCATCTCGCGCCAGCGGCCCATGACCAAGTCCGACGTCATGAACACCGGACCGAAGCGCACCCGCTTCAGGCGGCTCACCACCAGCCCCTGGGACTCCCACAGGCGACGTACCTCGCGGTTGCGTCCCTCCATCACCACGCAGTGGAACCAGTGGTTGAGGCCTTCGCCGCCGGGCGCCTCCTGGATGTCGGTGAAGCGCGCCGGGCCGTCTTCCAGCATCACGCCGCGCTTGAGGGTTTCGAGCATCTCCTCGGTGACCTCGCCACGTACGCGCACGGCGTACTCGCGATCCATTTCGTAGGAAGGATGCATCAGGCGGTTGGCCAGTTCGCCGTCAGTGGTGAACAACAGCAGACCGGTGGTATTGATGTCGAGCCGGCCGATGTTGACCCAGCGGCCCTCCTTCAGCCGCGGCAGTCGGTCGAACACGGTCGGCCGGCCCTCCGGGTCGTTGCGGGTACAGATCTCGCCGTCGGGCTTGTTGTAGATCAGCACTCGGCGCACCAGTTCGGCACCCTCCTCGCGCCTGAGCAAGCGGCCGTCGAGGGCGATGGCGTCGTGGCGGCCGACACGCTGGCCGAGCATGGCGACGGTCCCGTTGACCATCACCCGGCCCTCGGCGATCCGCGCCTCGATGTCGCGCCGGGAGCCGAGGCCCATGCGCGCCAGCACCTTCTGCAGCTTCTCGCCTTGAGCGGCAGGCGGGGAATTCTCTTCACGTTCGCTCATCTGGGCACCTCCCGGTGTGTCGGTTCCGCTTGAATGGGGCGCGCATCATACGCGCATCGCCGACAGGGCGCATCCACCCCGCGGGCTCAGTCAGGGCAATCGCATGAAGCGCTCGCCTGATACCAGACTGGAAAGATTGTGTGATCCTTGGCATGGCTGCTTGCCGAGTAGCCGGACAGTCCCCGTTTCGGCCCCCCGGCCGAGTCACTTTTTCTTGCCTGGCCAAGAAAAAGTAACCCAAAAGAAGGCCACCCCCTCATCCGGCCCTGCGCTTCGCTCCGGGTTCCCTCCCTACATCGCCGCTCCAGGGGCTCGCCGCGAAGGGCCATCCATGCCATGGCCCATCGCGGCTCTCGCGGCATCCTTGCCGCTCGACCCCTTCCACGACGATTCCGCTCGGCCTCCTGAAGTACGAAGGGCATGGATGCCCCTTGTGCGACGCCCCTCGGAGCGGCGCCGGAGCGAGGGAACGCCGAATGACCGGGCGCGCTTTCTCTTTGGTTAGTTTCTCTTTGCGCGCGCAAAGAGAAAGTGACTCGGCCGGGGGGCCGAAACAGGAAGTATCCAGCCCCTCGGCAAGCAGCCGATGCACCGGATTTGAAGACCAGGCCGGAACGACCAGGCACACAATCTTTCCAGTCCGGTATCGGAAAGACATTTCATGCGATTGCCCCGCGGGCTCAGTCGAGCAGGGCCACGGCCTCGTGGGTCAGCTCGACGGACGCCCAGTCGCCGCGATCCATAGCTTCGGCGTCGAGCATCCAGGAACCGTCCAGGCACATCACATTAGGCTGCGCCGTGTACTCCCGCAGGTTGCCCGGACGGACGCTGCCGGTGGGGCAAAAACGGATGTCGGGAAAAGGCCCGCGAAAGCCTGCAGCACTGCCACGCCACCGCAGACCTTTGCCGGGAACAGCTTGAAGCGCCGGTAGCCCAGGCCGTGGCCGAGCATCAGGTGGAAGCGCTGCCGGCCCCCGGCAGCAATGGCGTCGGAGTCGGCCGGCTGATAGAGGCCGACGAAACGCGCCTGGACCGCCCGGCCGCGCAGCAAATGGCGCCGTACCAGGCCGGCATTGCTGTCGGGATGTCCAGGCGGTACCCAACGCTCGCCGGCCGGGACGACCGTTAGCCGCTCCCACTCCAGCGGCTGTTCCGCCAGGCATTCGAAGAAGGCGGCCGGACTGCGTCCGCCGGACACCACCAGGGTGGCCCGGCCACGGGCCTCGATAGCCAACTTGTAGGGCCTGCGCTACCCGTTGCGCCATGGCTTTCGCGAGCGTTTCGGCATCGGCCAGTTCATGGAAGGCCAGCTCCGCTGGCCATGCGAAGGAATCGATGGACATGGACAAACTTCCATCTCAGTCGCACGGGTGAGTGCCCAGCGCAGGACATATGTTTTTTACCAGTTTGTAAAAGAAACTCTCCGACTTAGCGGAAAAACTTCCGGATTATGTTGTAATAAAACTACGAGGTCCTGTAAAACAGAAAAAGCCCTTCACACAGGACAGGGAATCCGCATGAGAAATTTCCTTGAACGGATCCAGGGACGTCTCGGCGAGTTGAACCGGGCCGAACGCAAGGTCGCCGAGGTCATTCTGCAGGACCCGCAGCAAGTCATGGGCCTGAGCATCGCCGCCCTGGCGCAGGCGGCCGGCGTCAGCGAGCCGACCGTCAACCGCTTCTGCCGCTCCCTAGATACCAGCGGCTATCCGGCGCTGAAGATCCAGTTGGCGCAGAGCCTGGCCAGCGGCGCCGCCTACGTCAGCCAAGCGGTGGCGGCGAACGACGGTCCCGCCACCTACACGCGCAAGATCTTCGGCAGCACCATCGCCGCCCTCGACAATGCCTGCCAGGGACTCGACCCGCAGAGCGTCGACCGGGCCGTCGACCTGCTGATCCAGGCCCGACAGATCCATTTCTTCGGCCTTGGTGCCTCGGCCTCCGTGGCCCTGGATGCGCAATACAAGTTCTTCCGCTTCAATCTCGCCGTGGCGACGCAGAGCGACGTGCTGATGCAACGCATGCTCGCCTCGGTAGCCCACACCGGCGACCTTTTCGTGATCATTTCCTACACCGGGCGCACCCGCGAACTAGTCGAAGTGGCGTCTGTGGCCCGCAAGAACGGCGCCTCGGTGCTCGGCCTGACCGCCGCCGGCTCGCCGCTGGCCCGTGCCTGCAGCCACAGCCTCGATGTCCCGCCGCAGGAAAACACCGACATCTACATGCCAATGATCTCGCGCATCCTCCAGCTCACCGTGCTCGACGTGCTGGCCGCTGGCGTGACCCTGCGCCGTGGCGCCGACCTCCAGCCGCACTTGCGCAAGATCAAGGAAAGCCTGGCGCAGACCCGCTACCCGACCGACGATGAGGTGACCGACGAAGTAACCGAGGAGTGAGCCCGTCTCAAGCAGGCTAGCGCTTCGCCCAGGCCTCCAGCGCCAACCCGGCGCCCAACAGGCCGGGTTGCTCGGCCACCGCCAGCAATACCGGAATGTCCTGCAGATAGCCGCTCATCACCCCCTTGTCGACGAAGCAGCGGGAAAAGCCGCTATCGCGCAGGAAATCGGCGAAATGCAGCAATATGCCACCGGCCAGATAAACGCCGCCGCGCGCGCCCAGGGTCAGTACATGGTTGCCGGCGACCCGTCCCAGCCAGCAGCAGAACTGCTCCAACACCGCCATCGCGCCGGCCTCGCCGGCCAATGCCGCGGCGCTCACCGCGGCGGCCGAGTCGAGTCGCGGCCGCTGTCCGTCAAGCCTGCAACTGACTCGGTACAGCCGCAGCAGGCCGCCGCCGCAGAGCACGCTCTCCGCGGAAACGTGGCCGAGATCGCGCTGCAGCAACTGCCACAGCGCCACCTCGCGCGAGTTGCCGAGCGGCAGATCGACATGCCCGCCCTCGCCCGGCAGTACCCGCCAGTTTCCCGAGCCATTCGGCAGCAGGGCGCTGACACCAAGCCCGGTGCCCGGCCCCAGCACTAGCCGGGGGCTGCCGACGGCAGCCTGCCCCGACCGAATGGTCAGCCGCTCGTGCTCGGCCAGACGGGTCATGCCGAGGGCCATGGCGGCGAAGTCGTTGATCACCAGCAATTGGCGCAGACCCAGCGCATGGGTGAGCGCCAGGCGGCCGAACCGCCAGTGATTGTTGGTCAGGCTGAACTGATCGCCATGCATGGGACCGGCACAGGCCAGGCAGGCCGTCTCTAGCGCCGCCAGCGGTAATTCCAGCGCGGCGAGGTAGGCGCGGATCGCCTCCTCGGGGCCGGGATAGTCGCCCGTGGCCAGCACTCGCAACGCCTGCGGCCGGCCGTCCCGCCAGAGGGCGAAACGCACGTGGGTTCCGCCGACGTCGGCGATCAGAGCCAGCTTCATTCGAGCGCTCCGAGCCGTTCGGTGAACACGCAGGCGCCCTCTTCCGCCGAACTGAAAGCCGCGCGCATGAAGGCGAACAGCTCGCGGCCGCAGCCGATGCCGGCATCCTCCAGGGCCGCAACATTCTCCCGCGCCGCCCATTCCGCCTCTGGCAGCAGTACCTTCAGTTCGCCTTTTTCACCGTCCACGCGGATCGGATCTCCGTCGCGCAAGCGCGCCAGCGGCCCGCCCTCCTGCGCCTCGGGACAGACATGGATAGCCGCCGGGACCTTACCGGAAGCCCCGGACATGCGTCCGTCGGTGACCAGCGCGACACGGTAGCCACGATCCTGCAGCACCCCCAGGTAAGGCGTGAGCTTGTGTAGTTCGGGCATGCCGTTGGCCTTCGGCCCCTGGAAGCGCACCACTGCTACCAGGTCGCGCTCCAGTTCGCCGGCCTGGAAGGCCGCGGCCAGTTCGGCTTGGCTGGCGAAGACCCGCGCCGGCGCCTCGACCACCCGATGCTCCGGCGCCACCGCAGAAACCTTGATCACGCCGCGCCCCAGATTGCCTTCCAGCACGCGCAGGCCGCCTTCGGCGGAAAACGGCCGGGCCACCGGGCGCAGGATGCTCTCGTCGAGACTCTGCGCCGGGCCCTCGCGCCAGACCAGCCGCTCCTCGTCCAGAAACGGTTCCTGGATGTAGCGGCCCAACCCGCGCCCGAGCACAGTGTTGACGTCCTCGTGCAGCAGCCCGGCGCCGAGCAGTTCGCGGATCAGGAAGGGCGTGCCGCCGGCGGCGTGGAAGCGGTTCACGTCGTCCTGGCCGTTGGGATAGACCCTGGCGATCAGCGGCACCACCTCGGACAGGTCGGCCATGTCTTGCCAGGTCAGGCGGATGCCAGCGGCCAGGGCCATGGCCGGCAGGTGCAGGCTGTGGTTGGTCGAGCCGCCGGTGGCGAGCAGCGCCACCACCGCGTTGATCACCGCCTTCTCGTCGAAGATCTCGCACAGCGGTAGGTAGTCGCCGGCCTGCCGGGTCAGCCGCGTCGCCTGGCGAGCCGCCTCGCGGGTCAGCGCGTCGCGCAGCGGCGTGTACGGGTTGACGAAGGCGGCGCCCGGCAGATGCAGGCCGACTACGTCCATCAGCACCTGATTGGTGTTCGCCGTGCCGTAGAAGGTGCAGGTTCCGGGGCTGTGATAGGACTTCATCTCCGACTCGAGCAGTTCCGCGCGGCTGGCCTTGCCTTCGGCATAGCGCTGGCGGGTCTCCGCCTTTTCCTTATTGGGGATGCCCGAAGGCATCGGCCCGCCCGGGACGAAGACGAACGGCAGGTGGCCGAAACGCAGCGCTCCTATCACCAGGCCGGGGACGATCTTGTCGCAGATCCCCAGGCACAGCGCCGCGTCGAACATGTTGTGGGACAACGCCACCGCGGTGGCCATGGCGATCACATCGCGGCTGGCCAGGCTCAGTTCCATGCCCGCCTCGCCCTGGGTGACGCCGTCGCACATCGCCGGCACCCCGCCGGCGAACTGGCCGATCGCGCCGATCTCCTGCAGCGCGGCCTTAAGGATCGGCGGAAAGTGCTGGTAGGGCTGGTGCGCCGAGAGCATGTCGTTGTAGGCCGAGACGATTGCCACGTCGACTTCGCCAGGCAGACGCAGGCGCTGCTTGTCGGACTCGGCGCAACCGGCCACGCCATGGGCGAAGTTGGCGCAAGGCAGCCGCGCACGCGACGGCCCCTCGGCAGCGGCGCGGCGCATCTGCTCGAGATAGCGCTCGCGAGTAGCGCGGCTGCGCTCGGTCAGCCGCCGGGTGACTTCGAGAACTCGGGGATGCATCGCGGGCTCACTCTTATTGGCAGGTCACCCTTCATTTAGGCTCAGCGTCGGGAAATGGACAAGCCGCTCATTCCGCCTGGGAATCGTCCGCCACCTGCTGCATGCCGCCTTCGGCCTTGGCGTCCGCCTCCGGCAGGTCGTCGAAGTCGGTCTTGAGGCCCTGCTCCATGGCGTCCAATTCGGCCAGCAGGGTGCGGAAGCTGGTCCGCTCGGCCGGTTCGGCGGTTTCGCCGGCCAATGGCGGGCCGACCGGCGGCTCCTCGCTGGCCGCACCGGCCGGCCCCGGCTCCAGGCTACGCAGCACGGCCAGAGGCGGCAGCTCGTCGAGACTCTTCAGGTTGAAATGGTCGAGAAAGGCGCGGGTGGTGGCGAATAGCGCCGGCCAGCCGGGTACCTCGCGGTAGCCGACCACCCGGACCCACTCGCGCTCCTGCAGGGTCCTGATGATGTTGCTGCTCACCGCCACGCCGCGCACCGCCTCGATCTCGCCGCGGCTGATCGGCTGGCGGTAGGCGATTAGCGCCAGGGTTTCCAGCAGGGCCCGCGAGTAACGCTGCGGCCGCTCCTCCCAGAGCTGCCCGACCCAGGGCGCGAAGCGCTCGCGCACCTGTAGGCGATAGCCGGAGGCCACTTCCTTCAGTTCGAAGGCGCGCCCCTGGCAGGAACGCGCGAGAATCGCCAGGGCGTCGCGCAGGCGGGCCGGTTCGGGCCGCTCGCCCTCCTCGAACAGCTCGCCGAGGCGCTCCAGCGACAGCGGCCGGCCGGCGGCGAGCAGCCAGGCCTCAAGCAGTACGGCCAGTTCGGCCGGATCGTTCAGGTTCATTCCGTTTCTCCCGCGGACTCGTCGCCGCGCAGGCGCACATGAATGGGCGCGAAGGGCTCGGTCTGTACCAGCTCGACCAGCGACTCCTTGATCAGTTCGAGCACCGCCATGAAGGTCACCACCACACCTAGACGCCCCTCCCCGACCTGGAACAGTTGCACGAAAGGCACGAAGCTACCGCCCCGCAGGCGTTCGAGCACTTCGCTCATGCGCTCGCGGGTAGACAACGCCTCACGGGTGACCTGGTGGCTTTCGAACAGCTCGGCGCGGCGCAGCACCTCGGCCATGGCCAGCAGCAGCTCGTCCAGGCCGACCGTCGGCAGCCGGCGGCGACTCTGCGCCTGCGGCGCTTCCAGCAGCGTCGGGTGCAGTTCGCGACCGATCCGGGGCAGATCGTCGAGCTCCTCGGCGGCTCGCTTGTAGCGCTCGTACTCCTGCAGGCGGCGGATCAGTTCGGCGCGCGGGTCCTCCTCTTCCTCCTCGGCAGCCACCGAACGCGGCAGCAGCATGTGCGACTTGATCTCGGCGAGCATGGCGGCCATCACCAGGTATTCGGCGGCCAGCTCCAGGCGCGCGGCCTTCATCAGCTCGACGTAGCCCATGTACTGGCGGGTTATCTCGGCCACCGGGATGTCGAGGATATCGATGTTTTGTTTGCGGATCAGGTAAAGCAACAGATCGAGCGGCCCCTCGAAGGCTTCGAGAAACACCTCCAAGGCATCCGGCGGAATGTACAGGTCCTGCGGCAGCTCGGTCAGCGCCTGCCCATAGACCAGCGCGAAGGGGGTGCCGGCGTCCGGCATGGCGGCGGCATCGTCCGGCGCGACGCCGGCCGGTACTGGCCGGCGCAAAACTCAGGCTTCGCCGGCGAAGGGTGCCGGATCGCCGCAGCCGACGCGCAGCACTTCGGGCTCGCCCTCGAGCAGGCTGACCACGGTGGAGGCCTCCAGCGTACCGGCGCCACCGTCGACGATCAGGTCGACTTGGCGTTCGAGGCGCTGGCGCATCTCCTCCGGGTCGCTCAGCGGCAGCGTCTCGCCGGGCAGGATCAGGCTGGCGCTCATCAGCGGCTCGCCGAGCTCTGCCAGCAGAGCCTGGGCGATGGGGTTGGCCGGAATGCGCAGGCCGATGGTACGCCGCTTGGGGTGCAGCATGATTCGCGGCACTTCGCGGCTGGCGTGGAGAATGAAGGTGTAGGGACCCGGCGTCCAGGTCTTGAGCAGGCGGAAAGCGCCGGTATCGACCCGGGCGAACAGGCTCAGCTGCGAAAGATCGCTGCACACCAGGGTGAAGTTGTGCCGGTCGTCCAGTTGCCGCAGGCGGCGGATACGCTCCAGACCGGCCTTGTTGCCGAGCTGGCAACCGAGCGCATAGGAGGCATCGGTGGGATAGACGATCACCCCGCCGCCGCGGACGATTTCCACTGCCTGGCGAACCAGGCGCAGTTGCGGGTTTTCCGGATGGATTTGGAAGTACTGACTCACATGAATTCCCTGTTCAGAGGACGGCGCAGTGACGGACATGGGGGAAACGCATCCAGAGCGGTGGCAAATCGTCCGGCGGCGGGCGGTATAGGCCCAGTTCGGACCAGGTGTCGGGGGCATGGAAATCGCTGCCGGCGCTGGCCAGCAGACCGAATTCGCGGACCAGGATGGCCAGGCCGCCGACCTGCTCGGCCGGTTGCAGGCCGTTGCTGACCTCCAGCGCGTGACCGCCGGCGCGGATGAAGTCGACGACCAGGCGCCGCCGCTTGCTGCGGGTGAAATCGTAGTGCCAGGGATGCGCCAAGCTGACCCAGGCACCGGCTGCGCGCAGGGTGACGATCGCCTGCTCGAGGCTCGGCCAGTACTGCTTGATATCGCCCAGCTTGCCCGCGCCCAGCCATTTCTGGAAGGCTTGTGCGTGGTCCCGGACATGCCCGGCGCGCACCAGGAACTCGGCGAAGTGCGGACGCGCCGGAGCATTGCCGCTGTCGCCCAGTTCGCGCTGCACCGCCCGGGCGCCCTCCAGGGCTCCGTCCATACCCTTGCCAGCCAGCCGCCGGGCGATCTCCGCGGCCCGCTGCCAGCGGCCCTGCTGCAACTCGGCCAGTGCCTGGCGCAGCGCCGGCGCCTCGCGGGAAAAGGCATAGCCGAGTACGTGCACGGTGGTCCCGCCCCACAGTGCGGACAGCTCGATACCGTTAATCAGCTCGATGTCTAGCCCGGTGCTGGCGGCCTGTGCCTCGGGAAGCCCGTCCAGGGTATCGTGGTCGGTTAGCGCCAGCAGCCGAACGCCGCGCCCATGGGCACGGCGAACCACCTCGGCGGGACTCAATGCCCCATCGGAAGCGGTGCTGTGGCAATGCAAATCCACCTTCATGACGCTGGCTTTCGCGGCTGTCGAGGTTTGTTATTATGCCGCCACATCCCGCTTCTGGCTGCCACAGTGAAACAATTCATCGATTTCATTCCGCTGATTCTCTTTTTCATCGTCTACAAGCTGGAGCCCCGGATCGTCGAACTGGCCGGCCACAGCTTCACCTTCGGCGGCATCTTCAGTGCCACCGCGGTCTTGATCCTCGCCTCGCTGCTGGTTTATGGCGCCCTGTTTTTGATCCAGCGGCGGCTGGAAAAAGGCCAGTGGATCACCCTCCTCGCCTGCCTGGTGTTCGGCGGCATGACCCTGACCTTTCAGAGCGAGACCTTCCTCAAGTGGAAAGCGCCGGTGGTCAACTGGCTGTTCGCCGTGGGCTTCGCCGCCAGCCACTTCATCGGCGACCGCCCGCTGATCCAGCGCATTCTGGGGCATGCGGTCAGCCTGCCGGCGCCGCTATGGACGCGCCTGAATCTCGCCTGGGTGGCGTTCTTCATCTTCAGCGGTTGCGCCAACCTGTTCGTCGCCTTCACCTTCCATGAGTTCTGGGTCGACTTCAAAGTGTTCGGCAGCCTGGGCATGACCATCCTGTTCCTGGTCGGCCAAGGGGTCTTCCTTGCCCGCCACATGCATGAACACAGCAGCGAATCCGCAGCCAAATCCAAGGATTGACATGCTCTACGCCATCATCGCCACCGACGTGGCAAATTCCCTGGACAAGCGCCTGGGCGCTCGTCCCGCCCACCTTGCCCGTCTGCAGCAACTGAAGCAGGAAGGTCGCCTAATGCTGGCCGGCCCGCATCCCGCCGTGGACAGCTCCGATCCCGGTTCCGCCGGCTTCAGCGGCAGCCTGGTGGTCGCCGAGTTCGAATCCCTGGAAGCCGCCCGCGCCTGGGCCGATGCCGATCCCTATTGCGCCGCCGGCGTGTATGCCGAGGTCAGGGTCAAACCCTTTAACAAGGTCCTGCCCTGACCACGCCCCACCATGAGCGAACTACTGCTGATCGACGACGACTGCGAGCTGTGCGAACTGCTGGGCAGTTGGCTGACCCAGGAAGGCTTCCAGATGCGCGCCTGCCATGATGGCCAGGCCGCTCGCGGCGCCCTCGCCGAAAAGACTCCGGACGTCGTGGTGCTGGATGTGATGCTGCCCGACGGTTCAGGCCTGGAACTGCTCAAGCAGTTGCGCGGCAACTTCCCGGATCTGCCGGTGCTGATGCTCTCCGCCCGAGGCGAGCCGCTCGACCGCATCCTCGGCCTGGAGCTCGGCGCGGACGACTATCTGGCCAAACCCTGCGACCCGCGCGAGCTGACCGCCCGCCTGCGCGCCGTGCTGCGCCGCAGCCAGCCGCCGGCGGCCTCCAGCCAATTGGAACTGGGCGATCTATGCTTTAGCACGGTGCGCGGAGTGGTCGACATCGCAGGGCACGAGGTCGCTCTCACCGCCTCCGAGAGCCGCCTGCTCGAAGCCCTGCTGCGCCAGCCCGGCAAGCCGGTGGACAAGCAGACCCTGGCGCAACTGGCCCTCGGCCGCAAACTGACCCTCTACGACCGCAGCCTGGACATGCACGTCAGCAACCTGCGCAAGAAGCTCGGTCCTCACCCCGACGGCAGCCCGCGCATCCTCGCCCTGCGCAGCAGGGGCTACTACTACAGCGCCTGAAGGTAACTTTACCCAGCCTTTACCCTCGCCTGACCTCACCTGACCGTGCTTTCCCTAGACTGAAGTCGTCCGGCAAACAAGCCGATTTCGCACCAAGGAGACATATCATGCGCAAGACCCTTTCCATGCTACTGCTCGCCGCCGCCCTGCCCGCCGCCGCGCTCGCCGCCGAACCGGGCCATCCGCCCTGTGCCATGGAGCCCGGCTATCACCAGCATAAAGGCCCGGAAGGCATGCAGGGGATGATGGGCCCCGCGCATGGACTCAAGCTGACCGACGAACAACGCAAGGCCATGTTCGAAGCCCGCAAGGAGGCCAGCAAGGAGAATCGCGAAATCACTCAGCGCTACCTGGACAAGCTGTCCGAGGCCGACAAAGAGGCAATGCAGAAAGAATTGCAGGCGAGCCGCGAGAAAGCTGACAAGGCTTTCCGCGACCAACTGACCCCGGAACAGCAGAAAGCCTTCGACGAGCGCAAGGCCGAGCAGGAGAAGCGCCGCGCCGAGTGGGAAGAGTTCCGCAAGTGGAAGGCCGAGAAGGAAGTCAAGCCGCAATAAGTCCACCCAGCCGGGTCGCTTTCCGGCGACCCGGCTTTTCCGTCCAGAGGCCTACTCGGTTGACTGGTTGACCCGAATCGCCGCAACCGGTCGATCGAAGGGCCAGACACATCGGCACCGGATTCCCTATGCGCTCACTCTTCTGGCGAGTCCTGGCAGCGTTCTGGCTGGCCTTGGTGCTGGTCGCCGGGCTGTCCATCCTGCTCGGCCGGGCATTGAACAACGATGCCTTGATCATCGCCCGCCACCCCGGCATGCAGGACCTCGCCGCCCGCTGGACGGAGCGCTACGAGGCCCAGGGCGCACTGGCCGCGCAATTTTTGCTGGACGAAAACCGCCGGCAGTACCGCGTTTCCGTCCAGGTGCTGGACGACGCCGGCCGCCACCTGTCCAGCCGCGACCCTATTGTCCGCCGCGATCGGTCGCCGCCACCGCCCGACTCCGACAACCGCCCCAATCTGCCACGCTTTCCTTGGCGCCAGTTGAGCCAGGAGTACACCAGCCCGAAAACCGGGCAGAGCTACTTTTTCATCTACCGGATTGCCCATGGGGAACTGCAGGACTGGCGCCAAGACAGCCTGCTCTGGCCGCTCAGCGCCCTGTTCATCGCTCTGGTGGTGCTGACCCTGTTCAGCCTACTGCTGACCGCCTCCATCACCCGCCCGCTGAACCGCCTGCGCCGCGCCGTACACGATCTCGGCCAGACCAGCTATCAACAGAACAGCCTGGCGCGACTGGCCGACCGGCACGACGAACTGGGCGTGCTGGCACGCGACTTCAACCGCATGGGCGCACGTCTGCAGGGCCTGATCGGCAGCCAGCGCCAGTTGCTGCGCGACGTCTCCCACGAGCTGCGCTCGCCGCTGGCG
Source organism: Azorhizophilus paspali (assembly GCF_043587585.2). Lineage (GTDB taxonomy): Bacteria > Pseudomonadota > Gammaproteobacteria > Pseudomonadales > Pseudomonadaceae > Azotobacter > Azotobacter paspali. Next base: position 3,101,381 of record NZ_CP171449.1, read on the forward strand.
CGACTGCGCATCGCCCTGGCCCTGGCCGAGCGCGCCGATGCGCAGGAGCGTGCCCACCTGTGGCCACGCCTGACCCAGGAATGCGACCGCCTAGAGGCATTGATCGGCGAGATCCTCGCCCTCGCGCGCCTCGACGCGGATCCCGGCGCGGCTCACCCGATCGATCTGAGCGAACTGGTCGCGCGCCTGCGCAACGACTACGCACTCAGCACTCCGGACCGGGAAATCCGCAGCGAACTGGCCCCGGGACTCGAACTGTCTGGCTGGCCGGACATGCTCGAACGGGCGCTGGACAACCTGCTGCGCAATGCCCTGCGTTTCAGCCCGGCGGGCCAGCCGGTGGAAATCCACGCCAAACGCCAAGGCGAACACCTGCTGCTCAGCGTGCGCGATCACGGCCCGGGCGTGGCGGAGGAGCACCTGGCCCGCTTGGACGAGCCCTTCTACCGCGCGCCCGGACAGAGCGCGGCCGGCCACGGGCTGGGGCTGGCCATCGCCCGGCGCGCCGCGGAACGCCACAACGGCCGGCTGATTTTCGCCAATCACCCGGACGGCGGCTTCGTCGCCACCCTCGATCTGCCGCTGACCACGCCCCGCTGATCCCTCTTGCCTTCAGCCTAGCCAGGCGTCGACGAACTCGACCGTATCCAACCGGTGCGGCACCCGTGGCTCACCCTCTGGGGTTCCCAAATAGAGAAAACCGACGATCCGCTCATTGCCGGCCAGGCCCAGGCCGGCTGCCACCAGCGGATCGTAAGCCACATCGCCGGTCCGCCACATGGCGCCGAGCCCCTGGGCATGGGCGGCCAGCAGCAAGGCATGGGCGGCACAGCCGGCGCTCAACACCTGCTCGATCTCCGGCACCCTGGGATGCGCCTTCGGGCTGGCGATCACCACCACCAGCAACGGTGCCCGCAGCGGCGCACTGCGAGCTTTTTGCAGAACCGCCTCGTGGACATCCGGCTGGTTGTCGGCAATGGCGCGGGCGAACAGCTCGCCGAGACGTACCCGGGCCTCGCCCTCCACGCTCAGAAAGCGCCAGGGCCGCAATTGCGCATGGTCCGGCACGCGCAAGGCGGCAGCGAACAGGCGCTCGCGCTGCTCGGCACTCGGCGCCGGATCACGCAGGCGAGCGACGGAAACGCGATTGAGCAGGGCATCGAGAGCCTCCATGAGCACCTCCTTGGACTGTGCGGGGAAAAGTCTACGCCGGGCTCCCCCTTCAGGCCACCCGCTGCGGGGCCAGATCCGGCTGCAACGGCGGCGTCAACGGTGGCAGGCCATGGGCGGCGCGGGCCTTGTCGCAGCAGGGATTGGCTTGGCCGTTGCTCCAGGAGGCCTCGAACTCCCGGCAGGTACTGGAACGCTGTCCATAGAGGGTACAGCGTACCGAGCCGCCGACCTCGCCGAGCAGCCCGGCGCAACGCACCGGCCTGCTCTCGGTACCACGCATCGCCACCAGATGCGGCCCCACCGGTAGCACCAGATCGTCGGGAACAGGTCCGCCGGCGCAATGGCACTCGCCCCAATAGAAGGACACACGAAAGTGTGCGCAGCAGGCGCCGCACGTCAAACAAGGATTCTGATCGGACATGATTGGGAAACGACAAGAAACCGGCACGGGCCGGCACCCAGGCTGCGCGAAGGAACGGCAAGAAAGCCGCAGGACGCCCTCCGCCCGCCTGCCCCAAAAAAGCATCGCTATTCTATTCGCCGGCATGCGCTTGTGAAGAGGGCCAGCAGCCGGACGAGCGGTTTACAGGGCGACCGACGCGGGTAGAATGGCCCGCCTTGAACACTCAGCTCAGGCTCTTTCCATGGCTCTGCCGACCCTGCGCATCATCGGTTTCATTCTCGGCCTCTTCCTGATCACACTCGCCACCGGCATGGTTCTGCCGATGCTGACCCTGGTGATCTACGAGCATACCCACGAGATCGAATCCTTCGTCTGGGCGAGCATGATCACCCTCGGCGCCGGGGTCGCCCTGATCCTCCCCGGCCGTCCCGAACAGGTGCATCTGCGGCCACGCGACATGTACCTGCTGACCACCACCAGTTGGCTGGTGGTCTGCGTCTTCGCCGCCCTGCCGCTGAACCTGCTGCAGAACATCAGTTACACCGACGCCTTCTTCGAAACCATGTCCGGCATCACCACCACCGGCTCGACCGTGCTGTCCGGGCTGGACAGCGCCTCGCCCGGCGTGCTGATGTGGCGCTCCATGCTGCACTGGCTGGGCGGCATCGGCTTCATCGCCATGGCGGTGGCGATCCTGCCACTGCTGCGCGTCGGCGGCATGCGCCTGTTCCAGACCGAATCCTCGGACTGGTCGGAAAAGGTGATGCCGCGCTCGCACATGGTGGCCAAGTACATCGTCGGCATCTACGTCGGCTTTACCGTGATCGGCATCCTGGCCTTCCATCTGGCCGGGATGAACTGGTTCGACGCCATCAATCATGCGATGTCGACCATTTCCACCGGCGGCTTTTCCACCTCGGACGCCTCGATGGGCAAGTTCAGCCCGGCCGCACATTGGATAGCCATCGTCTTCATGCTGCTCGGCAGCCTACCTTTCACCCTCTACGTATCCACCCTGCGCGGCAACCACCAGGCCCTGTTCCGCGACCATCAGGTGCGCGGCTTCCTGCTGATGCTAATCCTCACCAGCCTGCTGTTCGGCCTCTGGTACTGGCAACACTCCGACCACTCGCTCGTCGACGCCCTGCGCGTCGTCACCCTAAATGTGGTGTCGGTGGTCAGCACCACCGGCTTCGCCCTCGGCGACTACACGCAGTGGGGCGGGTTCGCGACCATGCTGTTCTTCTACCTGACCTTCGTCGGCGGCTGCTCGGGCTCGACCACCGGCGGCCTGAAAATCTTCCGCTTCCAGGTCGCCTATGTGCTGCTCAAGTCCAACATGCGCCAGTTGATCCACCCCCGGGCAGTGCTCAAGCAACAGTACAACGGCCACAACCTCGACGAGGAAATCGTCCGCTCGATCCTCACCTTCTCGTTCTTCTTCACCATCACCATCGGCGCCATCGCCCTGGGCCTCAGCTTCATCGGGCTCGACCTGATCACCGCCCTGACCGGCGCGGCCACCGCGGTGTGCAACGTGGGTCCCGGCCTCGGCCCCACCATCGGCCCGACCGGCAACTTCGCCAGCCTGCCGGATTCCGCTAAGTGGCTGCTGTCGATCGGCATGCTGCTCGGCCGCCTGGAGATCATCACCGTGCTGGTGCTGGTGACGCCGAGCTTCTGGAAGCACTGAGCGGGCAGTGCGCCCGCCCCGTCACTGGCGCGCCAGGCGCCAGTTGCCCGCGACCATCGCCCCGGTGCTGCGCCAGGGGTTGATGTCCAATCCGCCACGGCGCACGTAGCGCGCATAGACGGTCAGCCGCTCCGGCTCCAGCAGGCGCAACAGATCGAGGAAGATGCGCTCGACGCACTGCTCGTGGAAATCCGCATGCTGGCGGAAGCTCACCACATAGGCCAGCAGACTGGCGGGGTCCAGCTCCGGGCCATGGTAATCGACCACCAGGCTGCCCCAGTCCGGCTGACCGGTCACCGGGCAGTTGGACTTGAGCAGATGGCTGTGCAGCACCTGTTCCACTCGGCGCGCCGAGTCGCAGCGCAGCAGCTCGGCCGACGGCCGCCTATAGCGGTCGATAGTCACGTCCAGTTCGTCGATGCACTGTCCGGGCAATGTCGCGACGCCATGCTCCTGCACTTCGTCCAGACTGCGCAGGCGCACCGCCACCGGCGCGCCGCTGGCGGCGGAAAGATCCCTGGCCAGAGTCTCGCGCAACACTTCGCGGTCGGCGAAGACGGTCTGATTGAGCGAGTTGAGATAGAGCTTGAAGGACTTCGATTCGACGATGTTCGGCGAATCGGCAGGGATCACGAACTCGCCGACGGCCACCACCGGCTTGCCGGAAGGCAGCAGCCACGACAGCTCGTAGCAGTTCCACACATCCACCCCGAGGTACGGCAGATTTTCGGCCGCCAGCCCCAGCTCGGCCCATTTCGGCGCGCGCGGGATGGGGAACAGCAGGGACGGCGTGTAGGTGTCGAGGTATTCGCTGGACTTGCCCAGCGGGGAATCTTCGGCGGCGGGATGCATGATGCGAAAACCGGGTGACCTGATCGAACGCGGCAGTGTATCGGGTTCGCGACCGGCTTTCATGCCGCAGGACGAACGGGCCAGTAGCCGCTATAAAGGATCTCCTTTCTTGGTGGACATGACGATGAAATTGCTGATCGTCGAAGACGAACCCAAGACCGGCTGCGCCCTGCTGCAGGGACTCGGCGAGGCCGGCTTCGCCGTCGATCTGGCCGTCGACGGCACGAGCGGCGAACGCCTGGCGCTGGCAGGCGAGTACGATCTGCTGATCCTCGACGTGATGCTGCCCGAGCGCGACGGCTGGCAGATCCTGAACGCTGTGCGCCAGGCGGGCCTGGAGACGCCGGTGCTGTTTCTCACTGCCCGCGATGCGGTGGCGGACCGGGTGCACGGCCTGGAGCTGGGTGCCGACGACTACCTGGTCAAGCCCTTCGCCTTCGCCGAGTTGCTGGCGCGGGTGCGCAGCCTGCTGCGCCGCGGGCAGGTCTCGGCCCCGGAAACCCGCCTGCAGGCCGCCGACCTGGAGCTCGATCTGTTGCGCCGGCGAGTCCGCCGCAACGGCCGGCGCATCGAGCTGGCGCCCAGGGAATTCGCCCTGCTCGAACTGCTGCTGCGCCGCCAGGGCGAAGTGCTGCCCAAGTCGCTGATTGCCGTCGAGGTCTGGAACATGCACTTCGACAGCGGGACCAACGTTGTGGAAGTGGCCGTGCGCCGCCTGCGCGCGAAGATCGACGACAGCTTCGTGCCGCCGCTGATCCATACGGTGCGCGGCCTCGGCTATGTCCTCGAGGTGCGCGAGGCGCCATGAGACCGCTATCCCTCGGTACGCGCCTGAGCCTGCTGTTCGCCGCTTGCAGCGCGGCCGTCTCGCTGCTCGCCGGGCTCTTCTTCAACCAGGCCAGCGAGGCGCACTTCGTCGAACTCGATCGACAACGACTGGCGGGCGAACTGGCGGTGCTGCGCGGCCTGCTCGACGGCGTCGCCGACCAGGCGGACCTGCCGGGTCGCTTGCCCGCCGTGCGGGAAGAGCTGGCCCGGCATCCGGAGCTGAGCCTGCATATCATCGGCGGCGACGGTCACCTCTGGTTCGACAGCCTCCCCGATAGCGATCCCGCCGCCCTGCGCACCCTGGAGGCACGGAACGCCGATGGCACGCGGCTGGTCGTGCGCCTGAACATCGCTCACCACCGGCATTTTCTCGAAGATATGCAGCGCATGATTTGGTTCGGCGTCGGTCTGTCCGCCCTGGCCACCGCCCTGCTCGGCGCCTGGGCAGTGCGCCGCAGCCTGCGCCCGTTGCGGCGGATGGGCGAAGTGGCGGGCGGGATTTCCGCCAGCTCGCTGACCACCCGCCTGGAACAGGACCGCCAGCCCGCCGAGCTGGCCGAACTGGCGCAGGCCTTCAACGCCATGCTGGCGCGGCTGGAGGATGCCTTCGCCAGGCTCTCGGCCTTCTCCGCGGACATCGCCCACGAGCTACGCACGCCACTGTCCAATCTGCTGACCCAAACCCAGGTGACTCTCTCCCGGCCACGCGCCCTGGAGGAGTACCGCGAGGCCCTGCATTCCAACCTGGAGGAACTGCAGCGGCTGGCGCAGATGGTCGCCGACATGCTACTGCTGGCCAAGGCGGACCACGGCCTGCTGTTGCCGAACCGCGAGCCGCTGACGCTCGGCACAGAGATCGACACGCTGCTCGACTACTTCGCACCGCTGGCCGAGGATGCCGGGATACACCTGGAACGCCGTGGCGATGCCCAGTTGATGGCCGACCGCGGCATGCTGCTCCGGGCGCTGTCCAACCTGCTGGACAACGCCCTGCGCTTCACCCCGGCCGGCGGCGAGATTCGCCTGGAGCTGACCGGCACCCCGAGCCGCCTGCGCCTCGAGGTCGGTAACAGCGGCCCGGCTATACTGCCCGAGCAGTTGCCGAAACTGTTCGACCGCTTCTACCGGGTCGATCCGGCACGGCGCGAAGGCGACGGCGAGCACGCCGGCCTGGGCCTCGCCCTGGCCCGCTCCATCGTCCGCGCCCATGGCGGGGAGATCCGCTGCGAGTCCAGCGAGGGCTGGACTCGCTTCATCCTCGAATTTACCTGAAGCCGACCATGCGCCGGCTGTGCCCGGCCTATTGGCGCAAGCCACGTCCGCTCGCCAGCAGATGCAGGCAATAGGCGTACAGCAGCGCGCTAGCCAGCAGCATGAAGCCGATGGCGACGCCGATGTGGATGTCGGAGACGCCGAGGATGCCGTAGCGGAAGGCGTTGACCATGTGCAGGATGGGGTTGCCCAGCGACACCGCCTGCCAGAACGGCGGCAACAGGTCGATCGAGTAGAACACCCCGCCGAGGTAGGTCAGGGGCGTCAGGACGAAGGTCGGGATGATCGAGATGTCGTCGAAGTTGCGCGCGAACACCGCGTTGACGAAGCCACCGAGCGAGAAGATGCTCGCGGTGAGCAGCACCACCAGCACTATCAGCCCCAGGTGATGCACCTGCAGATCGGCGAAGAACAGCGACAGCAGGGTTACGATCAGTCCCACCGCCAGGCCGCGCAGCACGCCGCCGATGACATAGCCGAGCAGGATGATGTGCGGCGAGACCGGCGCCACCATCAGTTCCTCAATCGAACGGTGGAACTTGCTGCTGAAGAAGCTCGACACCACGTTGCCATAGGAATTGGTAATCACCGCCATCATGATCAGGCCGGGCACTATGTAGTCCATGTAGGCGAAGCCGCCCATCTCGCCGATGCGTCCGCCGATCAGGTTTCCGAAGATCACGAAGTACAGCACCATGGTGATCGCCGGCGGCAGCAGGGTCTGCGGCCAGATGCGCAGGAAGCGATTCACTTCGCGGACGACGATGGTCTTCAGGGCGACCAGGTTGGCACGCAGTTCCAGACTCATGGCGCCACTCCATCGAGACTCCTCTCCACCAGGGACACGAACAGCTCCTCCAGGCGATTGGTTTTGTTGCGCAGGCTGAGCACTTCGATGCCCTGCCGGTCCAGTTGGGCGAACAACTCGGTCATGCCGTGGCTCTTCTCCACCTGCACCTCCAGGGTATGGTCGTCCACCAACCGCGCCGGATAGCCCGACAATTGCGGCTCGACCAGTTGCGGCTCCTTGAGGTCGAGCAGGAAGGTCTCCAGGTGCAACTTCTTCAGCAGCTCGCGCATGCTGGTGTGCTCGACGATCCGCCCGTGGTCGATGATGCCGATATGGCGGCAGAGCTGCTCGGCCTCCTCCAGGTAGTGGGTGGTGAGAATGATGGTGATGCCCTGGCGGTTGAGTTCGCCGAGAAAGCTCCACATCGAACGGCGCAGCTCGATGTCCACCCCGGCGGTGGGCTCGTCGAGGATCAGCAGGCGTGGCTGGTGGACCAGCGCCCGGGCGATCATCAGGCGCCGCTTCATGCCGCCGGAGAGCATGCGCGAGGGCAGGTCGCGCTTGTCCCACAGCCCCAATTGGGTCAGGTATTGCTCGGCGCGGCCCCTGGCGATGCGCGCCGGGATGCCATAGTAGCCGGCCTGGGTGACGACGATGTCGAAAGTCTTCTCGAACTGGTTGAAGTTGAACTCCTGCGGCACCACGCCGAGGCAGCGCTTGAGACCGCTCGGGTCGCGATCGAGGTCGTGACCGAACACTTGCACGCTGCCGCCGGTCTTGTTCACCAGCGTCGAGAGAATGCCGATGGTGGTGGACTTGCCGGCCCCGTTGGGGCCGAGCAGGGCGAAGAAATCGCCCTCGGCCACGTCCAGGTCGATACCCCGCAGGGCCTTAAAACCATTGGCGTAGGTCTTGGTCAGTTGCCGAATGGACAGGGCGGAACTCATGGGAATACGCGCACGTAACTGATCGGGAAAGCGGCATATTGGGGCGAGGCATCAAGATTGCAACCACGGCCTCGAAAGGCCGTCGCCCCGACCGCTTCCAGCCGTACTCGACTATCCTCAAAAGAATCGCGCCTTCCGGCAGGCCCATGCGCCGGTCTGCCCCTTCTCGGGAGGATGCCCATGCTGCTCGCCTGGCTTCTGCTTCTGGCCATCGGCCTGCTCGTGTTGGCCCATCTGCGCACGCCGGCCCTGCTCGTCCTGGCATTGCTTGCCCTGTACCTGATCGCCATGGGACTCTCCGGCGATGCCCCCGGCTGGCTGCTGACGCTGCTCTGGCTGCCCTGGCTAGCGCTCGCCCTGCCGCTGCTCGCGCCGCACCTGCGCCGGCGCTACTTCAGCGGCCCGCTGCTAAGCTGGCTGGGCAAGGCCTTGCCGCCCCTCTCCGACACCGAGCGCGAGGCCATCGAGGCCGGCAGCGTGTGGTGGGACGGCGAGCTGTTCGGCGGGCGACCGGACTGGAACAGGCTGCTGGGTTACCCGAAGCCCAGTCTCACGGCAAAAGAGCAGGCCTTTCTCGACGGCCCCGTCGAGGAACTGTGCGCCATGGTCAGCGACTGGGAGATCGGCCAGCGCCTCGACTTGCCGCCCGAGGCCTGGGCCTTTATCAAGGCGCAGGGCTTCTTCGCCCTGATCATCCCGCAGGAGTACGGCGGCAAGGGCTTTTCCGCCCATGCCCATTCGCAGGTCGTGATGAAACTGGCCAGCCGCAGCGGCGATCTGGCCTCGACGGTGATGGTGCCCAACTCACTGGGTCCGGCGGAACTGCTGCTGCGCTACGGCACCGAGGAGCAGCGCCGCCACTACCTGCCGCGCCTGGCCGACGGCCGGGAAATCCCCTGCTTCGCCCTGACCGGCCCGCATGCAGGCTCCGATGCCGGCGCCATGCCCGACAGCGGCATCGTCTGCCATGGTCTGTGGCAGGGAGAAGAAGTACTCGGCCTGCGCCTGAATTGGGAGAAGCGCTACATCACTCTCGGGCCGGTGGCCACCCTGCTCGGCCTGGCCTTCAAGACCTACGACCCCGACCATCTGCTCGGCGACCGCGAAGAGCTGGGCATCAGCCTGGCGCTAATCCCCACCGACACGCCGGGCATCGAGATCGGTCGCCGCCACCTGCCGCTCGGCGCCGCCTTCATGAACGGACCGAACGCCGGCCGGGACGTATTCGTGCCGCTGGATTTTCTCATCGGCGGCCAAGCGACGATCGGCAGAGGCTGGTCGATGCTGATGGAATGCCTGGCGGTGGGGCGCTCGATCTCCCTGCCGGCGGTCGGTACCAGCGTAGCCAAGAGCTGCAGCTACACCTGCGGGCGCTATGCACGCATCCGCGAGCAGTTCGGCGTGCCGCTGGCCAGCTTCGAAGGCATCCAGGAAGCCCTGGCGCGCATCGGCGGCAACGCCTGGCTGATGGACAGCGCGCGCCTGCTCACCGCCCAGGCGGTGGATCTCAGCGAGAAACCCGCGGTACTCTCGGCCATCCTCAAGTTCCAGTCGACTGAACGCGCCCGCGAATGCATCGCCCACGCCATGGACATCCACGGCGGCAAGGGCGTCATCCTCGGCCCGGGCAACTACCTGGCGCGCCTCTGGCAGATCGCCCCGATCTTCATCACCGTGGAAGGCGCCAACATCCTCACCCGCAACCTGATGATCTTCGGCCAGGGTGCCGTGCGCAGCCATCCCTATCTGCTGCGGGAGATGAACCTCGCCCGCCGGGCGGATCAGGCCGGCGCGCTGGACGAATTCGATACGCTGCTACGCGGACACCTGGGCCACATCGTCGGCAATGCCGCCAGCAGCCTGTTGCTCGGCCTCGGTGGCGGCCGACTGGATCGGGTTCCGGGCGATGCCCCGAGCCGCCGCCACTTCCGCGCCCTCAATCGCCTGGCGGCAGCCTTCGCCTTGCTCGTCGACCTCAGCCTGCTGCGGCTCGGCGCCGAACTGAAACGCCGCGAGCGTCTCTCGGCACGCCTGGCCGACGCATTGAGCCACCTCTATCTCGGCTCGGCCGCGCTCAAGCGCTATCACGATCAGGGACAACCCCATGAGCAGCGCGTCTTGCTCGACTGGGCCATGGAAGAATCACTGGCCCGGACCGAAGAAGCCCTGGCCGGCATTCTCGCCAACTTCCCCGGTCGTGCCCTTGGCGTGCTGCTGCGCCTCCTGGTTTTTCCCCTCGGTCGTCGCCATCGGGGGCCGTCCGACCGACTGGATGCCCAGATCGCCGCCATCCTCGGCCGCGCCGAGGACGATCCGGCTTTGGCGGCGCTGCTCGATGGCTGTCATCGTCCGCAGTCCCCCGAGCAGCCGCTCGGCGCCCTGCGCCAAGCCTTCGAGCGGCTCACCGCCACCCGCGACAGCGCCGGAAAGTTGCGCGCGGCGCTTCGCGACGGCCGGTTGCGTCCGCCTCCTAGGGTCGATCCGATCGATGCGGCGCAGGCCGGCGGTGTACTGGACGACGCCGAAGCCGCTGCCCTGCGAGCGGCGGAAGAGGCGCGGATGCTGGTCATACGGGTCGACGATTTCGCCCGCGAAGAGGTCCAATTGAGCGAAGGCAGGGTTCGCTGAGAACGAACCCGCGTACATCGGTCCCGCGGTGCGAAGGGAGTCGGCGCAGCGGACTGTTATACTTCGCACCCATTTGATCGCAGGTATCCCATGCCCACGTCCTACCTCGACCACAACCTCGCGCTGCTCGCCCAACTACGTGCCCTGCTCATCGCACTGGGCGAAGCCGAACAAGTCTCCGACGAGAGCCATGCGCTGTTCATGGAACGCTTCGACGAGTTGCTGATGTCCCTGCCGAAGATCCCGGAGGATCGCCATCTGGGTCAGGACATGATCTGCCAGGTATTCCACCGCTATCCGCAGATCGCCCACCTGGTGCCGCGCGATCTGCTGTGGTTCTTCGGCGGGGACTGCCTGCATTTCATGCCGGACGAGGAAATCGCCTTGTACCAAGAACTCGACGAACGCCGCTTCGATGCCGAAGAACAGGACAAGCCTTTCGACTGGAACCGGGAAAAACAGATGCTCGCCCTGCCGGAAGACAGCAGCAGGCACTGAACGCGAAAAGCCCGCCGAATGGCGGGCTCGCGAGGTCTGGTCGGGACCGAAAACGAAAACGCCGCCCGAGCGGCAGCGTTTTCGCGAATTTGGAGCGGGAAACGAGACTCGAACTCGCGACCCCGACCTTGGCAAGGTCGTGCTCTACCAACTGAGCTATTCCCGCAGGGGTAGTCCTTTCGGACTTTCGGATCGAACGGCCCTTTCCGGCCAGATCCTCAAGGCTCCTCGCTCGAACCTTGTGGTGAAAGTGACGACTCGTACATCGACGCCTTCGAGAACTTGGAGCGGGAAACGAGACTCGAACTCGCGACCCCGACCTTGGCAAGGTCGTGCTCTACCAACTGAGCTATTCCCGCTTTGGCGTCCCCTAGGGGACTCGAACCCCTGTTACCGCCGTGAAAGGGCGGTGTCCTAGGCCACTAGACGAAGGGGACGCGGCCTGGAGCTTTAACGGATCTTCCAGCCTCCAGCACTTGGCTTTCGCGTCGGCACCGGAAGTGGGGCGCATTCTAGGGAGCCTTTCGAAAGCCGTCAACACCCGAATAAAGATTTTCCAAATCAAGGACTTCCCGGCATCGGACGGTCATCCGAGCAGTCGCAGGCCGACCCAGTGGCGGGCGAACTGGTAGGCGCAGCGGCCATTACGGTTGCCGCGCCCCTGGGCCCAGCGAATCGCCGCCTGTTCCAGGGACTCGTCCCAGTCCCAGGCCAGTCCGCACTGTCCGGCCTGCACCGAGATCCAGTGGCGCACCACGGACAGGTAGTGGTCCTGGGTAAAGGGATAGAAGGACAGCCACAGACCGAAGCGGTCGGACAGGGCGATCTTGTCTTCCACGGCCTCGTTCGGGTGCACCTCGCCGTCCACCAGTTGCCAGTTGTCGTTGTCGCTCTGCCGCTCCGGCATCAGGTGACGGCGGTTGGAGGTGGCGTAGAGCAGCACGTTGTCCGGCGCGCGCTCCAGGGAACCGTCCAGCACGCTCTTGAGTACCCGGTAGTCGCCGTCGCCGGCCTCGAAGGACAGGTCGTCACAGAACAGCACAAAGCGCTGCGGCAGACCGACCAGCCGCTCGACCACCCGTGGCAGGTCGGCCAGGTGATCGCGCTCGATCTCGATCAGGCGTAGGCCGGCTCCGGCATACTCGGCCAGCAGGGCGCGGACCAGGGAAGATTTACCGGTACCACGAGCGCCCCACAGCAGGGCGTGGTTGGCGGGCAGGCCGGCGACGAACTGATGGGTGTTGCGCGACAGTTGATCGCGCTGGCTGTCCACACCGATCAAGTCGACCAGATGCAGATCCAGGTTCACCTGCAACGGCAGCAGCGCTCCGTCGCGTCCGCTGCGCTGCCAGCGCGCTGCCAGGGTGCAGCTCCAGTCGAGCGGGGGCTGCACGGCCGGCAACAGGGGTTCGAGACGGTCCAGCAGGACCTGGGCTTGGTCAAGAAATTCGTTCAATCTGGCGTTCACAATCCGTCCTTTATAGATAATCAGAATGCATGAAGGGTTCTGCCAGCCCGAGACATGCTTGAGTTATCCTACGCGGCTAGCATCTGGACTCCTGCCACTGCATGAACATAGCGCCAACCAACCGCCTCTCCTACAAGCAGGCCTCGCTGGCGGTACTGGCCGCGTTCGTGCTCGGTACCTTGCTCAGCCTGGCGAAAATCAGTCTGGATTATGCCAGCCAGAGCGCATCCATCGAACGCGAAATCAACAGTCTGCAGCAGATCAGCCTCAACCCGGCGGCGCGCATCGCTTACAACATCGATGCCGAACTGGCCCAGGAACTGCTGCTCGGCCTGCTGCGTTCGCCGGCAGTAATCGGTGCCGAGATCGTCGACAGCGACCAGCGCCCCCTGGCGGCGGTCAGTCGCCCGGCGATGAACAGCGAATACCGGGTGCTCAGCGACATGCTGTTCAAGCCCAGGCGCTACTTCGAGGCACCGCTGAGCATCGCCCACGCCCCCGACGAAGCCCTCGGCTTCCTGCGCCTGGAAATCGACACCTATGCCTTCGGCAGCGCTTTTCTCGAACGCTCCGGACTCACCCTGCTGACCGGCTTCGCCAGTAGCCTGCTGCTCGCCCTGCTCCTGCTGGTGGTGTTCAACCGGATGCTGACCCGGCCGCTGATCGGCATCATCCAGCGCCTGAGCGAACACAACCCCAACGAGAGCCGGCCGCTGCCCTGCCCGCCAAGCCATGGAAGCGACGAGATCGGTATCCTGGTCCAGGCCATCAACCAGTTGCTGCGCAAGACCGGCCAGGAGATCAAGCAGCGGCGCGAGGCCGAAAACCGCCTGACGGAATATCTCGGCGAGCTGGAGAACATGGTCTCCGCGCGTACCGCCGAGCTGGAGGCGGCCAACGCCCGCCTGACGCAGAGCAACCGCGATCTGGAGGCGGCCCGCAGTACCGCCCTGGAGATGGCCCAGGCACGCTCGGCCTTTCTCGCCAACATGAGCCACGAGATCCGCACGCCGCTGAACGGCCTGCTCGGCATGCTGTCGCTGTCTCTCGACGGCCCGCTCAGCAACGAGCAGCGCCAGCAGTTGTCGGTCGCCTACGCCTCCGGCAAGGTGCTGGTCCGCCTGCTCAACGATGTACTCGACCTGTCCAAATTCGAATCCGGCCAGATGGAGTTGGAGCGGATTCCCTTCGACTTCGGCGCATTGATCGAGGATGCCACCGCTCTACTCTCGCAGAGCGCGGCGCCCGGCGTCGAGCTTACCTGCCTGATCGACCCCGGGCTGCCGACCCAGGTGATCGGCGACCCGACGCGGGTCAGGCAGATCGCCAGCAACCTGATCTCCAACGCGCTCAAGTTCACCCGCTTCGGACGGGTCGACGTCTGCCTGCAGGCCAGCGGCGAGAACGTACGGCTGGTCATCCGCGACACCGGCATCGGCATCTCCCGGGAAGCCCAGACACGCATCTTCCAGCCGTTCGCCCAGGCCACCGCCAACATCACCCGCCAGTACGGCGGAACCGGTCTCGGCCTGGCCCTGACCCGCAAGCTCTGCGATGCCATGCAGGGCCAGCTCACCTTCTTCTCCAAGGAGGGCCTGGGCAGCACCTTCACCGTCGAGCTGCCGCTGCCCTGCCACACGCCGGCTAAGCCTCGTGCCCCGCTGCACGGCCGCGTCATCGGCATGACCCCCGGCAGCAGCGGCCTGGCGCAACTGCTGGAGATGCACTTACCGAGCTGGGGGCTGGAGTATCGGCGCCTGGACATCGGCAGCGGCCTGGCGGGAATCGGCACCGATCTGCTGATCACCGACTGCCCGCAATGCCTGCTGGGCATGCGTCCGGCGGTCAGTGCGCCTTTTCTGGTGGTGGCTGCCTACGGCAGCTTCTTGCCACGGGAGGAGACACACGCCTTGGCGCCCCTCCAGCAACTGGCGCGACCGCTCTCCCGCGCAGCCCTGTACCAAGCGGTGGTACGCGCCCTGCAGGCCGTCGAGGAGCCTCAGCTAGCCGCTCTCGAAGCGGTGCAGGCGACGCCGCGACAGCGCCAGGTTCTGCTGGTCGAGGACAACCCGGTCAACCAGATGGTCGCCAAGGGGATGCTCGCCAAGCTGGGCTACGAGGTCGCCATCGCCCCCCATGGCGCCGAAGCGCTGTCCTATCTGGAACACGGTCCGGTCGATCTGATCCTGATGGACTGCAACATGCCGGTGATGGACGGCTACGAAACCAGCCGGCGGATTCGTCAGGACGGGCGCTGGTCGGAACTGCCGATCATCGCGCTGACCGCCAATGTCCTGCCGGAGGAACGCGAACGTTGCCGCACCGCCGGCATGAACGACTACCTGGCCAAGCCCTTGCGACGCGAGGATCTGGCCAACATGCTGCATACTTGGCTACCGGGCGGGGCGAATGCCACATGAGCGGAGCCGACGATGGGTCCGAGGACTCTGCGGCAAACGAGCAAACAGCACTACACGAGGCCTGCCTGATACTGGCCGTCGGCCAAGCCTTATTCAAGCAGGGCTTCGATTTCGCCACACAGCTCGCGTGGGCCGGTCACGGGAGCGAAACGCCTGATCACCCGGCCCTCCCGGCCGATCAGGAACTTGGTGAAGTTCCACTTCACGCTCTGGCTACCCAGCAGGCCTGGCGCACGCTTCTTCAACTCCACGAACAGGAGGTGTGCCCGGGGTCCATTGACCTCGACCTTCTGAAACAGCGGAAAATCGACGCCATAGCGAAGCTGGCAGAACTCGGCGATTTCGAGCTCATTGCCTGGCTCCTGATGACCGAACTGATCGCAGGGGAAGCCGAGCACCACCAATCCCCTTTCCCGATAACGCTGCCAGAGCATCTGCAGGCCTTCGTACTGGGGCGTGAAACCGCAACGGCTGGCCGTGTTCACGACCAGCCAGGCGCGCCCGGGAAAATCGGCCAGCGTCCGCAGCTGGTCATCGAGGGGAATGCCGAACAGCGGGTCGTGCATACGGAATGCCTCCCAAAAGCTCCGGGACTGTTCCGGCCACTGCCCGGAACAGATCGGGAATGAAGTCTGCCGGCTCAGCCCTCGTCGCGCGGCTTCAGGCGCAGCGAGGCGGAGTTGATGCAATAACGCAGCCCGGTTGGCGGTGGGCCGTCGGGAAACACATGGCCCAGGTGGGCATCGCAGCGGGCGCAGAGCACCTCGATGCGGTACATGCCGTGGCTGTAGTCGTCGCGGCTGGTCAGGGCGTTGGCGACCACCGGCTGGAAGTAGCTGGGCCAGCCGCAGCCGGCGTCGTACTTGGCGTCGGAATCGAATAGCGGCGCATCGCAGCAGGCACAATGGTAGACCCCGGGCACGCTGGTGGCGTAGTACTCGCCGCTGAA
This sequence comes from Azorhizophilus paspali, assembly GCF_043587585.2. Classification (GTDB taxonomy): domain Bacteria; phylum Pseudomonadota; class Gammaproteobacteria; order Pseudomonadales; family Pseudomonadaceae; genus Azotobacter; species Azotobacter paspali. The sequence goes on from NZ_CP171449.1 coordinate 3,117,302, forward strand.
GGCCCGCTCGGTGCCGCCCAGGCGGCAGATGCGGAAACGTTCATCGGACAGTAGCTCCCGCCAGACATCAAGGGATTTTTCGAGCTTGTCCATGCGTGTTCCTCGTTGACTGGAAAAAAGCCCAACCGATACCTTTCCACCGAATCGGGCCGCGACGTATGATTCACAACTAGTTTGTCATCCGCGTCATCCATAGCCAAGGCCGCAAGGCCCGAATCGGCCCGGCGGCGAGGGATGGCTGCGTTCGCCGCCCCCGGCTCCCGGCCCCGGCCGGCACCACCGTCCTCCTTCCCTGCCCCGATTCCAGTTCCTGCGCGCTTCTTCTTCGGGATCACACACATGCAGGTCAATAAATCGAACAAGCTCGCCAACGTCTGCTACGACATTCGCGGGCCGGTGCTCAAGCACGCCAAGCGTCTGGAGGAGGAAGGCCACCGCATCCTCAAGCTGAACATCGGCAACCCGGCGCCGTTCGGTTTCGAGGCCCCCGAGGAAATCCTCCAGGACGTGATCCGCAACCTGCCCACCGCCCAAGGCTATAGCGACTCCAAGGGGCTGTTCAGCGCCCGCAAAGCGGTGATGCAGTACTACCAGCAGAAGAAGGTGGAAGGCATCGGCATCGAGGACATCTACCTGGGCAATGGTGTGTCCGAGCTGATCGTCATGGTCCTGCAGGCCCTGCTCAACAACGGCGACGAAGTGCTGATCCCGGCACCCGACTACCCATTGTGGACAGCGGCCACCAGCCTGGCCGGCGGCAAGGCGGTGCATTACCTGTGCGATGAGCAGTCGAACTGGTATCCCGACATCGCCGACATCGAGGCCAAGATCACCCGCAACACCAAAGCGCTGCTGCTGATCAACCCGAACAACCCCACCGGCGCGGTCTACCCGCGGGAAGTGCTCGAGCGGATCGTCGAGGTCGCCCGGCAGCACAACTTGGTGATCTTCTCCGACGAGATCTACGACAAGATCCTCTACGACGACGCCCAGCACATTTCCACCGCCTCCCTGGCGCCGGACGTGCTCTGCCTGACCTTCAACGGCCTGTCCAAAGCCTATCGGGTGGCAGGCTTCCGCTCCGGCTGGGTAGCCATCTCCGGTCCCAGGCACAAGGCGCAGAGCTACATCGAGGGCATCGACATCCTCGCCAATATGCGCCTGTGCGCCAACGTGCCGGCTCAGCACGCGATTCAGACCGCCCTCGGCGGTTACCAGAGCATCAACGACCTGATCCTGCCCGGCGGCCGCCTTCTAGAGCAGCGCAACCGTACCTGGGAATTGCTCAACGACATTCCCGGAGTCAGTTGCGTCAAGCCGATGGGCGCACTCTACGCTTTTCCGAAGATCGACCCCAAGGTTTGCCCGATCCACAACGACGAGAAATTCGTCCTCGACCTGCTGCTGCAGGAAAAGCTGTTGATCGTCCAGGGCACCGCCTTCAACTGGCCGTGGCCGGACCACTTCCGCGTGGTCACCTTGCCGCGGGTCGACGACCTCGAACAGGCCATCGGCCGCATCGGCAACTTCCTCAAAACCTACCGTCAATAAAAGACACGATGGAGCCGGAGATCGACGATTTCCACAAGGATGCCGCAGCCGGCTGGCATGCGGCGGTTCCGCTCCAGCCTAGCTTGGCAGGCCCCGCTGGAAGGCGACGACGAACGCCTGGCAGGTTCCGACCATCAGATCATCGAGCAGCCTCCGACCCGCCCAGAGGACACAGTTTGAAATAGTCGCCCGGTTGAAGCCCTTGGGGACGCGACCTTATATAGCCCGGCATGAAACCCATGCCTCTGTGAGGAGAACCTGATTCCATGATGCGCATCCTGCTGTTCCTGGCTACCAACCTGGCGGTGCTGCTCATAGCCAGCATCACCCTGAAACTGCTCGGGGTCGACCGGTTCACCGGCCAGAACTACGGCAACCTGCTGATTTACTGCGCAGTGTTCGGCTTCGCCGGCTCCTTGGTATCGCTGTTCATCTCCAAATGGATGGCGAAGATGAGCACCGGCACGGAAATCATCAGCCAGCCGCGAACCCGTCATGAGCAGTGGCTACTGCAGACCGTCGAGCAACTGTCCCGCGACGCAGGCATCAAGATGCCGGAGGTCGGCATCTTCCCCGCCTACGAAGCCAACGCCTTCGCCACCGGCTGGAACCGCAACGACGCGCTGGTGGCGGTCAGCCAGGGCCTGCTGGAGCGCTTCTCGCCGGACGAGGTGCGCGCCGTGCTGGCCCACGAGATCGGCCACGTGGCCAACGGCGACATGGTGACCCTGGCGCTGATCCAAGGCGTGGTGAACACCTTCGTGATGTTCTTCGCGCGGATCTTCGGCACCTTCGTCGACAAGGTGGTGCTGAAGAACGAGGAAGGCGAAGGTATCGGCTACTTCGTCGCGACCATCGCCGCCGAACTGGTGCTCGGCATCCTCGCCAGCATGATCGTCATGTGGTTCTCCCGTCGCCGCGAATTCCGCGCCGACGAGGCCGGCGCCCAGTTGGCAGGCACCCGTGCGATGGTCGGCGCCTTGCAACGCCTGCAAACCGAGCAGGAAATCCCGGTGCACATGCCGGACACCATGACCGCCTTCGGTATCAACGGCGCGAAGAAAGCCAGCCTCGCCGCGCTGTTCATGAGCCACCCGCCGCTGGAAGAGCGCATCCAGGCGCTGCTCCAACGCGGCTGATGCATGCCGCCGGAGACGGCGGCCTGCTAAGATGGCGAGAGGAAAAGGGGCGACCGCAAGTCGCCCCTTTCGTTTGTACCGGAAACGAGAGATCCCATGCGCCGACTGATTCTCGCCTACTGTACCCTGCTCTCCCTCAGCGGCCGCCAGAACGCTTACTACTCGATGATGGAAAAGGCCGGCGTCCACAAGCGCGACATCCTCGCCGACCGGGTCGAGGCCGCGCGCGACAGCCAGCAGGCGGCCAAGGAACGCTTCAAGGATGCACTCGAACGCTATCGCAGCGTGGTGCAAATCCAGGGCGGCGATCTGGAAGAGCGCTATGCCGCCCTCGATCACGAATACCGGGCCGGCGAGGCCAGCGCCAAGGCTGTGCGCCAGCGCATCGACGCCGTCGAGGACGTGGCCGAGGCGCTGTTCGCGGAGTGGGAAGGCGAGCTCGACCAGTACCACAACGCTACTCTGCGCCGAGCCAGCGCCAAGGAGCTGGAACGTACCCGTAAGCAGTACAAGACCCTGCTGACCCGCATGCAGGCGGCCGAGAAGCGTATCGAGCCGGTGCTCAGCGTGCTAAGCGACCAAGCGCTGTTCCTCAAGCACAACCTCAATGCCCGCGCCATCGGTGCCCTGCAGGGCGAATACCGCAGTCTGGAAAACAACGTCGATCAACTGCTGCGCGACATGCAGCGCTCCATCGACGAAGCCGACAATTTCGTGCGCCGCCTGCAGGCACCGCTCGGCTGAACGGCATGCAGCCGAATCGCCGCGCCCTAACGGCGCTCCAGGCGATAGACACGCTCTTCGAGCCGATCCAGCCCGCGCTGAAGGAACCTCCAGTTTTCCCCAAGCACGTCTAGCGCCTCCAGTAACCGGACTTGCCAGTCCGCCTCCAGAAGACGCCGCACTTCATGGTCATCGACGGCGAAAGGCGGGCCGCCCATCCGCGTCTGGTCGTAGTCAAAGCAGACCAGCAGACCCCGGCAGCCCGACGGTAGGATCGCCGACAGATGGGCGGCACAGCGCTCGCGCATCTTCGCTGGCAAGGCGATCAGCGCCGCGCGGTCGTAGAAGCCCCGGCAGTCGCCGACATCCGCGGCGCTCAGGGCAAAGAAGTCGCCACAGCGGATCTCCAGCGAACCGACCCGGTAGACCCTGAAGGCCCCCTGCCAGTCGACCTGCGGGATCAGTTGCTGCTCGTCGAAAAAATCTTGCACCGCCTTCTCCGCCAGCTCGACGCCCAGCACCGCGAAGCCCTGCCCGGCCAACCAGGCCAGATCCAGACTCTTGCCGCACAGCGGCACCAGCACCCGGCTTCCCGGAGCCAGCCCCAGGGTCGGCCAGTGGCGGCTCAGATAGGGATTGACCTGCGCCTGGTGGAAGCCGATCTCGTCGCGCGCCCAGCGCGCCTGCCAGAAATCCTCGTGCACGTGTTGCTCCTTCGAGTCGATGATGCGTAGACGACTTTACACGCGAAATGCATGGGTGAGATGCCCGATGCAGCAAGACCAGCCGACGCTCGGGCAAAGCCGATACCATATCGCTGCATTTGATCGCTGCCTCCGCGACAGATGCCCGATGCCTGACCTGAGCCGTACGCGCGTATTGGATCGTCGAGAACCAACTGCACCGGTGGCGTGGATGTAGCTTTCGCCGATGACCGGACACGCGCCAGGACACAGCGGCTCGCCCCATCGACAAGAAGGCTGGTATCGAGACCCGCTGTCTGGCCACATCCACTCCCGACACCTCCAAAACGTCCCGATCCATTGCTAGCCAGGGCAATCGCATGAAATGTCTTTCCGATACCGGACTGGAAAGATTGTGTGCCTGGTCGTTCCGGCCTGGTCTTCAAATCCGGTGCATCGGCTGCTTGCCGAGGGGCTGGATACTTCCTGTTTCGGCCCCCCGGCCGAGTCACTTTCTCTTTGCGCGCGCAAAGAGAAACTAACCAAAGAGAAAGCGCGCCCGGTCATTCGGCCCCGGCTGCGCTCGGCCTTCTGAACGGGAGTTGGGCTCCGGGTTGCCTGAAAGCGCTTTCGCTCTTGCGGCACGACCTGTCAGGCCGCGCCGGATACCCCCTTCAGGAGGCCGAGCGGAATCGTCGTGGAAGGGGTCGAGCGGCAAGGATGCCGCGAGAGCCGCGATGGGCCATGGCATGGATGGCCCTTCGCGGCGAGCCCCTGGAACGACGATGCAGGGAGGGAACCCGGAGCGAAGCGCAGGGCTGGATGAGGGGGTGGCCTTCTTTGGGGTTACTTTTTCTTGGCCAGACAAGAAAAAGTGACTCGGCCGGGGGGCCGAAACGGGGACTGTCCGGCTACTCGGTAAGCAGCCATGCCAAGGATCACACAATCTTGCCAGTCTGGTATCAGGCGAGCGCTTCATGCGATTGCCCTGCATTGCCAGCCAACATGAGAATAATTACTATTTGATACCGTTACATTCAACGTTTTCCGCTGGCGGCCTCATGGATATCCGCAACCAATCGCTGCATCGTCTGTTCGGTGAACACCATGGCTGGCTGTTCGAGCGTTTGCGCCAGCGGCTGGCCTGTCGGCACGATGCCGCCGACATGGCGGCGGAAACGTTCGCCCAAGTCGTCGCCCTACCGGATCCAAACGCCATTCGCGAACCACGGGCACTGCTCACCACCATCGCCAAGCGCCTGATATTCGCCAGTTGGCGCCGTCGCGATCTGGAACGCGCCTACCTCGAAACACTGGCCACGGAGGAACACCCGCTGGCTCCCTCGGAGGAAGAGCGCTACTTGGTGATGGAAACCCTGCTGGAAGTGGATCGCCTGCTCGGTGGCTTGTCGAGCAAAGCACGGGCCGCCTTTCTATTTAGTCAGGTCGATGGCCGAACCCATGCATCCATCGCCGAGGAGTTGGGCGTATCGGTGACACGCGTGCATCAGTACGTGGTGCAAGGACTGAAAGCCTGCTACCGGGTGGAGTCGTGAAAGCGTTGCCGCCGGCCATCGAACAAGCCATTGACTGGCATGCCCGTCGCAGTTCCGGCCAGTTCGACGAAACGGACCAGCTTCACTTTCAGCACTGGCTGGAAGCCGACTCCAACCACCGTACTGCCTGGGAAAGCCTGCAGCAATGTCTGCAACGGACCCTGCCGCCCCTGGGCAAACCAGCGGTACGCCGGGCCGTGCAAGCCACCCGGATCAAGCGGAGGGTATTCCTGCGTGGTGCTCTTGCCCTCGGTGGAGTGGCGGCTGGAGTGCATCTGCTGGGGCGTCCCGGAATGCCGCTGGCCGGCTGGAATGCCGATCTCAAAACCGATACGGCGCAGCGTCGTCAGTTCACATTGGCAGATGGCTCCGAACTACAGCTCAATGCGGAGACGGCTGTCGATCTCGATTTTTCCGCAACAAAGCGTTCGGTAACCTTGCTGCGAGGCAGCCTCGTCGCACGGATCCAGCCCCGGGAGCCCCTGTTCAGCCTGATCTGCCGCCATGGCGAGACCCGGCTGTCGGCCGGGCGCTGTCTGCTGGACCAGCAGGTCGACAGGGCACTCCTCTGGATTCTGGATGGCGAAGCCACATTGTCCTCTGCCGCGGGAGAACAGACGCGGCTGGAGGCAGGCCAGGGTGCCGAATTCGATACCGCTGGCGTAAGGGTTCTGCCACCACCCTCCGCAGATCCTACGGCCTGGACCCGCGGCTTGCTGGAGGTCAACGACCAGCCGCTGGCCAGGGTCATCGACAGTCTGCGCCCTTACCATCCAGGCGTGCTGCAGGTCGCCGACAGCGCCGCAGAACTGCGGATATCGGGGGTGTTCACCCTGGATGACAGCGAAAAGGCCCTGCAAGCCCTGGCTGAAATACTGCCCCTGCGGATAGAACGCTATCTGGGCTTCTGGACCCGGATCGAGCGCGCTTGATGGAGAAGCCACCAGCCCTGAGGCTCTCATCCTCGGGCGCGAAAAATTTTCCGACCTCCCCCTGCATAATTCCAGGGCTCATCGCACAGAACAGGTAAAGGCGCTGAACGAGCGCTTCCGTTACTTGCGATCTGGAGCTTCCCGTATGCGTTACTTCGACGTTCGCCCCCTTGTCATGGTCTGTACCCTAGCTGCTGTCCACGAACCGGCCAAGGCCGCCGATACGCTGTACGATTTCGTGCTGCCCGCGGCCCCGCTGGCCAACACGTTGATCCGGATCGGCCAGCAGAGCGGGCGGCAGGTATTGTTCATTCCCGCCGATGTGGAAAATCGCCGATCCACGCCAGTGACAGGAAGGTTCAGCGCCAATGAGGCCATAGAACGAGCTTTGGAAGGAAGCGGGCTGGTTTTGCGGATCACGGGCGATGGCTCCTTGAAGGTCCAACCTGCTCCCCGGACTCATGACGAATCCATGGAGCTGAGCCTCATCACGGTCGACGCCAACGCCCAGCGCGACGGAAGTGCCGCCGCCGGTTATGTCACTGAACAGATCAGCCAGGCTGGTCCTTGGCAGGGACGTAGTCTGCTCGATACCCCGTACTCGATCAACGTGGTGTCAGCCGAGCAGATTAAGAACGTGCAGGCCATCAGCCTCGACCAGGTGTTCAAGATGAACCCGGTGGTACAGTCGGTCATGCAGCAACGGCAGAACGATCAGCCGCGTATCACCTTGCGGGGTTTCGGCGGCTCCTCGGAATCCAACCTGGGACGTGACGGCATCCCCCGGGTATCCGGGGTGTACGCTCAGGGCATCAACCTGGAGGATGTGGAACAGATAGAGGTGCTCACCGGGGTTTCCGGGTTTCTCTATGGCCCCGGACATGTCGGTGGCTTGGTCAACTATGTCACCAAACGCCCCACGGCCAAACGCTTCAGCGAGATCAACGTGGGCAACGAAAGCGCTTTCAACGTCCGCTATCATGGTGACTTTGGCGGCCCGATCGACGATGAGGGGATCTTTGGCTACCGGATCAACGTTGCTCATCAAGAGGGGGAAACCCAGACCAAGGGTTCTTACGTGGATCGTGACTTCGCCAGCGCTGCATTCGACTGGCATATTCGCCCAAATTTGTTGCTCCAAGTCGAGGGTATGCGGCAACACTATGATGGGCATGGCGGCATCAACTCTTGGTATTTCTATCCGGGCTATGAGATTCCCAGTGCCAAACAGTTCGATCCGGATGATCGTCAGGGGCAAAAATGGTCTTATTACAAAGTTGAAAGTGAGCGAATGTCTGCACGTCTGCGATGGGAGGCCAACGACTGGCTGACCATTCGCACCGGAATTTCCCGCGAAGAATACGATCGGCGTCGCTTGAATACTTTGAAAGCGGTAAATTCGAACGATAGCTATTCACTTGGTTGGAGCTACGTCACACCCGGTACGACGAAAATGCTCGGTTCTTACGCCTATGCCGACCTGTCGTTCAATACCGGGCCGATCCAGCACAAGCTGACAGGCGGCGTCCTGCAATCGGCTTACGATCAAACCGGACGTACAACGTCTGGGAAACGCTCAGGCACCTTGGAGTCAGGTCTCACCTTTCGCTCGGGCACTGCTGCCTACGACAGGCCAACCGTGGCTTCAGTGGGAGGCGAATACAAGGTGGCAGAAGAGCGACATACCAGTTGGATGATCGGTGACGACATCGTTTTCAACGAGAAATGGTCGATGCTGCTAGGGTTCAACCATGCGACCATCATCACCAATGGGTGGGCCTCCAGCCACGAGCGTAATGCTCATTACAACAAGAGCAAGACAACCCCGACTATATCGCTGATCTATAAACCGGTGGATTGGATCACCACCTATATCAGCCATATGGAAGCCTTGGAAAGCGGAGGGACTGCCGCAGAAACCTACAGCGGCGGACTCGTGACCAATGCCAATCAGACCATGAACCCAATGGTCAGCCGCCAAATGGAGGCAGGGATCAAGGCCGATGTGGGCGGAATGCTGCTCACCGCCGCGGTGTTCGAGATCGACAAGGCACTGAGTTATTACGTCAACAACGGTGACGGCACCTTCACCTATCAGCAAGACGGGCGTCAGGTCCACGAGGGGATCGAACTGACCGCGACCGGTAAGGCCACTCCCAATCTGACCCTGGTCGGCGGTGCGACTTTCCTCGACGCCAGGGTTGAGGATCAAGCAGCGGACCCGAGCCTGGAGGGAAATCGACCGGTATACGTCGCCGAGCGAAATTTCAAGCTTTACGGTGAATATGCGCTCAACAGCATGCTTCCGGGGATGTCGGTCAACGCCGGAGCCTATTACACCGGCGACTCCTATTACGATTCGGCCAATACCCAGAAGATTTCCAGTTACACCATCTACGATGTAGGCGCGCGTTATGAGCTCAAAGCCCAAGATTACTCCATGACCCTCCGGGCGAATGTCTACAACCTGGGCGACAAGCGTTACTGGACGTCGGGTGGTTCTCTGGGCGACCCGCGTACGCTGATGCTCTCGACCAGTGTCGAATTTTGAGCGACTGCCATGTTTGGGATGGCACCGGGAATGGCTACCAGTTTGGGGGCACCTGAGTGAGAACAAGCTTCCGCCAAAGCATGGCAGCTTTGCACACCTGGTCCGGCCTGCTGGCCGGCTGGGTGTTGTACTTTGTTTTCGTCGTGGGTACTGCAAGCTACTTTCAGATATCGATCGATCGCTGGATGAGTTCGGATGAAAGCCTGGCTCGTCCTCATGAGCGGCCCCTGGGCAACGTCGAACTGCTCAATCACGCCCAGGACTGGCTCGAGCGGCACGCTCTTGGCGCACAGCGCTGGTGGATTCGCCTGCCCGATCCGACTGGCTTTGTCGGCAGTCGCGACGCGCTCCTTGGCTGGCAGGACGCGGGGCCAGATGGGCAATGGCATTCTCTAAGGCTCGATCCATTCGATGGTCGACTGCATCCGGCTGGGGGCGAACCGGGGGGTAAGATTCTCCGCCGCATGCATTACGCGCTGCACTACCTGCCCCAGGCAACGGGCGAACGCCTGGTCGGCATTTGTGCGATGTTCATGCTGGTGGCCCTGCTGAGCGGGATCATCACCCACAAGAAGATTTTCAAGGAGTTCTTCACCTTCCGACCGAACAAGGGCCAGCGATCCTGGCTTGATGCACACAATATTCTGGGGGTACTGCTGTTACCCTTTCTCCTGATGATCACCTACAGCGGTTTCGTATTTTTCCTCCCCGAGTACATGCCGCTGCCCTTCGAACGGATCTACCGTGGCGATGAGCGAGCCTATTATCAGGAGCAGGGGCGCTCTTCGCCTCCAACCGCCAGCGGAATCGCCGCTCCCGTGGTGCGCCTGAGCAACCAGCCATTCGCTCACTTGGGTCCGAACGAGGGGCCGCCGACCTGGATCTTCCTGTACAACCCAGGGGACAGCGCCGGCCTGATCGAGGTCCGCCGGAACAGGGCCGCCACCGATTTGCTGATGCAACCGACCGGACTCTACGAGGCGGCCAATGGCCGCGCGTTACCCAGCCCGATGGCCAAGGGACCGGTGAGCCGGATCCACGATGTCTTCATTGAACTACACGTGGCTTCCTTTGCTGACCCGACATTACGCTGGATGCTGTTCGCCTCGGGTATCGGTGGCTGCGCAGCGATCGCCAGTGGTCTGGTGCTCTGGGTACTCAAGCGCCGCCAGCAGGCACTCAGGGCAGGACAGGTCGGCTTCGGTTTACGTTTGGCCGAAGTGCTCAACCTGGGGACCATTGTCGGCCTGCCGTTAGCCATTGCCGTGTATTTCTGGGCCAACCGGTTACTACCAGAGGCCTTGGCCGGACGCCTCGAATGGCAGGTACATGCGATGTTCATCGCCTGGGGACTGATGTTCGGCCATGCCGCACTGCGCGAACGTCGCCAGGCCTGGGTCGAGCAGTTGACGCTGGCTTGTCCGGCCTATGCCCTGTTGCCGCTACTCAATATCTTGACCAGCGACCGCCATCTCGGCCGCAGCCTGCCTGGCGGTGACTGGCAATTGGCCGGAGTGGACCTGACGCTGCTGGCCTTCGGTGGGCTGTTCGGACTGGTTGCGCTGAAACTTCGCCGTCGCTGGTACGGTGTTGTAGGGGAACAGCGTTGCGAGATGTTGCCATGAAACTCGGCGATTTCCCGTGGAGGCTGCTCGTCCGGGTGTTAACGGCAATCGTCGGTGGCTATGCGCTGGCGTCCCTGTTCGCGACCGCTCTGGCGCTCGAACTGTTGGCACTGACCAGCATGCCCCGCCTGGAGGCGGTTCGTGCCGGCGCACTGGCGTCCTTTTTGGTGTATGCCGTGGCGATCATGGCAATCATCCATTCGCGCAGCATCACACGAGCCTGGGTCTGGTTGTCGCTGGGAGGCCTGGTCTGTCTGCTAATCATCGGCATCGGCAAATAGATTTGCACCACAGCAATGACAATCGCTCCAAGCGCAGCAGCCTACTCCAGCCGGCCAGTATCGCCCAGACGACCTACCAGCGCGGAGCAGACCATGTCCTGGCAGCCAAGACAACCAGCCTACCTTCGCAAACGACAGAATATCGCTGACATTGTCGGCAGATTACCTACCTATGCCCAGTCCCTGGCCAAAACCATACATGCGTACCAGAGCGTCGAGAATCAACCGCACGGATACATGAAGTCGTTTTCGCCGATGACCAGATACGCACTAGAACACCGCACGCTGCACAACACCCTGGTCATACTCGAACAACTCCTACGCTCGATCCCACCGGCAAGAAGGGTGGCATCAATACCTACGCTGCTCGCATCCAGCCGCGGGTCTGAATAGCGCCCATGCGATTGTCCTGCGAAAAAGCCCTGCCGGCAGGCAGGGCTTTTTCTTCACTTCGTCGAAAAATCAGTCTTCGCGATAGCGGCGCAGCTTCAGTTGCTTGCCGGCGACGCGGGTGTCGCGCAGCTTGCCGAGCAGACGCTCGAGGCCGTCCTCCGGCAACTCGATCAGGCTGAAGCTGTCGCGGACCTGGATGCGACCGATGGCGTCGCGGGCCAGGCCGCCTTCATTGAGGATGGCGCCCAGCAGGTTCTTCGCGGCGATCCCGTCGCGCGCGCCCAAGGCGGCGCGGCAGCGGACCCGGCCCTCGGGCAGGGGCAGGGGCATGGGGGCACGCCGCTCGCGGTGCACTCCGCGCTCCATGGAGCGATCGCTGCGCTCGCGACGTTCGCGCGGCGCCGAAACGCTCGGCACCGGAGGCTGTTCGCGCTCGACCTCGGACAGGGTCAGCGCCTGGCCGTTGGTGGCCTTGCGCAGCAGGGCCGCGGCCAGAGCGCGCGGACTGCAGCCGAGGCCGGTGGTCAGGCGGTCGAGCAGTTCGCCGTGGCTGGATTCGGACTCAGCCAGCAGCGGCTGCAGGGCGGCGGTCAGCTTGCGGATACGCGCATCCAGCACCTGCTGGGCACCAGGCAGGTGCACCTCGGCGACCTTCTGCCCGGTGACCCGCTCGATCACCTGCAACATGCGCCGCTCGCGCGGGGTCACCAGCAGCAGGGCACGACCGTCGCGGCCGGCCCGGCCGGTACGACCGATGCGGTGCACGTAGGATTCCGGATCGTAGGGCATGTCGACGTTGAACACATGAGTGATACGCGGCACGTCGATACCGCGGGCAGCCACGTCGGTGGCGACGACGATGTCCAGGCGGCCGTCCTTGAGCGACTCGATGACCCGCTCGCGCTGATTCTGAGCAATGTCGCCATTCAGCGCAGCGGCCTTGTAGCCCTTGGCTTCGAGGGCACTGGCGAGGTCGAGGGTGGCCTGCTTGGTGCGCACGAAGGCGATCAGCGCGTCGAACTCCTCGACCTCCAGCAGGCGCAGTACGGCGGCGGTCTTCTGGTCGGCGTGGACCATCAGGTGGGCCTGGTCGATGCGTGCCACGGTCTGGGTCTTGGCGGCGATCTTGACGTGCTGCGGCTCGTGCAGATGCTTCTCGGCGATCTCGCGGATCGAGTGCGGCAGGGTCGCGGAGAACAGCACCGTCTGGCGGCTTTCCGGCAGGGCCGCGAAGATCACTTCGAGATCCTCCATGAAGCCGAGCTTGAGCATCTCGTCGGCTTCGTCGAGGACCAGGTGCTTCACGGTGGACAGCAGTTGCTCGTCGCGGCGCAGGTGGTCACACAGACGACCGGGAGTGGCCACCAGGATCTGTGCGCCCTGGCGCAGCGCCTTCAACTGCGGCCCCATGGGCGCACCGCCGTAGACGGCCACCACACCGACACCGGGCAGTTGGCTGGCGTAGCTTTCGAAGGCGGTGGCCACCTGCAGGGCCAGCTCGCGGGTCGGCGCCAAGATCAGTACCTGCGGCTCACGGCGCGCCGGGTCGATGCGCGAGAGCATCGGCAGGGCGAAGGCGGCGGTCTTCCCGGTGCCGGTCTGAGCCTGGCCGATCATGTCGTGGCCGGCGAGGATCACCGGGATCGACTGGGCCTGGATAGGGGATGGTTCTTCGTAGCCCACCGCGGTGATGGCGGCGAGTACAGCGGGATGAATACCGAGTGCGGCGAAGCCGCCGGTCTCCTGGGTCATGGGATCTGCCTCATGTGCATCCGCAAACCCAAGACCCGAGGCTGCGCGCATGCCATGCAAAGACCCGAAGGTCACCCTGGCAGCCCGGTTGGCAGGAATTTGCGAGAACGCGTGATGGATGGGATGAATCGTCAAGGATAGTTCGCAGGACTAGCCTGCAGCCGAAGTCGAGGCTTCGGAAAGGGTGCTACCTGAACGCAGCCGCTTGGGCTGGTGCCTACTATACAGGAAAAAGCTGGCAGATGTGTGCTCTTTGCACGACGGCTCGCACTGCCATTGGTCGGCCTGGAACGGAGTCGACCGGGAACGACGGCCCCGTGTCCATCGCGGCCGTCGACGTTGCGCGCCCGAAGTCCTCCACCACACTGAGGTTCAGGAAGGCATGCCTTTCGACAACCCTGCCGATGGGCCGGAACACGGCGCACGATGCTCCGGCGCACAAACCGATACTGACAGAGAGGTCGCCATGCACACGGCAGAATTATCCGCCCTAGGCTACCAGACGGGCTTCGGCAACACCTTCAGCAGCGAGGCCCTGCCGGACGCCTTGCCCATCGGACAGAACTCGCCGCAACGTCTCCCCTACGGCCTGTATGCCGAGCAACTCTCCGGCACTGCCTTCACCGTGCCGCGCGGCGAGGCGCGGCACACCTGGCTGTACCGCATTCGCCCTTCGGCCGACCACCCGGAATTCAAACGCCTGGGTTCGCAGATCAGCGGCATCGAGCAGGGGCCGATCACCCCCAATCGGCTGCGCTGGGCGCCCTTCGAAGTACCGGCGGAGCACACCGACTTTCTCGACGGCCTGATCCGCCTGGCGGCGACCGCCGCGGCGGAACGGGCCGACGGCGTTAGCCTCTACGTCTATCGCGCCAACGCCTCGATGGAATCGGTATTCTTCGACGCCGATGGCGAACTGCTGCTCGTGCCCGAATCCGGGCGCCTGGGCATCGACACGGAACTCGGACGGCTGGAGATCGGCCCGCTGCAGATCGCCGTGATGCCGCGCGGGATGCGCTTTCGCGTCGAGCTGCTGGACGCCACGGCGCGCGGCTATCTATGCGAGAACCACGGCAGCCCGCTGCGCCTGCCCGAACTGGGACCGATCGGCAGCAACGGCCTGGCCAATCCCCGCGACTTCCTCGTCCCGGTCGCTCGCTACGAGGACCGCGACGGGCCGGTGCAACTGGTGCAGAAGTTCCTCGGCGAGTTGTGGGCCTGCGAGTTGAACCACTCGCCGCTGGACGTGGCCGCCTGGCACGGCAACCACGTACCCTACAGCTACGACCTGCGCCGCTTCAACACCCTTGGCACGGTCAGTTTCGACCATCCCGACCCGTCGATCTTCACCGTGCTGACCTCACCCGGCAGTGTGCACGGCCAGGCCAACGTCGACTTCGTGATCTTCCCGCCGCGCTGGATGGTGGCCGAGCACACATTTCGCCCGCCCTGGTTCCACCGCAATCTGATGAACGAGTTCATGGGCCTGATCCAGGGCGTCTACGACGCCAAGGCCGGCGGTTTCCTGCCCGGCGGCGCCTCGCTGCACAATCGCATGAGCGCCCACGGCCCGGACGCGGCGACCACTTGCCAAGCCATCGCCGCCGACCTGCAGCCGCAGAAGATCGAGAACACCATGGCCTTCATGTTCGAGACCGGCCAGGTCCTGCGCCCGAGCCGCCTCGCCATCGACTGCCCGCAACGGCAGACCGACTACGATAGCTGTTGGTCGGGGTTGACCGGGACCTTCGATCCGAATCGGAAATAGGCTCCGTTCGACGCTTCTACCCAAGGCACGTGCCTCGGCGGATCAGCTCGCCGGCCGCAGAGTCTCGATCAGCGGCCGCAGCGAGTAGCCCAGTTGCGGCACCAGGACCTCGGCACGCGCCAACAGCCCCTCGCGATCGAGGGACTGGTCGAGATCGGCGGGCACCAGCAGGATCACGTTGCCCTCCTTCACCGGACACTCCCAGTAATGGCGATGATAGAGCCCGCGCAGCAACGCGGCGCCGAGGGGCTTGCCATCGTCCCCGGCCCATTGGTTGATGACCAGCCAGCCGCCCGGATTGAGGCGCTTCTGGCAGTCGCCCAGAAAATTCCACGCCAGATGGGCCACGTTCGGCCCGGTATCCATATACAGATCGACGAAGATCAGATCGGCGCGCTCCGCGCTGGGCAACAGCTCCAGGGCATCGCCGATGCGGATGGTCAGCCGCGGATCGTCGGCGAGTCCCAGGAACTCCATGGCTAGGCGCGGCACCTCCGGACGAAGCTCGATGACTTCGACGTCCTCCAGCGGCAGGAAGGCGAGGCAGGCTTGGGTCAGATTGCCGGCCCCCAGGCCGAGGAACAATGCGCTCTCCGGGGCCTCGTGGCAGAGTGCGCCGAGCAGCATGGCACGGGTGTAGTCGTACTCCAGCCAACTGGGATCGGTGGTGAACACGCAACTCTGCTCCACCGCCTCGCCGAATTCGAGAAAGCGGTAATCGCCGACCTCCAACACGCGGATCAGGCCGAACTCGTCATGGACTTCGGCGAGCAGGCGCTCCTCTTTTTCCATTGCCATTCCTCTGCGATGAGGCGGCTATGTTAGCGGGCGGCGATGGCCCGGCACAGCACGGCCGACCCGCCAGCCCCCCGGAACGGCTGCGCCATCGGAGTGCAGGACAGTCTCCCGATGCCCCCTCGCGAACGACTGTCGGACGACGAGCTATACAGGCGTCTGTCCGTCTGGCATTGGCAACGAACTTGCAAGATCGCCCTGGCCATCGAAAGTGGCCTAACCTTTCAGAAAGTAGAGCAGTCCGAACAACAATGCCGAACCATAGGCCCTGATATCTGAGGGGGTTGGATAAATCTCGTTTCCGAGGTGATCGACATGAAACTCTCGTATCTGGTGTTGCCTTTCTGCTGCGTGACTTCTCTCACCCTGGCTGCCGAACCGCCCGTCCAGCAGTACCACTACGGCCTGCCCCTGGACATCGCCAAAGTCATTTCCATCGACGCGCCGTACGACCCCTATGTCTGCAAAGTCATAGACGCCAAGATGACCTACCTGAACTCCACGGGCGAAACCAAGGTCGTGGCCTATCGCAAGCCGTCCGCGGGCTGCCTCCTGAAGACCTGATGGCGCAGCCTTCTGTCCCCGTGCAAAAGCGGGGGGCAACCCTCCTCAATCGAGCAGCAGGAGCAGCGCGCAAAACGACATGAAGCCACAGAACAGCAGGCCCAGAGCCCGCTCCGGCAACGCATGAGCCAGCCGTACGCCCCAACCGACGCCGAACAGCCCGCCGATCGCCAGGGAAATGCCCAGCATCCAATCGACCTGCCCGTGCAAGGTATAGGTCGCCAGACTGACCAGCGTGCTGGGGGCGGCCAAGGCCAGCGACAGTCCTTGGGCGACGACCTGGCTGGCACCGAACAGGGTGATCAGCAACGGCGTAGCCACCAGCGCCCCGCCCACGCCGAACAATCCGCCCAGAGTGCCCGATCCCATCCCCAGCGGCACCAGCCAGGGCCAGGGCCGACACAGTTCGCCACCAGGTGCCGGACGCAGGAACAGGCGCAGGCCACTCCATGTCGCCAGCGCCAGGAGAAAGCCGCAGAAGGCCTGACGCATGTGCCCGGCATCCAGCAGGTTCGCCGCCTGGGCACCGAGCCATGCGGTGCAGAGGCCGCTGCCGGCCATCACCAGCGCATGGCGCGGATCGATACGGTTGCGCTGGTGGTAGCGCCGCAGCGCCAGCAGTACGTTGGGCACCACCATGACCAAGGCTGAGCCTTGGGCCAAGTGCTGATCGAGACCGAATAACAGGCCGAGCACCGGAATGGCGATCAGTCCGCCACCGATACCAAACAACCCGCCCAGGAAGCCCAGCACGAGCCCCAGGCCGATATCGAGAAGAAACTGCAGTAGGTCCATTGCACCTCCGGCAAAAGACACATGCTAGAAAGACCTGGCTAGCAGGTAAACGCAAAGCCATGCACAATGGCTTTGCGTAATTCGCATAACAGGAAAATATATGAATTCCGATGCGCTCGGCGGCCAGTTGGAACTGTTCCTCGACGTGTTGGAATGCGGCAGCTTCTCCGCCGCGGCCCGACGCCGTCAGTTGACGCCATCGGCGGTGGCGCGGCGCATCGACAGGCTGGAACAGGCGCTCGGCAGCCCACTGCTCCAGCGCAGCACCCACGAGGTGCGCGCCACCCCGGCCGGCCTGGCCTTCGCAGAACGCTCCCGGCGCATCCTCGACGAGTTGCGTCTGGCACGGGCCGAAGTGGTCTCTCTGGACAGCGCCCCGGAAGGTCTGATCCGCGTCGATGCCCCGGCGCCCTTCGGCCGCCGCCGGCTGGCTCCGGTCATCGCCGAATTCCTCGCCGCCTATCCGGGAGTGGATGTGCAGTTGCGGCTGATCGACAGCTTCATCGATCAGCAGGGCGAACACCTGGGACAGGTCGACCTGGTGTTACGCATCGGCCCCTTGGCCGACAGTCGCCTGGTCGCCACGCCGCTGGCGCCGATGCGGCGTATCGCTTGCGCCAGCCCCGACTACCTTGATCGCCGCGGCATTCCCGGCGATCCATGCGAACTGCCGGAGCACGACGGCCTGGACTGGGACGGGCTGGCACCGCCACACGCCTGGCGCTTCGTCATCGACGGCCAGATCCGCACCATCCGCCCCGGACGCCGCCGGATGACCGCCAACAATGCGGAAACCCTACTGTTCGGCGCCCTCGCCGGACTCGGCATCGCCCACCTGCCGACCTGGCTGATCAGCGAGCACCTGCTGCGTGGCGAATTGCTGCCGCTGTTTTGCGAGAACGGCCTGCCGCCTCCCGAATCCAGCGGCGTCTATGCCCTGCGCCAGCGGCCGGCCGGCGCCTCGCGCACGCGACTTCTGCTGGACTTCCTGAAAAGCCGCTTCGGCCCGGTGCCGCCCTGGGACTTGGCCCTGGATAACAGCCTGAATCGCTCCTGATTCGCCAGCTGCCTCATCGGTTACATTTTGCTCACGAAAAGCTTGCGCGCTAAATTAGTCGATCATTACCGGGAGATCGCTATGGCCACCGACGAAATCTGCCAAGAGTTGCTGCTCGACAATCAGTTGTGCTTCGCCCTCTATTCCACCTCGCTGCTGATGACCAAGGTCTACAAGCCGTTGCTGCAGGAGCTTGGCCTGACCTACCCGCAATACTTGGCCATGCTGGTGCTCTGGGAACGCGACGGCATCACCGTCGGCGAACTCAGCGCGCGCCTACTCACCGATTCCGGCTCGCTCACCCCTTTGCTCAAACGCCTGGAGGCCGAAGGGCTGCTGAACCGCACCCGCAGCAGCAAGGACGAGCGCGTGGTGGAACTCCATCTCACCGAGCGCGGCCGGGTCCTGTATGACAGGGCCAGGAATATTCCCTCCTGCATCGTCGTCGCCAGCGAGCAAACGCCGGACACCCTTGCCGCCCTCAAGGAAGAACTGGTCGGCCTGCGCAACAGCCTACAAAAGGCCGTCTGAACGGCTTATTCCAGTTTTCTCGGATCGTTATCTCGAAATCCTCAAAAATTGCATTGCGCACAATATAATTACGCACTAAATTTATCTCCGCGCAATTGCTTATCGCGCAAAATTTTAACGATCTAAATTACTGGAGATAACGCCATGCAACGCATTCAAGCGCTCTACACCGCTACCGCTACTGCAACCGGTGGCCGTGACGGCCGTGCTGTCTCCTCGGACGGCGTCCTCGACGTGAAGCTGACCACTCCGCCCGAACTGGGCGGCCAGGGCGGCGAGGCCACCAACCCCGAGCAGCTCTTCGCGGCCGGCTACTCGGCCTGCTTCATCGGCGCCTTGAAGTTCGTCGCCAGCCAGAGCAAGCGCCAGATTCCCGCCGACACCTCGATCACCGGAAAGGTCGGCATCGGCCAGATCCCCGGCGGCTTCGGCCTGGAAGTGGAACTCGACATCCACCTGCCGGGGCTGGAGCGCAGCGTGGCCGAGGAATTGGTGGCCGCCGCCCATCAAGTCTGCCCCTACTCCAACGCCACCCGCGGCAATATCGAGGTACGCCTGAACGTCGCCGTCTGAGCCTGCGGCAGGTGGGATGCCGAAAACGAAAAAGCCCGGCACAAGGCCGGGCTATTCGTCACGCCAGGAAGATCAAGCCTTGGCGCGGGACTTGTATTCGAAGGTACGGGTATCGATCTCGATGTAGTCGCCGATGTCGCAGAACTCGGCCACCCTCAGTTCATAGCCGCCGTTCAGGCGCGCCACCTTCATCACCTTGCCGGAAGTGTCGCCGCGTACGGCCGGCTCGGTGTAGGAGATCTGGCGCACGATGGTGGTGGGCAGTTCGATGGAGATCACGCGGTCGTTGTAGAACACCGCCTCGCAGACGTCTTGCATGCCATCTTCGATGAAGTTGTAGGCGTCGCCCAAGTCGTCCTTCTCGATCTCGTACTGGTTGAATTCGCTGTCCATGAACACGTACATGGGATCGGCGAAGTAGGAGTAGGTCACCTCCTTGCGCTCGAGGATAACCGGCTCGAACTTATCGTCGGCCTTGTACACAGTCTCGGTGGCTTGGCCGTTGAGCAAGTTCTTCAGCTTCATCTTGACCACGGCGGAGTTGCGGCCGGACTTGTTGAATTCGGCTTTCTGGATGACCCAGGGCTCGCCATTGATCATGGCTACCTGGCCGGCACGGAATTCTTGAGCGGTTTTCATACGGGTATCCGTTTGGATGAATAACGAAAAATAGGCCGCGTATCATAGCCAATCCGCGTAAAACTGCACCAGTGCCGCGGTCAGATCCGGCCGGGCGGCCTGTCGGGCACACCAGCGCTCGGCGTGCGCGCGCAGCTCCGGCCACTGATCCGCCAGCGCCGACCAGGCCGGCCCCATTGCCACCCCGGCGCTCCAGACGCGCCAGAGCTCCTGCAGGGCGCCTGCGGCGGCCGGCGGCAAGCCCTCGACATAGAGGGAAAGGAAGGCTTCCAGCTTGTCCCGGTGGGCACCGTCCGCCTGCGGATAGATATGCCAGAGCAATGGCCTGCCCGCCCACTGGGCGCGCAGGAAGGAATCCTCGCCGCGCACCACGTTGAAATCGCAGCACCAGAGCAGGCGGTCATAAGCCTCCTGGCGGACGAACGGCAGCACCTGGACGCGCAGGGCACCACGTCGCTGGCCGTCGCCGACGGCCAGCGACGGCACCGCTAGCCAGCGCCGCAGATCGTCGAGAATGCGCCCCTCCGGCACCAGCAGCAGCGTCGGATGCCCTTCCGACGCCACGGCTTCCAGCCAGCTCGACAGAGCCGCATTTTCGTAGGCGAACAGCGAAATCAGCCGTTCGCCAGGGCATGCCTGCACGCCGAGCGAGCGGAGAAAATCCGCACGCGCCACGGCATCGGCCTGGAAGGCCCGGCGTCGCTCGATCAGGCCCCGTTCGCGGAGCAGCCCGCCGGTATCCGTGGTGAATCCTGGGAAGAAGAAGAACTTCTGTAGCCCGCCAGGTTGCAGGGACGGCAGACCGTGGCAGCCACCCACCCAGTCCTCGGCACTCAGGTATTCCAGGTTCAGCCAGAGTACTCGGCGCCGACGATCCACCATGGCCGCGACATGCGCCTCGGGCAGGCGGCAAGCGAAGGCCTCGATCACCACGTCGGCCGGCTCGACCGGCTGCCAGTGCACGGGCCAGCGGCATATTTCCACGCCGACCTGCCACTGCCGGGCCGCGTCGACGTCCGCCTCGGGGCAGAGACGCGCCAGTGCCGCCAGGTCGTCCAACCACAGCCTGACCCGCTGGCCGTGCTCGGCCACCAGTTGACGGGCCAAGCGCCAGGTCACGCCGGCATCGCCATAGTTGTCGACGACAGTGCAGAAGATCTCCCAGAAGGCCCGCATGTCCACTCCCTTCGTCAAGACACGGGAAAGGATGAAGTATGCCAGCGAGCGGCAGCAGCGGCCGCCCGGACAGAAGTCGCACCGGCAAAATGCGAGGGCCTGGCGTGGACCGAGACGGCCCCTCAGGCGGCCTCGCCCTTGCCGAAGGCATGCCTCACAAAGCGGCCGCCGGCGCTGCGGTCGCCGGCCAGGGCCTGCGCGTCCGCACCACGCCGGATGCACGTGCTCAAGCGCGCCCGCGCAATTCCGCGGCGCCCCTGAAGAACACTCGCGCCAGCACCGCATGGGCGCCCATCAGGGGCAGCGCAGCCTGCGTCGCGAGCACCAGGGAGGCGAGCATGAGCCCTCCGGCGATCACCAGCCAGCCCATGCCGTACAAGGACTTAAAGGCTTCGGGTACGCCGAGCAGACGCGCGCCGAGCCATACCAGCAGGCCGCCATAGCCGACCAGAGCGACAGCATAGAGCCAGGCCAGCCAATCGGCGAGCGGGCCGGGCTCGAAGCGCAGCGCGACGACCTCCAGCAGAAACCCCAGTGCGACACACAGCCATACCGGCCAGCCCAGCCCTCGGGCGGCGAAGCGCGCCTCGACAAAGCCCTTCAGGCGCAACAGCAGGTAATTGCCCAACAGCACCAGGGCCAGGCCGAGCCAGTTGGCGTACAGGGCCACCCCGCGCATCCGAGTGAAACCGTTAAAGGACAGCAACATGATTACCAGGGTACCGAGCACCATGGCCAGGGCGAGCCAGCCGAGCACCCACAACTGTACCGGCGACCAGTCGGGCATGGGCGGCACGTCCGGGGACGCCAACAGGGCTTCCCGGGGTGGCGCGTAGGGGTTGTCGTCGCGCCGGCCTGCTGGATCATCGCTCACGGGGAAACCCTCTTCCACCGGCCAGGCGGGCGCGCCGCCCCCGGAAACCTCGAACCTCGCCGCCGCTCCGGCCTGCGAAGAGCCTTCGGCGCGGACGCGATCGAAAGCCTTCCCGCGCCTGAACGCAGTTAGCCCAGTTCGGCGACCAGGGCCGCCAGCGCCTGGTCCGGGTCGGTAGCTTGGCTGATCGGCCGGCCGATGACCAGATAGTCGGAACCGGCCTCCAGCGCCTGGCGCGGAGTGAGGATGCGCCGCTGGTCGTCCGGGGCGCTGCCGGCCGGACGGATGCCAGGGGTCACTAGTTTCAGCCGCGGCCGAGCGGTTTTCAGCGCCGGCGCCTCCTGGGCCGAGCAAACCAGTCCGTCCAGCCCGGCCCGCTCGGCCAGGGCGGCCAGGCGCAGGACCTGCTGCTGGGGCTCGATATCCAGACCGATGCCGGCCAGGTCCTCACGCTCCATGCTGGTCAGCACCGTCACCCCGATCAGCAACGGCCGGCGGCCATGAATGCCGTCCAGGGTCTCGCGACAGGCGCTCAACATGCGCAGGCCGCCGGAGCAGTGCACGTTGACCATCCACACGCCGAGCTCGGCGGCGGCCTTCACCGCCATTGCCGTGGTGTTCGGAATATCGTGGAACTTCAGGTCGAGGAACACCTCGAAGCCCTGCCGCTGCAGCGTCTCGACGATATCCGGGCCGCAACGGGTAAACAGCTCCTTGCCGACCTTGACCCGGCACCGCGCGGGGTCCAGCCGGGCGGCGAGGGCCAGGGCCGCCTCGCGGCCGGGGAAGTCGAGGGCGACGATGATCGGGGTCTGGCAGGACATG
Organism: Azorhizophilus paspali; assembly: GCF_043587585.2. Lineage (GTDB taxonomy): Bacteria > Pseudomonadota > Gammaproteobacteria > Pseudomonadales > Pseudomonadaceae > Azotobacter > Azotobacter paspali. Next base: position 3,140,085 of record NZ_CP171449.1, read on the forward strand.
GGATGGGCTCCGGGAAAATCGCTGTAGCGGGCATTGTAGCGGACACCCCAAGCCCTCGGCCGTGGAGAATGGCGCGCCTAGGACAAATGTTCCAGGGCGAAGGCGAGCATGAAACCGGCCAGAGTGATCAGTCCGGTCAGCGCATGGGTGGCCTTGAAGGCCTCGGGAATCAGGGTGTCCACCAGCATGCAGAGCACCGCGCCGGCGGAGAAGCCCAGGGCGAAGGCCAGCCAGCCCGGCGACAGGTCCGCCAGCAGGGCGGGTCCGAGCATGGCGGCAAAACCCGACAGGCCGACGATGACACCCCACAGGGCGAACACCTGGCGCCGGCCGTAACCTTCGGCGCGCAGACCGGCCGCGCTGGCCAATCCCTCCGGCAAGTTGGCCAGCAGCACGGCGACCAGCAGCGCCAGGCTCGGCCGTCCGTCGTCGAGCAGCCCGAGGCCCAGCGCCAGGGATTCCGGGATGCCGTCGAGAAAGGCGCCGGCGGCGATCAGCAGACCGGCCAGCGATCCTCTGCCCAGCCTTCTGGCGCGATGCCGCGCCTGAAGGCGATCGAGCCCCTCGTCGGCCAGGACGAAGGCCATGCCGCCCACCAGCAGACCGCCCAAAGGCGGCCAGATACCAGCGAGCCGCTTGGCCTCGGGCAACTGCTCGAAGCACAGGGCGGCGATCAGCACGCCGCTGCCGAAGGCCATCGACGCGGCGACCAGCCGCTTCGGCAGCCGCGCCCCGAGGCCCAGCCAGGCACCGAGCAACAGGCTGCTCGCCGCCAGCCAACCCCAGAAGCCCGCCTGCAGTATCAATGATTCCGACATGCCTTCCCCCCTCGTGCCGAGGCAAGGCTATTCATTTTCCCCAGCTTGCCGCCAGCCGTCCCGTCAGCGCCGGCGCGGACAGTCTAGTGGCCCGGTGACCTGTCAACCATCGACGGGAAAAGAATGGCGTCGCGTTTGGTAAGGGGCTGGCCGAGCCGTTCCATTGCTTATGCTTATGGGCAGCCCCTGAGAGAACACGATATGCCCTGGTACGTATGGTTGATACTGATAGTGGTATTTGGCTCGGTGATCGGCAGCCTGCTGCTGCTGCGCGACTCGGCGAAGAAGCTGCCCCTGAGCGAGGAGCAGCTCGAGCGCATCCGCCAGCGCAACGTTGAACTGGATGCCAAGGAGAAACAGGAAAAGGAAAAATGACGGCGAGTCCCGCGCCGGCTGGACGGCAAACATGGAATCAGCGCTCCGCGCCCAGCCGGCCTTCCTCGTCGGAGAACACAATCTCCACTCGGCGATTGCGCGCGCGCCCCTGGCTGGAGGCGTTCTCGGCGACCGGATAGGCTTCGCCGTAACCGGCGACCTGGACACGCCTTGCGTCGACGCCCAGATCCACCAGCATGTCCTTGACCGACTGGGCACGCCCGCGGGACAATTCGAGGTTAAGCTGGTCATCGCCCTGGCTGTCGGTATAGCCCTCGATGCGCACCACCCGCCGCTGGTTGAGCCGCAGGAACCTGGCCACCTGCACGACGGTGCGCGTCGCCGCCGAGCGCAACTCCTCCCGCCCGGTATCGAACAGCACGTCGCCCAAGGTCATCACCAGGCCGCGCTCGGTTTCAGTGGTGGTCCGGCCGAGTAATTGCTCTTCGAGCCACTCGCCCTGCTGTTCCGCGTTGAGCAGACGGGCCTCGCTCAGCGCCAGTTGCAGGCGGTCGCGCTCCTTCTCCAGTTCGACGAGGCGCTCGGCGGCCTGGCGCTGCGCTCCATGCTCGCGGGCGATCTGGCCGTAACGCCGGCTCAGATAGGCGTAATGCAGAACATCGCCCTCGCTGCCCAGATAGCCGGAAAAGCGTTCCGCCCGGGCCAGCGACTCCTCGGCCCGGGCCAGATCCTTCTCAGCGCTGAGCCGGACCGCCGGCTCGGTACGAATGGCTAGCAGCTCGGCCCTGGCCTCGTCGAGCGCGCGCAGCGTTTCCGGCGAGCTTGTGGCGCAGCCCCCCAACGAAACCAGGCACAGCAGGCCGAACGAAAAAACGGGCCATCCCTTCATCAAAGCTCTCCCAGTTGCTGGCGCAGCGCGCCGATCTGCCGCTTGAGTTCGGCTACCTGCTTGCGGCCTTTCTGGGTCAGCACCTGCTCCTCGGCTAGGCGAGCATCCAGCTCGGCCTGCTCGGCCAGCATGCGCGCCTCCCGGTGGCGGCCGACGGCCAGGGCGGCCTCGGCCTGTTCGAACTTGCCCTGCGCCAGGGTCAGCTCTCCCTGATCCTCGCCGGCAGCAACGGCCCTGGCCTGTTCCAGCGCCTGTTCGGTCAGGCGCAACTGTTCATGCGGTGCGGGATCGCTGGCGCAGCCGGCCAGGGCGAGCAATAACTGAGCGGCGAAAAAACGTGCGCTATTCACGGATGGATTTCCTACTTGACAACGGATGGAGACGGCAAGCCCTGCGCCACCCAGCGCGCGGCATTACGTTGCAACAGGTTTCCCGCCAATCCGGTGGCGTTCAGTTCGGTCAGTCCGGCCGCCAGCCGTGCACGCAGCTCCGGCGTGTTGCAGGCGGAATCGCGCCCCACCGCCAAGTACAGGCCCTCGCTGAGCAGCGGCGGCAGCGGCTGGATTTCCGCCAACATATCCAACGACTCGGCAGCCGCCTGGACAACCTGCCATTCACCGAGCAGATAGGCGACCTCGCCTCGCCGCAGCATCCGCAGGGCTTCGTTCAGAGTCGGCGCCTCCTTCAGCGGCAGGGAGGTAGCGGACAGTGGATCGAACCCGCGGGTGAAACGGTCGCCGGCCTGGATCACCCCTTGATGAGCATACAAATCGCTCCAGCCGCCATAGGGAAAGGCCCGTTCCCGGCGCACCCAGGCCACAACGGACTGCACGAAGAGCGCGGGCTCGATGAAGTCCAGCGACTCACGTCGGGCGTCGCCGGGAAAGCTGCCCAGCAGCAAGTCGATACGGCCACTCGCCACGTGCTGCTCGGCAGCTGGCCGGGAGCCCGAGCGGATCAGGTCGATCTTCAGGTCCAGCGTCTTGGCCAGCAGTTCGAGCAGGTCGGCGCTGGCGCCGATCATTTGCCCGTGATTCTGCGGATCGAGCCAAAGGTAAGGAGGCTGCTCGGGATCGCCGGTGGCGACCAGCCGCTCGCAGGCACCGGTTGCGCCCGCCACGGGCGAGAGCAAGCCGGCCAGCAATGCCAGCAGCGCGGGAAGAAAGCGATTCTGCATGGGAGGTCCGCGAAAAGCGTGGATGGGGGCCACTATGGCCCAGTTGCAAGAAGCCCGCTCGATGAGCGGGCTTCGGGTCCGGCCGGAAAGCGGCTCAGAGCTGCTTTTCCAACTCCGGCAAAACTTCGAACAGATCCGCCACCAGACCGTAGTCGGCGACCTGGAAGATCGGCGCCTCCGGGTCCTTGTTGATCGCCACGATCACCTTCGAGTCTTTCATCCCGGCCAGGTGCTGGATCGCCCCGCTGATGCCTACCGCCACGTACAGGTCCGGCGCCACGATCTTCCCGGTCTGCCCCACCTGCATGTCGTTCGGTGCAAAACCCGCGTCCACCGCCGCCCGCGAGGCGCCTACCGCCGCGCCCAGCTTGTCGGCCAGGGCGTAGAGCAGCTTGAAGTTGTCGCCGCTCTGCATCCCCCGTCCGCCGGAAATCACCACCCGCGCCGAGGTCAGTTCCGGACGGTCCGACTTGGCGATTTCCTCGCCGACGAAACTCGACTTGCCGGCATCGCCCGTGCCGCTCAGCGCCTCGATGGCCGCGTTGCCACCCTCGCTCGCCGCCGGGTCGAAAGCCGTGGCACGCACGCTGATCACCTTGATCGGCGCGCTCGATTGCACCGTAGCGATGGCGTTGCCCGCATAGATTGGCCGCTTGAAGGTGTCAGGGCTTTCCACCGCGACGATTTCGGAAATCTGCTCGACGTCGAGCAGGGCCGCCACTCGCGGCAGGTAGTTCTTGCCGTTGGTCGAGGCCGGCGCCAGGACGTGGCTGTAGCCTTTCGCCAGGCCGGCGATCAGCGGCGCGACGTTCTCCGCCAGCAGGTGGCCGTAGGCCGCGTCGTCGGCGACCAGCACCTTGCTCACGCCGGCGATCTTCGCCGCGGCTGCGGCGACGGCGGCGCAGCCCTGTCCGGCGACCAGTACATGGATGTCGCCGCCGATCTGTTGCGCAGCGGCGACGGTGTTGAGGGTCGCGACGGCCAGGGCGGCGTTGTCGTGTTCGGCTATTACCAGGGTCGCCATCTCAGATCACCTTCGCTTCGTTCTTCAGCTTTTCCACCAGTTCCGCCACCGAGCCCACCTTGATGCCGGCCTGACGTTCGGCCGGCGCCTCGACCTTGAGCACCTTGAGGTTCGAGGCCATGGACACGCCCAGCTCCGCCGGCTTCACCGTCTCCAGCGGCTTCTTCTTGGCCTTCATGATGTTCGGCAGCGAGGCGTAGCGCGGCTCGTTCAGGCGCAGGTCGGTGGTGACAATGGCCGGCAGGCTCAGTTCCAGGGTCTGCAAACCGCCGTCGATCTCGCGGGTGACCTTGAGCTTGTCGCCGGCCTGCTCGACCTTGGAAGCGAAAGTGCCCTGGGCGTAGCCGGTCAGCGCGGCGAGCATCTGCCCGGTCTGGTTGTTGTCGCTGTCGATCGCCTGCTTGCCGGTGATGACCAGTTGCGGCTGCTCCTTGTCGACCACGGCTTTCAGCAGCTTGGCCACCGCCAGCGAACCCAGCTCCTCGTCGGTCTCGACCAGGATGGCGCGATCGGCGCCGAGAGCCAGGGCGGTGCGCAACTGTTCCTGGGCGGCGGCCGGGCCGACGGACACGGCGACGATCTCGCTGGCGATGCCGCGCTCCTTCAGGCGCACGGCTTCCTCCACGGCGATCTCGCAGAAGGGGTTCATCGACATCTTGACGTTGGCCAGGTCGACGCCGCTCTGGTCGGGCTTCACCCGCACCTTGACGTTGTAGTCAACCACTCGTTTGACAGCTACAAGAACCTTCATGGATTCCTCGTTACTCTCCGGTAAATGAAATGTCGCCAAGGCAAGCAATGGCCTGTGGTTGACGGCCGGAGCCGACGTCAGCCCCCTGCGGCGTGCATAAAAATGCCCGTATCTTGACGGCAGGCCACCTCTCGGTCAACCGAGGCAGGCCCGGCTTTCCGGGGCTCCGGCAGGCGCCTCGGGGGCAGTGCGTTTCCGTCTTCGCATTGGTTCGGACGCTGGGGCCGGATATATAATGCCCGGCCCTCACCAGGGAACATGCGAAGAGAGCCCCGATCAGGAGATAGTTTGTGGAACGCGAATACATGGAATTCGACGTCGTCATCGTCGGCGCCGGTCCCGCCGGTCTGTCGGCCGCCTGCCGACTGAAGCAGCAGGCCGCCGAATCCGGCCAGGAGATCAGCGTGTGCGTGGTCGAGAAGGGTTCCGAGGTCGGCGCTCACATTCTCTCCGGCGCCGTCTTCGAACCGCGAGCCCTGAACGAACTCTTCCCGGACTGGAAGGAGCTGGGCGCTCCGCTGAACACCCCGGTCAAGCGCGACGACATCTATCTGTTCAGGAGCGCCGAAAAGGCCATCAGGTTGCCGGATTTCCTCGTGCCCCGGACCATGCACAACGAGGGCAACTATATCATCTCCCTGGGCAACCTGTGCCGCTGGCTAGCCCAGCAGGCCGAAGCCCTGGGTGTGGAAATCTATCCGGGCTTCGCCGCCCAGGAGGCGCTGATCGACGACGGCGGCACGGTGCGAGGCATCGTCACCGGCGACCTAGGCGTCGACCGCGAAGGCAGACCTAAGGACAGCTATACCCCCGGCATGGAACTGCGCGGCAAGTACACCCTGTTCGCAGAAGGTTGCCGCGGCCACATCGGCAAGCAACTGATCGCCCGCTACCGGCTGGACGACCAGGCCGATGTCCAGCACTACGGCATCGGCATCAAGGAAATCTGGGACGTCGAGCCGGCCCGCCACGAGCAGGGCCTGGTGGTGCACACCGCCGGCTGGCCGCTGGATGACAACAACCCGGGTGGCTCCTTCCTTTATCACCTGGAGAACGGCCAGGTGGTGGTCGGTCTGATCGTCGACCTGTCCTATAGCAATCCCTTCCTGTCGCCCTTCGACGAGTTCCAGCGCTACAAGCACCACCCGGCGATCGCCCGCTACCTGGAAGGCGGCAAGCGGGTGGCTTACGGCGCTCGTGCCATCTGCAAGGGTGGCCTGAATTCGCTGCCGAAGATGGTCTTCCCCGGTGGCGCGCTGATCGGCTGCGACCTGGGCACCCTGAACTTCGCCAAGATCAAGGGCAGCCACACTGCCATGAAGTCCGGCATGCTGGCCGCCGATGCGGTCCTCGCCGCCCTCGCCGGCGGCAGCCAGGGCGGCGACGAACTGAACGGCTACGTCGAGTCGTTCAAGTCCAGTTGGCTGTACGACGAATTGTTTTGTAGCCGCAACTTCGGCGCCGCCATCCACAAGTTCGGCGCGCTGGTCGGCGGGGCCTTCAATTTCATCGACCAGAACCTGTTCGGCGGCAAGATCCCGTTCACCCTGCACGACGACAACCCGGACCACGCCTGCCTGAAGCTGGCCTCCGAATCGAAGCGGATCGACTATCCCAAGCCGGACGGCAAGCTCAGTTTCGACAAGCTCAGCTCGGTATTCCTCTCCAACACCAACCATGAGGAAGACCAGCCCTGCCACCTGCGCCTGGCCGATCCGAGCATCCCGATCACCCGCAACCTGCCCCTGTACGACGAGCCAGCGCAGCGCTACTGCCCGGCCGGCGTCTACGAGGTAGTGAGCCAGGACGACGGCAGCCCGCGCTTCCAGATCAACGCGCAGAACTGCGTGCACTGCAAGACCTGCGACATCAAGGACCCGGCGCAGAACATCACCTGGGTGGCCCCGGAAGGCGCCGGCGGTCCCAACTACCCCAACATGTAAGCGCGACCATCGAGGCTCCGCGGGAGCCTCGGATCTTCCCGCCGTCACCAGAGTATCCAGGTGTAATCGACGTTGATCCGCGTCTCGTTGTCGTTGCGTTCGGCGCGAAGCTGTTCTGGTAGCGCGAATTGCGCAGGCGCAACGCCAGGCTCTTCAGCAAGCCCGACTGCACCACGTAGGACAGGTCCAGGTAGCGCTCGGTCTCTTCCTGGTCCGACCGCCGTAGCGTTCCGGCAGGTCGATGTTGGTCCCCTTCATGAAACGCGCCACGCCGATCAGCCCCGGCAGCCTCACCGCCGCGAAGTCGTATTCGTAGCGCACGTGCCGGAAGTGTTCGTCGGCGCTGAGAAATTCCGAGCTGATCGCGTATTCGGAGATCAGGTGCGGCTCCGAACCGGCGATGTAGGGCATCGCCGAGTCGCCGCTGGACAATGCCTTGCCTACCGTCAGCCGGTGCCCGCCCAGCTTGTAGCCGAAGTTCAGACCAACGTATTGGTTGGCCCTCCCCCTCCTCGTCGCTGAGCAGCCAGCGGAAGTCGGTCTTGAATTCCCCCCGCCCCACTTGAACTGGTGGATCGCGCCCAGGTAGTTCTGCTGGTAGATCTCGTCCAGCCGGGCATGCCGGTAGCTCAGGGTCAAGTTCTTGCCCAGCGCGTAGTCGCCGCCGAGGAAGAGGAACTCGTCGGAATCCGCCGTGCCGTCGAAGCGGCCGTTGGGGCCGGCGATGGTGATCTTCTGGTAGATCGGTGAAGTCGCCGCGCCGCGGTGCCGTAGATTTTCCCGGCAGCAATGGTCCGCGCCTGGCGGGCGGCGGGCGCCTCCAGCGTCGGATTGCGCCCGGCGATCAGGAACTCGGCGATTTTTTTCGGGGGCACCCGGGAAGTGGCGAGGAGCGGGGCTTTGTCCCGTCCCGCTGCGCTTCAATCTCGCGGACCGAGGGGGAAGAAGGCGCCGCGACTCCACACGCCTAGCCAGGTGCGTCCGTCGATCAGCCGCGGCTCGGCCAGTTCGACCAGTTGGTAGAAGACGTTGCGGTGGATCAGCGCCTCCAGGTTGGCGCGTACCAGCAGGTAGGGCGCGGGCTCCTGGGTCTCGGGGTCGAGCGCGACCCGCAGCGGGTGCTCGGCGCCCGCCTCGACCTCGTCGCCGACCTGAGTGGTGAAGCGCAGCAATTGATCCTCGCCACGGCCCTCGACCTGCAGGGAGACGGCGACGAAGGGCGCGTCGTCGACCCGGATACCGACCCTCTCCACCGGGGTCACCAGGAAATACTGGTCGCCGTCACGGCGCAGGATGCCGGAAAACAGCCGGACCAAAGCCTTACGCCCGATCGGGGTGCCCATGTAGAACCAACTGCCGTCGCGGGCGATGCGCATGTCGATGTCACCGCAGAACGGCGGATTCCACAGGTGCACGGGAGGCAGCCCCTTGCGGCCGCCCTCGGGAATCTGCGCCAACAGTTCGTCGGCCTTGCCTGGATCGCTCATGGCTTCTCCTTCGCCCGGCAGGACAGTGACTTCAAGTGGAATATGATGCCTGACACCATAATTGCAAGATCGTAAGGAGCAAGCCCATGCATGCCATCCACGACGAATTTCCGCAGCTGGCCGGGCTGCGCTACCTCAACCACGCCGCCGTCGCTCCCTGGCCGATGCGGGCCGGCAAGGCGGTGAGCGCCTTCGCCGAGCAAAACGTGCACATCGGTGCGCGCGATTACCCCCGCTGGCTGGGCATCGAACGGCGCCTGCGCGAACGCCTGATGCGCCTGCTCAACGCACCGACCACAGCGGACATAGCCCTGGTCAAGAATACTTCGGAAGCCCTGTCCTTCGTCGCCTTCGGCCTGGACTGGCAGGCCGGCGAGCGGATCGTCATCAGCGACGAGGAGTTCCCCTCCAACCGCATCGTCTGGGAGGCGCTCAAACCCCAGGGCGTCGAGATCGTCACGGTCGGCCTCAAGGGGGCCGATCCGGAAGCCGATCTTTTGGCGGCTTGCGGCCCGCGCACGCGCCTGCTGTCGATCAGCGCCGTGCAATACGCCAGTGGCCTGCGCCTGGATCTGCAGCGGCTCGGCCAGGGTTGCCGGCAGCTCGGCGTGCTGCTCTGCGTCGACGCTATCCAGCAGCTCGGCGCCCTGCCCTTCGACGTGCGCGCCTGCGACTGCGCCTTCGCCATGGCCGACGGACACAAGTGGATGCTCGGCCCGGAGGGGCTCGGCGTGTTCTACTGCCGCAGCGACCTGCGCGAACGGCTCAAGCTGCACGAATACGGCTGGCACATGCTGGAGAACGCTGGCGACTACGACCGCCTGGACTGGGAACCGGCGCGCACCGCCCGGCGCTTCGAATGCGGCAGCCCGAACATGCTCGGCGCCGTGGCACTGGAAAGCAGCTTGTCGCTGCTGGAGCAGGTCGGCATGGCCGCGGTCGCCCAGGGACTGCGCGAACGGGTGGCCTGGCTCGAAGAAGGCCTCCTGCGGATTCCCGGCCTGCGCCTGCGCAGCCCGCGCGATCCCGAGCGGCGCGCCGGCATCCTGACCTTCGCACTCGACGGCTGGGACAACCAGCAGTTGTTCGAGCGCCTCAAACACGAGCAGATCGTCTGCGCCCAGCGTGGCGGCGGAATCCGCCTGTCGCCGCATTTCTACACGCCGACCGTAGTGCTCGACGAAACCCTCGCGGTCCTGCGCCAACTGGCATCCGATTAGCCTGCCGACACTGCTTCCCGCAGCCGCGCCTGTTTTCGCATGGAGCCAGGCGCGGGGAGCGACGCCTGGTCGTTCGAACGAACGACGAGCGACGACACAGCGCGCCGAAACGGATCCCCGGTACTCAGCAGCGGCGGAGGTATTCCAAAACCGTTTAAAAAATAAACAGCGCATACTGGACTGGAGCCGATCCGCGACGATACTTCCTCTACTGACATGGCATTTCCCCCGATGCCAGGCCAGCCGAAGGCATTCGAGGAATGCATGCCTTCGCTTACTCCTAACGCTTTTAACCCGGTTTCCTCCCCCAGACTCCGGGTTTTTTTTGCGTGGCGGAAAGTATCAGCGGGCGACCCGTGCCAACGGAAACAGGCGGTGAAAGTTAGCGGTGGTCTGTTCGGCCAGCGTTTCGAAGGGAACGCCCCGCAGCTCGGCGAGAAACTCCGCAACCTCGCGCACGTATTGCGGCAGGTTGGGCTTGCCCCGATGGGGAGCCGGCGCCAGGTAAGGCGCGTCGGTCTCCACCAGCAGGCGGTCCGCCGGCACCTGCCGGGCCACTTCGCGCAGGGCCTCGGCATTACGGAAGGTGACGATGCCGGACAGCGAAATATAGAAGCCGAGATCCAGCGCCGCGCGGGCCATCTCCCAGTCTTCGATGAAGCAGTGCAGCACGCCGCCCTGCGACAACGCCGCTTCGCGCAGCAGCCGCAGGGTATCGGCGCGCGCCGCGCGGGTGTGCACGACGAGCGGCTTGCCGGTCAGGCGCGCGGCCTCCAGGTGCAGGCGAAAGGCCTGTTGCTGCAAGGCGGCGGCCTCCGGCCGGTAGTGATAGTCCAGCCCGGTTTCGCCGATGGCGACCACCCTCGGATGGGCGAGTTCGCCGATCAGCCAATCGAGGGCGGGCACGGCATCGGGCTCGACATCCAGCGGATGCACCCCGACCGCGCAATCCACGTCGGCATAACGCTCGGCCAGCGCCTTGACCGCGGCCGCGTTGTCCGCGCTCACGCCGATACACAGAAAATGTCCGACCCCCCGGGCACGCGCCGCCTCCAGCGCGGCCTCCAGGGAACCGCCATGGGCGGCGAGATCGAGACGATCGAGATGACAGTGGGAATCGACCAGCATGGGAATCACATCGTATGGGTTGGGTGGTCCGACTTCAGGGCGCCGGCCAGGTAGGTTTCGATCCTGTCGCGGGCCAGCTTGTCGCCGTCGCCGAACTGCACGCCGATCCCGGCGGCACGGTTGTCCTGAGCACCGGGCGGGGTGATCCAGACGACCTTGCCGGCGACCGGGATCTTCTCCGGCTCGTCCATCAGGCTGAGCAGCAGGAAGATTTCGTCGCCGAGCCTGTAGCTCTTGTCGGTAGGGATGAACAGGCCGCCATTCTTGAGAAAGGGCATGTAGGAGCTGTAAAGGACCGACTTGTCCTTGATCGACAGGGGCAGGATGCCGTTACACGATCCCGGACCGGATGGCAGGCTCATGCAGGTCTCCGGATGGCTGATTCGGGCAGCGATTCTAGCCCGGCCCGGGCAGGCCTGCCCACTGCACGAGCAACGCCTCGAGAAGCAGGACACGGTTGAGGTTGGCCTTGGCGAGTACCTTCTGGCGCTGCGCCAGCAGCCAGTCCTGGATGGCCAGGACCCTGGACTGCGCGCTCTTCTCCGCCAGGTAGCGGACGACCCTGGCCATGTCGTCCAACCCCAGGCCCCGCTCGTCGCTGGTCAACTGATAGCGCAGGATCAGCAGGCTCCAATCGCAGAACCAGTCGAACAGCAGCAGCAGCGGCACACTGTTCCAGGCCTCGGCCAGTTGGCTGGCGCTGGCCTGCTGCTTGAGCAGTTGCTTCACCCCCTCCACTACTCGCGCACGTTGCTCGCGCACACCTTCGCCATGCAGCCGCAAGGCGGAAAGCGGCGAGCCGCCGGCCAGTACGAGCAGTTCGCCCAGTTCCGCCTCGCTCTGTTCCGGCAGTGCTTGACGCAGCCAGGCGAGACTGTCGGCGGCCCCCGGCAACGGGCAGGCCTGCTGCACGCAACGACTCCGGATGGTCGGCAGCAGGCGGCTCGGCTGGTGGCTGATCAGCAATAGCACGCTCTCTCCGGAGGGCTCCTCGAGACTCTTGAGCAGGGCGTTGGCGGCGTTCGGGTTCATCGCCTCGGCCGGCTCCAGCAGGACAACCTTGCGCCCGCCGAGCTGAGCCGTCTGCGTGACGAACTCCACCAGGTCGCGCACCTGATCGACGCGAATCGCCTTGTCCGCTTCTTCCGGCTCCAGCAGGAAATGATCCGGATGGCTGCCGGCCTGCAGCAGACGGCAGGACTTACACTGGCCACAAGCCTCCAAGCCGGCTGGGCTTTGGCACAGCAGGCGGGCCGCCAGGCGTTCGGCCAGCGCCCGCTTGCCGATCCCGGCCGGACCGTGCAGCAGATAGGCGTGGGCATGCCGATCGCGGCCTGCCAGCCGCCGCCACAGATCCTGCTGCCAGGGATGGACTTCAGCCACCGCGCGACTCCAGCAGTTGCGGCAGCAGGCCATCCAGTGTGCGCTGGACCTCCGCCAGGGGACGCCCCGCATCAACCACCCGGTAACGGGCCGGATCGTTCGCCGCGCGACGCAGGTAAGCCTGGCGCACCGCTTCGAAAAAGGCGCGGCCCTCCTGTTCGAAACGATCCAGGCGGCCACGGGCGGCGGCGCGGGCCAGCCCCACCTCGACCGGTAGGTCGAAGAGCAGGGTCAGGTCGGGGCGCAGATCGCCCTGCACGAAATGCTCCAAGATCGCGATGCGCTCCTCGGACACGCCACGGCCAGCGCCCTGGTAGGCATAGGAAGCATCGGTGAAACGGTCGCAGAGCACCACGGCGCCGCGCACCAGCGCTGGCCGGATCACACCGGCCAGATGCTGGGCGCGGGCGGCGAAGACCAGCAGCAGTTCGGTGTCCACCGCCATCGGCTCGCTAGCGGGCGCCAGCAACAGTTCGCGGATGCGCTCGGCCAGCGGCGTTCCGCCCGGCTCGCGAGTCAGCACCACCTCGCGGCCGGCGGCGCGCAGGCCTTCGGCGAGGTAGTCGCGATTGGTGCTCTTGCCAGCCCCCTCCGGCCCTTCGAGGGTGATGAAAAGACCTCGGCTCACGGGTTTTCCTCGTCGTCTTGCCGCTCGGAACGCTCCACCGCCTCGGACGATGGGCTGGAGCGGTAATCGGCGCGGCGCTTAAGCTGGTACTCGCGCACCGCCTGGTTATGCGCCTCCAGGGTTTCGGAAAAGATGTGGCTGCCATCGCCGCGGGCGACGAAATACAGCTCGCGGCCCTCCGCCGGATGCAGCGCCGCATGGATCGCCTCGCGTCCCGGCAGAGCGATCGGCGTCGGTGGCAAGCCGGGCTGGACATAGGTGTTGTAGGGAGTGGTCGCGAGCAGCTCGGCGCGCCCGAGCTTGCCGTTGTAGCGCTCGCCTAGGCCATAGATGACAGTCGGATCGGTCTGCAGCAGCATGCCCTGCTCCAGGCGCCGCACGAACACGCCGGCGATCTGCCCGCGTTCGCGGGGAATGCCGGTTTCCTTCTCGATGATCGAGGCCATGATCAACGCTTCGTAGGGCGTCGCGTAGGGCAGGTCCGGCGACCGTCCGGCCCATTCCTCGGCGAGCACCTGCTGCAGGCGGGCATGGGCCTGCCTGAGCAGCTCGAAGTCGCTCATGCCACGCACATAGCGGTAGGTATCGGGGAAGAAGCGCCCCTCCGGGTGGGCATCCGGCTGACCCAGCCGAGCCATCAGTTCGGCATCGGAAACCCCCTCCAGGGACTGCTCCAGTTTGTCGATCCGGGCCAATGCGGCCCGAACCTGACGGAAGCTCCAGCCCTCCACCAAAGTGAGGTTGTACTGCACCACCTCGCCACGCTGCCAGAGTTCGAGCAGTTCGGCGGCCGTCATGCCTGGCTCCAAGCGATATTCGCCGCTGCGCATGCCCTGCTCAGACAGATTGAAGCGCCAGTACAGGCGCAGCCAGAAGCTCCCGTGCAACAGTCCCTCGTCCTGCAGACGATTGAGCAGACCGCTGGGCGTGGCACCGCTCGGAACCTCCAGCAGACGCTCCTCGGCGAGCCTCAGAGGCTGTTCGAGCGCGGCCCTCTGCTGCCAGACGGCGGACGACATGAGCAGTCCCCCCACCAGCAGGCCACTTTCCAGCAGCAACAGCCATTTTCGCATCACGAATCAGGAGTCCAGTAGCTTGCGGATCGAGCCCTGCAGTTTACGGGTGAGCGTGCCGACCGGCCAGTCGTGTTCTTCGAACCGGCGGACCGGCCAGATGCCATAGAGACTATTGCAGAGAAAAACCTCGTCCGCCGCCAACAGCTCGGCGAAGTCGATATCACGTACCTGCACCGCGATGCCCGCTCGTTCCGCATGTTCGAAAATTTCCGCGCGCATGACCCCGGCTACCCCGCAACGGCACAGGTCAGCAGTCAGCAGGACACCGTCCCGGACCAGGAACAGGTTGCTGAAAACCCCCTCGATCACCCGTCCCGACAGATCGCGCATCAGTCCTTCAGCGTGCTCGGCATCCCGCCACTCGGCACGGGCGAGCACCTGCTCCAAGCGATTGAGATGCTTGAGTCCGGCCAGCAGGGGCTGCTCGGCCAGGCGGGTACGGCAGGGATAGAGCCGCACACCCTGCACGGCATTGCCCGGCGGATACCGAGGAGGTGGACTGCCCAGGAGGATACGCCGCGACTGCGGCGGCTGGGGGGCCGCATAACCGCGCAGACCGTCGCCGCGGGTCAGCAGCAGCTTGGCCACGCCCTCGCCCAACGCGGCCGAAAAGGCCAGCAGTTCGGCACGGATCGAGGCCGGGTCGCCGGGAAGCGCCAGCCTGGCACAGCCCTCGGCCAGACGAGCCAAGTGCCGCTCCAGCAGCAACGGCTGCCCACGACGCACGGCGATGGTCTCGAACAGGCCATCGCCATAGGCCAGACCACGGTCGGTCGGAGGTAGCGACTCATCGGGCCGGCCGTCGATCCAGCAGGCCATCAGTCGGCGAATCGGCGGAACACCAGCGAGCCGTTGGTCCCACCGAAGCCGAAGGAGTTGGAGAGCACCACCTCGATCGGCAGCCTCTTGGCCTCATGGGCCACAAAATCGAGATCGCAGCCTTCGTCCGGATCGTCCAGATTGATGGTCGGCGGGGCGACCTGATCGCGGATCGCCAGTATGCTGAAGATGGCCTCGACCGCACCGGCGGCACCGAGCAGATGACCGGTCATGGATTTGGTCGAGCTGACCGACAGCCGGTAGGCACTCTCGCCGAAAACCGACTTGAGCGCAGCCACCTCGGCCAGATCGCCAGCCGGCGTCGAAGTGCCGTGGGCATTGATGTACTGGACCTGGTCGACGTTCAGGCCGGCATCGCGCAGGGCGTTGCGCATGCAACGGGCCGCACCGGAGCCGTCTTCCGGCGGCGAGGTCATGTGGAAGGCATCGCCGCTCATGCCGAAGCCGACCAGTTCGGCATAGATGGTGGCGCCCCGCGCCTTGGCATGCTCCAGCTCTTCGAGCAACAGCGCGCCGGCACCGTCGGAAAGCACGAAGCCGTCGCGTCCCTTATCCCAGGGACGGCTGGCACGTGCCGGCTCCTCGTTGCGCGTGGACAGCGCCCGGGCCGCGCCGAACCCGCCGATGCCCAGCCCGCAGGCCGCCATTTCGGCCCCGCCGGCGACCATGGCATCGGCTTCGCCATAGGCGATGTTGCGCGCTGCCATGCCGATGCAGTGGGTACCAGTGGTGCAGGCGGTGACCATAGCGTAGTTCGGTCCCTGCAGGCCTAGGTGAATCGACAGGAAACCGGAAATCATGTTGATAATCGAGCCCGGCACGAAGAACGGAGAAATACGCCGAGGCCCCTGCTCGATGAGGGACCGGCAGTTGTTCTCGATATTGGTGAGGCCGCCGATGCCGGACCCCATGGCCACACCGATGCGCTCCCGATTGGCGTCGGTGATTTCCAGGCCGGAATCGCGCACGGCTTGAAAACTGGCAGCCAGACCATATTGGATGAACAGATCGAGCTTGCGGGCCTCCTTGAGCGACAGGTATTGCTCGACGTCGAACCCCTTCACCGAACCGCCGAAGCGGGTGGAGTAGGCGGACAGATCCATGTGCTCGAGCGGAGCGATGCCACTGCGACCAGCCAGGACCCCCTGCCAACTGCTCGGCACATCGGTACCCAGCGGCGACAACATCCCCAGTCCAGTGACCACGACGCGTCTACGTGACAAAGCAATCTCCTCATGTTCTTCGTTACTGCGCGAGGCCGGCTCGATAGCCTGCCTGCAGGCTATAAGCGCCCCTCTGGGGACACCGCCTCCTGTTACCACCTTGGCAAAGTGAACATAACCGACAAGTATCGGATAAAATTCTAATTATTTCCGTTAAAGAAAAACCGCACGCCTTTTGGGCTGTGCGGCTTTTCCGAGTCGGGAGCGACGATTACTTATTGTGCGTGAGCATTGATGTAATCGATGGCTTCCTGCACAGTGGTGATCTTCTCGGCCTGTTCGTCCGGAATCTCGGTCTCAAACTCCTCTTCGAGAGCCATCACCAGCTCGACGGTGTCAAGAGAGTCGGCGCCCAAGTCTTCGACAAAGGAAGCGCTGTTGGTGACTTCCTCTTCTTTGACGCCAAGTTGCTCAGCAACGATCTTCTTGACGCGTTCTTCGATGGTGCTCATACCTTATTTTCACTCCTATGGACAAACCAGGCAGATGGAATGCGAGTAAGTTTATAGAAAGGGATTTCAGCATTTCAAGCCGAAGCCTTCCCCCTCCGGACAGCCCCGACGACCTGCCTTTTCCAGCTCGGCAGTTCGGTGAGATTTCGGATTGCTCTTTGACTGTTGTCTTGGGGCGCGCGTCACATCAACTCATGTACATTCCACCGTTGACCGGAATGGTAGCTCCGGTGACATAGGATGCACCATCGGAGGCCAGAAAGGCGACAACCTGAGCTATCTCTCCCGCCTGCCCCAAGCGGCCCAGCGGAATCTGGCCTAGCAGGGCATTACGCTGCGCCTCGGGCAGTTCGCGGGTCATGTCGGTATCGATGAAACCGGGCGCCACCGCATTGACGGTAATCCCGCGCGAGCCGACCTCACGGGCCAGGGCACGACTGAAGCCCTCCAGCCCGGCCTTGGCGGCTGCATAGTTGACCTGACCGGCATTGCCCATCGCCCCCACTACCGAGCCGATGTTGACAATACGTCCCCAGCGGGCCTTGGTCATGCCGCGCAGGACCGCCTTGGACAGGCGATAGAGGCTGTTGAGGTTGGTATTGATGACGTCGTGCCACTCCTCGTCCTTCATCCTCAACATCAGATTATCGCGGGTGATGCCGGCATTATTGACGAGGATGGCGGGTTGGCCGAGATGCTGCTGGATATGCTCCAGGGTCGTGGCGACGGACTCGTCACTGGATACATCCAGTACCAGACCGGCACCCTCGATGCCATTGCTCTTCAGGGTTTCGGCGATGCTTTCGGCACCGCTCGACGAAGTGGCCGTACCGATCACCACGGCGCCCTGCCGGCCGAGCTCCAGCGCGATCGCCTGGCCGATGCCACGGCTGGCACCGGTGACCAGCGCCACTTTGCCTTGCAGACTCATTCTCATCTCCTTGTTCAGGCCAGCGCGGCGCGAGCCGCAACGAAGGCCTCGGGGGTATCCAAGTTGTGGGTATTGATGCCCTTGACACAACGCTTGTTCAATCCGGAAAGCACCTTGCCCGGGCCGCATTCGACCAGATCGGTGACCCCCCGGCCAGCCAGGCAGATCATGGACTCGACCCAGCGTACCGGGCTGTAGAGCTGCGCCAGCAGATCGCGCTTGAGGACATCCGGATCGCTGACCACGGCGGCGCTGACATTCTGCACCAGCGGAATACGCGGCGCCTGCCAGGCGATCACCTCCACCGCCTCGGCGAAACGCTCCGCCGCCGGACGCATCAGAGCGCAATGCGACGGCACGCTGATCGGCAAGGCCATTGCGCGTTTGGCGCCGCGCGCCTTGCAGGCCTCGATGGCACGGCCGACCGCCGCGGCGGAACCGGCGATCACCACCTGTCCTGGTGCGTTAAAGTTCACGGCGCTAACCACCTCGCCCTGCTCGGACTCGGCGCAGGCGGCCAGAACATCGGCATCATCCAGGCCAAGAATCGCCGCCATGCCTCCCTGACCGGCAGGCACGGCCTGCTGCATCAATTGCCCCCGGCACTCGACTAGCTTCAGCGCATCGGCGAAAGGCAGGCTGTCGGCGGCGACCAGCGCGGAATACTCGCCGAGGCTGTGTCCTGCGACGAAGGCTGGAAGCCCCCCGCCCTCGGCCTGCCAGAGTCGCCACAAGGCGATAGAGGCGGCCAGGATCGCCGGCTGGGTCTTGTCGGTCTGGTTGAGCAAGCCTTCCGGTCCCTGCTGGACTAGTGCCCAGAGATCGTAGCCCAGGGATTCGGAAGCTTCGGCAAATGTGGTACCGATCAGCGGATACCGGGCGGCCTGATCGGCCAGCATGCCGAGGGACTGCGACCCCTGGCCAGGAAAGACGAATGCGGGGGAAACAGGCATATGAACAGATCCCTGATGATCTTTCTTCGGGAGCGCCCGGAGCATGCCGGACGCGTGTTAATCAGTTGTATGACAGGCCCACGGCCACGGTCACATCAGTGCCCGACCAACAGCGCCTGTAGGCGGTCGTGCAGATGTTGCGGAAGATTCTCGCGAATCTCCGCCTGCGCATGAAGTATTGCGCTGCGAAACCCTTCAGCACCTGCCGCGCCATGACTTTTCACCACTATTCCCTGCAAGCCGAGAAAACTGGCCCCATTGTGTCGCGCCGGCGCCAGGCGGGCCTGCAATCGACGCAAGAAGGGCAAGGCCAGGACACCGACCAGCCGCGAGGCGAGGCTGCCTCCGAATTGCGCCCTGACCTCTCCGGCAATCATGGCAGCCAGACCTTCACTGGCCTTCAGCAGGATATTGCCGACGAAGCCGTCGCAGACCACCACATCGGCCTCCCCACGGTAGAGGCCATCGCCCTCGATGAAACCAACGTAGTTGATTCCCCTGGCCTGTTGCAGCAGAACGGCGGCTTGCTTGACCTGCTGATTGCCTTTGACTTCCTCGGTACCGACGTTCAGCAATGCCACCCGCGGACGCTCCATGCCGAGCGCTTCCGCGGCGACCGAACCCATCACCGCGAACTGATACAGGTGCTCGGCGGTGCAATCCATGTTGGCACCCAGGTCGAGAAGGTGACAGCCCCCCTGCTCAGTGGGGAGAGCCGCGAACATCGCCGGCCGGTCGACGCCCGGCAGGGTCTTCAGGACATGCCGGGACAACGCCATCAGCGCTCCCGTATTGCCAGCACTGACACAGGCCTGTACCCGCCGCTCGCGCAGCAACTCTAGAGCCACGCGCATGGACGAGTCGGCCTTGCTGCGCAAAGCATAGGCGGGACGCTCGTCCATGGCGATCACTTCCCCGGCATGCACGACGCTCAGGCGCGCGCGATCGACCCGGGGATAGCGGGCAATCAGCTCTTCAAGAAGGGAAGCCTGGCCGACAAGGACCAATTGCAGCGAGGGAGTCTCGCCCAGGCAAGCGAGACAGGCCGGAACAACACAGCGGGGACCGGAGTCCCCGCTCATTGCATCGACAGCGATGAGCGAAGCAGACAAGAGTTACTCGTCGGAGCCCTTGTCGATCACCTTGCGGCCACGGTAGAAACCATCCGGGGACACGTGGTGACGCAGGTGCACTTCACCGGTGCTCTTCTCGACGGACAGGGCATTTGCCTCAAGCGCGTCGTGGGAACGACGCATGTCACGTGCGGAACGGGACTTTTTGTTCTGCTGAACAGCCATAACTGATTAACTCCTAAACGTTTGGGTCGCGCTTTAACTGCGCCAATACGCTGAACGGGTTGGACCGCGATACCTCGTCCTCGCTCGGTTCGGGCACTTCGGACCCGGCCGGTGGCTGGCAAACATCAGGGTCATGGAGCGGAACGATGGGCAAGGCCAGCAACAGCTCATCCTCGATCAATGCCAACAGATCCAAGGGCTCCTCCCCAACCTCCAGCACGTCATAGTCCCTGGGCGACGACTGCGCGCTCGCCCCCACCTTCACCACCGCGTAATGGCATTCGCTGTGGATCGGCAAGGCGACCAGCTCCAAACAACGCTGGCAAACCATCCTGACCTCGACATCAAGCTCGCTGTGGATGACCACAGTCTTGTGCTCGTCGCGCTCAAAACGGAATTTCGCATGTACAAGCCCCGCATCTTCGGCAAGTGGATCGCAAAGACGCGACAAACTAGCCAGCGACAGCTCGCCCTTAAGGGTCGCACTGCGATCAGCCAGCTTGCGTGGATCAACGTGAGGTGGAATCGGCCCATTCAACATAGGGGCAGCATTCTAGGGATAGGCCGGAGCGCTGTCAAAGGGAATTCCACCCTGTCCGCCGGCCGGCGGCACCGCTAGAATCGCACTATCCTCCGGCACCGGGAGAATGCCATGCCGCCCCTCGTACTCGCCTCCAGCTCCCCTTATCGCCGCGAACTGCTGAGTCGCCTGCGACTGCCCTTCACCTGGAGCGCACCGTCCATCGACGAAACCCCTTTCCCCGGGGAAAGCGCCGATACTCTGGTCAGACGCCTGGCCGCAGAAAAGGCCAGCGCCCTCGCCAAGGAATATCCGCATCACTTGCTCATCGGCTCGGACCAAGTCGCCGTACTGAACGGACGAATCCTCGGCAAACCGCACGACCTGCTACGCGCCCGCGCCCAGTTGCAGAGCGCCAGCGGTAATAGCGTGACCTTCTTGACCGGGTTGGCCCTGCTCAACACCGCCAGCGGAACGGCGCAGATCGACTGCATCCCCTTCACGGTGCATTTCCGCCACTTGGATGCAGCGCGAATCGAACGCTATCTCGCCGCCGAGCAGCCTTTCGACTGTGCCGGAAGCTTCAAGTCGGAAGGGCTCGGCGTAAGTCTTTTCCGCGCCACCGAGGGTGAGGACGCCACCAGCCTGATCGGCTTGCCGCTGATTCGCCTGGTCGACATGCTGCTGGCCGAGAACGTACAGATCCCCTGAACTTGCCAAGGGTCGATATCAGACCACCGCCTCAGTGCAGGACCGGCACCTGCAGGCCCATCCACACGCCGAGACGCTCGACCACCCCGCTTCCGAGCTTCTTGGCGAAACGATCGAAGGGAGTTTCCCGCACCGTGAAATCGACCAGATCCTCTGCCCCCACCACTTCGCGAGCCACATGGCTGGCGCTGCCCAGGGCATCAACCAGGCCCAGTTGCAAAGCCTGCTCGCCGGACCAGACCAGACCGGAGAACAATTCGGGATGCTCCTTGTCCTTCAGCCGTTCGCCGCGCCCCTGCTTGACGCTGTCGATGAACTGCCGGTGGGTAACCTCCAGCACCTCTTGCCAGAAGCGCACCTCCCCCTCCTTCTGTGGCTGGAACGGATCGAGGAACGCCTTGTGCTCGCCGGCCGTATAGACTCGACGCTCGACGCCCAGCCGCTCCATCGCCCCGACAAAACCGAAGCTTGCCGCCGTCACCCCGATCGAGCCGACCAGGCTGGCCTTGTCCGCATAGATAGCGTCGGCGGCGCTGGCGACATAGTAAGCACCGGAAGCACCAAGATCGGTAATGACCGCATAGAGTTTGGTATCCGGATGCTCGGCACGCAGCCGGCGGATCTCGTCGTAGATATAGCCGGACTGCACGGGACTGCCACCGGGACTGTTGATACGCAGCACCACGCCTTTGGTGTGCTTATCCTTGAACGCGGCCCGCAGACTGCCGACGACGTTGTCGGCACTGGCGGCCTCGTCATCGGCGATCATCCCGCGCACCTCGACTAGCGCTGTGTGCTCGCCGCTACGCGCCGCCTCCCTGAGGCTGAGCGCAGGAGAGAACATCGCCAGGAGCGCCACCAGATAAGCGAACCCCAGCAACTTGAAGAAGATCCCCCAACGACGCGCCCGCCGCCGCTCCTCCACGGTGGCGAGTAAGGTCTTTTCCAGCAGTTTCCAGCTCTTCTCGTCGCCCCTCTCCGGCGGCGACTTCCATTCGTCGTTCGTCATCCCTATCCCCCAGCGACGACCTGCGCCGGCCGGACGCCCAGCCAGACACACAACTCGCCCAAGTCATCGATAACCAAACGCGGCTCGTGCAGACGCAACGCCTCCGGAGACTGCGCTCCATAGCTGACCGCTACCGACCCCATCCCGGCGTGTCGAGCCATCTGTAGATCGAACGATGAATCCCCCACCATCAGGGCCTGACGGGGCAATACCCGGCAGTGCGCGAGGATCTCGTGCAGCATTCGAGGATCCGGCTTGCTGGCAGTTTCATCGGCACAGCGACTGACGTCGAAATATTCCTGCCAACCATGCGCCGCCAATACCCGGTCGAGCCCCTGGCGCGTCTTGCCGGTGGCTACCGCCAGACGATACCCCGCCGTCCGGAATCCCTCCAGCGCTTCGGCCACCCCGGCATACAGCGGCGATGGTTCGCGCTCCAAGGTCAGGTAATGTTCGCTATAGAGTTGGCGGAACCGATCCAGCAATCGAATATCGTGCAAATCTGGATAGAGCGTACGGATCGCCTCGGGCAACCCCAGCCCAATGATGCCCTTGATTGTCTCGTCGCCGAGCGGCGCGAGGTCGCAGCCCCCCGCCGCAACACGCATGGACTCGACGATACGCCCGATGGAATCGACCAACGTGCCATCCCAATCGAAGATCAATAACCGATAGTCAGACACTCAAACGCTCCAGAGCCTGTGCCCACATCTCATCCACCGGCGCCTCCAGGCGCAACTCGCCCCCCTCTGGCAGCGGCACCGCCAGCGAATAGGCATGCAGGAACAGACGCTTGCCGCCGAGCGCACGGATCTCGCGGGTGAACGTCTCGTCCCCATACTTGGCGTCACCAGCGATAGGATGTCCGACGTGACGGGTATGCACCCGGATCTGATGCGTCCGTCCGGTGACCGGCTTGGCCTCCACCAGCGTGGCGAAGTCGCCAAAACGTCGCAGCACCCGAAAAAGGGTCAGCGCTTCCCGCCCCTCCTCGTCGACTTCCACCATCCGCTCGCCGGAACGCAGAGTATTCTTCTGTAACGGGGCGCTGACCTGCTTCCGGGCACTGGGCCAGGCTCCACACACCAGCGCCAGATAGCGCTTGTCCACGCCGTCGCCACGCAACGCCTCGTGCAGATGGCGCAACATGCTGCGCTTCTTGGCGATCATCAATAGCCCCGAGGTATCCCGGTCGAGTCGGTGCACCAGTTCCAGATCCCTGGCCTCCGGACGCAACTGGCGCAACGCCTCGATGACACCGTGGCTAAGACCACTGCCGCCATGCACGGCGATCCCGGCTGGCTTGTTCAGCACTATCAGCGACTTGTCTTCATGGACGATGACTGCTTCGAGCCGCTCGAGCAATCCCTGCGCCAGCGGAACCGGCTCGTCACGCTCGGCCAGACGTAGCGGCGGCACGCGCACCAGATCGCCCGCCTGCAGCTTGTACTCGGGCTTGATCCGCCCCTTGTTCACCCGTACCTCGCCCTTGCGCAGGATGCGATAGATCAAGGTTTTCGGAGCCCCCTTGAGTCGAGTGCGGAGGAAATTGTCGATTCGCTGACCGGCCGCATCCGGCCCGATCTCAAGCAACTGGACGCCAGAATTCGCATGGGGGGAATTTATCATCGCGATATCATATCAATTTTTAGATAATTGAAGCACTTATTAATAGGTGCTATAATTACAAGTGCCGTTTTTACGGCCAGGCCAGCGGATAGGCGCAAAACCGAACAGCCATCCTATCCGCATACTGCCCATGAAGGACGTAAGGCCGTCCGACGGGGCTTCCTCGAACATCGCGAAGCCTCGGAAACAAATGCCTTAGCTACATGATGGCGTACCTCCCATCCACAGGAGGTCGCAATAGTTGCCAATTCGCTGCAGATTCTGCGGACGGCACCCGATTTTCAAAGGATACGTGCAGGGTGGAGATGCACAACCATCGGATTGCGTAGCTGCAAGCTTTCATCCAGACGCACAAGGCGTCCGCTGCCGATGTTTGATTCCTCCTCCTGATTGATTGCTTTCTGCCACAACAGTAAGCAGGAGACGTAGTCGCGACTCTGGCCACCAGCCAAATGTTGCTTGACACGGGAATGGACGACAACCTTTCCTGAGCGGCCCCTGTCACCGACCGCGAGAGTCGTGTGTGCCGAACGCCGTTTCCGGCAGCCCGGAAACCGAACGGTACTACATGAAGAGAATGCTGATTAACGCAACTCAGCCCGAAGAGTTGCGTGTTGCCCTGGTCGATGGCCAACGCCTCTATGACCTGGATATCGAATCGGGCGCCCGTGAACAGAAGAAGGCCAATATCTACAAAGGCCGCATCACCCGGGTCGAGCCGAGCCTCGAAGCGGCGTTCGTCGACTTTGGCGCCGAGCGCCACGGCTTCCTCCCGCTCAAGGAAATCTCCCGCGAGTACTTCAAGAAGTCTCCCGAAGGCCGCATCAACATCAAGGACGTGCTCTCCGAAGGCCAGGAAGTCATCGTCCAGGTCGAGAAGGAAGAGCGTGGCAACAAGGGCGCGGCCCTGACCACTTTCATCAGCCTCGCCGGCCGCTATCTGGTGCTGATGCCGAACAATCCGCGAGCCGGCGGCATCTCCCGGCGCATCGAGGGCGAAGAGCGCAACGAACTGCGCGAAGCCCTGAACGGCCTCGACGTGCCCGCCGACATGGGCCTGATCGTGCGTACTGCCGGCCTCGGCCGCTCCAGCGAAGAACTCCAGTGGGACCTCGACTACCTGGCTCAGTTGTGGACCGCGATCAAGGAAGCCTCGCTGGACCGCTCCCCCCCCTTCCTGATCTACCAGGAATCCAACGTCATCATCCGGGCGATCCGCGACTATCTGCGCCAGGACATCGGCGAAGTACTGATCGACAGCGTGGAAGCCCAGGAAGAAGCCTTGAGCTTCATCCGCCAGGTGATGCCGCAGTACGCCAGCAAGATCAAGCTGTACGAGGACAGCGTGCCGCTGTTCAACCGCTTCCAGATCGAGAGCCAGATCGAAACCGCCTTCCAGCGTGAAGTGAAGCTGCCGTCCGGCGGCTCCATCGTCATCGATCCGACCGAAGCCCTGGTATCCATCGACATCAACTCGGCGCGCGCCACCAAGGGCGGCGACATCGAGGAAACCGCGCTGCAAACTAACCTAGAGGCGGCCGAGGAGATCGCCCGCCAGTTGCGCCTGCGCGACATCGGCGGTTTGATCGTCATCGACTTCATCGACATGACGCCAGCGAAGAACCAGCGCGCCGTCGAGGACAAGATGCGCGAGGCCCTGGAGGCCGACCGTGCGCGCGTGCAGATCGGCCGTATCTCGCGCTTCGGTCTTTTGGAAATGTCCCGTCAGCGCCTGCGCCCCTCCCTCGGCGAGACCAGCGGCATCGTCTGCCCGCGCTGTAGCGGTCAGGGCATCATCCGCGACGTCGAATCCCTGTCCTTGGCGATTCTGCGCCTGATCGAGGAAGAGGCCCTGAAGGACCGCACCGCCGAGGTGCGCGCTCAGGTGCCGATTCCGGTCGCCGCCTTCCTGCTCAACGAGAAGCGCAACTCCATCACCAAGATCGAGCTGCGCAGCCGTGTGCGCATCGTCATCCTGCCGAGCGATCACCTGGAAACGCCCCACTTCGAAGTACAGCGCCTGCGCGATGACAGCCCGGAAGTGCAAAGCGCCCAGTCGAGCTATGAAATGACTCCGGCGGAAGTGGAGGAAGTTCAACTGGTCAGCTCCACCCGCACCCTGGTGCGCCAGGAGGCCGCGGTCAAGACCGCTCCGCCGCGCAACGCCTTGGCGCCGGCTCCTGCCGAAATACTGGCAACTCCGGCGGCAGCCCCCCACCCGGCTTTGGAACTCAATCTGTTCAAGGGATTGGTGAAGTCGCTGGTCAGCCTGTTCGCCGGCAAGGAAATCGCCAAGCCCGTCGTCGCCGAGCGCCTGGTCGAGGAGCGTCTGACGCGCAGCAGCGAGGAGCGCCGTAGCAGCCGCCAGCAGAATCGTCGCCGTGAGAGCCGTCATGGCCGCGACGAGGAACGCAGCAGGCCACGCGAGGAGCGTCAACTTCGCGAAGTGCGCGAAGAACGGGTGCCGCGCCCGGCACGCGAGGAACGCCCGGCACGCGAAGAGCGTCACCCCAGCGAGTTCGTGGAGCTTCGGGAGCCACGGGAAAGCCGCCGCGAGCGCCCACCCCGCGAGGAGCGTGCGCCACGCGAAGAGCGCCAGGCCGTGGAAACCATCGAGCCTCGCGAACCGCGCGAGCCACGGGAAGCCCGCCGCGAGCGCCCACCTCGCGAAGAACGCCGCCGCGAACTGCGCGAACCGCTCGATATCCAGGAAAGCCCGCGGGAAGAGCGCACTGTCCGCCCGCCGCGCGAGGAACTTCCTCAATGGGAAGAGCGTCAGCCTGAAGAACGTCCGGTGGTAAACGAGCCAAAGATTTCCGAAGAGCAAGTGCTGCTCCATGAGGAAATTCAGGAGGAAGAGGCCGAGGCCAGCGGCGAGGAGCGTCCCCGCCGTCGATCCCG
The DNA here is from genome assembly GCF_043587585.2 of Azorhizophilus paspali. Lineage (GTDB taxonomy): Bacteria > Pseudomonadota > Gammaproteobacteria > Pseudomonadales > Pseudomonadaceae > Azotobacter > Azotobacter paspali. The sequence continues at coordinate 3,166,412 of NZ_CP171449.1, forward strand.
CGGCCAGCGCCGCCGCAGCAATCGCCGCGAGCGCCAACGCGACAACCAGGGCAGCGAAATCGAGGGCGTCGAAGAAGACGAGGACATTGCTGTCGCGGCAGAATCCACGGCCGCAACGATAAGCGTCGCACCGGCCCAGGCCGACGAAGCCATGGCGGAAGCCTCCACTGCCAGCTCGCCCACCACTGAGCCGGCAGTCGAGGAAACTCAACCCGCAATCGAAACCGTCGCGATCGCTGTTCCCGCCGCCGAGACCGCCCCTGTGGAAATTCCGCAGCCCATCCTCCAGCCTGAACAGATACAACCTGCCGAAGCCGAGGAGCCAGTAGCCGAGCCGAGCGAGGCACCGCAAGTACCTGCGCAGCCAGTCCAGGAGCCGCCGGCAGCCGCCGAGCCCCAAGCCGAGGTTCCGCGCAGTACCGCCCGTGCGGCTAACGACCCACGCGAAGTCCGGCGCCGCAAGCGCGAAGCTGCCGAGGCGGAAGCCAGGCGGGTCGCCGAAGCCGCGAAGGCAGCGGAAGCCGCAAAGATTGCGGAGGCCAGCGCCATCGCTGCCGCCGCAGCGGTAACCGAGACGCAGGCGGAGGCCGGCCCCGCTCCGGTCGCCAGCACGCCAGAAGCACCGGAGGAAAGGATCGAGATCCCACTCGAACAGCCCTGGACCGCCAGCGAGCCATCTCCGGCATCTGCGGAATCGGTCGAACTGCCGGGCGAACAAGTCCGTCCCGGGTCGGAAGCCTTCTCTACGATCGCCGAACCGGTCGAGGCTCCGTTCGAGCTGCTACAGCCGGAGGTAGCGGCTGCCGTCGCAACGGAAAAACCGATCGAAACGACGTCCGAGCAATCGGCTCCCGTTGAGGAAGAACGCTTCGAAGATCGGAAAGAGCAGCAGACGCTCGACCTCCTGCCCGTTGCCGGACAACCGGAAGAGCTCGTCGACGAAGCGCAGATTGCTCCCAGAGCGGAAAACGAGGAAGCTGCTAAGCCTCGGCGCAAGGAAGCCGAAAGCGGGAATGCGACCGCCAAGGCGAAGCTGACCGACGACCAGGATCGGACGGCTGGCTGAAGCAAAAAGTCAGGGCCGGCCTCGATGCCGGCCCTCGATGACCAAAAGGGGATGCCAGGCATCCCCTTTTGCGTTTTCGCCGACGCAGCCCTGGCGGACTTAGATCACGCGGGGCTCGATTTCCAGGCACACCCCGAAGCGCCTCTCGATGTCATCCCGGACGCGTTGGGCCAATGCCAGCACTTGCCCGCCGCTAGCCTGCCCATGATTGACCAGCACCAGCGCCTGCAAGCGATGCAAGCCGACATCGCCTTCGCGATATCCCTTCCAGCCAGCCCGCTCCAGAAGCCAGCCAGCCGCCAGCTTCACCTCATCGTCGGCCTGTGGGTATGCGACCAGATCGGGATACTGGCCGCGCAGTCGCTCGGCTTGCTCGGCAGAAACCAGCGGGTTCTTGAAGAAACTGCCGGCATTGCCCAATACGGCGGGATCGGGGAGTTTCTCACGGCGGATGGCACAGATCGCTCGGCTGACATCCCGGGGTGTCGGCGACTCCACTCCCCGCTCCGCCAGCCACTGACGCACCGGACCGTAGTCCAGATGGAGTCGCGGTGTGCGCTGCAACGCGAAGCGCACACGCAGGATCAGCCAGCGCCCGGCTTGACGCTTGAACAGGCTGTCGCGATAACCGAAGGCACACTCCTCGCGGGCGAACTCGCGCAGTTCGCCGCTCTGCCGGTCGATCGCGACCAGATTAGCGAGCACATCCTTGATTTCCACGCCATAGGCGCCGATGTTCTGCATCGGCGCGGCCCCCACCGTGCCTGGGATCAGGCTGAGGTTCTCCAGCCCTGCCAGCCCCTGTTCCAACGCATGCTGCACGAAAGGATGCCAAGGCTCGCCCGCCTCCGCCTCGATCAGCACCCGCTCGCCGTCATCGGTCAGCAGCCGCACGCCGCGACTGGCCATACGCAGCACCAGCGCCTCGACATCCCGGGTCAGCAACAAGTTGCTGCCACCGCCCAGCACCACTAGCGGCAAGCCGCGCTCGGCAGCCAGGGTCAGCGCCTCGCGCACCTCGTCGTCGTCATGGGCCTCGGCGAACAGCCGGGCGCGCGCCTCGAGGGCAAAGGTGTTGTAGGGTTTGAGGGAAATGTTTTCCCGTAGCTGCAAGCTCACAGACGCCCCCGGATCTCGGCGAGCAGTTCGTCGCCGGCCCGTTCGAGAAGATCGAGAACCCGCTCGAACCCTTCTTCGCCTCCGTAATAGGGATCTGGAACCTCATCCTCCCCCAGAGCATAGCGGCGAAGATAGAGATCCAGTTCGCCAGCCGCTCCCGCCGGGCGAATGGCCTGCAGGTCCCGCAGGTTGCCATGGTCCATCGCCAAGATCAGGTCGAAGCGGGAGAAGTCCTCCCGACAGATCTGACGGGCGCGCAAGGCATCCAGATCGTAGCCGCGCCGACGGGCGGCCTGCCGCGCACGGATATCCGGTGCCTTGCCCACATGCCAGTCGCCGGTACCGGCCGAGTCGATGCGGATACGCTCTCCCAGTCCGGCCGCCTGCGCCCGCTGGCGGAATACGCCTTCGGCAGTGGGCGAACGGCAGATATTGCCGAGACAGACGAATAGAATCCGCATCAGGCCCCCAATAGGCGCCGTACGCGCTCAAGGTCTTCCTGGGTATCCACACCGGCCTGCGGCGCCTCCATGGCATCGGCCACATGGATGCGCACACCGTGCCAGAGTGCACGCAACTGCTCCAGGCTTTCGACGCTTTCCAACCAGCACGGCCCCCAGGCGACAAAATCGCGGAGAAAGCCGGCCCGATAGGCGTAGATGCCGATGTGCCGGCGATAAGGCACACCCGTCGGCAAACGTTCGTGGCTGCCGGCGAAGGCATCCCTCGCCCAGGGCAAGGGAGCGCGGCTGAAGGTCAGGGCTAGGCCGTGAACATCGCTCGCGACCTTCACCACATTCGGATTGAACAGGGCCTCGGCGCTGTCGATCGGCTCGGCCAGGGTGGCGATGGCTGCTTCCGGATGGGCCACCAGGTTTTCCGCCACCTGGTCGATGAGGGCGGGAGGAATCAACGGCTCGTCGCCCTGCACGTTGACCACTACGGCGTCGTCGGCCAGTCCGAGCCGCCCGGCCACTTCGGCCAGCCGATCGGTCCCGGAATTGTGCTCGACGCGGGTCAGCAACGCCTCGGCCCCGAAGGAATGGCAGGCCGCCTCGATGCGCGCATCGTCGGTGGCCACTACCACCCGCTGCGCCCCACTGCGCCGGGCCTGCTCCCAGACATGCCGGATCATCGGCTTGCCGGCGATGTCCTGCAGCGGCTTGCCCGGCAAGCGGCTTGAGGCGTAGCGGGCGGGAATCACCACGCAGAAGGCTTTGCTCATTTGTCCAGACGCTCGTCGACGTTGAGCGTGCGGGCCTCGCTCTCCAGCATCACCGGGATGCCGTCGCGCACCGGGAAGGCCAGAGCATCGGCCTTGCAGATCAGCTCGGACTTGTCGTCGGCCAGCTTCAGCGGCCCCTTGCAGATCGGGCAGGCGAGAATGTCGAGTAGTTTCGGGTCCATGGTGAAATCCTGGGAAGGCAATGGAAAACCGGCAGTAGCGCCCGGCAGGGGGACAAACGCTTAGCGCGATGCCAGCAGACGGGCGAGAGCTGCGTCGAACCAGTCGGCGAAAGCCGGAGAAGGGACGGCATCGACGGCCAGATACCAGCAATCGGCAGGAGCGAAGGCCCGGCATTTCACCGCATCCTTTTCCGTCATCACCAGCGGCAGCGTCGGCGAGAAACGCAGTTGCTCGGCGCGATAACGGGCATGGTCGGCGAAGGCATGCGGAATCGGGCACCAGTGTAGCGCCTCGAGCGTGGCGAAGAAACGCCGGGGATTGCCGATGCCGGCCAGGGCATGCAAGGCGGTTCCCGGCGGAAAATGATCCAGGGGCCGGCGCTCGCCCGTGGTCACATGAACCAGAGCGCTGGGCAGGAGGGAAAAAGCGTAGCCGCCCGGCGGGTCCCCGGCGGCGCCGTTGTGCAACACCGCATCCACGCTGGCCAGCCGTTCGGCCGGCTCGCGCAGGGGGCCGGCCGGCAGGCAATGGCCATTGCCGAGGCCGCGCACGGCATCGAGCAGGAGCAGCTCCAGATCGCGGGCCAGCCGGTAGTGCTGCAGGCCGTCGTCACTGAGGATAAGATCGAGAGACTGCTCCTCAAGCAAGGCCCGCACGGCCCGTGGGCGATCCGGATCGATCGCTAGCGGCACGCCCGTGCGCTGGACGATCAACAACGGCTCGTCGCCGGCCTGCCCGGCGCTCTGGTCGGCCATGACCCGCCAGGGCAGGCGCGGCGGCCTGGCGCCGTAGCCGCGACTGACCACGCCGACCCGCAGGCCGCGGCGCCGGCAGGTCTCGATCAGCCAGAGAATCAGCGGGGTCTTGCCGGTGCCGCCGACGGTGATGTTGCCGACCACCACGACCGGCACCGGCGCCCGGTAGATGCCGCCCTCGCCGCGCAGGAAGCGCTCCCGGCGACGTTGTGCCACATAGCGGAACAACGCTTCCAGCGGGCGCAACAGGACCAGGGCGGGATGGCCACGGTACCAGGCCTTGAGCAGGCGGTCGGCAAGGGCCATCAGGGCGCCGCCCGGGCCTCGACCGTGGTGATGCGCAGATGGGCGAAGCCGAGTTTGCCGGCGGCATCCATGGCAGTAACGACCGCCCGATGGGGGGTCTTGCCGTCGGCACTGATGATCAGCGGCAGGTCGTTGTCGCCTGCCGACTCCTTCTGCAAGGCGCGTATCAGGCTGTCCAGATCGCTGCTGAGCAGGGCCTGGCCATTAAGCGAATAGCTGCCGCCGGCATCGATCAGCACTTCCAGCCGCTTCGGTTCGGCGCTCTCGGGCGGCGTGCCGCTGACCGCCTCGGGCAGCTCGACCTTGAGCTGGGTTTCGCGAGTGAAGGTCGTGGCGACCACGAAGAACAGCAGCAGGATGAACACGATATCGATCAGGGAAGCCAGATTGATCTCGATGTTCTCCCGCGGTTTGCGCCGGAATTTCACGCCTTGCCCCCGTTGAGATCGACCTCGCGATCGCCTTGCAACACCTCCACCAGCTTAATCGCCTCCTGCTCCATGCCGACCACCAGTTCATCGACGCGCCGTTGCAGGTAACGATGGAAGAACAACGCGGGAATCGCCACGAACAGGCCGGCGGCGGTGGTGATCAGCGCCGTGGAGATACCGCCGGCGAGTTGCGAGGCATTGGCCATGCCGGACTCCATGAAACTGCTGAAAATCTCGATCATGCCCAGCACGGTGCCGAGCAAACCGAGCAAGGGGGCGATGCCGGCGATGGTGCCGAGCGCATTGAGGTAGCGCTCCAGATCATGGATAACGCGCGCCGCCGCTTCCTCGATGCACTCCTTCATGACTTCCCGGCCATGCTTGGAATTGGCCAGCCCCGCCGCAAGGATCTGCCCCAGCGGGGAACCAGCCCGCAGCTCCTTGAGCTTGTCGCCGTTCAGTTGCTTGTCCTGTATCCAGCGCCAGACCTGCCCGAGCAGATTCGGCGGAGTCACCCGGCTAGGCCGGAGGCTCCAGAGACGCTCGATGATGATGGCGAGGGCGACGACGGAACAGAGAACGATCGGCAGCATCATCCAGCCGCCCGCTTTGACAAGCTCCCACACGGTGGCAAATCCCCTTGGAAAAAGTGGCGCAACTCTAGCACAGGCGTACTTGCCCGCCGACGGCAGTCGTCTCATTTTTCCCGCCAGAAGAGAGGCTCTTCGCGCAGCCCGCGCGCCCTGCCCCAGTCGCCCAAGCGAAACCGCAAGGCCCCTTGGCGCGCAGTATCGTGAATCACGGCCGGCAGCGTCCGGTAACGCTCCACGACCTGCGCATGGGGATGGCCGAAACCGTTGTTCCAGCCGCGCGAGATCAGCACCGCGCGCGGCGCCAGAGCCTTGAGCAGAGCCGGCGAAGAGGAACTGCGGCTGCCGTGGTGAGGCGCCAGCAGCCAGTCGACCCGCCACTCGGGATGGCTGTCGAGCAGTGCCCGCTCGGCTGCGGCATCAATATCGCCGGTCAACAGCAGGCGCTCGCCGGCGGCCTCGACCAGCAGCACGCAGGAAGCCCGATTGCCCTCTTGCACCGCCGCCCAGTGCCAGGTGGCGAAACGCACGCCATCCCATTGCCAAGCGCGATGGGCACAAGGCTGCGCGGCGAGTGCCGCCGATTGCGCCTGCGCCTCGCCGGCGAAGACCTCGCCCACCGGCAGACCGCGCCACACGGCCAGGGCGCCACCGACGTGATCGCCATCGGCATGGCTGAGCAGTAGGCGATCCAGGCGGCTCACGCCGAGATTACGCAGCGAAGGCAGGACTACGCGCTCGCCCAGATCGAAATCGCCGAAACGCGGCCCCGCATCATAGAGCAGGTCATGCCCGCGGGTACGTACAAGCACGGCAAGGCCCTGCCCAACATCCAGCAGCCAAACATCGGCCCGTGCCTGCGGGATTCGCTCCTGCGGCGGAAATGCCAAAGGCAGCAGCAGCGCCAGTCCCGGAACACGCAGCGGCACTCCCGCCGGCAGCAGGATCAGCAGGGTCCCGAGCAGCGCCAGCAGCCAGCCCCAGACCGGCACCGCGTGGGGTAGCCAGGCCGGTACGGCGCCGGCGATCTCGCCGAGCAGCCGGAACAGCGTCTCCAGCAAGGTGCCGGCCAGCCAGAGAAGGCCCTCGCCCACTGCCGGCAAGGGCAGCAGCAGGGTTCCGAGCAAAGCCAGCGGGACCACCGCGAAACCAACCCAGGGTACCGCGACTAGATTGGCCAACGGACCGCTGAGACTGATCGGCAAGCCCAGGGCCAGCAGCAGCGGCAGCAGTCCCAGCGCACTGGTCCACTGCGCCCGCCACAGGGTCTGCCGCCACGACCAGGCACCCAGTCGGCCGCCGAAGGCCAGGACGAGGATCACCACCGCACCGAACGACAGCCAGAACCCCGGCTGCAGACTGGCCAGGGGCTCGAGCAGCAGTACGCCGTCCAGCGCTAGCAGGATAGGTGGCCAGAGCCCCAGGTGGCGGAAACGCAGGCGCCAGAACAGCACCACGGCGAGCATGGCGCAGGCCCGCTGCACCGGTACGCCGAAACCGGCCAGCCAGCCATAGCCGAGCGCGGTGGCGAAAGCTAGGCCGCAGGCACAGGGCAACCACGGCAGAAAACCCGGCCACAGGCCAAATCTCGCCAGCAGGACCACCAGCCCGTAGACCAGGCTGGCAAGCAGGCCGACATGCTGGCCGGAGATCACCATCAGATGCACGGTGCCGGTATCCTGCAGGAGTTTCCAGTCCGCCACGCTCAGCCCGGACGCGTCGCCCATCACCAGCGCGGCGAGCGCCCCCTCACGACCATGGGCATCGACCTGCAACAGGCGCTGGCGCAGGGAGTCGCGCCAACCGTCAGCGTTTTCCGGCGCTCCGAGTCGCTCTCCCGCTTTCACCGTCCCGGTGGCGCCGATCCGCTGGGCCAGCAGCCAGGCCTCGTAATCGAAACCCTGCGGATTGACCAGGCCGCGCGGACGCTTGAGGCCAACCGCCAGGCGCCAGCGCTCCCCGGCGCGGACCTCCGGCCCGGCGTGCCACGCCAGGCGCAGTCGTCCGGGCAGTTCGGCGCGCCGGGAAGAGGCCTCCTCCAGTTGGAAATGCAGCGTGCCGTCGATGCGCGCCGGCAGATCGACCACCAGCCCCTCGAGCCATAGGGTGCGACCATCGAGTTCGACGGGCAACCGTTCCTCCAGCGCCCAGTGCGCCGACAGGCAAGCCCAGCCGAGGCCGAAGAGAAAGAGCGCCGGCGGATAGCGACGCGCCGCCAGAAGGATCGCAGCGCCCAGCGCCATCGGTGACCACAGCCACCAGGGCGGCAAGGCCGGAAGGAAACGCAGGACGAGCAGACCTGCGGCGAGCGCCAACATCCCTGTGCGCAACATTCGAGACAACTCCGCAATCGATTCGTCGGAACGGCCAGCGGAATCGGCAGACACAATACCTACAGCGGGCCGTCATCAATGCATGCATAATATTGGCGCTTTAAACTGCCGAGTGTCGCCATGCCCCGTCGCATCTTTAAGCGCTATATGCCGCATCCGGATAGCATCAGGGAACACAAATCCCTGCGCTTTTTGGGCACCCTGATCCATGATCCCAACCTCTGGCACCTGAACCGCCACTCGGTATCGCGCGCCATGCTCGTCGGTCTTTTCAGCGCCTTCATACCGATCCCGATGCAGATGCTTCTCGCCGCCGGCCTGGCCATTCCAGTGCGGGCCAACTTGCCGATCGCCATCGGCCTGGTCTGGCTGACCAACCCCATCACCATGCCGCCGGTGTTCTACTGCACCTACAAGGTCGGCAGTTGGGTTCTGGACACCCCGCCGATAACCCTGCCCAGCGAACTGAGCATGGCCTGGATCAGCGAACGGATAGCCACCCTGTGGGAACCGATCCTGGTCGGCTCGTTCATCACCGGCGTCGTGCTCGGCGTCGTCGGTTACTTCGCGACCATGCTGTTCTGGCGCTGGTGGGTCCGCCACAACTGGCGCAAGCGCCAGGAAAGACGGCGCAATCCCCAGCCCTGAGGCAAGGCGCCGCCGCCCGGCTTATCACTCGTAGCGCAGGGCCTCGGCCGGCTGGGTGCGGGCGGCGCGCCAGGACGGATAAAGAGTGGCGAGAAAACTCAGGACGAGAGCGGCCGTGCAGACCAGCGCCACATCCAGCATCTGCAGGTCGGACGGCAGGTAGCTGACGAAATAGATGTCCGAGCTGAGGATCTGCCGGCCGCTGATCGACTCCAGCCAGCCGATCAGGTCGCTGACGTTCAACGCCACTATCATGCCCAGCACGGCGCCGATCAGGATGCCGAACGCCCCGATCACCGAGCCCTGCACCATGAAGATCGCCATAATTTGCCCCGGCGTGGCACCCAGGGTGCGCAGGATGGCGATGTCCGCGCCCTTGTCGGCGACCACCATGATCAGGGTGGCGACGATGTTGAATGCCGCCACTGCGACGATCAGCAACAGCAGCAGTCCGATCATGGTCTTTTCCATCCGCATGGCACTGAACAGGCTACCCTGGGTCTGCGTCCAGTCGACGGCGCGATAGGCCGCGCCGAGTTCGCCGGCGATTCTGGCCGCCACCTTCGGCGCCTGGTACAGATCCTTCAGCGCCAGACGCATGCCCTGTACCTGCCCAGGCTGCCAGCGCATCAGGTGCGCCGCATCGGCGACATGAATCAGCGCCAGCGAGCCGTCCAGCTCGGCGCCTATTTTGAAGATCCCGACCACACTGAGCCGCTGCATGCGCGGGGTGACGCTGCCCGAAGCGCCGTTCAGCTCGGGGACGATCAAGGTCAGCTTGTCGCCAACCTGCAGACCGAAGCGTCGCGCGGTGATCTCGCCGATGATCGTGCCGAACTCGCCGGGCACCAGGTCGGTCAGACGGCCCTGCTGCAGGTGGTCGGCGACTATGGACACCTTCGACTCCTCGAAGGGATCGATCCCCTGGACCTGAATCGGCTGCATCGTCCCCTTGTAGGACAGCATCCCGTCCAGCTCGGTGAGCGGCGCCACAGCCCGTACCTGCGGATTGGCCAACGCCGCTCCAGCCAAAGAATGCCAGTCGTCGAGCGGCTGTGCGCCAACGATGGCGGCATGCGGCACCATGCCGAGAATCCGTGAACTCATCTCCTTCTGGAAACCGTTCATGACCGACAGCACCACGATCATCGCCAGCACGCCTAAGGCGAGACCGAGCATCGAGGTCAGCGAGATGAAGGAAATGTAGTGGTTGCGCCGTTTGGCCCGGGTATAGCGGGCGCCGATATAAACCGCGAGGGGACGAAACATGCTCACTCCGCGACCAGTCGACCGTCTTCGAGACGCAGTATCCGGTCCATCTGACGAGCAAGTTGAAGATCGTGCGTCACCACCAGAAAAGCCGTTTGCAGGGAGATGCTGAGCTCCAGCATCAACTCCTGGATACCCTGGGCAGTGTGCTGGTCGAGATTGCCGGTCGGCTCGTCGAGCAACACCAGGCCCGGTCGGTTGGCCAGGGCCCGGGCGATCGCCACGCGCTGGCGCTCGCCGCCTGAGAGTTCCGCCGGCTTGTGCCTGAGGCGATGGCCTAGGCCGACCTGCTCGAGCAGCGCGGCGGCCCGCTGGCGCGCCTCGGGAATCGCCACCCTGGCGATCAGCAGGGGCATGCAGACGTTTTCCAGAGCGGTGAACTCCGGCAATAGGTGATGGAACTGATAGACGAAGCCCAGCGCACGGTTACGCAGCAGGCCCCGCGCCTTCTCGCTGAGCGCCGAGAGTTCCTCCCCGGCTAGCCACACGCTGCCCTCGCTAGGCGTGTCCAGGCCACCGAGCAGATTGAGCAGGGTGCTCTTGCCGGAACCCGAACTGCCGACGATGGCAACCCGCTCGCCCGGCTGTAGGTCCAGCTCCAGGCCGGAAAGCACCACCACCGACTGCGGGCCCTCCTCGTAGCGCTTGCCCAGGTTACGACAACTGAGAACGGCCCGATCTTTCATGGCAATGTCACTCATAACGCAGGGCCTCCGCGGGCCGGGTACGCGCGGCGCGCCAGGCCGGATATAGGGTGGCGAGGAAACTCAGCGACAGGGCCGCCCCACAGACCAGCAGCACGTCTTCGCCCATCAGTTGCGAAGGCAGGTAGTCGATGAAATAGACGTCCGCACTGAGGAACTTGTGGCCCAGCAGCCCCTCGAGGGCAGCGATCCAACTGCCGATGTTGAGCGCGGCGAGAATGCCCAGGGCGCCACCTATCAGGGTACCGATCACGCCGATCACCGTGCCCTGCACCATGAAGGTGGCCATGATTTGCGCCGGCGTGGCACCCAGGGTACGCAGGATGGCGATATCGCCCTTCTTGTCGGTGACCACCATCACCAGCGTGGAAATGATGTTGAACGCCGCCACCGCGACGATCAGCAGCAGCAGCAGGCCGATCATGTTCTTTTCCATGCGGATCGCCTGGTACAGGTTGCCGTGGCTGCGTGTCCAGTCGCGGGCGTAGAAATCTCCGCCCTTCAGCCGCTCCGCTATCGCCCAGGCGGTCCGCGGCGCCTGGAACAGGTCGGCGAGCTTGAGCCGCAGGCCCTGAACCTGGCCGCTTTTCCAGCGCTGCAGCCGCCCGATGTCGTCGAGATGGGTCATGGCCACGTAGCCGTCCAGCTCGCCAGCGCCGACATGGAAGATCCCCTGCACGGTGAAGCGCTTCATTCGAGGAAACATGCCAGCCGGTGTCACCGCCACCTCGGGAGCGATAAAGGTGACCCGGTCGCCGATGCCGACGCCCAGCTTGGCAGCAGCCTTGTCGCCGATGAGGATGCCGAACCCCCCCGGCTGCAACGCCGCTAGGCTGCCCTGGCGAAAGAAGTCGCCAATGATCGATACGTGGGGTTCGAGAGTGGGATCGACGGCGTTGATCAGCACCTTCTGTACCTGGCCGTTATGGGTCAAGAGCCCCTGCACCTGGGTGAAGGGCGCCACCGCGACAACCTGCGGATGCGTCCGTACCTGCGCCGCCAGGCTACGCCAGTCGTCGATCGGCACCGGGCTTTCGATGGTCGCGTGCGGGACCATGCCGAGCACCCGAGTGCGCATCTCGTGGTCGAAACCGTTCATCACCGACAGCACCACGATCATCACCAGCACGCCCAAGGCCAAGCCGATCATCGAGGTCAGGGAAATGAAGGAGACGAAATGGTTACGCCGCTTGGCACCCGTGTAGCGCAAGCCGATGAAAACGGACAGCGGTCTGAACATAGCGAGGAAATCGTTATCGTCGGCGAAAGGAAAAGCGCTACCCGGCGGAACCAGAAAGCCGAACCCAACTGTTAAACTCAGGGTCGGCAGTTAGCCTGGAAGATGCCATGTCGACATGGAATCGCTGCGCATACTACCGTATCGCCGCGACGGATGGCATCGGAAATTGCCCGCCCTGCGCGCAGGCTCCCGCCCCGCTTTCGCCCCCTCAACCACGCAGAGCGAAACCGCTCCGAAAGGACCCATAGTGACTCTCATCTACGGCCACCGCGGCGCCAAGGGCGAAGCCCCGGAAAACACTCTGGTCGGCTTCCAGCGCTGTCTTGAACATGGCGTACGACGCTGCGAACTCGATCTGCATCTGTCTCGCGACGGCGAACTGATGGTCATCCACGATCCGACCCTAAAGCGCACCACCGGTCGCCGCGGCAAGGTCAGCGAACAGGATGCCGCCGAACTGGCGAACATCGACGCCCGCCAGGGCGGCCCCGGCTGGGTACAGCCCTGCCCCATCCCGCGCCTCGCCGAACTCTTCGAGAAATGCGACTTCGAACATTGGCAATTGGAAGTGAAGAGCGCTTCGCGGGTACGCGCGACGCGCACCGTACTGGCCATCCAGGAACTCGTCGAGCGTCACGGACTGCGCGAGCGGATCACGGTGACCTCGAGCTCGCGGGAAGTCCTGCGCGCCCTGCGCCGGCTGGCACCCGATCTGTCGCGCGGCTTGGTCGCCGAATACGCCTGGCTCGACCCGCTGAAGGCTGCTCGCAACCATGGCTGCGAACTGCTCGCCCTGAACTGGACGCTGTGTACCCCGGAGCGCTTGAAAAGGGCACATCAGATGGGATTGCGGGTATCGGTATGGACAGTGAACGAACCGGCGCTGATGCGCCGGCTCGCCGATTTCGGGGTGGACAGCCTGATCACAGACTTTCCCGGTTTGGCCATTGCCACCCTTGGAAAAGGCTGAAGTCGTCCCCTCCGACCGGCTCAGGCCACCGGTCGGAGCCTCTCAAAAAAGCCGATTAAGACCGTCGTAGGCCGCCACCCGGTAAGCTTCGGCCATGGTCGGGTAGTTGAAGGTGGTATTGATGAAATACTTGAGGGTATTCGCCTCGCCCTTCTGGTTCATGATCGCCTGGCCGATGTGGACGATTTCCGAAGCCTGATAGCCGAAGCAGTGCACGCCGAGGACTTCCAGCGTCTCGCGGTGAAAGAGGATCTTCAGCATGCCGGCCTTCTCGACGGCGATCTGTGCCCGGGCCATGCTTTTGAAGAAGGCTTTGCCGACCTCGTAGGGAACCTTCGCCTGGGTCAGTTCGCGCTCGGTCTTGCCGACCGAACTGATCTCGGGAATGGTGTAGATGCCGGTCGGCACGTCGTCGACGAAACGCCAGCTATCGTTCTCGGTGATACTGCCCGCAGCCGAACGGCCCTGGTCATAGGCGGCGCTGGCCAGGCTAGGCCAGCCGATCACATCACCAGCGGCATAGATGTTGCTGACTTCGGTGCGGTAGTGCTCGTCGACCTGGATCTGTCCGCGACCATTGGCTTTGAGACCGATGTTCTCCAGGCCCAGCTTGTCGGTATTGCCGGTACGGCCGTTGCTCCACAGGAAGGCGTCGGCCTTGATCTTCTTGCCGGACTTGAGGTGCAGGATCACCCCGTTGCCCAAGCCTTCGACACGCTCGTATTCCTCGTTGTGACGGATCAGCACGTTGTTGTTGCGCAGGTGGTAGCTGAGCGAGTCGGAGATTTCGTCGTCAAGGAAACTGAGCAGTTGGTCGCGGTTATCGATGAGATCGACCAGCACGCCTAGGCCACTGAAGATAGAGGCATATTCGCAGCCGATCACCCCCGCTCCGTAGATGATCAACCGGCGCGGCGTGTGGCCGAGGCTGAGGATGGTGTCGCTGTCGTAGATGCGCGGATGGGTGAAATCGACATCGGCCGGGCGGTAGGGACGCGACCCGGTGGCGATGACGAACTGCTTGGCCACCAGCGTTTCCACCATGCCGTTGAGGTGGACGACCTCGATGGTGTGCTCGTCGCAGAAGCTCGCGGTCCCGAAGAAGGTATCGATACGGTTGCGCGCATAGTAGCCGGTCCGCGAGGAAACTTGCTTGGCGATGACCTGCTCGGCGCTCTTCAAAACATCGGCGAAGGAGAACCAGCGCGGCTCACCGATCTGGCGGAACAGCGGGTTATTGTTGTACTGCATGATCTGCCGCACCGAGTGGCGCAGCGCCTTGGAGGGAATGGTTCCGAGGTGGGTGCAGTTGCCGCCGACCTGAGGGCGATCATCCACGACCGCTACCTTGCGCCCGGCCTTCACGGCATTCATCGCTGCCCCTTCGCCAGCAGGGCCTGTGCCGATTACCACCACATCGTAGTTATATACAGCCATACTTACTCCTGAAAACGCGCCGGGGCGCCCCCGGCGCGGTTGACGAATTCGCTCGGCACCCGACTGAATACTCTAACGCCGGTCGGGTTGCTATAGGCCTTTTGGGTATCTCCAGCCCGCCCTAAAGCGGTCAATCCCTGTTGGCGTCATAGGCGAGGCGAGGCTTGGCCGCCTTGCCGCTCCCGGCATTCGCCTCTTCGCACTTGTCCTGATCGCCATCGCAGATGGGACAATCGTCCTTCTCGATCCCCAGGTTGGCGATACCGCCATAGGAGCCGGCGATCAGCCTGCGGCCCATGATCACATCGATGGACATGCCCAGCATCACCAGCAGCATGATGAGAAAAACCACTACCCAGATCATTGCTTGTCTCCCTTGCCGAACAGTCGGTCAAAGGTTGCCGTACTTTTGGTGACGAACGTCTGCCCGTCGCGAATCACCAGAAAGGCGGCGATACCCCGCTGCTCCGCGAAAGCCAGGCCGCGTTCCTCGCCGAGCACCATCAGAACGGTGGACAGACCGTCCGCCCAGAGAGCCGAAGGGTCCACGACTGTCACCGAGGCCAGCCGGTGGGCGACCGGCGCGCCGAGCCTGGGGTCCACCGTATGGGAATAGCGCTTGCCATCCTGCTCGAAGAAATTGCGGTAGTCGCCCGATGTGGAAACCGCATAGCCATCGAGGTCGATGATCCGCTGCGCGACCCGTTCGTTGTCATGGGGCGCCTCGATGGCGATCCGCCAGGGCGTGCCGTCGGGCTTATGCCCCCTAGCTTTGAGTTCGCCGGTGATTTCCACCAGGTAGCTGTCCACGCCCAGCGCCTCGAACCGGGCGGCGACCTGGTCGACCGCATGGCCGGCGGCGATGCTGTTGAAATCCACCCGTACCGGGGCATCCTTACACAACCGCTCGCCGTCGATGCGCAGATACCGATGCCCCACGCGCTGGCGTGCCGCGGCGATCGCCTCGGCATCCGGTACCTGTTCGCCATGGCCGTGCGGACCGAAGCCCCAGAGATCGAGCAGGGGGCCGACGGTCAGATCCAGCGCACCCTCGCTCTCCACGGAAAGGCGTTCGCCGGCAGCCACCAGGGTGCGCACCTCGTCCGGCACCGCTGCGCAACTGCCTGCTGGAAGTGCGTTGAAGCGTTCGATATCCGAGTCAGAACGGTAGGTGGAAACCTGTCGATCGAGATCGGCCAGGATCGCCTCGGTCTCGCGCTGCAACTCCTCCTTGGCAGGAGTTCCCCGGCGCTGGACGTACTTCACCGAATAGGTACTGCCCATGGTCGGGCCGACGAAACTTTCCACCTGTTCAGAAAACATACAGCCCGCCATCGTGGCCGCTAAGACGGCCACGATGGCGGGCTTCAGCAGTGCAGCGACCACCGCTAGCCGCCAAAATCATCGAGCAAGATATTCTCCTGTTCGACGCCCAGATCGAGCAGCATCTTGATCACCGCCGCGTTCATCATCGGCGGGCCGCACATGTAGAACTCGCAGTCCTCCGGAGCCGGATGGTCATTCAGATAGTTCTCGTAGAGCACGTTGTGGATGAAGCCGGTCGGCCCCGTCCAGTTGTCCTCGAGCTGCGGGTCGGACAACGCCAGGTGCCAGCAGAAGTTCGGGTTCTCCGCCTGCAACTGATTGTATTCCTCGACGTAGAAGGCCTCGCGCAGGGAACGTGCACCGTACCAGAAGCTCATCTTGCGCTTGGATTTCAGGCGCTCGAGCTGGTCGAAGATGTGCGGATGGGTGTCGAGCGCGGTGACGAAGATCGAACTGGGCGTCGCGTCGATAGCCGGTACGCGACTGAATGGACGGGTGCGCAATTCGGTCCAAAGGCCGGAACGCTGCAGATTCTCGCGTACCTGCTCGCTGCTCAGGCTTTCCAGTTGCTCCTGCGGATACTGGACGAAGGTTTCTTCTTCGTCGCCCTCCAGGTCGATGACCACCGACTGGAGGACGCGTTGGGCACCGTGGTGGATGGCGCTGACGACCCCGGCCCCCGGAGCGGTATATTGAACTCCGGGGGTCCTCTTGTCGCTGAATAGGACTTGACCGAG
The DNA here is from genome assembly GCF_043587585.2 of Azorhizophilus paspali. Classification (GTDB taxonomy): domain Bacteria; phylum Pseudomonadota; class Gammaproteobacteria; order Pseudomonadales; family Pseudomonadaceae; genus Azotobacter; species Azotobacter paspali. The sequence goes on from NZ_CP171449.1 coordinate 3,182,751, forward strand.
CTTGACCCGGTCGCCGACCTGCACGTTCATGGTTGGCTTCATGTCGTGATAGTCGAAGCCTATTACAGCTACGCTGCGAACCGGTCTGGCAGCTTCCACACGCTGCGTCGGCTCGCCTGTGATGGGCAAGTCGAGCCCTCGTTTGATTCTGATCATAGGCTCCAGGCCTAACCCATTGATTTAAAAGCAAATCTTCAGGGCTCAAGGCAGCATTGATCAAGAAACGGCGCGGCAAGCCGCAACCGTTCCTGCGCTCTACAGTCTTCGATTCCAGGAAAAAATCCGCCCGATTATAGGGATGCCGTAGGGTGATAACCACCAAAGAGCTTGTTTTTTATAGTTTCTTGGAGAGAGTTTTTCTTTTCGGCATGCACCACGACAGGGCCGTGCGACGAGGCCAAACGAAAACGGGAGCCCATGGGCTCCCGTTTTCGCATCATGTAATGATCAGTTGGGGAAAACCGGCGGATTGACTCCGGCCATTTCCTCGAGTACGCGTATCACCTGGCAACTGTAACCGAACTCGTTGTCGTACCAGATATAGAGCACGACCCGATTGTCGGTGCAGATGGTGGCTTCGGCATCCACCACTCCGGCATGGCGGGAACCGACGAAGTCGGTCGATACCACCTCGGACGAGTTGACGAAGTCGATCTGCTTGTGCAGTTCGGAGAACATCGCCACCTGACGCAGGTACTCGTTGATCTCGTCGCGGCTGGTGGACTTTTCCAGGTTCAGGTTGAGGATCGCCATGGAAACGTTTGGCGTCGGCACGCGAATCGCGTTGCCGGTCAGCTTACCCTTTAACTCGGGCAGGGCCTTGGCCGCGGCGGTGGCCGCCCCGGTCTCGGTGATCACCATGTTCAGCGGGGCGCTTCGACCGCGGCGGCTGCCCTTGTGGAAGTTGTCGATCAGGTTCTGGTCGTTGGTGTAGGAATGCACGGTCTCCACGTGACCATTGACGATGCCGAACTTGTCGTTCACCGCCTTCAGTACCGGCACGATGGCATTGGTGGTGCAGGAAGCTGCGGAGACAATCTTGTCCTCGTCGGTGATCTCGCGATGGTTGATGCCATGCACGATGTTTTTCAGCTCCCCCTTGCCCGGAGCGGTCAGCACCACGCGGGCGACGCCCGGGCACTTCAGATGCTGGCCGAGGCCTTCGGCGTCGCGCCACTTGCCGGTGTTGTCGACCACGATGGCGTTCTGGATGCCGTACTGGGTGTAATCGACGGAGGTCGGATCGTTGGAGTAGATCACCTGGATCAGGTTGCCGTTGGCGAGAATGGTATTGCTTTGCTCGTCCACGGCGATGGTGCCGTCGAACGGGCCGTGCACCGAATCGCGGCGCAACAGGCTGGCGCGCTTGGCCAGATCGTTGTCGGCGCCCTTGCGCACGACGATGGCACGCAGGCGCAGTCCGTCGCCGCCGCCAGTCTTCTGGATCAGTATGCGCGCCAGCAGGCGGCCGATGCGGCCGAAACCATAGAGCACCACGTCGCTGCCTTTGTGCTGGATGCTGCTCTGCGTGCCGACAACCTCGGACAGCTCGTCGCGCACGAACTGCTCGACGGAGCGACCGGCACCGGCCTCCCGGTACTTGCTGGCCATCTTGCCCAGATCGACGGAAGCGGCGCCGAGCTTCAGCTCGCTCATGACCTTGAGGATCGGGAAGGTCTCGCGCACCGAAAGCTCGGCCTCGTCGGTCTGACGGTGTCGGGCGAAGCGATGGGCCTTGAGGACAGCGATCACGGATTGGTTGATCAGGGGACGTCCGAAAATCGAGGTCACCACGTTGTTATTGCGATAGAGCTGACCGATCAGCGGGATCATCGCCTCAGCGAGCGCTTCACGGTCAATCCATTCACCAAGACACTGGTCGGGCTTCTGATTCACGGGCAATACCTTCTTACGTGTAGGGGCAACTAAAAATGACTACATTATGGCTATACCGGTATGGACCGGCAATGTACTGCGGATGAAACACTGACAGCAAAGCACGCGGATAGTTACAATCGACCGGATATCATTTTTTTACCGGAGCCACGCCTCCCCGTGTCCCTATTGCGTTTTCCGACCCTGCCGGCGGCCCCCGGCAAACAACACTGGGGCAACCTGCCGGGCACGGCGCTTCCCCTGGCGATCGCCGAAGCCGCTAGCGCCGCAGCCAAGCGCTTCACCCTGCTCCTGACCGCCGATAGCCTGAGCGCCGAACGCCTGGAACAGGATCTCCGCTTCTTCGCCCCGGCGCTTCCGGTGCTGCAATTCCCGGACTGGGAAACCCTGCCCTACGACCTCTTCTCGCCGCACCAGGACATTATCTCGCAACGCATCGCCAGCCTTTACCGCCTGCCGGAACTGAGCCATGGCGTGCTGGTGGTGCCGATCACCACCGCCTTGCACCGTCTGGCGCCGAAGCCTTTCCTGCTGGGCAGCAGCCTGGTGCTGGACGTCGGCCAGCGGCTCGATGTGGAACAGATGCGCCAGCGCCTGGAAGCGGCCGGCTACCGCTGTGTGGAAACCGTCTACGAACACGGCGAGTTCGCCGTGCGCGGCGCCCTGATCGATCTCTTTCCCATGGGCAGCGAGCGACCCTACCGCATTGACCTGTTCGACGACGAGATTGAGACCCTGCGCACCTTCGATCCAGAGACGCAGCGCTCGATCGACAAGGTCGAGTCGATACGTCTGCTGCCGGCCCGCGAATTCCCGCTGCGCAAGGAGGCGGTCGCCGCCTTCCGTGCCCGCTTCCGCGAGCGTTTCGACGTCGACTTCCGCCGCTGCCCGATCTACCAGGACCTTGCCAGCGGCATCACCCCGGCCGGCATCGAGTACTACCTGCCGTTGTTCTTCGAGGAAACCGCCACCCTCTTCGACTACCTGCCGTCCGCCACCCAGGTGTTCTCCCTGCCCGGCATCGAACAAGCCGCCGAGCACTTCTGGAGCGACGTGCGCAACCGCTATGAGGAGCGCCGCCTCGATCCGGAACGGCCGCTGCTGCCGCCCGCCGAGCTGTTCTTGCCGGTAGAGGACTGTTTCGCGCGCCTGAAGAATTGGCCCCGGGCGATCGTCTCGGCCGAAGAGATCAAACCCGGTGTCGGCCGCGAGCGCCTGCCAGCGCGCGCACTGCCGTCGTTGGCGATCGACGCCAGGGCCAGCCAGCCGCTGGCGGCCTTGGCAGGTTTCCTCGACGGCTTCCCGGGCCGCGTGCTGTTCACCGCCGAGTCGGCCGGCCGCCGTGAAGTACTTCTGGAACTGCTCGCGCGCCTGAATCTGCGCCCGCAGAGCGTCGACGGCTGGCCGGGCTTTCTCGCCACCACGGAACACCTAGCCATCGCCATCGCCCCGCTGGACGAGGGCCTGCTGCTCGACGAACCAGCCCTGGCATTGATCGCCGAGAGCCAGTTGTTCGGCCAGCGGGTGATGCAGCGCCGGCGCCGGGAAAAGGCGCGCGACGGCGGCGACAACGTCATCAAGCACCTTACCGAGCTGCGCGAGGGCGCGCCCGTGGTGCATATCGACCACGGCATCGGCCGTTACCGCGGGCTGATCACCCTGGAGGTCGAGGGCCAGGCCGCCGAGTTCCTCATGCTGGAGTACGCCGAGGAAGCCAAGCTCTACGTACCGGTGGCCAACCTGCATCTGATCGCCCGCTATACCGGCAGCGACGACGCCCTCGCCCCGCTGCACCGGCTGGGCTCGGAGCAATGGCAGAGGGCCAAGCGCAAGGCCGCCGAGCAGGTCCGCGACGTCGCCGCCGAGCTGCTCGACATCTATGCCCGGCGTGCCGCCCGCGCGGGCTTCGCGTTCAAGGACCCGGCCACCGACTACGAAACCTTCAGCGCCAGCTTCCCCTTCGAGGAAACTCCCGACCAGCAGGCCGCCATCGACGCGGTGCGCACCGACATGCTGGCGCCCCGGCCGATGGATCGCCTGATCTGCGGCGACGTCGGCTTCGGCAAGACCGAAGTGGCTATGCGCGCCGCCTTCATTGCCGTGCATAGCGGCAGGCAGGTCGCGGTGCTGGTGCCGACCACCCTGCTCGCCCAGCAGCACTACAACAGCTTTCGCGACCGCTTCGCCGATTGGCCAGTGAAGGTCGAGGTGATGAGCCGCTTCAAGTCAGCCAAGGAAGTCGAAGGCGCCATCGCCGCACTGGCCGAAGGCAAGATCGACATCGTCATCGGCACCCACAAACTCCTGCAGGACGACGTCAAGTTCAGGAATCTGGGCCTCGCCATCATCGACGAGGAACACCGCTTCGGCGTGCGCCAAAAGGAGCAGCTCAAAGCTCTGCGCAGCGAGGTGGACATCCTCACCCTGACCGCTACGCCGATCCCGCGCACCCTGAACATGGCCATCGCCGGCATGCGCGACCTGTCGATCATCGCCACCCCGCCGGCGCGCCGGCTGTCGGTGCGCACCTTCGTCATGGAGCAGCAGAACACCCTGATCCGCGAGGCGCTGCTGCGCGAGTTGCTGCGCGGCGGCCAAGTCTATTACCTGCACAACGAGGTGAAGACCATCGAGAAATGCGCTCGCGAACTGGCCGAACTAGTACCCGAGGCACGCATCGCCATCGGTCACGGGCAGATGCGCGAGCGCGAACTGGAACAGGTGATGGGCGACTTCTACCACAAGCGCTTCAACGTACTGGTGGCCTCGACCATCATCGAGACTGGCATCGACGTGCCCAGCGCCAACACCATCGTCATCGAACGCGCCGACAAGTTCGGCCTGGCCCAGTTGCACCAGTTGCGCGGCCGGGTCGGTCGCAGCCACCACCAGGCCTATGCCTACCTACTCACCCCGCCGCGCAAGCAGATGACCGAAGACGCCCAGAAGCGCCTGGAGGCTATCGCCGGCGCCCAGGACCTCGGCGCCGGCTTCGTCCTGGCCACCCACGACTTGGAGATCCGCGGCGCCGGCGAACTACTCGGCGAGGGCCAGAGCGGCCAGATCCAGGCGGTCGGCTTCACCCTCTACATGGAAATGCTCGAGCGTGCGGTCAAGGCCATCCGCAAGGGCGAGCAACCGAACCTCGAGCAGCCGCTGGGCGGCGGTCCGGACATCAACCTGCGGGTTCCGGCGCTGATCCCCGAAGACTACCTGCCGGACGTGCACGCCCGCCTGATCCTCTACAAGCGCATCGCCTCGGCGAGCGAAGAGGAAGAACTCAAGGAACTGCAGGTGGAGATGATCGACCGCTTCGGTCTCCTGCCCGAACCGACCAAGCACCTGATTCGCCTGACCCGGCTGAAGCTGCAGGCGGAACGGCTCGGCATCGCCAAGATCGATGCCGGCCCCCAGGGCGGCCGCATTGAATTCGCCGCCCACACCTGCGTCGATCCGCTGGTGCTGATCAAGCTGATCCAGAGCCAGCCGAACCGCTACAAGTTCGAAGGCGCCACCCTGCTCAGGTTCCAGATGCCCATGGAACGCCCGGAAGAACGCTTCAACACCCTCGAGGCGCTGCTCGAGCGCCTGACTCCGCCATCCGCGTAAGGACAGATCCCCATGCGTGCGCTACGCCTGCTTCCCCTGCTGCTCGCCCTGCTTGCCCCGGCTGCGTTTGCCGAAGGGCTGTACCAGGTCGAATTGATCCTGTTCCGCCAGCCCGGCGACCCGCTGCCCGCGGGCCAGCCGCCGGCGGAGAACTGGGCCGCCGGCGCGCAGACCCTGAACGACACGAACCGTCGGACACCGGCGCTAGAGGAGCAGGTAGCCAAGCTGGCTAGGGCAGAGGGTTACAAGGTCCTGCTGCACCAAGCCTGGCAGCAGCAGTTGGGCGGCACGACGAGCCGGATGGCGTTGAGCGCCGGCAAGGAAAGCCACGGCCATTACCCCATCGAAGGCACGTTGGACCTGACCCAAGGACGTTACCTGGACGTCGCCGCGGAATTCTGGATCAATCGCTTCGACAATGTCGGCTTCCTCGCCGGCAGCGAGCGCTTGAAACAGACCAACCGCCTGTCCACCGGCCAACTCACCTTCTTCGACCACGGCAATCTGGGCCTGCTGATCCGGATCACGGCCCTCTGACGCATGCCGAACGACGAGGACCGCCGGAGTCCTCGTCGTTTTCAGGAAACGCCTCAGGCCGTCAGGACCCGCCCTAGCACCGCCCGGGCCTTACCCATTCCCGCGCCTATGGCGCGCTCGATGTCGTCCATGGTGATCAGCGCCGTGCTCTTGCCCGCCGCCGGATTCACCACCAGCGCCAAACAGGCGTAAGGCAGCTCCAGCTCCCGGGCCAATACCGCCTCGGGCATGCCGGTCATGCCGACGATGTCGCAGCCGTCCCGCTCCAGACGGACGACCTCGGCGGCGGTTTCTAGGCGCGGCCCCTGAGTACAGCCATAGACTCCGTGCCCGCTGAAGGCGCAGCCTTCGGCGGCCAGGGCAGCCATCAGCCGCTGGCGCAGGGTCTGGTCATAGGGGTGGCTGAAATCTACATGGGTGACAGTGTCGAGATCGTCCTCGAAGTAGGTGTGCGCCCGGCCGAAGGTGTAATCGACAATCTGGTGCGGCACACAGAAATGCCCGGTACCCATCGCCGCATGAATGCCGCCAACCGCATTGACCGCGAGGATTGCCGTGGCGCCGGCCTGGCGCAGCGCCCAGAGGTTGGCCCGGTAATTGACCCGATGCGGCGGAATGCAATGCGGGTGGCCGTGGCGCGCCAGGAACAGCACCTCGCGGCCGGCGTAGTCGCCGCGCAGGATGTCCGCCGAGGGAGTGCCGAAAGGCGTCTCCAGCGACAGGGACTGATGGATGCGCAGTCCTTCCAGTTGGGTCAGACCGGTACCGCCGATGATCGCATGGACCGTCATGTCATCTCCTCAATCGATCAGCCGGGCTTGGCGCAGACTCTTGAGCGCGCGCAGCCAGCGTGGGTTCTGCTTGTAATCGACGCCAGGGAAAGCCCGTCGGCGCATCCCCACCAAACGCGGCGACGGCTTCGCGCCGAGGCGCTGCAGGGCAGACAGGGCCAGTTCTGCCGCCGCCCGGTCGTTGCATACCAGCCCCATGTCGCAACCGGCGGCGAGCGCCGCCTCGATCCGCGCAGCCGCATCGCCGGCCACATGGGCACCGGCCATCGACAGGTCGTCGCTGAACACCACCCCGCCGAAGCCCAGCTCGCCGCGCAGGATGTCCTGCAACCAGCGGCGGGAGAAGCCGGCCGGCTGCGCATCGACCTGCGGATAGATGACGTGCGCCGGCATCAGCGCATCCAGTTGTCCGCCGAGGCGCTGGAAGGGCAGCAGGTCCTGAGCGCGGATCGCATCGAGACTGCGCTCGTCGGTGGGGATGGCCACATGGGAATCGGCTTCCGCCCAGCCATGGCCGGGGAAATGCTTGCCGGTGGCAGCCATGCCGGCGGCATGCATGCCACGGACGAAAGCCCCGGCTAGGCGGATGACCGCCTCCGGTTCGCCAGCGAAGCCGCGCGAGCCGATCACTGCGCTGCGCCCATGATCGAGATCCAGAACCGGCGCGAAACTGAAATCCAACCCGGCTGCCAGCACCTCGGTCGCCATCAGCCAGCCGCACTCCTCGGCCAGCCATTTGTTCTCCCCATGTGCGGCCAGCGCACCCATCGCCGGCAAACGCACGAACCCCTGGCGCAGGCGTTGCACGCGGCCGCCCTCCTGATCCACGGCGAGCAGCAGGTCGGAGCGCTCGGCACGGATCGCCGCGCAGAGCTCGCGGACCTGGGCCGGGTGCTCGATATTGCGGGCGAACAGAATCAGGCCGCCTACCTCGGGCTGGCGCAGCAACTGGCGATCTTCGGCGGTCAGCCAGGTACCGGCGATGTCCAGCATCAAAGAGCCTTGCATGAAAAATCCTTCAACTGAAATCGGTCGCCGCCCACTCGGGGCACGGCGCTTCTTCGATCCGCACGCGGCAGTGCAGGGGCACGCGCGGGTAAAGCTCCAGCAGGTCGGCGTTGCGCAGGCGCACGCAGCCGTGGGAACGCGGCACCCCCATGGGCTCGCTGTCCGGCGTGCCATGGAGATAGATGTAGCGACGGAAGGTGTCTACCGGACCGAGCCGGTTGCGGCCGACTTCGCAGCCGCTCAGCCAAAGGATTCGACTGAGAATCCAGTCGCGGCCGGGAAAGGCTTCGTGCAGCTCCGGCGTCCAGACCTCGCCGGTCCAGCGCCGCCCGCGCAGCACAGCTCCTGCTGGCAGGCCTGCGCCGATCTTCGCACGCACCTGGTGCAAGCCGCGCGGCGTACAGCCGGAACCGGACCGCTCGCCGGGACCGTTCAACGCGGTGGAAACCGCCAGGCACAGGCGCAGGCGACCATCGGCGAAACCGTACAGCGTCTGATCCGCCAGGGAAATATGAAGAAAGTCGAGCATTCGCATGGGCCGCTAGCTTAGCCGATCGGGGCGATGCCGCCCACCGCCTCGCTACTCGTCCGCCTCGGGCGAAACGGGGCGAACCGCGCTAGGGCTGCGCCGCCTTGCCACGCGGCCTGGGCCGGGCATTGGCCAGTTGCGGGTCGTCGATGGCACTCCCGGCGCGCATGCCGGCGGCGAGAAAGGGCACCAGCAGGCGCAACGCCTGTTCGTTGGAAGTCTGCACCTCGAAACGCTCCGCGGCGAAAGCGCGCAGCGTATCGATCCCGGACAGGCTGAAGGAGGCCGCGCCGAGCATGAAATGGGTGCGCCAGAACAGCTCCAGCGGCGGAATCCCCGGCACCACCTCCTCCAGTAGCAGCAGGTAGCGGCGGAAAAGCTTGCCGTAAGTGTCCTCGAGATAGCGCCGCAGGTGTTCCTGCCCCTGGCTCAGAACCAGACTGAGCAGACGCATGAAAATCGCCATGCCGCTGCGCGGACGCGCCGCCTGTGCCTGTGCGATGGTGATTTCCAGAAGCTCCTCGAGGCTCACGCCCACGGCCTGGCGGCGGTCCAGCTCACGCCCCAGGCCGCTGCAGAAGGGGCCGAGTACCCGGGAGAAAACCGCCTCGATGAGCGCGCTTTTCGAACCGAAGTGGTAGTTCACCGCAGCCAGATTGACATCGGCCTTGCTGGTGATCAGTCGTAGCGAGGTCTCGGCGAATCCCCTTTCCGCGAACAGTTGCTCGGCAGCGTCCAGGATGCGCTCGACAGTTTCCGAGTGGGGCATGCTTCCTCCGCCAGTGACGACTTTCATTCCCTTGAACCGCCATTGTATTGCAATTCGGACAGCGGACTGAGGAGGGATTGCAAGCATCCTCAACCAATCGGTTGCCAGTCGAAGAATACTGTATACAATCCCAGTAACTGGATAAAAATACAGAGCAGCCTCCATGTACAAACTGACGCCTCGCCAAGTCGAAATCCTCGCCTTCATCAAGCGCTGTCTGGAAGAGAACGGTTATCCGCCGACCCGGGCGGAGATCGCCAGGGAACTCGGCTTCAAGTCCCCCAACGCGGCGGAAGAGCATCTCAAGGCGATGGCGCGCAAGGGCGCGATCGAAATGACTCCGGGCGCCTCCCGCGGCATCCGCATTCCCGGCAGCGAAATCGAAAGCGAACCGACCAGCCTGCCCATCGTCGGCCGGGTCGCGGCCGGCGCACCGATCCTCGCCCAGCAGCACATCGAGGAAACCTGCCAGATCGATCCGGGCTTCTTCCATCCCCGCGCCGACTACCTGCTGCGGGTACGTGGCATGAGCATGAGGGACGTTGGCATCTACGATGGCGACCTGCTCGCCGTGCACACCTGCCGCGAGGCGCACAACGGCCAGATCGTGGTGGTGCGCCTCAATGACGAGGTCACCGTCAAGCGCTTCAGGCGCGATGGGGACAAGGTCTGGCTGATCGCCGAAAACCCGGAATTCTCTCCGCTCGAAATAGACTTGACCGAGCAGGACCTGACCATCGAAGGATTGAGTGTCGGCGTGATACGCCGCTAGGAGGAAGCATGCAGCTCTCGCAGTCCCTGAACGCACAGTCGTTGCCGTTCGAAGCGGCGCTGGCCCGGCCGTCCCGCCGCAACGACGGGAAAGCGCCCGGATCGCCCCCCGCCAGACAGACGGAGCCATTTAGCGAACTCAGCCTGCGTGGCGATGCCGGTCAATGCCTTTTCTTGCTCGCCCCCATGCTGCGCGAATTGAGCCAGGGCGACGACGGACGCTGGCTGACTCTGGTGGCCCCCCCGGCCAATCTGAGCCACGGCTGGCTGCGCGAGGCCGGCCTCAATCGCGAGCGGATTCTCCTGCTGCACTCCTCTCGCGAACAGGAAGCAAGCAAGCTGGCGTGCGAGGCCCTGCGCCTAGGGCACAGTCATACGGTGGTCAGTTGGCTGAACCAGGTGAGTCGGCCGACCAGACACCGGTTGCTCCAGGCCGCACGAATCGGTCGGGCTCAGAGCCTGAACATCCGACTGGGTTGAAGTCCACAACCTTGTAGCGAAAGGCGAATATAGCACCCACTTCCCACGGGCACGGCCGACTTCAGTGCAGAACGCGCGGCAGTTCGTCGCTCTCGAAGTCGCCCTCGGCTAGACGCCCGGCCATCTGCACGCCCACGTTCAGCATGGCCTTGGCTACCTCGATGTGATACCCCTGCAGAAAGCTCTTCGCGCTTTCGGAAAAGTCGAGGATGACCAGCTCTTCTTCGTCGTCGGCACGACGCAAGGCGATTCGCCCATCGGGCAGTTCGACGATTTCGAGAAAGGACGTAGGCATAGGGGGCTGCTCGTGGAAAAGGCCGGACATTGTAATGTAACAGCCGATCCTGAACATCCCTGGATGACCGCCGCTCCCCTACCCGCTCAGCACTCGGTCAGGGACTCGCGAAAGCGCAGGGCCAGATCCTTGAGCGACTTTCTCCACTGCTCCAGTTGCTTGGTGCTCGGGAGCGGCGACGCCTCTTCCGCGTCCAGGCCCACCGTTTCGATCAACGGCAGCCGCGAATCGACCTTGGCCTTCTTCGGCGCCTGTGGCGGCTGGAACAACCGGGCATGCTGATCCAGCAGTTCGGCTAGCCAGGTTTCGGGCTGGCTAGCCAGCTCCACCAGCTCCGCCAACTCCGGACTGGGCGCCGCACGCAGCAATCCGGCATCCAGGAAGCGTTCGACCCGCGGCGCACCCGCCTCGAGCAGGTGGTAGAAGCCGGCGATTTCATGGCACAGCCCTAGCAGGGCACCATGCAGGTGAAAAAGCACCGCCTCGCGCTCCGCCATGGCCTGCGCCTGGGCGTTCAGCGCCCGGCTTTCCTCCGCTTGGCGCAGGGATGCCAGCGCCAGGCCAGCGAAATAGAGTTTCTGGTTGGTGCGTGTATAAAGCTCGTGGGCCATGCAGGCAACCTCCAATTCGAGACAGCCACTGTATACCAGGTCAAAGTGCGATCAAGTATGGACCCACGGCATGGACGGCACCGGCCATCTCCGACAGGCCGTCCACGACAGGCGCTTTTCCGCTGGGAGCGCGATACACCGGAGGATCAGTGCTTGTCCTCGACCACCCAGCGGCCGTCCCGATAGAAAGCACGCCAGCCGCTGGGCTTGCCTTCGACCTCGCTCTGCACGTATTGCTCCTTGGTTTTGCGGCTGAAGCGGATCACCGCCGGGCGCCCTTCCGGGTCGTGGCTAGGGGCCTCCAGCAGGAAGTGGTATTTCGGGTCGATCTCGTCGCGATGCGGCAACAGTTCCAGGACCAGCGGCGCACGGGTCTCGCGGTTCTTCGGGAACTGGCTGGCGGCGAGAAACAGGCCGGAAGCGCCGTCGCGCAGCACGTAAACATCGTCGACCTTCTCGCAGCGCAGCTCCGGCATTTTCACCGCATCCATCTTCGGCGGCGCCGGCTCGCCGTTCTTCAGCAGCTTGCGGGTGTTCTTGCAGGCGGCGTTGGTACAGCCGAAGAACTTGCCGAAACGACCGGTCTTGAGCTGCATCTCGCTACCGCACTTGTCGCACTCCAGGGTCGGCCCCTCGTAACCCTTGATGCGGTACTGGCCCTCCTCGATCTCGTAGCCGGGACAGTCCGGATTGTTACCGCAGATGTGCAGCTTGTGCCGCTCGTCGAGCAGATAGGCGTCCATCGCCGTGCCGCACTTCGGGCAGCGGCGCTTGTGGCGCAGCAGCAGGGACTCGGACTCGCCCTCGTCGTCCGCGGCGATCTCGTCGCCTGGGATCAGATTGACGGTCGCCTTGCAGCGCTCCTTGGGCGGCAAGTTATAGCCCGAGCAGCCGAGGAACACGCCGGTCGAGGCGGTGCGGATCATCATCGGCCGGCCGCATTCGCGGCAGGGAATGTCGGTCAGGGTCGGCTGGTTAGCGCGCATGCCGGCTTCGCTGGATTCGGCCGCCTCCAGCTTCCTGCGGAAATCGCCGTAGAACTCGTCGAGCAGGTTCTTCCAGTCGCGCTCGCCCTGGGCGACGTCGTCCAGATGCTCCTCCATGCTGGCGGTAAAGCCGTAGTCCATCAGGTTGGCGAAGCTCTCGCCGAGCCGCTCGGTGACGATCTCGCCCATCTTCTCCGAATGGAAACGGCGATTCTGCAGGGTCACGTAGCCGCGCTCCTGGATGGTCGAGATGATCGCCGCGTAGGTGGATGGCCGGCCGATCCCGCGCTTTTCCATCTCCTTGACCAGGCTGGCCTCGCTGTAGCGCGCCGGCGGCTTGGTAAAATGCTGGCTGGGATCGAGCTTGAGCAGATCGAGCAGTTCGCCCTCGCTCATCTCCGGCAGCACGTCGTCCTCGCCGGGCTTGGCCAGTTGCGGCAGCACACGGGTATAGCCGTCGAACTTGAGGATACGGCCCTTGGCGCGCAGCTCGAAGTCGCCGGCCTGGACGCTGACGCTGGTCGACAGGTATTCGGCCGGTGGCATCTGGCAGGCGACGAACTGGCGCCAAATCAGCTCGTAGAGGCGCTCTGCGTCGCGCTCCATGCCGGCCAACTGGTTCGGCCGCAGGTTGACGTCGGAGGGACGGATCGCCTCGTGGGCCTCTTGGGCGCCTTCCTTGCTGGTGTAGACATTGGGCTTAGCCGGCAGGTACTTCCCACCGAACTCGCTGTCGATAAAGCCACGCGCCATTTCCAGAGCATCGGCGGAGAGGTTAGTCGAGTCGGTCCGCATGTAGGTGATGTAGCCGGCCTCGTACAAGCGCTGGGCCATCATCATGGTCTTTTTCACCGAGAAGCCGAGGCGGTTGCTCGCCGCCTGCTGCAGGGTCGAGGTGATGAAGGGCGCCGAGGGCTTGCTGCGGGTCGGCTTGTCCTCGCGCTTGAGCACCCGGTAGCTGGAGGCCTTGAGCTTCTCCAGCGCGGCCATGGCCTGGGCCTCGTTGAGCGGGCGGAACGCTTCGCCGTTCTCCCTGGCCACCTCGAAGCGCACCTTGTCGCCGCGGGCAGTACCCAGGTCGGCATGCACCTCCCAGAACTCCTCCGGGATGAAGGCGCGGATCTCCCGCTCGCGCTCGACGATCAGCTTCACCGCCACCGACTGCACGCGGCCGGCGGACAGGCCGCGAGCGATCTTCTGCCAGAGCAGCGGCGAAACCATGTAGCCGACCACCCGGTCGAGGAAGCGCCGCGCCTGCTGCGCATTAACCCGGTTGATATCCAGGTCGCCCGGCTGGGAGAAAGCTTCCTGGATCGCCTTCTTGGTGATTTCGTTGAACACCACGCGCTTGTAGCGCTCCTCGTCGCCGCCGATGGATTCGCGCAGGTGCCAGGCAATGGCCTCCCCTTCGCGGTCCAGGTCGGTGGCGAGATAGATGGTGTCGGCTTCCCGGGCCAGGCGGCGCAACTCGTCGACCACCTTTTCCTTGCCCGGCAGGATTTCGTAATGGGCCTGCCAGCCGTGCTCGGGATCGACCCCCATGCGCGCGAACAATTGACGCTTGGCCTTGTCCCTGGGCGACAACGCCGGCCCTTCGGCCATGCCCTTGCCGCGCTTGGCCGGCTCCTTGGCGGTACTGGCCGAGCCGCTGGTGGGCAGGTCACGGATATGGCCGATGCTCGACTTCACCACGTACTGGCTGCCCAGATACTTGTTGATGGTCTTGGCCTTAGCCGGGGATTCCACGATGACCAGCGATTTACCCATGGATCTGAGCATTCCTAATTCGAAAGGTGAAAGCGAGGAGCGTCTGCCTGCCAGGCCGGTACTTGAACGCAGGTTCGGCCGAGGGAAATTCCGAGACAAGGCGCTGTGACGGGGTCATAGCCGGGCTATAACGAGGAGCGGCAACGCAGTTCGGGGCCTCGGACGCCGAAAGTGATTCAATCAACCGACCGCAAGGCTCCTGTTCGGCGCTATATATAGTGGCCGCCGACGCGCGGTCAAGGGCAGCCCGGCCGTACTTATGGCCTAGATAGCCGGAAAAGCCGGGGTTTCCGCCCCAATCAAAGCAAAGCGCGGCATCCGGCGACCGTCAACTTCGACACTTTCGGCGAACATCGCCAGCGGTCGGACCCAGAGCCCGAAATCGCCGTACAGGGCCTGGTAGAGCACCAGTTCCTCCTCGCTCTCGGAATGCCGGACCATGCCGAGCACGCGGTATTCGGCTCCCTTGTAATGTCGGTAGAGACCGGGTTGTACAGTCATGGCGCTCTCCGGGAAAGGAATACGCCCAGGGGGCGCGAAAAACGCGACCGGGGCACAGGCCCCAGTCGCACTGGCCGAGCGGGCTCAGACGCGCTCGAAGACGGTGGCGATGCCCTGGCCGAGACCGATGCACATGGTCGCCAACCCCAAGGTGCCGCCCTTCTGCCGCATGATGTTCAGCAGAGTGCCGGAAATCCGCACTCCCGAACAGCCGAAGGGATGGCCCAGGGCGATGGCGCCGCCGTGCAGATTGACTTTGTCGTCCAGCACGTCGAGCAACTTGAGGTCCTTGAGCGCCGGGATGGCCTGGGCGGCGAAGGCTTCGTTGAGCTCGACGAAGTCGATGTCGGCCATCGACAGTCCGGCCCGCGCCAGCACCTTCTGGGTGGCCGGCACCGGACCGTAGCCCATGATCGACGGGTCAACCCCGACCACCGCCATGGCGCGCACCACGGCCAGCGGCCGGATGCCCAGGTCGCGGGCGCGCTGGCCGGACATGACGATCATGCAGGAAGCGCCGTCGGTGATCTGCGAGGAACTGCCCGCGGTGACAGTACCGCTCTTCGGGTTGAACACCGGTTTGAGCTTGGCCAGGCCCTCCAGGGTGGTATCCGGGCGGATCGTCTCGTCCTGCTCGAAGACCCGCAACTGGCCGTGCTCGTCGTAACCTTCGATCGGTATTATTTCCTCGGCGAAGTGACCCTCGACCGTGGCGCGGTGCGCCCGCTGGTGCGAGCGCAGGGCGAAGGCGTCCTGCTGCTCGCGGGTCACGCCATGCATCATCGCCAGCATCTCGGCGGTCAGCCCCATCATCCCGGCGGCCTTGGCCACCTGCAGGGACAGCTTCGGGTTCGGATCGACTCCGTGGGTCATCGGCAGGTGGCCCATGTGCTCGACGCCACCGACCACGAATACCTCGCCGTTGCCGGTCTGGATCGCCTGCACCGCGCTGTGCAGCGCGCTCATCGAGGAGCCGCATAGACGGTTGACGGTCTGCGCGCCGCTGCCGTGCGGGATCGGCGTCAACAGCGCGGCCATGCGCGCGATGTTCCAGCCCTGCTCCAGGGTCTGGTTGACGCAGCCCCAAATCACGTCCTCGACCTCCGCCGGGTTGACCTGCGGATTGCGCGCCAGCAACTCGGTGATGAGATGCGCGGAAAGGTTCTCAGCGCGGGTGTGGCGGTGCATGCCGCCCTTGGAACGGCCCATCGGGGTGCGGGCGAAGTCGACGATGACGGCATCTTTCGGATTCGGACTCATGACTTGGCTCTCTCCCTCAGGCAAAAAACGTACGGCCTTGGCGGGCCATTTCGCGCAGTTGTTCGGTCGGTCGGTACAGCGGCCCCAGGTCGGCGTGGCGGTCGGCCAGTTCGACGAAGCGGGCGACGCCGAGGGTGTCGATGTAGCGCAGCGCACCACCACGGAAGGGCGGGAAACCGATGCCGTAGATCAGGCCCATATCCGCCTCGGCGGCCGACTCGACGATGCCCTCCTCTAGACAGCGCACCGTCTCCAGGCACAGCGGCAGCATCAGCCGCGCGACGATCTCCTCGTCGTTCAGCTCGCCCGTCTCGCGCACCAGCGGACCGAGCAGTTCGGCCACCTGCGGGTCCTCCAGCTTCTTCGGCTTGGCGCCGCCGTCGCGCTCGTAGGCGTAGAAGCCGCTGCCGCTCTTCTGGCCGAGACGGCCGGCCTTGAGCAGCACGTCGATGGCGGTATCGCCCTCCTCCTTCATCCGCTCGGGATAGCCTTCGGCAAGCACGTTGCGCGCATGCACCGCCGTGTCGATACCGACCACATCGAGCAGGTAGGCCGGCCCCATCGGCCAGCCGAACCCCTCCATCACCCGGTCGACGCGCCGGAAATCGATGCCGGCGGCCAGGAGCCGAGTGAAGCCGGCGAGATACGGGAAGAGCACGCGGTTGACCAGGAACCCCGGACAGTCGTTGACCACGATGGGCGTCTTGCCCATCTTGCGCGCGTAGGCGACGGTGGTGGCGATGGTCCGCTCGTCGGTCTGCCGGCCCCGGATGACCTCCACCAGCGTCATCAGCGGCACCGGGTTGAAGAAGTGCATGCCGCAGAAGCGCTGCGGACGCTTGAGCGAGTCGGCCAGCCGGCTTATGGAGATAGTCGAGGTATTGGAGGCGATCACCGCCTCCTCCGGCACCTGGGCCTCCACCTCGGCGAGCACCGCCTGCTTGATCTCGAGCCGCTCGACCACCGCCTCGACCACCAGGTCGACCTGGAGAAAATCGCCGTAGGACAGGGTCGGACGGATGCCGTTGAGCACCTCGGCCATCTGCCCGACCGTCAGGCGGCCCTTCTCCACCCGCTTGGCGAGCAGCTTGTCGGCTTCGGCCAGGCCTTGGCGGATGGACTCCTCGCGGATATCTTTCAACAGGATCGGCGTCCCCTTGAGCGCCGACTGGTAGGCGATGCCGCCGCCCATGATGCCGGCACCGAGCACCGCCGCCTGCTTCACCTCGCGGGCGTCCTTGTCGTATTTCCTGGCCTTGCGCTTGAGTTCCTGCTCATTGAGGAAAAGCCCGACCAGGTTCTGCGCCACCGTGGTGGCGGCCAGCTTGACGAAGCCGCCGACCTCGATCTCCAGCGCCGCCTCGCGCGCGGCGTTGGCAGCCTTCTGGATGGTCTTCACCGCCGCCAGGGGCGCCGGGTAATGCGGACCGGCCTGGGCAGCCACGTAGGCCTTGGCGCTCTCGAAGGCCAGCATCTGCTCGATGTTGCCGAGCTTGAGCGGCTCCAGCTTCGGCTGACGGCGGGCGCGGAAGTCCAGTTCGCCGGCGGCGGCCCGCTTCAGCAGGTCGAGGGCCGCCTCGCGCAGCCGCTCGTCGGCGACCACGGCATCCGCCGCGCCGACCTTGAGCGCCTCGGCGGCGCCGTTCTCCTTGCCGGCGGCGATCCACTCGATGGCATTGTCGCTGCCGATCAGCCGCGGCAGGCGCACGGTGCCGCCGAAGCCGGGGTTGATTCCCAACTTGACCTCCGGCAGCCCCACCTTGGCCGACTCGGCCATCACCCGGAAGTCGCAGGCCAGGCACATCTCGAAGCCGCCACCGAGAGCCATGCCGTTGATCGCCACCACAGTCGGCACCGGCAGGTCCTCGAAATCCGAGAAGATCCGGTTGACCTCCAGGCACCAACCGCGCAGTTCCTCCTCGGGCGCCCGGAACAGTTCGAGGAATTCGGTGATATCGGCGCCAACGATGAACATGCCCTTGGCGCTGGAAACCAACACACCCTTGAGCGAAGTCTCCGCCCGCAGCACATCGACCACCTGGCGGAACTCGTTCAGCGTGAGGCGATTGAATTTGTTGACGGAATCGCCCTCAAGGTCGAACTGCATCTCGGCGATGCCATCCCCGAGGGCCTGAACCCTGATGGCTTTACCTTTATAGATCATCGGCTGATTCTCCCAATAGAAACTGAACTGGCCGCGTCGGAGCGGCCGCGGATCGCGCTAACCGCTGCGGCCCCGTGCGCCCGCTGCCGGCATCAGGATAGTCGTGCGACACCCGGAGCGGCTCGGATACTGCCCGCCGGAGGAATCTCGACGGTAGGCCATGGGTGCATTCAGCACCTGCCCGCCCCTTTGGGCAAGGGGTGGCGCACGCGAAAGCTCCAAGGCGAGTCATCCGTTCCCCCGCTTGCGCTGCTGCCGAAAACAAGCCAGGGCCGCGTTCGGCAAGGCACAAACCGCGGGCGATGGTCATTCCGTTCTGTTAGACCTATCCAAAGCTACCCATAGGTAGCTTTTTGCTAACTTCCTGCTTCGACGGGGCCGGTTTCACTCTGGCGTTGCCGCCAGGGCCAGCGCCTTCCCCTCCACAGGCCGACACCGTGGAACTCACGGCGTAATGCTTCAAATTGATTGCCGCGTTGCCGTCCCGGTCGTGCCGGGCTTGGCAGTCCGGGCACGTCCAGGTACGCACCGCCAACGGCAGGCTCTCCCACACCTGCCCGCAGCACGAGCAGGAGGGCTGGTTCTCCACCTCGACCAGCGCCTCGCCCGCCTGGACATAGAGCAACTAAAACAGGTCGGCATGCCGGTGCGGCCTGATCTCCCAGCGATGCAAGCTGCTGCGCTGCGGGATCGACTCGCAATGCAAAAGGTCCGGCGTCGGCTAGGCCAGCCGTTCACCGTACAGCTTGAACACCGGAATGTCGGGTGCGATCGGCCTCATGGGCTGCGCTATCCTCTGGCCCGATAACTGAACAAATCATTCGAAATTACCGGTAATACCGTCCAAATCACCTTACTTTCCTGATCCATCCCAACACAAATGCAGAGGCCTTCAGCGCAGCCGGCCCTGCACGGGCAGGCCGGCCCCGACCCGGAGAGACAAAAACAATGAAGACTCAAGTGGCAATCATCGGCGCCGGTCCGTCCGGCCTGCTCCTCGGCCAACTGCTGCACAAGGCCGGCATCGACAACGTGATCCTCGAACGTCACAGCTCCAACTGCTACGGCAAATCGCTGCTCTGATCCCTGGCAAGCGCCCTGCCCCGCGCAGAGCGCCCCGCCTCGTGGCACCGGCAGGGCCTCGCAAGGCTCAAGGCCATTGCTCGATATAGGTGGAAGTGACCAGCACCGGGTAGTGGGCGAACCCCAGCAAGGCCGCCAGATCGTCGCCGGACACCGGGATCAGCGACAGTCCCTCCGCCAGCCCGCGCAACTCCGCGAGACCCGCCGACGAAGCGACGTTCACCACCAGGCCGAGCGCATTCAAGCGCCGCAGCCGGTCCCGCTTCGCCCGCAACCAGCTCCTCGACAGATTGTCGTCGCCGACCAGAAACACCGGCCGCATGCCCGGCGCCTCGATCGCGCGGCTTTCGATCGGACCGGGCGACAGGCGCCAGGAAACCACCGGCAACATCTCGGCCCCGCCGGCATCCACGGCCGGCTTCGGCTGCCCGGATTGCTGGGTCCGGGCCGCGCCGCCCTGCTGTCCCTCTCCCGGCCCCGCCGATGAGCAGGCCGTGAGCAGGCCAGCCAGGACGCAGCAGAGCATCCGTCTGTTCCAGGTATTCATCGGGTTCATCGCCGTCATGAATTATCCGACATCGATAGGAAGCGTCGCCGGCCACGGGCCGTACCTTCCCTGCTAAAACCAAACGAATCCATTCCCGTTTTCCCGCCGCCATCCGTTGACCGCTTCCCTCGTCCACGCTCTTGCCCGAAGGAGGTTGGATGGACTCATGACGAAATGTAGGGGTGCATGTCATAGGCGGACAGAAAGACCCCGCGCTCGCGAATCGAGCGCTGGCTCGGTTCGTTCAGGTAATTCCAGACGAAGTTGACGCCGCGGGCCATCTGGCGCAGCAGCGGGGCATGCTTGTCTCGAACGCGAACTTGCAGGGTCTTGGTCTGTTTCATGCCGGCATTTTACCTGATGAAGGGACGGCTACGCCGTCCGCGCTATCCTTCCCCGCCCTAAAGAGGCTGTCGCGAAAGCCCCACCAGGTAAAATGGGTCATACCTTCCTGAAGGCCAAGAGCAATGAGCACAGCGTCGAAGACGGTAGCGCTGGACAGTGAGCGATTCGATCTGTTCGGTGCCACACAGGTCCCGGACGCGAGGCCGCGACCCTGTGCGTCGGATACCGGACGCCGGTTTATCACGGGCAACGCGCAAAAGATTATTCTAGGCACGACGCGATTGGAGGTTTCGGGAATCCGCTGTTTGAAGCGTGCCACCGGCAGAGAGAAGCCCGCAGGCGCCTTGCCGATCAGGATGGCGATGGCGTGCTCGTACTGGGCACGCTGCCAGCGCGGGTTCAGGGACGAGGCGCGCGCCGACTCCAATTGGGTTTCCGCCTGGGCCAGGGTGGCCCGCGAGGTCTGACCTTGTTCGTACTGGTCGCGCATCACCCGCAGGTAGCGTTCATAGGAACGGATGTTGATGTCGTAGAGCTTGATGCGCTTGTCCAGCACGCGGAGCTGGAAATAGTTCTGCGCCAGGCTGGACTGCGCGCTCAGGGTGGCGTCGGCCAGTTCGGCGGCGCTGGCGCGGTCCTCTTCCAGGGTGCGACGCAGCTTGCTCCACAGGTCCAGCTCCCAGCTTAGGCTGAGCTGCGCGGAGTAGTTGTCGCTGATGCCCGACACTCTGCGGCTACTGCTCTGGGTGACGCCTTCGCTGCCGCCCGTAGCGCTGGCGGTGAAGAAGCCCGTGCTGGAGATCAGGTAGGTGCCGCTGCCCGAGCCGCTGCGGGTTATGCCGGCGCCACCGTGCAGGGAGGGGAAGAGATCCGCCCGCGACTGCCCAGTCGGGGTCAGCGCCTAGGCCTACTGGGCCAGATACTGCGCCACGTTCTGGTTGGAGACCTCCACCTGGACCAGCAGCGCGTCGAATGGCGAATCTCATAGGGCAGGCAGACGGCGGACAAGTACGTGCCAGAAACGGGCGATGCTGTGGCCGAAACGGTCGAGGTAGAGGTAGACCACCGGCGTGGTGTAGAGCGCCAGCCCGCCGCAGATGGTCAACCCCAGCGGGCGCTGCAGGTCGGCGTCGCCGCCGCTCTCCAGCACCATCGGCAGGGCGCCGAAGAAGGCCGCCAGGGTAGTCATCATGATCGGCCGAAAACGCATCCGGCAAGCCAGCAGTATGGCTTCGCGCGGCGCCAGGCCCTGGTTGCGTTCGGCCAGCAGGGCGAAGTCGATCAGCATGATGGCGTTCTTCTTGACGATGCCGATCAGCGCGGTCACCGTCAGTTGCGTGCCGGTGGCGATCGGCAGCAACAGGGCACCGACCCCGGCCGAGGCCACGTGGAAAGGATGGTCAGCGGGTGGATCAGGCTTTCGTAGAGGCTGCCCAGCACGATGGGCGGCCAGCGCCGCCAGGATCAGCCACAGGGTGTTGCCGGTCATGGCTCAAGGAACCGCGAGTCAATACCGACGAAGGCTTCCCTGTTCGTCCTGGCACGTCATACTTGATAGAGACTCACCGCACAGGACACGACCATGCCTTACCAACACATCATGACCGCCGTCGATCTCACCGACGAATGCCATCCGGTCATCTGCCGCGCAATCGATCTGGCCAAGCACTTCCAGGCCCAACTGTCGCTGGTGCATGTCGTCGAGCCGATGGCCATGGCCTTCGGCGGAGACGTGCCGATGGATTTGTCGACCCTGCAGCAGCAGCAGCTCGACCAGGCGCGCGAGCGGGTCGCCGCCTTCGCCGGCCAGTACCCCGAACTGCAGCCCGAGCGGCAGCACATCCTTTTCGGACAGCCGCGCCAGGAAATCCACCAGCTCGCGCTGGAGAAGAAATGCGACCTGATCGTGGTCGGCAGCCACGGCCGCCACGGCCTCGCCCTGCTGCTCGGCTCCACGGCCAACGATCTGCTGCACGGCGCGCCCTGCGACGTGCTAGCGGTGCGTCTGAAAAAAACCGAATAATGGCGCCCGGCAGGCGAGGAGACTAATTCAGTCCCTCGCCTGCGCTCATCGTCAGCGGACAGCCCCCGGCGAGCCAGGTCTCCAGCGCATGGCTCATACTGAAAGCCGTGGAGAAGCAGGCAGGAAAGCCTCGAGCTTCGGACGCCGTAGTCGGTGCCATGGGTGCACGACCAGAAGTGCTGGTTGAGCAATTGCAACTATTGGAGCAGACGCGCCCGGCTCCTTCGACTCCCGATCGGCATGGCGTCACGCTCACCCAACGCACGCTTTCCTCCAGGCAGGCCTGTTCGCGGTATTCCCGCTCCGGCGTGAGCTTCCGGCTTCGCGCCTTTCGGAATGCCGGCAGGCCTCGGCAATCCTCGATCACGCCCCGCAGCTCCAGCGCTGCCGGACAGTGGCTGTAGTTTCGGGTCTTTCCTCCGGCTGGCCGGGGAGAAAGCCCCGACACCCGGCGGGCCTTGTCGGGCGTTTTCTGCGACGGGCCGGTCAGGCCTCTTCCAATTCCGCCCAACGCTCCAGCAGACGGTCGAGCTCCTGCTGCAGGCTTTCCAGACGAGCTAGAGGCGGAGCGGTCTGGGCCGCCGGCTGCTGGTAGAAGGCCGGCTCGGCGATGCGTTCCTGCAGTTCGGCCAGTTCCGCCTCCAGGGCGTCGATCTGGCCGGGAATCGCCTCCAGTTCGCGCTGCAGCTTATAGCTCAGCTTTTTCCTGGAAGCACTTGACGGGCTGGCAATTTCCGCCTCGGCAGCCTGAGCCGCTGCCTGCTTCTTCGGCGCCTCGCCCTGCCCCGGGCGCTCGCCGACACCAAGAAGACGCGGCGAGCCGCCCTGGCGCAGCCAGTCCAGGTAGCCGCCGACATACTCGCGGACCCGGCCGTCGCCTTCGAACACCAGGGTGCTGGTCACCACATTGTCGAGAAAAGCCCGGTCGTGGCTGACCATCAGTACAGTGCCGGGGAAATCCAGCAACACCTCCTCCAGCAGCTCCAGGGTTTCCACGTCCAGGTCGTTGGTCGGTTCGTCGAGCACCAGCAGGTTGGCCGGCTTGCTGAACAACTTGGCCAGCAGCAGGCGCGCGCGCTCGCCGCCGGACAGCGCCTTGACCGGAGTGCGGGCGCGCTGTGGACTGAACAGGAAATCGCCGAGATAGCTCAGCACGTGGCGGTTCTGACCGTTGATGGTAATGAACTCGCGGCCTTCGGCGAGGTTGTCGATCACCGTCTTTTCCGGTTCGAGTTGATGGCGCAACTGGTCGAAATAGGCTACCTCCAGCTTGGTGCCGATCTCGATAGTCCCGCTGGTCGGCGCAAGCTCTCCCAGTAGCAGCTTGAGCAAGGTGGTCTTGCCGCTGCCGTTGGCACCGAGCAGGCCGATGCGATCGCCGCGTTGCAGAACCAGGGAGAAATCGCGGATCAGCGGCGCGCTGCCCGGGTGCGCGAAGCCGACATGCTCGACGGCGATCACCTGCTTGCCGGACTTTTCCGCCGCTTCCACCTGGAAGCTGGCCCGGCCCTGGCGCTCGCGGCGCTCGGTACGCTCGACGCGCATCGCCTTGAGTGCCCGTACGCGCCCCTCGTTGCGGGTACGACGAGCCTTGATGCCCTGGCGTATCCACACTTCTTCCTGGGCCAGGCGCTTGTCGAACAGCGCGTTGGCGGTCTCCTCGGCGGCCAGTTGCTGCTCCTTGTGCACCAGGAAACTGGCGTAGTCACCGTTCCAGTCGATCAGCCGGCCGCGGTCCAGCTCGAGGATTCGTGTCGCCAGGTTCTGCAGGAAAGCCCGGTCGTGGGTGATGAACAGCACGGCGCCGTTGAAGCCCGCGAGCGCTTCTTCCAGCCAAGCGATGGCACCGATGTCGAGGTGGTTGGTCGGTTCGTCGAGCAGCAGCAGGTCGGGCTCGGAGACCAGCGCCTGGGCCAACAGCACACGCCGCCGCCAGCCGCCGGACAGCTCGGCGAGGGTCTTGTCGGCCGGTAGTTGCAGACGGCTCAGGGTGCTGTCGACCAATTGCTGCAGGCGCCAGCCATCCTTCGCCTCCAACTCCTGCTGGACACGGGTGAGTTGCTCCAGATCGGCATCGCTGTGGATGTTCTGACTCAGATGGTGGTATCGGGCCAACAGATCGCCGACCCCGGCCAAGCCTTCGGCAACCACATCGAACACGGTGCGCTCGTCGGCACGCGGCAGCTCCTGCGGCAGCTCGCCGAGCTTCAACCCCGGCGCGCGCCAGATCTCCCCGTCGTCGGCCTGCTGGCCACCCTTGAGCAGACGCAGCATGCTCGACTTACCGGTACCGTTGCGGCCGATGATGCACACCCGTTCGCCACGGGCGATCTGCCAGGACACCCGGTCGAGCAACGGCATGGCGCCATAGGCGAGGGAAACGTCGGTGAACTTGAGCAGGGTCATGGGCGGGGCCTCGAAGAGAATCGGCGCGCATTCTATCAGGGTCGGGCACCGGTCACGTTCCGGCCGACTACTCGCGCATTCTTGGCTATCCGGTGCGCTGTCAATGAAGGCGGCGCTACAGCTAAACTAGACATGAGTTCCATTACCGCGAAACTCCGTCGCCACTCCCTCCCCGAGAAGCGTCATGCGCAGCCGATTGCTCAGCCTGTTCTTCTGCCTGTCCCTGTTCCCCCTGGCTGCCCCGCTCGCCGAGGCTGCCTCGCTCAGCGAACAGCGCCTCCTCTATGACCAGGCCAAGCGGGCGCTGGCCAAGGGCGATGCCGGCCTCTACCTGCGCAATCGCCAGGTCCTGCGCGACTATCCGCTGGAGCCTCACCTGGCTTACGACGAACTGACTGCCCGGCTGAAAACCGCCAGCAACGAGGAAATCGAAAAATTCCTCACCGAGCATGGCGATCTGCCACAGATTAGCTGGATGAAACTGCGCTGGCTGCGCTGGCTGGCCGAACGCGGCGATTGGCAGACCTTCGTCGACTATTACGATCCGGCGTTGAACTTCACCGAACTCGACTGCCTGTACGGCCGCTACCAGCTCACCCACGGGCGCAAGGCCGAAGGGCAAGCCCTCGCCGAAAAGCTCTGGCTGGTCGGCAAGTCGCAGCCGGAAACCTGCGACACCCTGTTCGGGCTCTGGGCCGCCGAAGGCCAGTTGACCGATCAGAGGCGCTGGCAGCGCCTGCGTCTGGCCGCCGATGCGCGTAACTACGGCTTAGCCACGAATCTGGCGAAAAGCGCTCCCGCTCTCGAGCGCGAAGGCTTGCTAATGGTCGAGGTGGCGCAGAAGCCGCAAATGCTGCTGAGCCAGAGTTCGCGCTTCGCTCCGGCCAGCGAGCGAATGGCCGATGTGGTCGGTCTCGGCCTGCGCCGGCTGGCTCGCCAGGAGCCGGACAAGGCCCTGGCCCTGCTCGACGACTATGCCCGGCGCATGCGCTTTTCCAACGACGAGAAGGTAGCGATCGCCCGGGAAATCGGCTTGTCGCTGGCCAGACGGTTCGACAGCCGGGCTCTCGCGGTGATGGTCGAATACGATCCCGAACTGCGCGACAAGACCGTAGCCGAATGGCGCGCCCGCCTGCTACTGCGCCTGGGCCGCTGGGACGAAGCTTATCGCCTGACCCGCCAGATGCCTCCGGAGCTCGCCGACAGCAACCGCTGGCGTTACTGGCAGGCGCGCAGCCTGCAACTGGCCCAGCCACAGAGCCGGGAAGCGACCGGACTCTACCAGCCGGTCGCCCGCGAACGGGATTTCTACGGTTTTCTCGCCGCCGACCGCATCCAGGTGCCTTACCAACTGAACCATAAGCCAATGCCCCTGGATCCACGGGTGGTGCAGAAGGTGCGCAACACCGCCGGTATCCGCCGGGCCCTGGAGTTCTACGCACGCGGACAGGTCGTCGACGCGCGCCGCGAGTGGTACCACGTCAGCCGCCTGTTCAGCCGCGAGGAAATGGTCGCCCAGGCCAGGCTGGCGTACGACATGGGCTGGTATTTCCCGGCCATCCGCACCATCAGCCAAGCGCAATACTGGGACGATCTGGACATCCGCTTTCCGATGGCCCACCAGAACAGCTTGACGAGTGCCGCCAGAAGCCGCGGCCTGCACTCGAGCTGGGTGTTCGCCATTACCCGCCAGGAAAGCGCCTTCATGAGCGATGCCCGCTCCAGCGTCGGTGCCGGCGGCTTGATGCAACTGATGCCGGCGACGGCCCAGGAAACTGCGCGCAAGTTCGGCATTCCGCTGAGCTCGCCACGGCAGGTCTTCGATCCGGACACCAACATCCAGCTCGGCGCCGCCTACCTGAGCCAGGTACATGCCCAGTTCGGTGGCAACCGGGTACTCGCCTCCGCTGCCTACAACGCCGGCCCTGGGCGCGTACGCCAATGGCTGCGTGGAGCCAATCACCTGGCCTTCGATGTCTGGGTGGAAAGCATCCCCTTCGACGAAACCCGCCAGTACGTGCAGAATGTGCTGTCGTACTCGGTGATCTACGGGCACAAGCTCAAGGCTCCGCAACCCCTGGTAGAGTGGCACGAACGCTATTTCGACGATCAGTAGGACTCGGGTTCGGCCGCTCGCGGTCCGCAATTACCGCATAGCAGCGGCGAGTCGAGCGGCAGGTGTACCCGCAGGGCAGCCGCACGGGTGGAGAACCGCAGGCTCCGACCGTTCGATGGCTCGCCGTCCAGGTTCAGGTCCAGTCCCTCCGGGGCCTCGATCTCGATCCACGGCAGGCGCGCGCCGATGGAGAGGGTTTCGGCCCCACCGAGGATACGCTGGGAAATCAGGGCCCCTAGGGTACTGAGCGGGCTCTCGGCATCCTCAGGGGCAGGAACTATGCAAAGATCGAGCAGGCCATCGTCCACCAGCGCCCCGGGACAGAGAGGATTGCCTCCGCCGGCCTGACGCCCGTTGCCGATACCCAGCGCCAGGAACTCACCCTCCCAGTGAAAACCCGGTCCGTGAAAACGCCCGAAGGACGCATGCAATTCGGAAAGGCGCGTCAGTCCGGCCAGCAAGTAGGCCACGCCACCGAGAGCCTTCTTCAACTCCTCGGGCGTGCTGGCAGTGACTTTCGAGCCGAAACCGCCGGTGGCCATGTTGAGAAACAGTCGACCATCCACTTCGCCGAGATCCACCGCGCTGGGCGTGACCTCCAGCAGGGCCAGAGCCCCCGCCGGCGTCAAGGGAATACCGGCCGCCCGGGCGAAATCGTTGGCCGTGCCCAGCGGGAGGATCGCCAGACTAGCACCGCTGCCCGCCAGGACCATGGCTTCCGCCACTTCACGCAGCGTACCGTCGCCACCGCCAGCGATGATGGTCGGATAGCCTGCCGCCAGCCCCTCCCCGACCAAACGCCGAGCATCTCCGGCCTCCCAGGTCAGGCGCACAGCGATTTCCCAGCCCGCCTTCCGGCGGGCGAGAATAGCGGTACGCAGCTCCTCGTTCGAGACCTGTCGACCATGCAGCACCAACCATGCCTTGTGCTCAGCCATTACCCACCTCGAAAAGCGTTCCTTTTCAACAAGTATGGACGACGGAACAGTCGAACACGCTCCGGTACGACGTCTCAGCCCAGCACTTCGCTCAGCGGAATGAAACGTACCGAGTCGCCTTCGGCCAAGGTCGTATCTTCGATTACCTCGACCAGTCCGTCGGCCCAGGTAGCACTGAGCAATACGCCGGGACTCTGGTTCGAATAAAGCACGGCACGTCCATTTTCCAGACGTGCCCACAAGTACTCGCGACGCTTGCCGGGTTTGCTCCAAGCGAAGCCGGCCGGTACCTGGAACGCCAATGGCATTACGGCCCGCACGCCGAGACGGCGCAACAGATACGGCCGGGCCAGCAGGGCGAAGGTGACCAGCGAGGAGGCCGGATTACCGGGCAGAGCGATGATGGGAACGCCCCGATAGCGGCCGACCGTCAGCGGCTTGCCTGGTTTGATCGCCAGCTTCCACAAAGCCAGTTCGCCCTCCTCGCGCAGAATCTGACCAAAGCAGTCCGCTTCGCCGACCGATACGCCGCCGGTCGAGAGGATCAGATCGGCTTCAGCCAGCTCCTCGAGACGGGCACGGGTCAATTGCGGATCATCGGGCAGGATGCCGGCATCCAACACGCTGCAGCCCAGGCGCTTCAGCCAGCTCAGCAACAGGGTGCGATTGCTGTTGTAGATCTGCCCCGGACCCAGCGGTTGTCCTGGTCTGACCAGTTCGTCTCCGGTGGATAACAGCGCCACCCGTGGACGCCGCCGCACCGGCAGCTCGACGATGCCCAGGGATGCGGCCAGCCCCAGTTGCGCCGGCCCCAGGCGAGTGCCTACAACCAACACGGTTTCACCGCAACGGGTTTCCTGACCCTGCTCGCGAATGTTCTGTCGCGGACGCAAGGCCTGGCTGAAGCGTACCCGCCCATCTTCGAGCAGTTCGGTGTTTTCCTGCAGTTCGACACAATCCGCCCCTTTTGGAACCGGCGCCCCGGTAAAGATGCGTGCGCAAGTGCCGGACTGCAGAGGCTCGGGGGCCTGTCCCGCGAAGATCGTCTGACTGACAGCCAGTGGCTCGCCAATCCAGTCGACTAGACGCAGTGCATAACCATCCATTGCGCTGTTCGGCCAAGGTGGCAGATCCAAGGAAGCAATCAAAGGCTCGGCCAGTACCCGCCCCTCAGCATCATCCAGTGCAACCCGTTCGACATCGCCGATCGGTTCCTTCTCGGCCAGTTGCAACAGGCATTCAAAAGCAGCCTCGACAGCTATCAACGCGGACTTTTTCATCGGGCTATCCGCGCGCTCCACAGGACGGTACCGGCTTCAGATGGGGCACGAAGCTGCAGGGACGATGACGGGCGTCCAATTGCTCGGCCAGGATGCCATCCCAAGCCGTGGCACAAGCGCCGGTCGAGCCCGGCAGGCAACAGACCAAGGTACCATTGGCCAGACCAGCCAGAGCGCGGGACTGAACGGTGGAAGTACCAATCTCAGCCATGGAGATATGGCGGAACAACTCGCCAAAGCCGTCGACCTGCTTGTCCAGAAGGCAGGTTACGGCTTCGGGAGTGCTATCACGGCCCGTAAAGCCGGTTCCGCCGGTAATCAGCACGACCTGCACATCCTTGTCAGCGATCCAGGCGGCTACCACGGCGCGAATATGGTACAAGTCATCCTTGAGCAGCAGACGCGCCGCCAATTTGTGCCCTGCCGCACTCAGGCGCTCGACAAGCAACTGGCCTGAGGTATCGGTACCTAGAGTACGGGTATCACTGACGGTCAGGACTGCAATGTTTAATGGCACGAAGGCCGCTTCAACCTTATGACTCATGCCGCCTTCCAGTATCACAGAGAAGTCGGACCGGAGTTATACCACAAGCAACCGGCGGAACCATTCAATAACCATCCCGGACATGCCCCTCCTCCCTGCTCGGTGCTATTGCTGGCTGGTGGCCGGGGACAAAGCATGGAGGGACATGACAAAGGGTTGCTAGAGTGGCGGGGCAAGCCGTTGATTGCCCACCTACACGCAGTGACGCGACCGATCACCAGCGACTTGATCATTTCTTGCAATCGCAATACCGAACGTTATGCACTCTATGCCGATCATCTAGTGCATGACGACAGACCGGACTTTCCGGGTCCCTTGGCCGGTATCCGCGCAGGACTGGCAGTCGCCCGTCATGGCTGGCTACTGGTCTTGCCCTGCGATGCCCCCCCTGGTCAATGCCGCACTGTTGTACAGCATGCGCCAACATGCCAACGCCTACCCCGAACGTTCTTTGCTGCTACGTCAGGGTCAGCAATGGGAGCCCCTATTCTGCTTGATCCCCAAGAGCCTGGAACCAGCCCTCGAAAGGGCCTGGCAAGACGGCTAGCGCAGTCCACGCCGGGTCTTTCTGGCACATGAGGCTACAGTTCTGCAATGCGCATCGGGAGATTCACGGCTGGCCAACCTGAACACACCGCAACTGCTAGAGCAATTTCTGACCAGACTGACGGGTTATTGAGTTGCGATGGATTAGCCTTCCGCAGAACCGTATAGCTCTATTACCTCAGAAAGCCGTCACACTATGTTAGGTGGTTCAATTCTTTGAAGTCGTTTGGCGCTGGATGCAA
Organism: Azorhizophilus paspali; assembly: GCF_043587585.2. Taxonomy (GTDB): domain Bacteria; phylum Pseudomonadota; class Gammaproteobacteria; order Pseudomonadales; family Pseudomonadaceae; genus Azotobacter; species Azotobacter paspali. The sequence continues at coordinate 3,212,795 of NZ_CP171449.1, forward strand.
TTAGTGCAACCCCGAACGCCCGAGGCTGCCGAGAATCGACACTATAGGAAACGATATCGGACGAGCGATGGAATGATTCATCGGTTGATCGGTCAGGTATACTGAAACAAGCAGCAACCCGACAGTCATGGCTCGAAGAACACCTATTAAGAAATAGTGAAGCGTAGTGTTCTGATGAATACAGCCATCTATTCCTATGGCAAATGCCTTTGGCTGGAAAACACCGCCGAATGAGTCCTGCTAGCTCAAGAGGATTTTTACTTCACTGCTGGATCGACCAGCCCGACCCAAAAACGAAACGCCCCGTTAAACGGGGCGCTTCATTCTTACCTGGATCGACGTCTTGCAAACACCCCTAGAAAATCCGGGGATCCTTGATTGGTCGGAGCGACTGGATTCGAACCAGCGACCTTCTCGTCCCGAACGAGACGCGCTACCAAGCTGCGCTACGCTCCGAAGATGGCGCGCATTTTACAGAAAAACTTTTTATACACAAGGGGTTAATGAAAATTTTCACACTCTCTGCTTCGGATGAATGTGAAAAATACCCAAGGGTCCGGAAAGAACACCGCTTAAAGCTCCACGAGCAAGAGGAACGATATCAGCCCCACCGTCCCATCTGGTTGCACCTATTGCGATACTACCTACCACCTCACACTCCTTGACGCGTTTACCCAACGACCCTGAGTGCAACTACCAATTGATGGTGACTTAAACCGCCTCATTCAAATGTTCCACTATACCAAGCCGGCATTGGAGAAACCTCGCGCGTGGTGATCCCGACAGGTCTTGCCGACATACAAGCATAGATGCCACGAGGGAAGAGCACTGAACGGAACAGCGGCGCGCCGGGAGGGAAACGGCTGGGGCGCCACCCGACGGGCCTGCGGAGAGAGGCGCCCTTAGCGGGGCCGGCCTGTCGGGGCGGGACTGCGCCCGGGGCAAGCAAAAACCCCCGGGCCGACGAGACGGTCCGGGGGTTCGCAAAAGGGGCTTGACGATGACCTACTCTCACATGGGGAAACCCCACACTACCATCGGCGAGGCGTCGTTTCACGGCTGAGTTCGGGATGGGATCAGGTGGTTCCAACGCTCTATGATCGTCAAGCAATTCGGCTGCCGCCGTGTCGAGGACACGACAGCCAATCGGGTCGGTGATAGCAGTAACCTGTTTCCGGCAATGTGCGGTCCAGCCAAATCTTCGGCCTGTCGGCTGCGCCCTCTGCAGGCCACCCTGCTGGGGCGGACAACAGATTGTTTGGGCGTTATATGGTCAAGCCTCACGGGCCATTAGTATGGGTTAGCTCAACGCCTCACAACGCTTACACACCCCACCTATCAACGTCGTAGTCTGCGACGGCCCTTCAGGGAGCTCAAGGCCCCGGTGAGATCTCATCTTGAGGCGAGTTTCCCGCTTAGATGCTTTCAGCGGTTATCTCTTCCGAACGTAGCTACCCGGCAGTGCCACTGGCGTGACAACCGGAACACCAGAGGTTCGTCCAACCCGGTCCTCTCGTACTAAGGTCAGCCCCTCTCAAATCTCAAACGTCCACGGCAGATAGGGACCGAACTGTCTCACGACGTTCTAAACCCAGCTCGCGTACCACTTTAAATGGCGAACAGCCATACCCTTGGGACCGGCTTCAGCCCCAGGATGTGATGAGCCGACATCGAGGTGCCAAACACCGCCGTCGATATGAACTCTTGGGCGGTATCAGCCTGTTATCCCCGGAGTACCTTTTATCCGTTGAGCGATGGCCCTTCCATACAGAACCACCGGATCACTAAGACCTACTTTCGTACCTGCTCGACGTGTCTGTCTCGCAGTCAAGCGCGCTTTTGCCTTTATACTCTGCGCGTGATTTCCGACCACGCTGAGCGCACCTTCGTACTCCTCCGTTACGCTTTGGGAGGAGACCGCCCCAGTCAAACTGCCCACCATACACTGTCCTCGATCCGGATAACGGACCGGAGTTAGAACCTCAAGCATGCCAGGGTGGTATTTCAAGGATGGCTCCGGGGGAACTGGCGTCCCCCCTTCACAGCCTCCCACCTATCCTACACAAGCAGGCTCAAAGTCCAGTGCAAAGCTACAGTAAAGGTTCACGGGGTCTTTCCGTCTAGCCGCGGATACACTGCATCTTCACAGCGATTTCAATTTCACTGAGTCTCGGGTGGAGACAGCGCCGCCATCGTTACGCCATTCGTGCAGGTCGGAACTTACCCGACAAGGAATTTCGCTACCTTAGGACCGTTATAGTTACGGCCGCCGTTTACCGGGGCTTCGATCAAGAGCTTCGCTTGCGCTAACCCCATCAATTAACCTTCCGGCACCGGGCAGGCGTCACACCCTATACGTCCACTTTCGTGTTTGCAGAGTGCTGTGTTTTTAATAAACAGTCGCAGCGGCCTGGTATCTTCGACCGGCATGGGCTTACGGGGTAAACCCTTAACCCTCACCGGCGCACCTTCTCCCGAAGTTACGGTGCCATTTTGCCTAGTTCCTTCACCCGAGTTCTCTCAAGCGCCTTGGTATTCTCTACCCGACCACCTGTGTCGGTTTGGGGTACGGTTCCTGGTTACCTGAAGCTTAGAGGCTTTTCTTGGAAGCAGGGCATCAACCACTTCGCCTTCGTATAAGAAGGCTCGTCATCGGTTCTCGACCTTGACCACCCGGATTTGCCTGAGTGATCGGCCTACCGCCTTAAACTTGGACAACCAACGCCAAGCTGGCCTAGCCTTCTCCGTCCCCCCATCGCAGCAACCAGAAGTACGGGAATATTAACCCGTTTCCCATCGACTACGCTTTTCAGCCTCGCCTTAGGGGCCGACTCACCCTGCGTCGATTAACGTTGCGCAGGAACCCTTGGTCTTTCGGCGTGGGTGTTTTTCACACCCATTGTCGTTACTCATGTCAGCATTCGCACTTCTGATACCTCCAGCAAGCCTCTCGACTCACCTTCACAGGCGTACAGAACGCTCCTCTACCGCGCAGCTTGCGCTGCACCCGTAGCTTCGGTGCCTGGTTTGAGCCCCGTTACATCTTCCGCGCAGGCCGACTCGACTAGTGAGCTATTACGCTTTCTTTAAAGGGTGGCTGCTTCTAAGCCAACCTCCTAGCTGTCTAAGCCTTCCCACATCGTTTCCCACTTAACCAGGACTTTGGGACCTTAGCTGACGGTCTGGGTTGTTTCCCTTTTCACGACGGACGTTAGCACCCGCCGTGTGTCTCCCGTGCTGGCACTTGCCGGTATTCGGAGTTTGCATCGGTTTGGTAAGTCGGGATGACCCCCTAGCCGAAACAGTGCTCTACCCCCGGCAGTGATACACGAGGCGCTACCTAAATAGCTTTCGAGGAGAACCAGCTATCTCCGAGCTTGATTAGCCTTTCACTCCGATCCACAAGTCATCCGCTACCTTTTCAACGGGAGTCGGTTCGGTCCTCCAGTCAGTGTTACCTAACCTTCAACCTGCTCATGGATAGATCGCCCGGTTTCGGGTCTATACCCAGCGACTTGGCGCCCTATTAAGACTCGCTTTCGCTACGCCTCCCCTATACGGTTAAGCTTGCCACTGAATATAAGTCGCTGACCCATTATACAAAAGGTACGCAGTCACCCAACCAAGTGGGCTCCCACTGCTTGTACGCATACGGTTTCAGGATCTATTTCACTCCCCTCTCCGGGGTTCTTTTCGCCTTTCCCTCACGGTACTGGTTCACTATCGGTCAGTCAGGAGTATTTAGCCTTGGAGGATGGTCCCCCCATGTTCAGACAACGTTTCACGTGCGCCGTCCTACTCGATTTCATTGACCAGGGACTTTCGTGTACGGGGCTATCACCCGCTACGGCGGCCCTTTCCAGAGCCTTCCACTAATCCCTCGCCAACTTAAGGGCTGCTCCCCGTTCGCTCGCCACTACTAAGGGAATCTCGGTTGATTTCTGTTCCTCAGGGTACTTAGATGTTTCAGTTCCCCTGGTTCGCCTCTTGCCCCTATGGATTCAGGACAAGATACCCGGCTTGTGCCGGGTGGGTTTCCCCATTCAGAGATCGCCGGATCACGGGCCGTTTGCCGCCTCCCCGACGCTTATCGCAGGCTACCACGTCTTTCATCGCCTCTGACTGCCAAGGCATCCACCGTATGCGCTTCTTCACTTGACCATATAACCCCAAGCAATCTGTGGCCTCGCGGCCGTGCCTGGCTGGTGTGAAGACGACATTTGCCGAACATTTGCGCTTGAACTCGCACATTTGCCTTGACCGCGCCGACCGCAGTGAAACGAGCGGCGCGTCGTACTTCTATCACATACCCGAATTGTTAAAGAACGGTTCTGGCGCAAAGACCAGAAATCAGCATTCGCCCGATGGGAAATGCTCATTTCTAAGCTTTCAGCGATGGTGGTGGATGGTGGAGCCAAGGAGGATCGAACTCCTGACCTCCTGCGTGCAAAGCAGGCGCTCTCCCAGCTGAGCTATGGCCCCTCTTGCCTTGCGCGAGGTCGACACTGGCCACACCCCGTGACAATTGGTGGGTCTGGGCAGATTCGAACTGCCGACCTCACCCTTATCAGGGGTGCGCTCTAACCAACTGAGCTACAGACCCAATCGTCTCACTCTCGGGTCTAAACCCAATCGCTGTTTGCCAGGGAATCAAGCAATTCGTGTGGGTGCTTATGAAAAGCCGGATCTTCGATTAAGGAGGTGATCCAGCCGCAGGTTCCCCTACGGCTACCTTGTTACGACTTCACCCCAGTCATGAATCACTCCGTGGTAACCGTCCTCCCGAGGGTTAGACTAGCTACTTCTGGAGCAACCCACTCCCATGGTGTGACGGGCGGTGTGTACAAGGCCCGGGAACGTATTCACCGCGACATTCTGATTCGCGATTACTAGCGATTCCGACTTCACGCAGTCGAGTTGCAGACTGCGATCCGGACTACGATCGGTTTTCTGGGATTGGCTCCGCCTCGCGACTTGGCAACCCTTTGTACCGACCATTGTAGCACGTGTGTAGCCCTGGCCGTAAGGGCCATGATGACTTGACGTCATCCCCACCTTCCTCCGGTTTGTCACCGGCAGTCTCCTTAGAGTGCCCACCCGAGGTGCTGGTAACTAAGGACAAGGGTTGCGCTCGTTACGGGACTTAACCCAACATCTCACGACACGAGCTGACGACAGCCATGCAGCACCTGTCTCTGCGCTCCCGAAGGCACCGCTCCATCTCTGGAACGTTCGCAGGATGTCAAGGCCAGGTAAGGTTCTTCGCGTTGCTTCGAATTAAACCACATGCTCCACCGCTTGTGCGGGCCCCCGTCAATTCATTTGAGTTTTAACCTTGCGGCCGTACTCCCCAGGCGGTCGACTTAATGCGTTAGCTGCGCCACTAAGCTCTCAAGGAGCCCAACGGCTAGTCGACATCGTTTACGGCGTGGACTACCAGGGTATCTAATCCTGTTTGCTCCCCACGCTTTCGCACCTCAGTGTCAGTATCGGTCCAGGTGGTCGCCTTCGCCACTGGTGTTCCTTCCTATATCTACGCATTTCACCGCTACACAGGAAATTCCACCACCCTCTACCGTACTCTAGCCCAGTAGTTTTGGATGCGGTTCCCAGGTTGAGCCCGGGGCTTTCACATCCAACTTGCCGAACCACCTACGCGCGCTTTACGCCCAGTAATTCCGATTAACGCTTGCACCCTTCGTATTACCGCGGCTGCTGGCACGAAGTTAGCCGGTGCTTATTCTGTCGGTAACGTCAAGGCGCTTGGGTATTGACCGAGCGCCCTTCCTCCCAACTTAAAGTGCTTTACAATCCGAAGACCTTCTTCACACACGCGGCATGGCTGGATCAGGCTTTCGCCCATTGTCCAATATTCCCCACTGCTGCCTCCCGTAGGAGTCTGGACCGTGTCTCAGTTCCAGTGTGACTGATCATCCTCTCAGACCAGTTACGGATCGTCGCCTTGGTGGGCCTTTACCCCACCAACTAGCTAATCCGACCTAGGCTCATCTGTTAGCGTGAGGCCCGAGGGTCCCCCACTTTCTCCCGTAGGACGTATGCGGTATTAGCGCGGGTTTCCCCGCGTTATCCCCCACTAACAGGCAGATTCCTAGGCATTACTCACCCGTCCGCCGCTCGCCGGCAACCCGAAGGTCCCGCTGCCGCTCGACTTGCATGTGTTAGGCCTGCCGCCAGCGTTCAATCTGAGCCATGATCAAACTCTTCAGTTTCAATTCGTTTGGATCCTAAGATCCTAAACTCGGCTCAGCAATCGCCATATCTCAACTCATGAATTCACGAGTCGCTTGGACGTGCTGACTGTCTTGCGATGCCAGGCTTGCCACAAGCGCCCACACGAATTGCTTGATTCCACTTTGTTAAAGAGCGTTTCGGCCGGGCTTCCCCATCCGAGGCCGCGCATTCTACCCTAGAAGGACAGCCTGTCAAGCAGCAAAAAAACAAAATCCTAAAACATTTGAAATCAACCAGACCCAACCTAATTCATGACGGCAGCGATCCCTCAAAAAACCGTCACGCACCAAGCCTCAAAACAATGACCCTTTGAATCCAAGATAGCAGAAAGATACCCACCCAAAACCAGAAAGACGACGAAAGGGTCCCGGCGGAGCAATGCCCACCCCAGGCTTGCCCCTCGCATTACTTCAGCGTGTTACGCCCCTTACTGGCAGCGATGCGCATACGCAGTGCATTAAGCTTGATAAAGCCCGCAGCATCCGCCTGATTGTAAGCGCCTCCATCTTCTTCGAAGGTCGCGATGCTGGCATCAAACAACGAGTCATCCGACTTACGGCCAACCACAATGACGTTGCCCTTGTACAGCTTCAGGCGCACTACACCATTCACATTGGTTTGCGAAGCATCAATCATCTGCTGCAGCATCAGCCGCTCCGGGCTCCACCAATAACCGTTGTAGATCAGGCTGGCGTACCTAGGCATCAACTCATCCTTCAGATGAGCCACTTCTCGATCGAGGGTGATCGACTCGATAGCTCGGTGAGCCTTGAGCATGATGGTGCCACCGGGAGTTTCATAGCAACCGCGCGACTTCATGCCGACGTAGCGGTTCTCCACGATATCGAGGCGACCAATACCATTCTCGCCCCCCATTCTGTTCAACTCACCCAGCACCTGAGCCGGACTCCGCTCGACACCGTCGATGGCAACGATATCCCCTCCACGATAAGTCAACTCAATGTAGGTCGGCACATCTGGTGCGGCCTCAGGAGACTTAGTCCAACGCCACATATCCTCTTCATGCTCGGTCCATGTGTCCTCCAGCACCCCCCCCTCATAGGAAATGTGCAATAGGTTGGCATCCATGGAATAGGGCGATTTCTTTTTGCCATGACGCTCGATCGGAATACCGTGCTTCTCGGCGTAGTCCATCAATCTCTCACGGGACAGCAGGTCCCACTCACGCCAGGGGGCGATCACCTTGACGCCAGGCTTCAGCGCATAGGCCCCTAACTCGAAGCGCACCTGATCGTTACCCTTACCGGTTGCGCCATGGGAAATAGCATCGGCACCAGTAGCGTTGGCGATTTCGATCAGGCGCTTGGCAATCAGCGGGCGGGCTATAGAAGTACCCAACAGATACTCGCCTTCGTAGACGGTGTTGGCACGGAACATCGGGAAAACGAAGTCGCGCACGAATTCTTCGCGCAGGTCGTCGATAAAGATCTCTTTGACACCGAGAGCCTGCGCCTTGGCTCGCGCCGGCTCGACCTCTTCGCCCTGACCCAAATCAGCGGTGAAGGTCACAACTTCGCAGTTGTAGGTATCCTGCAACCACTTGAGGATCACAGAGGTATCCAGGCCGCCAGAATAAGCCAAGACAACCTTTTTCACATCCGCCATGCCATCAGCTCCACAGGGTTTACGAAAAGGTGCCGATTGTAGCGGTGCCGCCCAGCCTTTTACAGAGCCACTCCTCCCTTCCGCCCCAAGTGACAAGTGCCGCCTGAAGCCTTTTCCGGTAGGATGCACGGCAGCCTCACTTTTCTGGAAGTCTCGATGCCCGATAGACTGATACTGCTGCGCCCTGATGACTGGCATATTCATCTTCGCGATGGTGCCGCCCTGAGCCGAACGGTAACGGATGCAGCACGCACGTTCGGGCGCGCCATCGTCATGCCCAATTTAGTTCCAGCCGTACGCAACGCGTCCGAGGCAGGCGCCTATTGGCAACGCATACAGGCCGCACGCCCTGCGGACAGTCGCTTCGAACCCCTGATGACCCTCTACCTCACGGACGAGACCTCTCCAGAGGATATCCGAACCGCCAAGGCCCAAGGCTTTGTGCATGCAGCGAAATTATATCCTGCGGGCGCCACAACCAATTCGGATGCCGGGGTCACACGCATCGACAACATCTTTCCGACATTGGAAGCGATGGCCGAAGCAGGCCTGCCACTTCTAGTACATGGAGAAGTGACTCATAGCGAAGTCGATGTATTCGATCGCGAAAAGCGCTTCATAGATGAAAATCTAGTCCGCATAATCGAGCACTTCCCCACGCTTAAGGTGGTATTCGAACACATCACTACCCGAGATGCCGTTCAATTTGTGGAAACCAGCAGCAGCAATGTTGGCGCCACTATTACCGCCCATCACCTTCTGTACAACCGCAACCACATGCTGGTCGGCGGCATACGCCCCCACTTTTACTGCCTGCCAATCCTCAAACGCAAGACTCACCAAGAAGCCTTGCTGGATGCGGCCACCGGCGGTAACACAAAATTCTTTCTCGGTACCGACTCGGCGCCACACGCCCGTCACGCTAAGGAAGCGGCTTGCGGCTGCGCCGGCTGTTATACGGCGTACGCAGCCATCGAGTTGTATGCTGAAGCCTTCGAGCAACGCAGCGCCTTGGATCGACTGGAAGCCTTTGCCAGCCACCATGGCGCCGACTTCTATGGCATCCCACGGAACACCGACCACATAACGCTAACTCGCGAGGAGTGGACGGCACCAGCCTGCATGACATTTGGTGAGCATACTCTGGTTCCATTGCGCGCAGGAGAAAAGCTGCGTTGGCGTCTGCTGGAGGAAAAAATGTGACCGAAGAACGCTTCGATGACATCCTCGAAACGTCCAATGCTACTCATGCATCGCGCCATCCCATGGCGCATCGCTTTCGTGGCTACTTGCCGGTCGTGGTAGATGTCGAGACAGGTGGCTTCAATAGTGCTACCGATGCTCTGCTGGAAATTGCAGCCATTACCATTGGCATGGACGAGCAAGGTCTCCTGTTTCCCGAACACAGTCATTTCTTCCGGGTCGAGCCTTTCGAAGGCGCCAATATCGAAGCAGCAGCCCTGGAGTTCACGGGAATCAAGCTGGATCACCCCCTGCGAATGGCGGTTAGCGAGGAACACGCCCTACAGGAAATCTTCCGAGGCGTACGCAAGGCAGTCAAATCCCACGGATGTAAACGCGCTATTTTAGTGGGCCACAACAGCAGCTTCGATTTGGCCTTTCTCAATGCAGCTGTGGCCCGTTGTGACATCAAGCGCAATCCCTTTCACCCCTTCTCCAGCTTCGATACTGCTACCCTGGCAGGGCTTGCCTATGGCCAAACCGTGCTTGCCAAAGCATGCCAAAGTGCAGGTATCGAATTCGATGGCCGCGAGGCCCACTCGGCACGCTATGACACGGAAAAAACTGCCGAGTTGTTCTGCGGCATCGTCAATCGGTGGAAGGAAATGGGCGGCTGGGTAGATTTCGCCTGAGTGGAACTACCTTCCCTTTCCATCTATTCAGCTTCCTTTTTACTGGCCTAGCCGATCGACGCCCCCAAATTTTACCTAAGCACACTTGGCAAACCCTGCCCCACGATGCCCCAAGCCACAGCCTGCTCAAAGCCATCCACTGGCAACTCTGCCCGACTACTGTCGTGGTCAAGTTTTGGTGGACACCGAGATAGGGGATTTCAGGTAGTGGCCTTTTCGTAGTCGGCTGGCGATCGTCGCGGGCAGGTTGCTCCACAGTCAAAGGACGGACTCGCCCGACTCCGTCAGCCGATCCAGGCGCAACTCGATGCGCCGCCGGGGCACCTGGCCCTCGTCTAGCCGGATGTCCTGCTCAAGCACCTGCCCGGTTTCCACCCGGCCCCGGTCGTACCAGGGCCCCTCGCGAACGATGCGCGGATGCCTGGCATCCTGGCCCACGATGAAATCGGCTCGGGCCTGCTGGAGGGACTGGAGAATCGCGCGCGTGCAGAAATGCCGGTCGGCCATCCACAGCTACCCCGGCCGGGCACTGTCCAATCGCGGCAGGACGCCGGTGCGTTCGCTCTCGTAGGCGTCCTCGCAGACCGCCAGATCGGTCACCCGGTCGAGGTCGGGGGTCGTAGACCACCAGCGAATGCCCCGGTAGAGCGGCGGCGCGCTGGTCGCGCAGCGGCGCCAGGCGTTTCTCCGAGGCCGGCAGATGATTGCCGTCAATGATGCACACCTGCCAGCCGGGCAGGCAGGGCGCTGTGCCCAGGGCCGAGACGACCGACTTCAGGCGCTGGGCGCTGCCCTGAACCAAGGCCCGCAGCAAGGGCGGCTCGGTACGCCTGACCTTGTCGTACAGCGCCGCCAGCGATACGGGCAGGTGGTCCATCTAGCGCGCGGCGGCATGCAGCGAAGGGCGCAATCCCTGGGAAACCAGCGACATCAGCTCAACCACCGTGGAAAACAGCAGCTCGCGTGGATACTGGCGCTGCCGGTGAGTCTCGAACACTTCGTCGATCCAGGCGGCCGGCATCGCCCGTTCTAGCGCCAGACGCTCCATGACGCTGGCCGGTGCCTGCTTTTCGAACCGCGCCAGAATTGCATCCCACATCGTCTTGCTCTCCCGATCGATTATCGGGAGAGTTTGTGTAAAGACCTTGAAAGGGCTGGCCTTCAGGTCCTGTGCAGAGCATAGGCCGACCAATGGTCGGCCGAATCTTTGACAATCATTCTCATTAAGATTAGGATCTTCTTAACCACGTCATTCTCTGCCGAACAGAGGCGCCTATGTACGTATGTCTTTGCCAAGGTATTACCGATGGTCAAATCCGTAGCGCAATTCAGGGCGGCTGCTGCACTTATCGTGATGTGCGGATTGCCTTGGGCGTTGGCACACAGTGCGGCAAATGCGCCTGCGTCGCCAAACAGATCGCGCGAGAAACCCTTGGCGAAGGGGCACAAAACACCCAGGATGCAACCTTCTGCCCGGCGGCGCTAGCTGCCTCTTGATGCCTCTGGAAGCCAGACCCCGCAAGTCTTGGCTTCCTCCATCACACTCTCCTCGCCATCCAGCCGCTCCAAACAGTCGCACTAGAGACTTATTCTCTATTAGACTCAATCACTTAGCTTTTGACATATCCAGTCCAAAAGACCAAACTGCCCCCATCGACATCCCTATTCAAAAGGAATGGACATGAAAGGCGATAAGATAGTCATCCAGCACCTCAACAAGATCCTTGGTAATGAGTTGATCGCGATCAACCAGTACTTTCTACATGCACGCATGTATGAAGACTGGGGGCTGGAGAAACTCGGCAAGCATGAGTATCACGAATCCATCGATGAGATGAAGCATGCCGACAAATTGATCAAGCGTATTCTGTTTCTCGAGGGCCTGCCCAACCTTCAGGAGCTCGGCAAGCTTCTCATCGGTGAACACACTAAGGAAATGCTCGAGTGTGATCTGAAGCTTGAGCAAGCAGGGTTGCCCGACCTGAAGGCCGCCATTGCCTACTGCGAAAGCATTGGGGACTATGCCAGCCGCGAATTGCTAGAAGACATCCTTGAATCCGAAGAAGACCATATCGATTGGCTGGAAACCCAATTGGACTTGATCGACAAGATCGGTTTGGAAAATTATCTGCAATCGCAAATGGATGAGTAAGCGGTAGGAGCCGCAATGGCACCACCGAGGACGAGCACAAGCAGGGCACCGTCCAGCAAAAGCGCCCCAACCCGGGACGTTTCTCTTCGGTCTCACTCTCGCCAGACGCCCAGTTACATCCGAAGTAAAGAAAATAGAAGCGGCGCCTTCTCGGGCGCTGCCGCTACCAGAAGCTAGATAGCCAACACGAAGACCGCCTCGCAGAAGAAGTACGGTACTCGCCTGGCTCTCCGCGCTTAAACGCACGATAAATGCCCCATCTCTTGATACGGGCATTCATCGAACCATCCTCATGAACTACTACTGGTAGCAAGGCAAGCTATAAATTCGCACGCTATTTTCGGCGTGCAAACCTTTTTCTCTTCGAAAAAATCACGGCAAATTTGCGACTCGCTCCAATAAACTCTTACGCAGCCCGTGCGAACGACACGTCTCAAGCATCGGCTTTGTCGGCCGCTCCTCTGACGATCTGCTGTAGTTCGCCCTTTTCGAACAATTCAAGAATGATGTCACTCCCCCCGATTAACTCACCTTTGACCCACAGCTGCGGGAAGGTCGGCCAGTTGGCATATTTCGGAAGATTGGCGCGAATCTCCGGATTCTGCAGGATATCGACATAGGCAAATCGCTCGCCACAAGCCATCAGGGCTTGTGCAGCACGAGCGGAAAAGCCGCACTGCGGTGCATTCGGCGAACCTTTCATGTACAGCAGAATGCCATTGCTGGCAATTTGCTCCTTGATAGTTTCGATGATATCCATTGAGTCACCTCGGCTGTGCTGGGCTCGAAATCGGCGCGATGGCAGCATTGTAACGGAAAACCAAGCTTTGCGCTCAACCTTACCCCATCCCTCTGAAAGCCCCTCTTTTTCCACTCACGCAAAGGCATGGACTTTGCTTTCATTGCTATCAGGCTTGGTTTGCGCGGCTTTGCGTTTTCCTTATAAGATCGCCGTTTTCCCATTTTCGCCACCCCCTCGAGTAGTGGCCGCTGCAGGCATAGTTTTCCGGTGAAGATTCACGTCCGGCCTGCAGCCTGTACCGATATAAGAAAGGAACTGATGATGAGCGCAAGGCACTTTCTCTCACTGATGGACTGCACGCCCCAGGAGCTGGCCAACCTGATTCGTCGCGGCATCGAGCTGAAGGATCTGCGCAACGGCGGTACCCTATTCGAACCGCTGAAAAACCGCGTGCTGGGCATGATTTTCGAGAAAGCCTCGACTCGTACCCGCCTATCCTTTGAGGCCGGGATGATCCAGCTCGGCGGCCAAGCCATCTTTCTCTCGCCGCGAGACAGCCAGTTGAATCGCGGCGAACCCGTCAGCGACACGGCGATTGTCATGTCGCGCATGCTCGACGCGGTGATGATCCGTACCTTTTCCCACAGCACTCTGAGGATTTTCGCGGAGAACTCCCGGGTTCCCATCATCAATGGCCTGTCCGACGATCTGCATCCCTGTCAGTTGCTTGCCGACATGCAGACCTTCCACGAGCAACGTGGTTCGATTCAGGGCAAGATAGTGGCCTGGATCGGCGACGGCAATAACATGTGCAACACCTATATCGAAGCGGCACATCAATTCGACTTCCAGCTCCGGATCGCCTGCCCGGAAGGCTTCGACCCCCAACCCAAGTTTATCGCCATTGCCCCTGACCGGGTACAGATCGTCCGAGACCCTCGAGAAGCAGTTGCCGGAGCACATCTGGTCAGCACCGACGTGTGGACCTCCATGGGCCAGGAAACGGAAGAGGAAGATCGGCTGGCACGCTTCAAGCCCTACCAGGTGACCGGCGAGCTACTTGATCTCGCGGCCGACGATGTCCTTTTCATGCACTGCCTCCCGGCTCACCGCGGCGAAGAGATCAGTCTCGACCTGCTCGACGACCCGCGCTCGGTAGTCTGGGATCAAGCGGAAAATCGTCTGCACGCACAGAAGGCATTACTGGAATTTCTCATCGAACCGGCTTATCACCACGCATGACCCACTCCGTACTGCTCAACCTGCGTAATCTCGTCTGCGGCTACCAGGGCCACAGGGTCGTCCAGCAGATCAACCTTCACCTGAACGCGGGCGATATCGGCTGCCTGCTTGGCCCGTCCGGTTGCGGCAAGACAACCACCCTGCGCGCCATCGCAGGCTTCGAATCGGTACAGGAAGGCGAGATCCAACTCGCTGGCGAAGTAATCTCCCGCGCCGGCTTCACTCTGGCCCCAGAGAAGCGACGCATCGGCATGGTATTCCAGGACTATGCACTGTTCCCGCACCTCACGGTGGCGGAGAACGTCGCCTTCGGTATCCGTAAGCATCTGCAGCGAGAACGCATCACCGCCGAGTTGCTGGAGTTGGTTAAGCTCGCCCATCTCGTGCAGCGCTACCCTCACGAGCTATCCGGTGGTCAGCAGCAACGTGTGGCGCTCGCTCGTGCCCTGGCGCCGGAGCCACAGTTGCTGCTGCTCGACGAGCCCTTCTCCAACCTAGACGTGGAATTGCGCCGCAAGCTCAGCCACGAAGTGCGCGATATCCTCAAGGCGCGCGGAACCAGCGCCATACTGGTGACTCATGATCAGGAAGAGGCCTTCGCGGTCAGCGATCATGTCGGCGTATTCAGGAATGGCCATCTGGAGCAGTGGGATACTCCCTACAACCTCTATCACGAACCGCTCACCCCCTTCGTCGCCAGCTTCGTCGGCCAGGGCTATTTCATTCGCGGCCAGTTACTGAGCCCGGAGACGGTGCAGACCGAACTCGGCGTGATTCAGGGCAACCGTGCCTACACCTGCCCAGTCGGCAGTTCCGTGGAAGTCCTGTTGCGCCCGGACGACATTGTCTACACGCCCGACAGCGCCTTGAAGGCCACCATCACCGGCAAGACCTTCCTCGGCGCCTCCACTTTCTATCGCCTGCGGCTTCCCACCGGCAGCCCGCTGGAAGCAGTCTTCCCCAGCCATATCGACCACTTGCCCGGGGAACAGGTCGGCATCGGTGTGGCGGCCGAGCATCTGGTGATTTTCCCTATCCCGGACAATGGCCCCCTCCAGCCCGATCCGACGAGCTCCGGCGTGCGTCGTTACAGCGAGGCATGCTGACTGCAGCATGATCGCAGGCGCCAGCCCGGCGTCTGCGAAGCTCAACGCCCGATAGCCGCAAAGCTGGCCTGGGTGTGTTCGGCCAGCACCTGCGCAGCCAGTTCCACCTCCAGTCCGCGGCGACCGGCGCTGACGAAGATACTCGGGAAGGTGCGAGCCAATTCGTCGATGAAGGTACGCAGGCGTTTCTTCTGGCCCAGTGGACTGATACCGCCCACTAGATAACCAGTGCTACGCTGCGCAACGCCGGCATCGGCCATATCGACCTTCTTGACACCGGCGGTGCTGGCCAGAGCCTTCAAATCCAGGCTACCGACAACTGGCACCACCGCTACCAGCAGTTCTCCTTTCTCGGTCGCGGCCAGCAGCGTCTTGTAGACTCGCTCTGGCGGCAACCCCAACTTTTCCGCTGCCTCCAGGCCATAGGAGGCGGATTTGGGATTATGGATATAACTATGCACGCGAAACTCGGCATGGGCTTTTTTCAGCAGATCGATAGCGGGAGTCATACTCGAAAGTGGAAAATGAGACCATAGAGCCGTTACCTTAGCCGAAATGGATAATAACTCCCTAGCCTCCCTCTCTTCCGCCCCCCCACTCTACGACCTGGTCGTGGTCGGTGGTGGTATCAATGGCGTCGGCATTGCCGCCGATGCCGCCGGACGTGACCTGCGTGTGCTGTTGTGCGAACAGCACGATCTGGCCGCACACACCTCCTCCACCAGCAGCAAACTGATCCACGGCGGTCTGCGCTATCTCGAGCAGGGCGAATTCCGCCTGGTACGCGAAGCCCTGGCCGAGCGCGAAATATTATTGGCCAAGGCTCCCCATATCGTTCGGCCGCTGCGCTTTTTACTTCCCTTACGCCCTCAGTTGCGACCGGCCTGGATGATCCGGCTCGGCCTGTTCCTCTACGACCATCTGAGCGGCCACGGGCAACTGCCCGCCTCGCAGGCGGTACGCTTCGCAGCGGACAGCCCGCTTAAACCGGAAATCCGCCGCGGTTTCGAGTTCGCGGACTGCCAGGTGGACGATGCCCGCCTAGTAGTGCTCAACGCCATGGCCGCAAGAGAAAGGGGCGCGATCGTCTGTCCCCGCACCCGCTGCCTTTCCGCGCAACGCCAGCAGAGCATCTGGCGGATCGAATTGCAACGGGCCGACGGCCACCGCTCCACTGTCCAGACCCGGGCTCTGGTGAACGCCACCGGCCCGTGGGTGACCCGCTTCATCGAGGATGTCCTGCACCAGAGTCCGCCCCGGCGCATCCGCCTGGTTCAGGGCAGCCACCTGATCGCACCGCGGCTGTACGAAGGCAACGAAGCCTACATTCTGCAGAACGAGGACAGGCGCCTCGTCTTCGTCATTCCCTACCTACAGCGTTACAGCCTGATCGGCACCACCGACCGGGAGTTCGCCGGCGACCCTGCCGAAGTGAATATCAGCGAAACCGAGATCGACTACCTGCTGCGAGTGGTCAACGCCCATTTCAAGCGCCCCCTGCAACGTAGCGACATTCGCCACAGCTTCTCCGGTGTGCGCCCACTGCTCGACGATGAGTCCCATGACCCGGCCGCCATCGCCCGCGACTACAGCCTCAACCTGTCCGCCGGACCAGGCCAAGCTCCCCTGCTCTCGGTCTTCGGCGGCAAATTGACCACCTATCGCCGGCTCGCCGAGACAGCGCTAGAACAACTAGCTCCCTTCCTGCCGCCCATGAAGCCGAGCTGGACCGCCGGCACCGCATTGCCCGGCGGCGAAGAGCTGGAGGATCCGGATGTATTGGCAGGCACCCTGCTGCAAGAGTTCACCTGGCTACCCGACGGGCTCGCCCAGCGCTGGGCCCAGACCTACGGCAGCCGTGCCTATCGCCTGTTCGAAGGCGCTACTCAGGCAACCGACCTCGGTGAACACCTGGGCGGCGGACTGTACGGCCGAGAAGTCGATTACCTGTGCCGCGAGGAATGGGCCGAGCAGGCCGACGACATCCTCTGGCGGCGCACCAAACTCGGCCTCCTGCTGCCGCCAGCCGCACAGCGGCGGCTCGCCGAGTATCTGAGCGAGCGGCCAGCCGTCAGGCCATGCGTGCCTACAACCGAGCCAGGGCTTCCCGACGCTGACTGCGCAGATACGGCAGCACCGCCGCCAGCAACGGCTCTTTGAAGGCCTCCTGAAAACGGTGGGCCAGGCCGGGGATCAATCGTAGCTCGCTGCCCCGTACATGCGCGGCGACATGCACGCCATGCATCACCGGCAGCAACGGGTCGGCAGTCCCGTGCACCACCAGGGTAGGCAAGTGGAGGCGCTCGAGCAGTTCGACGCGACTGGGTTCGGCCAGGACGGCGAGGATTTGCCGCTTGACCCCCTCCGGATTGAAGGCGCGGTCGTAGGCCGTCGCAGCCTGGCGCCTGAGCTGTTCGCGGTCGATTTCGACCTGCGGGCTGCTCAGCGCGGCGAGCAGTTCGACCTGGCGCTCGATTGCCACCTCGCGGCTGCCGGCCTCGCGTTGCGCCAGTAGCTTCAGCAGCGCCGCGCTAGGCCCCGGCAAACCCAGTGCACTGGAACTGGTCATGATCAGAGTCAGGCTTCGTACCCGTTCCGGAGCCAGATCGGCCATATGTTGGGCGATCATGCCGCCCATGCTGACACCGAGCACATGGAAACGCGGCACTTGCAGCCGCGCCATCAGCCCCAGCGTGTCCCGGGCCATGTCACGCAGGGCATAGGGGGCGGACACTGGCAGCCCGAGCCGGTGGCGCAGCACCCCGTAGGTCAAGCTGGCTTTGGGCACTTCCTGCCGCCAGGCGGAGAGACCAACGTCGCGGTTGTCGAACCGGATGACCCGGAAGCCCTGCCGGCATAGGCCGAGCAGCACCTCGTCGGGCCAATCGATCAACTGGCCACCCAGCCCCATGACCAGCACCAAGGCCGGATCGGTTTCACGGCCGATGCTCTGGTAGGCCAGTTGCACTGGCCCCACATCGGCCAGGGCAGTCGGCGCCTGAAGATCGCAGCGAGATGCCGCCAAACTCGGCAGGCTGCACAGCATGACAACCCAAAAGAACAATATGCGCATCGCAAATACCCGGAAAACAAAACTCCATCTGATCAAAATTGTGCGGATATTCGTTCGGGCGCGTTACCACAGAACCGTGACAATTTGATGAAGATTGACGAGCAACCACTCTCCCTTCGTCCGCTCAGGCGCTGTTCTCGCTCACCTGCAGCCGGGACGCATGCAATGCCCGCACTCCGGCCACCATGTTCGCTAGCGCCGCTTCGGCTTCCGTCCAACTGCGAGTCTTCAGGCCGCAGTCGGGATTCACCCACAGGGGTTCTGGAGGGATGCGTTCGGCGGCCTGTCGCAACAGTGCGAGTACCTCCTCCCGGTCAGGAACGCGCAGTGAATGGATGTCGTAGATACCGGGACCAACCTCGCCGGGATAGGCGAACGCCTCGAAAACCTCGAGCAGTTCCATCTGCGAACGCGAAGCCTCGATGGAGAGGACATCGGCATCCAGCGCCGCCATGGCCTCGATCAGGTCGTTGAACTCGCTGTAGCACATGTGGGTGTGGATCTGGGTTTCGTCGCCCCCCCCCCGAACTGCACAGGCGGAAGGCTCGAACCGCCTAGTCCAGGTAATGCCTGCGCTCGGCCTGGCGCAACGGCAATCCCTCGTGCAAAGCCGCCTCGTCGATCTGTACGATGCGGACGCTGGCGGCCTCCAAATCTTGCACTTCGTCGCGGATCGCCAGGGCCAATTGCAGCGCCTGCTGCTCGCGCGGCAGGTCTTCGCACGGGAAGGACCACATCAGCATGGTCACGGGACCGGTGAGCATGCCCTTCACCGGCTTGTCGATGAGATTCTGGGCATAGCGTATCCACTCCACCGTCATCGGTCGCGTCCGTTGGATATCGCCCACGATCAGTGCCGGCTTGACGCAACGCGAGCCATAGCTCTGCACCCAGCCGGAATGGGTGAAGGCATAGCTACCCAGTTGCTCGGCGAAATACTCGACTCTATCGTTGCGCTCGGCCTAGCCGTGCACCAGCACATCCAGCCCGAGACGCTCCTGCACCTCGATCGCCAGGCGGATCTGTACCCACATCGCTGCCTCATAACCGGATTCGTCCAGCTCCACACGCCGGAAAGCCTGGCGCACCTGGCGAATCTCGGCGCTCTGCGGGAAGGAACCGATAGTAGTAGTGGGGAACAACGGCAGACCGAGCTGCGCATGCTATTTGACGATACGCTTGGCGAATGTCGTCGGCCGGCGCCAGTCACCTTCGTCGATACCGCGCAGTCGGGTCTGCACGGCCGGCTTGTGGATACGCGGGGCGCTTCGACGCGTCTCCCGAGCACTCCGACTCTTCACCAGCGCCGCCTGCACCTCGGGTGCCCTGGGCGTCTCCACGGCTCTGGCCAGGATGGCCACCTTGGTGCATTTCTGCACGGCGAAGGCCAGCCAGCTCTTCAGCTCCTCGTCGAGCCCGTTCTACCGGGCCAGATCCATCGGACAGTGCAACAGCGAACAGGATGGCGCTACCCACAGCCGCTGGCCGAAGCGTTCGGCTACCAGGCGCAGCGACCGCAGGGCCTGCTCCAAATCGCAGCGCCAGATATTACGGCCGTCGACCATGCCGAGGGACAGTACCTTGTACGCTGGCAGACGGTCGAGCACGCCGGCCAGTTGCTGCGGGGCACGGACCGACCGGCAGGTTCGCCGCCAGGCCGAGGTTGTCCTCCAGTGCGCCGAAATAGGTCGCCAGCAACTTTTTCGGCGGCGTCTACTGGAGCGAGTGATAGGCACGCTCGAAAGCGTTTTTCCAGGCCTGGAGCAGGTCCAGCACCAGGATCGGCTCGTCGATCTGCACCCACTCCACACCCAGCGTGGCGAATCGGCCGAGAATCTCACCATAGACCGGCAGCAGCCGTTCGAGCAGTTCAAACCGGTCGAACGCGTCGTCCCGAGCCTTGCCCAGCCAAAGATAGGTCGAGGGGCCGAGCAGTACTGGCTTGACCTTGTATCCCGACTGATGAGCCTCGGCCACCGCCTCGAACAACTGCTCCCAGCTCAGCCGGAACTCTTGGTCGGCGCTGAATTCGGGGACCAGATAGTTGGTATCGAGCCACTTGGTCATCTCCAGCGCCCGGGTGCCGCGCGCCATGGCGAACAGGGTATCCAGGCCGATCCGCCAAGCGCGGGGGAATCGCGCCGACTAGCAGCAAATGGGCGAGTACCTAGTCGTACCAGGCGAAATCGCCGACCGGCAGCAGCTCAATGCCGGCATCCCGCTGCATCCGCCAATAGGACGCACGCAGCGAGCGGCCGACCGCACGCAGACCGGCCTCGTCCAGCCGGCCCTGCCAATAGGCTTCGAGGGCCTGTTTCAATTCACGATTGCGACCGATGCTCGGGAATCCGAGGGTGTGAGACAGGACAATGCGCCTTCCTCCATATCAGTGAAGGCGGCATTGTCGACAAGGCCTCTAGCATGAGACAAACTCCGATTATTCTTGATTAACTTTATAAATTTTCATGGGGTCCTCTTATGCTCGAGCTGCGCCACCTGCGTACCCTGCACGCCCTGCGCGAGGCCGAGAGTCTGGTGGAGGCCGCCGAGCGTCTGCATCTGACCCAGTCGGCGTTGTCCCACCAGTTCAAGGAACTGGAGGAGCGCCTCGGCCTGCAGCTGTTCGTACGCAAGACCAAACCGCTGCGTTTCACCAGTGCCGGCCTGCGTCTGCTGCAACTGGCCGATACCCTGCTACCCCAGTTGCGCAGCGCCGAACGAGACCTGGCGCGCCTCGCCGGTGGAACCGCCGGCCGCCTGCACATGGCCATCGAATGCCACAGTTGCTTCCAGTGGCTGATGCCGACCATCGACCAGTTCCGCGATGCCTGGCCCGAAGTCGAATTGGATCTCGCCTCCGGTTTCCCCTTCGCGCCCCTGCCGGCCTTGGCGCGCGGCGATCTCGATCTGGTGGTGACTTCCGATCCTCTGGAGATGCCCGGCATCGCCTACGTGCCGCTGTTCACCTACGAGGCGTTGTTGGCCGTGGCCAACCAGCACCCGCTGGCTGCCAAGGCATACATCCGACCTGCTGACCTAGCCGAGGAAGTGCTAATCCACTACCCTGTGGAACGTGATCGCCTGGACATATTCACACGCTTCCTCGACCCGGCCGATATCGAACCGGCCGGTGTGCGCACCGCCGAGCTGACGGTAATGATGCTGCAGCTCGTGGCCTCCGGACGCGGGGTCTGCAGCCTGCCGAATTGGGCGCTGCACGAGTACAGCTCGCGCGGTTACGTCACCGCCAGGCGGCTCGGCGAAAAGGGCCTGCACGCCACGCTGTATGCGGCGATCCGCGCCGACATGCTGGACGCCCCCTTCATGCGCGACTTCCTGCTGACTGCCAAGGACACCTCCTTCTCCACTCTCGAGGGGGTCAGTGCGGCACAGAAGGATCGCTCCTCCGCGACAAAGAGAGATGAAGCACAAAAGGCTGGCAAAAGAGGCTCCCCGGCGCCATCGGGCAACGGCTAAGCTAATTATCCGACGGACAAGCAGACAGGCGGGAAACGCCAGGTACAGGTCGATATGGGTGTAATTTGGCAGCGAGATGAACAGCGATCCGCACTCTCCGAGCGCGACCTGCCGACCTCCGCGCCCCCGCCTTCCCATCAGTTGCGTTGGCGCCTGCTGGTCTGGTTCTTGGTGCTGGCCGGCGCCGCTGTACTTGGCGTACTGCTCTATTTCGAATTGCAGACTTCGCGCCTGCAGTCGCGGGAATTGAGCCGCTACGCGGCGACCCTCGGCTACTCCGTGGGCGATGGTCCGAGCCCGGCGATCCACTTTCCGGAATACGGCCCCTACGATCGCCGCCTGGGCTACACGGCGTTGCCCGAATGGCTACCGCGGCTCGAACAGCGGGGCTTCGAGATCACCCGCCAGGCACGCTTCTCCCAACCACTGTTGGAATACAGCCGCCGCCGCTTGTTCCCGCCCTACGCGGAAAAACCCCAGGCCGGGTTGACCATCAGCGACTGCCGCGGCATGCCGCTCTACAGCTACCGCCTACCGAGGCAATTTTATTCCAGCTATGCCGGTATTCCGCCGCTGGTGGTGCATAGCCTGCTGTTCATCGAAAACCGCCATCTGCTCGACCCGTCGCAGCCACTGGCCAACCCCGCGGTGGACTGGCCACGCTTCGCCAAGGCCGCGCTCTCGCAGGTTCGCGAGATGTTCGGTCTATCCGGCCAGACGGCCGGCGGCAGCACCCTGGCCACGCAGATCGAGAAATACCGCCACTCGCCGGATGGCCTGACCGACTCGGCGATGGAAAAACTGCGGCAGATGTTCTCTGCCAGCGTGCGTGCCTACCAGGATGGAGCGCAGACGATGGAGGCCCGGCGGAACGTGGTGCGCGACTACCTGAACAGCGTGCCGCTCGCCGCCGCGCCGGGCTACGGCGAAGTGCACGGCCTGGCCGACGGCCTGCGGGTCTGGTACGGCACCGACTTCACACAGGTCAACCGGCTGCTCGCCTCAGCGGAAGCCGATCCGGCCGAGCGCGGCCTGGCGTTGCGCCAAGTGCTTTCGCTGCTGATCGCCCAGCGTCGCCCCTCCCACTACCTGATCGCCGGCCGCGCAGAACTGGCCACCCTCACCGACAGCCACATCCGCCTGCTGCGCAAGGGCGGCCTGCTCGACCCCGTGCTGGCCGAGGCCGCCCTCGCCCAGCGCGCCGTGTTCCGTGACTGGATGCAGGAGCCCGTGGTCCAACCTGTCGAAACCACCAAGGGCATCAGTGTCGCCCGCAGCCGCCTGGCTACCCTGCTGCAGCGCTCGCTGTACGACCTCGACCGTTTCGACCTGTCCGCCAGCACGCCCCTGCAGGGTGAACTGCAGGATGCGGTCACCCGCTATCTGAGCCAACTGGCCGATCCGGCGTTCGCCGAAAGCATTGGTCTGTTCGGCGAACGCCTGCTATCGCCAGAAAAAACTGCCGAAGTGCGCTACAGCTTCACGCTGTTCGAACGCAGTGGCGACAGCTTCCTCGTGCGGGTGCAGACCGACAGCACCACACAGCCCTTCGATATCAACGAAGGCAGCAAGCTGGAGCTGGGCTCGACCGCCAAGCTGCGGGTGCTGACCACCTATCTGGAAATCATCGCCGAGCTGCACGCGCGTTTCGCCGGACAGGAACGGGCCGCCCTGCAGGCAGCCAGGGCCCAGACCGAGCCGCTGGATTTCCTGACCCAGTGGGCCATCGAGTGGCTGATGGCGAATCCCGGCGGAACCCTGACGGCCATGCTGGACGCGGCCCTCGAGCGGCGCTACTCGGCGAGCCCCGGAGAGAGCTTCTTCACCGGTGGCGGCCTGCACACCTTCACCAACTTCAACAGGGTGGACAACGGACGCCGGCCGACCATGCGCGAAGCTCTGCGCGACTCGATCAACTTGCCTTTCGTGCGTCTGCTGCGCGACATCGTCCGCTACACCATCTACCAGTCGCCGAACAACAGCGTCGCCCTACTCAAGGATGACCAGGACCCGCGCCGCCTGGAATACCTGACCCGCTTCGCCGACCGCGAGGGCACGGTCTACCTGCGCCGCTTCTGGAACAAGTACCGGGGCAAGAACAGCGACGAGCGCCTGGCCACCTTCCTCGAAGGCCTGCGCGTCACGTCGGTGCGACTCGCCGCGGTGCACCGCTACCTGTTGCCGCAGAGCGACCGCGCCACCTTCGACACCTTCCTGCGCGCCCACCTGCCGAACGACCGCACCCTCACCGAGAAACGTCTCGACAGCCTCTACCGCAGCTACGGCCCGGGCGCCTACAGCTTGCCCGACCAGGGCTACATCGCCCGGGTTCATCCCCTTGACCTGTGGCTGCTGGGCTATCTGACTCAGCACCCGGCGGCCAGCTACCAAGAGGTAGTGGAAGCCAGCCGTGACGAGCGCCAAGAAGTCTACGGCTGGCTGTTCAAGAGCCGGCATCGCAGCGCTCGGGACAGCCGCATCCGCACCATGGTGGAGGTCGAGGCCTTCCTCGATATCCACCAGCGCTGGCAGCAGCTCGGCTATCCCTTCCCCCATCTGGTGCCTTCGCTGGCCACCGCCCTGGGCAGTTCGGGAGATCGCCCGGCGGCGCTCGCCGAGCTGATGGGTATCATCCTCAACGATGGCATGCGCCTGCCGGTGGTACGCATCGACAACCTGGAATTCGCCGTCGACACCCCCTACGAAACCCGTCTCGGCCTCGCCCCCGGTCGTGCCCGCCGAGTATTGGCCCCGGAGGTCGCGGCAGCCCTGCGCGGCGCTCTCGCCCAGGTGGTGGAAAACGGCACGGCACGACGCCTGTTCGGCAGCTTCCAGCAGGCCGATGGCAAGCCCCTGACCATCGGCGGCAAGACCGGCACCGGCGACAACCGTATCCAGCGGGTCGCTCGCGGTGGCTATGTAATCAGCTCTCAGGCACTGAACCGCACCGCTACCTTCGTCTTCTACCTCGGCCCGAACCACTTCGGCACCCTCACCGCCTACGTTCCCGGTCGCGCCGCGGAAAAGTTCCGCTTCACCTCGGCATTGCCGGTACAGGTGCTCAAGGGCATGGCGCCGATCCTGCAGCCCTATCTGCGGGGACAGAACAGCCTCTGCCAAGTGCCGGCGAGCGCGCGGAACTGAACAGCAGCCGCCTTCCTCGCCCCGGCGGGAAGGCGCAGTTTCACTCTTTCTCGGTCAGGGACAGCAGCGAGGCATTGCCGCCCACCGCAGCGGTATTGATCGCGGTGGAGCGCTCATGTACGAAGCGCAGCAGATAGTTCGGTCCGCCGGCCTTCGGCCCGGTACCGGATAAGCCGCAGCCGCCGAAAGGCTGGACGCCGACCACCGCGCCGATCTGGTTGCGGTTGACATAGAGGTTGCCGACCCGTGTCAGGGCCTCGATGCGCCGGGCGGTCGCCTCGTTGCGGCTGTGCACGCCCAGGGTCAGGCCATAACCGCTGGCATTGATCGCCGCGACCACCTGTTCCAGATCCTCTGCGGCATAGTGCGCCACGTGCAGGATGGGGCCGAAGTGCTCCTTCCTAAGTTCGCCGATGCCGTCGATCTTGAAGGCCAGCGGGGCCAGGAAATGGCCGTTCAGAGCGGGCTCCAGTCCCGCTTCGGCGAGCAGGCGCTTCTCGCCCTTGAGCAGATCGACATGCTCGAGCAGTGCCTGGCGTGCCTGGGTGTCGATCAGCGGCCCGACATCGGTGTCGCGGCGCTGCGGCAGACCGACCCGCAGCTCGGCCATGGCGCCCCGCAGTAGTTCGATCACCGGTCCGGCGATTTCGTTCTGCAGGTAGAGCACGCGCAGCGCTGAGCAGCGCTGCCCGGCGCTGGTGAAGGCCGAATGCAGGGCATCCTTGACCACTTGTTCGGGCAGCGCGGTGGAGTCGACGATCATCACGTTCTGCCCGCCGGTCTCGGCGATCAGGGTGACCAGCGGACCGTCGCGCCAGGCCAGGCGGCGATTGACCAGCCGCGCGGTTTCCGTGGAGCCGGTGAAACAGACCCCAGCTAGGTGAGGATCGGCGCAGCAGGCGGCGCCCAGAGCAGGGCCGTCGCCGGGCAGGAAAGCTATCGCCTCCTTCGGCAGGCCGGCGGCGAACAGCAATTCGAGCGCGCGAGCGGCGATCAGGCTGGTCTGCTCGGCCGGCTTGGCCAGCACGCAGTTGCCGGCGACCAGGGCGGCAACGATCTGCCCCAGGTAGATCGCCAGGGGGAAGTTCCACGGACTGATGCAGACGAACAGGCCGCGCCCCTCGTAGAAAAGCTCGTTACGCTCGCCGGTCGGCCCCCTGAGCTCCGTGCGCCTCAGGGTCAGGCGCGCCTGCTGGGCATAGTAGCGGCAGAAATCGACCGCCTCGCGCACCTCGTCGAGGCTGTCCTGGATGGTCTTGCCGGCCTCCAGGATGCACAGTGCCACCAGCTCGGTGCGGTGCTCCTCGAGCAGGTCGGCGAGCCGCTCGAAAATGGCGGCCCGCCGCTCCACCGGTGTGGCGTTCCAGCGCGGCCAGGCGGCGGCGAGTCGCGCCATGGCCCGCTCGACCAACTCCGCCCCGGCGAACCAGACGGTGCCCACCACCCGATCGAGATCCTGGGGGCTGCGCACTTCGTGCACCTCGCCGGCGAGAACCTGGCCATCGACCAGAGGCGTTGCTTGCCAGCGATGTTCCAGTTGCACCCGCAAGGCCCGCTCGAACGGCTCCCATTGGCTGCGCACGTTCAGGTTAATGCCTTGCGAATTCTTCCGCCCCGCCCCGTGGATATCCACGGGCAGCGGAATGCGCGGGTTGGCCGGGCCGCTGCAGCGGCGCAACTGCTCCACCGGATGCCCGATCAACGCCTCCACCGGAATCCGCGGATCGACCAACCGGTGCACGAACGAGGAATTGGCGCCGTTTTCCAGCAGGCGGCGGACCAGATAAGGCAAAAGCTCGCGGTGTTCCCCCACCGGCGCGTAGATGCGTACCTGCACCTGCTGTTGTTCGAGGAGGCAGTCGTACAGGGCATCGCCCATGCCGTACAGGCGCTGGAATTCGAAATCATGCGGCGGATGGGTCTCGGCCATGGCCAGAATGCAGGAAACGGTATGCGCGTTGTGGGTGGCGAACTGCGGATAGAGCATTCCGCGGCAGTGCTCGCCGAGCAGGTAGCGGGCACAGGCCAAGTACGAGGTGTCGGTCCCTTCCTTGCGGGTGAACACCGGATAGCCCTCCAGCCCTTGCACCTGGCACTGCTTGATTTCGCTGTCCCAGTAGGCACCCTTGACCAAACGCACCGGAATGCGTGTATTCAGCTCGCGGCCGAGCAGGGTCAGCCAGACCAGTACCGGCAGGGCGCGCTTGGAATAAGCCTGCACCACCAGGCCGAACTCGCCCCAGCCACGAATCGCCGGATCGCAGAGCAGCTTTTTGAACAGCTCCAGGGACAGCTCCAGCCGGTCGGCTTCCTCGGCATCGATGGTGATGCCGACGTTCAGCGAGCGGGCCAGTTCGGCCAGTTCACGTACGCTGGCGAACAGCTCGGCGAGCACCCGCCGGCGCTGCGCCGCTTCGTAGCGCGGATGCAGTGCCGAGAGCTTGATCGAGATCGACGGCCGCGGTCCGCCGCCAACCTGCGGCTCGCGACCAAGCGCCTCGATCGCCAGGCGGTAATCGTTCAGGAAGCGTTCGGCGGCCGCCTCGGTCAGGGCCGCCTCGCCGAGCATGTCAAAGGAATAGCTGTAGCCCCGCTCACGGGCCCGGCGCGCATTGCGCAACGCCTCGGCGATGTTGCGGCCAAGGACGAACTGGTTGCCCATCAGCTTCATCGCCTGGTTTAGCGCGGCGCGGATCACCGGCTCGCCGGAGCGCTGCAACAGCCGGCCGATCACCTTCTTCGGCCGGCCGTCGGAGCTTTCCGGACTGACCAGCCGGCCGGTCATCAGCAGGCCCCAGGCGGCGAAGTTGACCAGCAGGTTGTCGCTGTGGCCAAGGTGCTGCGCCCACTGCGCCGCACTCAGCTTGTCGCGGATTAGCGCCTCGGCGGTGGCCGAATCAGGTACCCGCAGCAGTGCTTCGGCCAGACACATGAGCATCAGCCCTTCCTGGGTGTCCAGGCTGTATTCGCGCAGCAGGGCATCCAGGGTGTCCTCCACATTGCCGCGGCGGCGCACCGCCTCGATCAGTGCCCGGGCCCGCTCGCGGATCGCCGCGATGCCGGCCTCGCCGGGATCGGCCAGCGGCAGCAGCTCGTTCAGCCAAGCCGCTTCGTCAACGCAATAGTTGGCACTGATGAGTGGAAAGAATTCTCCGGTGCTGGTGTCGAGCACATTACCCTGCAAAACCCGACTGGCTTTGAACATCGTGCACCTCCTTCTCGCCATTCCCGGATTAGACGATAGCAAGCGGCAAGAGGCCAGTCGCGCTAGATTCAGAACGTCATCCGCAGCCCCAAGGTCAGGTTGCGTCCAGGCTGCACCACGTCGTCCTTAATGAAGGAGCTGTGGTCGCGGGCCTTCTCGTCCAGCAGGTTGTCTCCCTTGAGATAGACCTGGTAATCGGTACGCCGGAGCGCGCCATGGTAGATGAGGCTGGCGCCCAGCATGCTGTAGCCGGACGTCTCGGTCTCGAAATCGGCCAGGCGATGCTGGTGATTCACCCGATAGAACTCTAGTTGGCCGTCGAGGCTGGAAGTGAAACCATGGTCCAGGCGCATACCGAGGCGCCCTGCGGGAATCCGTGGCAGGTCGCCGCCGCCATCGAGCAGCTTGCCGCGCACATGGTCACCGAATAGGGTCAGGGCCGTGGCGTCGGTGGCCTGGAAGCGCACCTCGCCCTCGACGCCGGTGAACAGCGCGTCCTGCTGCCGGTACTCGATCTCCCGGTAGCCGGAGCCGATGTCGCGCCCGGTATCGGCGGCATAGATGTAGTCGTCCACCTGATTGCGATAGAGAGTGAAGCTGAAGGTGGTGCGCCCGGCGAACTTGCGCAGGGTCAGCTCGAGGTTGCGCGAGGTTTCCTCGTCCAGTTCGGTGTCGCCCAGTTCGACGGTGCGGGTCGCCGCATGCGGGCCGTCGGCGTAGAGCTCCTCGGCACTGGGCAAACGTTGCGAACGGCTTAGCGAGAAGCCGAGCGAGTAGTCCGGTGCGAAGTTCCACACCGCGCCGGCGGAGAACGAGGTGCCGCGGTGGTCCTTGTCCGGTCGCCCCTCGGCCTCGATGTCCTGCCATTCGTGGCGCAGGCCCAGTTCATAGCGCCAAGCGCCGTCGGTGTATTCCTCGATCAGGAACAGCGCATGGTTGCGGGTGATGGTCGGCGGCACGTAGGCCTCCTCGCCGCTGGCCCTGAAGTCGCGGCGCAGAGTCTGTCCGCCGAGCACGCCACGCCAGCCGAACAGCGGCTGGTGAGTCAACTCCAGACGTGCGTCGCTGGCGTCATTGTCGAAGCGGGTACTGACCTGCCCCCCCTCGACCTCCTCATGGCGGTAATCGCTATGGGCGACGCGCAGGCGCGCCAGCTCGAAGCCAGGCAGCGGGTCCTGGAGTTCGCCGCGCAGGTCCCAGCGATACTGACGGAGATCCACGTAGGGCACGCCTTCTCCCTCATGGTCATGGTCGTCGTGATCCTCATGCTCCTCGTCTTCGTGTTCCTCCCCGTGTTCATCCTCATGCCCGCCGCAATGCCAGGCCGGCCCGTCGAGGTGGCAATCGGCGTGCTGGTGACCGAGCAGGCCATAGCGATTGTTCTGCTCGGTGAAGGCCACGCCGAGGTAGCCGCGCTCGCCGACGAAGCTGGTGCCCAGGCTGAAAGTATCGGTGTCGTTGTACGAGCCATCCTGCTTGCTCGGCGAGCCATGGATCTCGTAATCGTCCGCCTGGCGCTTGACCCCCTCGACGCGCACCGCGAAGTTGCCGCTGCCGGCAGTGATGCCAAACACGCCGGAACCCTCGTTGGCCACGCTGTTAGCACGCAGCTCCAGCTCGCCCTCGTAGCCGTTTTCCGGGACATGGGTAGGCACCTTCTTGTCGATCACGTTGACCACCCCGCCGATCGCACCGCCGCCGTAGAGCAGGGTCGCCGGTCCCTTGAGCACCTCGATGCGCTCGGCCATCAGCGGCTCGCTGCTCACCGCGTGGTCCGGGCTGATATTCGAGGCGTCGAGCACATCCACGCCATCGCTCAACATCTTCACCCGCGCACCCTGCTGGCCGCGGATCATCGGCCGCCCAACCCCGGCGCCGAAGCTCGCCGAGCGTACGCCGGGCAAGCTCTCCAGGGTCTCGCCAAGGGTTGCCTCGCGGCGCAAGACCAGTTCGTCGCCTTCCAGAACCTCGGCCGGGGTGGTCATTTCGTGAGGCGTCTTAGCCAGGGCGCTGGCGCTGACCACGGTGGACTCCAGCTCCAGCGGCTCGCTCGCCCCGATGGCCGGGACCAGGCTCAGTCCGAGGGTCCAGGCGAGGGAATGGCGCTTCATACAAATCTCCAGAATACGGATGGTGAAGGCCGGGGCAGACGCTCCCGCCCACGTCTGGGTGGTGAATTTAACACGTTATATCATAACAATTAAGCCCCGAATGACGCGCTATCCATCGATTGAAAAAGCCGCGCCACCACCCCATCTAGTCAACAAAGTTGCTAGACAAGGTGAGTCATGAACGACCAGGAAATTGCGCCCGAGATCGTCGACGAAAAAACCGCGGCCAACAGTCTTGTCCTGCCCGAGCAGACTCTGCCCGAACAGGTGTACGTCATTCCGATCCACAACCGCCCGTTTTTCCCTGCTCAGGTGCTACCGGTGGTGGTCAACCCCGATCCCTGGGCGGAAACCCTCAAACGCGTGGTCAAGACACCGCAGCACAGCCTGGCGCTGTTCTACATGGACCCGCCGCCGGAGAATGCCGAGGACTTCGACCCGGACAAGCTGCCCGAGCACGGCACCCTGGTGCGCGTGCATCACGCCAGCCAGGAAGGCGGCAAACTGCAGTTCGTCGCCCAGGGGCTGGCGCGGGTGCGCATCCGTGGCTGGCTGAGCCGCAAGCCGCCCTATCTGGTCGAGGTCGATTATCCGAAGAGCGCCCAGGACCCGCGCGACGAGGTCAAGGCCTACGGCATGGCGCTGATCAACGCGATCAAGGAACTGCTGCCGCTTAACCCCCTGTACAGCGAAGAGCTGAAGAACTACCTAAACCGCTTTAGCCCCAACGAGCCCTCGCCCCTGACCGACTTCGCCGCCGTGCTGACCACCGCGCCGGGCGCCGAGCTGCAGGAAGTGCTGGATACCGTGCCGGTGCTCAAGCGCATGGAAAAAGTCTTGCCGCTGCTGCGCAAGGAAGTCGAGGTCGCGCGCCTGCAGAACGAGCTGTCCGCCGAAGTCAACCGCCAGATCGGCGAGCGCCAGCGCGAGTTCTTCCTCAAGGAGCAGTTGAAGATCATCCAGCGCGAGCTGGGCATCACCAAGGATGACAAAAGCGCCGACGCCGACGAGTTCCGTGCCCGCCTGGAAGGCAAGGTTGTGCCGGCGGCGGCGCGCAAGCGCATCGACGAGGAACTCAACAAACTGTCGATCCTCGAAACCGGCTCGCCGGAATACGCGGTCACCCGCAATTACCTGGACTGGGCGTCTAGCATCCCCTGGGGCGTCTACGGCAAGGACCGGCTCGACCTGGCCCATGCCCGCAAGGTGCTCGACAAGCACCACGCCGGAATGGACGATATCAAGGCGCGGATCACTGAGTTCCTCGCCGTCGGCGCCTTCAAGGGCGAGATCGCCGGCTCCATCGTGCTGCTGGTCGGTCCGCCCGGCGTCGGCAAGACCAGCATCGGCAAATCGATTGCCGAATCCCTCGGCCGGCCCTTCTATCGCTTCAGCGTCGGCGGCATGCGCGACGAGGCGGAGATCAAGGGCCACCGGCGCACCTATATCGGCGCGCTACCGGGCAAGCTCGTGCAGGCCTTGAAGGACGTCGAGGTGATGAACCCGGTGATCATGCTCGACGAGATCGACAAACTGGGCGCCAGCCATCACGGCGATCCGGCCTCGGCGCTGCTGGAAACCCTCGACCCCGAGCAGAACGCAGCCTTCCTCGACCACTATCTGGACCTGCGCCTGGACCTGTCCAAGGTGCTGTTCGTCTGCACGGCGAACACCCTGGACTCGATCCCCGGCCCCCTGCTCGACCGCATGGAGGTGATCCGTCTGTCCGGCTACATCGCCGAGGAGAAGTTCGCCATCGCCAAGCGTCATCTGTGGCCGCGCCAGTTGGAAAAGGCCGGCGTGCCGAAGAACCGCCTGTCGATCAGCGACAGCGCGCTGAAGGCGGTGATCGAGGGTTACGCCCGCGAGGCCGGCGTGCGCCAGTTGGAGAAACAACTGGGCAAGATCGTGCGCAAGGCGGTGGTCAAGCTGCTGGAAGCCCCCGAAGCCAGGCTGAAGGTCGGCCCCAGGGATCTTGAGGACTATTTGGGCATGCCGCCATTCCGCAAGGAGCGGCGCCTGGAGGGCGTCGGCATCATCACCGGCTTGGCCTGGACCAGCATGGGCGGCGCCACCCTGCCGATCGAGGCGACGCGCATCCACACCCTGAACCGCGGCTTCAAGCTGACCGGCAAGCTCGGCGAGGTGATGAAGGAATCGGCGGAAATCGCCTACAGCTACGTCAGTTCGCACCTCAAGCAGTACAAGGGCGACCCGACCTTCTTCGACCAGGCCTTCGTCCACCTGCACGTGCCGGAGGGCGCCACGCCCAAGGACGGTCCCAGCGCCGGCATCAGCATGGCCAGCGCCCTGCTGTCGCTGGCTCGCAACCAGGCGCCGAAGAAGGACGTGGCAATGACCGGCGAACTGACCCTCACCGGCCAGGTGCTGGCCATCGGCGGAGTCCGCGAGAAAGTGATCGCCGCCCGCCGGCAGAAGATCTTCGAACTGGTCCTGCCGGAGGCCAACCGCGGCGATTTCGAGGAGCTGCCAGCCTACCTCAGGGAAGGCCTCACCGTGCACTTCGCCAGGACCTTCTCGGACGTGGCCAGAGTGCTGTTCCCCCACGACAAGCCCTGATCCATCTGACGGACAGCCCTGTCCACCTTGCCTCCCACCCCGGCGCCGGTCCTCCCGGCGCCATCCTTCGCCCTCCTCCCGCTCCTCCGCAGCCAAGGCCAGGCTGACGGGCAAGGCTGTCCTGTCTTCCTCGAAATCCGGCTTGATACAAGATAAATCACAAATAACGATACAAAAAATATCGTTTTAAACAAAAAACAAAGTAAAACGCTATGCTCGCCATCACCGGGATAGTCCTATCCCTCGTTCTACTCATGTGTCTCGCCTACCGGGGGATCAGTGTTCTGGTCCTTGCTCCCGCCCTGGCACTGTTCGCTATGCTCTGTTCAGCGACGAAAACGGCACCCTGCTCGACCTGGTGAGCCCAGAGATGGACAGCTACCGCGCGGAAATCTTCGGCCCGGTGTTGCAGGTGATACGAGTATCGAGCCTGGAGGAAGCCATGCCGCTGATCGATGCCTACGAATACGGCAACGGCACCTGCATCTACATCCGCAACGACGAGGCGGCGCGCTATTTCAGCAACCGCATCCAGGTCGGCATGGTGGGCATCAACGTGCCGGTGCCAATGGCCTATCACTGCTTCGGCGGCTGGAAGCGCTCGCTGTTCGGTGACCTGCACGCCTACGGCCCGGACGGGGTGCGCTTCTACACCCGGCGCAAGACCATCACCCAGCGCCGGCCGTTGGCCAGCCTGCGCGAAAGCACCGAGTTTTCGATGCCGCCCCTGAAGTGAAAGCGCTCCCGCGACTCACCCCTTCATCGGGCAGTCGCGGGACGCTCAAGCCGATGGCGGGCCGTCCTGCGGACGCGCTTCGAGCAGCAGCTCGGCCAGTTCGTCCGCGGCACGACGCAGCAGCGGCTCCATCGCCTCGAGTTCGTCCAGGCTCCTTGCGCAGCGTCGGCGCATGCACGAGCAGGCAGGCATGCAGGCGGCCCTCCGGCCCACGGATGGTACCGAGCAGGCCACCATGCCGTCGATGAACTCCTCGTTGTCCACTCCCAGGCCGGTTTCGGCGATCGACTGCAGGGCAGTTTCCAGCTCTTGCGGATCGGTGATGGTATTGCGCGACGGCCGCGTGAGCGGCAGATTGCGCAGGATCTGCTGGCGGTGTGCCCTAGAGAAGCTGCTCAGTAGAGCTTGCCGCTGGCCGAGCACCACATCGGAACATGGGAGCCGACCGGCAGATGGATCTGCAGCGGCCAGTTGCTCTGCACCCGATCCTAATAGACCATGTCGATGCCGTCGGGGATGACGATACCGCAGGTTTTGCCGGTTTCCCTGGCCACGCGCTGCAGGATCGAATGGCGCAGCGCCTTACCCATGGCGATCCGCTGCAAGCGGTCGCTGGGCACAATCAGCCCGCGCAGATCCATCTGCAGGTAGCCGTCGGCCTGCAACTGCTGCTGCAGGCGATGGATGCTGGGCTTGGGGATGTCCAGCATGAAGGCCAGTTCGGCCGGCGATAGCGCCTGCTCCGACTGCGCGACGGCCTCGACGATTTTTAGGACGCGCGAAATAGAAGACCCCTTGCTTCTGCGTTCCGCTTGCTCACCCGTCATCCGACCACTCCCCCCGACCGCCGAATCGTCCTGTACCGGCACCTGCGCATCCGTGCATCTTCCCTTTTGCCCGACCGGCCTGTCCAACAATGGTGGATGCCAGCTTCATGGATCGTAGCCATGAGCCCGCTCTCTGCGGACATCCACCCGGCCGGTTATGATCCCCCATCATCCTCGCCTGGAGCCCTTCGCATGCGCTTTGCCCTGCCCTATCTGCTGCCCCTCGGCCTCGTCTGGCTGGCCGGCTGTGCCCACGACGGTGGCAACTCCACCGTCACCCTCGAGGGGGACAACGACTGCCCGCTGCATCTGGAAAGTCGTCAGCACCTGGTACTGACGCTGCCCAGCAACCCGTCCACCGGCTACCGCTGGCAGATGCGCGAATCCGCCTCTCGGGTACTGCGCAGCCTGGGTCCGGAGGTCTACAGCGAAGCGAAGGAGTCGGGGGTGGTCGGCGGCGCTGGGCAATCGACCTGGCGTTTCCAGGCCGTGCAGGCCGGCCAGGACAGCCTGCTACTGGTCTACCAACGGCCTTGGGAAGCCGGCAGGGAACCGGAAAAGGTCTTCGACTGCGCTATCAGCGTCGAATGACCGCCCTGCGCGCATTGCCCGGCTCCGCTGTATGGGCGAGACACTCTTGGCTAAAATACTGCGCCTTGCCCCCAGTTTCGGAAACCCTGTGAAGCACTCTTTCGACCGTCTCTTCGCCAGACCACTCGCCGAAGTGCCGGACTTCGCCTTCAACGAAGACGTGGCCCGGGTGTTCCCGGACATGATCAAGCGCTCAGTGCCGGGTTATCCGACTATCGTCGAGAACATCGGCGTGCTCGCCGCGCAATTCGCCCGGCCCGGTACCCGCCTCTACGATCTCGGCTGCTCCCTCGGCGCCGTCAGCCAGGCACTGCGCCGCCATGTGAAGAGCGAAGGTTGCCGGGTGATCGCGGTGGACAACTCGCCGGCCATGCTTGAGCGCTGCCGCGAATACCTGCATGCCCAGGACTCCATGTTCCAGGAACTGCTGCCGGTGGAAACCGTCGAGGCGGACATCCTCGCCTTGGCGCTCGAGCCGGCTTCCCTGGTAGCGATGAACTTCACCCTGCAGTTCATTCCGCCGGAACGGCGCCTGGAACTGCTCGGCCGCATCCACCACAGCCTGTTGCCGGGCGGGGCGCTGATCCTCTCGGAAAAGCTGCGCTTTTCCGATGCCGAGGAGCATGGCCTGCTCGGCGACCTGCATCTCGCCTTCAAGCGAGCCAACGGCTACAGCGAACTGGAGATCGCGCAGAAACGCAGCGCCATCGAAAACGTGATGAAGCCGGACAGCCTCGAGGAGCATCGCCAGCGCCTGCTAACTGCCGGCTTTCGCAAGGTGGTGCCTTGGTTCCAGTGTCTCAACTTCGCCTCGCTGATCGCCCTGCCATGATCGACTTGTCCCCGCTCGTCCGCCGCCTCGCCGGCACCCCTCTAGCCGCCTGGGCCGACAGCCTTCCGGCCGAGCTGGACGAACGGCTGACCCGCAGCCATGGCGACCTACAACGCTGGAAGTCGGCATTGCAGGCCCTACCCGCATTGACGGCTGAGCGCATCGAGCTGAATGGGCGGGTGAGCCTGAGCGGTACTTGCCACGAAGAGACCCGCACAGCCCTGCGCCAGGCCCTGCTCGCCCTGTCGCCCTGGCGCAAGGGTCCCTTCGAGCTGTTCGGCGTATTCGTCGATACCGAGTGGCGCTCGGACTGGAAGTGGCAGCGGGTCGCTCCGCATCTGGATCTGCGCGGCCGGCGCATCCTCGATGTCGGCTGCGGCAATGGCTACTACATGTGGCGCATGCTCGGCGCCGGTGCCGACTGCGTGATCGGCATCGATCCCAACTGGCTGTTCTTCTGCCAGTTCCTCGCGCTCCGGCATTACCTACCGGAACTGCCCGCCTGGCATCTGCCCCTCGCTCTCGAGGACCTGCCGGAAAAGCTGGAAGGCTTCGATACGGTGTTCTCCATGGGTGTGCTCTATCACCGTCGCTCGCCGATCGACCACCTGCTAGCGCTCAAGGATTGCCTGAACTCGGGGGGCGAACTGTTGCTGGAAACCCTGGTGGTCGACGGCGATGTCGGCACCGTACTGGTACCAGAAGACCGCTACGCACAGATGCGCAACGTCTGGTTCCTGCCCTCGGTGGCGGCCCTGGAACTGTGGCTGCGCCGCGCCGGCTTCGTCGAAGTGCGCTGCGTGGATGTCGCCGTCACCTCCGTAGAGGAACAACGCGCCACCGAATGGATGACTTTCCAGTCTCTGCCAGACTTTCTCGATCCAGCCGACCGAAGCAAAACGGTCGAAGGCCTGCCCGCACCAACCCGTGCTGTGCTGCTGGCCCGCAAGCCCTGAACCCGTTCCCCCTCACCGGCAGGAGGCGAGTGTATAGCCGCTGGCTGATGATCCTCGGAGCGGCTCTGCTGCTGCCCGGCATCGCGCTGCAGCATGCCTCCTGGCTGTTCAGCTGGTTCGGTCGCCTGCCGGGCGATATCCACATCGAGACGGAGCGCGGCGGACTCTTCATCCCCTTCACCTCCATGCTGCTGATCAGCCTGGTGGCGAGCCTGTTGTTCAATCTGTTTCGCCGTTAGCGACGTGACGCGGCGCCCACCATCAGCAGCTTCATCTCTTGCACTGCTGCCTTGAAGCCGACGAACAGGGCATGCGCGACTATGGCATGA
The DNA here is from genome assembly GCF_043587585.2 of Azorhizophilus paspali. GTDB lineage: Bacteria > Pseudomonadota > Gammaproteobacteria > Pseudomonadales > Pseudomonadaceae > Azotobacter > Azotobacter paspali. The sequence goes on from NZ_CP171449.1 coordinate 3,249,650, forward strand.
CCGATATTCAGCTCGTGCATGCCCGGAATGGCCGCCACCGGCTCAACATTGTGGTAGTGCAGACCATGGCCGGCATTGACGATCAACCCATGACTCAGGCCGTACTCCACGCCATCGCGGATGCGCGCCAACTCGCGCGCCGTCTCCGCCGGGGTGTGCGCATCGGCATAGCGTCCGGTGTGCAATTCGACGGCCGGTGCGCCGATGCGCGCAGCGGCCTCGATCTGCTGCGGTTCAGCGTCGATGAACAGTGACACCTCGCAGCCGATACGCGCCAGGCGCTCCACTGCGGCACGAATGCGTGCCTCCTGGCCGGCGACGTCCAGCCCTCCTTCGGTGGTCAGCTCCTGGCGGGTCTCGGGGACGAAACAGGCGTGCGCCGGGCGGATCAGTTCGGCGAAGGCGAGCATCTCTTCGGTGACGCCCATTTCGAAGTTCATCCGCGTCTGCAGCACCTCCTTGAGCACCCGCACATCGCGCTCCTGGATATGCCGGCGATCCTCGCGCAGATGCACGGTGATACCATCAGCCCCGGCCTCCTCGGCATCCAGTGCGGCCTTGAGCGGATCCGGATAGCGGGTGCCGCGGGCCTGACGCAGGGTCGCCACATGATCAATGTTCACGCCGAGCAGAATACGGTTGGCTTCAGTCACGGGAAGACTCCTTGAGATTCGTGAAGAGTTCGCGGCTTACCAGCGGCCGACCGCCGAGATGAGGCACCAGGGCTTGGCGCATCAGGCGCTTAGCCGCGGCCAGAGCACCGGGAAACCGCCAGTCGGCCTCAGCCATCGCCAACAGTTCGCCACCATTGAATAGGCCCGGCTGCAACTGGTCGACGGGCTCCAGTCCGACATCCGGCAGCAAGCGGTAGAGCCTTCGGACCTGCACGGACTGGCCGTTCAGATCGCGATCCAGGGAAAAACCATAGCCCAGCTCCACCAGCAGGCGCCATTCGAAGGCGCGCAACAGCGGCTCCAGCGGACGCCCAGCAGCCAATGCATCGAGGGTCAGGGAGTAATGTTCGAACAGGGACGGAAAGGGATCTTCAGGAGGCAAAAGACGGATCAACAACTCGTTCAGGTAGAGCCCGCCGAACAGGCTGGTGCCAGTCAACCAACGGGGAGAGCCGTTGCTTTCCAGGCGGGCGACGCTCTTCAGCTCGCTCCGGCCGCGCAATACCAGCTCCAGCGGTACGAAGGGTCGAGCCAGACTGCCAGATTTGCCGCGCGCGGAACGCATCGCAGCACGCAGTCTCCCTTGCGGGGTGAAGAAGTCCGCCAGCACGCTGCTTTCCCTGTAGGGACGGCTATGCAGGATAAAGGCAGGTTGGCTGGTCATTGTGAGGGTAGGCAGGAAAGATCCATTTCCTGCCTCTTTCCGGCTCTAGCAGTCTGCTGAAAAACCCCTTGGCCAGCATGAAGCAGCGCTTTTTCAAGGGGAGACGAGACATTTTACACTGGATCTTGCCCATCTTTCACTCTGAATCAGCGAGTCGAATAAACTCATGACACTGAAACGAGGTCTTTTTCAGCAAGCAGCGAAATAGCCGTCAGACAATCAGCGCGCTGGTATCCGTCACGCTGTCATCGACACCGACAACCGTCACCAGAGTGACATCTGCGGCAGACCCCTTAGCTCCGTCGGCATCGACGTGCACTTCATAAGTATTATCGGTAGTTTTCTCAAAATCGATGAATCCATTGGATTTCAAATCTTTCAAAGACATGTCATCACCGCCTCGGGAGAAATCCTCCACCAGTGAGGAAATATCAATCACATCTCCCGAACGGAAGTCGGTAATGGTGTCACCAGCGTCTTTGAGGCTGGTGAATACAAACTTGTCCGCACCGCTGCCACCTTCGAGCAAGTCTTTACCAGGCCCGCCCTGCAGCACGTCATCGCCGGCAGTACCATAGAGCTTATCGTCACCGGCATCTCCGTACAGCTTGTCGTTACCGCTATTCCCATGCAACTCATCGTTGCCGTCACGGCCATATAACTTGTCATCCGCACCATTTGCACGGATGACATCGTTCTCTTTGGTTCCGGTAAGGGAATTGGCCTTATTGTCACCCTTCAGGGTTGCAGAAGTCGAGGAAGTCGAACTGGAACTACCGGTAGTGCTGCTGGACTGGCTCTCGGTGTCAGTCGCGGAGCTAGGCGTAGTGCTGGTGCTGGTGCTGGTGCTGGTGCTGGTGCTGGTGCTTTGCGTAGTCTGCTCCTGCAGACCGGCAAGACCGCCACCACTGGTATGAGCGAAATCCAAGCCGTAGAAGGATACCTGAGCGTTACCCGAGCCGCTGCTGTCATTGACGCCCAAGTAAGCCCCAGCCTTGAAGTAAAACTTATCCGACTGCCAGACGGAACTGATATTGCTGGTCGAGGTGTATGTATTGCCATCGGCATGGACTTCAACCGTAAGCTCATCACCCTTGGCATCGATCTTGTAGGAGAACTTCTCGTTCAAGGACACATTGGGCTCATTGCCATTGGCGTCCTTGAGAGCGAAAGTCGTCTCGGTATTCTTAGAGCCGGCTCGGTCGTTTACAAAATAAACCTTCCCGTTTTCATAATAAAGACGGACAAGTTCCTCGTCCTGACCATGAATCTGGCCAACGACCACCCGACCCGGGCTGCCATCGGACTTTTGCGGAACCTTGTCCACCTCGAGGGTTGCCGTCATGGTGCCACCCTCGCTGAGCTTCCAGGCGGCACGCTCGCTCCCGTTCATCTCGCGCAGTTCGGAACGCGGATACTTGGAGCCGCTGGTCGTCGCACCATTTACCATGGCAGAGAAAACCATGGCCTTATCAGACGCATCGTAAAAATAGTTAGAGTTCTCATACCCCACAAGATTCTCTACTTCCACGGCTACACCGCTGGTGCTGCCCTTACTATCAACCGGCAAAGTGAGTTTCCAGTTGCGAAGGTCGAAATAATCCGAGTTGTAAGCCATCTTTCCTCTCAATTAATAATTTGCTCTGATCACATCCCGTGACATTGATTGAAAACACCAAGTCGGGCAGCAGGCCATAACCCCAAATTCAAAAGGGCAAAAAGTGAACTACAAGCCCAGCTAAACCGACCGGTTCGAGACAGCCACCCAGAAAGGCGGCAATACTGGACAATCCGAACGAGGTTTCGTACAGACTCACTCGGTCCGGCTTGAAAACAATCAGGCTACTTGGCAACCCGACAGAATAAATTAGGTACTGCCATTACCCCCCAAAGCCCAGTATCCGGCACAGAGGTACCTCGGGCTTAACCCGACGAGAATACTTGCAGAATATATTGGCGCATGCGTGAAAGGCCCTGCAGCCAAGATCGTACAAGTGTACCTGCCGAATAAATCGCATATGCTGCCGAGTTTAAAGCACGCAGCAAATGGCAAGATCGTCTTGTATCGCTATACCTCTGGCACACCCCAGTGGCATTGAATACTCGAAAAATTTCGAGCATAGCTAGCCCGTCTCCAGCCTCTAGAACAGGCAAGAAATCATCGTGATCAACACGAAACGAAACGACCGACTGTAAGTCCCTATAATTGAAATATCGGGCCGAATATCCGGCAAAATTCTTTCACATAATTTTCAACAACCGAAGCACACTTACCCCTAAAACGCCATCGATTCTGAACAACTTTCCCGCAGGATTCCAGTCCATTCGTCGCTTCGCTTAAGCGAGTCGATATAGGACAACAGATAGATAACTATATCGTTATGAAAAATACGAAATTCAACGAGGCTCGAACGAGAGAATGAGCAAAGAATATAGCCGACAATGATACCATTAGGCCATAAATATTTCGTATATGTCACCATTTGCTTTCCAATGAAACATCGGAAATTACAACTCAATTTGGGAAAGTAATAGGGAGAATATGTGGGAGATTTGCGCCTAATTTGGCGCGGCTTCGATTGCGGGAGGAGAATCGTCGCATACCCCTGTAGCCCTGTCTGGAATGGGGCTACAAGACGTACGGATTCAAAGGCAAAAGGCCACCATGTGCCAGCATGCCGCAGGGCCTCCAACACGCATAAGGAGGAATGGGGAAAGGGGGAACCGAACGAGAAGAGAACAAGAAAGTTTCGCCTAATGGCAAGGAGCCCCTTGCGGGTTGTTAAGCAAGAAAGGATTAGCTATCGCGATATCCCAACGAATGAAGGGCCCGCTCATCATCGGACCAACCGCCCTTCACCTTGACCCATAGGTTAAGCATGACCTTGGAATCGAAAAGAACCTCCATGCCCTGGCGAGCCTCCTTGCCAATACGCTTGATCCGTTCGCCCTTCTCTCCAATGATGATTTTCTTCTGCCCCTCGCGCTCGACAAGGATCAGCGCATGGATATGCAGAACCTGCCCCTGCTGCTTGAAGTCCTCGATTTCCACGGTGACCTGGTAGGGCAACTCGGCTCCGAGCTGGCGCATGATCTTTTCCCGCACCAGTTCGGCGGCGAGAAAGCGGCTGGAGCGATCGGTGATCTGGTCTTCCGGGAAGAAATGCTCGCCCTGCGGCAAACGCCCGGCGACCAACCGCTCCAAGGTATCCAGATTGTGTCCGTGCAATGCGGAAATAGGTACGATTTCGGCATTGGGCAATTGCTGCGCCAACCATTGTAGATGCGGCAGCAACTCAACTTTATCCTCGAGGCGGTCAGCCTTGTTCACCGCAATCAGAACCGGCCCCTGCATATATTGAAGACGATCGAGCACCAATTGGTCCTCTTCGGTCCAGCGCATGCGATCGACCACGAAGATCACCACATCGACATCCTTCAGCGCAGCCGAGGCGGTCTTGTTCATATAGCGGTTGAGTGCCTTGTCGTTCTGCTTGTGCAGGCCGGGGGTATCGACATAGATCGCCTGCACGTCGCCTTCGGTCTTGATACCCAGCATGTTGTGACGAGTGGTCTGCGGCTTGCGCGAGGTGATTGCCAGCTTCTGCCCGAGAATGTGGTTGAGCAGTGTGGATTTGCCCACATTGGGGCGTCCAACGATGGCCACGTAGCCACAGCGCAACGAATTTTCCTCAGTCATTGCCATTCTCCACTCCAAGGGCCACCAGCGCCGCCGCTGCCGCCACCTGCTCGGCGATGCGACGACTGGCCCCCTGGCCATAAGTTTTGTCGTTCAGCAGAGCCACTCGGCATTCGACGAAGAACGTCCGGCAATGCGGCTCACCCTGGATGTCCACCACCTCATAACGGGGCAGCTCGCAAGCCCTGGACTGGAGAAATTCCTGCAGGCGGGTTTTGGGGTCCTTGTTGGTGTCGACCAGGGTCAGGCTATCCAATTCGCCGGCCAGCCAACCCAGGACACACTCGCGCACTGTATTCAGACCAGCGTCGAGGTAGATGGCCCCAATCAATGCCTCGAGAGCATCGGCAAGAATGGATTCACGCCGAAAGCCGCCGCTTTTCAGCTCACCGGAGCCAAGCCGCAGATGGTCACCGAGATCGAAGCCACGGGCCAGCAAGGCCAGAGTTTCGCCCTTGACCAGCCGGGCCCGCAGACGCGACAGCTGCCCCTCCTTTGCCTGAGGGAAGCGCTCGAACAAGGCCTCGCCAGCGACGAAATTGAGGATGGCATCGCCGAGAAACTCCAGCCTCTCATTGTTTCGACTGGCAAAACTGCGATGAGTCAGCGCCAGGAGCATCAGATCCTGGTTCTTAAAAGTATGGCCGAGCTTGCGCTCAAGACGGTTCAGGGATGCGCTCACGGTATGGATACACGGAATTCTTTGTCGACATTCACCACCAGATCGAGATTCTCGATCAGGAGCTCGCGCTTTTCGTATTTTAGATGAGCACGGAACTCATTGTTTTCCAAGGTCATGTTCAACACATCCTGCAGATTCAAATCCCACAGAGTTTGTCGACCTGCATACCCTTGCTGACATGGGTATAAAAGTCTCCGCTGCTGCGGGCCTCGCCGGCTCGATCCGTTTCGATGGCAGTGATGATCCTCTCCATGGACATATAGTCGAAATAGCGAGGAATCATCTTGAATATCGTACTGGCGAAAAATGCCACCACAGCCAACCCAGTATCGACAGGCCTTTCCGCGAATGAGGGAGTTTCATGCTCAATCTCTTTCGTCCAGCCACTGACCGTGAGACAGCCTACAGTCCAGCAGCCCCACTGTGCCGACGAATACCGCACATTTGTCGAGCAGTCAGTGGATCAGACCAACACGCGCGAAATTCGGCAAATTCTGCAGCTTGGGCTCCGGCCAGCTCATCCAGACGGCGAAGGCTTTGCCGACGATGTTCTCGTCAGGAACCATGCCCTGCATCTCGTCAGCAATCAACGGATCGTTCCAGTAACGGCTGTCGTTGGAGTTATCGCGATTATCGCCCATCATGAAGTAGTGCCCCTCCGGCACTACCCATTCATGCGAGGGCTCGGCATTGCGCCTGCTTTCCTTGCGGATCAGGTGCTCGACATCTCCGAGCTGCTCCTTGTAAAGCACTGCATTGCCCAGAACCCCGGGCGCCTTGCCCAGTAATTGCTCGGGAATCGGGGCTCCATTGATGAACAGGCGCTTGTCGCTGCCATAGCGGATATGATCACCCGGCAAACCGACTACCCGCTTGATGTAATTGATGCTCGGATCGCTGGGGTAGCGAAACACCATCACATCGCCACGTTGCGGCTCACCTACTTCGATCACCTTGGTATCCAGGACGGGCAGACGAATCCCGTAGGCGAATTTGTTCACCAGAATGAAATCACCCACCTCAAGGGTGGGCTTCATCGAACCCGACGGAATCTGAAAGGGCTCTACCAGGAAAGAGCGCAGGACAAGCACTATGGCTAGGACCGGGAAGAACGACTTGCCATATTCGACCAGCAACGGCTCCTTGTTGAGACGGTCCACCACACTCTGGTCAGGCTGGCCGACACTGCCCTCGTACTCGGCAACCGCCGCCCGTCGGCGCGGCCCCAGCACAAGCAGATCAAGCAGGACCAGTGCACCGCTGATCAGTACTGCTAGCACTAATAATAGAGGGAAATTGATCGACATAGAGCTAACTATCTACCTTGAGCACAGCAAGGAAAGCTTCCTGTGGAATTTCGACACTACCAACCTGCTTCATCCGCTTCTTGCCGGCCTTTTGCTTCTCCAGCAATTTGCGCTTACGCGTCACATCGCCGCCATAGCATTTTGCCAGGACATTCTTTCTCAGCGCCTTGACCGTGGTCCGTGCCACTACCTGTCCGCCAATGGCGGCCTGGATGGCCACATCGAACATCTGCCGAGGAATCAGCTCCTTCATTTTCTCGGTAAGAGCCCGCCCCTTCTGGTGAGCCTTGTCGCGATGCACGATGAGCGCCAAAGCATCGACCTTGTCGCCATTGATAAGGACGTCCAGCTTGACCAGATTAGCAACCTGAAAGCGATCAAAACTGTAATCCAGCGAGGCATAGCCACGGCTGACCGACTTCAAGCGGTCGAAGAAATCTAGTACCACTTCGTTCATCGGCAGGTCGTAACTGATCTGGACCTGGCTACTGAGGAACTGCATGTCGCGTTGGACACCACGCTTCTCGATGCACAGATTGATGACGTTACCCAGATGTTCCTGCGGCACCAGAATATTGGCGCGCACGATCGGCTCACGCATTTCGGCAATGGATGCTAGGTCCGGTAACTTCGACGGATTGTCGACACATATCGTATCGCCATTCTTCAGCAGAACTTCATAGACCACCGTCGGCGCTGTAGTGATCAGATCCAGATCATATTCGCGCTCCAGGCGCTCCTGGATGATTTCCATATGCAGCATGCCAAGGAAACCGATGCGGAATCCGAAACCAAGCGCATCCGAACTTTCCGGCTCATACTGCAGCGCAGCATCATTAAGCGTCAGTTTCTGCAATGCCTCGCGGAAATCTTCGAAATCATCCGAGCTGACCGGAAACAGTCCTGCATAGACCTGCGGCTTGATTCGTTGGAAACCTGGCAGCATATCCACATCGGGAGTGCTCGATAGCGTCAGGGTGTCGCCTACCGGTGCTCCGTGAATGTCCTTGATGCCGGCGATGATGAAACCCACCTCACCCGCCTTGAGATCAGGCATCTCAGTGTGCTTTGGGGTGAAAACCCCAACGCTGTCCACCTGATGGACCTTACCGGTGGACTTCACCAGAATCTTGTCACCCTTCTTCACTCGGCCGTGCTTGACCCGCACCAGCGAAACCACGCCCAGGTAGTTGTCGAACCAGGAGTCGATGATCAGCGCCTGCAGCGGCGCTTCGATTTCGCCTTGGGGCGAAGGAATGACCCGGACCAGATGTTCAAGCACATCGGGCACACCCATTCCGCTTTTCGCGCTGCACAAGACCGCATCGCCGGCATCTATGCCGATGATGTGCTCGATCTCATCCTTGACCCGCTCGGGCTCTGCCTGGGGCAGGTCCATCTTGTTCAGCACCGGCATCACCTCCAACCCCTGCTCGATGGCCGTATAGCAATTGGCGACCGACTGGGCCTCTACCCCTTGACCGGCATCCACTACCAGCAGGGCCCCTTCGCAGGCAGCCAGGGAACGGCTGACTTCGTAAGTGAAGTCGACATGGCCGGGCGTATCGATAAAATTCAACTGATAGGTCTTACCGTCCTGCGCCTTGTAATGCAGGGTCACGCTGTGGGCCTTGATCGTGATGCCACGTTCGCGCTCAAGATCCATGGAGTCCAAAACCTGAGCCTCCATTTCCCTCTCGGAAAGGCCGCCACAGATCTGAATGAATCGGTCTGCCAGTGTCGACTTGCCATGATCGATATGGGCAATGATGGAGAAATTGCGGATATGACTGAGGTCACTCACAGTTCAGCACTCGAAAAGGCTCGGGCGGGCCAGCCGTCAAAATGGCCGGAGAGTTTAACTGATCAATATTACTAGCGTCACGCATTACCTCTCTTGACAGGCATGAAAAGAGGGCGGTTTCACCGCCCTCTTTTCATGTCCGGGAACCTCACTCGGCCAGTTTGAAAGTGATGAAACTGGCACGCCCCTGGCGCAGCACCCTCATGGATACCGACCGGCCTTTTGGCAACGCACCAGCCACTTCGGCAAAGGTCTTCGCCGAGTCGATCGGCTGATTGTTCAAATGGGTAACCACATCGCCAGGCCGCAGTCCGATCAATGCGGCCGGACCGTTCAGCACTTCGTGAATGACCACACCACCCTTGATATCAAGAGATTTCTTCTGCTCAGCCGTCAGTTCGGTGACCGTCACTCCAAGGCGATTGCTGCTCTGTTCCGTGCCCGCGATACTCGGCTGGACTCCATTTCCCTCCTCCGGCAAGGCTCCGACAGCGATAGCGATGTTCCTCCGCTTGCCGTCACGCACCACCTCGAGATTGGCTGTAGCCCCGGGTTTGAGCCCCCCAACCAGATGCGGCAGATCGGCCGACATCACGATAGGATGACCATCCAGGCTGAGAATGACATCGCCGACCTGCAAACCGCCCTTATCCGCCGGTCCATCCTCCAAGACTTGGGCGACCAACGCTCCGGCCGGCCGATCCAGGCCGAAGGACTCGGCCAGATCCTTGTTGACTTCCTGAATGATCACTCCCAACCAACCGCGAGCAACCTTGCCAGTGGCCTTCAACTGATCGGCCACGCCCATGGCAACCTCGATGGGAATCGCGAAAGACAAGCCCATGAAGCCACCCGACCGGGTGAATATCTGGGAGTTGATGCCTATAACCCGTCCATCCAGATCGAAAAGCGGCCCGCCGGAGTTACCGGGATTGATGGCCACATCGGTCTGGATGAAAGGAACGTAACTTTCGTTCGGCAGGCTTCGCCCCGTGGCGCTGATGATGCCCGCGGTCACGGAATGATCGAAACCGAAAGGGGAACCGATGGCTAGAACCCATTCCCCGACTCTCAATTGGTCGGTACGTCCCAGCTTGACTGTAGGGAGATTCGAACCCTTGACCTTCAACAAAGCCACATCGGTAAGAGGATCGGCCCCGACCAGCTCGGCCTCGAGCTCACTGCGATCGGACAAACGCACGATGATTTCATCGGCATCGGCTACCACATGGTTGTTGGTCAGGACATAGCCATCTGGAGAAATGATGAAACCCGAGCCCAGGGAGTGCGCTTCACGCTGTCGACCGTTGTCCGGATTACGCGGAAGTTGCGGAATGCTGCGCTCCAGGAACTCCCTGAAAAGCGGCGGAAGCCCCTCGAGATCAGGCAATCCCTGAACCGTGGAGCGATCGGGAAGTTTTTGCCGGGTACTGATATTGACTACCGCCGGCGAGGCTTCCTCCACCAGCGAGGTGAACTCCGGTAATTGCGCCTGCACGAAGAGCGACTGCCCGAGCAGCAGGGCACCTACCAAAACAGAGGCGAAGGACTTAAAACCAACCTTTGACATACTTCCTCCACTCAAAAAGCCGCTTGCCTGACTTGTCCTTCGGAAGCACCAAGCAAGGCACGCAGCACTACGGGCTGCAATGTCGGATCATTCATTTGGCGTCGGCTTATTCTGCGCACCATGGCCCAAACAAAGACAAACCCCAGAAAACCGGCCGGGACCATCAACGACTCCCTGAAACCGAGTTGCTGAATCGCAATAGTGCAGACAAACAGCCCCAGCAAAGGTAACAGGTAGATCGCAAGAGAGCTGCGTAACAGGAAGTCCTCCCGAATACCGACCACCACGGCGTCACCGACTCGAAGCGGCATGACCGACAAGGCACGGATACACCTGCGCCGCCTCGGTGTCTCCAGCCAGTCGAACGACCAGCGACCGCAACCGACGCTTGCAGTACAGCCAGGACAGGCGGCTTCATCCAAGGCTTCGATCCATACAGCCTCAGGCTCGATTGCTACCACCCGGCCCAGCTCCTCGATCATCGATCAGCCTGTTCCTCACTTGCACGAATTGACAGGACTATACGCTCTGCCGTACCCAAAGGAACTTCGCCGATGACGGTAACCATCATATCGCCATCTGCGGTCGATATACGCTTGGATACAACGACAGTCGGCCCCAACTGGCTGCGGGCATCCTCGACAAGAGCGCTATGCAAGGGCTCGATGAATACCGAAAAACGCGCCAAGCCATCACCGTACATCAAGTAGGTGATGTTTTCACCCGAGACGGGACTGGGCTGGGTATGCATGCTACGCAGGGTAAAACCTGGCGGCAGCCATTCGGAACGCCAAGCTCCCTGCTTGGGAGTCGAAGTCTGAAGGACTGCGACAGGTTGGCAGGCAGGACCAGGCTCCAGTTTATCCTTAGTCAAGGGGGTGGATGTATCCAACTGAGTGAATTGGAGCCGCTCGAGCAGTTGGCCTTTCTCGTTCAGGAGGAGGGACTTGAGAGGGAGGGAGGTTTCTTGATCGAGATGCAGCTCGAAACCATAACGGTATTGATCACGCGGCAATATGGTCAGTACCACGGCAGAGCGGCCGGCGACCCGGGACTCGCCAACCATCCGAATCTCATACCACTCGGCGAGCTTCTGCGGATCCAAAGGACGGGGCGGCCATGGTCCCTCGCCCTCTATCAACTGATCTGCCACGGCGCTGCTGCCGCACTTGAGTCGCCCATTGACTCGCATAACCTCCACGGGAGCACCATCCAATCTCAAAAGACGCTCTCTCGACTCCCCATCATTCTGGCCAGCCTGGTGCCAAATGGCATGCGTGGAAAAACTGCCGTTACGCTCGTAGACAAAAACACCTTGAAAGCTTTGCCGCTGCTCCGCCTTCAGCAGGCGGCTCAACCAATTCTGCGCATCGGCAGCCTGCACGGACATCGCCATGCTGCCTACGAGCAAAAGCAGAGAAAAAAAACGCATGCTCCTCCTCAGCGGTTTTCCAAGCTGGCCGCACGGGCATAAGGTAAAGCACTCTCGGCCCCATTCACAGACGACTGCTGCACATGTTGACGAAGATAGGTGGGAAGCCTTTTTTCATGCCATTCCGAATCCTTCCCCATGTCCTTGGAAGAAGGCCCCTGGGATTGCTCGACGCCCTCGGTGTAACCCGCCAGAATCGGGGTACCTTGCACCTGCGGTGCCGACAGGGAAGGCTGCGGTGCACGCTGAGCCAATTCGGCATCGCCCATCTCGCTCTGGTTATACAGACGAACGCCCGCCAAGACCGCGACAGTCACCGAAGCCGCTACCGCGATGCGGCCGACGAACCCCCACGAGAAGATTCGGGCCTTAGGCATCGCCTCCGCAGCCAGGGCGGCCGAAACACCGGCAGCGATGTCCAGGCGCGGCTCGAACAGATCCCTGTGCATGACGGCACGCGCCAGCTGATAACGAGACCAAGCGGCCCGCAACTCGGCATCATCCTTAGTGGCAGCGAGCACACGATGCAATTCCATCTCGTCCGCCTCGTCGTCCATCACTGCGGACAGCGATTCATACAGGGCTTCACGACTCATGATGATACCTCTCTCGGCAGACGGCCGCAGTCTTAGGTTTCCTGCAGTAATGGCTGCAGCGCTTTATCTATCGCTTCACGCGCCCGGAAGATGCGTGAACGCACGGTTCCAACCGGACATTGCATGACGCTGGCAATATCTTCGTAACTCAACCCATCGAACTCGCGTAGCGTCAGCGCCGTACGCAAATCCTCCGGCAACTGCTGAATGGTGCGGTGCACAGTGGCCTCGATTTCATCCCTCAGCAAAGAGCGCTCCGGCGATTCGATATCCTTGAGGGCATGATCCCCCTCATAAAACTCGGCATCACCTGCACTCACATCGCTGTCTGGAGGACGTCGTCCACGGGCCACCAGATGATTTTTCGCAGTATTGATGGCAATGCGATACAGCCATGTATAGAAAGCGCTGTCACCGCGAAAATTGCCAAGTGCACGATAGGCTTTAATGAAAGCCTCTTGAGCAACATCCTGAGCCTCATGAGTATCATGCACAAAACGCACGATCAAACCGAGAATCTTGTGCTGGTATTTCATCACCAGCAAATCGAAGGCTCGCCTGTCACCACGCTGCACTCGCTCGACCAATTGCTGATCTTGCTCCTGGTTTAACATGAATACTCCTCGTTAAACCCCAGGGGGCACAGCATCAGACACCAGATCACTCTGTTTTCATTGACATGGGTATTAAGCAAAAATTCCCCCTCAAAGCGAGGCTTCCCGTAGAAAGCGAACAACTCCGATGGATCAAGCAACCTGAACTACCCACAATGGAAATAGTCACTCGGTGAGCTAGACCTGCTCCTCTCCGAGCTTTCACTGTCGCCAACCGGTATGCCATCCTGTTGCAGCCGGTTATTGACTCCTGAGGGAGCTGCAGAGTTCCCCTCGCAGCCCTGCGGCCAAGTCGGCAATTGTGCCAAGCCCGACTGTTCCCTACCAGCTTTTTTGTTTTCCCGGATTTTTCGATATGAGCCAACATTTTCAGCATGATGTCCTGATCATTGGCAGCGGTGCGGCCGGCCTGACTCTGGCACTCAACCTACCGCCTCAGTTGCATATCGCGATCTTGAGCAAGGGAGAGCTCTCCAACGGCTCTACCTTCTGGGCTCAAGGCGGCGTCGCCGCTGTGCTGGACGATACCGACACGATCGAGTCCCATGTCGAGGACACATTGATCGCCGGTGCCGGCCTCTGCCGAGAAGAGGCAGTGCGTTTTACGGTGGAGCATAGCCGGGAAGCCATCCAGTGGCTGATCGAACAAGGTGTTCCTTTCACCCGCGAAGACCCTACGGCACGAGACGATGGCGGTTTTGCATTTCATCTGACCCGCGAAGGCGGCCACAGCCATCGGCGCATCATCCACGCCGCGGATGCCACCGGAGCCGCCATCTTCAAGACGCTACTGGCCAAAGTGCAGGCACGACCGAACATCGAACTGCTCGAACAGCACGTCGCTATCGACCTGATCACTGAAAGCAAGCTCGGCCTGCCAGGCAGGCGTTGCCTGGGCGCCTACGTCCTCGATCGTCAGAGCGGCGAAGTCGAGACACACAGTACACGCTTCACCGCGCTGGCTTGCGGCGGCGCAGCCAAAGTCTACCTCTACACCAGCAATCCCGACAGCGCCTGCGGCGACGGTATCGCCATGGCCTGGCGTGCCGGCTGCCGGGTGGGCAACCTGGAGTTCAACCAGTTCCACCCAACCTGTCTTTATCATCCGCAGGCCAAGAACTTCCTGATCACCGAAGCCCTGCGCGGCGAGGGCGGGCTGCTCAAGCTACCCAACGGCGAACGCTTCATGCCCCGCTTCGATCCACGCGCAGAGTTGGCACCCCGGGATGTCGTCGCCCGCGCCATCGACCATGAAATGAAGCGTCTCGGAATCGACTGCGTGTATCTGGATATCAGCCACAAACCGGCGGACTTCATCCAATCGCATTTTCCGACCGTCCATGAGCGCTGCCTAGACTTCGGCATCGACATCACGCGCGCGCCCATCCCTGTGGTCCCTGCCGCCCACTATACCTGTGGCGGTGTCGTCGTCGACAACCATGGACGGACCGACATTCCCGGACTCTATGCCATCGGTGAAACCAGCTTCACCGGCCTGCATGGCGCCAACCGCATGGCCAGCAACTCTCTACTCGAGTGCTTCGTCTATGCGCGCTCCACCGCCTTCGACATGCTCGAGCAAATGGCGGACATCGAATTACCGAGCAATCTGCCAAGCTGGGATGCCAGCCAGGTCACCGACTCCGATGAAGATGTGATCATCGCGCACAACTGGGACGAACTACGGCGATTCATGTGGGACTACGTCGGTATCGTACGCACCAGCAAGCGCCTGCAGAGAGCCCAGCACCGGGTCAAGCTGCTACTCGACGAAATCAACGAGTTCTATAGCAACTACAAAGTTAGCCGCGACCTGATCGAGCTGCGCAATCTGGCCCTCGTCGCTGACCTAATGATTCGCTCGGCCATGCAACGCCACGAAAGCCGTGGCCTGCACTACACCCTCGACTATCCAGACATGCTGCCCGAGGCCCGCGACACTATTCTGGTGCCACCCACCTACGCCGGCTGAATTTCAGCCGCACCCTCAAGCGACGATGAACATCCCGCGCCAGCGCATCGCGCGGGATGCATATGCCCCTCACCCACCGCTCCTCCGGCAGACGAAAGCGCAGAATGATCGCTAGCGGGAGGGCCAGGCTGTCCGGCCGCAACTGCACGGATTGCCAACCTCCGCGCGCACTCCACAACTGCCAGCCTTTTGCTGTATGACGCACACCACGGAAAGCCACGGAATGGGATAGCAGGACATGTCTTGGCAGACACCAGACCGCATGCGCCAGACACAACGAAACACCGAGCAACTGCCCCCAGGAAGAAATATCGGCCAGCGCAAGGGAGACCAGGGCGAGCGCCTGGACGATCAGGTAGGCCGCCAACAACTGCCGCGAGGGCTGCCAGCGGCACTCGAAGACATCACTTAGGTTGGACACGATCCAGAATAATGGTCACCATGCGACGCAAATCGGGATCGGCCGGCTCTTCCCGACGCATGAACCAGCCAAACATATCCTGATCCTCGCACGCCAGCAGCTTGCGAAAACGCGCCTGGTCCTCTGCATCCAGATTGGGATAAGCCTCTTTCACGAAAGGGACCAGCAGCACGTCCAGTTCCAGCATGCCACGCCGGCTATGCCAAGAAAGACGATTGAGTTCGATATCGTCGGCCATAAAATGGGTTCCTTGAAAGAAGGGTCGCATTATAGCTACGTTGCAAGGCAACGACACCGCTGACAAGGCATGGACCGGTCTCTATGATGAGTGCCATTCCCTATCAACTGCAGTGATGATCATGGCTGACTCCGCTTTCTTTTGCCCGCTGCGCCACGAGGGTGTACTTGCCGTTCGTGGGCCGGATGCCGATAAATTCCTTCAGGGGCAGGTGACCTGCAACCTCGATTATTTGAAGGATGGTAGCTCCAGCCTCGGTGCCCGCTGCACACCGAAGGGGCGCATGGTGTCGAGCTTTCGCCTCCTTCCCGACCGGGATGGCTTTCTCTTGGCCATGGCCAGCGAGCTAATCGAGCCCCAGCAGACCGAGTTGAAAAAGTTCGCAGCCTTCTCCAAGTCCCAGTTGATTGACGAAAGCGGCGCCTGGTGCCGCTTCGGCCTTCTGGGCGGTGACGCTGCCCTGGCTGCCCTGGGCTTGGTTCTCCCCCGAGAGGCTGGCCGGGTCGTCCGCAACGGCGAACTCGCCACCATCCGCTTGGAAAGTGGACGCGCCGAACTCTGGGCACCAGCCGAACAGGCTGAAACATTGCATGCCCGTCTGGCCAACCATTTGCCCGAAGCCCCGCTGGAGTCCTGGCTGCTAGCGCAGATCCGTGCCGGGGTCGGCCAGGTCTATGGTGCGACCCGCGAACTGTTCATTCCGCAGATGATCAACTTGCAGGCGGTCGGCGGAGTGAGCTTCAAGAAGGGCTGCTACAGTGGCCAGGAAATCGTCGCGCGCATGCAGTACCTGGGCAAGCTCAAGCGGCGCCTCTATCGTCTGGCGCTGACTGGCGCCGAAGCACCGGCTCCCGGTACCGAGCTGTTCTCCCCCGTACACCGCACCAGTGTCGGCGAAGTAGTCCTGGCCGCCCCCGCTGAAAACGGCGTCGAACTGCTCGCTGTGCTGCAGGAAGATGCCGTCGAGGACGGCCGCATTGCGCTAGATACGCCCGACGGGGTGGCCCTGCACCTGCTCGACCTTCCCTATGAGTTGAGTCAAGAATCGGAAACCCAGCGTTAGGGCCAGCGTTCAGGGCTCTTCTGGCAGATGCCAATCGATCGGCGTCAAGCCATGCTGTTCAAGAAACTGATTGGCTCGGCTGAAATGGCCGTTGCCGATAAAGCCCCGGTGAGCCGACAGCGGCGAAGGATGCGCCGAGCAGAGAACTAGGTGCTTGCTCGAATCGATCAAGCGCCGCTTGCTCTGCGCATGGGAACCCCAGAGCATGAACACCACATGCTCCCGCCGCTGACTGACCACTTCGATCACCCGATCGGTGAATCGCTGCCAGCCCATACCGGCATGGGAGCCGGCATTGCCCCGCTCTACCGTCAGTGAGGTGTTGAGCAACAGCACCCCTTGCTCAGCCCAGCGTTGCAAATGGCCATGCTTCGGTATGTCAATGTTCAGATCGCGCTTGAGCTCCTTGAAGATGTTTTGTAACGAGGGTGGCACCGGCACGCCAGGCTGCACCGAGAAGCACAGACCATGGGCCTGGCCTGGCCCATGGTAGGGGTCCTGGCCGATGATCACCACCTTGACCTGGTCCAGCGGCGTCGAATCGAGCGCATTGAAAATCAGCGATCCTGGTGGATAGATCTCCTTGCCGGCAGCCTTCTCCCGCCGCAGAAAATCGCTCAGCTCCTGCATGTAAGGCTTTTCGAACTCGTCGTGGAGTGCCTCCTTCCAAGATGCCTCCAGCTTGACACGATCCTCGACGCGGCCCATATCTTGCCCTCTTGCAAATAACTGCCGCACGCTAGTGAAGCCCCGCCACCAAGTCAAGGCTGGACCCACAAGTGCGGCTATAAAGAGGCCCGCCCACGCAAACCTCTAGCCATCCCCACGATGCATGACGTTGAGGACGGGGGTAAGGCACCGATATATCGATCATCCTGCCCCAGGAAGGGGACCAACACGGGCAAGCGCACCAATCCACCGACCTCACTAGAAAGAACGCACTTGAAAAGGCAACTGCCTCGTCCATATTCGCCCAGACGACATGATCTAGACTTGAGCACACCGCCAGTTGCCTCTCCATCGATGCGACATAGGCAATTCTGGATCAATCTTTAGCTGCAACTGGCCGCTGACCGGCTGGACCATAGCTATACGCGGGCTAGCCTTATTGCGTGATCGCCAAACGTTTTCCGCCACCGATCAGTGCCGGGATCGGGCAAGCAGCCTTTGCACTCTCATGGTGCTCAACGGTTATCCGGCAACCATCTCCTGGAGCGCAGAGCAGCGACTGAACACACCAGGCACGCGAAGGAGGCCCGAAATCATACGCGATCATCATTTGCCATTTGCTGGAGAAGGACGGCACGATGGTGCAGTGGCCAGTCCAGCGCAGCCATCGGCCTGCCCTCAAGGAAAACACCATGAGTCATGCTGTAGAAACCTACCATTCCGGGCTCTTTGACCTGACCCACAAATTGACGGTGGAAAAGCACGGGCATACCGCGCTGATCACCATCAATCATCCACCGGCCAACACATGGGACCGAGATTCGCTTATAGGTCTGCGCCTACTGCTCGAACATCTCAATCGCGACGATGACATCTATGCCTTAGTGGTGACCGGACAGGGAGAAAAATTCTTCAGCGCCGGCGCCGACCTCAAGGTGTTCGCCGATGGCGACAAGGGGCGCGCCCGAGAAATGGCCCGACACTTCGGCGAAGCCTTCGAAGCACTGCGCGATTTCCGCGGCGTCTCGATTGCCGCGATCAATGGCTATGCCATGGGTGGCGGCCTGGAATGCGCGCTGGCTTGTGATATCCGTATTGCCGAGCGACAAGCCCTGCTGGCCCTGCCGGAAGCTGCGGTAGGACTGCTGCCCTGCGCTGGGGGCACCCAGATGCTGCCCTGGCTGGTCGGCGAGGGCTGGGCCAAACGCATGATGCTATGCGGTGAACGAGTGGACGCCGAAACGGCCCTGCGTATCAGACTCGTCGAGGAGGTCGTCGAACCCGGCGAATCCCGCGGCCAGGCTCTGCTGCTGGCAGCTAAGGTGGCCCGGCAGAGTCCAGTCGCGGTTCGTGCTATCAAGCCCCTGATCCAGGGTGCCCGCGAACGTGGCCCGAACGGCTGGCTCGCGGAGGAACGTGAACGTTTCGTCGATCTCTTCGAAGCCGAGGATACTCATGAGGGGGTCAACGCCTTTTTCGAAAAGCGCACGCCGCACTGGCGTAACCGCTAGGGCAGCCCACACTCCGAGCGCCCACCGGGAAGGCGGGCTTCGACCACCCCGCATGATACGGCCATTCCGCTACGCCCAGGCCTCTTGGAGCCTGCCGCACCAACCACGGCCATCATGCCTAGCGCGGGAATGACCACGGCATCCATCCCATCGGACCCTCTGAAGGCAGTCTCCACAGGCTTTCCACCATTTACGGGCAGCTGCGGCCGAGCAAACGCCTCGAGTGCCCGCATGGCGCACGAGCCGGCGCGTCCTGCGCCCACATGGCATCATGGATACATTCCGAATGCGGCAAAAGCCAATATTCACTGGCTTTCGCTTGGTAGCATTCGTTCAGCATCGAAAGAGTGCACTCGCTCAGCAGTTACCCTTCTTGACCTGTCCCGGTGGACAGAAATATCCACTATGCGCTCCGCGACTATCACTCAGGTCAAGATGTACATCATTCTTTCGCTCGGTACGAACACTTGGCGCACTCGTACTGCAACCGCTCAGCAATAAAACTACCCCCAAAAGATACACTGACAAGCCACGCATCGGATACTCCCAAACTCTCTATCAAAGCATAAAAAACCAATAAAAATAACGACCTACCAAAAACATAAAGACATAATCGCAAAATTTATATGGGCATTTTAAGCTTGGGCACTTTCCTTTTGCCATTACCCTTCGGCGGACTTATGCACCGGCTCGGTGAGATACCGAAATTTTGCACAATATCGGTGCACCTCCTGTCATGACCAGAGAGAAAGACCCCCAACATTGCCCTTTGTGCGACAGCCTCAACGCCTGCGCGCAAGCCACTCCAATTCAGGAGTAGACAGCCATCTGCTGGTGCTTTTCCAGAACGATCAATCCCATTGTCCTGCAGGCCGTGCCAGCGGACCTGCGCGGCCGGGCCTGCCTGTGCAGCCGGTGCCTGCTGCGCTTGCAAAAAGAAACCCCTCCCGATGCGCCTTGACCGCTTTCTCGACAACCTGCCCGACTTCAACCGCCGGGACTCACGCCTGCTCCTGGCCAGCGGACGAGTACGGGTCGATGGCCAGGTAGTTCGC
Source organism: Azorhizophilus paspali (assembly GCF_043587585.2). GTDB lineage: Bacteria > Pseudomonadota > Gammaproteobacteria > Pseudomonadales > Pseudomonadaceae > Azotobacter > Azotobacter paspali. The sequence goes on from NZ_CP171449.1 coordinate 3,269,622, forward strand.
GATGGCTGCAGCGAAATTCGCGAGTTCAGCAGGATCGAAGTGGATGGCAGGATCCTGCAGCCCGGTAGAGCGGCGCTTTATTTCATGCTGCACAAACCCGTAGGAGTGGTCAGCGCCACTCGCCATGAACGGCACCGTACCGTGCTCGACCTACTGGACGAGCCGGACAGGCAGGGGCTGCATCTGGCCGGGCGCCTCGACCTCGGAACCACCGGCTTGCTACTGCTCACCAACGACGGGCATTGGTCACGCCGAATCACGCATCCACGATACAAGCTGGCCAAGGTCTATTACGTGGAAACCGCCAAGCCGATCGGTGAGGAATACATCGAAACATTCGCTCGTGGCCTCTATTTTGCCTTCGAGGATCTCTTTACCCAGCCTGCCCATCTGGAACTGCTCGGCAGCCACCGTGCCCGATTGACGCTGTTCGAAGGACGCTACCATCAGGTCAAACGGATGTTCGGATACTTTCGCAACCCAGTGCTGCGCCTGCACCGGGAAAGCATGGGACCGCTACGACTGGAGTCAGAACTGCTCCCCGGTCACTATCGCCCTCTGACAAGCGAGGAAATTCAACTGATTTGAAAGAAAGCCGGAGTGCCGAGAAACATAGGCAAAACCTGCCCGGTACGAAGTACTGGCGGAAAGGCAGACGCCCCGAACGAATCGGGGCGTCTCTGGGCGATCGATCCCTACATTAGGGAGGAAATCGACCGAAAACGGATCGACAGGGCTTACATCATGCCGCCCATGCCACCCATACCGCCCATATCCGGCATGGCCGGAGCTGCCTTGTCTTCGACAATGTCAGCGACCATGGCCTCGGTAGTGATCATCAGTCCACCGATGGAAGAAGCCGCCTGCAGCGCGGAGCGGGTAACCTTGGCCGGATCGAGGATGCCCATCTCGATCATGTCGCCGTATACGCCGCTGGCAGCGTTGAAGCCGAAGTTGCCGGAGCCCTGCTTGACCTTGTCAACCACCACGCTCGGCTCATCACCGGCATTGGCGACGATCTGCCGCAGCGGTGCTTCGACGGCACGACGCAGCAGGGCGATGCCGACGTTCTGGTCTTCATTGTCGCCCTTCAGACCCTCGATGGCCTGCAGGGCGCGTACCAGAGCTACACCACCGCCGGGAACCACGCCTTCCTCCACTGCGGCACGGGTGGCATGCAGGGCATCTTCGACGCGGGCCTTTTTCTCCTTCATCTCAACCTCGGTGGCAGCACCGACCTTGATCACGGCCACACCACCGGCCAGCTTGGCCAGACGCTCCTGCAGCTTCTCGCGGTCGTAATCGGAAGAGGTTTCCTCGATCTGCTTGCGGATCTGCGTCACACGAGCCTCGATGTCGACCTGGGCACCGGCACCGTCGATGATGGTGGTGTTTTCCTTGTTCAGCACGACGCGCTTAGCGTTACCCAGATGCTCCAGGGTGGCGCTTTCCAGGCTCAGGCCGACTTCCTCGGAGATCACGGTGGCGCCGGTCAGGATGGCGATGTCCTGCAGCATGGCTTTGCGACGATCACCGAAGCCCGGAGCCTTCACGGCAGCAACCTTGACGATGCCACGCATGTTGTTGACCACCAGGGTGGCCAGGGCTTCGCCTTCGACGTCTTCGGCGACGATCAGCAGCGGACGGCCGGACTTGGCCACGGCTTCCAGCACCGGCAGCAGCTCGCGGATGTTGGAGATTTTCTTGTCGACCAGCAGCAGCAGCGGGTTGTCCAGTTCGGCAACCATGGTGTCAGGCTTGTTGATGAAGTACGGAGACAGGTAGCCACGATCGAACTGCATGCCCTCAACGACAGACAATTCGTTCTCCAGGCCCGAGCCTTCCTCGACGGTGATCACGCCTTCCTTGCCGACCTTGTTCATGGCCTCGGCGATGATGTTGCCGATGGACTCGTCGGAGTTGGCGGAAATGGTGCCTACCTGGGCGATCGCCTTGGAGTCGGAGCACGGCTTGGCCAGCGACTTCAGCTCTGCGACGATGGCGATAGTGGCCTTGTCGATGCCGCGCTTCAGATCCATCGGGTTCATGCCTGCGGCAACGGCCTTCAGGCCTTCGTTGACGATGGCCTGGGCCAGTACGGTAGCGGTGGTGGTACCGTCACCGGCTTCGTCGTTGGCCTTGGAGGCCACGTCCTTCACCAGTTGGGCGCCCATGTTCTCGAACTTGTCTTTGAGTTCGATTTCCTTGGCCACGGATACGCCATCCTTGGTGATGGTCGGTGCACCGAAGCTCTTGTCCAGAACCACGTTGCGGCCTTTCGGGCCGAGAGTGGCCTTGACGGCATCGGCCAGGACGTTCACGCCTACCAGCATTTTCTTGCGGGCGGAATCACCGAACTTGACTTCTTTTGCAGCCATTTTGATCGTTCCTCAATCTTGGTTTTCTATGGAGACTCGGGGAATCAGGCTTCGACGACGGCGAGAATTTCGTTTTCGCCCATCACCAGCAGGTCTTCGCCATCGACCTTGATGGTATTGCTGCCGGAATAGGGGCCGAACACCACCTTGTCACCGACCTTCACGGCCAGCGGGCGGACTTCGCCGTTGTCCAGCACACGGCCAGTGCCCACAGCGACGACTTCGCCACGGTTCGGCTTTTCCGCAGCGGAGCCCGGCAGCACGATGCCGCCGGCGGTCTTGGTTTCTTCTTCGCTACGACGAATCACGACGCGGTCATGCAGAGGACGAAGCTTCATTGTCGATCTCTCCTAGTTTTCTATCGTTTCAGCAACCGATGCCATCATCGGCCCGTTGGTAAAAGCCGGCATTGCCGGTTGCGGCCCGCAGTACGGGACCGCAGAAGATAGCCTGTCGTCCGACAGGAACCTTGCAGTGACCGCTAGATGTGGGCACCCAAGAGCATTTCAAGAGCGGAATGGAAAAATTTTCCGCCCACCGGTCCGGTTACCGGCCATGACGGTACAAGCCGGAAAAGCCAAGACGCATGGCCCCATGGGGCCGATACCATGGCCAGGGAAACGCGGCTGTCCAGAAGCAGAAAGCGGGGCAGAAAAGAAAAGAGTCACAGGCTCAAGACCGGACGACAGAACCCGATCGCCACCAAGGCAGCAATACTCGAGGCAACGCATACGGTCCTGCAGAGAAGGGATAGGAGACGGACACCGAATCAGTCGTCCCGACGCTCGTACTCGCCCTCGATAACGTTCGGGTGACTAGAGCGGGGAGAGGAGGCCTCTGGACGGGACTGACCGGAGCGGGCGGCCAGATCGTCGAAAAAGGCACGACGACGCAAGGCCTGCTCCTCGGTACGCCGACGCAGCCGGTCCAGCAGGAGATGCCGCGTGAAGGGCAGCAGACAAGGTATGGCCAACAGGTCGCTGACGAAACCGGGCAACAGCAGCAGGCCGCCGCCGATGGCGATCAGTAACCCGTCGAGCATTTCCTGTTCCGGCAACTCCCCACGTGCTAGCCGCTCGCGGGCGCGCCAAGCGGTCGCCACACCGGCGAGGCGCAGAACCAGCCCCCCGACCAGTATGCCGAGGACGATCAGCAGCAAAGTTGGCAAAACGCCGATCGCGGAGCCAACCTTGATCATCACGGCCAGCTCGAGCAAGGGGAACAGCAGAAATAGTAGTAGAAAAGCGCGCATCAATGATTTCCCGAACGGAAGAACGCTTCCAGTTGGTAACTAAATGGGGCTTTTCCATCGCCAATTCAAGCCTGCTCCTGCCCAACGGTCGGCCAGACTTCGGCGTGGGCCAGTTGTACCAAGGCCTGGCGAACCATGGCGGGATTATTACAAGATGTAGAGAAGGCTAGCCAGTACAGTGCCTGACCGATACGCAGATGGAAGCCCTCGCTGTCGATGCCGACCATTTCCGCCGGCTCGTCGGCCGGCAGTCCGGCCAGTGCGACGTAATGGGCGATGGCCACGGCATGGTCGAGGTTCATGTGCTCGATCATATCGACCTCGATCGCTCCGGCGAAGGGGTTGGCCAATTCCACGCCTTCCAGCCAGTGAATGGAACCGAAGCCGCCGATGAAACGCCAGCGCACCGGTTCCAGCACCCAGAAATCGAAGTCGTGGGCGCGATGGTAGTTTCGCGAAGCCGGAAAATAGCGGTAATAGCGTGCAGCGGCCGCCTCGATCTGCGCCTCGTCCTGCAACGGCCGGGCTTCGGCCATGAGCGTCAGGCGCCCGGCGGCCTGCACGTCGAGCGCTCCGCGCTCGCCGACCAGCAGCGAGCACCTGTGGTCGGCCTGCAGGTTGCGGGTGTGCTGGGCGATCCGGCTGATCAGGAGCAGCGGGCGGCCCACCGCATCCAGGCAGTAAGGCACCGCCGATCCGAAAGGGAAACCGGGAAGGCTCTGGGACAAGGTCGCCAGCGCCCCGCGGTACTCTTTGAGTAATAATTGTCGGGCATCCTTTGGACCCTTCACCTTCACGCTCACCTTATGACTCCTCGTCGAAGATCCATCACAGCGGACAAGTGCCCAGCATAGCGAGTAACGGCACCGGCAAGGCAACAGTGAATCCATCCCAGAGAGGGATAGCAGATGCAACTAAACGATAAGGTCATCATCATCACCGGAGGTTGTCAGGGGCTGGGGCGGTCCATGGCCGAATATCTGGCGGCCAGGGGAGCGAGGCTCGCGCTAGTCGATCTCAACGCGGAAAAACTCGACGACACTGTCACGGCCTGCCGGGCAGCTGGCAGTGGCGAGGCGCGTGCCTACCTGTGCAACGTGGCCAAGGAAGAAGAGGTGATACGAATGGTCAGCCAGGTGGCCGGGGACTTCGGCGCGATCAATGGTTTGGTGAACAACGCGGGCATCCTGCGCGACGGTCTCACCGTCAAGCTCAAGGATGGCGAGCTGAGCACCCTAAGCCTGGCCCAATGGCAGGCGGTGATTGACGTCAATTTGACCGGTGTATTCCTCTGCACGCGGGAAGTGGCGGCGAAGATGGTGGAACAGGGCAACCATGGCGTGATCATCAACATTTCCTCCATATCCCGTGCCGGCAACATGGGCCAGGCCAATTATTCGGCGGCCAAGGCCGGAGTGGCAGCCGATACCGTAGTCTGGGCCAAGGAATTGGCGCGTTATGGCATCCGCGTGGCGGCCATCGCCCCGGGATTCATCGAGACGGAAATGACCACCAGCATGCGCCCCGAAGCCCTGGAAAAGATGACTGCCAGCATTCCGCTCAAGCGCATGGGCAAGCCTGTGGAAATCGCCCATGCTGCCACTTTCATCTTCGAAAACGATTATTTCACCGGGCGCGTCATCGATCTGGATGGTGGCCTACGCCTGTAGACGACGGGCTCCAGGCGCAGGTCTGGAGCCGCTTTTCGGATACGATGCATTCCCAAATCCCTTACAGCCCCCTCCACGAGCCTGCAGCGGAAGACATTAGCGGGCGCCGGCAGGCCCTGTATCAGACACTGGCCCAGGTGCCACCCGGCCAGGTGGTCAGCTACGGATACCTCGCCGAACTGGCCGGACTCGGCCGGGCGGCCCGCTGGGTTGGTCGTATCCTGGCGCAATTGCCGAAAGATACACGCCTGCCCTGGCACCGCGTAATCGCTGCCGATGGCCGACTCAGTCTCGCCCCGGATACCCCTATAGGCGCAGAACAACGCGCCCGACTGCGCGCGGAAGGGCTGGTCATACGCAATAATCGCGTGGATATTCGCCGGCACGTCTGGCATCCAAATGATGCTGCGGTTAGAGTGCGCCCTTTGCCCGCAACAACGAAGCCCCATGTCCCATAAATCCTGGCGCGACGCCCTCGCTGCTTATGCCAGCCCCGCGACCTTGGCCTTGCTGATGCTCGGCTTTGTTGCCGGCTTGCCTTACATGCTGGTGTTCTCCACCCTATCGGTGTGGCTGCGTGAAGCCGGGATCGCTCGCGAAACCATAGGCTACGCCAGCTTGATCGGCCTAGCTTATGCTTTTAAATGGATCTGGGCCCCCCTGCTCGATCAGTGGCGCCTGCCGCTGCTCGGCCGCCTCGGCCGACGACGCTCCTGGTTGCTGCTGTCGCAGACAGCGGTCGCGCTGGGGCTGGCCGGGATGGCGCTGTGCGACCCACAGCGCGCTCTGCCCTGGCTGATCGCCCTGGCGGTACTAGTCGCCTTCGCCTCGGCTACTCAGGACATCGCGGTGGACGCCTATCGCTTGGAAATTGCCGAGGGCAGCCGCCAGGCCGCCCTGGCTGCCAGCTACATGGCCGGTTACCGGGTATCCGCCCTACTGGCCACCGCCGGCGCCCTGTACTTCGCCGATTGGTTCGGCTCCACCAAAGGGCTCTACAATGCTTCCGCTTGGGGCTCCACCTACTTGGTGTTCTCCCTTCTGATGCTGCCCGGCCTGATCACCACCCTGCTGATGCGCGAACCCACGGTTCCCCTGCAGACCCAGCAGGAGGCGGCGCGCTTCAGCTTCAACCACCAGATGCTGTCGATCCTGGTGCTGATCGTGCTCATGGTCTCGGTGCCGGCGACCTTCACCCAGCTCTACAGCAGCGACATTTTGCTGGTGCTGCAAGGGCGTATGGGCGTGGTCGAGCTGATCGGCGAGGATCGCGCCTTCCTGCGCTTTTTGCTCTATCTCATCCTCTCGACCTTGTGCCTATCGGCCATGGGTCGACGCAGCCTGGCGCCGGTGCTGACCCCGATCAGCGACTTCATCCAGCGTTACCGCTGGCAAGCCTTGCTGCTGCTCGGCCTGATCGCCACCTATCGCCTGTCGGATACGGTGCTCGGCGTGATGGCCAACGTGTTCTATATCGACCAGGGTTTCAGCAAGGAACAGATCGCCGGCGTCAGCAAGCTGTTCGGTCTGATCATGACCCTGCTCGGCGCCGGCTTCGGTGGCCTGCTGATCGTCCGCTTCGGCATTTTGCCGATCCTCTTCATCGGCGGCGCGGCCTCGGCAGCCACCAACCTGCTGTTCCTGATGCTCACCAGTATGGGAGCCAACCTGGAGATGCTGGTACTAACCATCTCCTGCGACAACTTCAGCTCTGGCCTGGCCACCTCGGCTTTCGTCGCCTACCTGTCGAGCCTGACCAGTTTGAAGTTCTCCGCCACCCAATACGCCCTGCTTAGCTCGATCATGCTGCTGCTACCGCGACTGATCGGCGGCTATTCCGGCGTGCTAGTGGAAAAGCACGGCTATGCCCAGTTCTTCCTGTTCACCGCCCTGCTCGGTGTCCCGACCCTCTTGCTGATTCTCTGGCAGTCGCGCCAACAACCCCTCAGCCCCGAACCTACGGAAGATGGCGACACCGTTACCGAACGATCCTGAAGCGCAACATAAGCCCCCCGGTCTAGCCGGGGGCTTATGTTGCCTGCACGGGGTCCGGGACCAGATCAGTCACGGAAGTTGTTGAACTGCAGCGGCATGCCCAACTCCTGGCCACGCAGCAAGGCGATGGCCTCCTGTAGGTCGTCGCGCTTCTTGCCGGTGATACGCACCTGCTCGCCCTGGATCGCCGCCTGCACCTTGAGCTTGGAATCCTTGATCAGCGCGACGATCTTCTTCGCAAGGTCCTTGTCGATGCCCTCGCGCAGAATCACTTCCTGCTTGACGACCTTGCCCGAAGCATAGGAATCCTTGTATTCCAGGCACTGGATGTCGACCTTGCGCTTGATGAGGGCAAGTTTAAGGATCTCGATCATCTGTTCGAGCATGAAATCGGCCTCGGCAGTCAGAGTGAGCGTCTTGTCCTTGAATTCGAAACTACCTTTGCCACGCAGGTCGTAGCGCCGATCCAGCTCTTTGATCGCGTTGTCGACAGCGTTGGTGACTTCGTGCTTGTCCAGTTCGGACACCACGTCGAACGAGGGCATGGAATTCCTCCAGTTGGGGCGCGGCCGGCATCTTGGCAAGCGCCGTGCTTGACGGTTGAAATGACCTCTCATTATAACGGTTCGATCACGGTGCATGCCGGAGCCCAGGGCACCCGGAACGCCCCGAGCCACCTTGCGAGTCCCACCATGTCCCCAACCCCGCTCGACGCCTCCCGGCTCACCTTCGGCGAGCCGACTTGGCACGTGCTCGGCGCCGGCAGCCTCGGCAGCCTCTGGGCTGTACGCCTGGCCCGTGTCGGCCTGCCCGTGCGACTGATCCTGCGCGACCCGCAGCGCTTGTCGGCCTACCGCTGCGCCGGCGGCCTGCGCCTGGTGGAGGATGGCATGGAGCAGTTGTATCCGATTCCGGCCGAAATTCCCGACGCCAATCCCCCCATCCGTCGCCTGCTACTGGCCTGCAAAGCCTATGACGCAGTACCGGCGGTCGAACACCTGGCATCCCGGCTGGCACTAGGTGCCGAACTCGTCCTGCTGCAGAACGGACTCGGCAGCCAGGATGCAGTGGCCGCCCGGTTGCCCGGATGCCGCTGCGTGCTCGCCTCGACTACCGAGGGAGCCTTTCGCGACGGAGACTTCCGGGTAGTGTTCGCCGGCCGGGGGCATACCTGGCTCGGCGATGCGGGACAGCCACCGATCTGGCTAGATGAACTGTCCGCGGCCGGCATTCCCCATGCCTGGAGCGAGATGATCCATGGCCGGCTGTGGCGCAAGCTCGCCCTCAACTGCGCGATCAATCCTCTGACCGTGCTGTACGATTGCCGCAATGGCGGTTTGCAGGCGCACGCCGGAGAAGTCGCCGGACTCTGCACCGAGCTCGCCGAACTGCTGCGCCACTGCGATCAGATGGACGCCGCCGAAGGACTGCAGGAAGAGGTCGAACGGGTGATCCAGGCTACTGCGGCCAATTATTCATCGATGCATCAGGATGTGGCCCGTGGCCGACGCAGCGAGATCGCCTACCTGCTTGGTCATGCCTGCCGCGAAGCCGGACACCGTAAGCTGCATCTGCCCCGTCTGAAGGAGCTGCGGCAACGACTGCAACGGCATCTGGCCGAACGCGGATTGCCGCTCGACTGAAGCTCGCGCTAACCTGCCATATCCTCCTTCAGCCGCGTGATGCCCATGGGTTTGCGTCAGCGTCTCGAAAATCTGCCGGTCGGCCGCAAACTCTTGGCAGCCCTGGTGGTCTTGCTTGCCACGGTGCTGCTGCTGGCCAATCTGGCCTTCATCAGCGCGGCCTACTGGATCTCCCAGCAAAACATGACCCCCCAAGCGCTGAGCGTACTGGGCGACTTGATCGCCAGCCCGTCACTCGCCGGGCAGGTCCTCTCCTCGCCGGAGGCGGCCCACGAGGTGCTGCAGCGTCTGGAGTCCTATGCCCCGCTGCGCTGCGCAGCCCTGTATGGCCGCGACGGTCGCCTGCTCGCCCGGATACAGCGGGGCGAGCCGCTGCGCTTGCCGGAACATGTCGACAAGGTGCCGGCCTGGCAACAACTCGAATTTCGCGTCACCCAGTTGATCGAGCTGCCACAGCCGGAGCAGCCTTCCGGCCATCTGCTGCTGGTCGCCTCCAGCGAATTGCCGGGCGCCTTCTACACGGGCACTCTCACCGCCAGTCTGTTGATCCTGGCTTTCAGTGTCCTGCTATGGATGCTGGTGGCCCGCCAAATCCGACGGCTGATCACCCGGCCGATCCGCAAATTGGAAGAGCTTTCGCGCCGGGTCACCCTTGAGGAGAACTACTCGCTGCGTGCCCTACGCGGCAACAGAGACGAAATCGGCAACCTGGCCGATGCCTTCAACACTATGCTGTCGCGCATCGAGGCCCGCGAGCAACAGCTCAAGCGTGCCCGCGACGAGGCGCAAAACGCCTTTGATCAGGCCCAGAGTCTGACCGAGGAAACCCGCCGCTTCAATCGCAAACTGGAACTGGAAGTCCAAGTGCGCAGCAAGATCGAGAAGAAGCTCACCGGCTTCCAGAACTATCTCAACAGCATCATTGACTCGATGCCCTCGGCCCTGATTGCCCTCGACGAGCAGCTCTACGTCACCCAGTGGAACCAGGAAGCCAGCAGCCTCTCCGGGACACCCCTGCACGAGGCCTTGAACCAGCCGATCTTTCTCGCCTTTCCGCCGTTGCAGCCGTTCCTCGACCAGCTCAGGCATACCGCCGAACTCCACCAAGTGGAGAAGATCGAACGCATCACCTGGCCGCGTAACGACGAACCCCGCCATTACGCACTGACTTTCTATCCGCTGATGGGCGGCAGCGGGCGCGGCGTGGTGATCCGCATCGACGACATCACCCAGCGCCTGTCCATGGAAGAGCTGATGGTACAGTCGGAGAAGATGCTGTCGGTCGGCGGCCTCGCCGCCGGCATGGCTCACGAGATCAATAATCCGTTAGGTGCCATCCTGCACAACGTGCAGAACATCCGTCGGCGCCTGTCGCCGGATCTGCTGAAAAACCTCGAACACGCGGAGGAGTGTGGCATCTCGCTGAGTGCGGTGAACGACTACCTAGATCGGCGCGGAGTGCCGCAACTGCTCGACGGCATCCAGCAGGCTGGGTCCCGCGCGGCAAAAATCGTCAGCCACATGCTCAGCTTCAGCCGGCGCAGCGACCGGCAACTGAGCCCGAGCCTGCTCCCGGCGCTGATCGATCAGGCTTTGGAAATCGCCGGCAACGACTTCGCCCCGGCCGAGAGCTTCGACTTCAAGAACATCCGCATCCTGCGCGATTTCGATCCGAGCCTCGGTCCGGTACTGGTTATCGCCAACGAACTGGAGCAAGTGCTGCTCAACCTGCTGAAGAATGCCGCCCAGTCCATCCACCAGCGCCAGAGCGGACCGCCTGGGCGCATCGTGCTGCGCACCCGCCGTAATCCGCCATGGGCAGAGATCACTGTCGAGGACAACGGTGTCGGCATTTCCGAAAATGTGCGCAAACGCATCTTCGAGCCGTTCTTCACCACCAAGGAGGTCGGCCAGGGCACCGGTCTCGGCCTGTCGGTGTCCTACTTCATCATCACCAACAACCATAAGGGACAGATGGAGGTGCAATCGCGCCCGGGCCAAGGTAGCAGCTTCACCCTCCGCCTGCATCTGGCCGAGCCCCCGGAAGGCGCCGAACTCTGAGCCGTGGAGAGAAACAGCCATGGGCAACCGACTTTCGAAAATCTACACGCGCACTGGCGATACCGGTGAAACCAGCTTGGCCGATGGCCGCCGCGTGGCCAAGGATCACCCGAGGGTGGAAGCCATGGGCGAAGTCGACAGCCTGAACTGCCAGCTCGGCCTGCTGCTCGCCGAGCTGGACGAGCAGCGGACGCGCTGGCCCGGTCTCGGCGAACTGAGCGAAGTCCTGGCGCCCTGCCAGCACCGTCTGTTCGATCTGGGCGGCGAGTTGGCGATGCCGGTCTATCGAGCGCTCGAAGGGCGCGAAATCGAACGCCTGGAAGCGGCCATCGACCGCTGGAACGCCGAACTGGGTCCCTTGCAGGATTTCATCCTGCCCGGAGGATCGCGGCTGATCGCCCAGGCCCATGTCTGCCGCAGCCAAGCCCGCAGCGCCGAACGGCGCTGCCAGCAGTTGAATGCCATCGAGGCGCTGCGCCCGGAACTCCTCGCCTACCTCAACCGACTTTCCGATCTGTTGTTCGTTGCCGCGCGACTGATCGCGCGCCGCCAGGACCGGGCGGAAGTCCTCTGGCAGGCGGCCAGCCCGCCGGCCTGAATCATTCCGACCAGAGCCCGCGGATGGCGGCGATGCCCTGGGCACCGGTCCGCCAGGCACGCGTCAGATCCTGGCTGCCGAGCCCACCGAGTAGAAATGCCGGGCGGTTGAAGCCCCGCAACAGTTCGGCCGCCCGTTCCCAGCCCAGCGGACTGGCCTCGGGATGACTACTGGTGGCCTCGATAGGCGACAAGGTGACGAAGTCCACTCCCATACGGGTGGCCAGGGCCAGCTCCTCGGCATCGTGGCAGGAGGCCGCCAGCCAGCGCTCGGCCGGGAAGGGCCGGCCGTTGGCGGCGTATTCGCGCAATTGCCGGGCCGTCAGATGCCAGCCGGCCGCCGGGAAATCGCCGAGCCACTCCAGCGGCCCCTTGAGCATCAGTTGCGCGCGCCCGGCGCAGAGCCCCTGCACGTCGACCGCCAAATCGCGGTACTGGGGATCGAACATGTTGGGAGCCCGTAGTTGAACCAGGCGGATACCAGTCTCCAAGGCAGTCCTCAGGCCCCGCAACAACTCCTGCGGAGAAAGATCGTCCGGCGTGATCAGATAACGCTCGGGCAGCCGGGCAGCAGCGACGATCGGATGATTGGCGGCCGGAAACCGATAATCCGGCAGTTGCCGCGGAGCGACCCAAGCCAGCGCCTGCCCCTCGGCACCGTGCGGCTCGCCGACGAAGGCAGCGACCTCCCAGACATCCAGCAGCACGTATTGGTCAGAGTAGTCGTGACGTACCTGGATCAGCGGCCTGGCGGCGCTCACGCGAATACCCAGCTCCTCCTCCAGTTCCCGGGCCAAGGCCACCTCGACTGCCTCCCCCGCCTCGACCTTGCCGCCGGGAAACTCCCAGAGCCCTCCTTGATGCTTGTCCTCGGGGCGTCTGGCGATCAGTACTCGGCCATCGGCACCGCGGATCACCGCTGCCGCGACATGTATACGCTTCATTCGATCGTCTCCGTTTCCTGAAGGGCCGCTTGGTACCAGCGTTGGAAGGCTGGCCACCGGTAGATGGTTTCCACGTAGGCGGCCGCCGGCTCCGGCAGGGATACCGCATAGCTGCGCAGGCGCGCCGCCACCGGGGCATAGAAGGCATCGGCGATCCCGGCATAGCCAAACAGGAAGGGACCATCCACGCCGAAACGCTGCCGGCAGTCGGCCCAAAGCGCGCAGATGCGGCCGATATCCTCCTGCACGGTAGCCGGCAACGGCAATGCCAACAGCCTCGGCCGACGCCGGAGATCCATCGGTAGATGGCTGCGTAGCGCAGCGAAGCCACTGTGCATCTCGGCGCACAGCGAACGCGCCACAGCCCGTGCGTACTCGCCGCGCGGCCAGAGATGGCAGTCTCCACAGGTCTCGGCCAAATACTCGACGATCGCCAGGGAGTCCCAGACCGGCCCTTCCTCGGTCAGCAGCACCGGTACCTTGCCGGTAGGCGAGTGACTCAGCAGGCGAGCGCGGCTCGTCTGCTGGTACATGGGAATACGGACTTCCGTATAAGGCTCCTCGGTCAGCTCCAGCACCAGAGCGGCGCGCATCGACCAGGAAGAGTAGTTCTTGTTGCCAATGATCAGGGTCAGGGGCATGGCAGTCTCCTTGGCTGCGGGCAGTTCACGGCGCGCGAGCACCGCTGCGCAGCCAGCGACCTACTGCCCACGCGGCGCTCAGGTCCGGTATTCGGCGTTAATCTTCACGTAGTCGTGAGACAGATCGGTGGTCCAGATGGTTTCGCTGCAATCGCCCCGCCCGAGTTCGATGCGGATACCGATCTCCGACTCGGCCATCACTGCGGCTCCCTGCTCCTCGGTATAGGTCGCGGCCCGGCCACCCTGCCTGGCAATGCAGACATCGCCGAGGAATACATCGATCCGGCTCACGTCGAGCTGCGGTACACCGGCGCGTCCGACGGCAGCGAGAATGCGTCCCCAGTTGGGATCGGAAGCGAACAGCGCAGTCTTGATCAGAGGCGAATGGGCGACGGCGTAGCCGACGTCCAGGCACTCTTGATGGGTGGCACCGCCATTGACCTGCACGGTGACGAACTTGGTCGCGCCTTCGCCATCGCGGACGATGGCCTGGGCCAGTTCCATGCTCACCTCGAACACGGCCTGCTTCAGTTTGGCGAACAGCTCACCCTCGGCCGCGCGAATCTCCGGCAGTGCCGCCCGGCCGGTGGCGACCAGCATGCAGCAGTCATTGGTGGAAGTATCGCCATCGATGGTGATGCGGTTGAACGATTTGTTCGCCGTATCGCGCAGCAGATCCTGCAACACCGGCTGGGCGACCTTGGCATCGGTGGCGATGTAGCCGAGCATGGTCGCCATATTCGGCCGGATCATCCCGGCCCCCTTGGAGATGCCGGTGACGGTGATGGTGACTCCGTCATGCACGAACTGGCAACTGGCCCCCTTGGGCAGGGTGTCTGTGGTCATGATGCCCTCGGCGGCGGCGGCCCAGTTGTCGGGGTCGAGATCGGCCAGGGCGGCCGGCAGCGCGGCCTCGATCTTTTCCACCGGCAGGGGTTCGCCGATCACCCCGGTAGAGAAAGGCAGCACGGCACTTTCATCGACTCCGGCCAGTTCGGCCAAACGGGCGCAGGACCGTCCGGCGGCCAGCAGGCCCGGCTCGCCGGTACCGGCATTGGCGTTGCCGGTGTTGGTCAGCAGGTAGCGCACACTCCCCTGGACACGCTGTTTGGCAAGAACCACCGGCGCCGCGCAGAAAGCATTGAGGGTAAATACCCCGGCGACCGTGGAACCTTCGATACAACGCATCACCACCACATCCTTACGCCCAGGGCGCTTGATGCCGGCGGAAGCGATGCCGAGTTCGAAACCGGGGACCGGGTACAGGGTAGGCAGAGGGCCAAGACCGACAGCCATGAAGGGCTCCTTCGTATGGGTTCTGTTGAATGAACGTACCAGGGTACGGAAAACGGGCGGAAAAACGCCGCGACCGGTCGGGCCGGCCGCGGCGCTGCGGATGCGATCCTACGCACTCCGGATGCTGCGCCGGAACGCAGCCTAGCAACGCTAATTGAGCTGCCCGTGACAGTGCTTGTACTTCTTGCCTGACCCGCAGGGACAGGGCTCGTTGCGCCCGATCTTCGGCTCCGAACGCACCGGCGCAGCCCCCGGCTGAGGCACCTCCTCCACGACTTCGAGGTCGTCCTCCTCCCCCTGAGGAGCCAGGGCCGAGGCGGCCGCATGCTGGAATTGCATGCGCCTGGCCAGGGCTTCTGCCTCACGGCGCAGCCGCTCCTCCTCCTCGGCCGGATCCTCGCGACGGACCTGTACGTGGGAAAGTACGCGGATAGCATCACGCTTGATGGACTCGAGCAGACTCTGGAACAGCTCGAAGGATTCGCGCTTGTATTCCTGCTTGGGATTCTTCTGTGCATAGCCGCGCAGGTGAATGCCGTGGCGCAGATGGTCCATGGTCAACAGATGGTCTTTCCACAAGTCGTCCAGCACGCGCAGCAAGATCTGCTTCTCGAAGGTCCGCAAGGCCTCGGTGCCAGCAATCTCCTCCTTCTCGCGATAGGCAGCCAGCAGCGCCTCGAGGATACGCTCGCGCAATGCCTCCTCGTGCAGCCGATCGTCTTCGTCGAGCCACTGCTGCAGCGGCAATTGCACATCGAAATCGCTTTGCAGCACAGCCTCCAGACCAGCGATGTTCCACTGCTCGGGCAGCGACTGCGGCGGGATATGCTGGTCGATGGCCGCGTCCAGCACCTCCCGACGGAACTCGGCAATGGTCTCACCGATGTCCTCGGACTCCAGCAGGCTGTTACGCATGTGGTAGATCACTTTGCGCTGCTCGTTGGCCACGTCGTCGAATTCGAGCAACTGCTTGCGCATGTCGAAGTTGCGTCCCTCGACCTTGCGTTGGGCCTTCTCGATGGCATTGGTCACCATGCGATGCTCGATGGCCTCGCCAGCCTGCATGCCAAGCGCCTTCATGAAGTTCTTAACCCGGTCGGAGGCGAAGATGCGCATCAAGTTATCCTCCAGGGACAGATAGAAACGGCTGGAGCCCGGATCGCCCTGGCGGCCGGCCCGGCCGCGCAACTGGTTGTCGATACGCCGGGATTCGTGGCGCTCCGAAGCGATCACGTGCAGGCCACCGGCCTCGATCACCTGCTGGTGGCGCTTCTGCCAGTCGGCCTTGATCTGTGCGACCGGCTCATCAGTTGGGTTTTCGAGGGCGGCGACCTCGACCTCCCAGTTGCCGCCGAGCAGGATGTCGGTACCCCGGCCGGCCATGTTGGTGGCGATGGTCACCGCGCCGGGGCGCCCGGCCTGGGCAATGATCTCGGCCTCCTTCTCGTGGTACTTGGCATTGAGCACCTGATGCGCGATGCCTTCCTTCTTCAGCAGTTGGGAAACGTATTCGGAGCTTTCGATGGAGGCGGTTCCCACCAGCACCGGACGTCCCTGGGTCTGGCATTCCTTGATGTCGCCGATGATCGCCGCGTACTTCTCTTCCTGGGTCAGGTAAACCAGATCGTTGAAGTCCTTGCGTGCGATCGGCCGGTGGGTCGGGATCACCACTACGTCGAGGCCGTAGATCTGGCGGAACTCAAAGGCTTCGGTGTCGGCGGTGCCGGTCATGCCGGCCAGCTTGTGATAGAGACGGAAATAGTTCTGGAAGGTGGTCGAGGCCAGGGTCTGGCTCTCCGCCTGGATCGGCAGCCCCTCCTTAGCCTCGATGGCCTGGTGCAGCCCCTCGGAAAGGCGCCGGCCCTGCATGGTCCGCCCGGTGTGCTCGTCGATCAACAGCACCTGGTTGCCCTGCACGATGTATTCGACGTTGCGATGGAACAGCACATGCGCGCGCAACCCGGCATAGACGTGGGTCAGCAGTTGCAGATTGTGGGCGGAATAGAGGTTGTCGCCCTCGGGCAGCAGGCCGGCACTGGCCAGCAGTTCCTCGATGAACTGGTGACCCTGCTCGTTCAGCTCGATCTGCCGGGTCTTTTCGTCGACGACGTAGTGGCCTTCCTGAGTGACCACGCCCTCCTCTTCCTCGATATGACGCTTCAATCGCGGAATCAGGGCATTGATCTGCAGGTACAACTGCGAGCTGTCCTCGGCCTGGCCAGAAATGATCAACGGCGTACGCGCCTCGTCGATCAATATGGAATCGACCTCGTCGATCACCGCATAGTTGAGCTCGCGCTGAAACTTATCCTCCAGACTGAAGGCCATGTTATCGCGCAGGTAGTCGAAGCCGAACTCGTTGTTGGTGCCGTAGGTAATGTCGGCAGCATAGGCGACCCGCTTCTCCTCCGGCGGCTGAAAAGGCATGACCACACCGACGGAAAGCCCCAGGAACTCGTACAACGGACGCATCCAGTTGGCGTCGCGACGGGCCAGGTAGTCGTTCACCGTTACCACGTGCACGCCCTTGCCAGCCAGGGCATTGAGATAGACGGCCAGGGTCGCCACCAGAGTCTTGCCCTCGCCAGTACGCATCTCGGCGATCTTGCCCTCGTGCAGAACCATCCCGCCGATCAATTGCACATCGAAGTGGCGCATGCCCATTACCCGTTTGCCTGCCTCCCGGGCAACGGCAAAGGCTTCGGGCAGCAGTTGGTCAAGGGTTTCGCCCTTGCCGAGACGGCCTCTGAATTCCTCGGTCTTGGCGCGCAACTGTTCGTCCGTCAGCGCCACCATCTGCTCTTCGAGGGTATTGATCGCCCGCACGGCTCGACGCATGCGCTTGACTTCACGATCGTTCTTGCTCCCAAAGAGCACTCTCAACAAAGGCGCAAACATATCGACAGGTTCTTCCTCACATATGAATGGAGGGCGGGCACGAGGCCGACCCGGCAGCCGCAAAGGGTTGCAATGGGAAAAAGGCATTCTACTCGCAAACTCGCCCGGCAAGAAAATAGGCATCATGCAGCAGGACTTTCCACCGCTCGAAGTGCAAAGGCCACACGCCAGGCTTAGGACTGCCCGAAGCCCGTTCTCTGCGACAGAACCTTAAACGGGCATAGGTTCTGCTACCATGGACATCCACATCCTCCGGCCAACAACCATGACCTTTCGTCCCTCGCCGGCCCGTCCCTCCGCCGCGCTGCTGCGCGAATCCAAACCGCTTAAGTCGCTGTTCGGCCAGGCGCAGCAATTAGTCCGGCTCCAGCACCTGCTGGACAGTCAGTTACAGCCTGCCGCACGTGGGCATTGCCACGTAGCATCCTGGCGTGAAGGTTGCCTACTGCTGATCGTCACCAATGGTCAGTGGGCCACCCGACTGCGTTACCAGCAACGTCGTCTGCAGCGCCAGTTGCTGACGCTGGAGGCATTCTGGGGCCTGAACAGGATCCTTTTCAAAGTGCGCCCTCCCATGCAGGCGAACGCCTCTTCCTCCCGTGTGAACAAGCTATCCCCAGCCGCTGCCGAGAGTCTCCGGACGGCAGCCGAAGGCATTGACGATCCCAGACTCAGGGCGGCACTGAAGCGGCTGGCCCGGCACGGCCGGCCCGAATAGCCGAAAACGAGACGCTTCGCTGCGAGCCACGGAGCTGGAAAAGGAAAAAGTAGAAGCGCCCGGCTTAGACAGCCACTATGGGACGCACGTAGGAGATAGGAGCACTCACGGCGTCTTCGAAGGTCACCACTTCCCAGGCATCCTTCTGTTCGAGCAGAGCGCGCAACAGGCAGTTGTTCAAAGCATGCCCCGACTTGAAGCCGCGGAATTCGCCGATCAGGCTGTTGCCCAGCAGATAAAGGTCGCCGATGGCATCAAGAATCTTGTGCTTGACGAACTCGTCCTCATAACGCAGACCATCCTCGTTCAATACCCGGTTTTCGTCGACCACGATGGCGTTATCCACGCTGCCACCTAGCGCAAGGTTGTGCGAGCGCAGAAATTCGATATCGCGCATGAAACCAAAGGTTCGTGCACGACTGACCTCCTTGACGAACGAAGTACTGGAGAAATCGATACTGGCGGTCTGCGTACGGCCGCGGAACACAGGATGATCGAAATCGATTTCGAAGCTCACCTTGAAGCCATCGAACGGCAGGAAGACGGCACGCTTGTCATCTTCCTCCACGGCCACTTCACGCTTGATGCGGATGAACCTCTTGCAAGCCTCCTGTTCCTGCAAACCTGCGGACTGGATAAGAAAGACGAAAGGACCGGCACTGCCATCCATAATCGGCACTTCGGGGGCGGAGAGTTCGACGTAAGCATTATCGATCCCAAGACCGGCCATGGCCGAAAGCAGATGCTCCACCGTGTGGACCTTGACATCACCCTTGACCAGCGTCGTGGACATGGTGGTTTCACCGACGTTTTCAGCTCTTGCGGGGATGTCCACTACCGGATCGAGATCGATGCGCCGGAACACGATCCCCGTGTCGACAGGAGCGGGCTTTAAGGTCAGATAAACCTTCTCCCCCGAGTGCAAACCCACTCCCGTGGCACGAATAATGTTCTTCAGGGTGCGTTGTTTGATCATGGTTTGGCCGCTAGCAGTTGCGAATCTTTTTCAATAACTAGCAAAAATGATAGCAGAACCAATATTTGCTGGATATCAATCAATACAAGACCCCTGATAAACGCAATCAATCTGCTTGACGGCGCAGGAAAGCCGGGATGTCCAGATAATCCAGATCGTCCTGCGGGTTGATCTTGGCAGCCGTGGCGCTGGCGCCATGGCTCTGGCGCTGTACGGTGGGCCGTTCGTAGTCCTTGTAGTTCACCGCTTGATCGCCGCGAGGTACAGCGGGAGCAGCAGCGCCAGCGGACTGCAGCGTATTGACCACCACTTTCATCGGCTTGTCGGCTCGCGCGCCCAGACCAGTGGCAACCACGGTCACATGCAATTCGTCGCGCATGTCCGGATCGATCACGGTGCCGACCTTCACCATGGCTTGGTCGGATGCGAACTGCTCGATGATGTTGCCGACGTCGGAGTATTCGCCCAGGGAAAGATCCGGGCCGGCCGTGATGTTCACCAGAATGCCACGAGCGCCCTGCAGATGGACGTCCTCCAGCAACGGGTTGCGGATCGCCGCCTCGGTGGCCTCGCGAGCCCGGTTCGGACCGCTGGCAAAACCGGTACCCATCATGGCCATGCCCATTTCACTCATTACCGTCTTCACGTCGGCGAAGTCGACGTTGATCATGCCGGGACGCTTGATGATGTCGGAAATACCACGAACCGCACCGGCCAGCACATCGTCAGCCTTGGCGAAAGCGGACAGCAGGCTGGCATCCTTGCCAAGAATGGTCAGCAGTTTCTCGTTGGGGATGGTGATCAGTGAATCCACATGCTCGGCTAGCAGGCGGATACCCTCTTCGGCAACCTGCATGCGCTTGCGTCCTTCGAACGGGAACGGACGGGTCACCACGGCCACCGTCAGAATGCCCAGTCCCTTCGCCACTTCGGCGATGACCGGAGCGGCACCAGTACCGGTACCGCCACCCATACCGGTGGTGATGAACACCATGTCGGTGCCCTGCAGAACCTCGGCGATACGCTCGCGGTCCTCCATTGCGGCTTCGCGGCCGACCTCGGGGTTGGCACCGGCTCCCAGCCCCTTGGTCACCCCCGAGCCCAGCTGCAGGACCGTCCGTGCAGTAATGCTCTTCAACGCCTGCGCATCGGTGTTGGCGCAAATGAACTCGACCCCCTCGATGCTGGTGGCCGCCATGTGATTCACGGCATTGCCGCCGCCACCACCGACACCGATGACCTTGATCACTGCACTTTGCGGAACGTTGTCTACGAGCTCAAACATATTCCCTCTCCTTTCTTTTCACTGCCTACCGCCGTTGTCAAAAGTTGCCTTGGAACCATCGCTTGAATCGTTCCAGGACAGGTATCTTGGTTTCTTCGCCATAACTGCTGGTGCCGGATACGGGCGTGCCTCCAGTCTGCTTCTGCAGCCCGTAAAGCAGTAACCCCACCCCGGTCGAATAGATTGGGTTGCCGATCACGTCATCCATTCCCCTGACACTGTGCGGCACCCCCAGGCGCACAGGCATGTGGAAGATCTCCTCGGCCAGCTCGACGGCGCCTTCCATCTTCGCCGAGCCGCCGGTCAGAACGACACCGGCGGGTATGAGGTCCTCGTAGCCGCTACGCCGCAACTCTGCATGGATCAGGCTGAACAGCTCGTCGTAGCGAGGCTCGACCACTTCCGCCAGCGCCTGGCGGGAAAGCTCCCGCGAGGGACGCTCGCCGACACTGGGGACGTTGAGGGTTTCGCCGGCGCCGGTTAGCTTGGCCAGGGCGCAGGCATAGCGAATCTTGATCTCCTCGGCATACTGAGTCGGCGTGCGCAGCGCCATGGCGATGTCGTTAGTGACCTGATCGCCGGCGATCGGGATCACAGCGGTATGCCGGATCGCTCCCTCGGTGAAGATGGCGATATCGGTGGTACCGCCACCGATATCGACTAGGCATACGCCCAGCTCCTTCTCGTCCTCGGTAAGTACCGCATGGGCAGAAGCCAGTTGTTCGAGGATGATGTCGTCCACCTCTAGATCGCAGCGGCGCACGCACTTCTCGACGTTTTGCGCGGCATTCACCGCACAGGTCACCACGTGCACTTTGGCCTCCAGACGCACGCCGGACATCCCCAGCGGTTCCCGTACGCCTTCCTGGTTATCGATCACGTAGTCCTGCGGCAGAGTGTGCAGCACTCGCTGATCCGAAGGAATCGCCACCGCCTGGGCCGCATCCAGAACGCGCTCGAGATCCGCCTGACTGACTTCGCGATCACGGATGGCGACAATTCCGTGGGAGTTCAGACTGCGGATATGGTTCCCGGCCAGACCAACGAAAGCTGAGTGAATTTGGCAGCCAGCCATCAGTTGGGCCTCTTCCACCGCTCGGTGGATGGACTGCACGGTGGACTCGATATTCACTACCACACCCTTCTTCAAACCCCGCGAAGGATGGGAACCGATCCCGACGATCTCCAATTGGCCATCGGCCGTCACCTCGCCAACCAGGGCCACGACCTTGGAGGTACCGATGTCGAGACCGACGATCATCTTGCCGCTCTGCGCGCTTGCCATGTTTTCTGCCTGCTCCTCAACTCAGTGCACAGCGGCGGGCTCGACCGCCGTTGGCGCGACCGGCTCCCGCCATGCCACGGCCAGACCGTTGGCATAGCGCAGATCGATGCGCGCGATATTTGCATTCTGCTCTTTCAAGGCCCGCTCATAGATGGCGCTGAAGCGGCGCATCTTGGCAAGCAAATGATCACGCCCGAGCAACAGCTCGATGCCCTGGGTGGTGGTGACATACCAACTGCCGCGCTCACGCAGCTCCAGACGTGCAATGGAAAAGCCTAGGGGCCTGAGCATCTGGTTGAGCACGTGATACTGCTGCATCACCTTTTCCTGCGCCTGCTGGGGGCCGGCCAACTGCGGCAGATGCTCATAACGGGATACTTCGCTCGGCGCGAACGACTCTCCTTGATTGTTCAGCAACGCTTCATCGCCCCAGCGCGCTATCGGCAATTGCTCTTCCAGGTGAACCACCAGTTGATCGGGCCATACGCGCCGCACTTCGGCCTTGGCAATCCAGGAAATGCCCTCGAGCGCATCGCGGATGCCGGCCAGATCGACGCTGAAAAAGCTCGCCTGACGGAAAGGCGCGATGCGATCGAGGACTGTCTGGTTGCTGACGTAGCTGAGATGCCCTTCCAACTTGACATCGGCGATCGGCTGGTCCGCATAGGGCATCAGGCGTTGCGCCAGGAAGTAGCCACCCGCGCAGAGAGCCGCCAACAGGAGCAAACCGCCTAGGCTCTTCAGCAAGGTCATGCCCAGTGTCGACAGGCGCGCCGATACGGGTGGCTTGGCCACCATGCGGCTGGCTCCCCGGCGAACCGGCTTGCGTGCCGGGGCGCGCCCCAGCCCTGGTTGTCGATGACGAAGCATGGTGCCGTACATGGCTCAACCCCTTGTCTCAACGCTGTCGGCCAGAACCGCCAGCACCAGTTGCTGGAAATCCAGTCCCGCAGCACGCGCGGCCATCGGCACCAGACTATGATCGGTCATGCCCGGCACCGTATTGACCTCAAGTAGCCAGAAGCGGCCCTCCGCGTCCTGCATCACGTCGGCCCGCGCCCAGCCCTGCACCCCCAATGCTTCGCAGGCACGCGCGCACAACGCCTTCAACTCCTCCTCCTTACTGGAATCGAGCCCGCAGGGAATCCGGTACTGGGTATCCGAGGCCAGATACTTGGCGTCGTAATCGTAGAAACTGTGCGACGTGCCCAAACAGATCGGAGGTAACACCTGCCCACGCAACAAGGCGACGGTGAACTCCGGCCCCTGGATCCATTGCTCGACCAGCACCTGGGGATCATGGGAGCGGGCAGACAGCCAGGCGGCGATCAGTTCGCCGATGTCATTCACCTTGGCCATGCCGATGCTCGAGCCTTCGTGGGCCGGCTTGACGATCAGCGGAAAACCGAGATCCCGTGCGGCGACCCGACAGTCGCTCTCGCTGGTCGGCACCGCATGGCGTGGCGTTGGCAAGCCCAGGCTCTGCCAGACCTGCTTAGTGCGCAGCTTGTCCATCGCCAGGGCCGAAGCGAGAACGCCGCTGCCGGTGTAGGGAATACCGACACATTCGAGCAGGCCCTGCATGCTGCCATCCTCGCCGCCACGGCCATGCAGGACGATGAAGGCCCGATCGATCCGCTCGCGACCCAGTCGCTCGAGCAAGTCGTCGCCGACGTCGATGCCGAAAGCGTCCACGCCAGCGCTCTGCAGCGCCTCCAGCACGGCCTGGCCGGACTTCAGGGAGACCGCCCGCTCGGCACTCTTGCCGCCGAACAGTACGGCGACACGACCGAAGGCTTGCGGAGCCAGCGTTGACTTAAGGGCGTAATTCATGGCAATTCCCTCTGGGCGACCGCCTCGGGCCGGCCGCCGAACAACGGATTCCGGAGCAGTTGTGGTGCCAGGCCGCCGATATCGCCAGCCCCCTGGCAAAGCAGGATGTCGCCGGGACGCAGCAACGGCTTGAGCAACGGGGCAATATCCGCACCACGCTCGACGTAGATCGGGTCCAGTTGGCCGCGCTGGCGGATGCTGCGGCACAGGCTGCGACTGTCGGCTCCGGGAATCGACTCCTCGCCGGCCGGGTAGACTTCCATCAGCAGTAGCACATTGGCATCGGACAAGATCTGGACGAAGTCCTCGTAGAGATCGCGCGTCCGGGTGAAGCGGTGCGGCTGGTAGACCATCACCAGACGGCGATCTGGCCAGCCGCCACGGACTGCCTTGAGCACCGCGGCGACCTCGCGTGGATGATGGCCGTAGTCGTCGACCAGCATCACGCCGCCCCCCTCGATCTTCAGTTCGCCATATACCTGAAAGCGCCGGCCGACCCCCTGGAAGCCCGACAGTCCCTGGACGATGGCGATATCGTCGATGCCTTCGTCGCAGGCGATGGCAATGGTGGCCAGAGCATTCAGCACGTTGTGCACTCCCGGCATGTTGACCGACATCTCGAGCGGTACACGCTCCTGGCGCAACACGGTGAAATAGGTACGCATTCCGGCCTGGCGGATGTCGACGGCACGTATATCGGCATCCTCGCCGAGGCCATAGGTGATCGTCGGACGGGCGACCAGGGGCAGGATCTCGCGTACCACTGGATCATCCACGCAAAGCACCGCCAGGCCGTAGAACGGAAGATTGTGCAAAAAATCCACGAAGGTCTTCTTCAGCCGGCTGAAGTCGCCTTCATAAGTGTCCATGTGATCGGCGTCGATGTTGGTGACCACGGCCACCATGGGCTGCAGATGCAGGAAACTGGCGTCGCTCTCGTCGGCCTCGGCGATCAGATAGCGGCTACTACCGAGCTGGGCATTGGTGCCTGCGGCATTCAGCCGGCCGCCGATGACAAAAGTCGGGTCCAGCCCGCCGGCCGCGAATACCGAAGCGATCAGACTGGTGGTGGTGGTCTTGCCATGGGTACCGGCCACGGCGATGCCATGTCGGTAACGCATTAGTTCGGCGAGCATCTCCGCCCGCGGCACCACCGGGATGCGTCGTTCCAGAGCGGTCATCACCTCAGGGTTGGAACTGTTCACTGCACTGGATACCACCAGCACATCGGCGCTGGCGGCATTCTCGGCATGATGACCGATGAAAATCTTCGCACCGAAGCTTTCCAGGCGCGCGGTCACGGGCGACGCTTTGAGATCGGAACCGGAAACCTCATAACCGAGATTCAGCAGTACCTCGGCGATGCCACACATGCCGGCCCCCCCGATACCGACAAAGTGAATGCACCCGATCCGCCGCATACGGCGGATCTCGGCCTGGATCGCGTCCTTGGACTTAACCACGCGCCACCTCCAGGCAGATGTCCACGACCGTACGGGTCGCATCGGGCTTGGCCAGACGGCGGGCACTCGCGGCCATACCTTCGAGTTGCTCGGGGTGCATCGATACCTCGCTCAGGCGGGCGGCCAGGTCGGCGGCTGTCGTGGTCGCTTGCGGCAATAGGAAGGCCGCGCCCTCCCGTGCCAGATAATCGGCATTGCGGGTCTGGTGATCGTCGATGGCATGCGGCAGCGGTACTAGCAACGCAGGCAGCCCAGCAGCGGCCAGCTCGCTCACGGTCAAGGCGCCAGCACGGCAGACCACCAGATCGGCCCAGGCGTAGACGCGGGCCATATCCTCGATGAAGGGCACGACCTCGGCCTCCACCCCGGCTTCGCGGTAACGATCGGCGGTGCTCTCATGGTGCTGGCGACCGGCCTGATGAAAGAGCTCCGGCCGCTTCTCCGCAGGAATCAGCGCTAAGGCCGCGGGCAACAACTTGTTAAGAGGCTCGGCACCCAGACTTCCGCCCAGGACCAGCAGGCGTAGCCTGCGCCCGTCGGAAGCCTGCCGCGAACTGTCCAGAAACAGCTCGGAACGCACCGGATTACCGGTGGTACGGCGTTTGCCGGCAGGCTTGAAGGTATCCGGAAAGGCCTCGCAGACCCTGTCGGCCAGCGGCGCCAATGCCCGGTTGGAGGTGCCTGCCACGGCATTCTGTTCGTGGATGACTAGGGGGGCGCCAGTCAGTTTTGCCGCCACACCGCCGGGACCGGTGACGAATCCGCCCATTCCCAGCACGCATACGGGACGCAGCTCGTTCATGATCCGACGGGCCTGGAACAGTGAGCGGATCAATTGGAAAGGAGCCTTGAGCAGGGTTGCCAACCCCTTGCCACGCAGCCCGCCGATCTGAATCCGATGCAGCGGCAGCCCGGCCGAGGGCACCAGATCGTTCTCGATTCCACGCGGTGTACCGAGCCAGTGCACGGCATAACCACGCGCCTGGAATTCCCGTGCACAAGCAAGCGCCGGAAATACATGGCCCCCAGTACCGCCTGCCATGATCAGTACATTAGCGCCCATCGGCTTGCTCCTCATGATCCTCGGCGAAATCTTCTTCGCTGAACCGTACGTTTTCGTTACCCAGCCGAGTGCGGCGCTCCCAATCCAGACGCAACAGCAGACCCAGGCTGACACAGCAGATCACCAGCGAACTACCGCCATAACTGAGGAAAGGCAGGGTCAGCCCCTTGGTCGGCAGCAGACCGACATTCACCCCGATGTTGATGAGGAACTGGCCGATCCACAGGAAAGCCAGTCCATAGGCCACATAGGCCGAGAAATATTGCCGCGCCTTCTCGGCCCATAGCCCAAGATAGAGTGCGCGCACGCAAACGAAGGTGAACAGGCCGAGGGTCGCCAACGCACCGAACATCCCTAGCTCCTCAGCCAGCACGGAGAAAACGAAATCGGTGTGCGCCTCCGGCAGGTAGAACTGCTTCTGTACGCTGTTGCCAAGTCCGACCCCTAGCCACTCGCCACGCCCGAAAGCGATCAGCGCCTGGGTCAACTGGTAACCGGCACCGAACTGGTCGGCCCAGGGGTCTGTAAAGGTGATCAGGCGTTGCAGGCGATATTCCTGGGTCTGCACCAGCACGAATACCGCAGCGACGGCAGCGCCGGCCAACAGGGTGAAACGGAACAGGCCGACGCCGCCGAGGAACAACATCGCCGCAGCGGAGCCCAGCATCACCACGGTGGCACCGAAGTCCGGCTCCAGTAGCAGCAACCCGGCCAGCGGGATCAATACGATGATCGGCTTGATAAAGCCGATCCAGCGCCGGCGCACTTCGTCCTCGCGGCGCACCAGATAGCCGGCGAGGTAGATCACCACGAACAGCTTGGCGAGCTCCGATGGCTGGACGTTGAAAACACCGAAACCGATCCAGCGCATCGAACCGTTCACTTCGCGCCCAATGCCCGGAACCAGCACGAGGATCAGCACACCAAAGGCGGCCAGCAGCAGCTTGACCCCCATGCTCTGCCACGTTTCCAGCGGTATCAGCATCACCACGCCACCCGCGACGATGCCGATCACCAGATACAGCAGATGGCGGACCATGTAATAAAAGGTGTTACCGGCTTGCACCGCAGCGACTTCGGAGGATGCCGAGGTAATCATCACCAGCCCGAGGCCGAGCAGGGCCAGGCAACCGGCCAGCATCGGAAAGTCGACATCGAAGCCACGCCGGCTAAAGAGTGGCGACGGATAGGGACGCAACAGGGCCAGCATCAGGAGAGCCCTCCCACCGCTTGGGCGAACAGGCGTCCACGCTCTTCGAAGTTTCGGAACATATCCAGGCTGGCGCAGGCCGGCGATAGCAGCACAACATCACCCGCCTCGGCCAGGGAAGCCGAACGCTTGACCGCCTCCTCCAAGGTCCGGACCCGGACCAGCGGTACGGCGCCATCCAGCACCACGGCCATGCGCCCGGCATCGCGCCCGAGCAATACGACAGCACGGCAGTGCTCAGCGACTGGCCGACGAAGACTAGAGAAATCCGCCCCCTTGCCATCGCCACCGGCGATCAGCACCAGCTTGCCGGCGATATCCGCCCCCAGCCCCTCGATCGCTGCCAGCGCGGCACCAACATTGGTTGCCTTGGAGTCATCGTAATACCCTACTTCACGCACGTCCCGCAGCCACTGGCAACGGTGGGGTAATCCGGCAAAGCGCTTCAGAGTCTCCAGCATCGGCGCGAACGGCAAACCAACCGCGTGCCCCAAAGCCATTGCCGCCAGAGCATTGGTCTGGTTGTGGGCACCACGAATCTTCAGTTCGCGGACCGGCATGAGCGTCTCGAACTGGAAGGCCAGGCATTTGTCGCCGTTCTCCTCCAGCAGACCGAACCCCTTGAAGTCCGGCTTGCCGAGGCCAAAGGTCCAGCATGGTAGCCGGTCGGCGACCAGCGGCCGGGACAAGGCATCGTCCCGGTTCACCACCACCTGGCGTGCTCCGCGGAAGATGCGGTGCTTAGCCAAGTGATAGGCCTGTAGGTCGGCATAGCGATCCATGTGGTCTTCGCTGACGTTGAGACAGGTGGCGACCTCGGCATTCAGCCGTTCGGTGGTCTCCAACTGAAAGCTGGACAACTCCAGCACATACAACTCGATGCCATCGTCCAGCAAGTCGAGGGCCGGAGTGCCCAGATTGCCGCCCACTGCCACACGCCACCCGGCCGCCCGGGCCATTTCGCCAACCAGGGTGGTGACCGTGCTCTTAGCATTGGAGCCGGTGATGGCGACGATCGGCGCCCTAGCGTGCCGAGCGAACAACTCGATGTCGCCGGACAACCTCACTCCGCGCGCGGCTGCGGCCTGCAATGCCGGCGTGGACAGTGCCAGGCCAGGACTGACGTAAAGCTCGCTGGCGCGGCAGAGGAAGTCCACGTCCAACTCACCGAAACGCACTTCGACCTGCGGGAACTGCGCCTTCAAGTTGGCCAGTTCCGGAGGATCAGCGCGGGTGTCGACCACGGCGAACCGCGCGCCTTGGCGGGCCAGGAAGCGCACCAGGGACATGCCGCTCTTGCCGAGACCGACGACGATGCGGAATTGGTCGGAAGCGATCAGGCTCATTTCCCTGCCCTCAGCGCAACTTCAAGGTCGCCAAACCGATCAGCACCAGAACCACGGTGATGATCCAGAAACGTACGATCACCCGTGGCTCCGGCCAGCCCTTCAGTTCGAAGTGGTGGTGGATCGGTGCCATGCGGAATACGCGCTTGCCCGTGAGCTTGAAGGAAGCGACCTGGATCATCACCGACAGGGTTTCCATGACGAACACTCCTCCCATGATGAACAGCACCACCTCTTGACGAACGATCACCGCGATGGTGCCCAACGCCGCTCCCAACGCCAGCGCTCCCACATCGCCCATGAAGACTTGGGCCGGGTAGGTGTTGAACCAGAGAAAACCGAGACCGGCACCGATCAGCGCGCCGCAGAATACGATCAGTTCACCGGCGCCTACCACGCTGGGAATCAGCAGATACTCGGCGAACCTCACATTGCCCGACAGATAGCAGAAGATGCCCAGGGCACCACCGACCATCACCGTGGGCATGATCGCCAGGCCATCGAGTCCGTCGGTCAGGTTCACCGCGTTGCTCGAGCCGACGATGACGAAATAGGTCAGCACGATGAATGCGGTGCCGAGAGGAATTTCGATGGTCTTGATCAACGGCAGGATCAAGGTGGTTTCGACCGGAGTCTGTGCAGTCATATAAAGGAAGAGCGCGGCACTAAAGCCGAACACCGATTGCCAGAAATACTTCCAGCGGCTCGGCAAGCCGCGGGAGTTCTTCTCGATCACCTTGCGGTAGTCATCGACCCAGCCGATGGCACCGAACAGCAGGGTCACGGCCAGTACGGTCCAGACGTAGCGGTTGGACAGGTCCGCCCAGAGCAGGGTGCTGATGGCGATGGCGGACAGGATGAGCGCGCCGCCCATGGTCGGCGTACCCTTCTTCGACAGATGCGACTGCGGACCATCGTCACGCACCGCCTGGCCGATCTGGCGGATTTGCAGGGTCCGGATCATCCAGGGACCTAGGCACAGAGCCAGGATCAGGGCGGTCAGCACCCCGAGAATCCCGCGCAGAGTCAGATACTGGACGACCGCGAAACCGGTATGGAACTGTTGCAGGTACTCTGCCAGCAGCAGCAGCATTTAATGAATCTCCTCGCTGGAACCGCAGAGAGCCAAGACGATCTTGTCCATCGCCGCACTTCGCGAACCCTTGATCAGAATGGTGGTATCAGGATGCTGCTCGCTGCGCAGAGCCTCGAGCAGACCGGCTTGGTCGGCAAAATGCCGGCCGCCTTTTCCGAACGCCGCGACCGCATGCGTCATCAGCGGCCCCACGGCATACAGGGCATCGACCTTGCCAGCTGCATAGGCGCCGACCTGACGGTGGCCTTCTTCCGCCCAGGCACCCAGTTCGCCCATGTCGCCGAGAGCAAGGAGGGTACGTCCGGAAAAGCCGGCGAGTATATCGATAGCCGCACGCATTGACGCGGGATTTGCGTTGTAGCTGT
This sequence comes from Azorhizophilus paspali, assembly GCF_043587585.2. Taxonomy (GTDB): domain Bacteria; phylum Pseudomonadota; class Gammaproteobacteria; order Pseudomonadales; family Pseudomonadaceae; genus Azotobacter; species Azotobacter paspali. The sequence continues at coordinate 3,299,637 of NZ_CP171449.1, forward strand.
CATCGATCACTCGTACGCCACTCGGCGCGAACTGCGCCACGGCGCGACCCTTGACCGGCTGCAGGCTTTCCAGCCCGGTCCGGATTCCGAGCAGCGGCATCCCCAGAGCATGAGCCGCGGCGGCAGCGGCCAGGGCATTGGCCACATTGTGCAGACCCAGCAGATTAAGCTGGATGCGCGCCTCGCCAGCAGGCCCCTGGAGCGTGAAAGCCGGGCAGCCACGAGCGTCGGGCTGGATATCCCGCGCCAGGAAATCGGCGTCGCTCGCATCTAATGCGAAACCCAGCACGCGTCGTCCCGCAGCGCGCTGCTGCCAGATGTCAAACGCCGGATCATCGCGATTGAGCACGGCAATGCCGTCGGCCGGCAGGCCCTCGAGTATCTCGCCTTTGGCCTCGACGATCTTTTCCGGCCCACCGAACTCGCCGACATGCGCCGTGCCGGCGTTGGTGATGATCGCCACCTGCGGACGGGTCAGAGCGACCGTGTAGGCGATCTCGCCGATCCGGGAGGCGCCCAATTCGATCACTGCGCCGACATGCTCGGGCGCCAGTTCCAGCAGGGTCAGCGGCACCCCCAAGTCATTGTTCAAGTTGCCACGGGTCGCCAGCACCGGACCACGGGTACGCAGGATGCTGGCGAGCATTTCCTTGACCGTGGTCTTGCCGCTGGAACCGGTCACCGTGGCCAAAGGACCGCTGTAGGCCTGGCGATTGAGGCTCCCAAGCCGACCGAGGGCAAGTCGGGTATCGGCCACCTGCAACTGCGGCAGTCCCAGTTCCGGCATGGTGCGCTGAACGAGGGCAGCCACGGCCCCCTTAGCGGCAACCTCGGCGAGAAATGCATGGCCATCGAAACGTGGCCCGACCAACGCGACGAACAATTGTCCCGAACGAATCGCCCGACTATCCGTGCCGACCGAATCGAATGTCACATTATCCCCTGCCAAGTCCCCCTGCAGCGGACCGGCGATTTCTTTCAGGTACAGTGCCTTAAGCATGAGCTAATTCCCAGGCGTACAGGGCCTTGGCGGCCTCTTCGATGTCGGAAAAAGGCTGACGCACGCCATTGATTTCCTGGTAGTCCTCATGCCCCTTGCCAGCCAGCAACAGCACGTCGCTCGCGTCGGCACCGGCGATCAGGCGGGCGATGGCCTGGCCACGCCCATGCAGACAGGTAACCTTTTCCGGTACACCGATACCGCTGCGGATATCGGCGAAAATCTGCTCCGGAGACTCGCTGCGGGGATTGTCGTCAGTAATCAGCACCGCATCGGCCAGGCGCTCGGCGACCGCCGCCATCAGCGGACGCTTGCCGCGATCACGATCGCCGCCGCAGCCGAACAGGCACAGCAAGCGCCCACGGACATGGGGACGCAGTGCCTCCAGGACCTTCTCCAAGGCATCCGGGGTGTGGGCATAATCCACTACGACCAGCGGCCTAGCGCCCCCCCCCAGCTGCTGCATGCGTCCGGCTGGAGCCTGCAATTGCGGCACGACTCGGAGAATTTCGTCCAGAGCGTAGTCCAGCCCCAGCAGTACCCCGACCACCGCCAACAAGTTGCTCAGATTGAAACGCCCCAGCAGCGGGCTGTGCAGCAATCCCTCGCCTTGCGGGGTCGCCACCTCGGCCCGTATCCCCTGCTCGTCGAAATGCGCACGGCGACAGTGCACCTGGGCAGAGCGACTCTCCAGGCTGTAACCGATCAGGCGGGATGCATTCGCCTCCCCAGCTAGGAGCCGACCGAAGGGATCGTCCAGATTGAGCACCCGGCAGCGCAGCCCTGACCAAGCGAACAGCAAGGCTTTGGCCGCACCATAGGCATCCATGCTGCCGTGGTAGTCGAGATGGTCGCGCGACAGATTGGTGAAAATCGCCACATCGAAGTCCAGCGCCGACACACGGCCCTGCGCGAGCGCATGGGAAGACACTTCCATGGATACCGCACGGGCACCGGCCTGCTTCAATCCCGCCAAAGCCGCCTGCACGCTGATCGGGTCGGGCGTGGTGTGGCGACCACTCTGCAGCGCCCCATGAAAACCATTGCCTAGGGTACCGATGATGCCGCAGCGCTCTCCGAGCAAATCCAGGGCCTGGGCGAGTAGTTGGCTGACGCTGGTCTTGCCATTGGTCCCGGTCACACCGATCAGACACAAGGCTCGGCTCGGCTCGCCATAGAAACGGCCGGCAATTGCCGACAATTGCCCGACCAGCCCTTTGATTGGAACCAACGGTACACCACCGTCGTCAGCGAACAATGGCGCCCCCGCGACCTCGTAAGCCACGGCCGCCGCTCCCCGGGCAAGCGCATCCGGGATATGGGCGCGGCCATCCTGCTGGCTCCCCGGAACCGCGAGAAAGAGGTCCCCTGGACGCACCTGGCGGCTGTCCAGGGTCAACTCCCGGATCAGTAACTCCGTCTCGGCCTGAGGCAACAGTTGATTGAGCGGCATGGGCATCAGATACGCTCTCCTTTGCCGGACGCATCCTTATTCACGGTCTTGGTCTCGGCCGGCGGCGGCAGGTTGTCCGGTGCCACGTTCATCAGGCGCAGCGCGCCGGCCATGACCCGGCCGAATACGGGCGCTGAAACCAGACCGCCGAAATAGGCGCCGTTGCTCGGCTCGTCGATCACCACGGCCATGGCGATACGAGGGGCGCTGATCGGGGCGAAGCCGGCAAATAGCGAGCGATACGACTTTTCCTTGTATCCCTTGGCACCCACGCTGGCCTTGCGCGCCGTGCCGCTCTTGCCTGCGACGTGATATCCCGGCACCTTGGCGCGGAATACGCCGCCTGGAGCCTCGACGACCTGCTGCAACATACCCTGCATGGTCTTGGCGACGCTTGGGGAGATGACCTGAACCCCTTCCGGTGCCTGTTCCTGCCGGGCCAACGCTAGAGGCAACGAACGACCATCGTTGGCCAGCGTGGCATAGGCATGGGCCAGTTGAACGGCCGTTACCGACAGGCCATAGCCATAGGACAGCGTGGCAGTCTCCGCCTTGCGCCATTCGCGATAACTGGGCAAGTTGCCCACCTGCTCGCCTGGGAAACTCAAACCGGTATCCTGGCCGAAACCGACACGCTGCATCAGCGAGTGGATGGATGCACCACCGATATCGAAGGCAACCTTGCTCATGCCGACGTTACTCGATTTGATCAGGATGCCGGTCAGATCCAGAACGCCGCCTTCGGCGTGCGAAACATCGCGAATGGTATAACGCCCGATCTGCAACCTGCCGGGCGCCACTTCCACCCTGTCGCTGGGCTTCCAGCGTCCGGTTTCCAGTGCGGCGCTCATGGAAAGCGGCTTCATTGTCGAGCCGGGCTCGAAGACATCGACCAGAGCGCGATTGCGCATGGCTGCTGGATTGAGGTTGCGCTTGTTATTCGGGTTGTAAGTCGGCTGATTGACCATCGCCAATACTTCGCCGGTCTTTACATCGATCATCACCAGGGTGCCGGCCTTGGCGCCGACCTCGGCAATGGCATTTCGCAACTCCCGATGCGCCAGATACTGCAGCCGCAGATCGATGGACAGCGCCAGCGTCTTGCCGGCCTTGGCGTTCTGTACCACCTGGACATCCCGGATCAGCCTACCGCGACGGTCCTTCAGCACTTGCCGCTTGCCAGGCACACCGGCCAGCCATTCGTCGAAGGCCAGCTCCATGCCTTCGCGCCCGTGATCATCGATATCGGTGAAGCCGAGCACATGAGCGGTGACCTCGCCTGCCGGATAGAAACGCCGAAACTCTTCCAGAGCGTAGACACCCGGGATTTTCAAATCGAGCACGGCCTGCCCTTGCTCCGGGGTCAACCCTCGGACCAGATAGGTGAACTCGCGGCCAGCCAGTTGCTCGAGACGCTCGGTCAGCGCCTTCTCATCCTGGCCCAGGGCCTTGGCCAGGGTGGCCCACTGGTCGCGTGCACCGGCCAGCTCCTTCGGATTGGCCCACAGGGTGGTGACCGGAGTACTGACCGCCAGCGGCTCGCCATTGCGATCGGTGATCAGTCCACGATGTGCGGGGATAGGGATATGCCGCATGCTGCGTGCATCACCCTGCCCCTTGAGGAAATCATGATCGAAAACATGTAGGTCGACGATGCGCCAGGCGATGGAAGCCACCATCAGAGCCAGGAGAATCAGCACCAGACGGAAACGCCAGGGATAGAGTGCTCCCTCGAGCCTCATCATGGCGCCACCAGCCGTACTTCCGCCGCGTCCGGGACGCGCATCTTCAAAGTTTCGGTGGCCAAGGTCTCGACCCGGCCATGCGCAGTCCAAGTGCTCTGCTCAAGGATCAATCGTCCCCATTCGGCCTGCAGCTTGTCGCGCTCGCTCAGTTCGCCGTACAGGGCATTGAGCAATTGACGATTCCAGTAGGCGCTATAGGACACCGCGATGGCGGAGAGCAGGGAGGCAACGAAAAGTACCAGCATCAAGAGACTACCGCCCGGCATGGTCTTGTCCGATATACGGCTCATCGAAGCTTCTCCGCCACACGCATGATTGCGCTGCGGGCACGGGGATTGGTCTTGAGTTCGGACTCGGAGGCATATCGCGGCTTGCCAATCAGCTTGAGACGCGGCTCGAAAGCAGCCGGACGGATCGGAAGATCACGCGGTAGCTTGTCAGCCTCACCCTTGGCCTGCCGACGCATGAACCGCTTGACGATGCGGTCCTCCAGCGAATGGAAACTGATCACGGCCAGGCGGCCACCGACTTCAAGTACCTCCAGCGCAGCATCAAGCCCCTGCTCGAGATCACCAAGCTCATTGTTTATATGAATACGCAGGCCCTGAAAGGCACGCGTTGCTGGATTCTTGCCCTTCTCCCAGGCTGGATTGGCGGCAGCCAGTACCTGCGCCAGATCGGCGGTACGCTCGAACGGCCTCTCCTGGCGACGCTGTACCACAGCCTGAGCCATGCGCCTGGCAAAGCGCTCTTCACCATAATCCTTGAACACGTGGGCAATCTCCTCGCAGGAAGCCTGAGCCAGCCATTCGGCCGCACTCAAGCCGCGGCTCGGATCCATACGCATGTCCAGCGGACCGTCGTTGAGAAAGCTGAAACCACGTTCGGGATCGTCCAGTTGCGGCGAGGACACACCCAGATCAAGCAGCACACCACTGATCTTGCCGACCAGCCCACGCATTTTTATCTCGTCCGCCAACTCGGCAAAACTGCGCTGCACGATGACGAAACGAGCATCCTCCGTAGCCAGAGCAAGCCCGGCAGCGACCGCCTGGGGATCCTTGTCGAAGCCAAGCAGGATACCTCCCGCGCCAAGACGCCCGAGAATCAACCTGCTATGCCCGCCTCGCCCGAAAGTGCCGTCCAGATAACAGCCGCCCTCCCGGATGGACAGAGCGTCGACCGCCTCTTCAAGCAGCACGGTGATATGACTGAAACCACTCTTCATAATCACAGGATCAAGTCGCGCAATTCGCCCGGCAGGTCTCCGGGTTGTTGTTTGATAGCCGCCAGATCCGCATTTGCAATCGCGATCCAGGCATCTTCATTCCACAGCTGAAATTTGTTCAGTTGGCCGACCAGCATTGCGTGCTTGTTCAGATTCGCATGCTCCCGTAGGCGTGGCGGAATCAGGAAACGCCCGCTGCCATCCAGCTCGAGATCCACGGCATTACCGATCAAAAGCCGCTGCAGACGGCGAGTTTCCTCGCGCAGCGAAGGAAGCTCACGCAGTTTAGTCTCGATGAGCTCCCATTCCGGCAGAGGGTATATGCAGAGACAGGGGTCCATCGCATCGATGGTGACGATGAGTTGCCCAGCCGAGCGAGCCATGAGCTCCTCACGATACCGGGCAGGCATCGAAATCCGCCCCTTAGCGTCAAGACTGACGGCATTTGCTCCGCGAAACACGGTCGCACTTCCCCTGACTACAAGCTTCCCTGCCCACTGAAACCCACTTTATGCCACTTCGTACCACCTTGCGCACACTATAGAAACGCCCCACCCCACCGTCAAGGCAGTGGAAAATGAAAAAATCCTTATGGGACGGCGATTTAGCTGATTAAGAGAGAGAAAAATCGCAACTAATGCGGAACAAATTCAGCAAAATCAATAAGCTGAATTGCATACTTGAAGGGGATTATGAAATGGAGGTTTTCTGCCTGGCCTCTGATAGGCTTCACAAAGCGGGGCGAGGAGAAAAAAGGAGAGCCGATCTATAAGCCGGGTTCTGTCGAGGACAGTCATTCCTCTACGACGACCATCGCTGGCCGCCTTTAGCAACCTACCCGGATCCAGCGCGGGCCACGCCAATGGATCCCTATTTGGTCTTGCTCCGAGTGGGGTTTACCTAGCCACGAACTGTTGCCAGCCGTGCGGTGCGCTCTTACCGCACCTTTTCACCCTTACCGGCGCTTGCGCGCTTAGGCGGTTGTTTTCTGTGGCACTTTCCGTAGGCTCGCGCCTCCCAGGCGTTACCTGGCACTCTGCCCTATGGAGCCCGGACTTTCCTCCCTCCCATATTGAGGAACAATACGGGACAGCGACTGTCCAACCGACTCTCCGCCCGCAAGAATAATGCTCGCCGGCAGTATCCGCAAGCACTCCTCCTCCAGGACAACATGCGCCGGCCTCATCCTCGACGTTCCAGAGCTGTCTGATAAAGCAGGTTCTTGCGTACTCCGGTAATCTCGGCGGCCAAAGCCGCAGCCTTCCCCAACGGCATTTCCTTTAGCAGGAGATCGAGGACGCGAAGCGCTTCCGCCGATACCGAATTGTCGGAAGGAGCCTGCCAGCCAGCCAACAGGAGCACGCACTCGCCACGTTGCTGATTGCCATCGGCAGCAACCCAGGCACGCAACTCGCCGAGGGGCAATCCTTGGAAGGTTTCGAAGGTCTTGGTCAGCTCTCGTGCCAGAACCGCCAGACGATCACTTCCCATGATCCGCTCGAGATCACTCAGGCATTCGAGCAACCGATGCGGCGCCTCGTAGAAAATCAGCGTGCGAGACTCTTCTTTCAAGCGCTCCAAACGAGCTTGACGCGCAGCCGTCCTGGCCGGCAAAAACCCCTCGAAGACGAAGCGATCCGAAGGCAAGCCCGCAGCGGACAGCGCCGTGATCAAGGCACAGGGGCCGGGCACCGGGATCACCCTTATACCGGCGGCGCGCGCCTCACGTACCAGATGAAACCCTGGATCGGAAATCAATGGGGTACCGGCATCCGAAATCAGCGCGACATCCTCACCAGCCACCAGTCGCGCCAGGAAGCGCGCTCCCCGGTCACGCTCATTGTGCTCATGACAGGCAGCCAAGGGCGTCATGATGCCGAAATGCTGCAGCAAACGTGCGGAATGACGAGTATCCTCGGCCGCGATCAGGGCCACGTCGCGCAGCACGCTGAGTGCCCGTGTGGAGATATCGTCAAGGTTGCCAATCGGGGTAGCAACGACATAAAGGATGCCTATCCTTGGATTCAGCGCAGCGGATACGACCATGGCCCCCCCCTTAGACGATCGAAGCACGCATTGTAACCGGTTTCCCGATCACGACATCACACCCAAGGCTTGGGTACAATTCTTCAATTGTCCTTGAGCATCAGGAACGCCTTAATGATTGCCTGTCTGCGCCCCCTTTCCGCCCTTTTTCTTGCCGGTCTCCTGACTGCCTGTGCCAGTTCGCCCTCGTCCAGACTGGGCGAACTGCCCTCACCTTCGCAAGCCAGCGTCGAGCAACTCCTGCAGCAGGCCGACGAAAGCAAACCGGAAAAAGCCGCACTCCTGCGCCTGACGGCCGCTGACCAGGCTTACCGGCAGAAGGATCTGGCCCAGGCCATGCGCATTCTCGAGCAAATCCCGTTGGATAGTCTCAAGCCCGCCCAGCAGATCTTCGCCAGCACTCTCGGTGCAGAGATCGCCTTGGCCCGCAATAATCCCAAAGTAGCGCTCAAAACCCTCAACCACCCCAGCATGCAACACTTGGGCGAACTGCCCATACAGCAACAGATTCGCACTCAATTCACGCGCGCACGTGCCCTGGAAGCGGATGGACAGCATCTGAGCGCCGCCCGCGAGCGGATTTTCATCGCGCCCCTCCTGAGCGAATCGAACGCTAGCGAAAACCACGAGCGGATCTGGCGACTAATTCAGGGTCTGCCATTGGATGCCCTGAATGCTCCCGGAGAAGAGAACAGCGAACTAGGGGGTTGGCTGGCCTTGGCTCGCGGCATAAAAAGTGCCGGCACCCTGGAGTTGCAGCAAGCGGCCATTGACCAGTGGCGCGCAGCCAACCCGCAGCATCCGGCAGCCCTGCAGTTGCCGGTACCGCTCATCAAACTACGCGAGCTGGCCAGCCAACCGCTGAACAAGATTGCCCTGCTGCTTCCAGAGGAAGGCCAACTCGCCTCAGTGTCCCGCGCCTTGCGCAACGGCTTCATGGCCGCCCATTACCAGGCGCAGCAACTCGGTCAGCATCCCCCTAGCATCGAACTCTACGACAGCAGCCAATTGACCTCCATCGACGACTTCTATCGCCAGGCTCAGGCCGCCGGAGTGCAACTGGTCGTCGGCCCCTTGGAAAAAACCCTGGTCAAACAGCTAGGTGATCGGGAACAGCTACCGATCACCACGCTCGCCCTGAACTATGGCAACGCCGGACAGGAAGGCCCGCCACAGCTTTTCGAATTCGGTTTGGCAGCAGAAGATGAAGCCCGAGGAGCCGCCCGCCGCGCCTGGGCAGACGGTATGCGCAGGGGCGTAGCCATGGTGCCCTCCGGCGAATGGGGCGACCGGGTTCTTCAAGCCTTCCAGCAAAGCTGGCAGGCTACGGGCGGCAATCTGGTTGCCGTCGTTCGGATCGACCAGCCTGCCTACCTGGCTCAGCAGATTGCCGAACTGTTCCAACTGCGTCAAAGCGAGGCACGCGGCAAACGCCTGCAAGCTGTGCTTGGTAGCGAGGTGGTTGCACAACCCTCGCGGCGCCGCGATATCGACTTCATTTTCCTGGCCGCCACCCCGCAGCAGGCCCAGCAAATCAAGCCGACCCTCGCCTTCCAATATGCCGGCGACGTACCGATCTATGCCACTTCGCATCTCTACAGCCCCAAGGAAGAACGGAACTATTACCTTGACCTCGAAGGTATTCAGTTCTGCGAAACACCCTGGCTGCTGGATGCAAATCCGAATGACAACCTACCGCAACTGGTTGGAAATCAATGGCCGCAGGCCAAGGGTAGTCTAGGACGCCTCTACGCCATGGGCGTCGATGCCTACCGAGTCGCTCCGCGACTGGCACAACTCAAGGCACTACCGGAAACCCGCATCGACGGTCTCTCCGGCAACCTGAGCCTGAGTCCCGACCAGCGCATCCAGCGCCAGTTGCCTTGGGCTGCGTTTCGCGATGGCCAGATACAGCGCTTGCCGGCCAGCGGTTTCTGACATGGACAGGCAACGCATAGGACGCGATGCCGAGGCTCTTGCCCTACTCCATCTAACAACGCAAGGAATGCGCCTCCTGGCGCAAAACTGGCGCTGTCGATGCGGCGAGCTTGATCTGGTCATGCTTGACGGCGATACGGTAGTATTCATTGAGGTGCGCTATCGGCGGCATTTCGCCTGGGGAGGCGCACTGGAGAGCATTGATACACGCAAGCGCATGAAACTCATCCGCACCGCTCAGTATTTTCTGCAGCAAGAAACACGTTGGGCCAGGCATCCCTGCCGTTTCGATGTCATTGCCATCAATGCCGATGAGAGCGCATCCAGCCATCTGAACTGGATTCGCAGTGCCTTCGATGCCTGATCCGGCAAGCTACTTAGTTCCCAAACGTTCTGCGGCAGCCCCACCGCCCTTATGCGTCAGACTTTCTTCTGAGCGCAGCGAACACCAACTTTGAAGGCTATCGCCGATGGACATGCACGCCCGCATCAGCCAGCTCTTTCAGGCCAGCATTGAAACCAAGCAGCAGGCCATGGAGGTCATCCTCCCCCATATCGTCCAAGCCAGCGAACTCATGGTTCAGGCCTTGCTCAACGAAGGCAAGATCCTTTCTTGCGGCAATGGCGGCTCAGCCGGAGATGCACAGCACTTCTCATCGGAACTGCTCAACCGCTTCGAGCGCGAACGCCCCAGCCTGCCGGCCATCGCACTGACCACCGACAGTTCGACGCTCACTTCGATCGCCAACGACTACAGCTACAACGAAGTTTTTTCCAAGCAGATCCGCGCCCTAGGTCAACCCGGCGACGTTCTGTTGGCCATTTCCACCAGCGGCAACTCCGCCAATGTGATTCAAGCAATCCAGGCGGCTCATGACAGGGAAATGCAGGTAGTTGCTCTGACTGGCCGCGATGGAGGCGGCATGGCCGCATTACTGCTCCCTGAGGACATCGAAATCCGGATACCAGCCAAGGTTACAGCCAGGATTCAAGAGGTGCACCTGCTAGTCATCCACTGTTTGTGCGATTTAATCGACAATCAACTGTTTGGAAGCGAAGAATGAAAAGCTCACTTCTGATCATTGGTGCCCTGACGGCAAGCCTCTTCTTGGGAGGCTGCAGCAATCGCAGCATCGGTAACAGCATTGACGATCAATTCATCGAGCCCAAGGTTGCCGAGAAAATCCGCCAGGCACATGCGGACCTGGATAGCGACAGTTCGCATATCGTGGTCACGACTTACAACGGCGTCACCCTGCTTGCAGGCCAGACTCCGCGCACTGAACTCAAGCAACTCGCCGAACAAGCCGCACTCTCGGTCCCCGGGGTAACGAGAGTGCATAATGAAATACAGATCCTTTCCCCCGCTTCGCTCCTTGCCCGCAGCAACGACTCTTTGCTGACCACCAAGATCAAGACGCAAATGCTTGCCGATAGCACGATCCCTGGCTCGAAAATCAAGGTAGTCACCGAGAACGGCATCGTCTATCTACTGGGATTGATCACTCGACAAGAAGCGAATAGAGCAGCCAATCTGGTACAGGGCGTTTCCGGCGTGCAGAAAGTCGTCAAACTGTTCCAGTACACGGACTGAATAAAAAGGCGATCCCGAGGGATCGCCTCTTGTATGAACTATTTGACCACCTTCAGGCTCGGGCGCCCAGCCGGCCGCGGCGGCTCGCCACCGGAAGGCCCATCATCGTCGGGGCCAGTACCTCCCTCCGCAGCCGGTGGCTCAACCTCGAAAACCATGCCTTGGCCATTTTCGCGCGCATAGATAGCCATGACGGCTTCGGGCGGTATGAACAGGCTATGAGCGACACCACCGAAGCGGCCTTCGAAACTTACCCCCTGATTGTCCATATGCAAATGCCTCACAGCGCTGGGAGAAATATTGAGGACAATCTGCCCATCGCTCACGTAACCGGCCGGAACCTGTACATTCGGCGTCTCGGCATTGACCAGCAAGTGAGGCGTGCAATCGTTATCGACGATCCACTCATAGAGCGCACGCAGCAGATAAGGACGACTGGAGTTCATATCACCTCCTCATGTTGGCCGCATATCGCGTTCGACAGCGGACAGGCTGACCTGAAAGGCCTGGCGAGCGAACTGGCGCTCCATGTATTCGAGCAGAGGCCTTGCACTGCGTGGAAGCTCTATACCCAATAGCGGTAGCCGCCAGAGAAGCGGCAAGAGACAGCAGTCCACCAAGCTTGGCTCGTCACTAAGAAAATAAGGTTTTTCAGCAAATAAAGGAGCGACTTCGAGCAGGCTCTGTCGCAGCTCCCTGCGCAACTGATTGCAACCGCCCCCATCGCTACGCTCATTCAAAATCCGATCGACCAGAACGCACCAGTTGCTCTGGATACGATGCATCAGTAGACGACTGTTGGCACGGGCGACAGGATACACCGGTAGCAACGGCGGATGCGGATAACGCTCCTCAAGATACTCCATGATCACCCCCGGCTCGTACAGGAGCAAATCACGATCCATCAACGTGGGTAACGCGCCATAGGGATTGAGCTCGGCAAGCTTGTCCGAGTCCTGCCCCGTATCTATGTCCAGGATCTGGACGACAATCCCCTTCTCGGCAAGCACCATCCGCACACGATGGGAATAGTGGTCAGCCGGGTCGGAGTAACAGATCAACCGTTTGGTCATGCCCAGCCCCTCGGTTGCAGGTCGTATTTTCGGAATAAAAAACACACGCGCCCCGAGGACGCGTGTGTTTACAGGTGCAAGTGCGATACGTCAGTGCACGTCTTTCCAGTATTCGCGCTTGAGCAGATAGGCGAACACGAAAAAGACCGCCAGGAACAGAAGCACGTAACCACCGACTCGCTGGCTTTCCAGCTTGACCGGGTTGGCCGAATAGGCGAGGAAGGTCACCAAATTCTTTACCTTCTCGTCGAACTCTTCGGAGGTCAGTGTGCCGGTTTTCGGCAGAATGGTCAGTTGATCGCAAGCTTCATGGGTAATCTCCGCCCCCGTGAGCGGGTCATATTGCTTCTTGCCACCCTCAACCACCTGAACCTGCTTGCAACCGAAGACCTGACGCCCCTGCAGACCAGCCAACACGTTAGGCATGCCAACGTTTGGAAAAACCGTGTTATTCACTCCCAAAGGACGTGACGGATCTTCATAGAAGCTGCGCAGATAGCTATAGAGCCAATCGTTGCCACGCACACGGGCGACCAGTGTCAGATCCGGCGGCGCCGCACCGAACCAGACCTTGGCATCCTCCGGGCGCATACCGATCTTCATGTGGTCACCAATCTTGGCACCGGTGAAAATGATATTTTCCAGCATTACCTCTTCCGGAATGCCCAAGTCCCTGGCTACCCGCTCATAGCGCTGGAAACGGGCGCTATGACAACCCATGCAATAGTTGGCGAAGGTCCGCAGGCCATCCTGCATGGCAGCCTTATCAGCCAGATCAACGTCGACTTTGTCCAGTTCGACAGCGGTCCCCGCAGCAAAGGAAAAGGCTGGCAGGATTGCAAGAATTAACGCAGCAAATTGCTTTTTCATCAGCCAGTCACCCTTTCCGGAACCGGTTTGGTCTTTTCCATCCTGGTATAGAAAGGCATCAGGATGAAGAATGCGAAGTACAGAACCGTGCATACCTGCGACAGAAGGGTGCGACCTGGCGTAGGAGAAAGCACCCCAAGCACACCGAGAATCAGGAAAGAGATACAGAATACCAGCAGCCACAACTTGCTCAGCCAGCCCTTATAGCGCATGGACTTGACAGGACTGCGATCCAGCCAAGGCAGAACGAATAGGACGGCGATAGCCGCTCCCATGGCGATAACGCCAAGCAGCTTGTCCGGAACGGCGCGCAGGATCGCGTAGAATGGCGTGAAGTACCAGACGGGCGCGATATGTTCAGGTGTCTTGAAGGCATTGGCCTGCTCGAAATTCGGCTTCTCGAGGAAATATCCGCCCATTTCCGGGAAGAAGAACACCACAGCGCAGAAGACAAAGAGGAACACCACTACACCGACTATGTCTTTCACGGTGTAATAAGGATGGAAAGGAATGCCATCCAACGGCTTGCCATTGGCATCCTTGTTCTTTTTGATCTCGATACCGTCAGGGTTGTTGGAGCCAACCTCATGCAGGGCCAGGATATGCAGAACGACCAGACCAAGCAGAACGATCGGCAATGCAATGACGTGTAGAGCGAAGAAGCGGTTCAGGGTAATGCCGGAGATCAAATAGTCGCCACGGATCCATTGGGTCAGATCCTCGCCGATCACCGGAATGGCGCCGAACAAGGAAATGATGACCTGAGCCCCCCAATAGGACATCTGGCCCCAAGGCAACAGATAGCCCATGAAGGCCTCGGCCATCAGGCACAGGTAGATCAGCATACCGAAGATCCACACGAGCTCGCGCGGCTTCTGGTAGGAACCATAGAGCAACCCACGGAACATATGCAGGTAGACCACGATGAAGAACGCCGAAGCGCCAGTGGAGTGCAGATAGCGAATGATCCAGCCGTACTCGACATCGCGCATGATGTATTCGACAGAAGCGAAGGCCTCCTCGGCGGACGGGGTGAAGCTCATGGTCAGCCAGATACCGGTGAGGATCTGGTTGACCAGCACCAGCAACGCTAGAGAGCCGAAGAAGTAGAAGAAGTTGAAATTCTTCGGTGCGTAGTATTTGGATAGATGGTCTTCCCACATCGAAGTAGCGGGAAAGCGGGCATCGATCCACTCCATGAACTTGCTCATCACGCCTTCTCCTGATCCACGCCGACAATGATTACATCATCCGATTCATAGGAATGCGGAGGTACCGGCAGGTTCAAGGGCGCGGGCTGTGCCTTGTAGACACGACCGGCCAAATCGTACTTGGAACCATGACAGGGACAGAAGTAGCCCCCCACCCAGTCGCCCCCCAGATCCGCCGGCGCAACCTCGGGACGGAAGGAAGGAGAGCACCCCAGGTGAGTGCAGAGGCCGACCAGCACCAGGATCTCGGGCTTGATCGAGCGCAGTTTCCGGTCGACATAGGCTGGCTGAACCGAGGCAGCGGAATCAGGGTCGGCCACGGCAGACTCAACCTTCTTCAGATTAGTGAGAATCTCCTCGGTACGGCGGACGATAAACACCGGCTGGCCACGCCATTCAGCCACTATTTGCTGCCCTGGCCCAATTTTGCTGACATTCACCTTTACCGGTGCACCTGCAGCCTTGGCCTTGGCACTTGGGAACCAAGATCCCACGAATGGGACCGCAGCCCCCACCGCTCCTGCCGCACCCACCACTGAGGTGGCTGCAACTAGGAAGCGACGCCGGCCGACATTCACGCCGTCATTGCTCATTCAGTTGTCTCCCATCAACTCTGCGGTCCGTTACCCAGACCTGTAATAAAAAAACGAGGCGCGCGAAAAAACGGCAAAATGTTAAAGAAAACCCTTAGGTCTGACAAGGTAATAGCCGGATACAATAATGTCGCGGCGCTTGCAAAGAGCGGTATCTGAGTTGCAATAAACTGTCGCAGAACCTCTCCAGGTACAAAAACTCCGGACATAAAAAAACACCCGGTACTCGACGAGTACCGGGTGCTTCCTGAAAGCGCCGGAATCAGCGCTTGGAGTATTGCGGACGCTTACGCGCCTTGCGCAGACCAACCTTCTTACGCTCGACCTCACGGGCATCGCGCGTCACATAGCCAGCATGGCGCAACGAACTGCGGAAAGTCTCGTCATACTCGATCAGAGCGCGAGTGATGCCGTGACGAATGGCGCCAGCCTGACCGCTGACACCGCCACCGATGACAGTGACATAGATATCAAACTTTTCCACTGTTTCGGTCAATTCGAGCGGCTGACGAACCACCATACGAGCGGTTTCGCGACCGAAGAACTGCTCGAGAGAGCGGTTGTTGATGGAAATCTTGCCAGTGCCCGGACGCAGGAAGACGCGAGCGGTAGCAGTCTTGCGACGGCCAGTGCCGTAGTTTTGAGTCGCCGACATAATGAGCTATCCCCTTAAATCTTCAGTTCTTGAGGCTGCTGAGCGGTATGCGGGTGAACGGCACCCTTGTACACCTTCAGCTTGCGATACATGTCGCGACCCAGTGGACTCTTCGGCAGCATGCCCTTGACCGCAGTCTCGATCACGCGCTCGGGCGCCTTGGCAATCAACTTCTCGAAGCTGATGGATTTGATACCGCCCGGAAAACCGGAATGGGAATAGTAAATCTTGTCGCTGCTCTTAGCACCGGTAACCCGTACTTGCTCGGCATTGATCACGACGATGTAATCACCGGTATCCACATGCGGAGTGTATTCAGGCTTGTGCTTGCCGCGCAGACGGCTAGCGATCTCAGTAGCCAGACGACCCAGGGTCTGGCCGGCAGCGTCGACGACATACCAGTCGCGCTTAACGGTTTCCGGTTTCGCAGTAAAAGTTTTCATTCGTTATAGCCTCAGGGGCCACCCTGAAAATAAGGGGGGCGAATCGTACTGAATGGTGCTTGCCTTGACAAGGTCGAGGCGGCCGGAAACAGACGCTATCGGGGGCTCGGGTCAGCGCGTCCGCAACGGCGGGAGGTCGGTAGGCTAGGCATCCCCTACCTGATTTCCAGCGGGCTAGGCATCCTCGCCAGAAAATCTCTCAAATCATACCGATCACCAAGAAAATAGCAACCATTTTTCCAAAGGAAACGGAACTCCACCCTAGCTCGCCAACAGTCCTTGAAGCACTTGCCCCGTTGGCCGACCATTCGCCGCCCAGATCCGGCCGGTCACTGTTTATCAGGCTCTGCGCGAAGCAAGCCGATCAGCCAAACGGGTCGGCTCGGGCAAGCGATAACGCGTAACACAAGCCATGACCAATCGTGGCGCGCTGGCCAGACTGACGCGATGCCCCGGAGAAACGATCAGGGGACGCACCCGATCCTTGCTGCGCAGCACCGCTCCCAGCACCTCGCCCCGATACATCAGGGGAACCTGATCTCCGCGCTGGGAACCCAACTCCGCATGGGTACCAACGAGAATCTTCTTGGCCACACCAATGGTTGGCAGGCCGCTGACTACCCCCAGATGGGCCGCAATGCCCAATTTGCGTGGATGAGCTATCCCCTGCCCATCGCAGAAAATCAGGTCAGGAACCCGCGGCAACTCCGCCAAGGCGCACAGAACGGCAGGAAGCTCGCGAAAGGACAGCAATCCCGGAATATAGGGCATAGAAGTCGGAATGCGTACCAGACTCTCGGCAAGCACTCCCAGGGTATTGGCATCGAGCAGTACCGCCGCCGCTCGCGTGACACCCCCACCCTCTTCGAAACCGACATCCACGCCGGCTATCAGGCCCAGATCGAGAAAATCATCGCTCAATACAACCTGCCCGGCCAGTTCCTGCTGCAGAAGACGGGCTCCGGCGGGCGTGCCATCCCAGTCACCGAAAGGCGAGTCGGGCACAACCAGAGGCGCAGACATACCTTGAATCCCCTCCCAGCACAGCCTGATCGAAGCAAAGTACGCCAGCCACAAATGACGGGGCCGCTCACGCGGCCCCTGTCGATCACGGCTTGTGTGGCCGTGCGAGGAACTCGTGGGACTGCATTTCCAGCAGACGGCTCAGTGTCCGCTGGAATTCGAACTCCAGACGACCACCAGTATAAAGATCCTTGAGTTCGACTTCGGCAGAAATGATCAATTTGACGTTGCGATCATAAAACTCATCAACCAGGTTGATGAAACGTCGTGCCATGTCATCCTTAGAGACATTCATCTGTTCGACATTGGACAGCAATACTGCCTCGAAGACCTTGCCCAGCTCGATGTAATCGTTCTGACTGCGTGGACCGTCGCACAATTCGCGGAACTCGAACCAAGCTACATCATTAGCAGTCTTGCGTGCGCGAATCTCACGGTTCTCGATCAGCAGGGCATCGTTCTCCTTGACGGCACAACGCTCGGTGAGCAGGCTTTTGAAGCTGCGCTCCAGACTCTCCTCCGCCTCAGCATCCAGCGGCCAGTGGTACAACTCGGCCTGCTCCAGGGCGCGCAAGCGATAATCGATGCCACTGTCGACGTTGACGATCTCCGTGTGCACCTTGAGCAGGGCGATCGCCGGCAGGAAACGGGCACGCTGCAGGCCATCCTTATAGAGGCCATCCGGCACGATATTGGAAGTAGCCACCAGACTCACGCCATTCTTGAACAGCTCCTCCAACAAGGTAGCGAGAATCATCGCATCGGTGATATCGGATACGAAGAACTCGTCGAAGCAGATGACCCGTGCCTCGTTGGCAAAACGCTTGGCAATGATGGTCAGCGGATTCTTCTCGCCTTTGAGGGTTTTCATTTCCTCGTGCACCCGCTTCATGAAGCGATGGAAGTGGGTACGCATCTTCTGTTCAAAGGGTAGAGCGTCGTAAAAAGTGTCGACCAGATAGGTCTTGCCACGCCCCACCCCTCCCCAGAAATAGAGCCCCTTGATTGGCTGCTTCTGCTGAGTCTGCGACTTCTTGCCGAGCAGCCTGTCGAACAAGCCGAGCTTGCTGCCCGTGGCCGCTGCCTGCGGACCGCCGCCGACCAGGTCGTCATAGAGGCGCTGCAGATGACGCACCGCATTTTCCTGAGCGGTGTCGTGGAAGAAATCGGGGCGTTTCAAGTCGGCTTGATAACGCTCAAGGGGTGTCATGGCGGAGTCGGGATAAAGTCGTGAAGAGGCCGCCTTGGCGGCGCTCTCGTCTGTTGGGAATGTCGTCAAGTCGTTCAAAACGGGCCACCCTCATCAAGGTTCAAAGGTTCGCGACCGTCGGTCCGGGCCGAAAAGCGTAAATCCGGTACGGTACAAAGTCGCACGGCGATCAATCGGCAAGCCCTGAAATCGCTTCCCGCAGACGCAACATGGCTGCCTCCAAAGCATCCGGATCGGCATACGTCGGGCTGTCGGCTATGCATTCGCCATCTAGCCAGAGACTGAACTGGGCGCCTTCGTCGGCACGCAGTTCGAGCGCATCTGCCCCCAGGGCAATCAACCGCTGGCTGATCCGCCCCACAGCCTTGGGATCGTCAAAAGGCCGCGACAACAGCAACTCCTCGCCATCGGCGGCTAGAAAACGGAAGCGGAAACTTCCGTCGGGCTCACGAAAACTGACGAAACGCGCAGTTTTCACTGCCTTCTTCCTGCCACTGGCAGTCTGACTGTGCGCCTCAGTGCGGAACGAGCGTAACCCGACCGCCTCGCGCAGCTCTCCAAGGAAAGGAGTGGCGATCCTGCGCGCCTTTGCCGCACCGGCGAGAAGAATGTCCTCCAAGTCAAACGGTCTCGCAATCAGCGTTTGGTAGCGCTCACGAGCCTCGCCCAACTGGTTTTCCAGTAGTTGGAGCAAACGCTGCTTGGCCTCGCCCCAGGCGAGACCGGCCAGCAGATCGGCACGAAATTCGTCGAGTTGCTCGGGCGTGGCGAATGCCTGGTAGAGCGTGAACAGATGCGAGCCGTCCGGATCCTTCGGCTCGCCCGGCTCCCGCGAATCGGTGACGATGCGGGCAATGGCATCTTTCAACTGGCGACTGGAGCCGAACAGCGGAATGGTATTGTCATAACTCTTCGACATCTTGCGGCCATCGAGTCCCGGCAGGGTAGCGACCTCTGCCTCGATCACCGCCTCTGGCAGGGTGAAGAGTTCCCGTCCCCGACCGAACAGATGGTTGAAGCGCTGTCCGATGTCGCGTGCCATTTCCACGTGCTGGATCTGATCGCGGCCGACCGGCACCTTGTTCGCGTTGAACATCAGAATGTCCGCCGCCATCAGCACTGGATAGCTGAACAAGCCCATCGTCACCCCGGTATCCGGGTCTTCTTTGGCTTCCAGATTCTTGTCCACCGCGGCCTTGTAGGCATGCGCGCGGTTGAGCAGCCCCTTGGCCGTCACGCAGGTGAGTAGCCAGGTCAGTTCGGTAATTTCGGGGATGTCCGACTGCCGGTAAAAAGTCGTCCTCTGCGCATCGAGTCCGCAGGCCAGCCAGGTAGCGGCAATTTCCAGGCGCGAGCGCTGGATGCGCGCCGGGTCGTCACACTTGATCAATGCGTGATAGTCGGCGAGGAAATAGAACGAGTCGGCCTGGGAATCGCGGCTCGCGATGATTGCCGGGCGAATGGCACCGGCATAATTGCCAAGATGCGGAGTACCGGTAGTGGTGATGCCGGTGAGGATTCGAGTGGTCATGGTATGAGCTTGTCCACGGTGATCAGAGGCGCGAACTGACCAAGTCCTTCAACTCGCCCAGCCTGCCATGGAAGAAATGCCCGCATTCTGCCACTTTCAGCAACTCATGGGGACGCTGCAGGGTTGCCGACCAGTCATAGACCAATTGCGGGCTGACCACCTCGTCCTGTTCCGGCTGGATAATCGTCAGGTCACTACCCTGTGGCACAACCATCGTTGCACGATCCAGGCGCATCACCGCCGGCGCGACCAGGAACATCCGCTCGGGCACCTGCCCTAGTACAGCCAGGCGCTCTGCAAGATTGAGTGCGACATAGCCACCGAAGGAAAAGCCGAAAATATTCAAGGGTAGCTGCGGCGACTGCCCACGTACCCAACGGACGACTGCTTCGGCATCATCTACCTCGCCACTACCCATGTCGTGATCGCCTGCGCTGGCGCCGACGCCCCGATAGTTGAAGCGCAGCGTACTGTAGCCTGCATCCCGGGCGGTACGTTGCAAGGTGGAGACGACCTTGTTCAGCATGGTCCCACCCTTCACCGGATTAGGATGGCAGAGCAACGCCAGGCCGCGGGCCTGCGGTATCTCGAGGTAAAGAGCCTCGAGTGGGCCACAGGGTCCATCGATGAAAAGGGAGTTTTCGCGATTCGACAAACTATATCTCCGTGAGCAAGCCAGAGGCCGACTCGTCTGGCGTGGTTGGATCGCCGCGCCCTGCAAAGGGAGCGCAGCACAGGAATGCGCTGCGCCGCCAGCCCCGTGGGCGGGCCGTGATAAGGCTTGTCCAATGACGGCACACTGTCCATGACACGGTCAAGTCCGGACCCATTTGCCGGCATGGAACATCGCGTGCGTCTAGATCAGCTATACAGGGCATCCTGGAGCCGCTAACGTAAAATAAAAGAAGCGTATAGAGGAAGGATCGTGGAACAGACGCTCATAGCTTGGTTACTACCAGCCCTCACCCTGCTCGTCGGCATCACCATCGGCTTCATTGCCGCCCGTCTATTGCCCAATGCGGTCCCCAGCCGGACACAACGCCAACTGGACGAACTGCAGGAACGCTTCGATACCTATCAGAGTGAAGTAATTACCCATTTCAACACCACCGCAAGCCTGGTGAAGAAGCTCACTCAGAGTTATGCGGAGATTCAGGAACACCTGTCAGAAGGCGCCAGCCGTCTCGCACTCGATGAATTGACCCGTCAGCGTCTGCTTGCCGCGCTGCAAAACGAAGAAAACCTCGGCAACCATGAGCGCCTGTCCAGCGCAATGACTCCCGAGGCTCCCAAGGATTACGCTCCCAAGCTAGCCGATGCCCCCGGCATGCTGGACGAACAGTTCGGCTTGAAGGGCGGCAAGCACTGAAGCTCTTGCAAGGCTTCAGGCCCCGCCCTGGCGGGACTTTTCCCTTCTCGAACGACCCACCACAACGACACCTATAGAGGCTTGCACCACCCATCGCCGTAGAGACTGACGAAGCCCGCAAGCACCTTAGCAGGCTGCAAAAGTCGGGCTCCAGGGAAGTCGACACCCCACCTTCCCCCGACAGCTGTGAGTGGGGAGTGGACGGGCCTAAAGGGCGCCGCGACTACGCAACAGCTCGAGCACCTGCTTCACCCCCTCTTCCACCGAAAGATGCAAGGTATCGATCACCAGATCCGCGTCCAGCGGTATGTCGTAGGGGAAGGACTCACCGGGGATATGATCGCCTCCCGTAGCATAGATGCCTTGTGGATCCCGCTCACGGCAGACCAGCGGGGAAGCCTGTACATAGACGGTGATCAGGCGCTCGGCACCGACTAGAGCCCGTGCCTGGGCACGCCCCTCGGCATCCGGAGCGACGAAGGCGGCGAGCGCCAGTAGACCGGCTTCGTTGAACTGCCGAGCTACTTGGGCGGCACGCCGCCAATTCTCGGCGCGCCCAGCACGATCCAATGGCAATCCCGTGTTCAGATCATGACTCAGATTCTGCCCGTCCAGTACGTATACTGCGCGCCCCATATCGAACAGTTTGCGCTCCAGGGCATAAGCCAGGGTGCTTTTGCCGGCGCCTGACAGGCCGGTGAACAGAACCGTGACCGGCCGCTGGCCGAAGCGTGTGGCACGCTCCTCGGCGCTGACGTGGGGTAGCAGCCCATGGTGACCACCGACGTTCTGCCCGGACAGAGGCTCGGCGACGATCATACCGGCACCAACGGTACCGTTGGTCAGCCGGTCGATGACGATGAAGGCACCGGTAGTGCGGTTGTACTCATAACCATCGAGGGCAATGGGCGCATCCAGACCGACCCGAACACGAGCGATCTCATTGAGCTTCAGTTCGCTGGCCGGTGCACGATCGAGAGTGTTGACGTCGATACGGTGCTCGATGGCAACGATGTTGCCCGGCACATAGCTAGTGGCGCGCTTGATGTCGTATTTCTTACCTGGCAGCATCGGCTCCTCGGCCATCCATACCAGCATGGCCTCGAAGCTGTCGGCGACCTGTGGACGATTGTCGGCATGCACCAGCATGTCGCCGCGCGACACGTCGATCTCGTCCTCGAGAGTCAAGGTGATCGCCTGACCGGGAATCGCCTGCTCCAGCTCACCATCATAGGTGACGATGGAGCGCACTCGACTGGTCTTGCCCGACGGCAACACGGCGACCTCGTCCCCCTTGTGTACGACACCGCTGGCCAGGGTGCCGGCGAAACCACGGAAGTTGAGGTTGGGCCGGTTGACGTACTGAACCGGGAAACGCATGTCGGTCAGATTGCGATCGGCGGCGATTTCGACAGTCTCGAGGATCTCCATCAGCGATGGCCCCCGGTACCAGGGCGCCCGCTCGCTCCGGTTGACCACGTTGTCTCCCTTGAGCGCCGACATCGGCACGAAATGCAGCGAACTCGGCCTAAGGCCGAGGCGCTCGGCAAACTGCAGGTAATCGGCCTGAATACGCTCGAAAACGCCCTGATCGAAATCCATCAGATCCATCTTGTTGACCGCGACCACGATGTGCCGGATACCCAGCAACGAGGCGATAAAACTGTGCCGGCGGGTTTGGGTCTGCACGCCGTAGCGGGCGTCGATGAGGATGATCGCCAGATCGCAGGTGGATGCGCCGGTGGCCATGTTGCGAGTGTACTGCTCGTGGCCAGGGGTGTCGGCAATGATGAACTTACGCTTGGCAGTGCTGAAATAGCGATAGGCGACATCGATGGTGATGCCCTGCTCGCGCTCGGCCTGCAGGCCGTCGACTAGCAGCGCCAGGTCGACCTCATCGCCAGTCGTGCCGACCCTTTTCGAATCGCGGGTGATCGCTTCCAGGTGATCCTCGTAGATCATCTTGGAATCGTGCAGCAGGCGACCGATCAGGGTGCTCTTGCCGTCGTCGACATTGCCACAGGTGAGAAAGCGCAGCAGTTCCTTGCGTTCGTGCTGGGCCAGATAGGCGAGGATGTCCTCGCTGATCAGTTCGGATTGATGCGACATGGAGCGAAGACCTTAGAAGTAACCCTGACGTTTCTTTTCTTCCATCGAGCCGGCGCCATCGTGATCGATGACTCGCCCTTGGCGTTCGGACGTGCGGGTCAGGAGCATTTCCTGAATGATGTCCGGCAGGGTAGCGGCGGTAGACTCCACGGCACCGGTCAACGGGTAGCAACCGAGGGTGCGGAAACGCACCATCTTCTTCTGGATGCGCGCTTTCTCTTCGGCGGAGAGATGTTCGAGAATACGATCATCGTCGATCATGATCAGGGTGCCGTTCTTCTCGATGACTTCGCGCTCGGCGGCGAAGTACAACGGCACTATGGGGATCTGCTCCAGGTAGATGTACTGCCAGATATCCAGCTCGGTCCAGTTGGACAACGGAAACACTCGAATCGACTCGCCCTTCTTCACCTTACCGTTGTAGACGTTCCACAGTTCGGGGCGCTGGTTCTTCGGATCCCAGCGATGCTTGCTGTCGCGGAACGAATATACGCGCTCCTTGGCGCGGGATTTCTCCTCGTCGCGCCGAGCACCGCCGAAGGCGGCATCGAAGCCGTACTTGTCCAGCGCCTGCTTGAGGCCTTCGGTCTTCATAATGTCGGTGTGCTTGGCACTACCGTGGGTGAAGGGGTTGATGCCCTGCGCTACCCCGTCGGGATTGACATGGGTGATCAGCTCCAAGCCCATCTCCGCGACCATCTTGTCGCGAAATCTGTACATCTCCTGAAACTTCCACTGAGTATCGACATGCATCACCGGGAACGGCAGCTTGCCCGGAAAGAATGCCTTGCGCGCCAGATGCAACATCACGGCAGAATCTTTGCCGATGGAGTACAGCATCACCGGGTTGTCGAACTCAGCGGCCACCTCACGGATGATGTGGATGCTTTCCGCCTCCAGTTGCTTCAGATGCGTCAGTTTGTCGGCCATGGTTACTCACGGATTGCGGATGGGTTACGGCCGGCGGGCCGTGGGACGTCGGCGCACTCTAGCACAGTCCCACTTCTAATAGACGAAGCATTTAGATCAAAGCGATCTAGCGATATAGCCACCATTTAAACCGGATTGGGGCAATCGACGAACAGATGCTCGACGTCAAAGGTTCGCGCCAGGTACTCGCCCAAGGCCTGCACACCATAGCGCTCGGTGGCATGATGCCCTGCCGCGAGGAAATTGATACCGTTCTCCCGAGCACTGTGCACGGTGGCCTCGGAAACCTCGCCGGTCAGATAGGCGTCGGCACCGGCGGCGATCGCCTGTTCGATGTAGCCTTGTGCAGCTCCGGTACACCAGGCGATACGATGGATCGGTCGCTCGGCTTCGATCAGCAGGGGCTGACGACCCAGCACCTGATGCACTTGCCGGGCGAACTCCAGTGCCGCCACCGGCTCGGCCAGGCAGCCGATCAAACCGACCGAGCGCGGATTGCCCGGCTCCAGCGCTCCATCTACCTGCAGCCCGAGCTGCCTGCCCAGTTGCACGTTATTGCCCACCTCGGGATGTACATCCAGCGGCAGATGGTAAGCCAGCAAGCTGATCTCGTTACTCAGCAGGGTATGCAGCCGGCGCCGTTTGTTACCCACGATACAGGGATTTTCGTTGCGCCAGAAATAACCATGATGGACCAGCACCAGATCCGCCCCGACCTCGACAGCCGCATCCAGCAGCGCCTGGCTGGCCGTTACGCCACTGACGACTCTGGCGACCCGGGAACGTCCCTCAACTTGCAAGCCATTCGGACAATAATCGGCAATGCCACTCACCGCCAGATAGCGATCGGCTTCTTTTACCAGTTCGGACAGGGCGATGGCCATCTACGTCTCCATGAAAGGCTCGCGAGCCGCTAGCCAGTCGGCGGCTCCCTCGTATAATGGCGCACCTTACGATCCCCCCTTAGCCCTCGCAACCCCAAGGACTCCACTCCATGCTAAAGGCCCTGCGTTTTCTTGGCTGGCCCCTGGCGGTCGGAGTGCTGCTGGCCCTGCTGATCATCCAGCGTTATCCGGAGTGGGTCGGCTTGCCCCGGCAGCTTGCCGATGAGCAGCAACTGTCCCGCTCTATCCTTGCGCCCCAAGGCCCCGTCTCCTATGCCAATGCCGTGAGCAGCGCCGCACCGGCGGTGGCCAACCTGTACACCACCAAGGTCGTCAAGAAACCGAACCAGCCGCTGTTCGACGATCCACTGCTGCAACAGTACTTCGGCAACTCCCTGCCCAGTCAGCGGCGCCTGGAATCCAGCCTGGGGTCTGCGGTGATCATGCGCCGGGATGGCTATCTGCTGACCAACAACCACGTCACCGCCGGTGCCGACCAGATCGTTGTCGCCCTGCGGGATGGACGGGAAGTCCTCGCCCGGGTAATAGGCAACGATTCGGAAACCGATCTGGCTGTGCTCAAGATCGATCTGGACGAATTGCCGGTCATGTATCTCGGACGCTCTGACAGCATCCGCATCGGTGATGTCGCCCTGGCCATCGGCAACCCCTTCGGCGTCGGCCAGACCGTGACCATGGGCATCATCAGCGCCACCGGACGCAACCAACTGGGCCTGAACACCTACGAGGACTTCATCCAGACCGATGCGGCGATCAATCCGGGCAATTCGGGCGGCGCGCTGATCGATGCCAATGGCTATCTGATCGGCATCAATACCGCCATTTTCTCCAAGTCGGGCGGATCCCAGGGTATCGGCTTCGCGATTCCGGCCAAGCTCGCCCTGGAGGTGATGGAGGAAATCATCAAGCACGGTCAGGTAATTCGCGGCTGGCTCGGACTCGAGGTGCAACCACTGACCAAGGAGCTGGCCGAGTCCTTCGGCCTGGAAGGCCGACCAGGCATCGTCGTTGCCGGCATATACCGTGACGGCCCCGCGCAACGGGCTGGTCTGCAACCGGGCGACCTGATCGTCAGCATCGATGGCCAGCCGGCCACCGATGGACGCCATGCCATGAATCAGGTCGCCCAGACCCGACCGGGAGAAACCATCGAAATCGAGGTCCTGCGCAACGGCCAGGCCCTCACCCTTAGCGCCGAGATCGGTCTGCGCCCGCCACCCACCGCCGTACAGCAGCCATGAGACCACCCTGCCTGGGAACGAGACAGGCCCACTTGTGGCTCAGCAAAGGGCCGCCAGCACGTCGGTCAGCGCCCGGTTCTGTTCCGGAGTTCCGACGGTGATGCGCAGGAACTGACGAATCCGTTCCTGCTTGAAATGGCGAACTATCACCCCCTGCTCACGCAGCCCTGCCGCCAATCGTTCGGCATCGTGAACGGGGTGACGAGCGAAGACGAAGTTGGCTGCTGATGGCAATACTTGGAAGCCCAGACGCTGCAACTCACCGACCAGGCGTTCGCGGCTGTCGATCACCCGCCGGCAGGTCTGCTCGAAGTAGGCACGATCCTCGAAGGCCGCCGCCGCTCCAGCTATGGCCATACGATCCAGCGGATAGGAATTGAAGCTATTCTTGATCCGCTCCAGCGCTTCGATCAGTTCCGAGTGGCCGACCGCCAGACCGACTCTCAGCCCGGCCAGGGAACGCGACTTGGATAGGGTCTGGGTCACCAGGAGATTGGCATGCCGGTCAACGAGACCGATCGCTGTCTCGCCACCGAAATCCACATAGGCCTCATCCACCACCACCACCGAGTCCGGGTTACTCTCGAGCAGCCGCTCGATGGACTCGAGCGGCAGTAGGCAGCCTGTCGGAGCATTGGGATTGGGGAAGATGATGCCTCCGTTGGGACGCACAAAGTCTTCGACGCGAATGCGAAACTCCTCGTCCAGCGCAACGGTCTCGAAGGGAATTGCGTAGAGACCACAGTACACCGGATAGAAGCTGTAGGTCACATCCGGGAACAATAGCGGCCGGCCATGTTGGAACAGCCCATGGAAGATGTGCGCCAGCACCTCGTCGGAGCCATTGCCGACGAACACCTGGTTGCTCCGCACTCCATAGTAGTCAGCGATCGCCTGCTTCAGGCGCTCGCCGTTGGGATCGGGATACAAACGCAGGCCATCGTTCAGTTCGACCTGCATGGCAGCGATTACCCGCGGCGACGGCCCATAGGGATTTTCGTTGGTATTGAGCTTGACCAGCTTGCTTAGCTTCGGTTGTTCGCCCGGTACATAGGGCACCAGGTTCTTGACGAAGGGACTCCAGAATTTGCTCACGCCCTTCCTCTCCTCGGATTTGTTGCAATCGTCTTGCATGGAAGCCAATCCTCCGGCGCGCTTATGCTCGTGAGCATCGCAGACGGATTCGCCTCCGCCGGTTTTGTGTGAACTTCATGCCTTGATCCGGTACTCGGCGCTGCGCGCATGAGCCGTCAAGGACTCGCCACGGGCCAGCACCGATGCGGTCTCGCCCAGCTCGGAAGCTCCCGCCGCCGAGCAGAAGATGATCGACGAGCGCTTCTGGAAATCGTACACGCCTAGCGGCGACGAGAACCGCGCGGTACCGGAAGTCGGCAGCACATGGTTGGGACCAGCACAATAGTCACCCAGCGCCTCGGCGGTATAGCGCCCCATGAAGATGGCACCGGCATGGCGGATCTTCGGCAGCCAGCGCTGCGGATCGGTTACCGACAGCTCGAGATGCTCGGGGGCGATACGATTGGCTACGGTGATGGCCTGTTCCAGGTCGGTCACTCGGATGAGCGCACCACGCCTCTCCAACGAGGTACGGATGATCTTCGCACGCTCCATGGTCGGCAGCAGGCGGGCGATGCTCTCGGCCACCCACTCGAGAAAATCGGCATCCGGACTGACCAGAATCGACTGGGCATCTTCATCGTGCTCGGCCTGGGAAAACAGATCCATGGCGATCCAATCCGGATCGCTCTGCCCATCGCAGACCACCAGGATCTCCGAGGGGCCGGCGATCATATCGATGCCAACCTGACCGAATACGTGGCGCTTGGCCGTAGCCACATAGATGTTGCCAGGGCCGACGATCTTGTCCACCTGCGGCACACTCTCGGTGCCATAGGCCAGCGCAGCCACGGCCTGAGCTCCGCCGATGGTGAACACGCGGTCGACGCCTGCCACGCAGGCGGCAGCCAGCACCAGTTCGTTGAGCTCGCCACGCGGGGTCGGCACCACCATCACCACCTCTGCGACACCAGCTACCTTGGCCGGAATGGCATTCATCAGCACGGAGGATGGATAAGCCGCCTTTCCGCCCGGCACATACAATCCCGCACGATCGAGCGGAGTAACCTGCTGACCGAGCACGGTGCCATCGGCTTCGGTATAGGTCCAGGAGTCCTGCTTCTGCCGCTCATGGTACAGGCGTACACGCCCGGCAGCCTTTTCCAGGGCTTCGCGCTGCTCACGGGAAATGCGCGTCAAGGCCAGCTCCAGACGCTCGCGCGGCAGGATCAGTTCGGCCATGGAGCCAGCCTCGACATTATCGAAGCGCCGGGTGAACTCGACTACGGCAGCATCACCACGCTCGCGTACGGCCTGGAGGATATCCAGCACGCGTCGATTGACGGCCTCATCGGAAACACTTTCCCAGCTAAGCAAATGATCCAGATGGCGTGGAAAGTCCGGATCGGCAGCGTCGAGTCGGCGAAGGGCGAGGGATGCGGTCATAACGGCCTCTTGAATGGCTGGAACTCGGGCGCCGCTAGCCTAGCAAGCCTTCCGCGCGGGCACCCGAGAAATTTCGCTATGACACGGATAGGCGTTGGCGGGTCAGGATCAGGCCGGATGTCGGCTTTCGACGGCGGCGCGCAGGGTATCGATCAGGGTCTGGATGCGCGCATGCTGCATCTTCATCGAAGCCTTGTTGACGATCAGACGCGAGCTGATGGTAGCGATCAGCTCTTGAGGCTCCAAGCCGTTAGCGCGCAGAGTATTGCCGGTATCGACCACGTCGATGATTTTGTCGGCGAGACCCACCAGCGGTGCCAGTTCCATGGAACCATAGAGTTTGATGATATCCACTTGACGACCCTGTTCGGCGTAATAGCGCTTGGCCACATTAACGAACTTGGTAGCCACTCGCAGACGCCCCCTGGGCGCTTCAGCACCGACCTTGCCGGCAGTCATCAGCTTGCAGTTAGCGATCTTCAGGTCGAGGGGCTCGTACAACCCCTGGCCACCATACTCCATCAGCACATCCTTGCCGGCGACACCCAAGTCGGCAGCACCGTTTTCGACATAGGTCGGCACATCGGTGGCACGGACGATCAGCAGACGCACGCCTTCCTGGCAAGTGGGGATGATGAGCTTGCGGCTCTTGTCAGGATTCTCGACGGGTACGATGCCGGCTTTTGCGAGCAGTGGCAAAGTGTCATCGAGAATCCGGCCTTTGGACAGGGCAATGGTTAGCATGAAAACGGATGTCCTTGATATTGACCCTATCGTGGGCTGAAATCGGCGCCATGCCAGACGCCGACCCTAGCCCGGAATGCGACGGATCTTGGCACCGAGCAGTTGCAGCTTTTCCTCGATGCATTCGTAGCCGCGGTCGATATGGTAGATGCGATCGATCAGGGTATCCCCTTCCGCTACCAGCCCGGCGATCACCAGACTGGCGGAGGCGCGCAGATCGGTAGCCATGACAGGAGCCCCCTTCAGGCAGGGCACGCCTGTGACGATGGCAGTGTTGCCCTCCACCAGAATGCGCGCTCCCATGCGATTCATCTCGTAGACATGCATGAAGCGGTTCTCGAATACCGTTTCAATGACGGTGCCAATACCTTCGGCCACCGCGTTCATGGAAATGAACTGAGCCTGCATGTCGGTCGGGAAGGCAGGATAAGGCGCAGTACGTACGTTCACGGCCTTGGGCCTGTTTCCCTTCATGTCCAGGGAAATCCAGTTGTTGCCGGTATCGATCTGTGCCCCCGCCTCCTCCAGTTTGAGCAGTACAGCCTCGAGAATGGTGGGATCGGTATCCTTGAGCTTGACCCGGCCACGGGTGGCAGCAGCGGCCACGAGGTAGGTCCCGGTTTCGATACGGTCGGGCATCACGCTGTAACGGCCGCCGCCCAGGCGTTTGACACCTTCGATAACGATAGTGTCGGTGCCGGCGCCCTTAATTTGGGCGCCCATGCCGATCAGAAAGTTGGCCAAGTCGACCACTTCAGGCTCGCGAGCGGCATTCTCCAGCACGGTACGCCCGCTGGCCAGCGCCGCAGCCATCATGATGTTCTCGGTACCGGTCACGCTGACGATATCGAAAAAGAAATGACCGCCACGCAGACCGCCTGCCGGAGCCCTGGCCTTGATGTAGCCGCCATCCATTTCGATCTGTGCGCTCAGTGCCTCGAGACCACGGATATGCAAATCGACCGGCCGCGAACCAATGGCGCAGCCTCCTGGCAGAGCCACCTCGGCTTCGCCGAAGCGCGCCAGCATGGGGCCGAGCACCAGGATCGAGGCACGCATGGTCTTGACCAGTTCGTAAGGCGCTACCAGCGTCTTGATGCTGCTGGCGTCCATTTCGACGCTGAGCTTTTCGTCGATCACGGGCTGCCCCCCCATGCGCCCAAAAAGCTCGATCATCGTGGTGATGTCGTGCAGGTGCGGCAGGTTGCAGACGGTAACAGGAGTGTCGGCCAGCAGGGTCGCCGCCAAAATGGGCAAGGCCGCGTTCTTCGCTCCGGAGATACGGATCTCGCCATCGAGGCGATGACCGCCGGTAATGATCAGTTTGTCCATAGTTTCTCGCGCAGACAGGCTCAGGAACGCTCGGCCCAGGCGGCGCGACTGAAAAATTTCATGGTGATGGCATGGATCCGGCCATCGACGATCCAGTCGTTCAGCTGTGCATAGACCAATTGCTGACGCTTCACCGGGCTCATGGCTGCCAATTCGTCGCTGATCAGGATGAGCTGGAAGTCGCAGCCCTGCCCCTGCACCTCAACCTGGGCGCCAGCCAGCCTGCTCTCCAGAAAGGTCTGGACCTCGATAGGCTGCATGCATACTTCGGAAGCTGTCATGAATTACTCCTGCAGTGGGGTATGGGCGCACAAATAGACAGGCCCTTGGAATGACCGGCTTCCTGGATGCACCGGAAAGCCGCTCATCTTACAAAAAAGCCTACCGGCTGCGAACCCTGCCGACATCGAACCGACAAAAGACCTGCACGGATTCACGCTTCCAGCGGCAAGAACTCGAGCAACCCACAAACCTGGGCGATCTCACACATATCCTCGGGCAGCGCCCGCACCTGCAGGCGCTTGCCGGCAGCCTTGGCATCGCGCAGATACGCCAGCAGTAGGGATACCCCGACACTGCTGGATTTTTCTACACCTGAGCAATCGAGCACCAAACCGTCAGCTCCGGCGGTACCGATCAGGACCCGCCCCTGTTGACGCAGGGCTGGCCCGGTACCGTAGTCAAGCACTCCGGAAAGGGCGAGCACGCCAGGCTCGGCCTGAAGAATCGAAGCCTCGCTCATTGGCCCTGAGCCTTCCTACCTTCTTCGCTATCCCTGGCCTTGGCTACCACATCGGCCCAACCATCGATGGTCTTGTCAAGATTCTGGCCGTTGCGCTGCATGCTGTCGGCGAACTGGTCGCGGAACAGTTTGCCGATATTGATGCCATTGATGACAACATTGCGCAGCATCCACTGATCCTGCTTCTTCACCATGGTGTAGGAGACCGGATAGACGGTACCCTGAGTATCGCGGACCTCCATGCCGACACTGGCGCGGTCACCCTCAACCGGAGCAGACGAAGGCAATACGCGAATGTCCTGATTGGTGTACTCCAGAAGGGCGTTACCGTAGAACTGCATCAGACTACGCTTGAAGTTCTCCTGAAAACGAGTCATCTGCTCGGGGCTCGCCTGGCGCGAATACTTGACGGTCATAATGCTACGCGAAATTCCGTCGGCATCTACGACCGGCCCCAAAATCCGATTCAATGCATCATAGAAAGCCTGTGGATTGCTTTTATAAAAAGCCTTGTTCTTCTTCAGATCATCGAGAAGAGTTTCGGTAGTCTGCTGCACTACCTGATGGGGAGTGGTCGACGCAACTGCAAATAGCGGCAGAAGAGCCAGCAGAATCAGAAAACCACGACGCAAAACGGTAAGCATGGGAGAATATCCTCGTAACTATTCTTCTTTGGCCTTGTTGACGGAGTTCATCAGGAACTTGCCGATCAGATCCTCGAGCACCAGTGCCGACTGGGTATCCCGGATCGAGTCGCCCTCCTTCAGCACTTCCTCTTCGCCTCCAACACTGATGCCAACGTACTTCTCGCCCAGCAGGCCAGCGGTCAGAATAGACGCTGTGGAGTCGGTCGGCAGATTGTCGACACGTTTTTCCAGCTCCATGGTCACGCGACCGGTGTAACTGTTGCGATCCAGATCGATGGCCGTGACCTTGCCGACGGCAACGCCGGCCATAGTCACCTTGGCCCTATTCGTCAAGCCGGCGATGTTATCGAAATACGCATAAAGCCTGTAGGTATCGCCATTGGTACTGACCGTCAGGCCACTGACACGCAGTGCCAGCATCAGGAGGGCCAGCATACCTGCCAGGATGAACAGGCCAACACCGGTTTCCAGGGTGCGGGTTTGCATCAGTTATCTCCAAACATCAAGGCTGTCAGAATGAAGTCCAGTCCCAGCACGGCCAGCGAGGCATAGACTACTGTTCTTGTAGTAGCGCGACCGATTCCCTCCGAAGTCGGTTCGCAGTCGTAACCTTGGAATACAGCAATCCAGGTCACCACAAAGGCAAAGGCAATGCTCTTGATCGCGCCGTTGACCACGTCGTCGTACAGACCCACGCTGCTTTGCATACTGGCCCAGAACGAGCCTTCGTAAACGCCTAGCCAGTCCACCGCGACCATGGCCGCCCCCCAGATGCCGACCACATTGAAGATCGCGGCCAGCAACGGCATAGAAAGGAAGCCGGCCCACAGGCGCGGTGCGATGATGTACTTGAGCGGATCGACACCGATCATTTCCAGACTGGAAAGCTGCTCGGTGGACTTCATGTTGCCGATTTCCGCGGTAAGCGCCGAACCGGCACGTCCGGCGAACAGCAAGCCGGTGACGACCGGCCCCAGCTCGCGCAGCAGGGTCAGGGCGACCAGTTGCCCGACCGCCTGCTCCGAGCCATAGCTGACCAGGATGTTATAGCCCTGTAACGCCAGCACCATGCCGATGAAGAGACCAGATACGACAATGATCGGCAACGATAGTACACCAACCGAATGAATTTGCTTGACCAGCAACTGGAAGCCGCCCCCGGCCCCGCTCCGGCCGAACGTGGCATGCAGCAGGAACAGCGCGGAACGCCCCAGCGCTTCGATCACATCGATCGCAGCGCGACCGAGCAGGCCTACCTGCTCGAAGAGGGATCTCTTGTGCATCAGCGCCTCCCCAGAAGGTCGTTGCGATAATCCGGGGCCGGAAAATGGAAGGGTACCGGCCCGTCCGGCAGCCCCTTCATGAACTGGGTAACACGCGGATTCTTGGAGTTCATCAAGTCCTCGGGAGTCCCCTCCCCCAGAACTTGCCCATCGCCTACCACGTAGAGGTAATCGGCGATGC
Organism: Azorhizophilus paspali; assembly: GCF_043587585.2. GTDB lineage: Bacteria > Pseudomonadota > Gammaproteobacteria > Pseudomonadales > Pseudomonadaceae > Azotobacter > Azotobacter paspali. Next base: position 3,333,253 of record NZ_CP171449.1, read on the forward strand.
TGGCCGTTTCGGCCAGATCGTGGGAAACCACGATACTGGTAATGCCAAGAGCATCATTGAGCAGGCGAATCAGGCGGACCAGCACACCCATGGCGATCGGATCCTGGCCGACGAAGGGTTCGTCGTACATGAGGATCTGGGGATCGAGGGCAATCGCCCTGGCCAGCGCCACCCGGCGCTTCATCCCCCCGGAAAGCTCATCGGGCATCAGATCTATGGCGCCACGCAATCCGACCGCCTGCAGTTTCATCAGGACGATGTCACGGACCATTTCATCCGGCAGCTTAGTATGGACCCGCAGCGGAAAGGCAACGTTCTCGAACACATCCAGATCGGTGAAAAGAGCCCCGCTCTGGAACAGCACGCCCATTTCCTTGCGCATCTCGAACAATTCGCTGCGAGAAAGCTGCGGGAGATTATGCCCATTGACCCAGATTTCACCGCTTTCCGGCCTCAACTGGGCAGCTATCAGACGCAACAGAGTAGTCTTGCCACAGCCCGAAGGGCCCATGATTCCGGTGACTTTGCCACGCGGTATGCGGATATCTACATTGTTGAAGATGCTGCGCGAGCCTCGCTTGAAGGAAACGCCCTTCAGCGTGACCGCGTAGTCGTTTGAGTCGCTCATCTAGACTCCTATGTGAATACCTCTCGGCTAGACGCCGCCCCAAGGCAAAAGAGGGACACCGTACCGTTTGGTCGGACTGTCGGGCACTATAACACTGCAAGCACCGGCGTCCCAAGCATACAGGCGTCGTAGGCCGCGCTGGCCGTAATGGCGGCAGTGGAAACGTGAGCAAATATGACCTTTACCGCTATAATCGACGCCTTTTTCAAGCGACGAGCTGCCCCATGCCACACTCGAGCAACCCGATCCAGTCAGCCCAACGCACCATACGCCTGGAAATCGAGGCCATCGAGGCGCTTCTTGCACGCATCGACGATACGTTCACCTCGGCCTGCAAACTGATTCTCGAGTGCAAGGGGCGGATAGTGGTCGTCGGCATGGGTAAATCCGGGCACATCGGGCGCAAAATTGCCGCTACCCTGGCGAGTACCGGAACACCGGCATTTTTCGTCCATCCCGGCGAAGCCAGCCACGGAGACATGGGCATGATCACACGCGACGATCTGGTCCTGGCCCTTTCCAACTCCGGCGCCACCGTGGAGATCCTTACCCTGCTGCCACTGATTCAACGCCTTGGCATCACCCTGATCAGCATGACCGGCAATCCAGACTCTCCCCTGGCAGGAGCGGCTACCGTCAATCTCGACGCCGGCGTCAGCCAAGAAGCCTGCCCGCTCAACCTGGCTCCCACCTCATCCACCACGACCGCTTTGGTGCTCGGCGACGCACTGGCCATCGCCCTGCTCGAGGCGCGAGGCTTCACCGCCGAGGACTTCGCCTTCTCCCATCCCGGCGGCGCTCTCGGCCGTCGCCTGCTGCTGAAGGTGGAAAACATCATGCACGCCGGCGACAGCCTGCCCTGCGTGCAGCGCGGCACCACGCTACGCGAAGCGCTGCTGGAAATGACCCACAAGGGGCTTGGCATGACCGTGGTGCTCGAGACCGATGGACGCCTGGCCGGCATCTTCACGGACGGCGACCTGCGTCGCGCCCTGGATCGCAATATCGATGTGCGCCAGGCCACTATCGACGAAGTGATGACCCCGCACGGCAAGACCGCACGTGCAGGAATGCTCGCCGCCCAGGCCCTGAAAATCATGGAAGACCATAAGATCAACGCCTTGGTGGTGGTAGACGAGGAGGATCGTCCGGTCGGTGCCTTGAATATGCACGATCTGCTGCAGGCGGGGGTTCTGTAAGATGAACGACGAATTGCTGCAGCGGGCTCTGGGCATTCGCCTGGCCGTTTTCGATGTCGACGGAGTGCTCACCGACGGGCGTCTGTACTTTCTGGCCGACGGCAGCGAATTTAAGACTTTCAACACGCTGGACGGTCATGGCATCAAGATGCTGATCAATTCCGGAGTGCGCACCGCTATCATCAGCGGCCGCAGTACCCCGGTTGTCGAGCGCCGCGCCCGGAACCTGGGCATCCAGCACCTGTACCAGGGGCGCGAAGACAAGTTGGCTGTACTGGATGAGCTGCTTGCCGAACTGAAGCTGGACCACGGGCAGGTCGCCTACCTCGGTGACGATCTCCCTGACCTGCCGGTCATCCGTCGCGTCGGCCTGGGCATGGCCGTGGCCAGCGCCGATCCCTTCGTCCGCCAGCATGCCCACGGCGTCACCCGAGCGCGCGGCGGCGAAGGTGCGGCCCGTGAATTTTGCGAGCTGATCCTGCAAGCACAGGGCAACCTAGAAACCCTCCAGAGCGCTTATCTGTAGAGGTGATGATGCTGCGCAAACTTCGCTCCCCCCTGATCCTGCTCCTGCTGGTTCTGGCTGCTCTGCTGGCAGCAGTGGGTTACTGGAACATTCGCCCTGCGAGCTTCATGGACAAGACGCCTGCCGCCTCTGACGACAGAGCCATCGACTTCTACGCGACCAACGCCTACACACTGCAATACCAAGCAGAAGGCAAGCTGCATTACGAGATGACAGCCGAGAAAGTGGAACACCTCAAGACCAGCGAAATCACCCTGCTCACCCGACCCGACCTGCTGCTTTTCCGCGGCACCCCCATCCCCTGGCACGTACGCAGCGAGCGAGGCGAGGTCAGCCCCGCAGGAGATCAGGTCGAACTGGTCGATGCGGTGCGGGTCGAGCGCACCGATACCCAGGGACGCCCGACCATCCTCACAACCAGTCACCTGAGCGTGTTTCCCGAGCGGGAATATGCCGAAACCCAGCAACCCGTTAAGATCGAAGCGGCCAACGGGGTGACCACGGCCGTCGGGATGAAAGCGTATTTGGATGACAGCAGGATGCACCTGCTGTCCAGTGTAAGAGGCCAGCATGAGGTTCGCTAACCGTTTCTCCCACCGGGTCCTCCCTCTCCTGCTCAGCCTGCCCCTGCTGGGGGCGGCGAGCGCCTGGGCCCTCACCTCCGATCGCGACCAGCCGATTCGCGTCCAGGCCGACAGCGCCGAACTCGATGACAAGCAAGGCGTCGCGGTCTACCACGGCGACGTGATGATCACTCAGGGCACGCTGAAGATCACCGGCAACAAGGTCACCATCACCCAGGACGACAATGGCGACATCAAGGTCTTCACCTCGGTCGGCAATCCGGCCTACTACGAGCAGAAGCCGGCGCCCGACAAGAGCGTCGTCAAGGCCTACGGCCAGACCATCCAGTATTTCGCCGAAAACGAACGCATCGTGTTGATCGACAAGGCTCGCGTGATCCAGGACGGCAATACCTTCGAAGGAGAGAAGATCGTCTACGACACCCAGCGCCAGATCGTCAACGCAGGTCGCGCCACGGGGGCCAAAGTAACCAGCCCGAAGCCGCGGATCGACATGGTCATTCAACCGAAAAAGAAACAGCAGCCAGGACAGACACAGTAATGGCCACCCTCAAAGCCCAGCATTTGGCCAAAAGCTACAAGGGCCGTCAGGTCGTCCGCGACGTCAGCCTCTCGATCGAGAGCGGCCAGATCGTCGGCCTGCTCGGTCCCAACGGCGCCGGCAAGACCACCTGTTTCTACATGATCGTCGGCCTGGTCCGTGCCGATCAGGGGCGTATCCTGGTCGACCAGGACGATGTAACCCATCTCCCCATGCACGGCCGCGCCCGGGTGGGTATCGGCTACCTGCCCCAGGAGGCTTCGATCTTCCGCAAGCTCACGGTGGCCGACAACATCATGGCGATTCTCGAAACGCGCAAGGATCTCGACAAAGAAGGCCGCCGCCAGGCACTCGAAGCCCTGCTGCAGGAGTTCCACATCAGCCATATTCGCGACAGCCTCGGCATGAGCCTCTCCGGCGGCGAACGGCGTCGCGTCGAGATCGCCCGCGCCCTGGCCACTACACCGAAGTTCATCCTGCTCGACGAACCCTTTGCCGGTGTCGACCCGATCTCGGTGAACGACATCAAGCAGATCATCCACCACCTCAAGAACAAGGGCATCGGCGTCCTGATCACCGACCATAATGTCCGTGAAACGCTGGATATCTGCGAAACCGCCTACATCGTCAACGACGGACAATTGATAGCCGAAGGCGACGCCGAGGCCGTCCTTACCAACAAACTGGTGCAGGAGGTCTATCTCGGCCACGAATTCCGACTATGAGACGCTCCACAGAGTGGGATAGACCAGTCAAATTCCGTTATAATCAGGCATAGAATTTGCTTTAAGAGGGCGCATCGTCGCCTCGTAGTGATTGACGCGAATGCTTCGGCAAATATGGTGCTTCCTACAATATGAAACCATCGCTAGTCCTTAAGATGGGGCAGCAGCTGACGATGACCCCGCAGCTGCAACAAGCCATCCGTCTGCTTCAATTGTCGACCCTGGATCTGCAGCAGGAAATCCAGGAGGCCCTCGATTCCAATCCCATGCTGGAGCGTCAGGAGGACGCCGAGGACTACGACAGCCCGGATATGCTGGGCGAGCATGGAGACCAGTCGACGCTCGACACCACGCCAGGCTCTTACCAGGAAGGCTACGAGGGTGGGGCGGCTAGCGAGGATGGCGGTACCCTCGAAGAGGGCGACTGGCACGAGCGGATTCCCAGCGAGCTGCCGGTAGATACCGCCTGGGAAGACATCTACCAGACCAGTGCCAGCAACCTGCCGAGTACCGATGAAGACGAGTGGGACTTCACCACCCGCACCTCCACGGGCGAGAGCCTGCAGAGCCATCTGCTCTGGCAGTTGAACCTGACCCCAATGTCGGATACCGATCGCCTGATCGCCGTTACTCTGATCGACAGCATCAACAGCGACGGCTATCTGGAGGCCGCCCTAGAGGAAATTCTCGCCTCTCTGGACCCGGAATTGGAAGTCGAACTCGACGAAGTGGAAATGGTGCTGCGCCGCATCCAGCAATTCGAACCGACCGGGATCGCTGCCCGCGACCTCAGCGAATCGCTGCTGCTGCAACTGCGCCAGCTACCGCCCGATACCCCCTGGCTGGAAGAGGCGAAACGACTGGCCAAGGACTATCTTGACTTGCTGGGTAACCGCGACTTCACCCAGTTGATGCGACGCATGAAACTCAAGGAAGAAGAATTGCGTCCAGTGATCGAGCTGATCCAGAGCCTCAACCCTCGTCCCGGAGCCCAGATCGAGAGCAGCGAGCCCGAATATGTCGTGCCTGACGTCATCGTGCGCAAGCACAACGATCGCTGGCTGGTGGAGCTCAATCAGGAGGCGGTGCCGCGCCTGCGCATCAACCCTCATTACGCAGGCTTCATCAGACGCGCCGACGCCAGCGCCGACAACACCTTCATGCGCAACCAACTGCAGGAGGCGCGCTGGTTCATCAAAAGCCTGCAAAGTCGCAACGAAACCTTGATGAAGGTTTCGACCCAAATCGTCGAGCACCAACGCGGCTTTCTCGACTACGGCGAAGAGGCCATGAAACCGCTGGTGCTGCATGATATCGCCGAGGCTGTCGGCATGCACGAATCGACCATCTCCAGGGTCACCACCCAGAAATACATGCATACTCCACGCGGTATTTACGAGCTGAAGTACTTCTTTTCCAGTCACGTCAGTACCGCCGAAGGCGGTGAGTGCTCGTCCACGGCCATCCGCGCCATCATCAAAAAATTGATTGCGGCGGAAAATCCGAAAAAGCCATTGAGCGACAGCAAGATCGCTGGTTTACTGGAAGAACAAGGCATACAGGTGGCTCGCCGTACAGTTGCCAAATACCGGGAATCGCTCAGTATTGCACCTTCCAGCGAACGCAAGCGGCTTATGTAACGGGACGGGATCGGGTTTGCCCATTGCGCCGGCAGCAACCGTCCGGCGCCTCACCCGAAGCAGCGTATACCGGTAGCAGGCCCGTCAGCCTGCATCAAATAGAAACAAGGAGAAGCGGTATGCAAGTCAACATCAGTGGACATCAACTGGATGTGACCGACGCCCTGCGCGACTATGTCGAGGAGAAGATCAGCCGGCTCGAACGCCATTTCGACCGCATCACCAGTGTTCAGGTGATCATGACGGTCGAGAAGCTCAAGCAAAAGATCGAAGCGACCCTGCATGTCTCTGGCGCCGAAGTGGTCGCCAATGCCGAGCACGAAGACATGTATGCGGCCATCGACCTGCTGGCCGACAAGCTTGATCGCCAACTGATCAAGCATAAGGAAAAGCAGATCGAACGCCAGCAGGGCGCAACGGCCCGCTGACTCTCCTGCCCCATGATCAGACTCGAAGACATTCTGACCCCCGGCCGTTCCCTGGTGAACGTGCCGGGAGGAAGCAAGAAACGCGCTCTCGAATACATAGCCAATCTGGTCGCCCGCGAAATGCCCGATCTGAATCAGCAGATGATTTTCGAGAACCTGATTGCCCGTGAAAAACTGGGCTCGACCGGTTTCGGTAACGGCATCGCCATTCCTCATTGCCGCCTGCCCGGCTGTCCTGCCCCGATCAGTGTCCTGCTGCGACTGGATGCGCCGATCGACTTCGATGCCATCGATGGCGCTCCGGTAGACCTTTTGTTCGTTCTGCTGGTGCCGGAAGCCGCCACCGACGAGCATCTGCAATTGCTCCGCCAGATTGCCAGCATGCTTGATCGTAGCGAGGTGCGCGAGCGCCTGCGCCAAGTCGAGAGCAGCGAAGCCCTTTACCAGGTGGTCGCGGACGCACAGAAGAGCCTGTAAAGTTTTCACCGGAATGCGGAGGTTCGTCGGCCGTGAACGAGCAAATTGGCAACCCAGCTTTCGGCATTCATGCCTGACGACGGAAAGCCCTCATCATGCGCATGATCATCGTCAGTGGCCGCTCTGGCTCCGGTAAAAGCACTGCCCTCAACGTGCTGGAGGACAACGGCTTCTTCTGCATCGACAACCTGCCGGCGGTTCTGCTTCCCGAGCTGGCCGAGCGGGCGCTGTTGCATACCGAACTGCTCGAGCCACAGGTCGCCGTATCCATCGACGCACGCAACCTGCCCAGCCAGTTGAAACGCTTCCCCGAACTGCTCGCCGAAGTGCGCACCCGTTATATTCTCTGCGACCTGCTCTACCTGGATGCCGACGACAAAACCCTACTCAAGCGCTTCTCGGAAACCCGCCGGCGCCACCCGCTGACCAATGAGAATCGCTCGCTGGCCGAAGCGATCCGCGACGAAGGCCGTTTACTCACACCGATCAAGGACCTGGCCGATCTGAAGATCGACACGACCCATCTCAATCTTTACCAGTTGCGCGACACGCTCAAGCTGCGTTTGCTGAACAAGCCGGAACCGGGAACGGCCTTTCTGATCGAATCCTTCGGTTTCAAGAAGGGAATGCCAGTGGATGCGGATCTGGTATTCGATGTGCGCTGTCTGCCCAACCCCTACTGGAAACCGGATCTGCGCGATTTTTCCGGCCTGGACCAACCGGTCGTCGACTACCTCGCCGTCCAGCCGGACGTCGAAGAGATGTATCAGGACATCCTGACCTATTTGCAGAAATGGCTACCCCGCTTCGCCGCCAGCAACCGCGCTTATGTCACTATCGCGATCGGATGCACGGGCGGCCACCACCGTTCGGTCTACCTGGCCGATCGGCTCGGCGAAGCCTTGAAGCAGTCACTTAAGAACGTTCAGGTTCGCCACCGCGACCTTTGCTGACGCTGAAGGATGGATAACGCGATGCCCGCCTGCGAAGTCACCATCATCAACAAGCTCGGGCTGCATGCCCGGGCAGCCGCCAAGTTCGTCGGCATCGCCGGACGCTATGCCTGCGCGGTACGCATCGGCCGCACGCCGGAGAACTTGGTCGATGGCAAGAGCATTATGGCAGTCATGATGCTGGCCGCCGGCAAAGGAACGGTCATTCACCTGCATACGGAAGGCGAGCAGGACAGGGAGGCGCTGGAGGCCCTGGTCCAACTGATCAACAATCGCTTCGACGAAGACGAATGACGCCGCCCCACTACCGCCGGGAGCTCCGACGGTAGCCATTCGGCTCGGCGCCACCGCTCAGCTTCCCGCCAGGGTCATCCGCTCCACGAGCACCGAACCGGTGCAGATGTTGCTGCGATACTCCAAATCGTTACCGACCGCGACAATCCGTCGGAACATGTCACGCAGATTGCCGGCGATGGTCACTTCCTGGACCGGATACTGGATCTCGCCGTTCTCAACCCAGAAACCACCGGCACCACGGGAGTAATCGCCGGTCACCAGGTTGAGCCCCTGCCCCATCAGCTCGGTCAATAGCAATCCACGCCCCATGCGGCGAATCAGTGCGGCCTGATTCTCATCGCCATGGGTCACGAACAGGTTGTGCACTCCACCGGCATTGGCCGTGCTCGGCATACCCAGCTTGCGTCCCGAATAGGTTCCCAAGGCATAGCTGGCCAAACGCCCCTGCTCGACGAAATGCTTGGTGCGGGTCGGTAATCCGTCAGCGTCGAAGGCAGCGCTGCCCAACGCACGGGGAATATGCGGGCGCTCGTCGAGACTCAACCACTCGGGAAACAACTGCTCGCCAAGGGCTCCTTCGAGAAAAGAGGCATGCCGATAGAGATTGCCACCGGTAATGGCGGCGATGAAATGCCCGAACAGGCCGGTAGCCAGTTCGGCGGAGAACAGCACCGGTACCTCACAGGTCGGCACCGGCCGCGCGCCGAGACGACGCACAGCCCGCTCCGCCGCCTGCCGACCGATCGTCTGCGGATCGGCCAGCGCCTCGCCAATCCGGTTGACGTCATACCAGTAGTCGCGCTGCATCTGGCCTTTGCCTTCGGCGATCATCACGCAACTGAGACTGTGCCGGGTACTGGCATAGCCGCCGACGAAGCCATGGCTGTTACCGTAGACGCGGCATCCCTGGTGCGAATTGAGCGAAGTGCCGTCGGCATTGCGAATCCGCGGATCGGCGGCAAAGGCCGCCGCCTCGCATTCCAGCGCACGCTCGATGGCCTGCTCGGGAACGATCGCCCAAGGATGGAAGAGATCCAGTTCCGGTAGCTCGTCCGGCATCAGGCTAGCGTCCGGCAAACCAGCGCAGTCGTCCTCAGAGGCGTGCCGGGCGATCGCCAACGCGGCGGCCACGGTTTCCCGGATCGCCTCCTCGCCCGTCGCCGAAGTGCTCGCCGAGCCCTTGCGCTGACCCAGATAGAGGGTGATACCGAACCCCTGGTCGCGATTGAACTCGACGGTCTCCACCTCACCCTGACGCACCGTGGTGGACAGGCCCTGCTCGATGGATACGGATACTTCGCAGGCCGTGGCACCCTGCCGCGCGCTTTCGGCGAGTATCCGCTCGACCTTGGCCCGCAACTCCGGTAGCGCCTGCGGACCTACCATTTCTGCTGGATTCATAACTACTCCTGTCAGGTCCGGGCCAGTCGCTCCGGAGCTGCTGTTATCATGGCGGCCTGTATCTCTGGACCACCACCATGTCTGAATTTCACCAAGACCTCTCCGAAGAGAAGAGCAAATCCCAGGTCAAGCGCGAGTTGCATGCCCTGCAGGAGCTCGGCGAGCGCCTCGCCGGCCTTAGGCCCGAGCAACTCGATCGCCTGCCGCTGACCGATGCCCTGCGCCGCGCCCTGCTGGATGCGCCGAAACACACCGCGCACATCGCCCGCAAGCGGCACATCCAGTACATCGGCAAGCTGATGCGCGACCAGGACATCGACGCCATTCTCGCCCTCTTCGAGCAGTTGGACGCGTCCAGCCGCCAGTACAACGAGCGCTTTCACGCCCTCGAGCGCTGGCGTGATCGGCTGCTCGACGGCGGCGACGAAGCGCTCGAGGCCTTCGTCGGCGACTACCCGGACACCGACCGCCAGCACCTGCGCGGCCTGATCCGCCAGGCCCGCCACGAGGCGGCGCAGAACAAGCCACTGGCCGCCAGCCGCAAGATCTTCAAATACATCCGCGATCTCGACGAAAGCAGGCGCGGGCTTCGCTGATACCCCGGCACCGGCCTCAGGCCCCGGTACCGCCGACGGTGATCGCATCGATCTTCAGGGTGGGCTGGCCGACCCCTACCGGGACCGACTGACCGTCCTTGCCACAGGTGCCGACACCGCTATCGAGCGCCAAGTCGTTGCCAACCATGGAAACCCGAGTCATCACCTCCGGACCATTGCCAATCAGGGTCGCCCCCTTGACCGGTGCCGTGATCCGGCCATCCTCGATCAGGTAGGCCTCGCTGGTGGAGAAGACAAACTTGCCACTGGTGATGTCTACCTGGCCGCCGCCCAGGCTGGCGCAATAAATCCCCTTCTTCACCGAGGCGATGATCTCCTCGGGCTCGCTTTCCCCGGCCAGCATGTAGGTATTGGTCATGCGCGGCATCGGTAGGTGCGAATAGGACTCGCGGCGACCGTTGCCGGTCGGCATCACGCCCATCAGCCGGGCATTCAACTTGTCCTGCATGTAACCGCGTAAAATGCCGTTCTCGATCAGCGTGGTGCATTGGGTCGGCGTGCCCTCGTCGTCCAGGCTGAGCGAGCCGCGCCGGCCGGCCAAGGTGCCGTCGTCGACGATGGTGCACAGGCTGGAAGCTACCTGCTCGCCGATCCGGCCACTGTAGGCCGAGCTGCCTTTGCGGTTGAAATCCCCTTCCAGTCCATGGCCAACCGCCTCGTGCAGCAGCACGCCGGACCAGCCCGGACCGAGTACCACTGGCAACGTACCGGCCGGCGCCGGGATCGTTTCGAGGTTGACCAGCGCCTGGCGCACGGCCTCGCGGGCATAGCCCATGGCACGTTCCTCGTCGAGGAATAAACGGTAGTCGGTGCGTCCGCCGCCACCGTGCCCGCCGCGCTCGCGACGACCATTCTGCTCGACGATGACACTGACGTTGAAACGCACCAGCGGACGCACGTCGGCACCCAGGCTGCCGTCGCTGGCAGCGATCAAGATGTGCTCCCAGGCGCCGGCCAGACTTACGGTGACCTGCTTGATGCGCGGGTCCAGCGACCGAGTGGCGGCATCGACGCGCTTGAGCAGCTCGACCTTCGCAGCCCGATCGATCACCTCCAGCGGATTGTCGGCTGCATAGAGACGCGTCACCGACGCTCCGCTAAAAGCCTGAACACGGCCCGCCTGCCCGTTACGGGCGATCGAACGCGCCGCCTGGGCCGCCTGACGCAACGCCTCGCCGGTGATCGCGTTGCTGTAGGCGAATCCGGTCTTCTCGCCGGACTGAGCGCGCGCACCGACGCCCTGGTCGAGATGGAAGCTGCCCTCCTTGACGATACCGTCCTCTAGCACCCAGGACTCGGATATCTGGCTCTGAAAATACAGATCGGCCGCGTCGATGCCGGGGCCGGCCAGTTCGCCGAGCAGCGCCGGCAAGGCATCGAGATCCAGACCACCGGGGCTCAGCAACTGCTGGCTGACGGGTAACAACAACTCGCTCATATTCACTCCATTTCGATCGGCCGCGGCACGGCCGACACTGAAAATCGCCGATGGCGCTGCACCGGCATACGCTGACGGATCGCCGCCTGCTCGTCGGCATCCCGGCAGGCCAGCAGTACGCCCTCGCCCTGCGCCTGCTCGGCCAACGGCCGCCCCCAGGGATCGACGATAACCGAATGGCCATAGGTTTCCCGAGGGCCGGGATGCCTGCCCCCCTGGGCGGCCGCCAGCAGATAGCACTGAGTTTCCAGCGCACGCGCACGCACCAGCACATGCCAGTGGGCGGCGCCAGTCACCGCCGTGAAGGCCGAGGGAGCACTGATCAGCTCGGCACCGGCATCGCGCAGGGCGGCATAGAGTTCGGGGAAGCGCAGGTCGTAGCAGACCGACAGACCGAGCCGACCGACCGGGGTATCCGCCACCACGATCCGCTCGCCATGGGCATAGTCGTCCGATTCGCGGTAGCGTCCGCGCTGGTCGGCCACGTCCACGTCAAACAGGTGCAGCTTGTCGTAGCGAGCCACCTGCTCGCCATGCTCGTCGAACAGCAGCGAACAGGCATGGGCCTTGGCCCATGGCCGACCGTCCGGCGGCAGCGGCAGGGTGCCCGCGACTATCCACAGGCCGAAATCACGGGCCGCCCGGTGCAGGCAGGGCAGCACCGGCCCTTGTCCCTCGGCCTCGGCGCGGGCCAGGGCAGCGCTATCGTGCCGGCCCAAGGCGGCGAAGTTCTCCGGCAGGACGGCAAGGCGCGCGCCCCCAGCAGCGGCCTGCTCGAGCAGACGGCGCGCGGTCGCGAGGTTGGCCAGCACATCGTCCTGGCTGACCATCTGCAATACCGCCACGTTCATTGGCCTTCTCCGCTTTTCCAGGATTTGCCTGCCCAAGCTCTCGCACTTTGCCGGCCACTGCAAGCTTTCCTGCGGCTAGCGCGGCTTCTCGAAAGGCTTGTCGAAGGTAATTCTAGGCTCTCGCCAAGGACCCTGGACGCAATACTGCACACTGGCGAAACGTGCCACGCGATCGCCGAGCAGCTTGTCCACGACGAACAAAGCCCCGCCGATTGCCGGTGCGCCGGCCAGCAGGGCGGCGAGCGGCAAGTTGTTGGTGATCGGCAGGGTGACCAACAGTTTGGCATCGATGTTATCGCCGGGCACGTCGAGGACGCCGTCCAGCTCCAGATTGCTTGAGGGACCGGTCAGGGTCAGCGGAGTCTCCGTGCGGAAGACCCCGTCGCGCCCTTCGACCAGCCCCTTGACCCGGTCATAGCTCAAACCCTTGCCGAACAGGTCGGAGAAATCCAGGCGTAACCGACGGCCAATAGCATCGAAGTTGAGCAGGCCGAACGCCCGCAGAGCCGAGGCCGTGCCCTCCACTTCGTGAAATTGCCCCCGCCTCAGGCTGACATCGAAGCTGCCCGTATAGCGCTGCAAGGCCAGGGCCGCCAGAGAGCCCGGCCAGTTGCCATCCATGTCCACACGGAACCTCTCGCTGGACGCACTCGGCGCGAAACCCCAGGCCAGCAGCACATCGGCGAGGTCGCCCCCCTGCAAGCGCCCCCGGAACCAGCTACGGGTAGCGCCGGGCCGTCCCTGCCAGCCGGCGCTGCCGAGCACTCGCAAACCCTTGAGGTCCAGATCCAGGTCGCTGAACTGCACGCCGTCGGGACGCGGCCGAGCCTTCAGCGACCAGGCGCCCAGCGGCTCGGCGCCTTGTTGCAGGCGGGCGATGCGCACATCCAACGCCGGAATCTTCCGCGGGTCGACCGCCTGCAGGGGATCGTCGGCCGACGCGCCGGATGGCGCACCGCTAGATCCGGCCATGCTGGCCGGTAGTTGCAGATGCGACAGATCGACGACGATCGGCGCCTGGGAAGCCATCGGAATGGCGATGCGCCCCTGAACCTGCGGGCTTTCCAGTTGCAGGCTCCAGCCGGCCCGGTCGGATGTCAGCGAGGCGCCGAGCGAATCCAGGTGGATACCGAGCCCCTGAAAACGACCGATCTCCAGTTCGGCGCCACGTAGCAGGCCGGCCTGCGCACCGCCCTGGGCTGCCAAGGGGGCCAGGGCTGTCTGCCAGGCCTCCCAGTCCAGGCTGGGAATCCGGCCGCGCAGCCAGAGGCCACGCGCCCTCGGCAACCGTGCCTTGCCACTGCCGAGAAGCAATTCGCCACGCCCTTCGCCGAAGCGTCCGGGCGGCGCGGCCAGAGCCAGGCTGGCCAGATCGGCGTAATCCAGCCGGTAACGGCGCTCGGCGCCGTCCAGAGTCATGCGCCAGCGCGTATTGCGGGACTCTCCGGCCGGCTTACCTAGCGGCTCCGGCAGATCGATGCGCAGGCCGCGCAAGGTGGAATCGGTCTGCAGCCAACTGTTCGCGCCGTCCAGCAGCAATTCGAGGCTATAAGGTAGCTCGCCGGACAGCGGCAGGCGCTGGCTTACCTGCAACCACTTGGCAAGCTCCGCCGCGGATACCTGACCGCTGGCCTGGATGCGGGTTCGTGCTTTGCCCTTGCTCCCCTCGGCGAGAGCCCGGCCGCGTACTGGCCGGCCGAACGCCTGGGCGCGGATGTCCGGCGCACTAAGTCCCTTCGCCGTATCGTAGCTGAAGGCACCTTGCAGGCGGGTCAGCTGCAGGTTCGGCTGAGCCATCTGCAGGCGCGCGCCCTCGGTGTGCAACTCCGCCACCACCCGCGGTGGCCGATCCGCCTCCCGGCGCAGCGGGATATCCAGCGTGAGCCGCCCCCGCAGCGGCCCCTCGCCCGACCAGCCGGCGAAGATTTGCGCGGTCTCCAGCGGCGCTTCCCGGAGAATGCGCAAGCCGTCGCCGACGCTGCCTTCCAACTCGCCCTCCACGTGCAAGTGCGGCACCTCACCCTTGGCCGAAGGAACCTCTGCCATGGCCGAACTCAGCCGGGTATCCAGCACCCGCCCGCCATCCAGGCGCACGCGTACGCCGCTATCCTCGACGAACACCTCGCCCCGTGCCTCGCGCAACGCCGGCCAGCCCGGCTGATAGGCCAGCTCAACATCGCGCACCTTGAAGAACAGAGCGAGGCTGCGCGCCGCATCCTCGGCGCCCTTGTTAAGCGAGCCCTGATAGAGGAAATAGCCTTCGTCCACGCGGCCGGCATGGATCGCGGTCTTCAGCCAGTCGGCCAGTTGCGGCGACAGCCCAGGCGAAAGGGTCGGCAGGTATTTCTCGGCGTAACGGGCATCGCCATCGCGCAAACCGACGCGCAGATCCATGTAGTCCTCCTCCGCCGGATCGCGGCGCAGGCGGATCAGGAAGTCCCCGCTGGCGCGTCCCTCCTCGCCGTCCGTCTGCACGTAGGGGCTGCGCAGGGTCACGCTCTGTTCGTCGATCTGCCAGAACAATTGACCGGCCGCATGCCGGTAGTGCCAGGGACGGGGGAACAGGCGCGCGAGATGCAAGGCGAGGTCCGCGCCGTTGAAGCGCAGCTCGCCACCGGCCAGATCACCGCTGACACTGCCGCTGACATTGTTCGCCGCCGGCACACCCTGCCAGGCATCGAAGGCCACGCCCTGAAGATTGGCCGCATAGGCGAGACGCTGGCCTCCCTCGGCTTGGGGACGGTAATCCAGCCGCAGGTTGCGCAGGTTGCCACGCGGCCGCAAAGCCTTTAGGACGCCTTCGGCGGCCTCCGGCAGCGGCGCCAGGGACTGTACCAACGGGGTCAGCGGGGTCAGGTCGAGATGGTTGGCGGTCAGCGTCCAGACAGAGGCGGCATCGGCCTCAGTCCGGTGCTCGAGCGCGATCTGCACGCCCGCCCAGCGGCTCTCGACGAAGTCGGCTTGCAGCGAATCGATCAAGGCGCGGAGATTTTCGCCATCGCTTAGAAAATGCCCACTCAGCGCCAGGTCGCGCACCTCGGCCGGCGCCTGCCCGGTGCGCTGGACGCGCAGCTCGGGCGCCTGCAGGCGGACCGCCGCGCGCTGCAGGCGGCTCTTGTCCCAGGCCAGCCAGAACTCGCCACCGGCACGCAGCCGCTCGATCCGCCAGTCGCCGGTCAGGCTGCGCGGCACCCAGCTCGCCCAATCGCTCTGCGGCAGGTTGACGTAGAGCTCGGCGGAACTCTGCCGCCAGCCCTCGTCGGCCAACTGGCCGTGCAGGCTCAATTGCAACAACTGGCCGTCGGGCAGGATCAGCCGGCCGTCGAGACGTTGCCGCCAGCCGTCGCTGCGCAACGTGAGGTCGACGTTCTGGAGAGAGAAAGGCTCCTGCCCATGCGGCGCGAAAGTGACCTGGCTGTCCAGCAGCGACAGATGATCGATCCGTTCGAGCGCGCGCAGGGACTCGTCCGGGTTGAACGGCCGCTGCCGGCCGCGCTGCGGCGCCCCCTCCAGGGTCCAGCGCCCCCCGGCATCCTGCGCCAGGGTGAAGCTCACCCCCTCGACCTCTAACGCGGCGACACGCAACTCGCGGGCCAGCAGAGTGCGCAGCAGATCGAGGCGCACCTGGACCCGCTCCAGGTGCAGCGCATCCTCGCCCTCGCCGATCGTCACATCACGCGCCAACAGGCGTGGCGACAAAGCAGTCCAGCGCCCCTCCAGGGCACGGATGGCGACCGGCATGTCCAGTACGTCGCGGACCCGCGCCTGTACTTCGAGGCGCGTGTCGGCGACCAATGGCGCCAACTGACGCCCCAGGCTGACGCTCAGCGCCAACAGCATCAGGCCGAGGAAGCCGAGCCCGAACAGGATACGCAGGACGATCGCGAACAGGCGGGAAGATCGCCGCATGATCAGCGCTTACAGCAGGACGACATCGTATTGCTCCTGGGAGTAAGTGCTCTCGACTTGGAACTTGATCGGACGGCCGATGAAGGCCTCGAGATCGGCGACGTTACCCGACTCCTCGTCGAGCAGTCGATCGACCACCTTCTGATTGGCCAGCACCAGGTAGCCCTCGGCTTGGTAGGCGCGGGCCTCCCGGAGAATCTCGCGGAAGATCTCGTAACAGATGGTCTCCGCCGTCTTCAGCTTGCCACGTCCCTGGCAGCAGCTGCAGGGCTCGCAGAGCACCTGCTCGAGGCTCTCCCGGGTGCGCTTGCGGGTCATCTGCACCAGCCCCAGCACGGTGATGCCGATGATGTTGGTCTTGGCGTGGTCGCGCTCCAGTTGCTTCTCCAGGGTACGCAGGACTTGGCGCTGATGCTCCTCGTCCTCCATGTCGATGAAGTCGATGATAATGATCCCGCCTAGATTGCGCAGGCGCAGCTGGCGGGCGATCGCGATGGCCGCTTCGAGATTGGTCTTGAAGATGGTTTCTTCCAGGGTGCGATGGCCGACGAAGGCGCCGGTATTGACGTCGATGGTAGTCATCGCCTCGGCTGGATCGATGATCAGGTAGCCACCGGACTTGAGCATCACCTTGCGCTCCAAGGCCCGCTGGATCTCGTCCTCGACGCCATAGAGATCGAAAATCGGGCGCTCGCCGGGATAATGCTCGAGGTGGTCGGTGATCTCGGGCATCAGTTCGGAGACGAATTGCAAAACCTTCTGGAAGGTTTCCCGCGAGTCGATGCGAATCTTCTCGATGCGCGGGCTGACCAGATCGCGTAGGGTGCGCAGGGCTAAGCTGAGGTCCTCGTAGATCACTGCCGGTGCGCTGGCGGTCTGCATCTGCCCGGCGATCTGATCCCACAAGCGGCGCAGATAGCGGATATCCGCGAGAATCTCGTCGGCGCCGGCACCCTCGGCGGCGGTACGCAAGATGAAACCGCCCTCGTGCTCGATCCCTTCGCTGGCCACGCAGTCGGCGACCACCTTCTTGAGACGCTCGCGCTCGGCCTCCTCCTCGATCTTCAGAGAGATGCCTAGGTGGCGGGTACGCGGCATGTAGACCAGATAGCGGGAAGGAATCGACAGGTGAGTGGTCAACCGGGCCCCCTTGCTGCCGATCGGGTCCTTGGTGACCTGCACCACCAGGCTCTGTCCCTCGTGCACCAGGGCCGCGATGTTCTCCACCGCACTGCCGTCGCGAGTGGAGATTTCCGCGGCATGGATGAATGCCGCGCGCTCCAGGCCGATGTCGATGAAAGCCGCCTGCATGCCCGGCAGCACCCGCACTACCCGCCCCTTGTAGATGTTGCCGACGATGCCGCGGCGCTGGGTGCGCTCGACGTACACCTCCTGCAGTACGCCGTTCTCCACCACCGCTACGCGCGACTCCATCGGCGTAATATTGATCAGGATTTCTTCGCTCATCGCATATTCCCGAAGCTGGGCGCGGCTTGTCCGCTCAGGCGCCTTGTCATTGTCGTTGCCAGCATGGAATGCCGAATTCGGCTAGCAGTTGCGCGGTTTCGCAGAGCGGCAGGCCGACCACCGCCGAGTAGCTGCCCTCGAGATGGCTGACGAATACCGCGGCGAGGCCCTGGATGGCATAGCCGCCGGCCTTGTCCAGCGGCTCGCCGGTGGCCCAGTAGACCTCGGTCTCGGCAGCGGCAAGCGGACGGAAAGTCACCCGGCTGCGCACCAGCCTCGCCTCGCAATGCCCGGCAGAAGCCAGGGCCACCGCGGTCAGCACTTCGTGCCTGCGCCCGCCGAGCGCCCGCAACATGGCCAGCGCCTCGGCACGACTCCCCGGTTTGCCAAGGATGCGTCCATCCAGCGCCACCGTGGTGTCCGCACCGAGCACCACCGCCTGGTGGTCGTCGGCCAAACCGGCTAGACCGGCCGCCGCCTTGTCGCGCGCCAAGCGTTCCACATAGGTTGGTGGAGTTTCGTCCGCCAGGGGAGTTTCGTCGATAGTCACCGCAAGCGTGATGAAGGGTACGCCGATTTGTGTCAGCAACTCGCGTCGACGGGGCGAGCCGGAGGCCAAGTAGAGCGTGGCAACCATGGGATTTCCCTCTGTCTGAAGATCCACCGGCCGTCGCGCCGGAACCAGGGGTCAATTGACATTGAAGCGCAGTCGAAGACTGCGCAGAGCGGTGAACACCCAGGGCCAGAGCAGGGCACTGACCAAGGCCGGCAGCAAGAAGACCAGGGTCGGCGGGCGATTGCCAGCCAATGCATTGAGCCAGAGCTGTACCAGTTGAGCCAGGCCGAAGACTACCAGCAGGACCAGGCTCTGTTGCCAGAGCGGAAACATGCGGACACGCTGCTGCAAGGTCAGCATCAGGAAGGCGATCAGCGTCAGGGTCAGGGCATGCTGTCCGAGCAGTACCCCATAGAGCACATCCATCGCCAGCCCCAGCAGCCAGGTCAGGGTCAGGCTGACTCGCTGCGGCACGGACAGAATCCAGTAGGTGATGAACATCGCCAGCCACAACGGCCGGCCGAGCTCCATGAAATCCGGCATGGGCGCCACGCTGAGCAATAGGCCCACCAGATAGCTGGCCCAGATCAGCCAACCGTTGTGCTCGCCCATTCAGCGTGCCCCGCCCGCACTTGCCGGGGCCGGTCGTGCCGGCTGCGCCGGCGCGGGAGCCGGCGCAGCCTCCGCCAAGGGCTTCGCATCCTGCTTCTTCGCCTGCTCGGCGAGCTGGCGATCGTGCGCCTCCTGCGCCTGGGCCGCCTCGCTGGCGCGCTGCTCCGGCGAGCGCGGATCGCTGAACACCATGAGCATGTAACGGGTACGATTGAGGGCCGCCGTGGGCACCGCGCGAACGATGGCGAACGGCTGCCCGGAATCGTGGATCACCTCGCTCACCACGGCCACCGGATAACCGGCGGGAAAGCGCTGGCCCATGCCGGAGCTGACCAGCAGGTCGCCTTCCTTGACGTCGGCGGTATCGGCGACATGGCGCAGTTCGAGACGCTCCGGATTGCCGGTGCCGACGGCGATGGCGCGCAGACCGTTGCGGTTGACCTGTACCGGAATGCTGTGGGTAGTATCGGTGAGCAGCAGCACCCGCGCGGAGTAGGGCATGACTTCCACTACCTGCCCCATCAAGCCACGGGCATCGAGCACCGGCTGGCCGAGAAACACCCCGTCGCGTTCGCCCTTGTCGATCAGGATGCGATGGGTGAAAGGATTGGGATCGACGCCGATCAGTTCGCCGACCAGCACCTTCTCGTCCACCAGCGCCGCGGAGTTGAGCAGTTCGCGCAGACGCACATTCTGCTCGGTTAGCGCCGCCAGCTTCTGCAGGCGGCGTTGCATCAGCAGGGCCTCGGCCTTGAGCTTCTCGTTTTCCGCCAGCAGCTCGCTACGGCTGCTGAATTGCTGATTGATACCATCCCAGATGCGCACCGGCAAATCGGCCAGCCAATAGAAAGGGGTCAGCACCAATCCCATTTGGCTGCGTACCGGCTTGAGCGTGTCGAAACGGGCATCCACGACCATCAGCGTGGCGGCGAGCACCGCCAGCACCAACAGACGCATCACGAGCGAAGGCCCTTTGCTGAAGAGCAGTTTGATAGCGGGTTCCTCGCGACTACACACCCAACCGCCTGTCACGCCCCCCGAGACACCGGAAAGCATCGCTTCCGGCGCGCCCCCCGGAGCCCGGCTCGGCGGCTCACTCGGTGGAAAGCAGATCCATGCGGTGGCTGTCGATCATTTCCAGCGCCCGGCCGCAGCCGCGCGCCACACAGGTCAGCGGGTCCTCGGCGACGATCACCGGCAGTCCGGTTTCCTGAGCCAGCAGCTTGTCCAGATCGCGTAACAGGGCGCCCCCGCCGGTCAGTACCAGACCGCGTTCGGCGATATCCGAGGCCAGCTCCGGCGGAGACTGCTCCAGGGCGCTCTTCACCGACTGCACGATGCTCGCCAGCGACTCCTGGATCGCATCCAGCACCTCGTTGGAATTGAGAGTGAAGCTGCGCGGTACGCCCTCGGCCAGATTGCGCCCGCGCACGTCCATCTCGCGCACCTCGCTGCCCGGCCAGGCGGCACCGATCTCCTGCTTGATGCGCTCGGCGGTCGCCTCGCCGATCAGACTGCCGTAGTTGCGCCGCACATAGGTGACGATGGCTTCGTCGAAACGGTCGCCACCGACCCGGACCGATTCAGCATAGACCACGCCGTTCAGCGAAATCAGGGCGATCTCGGTGGTGCCGCCGCCGATATCCACCACCATCGAGCCATGCGCCTCGTCCACCGGCAGGCCGGCGCCAATGGCCGCCGCCATCGGCTCCTCGATCAAAAACACTTCGCGGGCACCGGCACCGAGGGCCGACTCGCGGATGGCCCGGCGCTCGACCTGGGTCGACTTGCAGGGCACGCAGATCAGCACGCGCGGACTGGGCTGCAGGAAACTGCTCTCGTGCACTTTGTTGATGAAATACTGCAGCATCTTCTCGCAGACGCTGAAATCGGCGATCACGCCATCCTTCATCGGACGGATCGCGGTGATGTTGCCCGGGGTTCGTCCCAACATGCGCTTGGCCTCGGTGCCAACCGCCACAACGCTTTTCTGGTTGCCGTGCGTGCGGATGGCGACCACGGACGGCTCGTTCAGAACAATGCCGCGCTCGCGCATATAGATGAGGGTGTTGGCAGTTCCCAGATCGATCGACAGATCGCTGGAAAACATGCCACGAAGTTTTTTGAACATTGACGGGAACCCTGAGGCAAAGCATGGGTAAAAAAGAGCGCAGACTCTAACAATGGCAGGGATTTTGGGCAAGGCGCCCACTGTGCTAAATTCCCCGTTTTCTGCAGCCCGCAAGGCCGGCAAGCACGGTCTTCGCCCCCTGTCCGTGCCCCCGGTGCCCGGACTTCCCCCTAGCGGCCGGCTGCCCGTTTCTCTGGAGAATTTCGATGGCGCTTGAACGCTCCGACGTGGAAAAGATCGCTCACCTGGCCCGCCTGGGGCTGGACGACGCCGAGATTCCACGCACTACCCAGACCCTGAACGACATCCTCGGCCTGATCGACCGGATGCAGGCCGTCGACACCCATGGCATCGAGCCCCTGGCCCATCCCCTGGAGGCCACCCAGCGCCTGCGTCCGGACGAGGTCACCGAGACCGACCACCGCGACGCCTACCAGGCCATCGCCCCGGCCGTGGAGAACGGCCTGTATCTGGTTCCCAAGGTGATCGAGTGATGCATCGACTGACTCTGGCGCAAATCGCCCGCGGCCTGGCCGCCAAGGAATTCTCCTCCGTCGAGCTGAGCGAGGCCCTGCTGGCCCGCATCGCCGAACTCGATCCCGGGCTCAACAGCTTCATCACCGTCACCGCCGAGCAGGCCCTGGAGCAGGCCCGCGCCGCCGATGCGCGGCGCGCCGCCGGCGAGAACGGCGCCCTGCTCGGCGCGCCGATCGCCCACAAGGATCTGTTCTGCACCAAGGGCGTGCGCACCAGTTGCGCCTCGAAGATCCTCGACGACTTCGTCGCCCCCTACGACGCCACCGTGGTGGAGAGACTCGCCGCCGCCGGCTGCGTGAGCCTCGGCAAGCTGAATATGGACGAGTTCGCCATGGGCTCGGCCAGCGAATCCAGCCACTACGGCCCGGTGAGAAACCCCTGGAACAGCGAATGCGTCCCCGGCGGCTCCTCCGGCGGCTCGGCCGCCGCGGTGGCGGCACGGTTGGTCCCGGCGGCCACCGGCAGCGATACCGGCGGCTCCATCCGCCAGCCGGCGGCATTGACCAACCTCACCGGCCTCAAGCCCACCTACGGCCGCGTCTCGCGCTGGGGCATGATCGCCTATGCCTCCAGCCTCGACCAGGGCGGCCCGCTGGCGCGCAGCGCCGAGGACTGCGCCTTGCTGCTCTCCGCCATGGCCGGCTTCGACCCGAAGGACTCTACCTGCGTCGATCAGCCGGTGGACGACTACCTGGCCGCCTTGCACCGGCCGCTGGCTGGCCTGCGCATCGGCCTGCCGCGCGAATACTTCGGCGCCGGCCTCGATCCGCGCCTGTCTGATGCGGTGATGGCCTGCGTCGAGGAACTGAAGAAGCTCGGCGCCACGGTGAAGGAAATCGGCCTGCCCAGCATGCAGCATGCGATCCCCGCCTACTACGTGATCGCCCCGGCCGAGGCCTCCTCCAACCTGTCACGCTTCGACGGCGTGCGCTTCGGCTACCGCTGCGAGAACCCGCAGAGCCTCGAGGACCTGTACAAGCGCTCGCGCGGCGAAGGCTTCGGCACGGAAGTGAAGCGGCGCATCATGGTCGGCACCTACGCCCTCTCCGCCGGCTACTACGACGCCTACTACCTCAAGGCGCAGAAGATCCGCCGGCTGATCCGCAGCGACTTCATCGGCGCCTTCCAAGAGGTGGACCTGATCCTCGGCCCGACTACCCCGAATCCGGCGTGGAAGCTCGGCGAGAAGGGCGACGACCCAGTCGCCGCCTACCTTGAGGACATCTACACCATCACCGCCAACCTCGCCGGCATTCCCGGCCTGTCCATGCCGGCCGGCTTCGTTGACGGCCTGCCGGTGGGCGTGCAATTGCTCGCGCCCTACTTCCAGGAGGGTCGTCTGCTCAACGTCGCCCATCAGTACCAGCAGGCGACCGACTGGCACCAGCGGGCACCGGAAGGATATTGAGGCATCGCTCCGCAATGCGGCCGATGCCCCTCCCCCGGCCGGGGGAGAAGCTGGCCCGCAGGGTCGGGAGAGGGGCCGCATGCCACCAGATTCGAGGAACACACAGATGCAATGGGAAACCGTGATCGGGCTGGAAATCCACGCACAGCTCGCCACCCGCTCGAAGATCTTTTCCGGCAGCGCCACCGCCTTCGGCGCCGAACCCAACACCCAGGCCAGCCTGATCGACCTTGGCATGCCCGGCACCCTGCCAGTGCTCAACGAGGAAGCCGTGCGCATGGCGGTCCGCTTCGGCCTGGCCATCGAGGCGGAAATCGGCCATACCAACGTCTTCGCCCGTAAGAACTACTTCTACCCGGACCTGCCCAAGGGCTACCAGACCAGCCAGATGGACAAACCCATCGTCGGCAAGGGCCACCTGGACATCACCCTGGAGGACGGCACGCTCAAGCGCATCGGCATCACCCGCGCGCATCTGGAGGAAGACGCCGGCAAGAGCCTGCACGAGGACTTCCACGGCATGACCGGCATCGACCTCAACCGCGCCGGCACGCCGCTGCTGGAAATCGTCTCCGAACCGGATATCCGTTCGGCCAAAGAGGCGGTCGCCTACGTCAAGGCGATCCACGCACTGGTCCGCTACCTCGGTATCTGCGACGGCAACATGGCCGAGGGTTCGCTGCGCTGCGACTGCAACGTATCGGTACGTCCGAGGGGCCAAGAAGCCTTCGGCACCCGCGCCGAGATCAAGAACGTCAACTCCTTCCGCTTCATCGAGAAGGCGATCAATCATGAGATTCAACGGCAGATCGAGCTGATCGAGGACGGCGGCAAGGTAATCCAGGAAACCCGCCTGTACGATCCGAACAAGGACGAGACGCGCTCCATGCGCGGCAAGGAGGAAGCCAACGATTACCGCTACTTCCCCTGTCCCGACCTGCTGCCGGTGGTGCTGGAAGAAGGTTTCGTCGAGCAGTTGCGCGCAACTCTGCCCGAGCTGCCCAACCAGAAACGCGAGCGTTTCCAGAGCCAGTACGCTCTGTCCGCCTACGATGCCAGCGTGCTGTCGGCCAGCCGCGAGATGGCCGAGTACTTCGAGGCGGTCTTCGAGGTCTGCGGCGATGCCAAGCTGGCGGCCAACTGGGTGATGGGCGAGTTGTCCAGCCTGCTCAACAAGGAAGGCCTGGAGATCGAGCGCTCGCCGGTATCCGCCGAACAGCTCGGCGGACTGATCCAGCGCATCCAGGACAACACCATCTCCGGCAAGATCGCCAAGATGGTCTTCGAGGCCCTGGCCGCCAGTGAGGGCGCTAGCGCCGATGCGATCATCGAGCGGAAGGGCTTGAAGCAGGTCACCGACACCGGCGCCATCGAAAGCATGCTCGACGAAGTGCTGGCCGCCAATGCCGCCCAGGTCGAACAGTACCGCGCCGCCGACGAGGCCAAGCGCGCCAAGATGTTCGGCTTCTTCGTCGGCCAGGCGATGAAGGCCTCCAAAGGCAAGGCGAACCCCGGCCAGGTCAACGAACTGCTGAAGAAGAAGCTCGAAGGCTGAGCCAGCGACAGCGCCTGGCCCAAGCCGGCGCTGCACCTCCCGGAGCCTCGATCATGCTGCGAACATTGCCACTCGCCCTCCTCGCCCTGCTTGCCGGCTACCCTTCGGAGCAGCTCGAAGCCGCCCGCTACAGCGCCCAGGGCATGGCCTCCTACTATGCCAACCACCACCACGGCAAGCGTACCGCCAGTGGCGAGCTCGTGGATCGCAACACCCTCACGGCCGCCCACCGCACCCTGCCGCTCGGCAGCCGAGTGCGGGTAACCAGCCTGAGAACCCGCCGCAGCGTGGTGGTGCGCATCAACGACCGCGGCCCCCACACCGGCGGACGGATCATCGACCTGTCCTACAAGGCTGCCCGGCAATTGGAGATACTGAATGCCGGCGTGGCCCTGGTACGTCTGGAACTGCTCGACAACTGAGGGAATGACCGCCTGGGACGGACCCCGAATGACACCTCTGACCTTCATCTGCCTGATCGCCGGCCTGGCCCTGCTGATCGCCGGCGCCGAAGCCCTGGTTCGCGGCACCGCATGCCTGGCCGCCCGCTTCGGCATTCCGCCGCTGATCATCGGCCTGACCGTGGTGGCCTTCGGCACCAGCGCCCCGGAAATGGCCGTCAGCGTGCGATCCGCCAGCGGCGGACAGGGCGATATCGCGGTCGGTAACACCATCGGCAGCAACATCTTCAACGTGCTGATGATCCTCGGCCTGTCCGCACTGGTCATTCCGTTGCGGGTTTCGCGTCAACTGATCCGTTTCGACGTACCCGTCATGATCGGCGTCAGCCTGCTAGCCTGGCTGCTGGCCATCGACCGCGAATATAGCCGTCTAGATGGAGTGCTGCTGTTCGCCGGCATTCTCGTCTACATCGCCTTTCAGGTGCGCAGCGGCCTGAATGCCGGAACCAGCGGCGGCAACAACGACTTCGAGACGGAATTCGGCAGGAAGCCCGCAGGACACCTCGCCCTGCCCGGCCACCTGGCGCTCGTCGCCCTCGGCCTGGCCATGCTGGTCTGGGGCTCCGACCTGCTGATCGATGCCGCGGTGACCCTGGCCCGAGCGCTCGGCCTATCCGAACTGACGATAGGCCTGACCATGGTCGCCGCCGGAACCTCGCTGCCGGAATTGGCCACGTCGCTGGTGGCCGCCATCAAGGGCGAGCGCGACATCGCCGTGGGCAATATCGTCGGCAGCAATATCTTCAATCTGCTCGCGGTCCTCGGCCTGACCGCGCTGGTCTCGTCCGCCCCGCTCGAGGTGTCGCCCAACGCCCTGGCCTTCGACTACCCGGCGATGATCGCGGCGGCGGCGGCCTGCCTGCCGATCTTCTTCACCGGCTACCGCATCGGCCGCCGAGAGGGGTTGCTGTTCTTCGGCTACTACCTGGCCTACGGCGCCTACCAGGTACTGTTCGCCAGCGGTGCTTCCGCCGTAGACCTGCTGCACGATGCTCTAGCCTGGTACGCCCTGCCGCTGACCACCGTGACACTGCTGGTCATCGCCGCCCGCGAATGGCGGCAACGAAGCTGAGAGCGCAGCTCAGATCCAGCCGAGCCATTGCAGGATGAAAATACCGATATTGGTGGTGACCGCGGCCAACAGCGTGGTGATCACCACTATCCCTCCCGCCAACTGATGATTGCCGCCCACTGCCTTGGCCATGACGAAGCTGGCCGCGGCGGTCGGGCTCGCGAAATAAAGGAAGAGCACGCCCAGTTCGGCACCACGGAAACCGCATAGCCAGGCACCGAGCGTCTCCAGCAGCGGTAGCCAGACCATCTTCAGCAGGCTGGCGCCAAGTCCCATACCACCGCTTTCGCGCAGGGCGGCGAGGGAAATGGTGCCGCCGATGCAGATCAGCGCCAGCGGCATGGTCATCTGCGCGAAATAGTCGCCGGAGGTGAGCAGCCAGGCCGGCAGGCCGACATGCCAGTAGGCAAACGGGATCGCCATCAGCACGCCGATGATCAGTGGGTTGCCGAGGATGCTCTTGGCGAGGCTCCAGGGATCGGTCCGGGCGGTCGGGCTGTAGAAAGCCAGCACTACCGATGCGAGCGTGTTGTAGACCAGGATCACCGCCCCGGCCAGCACCCCGCCGAGGGACAGACCGTAATCGCCGTACATGCTGGTGGCCAGGGCCAGGCCGACGATGCCGTTGTTGCCGCGAAACGCGCCCTGCACATAGACGCCGCGATCGGGACGCGGGCAACGCCACAGCGACCAGGCCCAGGCGATCAGGAAGCCGGCGATGGAAGCCAGGATGAAATAGCCGAGCAGCGCCGGCTGCAACGCCGCATCCAGATCGGCCTGCAAGATCGCGAGGAACAGCATGGTCGGCATGGTGCCCTTGAACACCAGCGTCGATGCCGTGTCGATGAAGGCGATGTCGATCCAGCCGAGGCGCCGCAACAGTACGCCGAGAAACAGCATGGCGAATACCGGTGCGGTGATGCCCAGGGTTTGCGAGAACAGCGCGAACATGTGAAAAGTCCGAAAAATAATAGGTACCTATCATAACGGCATATCTCCCGCCGGGAGGCAGGATGCCGAGGCACTCCGCCCGGATGGCCTGGCCGGAACCACGAGTTGCCGTCCCGGTACATCCGCTTCCGACGGCACCGGAACGATCGAAAAACCGGCGGCTCGACAATGGACTGCAAAGCCATGCTTAAAGACACCGTAACAAACCAGTGTTAAATCAATATCCATCTGAAAAACCACGAGTGTTTTACGGGCAAATATTCAGACATAGACATCTTGTCGCCATGGCCCGCCTATTGCCGTTTAAAACCAATCCGTCGTTTGACTTGGTGGTTGATGGAAAAAAATGGAAAAGCATTGGTGCAGACTTGAACGAGAGGGCAACATCGGCATTGACTTCATAATCAACCCATACCTATATAAAGAAATTGCCGACTTTCTCTGCGAAAACCCGGAATCGAAAATCGTCGATTTCGGCGCGGGCACGAACATGCTGGCGATTCAATTCATGTATGGAAACTTGCTAGACATCCCTGCCCTGGAGTCGATAAAAAACATCGCTCAGGCGAGAAAGAACATCGACAACTTCATCGGCTTGGAAGGCTCCGAACAGTTGGTCGCAAAAGCCAGGGAACAGCTTGGCGAACTGGGACATCCGGGCAATATCGACATTCGCCACTTCGAGGTGAGGCACGGACAAAGAAAACCCTTCGGCGACTCGTCCATTGCCCTGGCCATTTCGCGAAACTTCGTCATGCACCTGGAAAAGAGCGATCTGGAATACCATGTCTCGGAAATTTCCAGAATTCTGAAAAACGATAGAAAGTCTATCATCGCCTTTCTGAACCCGAGCCATGAACAAAAGAAACACCTCGACCAGAGTCCGCACAACAAACCGCTGCAAACCAACGAGAAATACTCGTTCGTCCATGGCTCCCACGGAGAGCATGGAGTATTCGCCCATTACTGGAAGGATATCGATACCTACGAAAAGATCTTCGACAAGCACCTGAAAATAATAAACCAGGTCGAGTGCTTCCCCATCACCGACAGATTCAGGGAAAAATACCACCGTTATTATCAGAAGGACTTGCCAATGGCCTTGGTATACGTTCTGGCGAAGCGGCAAGGCCTCGACCACGAATCGCTCCTGCCACCCGGCCGCCAGTCCGCACCGATACATTGCAGGCGATACTTTCATGAGATGATCGGGCAGCGGCTCCGGGAGCCCGACGCTTCAGGGCGATCGCATGGATTCGCCGCTCGACAGTGGACTGGCAAAACCATGTGTCGACTCGTTCCGGTTTTCGGCAGTTGCACAAGCCGCTGGCCGGGAGGCCGGACACTCCGATTTCGGGCTCCTGCCAGTCACTTTCCCTTCGCTCGCGCGAACGAATGAAGCGACCGAAAAGCAAGCGCGCCCGGCATCCGGGTCTAACCTGCGGCCGCTCGCACCGAGCCGATGCCCGATGCGAAAGACCATGGACAGGCCCTCAGCGGCGGACCGGACGTTTCTGCAGCTTGCGCTGCAATGTACGCCGGTGCATACCCAGGGCGCGGGCGGTGGCGGAGATGTTGCCGTCGTTCTCGCTGAGCACGCGCTGAATGTGCTCCCACTGCAGGCGATCCACCGACATGGGGTTGTCCGGCACCAAACTGTTCAGGTCGACGTGCTCGGAAAGCAGCGCGGTGAGCACGTCGTCGGCGTCGGCCGGCTTGCATAGGTAATTGCATGCGCCACGCTTGATCGCCTCCACGGCGGTGGCGATGCTCGAGTAACCGGTGAGGATCAGCACGCGCATCTCGTTGTCCAGTTCGAGCAGCTTGGGCAGCAGCACCAGCCCCGAGTCGCCCTCCATCTTGAGATCCAGCACGGCATAGTCGGGCACATCTTGAACTGCCAGCTCCAGCCCCCCCTCGGCCGAACTGGCACAACTCACCCGGAAGCCGCGGCGGGTCATGGCCCGCATCATGACACGGGTGAAGGTCGTGTCGTCGTCCACCAGCAGCAGGTGCGGCTGCTGTTCTTCTCCCTCGATCGGATGCTCACTCATAGTAGTCTCCTGGCCCCAGGCGCGGCAGTCGCAGCTCGGTCAGCGTACCGCCCTCCTCGTGGTTGTAGAGTTTCACCGAGCCACCGGCGCGAGTCACGCTGGCCTGGCTCAGAAATAGGCCGAGGCCGAAGCCCTTGCCCTTGGTGGTAAAGAAAGGCTTGCCCAGTTGCTCGGCGATCGCCAGAGGCACGCCTTCGCCATGGTTGTGAATGCTGATGCACAACTCCTCGACGTCCCAGTCGAGGTAGATGTCCAGGTCGTCCGGACAGGCATCGGCGGCGTTATTGAGCAGGTTGAGCATTGACTGGGTCAGGTCCGGCGACGGCGCCAGGCGCGGCATGGAGCCCGTGCCGAGGATTTCATAGCGATAGCTCGCCTCCGGGCGCATCAGGTGCCAGCGATTGAGCGCCGTCTCCAGCCAAGCCGCTGCGCTCTGCTCTTGGACCGCCTGCATGCGATCCGCCTCGGCGGCGCGTACCAGTTGCTGCAGGGTGTCCTTGCACAGCTTCACCTGTTCCTGGAGCACCGCCAGATCCTCCTGCAGCAGCGGATCGTCGTGCTCCTGGCGCAGTTCGGTGATCAGCACGCTCATCGTCGCCAGCGGCGTGCCCAGCTCATGGGCGGCGCCGGCCGCCTGGGTGGCTACCGCCAGCAGTTGCTGGTCGCGCATGCCCTCCTCGCGGCGCGTGGCCTGGAACTCTTCCTGACGGCGCAGTTCGCCGGCCATCCGCCCGATGAAGAAAGTGATCAGCGCCGCCGCCAGGGCGAAGCTCAGCCACATGCCGTAGATCAGCAAGGTGACGCGATGCTCCGGCGGCAGGGTGGTCGGGTTGTACCAGAAGACCAGCAGCGTGTAGGCCACGAACGCCAGGCCGGCGAGCATCACCGTGTGCCGCCTGGGCAGAGTCGCCGCGGCGATGGTCAGCGGCACCAGGTAATAGGAAACGAAGGGGTTGGTCGGACCGCCGGTGAAATACAGCAGCAGGCTGTGGATGATCAGGTCGCAGGCCAGATGGCCGGCGTATTCCAGATCGGTCACCGGCCACGACATGGTCAGGCGCAGGGCGGTTCCCAGGCAAAGCATGGCCGACAGGCTGAGGGTGAAAGCAAGCGCCAGCCAAGGCAACGGCATCAGACCGGTGAGATAGGCGAGCCCGACCGAACCGGCTTGGGCGGCCAGCACGAGGACGCGGATCAGGATGAGCCGACGGAGGTTGTGGCGGCTGGCCGACAGCATTTGAACGGGTGCGAGCATAGGAATGGCTTGTCATGGAGGCCTGGGAGCGCGCGGCCAGTATACCCAAAAGCCTGCCACCAGCCGGGCCGAATGCGGCAACCGGACGCAGACGGGCTGCAAAAACCGGACTGCGCCGGTAGAGTTTGGCTCGAAACCCAACAGATACGCTCCCGGCCCACACAAGGATTTCCCCATGCTTTGCTGTCTTCGCCCCACCATTCCCCTCGTCCTCGCTGCCCTGGCCAGCCTGCCGGCACTGGCCGAGGACGGTCCCCGCTACAACCAGATCTCCCTGCATGCCGAGGCAAGCCGGGAGATCGCCCACGACCTGATGCAGGTGACCCTCTATGCCGAAGCCCAGCACAAGGACCCCGGCCAGTTGGCCAGCGACATCACCCGCACCCTCAACGGCGCGGTAGAGCGCGCGCGCCAAGTGGCGGGGGTGAAGGTCAGCCTCGGCAACCGCAACAGTTATCCGGCCTACGAAGACCAGGGCCGACGGATCGTCGCCTGGCGCGAGCGCGCCGAGCTGCGCCTGGAAAGCGCCGACTTCGCCGCCCTTTCCCAACTGAGCGCTAACCTGCTCGGCGAACTTAGGATCGCCGACATGCGCTTCTCCATCGCCGATGCCACACGTAAGAAGGGCGAGGACGCACTGCTGCAGGACGCCGTGCGGGCCTTCGGCGAGCGCGCCCAGCTCGCCACCCAGGCGCTCGGCGGCAACGGCTACAAGTTGGTTAGCCTGAACCTCGGCAGCAGCGGTGTGGTCCCGCCCCCCTTCGCCCGCGTGGCGATGGCGAAGACCATGGACCGCGAGGCGGCGGGCGCGCCAGCGCCGGAGATCGAAGCCGGCAGCAGTCAGGTGAGCGTCAGCGCCGACGGCGTGATCGAGGTGCAGATGCCCTGAGGCGGCCGCCATCATGACACTCCGACGCCCGACTGCCCTCCTGCTCGCCGGCCTGCTCGCCGGCGCCGTCCAGGCCACGCCGAGCAGCTTGGTGGTCTGTACCGAGGGCAGCCCGGAAGGCTTCGACATCGTCCAGTACACCACCGCCGTCAGCGCCGACGCCTCGGCGGAGACGGTGTTCGACCGCCTGCTGCGCTTCGCTCCCGGCGGCAGCGAACTGCTCCCCGCCCTCGCCGAGCGCTGGGAGGTGTCCGCCGACGGCCTCGAATACACTTTCCACCTGCGCCGCGGCGTGAAATTCCAGCGCACGCCCTGGTTCGTGCCGAGCCGCGAATTCGACGCCGACGACGTGATCTGGAGCTTCCGGCGGCAGATCGATCCCGCGCATCCCTGGCACAAACTGTCGCCGCGCGGCTTCCCCTATGCCGAATCGATGGCCGTGGGCGAGCTGATAGAACGCATCGAGCGCCTCGATGAGCACCGCGTGCGCTTCGTCCTGCGCTACCCGGAGGCGCCCTTCCTGGCCAACCTGGCGATGGGCTTCGCCTCCATCTACCCGGCCGAATACGCCGATCGACTGCTGGCCGCCGGCACCCCGGAGCGCCTCAACAGCCAGCCGGTGGGCAGCGGCCCATTCATCTTCGAACGCTACGAGAAGGACGCCCAGGTGCGCTTCCGGCGCAACCCGGACTACTGGGACGGCGCGCCGGCCATCGAGCGGCTGATCTTCGCCATCACCCCCGAGCCCAACGTGCGGGTGCAAAAGCTCAAGGCCGGCGACTGCCAGATCGCCCTCTACCCGCGCCCGGTGGACCTGCCCGGCCTGCGCCGGGACGCGCGCATCCAGGTGCTGGAGGACGAACCGCTGCTGACCGCCTACATCGGCATCAACACCCGTCATCCGCCGCTCGACGACGTGCGAGTGCGCCAGGCGCTCAACCTCGCTTTCGACAAAGCCGCCTACCTGCGCGCCCAGTACGGCGAGGGCGGCGCCAGCCCGGCGGTGGCGCCCTACCCGCCGATCCTGTGGGGCTCCGACCCGACGCTCGCCGGCTGGCCCCACGACCCGGCACGGGCCCGCGCCCTGTTGGCCGAAGCCGGACACGCCCAAGGCTTGGAGCTGAGTATCTGGACCCGTCCCGGCGGCGGCCCGACCAACCCCAACCCCGGCATCGGCGCCCAGTTGCTGCAGGCCGACCTGGCCGCCATCGGCATCCGGGCGGAAATCCGCGTGCTGGAATGGGGCGAGCTGATCAAGCGCGCGAAGAACGGCGAACACGACTTGGTGTTCATGAGCTGGGCCGGCGACAACGGCGATCCGGACAACTTCTTGACCCCCAATCTGTCCTGCGCCGCGGCCGCTTCCGGCGAAAATCAGGCCGGCTGGTGCGACGAGCGCTTCGATGCCCTGTTGCGCGAGGCGCGCCGCATCACCGACCAGGCACAACGCGCCGCGCTCTACCGCCAGGCCCTGGCGATCTTCCACGAACAGGCGCCCTGGATTCCCCTGGCCCATCCCCGCGAGTTCGCCGCCGTGCGACGCGACGTCGAGGGCTTCGTGATCAGCCCGCTGGGCTCCAACAACTTCGCCGGCGTGCGTCGCGCCCCGGCCAACGCTCCGGAGTGAGCCCCGCGCATGTTGTCCTTCCTCGCCCACCGTCTCGGCTTGCTGATCCCCACCTTCCTCGGCGTAACCCTGCTGACCTTCACCCTGATCCGCCTGATCCCCGGTGACCCGGTGGAGGTGATGATGGGCGAGCGCCGCCTCGACCCGCAGATGCATGCCGAGGCCATGCACCAGCTCGGCCTCGACCGGCCGTTGCACGAGCAGTACCTGAGCTACTTGGGCCAATTGGCGCGGGGCGATCTCGGCCAGTCGCTGCGCACCCGCGAAAGCGTCTGGAACGAGTTCGCCGGGCTGTTTCCGGCCACCGTCGAACTGGCCCTCGCCGCCCTGCTGCTGGCCAGCGTCCTCGGCTTGCTCGCCGGCACCTTGGCGGCGTTGAAACGCGGCTCCATCCTCGACCACGGCACCATGGGCTTGGCGCTGACCGGCTACTCGATGCCGATCTTCTGGTGGGCGCTGGTGCTGATCATGTTCTTTTCCGTGGAACTCGGCTGGACACCGGTCTCCGGGCGCCTCGACCTGCTCTACGACGTACCGCCGGTGACCGGCTTCATGCTCGTCGACACGCTGCTCAGCGACGAGCGCGGCGCCTTCCTCGACGCCCTGCGCCACCTGATCCTGCCGGCCATCGTGCTCGGCACCATCCCGCTGGCGGTGATCGCCCGCATGACCCGCTCGGCGATGCTCGAAGTGCTGCGCGAGGACTACATCCGTGCCGCCCGTGCCCGTGGCCTGTCGCCGGTGCGGCTGGTGTTCGTGCACGCGCTGCGCAACGCCCTGGTCCCGGTGCTCACGGTGTTCGGCCTGCAGGTCGGCTCGCTGCTCTCCGGCGCGGTGCTCACCGAAACCCTGTTTTCCTGGCCGGGCATCGGCAAGTGGCTGATCGAAGCCATCGGCGCTCGCGACTATCCGGTGGTGCAGAATGGCATCCTGCTGATCGCCGCGCTGGTCATCCTGGTCAACTTTGTCGTGGACATCCTCTATGGCCTGGCCAACCCACGCATCCGTCACCGGCAATGAGGACCCGTCGATGAATACCTCCGCTCTCGCCAGCGAACCGGCTTGGCCCTCGCCCTTGCGCGACTTCTGCCGGGCCTTCGCGCGCAACCGTGGCGCCTTCGCCGCCTTGCTGTTCCTCGCCCTGCTCGCTCTCTGCGCGCTGCTGGCGCCCTGGCTCGCGCCCTTCGACCCCGCAGCCCAGCACCGCGACTTCCTGCTTACCCCACCGGCTTGGCTGGAGGGCGGCGAGACGCGATTTCCGCTCGGTACCGACGAACTGGGCCGCGACCTGCTCTCGCGACTGATCCATGGCGCGCGCCTGTCGCTCTCGATCGGCCTGGCTTCAGTGGCGCTGTCACTGCTGCCCGGCGTGCTGCTCGGCCTCTGCGCCGGCTTCTTCCCGCGCCTGCTCGGCCCTTCGATCATGCGCCTGACGGATATCATGCTGGCGCTGCCCGCCCTGCTGCTGGCGGTAGCGGTGGTCGCCGTACTCGGTCCGGGACTGCTCAACACCGTGCTGGCGATCGCCATCGTCTCGCTGCCCGCCTATGTGCGCCTGACCCGCGCGGCGGTACTCGGCGAGATCCACCGTGATTACGTCACCGCCGCGAAGCTGGTCGGCGCCGGACGGCTGCGCCTGATGTTTGTCGCGGTGCTGCCGAACTGTCTAGCGCCCTTGATCGTCCAGGCTACCTTGGGCTTCTCCGCGGCCATCCTGGATGCCGCCGCGCTGGGTTTTCTCGGCCTCGGCGTGCAGCCACCAAGCCCGGAATGGGGCAGCATGCTGGCCGCGGCGCGGGATTACATCGAACGTGCTTGGTGGGTGGTGACCTTGCCGGGCCTGGCCATCCTCTCAAGCGTGCTGGCGATCAATCTGGTCGGCGACGGCCTGCGCGACGCGCTGGACCCGAAGCTGAAGAACCTGGCTTGAGGAGCGCACCATGAGCCTGCTGGAAATCGACAACCTCAGCGTGCGCTACGGTCCCGCCGAAGCTCCGCCGGTGGTGGACGGCCTCGACCTGCGCCTGGAGGCCGGCGAGGTGCTGGCCATCGTCGGCGAGTCCGGCTCCGGCAAGTCACAGGCCATGCTCGCCTTGCTCGGCCTGATCGACCCACCCGGCCGGGTCGCCGCCGAGCACCTGCGCTTCGCCGGCCACGACCTGCTCGCCCTCGGCGAACGCCAGCGCCGCCGGCTGCTCGGCAAGGAACTGGCGATGGTCTTTCAAGACCCGCTAGCCGCCCTCGACCCCAGCTACCGGATCGGCTTCCAGCTCGAGGAAGTGCTGCGCCAGCACCTCGGCCTGCGCGGTCGCGAGGCCCGCCGGCGCGCCCTGGAGCTGCTCGAACAGGTCGAGATCCCGGCCGCCGCCAGCCGCCTGGAAGCCTACCCGCATCAGCTCTCCGGCGGCATGGCCCAGCGCGTGGCCATCGCCCTGGCGATCGCCGCCGGACCGCGCCTGCTGATCGCCGACGAACCGACCACCGCCCTCGACGTGACCATCCAGGCGCAGATCCTCGAACTGCTGCTGAACCTGCAGCGCGAGCGTGGCATGGCCCTGCTGCTGATCAGCCACGATCTCGCCGTGGTCGCCGAATGCGCCAGCCGGGTCTGCGTGATGTATGCCGGCCAGGCGGTAGAAGTCGGCGAGTTGCCCGGTCTGTTCGACGCCCCAGCGCATCCCTATACCGAGGCGCTGCTCGCCGCGCTGCCCGAGGCCGGTACCGCGCGCCGCCCGCTGCGCGGCCTGCCGGGCAGCGTCCCCGGCCATCACGACCGGCCCGCCGGCTGCCTGCTGGCGCCGCGCTGCGCCTATGCGCAGGACGACTGCCGCGCCCTCCGGCCAGCGTTAGAAGCCAGGCGCCGAAGCCTGGCGCGCTGCTTCCACCCGCGCAACCAGGAGAGTCCATGAACCCGGTGCTGATCGCCCGCGACCTGACCCGTCACTACCGCATCTCTCGCGGCCTGCTTCGTCCCGCGGCCAGCGTCCGGGCGCTGAACGGCCTGTCCTTCGAACTCGAGGCCGGCGAGACCCTGGCGGTGGTCGGCGAGTCTGGCTGCGGCAAGTCGACCTTGGCCCGCGCCCTGACCCTGGTCGAGGAGCCGACTGCCGGCTCGCTGCGGATCGCCGGTCACGACGTCGCCGGCACCGACCACCGACTGCTGCGCCGCGACGTGCAGATGGTCTTTCAGAACCCCTACGCCTCGCTCAACCCACGCCGGCGGATCGGCGATCAGTTGGCCGAACCGCTGGCCATCAACACCAACCTCTCCGGCGCCGAGCGCCGCGCCAGGGTGCTGGCGATGCTTGACCAGGTCGGCCTGCGCGCCGAGCACTATGCGCGCTACCCGCACATGTTCTCCGGCGGCCAGCGCCAGCGTATCGCCATCGCCCGGGCGATGATGCTGCGTCCCAAGGTGCTGGTCGCCGACGAGCCGACGTCGGCGCTCGATGTGTCGGTGCAGGCCCAGGTGCTCAACCTGTTCCTGGAACTGCAGCGGCAATTCGGCACCGCTTATGTGTTCATCTCCCACAACCTGGCGGTGGTGCGCCACGTCGCCAACCGCCTGCTGGTGATGTACCTCGGCCGGCCCATGGAGCTCGGCCCTGCTGAAAGGATCTATCGGAAGCCGCTGCACCCCTATACCCAGGCCTTGCTCGCCGCCACGCCGACCCTGCATCCCGAGCCGGACCGCCAGCGCGTCCGCCTCGCCGGCGAGCCGCCCGACCCGCTGGAGCCGCCGTCCGGCTGCGTGTTCCATCCGCGCTGTCCATATGCGACGGAGCGTTGTCGGGTAGAGGTGCCGGCGCTGCGGGAAGTGGATGGGAGGGAGGTGGCTTGTCATTATGCGGAGCGGTTCGTGTGAGGCTTATGTATTTGTCGGCTTGGGCCTAACCCAAGGGGCAATGACGACACGCTGTCCTCGGCGCGATCTACAGGTTTCGCCTTGCACGGCGACTCACTTTTTTCAGTCGCGAAAAAAGTAAGCAAAAACGCTTGCCCCTATCATCCGGCCCCGCCTGCGGCGGGGTTCCCTCCCTCTGTCGTCGCTCCAGGGGCCAGGCCCGAAGAGCCATCCATGGCCAACGGACCTTTCGCCGCATCCATGCGGCTCAACCCCTTTCTCGACGACTCCACTCGGCCTTCTGAAAGGGGCGTTCGGCGCTGCCTGGCTGCTTTGGCGTCAAAAAGCAAAAATCCAGAAGCAGCCGCCGCCTGAAACCTGAAAGGTTTTGTGAAGGTTCAGCCCACACCCAAGTCCCGTATAGAAGGCCGAGCGGAGGCGCTGCACAGAGGGACGCGAGGCATGGACGCCGAGCGAGTCGCGAAGGGACAGGGACGTCCCTTCGTGGCGTGCCCCTGGAGCAGCGCCGGAGCGAGGGAACCCGCAACAGAGCGCAGCGTAGTGGAGGGCCGGATGTCGGGTGCCCTTCTTCTTTGGTTACTTTCTTCTTGGGCAAGCAAGAAGAAAGTGACTCGCCGTGCAGGGCGAAACCTGTCGGCCGGGCCGAGGAAAGCGCTGAGATTGCTCGCGAAAGCCATGCCAGAGAAATCCGGCAAGCGCTCAGCGCCCGAAGAACCGATAGAACTCCCGCACCTCCCCCTGCACCGCCTCTATCCTCACCGGCTCGAAGCGTACCGTCCGGTGCGCCGGACACTGCGCCAGCAGCCCCAGGTCCAGCGGATGCACCCAGCCGAGAATGGGATAGCCACCCATGGTCTGCCGGTCGGCCATCAGCACGATCGGCTGGCCGTCCGGCGACACCTGGATGGCGCCCGCGGTCACTCCCAACGACCACTGCCTGGCCGGTGCCCGCAAGGGCTCGCCGGAAAGGCGCGCCCCCATGCGGTCGGATTGCGGACTGAGGCGCCAGGGCCGGGCGAAGAAACGCTGGCGATCGGCTACGCTGAAATCCCCAGCATCGCCGCCGAGCATCACGCGCAGATAGGGCTCGGCCCGGTAGTCCGGCACGAAACGCCAGGGCACGCTGGCGGCGCCGGGCAGGACGGCCGGCATGCAGGGCAGGAAGTCCCCGGCGCACAGCGGCCGGCCGTCGCCGTGCAGGCCGCCAAGCCCCTCGCGCTCCTGGGTCGCCACACTGCCCAGCACGGGAGCAGCGCGAAAGCCTCCCGCCACCGCCAGGTAGGCACGCTGGCCGCTGCGCGCGAAACCGAGGCGCATACGCTGCCCGGCGCGCAGGACGAAGCGCGACCAGTTCGGCCGTGGCGCGCCGTCCAGGCGGATATCCAGTTCGGCGCCGCAGAGCGCCACCCAAGTGTCGAGCGCGCTTTCCAGCTCCATGCCGCCCAGGGCGATTTCCACCAGCGGCGCGCCCCAGGGATTGTCCAGCAGTCGATTCGCCCAGGCCGCCGCCTGGATGTCCAGAGGGCCCGCGGGAGACACGCCAAGGTGCTGCCAGCCCAGCCGGCCGGCATCCTGCAGCAGGCTGAACGGACCAGGGCGAATCACCGCGAGGCCCGTCACGGCGCACCGCCCTCGGCGCGAAAGGCCGCTTCGTCGATGGCCAAAAAACGCACCCGGTCGCCCACCGCCAGCGCACAGGGCGGCTCGGCCTGGGCGTCGAACAGGCGCCACGGACAACGCCCAATCAGGTGCCAGCCCCCCGGCGAAGCCTGGGGATAGATCGCCGTCTGCCGTTCGGCGATGGCCAGCGAGCCGCCCGGTACCCAGGTGCGCGGCGTGCGCCGGCGCGGCAAGGACAGGCGCGCGTCCAGTTCGCCGAGGTAGGCGAAGCCCGGAGCGAAGCCGATGGCGCCGACTCGGTACTGCGCGCCACTGTGCAGGGCGATCAGTTCGGCCTCGCTCAGGGCGCAGGCGTGGGCCACCTCGGCCAGGTCCTCGCCGGCATACCAGACGGGGATCTCGTGCAGATGCCCGCTACGGGAAGGCTGCGCCTGCACGCACCAGTCCTCGAGCAGGGGCAACAGGCGTCTGCCGAGCTGCAGATGATCGGTCCGCAGCAGATCGTAATGCAGCAGCAGAGTGGTCCAGCCGGGGACCAGATCGACGACCAGCGGCCCCAGTTCGAGCTGGATCAGATCGGCCAGGGCGGAGATGCGCAACGGCAGGCCGGCGTCCGGCTGTTCGGCCAGGACCAGCAGCAGGGCTTCGGGACCGGCGGGCTCGAGGCGCATCAGAAAGCGTCGAGCGCCGCGCGCAGGCGGCGCAGCACGGCCAGCGACTCGGCGTTGTCGCCGTGCACGCAGAGGCTGTCGGCGCGCAAGCACAGAGGCTTGCCGTCGAGGTCCGCGAAAGGCTCACCGCGGGCGATGGCCAAGGCCTGGACGAGGATGCGCTCGGGGTCCGCGTGCACTGCTTTGTCCAGGCGGCGCGGCGCCAGCCGGCCGTCGGACAGGTAGGCGCGATCGGCGAAGGCCTCGAACAGCAGCGGCACCCCGGCGGCCTCGGCGAGCCGCCGCTCGCGGGCGTTGTCGGCCAGCGCCAGGATCATCAGCGGCAGACCCGGACGGAAAGCCGCGCAGGCCTCCAGCACGGCGCCGAGCAGTTCGTCGTCGAGCACCAGATCGTTGTACAGCGCGCCATGCGGCTTGACGTAGTCGACGCGGGCACCCGCAGCGCGGCAGAAAGCATCGAGCGCGCCGAGCTGATAGAGCACCAGGGCGCGCACCTCGTCGGGCGAGCAGTCCAGGTGGCGGCGACCGAAGCCGGCCAGGTCCGGGTAGGCCGGGTGCGCGCCGATGCTCGCCCCGTGGCGCATCGCCAGGGCCACGCTGCGCTGCATAGTCAGGGGGTCGGCGGCATGGAAGCCGCAGGCCAGGTTGGCCTGGTCGATCAGCGGCATGGCGAGCGCGTCGTTGCCCATTTTCCAGGCGCCGAAGCTTTCGCCCATGTCGCAGTTGAGAAGGATGCGGGGAGCGGTTTTCATCGCACTAGCTTGGAGCCTCCGCCAGTCCATCGCAAGCTTGCGAAGGAAATGCGCCTCCCGCAACGATTTTAGAAGAGATCGCGGCGAAAACGTCCCTCGTCGCGCAGGCGCTCGACCGCGGTGCTGCCGAGCAGCTCGATGAGCACCGCCTCGACTCCGGAAGCCATGCCACGACTGCCGCACAGGTAGATGACGGCCCCCTCGGCCAGCCAGCTACGCAGGAAGTCGGCGGCGTCGCGCAGACGATCCTGCACGTAGACCTTGCTTCCCGCGTCGGTGGAAAAGGCCAGGTCGAGGCGGACCAGCCGCCCCGCCGTCTGCCAAGCCAGCAACTCGTCGCGACAGAGGAAATCATGGGCCTTGCTGCGTTCGCCGAAAATCAGCCAATTGCGGCTCTGGCCGCGCCGGACGCGCTCGCGCAGCAAGCCGCGCAGCCCGGCCAGACCGGCACCGTTGCCAATCAGCAGCAGCGGCCGGTCGTCCGCCGGCAGGCGGAAGCCGCCGTTGGAGCGCAAACGCATCGGCACGCGGGTCCCCAGCGCCAGTTCGCACAGCCAGCCGGAGCACAGCCCCAGCGTACCGTCGGGACGCCGCTGCCGGCGCACCAGCAGCTCCAGCACGCCATCCTCTTCCAGCGAGGCGACCGAATAGCAACGCGGCAGCGCATCTTGCGGCGGACGGACCTCCACCAGGTCGCCGGCCTCCCAGTGCTGCCCATCCGGAATCTGGAAAACCAGGCGCCAGACCGGCTCGGCCGTGCTGCCCAGGTTGAGGCACTCGCGGGCCAGCAGCATCCATTCGTCGAAGCGCTCCTCCTGCGCCGCCGGCGAGCCGTCGCCGACCAGCCGGCCGAGTTGCTCGCGCCAGGTCTGCAGGGCCGCGCCGTCGTCGCCGTCCACCTCCACCGGAGCGAACAGCTCCTGAGCTCCCTGCTTTTTCAGCCACTGCTCGAGACGCCGGGCGAAGGCGCAGAAATGCGGGTACTGGCGGTCGCCGAGCCCGAGCAGAGCATAGTGCAGGTGGCTCAATTCGCAGTCGCTGCCGAGCACCCTGCGCGCGAAGCCGCGGGCGTTGTCCGGCGCCTCGCCGTCGCCGAAAGTGCTGACCACGAACAGTACGCGCTCGGCACCGAGCAGGTCGCTTTCGTCGAACTGCGCCAGCGAACGCACCCGCACCGCGGCGCCAGCCACCTGCAACTGGCCAGCGGCCTGCCAGGCCAGACGTTCGGCGAAACCGTTCTGACTGGCGAAGCCGATCAGCCACGGCTGGCCTTCGACCGACGGCGTCAGGGCCCGTTGCGCCTCGCGGGCGGCGCGGCGGCTACGTCGGCGGTCGAGATAGAGCTGCCAGCCGGTGACAAAAAACAACGGCATGCCCAGGCTGGCGAGCATCATCAGCACGCGCCCGGGATGGCCGAAATACTCACCGGTATGCAGTGGATAGAGGCTGGCGAGCAGGCGCCGGGGCAGGCTCTTGTCCGCGTAGCGTTCATGTTCGAGCGGCATGCCGCTGGCGACGTCGAGGCTCAGCCGGTCGGTCGCCCGGGAATGGTCGGCGCAGGACGCGACATAGGTGATCTGCAGCGGCAGACCGGGACGCTCAGGCAGCGCCAGGTTGACCTGCCGGTAGGTAGCCCCCACTTCGCGGCGGAAAGCCTGGAACAAGGGATCGAGGTCGATCGCCGGCGCCGCTGCTCCGTCCTGCCCGCCTCCCGGAGGCGGAGCGCGGCGTCCGCCGTGCGGCGCGGCGGTTTCGCCGGCCAGGGCGAAGAGGCCTTGGCGATACCAATCGAAGGACCAGTTCAGGCCGGTCAGCGCGGCCAGCATATAAAGCAGCAGCACCCAGGTACCGGCCACCGCATGCAGGCCCCAGAGAAAACCGCGCCCCTGGCGCGACCAGTCGAGGACCAGCCAGGCGCGCCAGTCGCCGGCCCGGCGCGGCCAGCGCAGGTAGAGACCGGACAGGCATAGAAATACCAGGATCAAGGTCGAGGCACCGGTGATCGCCTTGCCGGTGTCGCCGATGGCTAGCCAGCGATGTACCTGCATCATGAAACGGAAGAAATTCAGTCCCCGCGCCGCGCCAAGCAGATCGCCGTCGTAGGGATCGGCGTAGAGGGTCTCGCCGCGCGGATCGGCGCCGCCGACGATCACCCGGGCGGCATCCTCCGGCGCGCTCGACAGGGTCAGCCCGAGCACCTGGCGCTGCCCCAGTTGCCCGCGCAGGCTGGCGAGCAATTCGTCCGGAGTCAGCGCCCGGGCGTCCTGCGGCATCTTGACGGTCATCACCCCCGGATTGAGAAAACGCAGCAACTCCTCCTGGTAGGACAGGCTCGCGCCGCTCACCCCCATGACCGCCAGCACCAGCCCGGCAGTGATGCCGAACAGCCAGTGCAACTGGAAAAGAATCTTCTTCAACACTGATGTCACCCGATCGGTATCACCTCTGGCGGCACGCCTGGAATCGAAATGCGCTCGCCCGTCATGCCTGCCGTCACGGCAGTGTGAGAGGATTCTATTCGAGAGCTTTTTGCAACAAACCGGCTTTACTCAACCTGCCGACCAGATGCGCGAAGACCGCCCGCGGGCGGCCTCCGGTGGCTTCGCAGCCCTCTCAGAAGTGCAGGCTGGTGGCCAGCAGCACGGTACGCCCCGGCGCCACGTGGGCCATGTGGGTCGGATAGATCTGGTCGAAGTAGCGCTTGTCAGTCAGGTTCTGCACGTTCAACTGCAGGTCGAGGCTCTTGCTCACCTTCAGGTTGGCCATGGCGTCGTAGCGCCAGTAACTGGACACCAGGGCCGTGTTGGCGGCGTCGCCGTAACGTGAGTCCACGTAGTTGGCGCCGCCGCCGACGGTCAGGAAGGGGAACAACTGGTAGGTACTCCACAAGCTGAAGCTGTTCTCCGGCGTGCTGGGGTTCTCGTTGCCGTCGTTGGCGCCATCGACGCCGTTGACCACACCGCCGTCGACGATTTCGCTATCGAGGTAAGTGTAGTTGGCGAAGATCTGCCATTCGCGGCTGAGCCGCCCGCTGACACCCAGCTCGAAGCCCTTAATCTCGACCTCGCCCATGTTCTGCGTCCGGCCATCCTGATCGGTGACCCGTGCATTGGACTTCTTGGTCTTGAAGATCGCCGAATCCAGTGCCAGGCCACCGTCGAAGAACTCCCACTTGGTACCCAGCTCGATGTTGCGGTTGCGTTCCGGCTCGAGATCCTTGGTGGCGTTGCTGATGCTGTCGGCCCCCTCGCCGGAAGTCTCGCCGACCGGGTTGCGCGAGGTCGACCAGGCCACGTAGATACTGCCGTTGGGCAGCGGGTTGAAAACCACGCCCAACTGGTGGCTCCAGAAGTTGTTGTTGTTCTCGCGCTTGAAGTCGCCCACCGCCTGGCCACGGCCACCCGTGGAGTAGCCCGAAGACTTGGTCTCGAAGTCGTCGTAGCGCAGGCCGAGGTTCAGCGACCATTGGTCGTTGAACTTGAGGGTATCGAACAGGTAGCCGGACTTGGTCTGGGTATCGGTGTCGGTATAGGCTAGACCTTCGGTGTAATACCCCGACCAGGAATCCTTGTAGGTCGGGTTGTTCAGGGTCGTACAGTCGCCCGAGGCCAGCAGCGCCGAGGTACAGACCCGACCTGCGGCTCCCTGGGTGAAGGCATAGGGCCGGTTGTGCACATCCTGGTCGGTGATCTCGATGCCGCCCACCATGGTGTGCTCGATGAAGCCGGTCTTGAACTTCGCCCGGATATCGGTTTGGTTCACCCAGCCTTCCGAAGTGGAGTTGCGGCTTTTCGGCGAGCGCCACACCAGTCCCTGCTCGATATTCCCGACTGCGGAGTCGTTCGGGTTGGTGGCGATATAGTCGAGGGTGGTGCGCACTTGGCGGAAGGAGTTGGAGATCGTCACGTTGTCGGCGAGATCGTGCTCGATCTTGAAGGTGCCCGAATCGGTGCTGCTTTCCCGGAAGTCGCGACTGCTCAGGCCGTAGAAGGCGTCCTTGTGACCCACCGGACGGCGCACCGAACCGGTACCGGCCGGGCTCAGCGGAATGCCGTAATCCGGCATGTCGTCGGCCTCCACGTGATAGTAGGAGAAAGTCGCGCGGGTCGGGGTGTCGAAGCCGAAGGTGATGGTCGGCGCCACACCCCAGCGGCTGACGTCCACCCCTTCGCGGCCGGCGACGTTGGCGTCGTGCTTCATAAGGTTCAGGCGGAAGCCGATCTGGTTGGTCAGCATCCGGTTGAAGTCCA
Source organism: Azorhizophilus paspali (assembly GCF_043587585.2). Classification (GTDB taxonomy): domain Bacteria; phylum Pseudomonadota; class Gammaproteobacteria; order Pseudomonadales; family Pseudomonadaceae; genus Azotobacter; species Azotobacter paspali. The sequence continues at coordinate 3,377,200 of NZ_CP171449.1, forward strand.
GGGTGGAACGACGGGTCTGGTCCGAGCCGAAAGTCTGGCTGATATCGAGGAAATCGTTGCGCTTGGCGGTCTTGGTGATCATGTTCACGCTGCCGCCGGTGGAGCCGGCGCCGGTATAGGCCGAGCCCGGCCCCTTGCTCACCTCGATCTGCTCAATATTGAAAATCTCGCGGGTCTGCGAGGCGACGTCGCGCAGGCCGTCGATGAAGGTGTCGCTCTCGGCGTTGAAGCCACGAATGATCGGCCGGTCGCCCGCCGGGTTGCCGCCCTCGCCGGCACCGAAGGTGATGCCGGAGGTGGTGCGTAGGGCGTCGACCAGGCTCAGCGAACCGGTATCCTCGATGACCTGCTTGGAAATGATGGTGACCGATTTGGGCGTCTCGCGCAGCGGCGCGGTGAATTTCTTCGAAGCCGACTCGACCTTGTACTCGCCCTCCCGCTCGTCGACGATGCTGTCCGCCTCCATCGACACGACGCTCTGCTTCTCGGCATCCTTTTCCGTCGGTTTCTTCTGCGACACTTCCTCGGCACGCAGCCCGCCGATCGAACTGAAGGCCGTCATGACTCCCAATGCGGAAGCCAGCACGCACGGCGTGGCGGCCGAGCGCTCATTGATACGCGACATTTCGTTTCCCCTAGCGAACGAACGGTGCGCACTCTAATCGAGAACAATTCTCGAAATCAATAGACACAATTTTTGCATTCGATGAATTTTCAATCTTTACCTTTCGTACCATTTACCTAGCAAATAGAAGAAAATATCATTTGATATATATTCTCGATTAATAGGAACCGGCCAGCATGCTGCTACACATACCGGGAGTGTTTTCCCGCGACGAGGTCCGGCGCATTCGCCAGGCACTGGAGCAGGCGCAATGGCTCGACGGCAAGGTGACCGCGGGCTATCAGTCGGCGCGCACCAAGCACAACCTGCAGCTCGCCGAGGACGACCCACTGGCGCGGGAGATCGCCAGCGCCATGCTCGAACGCCTGTGGCAAAACCCGCAATTCATGTCCGCCGCGCTGCCGCATAAGGTCTATCCGCCGCTGTTCAACTGCTATACCGACGGCGGCACCTTCGGCTTCCACATCGACAACGCCGTGCGCCAGGTACGCGGCTCCGCCGAGCGGGTACGCACCGACCTTTCCTCCACCCTGTTCTTCAGCGATCCGGACGAATACGACGGCGGCGAGCTGGTGATCCAGGACACCTACGGCTCGCAGCGGGTCAAGCTGCCGGCCGGCGATCTGGTGCTTTACCCGGCCACCAGCATCCACCAGGTCACGCCGGTCAGCCGCGGCGCGCGCTACGCCTCCTTCTTCTGGACGCAGAGCTTGGTCCGCGAGGACTCCCAGCGCAGCCTGCTGTACGAGATGGACCAGGCGATCCAGAGCCTGTCGCGCGACGTGCCGGATCACCCGGCGCTGGTCCAGTTGACCGGCAACTACCACAACCTGCTGCGCCGCTGGGGCGAAGTGTGAGCGAATGGCCATGAGCTTCATCCTCCGCCGCACCGAAACCCCCGACCTCGAACGGCTAGGCCGCAGCCTGGCCGACGATCCGCGTCAGGCGGCGCGCTGGATTCTCGCCGCGGCGGGCGCCGGCGAACTGGAGGCCCAGGCCCTGCTCGGCCAGATCCTGCTCGATGGCCTCGGTATCCAGCGCGACGCGGTGCTGGCCCGCGACTGGTTCGAGATCGCCGCCCGCAAAGGGCACGCCATGGCCAGCAACATGCTGGGGCGCTGCTGCGAACTGGGCTGGGGCGGCCCCGTCGACGAAGTCGCCGCCGCCCGGCATTACTGCGAGGCGGCCACACGCGGCCTCGACTGGGGCATGTACAACTACGCCAACCTGCTCGCCACCGGCCGCGGGGTCGAGCGCGACGAGGAGCAGGCCTTCGCCTGGTATCGACGTGCCGCCGCGCAGGGGCACGCCAAGTCGATGAATCTGGTCGGGCGCTACTACGAGGAAGGCCGGGTAGTCCGCGCCGACCCGCAGGCCGCCTTCGAATGCTACCGGCGCTCCGCCGAGGCCGGCGATTTCCGCGGCCAGTTCAGCTACGCGACGGTACTGATAGGCCTGGGCCGCTGGGACGAGGCCCGCCACTGGCTGTGCGAAGCCCTCGCCCTCGGTCACCTGAAATTCCTGCGCAAGGCCTGCGACGAACTGCGCCGGGCCGCTGTCGCGGAAGTCGCCGACATCGCCGAAGCCTACACCCGGCGCTGCACCGAGCTGGAGGCGACGGCCTGCTGAACGAAAGGCCGGCGTCCACGCCGGAGCCGCCGCGCGGATGTGGCTTGCCACGCGCCTCCGGCGGCGAGCCGAGGTGTAAACACGAACGTATATTATTGGTAAATTTTTCGCATAAATCGCACGGGCCGCCCTAGAATCCGCCGGAATTTCGACCTCTCCGAACAGAAGCCCTTCATGCCCCGCACTTTCTGGCTCGGCACCCTACGTCAATGGCACTGGATCAGCTCCGCCCTCTGTCTGGCCAGCATGCTGCTATTCGCCGTCAGCGGCATCACCCTCAACCACGCCGCACAGATCGAGAGCAAGCCACGGGTGGAAAACCGCAGCGCCCATTTGCCCGAGGAACTGCTCGCCACGCTGCACGCCGAGACGCTGGAAAACGGCCTGCCGGCCGCGCTGCGCGACTGGTTGGAGGAAGAATTGGACATCCGCCTGGACGGACGCGAAGCCGAGTGGACGGAGGACGAACTGTACGTCGGCCTGCCGAGTCCGGGCGGTGACGCCTGGCTGAGCCTCGACCTGAAGTCGGGCGAAGTGGAGTACGAGGACACCGACCGCGGCTGGATCGCCTACCTGAACGACCTGCACAAGGGTCGCCATGCGGGCATCGCCTGGAGCTGGTTCATCGACATCTTCGCCGCGGCCTGCGTGGTTTTCAGCTTGACCGGCCTGCTGCTCCTGCAACGCCAGGCCGGCGCACGGCCGAGTACCTGGCCACTGACCGGCCTCGGCCTGCTGCTGCCATTGTTGATCGCCCTGCTGTTCATCCATTGAAGGATCATGCCCATGCGCAAACGCTTGCTGCCCCCCCTCTGCTCGCTGCTCGCCGCCCCTGCCTTCGCCGCCGAACTGCAGATCGGCGTGGAAATCCCCCGCCTTGAGGTCGCCGAGTACCATCGCCCCTACGTCGCCATTTGGCTGGAAAAACCCGACCAGCAGCACGTCGCCGACCTGGCGGTCTGGTACGACCTGAAGATGAAGGACAAGGAAGGCGAGAAGTGGCTCAAGGACCTGCGCCAGTGGTGGCGCCGCAGCGGCCGCGGCCTCGAACTGCCGGTCGATGGCGTCAGCGGCGCGACCCGCGCGGTCGGCACCCACAACCTGACCTTCGGCGGCGACAGCGCCCAACTCAAGAATCTGCCGGCCGGCGAATACAGCCTGGTGGTCGAGGCGGCGCGCGAGGTCGGCGGCCGCGAGCTGCTGCGCGTCCCCTTCGCCTGGCCTCCCCGGCAGGCCGAGCAGCACCAGGCTCAGGGCAAGAGCGAACTGGGTACCGTCACCCTCCAGTTGAAACCCTGACCAAGGAAGCCACCATGAAACCGATCTTCAAATGGACCGCTCTGGCCCTCGCCGCCTGCCTGCCGCTGTCCGCTCATGCCCACCGCGTCTGGATGCTGCCTTCCGCCACCGTGCTGTCCGGAGAAGACCCCTGGATCACCGTGGACGCCGCGGTATCCAACAACCTGTTCTATTTCGACCACTTTCCGCTGCAACTGGAAGGCATCGGCAAACCGCAACTGCCGCCGCCCGCTCCAGCGCCGCAGGGCGGCCCCGACGGCAAGCTCGCCGCGCAGGCCGGCCAGCCCGGCGGCCCGGATGCTCCTGGTGGCCAGCCGCCGATGCGCCGCCCGCCCAACAAACTGCTGGTGCTGGCCCCCGACGGCAGCGAGGTGAAACCCGAGAACGGCAATCGCGGCCGCTACCGCAGCACGTTCGATGTGCACCTGACCCAGAAGGGCACCTATAAACTGGCGGTGGCCAACAGCGGCCTGATGGCCTCCTGGAAAGAGAACGGCCAGCCGCGCCGCTGGATGGGCAAGGCCGAGGATCTGGACAAGGATGTACCGGCCAAGGCCGAGGATCTGAAGGTGGTGCAGATCAGCAACCGCATGGAGGTCTTCGTCACCTCCGGCAACCCCACCGATACCGTGCTCAAGCCCACCAACCAGGGGCTGGAGCTGGTGCCGGTCACCCATCCCAACGACCTGGTTTCCGGCGAGGCCGCCGAATTCGGTTTCCTGCTCGACGGCAAGCCGGCCAAGGACCTGGAGATCACCCTGATCCCCGGCGGCAGCCGCTATCGCGACGAAACCGGCGAGATCAAGGCGAAGACCGACGCTCAAGGCAAGGTCAGTATCACCTGGCCGAGCGCCGGCATGTATTGGCTGGAGGCCGAGTTGAGCAGTACGGAAGGCGTCGCCAAGCCGGTCACCGAGCGACGTGCGGTGTACAGTGCGACCCTGGAAGTGCTGACCCCCTAAGCGGTCCGCGACAGCCGGTAGGGTGGACGGGCCGGCGGCATCGTCCACCTCATGGGGAGCGGGGAGGACGCCAAGTCCTTGCTCGCGACGTCTTGCCGCCGTCGCCTCATGCCGCGGAGCCCACGACCCTGAAGCCGTTCCTTCTCCTCGTCGGCCTGGCGCTCGTCGCCCTGCTGCCGTGGCTGCAACCTTCCCGCGAGCTTTCCGCCCTGCTGGCCGTCCTCGCCTGGCTAGGCGTCTGCCTGCACGGCTGGCGACAATGGCGGGCCGGGCGCGATGACACCCGCCCCGGCGACGGCCTGCCGGTCGCCTATGCCAGCCAGGGCGGTCAGGCGCGGGCCATCGCCGAGCGCAGCGCCGCCCAACTGCGCGACGCCGGCCTGCCTGCCCAGGCCCTGCCGCTGGAGGCGCTTGACCTGCGAGGGCTGGCGCAACCGATGCGCCTGCTGCTGGTGGCTAGCACCTATGGCGACGGCGAAGCACCCGACCACGCGGAGCGCTTCGAGCGCCGGCTGTCCGGCGAACGTCCCGACCTGCGCGCGCTGGAATATGCCGTGCTGGGCCTCGGCGATCGCCGGCATGCGCATTTCTGCGCCTTCGCCCAGCGCCTCGACCGGCGCCTGCGTGAGTTAGGCGCCACGCCGCTGTTCGACCGCCTGGAGGCCGACCGCGCCGACCCGGCGGTGTTGCGCCGCTGGCAGCGGCAGCTCGGCCAACTCGCCGGCGATACCCGCTTCGACGACTGGCAGGAAGTCGACTATCAGCCCTGGACATTGATCCGGCGCCAGTGCCTCAACCCCGGCAGCCAGGGCGCGCCGGTGTTCCACCTGCACCTGGTCCCGAACGACAGCGCCGCCGACTGGCGGGCCGGCGACATCGCCGAGGTAGGTCCGTGCCTGCCAGCCGAACGAGTCGCCGTCCTACTCGAACGCCTCGGCCTGGACGGCGGAGAATTCCAGAGCGACAGCCGCCCGCTGACCTGGCACCTGGCTCGCCGCCAGTTGCCGGAGGATGCCCGCGAACTGGCCGGGCTGTCCGCCGCGGAACTGCTGGAGCGGCTGCCACGACTGCCGCACCGCGAATACTCCATCGCCTCGCTGCCCGGCGACGGCCGTCTCGAACTGCTGGTACGGCAGATGCGGCACCCCGACGGCCGCCTCGGCCTCGGCTCCGGCTGGCTGTGCCACCATGCTTCCCCCGGCACGACCATCGATCTGCGCGTGCGCGCCAACCCCGGCTTCCGTCTGCCCGCCGATGGCGGTCCGCTGATCCTGATCGGCAACGGCACCGGCCTGGCCAGCCTGCGTGCCCATCTGCGCGAACGCGAGCGTCTGGGCCGGCACGGCCACTGGCTGCTGTACGGCGAACGTAACGCCGCCCACGACCGTTTCTTCGCCGAGGAACTGGAGGTCTGGCGGCACGACGGCCATCTGGCGCGCCTGGACCTGGCCTTCTCCCGCGACCAGGCCACACCGGTCTATGTCCAGCACCTGCTGCGCGAGGCCGCCGACGAGTTGCGCGCCTGGCTGGCTCATGGCGCCAGCCTGCTGGTCTGCGGCAGCCTGCAGGGCATGGGCAGCGAGGTCGACGCCCTGCTCCACGGCCTGCTCGGCGGTGCCGAGGTAAAACGCCTGCGCGAGGCCGGACGTTACCGCCGCGACCTTTACTGACCCGGTGCTCGGCAAGCCTCGCCCTTCAGGGCGGTGAAGGATAGCGCGGACGGCGTAGCCGTCCTTGGGTCAGTGCGGCGTCTGCTGCTGTTCGATGTACTGGCGCACGATGGAGATCGGTGCGCCGCTACAAGATGAGGCGAAGTAGGACGGCGACCACAGCACGCCCTTCCAGTAGCGTTTCTGGATGTCGGGCCGTTCCTTGCGCAGCAGGCGGCTGGAAACGCCTTTGAGGCTGTTCACCAGACTGGACACGGCCACCTTCGGTGGGTATTCCACCAACAGGTGAACGTGATCGTCCTCGCCGTCCATCTCGATCAGGCTGGCCTCGAAGTCGGCGCAGACCTTGGCAAAGATGGTACGCAACCGCTCGATGGCATCGCCATCGAACACGCTGCGACGGTATTTCGCCACAAAGACCAAATGGACGTGCATCTTGAAAACGCAGTGCCGACCGTGCCGTATATCGTTGTCATCGCTCATAGACCAAGAGTATGATTGGGTAATGCAACGCCTTCAAGCCTTCAAATTTGAACTCAGGCCAGACGGCCAGCAGGAGCGGCAAATGCGCCGCTTCGCTGGCTCGTGCCGGTTCGTGTTCAACAAGGCGCTGGCGTTGCAGTAGGAGCGCCACGAGCACGGCGAGAAGAAGCTCGGCTATGCCGGGCTGTGCAAGCGGCTCACGGAATGGCGGCATGATCCGGAGACGGCATGGCTGGCGGATGCGCCGGTTCATCCGTTGCAACAGGCGCTCAAGGATCTGGAGCGGGCCTACGCCAACTTCTTCGCCCAGCGGGCCGACTTCCCGCGTTTCAAGAAGAAGGGGCGGTCCGACAGTTTCCGCTACCCCGACCCGAAACAGATCAAGCTCGACCAGACCAACAGCCGAATCTTCCTGCCCAAGCTCGGCTGGCTGCGTTATCGCAACAGCCGGGACGTGCTGGGGACAGTGAAGAACGTCACCGTCAGCCAGTCCTGCGGCAAGTGGTTCGTGTCGGTCCAGAGCGAGCGCGAGGTTGCGCAGCCCATCCCGAACGGTGGCGCGGTCGGTATCGACCTGGGCGTGGCGCGGTTTGCCACCCTGTCGGATGGCACGTTCCATGCCCCGCTCCACAGTTTCAAGCGACACGAGACGGCCCTGCGCAAGGCGCAGCAGGCGATGGGCCGCAAAACCCAATTCAGCAACAACTGGAAGAAGGCGAAGGGCCGCGTCCAGAAGATTCACTCGCGCATCGGCAACGCCCGCCGCGATTACCTGCACAAAGCCTCAACGACTATCAGCCAAAACCACGCGATGGTGTGTATCGAGGACTTGCAGGTGCGGAACATGTCCAGATCGGCGGCAGGCAATACCGAGAAGCCGGGGAGAAATGTTCGGGCCAAGTCCGGCCTGAACAAATCCATCCTCGATCAGGGCTGGTTCGAGTTCCGCCGTCAACTGGACTACAAGCTGGCATGGAACGGCGGCTGGCTCGTTGCCGTGCCGCCACGGAACACGAGCCGCACCTGTCCGTGCTGCGGGCATGTGTCGGCGGACAACCGCCAGACGCAAGCCAGGTTCGAGTGTGTGGCATGCGGTTTCGAGGAAAACGCCGATGTGGTCGGCGCGCTCAATGTGCTAAGGGCGGGACACGCCCGGTTCGCCTGTGAAGTGAGTGGTGCGGTAATGCCGCCAGCAGCAGGAACCCACCGAGGTGAGTCGGCCCGGGTGGGCTGAACACGGTAGGAATCCCCTTCCTTTCCGCCCTTCGGGCGGCGAGCGTCAGCGAGAGGGAGGGGAGGATGTCAAAGTTGCGGACAACGGAAACCTCGTGCTCCACGCCGGTCGCGAACGAACCCGCTTCTACAGGGAGAGTGCCGAACGTCCGGCGTTGCAAGGTGGCGCTTTCGGGTAAGAGCGGATCATCGCGGCGGCCATCCGCCGCGACCTACCGAAGGTAGCCCGAAACCCCGTTCCCCCGGATCGCGAACGAGTTCGCGCCTGCAAGGGAAACGCGAAAGTCCGGCGCCGAGGCGATCGCCCGGTGCAGGGGCGGATCAGCGCCCCGGCCGCCAGAGCAGATCGGGGCCGATATCGGCCAGGGTCCGGCAGCCGGTCAGGGCCATGGCGACCTCCAGCTCGGCACGCAGCAATTGCAGCGCATGGCAGACGCCGGGCGCGCCCGCCGTGGCCAGGGCGAAGACGTAGGGCCGCCCCACCAGCACCGCACTGGCGCCCAGGGCCAGGGCCTTGAGCACGTCGGTGCCGCGGCGGACGCCACCATCCAGCAGCAAGGGCAGCCGTCCCTCGACGACCCGGGCGATCTCTTCTAGCACCTCGATAGTCGCCGGCTGGGTGTCCAGGGTTCGCCCGCCGTGGTTGGAGACGATGATCCCGTCGATGCCCTCGGCCAGCGCGCGACGGGCGTCCTCGGGGTGCATCACGCCCTTGACCAGCAGCGGCAGACAGGTCAGCGAGCGCAGCCAAGCGAGTTCCCGCCAAGTCGGCGCGACGGCCAGTAGCGGGCCGCCGAACAGCGGGCTGTCGCCGATCCGAGCGGTGGTCGGCGGCAGCGAGCGCATGCCGCGCAGGTTGACTGCCTCGACTCCCTCCGGCAGCGCGAAGCCGGCGCGCTGCTCGCGGTTGCGCAGGCCGCTGACCGGCGCATCCACGGTCACCACCAGCGCTTGGTAACCGGCCGCCTCGGCGCGCTGCACCAGTTCGCGGGTGAAGGCGCGGTCGGGCTGCACGTAGAGCTGAAACCACAAAGGCGTCTGCGCCTGGCGGGCGATGTCCTCCAGCGCCACGCTGGCCTGGGTGCTGACCACCATTCCGACGCGCGCCGCCGAGGCCGCCAGTACCGTGGCCAGCTCACCATCCGGGTGGACCAACTTCTGGTAAGCCACCGGTGCCAACAGGATCGGCTGCTCGAAGCGCTGGCCGAACAGTTCCAGGCGGGTATGGCCGTCCGTCAGGTCGGGTAGCGCCCGGCTGCGCAGACGCAGGCGTTGGAAGGCCGCGCAGTTATCGCGCAGAGTCAGTTCATCCGCCGCGCCACCGGCCATGTAGGCCCAAACCTGCTCGCTCATGCGCTCGCGAGCGAAGGACTCGTAGTCGGCGAGCGCGGCGATGCTCGCGGGAATCTGCTGCAGCTTGGACAGGGGGTCGTGCATCGGGTCCGCTCCTCAAGTATCCGCCCAGTGCCGCAGCAGGTTGTGATAGACGCCGGTCAGACGCTCCAGCAGCGGAATGTCGGGCCGCTCGGCGGCCAGCGCCTGGATCGACTCGTCCAGCTCCAGCAACGTGGTCCGCTGGTCGTCTTCGCGTATCAGGCTCTGGACCCAGAAGAACGCGGCGTAGCGCGCGCCGCGGGTGACTGGAGTGAGCTGATGCCGGCTAGTGTTGGGATAAGAGCGCCAAGTGACCGGCCGACAACTTGACCCGCTGCGTGCCGTAGGTGTCCCGGATCACCAGTTCGCTGCCATCGTATTCGTCCGGATCGCACAAGAACAGGGTAGCCGGCAGGTCGCTGCGAACCCGGTACGACGTCCCCGGGACACTGAAAACCGCATTGTCGATATAGTCGCCGTAAACGCCGCCGCCAGTGTAGCAATTGAAGCGCGGCGGCAGCACTTTCAACCGCAGGGCTGCGGCCAAAAAACGTGGGGCGGCGCCAAGAAGCTCCAGAATCAGCCCCCCAGCCGCGCGACCAGCGGATCGTCTTGGGCCAACTGCAGGTCGGCTTTGGCCCGGATCGCCACATGTCCAGCACTCTGCCGTCCATCATGCCAGGCGGCCCGTGCCAAGGCCTCCCGACACTGGCATAGCTGAGCCGCCGTCAACACATTGGAAATCGTCAACATCAGGTTGTAGATAGCTGGGCAGCTTGCCGCACAGACCGTTGGCAATGATTCGGTTGGCGTCGTCCGGACGCCCCAGATAGGCCGGACTGGTATGCTGCAGGCCGCCGCCCACCGTCAGGCCGAACGGCAAGCGATACGTGGCCCACAGGCTGGCGGACACTTCCGGCGCGAAGGTCAGGTCATCGCCATCGGTGCGAGAATGGCTACCCAACAACGGCGCGGTGTGCTTGGGCGAAGATGTAGGGAGGCGCGGTCGCCCACTGCGCCCCGGCAAGGAGCCGCAGCCGACGGTTCGAAAAATCAAGGTCGAGAGAGGATGGCGCAGCCCCCGATGGGGAAATGGCGACGAACACCGGCGCCAGCTTCGCAACCAGAATCACGCAAGGTGGAAACCGGGCGATCGGTTCGCGTTGGAGGTCGCCTCCGGACACGAAAACGCCGCGACGGACGCGGCGTTTTTCACTGGCGGGCAGAGCTTATAGGCTTATAGATAATACGACTTCAGCGGCGGGAAGCCGTTGAACTCCACGGCGCTGTAACTGGTGGTATAGGCGCCGGTGGACAGCCAGTACAGGCGGTCGCCGCTGGCCAGGTTGAGCGGCAAGCCGTACTTGTAGTTCTCGTACATGATGTCGGCGCTGTCGCAGGTCGGCCCGGCGATCACCACCTCTTCCATCTCGCCCTTCTTCTCGGTCCAGATCGGGTACTTGATGGCCTCGTCCATGGTCTCGATCAGACCGGAGAACTTGCCCACGTCGGTGTACACCCAGCGCTCCACGGCGGTGCGCGACTTGCGCGAGACCAGCACCACCTCGCTGACCAGGATGCCGGCGTTGGCGATCAGCGAGCGGCCCGGCTCGAGGATGATCTCCGGCAGTTCCTCGCCGAAGTCTTCCTTGAGGAAGCGGATGATTTCCTCGGCATAGGTCTGCAGGCTGTTGGTCTTGGTGATGTAGTTGGCCGGGAAACCGCCACCCATGTTGATCATTTTCAGCTCGATGCCGTCTTCCTGCTTGAGGCGCTCGAAGATCACCTTGACCTTGGCGATCACCGCGTCCCAGACGTCGATATCGCGCTGCTGGCTGCCCACGTGGAAGGACAGGCCGTAGGGCACCAGGCCCAGTTGGCGAGCGAGGATCATCAGGTCCAGGGCCATGTCCGGCTGGCAGCCGAACTTGCGCGACAGCGGCCAATCGGCCGACGCGGTGCCCTCGGTGAGGATGCGCACGTAGACCTTGGAGCCCGGCGCGGCCTTGGCGATGTTGCGCAGGTCGGCCTCCGAATCGGTGGCGAACAGGCGTACGCCCCTCTCGTAGAAGTAGCGGATGTCCTTGGCCTTCTTGATGGTGTTGCCGTAGCTGACGCGCTCGGGACCAACACCTTCGACCATCACCTTGTCCAGCTCGTAGCGCGAGGCGATGTCGAAGTTCGCACCCTTGTCGCGCAGCAGGCGAATGATCTCCACCGCCGGGTTGGCCTTCACCGCGTAGTAGATGCGGGCGAAGGGGAAGCAGTCGCCCAGTTCCTCGTAGGCGTTGGCGATGATCTCGGTATCGATGACGACGAAAGGCGTTTCCTGCTTGTCGGCGAAGGCCTTCATGCGCTGGAAGGTGGCGGGTGGGTAGTAGTCTTCGATCTTGATCGACATGCACGGACTCCAAATGGCAAAACGCGGAAAGGGTCAAAAAGGGGTTCGAACGCCTGATCAGTTTCCCCACTTTGGTTCGCCTACTTCCCAAGGCTTGTCGCCGAAAGCAAAAAGGCCAACCGGAAAGGCGAGTTGACCTTGCTGTCTCGTCGTCAGTACTTGAGCCGAATGGATCGTTTCCAGCATGGACGTTCGGCCGCGAACTTTAGGGCCACATGCCACAGGCGGCAATCGGAAATTGCCCTGCAAGGCGGCTCTTTACATTGTCACCGACGAACGTTGCAAATCTTCGACAGAACGTCATGAATGCTGCACGTTCCATGACCTTCGAAACATGCTCCGCCTCGAAAATCGGCAGGCTCACGCCGCTGGATACGCCGCCAAGGCCTGGCAACGAAGCTGCGCTATGCGCTGAGCGACTTCTGGCAGCTCTCCACCTTCGTCGACCACGGCGAAGTGTAGCTGCACAAGGACACCTGGGACGACGGCGAAAACCACTGCCATCTGTCCGGCGCGGGGCTCGGCGCCGCCTGGGCCGCCGCATGGCCGACGGGGCCGCGCCACGGCGGCCTGGCGGCTGGGCAACGAGGACGCCGAGAGCGACAAACGCCGCGTGCTGCAGCTCTGGGCGCAGGTGGTGCGCTATTTCTGAGTAACCGCATTCGGGGCTAGCCGGTTCCGAATCGGCGCGACAGCGCGAACGCCGGGCTTCGGGCTGCCTGCGGCAGGTCGCAAGGCAGCCGGTTCCACTATTGCCCGGCAGATGGAATCGCTCTGGCGAACGACGGGGGAAGCCGGCGCCATCCTGTATACTTCGCGTCCATTTTTCGCTCCGCTCCAGGTTTCCGTCCATGACCACCCAGGCCGCCGAAGTCGCCAAGCGCCGTACCTTCGCCATCATCTCCCACCCCGACGCGGGCAAGACCACCATCACCGAGAAGCTGCTGCTGATGGGCCAGGCGATCGCCGTGGCCGGCACGGTGAAGTCGCGCAAGTCCGACCGCCACGCCACCTCCGACTGGATGGAGATGGAGAAGCAACGCGGCATTTCCATCACCACCTCGGTGATGCAGTTCCCCTACCGCGAGCACATGATCAACCTGCTCGACACCCCCGGCCACGAGGACTTCTCCGAGGATACCTACCGTACCCTGACCGCGGTGGACTCGGCGCTCATGGTGCTCGACGGCGGCAAGGGCGTCGAGCCGCGGACCATCGCGCTGATGGATGTCTGCCGGCTGCGCGACACGCCGATCGTCAGCTTCATCAACAAGCTTGACCGCGACATCCGCGACCCCATCGAACTGCTCGACGAGATCGAAGCGGTGCTGAAGATCAAAGCCGCGCCCATTACCTGGCCGATCGGCTCCTACAAGGACTTCAAAGGCGTCTATCACCTCGCCGCGGACAAGATCTTCGTCTACGTGCCGGGCCACGGCCACGAGCGCATTGAGGTGCCGGTGATCCAGGGGCTGGATTCGGCCGAAGCGCGCGAACACCTGGGCGATCTCTACGACGGCTTCGCCGAGCAGCTTGAGCTAGTGAAAGGCGCCTGCCACGAATTCGACCGGGACGCCTTCCTCAGGGGCGAGATGACCCCGGTGTTCTTCGGTACCGCGCTCGGCAACTTCGGCGTCGACCAAGTACTCGACTGCATCGTCGATTGGGCGCCGCAGCCGCTGTCGCGCGCCGCCCACGAGCGGGTGGTGGAACCGACCGAGGAGAAGTTCACCGGCTTCGTGTTCAAGATCCAGGCGAATATGGACCCGAAGCACCGCGACCGCATCGCCTTCCTACGCATCTGCTCGGGCAGGTACGAGAAGGGCATGAAGATGCGCCACGTGCGGATCAAGAAGGACCTGAAGATCGCCGACGCGCTGACCTTCTTTTCCAGCGAGCGCGAGATGCTGGAAGAGGCCTGGGCCGGCGACATCATCGGTTTGCACAACCACGGCACCATCCAGATCGGCGACACCTTCAGCGAGGGCGAGATCCTCGGCTTCACCGGGATCCCGCATTTCGCCCCAGAACTGTTCCGCCGCGTGCGCCTGAAGGACCCGCTGAAATCCAAGCAGTTGCGCCAGGGCCTGCAGGAGCTGGCCGAGGAAGGCGCCACCCAGGTGTTCTTCCCCGAGCGCAGCAACGACATCATCCTCGGCGCGGTCGGCGTGCTGCAGTTCGACGTGGTGGCCAGCCGGCTGAAGGAGGAATACAAGGTCGAGTGCGCCTACGAGGCGGTCAACGTCTGGTCGGCGCGCTGGATCGAGTGCAACGACAAGAAGAGGCTCGAGGACTTCAAGGTCAAGGCCTTCGAGAACATCGCCATCGACGGCGGCGGTCACCTCACTTACCTGGCGCCGACCCGGGTCAACCTGAACCTGATGGAAGAGCGCTGGCCGGAAGTGAAATTCCGCGCTACCCGCGAGCATCATTGACCTTCCCGAGCAGGAGCCGACCCAACCGGCTCCGCAGTTCCCGCCACCCTGCCTCGTCGAAGGCTTTTTGCGCGAAGGCGCGCGCGTGGCCTTCTGTGCCCGCGACCCGCAGGGCGTGGCGCAGGCCGAACGGGAACTCGGCGCGCAGGCCTTCGGCCAGGCCGTCGACGTCACCGACGGCGCGGCGCTGGAGCAGTGGGTGAAAGACGCGGCGGCGCGCCTGGGCGGAATCGACATCGTCGTGCCCAACGTCAGCGCGCTGGCCGGCGGGCAGAGCCTGTCGGCCTGGCGGCAGGCCTTCGAGACCGACCTGCTCGGCACCGTCGGCCCGGTCAACGCCGCTCTGCCCTGGATCGAGCAGTCCGAGGCGGGAGCGATCGTGATCGTCTCCAGCGTCTCCGGCCGGCAGATCGACCTCTTCGCGGAGCCCTACGGCGCGCTCAAGGCGGCGCTGATCCACTACGGCAAGGGCCTGGCCCCGCGCCTGGCCGAACAGCATATCCGGGTCAACGTGGTCTCGCCGGGCAACGTCTACTTCGAGGATGGTGTTTGGGGCCGGATCGAGCCCGAGCAGCCGGAACTCTTCGCCAGGTGCCTGGCGGCGAATCCCATGGGCCGCATGGCGCGACCCGAGGAAGTGGCCAACGCCACGCTGTTTCTGGCCAGCGCGGCCGCCAGCTTCACCACCGGCACCAGCCTGCTGGTCGACGGCGGCCTGACCCAGGCGGTCCAGTACTGAGTTCAGGCGTGCCGGCCCGATGGCCGCTCGGCGGGCTGGCCACCGGCCGCCGGGCCGGGCTGCTCCGTCGCGGCCGCCACCTCGGCGACCTCCCCACGCTTGAGTACGGCGTACAGCCCCCCGGTCAGCAGGCTGCCGGCGACGATCGCCAGTAGGTACAGGAGCGCATGATTGATCGCGTTGGGAATCAGCAGCACGAACAGTCCGCCGTGCGGCGCCATCAGCTTGCAACCGAAGAACATCGACAAGGCGCCGGTCAGGGCACCGCCGGCGACGCTCGCCGGGATCACCCGCAGCGGGTCCTTGGCGGCGAAGGGGATCGCTCCCTCGGAGATGAAGCACAGCCCCAATATGCCGGCGGCCTTGCCGGCCTGCCGCTCGGCCTGGGCGAACTTGTAGCGGGCCAGCAGGCTGGCAATAGCCATGCCGAGCGGCGGCACCATGCCGGCCGCCATGGTCGCCGCCATCGGCGCGTAGCTCTGCGAAGCCAGCAGCCCCACCGAGAAAGCATAGGCCGCCTTGTTGACCGGCCCGCCCAGGTCGATGCACATCATGCCGCCGAGCAGCAGGCCGAGGAGTACGGCATTGGTGCTGCCCATGCCATTGAGAAAGTCGGTCAGCCCGGCGAGCATGCCGGCCACCGGCGCACCGACCACATAGATCATCACCAGCCCGGTGAACAGGCTGGAGAGCAGCGGGATCAGCAGGATCGGCTTGAGCGATTCGAGGCTGGCCGGCAGGCGCAGCCAGCGACCGAGGGCGTGCGAGCAATAGCCGGCGAGAAAGCCAGCGGCGATGCCGCCGATGAAGCCCGTGCCCAGTTCGCCGGCCAGCAGGCCGCCGATCATCCCCGGCGCGAGACCGGGACGGTCGGCGATGGAATAGGCGATATAGCCGGCCAGCACCGGCACCATCAATTTGAACGCGGTGTCGCCGCCGATCCGCATCAGCGCCGCGGCCAGGCTGCCCTCCTCCTTGAACGCCTCGATGCCGAAGACGAACGACAGAGCGATCAGGAGGCCGCCGGCCACCACCATCGGCAGCATGTAGGAGACCCCGGTCAAGAGGTGTTTGTAGGGGCCGCTTCTCACCGCCTTGCCCGGTGTGGCGGCCGCTGCGGGGCCTACGCCGACCTGCGGCAGCGCCTCCTCAAGGGCACGGCGCAGGGTCTGATGCGGCTGTTTGAGGGCCACGCCGGTGCCGCAGCGGTAGATTTTCTTGCCGGCGAAGCGGCTGGTGTCCACCTCGATGTCGGTAGCCAGCAGCACTACGTCGGCGGCGGCGATGGCCGCCTCGTCGAGCAGATTGCGCGCGCCCACCGAACCACGGGTCTCCACCTGCAGCGCGTAGCCGAGCTGCCTGGCGGCCTGCTGCAGAGCCTCGGCGGCCATGAAGGTGTGGGCCACCCCGGTCGGACAGGCGGTCACCGCCACCAACCGCGGCTGGGCACCGGACGCGGCAGCCGGTGCGGCCGCCCCCGGCTGGAACGGCTCGGCACGCGC
Source organism: Azorhizophilus paspali (assembly GCF_043587585.2). GTDB lineage: Bacteria > Pseudomonadota > Gammaproteobacteria > Pseudomonadales > Pseudomonadaceae > Azotobacter > Azotobacter paspali. The sequence goes on from NZ_CP171449.1 coordinate 3,393,552, forward strand.
GGCGGCCTCTTCGAGGAAGCGCTGCGGGTCTTGCAGCGCATCGGCCGGGGTGGATTGCAGCAGACGCTTGCCGGCGAAGCGATCGAGCGCCAGTTCGCCGGTCTTGACCACCACCACCAGATCGGCGACGGCGATGTCTTCCTCGGTGAGCGGCGAGCCGATCGCCCTGGGATCATGCACCTCGACGCGGGTGGTCCAGCCCAGGCGCAGGGCCGCCGCTTCCAGCAGGCGCGCGCAGAGCACGCTGGTGACCATGCCGCTCGGACAGGCAGTGACGATCAGCAGATTCATGAAAAAGAAACCTCTTTTCTTGTTGTGTCGTATCAGGCCAGCGAGGTGACCGTGACGCCCGCCTCCAGGCGCACCAGTTGTTCCCGGTCGTGGATGCCGAAGCCCAGTTGGGTGACCGCCTGGGCGGCGATGGCGGTAGCCAGGCGCAGGGTGCGCTCGGCCGGCCAGCCCTCGAGCAGACCGTGCAGGGTCGCGGCGAGCAGCGAATCGCCGGCGCCCACCGTGCTGACCACCTCGACCTTGGGCGGGCGCGCCGCCAGGGCGATGCCCGGACCGAACCAACTGGCTCCGGCCGCGCCGCGCGACAGCAGTACATGCTCGACGCCCTGGGCGCGCAGGCGCGGCGCGGCGCTCAGTGCCTCGTCCGCGGCGACGCCGAGGACCTCGGCCAGCTCCTCCTCGTTCGGCTTGACCAGCCAGGGCGCCAGCTCCAGACCGGCACGCAGGGCCGCGCCGCTGCTGTCCAGCACCAGCGGCACGCCGAAAGCTCCGAGCCGACGCAGCAGCACGGCGAACCATTGCGCCTCCACACCCTGCGGCAGGCTGCCAGCGACCACCACGGCGTCGTGCCCACCGATGATCGGCTCCAGCCGTTCGAGCAAGGCTTCGCGGTGCTCGGCCTCGACCAGTGGTCCAGGCCCGTTGATCTCGGTGATCCGCCCATCGCGCTCGGTCAGCTTGATATTGCTACGGGTCTCTCCCGGCACCCGGACGAAGGCATCGAGGAAACCGCGGCGATGGAACAATACCTCGAAGGGCGCCGCGTTGGCGCTGCCGAGAAAGCCGCAGACGGTCACCCGGTGTCCCAGGTCGGCGAGTACCTGGGCGACGTTCAGGCCCTTGCCGGCGGCGTGACTGAGCAGCGCCTGGCTGCGGTTGACCGTGCCCGGCTGCAGGCTGTCGAGGCGCAAGGTCAGGTCCAGCGCCGGGTTCAAGGTCAGGGTCAGGACGCGCGCCATCAGTGCGTTTCCCCAACCAGATCGCGTACCGCGCCGGCGCTCTCCAGCGCCAGGGCCCGCTGCGCCAGCGCCCGGCTGTGGACGAAATCGAGTTCGCGCACCCTGGCTTTGACCAGGGCGATGGAGCGCGCCGAGACGCTCAGTTCGTCCACCCCGAGGCCGACCAGCAGCGGCACGGCGAGCATGTCGCCGGCCAGTTCGCCGCACACGCCGACCCACTTGCCCTCGGCATGGGCCGCCTCGACGGTCATGCCGATCAAGCGCAGGACGGCGGGATGCAGGCCGTCGGCCTGGGCCGACAGGGTCGGATGGCCACGGTCAATGGCCAGGGTGTACTGGGTCAGGTCGTTGGTGCCGATGCTGAAGAAGTCCACTTCGCGGGCCAGCACCGGGGCCAGCAGCGCGGCCGAGGGCACCTCGACCATGATGCCGAGCTGCAGGTCGTCGACCGGGATCTCCTCGCGCAGGCGTAGGGCCAAGTCGCGGGCGATGCGCCATTCCTCGACGCCGCCGACCATCGGGAACATGATCCGCAGCGGCCGGCCGTCGGCCGAGGCCAGCAGCGCGCGCAACTGAATCTCCAGGATGTCCGGGCGCTGCAGACTCAGGCGGATACCGCGCACGCCGAGGAAGGGGTTCTCTTCGGCCGGCATCGGCCAGTAAGGCAAGGGCTTGTCGCCACCGACGTCCAGGGTGCGCACCACCAGCGGCCGACCGTCGAGGCCGTCGAGCACGCGGCGGTATTCGGCTTCCTGGGTGTGCCGGTCCGGCGCCTGGGCGTGGTCCATGAACACCAATTCGGTGCGCAGCAGGCCGACCCCCTCGGCGCCCAGTTCGACCGCCTCGGCGCTCTCGCCGCTAGCGCCGATGTTTGCCGCCACCTCCACCGCGTGGCCGTCGCGGGTCACCGCCGGCAGCATGCGCTCGGCGTGGGCGCGCTCGCGGCGCAACCGGTTGGCCTCGCGCTCGCGGCGCGCCTGCTCGAGGGTCTGCGCGTCAGGCCCGACGCGCAGCACACCATGATCGCCGTCGAGCAGCAACGGGGTACCCTGGGCCAGCGCCAGCACCGCCTCGCCGGCACCGACGATGGCCGGAATGCCCAGGGCGCAGGCGATGATCGCGCTGTGCGCGGTGGCGCCGCCGCGGGCGGTGAGAATGCCGGCCACGCGCTGGCAGTTGAGACTGGCCACATCGGAGGGTGCTACCTCGTCCATCACCAGGATATAGGGCTCGTCCGGCTCGCGCGGCGCCTCGACGCCGCACAGGTGCGCCAGCACCCGCCGGCCGATGTCGCGCAGGTCGGCGGCGCGCTCGGCGAGCAGCGCATCGTGCAGGGCCTCCTGCTGCCGCGCCACCGCCTCAGTTTCCACGCTCCAAGCGGCCTCGGCGCTAAAGCCGTCGGCCAGGCGCGCGTTGACGTCCTCGCGCAGCGTCGGATCGCGCAGCATCGCCTGATGGGTAATGAAGATCTCGCGGACGTTGACTTCCTCGCTGTCGTCGATCAGCCGCTGGATGTCCGCGGTGACCTGCGCCAGGGCGCTGTCCAGGCGTTGCAGCTCGACCAGCATGCCCTGGCCGCGCTGCGGGTAGTCGAGCTCCAACGGGGTGCGCACCAGCGCCGGACCGATGGCGATGCCCGGCGCGGCGGCGACCGCCTGCAGACGCGCGCCGGCCGCCGGTGCCTGCGGCCGGACGAAGGTGGAGGTGCTGGGCTCTTCGGGCGGCGGCGTCTCGCCCGGCAACGCCAGGGGCTCGACGCTCTCGCCGAGGCCGGCCAGCACGGCCGCCTCGATCGCCGGCAGGGCATCGGCAGCAATCGCCGGTTCGGCGCTGAACTCCAGTGCCTGGCCGCGCCGCGCGCCGAGCGCCAGCAACTTGCTCAGGCTCTTGGCCGACACCCCACGGCCGCTCTCGCCGGCCAGACGGATGCGGATCTCACCGTCGAAGGACTGGGCGATTTCGACCAGCGCCTTGGCCGGCCGCGCGTGCAGCCCGTGGGCGTTGGCCAGGGTGACGCGCAGGCTCGGCCAGTCCTCCGGCAGTTCGGCGCCCAGGGCCTCCAGTACGGCACGGCTGCAGGTGGCTTGGCTGAAGGTGGCGCCGCGCCCCTCGATCAGCAGGTCGCAGAGTCGCTCGAGTAACTGGCGGTGCGCTTCGCCCAGGCTGGCCAGGCAGAACAGCCCGGTCAGCGGCTGGCCGTGCAGAACGAGTGGCCGGGCCGGGGTGACGAAGGCGAGCCCAGGTTGCTCCACCACCTGCTCGCTGTTGAGCCACCAGAGTCCCTCGCCCAAGGGCAGCGGCTGACTCTGCAGCAGGCTGCCGGCGAAGCCGGAAGCCACGCAGCCGGCCCGCTTCAAAAGGCGCGCGCCATGCCAAGCCAATTCGTCGAAATCCTCGGCGGCCACGCCCAAGCCGATCAGTTGACTGTCCAGGGCCAGTTCGCGCGGTGCGCCCTGCAGTAGTGCGACCAGTTGTTCGGGCTCGCCGGCCTCGCGCAGCGCCTGGCTCAGATCCCCCTCGCCGAGCGCCCGGGTCAGTAGTTGCAACAGGTGCAGGTGCTCGTCGGAACGGGCAGCGACGGCGATCGCCAGGTAGACCTGCTGACCGTCACCCCAGTCTACACCGTCGGGGAACTGGATCAGACGCACGCCAGTACGCTTCACCTGGTCGCGGGTTTCCGGCGTACCATGGGGAATCGCGATGCCCTGGCCGAGATAGGTCGAGCCCTGGGCTTCGCGGGCCTGCATGCCGGTGAGGTAGCCGGGTTCGACCAACCCGTCGTCGACCAGCCCCTCGGCCAGCAACTCCAGCGCCGCCTGCTTGTTCGGCGCGACGCGGCCCATGCGGATCTGCGCGGCATTCAACTCGAGCATGGAAATCTCCTAATTGTTCTAGTTCTGGCAAGAGTTACCGTCGAGCGCAGGCGACGCCAGTAATTTATGAAGAATAGTTTAAAGGATCACCTGCTGAATCGTTTCACCGAAGGCTGGCACGTTACCCGATAATGAGCGATCCTTGAAGCCATGCCGTTACCCAGGATGCAACCTTGAAACTCAGCGATATCGCCCGTCTGGCCCAGGTGTCCGTCACCACCGCCAGCTATGTGATCAATGGCCAGGCCGCCCAGCGGCGCATCAGTCCGGCCACCGTGGAACGCGTGTTGGCGGTGGTCGAGCGCTACGGCTATCTACTCGACCAGCAGGCCGCTGGCCTGCGCCGCGGCCAAAGCCGCTGCCTGGGCTTCATCCTCCCGGATCTGGAGAACCCGAGCTACGCGCGCCTGGCCAAACTGCTCGAACAGGGCGCCCGTGCCTTCGGCTACCAGTTGCTGATCGCCAGTTCCGACGACGACTCGGCCAGCGAGCGCCAGTTGCTCGAATTGTTCCGCTCGCGGCGCTGCGACGCGCTGATCGTCGCCAGTTGCCTGCCGCAGGACGACCCACTCTATCGCAACCTAGTCGAGGGCGGGCTGCCGGTGATCGCCGTCGACCGCGCCCTCGACGCCGCGCATATCCGTTCGGTGGTCAGCGACGACCAGTTGGCCGGCGCCCAGCTTACCGCCAGCCTGCTCGACCCGCCGCCACGGCACATCGCGCTGATCGACGCCTACAGCGCCCTGCCGATCAGCCAGGCCCGCGAGCGCGGCTTCCACCAGGCCCTGGAAGGCTTCGAAGGAATCGTCAGCGTGCACCACGCCGAGCAATTCAGCCGGGCCTGCGGCTGCCGGCAGATGCGCGAGCTGCTGAACGGCGCAAACCGGCCGGACGCCCTGGTGACCACCTCCTACGTGCTGCTCGAAGGCGTCTTCGAGGCGCTGCGCGACTACCCGGCGGAGACCTTCGCCGACCTGCGCCTGGCCACCTTCGGCGACGCCCAGTTACTGGACTTCGTGCCACTGCAGGTCAATACCATCACCCAGCAGTACGACCGCATCGCCGAACGGGTACTCGAGCAGACCCTGCGCGCCATCGAGGGCGACTACCAGCCGGGGATCGAGGCCATCCCGCGCACCCTGAAGGTGCGCCGCAGACAGCCGTAGGCGGAAACAGCTCAGGCCGGCTGCAACTCCTGGCCGTACACCGCCACGCCGTCGATGTCCCGCAGGCTGACCCGCAGCAGGCCGCTCCGTGCCTCGATCTCTAACCTCGCCGAAGAACTGGTAGCCGGCCAGCGGCGAGCTGTTGGCCACCGGCGGCGCCTTCTGGAACACCACCTCGGGTCCGAAGGTGCGGTCCAGCGGATTGGGACCGAAGCTGCCGGCGTTGAGCGGGCCGGCGACGAACTCCCAGAACGGCTCGAAATCCTGGAAGACCGCCCGCTCCGGGCTGTAGTGGTGAGCCGCGCAGTAGTGCACGTCGGCGGTCAGCCAGACGATGTTGCGGATCTCCTGCCGGCGGATGAAGGCCAGCAGTTCGGCGATCTCCAGCTCGCGGCCGAGGGCCGGCCCGTCGTTGCCGTTGGCGATCGCCTCCCAGCGCCGCCGGCCCTGGGCGTCCTCGCCGTCGGGGATGAGCAGGCCGACCGGCATGTCCGCGGCGATCACCTTCCACAGCGCCTTCGAGGCACGCAGCTCGCGCTTCAGCCAGTCGAGCTGGGGATGGCCGAGGAAGGCGGTGCCCGGCCCCTGGCGCGGCTGCAGGTTGTCGCTGTTGGCATCGCGGTAGCTGCGCATGTCCAGCACGAACACCTCCAGTTGCGGACCGTAGTCGAGCTTGCGGTAGATGCGCCCGGCACCGTCCGGGCGCAGCACGCGCATCGGCGAATACTCGAGGAAGGCCTGGCGGCCGCGGGCGGCGAGCAGGCCGATGTCGCGCACCCGGTAGCGTTCGTCCAGCTCCTTGCCCGGCGACCAGTTATTGGTCACCTCGTGGTCGTCCCACTGCCAGATCTGCGGCACCTCGGCATTGAAGCGGCGCAGGTTGTCGTCGAGCAGGTTGTAGCGGTAATTGCCGCGGAACTCGTCGAGGGTCTCGGCCACCTTGCTCTTGGCCTCGGTGACCAGGTTCTTCCACACCTGGCCGTCGGCGGTCTGGATCTGTGCGCTGATCGGTCCGTCGGCATAGACGCAGTCGCCGCTGTGCAGGAAGAAATCCGGCTGGCGCCGGCGCATGGCCTCGTAGATGCGCATGCCACCGATCTGCGGATTGATGCCGAAGCCCTGCCCGGCAACGTCGCCGCCCCAGACGAAGCGGATATCCCGCGCCTGCGCCGGGGCACTGCGCAGGTGGCCAAAGCAGGGCTCGCCGAGGCTGCCGTCGCGGGCGTCCTCGAAACGCACCCGGTAGAAGATCGACTGGTCCGGCGGCAGGCCGCTCAGGTCGATGCGCGCGGTGAAGTCGCGGCTGGCGTCGGTCACCTCCCCCACCAGCCGCCGCGGCGCGCTGAACACGCTGCGGGTGTCCCACTCGACGATCATCCGCGCCGCCCGGTCGCAGCGGCTCCAGATCACCGCGCGGTCGCCCTGCAGGTCGCCGTACTGCACACCGTCGGTGATGCGCGGCCGGGCGCCGGGAGCGGCGATCAGCGCCGGGGCGCAGCCCATCCCCGGCAGCAGCAGGCCGGCGCCGAGTCCCTTCAGCAGGCGGCGACGGTGGCTATCGATATCGCTCATGTACGTCTTCCCAGTACGGACCCCGAGGAAACAAACAACGGTTTAGGCCATTCCCTTGACCGGAACATGACGGCGGACGCCGACCGTCCCGCTCCGCCGATCCGCCACGGAATCGTAAAATCCCTGACACATCGCTGCGCCAGCATCGCTGCATCGCTTGCGCACTCGGGGGTATCGGTCTTGAAAATCAGCGTCTTCGGCATCGGTTACGTGGGTCTGGTGCAGGCCGCGGTCATGGCGGAGGTCGGCCACGACGTGCTCTGCATGGACATCGACGCGGTCAAGATCGCCCAGTTGCAGCGCGGCCAGGTGCGCCTCTACGAGCCCGGCTTGGCCGAGCTGGTGCGGGAGAGCCTGGAGGCCGGGCGGCTGCGCTTCACCACCGACGAGCGGGCGGCCGTCGAGCACGGCCGGGTAGCGTTCATCGCCGTCGGCACCGACTCGCAGGCGGACGGTTCGGCCGACCTCGCCGGCGTGCTGGCGGTCAGCGACGCCATCGCCCGCCATCGCCGCGATCCGCTGGTGATCGTCGAGAAGTCCACCGTGCCGGTCGGCACCGGCGACCGTCTGCAGGCGCGCATCGCCAAGGCCGTGAAGGACGCCGGGCGGAGTCTGGACTTCGAGATCGTTTCCAACCCGGAATTTCTCAAGGAAGGCTCGGCCCTGGCCGACTGCCGCAGGCCGGACCGCATCATCGTCGGCATCACCTCAGCGCATGCCCGCGAAACCATGCGCGAACTCTACGAGCCGTTCAACCGTAACCACGACCGCATGCTGTTCATGGACCTGCGCAGCGCCGAACTGACCAAATACGCGGCCAACTGCATGCTCGCCACCAAGATCAGCTTCATCAACCAGATGGCTGAGCTGGCCGAGCATCTGGGCGCAGACATCGAAGCGGTGCGCCAGGGCATCGGCGCCGACCCGCGCATCGGCTACCACTTTATCTATCCCGGTTGCGGCTACGGCGGCTCGTGCTTTCCCAAGGACCTGCGGGCGCTGATCCACAGCGCCGGCGAAGCGGGCTGCGCCAGCGACCTGCTGCAGGCGGTCGAGGCGGTCAATGCGCGGCAGAAGGGCAAGCTGTTCGAACTGGTGCGCCGCCATTTCGGCGACGACCTGCGCGGGCGGACCTTCGCCCTCTGGGGACTGGCCTTCAAGCCGAACACCGACGACATGCGCGAAGCGCCCAGCCGCGACCTGATGGAAGCGCTGTGGGCCGCCGGCGCGCGGGTGCGCGCCTACGACCCGGAGGCCATGCACGAGGCTCAGCGGCTCTACGGCGACGACGAGCGGCTGCAGTTGATGGGCACCCCGGAGGCCGTGCTGAGCGGCGCCGACGCCCTGCTGATCTGCACCGAATGGCAACAGTTCAAGGCCCCGGACTTCGCGCTGATCGCCCGCAAGCTGGCGGCTCCGGTGATCATCGACGGCCGCAACCTGTTCGACCCGGAACGCCTGGCCCGTTACGGCCTGCGCTATTTCGCCATCGGCCGCGGCGAGCGCCTGCCGGCTCTCGGCAGCCCGCGGGCGGACAGCCTGCAGCGCACGGCCTGAACCGGGCAGGCGACGACGGGATATCCTTGGAGAAGCCCGCTCTCCGAGGAGTCCGCCGCCGGTGCGCCTGATCGACACCCACAACCACCTCGACTTCCCCGACTTCGACGCCGACCGCGCCGCCGTGCTGAGCCGCAGCCGGATACTGGGCGTCGACCGACAGGTGCTGGCCGGGGTGCACCGCGCGAACTGGCAGCGGGTGTGGGAGCTGGCCTGCGCCGAGCCCGGCCTGTACGCCGCCCTTGGCCTGCACCCGGTCTATCTGGAGCGGCACCATGCGAGTGACCTGCGGGAACTCGGCGCCTGGCTGCAGCGCCTGCGCGGCGACGACCGGCTCTGCGCGATCGGCGAGTTCGGTCTCGACTACTATCTGGCGGAACTGGATCGCGAACGCCAGCAGGCGCTGTTCGAGGCCCAGTTGCGGCTGGCGACGGACATGGAGTTGCCGGTCCTGCTGCACGTGCGGCGCGCCCATGCCGCGACCGTCGCCACCCTGAAACGCCTGCGCCCACCCCGCGCCGGCATCGTCCATGCCTTCAGCGGCAGCCGCGAAGAAGCGTGGGAATACCTGAAATTGGGTTTTCGCCTGGGGCTCGGCGGCGCGCCGACCTGGCCCCAGGCCAACCGCCTGCGCAAGGTCGTCGCTGAACTGCCACTGGAGGCCGTGGTGCTGGAAACCGACGCTCCGGACATGGCGCCGGCGATGCACCCGGGCATGCGCAACAGCCCGGAGCATCTGCCGGACATCTGCGCCGCCCTCGCCGCGATCATGCGAGTCGAACCGCAGGTCCTGGCCGAGGCCAGCACGCGCAACGCCTGCGAGTTGTTCGGCTGGCGCTGAGCGGAATTGCAACCTTGCCTGCGAAGTTTCCGAAGCGTGCCGATGATGGCGGATGAATCCGCTCCAGGCATCGGCTAAAAAACCGCGTAGCGTTTTTTATCGAGTCCTCGCTTGGTGGACCCATGGGCCGGGCACCCGGCCTAGAGAAACAGGATCGCCAGCGCCATCACCACGTACCAGAGCATCCCGGCGCGCACCAGCAGTTGCCACAGCTCGTCCAGGGTCATCAGCCCCGCTTCGCCGGCCAGCACCTCTGCCTCCAGCCCCTCGTTGGCCGCCCATCCGGCCTCGATCACCACTTTCGCCGCCGGTACCCCGCGATCCGACAGATAGCGCAGCAGCACGCGGAACACCGCGCCGAAATTGCCGACCAGGGCGAAGCTCAGGGCCAGGCCCCGTGCCGGCAGCCAGTCGAGCAGATGGCGCAGGCGCACCGAATGCTCGCGCAGGGCCGGCAGGCTCGTGTGCTCGCCGGTCAGCGCCGTCAGCCGATAGGCCAGCACCGCCACAGGCCCGAGCAGGGCGTACCAGAAAATCACCGCGAAGAAGCTCTGATAGGCTTGCCAGAGCAGGTAGCTCTGCACCCGGCACAGCAGCGACAGGCTCTCCTTGGCCCCCACCGCTAGATCGTCGCGCTCGGCCGCCAGACAGGCCTCGCGGAACGGCTTCAGCTCGGTCAGGATATCGCCGCGTCCCAAGCTGTAGACCAGCACAAAAACATGCAGCGGCATCGCTAGCCAGCCGTAGAGCGGGAGCGACAGCAGCGCCAGCAGCACGCCCAGCACTAGCACCGGCAACAGCACCAGGCGGAACAGCGCGCGCCGCGGATCGCCGGCAAGATCCGGGTCCGTCTCGACCCGGTCCAGCAACCTCAGCCAGAAAATGTCCTGCTGGATATGTAGGCGCCAGCGGGAAAACCGCTCCACCAGCAAGGCCAGCAGGAGCACCAGAAACGTCATCGAATATCTCCCGGATCGGATAGGGCGGTGCGGTAGCGCACCCAATCGAACGCCGGCCCCGGATCGGTCTTGCGCTGCGGGGCAATATCGGCATGGCCACGGATGCGTCGGACATCGAGCGCCGGATAAGCCTGCAGCAGCAGACGGGTAAGGAGCGTCAGGCTGACGTATTGGGCGTCGCTGTACGCCAGTTCGTCGGTGCCTTCCAGCTCGATGCCGAGGGAGAAGTCATTGCAGTTCTCGCGGCCCTCGAAGCACGACTGCCCGGCGTGCCAGGCACGTTCCAGGCAGGAGACGAACTGGGTGACCGCCCCGTCGCGCTCGATGAAGAAATGCGCCGACACCCGCAGCGCGGCGATGGACGCGAAATAGGGATGCTCGTCCGCCGGCAGGCAGTTGCAAAAGAACTGCTGCACCTTGCCGGTGCCGAAACAGCCCGGCGGCAAGCTTATGTTATGGATCACCAGCAGGGAAATTTCACCTTGTGGGCGGGCATTGAAATTCGGCGACGGACAATGGCGGATACCCTGGAACCAACCGGTGGAGGGGTCGAACTGCATGCATCTCTCCTGAAACCAGCCGACACTCTAGAGCAGCCGGGCTGCCGGGCCAAGCGATGCGCTGTTGCGCAACGACTCCGGACTGCACGGGAGACGGCACGCCCCCCTATAATCCTGGGCACCCAACTTGCCGGAGTCCTTCATGCCAGACCTCATCCTTGCCGATCTGAGCGCCGAAATCGCGGCCAACGTCCGCCGCGCCCTGGCCGAGGACATCGGCGGCGGCGACATCACCGCGCAACTGATTCCCGAAAGCCGCCAGGCCCAGGCCCGCGTCATCACCCGCGAGGCGGCGGTGATCGCCGGCAGCGCCTGGGTCGACGAAGTGTTCCGCCAGATCGACCCGCGCGTCGCCGTGCGCTGGGAGGTCGCCGATGGCGAACGGGTCGACGCCGACAAGCTGCTATTCAGCCTGGAGGGTCCGGCCCGGGCCTTGCTCAGCGGCGAACGCAGCGCCCTGAACTTCCTCCAGACCCTGTCCGCCGTGGCCACCCGCTGCCGCTATTACGCCGACCTGGTCGAGGGCACCCCGGTGCGCCTACTGGACACCCGCAAGACCCTCCCCGGCCTGCGCCTGGCGCAGAAGTACGCGGTCACCTGCGGCGGCTGCCACAACCACCGTATTGGCCTGTTCGATGCCTTCCTGATCAAGGAAAACCACATCGCCGCCTGTGGCGGTATCGCCGCGGCAGTCGCCACGGCTCGGCGCATCGCGCCCGGCAAGCCGGTGGAAGTCGAGGTCGAGGACCTGGAAGAACTCGACCAGGCCCTGAACGCCGGCGCCGACATCGTCATGCTCGACGAACTCAGCCTCGAAGACATGCACATCGCCGTGCGCCGTACCGCCGGCCGGGCCAAGCTGGAAGCCTCCGGCGGCATCAACGAAAGCAACCTGCGCCAGATCGCCGAAACCGGTGTCGACTATATCTCCCTCGGTACCCTGACCAAGGACATCAAGGCAGTGGATCTGTCGATGCGGCTGCAGTTGTGAAAGGAGTTCGCCTTTTCCTGCCACCCAGCGCTTGAGCCATTCGCTACGAATATTCAGGCACGAAATTCGATATTCGCTGCGCTTTCGGATCGAACCGTTATGGCAGGAATACTCGATATTCATCTGGAAGCAGCCGGCCCACGCATTCCATGCAACACCACAAGGGGCCTTTTCCAAGGCCTGGCGCTCGGTCGTCGGCTCGCGGTACAGCAGCGCAAGGTGACGTGACCTGGACATCGTTACAGTCGTTGCCTCGGCGAACAAAAATGCTCGGCTTGCCTGGGCGATTCTCGGCCGGAGTGAAAGTTATCGGCCCGGCCGGGGGCCAGGCCGTACACTCCGGAAGACGTTGAGTCGAAGATCCATCACGATTGCACAGTGACATGCAGCAATGGCGAACCGGCCTGTGCGAAACCTGTCTTTGCTCCAGGTCCACTGATCACCGAGGCCGCCAGGGCGGAGCGGCTATTCGCCATGACTCAAGACAAACACGTCTTCGCCGAAAGCCGAATATGCAGAAGCAGTCGTACCACGTCGTCGACAAGGCTTTTCACTGGCAACCAGGGGAGTCCATATAGAGAAAGCCCGCCGGAGACGACGAGAAACTACACGTGGGGGCGGCAGGTTACACTACTCTTCAAGATTACGAAGCCGAATTAACGACAGCTAGCAGGCAGATACTTAGACTCTATGCCATTCGATGCGGCCGACTGACACCTCCATCCTTTTACAGAGTTCAAAGTTGTGCGATTGAAATCCTTAGCACTAGCAGCAGCGGACAAGCCTGCGTCGGTATAAGGAACAAACTCCAGAGCGGTATTAGTGCCAAGTTGGGAAATATTTTGGGCAATGACAGTAATAACCCCGACTGCAGAGGTGTTGACCGATGCCACATACTGGGATGGAGCATCGGCACCACTAGCAGTCTCACCACAACCGAACCCATCGGCGGTTGCATCGGCAGCGAAACCAATCTGCGAGGCTTCGGTAATCGCGATGCGGCAACCAGAGGCTGCCAATACAACCTCAGAAACCTTGGCACGCGCGGTGTAATCCTGATAAGTCGGCAACGCCACCGCAGCTAAAATTCCGACGATCGCTACCACGATCATTAATTCGACCAGAGTAAAACCCTTTTGCGCTTGAGCTTTCATGAAACATCTCCTTGAAGTATTCAGGCGTTCTTCCTAGTCTGCCAGACTCATTAAAAGCAATGTACCAGACATGCCTGACCTCTTCCGTGATGCTCTAGACCTTTGAGGGCTAAAAACGCTTGCGCAAAATTGTCTGAAAGTTTCATCCCCAAGCTTCGACTTATAAATCGGTATTCAAACCGACCCGAGACATGAGTAACGAATCACAAAACAATAACCTGTAACTGTGACGAAGCTCCCCAGCCTCCTATCGTAGAAGCATGCAGAAATCGCCAACCCGGCATACTTTTACAACAGCCCTACTCCCCAAGGCCGCCAACTTCTGACATTTTCCGTCACTCGGTCACTTCGAATTGGCGACTGATTTACAAGGCGAGTCATTGCTCATACAGGGAAACACTCCCTGTTTTTCGACTCATGCTCCAGCCTTCCCGGTGAGTAAGGGATAGGAATGAGCTTGAGAGCACTCGGCGGCGAGCAGCCCTCGGCTCGTCATCTTTTCCTGGCGCAGAGACCTGTCCACCCGATGCACGACGACATTTCCCTCCACGGTCTGGCACGGCAGATGGTGCTGGCCGGACTGATCGACGAGAAGACGGTCCTGCAGGCCCAGCGGCAGGCGCTGCGCAACCAAACCCCGCTGGTCACCTGGCTAGTGCAGAACAAGCTGGTCAAGAGCCGGGGATTGGCGGAGCTGGCCGCGGAGCAGTTCGGCATCGCCTTGTTCGATCTCGGGACGCTGGAGCGGGAAAACCAGCCCCGCGACTTGCTCAGCGAGAAACTAATCCGCCAGCATCGCGCTCTGCCGTTGTGGCGGCGCGGCAACCGGCTGTTCGTGGCGATTTCCGACCCGACCAACCACGAGGCGATTCGCGAGATCCGCTTCGGCACCGGGCTGAACACCGAAGCCATCCTGGTCGAGGACGACCGTCTTGGCGAAGCCATGGAGAAGTACTTCGAGGGCACCGGTAGCGCCCTGGACGATCTCACGGACGCCGGGCCGGACGGTCTCGACATCGAAGCCGGCGACCGGCATGACGAAGCGCTCAATCCGGCCGGAGATGCCGAAGATGCGCCAGTGGTGCGCTTCATCAACAAGATATTGCTGGATGCGATCCGCCGCGGCTCCTCGGACCTGCACTTCGAGCCTTACGAGAAGAGCCACCGGGTGCGTTTTCGCACCGACGGCATCCTCCATGAGGTGGCCCGTCCGCCCGTCCGGTCGGCGCCGAAGATCGCCGCGCGCCTGAAAGTGATGGCCGGGCTGGATATCTCCGAGCGGCGTAAACCGCAAGACGGTCGGATCAGGATGAAGCTGCCGAAGGGCAACGCCATCGACTTTCGGGTCAACACCTTGCCCACGCTGTGGGGCGAAAAGGTGGTGATGCGGATTCTCGACCCGTCCAGCGCGCAGATGGGTATCGATGCCCTTGGCTACGAAGAGAGCCAGAAGGCGCTCTACCTGGAGGCACTGACCCAGCCGCAGGGCATGATCCTGGTGACCGGTCCGACCGGCTCGGGCAAAACGGTGTCCTTGTATACCGGCCTGAACATTCTCAATACCACGGAGGTGAACATCTCCACCGTCGAGGACCCGGTGGAAATCAACCTGGAAGGCATCAACCAGGTCAACGTCAACCCACGCCAGGGCATGGACTTCTCCCAGGCGCTGCGCGCCTTCCTGCGCCAGGACCCGGATATCATCATGGTCGGCGAGATCCGCGACCTGGAAACCGCGGAGATCGCCATCAAGGCCGCGCAGACCGGCCACATGGTGATGTCCACCCTGCACACCAATAGCGCGGCGGAAACTCTGACCCGCCTGCGCAATATGGGCGTGCCCTCCTTCAATATCGCCACCTCGGTGAACCTGATCATCGCCCAGCGCCTAGCGCGCAAGCTGTGCGCCTGCAAGCAAGCGGTGGACATTCCCCACGAAACGCTGCTCGCCGAGGGATTTCCGGAAAAGCGCATCGGCGTCTTCAGGCTTTATGCCCCGACCGGTTGCGAGAACTGCAACGGCGGCTACAAGGGCCGGGTCGGCATTTATGAAGTGGTTAAAATCACTCCGGCCCTGCAGCGCATTATCATGGGGGACGGCAACTCCATCGATATCGCCCGGCAAATGCGCGCCGAGGGTTTCAACGACCTGCGCGCATCGGCCCTGCAAAAAGCAATGCAGGGCGTCACCAGCCTGGAAGAAGTCAACCGCGTCACCAAGGACTAGCGCATGTTCATGAAATATCCACTTGCGGCGGCTGCGATCCGGGCGTGGCGGCCTATAGCACCCTCTCCCCGGAGCAGGCCGTAATACCCCGCAGGAGCAGGCTCCTTCGAAAAGCGGCATGGTGCGAGAAAAACGGGTCTCCCGATCTTCTCTCCATCACTTTCCGGCTTGTGCCAACTTCAAACGGCAACGCAACCCAGAAACACTCGATGGCAGGCCCCGACATGGCGGAAAAAGCGTTGAAAATCAGTCTGTTCACCTGGGAGGGCATCGACCGGCGCGGTGCCAGGATCAAGGGAGAACTGAGCGGGAGAAATCCGGCGCTGGTGAAGGCGCAACTGCGCAAGCAGGGCATCAATCCGACCAAGGTACGCAAGAAAGCCGGTTCGCCGTTCGGCGGCCAGAAGATCAAAGCGCTGGATATCGCTCTATTCACCCGGCAGATGGCCACCATGATGAAAGCCGGCGTGCCGCTGCTGCAGGCCTTCGACATCATCTCCGAGGGTTTCGACAAACCGGCCATGCGTAAGCTGGTGTACGAAGTGAAACAGGAGGTGGCGGCGGGCAACGGTTTCGCCGCTTCACTGCGCAAGAAGCCTCGCTATTTCGACGACCTCTACTGCAACCTGGTGGAGTCCGGCGAGCAATCCGGCACCCTGGAAAGCCTGCTGGAGCGGATCGCCACCTACAAGGAGAAGACCGAGGCGCTGAAGGCCAGGATCAAGAAGGCGATGACCTACCCTATCGCGGTGATCCTGGTGGCGATCGTCGTCTCGGCCATTCTGCTAATAAAGGTGGTACCGCAATTCCAGTCGGTGTTCGCCAACTTCGGTGCCGAACTGCCGGCGTTTACGCTGCTGGTCGTCAACCTGTCGGAAGTCCTGCAGGAATACTGGTTCTACGCACTGCTGGGGATACCCACTGTGGTTCTCATCCTGAAGCAGGCCCACCGGCGCTCCGAGGCGTTTCGCAACTGGACGGATCGCAGCCTGCTGAAGCTGCCGATCGTCGGCCAAATCCTCTACAAGTCGGCGGTGGCCCGCTTCGCCCGTACCCTGTCCACCACTTTCGCCGCCGGTGTGCCGCTGGTCGACGCGCTCGACTCGGTGGCCGGCGCCACCGGCAACGTGGTGTTCCGCAACGCCACCAAGAAGATCAAGGCCGACGTCACCACCGGCATGCAACTGAACTTCTCCATGCGCACCACCGGCACCTTCCCCAGCATGGCGATCCAGATGACCGCCATCGGCGAGGAGTCCGGCACGCTGGACGAAATGCTCGACAGGGTGGCGAGCTTCTACGAAGCCGAAGTGGACAACATGGTGGACAGCCTGACCGGTTTGCTGGAGCCGATGATCATGGCGGTGCTCGGCGTGCTGGTCGGCGGCCTGATCGTCGCCATGTATCTGCCGATCTTCCAGTTGGGCTCCGTGGTCTGAACATGTCCATCGTCGATATTCTGGCCGGCCCCGGACTGGCCTTCGCCGTTTTCGCGGGGCTGCTGGGCCTGCTGGTCGGCAGCTTTCTCAACGTGGTCGTCCACCGCCTGCCGAAGATGATGCTGCGCGACTGGCAGGCACAGGCACGGGAAGTGCTGGAACTGCCCGATGAGCCTTCCGGCGAGCCTTTCAATCTGCTGCTGCCCCACTCCCATTGCCCACATTGCGGGTACAGGATCAGGCCCTGGGAGAATATCCCCCTACTCAGTTGGCTGCTCTTGGGTGGTCACTGCTCGGCCTGCAAGGCCCGGATCGGCGCGCGCTACCCCCTGGTGGAGCTGACCTGCGGGCTGCTTTCGGCCCATGTCGCCTGGCATTACGGCTTCGGCTGGCAAGCCGGCGCCATGCTGTTGCTCGGCTGGGCTCTGCTGGCCATGAGCCTGATCGATTACGATCATCAACTGCTGCCGGATTCGCTGGTGTTACCCCTACTCTGGCTAGGTCTGATCTTCAACAGCTTCGGCCTGTTCGTTTCCCTGGAGGACGCCCTTTGGGGCGCGGTGGCCGGCTATCTCAGCCTGTGGTCGATGTACTGGCTGTTCAAGCTGCTCACCGGCAAGGAAGGCATGGGCTACGGCGACTTCAAGCTGCTGGCGATGCTCGGCGCCTGGGGTGGCTGGCAGATCCTGCCGCTGACCGTACTGCTCTCCTCGCTGGTCGGCGCCATGCTGGGGATCGTCATCCTGCGCCTGCGCAAGGCCGAAAGCGGCACGCCGATCCCCTTCGGTCCCTTTCTCGCCTTCGCCGGCTGGATCGCCCTGCTCTGGGGCGAGCAGATCACCGCCGGCTACCTGCGCTTCGTCGGTCTGTAAGGACGGAACCCGCCTTGGCCACTTCCGCGGATCGCCAAGAACCGGACTTTCGCCGTGTCCGGCGGCGTGCGGCCGCCTTACGCAAGGGCCATGGGCCACGAAGCGTTGCATATCCGCTGGCAACAGGGTATCTAGCACGGCACTGCGGCACTGGGAGCGCTCATGAAACCCTGGATTCTCGGCCTGACGGGCGGCATCGGCAGCGGCAAGAGCGCCGCCGCCCAGCATTTCAGAACGCTAGGTGTGCCGCTGGTGGACGCCGACGAGGCGGCGCGCTGGGTGGTCGAGCCCGGCCGTCCGGCTCTGGCGAAGATCGCCGAGCATTTCGGCGCGGACGTTCTTCAGCCCGACGGATACCTCAATCGCGCCGCGCTGCGCGCCTGGATTTTCCAGAACGCCGAGGAGCGCCGCTGGCTGGAGCAATTACTGCATCCGCTGATACGCCAGGAAATCCGCAGCTATCTCGAGCGCGCCACCTCGCCCTATGCCATTCTGGTTTCACCCCTGCTGCTGGAAACCGATCAGCACAAGATGACCCAGCGCATCCTGGTCATCGATGTGCCCGAATCCCTGCAGCTCGAGCGTGCCATGCAACGCGACCGGGCCGACCGGAAACAGGTCGAGGCGATTATCAAGACCCAGGCCGGTCGCGAAGAGCGCCTGCGTCGAGCCGATGACGTAGTGACGAATGACTGTGATCTTGTCTGGCTGCACAGCGAGATCGAACGCCTGCACCGGTTCTACCTGACCCTGCGCGGAGGCCAGCCATGAAACAACCCTTGACGGTAGCCTGTCCCACCTGTCGAGCACCGGTCGAATGGGGCCCGCAAAGCCCGCACCGGCCATTCTGCAGCGAGCGCTGCAAGCTGATCGACCTGGGCGCCTGGGCAGCCGAGGAACATGCGATCCCCGGCGACAGCCTGGAAGGCGAATTGTTTTCCGAAGAACTGCCGCCCCGCGGCCACTGAACTGTCCCGAACGGTCGCAGGACGGCTGCCACCCTCCGCCGTTTCCAGGACCGCCCCTCCCGGGAGGGGCGCGCCCTTGCGTGCCGACGCGCTATCGGTCAGCGCGGCCCGTCATCCTTCCACGGCGCCTGCAAGTAACGGCTGCGGTTGAAGGTCTCCAGCCACTCCGGGCAGTACACCACTAGGCCGCTGATAACCGCTCCATTGATGAATGCCTCGGGGAACATCACTAGCCACAGATAGCCGAGGTAATCCTGCAGCCACGGCGGCATTTCGTACCGGCCGTCCAGCCACAGCACGGCGAATCCGGCCAGCAGGCAGGCCAGGGCGCTCAACCCGGCGGGAAAGAAGCCCGAACAGAAGATGTAGACGAACAGGTTGCGCGGCTGCGCACGCTCGACCAGCAGGGCGCAGCCTTCGGTGATCGCCACGGGAATGCCCACCAGCAGCAGGCCGTTGATGCCCAACGCCGCCAGATCTTGCCGCCCCAGCAACAGTAGCCCGAGCTGCGCAGCCAATCCGACGAGCATCGCCAGCGGCCAGTCGAGCAGCAGGGTCACCGCCGTCATGCCGATGAAGTGAAAGGAGAGTCCGGAAACGAAATCGCGCCGCACCAGCCAGAGCAGGAACAGCGCCAGGACGGTGCCGAACACCAGATGCTGGCGCCGGCTGTCGCTGAACAGCTCCAGCCAGGGTGCACGCCAGACGGCATAGAGCATCAATCCCAGATAAAGGCCCGCACCAATCAGCCGGGTATCGGGCGCCAGCAGATCGGCGGCGATCACCGTGCCGCCTGCTCCAGGGCCTCGACCAGGGTCCCGGCATCGGCGAATTCGCGCATGGCGCGCAACCGCCCGTGCTCCAGATCGAGCCACAGCACCTTGGCCGGATCGCCCGGATAACGGGAAGCGACTCGGGCATCGCGATCGAGCAACACGCGATAGGGATAGTCACGCATCGCCGGAACGGCGAACAGCCGGGCGACCAGCGAGGGCATGCGGCTGATGTCGGCGACGAACACGGCCCTGCGCGCCTCCAGGTAGCCCTGCGGCCTCGTCTTGAGCACCGCCTCGACCAGCCGGGCGCCATCCATGCTGCGCGCGATCAGCAGGACACGGGTTTCCTCGTTCAGACTGTAGGCCTGCTCATGCTGGTCCAGTAGGGTCCAGGGCGTGAGCCGTTCGCCCACTTCGAGCGCCAACACCCAGAGGGGCGCCAGGGCAAGCACGATGCCGGCGAAGATTCTCACTCGCTGCTCCTTCGCGTGGAATAGACCTGAATGTCGCTGCGCCTCTCCCAGCCCACCTGTGCCGACCAGAAAGTCTGTGCTAGGGGGGCATCCCGCAAGACGAAGACATGGGACTTGCCGATCCCCAATCGCGCAAGCCTGGCCAGCGCCTCGTCCAGCAGCGCCCGGGCGAAGCCGCGACCACGGCAAGTCTGGTCGACGGCCAGGTGTTGCAGGTAACCGCGGCGCCCGTCATGACCGACCAGCAATGAGGCAACGATTCGTCCATCGAGTTCGATCAGCAGGCTCAGTTCCGGATTGCGGGCAAGATAGGCACAAAAGGGTTCGTAGCCATCTTCGTCACGCAATTGCAGACCCGGCGTACGCTGCCAGAGCGCCAGCAGGGCCATGTGATCGGCAGGTGCGATGGGGCGGATGGGCATGGAAAACTCCGGAAAACGGACGATTCTATACGGGTCGCGACCGGACCGGCGGACAGCAAAGAGCCAGCATGAGGGTGAGTAGACAAACGTTTGAGAAGCCCTTGGAGAGGCCGCTCCAGAGATATATCCCGTGATTGGCCGCTACCGTTGAGCGGACTTTACCCATTTTAAAAAATTTAGCCAAAAGACATATTGCCAGCCGAGCGGCACAACGAGTTATGATTCATGTCAACAGTCCAGCGAACATTTCGGCCTGCCCAAATGTCGCATGGAAGGATTTCGCAGAATGTCGAGCCCTGCATGCCAAGCCGCCTGAGCCCCGATGATCAGCAACGTGTCGATGAGTACCTGAGCGCCCCGCAGCATCAGGTGGAGCGCCAGCCGTTCCGCCCATGGCGCCTCGCATTGATCGTGCTGGCCGTGGTTGTCTGCCTGGGCCTGCTGAGCCGAATTCTGGGTCGCCTGGCGCTATGAGCTGCCTTGCGCTCGCCCCCGCGACCCCTACCCCGGTTTTTTCTGGCCTTATGAGACTCTAACTATGACTCATCGTATCGTAATCGTCGGCGGTGGCGCTGGCGGCTTGGAACTCGCTACTCGCCTCGGCAAGACCATGGGCAGGAACTTCCAAGCGAAGATCACCCTGGTCGACGCCAACATGACCCACCTGTGGAAACCGCTGCTGCACGAGGTCGCCGCCGGCTCGCTGAACTCGACCGGCGACGAACTGAACTATGTGGCCCAGGCCAAATGGAACAACTTCGAGTTCCAATACGGCCGCATGTGCGGTCTGGACCGGGCCAACAAGCGTATCCGCCTGGCGGCCCAGCCGGCCCGGGAAGATCGCGCCCCGCTGCCCGAGCGCGAATTGGAATACGACACCCTGGTCATTTCCGTCGGCAGCACCACCAATGACTTCGGCACCCCGGGCGCCGCCGAGAACTGCATTTTCCTGGAAAGCCGCGACCAGGCCGAGCGCTTCCGCCGTCTGCTGCTCAGCCACTATTTGCGTGCCCATGCCAGCAATGACGACGGCCACCAGGTCAAGGTCGCCATCGTCGGCGCCGGTGCCACCGGCGTCGAACTGGCCGCAGAACTGCGCCATGCCTCCAAGGAACTGGTCGCCTATGGCCTGGAGCGCATTCCGCCGGAAAACCTCAGCATCACGCTGGTCGAATCCAGCCCGCGTGTACTCGCCGCCCTGCCCGAACGCATCAGCCGCTCCGCGCACGCCACCCTGGAAAGCCTGGGCGTTCGGGTGATCGTCGGCACCGCCGTCAGCGAAGTCACCGCGGAAGGCGTGAAGACGAGAGACGACCAGTTCATCCCCGCCGACCTCATGGTCTGGGCCGCCGGCGTCCGCGCGCCTGCCTTCCTCAAGGACCTGGATGGTCTGGAAACCAATCGCATCAATCAGTTGCTGGTGCGCCCGACCCTGCAGACCTCTCTGGACGACGATATCTTCGCCTTCGGCGATTGTGCCTCCTGCCCGCAGCCGGGTACCGACCGCCCCGTTCCGCCACGCGCCCAGGCCGCTCACCAGCAGGCCAGCCTGCTGGCCAAGTCGCTCTACCGCAAGCTGCAGGAAGACAAGCCGCTGCTGGAATACCGCTACAGCGATCGCGGCTCGCTGATCTCCCTCTCGAGCTTCTCGGCGATCGGCAACCTGATGGGCAACCTGACCGGTAACGTGACCCTGGAAGGTTGGCTGGCCCGCCAGTTCTACATTTCCCTGTACCGCATGCACCAGATGGCGCTCTACGGTACTTTCCGCACCCTGATGATGATGCTGGGCGACCGCTTCCGCAGCAGCACCGAGCCCCGCCTCAAGCTCCACTGAGTCCCCTCCCCAGCCCCGCGAGCGCCAGCCGCTCGCGGGCTCTTTCCCCCGCAATTTCGAAGACGGCGACTCGGAAGCGCTGTATCGGGAGGCAGGCATGCTCATGAACTCGTGCGGCCCTGCCATCGCGTTACACCGCGTACCCGCAGCATCCGCTAGATATGCCCGCTCAGCACCTCGTCACGCACTGTTTGCAACGAACGTCGCTCGGGGTCGGTTTGACGGGATACGTGGACACAACAGGCCGACGGAACGATCGCCAGTACCCGGCAGATCGACTCCATGGAGCACAGAGTATCCATCGATGGAAACCTTCATGGTTTTTTGAAGCACTGCAGAAGTGCCTGCCAGTCGCCCCCGCCTGGACGAAATACGCCTTGCTCAGGATCTCGTTGGCCTAGCGCAGCTCCCCGCTCTCTAGCTCCAACGCCTTGAGCTCATCTCGCTCGCGGGTGCTCAGCCCCCTCACGCTGTTCATTGTCACGCCCGCCTGACGAACCCACGGGCGAAGGGTTTTAACGGTACGTCCGGTCTTCGGCGCATCGACTCGATCGTCCTACTGCAAGTCGCGCTCATGTTGCTTTGACGCCAGGTGTACAGCGGCCACCCGGCGGACAAGGCGGAACCTGTTCACTTTTTCTCCACTCCATACCTCCATGACAACCCTCCCGCCTGCTAGACGGAGAGCTGGACAACGACAACCGTAAGCGGGATGCAGCCCGCTCGCGCTATGGGGGACCAGGTATGAGCTGGGCAGGACCCTTTCAGTACGCTCTCGGCAAATCGAATCGGACCACACCCACGGCAATGATCGACTACGCGGTAGACGCGCCGACACTGCTATGTCTGTCGCACCTGCGCTGGAGCTTCGTCTACCAGCGCCCGCAGCACCTGATGGCGCGCTTCGCCCGCGATTGGCGGGTGCTGTTCTTCGAGGAGCCCATGGCCGACGCCAGCGGCGAGCCCTGGCTGGAAAGCCGCTACGAGGAAGGCGTGCAGGTGCTGGTACCGCACCTGCCGGCGGACTGCCAAGGCCCGGCGGCGGCGGCCGTCCTGCGCTGCCTGCTCGACGAGCACCTGGCCGCGCAGCGCCCGCGGCGCCTGATCCTCTGGTACTACACACCGATGGCGCTGGCCTATAGCGAGCACCTGGCCGCCGAGGCGGTGATCTACGACTGCATGGACGAGCTGTCGGCCTTCCGCGGCGCGCCGCCCGAGCTGGTTGAGCGCGAAATCGCGCTGCTGGAGTGCACCGATCTGGTGTTCACCGGCGGCTACAGCCTCTGGGAGGCCAAGCGCCAGCGCCATCCCAACGTCCATCCCTTTCCCAGCAGCGTCGACGTCGCCCACTTCGCCGCCGCCCGCACGCCGCAGGCCGACCCGCCCGACCAGGCGACGCTGGTACACCCACGCTTGGGCTTCTACGGGGTGATCGACGAGCGCCTGGACCTCAAGCTATTGGATGCGCTAGCCGCGCGGCGGCCCGACTGGCAGTTGGTGATGCTCGGCCCGGTAGTGAAGATCGATCCGGCCAGCCTGCCGCGCCGCCCCAACCTGCATTTCCTCGGCGGCAAGGTCTACGACGAGCTGCCGCGCTACCTGGCTGGCTGGGACGTGGCGCTGATGCCCTTCGCGCTGAACGAGTCGACGCGCTTCATCAGCCCGACCAAGACCCCGGAATACCTGGCTGGCGGCCGCCCGGTGGTGTCCACGCCGATCGCCGACGTGGTGCGCAGCTACGGCGACAGCGGCCTGGTGCGCATCGCCGCCGGTGCGGACCCCTTCGTCGCCGCCTGCGAGGCCGCCCTGCGCGACAGCGCCGACCGCGAACGCCTGCTCGAGCGCGCCGATGCGCTGCTCGCCGATATGTCCTGGGACACCACCTGGGCACAGATGAGGGAGAAGATCGCATGCAAGATGAACCGAACGGCAGCCTGCGCGGCAAGCGCCAGGGTTTCGACTACCTGATCGTCGGCGCCGGCTTCGCCGGCAGCGTGCTGGCCGAGCGCCTGGCCGCCGGCCTCGGCAAGCGCGTGCTGCTGATCGACCGGCGTCCGCACATCGGCGGCAACGCCTACGACCACTACGACGACGACGGCATCCTGGTGCACCGCTACGGGCCGCACATCTTCCACACCAATTCGCAGCGCATCGTCGACTACCTGTCGCGCTTCACCAAATGGCGCCCCTACGAGCACCGGGTGCTTGCCGAGGTGGACGGCCGACAGGTGCCGATCCCGATCAACCGCATCACCCTGAACCTGCTCTACGGCCTGGCGCTGGACGAGGCCGGGGCCGCGGACTTCCTCGCCGCCCGCGCCGAGCCGGTGGCCGAGATCCGCAGCAGCGAGGATGTGGTGGTCAACCAAGTTGGCCGCGAGCTGTACGAGAAGTTCTTCCGCGGCTACACCCGCAAGCAGTGGGGTCTGGACCCGTCGCAACTGGACCGCTCGGTCACTGCACGGGTGCCGACGCGCACCAGCGACGACGACCGCTATTTCACCGACAGCTTCCAGCAGATGCCGCTGCACGGCTACACACGGATGTTCGAGCGGATGCTCGACCATCGCAACATCAAGATTCTGCTCAACACCGACTACCGCGAGATCTGCAAGGCGGTGCGCTACCGGCACCTGGTCTACTGCGGGCCGATCGACGAGTACTTCGACCACTGCTACGGCCGCTTGCCCTACCGCTCGCTGCAGTTCCACCACGAGA
This sequence comes from Azorhizophilus paspali, assembly GCF_043587585.2. GTDB lineage: Bacteria > Pseudomonadota > Gammaproteobacteria > Pseudomonadales > Pseudomonadaceae > Azotobacter > Azotobacter paspali. The sequence continues at coordinate 3,418,207 of NZ_CP171449.1, forward strand.
CCCTTGACCGGGAACAGCTGCAGCCGGTGGCGGTGGTCAACTACCCCGCCGAGGACGTACCCTGGACGCGGATCACCGAGTACAAGCACCTGACCGGCCAACGCCATCACAAGACCAGCATCACCTACGAGTACCCCTCGGCCGAGGGCGAGCCCTACTACCCGATCCCGCGCCAGGAGAACACCGAGCTGTATAGGCGCTACCAGGCGCTAGCCGACGCCACGCAGGGGGTGACCTTCCTCGGCCGGCTGGGCACCTACAAGTACTACAATATGGACCAGGTGGTCGGCCAGGCCTTGGCGCTGTACAAGCGCATCAAGGAGGACGAGCGCTGTGCGGCGCCGGACGAAAGCCCGGAGCACGCCGCGAGCCCGGCCCGGCAGGCGTCTTAGGATGCCACCCTGCACGGTGCCGGGCGTGCCGCGCCCTTGGGGTATCAGAGCAGTATTCCCAGGCAGGAATGAATGATGCACCGACCGACCATCTTTGCCGGTTTCTTCCAGGGCGGCTTCGAGTGCTCCACGCACCGTCGCCACGACGACCTGCGCCTCGACCTGATCGCCGCCACCGGCCATGATCTTCACGCGGCCACCGACTACGCCCTCATGGCTGCCCACGCGCTGTTCACCGTACGCGACGGCCTGCGTTGGCACCTGATCGAGCGCTCGCCGGACCAGTACGACTGGTCGAGCTTCCTGCCCATGTTGCGCGCCGCCCAGGACCAGCGCCTGCAGGTGATCTGGGACATCTGCCACTACGGCTGGCCGGACGACCTCGACATCTGGCGGCCGGCCTTCGTCGAGCGCTTCGCCCGCTTCGCCGCCGCCCTGGCCCGGCTGCTGCGCGACGAGGGCATCGCCGAGCCCTTCTATTCGCCGGTCAACGAGATCTCCTACTGGGCCTGGGCCGGCGGCGACCAGGCGCTGTTCAACCCACTGGCCCGCGGCCGCGGCCAGGAGCTCAAACACCAATTGGTGCGCGCCAACATCGCGGCGATCGAGGCGATCCGTGCCGTCGAGCCGCGCGCGCGCTTCGTGCAGATCGACCCGGTGATCCACGTGCTGCCGTCCCGGCCCGCCGATACCCAAGCGGCCGAGGCGCATCGCGAAGCCCAGTACGAGGCCTGGGACCTGCTCACCGGGCGGGCCTGGCCGGGGCTCGGCGGCCGTCCCGAATACCTGGATATCGTCGGCGTCAATTACTACTCGGACAACCAGTGGTTCTACGGCGGCGCCACCGTCCCCCTCGGCCACCCGGCCTACCGGCCCTTCCAGGGCATCCTCGCCGAGGTCTACCAGCGCTACCGGCGACCGCTCCTGATCGCCGAGACCGGCGCCGAAGGCGAGGCCCGCGCGCCCTGGCTGCGCTACGTCGCTGAGCAGACCTTCGCCGCTCTGCAGCGCGGCGTGCCAATCGAGGGCATCTGCCTCTACCCGATCCAGGACTATCCCGGCTGGTTCGACGAACGGCACTGCTCGACCGGGCTGATCGGGGTGCCCGACAACCAAGGTCGGCGCATACTGCACAGCCCGCTGCAGACCGAGCTGCGCACGCAGCAGGCCATGCTGACCCGACTTCTGGAAGACTCGAGCGCATCGCATTTCCTGTCATGAGCCCAAAAAGCAAGTCTGTTCCCCGCCGACGGCTGCAACTGCCGAGCCATCCACTACCCTTTCTCTGGCGCTATGTGCACCGGCGCCCCTGGCATTTCGGCCTGATGTTCACGCTGATCGTCGGCGCCGCCGGCAGTGCGGTGGCGGTGCAGTACGGTATGAAGCTGCTGGTCGATGCCATGACCACGGCCGACCGCCTGGCCGCCGACGTGTGGACGCCATTGGCGCTGTTCCTCGGTCTGATCGTCGCCGAGAACGCCTTCTGGCGTCTCGGTGGTTGGCTCGGCTGCCAGACCGTGGTGGCCAGTTGCGTGGATATCCGCGTCGAGCTGTTCCGCTATCTGACCGGCCACCCGATGCGCTACTTCAACGAGCACTTCGCCGGCGCCCTGGGCAACCGTATCACCGCCAGCGGCTCGGCGGCCGGCACCATCTATGGCAGCTTCGCCTGGAAGATCATGCCACCCCTGGTCGATTTCGCCGGTGCCGTGGTAGTGCTGCTCACCATCGACTGGCGCATGGCCCTGGCGTTGATCGGCGCCGTGCTGCTGGTCGCCCTGCTGATCACCAACTACGGCATCCGCGGTCGCACCAGGCACCAGCGTTACGCCGCCCAGGCCGCGCATGTCGGCGGCGAACTGGTCGATGCAGTATCCAACGTCTGGACCATCAAGGCTTTCTCCGCCCGCGACCGCGAAAGCGAGCGGCTGGCGCAGAAGATCGGCAGCGAGGCCCACGCCCACCGCAAGAGCTGGATGTACATGGAGAAGGCGCGTCTGTTGCACGACGTCTGCCTGTCGCTGATGGCCGGCGGCATGCTGGTCTGGGCCATCCAGCTATGGCGCGCCGGCAGCGTCAGCGCCGGCGACGTGGTGCTAGTCAGCGCACTGACCTTCCGCATCCTGCACGGTTCGCGCGACCTGGCCCTCGCGCTGGTGGATACAACCCAGCAGCTCGGCGCCATTGCCGACACCCTGCGCATCATCGTCCAGCCCCATGCCCTGCACGACCCCGACCAGCCGCTAACCGTCGCCGACGGCACCATCGACCTGATCGACGTGGGCTACCGCTATCCGGACGACCGCCAGGTATTCAAGGACTTCAACCTGCACATTCCGGCCGGGCAGAAGATCGGCCTGGTAGGCCCCAGTGGAGCCGGCAAGTCGACTCTGGTGTACCTGATCCAGCGCCTGGACGATGTCCAAGAGGGCAGTATCCGCATCGACGACCATGATATCCGCCAAGTCAGCGTGGACAGCCTGCGCCAGATGATCGCCGTGGTACCCCAGGAAACCGCGCTGTTCAACCGCAGCATCCGCGAGAACATCCGCTACGGCCGCCCCGAGGCTAGCGACGAGGAGGTCGAGGAGGCGGCGCGCATGGCCTATTGCGACGCCTTCATCCGCGAGCTGCCACAGGGCTACGACACCCAGGTCGGCGAACGCGGGGTGATGCTCTCCGGCGGTCAACGCCAGCGCTTGGGAATCGCCCGCGCCTTCCTCAAGGACGCGCCGATCCTGATTCTGGACGAGGCCACCTCGGCCCTCGACACTCATTCCGAGGCGGAGATCCAGGTTGCCCTGGCCGATCTGGTGCGCGACCGCACGGTATTGGCGGTGGCACACCGATTGTCCACCGTAGCCAATTTCGACCGCATCCTGGTGATGCAGAAAGGCAAGGTGGTGGAGGACGGCAGCCCGGCCGAACTGCTTGCCCGCAACGGCCTCTACGCTTCGCTGTGGCGGATGCAGGCCGAGGGCTTCCTGCGCGATCCCAAGCTGCCGACGGTCGGCTGAGCGATGCAGCGACCGCTGAACTCCCGCGCCTCCGTTTCGACTCGCCTGGGCTCTGTGCGCAAGAGGCATCGCCCCCTGCTGCCCGAAGCGAAAACCTTCGACAAGGGGGCAACGATCTCGATGGGCCCGCCTTACCCAGCGGCGCAGCGTTTCGGCCGAGCAACCGATCTTCGCCGCGATGGAGTGGATCGCCGCCCACTGCGACTCGTGCTCGTCCTGATGCTCGAGCACCATGCGAACCGCCCGTTGCCGGACTTCAGGGGAATACTGCGTTGCTGTCTTCATGGCTCCATCCTGTCAAAGGTTGGAGCCTCCGGGAAACCCGGGGCGGTTCACAATCCTGCCTGCGGTACTTTAAACGACGCGAACCAAGGCATGACATACATAAAGGCATGACATACATAGCGGCAGTAACAACCGGTATTTTTCGGTAACTCACTGAGGAAATTGACGCCTATCGCCTGCGATCGGATATGAGAACAAAGTCGCAGTTTTCGGTCAGTACAGCGCTATATCGGTAGCACAGCACAAAACCCTAACCAGAGAATACCAGCATTTTGACAGCATTGACATTATGAACGATTGCCTTCATAAGCTGTGCGACCAATAAGGACTACATTTGAGATATGCAAGGATGCGATACTCCACAACGCACCCAAAAAACAAAAAACGCCTGTTATTTCACCAAATAACAGCCTCCCACAATCAAGGCCAACTCCCCACACTATGTGCCCGGCATTAAAACTGTCAGCATAGTGCTCTATTTTACCAAACTCACTCGGAGGGAAACATGCAACCAAACAAACATCTCAGTTTTATGAGCTTTGCTGCAATACTACTTTCCACACAAGCCATGGCAGATAGCGACCTGATTTTTTATGAGGGAAACGGGTGCTCACAAGATATTGTTTTTGCTTATAATAGCCACGCTTTCGCCAATGACAACTGCAAAAGTAAAGGAGCATGTAAAGGAAACAATGACGAGGCACGCTCCCTGAGAATCCTTAAGTCCGTAAAAAACGGAGCAAGAATATATGTCTATGACGACCCCAAAGCCAATGAAACAGACGACTGGACTAAAATTACCATAACGGACAGCTCCTTTATTCCCCCAGAAGGATATTGTCTTCGCACATTTGAAAATAACTTTCTCAATCCCGGTGAAAACTTCGGAATCCGAGTCGAATACATTCAAAAAAATGGTTTAGATGGAAAAATATCAAGAGTACGTGTATTTCCAAACCCTACAGATGCAATCAATTAACTTAACTATTTTCCATGCTGCCGCGAACAAGTTTGCGGCAGCTTTCAACGTGCAGAGCCTCAATTACGACCGTCTTATCTTCAGGGAAATCCTGAAAAAGACTTCCCGATTCTGCTGAAATACGTCCGTCCCTGAGTGATCCCCACAAAATCACCCCAGTTCCTGCGCTTGCCGATGGACCTCCCGCCGCAGGGCCAACTCCAGACGGCATAACGTCTCCTGGGAAATGTCTCCCGCGTAACCGCGTGCGTACTCCAATTCCAGCTGCCACAGTGACATCACGTGCTTGCACTTGAGACTGTTGCTCTGAAAGCGCCGCTCGTGCCCCGCCTCTCGCGCCTGCAGACCCAGCAGGCACAGCGCGTAGTTGGCCAGCACGGCGATCAGCAGCAGAACCTCGATGCGGCGCGGACAGCGGCTTCGATGCAGCTCCAGTCCCAGCCCCTGCCGATGGCTCTTCAAGTCGCGCAAGCCTTCCTCGACCTGCATGCGCCGCTTGTAGATCGCCACGACCTGCACGGCATTCCACTGCGCCTCGGGCAGGTTGCTGGCCAGCAGCTAGGGCTCACTTTCGCGCTGCGTGTTTTGCCGGCTGCGCTTGTCCCTGGCCACGCGACCGGTGACGTGCCAGTGCTTGCGCCCCCGCGGCGCATGCTTCACCGCGTAGAGTGGGGTGGACCAGGGCGCCGAGCGCGTCATCTCGAGGCAACCAAGCCGTTTAGAGCGTGTTATGAACTTGGTGCCGGTGAAGCTATCGTAGTTGGATGAAGCCCGCACGCCCTTACCCGACAGACGTTTCTGATGAAGAATGGGCCTTCGCTGCGCCCTACCTGACCCTGATGGATCCGCGAGCGCCGCAGCGCAGGTACGATCTGCGCCTGATGTTCAACGCGTTGCGCTGGATGGCCCGGGCTGGTGCTCCCTGGCGACTGATTCCCAACGACTTTCCGCCGTGGGAGGCGGTTTACCAACAGACTCAACGGTGGCTGCAGGCCGGCTGCTTCGAAGCCATGGCCAACGATCTGCGCTCGGTGTTGCGTGTCGCTCAAGGCAAGCAGGGCCAACCCAGCGCCGTGATCCTGGACGGCCGCACCTTGCAGTCCACTTGCGAGAGCGGGCCACGAGCCGGTTATGACGGCTATAAACGTAGGAAGGGCAGCAAGGTGCACATGGCGGTGGACACGCTCGGCCACCTGCTGGCGGTCCACGTCACACCAGCCAATGAGCAGGAGCGTGCCCAGGTGCGATCGCTGGCACAGCAAGTCCAGCAGGCCACGGGCCAGACGGTGAAGCTCGCCTTCGTGGACCAGGGCTACACCGGTCATGATCCGGCGCAAGCGGCCCAGGAAGAGGGCATCCAACTGCACGTGGTGAAACTGTCTGAAGCCAAGAAAGGCTTCGTGCTTCTGCCGCGCCGCTGGGTCGTGGAGCGCAGCTTCGGCTGGGTCAATCGGTTCCGGCGCCTGGCTCGCGACTACGAGCGCCTACCGGAAACATTGGCTGGCTTGCACTTCGTCGTCTTCACCATCCTCATGCTCGGCAATGCCGTATCTCTTCTTCAAAGTTCATAACACGCTCTAAGGGCATGTCAAAGCACATGGTGCAACGAATGCCACGCTCTGACTCCCGCTCCATCCCCTTGGCCCTGGTGAACCAGTTGTCGACGTCATAGTCCGCATCGACGAAAGGAACTCCATGCTTTTTGGCAAAGCGGATGTTCTCCTCCTTACGCGGCAGGTACTCCTGTTCCGGGTAGATGTTCGGATTATAAAAGGTGGTGTAATCGATGTTCGATGCCGCGATGGCCTCCATGACTTCCCCAGAGCAAGGGGCGCAGCAGGAATGCAGCAGTAGTCGGCCAGCCCCCTTCGGAAGGATCAATTTCGGGCGCATGATGCTGTTCATGAGGCATTGACCCTCGGTAAGAAAGTAAAACGGGACGCTTGGCGCCCCGTTTGATTGCCACGTTCTGAATCAGGCCTGTGCGGCAAGGTCGTTACGCAGCTCGTGAGCCGCGGCGACCATATTCATCAGGGCTGCTTTGGTTTCAGGCCAGGCACGGGTCTTCAGACCGCAATCCGGGTTGACCCACAGACGCTCGACAGGGATGCGCAGGGCCGCTTTGCGCAGTAGCGTGACGATCTCTTCCTTGCTCGGTACACGTGGCGAGTGGATGTCATAGACACCCGGACCGATCTCGTTCGGGTAGGCAAACTTCTCGAAGGCATCCAGCAGTTCCATGTCCGAACGCGAGGTCTCGATGGTGATCACATCGGCATCCATGGCCGCGATGGATTCGATCACGTCGTTGAACTCGCTGTAGCACATGTGCGTATGGATCTGGGTTTCGTCTTTCACGCCACTAGCGGTCAGGCGGAACGCTTCGGTCGCCCAGTCCAGGTAATGTTGCCATTCGGCCTTGCGCAACGGCAGCCCCTCGCGGAAGGCGGCTTCGTCGATCTGGACGATCTTGATGCCGGCGGCCTCAAGGTCCACCACTTCGTCACGGATCGCCAGCGCCAGTTGCTTGGCTTGCACCTCGCGTTTCACATCCTCACGCGGGAAGGACCACATCAGCATGGTGACCGGGCCGGTCAGCATGCCTTTCATTACCTTGTCGGTGAGACTCTGCGCATACTCGATCCAGTCGACAGTCATGGCCTTCGGCCGACTCAGGTCGCCGTAGATGACCGCTGGTTTGACACAACGCGAGCCGTAGCTCTGCACCCAACCGAATCGGGTAAAGGCGTAGCCGTCGAGCTGCTCGGCAAAATACTCGACCATGTCGTTGCGTTCGGCCTCGCCGTGCACCAGCACATCCAGCCCCAGGTGTTCCTGAACCTGCACAGCATGGTGGATTTCGCTGTGCATGGCCTCGATGTACTCGGCTTTGCTGATCTTGCCCTGCTTGAAAGACTGACGGGTCAGGCGGATGGCTGGTGTCTGCGGGAAGGAGCCAATGGTGGTGGTCGGGAAGGCCGGCAAGTTCAGGCCCGCGCGTTGCTTGACAATACGCTCGGCGAAGACTGATTGCCGTTGGCTGTCGGCCGGAAGGACAGCGGCCAGGCGCGCCTGCACTTCGGGCTTATGGATGCGCGGTGATGCTGCACGGCTGGTCTGGACAGCTCGGCTTTCAGCCAATGCGGCGACAACCTCTGCAGCCTCGGGCTGGGAGACGGCACGTGCCAACAATGCGACCTCTTGGCATTTCTGGACGGCGAAGGCGAGCCAGCTTTTGAGTTCCGCATCCAGCTTATCTTCACGGGCCAGATCCACGGGGCTATGCAGCAGCGAACAGGAGGGAGCGATCCAGAGGCGTTCACCGAGCCGCTCGTGGGCATGGCGAGCCACTTCTAGCGCTTTCTCCAAATTGCAGCGCCAGACATTGCGACCGTTGACCAAGCCCAGCGAGAGGACCTTGTAAGCCGGCATGCGATCAAGAATGGTCGGATATTGATCCGGGGCGCGTACCAGATCGATGTGCAAGCCATCCACCGGTAGACCTGCAGCCAGGCCAAGATTGTCTTCCAGGTCACCGAAGTAGGTGGCAACCAGCTTCTTCAGCGGATCTTTCTGCAGCAGGTTGTAGGCGCGTTCAAAGGCGTTCTTCCAGTCCTGCGGCAAGTCCAGCACCAGGATCGGTTCGTCGATCTGGACCCATTCCACGCCTTGGGCAGCCAGGCGCTGGAAGATCTGCCCATACAGAGGCAGCAGTCGCTCCAGCAGGTCGAGCTTGTCGAACTCTGCGCCTTTGGTCTTGCCCAGCCAGAGGTAGGTCAACGGACCGATCACCACCGGTTTGACCGCATAACCGAGCGCCTTGGCTTCATCCACCTCTTCGAAGAGCTGTTCCCAACTGAGTTCGAACTGCTGTTCGGCGGTGAACTCCGGTACCAGATAGTGGTAGTTGGTATCGAACCACTTGGTCATTTCCTGGGCATGAGCACCACCGCGGCAGCTATCGCTCACGCCACGGGCCATGGCGAACAGGGTTTGCAGAGTCGGCTTGGCATTGCCATGGCCACGAAAGCGCTCGGGAATGACACCGAAAGTCAGCGAATGGGTGAGGACCTGGTCATACCAGGCGAAGTCACCGACTGGCAGCAACTCAATGCCCGCGTCCTTCTGTACCTGCCAGTGGGCAGTACGCAGTTGCTGCCCTACTACACGCAGACCGACTTCGTCCAGCTCGCCTTTCCAGAAGGCCTCCTGGGCTTTCTTCAGTTCGCGATCCCGGCCAATGCGCGGAAAGCCCAGGTTGTGTGCCAAAACCATGTGTAATCCTCCATCCGAAAATTTGGAAGGATTGTCAGCAGCGACTTGCTGTGAGACAAACTCAATTTCTTTGTGATGAAATCAAGTTTTTCTCATGATCGAGGACGAGCACGAGTCGCAGTGGGCGGCGATCAATTCCATCACGGCGAAGATCGCTTGCACGGCCGAAACGCTGCGCCGCTGGGTAAGGCAGGCCGAACGCGATAGCGGACGGCGCGAGGGGCAGACGACGCCCGAGCGTGAACGGATCAAGGCGCTCGAGCGGGAAGTGCGTGAGCTGCGCCAAGCCAACGAGAACCTGCACAAGGCCTCGGCGTATTTTGCCCAGGCGGAGCTCGACCGCCGCTTCAAGCGATGAAGGCCTTCATCGACGATCACCGCCAGGTCCACGGGGTCGAGCCTGGCCGGCCGCACCGATCCGCAAGGTACTGCCGATTGCCTCGTCGACCTACTACGAGCCTATGGCCCGGAAAATCGCTCCCGCACGGCAGTCAGCCCGAGCACGCCGGGATGAACTGCTCTGCGAGCATGTTCAGCGTATCCGGGACGAGAATTTCCAGGTCTATGGGGCACGTAAGGTCTGGCGGCAGTTGCAGCGCGAAGGCATTGCCGTGGCCCGCTGCACGGTGGAGCGCCTGATGCGAAAGCTTGGGCTGCAAGGCGTGGTGCGTGGCAAACCGGTCAAGACCACGGCCAGCGACAAGACTATGCCTTGTCCTCTGGATCGGGTGAACCGCCAGTTCCGCGCCGAGCGCCCGAATGCGCTGTGGGTATCGGACTTCACGTATGTTTCCACCTGGCAGGGCTTCGTCTACGTGGCCTTCATCATCGACGTATTCGCCCGGTGCATCGTTGGCTGGAAGGTGTCCAGCTCGGCTCGGACGGACTTCGTGCTCGATGCCCTGGAGCAAGCTCTGTACGCCCGCCGCCCCGTCAGCCAGGGTGGCCTGATCCATCATAGCGACCGCGGGGTGCAGTACGTATCGATCCGCTATACCGAGCGCCTGGCCGGGACTGGCATCGAGCCGTCCGTAGGTAGCGTGGGCGACTCATATGACAATGCCTTGGCCGAGACCATCAACGGACTCTACAAAGCCGAGGTAATCCATCGCCAGTCTTGGAAGAACCGGGGAGCGGTGGAGATGGCCACGCTGGCCTGGGTGGACGGGTTCAATCACCGGCGGCGGCTGGAGCCGATCGGCAACGTACCTCCGGCTGGGGCCGAAGCCGCTTATTATCGACAACTTGACGAGTCCGCCATGGTGGCGTGACTCACACCAGCGAGCCTCCGGAATTCCCGGGGCGATTCACCGTATAACCTGGGACAGGTGATGGTTCGGGAAGTATCAGACTGGGTCTAGCACCCTCGGCAACCGGGTCAATTCGATTTCTTGCTTCAGCTCAGAGCTACCCTTCATCGCTTCGAGTTCGGCCAACTGCGCCGCTAGTTTTTGCTCTAACTGACGAAACTCTGTTGGCGCCGATGCTGAATTGACCCAGATGCCGAGAGGTCCCTGACCTACTCTGAATCCTCGCGAACCATTGCCTGTGCTGGGTTTATGCCGATCTGGAGGTGGGTTAGTCTGGCGTGAGCACACGGGGCAATTCGGCATCGTCCTCAACATAGCATGGGGGCATTTGTGATCGCGGCGGAGTTGGGCTCCTACGCCAGCGCAGCAGAGCGACTGGGTCTATCGCCACAGATGGTGGCCAAGCATGTTTTCGCACTTAGCGGCAGGTCAATGCGTCGCCACTTTCGCCGCCATCGTTTGCTGGATCACATCGACAAATGCCCTCACCAACGGGCTGCGCTCATGCTTACGGGTGAGCACCAATAGCGGCGCGGTGGCCTCGGGCTCGGCCAGCGGCCGGTAGGTCACCCCTCGCTTGGCCAAGGTCCGCGTACACTCGGGCACCACCGCAACACCCCGCCCCGCGGCCACCAGCGCGATGATCGAGGTGATCTGCTTGCCGGTAGGGGCCGGCCGGCACGTGAGGGCGTGGCGGCGGTAGAGGGTCTCGACGATTTCGTTCAGCCCCGAGCCGTAGTCCGCCGGGAAGGCGATCAGCGGGTACGCACTCAGCTCCGTCAATGTCACCTGCGCCTGCCGGGCGAGGGGGCTATCACTGGCGACGGCGGCTATCAGTGGCTCGTTGCCAAGGCACAGGGCCTGGACATCGGCGTCGTCGCCCGGTGGCTGCATGCGGCTCATGCCGATATCCAGGCGGCCTTCGATGATATGCGCCCATTGGGTGCTAGAGGCGCCTTCCTCAACGCTCAACCGCACGTCCGGGAATGCGCTGCAGAAAGCCTGGATGGTCTGGCTGAAAATGTCCGACAGGGCGATGGAACTGGCATAGCCCACCGCCAGGTGCCCCATGGAACCTGCCGCCAGTTTGCTGGTGATGGCCTGTGTCAGGTCCACCTGCTCCAGCACCGCACGCGCGTAGGGCAGGAAGTGCCGGCCCTCGGCAGTGAGGATGACGTTGCGGGAACTGCGGTCGAACAAGCGAAAGCCCAGTTCGGCCTCCAGTGCCGAGATCTGCCGCGTCAACGGCGGTTGCGCGATGTGCAGGCGCGACGCGGCACGGCCAAAGTGCAATTCATCGCTCACCATCAGAAAGTAACGCAGCCGGCGCAGGTCGATCATGCTCATCCTTGGGTATCAATCGGTCTGAAATAGGTATTGGATCCTGTCGTCGGCCTAACTTATAAAATAGTTTAAAAATATAACGAATGTTTTTATGAAGCCTTTCATGCGTTGCCCGCGCATAGCCCTGTTCCTGTGCGGCTGCGCGGCGTTTCTCGACCTGTACGCGCCCCAGAGGCTGCTCGGCGAGCTAGCGCTAGGCTTCCATGTCTCACTGCGGCAAGCCAGTTGGAGCATCACCGTCAGCACGCTGGCCGTGGCCGTCTGCGCCCCCCTGGTGGGCCACTTGACCGTCGGCATGGCCCAGCACCGGGTCATCGCCGTGGCTGCGCTCGGCCTGGCGGTGCCTGCGTTGCTGTCCGCCAGGGCGGACAGCTTCGGCGAATTCCTGCTGTGGCGCGGTGTGCAGGGCATGCTCATTCCCGTGGTGTTCGCGACCAGTGTTGCCTACATCGGCGTGCGCTGGAGCGGCGGCGCAGTGACCGAGCTCACCAGTGTCTATGTGGCTGGCACGGTGCTGGGGGGCTTTTGCGGGCGCCTCCTCACCGGCCTGGTGACCGAGTTCGCCAGCTGGCGGCTGGCGCTGGGCGCCCTGGCAGGGCTATGCCGGCCTGTACTTGAGCCATGCGCCGTTCGCCCTCGGCACCGGTGCGCTGGGGTCGATCTACGCCGTGTTCCTGCTGGCATTGGTGGTCATTCTGGTTGCCGGGCGCCTGAGCAAGGCGCCCCCCAGGCGCAGCTAGTGGGCGTGGCGGCGGGCCTCGGGGTGACGGGCTCGTGCCTGACGCTGGCGCCGTCGTTGTGGATGATGGTCCTGGGGCTGGCCTTGAGTTCCACTGGGGTGTTCCTCACCCAGGCCGCTGCCAACGCGTTCACCACCAGCCAGGGCCGCCACGACAAGGCTGTGCCGTTGGGCTGTACCTCGCGGGCTACTACCTGGGCGGTAGCTGTGACGCCCTGGCACCTGGGGTGTTGTGGGAGCACTGGGGGTGGCCAGGCTGAGTGGCCTTGATCATCGGGTTCCAGTCGCTGTCGCTGTTGATTGCCTGGCGCGGCTGGCGCCCAGCCCCTTTATCGCATCGCGCCTCGACGGCCAGCACCGCGAGCGCTTGCCTGATTACGCTTGATTCATCATCCAACAAGGAAAACGTGAGATGACCGTGAGCAATCCGCTGGCCCAGCAAAGCCAGTTGTTGAAGGTAGTAGAACCGGTGCTGCAATTGATGCAGGCGGGGGTGTTGAAGCAAGCGTTGATGGATGCCTTCCGGAGCCAGGAGGCAGCGCTGGTGGAGATCGAGGAGGCGTTCCAGGCGCTCACAGCACGCGCTCATGGTGCCGCGCCGTTGCGCCGGTTCTTCGCCAGCTGGTCGAAGACCAACAACTCGGCCGCCAGTGTCTCGGGCCTGGCCAACCGCATTACCCTGCTAGCCCGCTCCGAACAGGGCAGCGAAGCGGCTTGCCGTCTCTACCAGGTCTGCACCAGCTTGAACCGCATCACCGACGAAGATTTGGGCGCGCTGGGCAACACGTTGCACGCAGATCTGTTCTACAACATGGCGACGCCGCTGTGTGGTGATGACCAGTGGCTGCTCAAGGAAAACTGCCTGCCTTGCGCACAGGCCTTCAAGGACTGGACCGACGTCCAGCGCCTGCGCGACCGTGACCTGTTGCAGGGGCTGTTGACCACCCTGGTGCATGAGGTCTACACCCATGGTGAAGTGGAACTGATCCACCCGATGTTCAAACAGTGGTTCGAACGCGACATGGGCGTGCCCCCTGCCAGGGTTAGGGCTACCCTGGCATGGGTGACCGTGCACACCGGCGGCACCGAAAGCAATCACTTCGCCCATGCCATGGCGGCCGTGGAAGAGTTCGCCGATGCCATGGGCATTGCCGTGGTCAAGAACTCCGCCCAGGAGCTGTTCGTGCAGTACTTGCAGCGCAAGGCCGCAGTGATGCGCGATTGCGCCCAATGCTTGGTTTGAGCCCATGACTGAACTCAGCTACCCTTCGCCCACGCCGTCGCTTGCCTGCGCCCAGTCCCCCGCGCGCCGCCGGGCCTTGCTGGCCGGTTGCACGGCCCACGCCATCCACGACGGCCTCACCGACGTCATCTATGTGCTGCTGCCGGTGTGGCAGGCGCAGTTCGCCATGAGCTATGCCCAGGTCGGGCTGCTGCGGGGCGCCTATTCGGCGATGATGGCCGGCTTCCAGCTGCTGGCTGGCCGCACGGCTGCCCGCTGGGGGCGCAAGCGCCTGTTGGTCGGCGGCACGGCCTTGGCGGCGCTGGCCTACCTGCTGGTCGGTTGCGCCGGCGGGCTGGGGGTGCTGCTATTGGCGCTGGTGCTGGGCGGGCTGGGTGCCAGCACCCAGCACCCGCTGGCGTCTTCATTGATTTCCGATGCCTATGAGCCCGGGGGTGGGGTCAAGCAGGCGCTGTCGCAGTACAACTTCGCCGGCGACATCGGCAAGACCCTGGTGCCCGGCATGGTCGGCCTACTGCTCACGGTGGCCAGCTGGCGCGCCAGCGTACTCGGGGTCGGCGTGCTGGGCCTGGCCGTGGCGGCCGGGCTGTGGTGGCTGATTCCCGCGGACATCGCCACTGCCAGGGCAAAGACCGCCAAGGGCGGTGCCGGCAGTGGGTCTGCCAGCGGGCTACGGGCAATGATCCTCACCGGCACCCTGGACAGCGCGGTGCGCATGGGTTTCCTCACATTCCTGCCGTTTCTGCTGCAAGCCAAGGGTGCAGGCACGGCGGGTATCGGCCTGGCCCTAACGCTGCTGTTCATCGGCGGTGCGTTCGGCAAGCTGCTGTGCGGCTATCTGGGGGCGCGTATCGGCATGATGAAAACCGTATGGCTGACGGAGTCCACTACGGCCGCCTTGATTCTGCTGGCCCTGGTGTTGCCCTATCTGGGGCTGATGGCGGTGTTGCCGTTGCTGGGGCTGGCCCTCAATGGCACCTCCTCGGTGCTGTATGGCGCGGTGCCAGACCTGGCGGGGGCGGGCAAGCGTGACCACGCCTTTTCATTGTTCTACACCGGCACCATCGGTGGCGGCGCGTTGGCGCCGGTGCTGTTTGGCCGCCTGGGCGATCTCACGGGTATTCCATTCGCGGTAGTGGCCCTGGCGGCATTATTGCTACTGACCTTGCCCTTGGCCTGGTGGGTGCAGAAAGGCCTGGATTCAGCCGGCGGCAAGTATCAATAACGACAGAAAGAGTATTGGCCTGCCTTCCAGCTTGTCACCAGAATGTCATGGTACTGGCGCTCATTAACCCGCCAGCGACTTTAAAGGCAGGCAGGCTTGCAGGGATACTATGAATAATAATAAGGAAGTATCGGCTTCTCGGTTTTCACTGTCGCAACGCGCACTTCAATTAAACCCACCCGGCACGTCGAGCATGCGCAGCAAGGCCAATGCGCTGAAAGAAAGTGGGGCGCGCGTTATCAACTTCGCCGCTGGCGAATTGTCATTCGATGCCTGTGCTGAAATGAAGGCCGGCGCCCTTGACGCCATTCACCAGGCACGCAACCGCTACACCCCGCCGCTGGGCCTGCCGCGCTTGCGTGAAGTGTTGGCCCAGCGTGTATCGGAACGCACCGGCGTCACCTTCACGGCCAGCGAAGTAGCGGTGACCGCAGGGGCCAAGCAGGCGTTGTTCAATGCCTGCATGGTGTTGCTGGACCCGGGGGACGAGGTCATTGTGCCCACCCCGCACTGGGAGACCTTTCCTACCCAGGTTCGCCTGGCAGGGGCTATCCCAGTGGCGGTGGATACCCGGCAGGATGACTATCGCCTGACCCGCCGCGCGGTGCAGACGGCCATCACCCCCCGCACGCGAATGCTGGTGATCAACACCCCCAATAATCCCACCGGCACGGTGTATCAACGCCAGCAGTTGGCCGGGATCGCCGAGTTGGCGCTGGAGCATGGGCTGTGGGTGCTGTTCGACGAATGTTATCGCAGCCTCACCCGGCCCGGTTGCGTGCATCACAACATTCTGTCGTTGTGCCCCGCCCTGAAGCCCCAGACAGTGCTGGTCGATTCGTTTTCCAAGAGCCAGGCCGTCACTGGCTGGCGGGTGGGGTATGCCTGTGCGCCGGCCCAGGTCATCTCGGCGATGCACAACCTGCAAGGGCACACCACCTCCAACCCCAGCAGCCTGTCGCAGTACGCTGCGCTGGCCACCGTCACCGCCGGCAGCCAGGCGTTCGCTGACCAGCTCGCGCCCTTTTTGCAGCGCCAGCTGGACAAGGCGCGCAGTTACCTGGACCCGCTGCCAGGCGTGGCCTACGCACCCGCCGAAGGCGCCTTTTACCTGTACATCGACGTTACCCCGTGGCTGGGCGAGTTGTATCGGGGGGAGCAAATCAGGGACGTCGATCACCTGAGTGAACTGCTGTTGACCCAAGCCCATGTCGCGGTCGTGCCCGGGTCTGGCTGTGGTGACCCTTCCAGTATCAGGATTTCCTATGCGCTGGAGCCTGAGGAGCTGGAAGAGGGCATGCACCGTTTCGTGCAGTTCCTGGGATTGGTGGAACGCGCGGACAATTATTGAGCAAACAATAATAAAACCGGGAGCGAACATGGACGATTCGAATGGGCTGTTCATTGATTATGTGCACCAGGCCTTGGCGGAAGTGACCGACCGCAACTTGGTGGAAGCCTTGTTGGATGGTTTCATCAACCACGCCGACTTACTGGACGATTATACCCAGCGGTATCAATACATGACGTCGCGCCCTTGGTCGACGGACGCGTTGTGTACCTTCTTTTGCGGCTGGAGAAGCCCCGACGGCGCAGCGCATGCAGTGGCCAGCATCATTGTGCGGATTTTGCAATTGTCCAAGTCCACGCCCACGGTCCAGAGCAGGTTGCAGTTGCTGGAAGCGGCGCGGCATTGCGGGGAGATCATCGTCGAAGACGTGGGGTTGGGGGAGATGCATAACCACCCGCACCATTCGAAGTTGTACCAACGCATGGCCACGGCAATTTGCGGGTCGGACGACTGGCGCCTGCAGGATCGTTACCTGAATCTGATCACCAAGGAGTTTTCCGCCTGGGTGGGCGAAAAGCGGCCATTGGCGCCGGACCTGACCGAAGCCCTGGAGATGATGGTGCTGACCGAGCTGTTCAATACCGGCGAATACAACGTGATGACGCCGTTGTGGAAACGCTGGCTGCGCGAGTCCCGGGGCTTTGCGGCCGGTGAAACCCACCGCATCGCCGCGTTCCTCAGCGTACACTGTGGCAGTGTCGAGGCGCGGCACTTCCGCCATGCCACCGACGCCCTCGCGCTTTACACCCAGGCCACCGGCCAGTCGGTCAACTATCGCCGCATCGCCGCGCTGTCTAACGACTACGTAGTACGCGCCTACGAGCACCTGGGGAAAATGGCCTCCGTGCTCACGCCGTAGCGCCCCGCTGCATCGCCCTTAACCTTTTCACCGCTTTGGCATCGCGCGATGCCAGGAGACACTTATGCGCCTTGAATCCGACTCCATGGGCACCGTGCAGGTGGCCGCCGACAAATACTGGGGGGCGCAGACCGAGCGCTCGGTCCACCATTTTCCCATAGGGCGTTCGCGCTTTCGCTGGGAAGCCCCCATGATCCGCTCGCTGGGGTTGCTGAAAAAGGCTGCGGCCCTGGCCAATCTTGAACTGGGCGAGTTGCCTGAATCCATTGCGCTGCCCATCGTGTGGGCCGCCGATGAAGTCATCAGCGGCAAGCTGGACGCGCATTTTCCGCTGGTGGTGTTCCAGACCGGCTCTGGCACACAATCGAACATGAACGCCAACGAAGTGATCGCCAACCGCGCTATCGAGCTGCTGGGTGGCGAGATGGGCAGCAAGACCCCCATTCATCCCAACGATCACGTCAACCGCGGGCAATCATCCAACGATACCTTCCCCACCGCCATGTACATGGTGGTGGTAGCCCAAGTGTTCGACACCTTGCTGCCGGCAGTGGTGGCGTTGCGCGGCACCCTGGCGGCCAAGGCCCAGGCATTCGCCAGCGTGGTGAAGGTAGGCCGAACCCATTTGCAGGATGCCACTCCTATCACCCTGGGGCAGGAGATAGGTGCCTGGGTGGAACAACTGGATTACACGGTGAAAGGCATCGAGCAGGCGCTGCAAGGTCTCTATGACCTGGCCATCGGCGGCACCGCCGTGGGCACCGGGCTCAACGCCCATCCGCGTTTTGGCGAGGTGTGCGCGCGGCAAATCGCCCAGTTGACCGGGTACCCCTTCAGGTCGGCTGCCAACAAATTCTTTGCCCTGGCCGCCCATGATGCGCTGGTCAATACCTCTGCGGCCATCCGCACCCTGGCCATGGCGTTGATGAAGGTTGCCAACGATGTGCGCTGGCTGGCCAGCGGGCCACGCTGCGGCATTGGCGAAATTGATATTCCCGAGAACGAGCCAGGCTCCTCGATCATGCCCGGCAAGGTCAACCCGACCCAATGCGAGGCCCTGACCATGGTCTGCGCCCAGGTGTTCGGCAACGACGCCACGGTGGCGTTTGCCGGTAGCCAAGGCAATTTCCAGTTGAATGTGTACAAACCGGTCATGGTGCACAACGTGTTGGAAAGCATCACCCTGCTGGCAGAGTCCTGCCAGGCCTTCAACGAGCACTGTGCCGAGGGCATCGTACCCAACCTTGAGCGCATCGAGGCCAACCTGGAGAAAAACCTGATGCTGGTGACCGCGTTGAACCGCCACATCGGCTATGACAAGGCCGCGCTCGTCGCCAAGACCGCCCATCGCGAGGGCAAGACCCTGCGTGAGGTCGCCGACCAATTGGGGCTCGTCGCGCCGCAGAAGTTCGACCGTTATGTGGTCGCCCTGGACATGACCCACCCGTAAGGTCGCAACCGCCTGGTCCCCTTTTCATATACGAGGTGTCGTATGCAGGAAGCAGATAGTCGTCGAACCAACCTTCGCGCCTTGCTGGCCAGCAAGCCTTGCTTGCGGGTCCTGGAGGTGCACAGCCCCATCTCGGCCTTGCTGGCAGAGCAATTGCGTCTGGAGCCAAGCCCCGGCCACAGCGTGGCCTTTGACGCGGTCTGGTCCAGCTCACTCACCGATTCGACCCACCGCGGCTTGCCCGACATCGAGATTCTATCCCCCAGCAACCGGCTGCAGGGAATTCGCGAGATCTTCGATGTGTGCACCTTGTCGATGATTTACGACGCCGATACGGGCGGCAAGCCGGAGCACTTCGCCATCCACGTCAAGATGCTGGACCGCGCCGGCGTCGGCGCCGTAGTGATCGAGGACAAGTGCGGCCTGAAGAAGAACTCATTGTTCGGCAACGAGGTCAGTCAGGTCCAGGAGTCGGTCGACGGGTTTTGCCAGAAGATCCGCCTGGGGCGGGCGAGCAGCGGGCCTCAAGGGGCGATGATCATCGCGCGCTGCGAGAGCTTGATCCTGGACCGGGGCATGGACGACGCCTTGCAGCGCTGCCTGGCTTATGTCGAGGCGGGTGCCGACGGCATCATGATTCACAGCCGCAAGAAAGACGGCGGGGAGATCCTGGCATTTGCCCGGCGCTTCCGTGAGCACTGCGCCCATGTGCCGTTGGTGTGCGTACCTACCAGCTACGCCCACCTGAGCTTTGACGAACTGCAGGCTGCAGGCTTCAACGTGGTGATCTACGCCAACCACATGCTTCGCAGCGCCTACATGGCCATGCGGGAAGTGGCCACGGATATTCTGAGGCATGGACGGACGCTGGAAGTCGAGCAGCGCTGTCTTGGCATTGAGGATATCCTGGATTTGATTCCCGGGACACGCTGAGCAAATGTTTTATAAAAAGATTGTAGCGTTATTAACATCCTCGATGTTGCTAAGTAGTACCGCATGACACCGTGTTGTGGAATTCGCCAGGATTCTTGGCCGTGCTGTTATCCGGAGTTCTTCGTTAGAGGCAAAGGCCCCGCGCAGCCAGGCGGCAGCTGTGAGTTGTTGGCCTTGACAGCTATTGGCCCAGAGTGTGTAAAAACGCTCATAGCCTCATCGCATTTGATCATCGACGCTCGTTGGCTGGGCAATTGGGCAGCCAACGCCGCGGCGGCTCATCATTCGCGACCTGGAACACGTCACCACTGTTTTTACAGCTTCGGGAATGGTCCCATGCCCCCAGCGCCGAATTCGTCGTTCCGTAGACAACGTATCTGACAGCAAGAAACGGATAGTGCACTCAGCAGGCAGTGGCCGACTGGAGAAGCACAAGACCTTTCGTATAACAGGCCTTTCCCCCGAGCCCTTTCAGGCATTGTTCTGAACCGCCCCGGCTTTCCCGGAGGCTCCCACTCTTGAGAGGATGGAGCCATGAAGACAACGACGAAGTACTCCCCGAAAGTCCGCGAGCGAGCGGTTCGTCTGGTGCTGGAGCATCAAGACGACCATGAGTCGGAGTGGGCGGCGATCCGCTCGACTTCCGCCAAGATCGGTTGTACCGCTGAAACCCTGCGCCGCTGGGTGCGCCAGGCCGAGCGCGATATGGGCAAACGGGAAGGCCAGACCACCGGCGAGCGCGAGCGGATCAAAGCGCTGGAGCGTGAAGTGCGTGAGTTGCGCCAGGCCAACGAGATCTTGCGCAAGGCGTCCGCGTATTTTGCCCAGGCGGAGCTCGACCGCCGCTTCAGGCCATGAAGGCGTTCATCGACGACCATCGTGAGGTTTATGGAGTCGAGCCGATCTGCCGGGTACTGCCGATTGCTCCGTCGACCCACTACGCCCATGCACAAGGCCAGGCCGACCCTGAGCGGCATTCCTCGCGAGCACGGCGTGACGAGGTACTGAGCAGGCATATCCAGCGGATCTGGGAGGAGAACTTCCAGGTCTACGGCGTGCGCAAGGTCTGGCGGCAACTCCTGCGGGAAGGTGTGAGGGTTGCGCGCTGTACGGTGGAGCGGCTGATGCAGCGACTGGGCCTACAAGGCGTCGTACGCGGCAAATCGGTCAAGACTACGACCCGCGACAAGGCCAACCCGTGCCCACTGGACAAGGTCAACCGCCCGTTCCGCGCCGAGCGGCCCAATGCGCTCCGGGTGTCGGACTTCACCTACGTCAGTACGTGGCAGGGCTTCATCTACGTGGCCTTTGTCATCGACGTATTCGCCCGGCGTATCGTCGGCTGGCGCGTGTCCAGTTCAGCCCGTACCGACTTTGTACTCGATGCGTTGGAGCAGGCGTCGTATGCCCGCCGACCGGTCGGCCAGGGCAGTCTGATCCATCACAGCGACCGTGGCGTGCGGTACGTCTCGATCCGCTACACCGAGCGCTTGGCTGAAGCTGGGGTCGAGCCCTCGGTGGGCAGCGTGGGTGACTCCTATGACAATGCCTTGGCCGAAACCCTCAATGGCCTGTACAAGGCCGAGGTGATCCATCGCCGTTCCTGGCAGAATCGTGAGGCCGTGGAGCTGGCGACGCTGGAATGGGTGGACGGGTTCAACCACCGACGGCTACTGGAGCCCATCGGGAACAGGCCGCCGGCAGAAGCCGAAGCGATCTACTATCAGCAACTTAACGAGTCACCCCAAGCGGCATGACTCACACCAAAGAGCCTCCGGAATTCCCGGGGCGGTTCACTGGACCAGTTGCTTTCGACGTCTGTGCAATCGATCAAAGCAGAAGCACCCCTGCGATCCAGCAACGCCAGAGCCTCTACCCCAAGCAGATTCGAAGCCCGCGTAAGATCAGGGTGACAATCACAAACGGTTCGACGTATTGAAAACGCCGTTCATCCGAATTTGAGAACCAGACCTCAAGAGTCGCGCTTGTCTCAGCGATAGATAACAAACGCAATAGCGTCTCTTCCAGCCCCCCAGCCTAGTGCTAGAGCGCCATCGGGAAGACACATCGCGTTTGACATCACTTAACCGCAAGGCTATGTTTCGCGACAGACGGCTGCTTGTGTTAGCTGCGAGAAACGCCAAAACTCTCCGAAAGGAGGGCCCTGGGTAGAGATGGTGGGTCGTGTAGGATTCGAACCTACGACCAATTGGTTAAAAGCCAACTGCTCTACCGACTGAGCTAACGACCCAAGCGAGTGAAGAGATGGTCGGGGTAGAGAGATTCGAACTCCCGACATCCTGCTCCCAAAGCAGGCGCGCTACCGGACTGCGCTATACCCCGTCTGAAAGCTGGCTCCGCGACCTGGACTCGAACCAGGGACCCAATGATTAACAGTCATTTGCTCTACCGACTGAGCTATCGCGGAACTTTCATCACTTCTAGTACTTGCAACGAAACGCAAACACCGTGTCCGTTGCAGTGGCGCGCATTTTACGATTCCCGGCGCCTCTGTCAACCCTTGAAAATACTTTTTGCAGCAAACACTTATTTTTCGCCCTCTGCCGTCGATGCGGGAGAGGGCGAAAGAGCAGCATCAGCCGAAGACGATCTCGTCGCCTTCCACCCTGGCGAAAATTTTCGCGCCAGGCGCGAACTGCCCGGCGAGAATCTGCTGCGCCAGTGGGTTCTCGATCCAGCGCTGGATTGCCCGCTTCAGCGGCCGTGCCCCGTAGACAGGGTCGTAACCGACGGCGATCAGCTTGTCCAGGGCCTCATCGGAAAGTTCGAGGCTCAGCTCGCGCTCGGCCAGACGCTGGCGCAGGCGCTTCAACTGGATCTCGGCGATGCCGGCGATCTGCTCGCGGGCCAGTGGATCGAACACCACCACCTCGTCGATGCGGTTGATGAACTCTGGCCGGAAATGGTGGCTTACCGCATCCATCACCGCCGCCCGCTGCGCCTCGCGATCGCCGGCCAGCTCCTGGATCTGCACCGAGCCGAGGTTGGAAGTCATCACCACCACGGTGTTCTTGAAGTCCACGGTGCGCCCGTGGCTATCGGTCAGACGGCCGTCCTCCAACACCTGCAGGAGGATGTTGAACACATCGGGGTGAGCCTTTTCCACCTCGTCCATCAGCACCACGGAGTAGGGCTTGCGGCGCACCGCCTCGGTCAGGTAGCCGCCTTCCTCATAGCCGATATAACCCGGAGGGGCACCGATCAAGCGGGCGACCGAGTGCTTCTCCATGAACTCGGACATGTCGATACGCACCAGGGCCTCCTCGGTATCGAAGAGGAACTCGGCCAGCGCTTTGCACAGCTCGGTCTTGCCGACCCCGGTCGGGCCGAGGAAGAGGAAAGAGCCGCTCGGCCGGTTCGGATCGGCGAGCCCGGCGCGGGAACGCCGCACCGCATTGGCCACGGCGGTCACCGCCTCGTTCTGGCCAATCACCCGCTGATGCAGCAGCTCCTCCATCTTCAACAGCTTCTCGCGCTCGCCCTCAAGCATCTTGGCCACCGGGATACCGGTCCACTTGGAAACCACCTCAGCGATCTCCTCGTCGGTGACACGATTGCGCAACAACTGGTTCTCCCGCGGCTGGCCGCCGTCGGCGGCTGCCAGCTTGCGCTCCAGCTCTGGAATCGAACCGTACTGCAGCTCGGCCATCCGGTTCAGATCGCCCTTGCGGCGTGCCGCCTCCAGATCCAGCTTGGCTTGCTCCAATTGCTGCTGGATCTGTGCCGAGCCCTGCACCTCGGCCTTCTCCGACTTCCAGACTTCTTCAAGGTCGGCGTACTCGCGCTCGAGCTTGGCGATGTCCTCTTCCAGCTTGGCCAGGCGCTTTTTGGTCGCCTCGTCGGTTTCCTTCTTCAGCGCTTCACGCTCGATCTTCAACTGGATCAGCCGGCGATCCAGGCGATCCAGTTCTTCGGGCTTGGAGTCGATCTCCATGCGAATGCGGCTGGCTGCCTCGTCGATCAGGTCGATGGCCTTGTCCGGCAATTGGCGGTCGGTGATGTAGCGGTGCGACAGCTTGGCCGCAGCGATGATGGCGCCGTCGGTGATAGTCACCCCATGGTGCACCTCGTAGCGCTCCTTCAGGCCGCGCAGGATGGCGATGGTATCCTCCTCGCTCGGCTCGTCCACCAGCACCTTCTGGAAGCGACGCTCCAGCGCGGCATCCTTCTCGATGTACTGGCGGTACTCGTCGAGAGTGGTGGCGCCGACGCAATGCAGCTCGCCACGCGCCAAAGCGGGCTTGAGCATGTTGCCGGCGTCCATGGCGCCTTCGGCCT
The DNA here is from genome assembly GCF_043587585.2 of Azorhizophilus paspali. Lineage (GTDB taxonomy): Bacteria > Pseudomonadota > Gammaproteobacteria > Pseudomonadales > Pseudomonadaceae > Azotobacter > Azotobacter paspali. Next base: position 3,441,908 of record NZ_CP171449.1, read on the forward strand.
TGCCGGCGCCGACCATGGTGTGCAGTTCGTCGATGAACAGGATGACGCGCCCCTCCTGCTTGGCCAGTTCGTTGAGCACGGCTTTCAGGCGCTCCTCGAACTCGCCGCGGAACTTCGCGCCGGCGATCAGCGAGCCCATGTCCAGCGCCAGAAGGCGCTTATCCTTGAGTCCGTCCGGCACTTCGCCGTTGACGATGCGCTGGGCGAGACCTTCAACGATGGCGGTCTTGCCGACACCCGGCTCGCCGATCAGCACCGGGTTGTTCTTGGTACGCCGCTGCAGCACCTGGATGGTGCGGCGGATCTCGTCGTCGCGTCCGATCACCGGGTCGAGCTTGCCCTCCTCGGCCCGGGCGGTCATGTCGACGCAGTACTTGTCCAGGGCTTGGCGGGACTCCTCGGCATTCGGATCGTTCACCGTCTGGCCGCCACGCAGGTTACTGATGGCGTTCTCGATGGCCTTCTTCGACACGCCCTGGCCGAGCAGCAGCTTGCCCAGGCGGGTGTTGCCGTCCAGCGCAGCAAGCAGCACCAGTTCGCTGGAAATGAACTGATCCCCCTTCTGCTGGGCCAAGCGGTCCGCCTGGTTAAGCAGACGCACCAAGTCCTGGGACAGATTCACGTCGCCAGTGGGGTTTTGCAGCTTGGGCAGTTGATCCAGTTCCTTGCTCAGAGCCTGGCGCAGGCCGTTGATATCGAAGCCGACCTGCATCAGGAGCGGCCTGATCGAGCCCCCCTGCTGATCGAGCAGCGCCTGCATCAGGTGTAGCGGCTCGATGGCGGCGTGGTCGAGGCCGACTGCCAAGGACTGGGCATCGGACAAGGCAAGTTGCAATTTGCTGGTCAATCGGTCGATTCGCATGGAGTCATCCTTCCTGAAAGAGCGTGCTGGCGTACTGGATGGTCTGCCGGGTTGAAGCATAGATAAGGATGATCGGCGGGGATTCAAGGCCGCAAAATGGATCCGCATCAGCAGCCCGGCCCATGAACCGAAAAATCGGCACGGAAACCCGCCCGGCCGCGAAACGAGGCGATCAGGGCGCGGCCAGCCACACCAGACTGGCAAAACGGCCGGTACGCGGCGTGCGGCGATAGGAGTAGAAACGCTCATCCCGGACGGTGCAGAAACCACCGCCATGAACCGCCTCGATACCGCGGGCAGCCAGCCGGATGCGGGCGAGCCGATAGAGATCGGCCATGAAACGCCCGGGGTTTCGGCTCGGCACGAAGGCTGCGGCAGCCTGCGGATGATGCTCGAGAAAAGCTTCGCGCACCTCGGGACCCACTTCGAAGGCCGCCGGTCCGATAGCCGGACCGAGCCAAACCAGCAGTTCCTGTGGCGCCACGGCCAGGGCATCCAGGGTCGCCTCCAGCACGCCGCCGGCCAGCCCGCGCCAGCCGGCATGGGCTGCCGCCACGCGCGTGCCGGCACGATCGCAGAACAGTACCGGCAGGCAGTCGGCGGTGAGAATAGCGCAGGCGACACCCACACGGTCCGTCCAGCAGGCATCGGCCTCGGGCGTCAGCGCCGGATCGGCCAGAACCACCGTCACTCCATGCACCTGGCGCAGCCAGGCGAGCTCGCAGCCGAGGCCGGACTGCAGACGTCGACGATTCTCGGCCACGGCTTCCGGCTCGTCCCCGACATGGTCGCCGAGGTTGAAGCTGTCGAAAGGCGCGACACTGACGCCTCCCGTGCGAGTCGTCACGCAGGCGCGCACCCTTGCCAGCGCGGGCCAATCCGGCGCCAGCCAGGTATCCATCAGACGAACGCCTCGTTGTCCTGGCGCAGCAGCGTCAGCAGCCAGACGAAATCGTCCGGCAGCGGCGCCTCCCATTTCAGGCGCTCGCCGCTGGCCGGGTGATCCAGTTCGAGGAAGCGGGCGTGCAGGACCTGGCGCGGAAACTCCCGCAGCGCCTGCACCAGGGTCGGACTGGCCGCCGGCGGAATGCGGAAACGCCCGCCATAGACCGGATCGCCCACCAGCGGATAGCCGATGTGCGCCATATGCACGCGGATCTGGTGGGTCCGCCCGGTTTCCAGCTTGATACGGGCATGGGTATGCGCACGGAAGCGTTCGAGCACACGGTAATGGCTGACCGCGGGCTTGCCGCCCTCGACCACCGCCATGCGCTGGCGCTGCTGGCCATGCCGGCCGATGGGCGCATCGATGGTGGCGCCGGCGGTGATCACACCGATCACTATGGCCTCGTAGATGCGGCTGACACTGCGCTTTTGCAATTGCTCGACCAGCCGGGTCTGCGCCTGCAGGGTTTTGGCCACCACCATCAGGCCGGTGGTGTCCTTGTCCAGGCGGTGGACAATGCCCGCGCGCGGCACATTGACCAACCCCGGCACATGGTGCAGCAACGCATTGAGCAGGGTGCCGTCGGCATGCCCGGCAGCCGGATGCACGACCAGCCCGGCTGGCTTGTTCAGCACCAGGATCTGCTCGTCCTCATGGACGATGTCCAGTTCGATGGCCTGGGCGATCCACTCGCCCTGCGCCTGCTGCTCGGCATCCAATTCGAGCAGCGCGCCGCCATGCACGATGTCGCGAGGGCGCAGCGCGGCGCCATCGACGGTCAGTCGCCCGTCCTTGATCCAGGCGGCCAGGCGCGAGCGCGAATGCTCGGCGAAGAGTTGTGCGGCGACCTGGTCCAGGCGTTGGCCGCCCAGCTCGACGGGGACTTCGGCGCGAAGTCGGATAGCCTGATCGTTATGTATTGACATGCTCGGCAACGGCGGGGCATGGCCTTTGGTTTCGACCATGCGCTTGTGATTAAATACGGCCCCTCTGCCCCGGCTCGTGCGGGGCGCCCATCATAACAGGACGGCCCGGCCCCCGACAGCCGCCGTCACAGGGACGCACAGCCTCCATGCACCTGAAACACCTGCTGCTGATCGCCTCGCTCGTTCTCATCGCCGCCTGCGGATCGAAAAAAGAGAAGGAGGAAGTCGTCGACGAGAATCTGAGCGAAACCGAGCTGTACCAGCAGGCCCAGAATGACCTCAACAACGAGAACTTCGGCTCCGCGACCACCAAGCTGAAGGCCCTCGAATCGCGCTATCCGTTCGGCCGCTACGCCGAACAGGCACAGCTCGAACTGATCTACGCCTACTACAAGAGCCAGGAAACGGACGCCTCGCGCTCGGCCGCGGAGCGCTTCATCCGCCTGCACCCGCAACACCCGAACGTCGACTACGCCTACTATATCAAGGGGCTGGCTTCTTTCGACCAGGACCGGGGGCTACTGTCGCGCTTCTTGCCGCTGGACATGACCAAGCGCGATCCGGGCGCGGCCCGCGACTCCTTCAACGAGTTCGCCCAGCTCACCAGCCGCTTCCCGAATAGCCGCTATGCGCCGGACGCCAAGGCGCGCATGGTCTATCTGCGCAACCTGCTGGCCGCCTACGAGATCCACGTCGCCCATTACTACCTGAGGCGCGAAGCCTACGTCGCTGCCGCAAACCGGGGTCGCTATGTTGTGGAGAACCTCCAGGAAACGCCCTCGGTGGGCGACGGCCTGGCGGTGATGATCGAAGCCTACCAGCGCATGACTTTGGACGAATTGGCCGCCACCAGCCTGGAAACCCTGAAGCTGAACTATCCCGACCACCCCAGCCTGCAGAACGGCCAGTTCGTGCCGCTAGAGGAAGAGGATGACAACCGCTCCTGGCTGGGCAAGGCGACTCTCGGCTTGATCGAGAGCAAACCGCCGCTGCCGCCGGGCGAAACCCGCGCCGATCAGGACATCCGCCGCATGTACGAGGAGGCCCGCCAGGAAATCCGCGCCGACCTGAAGCAAGGCGAGGAGACCCGCGAAGCGGTCGAAAGCGCCGATCGCAAGCCCAAGCGCGCCTGGTGGAACCCCCTGCGCCTGCTGGACTGAAGCAGTGCCGGCAGCAAGCAACGGGAAGGGAGGCCCAAGGCCTCCTTCCCGCTCCGACAACGGAGCGGCCACACGCAAGACTCCCCGCGGGCTCTTCTCCTCGCTCAATCCCCCAGCCGCCAGCCGGACGTGATCGGATAGCGCCGGTCCCGGCCGAAGCCACGCTGGGTCACCCGTACCCCGACCGCGGCCTGGCGGCGCTTGTATTCGTTGAGATCCACCAACCGCAGCACCCGCCTGACGGTGTCCTCGTCGAAACCTTCGGCAACGATGGCGTTAGCCGAGAGGTCGTACTCGATATACAGCTTGAGGATCTCGTCGAGCACCGGATAAGGCGGCAGGGAATCCTCGTCCTTCTGGCCCGGAGCCAATTCGGCCGACGGCGGGCGGTCGATGACCCGCTGGGGAATCACCGCCCCCAGGCGGTTACGGTAATCGCAGAGACGGAACACCAAGGTCTTGGGCACGTCCTTGAGCACGTCGAAGCCCCCGGCCATGTCGCCGTAGAGCGTCGCGTAGCCCACCGCCATCTCGCTCTTGTTGCCAGTGGTCAGTACCAAATAGCCCTTCTTGTTGGAAATGGCCATCAGCAGGGTACCGCGGCAGCGCGCCTGCAGGTTCTCCTCGGTGGTATCCCGGCCGAGCCCCTCGAACACCGGCGCCAGGGTCCCCATGAAGGCCTCGACCATCGGTGCGATCGGCAGCACCCGATAGGTCACGCCCAGGGCGCGCGCCTCGGCCTCGGCATCCTCGAGACTCATCTGCGCCGTGTAGTGATAGGGCATCATCACCGCCTCGACCCGCTCCGCTCCGAGCGCATCTACCGCCACAGCCAGGGTCAGGGCCGAATCGATACCGCCGGATAGCCCCAGGACCACGCCCTTGAAGCCGTTCTTGCACACATAGTCGCGCACCCCCAGCACCAGCGCCTGATACACGCTCGCCTCCAGCTCGGGCAGTGGCGCGCAGTTGGTGGCCAGCGGCGTAACCGCCCCGTCGTCCCCGATGCCGAGATCGACTGGATAGAGCCCTTCGACGAAGGCCGGCGCCCGCTGGACGACCTGAGCGTCCGCCGCGACCACGCAGGAACCGCCGTCGAAGACCAGTTCGTCCTGGCCGCCGACCTGGTTAACGTAGATCACCGGCATGCCGCCTTCGCTCGTCCTGGCAACGAGGATTTCCTCGCGCTCGCGCTGCTTGTCCAGGTGGAAGGGCGAGGCGTTCAAGCTGAGCATGAGCCGTGCGCCGGCCTCGCGCGCCTGGCGCATGGGTCCGGGGAACCAGATGTCCTCGCAGATCGACAGGGCCACGGAGATACCCTTGATATCCAGCAGGCAAGCCGCGGTGCCTGGGTCGAAGTAGCGACGCTCGTCGAACACCCGATAGTTCGGCAAATGCTGCTTATAGTAGCTCGCGAGAAGCTCGCCATCGGCGATCACCGCGGCGGCGTTGAAGCGCCGCCCATCCTCCAGCCAGGGGTAGCCGATTACCAGATAGATGCCCCGCACTTCGTCCTTGAGTCGCTGCAGGCCCTGCTCGATACGCAGTTGCATGCTCGAGCGCAGCAGCAGATCCTCCGGCGGGTAGCCGCACAGCGCCAATTCGGGAAACACGATGACATCCGCGCCCCGGTCGTCGCGGGCACTGCAAGCCGCCTCAATGATGCGTTCGACATTGCCGTGCACATCGCCGACGCGCAGATTCAGTTGGGCCATCACGACCCGCAGGGTTTGGCTCATGGCCGTCTCCACCGATGAATATGACGCACCCGGCATGCCACGGGCGCGCTCCGAAAAAATTCATTCTCCCGCATCGGCGCCCACGGAAACAACGCACGAAAGCCCCTGGCGGGAAGAGCCAGAAAGCATCCTCGACACTGCCGGCCAACGCACCGAAGCAGACAGTGGCATGGCCCCGGCAAACCCCGGCTTGCTAAAATGCCGGCTCTCTTTCGATTAGAGCACCTCATGGGCCTGTTTCGTCTGCTGTTCTGGATCCTCGTCATCATCGCCGTCATCTGGCTCTGGCGCAGACTGACGCGCCCCGCCGCCCCTCCCGTCGACAAGAGCGGTCCCGACGCCCCCAAGCCCATGGTCCGCTGCGCCCACTGCGGCATACACCTGCCGCGCGAGGAAGCCCTCGCCGAAGGCAGCCGCTGGTACTGCAGCCAGGCGCACCTGACCCAGGGTCCGCGACGCGGTAGACGCTGACCCTTTGCCGGAATGTAATGCCTCGCCGCGCGGCGCTCCGCTGGACGACACCTCGGCGAGCGCCTGCTCCCGTACTACCGATATCGGCTAGTGGCGGAGGAAGCCGACCAGCCCCCTGCCCAGCTTGGCGAGATGCCCTGGAAAAGCTCCGTAGCCACCGTTTTCCGGGCAACGCACGCGATCTGAAGAATATGCTGGAACGGCCCCATAGCCTCTGCGAGAACGCCCTGATCCTGGCTCGCGACCTGCACCTCTGCAACACCCCGGAGTCCGCCGAGAACGGCGGAACGACGCGGGCGGACATCGGCAACCTCAAGAACCATCTGGAAGAAATCGAACGCCGGCTGATCGTGCAGGCCCTCGAAGAGGCGCCGGAACCGAACCGCTGCCAGCCCAGCGCCTGGGCCTGACCTTCCGCTCCATGCGCTACCGTCTGAAGAAACCGGGTACCGACTGAGCTCCGGCCCATCCCCCGGCGGATCTGCTTCGGGGAAGCCCGCCACGTCGCCGGGGCGAGAGTTCGGTGCTATCCGATCCTTCCTGCCGGCGCATAGGGTGCCGGATCGATGATCGGCTCGCGCTCCAGCAGCAGGTCGGCGAACAACTGGCAGGACGCCGGCGCCAGCACCAGCCCATTGCGGAAATGCCCGCAGTTCAGCCACAGGCCTTCGCAACTGGGCACCGGACCGATATAGGGAATGCCCTCGGGAGACCCCGGCCGCAGCCCCGCCCAGTGCCTGACCACCTCAGCGCCGGCCAGCGCCGGCAGCAGCGCTTCGGCGGACGCCTTGAGGCTCGCGAGGGCCTCCTCCGTGGGGGTCTTGTCGAAGCCGACATCCTCCAGGGTGCTGCCCACCAAGATGTGCCCGTCCCGCCGGGGAATCGCGTAGCGCCCATCGGCCATCACCATCCGCGGCAGAAAATCCTCGGCGCACTTGTAGAGGATCATCTGGCCCTTCATCGGCTTGACCGGCAATTCCAGTCCCAGGGTAGCGAGCAGCTTGCCGCTCCAGGCGCCAGCCGCGACCACAACTCGATCGGCACGCAGGTCGCCGGACGGCGTGCTCACCCCGACGATCCGCCCGCCCTCGCGAACGAAACCGGTCGCCGCGCGGCTCTCCTCGAGAACCACGTTGGGCATGCGCAACAGTGCCGCGCGCAGCGAAGCGAGCAGCCGAGGATTACGTACGTTGGCCACGCCCGACATGAAGAGCGCCCGCGAAAAGCCCGGCCCCAGGGCCGGCACCGCCTGATGCACGGAGCCGATGTCCACGGCCTCCAGCGGCCGTTTCTCGCGGGCCGCCCAAGCTAGCGCCTCGGCCTCGTCCTCCAGATCCAGCCAGTAGAGGCCGGTGACGTGCACCTCGGGATCGATGCCGGTCTCGTGCCGCAAGCGCTCGCCCAGGGCCGGATAGAAATCCTGCGACCAGTGCGCCAGCGCAGTCACCGCCGGGCTGTAACGCCAGGGATAGAGCGGCGACACTATGCCGCCGCCGGCCCAGGAGGATTCCTGGCCAAGCGGGCCCTGATCCAGCAGGTGGACCTCCAGGCCAGCCTCCGCCAACCGCTGAGCCGACAACATACCGATGGCACCACCGCCAACCACCAGGACTCGCATCACACCCTCCCCAACAAAACGGGCTTTAAATCGGCCCGTTATACCTCCGCCGGATGACTGCCGGCCAGTATTTATCGCGAACGCCAGGGCAATCGCATGAAGCGCTCGCTCGATACCGGACTGGAAAGGTTGTGTGCTTGGTCGTTCCGGCGTGGTCTTCAGATCCAGTGCATTGGCTGCTTGCCGAGTGGTCGGATACCTTCTGTTTCGGCCCCCCGGCAAGCAGCCATGCCAAGGCTCACACAACCTTTCCAGCCCAGTATCGGGCAGGCATTGCATGCGATTGCCCTGTCGCGAACGCCGACTGCCGCGACGACTGCCCACGCGCATGGGCACAGTCCATTCGCGGTGGTCCTCACCGAGATTCGCCCCGTCAGGCCGACCTCGACCAGTCGCTCCCGGCTACCCGCGCCGAGAAAAGCGCAACAGAGGTATGAGCATGCCGGGCAGGATGGCCAATACGGCGAGCGCGACCACCGACTCGGTCAAGGCGAACCCGCACAGGCCGCGACAATGCCGTGCGAATCCGCGCCACTACCGGATGCCGCCACCAGAAGAACGTAGGCTTGTCCTCATTGCTCGATATTCCAATAGACTTTGGCCTTGGGCTGGACGACACCTGAAGCTGCCTTGGGAGATCCGCCCTCCAGCGGGGAGTCGGGATCGGAGCCGATGATGAAAGGCACGCTCGAACCGTCATCGAGCGTCACCATGCCAGCTACCGGAGAGGGCGGCAAACCGCCGCCCGGGATGACTTCGTAACGCATGGTGCCGCCGTTCTCGCTCTCGGCATTGCGGTAGTCGATGTTATACACCCTGGCGGTTCCCAGGCTGGAACACTGGCCGGGGCTATGGACCGCCGGCATATGCGTACTGAAGGTCACGGTGCCATGGACCGTGATGGCCGAAGTCACCGTCTGCTCGCTATCGGCGAGCGCCAGATACCAACCCTTCTTCCGTTCCAGAAACGCTTCGCTAGGCGTATCCGGGGTCGTGATGGGATATAGCGAGTCCATGCATAAATAATCGCCGGCGCAGACACCCTTCGCGTGCTCGTCGGTCAGCCAGGCCGTATCTGTCGGTTTGTCCTTGAGCATGAAGAAATGGTTGGCGACGCTGGTGGCCGCCCTGTAGCTGGCCAGCGGCTTCTCGCGATCTCCCGAGCCCAGCAGCACGTAATGGGTATCGCCCAGCGTCACCACATCCGGCGCGAACATGAACTTCCGGTTAGCATCGCAGGATGAACGTCCATCGCAGCCCAGCGAAGCGACCCGGACCATGCTCCAGTCGCCGGGTCCGGCCGCGTCGAAAGCGATCCGGTAAACCGTCCCGCCGGTATCCGCGGCATAGGCGTAAATGGCCAAACCGCTCTCGTCGGGCACTATGGTGACATCACCGACCACGCTGCGCTCGGTCTTGAACTCAGCGATCGGTTCCCCGTCGTCGGCATCCATCACATAGATCCGGTTGCCCAGCGGGTTGTCGCCGCAAAGATGGTTATGCGCGAGGTCGTCGGTCTTATCCTCGCAGGTATCGTAGCCAGCCCCCATGATCAGCAGCGGAGACTTGCCGGAATCGTAGCCGGCCGTCTGGAACGGCTTGGCCGACGACCAGGTCTGTCCCAGACGCTCGAAACCATCGGTGCAGTCCGTACCGCTCGTGTCGCTATCACAACCAATCCGCCATTTGAGCACTGGGTTGGCCAAGGCAGTGTCGGACACCTGGAAAGCATACAGGGCACGCCCTCCGCGACGCATGCCGGCGTAGATCCACGCACCTCCGGTATAGCGATGAGCCGTGATCGGGCCATCGAAGCCATAGGGCTTCGGCTCGGGTACCGCGCCGGACGCTACCGCTGTCCGATCCTTATAGGCGATGCCGACGATGTTGTCGCGCAGCCGTGCGATCCGGGGATGGAATTCCGGGGCCATGAAAGACCACAGCTCGCCGCCAGGCGCCATGCCGCCGATGGAGGCGCCGGAGTCGCGGTTGCCGTTCACCGCGCGCAGGATGCCGTCGTTCCCCCCATAGAAAACCACCACCTCGGCATCGCTATCGGTGCCGAAATTGATGGCCATGGGACGGGAGTGGAGCACATCGGCATGCACCGATGGGCGTACGGTCGCCGCGTTGATAGCGGTCGGATCGACAAACTCCGTTTCACCGTTGCCACCACGCCCCCAGTTGACTTCATCGGCATCGATCGAACCGACCGCCGGACCGTGGAAGTCGATCAGTTCGGTACAGGCCGTCGTCGCACAGCTCTTGATGTTGCGTGCGTCACTGCCGCGCAGGGTACGAAGCCTGTAGCTCTGGCCCCCCTTCTCCACTACGTTGCCGTCCGGATAGTCCGCATGGGCCGAGCCGGCGACGGCAAGACAGCCGCCGACCGGAGCGCCATTGACATTACCCCAGTAGGCGGGCTGCGTGACCGACGCAGGCCCCCAGAAGCTGCGGGCGCATTCGCCGATGAAGCCGGTCGAGCTGTCGATCGCCTGCTCGCCTTCGGCATCCAGCAACCTGAGCGCATTGTCGACCAGACCGAGCTTGTACTGCTTGAGATTACCCACCCAGCGGGGCAGGCCATTGGCATCCGGGCGGAACATCCCGACATAGACTTGATTGCGGTAGGTGCCCCGGATGTTGACGCTGGCCGGCAGGCTGACCGAGGCGAATACGCTGTCGACCGCCTGAATCTCGGAAAAGATGGTGCTCAGTGCCGTCTCGATTTCATCGGCATTGGTCGCCGAGAAATATTTCCCGCCCCCGGCATGCGCCATGCTCTTCAGCAGCCTGCCGTGATCCTCGCTGGGTTGCCTGTTGTGGACGTCGATGGCGTAGGTAAGCACGTTCTGCTTGCCGGGCGCCGCGCTGACGTCGGTCTGATATAGAAAGCGGGCCATCTCGTCGCCATAACGCACCTTGGACGAAGTGGTTTGATAGAGCTGACCGGCATCTCCACCTACGCTCTTCAGCAGGGTGGCGACTTCGTCCTCGCCATTCGGCGACCAGCCGTTGCCGATCAGGATAAGGTAATTTTTCGACTTGCAGGTTTCCGTGGCCGGTACGACGGGCTTGTAGAGGGTTTGCCGGCTATCGGAGAAGGCGGCCGCATCCCGCCTGTCGAAGACATCGTCGCCCGAATAACGCCACGGTCCGAAGTGGGTCGGACCGACTGGCGAACCGGCCGTGTCATTGTAAGCATTGGCCGGACTGGTATGACCGCCGAAGTATTTGAATACTTCGAACATCGCCCGGCTGTAGCCCACCTCCGTCGTTACCTGCCCGCCCGTACTGAATTCGGACTCGATCTCGGCAATTTCGGCCAGAAGCTCGGCCCTGGCCGCCTTGGTCATCTGCTTGACGTGCGAGCGCACATAACCGCCGTCGAAGCGCTGTCCGCTCCCCTTGTCGAGCATCATAAGCCCGACGTTGACCTTGGCGTCTTCCCCTTCCGGCGCCAGCGCACCGATCACCGTCCTGATGGCACCCAGCTCGGCCAGCCCCTGCTTCGTATCCGGGAAATATTGAGCGTCGTCCGCCCAGTTGGCCGTGTTATCGAGCAGGATGACGACATTCGGGTAATCCGTACCCCGCTCCGGCTCCACGCCGACGAACAGGTCGATATCCTCCGCATCCGTGCCAGCTCCGATCGCCAGCAAAGTAGCGGCCAGCAACCCTCTCCTGAATCCATTTTTCATGCTGCGGATTTCATTTGAGGTTTCGGGAACTTGCCTCGGGGACAGACCTTGTCTTTCTCGGCTCTGCTGAGCAGGACTCGCACGCCCGAACGCACCAGGGTATCGGCCCCGCTGAGCGGGTCGTTCACCGAAGCACGGATTTCCCAAACGGTATTCCAGGTGAAGTCGGCCATCGCCGGCAGGGTCACGCTGCTCGGCGCGGTCGCAGCGGCGGGCGACACTCGAACGCACTCCGGTTCGGCGATATCCACCCTGTAATCGGTTTTGTCGTCATCGTTGAGATCGATCTCCACGCGTTGCCCGGATGGAGATGCGGTGAAAGGCGTGCTCAATATCAGATTGGTGGCCAGATTGGCCGCGGCTATCGACTCGTCTCGCGACTGCATGTTGCTAACGGCTTTGAGATTGCTCGTGCCGAGTACGAAAGCGCTGGAAACCAGCAAGGTGAACAGCAGCAGCACGACAAGGCCGACCACCAGCGTCGCGCCAGTCTGGCGGCGATATCCGGAAAAAGCCCTCATGGCGTTTCCCTTCTTCCCGAAACATTGTTCAGCCGGATGACCGTGGAAAATACATGACGCTTGAAACCATCGTTGGCGGCCGCGACCGTCTGCTCCCCCAAGGTATAAGACTTGCCGTCCGTATATCCGGGAGTGCCGGTCTGAGCACGCACCAGCAGATGGAGCTTTACCGCGACCACATTGATCAACCTATCGAGCGAACACACTCCCGAACAATGAACGAATTCGTCCGGTACGCCATCTCCACGATTCACGGGAGAGGTCAGGTTTTTCCTATCGGCCCATTCGACCGCCTCCCTGTAGGGATCTTCGTCGGAACTTTCGACGACGATATCCCTGCCGGAATCGCTGATCCGATCCACGCCCAACTCGACCCTGAATCCTTCTATACCCTCGATCAGTGCAGCGGCGGGTCTGGCCTTGACCTCTTCAGCATCCAGATCGAGTTCCGAACGCACCAGGGTCGGAACACCATCTCCCTGCGTCACTGCGTAGTCGCGGATGTAGTAGATATGAGAAAGGAATCTTCGCTTGGAAGCGATAGTCGTACAGTCGCGATCATGCAGGACGAAATCGGCAGGATCGGTAGACAATACATACGGAGCCTCCGAAGAAACGCTGGCAGGACAGTCGCCTCCACGGGCGCGGGATGCCTGAAAATAGAGTCTTTCGCTCTCTTCCGCTTCACAGCCGCCAGCCACACAGGTATTCAAGTGGCGTACCACCAGAATATCGGTACCACTTCTGCGATTGGTTATCACGACCCCACATTTGGAAGGTCGCGAATCGTGAACCTGCAGCGGGATTCCCAACTGGCTGGTACGAGTCGCGGCTGTCCATGAAGAATAAGGCAGACAAGGATCGGGGATGACGGCCGGAATCTCGACCGGTACCGCAGTCAGCGTCAGGTCGTCGAAGTCCGGAATGTAACTATCCCAGAAACCGGCGTGGGCGATATCGTTTTGCAACAACTGGATCGCGAATCGTCCATTCTCGATCAGCATATTGGTCTTGGCCATTTCATCATTGGTACGACTCACATTGAGAAACAGCGTCAAGACCGCCGCCATGATCAAGAGTCCGACGGTCGAGGCGACCATCGATTCGATAAGACTGAAACCGGTCTGGGCGCAATGAGTGAATATGTGGGCGGACCGCCGTCCGCCATTGAAACGCTTGTTCATAGATCAGCGATCCGCACGATGGTGGTCACGACACGCCGGCAGCGGTCATCAGCACAGGCCGAGCCGCCGTCCCCGTCGTATTGCCCTGCTGCGCAGGCGACACTGGCCGGCGGCGCGACGATCGACCCTCCGCCCTGCCAGGCGACCGTGATCAGATACTCGTCGCTGCCGAGAGATTCGATGCAACCGCGTCCTCCCAGCACGGCTCCCAACCTGTTCGAATCGCTGCCGGTTTCCGCCGCGCCCTGCAAGGCGGCACACCATTCGCCGAGGTCGATGTCCTTGCGCGATGCCGTCGAAGTCCCACAGGCGGAACCGACCCCGACAGGACTGCCGGCACCCGTCACATAGCCCTCCGCCGCATTGCGGTTGGCCGAGATCCGGTTCGCCATGTCGCTCAGCAGGAGCAGCGCCTGAACGCGCTGATAGGCCTCCATCTCCGACTGTTGCAGGCGCACCTGCAGCGCCGCCATGCCAAGCAGCCCCACGGAGAGGATCAGAAGGGTCACCAGCACTTCGATCAGCGTCACGCCAGTCTGGTCACTCCGGCGAAACCGCCTAAGGGTTACCACTTGTCCGCAGGGGTTCTCACCCCTTCGCTGTCGAGCGTCAGCCTCTCGGCATCCCTCATCTGCACGCCCTTGGCGGTAAAGGCGATGAGAAAGGAAGGAAATGTGCTGCTGCCGAGCGTCACCGCATAGTCATAGTGAGCCGCCACATCGCTCGGCAGTACGTATCCGCTTTTCTCCAGTTCGTCCCGGGTGGCATAGGCACGGTTGGCCAGCAGAAACTGCTGCTGGCGGCTGGCGATTTCCATCATCGCCCCTTGAGCGGCGCCCCGATTGCCGCGCAGAACGTACTGCTGATAGCCGGGATAGGCGATCGTCGCGAGTATTGCGATTATCGCGACGACTATCATCAATTCGATCAGGGTAAAACCGCGCTTTCCATTTCGCTCCATCGCGTGACTCCATAACCCGTGCAGCATGATTTTTTCGCTTCACTGCCACAGAGCCGTATTTTCAAGAAGTCCGGAAAAATTCCCGAGCACTAGTCCACTGATCCGAATATCCGCCTGGTTCCGTTCCAGCGGGAAACCCAGACCCTTGAAGCGCATCACGCCCGGTTCGCAGCTCACCTGCTTAATCTTCGAAAGACAGTTTTGAAGTCTCCGGCTCATCCGGATCAGGCGGGCTCATTCCAGCCCCCGTCGTCATCCGAAAAACGGCTCCCGCGGGATGTGGGGGCGTTCACACAGATAAGGTATGGATACCAATGCCCGGCTTTTCCCGCGCCTACACACTGATCGAACTCATGACTAGCCTCGCCCTGATCGCTGTGCTCGCCATGGTCGGCGTCCCCGCACTCAGCCATAGCGTCGAAGGCCAAAGGGTCGGCACTACCAGCCGCAACCTCAGCGCCAGCCTTGCCCTGGCCAGGCATGCGGCGATCAGCCAGAACCGTCCGGTACTGGTCGAGAGTCTCGAAAGCGATTGGGAAGCAGGTTGGAGGGTATATGTCGATGCCAATTCGAATGGCGCTTTCGATCCCGGCGAGCGGGAACTGTCGAGACAGGGCCAAGCCCCGGATGGCGTGCGAATCGCGCCGAACAGTCCTGTCCGGGGCTATGTGCGCTATATCGCGACGGGGCAGGCGCAACTGGCGAGTGGAGCCTTCCAGGCCGGAACCTTCACTATCTGCCACCAGAACGGCCGGCATGCGGTGAGAAGTCTGATTCTGAACGCCAGCGGCCGGGTTCGCTCGACCCGGAACGCTCCCGGTGCCTGCTGACGGAAAGAAACGGCCGGATCGTGCCGGACACTCAGTCTGACGACACCACTCGCAACTCCTTCGGTATCGAGAAGGTGATGTTTTCCTCACGTCCGGTCAATTCCTCGACGTTGACGACGCCCCATTGCCGCAGTCGCTCGATCACGTCGCGCACCAGCACCTCCGGCGCCGAGGCGCCGGCGGTGACACCGACGCGCCGGATACCGTCGAACCATTCGCGACGAAGATCCTGGGCGCCGTCGACCAGATAGGCGGGAACTCCGATGCTCTCGGCCAGCTCACGCAGGCGGTTGGAGTTCGAACTGCTGGAGCTGCCGACCACCAGCACCAATTGGCACTCGCCGGCCAGTTGCCTGACCGCGTCCTGGCGATTCTGGGTGGCGTAGCAGATGTCGTCCCTGCGCGGGCCATCGATGCCCGGAAAGCGGGCGCGCAGAGCATTGATCATGCGGGCGGCATCGTCCATGGACAGGGTGGTCTGGGTGACGAAAGCCAGGGACGAGGGATTGCGCACCTGCAGATGGGCGACATCCTCCTCGCCCTCCACCAGATAAATGGCGCCACCATTGGCCGTATCGTACTGGCCCATGGTGCCTACCACCTCCGGATGCCCCTGGTGCCCGATGAGAATGCACTCCCGGCCCTCGCGGCTGTAGCGGGCGACCTCCATGTGCACCTTGGTCACCAGCGGACAGGTGGCGTCGAACACCTTGAGCCCGCGCCGCTCGGCCTCCTGGCGCACCGCCAGGGACACGCCGTGGGCGCTGAAGATGACGATGGCGTTGTCCGGCACCTGGTCCAACTCCTCGACAAAGATGGCTCCCCGAGAACGCAGATCGTCCACCACGAACTTGTTGTGCACCACTTCGTGGCGCACATAGATCGGCGGACCGAAGACCTCCAGGGCACGGTTGACGATCTCGATGGCGCGATCGACGCCGGCGCAGAAACCACGGGGATTGGCAAGCTTGATGTGCATGGGAGGTCTCGGCGGGAATGGGGCGGATGGCGATCGTGGCTCAGACGGCCCTGACTTCGAGGATCTCCACTTCGAAGGTCAGGTCGCGGCCGGCCAGCGGGTGATTGAAATCGACGGTGACCTGCTGATCGTCGAAGGACTTGACGACACCCGGCATCTCGCCGCTGGCGGCATCGTTGAAGATCACCATCAGGCCTTCGGAGAGCTCCATACCTTCGAAGTGGCCGCGCGGCATAACCTGTACGTTCTGCGGATTGGGCCGGCCGAAGCCCTGCTCCGGCGCAATCGGCAGGGCGCGCTTGTCGCCGGCCTTGAGGCCATAGAGAGACAGCTCGAAACCGGGTAACAGATTGCCATCGCCAACCCGAAAGGTGGCCGGACGCCTGTCGAAGGTACTGTCAACCACATCGCCCGAGTCGAGCTTGATGGCGAAATGCAGGGTGACTTCCCGATCGGGACCGATGCGCAGTTCAGTCATGGGCAGTTTCTCCGGACTTCTTGCTGATGAACATATCCAGCGCCAGCATGATGGCGCCCACGGTAATGGCGCTGTCGGCCAGGTTGAATGCCGGGAAGAACCAACGATCCTGCCAGTGCACCAGGATGAAGTCGATCACATGACCATAGGTCACGCGATCGAACAGGTTGCCCACGGCGCCGCCCAGCACCAACGCCAAGGCGATGGCCAGCCAAGTTTCGGAGGGCTGGAGACGCTTGAGCCAGACCACCAGAACACTGCTGACCGCGATCGCAATCAGGGCGAACAGCCAGCGCTGCCAGCCGGACTCGCCAGCGAGGAAGCTGAACGCGGCACCGGTATTGTAGGCCAGGGTCCAACTGAACAGACCGGGAAGGATCTCGATCTGCTGGTGGAGCTGCAGGGCATCCTCGAAATGGAGCTTGCTGGCCTGGTCGAGAACGAATACCAGAAGGCTCAGCCAGAGCCAGGGCAGCTTGCCGAAACGGGAATTCATCGACGCCTACCCACCCCGCCGCGGCCACGATGCGAATCATGCATGCCGGCGGACCTCGCCCTCGCCCTGGATGTTCTCCACGCAACGCCCGCAGATTTCCGGATGCGCTGGGTCGAGCCCTACATCTTCGCGATGGTGCCAGCAGCGAGCGCACTTGGCATGGGCCGACTTGCTCACCTGAATGCGCAGGCCGGCGACTTCGGTGTCAACCGTATCCGCAGGAGCGGCCTCGAGCAGCTGGACCCGCGCGGCCGAAGTGATCAGTACGAAGCGCAGCTCGTCGCCCAGCAGGGCCAGGCGCCCGGCCAGCGCCGGCTCGGCGAACAGGACGACCTCGGCCTGCAGGTTGCCGCCGATGGCCTTGGCATTGCGCCGGTTCTCCAGCTCCTTGTTCACTGCGGCCTTGACCGCCATGATCTGTTCCCAGAAAGCACGACCGAGGGCGAAGCCTTCCGGCAGCTCGGCGAGCCCCTGGTACCAGGTGTTGAGCATCACCGATTCGTTGCGCTCGCCCGGCAGGTACTGCCAGATCTCCTCGGCGGTGAACGCCAGGATCGGCGCGATCCAGCGCACCAGCGCCTCGCCGATGTGGTACATGGCGCTCTGGCAGGAACGGCGCGCCACGCTGTCGGCGGCGCAGGTGTACTGGCGGTCCTTGATGATGTCGAGGTAGAAACCGCCCAGCTCCTGCACACAGAAGTTGTGCACCTTCTGGTAGACGTTCCAGAAACGGTATTCGCCATAGGCTTCCTCGATCTCGCGCTGCAGCAGCAGGGCACGGTCCACCGCCCAGCGGTCGAGGGCGAGCATGTCTTCGGTGGCCAACAGGTCCTTTGCCGGATCGAAGCCGTTGAGGTTGGCCAGCAGAAAGCGCGCTGTATTACGAATGCGCCGGTAAGCATCGGCGCTGCGCTGGAGGATCTGATCGGACACCGCCATCTCGCCGGAGTAGTCGGTGGCCGCTACCCAGAGGCGCAGAATGTCGGCCCCCAGAGTATCGGTTACCTTCTGCGGCGCGATCACATTACCCAGGGACTTGGACTGCTTGCGCCCGTTCTCGTCCACGGTGAAGCCGTGAGTCAGCAGTTCCTTATATGGCGGATGGCCATCGATGGCACAGCCGGTCAACAACGAGGAGTGGAACCAGCCACGGTGCTGATCGGAGCCTTCCATGTACAAGTCGGCCCGCGGCCCGCTGGCGTGGCCGAGTGGATGGGAGCCGCGCAGTACATGCCAGTGGGTGGTGCCGGAGTCGAACCAGACGTCTAGGGTATCCCTGCTCTTGTCATACAGGGTGGCTTCGTCGCCGAGCAGCT
The DNA here is from genome assembly GCF_043587585.2 of Azorhizophilus paspali. Lineage (GTDB taxonomy): Bacteria > Pseudomonadota > Gammaproteobacteria > Pseudomonadales > Pseudomonadaceae > Azotobacter > Azotobacter paspali. Next base: position 3,460,096 of record NZ_CP171449.1, read on the forward strand.
CGGCGGCATCAAGCTTGAACCAGGCCTCGATGCCTTCTTGCTCGACCCGCTTGGCCACCTCCTCCATCAATTCGATGGTACGCGGGTGCAATTCGCCGCTTTCCTTGTGCAGGAAGAACGGGATCGGCACGCCCCAGTTGCGCTGGCGCGAGATGCACCAGTCTGGGCGGCCGGCGATCATGTTGTGCAGACGCGCCTTGCCCCAGGCCGGAACGAACCTGGTCTGCTCGATACCTTCCAGAGCCCGCTCACGCAGGGTCGCGCCTTCGCTCGGCTGCTTGTCCATGCCGACGAACCACTGCGCGGTGGCGCGGTAGATCAGCGGGGTCTTGTGCCGCCAACAGTGCATATAGCTGTGGGAGATGACCTCGTGCTTGAGCAGCGCGCCGACTTCTTCGAGTTTGGCGACGATATTCGGGTTGGCCTTCCAGATGAACTGGCCACCGAAAAATGGCAGCGACTCGGCGTAGACGCCGTTGCTCTGCACTGGGTTGAAGATGTCGTCATTGATCATGCCGTACTGCTTGCAGGTACGGAAGTCGTCCTCGCCATAAGCCGGCGCCGAGTGGACGATGCCGGTACCGGCGTCCAGTCCGACGTAGTCGGCCAGATAGACCGGCGAGCAGCGCTCGTAGAAGGGATGGCGGAAACGGATCAGCTCCAGCGCCTCACCCTTCGCGGTAGCGATCACCTGCCCCTGCAGGCCGTAGCGCGCAAGGCACCTCTCCACCAGCTCCTCAGCCAGCACCAGCAGCCGCTCGCCGCAATCCACCAAGGCATAGGTGAAGTCCGGATGGATATTGAGCGCCTGGTTGGCCGGAATGGTCCAGGGCGTGGTAGTCCAGATGACGATGCTGGCCGGCTTGGCCAGAGCCGCCAGGCCGAATGCCGTCGCCAGCTTGTCGGCATCTTCGACGGCGAACGCCACGTCGATGGCATCGGACTTTTTGTCCTGGTACTCGACCTCGGCCTCGGCCAACGCCGAACCACAATCGAAACAGAAGTTGACCGGCTTCAGCCCCTTGAACACAAAGCCCTTTTTGACCATCTCGGCCAGGGCGCGAATCTCCCCGGCCTCGTTGGCAAAGTCCATGGTGAGATAGGGATTATCCCAATCCCCCAGCACGCCCAGGCGGATGAAACCGGCCTTCTGCTCGGTCACCTGCTCGGTCGCATAGGCACGGCAACGCTCGCGGGTCAGGTCCGCCGACTGGTTCTTGCCGAAGGTGGTCTCAACCTTGTGCTCGATCGGCAGGCCGTGGCAGTCCCAGCCCGGCACGTAGGGCGCATCGAAGCCGCTGAGCGTCTTGGAGCGCGTGATGATGTCCTTGATGATCTTGTTCAGCGCGTGACCGATGTGAATGCTGCCGTTGGCGTAGGGCGGGCCGTCGTGCAGGATGAACTTCGGACGGCCCTCGCCGATCTGCCGCAGCTTGCGGTACAGGTCGATGCTGTTCCAGTGCCGCAGCGTCTCCGGCTCGCGTTGCGGCAGGCCGGCCTTCATCGGGAATGCCGTTTCCGGCAGGTTGAGGGTCGCTTTGTAGTCGGTCATCGTTGTTCGAGCTCGTGAGTAAGCGGTTTACCCTGCCAGTAGGCTCGGGCGGCGGCGATATCCGCGTCGATCGCCGCTTTCAGCGCATTCAAAGAAGCGAAGCGTTCCTCGTCGCGCAGCTTGTGATGGAAGGTGACACACAGGTGTCGGCCATACAGGTCGCCGGCAAAATCCAGCAGATGCGCCTCCAGATGCGCGCGGCCATCGCCTGTCACCGAGGGGCGCACACCGATGTTGGCCACTCCCGGCCAACGCCGCCCGTCCAGTTCGGTGCTCACCAGATAGACGCCGGTAAGCGGCACCCGGCGGCGCTTGAGTTGCACGTTGGCAGTCGGCGTGCCGAGTTGGCGACCCAGCTTCTGGCCATGCAGCACCCGGCCGCAGAGGCTGAACGGCCGGCCGAGCAGGCGCTCGGCCAGGGGTAGATCGCCATGGCTCAGGGCGGCACGCAGCCGCGTGCTGCTGACGCGCAGGCCGTCCACCTCGACGGTGACCGCCGCCTCAACGGTGAAGCCCTCCGCCGCACCGGCCTGGCACAGGAACTCAAAGTCGCCGGCGCGGTCGCAGCCGAAGCGAAAGTCGTCGCCGACCTCAAGGTGGCGCACGCCCAGTCCCTCGACCAGCACGCTCTGCACGAACGCCCAGGCACTCAGCTCGCACAAGCGGCGATTGAAGGCCAGACAGAGCACCCGATCGACGCCCTGCGCCGCAAGCAGTTCGAGCTTTTCCCGCAGGCGGGTCAAGCGCGCCGGGGCACGCTGCGGACTGAAAAACTCCCGCGGCTGAGGTTCGAAGATCACCACGCAGTTGGGCAGGCCCAATTCGGTCGCGCGCTCGCGCAGGCGCGTGAGGATCGCCTGGTGACCACGGTGGACACCGTCGAAATTCCCAATGGTAGCGACACAACCCCGATGCTGGGGCCGCAGATTATGGAGGCCTCGAACCAGCTGCATAGGAAACATCTTGCCTGCAAAGTGGCCGATTATACGCACAGCCGAGGCCTGGCGACAGGTCGGCAAGACGCTCAGAACGGCGGACCGCTGCCCGAAACGCCGCTCTCACGACCAGTTGCACGACACCCACCAGGATCAGGCGATCGACCTGCGGGAAAAATCCCGCAACCGGAAGCCAAGCAGCAGCAACGTACCGAAATAAGCCACGATGCCTGCCAGCACCAGGGCACCCAGGCGCAGGAAGCGCTCCGCCATCACACCCTGCTCCCAGGCCGGCATCAGCGCCATTCCCCCAAGCAATACGGCGCCCATTGCCAGTACGGCCACCAGCAGCTTGACGAGGAACACGCCCCAACCCACCTGCGGCTCGAATCGCCGCTGCTGGCGCAGCTTCCAATAGAGAAGACCGGCGTTCAGACAGGCCCCCAGCCCAATGGCCAGCGCCAGGCCAGCATGCGGGACGGGAAAGGTCAGGATGAAGATCACGTTCATGACCTGGGTGGCGCCCAGGGTCAGCATGGCGATGCGCACCGGCGTGCGAATGTTCTGCTGGGCATAGAAGCCCGGCGCCAGCACTTTCACCAGAATGATCCCGAGCAGCCCGACCGCATAGGCGATCAAGGCATATTGAGTCATCAGGGCATCGTGGGCAGTGAACCTGCCGTATTGGAACAGCGACACGGTCAGCGGCTCGGCGAGAATCGCCAGAGCCAGCGCACAGGGCAGCACCAGCAGGAAGCACAGGCGTAGCCCCCAGTCGAGAAGCCGCGAATACTCCTGCCGGTCCCGGCTGACATGGGTCTTCGACAGAGCCGGCAGCATGATGGTCCCCAGCGCCACGCCGAGCACGCCGGACGGCAGCTCCATCAGGCGGTCGGCGTAGTACATCCAGGACACCGAACCGGCGGCGAGAAAAGATGCGAAGATGGTGTTGATGATCAGCGAGATCTGTCCCACCGAGACGCCGAGGATGGCCGGCGCCATCTGCCTGAGTACTCGCCACACGCCGCTATCGCGCAGGTTCAGCCGCGGCAGCACGAGCATCCCGATCTTCTTCAGGTGGGGCAACTGGTAGAGCAGTTGCAACAGGCCGCCGGCCAGCACCGACCAGCCCAGCGCCAGCACCGGCGGATCGAAGAAGGGCGCGAGGAACAGTGTGAAGGCGATCATGCTCAGGTTCAGCAGGGTCGGCACGAAGGCCGGCACGCCGAACCTGTTCCAGGTATTGAGGATCGCCCCGGCCAGCGAAGACAGCGAGATCAGCAATATATAAGGAAAGGTGATCCGCAGCAGCGTGGCGGTGAGTTCGAACTTTTCCGTGGACTCGGCAAAACCTGGCGCCGAGACCCAAATGATCCAGGGTGCCGCCAGGATGCCGAGCAGGGTCACCAGCGCCAGCACCAAGGTCAGCAGGCCGGCGACATAGGCAATGAAGGTGCGTGTCGCCTCCTCGCCCTGCTGGGTCTTGTATTCGGCGAGGATCGGCACGAAGGCCTGGGAAAAGGCGCCTTCGGCGAAAATGCGCCGCAACAGGTTGGGCAACTTGAAGGCGACGAAGAAGGAATCGGTGGCCAGACCGGCGCCGAAGATGCGCGCCACCAGGGTATCGCGCACGAAGCCTAGCACGCGGGACAGCATGGTGATGGAGCTGACCGCCGCCAGCGACTTGAGTAGATTCATGGAAACCGGGATTCGAGGTCTGGCTGGAAGAGAACGGGTCCGACGGCATGCCAGACGGCCGCGGCCGACGGTGGCGGCGAGGCCTGGCCCCGAGCGGAGCCGCGAGTGTAGAGACCGACGACGGCTATCGCAATGCGATGTGCGCAGAGCCTTCAAAGCAATCGCACGAAGCCATGATGGTGTTCCAGTCGTTGCGGATAAACCCTGGCGCACCGCACCAGTAGCCGTCGCGGGTTCTTGTCACCGCGCTGGCTGATGCCCAGCAGGTTGCTCCGACCACCCGTGCTGTATTGCCGTGGCGCCAAGCCGATCGAGGCGGCAAAGTCCCGGCTACAGCCGTACTGCTTGCCATCCCCAACCTGCGCCGACAACAAGCTCGCCGTGATCGGACCGATGCAGGGAATGGTCATCAGGCGACGCCCCAGGTCATCATCGGCCAACTGGTGGGTCATTTCTTTGTCCAAATCCCTGATCTGCTCGTCCAGGTAACAGACGTGGCTATGCAAACGCATCAGCAATACGACCAGTCGGTGCGGCAGCTCGTGCTCGGCCAATGTTGTTGGCAAGCGCCTAACCAGCGAAAGCCCCTTGGGCAAGCTGACGCCGAACTCCAACAAGAAGCCATGGACCGGATTGACGGTTTTCGTACGGTCGCGCACTAAGGAGTCGCGTATGCGGTGCGGCACCGATAACGTCTGTCGTACCTCTGTCTTCGGCGTAACAAAACGCATGGTCGGTCGAGAAGCCGCTTCGCGGATCGCCTCGGCATCGATGAAGTCGTTCTTGTTGCTCTTGACGAACGGACGGACAAACCGTGGCGCGATCAACTTCACCTCATGCCCGGTCGCGATCAGTTGGCGCGCAATGAAGTGAGCCCCCGTACAGGCCTCCAGCGCCACGGTGCAGGCTGGCAGATTGCCCAGCAAACGCATCATCTGTAGGCGTGTCGCTTTTTTGCCGAAGACTTCTTGCCCCGCCTTGTCCTGCCCATGCAGATGGAAACTGTGCTTGCCAAGATCGATGCCTACCAGTGCGACTGTGCTCATGGCGATGGTCTGCGAAAATAAAACACCCTGCGAAAGTTAGCTTTCGCAGGGTATGGGGGTGACCATCTCATTAAAACCGGCTAAAAGCCGGTTTTTGTTGTCTCGTCCGCGACGCCTTTCAGCCCTTCGCATACTCGCGCAGCCGCGCCTGCAGCCAGGCCCGCTCCTGCTCGGCAATCCGCGCCCGCACACGCCGCTGGTACAGTGCCAGCCTTTGCCGTTGCTCGTCGACCGAGAGGCTATCCCAGCCGTAGAACAGTCCGGCGTCGTCCACCGGCTCCTCGGGATCTGCCCCCGATTTCGGTGTGGGCTGCATCCAGCACCCCAGAAACAGCCCGGCCATGAACAAGCCACAGCATGCAAGTACAAGAGAAAGAATCGGATCGACGGTCATCGGCTGCCCTTCTTAGCGTAACAACTCACGCGGAACCACGTGCCCGTTGTGACCGCACGACAGGCTCAAAGTGCCATCGACCCGAGTCATCTTTACATTACATCTCCTTTCCTTGCGCAGGATGATATGCCAAAGCCGAACCAAGGCTACCGGGAGGTCCAGCGAGGCATCGATCGCCGTTGCCTACACTCGTCTTGCAAGGGCTCGTGCTAACGGTCAGAGCGGGCCATGAAGTCTCCAATTGACGAAAGGACGCCTCTCGGAGCTGCATCGCATCAAATAAACTTCTTGCGGGAAGCAGGAAACACACTAGTTATCATTGCACCCCGCAGTTTCCGGATACAGATAACGAATGGTATTGAGATTTCCAGTGGAGTCCTCATAGGTCATCTGTGCAGGAATGACCCCGCAAAAATCCGGTTCGGGCGGGAAATACTCCATGGCGACCACTTCGGCAATGTCCAGGCGCATTCCATATTCGTAATCCACCACTTCGGGCTCCTGGGAATAGATGATCATCTCTTCCAACTCCTCAGGCTCTAAGGCAGGACGGCCTCCATTCTCGGCCATGGACAGGGAAGCCGGAAAAAGTAGGGCTGCAGCGCAAATTACTTTCACGGATTTCATGTCAAAGACTGTCATAGGAATACCCCTCCCACAGGAGAAGAACTCAAGAAACACACGACGCACCACAACAACCGGCGTCGCTCCTCAGGCAGTCATAAGTAAAAAGCGAAACCGGTGCGAGGAGCCGGCCCGCTGTCCTCCCGACCGGCGAGAGGTCACGGCAGAACCCTTCTCCGCATCGCCAGCACATCCACATCCGGTAGCCACGCCCGACGAAAGCGAAACGGTCACGGATATGCGTCCCTGCAGTAACAGCGATGATCGGATGAGCGCCCACTGCCACGGGAAGACACATGAATGTGCCCACAATCCCCTTCTTGCCTGGCGCCACCCGACCCAGCGCTCGTCGGAAGCCCTGCCATATTCGACTTCCGAACAATGCCTGTAATTTTCATCCGCCGTCGATACAAGCAAAGATCCCATGATCATCAGGGTCAAGCCAAAGCTTATCGGATGGGGTTATTTCAATGCGAATATATAGAATGGAAGATTATTCGAAGAATGAAATCCCTTCGAAAAGCCAAAGAAAAATAAGATCCATACCTATTGTCTTCAAGCATTATCATGCCGCAACCAGTCGAATTTCTTGCCCCCACATAATGCGGAACAAGGGGAAAACCCCGCCTGTCCCGCTTCGCTCAAGAGCCGTGAAAACCTTCGCCGCCCCGATCCCGTGAACAGTGCGCCGCATTGCAATCATCCTGCAATCAATAGAAACAAAACGAGTCGGCAACGCCTGTCCAAGGCTCGGCGAAGCGCCGGCTGGACATCCGCTCGCCTGTCGACCTCCCCTGCTTCGCGCCCGGCGCAAAAGCCGCAACATCCCTGTACGGAAATGGATATTTCTCATAAAAACGTGATTTTTCATCAAAAATAGCCACAAGTTTCAGGCAACGAGCCGGCCATGAAAACCTTCCGCTACAGGGCTTGGCTTTTTCCGCGGACTTGGCGTACAGTATCTAAACTGTGTTTGCGTGGGTCGCTGTTGAATCTTGACTTGGTGGCAGTAGGTCCTACAGGTCCGCTACATCCCGCTCGACTTCTCTTACTCTCTGCAACCAGTTCTAGCTCTCTGTTGTCACAGAGACTGCCATCAACTCCAGTTTCAAGGAAATAAGACATGTCGAATCGTCAAACCGGCACCGTCAAGTGGTTCAACGACGAGAAAGGCTTTGGTTTCATCACCCCCGAGAGCGGTCCGGATCTGTTCGTTCACTTCCGTGCGATCGAAGGTACCGGCTTCAAGAGCCTGAAGGAAGGCCAGAAAGTCAGCTTCGAAGCAGTGCAGGGCCAGAAGGGCATGCAGGCTGACAAGGTTCAGATCCTGGGCTGATCGCCGGCTCGACAAAAAGCCCTCGATGACGGCATCGAGGGCTTTTTCATGCCCGGATTCCGTAGAATGCCGGCTTTTGCCTAACCGCGAGTCCGCCATGCTCAAGCCCGCTCTGACCCCCCGAGGTGATTTTCCTGCCGCGGGGCTGCCCCGCCGCCTGGCGGCGACGTTCTATGACGTCCTGCTCTGTATGGCCCTGCTGATCGTCGTCACCTTCATCTACAAGCTGGTCCAGATGGCTATCCTCGGTAGCGAGCGCCTCAGACAACTGTCCGATGCCGGCGCATTGGATGGCGACCCGTTGCTCTCCACTGTATTGTTCTTCTGCCTGTTCGGCTTTTTCGCGAAATTCTGGACATACAAAGGCCAGACCCTCGGCATGCAAGTCTGGGGCCTGCGCGTCCAGAACAGCGACGGCACCGCAATCGACCTCTGGCAGGCCCTGCTGCGTTTTCTGGTCGCCATCGCCTCCTGGCTGTGCTTCGGCCTGGGCCATTTCTGGATGCTCTGGGACAAACGAGGACGCACCTGGCAAGACATGTACTCCAGCAGCCAGGTGGTCCAACTGCCGAAGAACATCCACAAGAAGTAGCGCTCGCCCGGCCTTCCTCCGCGCGCCATGACGGCACGGGGAAAGCCCCTACCCCGCCCGTCGCAGCAGATACCCCCCCAGCAGGGCGCAAAGCCCGGCGGGCAGGAGGACTGCCAGCAGGGGAGAGAAGCCGAACACCTGGCTCGAAGGACCGAGCAGGTCCTGGAACATGCGGAAGACGAAGCCGGCCAGCACCCCCGTGAAAAGCCGCTGTCCGAGGGTGACCGAACGCAGCGGGCCGAAGATGAAAGAAATCGCCATCAGCACCAGCGCCGCGGTCACCAGAGGCTGCAGTACCTTACCCCAGAAGGCCAGCCAGTAGCGCGCGTTGTTCAGCTCCTGCTCGGCCAGATAATGGATGTAGTGCCAGAGCCCGGTGACCGACAAAGCTTCCGGGTCCATGACCACCGTTCCCAGCAGTTGCGGACTCAGCAAGATATCCCACTGTTCCGTCGCGGCCTTGGCGACCTCGGTACTGCGCTCGAGGAAACGGGTGGTCGTCACGTCCTCCAGTTGCCAGTTTCCCGCCCGGAACTCCGCCTTCCGGGCAAAGCTGGACCACAGCATGTGGCGCTGATCGTCGAAGCGGTAGCGCGTCACCCCGTACAGCACGCCACCCGGCTGCACCGCGTTGATATGCACGAATTCGTTGCCCTGGCGGTGCCAGAGACCATGTTTGGAGGTCTGCGCCTCGCCGCCGCCCTGTGCCAGGGAACGGTGCGCTTCGGCCTTGTTCTCCGCCCAGGGCGCTAGGTATTCGCCGAGCAGACCGCCGAGCACCATCAGCACCAGCATGGGCTTCATCACCGCCCAGACGATACGGCCGAGGGATATCCCGGAAGCCCGTATGACCGTGAGTTCGCTACTGCTGGCCAGGCTGCCGAGGCCGATCAGGCAACCGATCAGCGCCCCCATCGGCAGCATTTCATAGGTTCGCTGCGGCACGGTCAGAAAAACGTACCAGGCCGCGGCGGCCAGATCGTAATCGCCTTGGACATCGCCCAGTTCGTCGACGAAGGAGAACAGCAGGGCCAGGCCAACGAGCACCCCGAGCACCGCCAGGATGGAGAGAGACACGCTGGCGCCGATGTATCTGTCCAGCTTACCCATGATTCAGACTCCGCTCGGCACGCCGACGCGCCAATTGCAGATGCAGGGGCTCCCAGAACAGCAGCCCCAGAGCGATCAGCAGGAAAACTCCATGAACCCACCAGAGGCCTATCAGCATCGGGATCTTGCCTTTGTCCAGTTCGCCGCGCACGGCGATCAGCGTGGCCAGATAGGCCATGTAGAGAAGAATCGCCGGAAGCAGCTTGAGAAAGCGGCCCTGGCGGGGATTGACCTTGGCCAGCGGCACCGCCAACACGGCGACCACGAACACCAGCAGGGGCAGGGAAAGGCGCCATTGCAGCTCGGCCTGATGACGCGGCTGGTCGCTGCCGATCAACTCACTGGTGGGAATCGCCTCGCGCTCGTTGATCTCGCTGCTCACCACCGGCCTGGCCAGCAGCACCCCATAGGTGTCGTAGCGGATCACCCGATAGTCGGCTTCGCCAGGGTTGCCATCGTAGCGGTAGCCGTTCTGCAGGATCAGGTAACGACTGCCGTCCGCCTGTATTTCCTGACGCCCACCCTCCGCCACCAGTACAGCGATGCCACGCTCCTTCCCACCGTCGCGGGACATCCGCTTCTCGCTGATGAACACGCGGGAAAGCTCGGTGCGATCATTCGTCAGGTCCTCGACATAGGTCACCCGGGAACCGTCCTTCATGGTCTGGAAGCGGCCCGGCACCAGGGTATCGAACTCGGTCAGAGCTTTCTGCTCGTTGAGCAGTTGCTCGACCAGGCGTATCCCCTGGGGCGCCAGCCCCAGGCTCATCCAGGCCACCAGCGCGGCGACCGGAATAGCCGGTACCAGGGTATAGACGGCCAGGCGCTGCGGGCTCATGCCGGTCGCCGCCAGCACGGTCATCTCGCTGTCCAGATACAACCGGCCGTAGGCCAGCAGAATACCGAGAAACAGCCCCAGCGGCAGGATCAGCTCGAGGAAGCTGGGCACCCGGTAGAGCATGATCTGCAGCAGTACGCCGGGATCGAGCAGGCCTTGAGCGGCCTGCGCCAGATATTTGATGAAGCGGCCGCTCATGATGATCGCCAGCAGCACGGCACTGACCGCGCCCAGCGTCATCAGCAGTTCACGGGAGAGATAGCGAGGAATGATCAAACCGGACACTCCAGGGTTGTCAGGCTTAGGCGGCTGTGCTCAAACTAGCCGCCTCGTTGCCGACCCACCGCCCCACGGGCCGTCGAAGAAGCCACGCGGCCGAACGGGGCAGGACCAGGCAAGGCTGTGCAGTGTCCCTGACGTGAAAGGGCGCCAACCCGATCCCGCACCGATGGCCGAACGCAGCATTCCCAGCGGCCTGCAACGCGCCACAAAAAAGAACGGCATTATCCTGCAAACCAGACCCATTTGTCTTGGGGACATCACGCCATGCAACTCGTTGTCAAAAGTACCAGCCCGCAAACCCTGAAAACTGCAACGCTGGTGGTTGCCGTCGGCGAAGGCCGCAAACTGGGCGCCACCGCCAAGGCCATCGACCAGGCCGCCGACGGCGCCCTGTCGGCCGTTCTCAAGCGCGGCGACCTTGTCGGCAAGGTCGGACAGACCCTGCTGCTGTACGCGGTGCCGAACCTCAAGGCGGAACGCGTGCTGCTGGTCGGCGCCGGCAAGGAGGGCGAGTTGAGCGACCGCCAGTTCCGCAAGATCGCCGCCGCGGCTTACGGCGCGCTGAAGGGCCTGGGCGGCAGCGATGCCGCCCTGACCCTGGGCGAACTCCAGGTCAAGGGACGTGACACCTATGGCAAGACCCGCCTGCTGGCCGAGACCCTGCTCGACGCTACCTATGCGTTCGATCGCTTTAAGAGCGAGAAGGCCACCGCGCCGGCTCTGAAGAAGCTCGTCCTGCTCTGCGACAAGGCCAGTCAGGCCGAGGTGGAGCGCGCCGCCAGCCATGCCCAGGCGATCGTCAACGGCACGGCCCTGACCCGCGACCTCGGTAACCTGCCGCCGAACCTCTGCAATCCGACCTCCCTGGTCAACGAGGCCAAAGCGCTGGCCAAGGCCTACGACACTTTGAAGGTCGAAGTCCTCGACGAGAAAAAACTCAAGGAGCTCGGCATGGGCGCCTTCCTCGCCGTGGCCCAGGGCAGCGACCAGCCGCCACGGCTGATCGTGCTCGACTACCAGGGCGGCAAGAAGGACGAGCAACCCTTCGTGCTGGTCGGCAAGGGCATCACCTTCGATAGCGGCGGCATCAGCCTCAAGCCGGGCTCGGGCATGGACGAGATGAAGTACGACATGTGCGGCGCCGCCAGCGTGCTCGGCACCTTCCGCGCCCTACTCGAACTGGCGCTGCCGATCAACGTCGTGGGCCTCCTGGCCTGTGCCGAGAACATGCCCAGCGGCGGCGCCACCCGCCCCGGCGACATCGTCACCAGCATGAGCGGACAGACCGTGGAGATCCTCAACACCGACGCCGAAGGCCGTCTGGTGCTGTGCGACACCCTCACCTACGCCGAACGCTTCAAACCGCAGGCGGTGATCGACATCGCCACCCTCACCGGCGCCTGCATCACCGCCCTGGGCACCCAGGCCTCGGGCCTGATGGGCAACGACGACGGCCTGATCCGCCAAGTCCTCGAGGCCGGCGAACATGCCGCCGACCGCGCCTGGCAGTTGCCGCTGTTCGAGGAATACCAGGAGCAGCTCGACAGCCCGTTCGCCGACATGGCCAACATCGGCGGCCCAAAGGCCGGCACCATCACCGCCGCCTGCTTCCTCTCGCGCTTCGCCAAGAACTACCACTGGGCGCACCTGGACATCGCCGGCACGGCCTGGATCAGCGGCGGCAAGGAAAAGGGCGCCACCGGCCGCCCGGTACCGCTGTTGACCCAGTTCCTGCTGGACCGCAGCACCCCCTGAGCCACGGCGGGAGCGGCCGACCCGCTCCCGCGCCGCCGAGGACTCCATGCCCCAGGTCGACTTCTATATTCTGCCCTCCGCGGACCCGGCGGCACGCCTGGATTTCGCCTGCAAGCTGACGGAAAAGGCTTGGCGCCTGGGGCGCCGCATCTACCTGCACTGTCAGGACGCGCCCCAACGCGAAACGCTGGACGCCCGGCTATGGAGCTTCAAGAGCGAGGCCTTCCTCCCCCACGGCCTGTTCGAGGAGGACGCCGATGCACCGATCGCCCTGGGCCTAGGCGACGCCCCCGGCAGCCATCGCGACCTGCTGATCAACCTGGCCCTGAGCGTGCCGTCCTTCTGCGCACGTTTCGAGCGAATCGCCGAACTGGTGGTGAGCGAACCGGTCATACGTCAAGCCACGCGCGCCAGCTACCGCTTCTACCGCGAGCGTGGCTATGCTTTACAGGATCATCGTCTGTCACGCATCTGACACGCCATGGATAGTCTGAAGCCAAAACCGGACACCAACCACCTATTGAGCGATTTGCAATCGATCCGCGACCTGCTGGACGAAGACTCGCTGCCACCCCTGCTCACCGAAGCCCTCGACGCCGACGACATCCCGCTGCTCTCGGAGATCGTTCCCGGCGATGAAGAAGCGGAAGATGAAGCCGAGCTGCTTCCGGCCGCCCTGCCGCCGCGTCTGGAGCGGAACTTGCGTGCCGAGGCCCAGTCGATCCTGCAAGAGGTCGTCGACGATTTCGTGCCGCAGATCGAAGCCGAGCTGAAACGCCGCCTCGAAGCCCGCCTGAGCCTCCTGCTCGTCACCCGCAAGCCGTAGCACGCAGGCCTTGCTGCCACTCGCCTGTATTCCTGTATTTACAGAAACCCAGCTCGCCGTAAATACATGAAACCATGAACAAGTATTTACATTTATACTCCCCGGTCTTTCCCAGATTAGCCGTCTTACAAGGGTTTCCTCCGCATGGACAAGACCTACCAGCCGCACGCCATTGAATCCCGTTGGTACGCCGAATGGGAGTCGAAGAACTACTTCGCCCCGCAGGGCAGCGGCGAACCCTACACCATCATGATCCCGCCGCCGAACGTCACCGGCAGCCTGCACATGGGCCACGGCTTCAACAACGCGATCATGGACGCGCTGATCCGCTTCCGCCGCATGCAGGGCCGCAACACCCTGTGGCAACCGGGTACCGACCACGCCGGCATCGCCACTCAGATGGTGGTGGAGCGCCAACTGGCGGCCCAGGGCCTCGACCGCCACGCGCTCGGCCGCGAGAAGTTCCTCGACAAGGTCTGGGAATGGAAGGAACAGTCCGGCGGCACCATCACCCGGCAGATTCGCCGCCTCGGCAGCTCGGTGGACTGGTCGCGGGAACGCTTCACCATGGACGAGGGCCTTTCCGAAGCGGTCAAGGAAGCCTTCGTCCGCCTCCACGAGGATGGCCTGATCTACCGCGGCAAGCGCCTGGTCAACTGGGACACCAAGCTGCACACCGCGATCTCCGACTTGGAAGTGGAGAACCATGACGAAAAGGGCCACCTCTGGCACCTGCGCTACCCGCTGGCCGACGACGCCCGCACCGCCGAGGGCAAGGACTACCTGGTGGTCGCTACTACCCGCCCGGAAACCATGCTGGGCGACGCCGCCGTCGCCGTGCACCCGGAAGACGAGCGCTACCGGGACCTGATCGGCCGCCACGTACTGCTGCCGCTGGTCAACCGCCTGATCCCGATCGTCGCCGACGAGTACGTCGACCGCGAATTCGGCACCGGCTGCGTGAAGATCACCCCGGCCCACGACTTCAACGACTATGAGGTCGGCAAGCGCCACCACTTGCCGCTGATCAACATCTTCGACAGGAACGCCGGCGTCCTAGCCCAGGCCCAGGTGTTCGACATCGATGGCACGCCGAACATCCGCGTCGACCCCAGCCTGCCGGACGGCTACGCCGGCATGGACCGCTTCGACGCGCGCAAGGCCATCGTCGCCGATTTCGAGGGCATGGGCCTTCTCGAGAAGATCGACGACCACGCGCTGAAGGTGCCGCGCGGCGACCGTTCCGGGACCATCATCGAACCCTGGCTGACCGATCAGTGGTATGTCTCCACCAAGCCGCTGGCCGAGAAGGCCATCGCCGCCGTCGAGGACGGCTCCATCCAGTTCGTACCCAGGCAGTACGAGAACATGTACTTCTCCTGGATGCGCGATATCCAGGACTGGTGCATCAGCCGTCAGCTCTGGTGGGGCCACCGCATCCCGGCCTGGTACGACGAGGCCGGCAACGCCTACGTCGGCCGCGACGAGGCGGAAGTGCGCAGCAAGTACGCGATCCGCAACAACGAGCCGCTGCGCCAGGACGAAGACGTGCTGGACACCTGGTTCAGCTCCGGCCTGTGGACCTTCTCCACCCTCGGCTGGCCACAGCAGACCGAGTTCCTCAAGACCTTCCACCCTACCGACGTGCTGGTCACCGGCTTCGACATCATCTTCTTCTGGGTCGCCCGGATGATCATGCTGTCCCTACACCTGACCGGGCAGAGCCCCTTCAAGACTGTCTACGTCCATGGCCTGGTACGCGACAGCCAGGGTCACAAGATGTCCAAATCCAAGGGTAACGTGCTCGACCCGCTGGATATCGTCGACGGCATCGACCTGGAAAGCCTGGTGGCCAAGCGCACCAGCGGCATGATGCAACCCAAGCTCGCCGAGAAGATCGCCAAGCAGACCCGCGCCGAATTCCCCGAGGGCATCGCCAGCTACGGCACCGACGCGCTGCGTTTCACCTTCTGCTCGCTGGCCTCCACCGGCCGCGACATCAAGTTCGACATGGGCCGGGTCGAGGGCTACCGCAACTTCTGCAACAAGCTGTGGAACGCCGCCAACTTCGTCTTCGAGAACACCGAGGGCAAAGACTGCGGCGCCGCCGACGAACCCGTCGAGCTGTCCTCGGTGGACCGCTGGATCGTCTCGGCGCTGCAGCGCACCGAGCAGGAAGTGACCCGCCAGCTCGACGCCTTCCGCTTCGATCTCGCCGCCCAAGCGCTCTACGAGTTCATCTGGGACCAGTACTGCGCCTGGTACCTGGAGCTGGTCAAGCCGGTGCTCTGGGACGAGACGGCACCAGAAACCCGCCAGCGCGGCACCCGGCGTACCCTAGTGCGGGTACTGGAAACCGCCCTGCGCCTGGCGCACCCCTTCATGCCCTTCATCAGCGAGGAAATCTGGCAGCGTCTCGCGCCGCTGGCCGGCAAGTCCGGCCCGACCCTGATGCTGCAACCCTGGCCGCTGGCCGACGAGGCGCGCATCGACGCGGCCGCCGAGGAGGACATCGAGTGGGTCAAGGCGCTGATGCTCGGCGTACGGCAGATCCGCGGCGAAATGAACATCTCCATGGCCAGGCGCATCGACGTGGCGCTGAACAACGCGTCGAACAGCGACCGGCGGCGCCTCGAAGAAAACCGGCCACTGCTGACGAAACTGGCCAAGCTGGAATCCATCCGTGTGCTCGAGGCCGGCGAGGAAGCGCCGCTGGCCGCCACCGCACTGGTCGGCGAGATGCAGGTACTGGTGCCGATGGCCGGGCTGATCGACAAGGACGCCGAACTGGCCCGTCTGGACAAGGAGATCCAGCGCCTGGAAGGCGAGGTCAAGCGTGTCGGCGGCAAGCTGGACAACGCCAGTTTCGTCGACAAGGCCCCGGCCGAGGTGATCGCCAAGGAGCGTACCAGACTGAACGAGGCCGAACAGGCCTTGAGCAAGTTAGGCGAACAGCGCGCGCGTATCGCCAACCTCTAAGGCACCCGACCGGCACGCGAGGGCGTGCCGGCTCTCGACGAGGCCGTCCGCCGGTCAATCCCGGCGGACGGCCTTTTTCATTCGTACGGCCCGCCCGCGCCCAAAAAGCCGGCGAGACGCGGCTCGAAGCGGACGATGAGACCGGAATCCAGTCGATCCCGACCGTGCCGTTTCGCGTAACAGCCCTCCCAGAAGCGTGCATGCTTCACATTCTGGCAAACCGCCACAAATAGATATCAAATAGCCATCATATAGAATGACGCATCTATCCTGTGGCATGGCATCATCCCCGCAGGACTCGCGATGGCTGCACCAAGCCAATCCCGTCGCAGGACTGCCAGGCCACGCCCGGTTCGTGCCTGCGCGCTATTTCCTAGCGCGCCGCACGACGGGACTCCTCCCGTCGACCGATGCCAATTGCAGACAAGAATGAAGCAGCCGCCATCCTTCCCCCAGTCGTCCGCCGAACAGTTGGAACTGCTCGCCGTTCTCGAACACGCCATGGCCATCGCCGAATTCGCGCCGAACGGCCGCGTTCTGCGCGTCAACGACAAGTACCGGCAGATCTTCGGCTACAGCGAGCAATACATTGGCCAGCGCCGTCACCAGCAACTCTGCGCGCCCGACCCGGCCAACCGGCACGATTTCGACGATCTGTGGGCCGGACTGGAAATGGGCCGCCCGGCGAACGGCCGCTACCCCTACACAAGCGCCAACGGCCGGTGTCTGTGGCTGGAGTCGACCTACGTCCCCATTCGCGACGACGACGGACGCCTGAAGCGCATCGTCCAAATCGCCATCGACGTCAGCGTTCAGACCGAACGCGAGGAGGTCGCATGGCAGCGTTGTCGCCAACTGATGCTAGAGCGCGAAGAAAGTTACGACCGGATTCGCCAACTGGCCTTCTACGACCCCCTCACTGACCTGCCCAATCGAGGCCTGCTGCTGATCCAGGCCGACCAGGCGATCGCTCGGGCCAGGTGCGAGCGCACGACTTTGAACGTCCTGTTCTTCGACCTGGACCGTTTCAAGCGGATCAACGACACCCTCGGCCATCCGGCCGGCGACATCATGCTGCGCACCATCGCCGAGCGCCTGCGCAGCGAAGTGCGGGCTACCGACATCGTCGGCCGCCTGGCCGGCGACGAATTCGTCGTGGTGCTCGCCGACTACGATCTCCGGCAGACGACCGAAACCATCCAGCGCATCCAGAAGCAGTTGTCGGCGTCCTGCCAGATCGCTGGAACGACCCTCGCCCCCTCGGCCAGCATCGGCATCAGTTGCTTTCCCGACGACGGCGAAGACATGAAAACCCTGCTGTACTGCGCCGACCTCGCCATGTATCAGGCCAAAAGCAAAGGAGGCGGCCAGTTCAGTTTTTTCAGCGCGGAGATGAACCGTCAGGTTCAGGAGCGCCGGATGCTCGAGATGGACCTGCGCGAGGCGCTGCGGCGGCAACAGTTGCGGCTCCACTACCAGCCGCAGATCGACCTCAACAGCGGCCGGCTATGCGGCATCGAAGCCCTGGCCCGCTGGTTCCACCCGCAACTCGGCGACATTCCGCCGAGCCGCTTCGTTCCGCTGGCGGAGGAATGCGGGCTGGCCGGCGAGCTGGATCGCTGGGCGCTGGAGGAGGCCTGCCGGCAACTCGCCGCCTGGCGCGAGGCCGGACTCGAACCGGTGACGGTCTCGGTGAATTTGTCGCCGCTCAGCATCCACGACACCGAACTGCCCACTCGGATCGCCGACATCCTGCGCCGCCATGCCCTGGCGCCGGCCGCTTTGAACCTGGAAATCACCCAGGAGGCACTGCTCGGCAGCAACCCCGGCTCGCTGAACACCCTGCGTGCCGTACAGGCTATGGGCATCGGCCTGACCGTCGACAACTTCGGTACCGGCCAGTCCTGTCTCGGTTACCTGCGCCACCTGCCGATCCGCGCCCTGAAACTGGACCGCAGCTTCGTCCGCGACCTGGAGCACGACGAGGCCACCCGCGCCCTGAGCGAGGTGGCCATGCACATCGGCGACAGCCTACGCATCGCTGTGTTCGCCGAGGGAGTGGAAAACGAGGAACAACGCCGGCTGCTCACCAACCGGGGCTATCAGGTGGTCCAGGGCTTCCTGCTCTCGCAGCCGTTGTCCGCCGATCAGTTGTCGCCGTGGCTGGCAAGGCGCTGGCCTGACCGATAGCGATGTCGAGCACCGGGCAGCGCGCCGCCCCGAGTTGTGGGATAATCCGTCGCCCAGCTTCCCGCCAGCCCTCCGCGATGCCGAGTACACCCCATTCCTCCATGCCGCCAGCGCAAGGTCCGAGCCCGCTGCATCCACGCAACCGCCACCGGGGCCGCTACGACTTCCCCGCGCTGATCCGCCGCTATCCGGCGCTGGCCGCCTTCGTCATCCTCAACCCCTACGGCAAGCGAAGCATCGACTTCGCCGATCCCGAGGCGGTGAAGGCCCTCAACCGCGCCCTGCTCGCCGAGCACTACGGCATTCACCAGTGGGACATCCCACCCGGCTACCTGTGCCCGCCGATCCCCGGCCGCGCCGACTACCTGCACGGCCTGGCCGACCTCCTGGCCACCGAGCACAGCGGCATCATCCCACGCGGCGCCGCGCTGCGGGTGCTGGACATCGGCGTAGGCGCCAACTGCATCTACCCCCTGATCGGCCACCGCGAATACGGCTGGCGCTTTCTCGGCGCCGACATCGACCCGATCGCGCTGGCCTCGGCCGAGGCCATCGTCCGTGCCAACCCGGGTCTGGCCGCAGCCATCCGGCTGCGCCGCCAGAACGACCCCGCGCACATCTTCCAGGGCCTGCTACGAAGCGATGAACGCTTCGACCTGAGCCTCTGCAACCCACCCTTTCACGCTTCGCCGGAAGAGGCCGTCCGCGGCAGCCGGCGCAAGTGGCGCAACCTCGGCAAGCTCGACCCCGGACGCAAGCTGCCGCTGCTGAACTTCGGCGGCCAGGGCGCCGAACTCTGCTGCCCCGGCGGCGAAGCCGCCTTCGTCGCCCGGATGATCGCAGAAAGCGCGCAGTTCGCCGGACAGGTGTGCTGGTTCAGCAGCCTGATCTCCAAGGCCGCCAACCTGCCCGCCGCCCGGACCGCGCTGCAGCGGGCCGGAGCCCGCGAAGTGCGTGTCGTGCCCATGGCCCAGGGGCAGAAGCAGAGCCGCTTCGTCGCCTGGACCTTCCTCGACGACGCTGCCCGGCGCCACTGGCGGGAAGAACGCAGGAAAACTCCGCGCAGGGAAACCGCCCGGGATTGAGGCCCGCTCGACCGGCACGCGACACCAACCGCATCCGGCGAGCGGAAACACCCCGCCCTCACGCCTTGCGAGCGCTCATGCCCTCCATCGGCTCATCGTCGTGCAGGGCGAACCGATAGCGGCGACAACCGGGACCGCACAGGCGCAGGTCGTAGCCGAAGAGACGCAGCAGGTAGATCGAGCCGAACGCCCGGTAACCCAGGCGGAAGCAGGATTTGAGCGAGTCGCCGTTGGTCGATTCGACATAGGAAACGATCCCTTTCGCACCCTCCTCCCGATAGCACTGCAATGCCCGGTTCATGCCAATGGCGTGCAATCGCCGCCCTCGATAACGAGGATCGGTCAGCCCCTTGTACATGTAGACATACTCCGGATCGAAACCGAGCAGCAGGTCCGGCGGGTCGATGCGGGTCGGCAGACGCGAGTACCAGCCGTAGGCGGCCAGCGTCTCGCCGTCGAGAATCGCATAGCAACGATCGCCCTTAGCCAGGGCCTCGTCGAGAAAAGCGTCATCCAGCCCGCTACGTGGATCGCCGACGAAGTGACGCAGTCGCTTCTCGTCAAGAAAGCCCGGCGTGTAGCCGGCCGGACAGTCGAGGAACGCCGGATCGACCTCGAGCAGCAGAATACCGCGCAGGATCTTGAACAACGCCAGGCAATTAATGGTTTTCACCAGCAGCAAGTGAAGGCTGTGGGCGGGACCCAACTGCTGCATTCTGCGCCATGTCCGAGCGACATGGTCATGCCGTTGCAAGCTTTCCATGATGGCCTCATCGTGCTTCGAAATGTTGAAGGCACAACTCAAGGGCTGAAAAGACTGCGAACTCGTCAACCTGACAGCTTGTTTGCGAACTGCGGCGATCGGCCTCCGAGTACCCGAGTACCAATCTCCATCAACTCTAGCTGCGGCCCTGGAAAAACGGACATACATACACACATATAGAAGAGCACCTCCCGCTGGCCCGCACGACCGTGCCCGGCGCGGCACAAATCCTCTCCAGGCCGACGCGCCCATGACGAGCACGCACCGAAACGCCTGCCCCTGGTCCGCTGGACTCTAAAAAACGGTTACGTTTGCGCGCTTAGCGACGCCGGGGCTCTGCCGTAACATGGCGCACTTCTCCTCATTCATCGGTCGCACATGGACCACACTTGCAGTCAGCCGTCCCACCGGCCCGGAGCCTACTTCCCGGCCGAGCCGGCATCGTTCACTCTGCTCCTGCCCGCGTCCCCCGCGCCGCTACCGGAAGACCGCAGGCTCCTTTTCCCCCGCATCCGAACGCAAAAGGAAACCGCTCATGGAATGGCTGGCTGACCCCACGGCCTGGCTGGGTCTTCTGACCCTGATCGTGCTGGAGATCGTGCTCGGCATCGACAACCTGGTATTCATCGCCATCCTCGCCGACAAGCTGCCGCCCGAGCAGCGCGACCGCGCGCGGATCATCGGCCTGTCGCTGGCGCTGTTCATGCGCCTAGGTCTGTTGGCCAGCATCTCCTGGCTGGTGAGCCTGACCGAGCCGCTGCTCTCGCTACTCGGCAAGAGCTTTTCCGGGCGCGACCTAATCATGCTGTTCGGCGGCCTGTTCCTGCTGTTCAAGGCCACCATGGAACTGCACGAACGTCTCGAAGGCCATACCCATATCCAGTCCGGCAGCCGGACCTACGCCCGCTTCTGGCCGGTGGTGGCGCAGATCGTCGTGCTCGACGCGGTGTTCTCCCTGGACGCGGTGATCACCGCCGTCGGCATGGTCGACCAGTTGCAGGTGATGATGCTCGCCGTGGTGATCTCCATCGGCCTGATGATCGTCGCTAGCAAGCCGCTGACCGCCTTCGTCAACGCCCACCCCACGGTGATCATGCTGTGCCTGGGCTTTTTGCTGATGATCGGCCTCAGCCTCACCGCGGAAGGCCTCGGCTTCCACATTCCCAAGGGCTACCTGTACGCGGCGATCGGCTTCTCGATCCTCATCGAGCTGTTCAACCAGTTGGCCCGCTGGCGTCGCAAGAAACAGTTGCAGGGTCGGCACACGCTGCGCGAGCGCACCGCCCACGCGGTGCTGCGCCTGCTCGGCGGGCAGCGGCTGGAGGCCGAGGAGATCGGCGAGGAGATCGCCGACATGCTCGGCGGCGACGAGGCCGGCACCGCGCTCTTCGGCCGCCGCGAACGGGTGATGATCAGCGGCGTGCTGCACCTGGCCGAACGGCCCATCGCCAGCGCAATGACCGACCGCATGCAGGTCGACCACATCGCCCTCGACGCCGACGAGGCGCAGATCCGCCAACGTCTGCTCGACTCGCCCCACTCGCGGCTGGTGGTGGCGCGTAGCGCCGCCATCGACGAGCCCCTGGGCTACGTGCACAAGAAGGAACTGCTGCGCCTGCTGCTGCAGGACGAGCACCCGGACATCGAGCGGCTGGTACGCCAGCCGCTCAATTTGCCGGATGGCTGCTCGGTGCTCAACGCCCTCGAACAGATGCGCCAAGCCTCGACCCATGTGGCGTTCGTGGTCAACGAATTCGGCCATTTCGAGGGCCTGCTGACCCTCACCGATATTCTCGAGGCAATCGCCGGTGAACTGCCGGACGCCAGCGAGATGCAGGGACCGGACGTGATCGAGCGCGAAGGGGCCTACGAGGTCAGCGGCGCCATCAGCCTGACGCGGCTCGGTCGACGCCTAGGCCTCCAGGCCCAGGCCACCGACGACTACCAGACCCTAGCGGGGCTAGCCATGAGTCTGCTCGACCGCCTGCCGGCAGCCGGCGACGAACTCACCTATCGCGGTTGGCGGCTACGGGTCAGCGAAGTGAAGGAGCGGCGGATCACCCGCATGCTGCTGCAGCCGCCCCGGACCTGACCGGTCAGCGCCGATTGCCGCGCCGGCGCCGCTCGAGCCAACTGTCGTTGGCGTACGCCCACAGCCGGCGGTCCTGCAGTTCGGCGGTGCGAATGTAGCGCGGCGCGCCGCCGACCTCCTCTAGCTCGGTCATTCCCGCCAGTTCGTCGACCACGCGATAGCGTTTGCCGACCCGCTTGTCCTCAAGGGGATAGAGTTGGGCGATCTGTTCGACGAGTTCGGTCAGGGTGGACATACCACGGGGCTCCGCTTTGCGATGGCAGCTATTTACAGAAGATTGGTTACCATTTCGCGACAGAGCGACCGCCGCACGCCGCTGGCGCGACGAACCGGTCCGCCCCGCCGATTCGCGGGAGCGGGCCGGCTGCGAGCATATTCCGCGCCATCTTGCAGGGGCCGACTCAGGACAGGGCGAAGCGCCTTTCCAGGGTGCTGTAGCCCATCCCCACGCCCTTGCTCACCCTGAGCTGCACCGGGATACGCTCCTTGAGCGCTTCGACGTGGCTGATCACGCCGATGGTCTTGCCGTTGGCGTTGAGGCTGTTCAAGGCGTCCAGGGCCACCTCTAGGGTCTCGCCGTCGAGGGTACCGAAGCCCTCGTCAAGAAACAGCGAGTCGATACTGGTCTTGTGACTGATCAGGTCGGACAGCGCCAAGGCCAGGGCCAGACTGACCAGGAAGCTCTCGCCGCCGGACAGGGTGCGGGTGTCGCGGGTCGCGTCGCCCTGCCAGGTGTCGACGACCTCCAGCTCCAGTTCGCCGTCGGAGCGCCGCGCCAGTTGATAACGGCCGTGTAGACGCGCCAGTTGGCGGTTGGCCAGCCAGACCAGATGGTCGAGGGTCAGGCCCTGGGCGAACTTGCGGTACTTGGCGCCGTCGGCCGAGCCGATCAACCCATTGAGGTGCTGCCAGAGATCGTACTCGGCCCGGTAGCGCTCGATCTCCGTGAACAGCGCTTGCCGGCCCTGCCGGCGCTCGTCGTCGGCGGACAGCGTGGCGCGGATCGCCCCCTGCTCCTCGGCCAGGCTGCGCAGCCGCCCGGCCAGTTCCTGCGCCTGTCGCTCCAGTTCCTCGCCGCTGGCCGTGGTCGGGGGTTCGGCCAGCAAGCCGGCCAACCGCCTCTCGGCGGCGGCGAGCAAGGCCAGGGCTTCGGTCCGCGCCCGTTCCAGGCGCGCCTTGAGGTCGTGCAGGGCGGCACGCTGGGCATCGTCGAGCAGCGCCGCGCAAAATGCCGCCTCGTCGGCGAACGGACTTTGCGCCAATTGCGCCCGCCAATGCGCGCCGCAGGCCTCCAGATGGCGCTGCTGCTGGCGCACCTGCTCTTCCAGTGACAGCAGGCGCCCGTCCAGTTCGTTGGCCCGGCGCCGAGCAGCGTCCAGTCCGGCTTCCGCCCCGGCGAGGGCGTCCTCGGCATCGACGCATTCGGCCGGGGCGGCCCGCCCGGCTTCGCCCAGTTCGCTCCAGCGTCCTTGCCAGAGCGCCGCCTGCTTCTCGGCGGCCTCGACCAGGGCGTTCTGCTCCAGCCGCTCGCGCTCCAGTTGCTGCAGACGGTTCTGCCGCCGCTGCCAGTCTTGCCACTCGCCCTGCCGCCGCGCGAGCCACGCCGCGCCGTCGTCCGGCAGCGGATGGCCGAAGGCGGCCAGTTCCTCGGCCAGGGCCTGCTCGCCACGACTCAACTGCTCCCTGCACTGACGCAAACGTTCGTCCAGCTCCTGCGACCGGCTGCGACCGGCGAGCTGGCGCTCTTTGAGCAACCGCATCTGCTGGCCATCCTGCTCGCAAGCGCGCTCCATCCGCTGGCGCGCCTCGGCGGATTGCGCCACGGCCTGCCGGCTGAGTTCGAGCTGTTGCAGACGCCCTTCGAATGCCGCCAGCCGCTCGTCCAGCGCTTCCCGGATAGCCGCCAGATCGACTGGCTCCGTGCCCAGCTCCGCACACAGTTGCCGCCACTGTTCGCGCTGCCGGCGTAACTCGTCCTCGTCCTGTTCGCGGCGCTGGCGCAGCGCCCCGAGTTCGGCGTCGAGCACGGCCAACGCGTCCCGTGCCGCCTCGCCTTCGCAAAGTAGCGCCTTTAGCTCCACCTCGGCGGCCTGCAAGTCCCGTTCGCCGGCGGAAGGGTCCAGCGCCCGGTAGATGTCGACGGCCGGATGCTCGCGGGAGCCGCACAGCGGGCAGGGCTCGCCCGGCTGCAACTGGCTCCGCTGGGCTTCCAGATCGAGAATGCGTTGCTCCTGCTCCAACAGTTTTTTCTTCGCCGCGACCAGCGCCTGCAAATCCTTGTAACGCTGGCGCAGCAGTTCGAGACGCGCCTGCTGCTCGCCATGCCGCCGCCGACCGTCGGCTAGTTCGGCGTCAATGGCAGCCAGACGCGCTTCGCCGCTGCCGCGCTGGTGGGCGTTTTGCTCCAGTTGCTGCAGCAGGTTGCGGCTGAACTGCGCCTGCCGCCAATGTTCGCGCAGCGCGCTTTCGGACTCGCCCTGCAGCAGCGTGTCCAGACTCTCGCGGGCCTGGCTTTCCGCCGCGCGGGCGCTGTCCAACTCGGCCTGCCGGCACCGCAGATGCTCCTGTGCCTGCCGCTGCCTTTCGCCCAGCTCGGCGAGCGCGGCCTGTTCGTTTCGCTGCCGGTCCTGGAGCGCGGCGATCTCCTCCCGCCACTGCCGGTGGCATTCGAATCGTTCGCGCCAAGCGCCGAGGCGCTCGCCCAGCTCGGCATGCCGTGGCTGTTCGGCCAATTGCTCGGCCAGTTGCCGGTGCTGCGAGTGCAACCGCCGGGCCTGCTCCTGCGCCGCCACGGCGATCCGCCGGGCGAATTGGCCGGCCTGCCACAGATGCAGGCCGACCGCTTCGCCGGCCTGGCGCCGCTCGGCACGGATCTGCGTCAGATTGCGCTCGCCCTGCTCCAGTTGCTGGCACGCCTGCTGCCAGTCCCGATGGGCCGGCAGCAAAGCGGCGGCCGGCTCGCCGGCCGTCAGCCGGGCCAGTTGCGGCGCGGCCTCGGCCAACGCCAAGCCGGCTCGTCGACTCGCCTCCTTTGCCTCCCGGCAGCGCAGTTCCGCCTGCTCCAGCTCCGCGCGCCACTGGCGCCAAGCCTGCAGCTCAGCCTGGCGCGCCAGCAACGGCGCCTCCTCGGCGGCCAGGACAGCGGCCCGCTCCTCCAAAGCCCGGCGCTCTCCGTCGTCCAGAAGCTCGACCCCGGCGGCCCGCTCCTGCAGCCGTTCGAGGGACGTCTTCGCCTCGCGGGCATGTTCGAATACCCGCTGGGAGATCCGCCCGTAGATATCGGTGCCGGTAAGCTGCTCCAGAAGTTCGGCGCGGCTCTTCGCATCGGCCTCGAGAAAGGCGGCGAAACCGCCTTGGGCGAGCAGCATGGAGCGGGTGAAGCGCGCGAAGTCGAGGCCGGTGAGCGCCTCGATCCGCGCCAGCTTGTCGCCGACCTTGTCGGCGAGGATGCTGCCGTCCGCCGCGGCCAGCTCGACCCTGGGTATCTGCAGCGCGCCGTCGGCCCGGTCGCGAGCGCGCCGCTGGCTCCAGAAGGCTCGGTAGCCCCGGCCCTTCACCTCGAACTCCACCTCGGCCAGGCACTCGGCGGTGTGCCGGGTCATCAGCTCGTTGGACTCCTTGGATAAACGGTCCATGCGCGGCGTGCGGTGATAGAGAGCCAGGCAGATGGCGTCGAGCAGGGTGGTCTTGCCGGCGCCGGTCGGCCCGGTGATGGCGAACAGGCCGTTGTCCCTGAACGGCGCTTCGCGAAAATCGATCTTCCACTCGCCCTTCAGCGAATTGAGGTTCTTCAGGCGCAGGCTGAGGATCTTCACGCCCGCTCCTCGCGCAGTTCGTCGAGCACCTGGCGGTGCAGGCCGCGCAGGCGCCCGGCCAGCGCCTCGTCCAGTGCCGCGCTGGCCAGGCGCTGTTCGAACACTTCCTCGGGGCTCAGTTCGTCGAGGGTTTCCCGTGCCTCGCGGCACAGGCGGGCGACTGCGTCGCCGCGCTCGCGGCGGATGCGCAGCACCTCCACCGGCAGCCCCGCACAGAGGGCGGCGACGCGCGCCGGCAGGTCGGGCAGGTGCTCGTCGGCGACGACCCGGACCTCCAACCACGCCGGACGCTCGGCGCTGCCCTCGGCGGCTGCCTCGACGACGGCGCCGGCCAGTTCGGCGAGGCTGCCGCGCAGCGTGAGCAGCGGCTGAAAACGGGGCACCGGCAGCGGCGTCACCGCTTCGAGGCCGTCCTCGCCCAGGTCGACCAGCAACACCTCCTTGCGCTGGCGCGCCTCGTCGAAGGACAGCGGGATCGGCGAGCCGCTGTAGCGGATGTGCTCCAGCCCGGCGACTCGCTGCGGGCGATGGATATGGCCGAGGGCGACATAGGCCGCCGGCGGGAAGGCATCGATCGGGAAGGCCTCCAGGCTGCCGACATAGATCTCCCGCACCGATTCGCTGGCACTGGCGCCGACGGTGGTCAAATGCCCCGTGGCGACGATCGGCAGGGCGCCGCCCAGCTCGCGGCGACGCGCCTCGGCGAGGGCGAACAGCGCCCGGTAGTGTTCGCGGATCGCCACCTGCAGCGCCTGCAGCTTGGCGTCCGCGCTCTGCCCGGCCTCGCTTTTCAGCACGTCGCGCGGACGGATGAAGGGGATGGCGCAGAGCAACGCGCCCGGCGCACCGTCGCGCCGCGGCAACAACAGGAGCTGCTCGGCCGGGTCCGCCGCCACGCCCGGAATCACCCAGGTGTCTAGGCAGGCCAGAAGACCGCGCGACTCGCCGAGCATGGCCACCGAATCGTGGTTGCCACCGAGCACTACCAGACGGGCACCGGTCGCGCGCAGCGCGACGATGAAGCGGTTGTATTGCTCGCGGGCATAACTGGGCGGCGCGCCGCTGTCGAACAGGTCGCCGGCGACGATCAGCGCGTCGACCGCGTGCTCGCGCACCCGCTCGACGAGCCAATCGCAGAAGGCCCGGTGCTCGGCCTGACGAGTCTTGCCCATGAAGTGCTGGCCGAGGTGCCAGTCGGAGGTGTGCAGGAGGCGCATGGAGGTCCGTCGTCCGAAAGAAGGCGGCGAACCTTGGCACCTCCGCACCCCGGCTGGCAAGCCCGTGGGTGTCTGCCGGAATCAGCCGGCCATGCGTCGCAGGGTGTCGTCGTCCTTGACCAAATGATGGAACAGCGCGGCGC
This sequence comes from Azorhizophilus paspali, assembly GCF_043587585.2. Lineage (GTDB taxonomy): Bacteria > Pseudomonadota > Gammaproteobacteria > Pseudomonadales > Pseudomonadaceae > Azotobacter > Azotobacter paspali. The sequence goes on from NZ_CP171449.1 coordinate 3,487,368, forward strand.
CGACATGCCCGAGGATCAGCGCCAGCAACAGCCAGGAGAGCGGCGCATGCAGGCTGCCCAGAGCCGCGAGCCAGCCGGTTTCCAGCCCGCTCTTGGCGACCAGTTGGACGCCGAAGACCTTCAGACCGTAACCCTTGCCGAGCATCAGCAGCAGGCCGCTGAGCGGCATCAGCAGCATGCTGGCGTACAGCAGAAAGTGGCCGCCCTTGACCAGCAGCGCGCCGGGCCCCTGGTGCGGCGGCCGCCGGTGCCGCTGGCCCAGGGCCCAGAGCACGCGCAACACGACCAGCACCAACAGCAACGCGCCGATGGAAATGTGCCAGGGGACTAGGGTCCGGCCTACCCAGTGCTCGCCGTCGGCGATCCGGTCGCCCAGCTTGAGGAACTGCCAGAGAATCAGGACGGCCATGGACCAGTGCAGGAGCCGGGTGATGGCGCCGTAACGGCTCTTCGAATCGAACATTTTTTCGCTCCTCAATCCTTTCCCTCGCCGGGCGCGATCCCGGCTTCGTCGTCGCGCCAGACGAAATCCAGCGTTTCGCCACCGGCCATTCGCTGCAGGTGCTCGGCGACCACCTGGCGGAAGAACGAGGCCTGTTCGGCGTCGCTCGCCTGCAGGCGCACATCCAGCAGCCCGTCGCTTGCCCGCAGCAGGCAGTGGCCCAGGGCGAGCTGGATCTCGCCCTGCCGCTCGTCGAAGCTGACCGGATACTTGTGCGCCCAGTGCTTGCACAGGCGTCGGATCAGGCGGGACGGGTCTTGCGTGGCGATGTGCACGGATGAAACGGACATGGCGGCACTCCTTGGCATGTCGGCCGGGCAAGCCGGCCAGTGGATGAATATCAGGCGATGCTTTCGACGATCCCGCCCTCCACCCGCAGCGCCGCGCCGGTGGTGGCGCTGGCCTGCGGCGAGGCGGCATAGACGCAGAGGTTGGCGACCTCCGCCGGCTCGGCGAAGCGCCGCAGCAGGCTCGACGACCGGTGGCGCTGGATGAACAGCCGCTCCATCTCCTCCGGGCTGACACCTTCCTGGCGGGCCATCTCGCCGATGAAGGCGATCACCCCCTCGGTGCGGGTCGGCCCCGGCAGTATGCTGTTGACCGTCACCCCGCTGCCGGCCAGCACCTTGGCCAGGCCGCGCGAGACGCCCTGCAGCGCCGTCTTGCTGACCCCATAGTGAACCATCTCGGCGGGGATGTTCAGCGCCGACTCGCTGGAGATGAACTGGATGCGCCCCCAGCCGCGGGCCTGCATGCCTCTGGCGTAATGCCGCGACAGGCGGATGCCGCTAAGCACGTTGACCTGGAAGATCTCTTCCCATTCCTCATCGCCGATCTCGAAAAACTCCCGTGCAGCGTAGATGCCGAGGTTGTTGACCAGGATGTCGGCCTTTGGCTCGGCGGCGATCAGCGCCTGGCAACCGGCGGCCGTCCCCAGGTCGCAGGCCAGCCCGCGGGCCATGGCACCGCCTTTGGTATCGCGCAACTGCGCCAGGGCCTCGTCGACCCTGGCCTGCTCGCGGCCGTTGACGATGACGGTGGCGCCGGCCTCGGCCAGCCCGCGCGCGATGGCCAGGCCGATGCCGCCGGTGGAGCCGGTGACCAGGGCGATCTTGCCGGAAAGATCGATGAGCATGCGAATCTCCTTGAATTATCGATGGTTCAGTCGAAACGGAAAGCGGACAGGGTGGTTTCCATCACCCGGTCGGAGAACACCCGCCGGCCGTGCCCCTCGGCCGCCGCGCCGGCGACCGTCATGAGCGGCAGCAGGTGTTCCTCGGCGCGCGGCGGATGGCACAGCCGCGCCGCCGGCGCCGCGTCCCAGCATGCCAGACGCGCCGCGCGCTCGGCGGGTCCGGCCTCGACCGTGGCGGTCAACCACTGGTCGAACTCGTCGGACACCGGCGCGAAGCGCGGGTCGCCGTAGCCGCGCATGTTGTGGAAGCTCATGCCGCTGCCGACGATCAGCACGCCCTCCTCGCGCAACGGCGCCAGCGCGCGGCCGGCGTCGAAATGCGCCTGGGGGTCGAGATCCCGGCGCAGCGACAATTGCACCACCGGGATGTCGGCGGCGGGAAATATCAGCTTCAGCGGAATGAACATGCCGTGATCGAAGCCACGTTGCGCATCCTGCCGGCAGGGCAGATCGGCCGCGCCGAGCAGACCGGCGACTTCCGCGGCCAGCGCCGGATCGCCGAGCGCGGGATAACGCAGCTCGTAGGTGTGCGGCGGAAAGCCGTAGTAATCGTAGATCAGCTCCGGCTGACGGCCGGTGCCGACGGCGAACTCCGCTTCCAGCCAGTGCGCCGAGACCATCAGGATCGCCCGCGGCGGCCGCGCCAGCGTGCCGGCGATGCCGCGCAGGAAGGCGGCCATGGCGTTCCAGGCATCCGGCGGACTCCAGTCCATGAAAAAACAGGGGCCGGCCCCATGGGGCACGAACAGGGTCGGCTGGATGGTTTCGCGGGCGAACATGGGCAGACTCCATCGACGGCGGATGCAGGGAGTATGGACCTGTGCCTGGCAACGGATAATCTGCCAGTCCCCAGCAGCAGTTCTCACCGACAGCAAAAAATCCCCATGCTCGACCGCATCACCGGCATGCGCGTCTTCATCCACGCCGCCAGCCTGTCCGCCGCCGCCCGTCAACTGGAGATGTCGCCAGCCATGGCGACCAAGCACTTGGACGCCCTGGAACGGCGTCTCGGCCTCAAGCTGTTCCAGCGCAGCACTCGGCGCCTGGTCCTCACCGACGCCGGCAACCAGTACCTGGACACCTGCCAGCGCCTTTTCGGCGAACTCGACGAGGCCGAGGCGGCGCTGCTCTCGCAGCGGGTCGAGGCCAGCGGCCTGCTGCGCATGAACGTGCCGCCGAGCTTCGGCAACCGCTTCATCGCTCCGCTGCTGCCGGCCTTCGCCCGCCGTCATCCGGCGGTACGCATCGAACTGGGCCTGACCGACAGCCAGGTCGACCTCATCGAGGACCGCTGGAACCTGGCCGTGCGCATCGGCCGGCTCGCCGACTCGCCGGGCGGCTTCCCGCGTCCCGAACCGAGCGGCTTTCCCCTGACCCCAAAAGCCGATAGCCACTACCGCAGCGGCCTGCCCTACCTGCAACGCTTTTTGCCGTTTCGCATCGCCTCGGTGGTCGACCGCTACATCGTGCTGCCGATCCCCTCCCTGGCCATCCTGCTGCCGCTCGGCAAACCCGTCTCGCCGCTCTACGAATGGCGCATGCGCGCGAGGACCTACAAATGGTGCAGGCATCTGCACGAGATCGACGCGCGCATCCACGACGGCAGCATCCGCGGCCACGAGGCGGAGGAAATCGCCAGCCTCCAAGAGATGGAAAAGCGCCTCGGCCGGGTCGAGCTGCCGCTGTCCTATTCCTACAAGCTGTACAGCCTGCATCTGCATATGCGCTACATGATCGAACGGCCGCGCGGGCTCGCTGGCGAACAGCAGCCACCCTGGGAAACGCCTCGCGCCGATTAGCCTGCCATCCAAGAGTCTTGCGCACTGTCCCTCCGGCCGGGTTATATGCACGCACCGTCTTCGGATACTGAAAAACGAACTCGCCAAAGGGGCTTGCGTATGACCCGAACCAGCCATATCGATCTACTGATCTGCGATTGCGACGGCGTGCTGATCGACAGTGAAATCATCACTGGCCGCGTGGTCCGCGAGGCGCTCGCCGCACTGGTCCCGGAACACGAGCTGGACGTGCTGCTGGCCGGTACCTTCGGCCTGCAGAGCCGCGACATCATCGCCCGGGTCGCCGCGCATTTCGGCCTCGACCTGCCGGCCGACTTCCACCTCAACGTGCGCCGCCGCGCCGAGGCGACCATCCGCGCCGAGGTGCAGGCCATCCCCCACGTGCGCGAAGCGCTCTACGCGATCGACCTGCCGCTGGCGGTCGCCTCCAACAGCCAGAGCGAGGCGGTGCACCACGCCCTGCAGCGCACCGGGCTGACCGAGCGGGTCGATGTAGGCGTGTTCGGCGCCGACCTGGTCAAGCGCCCCAAGCCGGCGCCCGACCTCTACCTGCTGGCGGCCGGCACGGCGGGCGTGGAGCCGCAACGCTGCCTGGTCGTCGAAGACAGCGCTACTGGAGCCACCGCTGCCCTCACCGCCGGCATGCAAGTGATCGGCTTCCTCGGCGCCAGCCACATTCCTCCTGAACAGGGCGAGATCCTGCGTGAACTGGGGGTCGAGCATCTGCTGCACGACATGCGCGAACTGCCGGCGCTGGTCGAAAGATTGCGCTATCCAGGCAGCCCCGAGACCCTTGCCTGAGTCCGCCCCGGCAGGAGCGTCCGGGCGGCGTGGAACCCGCCCGACGAGCCGCCGGCCGCGCGCCGGCGCATCCGCCCGAATCCCGGCGATCGCCTGCTACAGTTACAGAACATCCCGCAACGGAGAGCGCACAATGTTCACGATCAGCACCACCATTATCCTTTCGCTACTGGGTTGCGCCCTGATTGGCCGGAGGCTGTATCTGAATCGCTGGACGCGAGCAAGGGCGCCACATCGACTCGGTTCGCAGGACGACCTGTGGACCCGTCAGGAATTCGCCGCGCAGCAGCAGGCCTGGGAACGCCTGCAGCGGCTGGAACGCGCCACGAAGAGAAGAAGACGCTAGACATACTCGCCAGAGCCCGCAGGACGCGGGCTCCACGCCGCGCATCGTCCGCCCCGGCGCCAGCCGGACCGCACGCCCGTTTCGCTTTCGCGCATCCTCGCCGCAACGACGCCCCGCCCTCTTCCTGCCGCCTCGGGTAAACTTCCGCATCCTTTTCTCACCGCCCGAGACCGCCGTGCCGATACGCCACTGCATCGTTCATCTGATCGAGAAGAAACCCGACGGCAGCCCCGCCGTGCTGCACGCCCGCGATTCCGAGCTGGCCGAGTCGCAGGCCCTGGAGAACCTGCTCGTCGACCTCAACGACAGCTATAACGCCAAGCAGGGCAAGGCCTGGGGACTGTTCCAGGAAGAGTCCGGCGCCTACCCCTTCAGCGGCTGGCTGGGCGCCTACCTGGAGGGTGCGCAGAGTTTCGCCGCGTTCAGTTGCCAGGCCGTGGAGCACCTGAAGACGCTGATGGAGGAGTCCAACCTGTCCAGCGGCGGCCACGTGCTGTTCGCCCACTACCAGCAGGGCATGACCGAGTACCTGGCCATCGCCTTGCTCCACCACAGCGAAGGGGTGACCGTCACCGAGACCCTGGAGGTGGCGCCGGCCAAGCACCTGGATCTCGCCCAACTGCACCTAGCGGCGCGGATCAACCTCTCCGAGTGGCGCAACAACCGGCAGTCGAAGCAGTACATCTCCTTCATCAAGGGCAAGAATGGCAAGAAGGTCTCGGACTACTTCCGCGACTTCATCGGCTGTCGCGAGGGCATCGACGCACCCGGCGAGACGCGCACCCTGCTCAAGGCCTTCAGCGACTTCGTCGAGAGCGAGGACCTGGCCGAGGAAGAGGCCCGCGAGAAGACCAGCGCACTGGTCGACTACGCCAGCACCCAGGCCCGCCTCGGCGCGCCGATCGCCCTGGAAGAACTGTCCGGGCTGATCGACGAGGAGCGCCCGCGCGCCTTCTACGAACACATCCGCAACAAGGACTACGGCTTGTCGCCGGAAATCCCGCCGGACAAGCGCACCCTCAACCAGTTCCGCCGCTTCACCGGCCGCGCCGAGGGCCTGTCGATCAGCTTCGAGGCGCACCTGCTGGGTTCGCGAATCGAATACGACGAGGAGCACGACACCCTGACCATCCGCCAAGTGCCGAGCCAGTTGAAGGACCAGCTCAAGCGCCGCAAGGACGGCCAGTAAGCCAGCGCGAAGAATGCCCGCGCCGTGCCTGCCCGATGCGCTCCTCGACACCTGCCTGTGCACCGCTGGACGGCGACCCGGCACACCACTTCGGACTGGACAAGGCCGCCGCCGCCCGCGGCGTGATCGAGCGGCGTGGATGTGGTCGCCGTCCCGTGGAAAGGCGGCGACCTGCCAGCCCTCGATCAAGGGCAGTTCCACTTCGTCGAGATCCCCGCCGATCAGCAGCCGGAGTTCGTCCTGGACAGTCTCGCCCGGCTGCGCGGCCAAGATCCGTCGGACAAGCATCCCGGCGGGCCACGGACGGCTCTGCCGATCGTCTTGTCATCCTTGTCGCCCCCGGCTTCCCACAAGCTCCGCCAGCGCTGCCCGGACAGGCAGCGAGCCTGCGAGGGACCTGCAAATGCGGGCGCCCGATGCCGCGGGACGGATTTTTTACCCGCCACCGCCATTCACGGACCCGGAACAGCGGGTTTCCCGCGTATCGCCGATATCTTTTCGCCCTGCGCGATCGAACTCAGCGCCCGACGATGCGAAACCCCAGGCGCGGCAAGTGCACGTGCAGCGCCCCGGCCCGCGGGTCCTCGCGACGCAGGATCAGTTCCTCGAACCCGGCGTGCAGCAATTCGCCCTCCAGCGGCTCGACACCGTAATCGGTGGCGGCGACGGCCACCCGCTGGCCGACGCGCCAGTCGCCGCCCTCGATGGAAGGCTCGTTCGGCAACGGCGCGGGAATCGCCGCGCGAGCGATATCGATAGCATCGGCGGCGGACAATCCGCTGAAGGAGCCATGGCCGAAGCCGAGCACCCGGTCGAGCCAGGCGGCCACCGCCGGCCAGGCGTCGACCAAGGCGGTGGTCAACGGCATGGCGCGCAGCAGCCAGAGGGAATGGGCCACGGCAAAATCGGCCAACGAGGGTTCGCCGAACAGGTAGTCGCCGTCCGCGCGCTCCAGTTGCCGCTGCAGGCGGGCCATCAGGGTCGGCCACTGCTGGCGGGCCTGCTCCAGCGGCAGGCGCTCGAAGGTACCGCCACTGAACAGCGCCGCCCGGTCTTCGACGAAGGCCTTGAGTTCGCCCGGCGGCGACTGGGCGAAACGCTGGGCGACCGCCTCGGGCTGGAAGGCCAGGGCCACCGTATGCAGGAAAAAGAATTCGTCGGCCCAGGCGGCGAGACCGGCGACATTGAATGCTTGCTGTTCGGGAAACAGCGTCGGGAGAACCCGTTCCGCCTCCAGGCGACGGGCGATCAGCGCGCTGTCGCAGTAGACGTCGGCACCGATCTGCAGCACCGGCGTACGCCGGTAGCCGCCGGTCAGGGGCAGAAGATCGGGCTTGGGCATCACCCGAGGAACGATCACCGAGCGCCACGACAACTGCTTGAAGCCGAGGATCAGGCGTATTTTCTCGGCGAACGGCGAACTCGGGTAATGGTGCAGGACGGGCTCGTGCATCGCGGCTTTCTCCGCAGGCAAATCAATGGGCTACGGGGCGGCGGCCACCAGGGCTTCCTTGGCGGGCTTCGACAGGCGCTTGAGCGCCCACTCGCGGCGTAAGGCCGCTCCCTTGTCGGCACAGGATTCGACATAGACTAGCGCCTGCGCCGGACTGGTATGGAAGAAACGGGCGCCGCGACCGCTCCGATGCATGGCGAAGCGTCGCTGCGGATCGTCGCTGATGCCACAGTAGAGCGCACCGTTGGCGGCCCTCACCAGGTAGACGAACCAGGGCTTGGACAGTGCGTTCATGCGGATTGCGCGACGCTGGCGGGAAATGACGACAAGACGGCTCTCCGGCTCTGGAATGGGCTGCCGAGCTTAGGCAATTTCCGTCGGTCGGGCTATGCGCCCTGGTAGGTCGGCGGTAGCAGACGGATGTTGCTGTACATGAGCACCGGCGGCTCCGGCTGCAGCCCACCGATCCTGACTTCGCTATCGGAGGCCCGGACCTTGAGCGCCGGCATGAATTGCCCGAACTCGCCGGCGGCCTTGCCATCGTGATGCACAGGCAGCAGGTCGGTCCCGCTCCGCTCGGGACTGCTGTCGAGCCGGACGCTCGGCACGGCGAGGGCGTCGAGGCCGAAACCGACCGGTCCGATCGTATAACCCGAACGGTAGTTGAAGATGAAGCCCTGGACCCACTCCTTTGCCTTCGACTTCTTGCTGGCCCCGACGATGCCGGAGAAATCGCGGCTGAAACAGTAGTTGCGCAGTTGCAGGGTAGCCGAGGAGCCCACCGGGAAACCGGGTTCGGCGGCGTGGACCGAAGGTAGGCAGGAGGCCAAGGCGATGGACGGGATGAGGCGGGAAATACGCGAACGACTCTTCTTCATGGGGGCAATCGCATGAAACGCCAGCCTGATACCGGATTGGCAAGGGTGTGTGTCAAGGCGTTCCGGTGTCGCCGTACAAGGGGCATCCATGCCCCTTTACGACTCTCGGCTTTGGCATCCTGCGTCGCTCTACCTCCTGCATCCCTGCAGTCGCCGCCTCCCTGCGGCTCGCCCCCCTACGCGACACCTGCGCTCGGCCTGCTAACGGGAATCGGGCTTCGAACCGCCTGAAAGCAAAGTTTCGGCACACTCGGTAAGCAGCTATCGCAAAGCCCACACACCCTTGCCAATCCGATCCCGGCTCTCGCGGCGCTCCACGCGCGCCCAGCGACCGCGCCATCCGAATTCCTCGAAGCCCCCACAGGTCCCGCGGGCAGCGATCGCCTGCGGCGCGGTCGGCGAAACTGTGTAAGCTTGCCGCAGTTCCGGCGTCGCACCGGCCGGCAATCCACAGGCCCCCGCCCCGTACTGGAGTTTCCATGAACGAACCTTTGATCCTGGAGCCGACGACCTCCGCCGACGCCTGCGTCATCTGGCTGCACGGCCTCGGCGCCGACCGCCACGATTTCGAGCCGGTCGCCCGCCTCCTGCAGCGCCGCCTGAACGGCGTGCGCTTCGTCTTGCCGCAGGCGCCGAGCCGTCCGGTGACCATCAACGGCGGCTGGAGCATGCCCAGTTGGTACGACATTCTCGCCATGAGCCCAAGCGCCCGGGCCATAAACGAGGACCAGTTGGAGGAGTCATCGCGCCATGTCGTCGAGCTGATCGAAGCGCAACGCCAGGCCGGCATCGAGCCGGCGCGGATCGTCCTCGCCGGCTTCTCCCAGGGTGGCGCGGTGGTCCTGCACACCGCCTTCCTGCGCTGGCCGGGCCCCCTGGCCGGCGTGCTGGCGCTCTCCACCTATGCGCCGACCTTCGACCGGCTCGAACTCGACGCGCAGCAAAGCCGACTGCCGGTACTGCACCTGCACGGCAATCACGACGAGGTGGTACCGCTGGCGCTCGGTCGCGTCGCCCACGATGTGCTTGCCGAGCGTGGCGTGCCGGTGGAGTGGCGGGAATATCCGATGGGACACCAGGTGGTCGCCGACGAGATCCACGACATCGGCCTCTGGCTCGCCGAGCGCCTGGCCCGCTAGCGCAGCGCGCTCCCAGGGCGCCGATGTCCTGGGAGCGGTCCGCGCCGGCGGGAACGCCGCCGAAATGGCCGGCGCATCGTTGCATCCCGGCTGCGCAACCCTTCGCCCGCCTAGCCTCTTGCTTTACACTGGCGGCAATCCAATTCCTCATCCATCGACGAGATAACCGTGCTCAAGGCACTCAAGAAACTTCTAGGCATGGGCGAACAGGCACAACCGCCTGTCGCCGTCGACATGCCAGCTTCCGCCACCCGCTCCACCGCTCCCGCCGCTCCATCCAAGCCGCCCCGGCAGAAAACCAAGCCACCCCGCAGCGAAGGCAAGCCCGCCGGCAGGAAAATCGTCGCCGACAAGCTCGTCGGCGAACGCAAGGGCGCTAGCAAACCCCAGGTCGGACGGCCACGGCGCGAGCCGCCGCCGGACAAACCGGCGGCGGAGTGGAAGCTGGAGGACTTCGTAGTCGAGCCCGTGCGGGGCAAGACCCGTTTCCACGACTTCGACCTCGACCCGCGGCTGATGCACGCCATCCACGACGTCGGCTTCCCCTATTGCACACCGATCCAGGCCCAGGTGCTCGGTTACACCCTCAAAGGCCGGGACGCTATCGGCCGCGCCCAGACCGGCACCGGCAAGACCGCAGCCTTCCTGATCTCGATCATCAGCCAGTTGCTGCAGACCCCGCCGCCCAAGGAGCGCTACATGGGCGAACCGCGCGCGCTGATCATCGCGCCGACCCGCGAGCTGGTAGTGCAGATCGCCAAGGATGCCCTGGCGCTGACCCGCTACACCGGCCTCAACGTGATGAGCTTCGTCGGCGGCATGGACTTCGACAAGCAGCTCAAGCAACTGGAAGAGAAGTTCTGCGACATCCTGGTGGCCACTCCGGGCCGCCTGCTGGACTTCAACCAGCGCAGCGAGGTGCATCTGGACATGGTCGAGGTGCTGGTGCTGGACGAGGCCGACCGCATGCTCGATATGGGTTTCATCCCGCAGGTGCGGCAGATCATCCGCCAGACCCCGTACAAAGGCGAACGGCAGACTCTGCTGTTCTCGGCGACCTTCACCGAGGACGTGATGAACCTGGCCAAGCAGTGGACGGTCGATCCGGCGATCGTCGAGATCGAACCGGAGCATGTCGCCAGCAACAGCGTCGAGCAGCACGTCTACGCGGTGGCCGGCAGCGACAAGTACCGGCTGCTGTACAACTTGGTGACCCGCAACAACTGGGAACGGGTGATGGTGTTCGCCAACCGCAAGGACGAGGTGCGGCGCATCGAGGAGCGCCTGACCAAGGACGGCATCAGCGCCGCGCAGATGTCCGGCGACGTGCCGCAGCACAAGCGCATCAAGGTCCTGGAAGGCTTCCGCGAGGGCCGCATCCGCGTGTTGGTGGCCACCGACGTGGCCGGCCGTGGCATCCACGTCGAGGGCGTCAGCCATGTGATCAACTACACCCTGCCGGAAGATCCGGACGACTACGTGCATCGCATCGGCCGTACCGGCCGGGCCGGCTCCAAAGGCACCTCGATCAGCTTCGCCGGCGAGGACGACGCCTTCGCCCTGCCACCGATCGAGGCGCTGCTCGGGCGCAAGATCAACTGCGAGATCCCACCCGCCGAACTGCTCCAGCCCGTGCCGCAGCACTCCTGAAGCCCGGCCAGCCCGCAGGCTTGCCCACCCGACGGGTGACCGCCCATTCCCCTACCAGCGCCGCGCCGCCTCCTGGTCGCTATCGCGGCCCTCGACCCAGCGCGGTCCCTCGCCGGTATCTTCCTTCTTCCAGAACGGCGCGCGGGTCTTCAGGTAATCCATGATGAACTCGCAGGCGTCGAAGGCCGCCTGCCGGTGGGCGCTGGCGGTGCCGACGAAGACGATCGGCTCGCCCGGCTCCAAGCGGCCGATGCGGTGCAGCACCTCCACCCGGAGCAACGGCCAGCGCCGCGCGGCCTCGTCGGCGATCTTCGCCAGGGCCTTCTCGGTCATCCCCGGATAGTGTTCCAGGAACATCCCGCCGACCTCGCGGCCTTCGTTGAAGTCGCGCACGTAGCCGACGAAGCCGACCACCGCGCCGACCCCGGCGTTGGCCGCGTGCAGCGCATCGAGTTCGCGTCCCGGCTCGAAGGTTCCGACATGTACCCGAATACCCATCTCAACCTCCGGTGACGGTGGGGAAGAAGGCGACCTCGTCGCCGTCGGCCAGGGGCTCGTCCAGGCCGCAGAGCTCCTGGTTGCGGGCGCACATCAGGTTGCGCTCGCCGAGCACCGCCCAGTCGCTGCCGCGCGCCAGCAGGTGGCGGCGCAGGTCGTCCAGGCGGGCGAAGCCCTCTTCCCAGGCGAGGCGTTCGGAATCGACGCCGAGCGTCTCGCGGTAGCGGGCGAAATACTGCACGTGAATCATAGGGATACTCCGGAAATCGGGCGTTGCAGGCCGTGTGAAAACGTAGCGAGCGAAGATCGGGCAAGGCGAAATCGAGCGAAGAAGCGGAGTTTGCGAGCGGTGAATGAGCTTGACTCGCTCCGCTCGCCCCTTCGAGAACGCACTTGAAGTGGGTCAGCCGCAAGCGGCCTCCAAACTCGATTTCAACGCGACAGGCCGGGCACGATAGTTTTCACACGGCTTGGCCGGCCCGGTAGTGGCCACTCTTGCCGCCTTTCTTCTCCAGCAGGCGGACTTGCTCGATGAGCATGCCGCGATCGACCGCCTTGCACATGTCGTAGAGAGTCAGCGCGGCGACGCTGGCCGCGGTCAGCGCCTCCATCTCCACGCCGGTCTGCCCGGCCAGCTTGCAGCGGGCGACAATGCGTACACGGTCCTCGCCCTCGGCGCTCAGCTCGACCTTGATGCCGGTCAGCAGCAACGGATGGCAGAGCGGAATCAGTTCGTGGGTCTTCTTCGCCGCCATGATCCCGGCGATGCGCGCCACGGCGAAGACATCGCCCTTGGGATGGCCGCCCTTCTGGATCAGCGCGAGGGTTTGCGGGCGCATGCGCACCCAGGCCTCGGCCTCGGCTTCGCGGGCAGTGCTGGCCTTGTCGGTGACGTCGACCATGTGGGCATGGCCCCGGGAATCGAGATGGGTGAGCATGGGCAATGCCTCCTGCGGCGAAAGGAAGCCAATTGTATAACCCGGAGAGGCCGGAAGGCCGCGGGAACGAGCCCCGCGGCCGCGACGGCTACAGGTGCGCCTCGGCATACTCCGCCAAAGCCGAGCGCGGCACCCCCTGCAAGGTGATGTGCACGCCGTGGCGGAAGTCCTTGAAACGCTCGGTGAGATAGGTCAGCCCGGAACTGGTGGCCGACAGATAGGGCGTGTCGATCTGCGCCAAGTTGCCCAGGCAGACCACTTTGGAGCCGCTGCCGGCGCGGGTGATGATGGTCTTCATCTGGTGCGGGGTGAGGTTCTGGCACTCGTCGATGAGGATCAGGCTCTGCTGGAAGCTGCGTCCGCGAATGTAGTTCAGCGATTTGAACTGCAGCGGCACCTTTTGCAGGATGTAGTCGACGCTGCCGTGGGTACTCTCGTCATCCATGTGCAGCGCTTCCAGGTTGTCGGTGATGGCGCCGAGCCAGGGCTCCATCTTCTCCGCCTCGGTACCGGGCAGAAAGCCGATGTCCTCGTCCAGCCCCTGCACGCTGCGGGTGGCGATGATCCGCCGGTAGCGCTTGCTGACCATGGTCTGCTCGATGGCTGCGGCTAGGGCGAGGATGGTCTTGCCCGAGCCGGCGGCACCGGTCAGGTTGACCAGGTGGATATCCGGATCGAGCAGGGCGAACAGCGCCAGGGCCTGGTAGATGTCGCGCGGCCGCAGCCCCCAGGCCTCCTGGTGCAACAAGGGCTCCTGGTGCAAGTCGAGGATCAGGAGCTCGTCGCCCTTGATGCCCTTGACCCAGCCGACGAAGCCCTGCTCGTCGAGGATGAATTCGTTGAGGTGCAGCGACGGCAGGTTGTCGGTGAGCTGCACCCGGTGCCAGGTACGGCCGTGGTCTTGGCGGGTCTCCACCTTACTCACCCGGTCCCAGAAGGAGCCACTCAGGTTGTGGTAGCCGCGCGGCAGCAGGCTGACGTCGTCGATCAACTGGTCGGTGTGGTAGTCCTCGGCCGCCACTCCGCAGGCGCGCGCCTTCAGGCGCATGTTGATGTCCTTGGTGACCAGCACCACCGGCACGTTCGGCCAGCGCTTCTTCAGGTCTACCACTAGGTTGATGATGCGGTTGTCGTTGCTTTCGTCGTCCGGCAATCGCTCTTCGGCCTCGGCGCGGCGGCTCATGAGAATCGACAGCAGGCCGCAGGGGCCACTCTTGCCACGCTGGATGGGTACGCCCTGCTCGACTTCCTCGGGCGTCGCCTCACCAAGCACCTGATCGATCAGCCGGATCGCCTGGCGGCACTCGGCGGCCACGGTGTGCTTGCCGGTCTTCAGCTTGTCGAGTTCCTCGAGCACCGTCATCGGGATACCGACGTGGTGCTCCTGGAAATTCAGCAAGGCGTTGGGATCGTGGATCAGGATGTTGGTGTCGAGGACGTAGAAGGTCGCCTGGGTGGGGTGGGCGCATCCGTGTTCATCCATATTCGGTCACCTTTTTCTGGCCGGGGGCAGGCGACGGAATGCCGGATACAGCGCTCCGCCGCGGGAAACCGCCATCCTCTCCGGCACCGGGCGGGAGAGTCCGGGCACGCCGCCGGCCGGAAGCCGCCGGACGTGCGCGCAATCGACAGACCGTGGCGACGCTCGTGACGCACAGGGCATCCTCCTTGGTCTGTCAGACGGTCTGGTTTCGTTGATACAGCAAAACGGATGACAGAAAAAAGTACTTTTCAGCGCCTGCCGGGCTTTTTTTATACCTCCGCCGAATGACCTTGGCGGCTCCGCTCGCGGTCGCTAGAGTGAGAGGGATGAGCCCCGCTCGCCTGCCTGCCCCACCTCGCAGCGATTCACCTCCACGGTCACGTGAACCAGCCCGGAAATACCCGTCAGACAAGCCTTGTAGCGGTCCGCGCTGTTGTCGCCATGGGTCACCACACTGAGGATGCAGGCGTACTGGGCGCGGCCGACGCGCCATAGGTGCAGGTCGGCCACCTCGGTGTCCGGCTCGCGTTCCAGCGTAGCGCGCACCCGCTCCACCAGCGGGCTGTCCATCTCCCGGTCGAGCAGCACCTTGCCGGTCTCGACCAGTAGGCCCTTGGCCCAGACGCCGATCACTAGCGCGCCGACGATGCCCATCAGCGGGTCCAGCCAGTTCCAGCCGAAGAGCTTGCCGCCGAGCAGCGCGGCGATGGCCGCCACCGAGGTGAGCGCATCGGTCAACACGTGCAGGTAAGCGGCGTGGCGGTTGAGATCGCGGTGGCCGTGACCGTGATGGTCATGGTCATGGTCATGGTCATGGTCATGGTCATGGTCATGGTCATGGTCATGGTCATGGTCATGGTCATGGTCATGGTCATGGTCATGGTCATGGTCATGGTCATGGTCGGCATGCTGATGGTGCCCGTGGGCATGTCCATGGTGATCGTGCTGGTCGCGCAGCAGCCAGGCCGACAGCAGGTTGACCGCCAGGCCGAACGCCGCCACCCAGAGCGCCAGCTCGAAGGCGATCTCGCGGGGCTCCCAGAGCCGCCAGAACGACTCGACGAGCATCAGGAACGCCACCACCACCAGCAGCAGCGCGCTGGCGAAGCCGGCCAGCACCTCGATCTTCCAGGTGCCGAAGGCGAAGCGCGGGTCCCGCAGGTAGCGCCGGGCGAGCAGATAGGCCATAGCGGTCAGGCCGATCGCCACCATGTGTGAGGCCATGTGCCAGCCGTCGGCCAGCAGTGCCATGGAGTTGAATCCGTAACCGGCGGCGATCTCCAGCAGCATGGTGACCCCGGTCAGGGCCACCACCAGCCAGGCCTGGCGCTCACTGCCGGCCTCCAGCGGGCGGTAGTCGTGGGAAGACCGCCAGTGTTCATGGTTGCATTCGATCATTGCTAGCTCCGGGAAAACGTGGGCACGGGCTAGAATCGCCGCAGTTTCGAAGGAGAGCAACGATGCTGATGGTGATTTCCCCGGCCAAGACCCTCGATTACCGGACCCCGCCGGTCACTGCGCGCCATACCCTGCCCCAGTATTTGGACCACGCCGCCGAACTCATGGCCCGGCTGCGCGAGCTGACCCCGCAGGCGATCGCCGAGCTGATGAGCCTGTCCGACAAGCTCGCCGGACTCAACGCCGCGCGCTACGCCGAATGGACGCCCGACTTCACCCCGGCCAATGCCAAGCAGGCCCTGCTCGCCTTCAAGGGCGATGTCTACACCGGGCTCGACGCCGAGGACTTCGACGAGGCCGACTTCGACTTCGCCCAGGTGCATCTGCGCGTGCTCTCCGGCCTCTACGGCGTGCTGCGCCCGCTCGACTTGATGCAGCCCTATCGCCTGGAGATGGGCACCAAACTGGCCAACGCCCGCGGCAAGGACCTCTACGCCTTCTGGGGCGAGCGCATCAGCCTGTGGCTGAACGAAGCGCTGGCCGAACAGGGCGACGACATCCTGCTCAACCTGGCTTCCAACGAATACTTCTCGGCGGTCAGGCGCCCGCTCCTGCGCGGCCGGGTTATCGACACCGAGTTCAGGGACCTGAAGAACGACCAGTACAAGATCGTCAGCTTCTACGCCAAGCAGGCCCGTGGCCGCATGGCCCGCTACGTGATCAAGGAGCGACTGCGCGACCCGGAAGGCCTCAAGGACTTCGACGAGCGTGGCTACCGCTTCTCCGTCAGCCACTCCACGCCCGAGCGCCTGGTATTCCTGCGCGACCGGCCGATGGACTGAGAGCGTCCGACAGAATGGGGCTCGGGCGCCCGGCTTTTCGCGTCGCGATACAAGGCATGGGGCACTGCGACAAGCCTCGTGCTGCGTCGTAAAAACGCATCGAGCCCCTCTTTGTCCGCGGCCAAGCCCCTCGCCGCTTAGGGCGCCCGTCCCGAAGCCCTTCTCCGTTTGCGCGCCCCGTCAGGCCCGGCGGCAACTTCCCGATCGCCTCGGCGGTCGAATCCCCCGGCAAAGCGCTACCGGCGAATGGTAACGAGGCGCCGGACACGAAATGAATGCCCGAGCATCAGGACCGCCGACAAGGAAAGACACATGACGATTCCCGCCAAGCGAACCTCCCGTCGCTGCCTCGCCGGCGCGCTTCTCGTCGCCGGGCTGGCGGCCAGCTTCGGCGCGGCCGCCGACAGCGTCGCACTGCGCCATGTGCGGGTGATCGACGGCACCGGCAGCGCTTCGCGCGAGAACAGCACGATCCTGATCGAAAACGAGCGCATCGCCGCCGTCGGGCCGGACGCGCAGGTGACGCTGCCGGAAGGCGCCCGCGAGCTGGACCTGTCGGGCAGGAGCGTCCTGCCGGGGCTGATCTCCAACCACTCGCACCTGGGCATGACCGACGGTACCGGCGCTGGAGCGCAGAATTACAACCGCGGCAACATCGAGCGACAACTGCGCCAATTCCAGCGCTACGGGGTGACCACGGTGACCTCGCTGGGCCTGAATGGCCCGCTGTTCCAGCGACTGCGCGCCGAGGCGCACTCGGGCATCGGCGTCGGCGCGGACCTGTTCGGCGCCGACCGCGGCATCGGCGTGCCGGAGGGCGCCCCGCCGATGAACGTGGCGCCCGAACAGTTGTACCGGCCGGCCACCGAGGAAGAAGCACGCGCGGCGGTGCGCGAGATGGCCGCCCGCAAGCCCGACCTCATCAAGATCTGGGTGGACGACTTCAACCACACCCTCTCCTACAAAATGAAGCCGGAAATCTACACGGCGGTCATCGACGAGTCACACGCGCACGGACTGCGCGTGGCCGCCCACGTCTACTACCTGGACGACGCCAAGAAACTGATCGCCGCCGGCGCCGACATCCTCGCCCACGGCGTGCGCGACCTGCCGGTGGACAATGAACTGATCGAAGCGATCAAGGCCACGGGCGCCTGGTATATCTCCACCCTGGACCTGGACGAAGCCTTCTACGTTTTCGCCACCCAACCGGAATGGACCCAGACACCTTTCTTCCGCCAGGCACTGCAACCGGCGCTGGCGGCACAATTGGACGACCCGGCCTGGCGGCGGCACACGTTGGCCGACCCAAAGAAGCTGGCGATCTGGGAACAGGGCGTGAAGACCAACCAGGCCAACCTCAAGCGCCTGGTCGAGGCCGGAGCGAAGGTGGGCTTCGGCACCGACTCCGGTGCCACGCCGCTGCGCATCCCAGGCTTCGCCGAACATCGCGAACTGCAACTGGCGGTGGACGCCGGCCTGACGCCGCTGCAGGCGATTGCCCTGGCGACGGGCAATGCCGCCGCCCTGCTCGGGCTGGACGACCGCGGCGTGATCGCGCCCGGCAAGCGTGCCGACCTGCTGGTGGTTGCCGGCGATCCTTCGCAGACGATCGCCGACAGCCAGAAGATCGAAGCGGTCTGGCAGCAAGGGCGCGAGGTGTCCGGCCCTGTCGTGCCCTAAACCTGCCGGTCATGGCTGGGCAGCCGGCGCAGCAGGCGTCGCCACCAGCGCTGCCCGCACCAGAGGGCGGCGCACAGGTAGACCAGGCCGCCCGGCACCCACATCAGCAATCCGGCCAGTTGCTGGTCGCCCAGATCGCCGGCCTCGCGATAGAGCGGCACTCGGGCGAAGCTCAGCAGGGCGCCGAGCAGGCCGGTGTGCATGCTGGTCAGCAGCAGGGCCAGCAGCGCCTGACCCTGCTGTCGCGGCCCGGCGTGCAGCACCGACCACCAGAACAGCCAGGCGCTGAACAGAAAGCAGGCATGCTCGAAGAAGTGCCACCAGAGGTTGTCCAGCGCCAGCCGGTAGGCTCCCGGCGCATGCCAGATCCAGATCAGCGCGCCGTGCAGCACCGCGCAGGCCAGCGGCCGGCGGGCCAGGCGCAGCGGGCCGCGCCACAGGCGCTTCAGGCGCGGGCCGCACAGAGCGTGCCACTGCGGCAGTGGCTGGGCCAGCGCGAGCAACGGGGCGACGGCCAGCATCAACAGCATGTGCTGCGCCATGTGCGCGGCGGCACTGCTTTGCGCGGCCTCGTCCAGGGGACCGAAAAGACTGAAGGCGGCGAGCAGCAAGCCCCCGTGCAGCAGCGTACGCCGGCGCCGCGCCGCCGGACGGCGGCGACAGCCGCCTTCGTAGCCGATCCAGGCGGCAGCCAGCAGCCCGGTGCCGAACAGCACCGGCAGGCGCTCGCCCAGCAATTGGCCGAGGCCTTCGTCGAGCAGTCCGTGGGCCTGCGCGCCGACCGGCAGCAGCAGGAGTAGCAGGCCACTCAGAGGCATGGCGGCAACGCCATGATCGGCAAGCCGACGAACAGCGTGGCCACGGCCGCCAGGAGGTAGACCCAGGCACCGACCCGCACCACGAAGCGCCGCGCCGCCAGTATCGGCGGCGGCATGCGCCACAGCCGCCAGGCGCAGCCGAACAGCCAGGCCGCGATTAGCAGGGTGAGCGAACCGAGCAGTTCGTTGAGCCAGGAACCCACGCCCAGCCTGGCGTCCGGCCAGACCGACAGGCAGCTCAGCGACAATCCGGCGTATACGGCGACCAGCCACAGACTCCAGATGATCAGCCCGAGCGCCAGTTGCAGCGGATGCCCCGGCCTCATGCGCCGATCGCCTGGGGAAACAGCACCAGGGCGAAGTAACTCACCCAGAAGGCCAGCAGGCAGTAATCCCACCACTGCAGGACCACCGCCGGCTCGTAGGGCGCCCGCTCGCCGACCAGCCCCAGGCGTACCCGCCAAGCCTGCAGAGCGCTGAATAGCGGCGCCAGCGCGCAGTGCAGCAGCAGATAGCCGAGCGTCGTGGCGATCAACGCATCGTGGGCGCCGGCAGCGGGCGCCAGCGGCATCGCGACGAGTATCCGGGCGAGCCACGCCGCCTGCAGCAGGCCCAGTCCGGTGAGCGTCCAGAGCTCCGCCTCCAGCCGGCGCTGCTCGCCCCGGCGCAGGCGCCGCACCAGTCGGTGGAAACCCAGCACAATAGCGGTGAGCAGCAGCCCGTCGAGCAGCAGCGGCAATTCGGGCAGCGGCGACTGCGCCGGCGGCCGCCACTTCGGCGCCACGGTCCACAGGTAGAACCAGGCAAAGATCAGTGAAAAGAACAGCACGCCGTTGGCCAGCAGGGCGGTGCCCATGCCCCACAGGCCGGGACCGTCGAAGGTGCGCGAATGCAGCGGCGGGTCGCCCGGCTGGGTGCGCTCGTCCGGCGCCGCCAGGGGATGCGCGCCGTTGACCCAAGACCAGCGCAGCAGGATGCCCAGGGTCGCCAGCGCCGCCACACCGGCCAGGGCATAGGCGCCGTTGAGCAAAGACAGGCAAACCAGCGTCAGGACCAGCGCCGCGTACAGCGGTAGCCAACTGTTGCCCGGCAGGTGGATGATCTCGCGCACTTGCCCGGTCAGCGGGTCGCTGCCCCAGGTCTCGCGGCGACCGTGGTCGACGATCGACAGGCCGTGGCGCCCCTCGGCGATGCTCCGGCCGAGAGCCGGGTTCTCCCACAGCGGATGGCGGCCGGTACAGGCCGGCAGGCTGACGAAATTGTAGGAAGCCGGCGGCAGCGCGGTGGCCCATTCCAGGCTGTCGGCCTGCCAGGGATTGTCGCCGGCGCGGCGGCCGAAGCGGAAATGCAGGCCGATATCCAGCAACACCATGACCACGCCCATGGCCATCACGAAGCTGCCCACCGAGGAAATCAGGTTGGGCAGGTCCCAGCCGAGGCCGGCCTGGTAGGTGTAGACCCGCCGCGGCATGCCGAGCAGGCCGGTCCAGTGCATCACCAGGAAGGTCGCGTTGAAGCCGACGAAGGTCAGCCAGAAGCCCCAGCGCCCCAGTTGCGCGGACGGCAATCGCCCGGAGAAGTGCGGCAGCCAGTAGTAGAGCCCGGCGACCAGCGGGAAGAGCATGCCGCCGACCAGCACGTAGTGCATGTGCGCCACCACGAAGTGGGTGTCGTGCACCTGCCAGTCGAAGGGCACCAGCGCCAACATCACCCCGGTCAAGCCGCCAGCGACGAAGATCACCAGGAAACCGGCCAGCCAGAGCATCGGTACGTTGAACAGCGGCCGGCCGGTCCACAGGGTCGCCAGCCAGGCGAACACCTGGATGCCGGTGGGCACCGCCACCAGCATGCTGGCCGCGGAGAAGAAGGCCTGTCCCAGCAGTGGAATGCCCACGGTGAACATGTGGTGAACCCACAGGCCGAAGCTGAGGAAGCCGGTGCCGATCACCGCCAGCACCAGCCAGCGGTAGCCCACCGCCGGGCGGCGGGCGAACACCGGCAGCAGGGTGCTGACGATGCCCGCCGCCGGCAGGAAGATGATGTAGACCTCCGGGTGGCCGAACAGCCAGAACAGGTGCTGCCAGAGCAACGGGTCGCCGCCGCGGGCGACATCGAAGAAGGCGAAGCCCGCGGCGCGCTCCAGTTCCAGGAGGATGCTGCCGAGGATCAGCGGCGGGAAACCGAACACGATCATCAGTCCCGTCACCAGGATATACCAGGCGAACAGCGGCATCCTGTCGAGGCTCATGCCGGGCGCGCGGCTGCGCAGGATCGACACCACCAGCTCGATGCCGCCAGCCACCGAGGAGATCTCCACGAAGGTGATGCCGAGCAGCCAGAAATCCGGGTTCACCCCCGGCGAATGGGCGTCGCCGCTCAGCGGCACGTACATGAACCAGCCGCCCGCTGGCGCCAGCCCGAGGGCCAAGCTGGAAACCAGGATGACGCCGCCGAACAGGTAGCACCAGTAGCCAAAAGCGCTGAGCCGCGGAAACACCAGATCGCGGGCGCCGAGCATCTTCGGGATCAGATAGACGGCCAACCCCTCGACCATCGGCACGGCGAAGAGAAACATCATCACCGAGCCGTGCATGGTGAATAGTTGGCTGTAGGTCCGCGGGTCGATCAGCGGCAGATCGGGACGCGCCAACTGGACGCGCAGCAGCATCGCCAGCAGCCCGCCGATGAGGAAGAACAACGTCCCCGTGACCATGAAGCGCAGGCCGATACTGCTGTGGTTGACGGCGGACAGCGCCCGCCAGCCGCGTGGATTGCCCCACACGGCTTCGAAGTCCTGGTGCAGTCGCTCGGGATTCCGGGTGTCGCTCATGGGACAAGGGTCTCCAGCCAGGCGGCGATGTCATCCAGGGTGTCCTCGGACAATCGGTCGTGCCGCGGCATGCCGTTGTACGGCTTGAGCCGCTGGTGCTCGTGCAGCCAGAGGCGCATGGCGCCCGGCTCCATCGCCAGGGTGCCGGCGCCGAGGCTGGGTCGCGCGCCGACGTCGCTGAGGTCCGGGGCCCGGCGGCCGTCGCTGATCCCGGCCACCCGGTGGCATTCGCCGCAATAGGGGCGGAAGGCGCGTACCGCCGCGGCATGCTCCCGGGCGACCGGCGGCTCGACCCGGCGCGCCGCCTGCCAGGCGTTGAAGTCCGCCATTTCCAGGGCCTCGACCGCCAGGACCATATGTGCATGCTGGGAGCCGCAGAACTCCGCGCACTGCCCGCGGTATGGGCCGGCTCGGTCGGCCCGCAGGCGCATGGTCAGGCGGCGCCCCGGCAACATATCCAGCTTGCCGCCCAGGCGCGGCACCCAGAAAGCGTGGATCACGTCGGCGCTGGCCAGCTCCAGGTCCACCGGCTGGCCGACCGGTAGGATCAGTTGATTGGCGGTGACCACGCCGGTCTCGGGGTAGCGCACCTCCCACCACCACTGATGCCCGGTCACCTCGATCCGCAGCGGCGGCGGTCCGCCCAGCGGCAGGGGCAGCATGCGCAGGCCCAGGGGAATGCCAAAAGCCAGCAGTACCAGGATGCTGAGCCCCGGCAGCAGCACGCCGCCGGCGAGAATCCAGCGCAGCCCCACCTGGCGGGCCTGCTCGGCATCGTAGCGGCGCGGTCGGCGGCGCCAAGCCACCAGCCAGAGGCTCGCGACCAGCAGCAGCACCAGGCCGAACCAGACGAACATGCCCCACCACAGCCGGGCCGCCACCTGTGCCGCCGGCCCGTCCGGGGCGAGCGTGGACTGCGGCCCGCCGCAGCCGGCCAGGAGCATTGCCGGGCCGATGGCGGTCAAATGAATGCATGCGGCCCGCCGCCCTCTTCCGCCTAGGAGGTTCCGATGCCCGAGCAGACCATCCGCAGCCGCGCCGCCCTGGGTGGCCATCCGCTGCATTCGATGATGATCCACTTTCCAGTCGCCGCCCTGGTCGGACTGCTCGCCAGCGACCTCGGCTACCTGCTGAGTGGCGACCCCTTCTGGGCGCGGGTCAGCCTGTGGCTGTCGGGGGTCGGCGCCTTCGGCGGCTGGATCGCCAGCATCGCCGGGATGATCGACCTGTTCAGCGTGCGCCGGATCCGCCGCCTGGTCACCGGCTGGAGCCATGCCCTCCTCGCCGTGATGTTGCTCTCGCTGGCTTCGCTGAACTGGCTGCAGCGCCATCTCGCCGTGGAGCACATCTTTCCCTGGGGCCTGTACCTGTCCGCCCTGACCACGCTGCTGATCGTACTGGCCGCCTGGCTGGGCGGGCGCTTGGTCTACGAGCAAGCGGTAGGAGTCGACGTGGAGAGTTGAGCGCAGGCCGGAATCCAACATGGCGGAAACCTCCTCTAGACAGGCTTGGCCAGCACCAGCCAGACGGCACAGAGCACGGCCAGCGCAGACGTCGCCGCCAGGACGACGCAGGGGAACGCCACCCCGCTGCGCGGCTCGCTCTCCAGGCGCAGGATCAGCGCACCGCACCCAACATGGCAAATCGCCATGACCGCCACGGCGGTCAGCTTGAGCACCAGCCAGACGCCGAAGATGCCCTGCGCGAGAAACAGCAGCGTGCCGCTGGCAATGGTGAGAAGCGCCGCCGGAGTCGCCAGCAGATTGAACAGCCGCCGGGGCGGCAGGATGCCGGGCTCGCGGGAGGGATCGAAGTCGGCGCCGTAGCTGTCCGCGATCAGGGCCGGGAGATAAAGCAGGGTCCCGCACCAGACCAATAGGAAAACGATATGCACAACCAGAAGCCAGGGCATGGCGGCGCTTCCCGATCCGTTGCGGACTCCCTGTTCCATGCCAAGCTGCCGGCATGGCCGAAAACAGCGTGCCTCCCGATATCCGGATCGGGTGTAGGTTCGAATATGGCGGAACGCCGGAAGTTCCGTACTCCCTACCGTTTGTCCATCATTCGCCATTACCTTGAAAGCCGAGGAACTCCTGCAACGGAGTGATTTCAGTATCCATGCGAGCTGGGTAAAACTTCAGCCTTAGATGGAGAAAGAACATGACGCGGAACAGTAACCCCGGCAACTTCGCCAATGACCGCCAGAAAGCTTCGGAAGCCGGCCGCAAGGGAGGTCGGAACAGCGGCGGCAACTTCGCCAAGGATCGCGATAAAGCCTCCGAGGCCGGACGCAAGGGCGGCCAGCGCAGTCATGGCGGCGGACAGGCCGGCAAGGAAGGCCGTTGACCTCCTGGCGAGCCTCGCCCGGAGACGGGCGAGACGCCTTTAGGACGTCCTTGCGGACGATCGGCCCGACAAGACCATGTTCAAGGTCGTCAATGCGGCCTGCAAAGCGCCGCTTCGCACCTCACAGGCCATACTGTTTGCGTTTGCGATACAGCGTCGAAGCATCGATGCCGAGCGTCCTGGCGGCCTGTTCGAGGGTTTCGCTGCTCGCCAGCACCGCGGTGATATGGGCCTTCTCCAGCTCCTCGAGACGCAGCGGCATGCCCACCCGCGGCACGTTGCCACCCGGCTGCTCGCCCAGTCCCAGGTGACTCGTCTCGATCACCTCCTGCGGACAGATGATGCTGGTCCGCTCCACCACGTTGCGCAGTTCGCGGATGTTGCCCGGCCAGCGGTAGCCCAGCAGGGCCGCCTGCGCCGCCTCGCCGAAGCGGCGCGCCGGACGCCCGTAGTTTCTGACGAACATCCGCAAAAAACGCTCGGCCAGGACGAGGATGTCCTCGGAACGCTCGCGCAGCGGCGGCAGATGCAGGGTGATCACGTTGATCCGGTACAGCAGGTCCTCGCGAAAGCGCCCGGCCTGCACCATGGCTTCCAGATCGAGGTTGGTGGCGGCGAGGATACGCACGTCGGCCTGGCGGGTCACCGGATCGCCGATCCGCTCGTACTCCTTGTCCTGGATGAAGCGCAGCAGCTTGGGCTGCAGGGACAAGGGAAAGTCGCCGATCTCGTCGAGAAACAGCGTACCGCCGTCGGCCTGGTTGACCCGCCCCAGGGTGCTCTCCGTGGCTCCGGTGAAGGCGCCGCGGCTGTGCCCGAACATCTCGCTCTCCATCAGCTCGGCGGACAGCGAAGGACAACTGATGGTCACGAAGGGCTTTTTCGCCCGCCGGCTCCAGCCGTGGATGGCGCGCGCCAGTTCGCCCTTGCCGGTTCCCGATTCGCCGAGAATGAGGATATTGGCGTCGGTATCCGCCACCTGCCGGGCGGTCTCCAGCACCGCCATCATCGTTGGATTGTCCGAGCCGAAAGCATCGCCAATCTGGCGCAGTTCGCCCTCCAGCGCCTCCAGGCGCGACGCCAGCGGGCCGGTCTCCAGTTGCTTGGCCGTGACCCGGCATAGCTGGTCGGGGCTGCAGGGTTTGACCAGATAGTCCGAGGCGCCGGACTTTATGGCCTCGACCGCAGTGTTCACGGCGCTCATGGCGGTGACTATCACCACTCGCATCCAAGGCGCCTGGCTGCGCAGGCGCTGCAGTATCGCCAGGCCGTTTTCCCTGCCCAGGCGCAGATCGAGGAAACATAGATCGAAGACATGGCGTTGCAGCAGCGCTTCCGCCTGCGGCCCGCTGCCGGCACTCATCGCGCTGTAGCCACGTTCTTCGAGACAGGAACGGAACGTGCGCAGTATTACCGGATCGTCATCCACCAAGAGAATGCGGCCGGTAACTTCCGTCTTTGATTTCATTCTCCCCCTCGCATGTATTCATGGTGCCAAGCTCAGGCCTTCAGCGTAGTTGCAAACGCCCGGTAGCGTTTTTCCTGGAGGGTGGCTGGACAGGCCATGTCGGAGACGGGAAACGGAAGCAAAGCTCGGGGACGAAGCGGTAATCTGTCAGGAAAATTACAACAAATGCCGTGGTATTTGCCTCTATCCGAACATCTGTACGCGAACCGGGATGCCCCCCGGAGTACCGACCGACGGCACGCAAGTATCGGATTTTACGAAAAGCGGATCATCTCCGGGCGCCTGCCCTGCAGGCCGCAGGACAAGGGTGCGCCGACGGACGGCGGAACGACCCGCGAGACAACGCGGGCGCCGCCGAAGCAGCCGTACAGGTGGTCTGCCCGTCCGACACCATCCTTGCTGCGAAACGACCGGCCGACCACGGAAACGAGCGGACTCCCGGTACGGCCGCGAATCCGGTCAGTCGCGCTTGCTGTGGCTGGCCGCCAGTTGCCTAGCCTCCTCCCAATGACGCTCCAGCACGGGCAGGGTCTTGCCGGCGAAAGCCTTGAGTTCCGGGTCCTTCAGGCTCTGCGCGGCATGGCGGTACAACTGGACGGTATTTTCGTGTGAAGCGACCTGGTTCTTGGCATAGGCCTCATCGAAGGATTCGCCTTC
Organism: Azorhizophilus paspali; assembly: GCF_043587585.2. Taxonomy (GTDB): domain Bacteria; phylum Pseudomonadota; class Gammaproteobacteria; order Pseudomonadales; family Pseudomonadaceae; genus Azotobacter; species Azotobacter paspali. The sequence continues at coordinate 3,513,281 of NZ_CP171449.1, forward strand.
GCGCAACTGCAAAATCCATTTCTTGGCCTTGCTCATCAGTTCGGCCTCATCGGCCACCTTCAGATTCTTGCTCCGGGCGATCTGCGCCAGTCGTTCGTTCGTCGCGGTATGTTCGTCGACCATCCGCTGGGCAAAGGCCTTGATATCCGAGGAAGTGCTCTTTTCCAAGGCAAGTTTGCCGCTCTCTATTTCCGCTATTCCCTTCGCCGAAGCCTCGTCGACAAAATCATCGGCTTCCATCATATCGGCGGCATACAAGCTGCCGAATACAGCAAGCAATATACTGGCAACAAAGGCTTTATATATTCCCATCATGGAGTCTTACCTCTTGAGAAATGTTTCATATATGAGTTCGCCAGACAAAGAACGGCATGTGCCGGCAATAGTACGACTTGCATGGCCGGATAGAGTTCTGGGTTTGCAGATAGCCAGTCGAACCCCTGCAATACAAGGCATTACGCCAACTCGATGAACGCCTACTGATTTTCCACCCGTCAGCCGGGATGAACTTTCAAAGATCGGGCGGATTCTACCCAATGAACACTCCGTTCCCTTGGCAAGGAGACTCTCAAATGGCAACCGTTCACGAAAATCTGCTTGACTGGCTTCGCGATGCCCACGCCATGGAACAACAAGCGGAAAGTATGCTGAAGTCCATGTCGGATCGCATCGAGAATTATCCCAAACTTAAGGTGCGTATCGATCAGCACATCGAAGAAACCCGCTGGCAGAAGGCCCAGGTAGAAAGTTGTATCAATCGCCTGGGGAGCAGCCCTTCGGCCTTCAAGGACATGGCCGCCAAGATCGTGGCCTTCGGACAGGGTCTCGGCGGTGTGGCCATGAGCGATGAAGTGGTCAAGGGCGCGATGAGTTCCTATATCTTCGAGAACATGGAGATCGCCTCCTACCGGGTCATCATCAGCGCCGCCGAAATGGCCGGTGACATGGAGACCAAGCGGATCGCCCAGGAAATCCTGATGCAGGAACAGGCCATGGCCGAGTGGCTGCTGAACCACCTGCCGGACCTCACCACTCAGTTCCTGAGCCGTTCCGAAACCCCCGACGTGGCCGCCAAGCGCTAAGGTTGCCGGCAGCACGCGACACAGGGCCGAGGGCGATGGGCTCTCGGCCAAGCCGATCAAGCCGATGCCTGTCGGCGCGCACGCGGGTATCGGGCCACGGCCACGCCGATGCGGCCCCAGCGTCTCCCCCTCCAGCTCCAGCAAAAGCCAGGCAACGCCCCCGATACCCGACACGGGACACAAGTGCCGAGCGGCTACCACCCGGCACTTGCCTGGCTCCGCTTCAGCCGTTGATCACCGTTCCGCCGTTCACGTGCAGCACCTGGCCGGTCACGTAGGACGAGTCGTTGCAGGCGAGATATACGTAGGCCGGCGCCACCTCCTCCGGCTGCCCGGGCCGCTTCATCGGCGTAAAAGCACCGAAGTGCGCCACCTCCTCCGCGCTGAAGGTGGAAGGAATCAGCGGAGTCCAGATCGGCCCCGGCGCCACCGCATTGACACGGATGCCGCGCGGCGCCAAGTTGGCCGACAGGGCACGGGTGAAGGCGGTAATCGCCCCCTTGGTGGAGGAGTAATCGATCAGCTTGGGGTTGCCCTTGTAGGCGGTGACCGAGGTGGTATTGATGATGGCGCTGCCCTCCTTCATTGACGGCAACGCTGCCTTGGTCAGTTGGAACATGCCGAAGATATTGGTGCGGAAGGTCTTCTCCCACTGTTTCTCGCTGATGTCCTCGAGCCGTTCCTGCGGATGCTGCTCCCCGGCGTTGTTGACCAGTACGTCCAGACATCCCCACTGCTGCATGGTCTTCTCGACCACCTGGCGGCAGAAGTCGGCATCGGCCACGTCGCCGGCCAGGGTCAGGCAGCGCCGGCCGAGCTTCTCAACCTCGCGGCGGGTTTCTTCGGCGTCTTCCGGCTGATCCAGATACAGCACGACGACATCGGCCCCCTCCTTGGCGAAAACCACCGCCACGGCGCGACCGATGCCGCTGTCGGCGCCGGAGATCACCGCGACCTTGCCTTCCAGCTTGCCGGCGGCCTTGTAATCCTCGGCCCTGTATGCCGGTCGCGGACGCATCGTGCTTTCGTTGCCTGGACGTCGGTCCTGATGCTGCGGCGGCAGGGTTTGTTCGTTTTCGCTCATGACGTTCACCTTGTATCGGGAATAACAGGTCGATGGAATGCGGCCCGAACGGACGCGCGGGGGAAACCTCCCTCTCGCGTACCCTCCCCTCAGCAGACTCGACCCGTTTTTTCGAGTTCTAGCGCAGCGTCGAACTCCACCGCCGTGCGGCCCGGCGGAATTCCCGCCCGGTGCGGATGCCGCGGCCGGCGAGACAAAACCGGGAAACGACGGTCGGACTCATCAAGCAGCAATACGGGTCACCGCCATGACCGACACCTCGCCAGAGGCCCGCAAGCCACGCACACCAGCGGACGCCGCGCAGCGGGACGACTTCGCCCCGCGCAGCCAGCCAATCGCCGACCGGATCGCCTACCAGCGCAAGACCTGGAAGTTCGAGCGGATCGGCTTCGGCGTCCTGCTCGTCCTTGTGCTTCTGGCCCTGAACGGCCTGTTCTCCGACGGTCCGCTCAGCCGGCACAGCAGCAGCGGCCGCGGACAGCGGCTGAGCGTGGAATACGAGCGTTTTCTGCGCAATGGCGCCAGCAGCCGGATCGTCTTCACGGCCCGGACCCGCCCCTCGGCCCTTGCGACCCTGCGCATCGACCGGGCTCTCCTGCGCACCCATACGATCGAAAGCCTGTAGCCGCGGCCCCTGTTCGCACGCAGCCATGAAGGCGGGCTGGAACTCGTCGATCAGGCCGATGAACGGGGTCACCTGACCCTCTACCTGACCATCCGCCCGGAGAGCTTGGGACTGGTGAGCAACTCGGCCTGGTTCGAGGACGAACGGGTAATCTTGAGCCAATTCATCGCCCCCTGACGAGCTGACGATGGACGCCGTTCTGCGAGCCGCCGCGGTCTATGCGCTCCTCCTGGTCCTGTTCAAGATCGCCGGCCGGCGCACCCTGGCGGACATCAGCAAGTTCGACTTGCTGCTGTTGCCGATCATCGGCGAGGCGACGCAGCAGGCCCTGCTGGGCGACGACTTCTCGCTCATCAAGGCGATCCTGGTGATCGTCACCCTGATCGTCATCGATGTCGGCCTGTTCTTTCTCAAGTTCAGGTTCGCCCGGCTCGACACGCTGATCGAGGGCACCTCGACGCTGATCGTCGAAGATGGCCGCCCCCTGAGCAAATGCCTGCGCGAGGCCTGGCTGCGCGAGGAGGACATTCTCCTGGCGGCGCGCCAGCCCCAGGGGTTGAAGCAGATGGCGCAGATCAAATACGCGATTCTCGAGGAGAACGGCAAGATATCGATCATCCCCTACCCATCCGGGTGAGCGGCCCGGCAGCCGCCCCCTGCCCGTTTGCCGGAAAAGGAAAAAACCATTGAACGTCGCGGCGCCGAGCCGCATCCAAATAGCATGCCCCCCTTGCCGCTGCTCCGGGAGGACTTGTCATGTTCGGATGGGAAGCACTCGACCTGGCCCGCATTCAGTTCGCCTTCACCGTGTCTTTCCACATTCTTTTCCCGGCGATCACCATCGGCCTGGCCAGCTACCTGGCGGTGCTCGAAGGACTCTGGCTGAAGACCCGCGAACAGGTCTACCTCGACCTGTACCACTTCTGGCTGAAGATCTTCGCGGTGAACTTCGGCATGGGGGTGGTTTCCGGCATCGTCATGTCCTACCAGTTCGGCACCAACTGGAGCAACTTCTCCACATTCGCCGGCAGCGTCACCGGCCCGCTGCTCGCCTACGAGGTGCTCACCGCCTTCTTCCTCGAAGCGGGCTTTCTCGGCGTCATGCTGTTCGGCCTGAACCGGGTCGGCCCCGGCCTGCACTTCTTCGCCACACTGATGGTGGCGATCGGCACCCTGATCTCGACCTTCTGGATTCTCGCCTCCAACAGTTGGATGCACACCCCGCAGGGCCACGCGATCGTCGACGGTAAGCTCATCCCGGTGGACTGGCTGGCGGTGATCTTCAACCCCTCCTTCCCCTACCGCCTGCTGCACATGGCGGTCGCCTCCTACCTGGCCACCGCCTTCTTGGTCGGCGCCTCGGCCGCCTGGCACCTGCTACGCGGCCATGACAACTTGGCGCTGCGCAAGATGCTCTCCATGGCCATGTGGATGGCCCTGCTGGTCGCCCCGCTGCAGGCGGTGATCGGCGACTTCCACGGCATTAACACCCTGGAGCACCAGCCGGCGAAGATCGCCGCGATCGAGGGCCACTGGGAGAACCGCGCGGACGAGCCGACGCCTTTGATCCTGGTCGGCTGGCCGGACATGCAGCGCGAGGAAACCCGCTTCGCGGTAGAGATCCCGGTACTCGGCAGCCTGATCCTCAAGCACAGCCTGAGCGAGCCGATCCCGGCGCTGAAGGAGTTCGCCGCGCAGGACCGGCCCAACTCGACCGTCGTATTTTGGACCTTCCGCATCATGGTCGGCCTCGGCCTGCTGATGATCGCCACCGGCCTGTGGAGCCTGTGGCTACGCCGACGTGGCGGACTCTACCGGTCGCGGCGCTTCCTGCGCATGGTGCTGCTGATGGGGCCGTCCGGGCTGCTCGCCATCCTCGCCGGCTGGCTCACCACCGAGATCGGCCGCCAGCCTTGGGTGGTTTACGGCTTGATGCGTACCCGCGACGCGGTTTCGGCGCATGGCATAACCGAGATGGGCATCAGCCTAGCGCTGTTCGTGGTGGTCTACCTGGCGGTGTTCGGCGTCGGCTTCGGCTATATGCTGCACTTGGTGCACAAGGGACCGCAGACCAACGAGGGCCGCGAGCCCCTCCACGGCGGGGCGGGCCGGCCGCGCACGCCGGCGCGGCCGCTATCGGCCCCCGAGGAAGGCCTGGACGAAGGCGCACCGAGCGCGAGGAGCTGAGCAAATGGGCATCGATCTTCCCCTGATCTGGGCGGTGATCATCAGCTTCGGCGTGATGATGTACGTGGTGATGGACGGCTTCGACCTGGGCATCGGCATGCTCTATCCGTTCTTCAAGGACGCCCGCGACCGCGACGTGATGATGAACACCGTGGCGCCGGTCTGGGACGGCAACGAAACCTGGCTGGTGCTCGGCGGCGCCGGGCTATTCGCGGCCTTCCCGCTGGCCTATGCGGTGGTCCTCTCGGCGCTCTACTTGCCCCTGGTGTTCATGCTGATCGGCCTGGTGTTCCGCGGCGTGGCCTTCGAGTTCCGCTTCAAGGCCCGCGAGAACCGGCGGCATATCTGGGACAAGGCGTTCATCGGCGGTTCGCTGGCCGCCACCTTCTTCCAGGGGGTGGTCCTCGGCGCCTTCATCAAGGGCATCCCGGTCGTCGACGGCCGCTTCGCCGGCGCTGCGCTCGACTGGTTGGCGCCCTTCCCGCTGTTCTGCGGCCTGGGCCTGGTCGTCGCCTACAGCCTGCTTGGCTGTACCTGGCTGATCATGAAGACCGAAGGTCCCCTGCAGCGACGCATGTACACTCTGGCCAGGCCGCTGGCCCTGGCGCTGCTGGCGGTGATCGGCATCCTCAGCCTGTGGACGCCGCTGGCCCACGAGGCCATCGCCCGGCGCTGGTTCAGCTTACCCAACCTGATCTGGTTCTTGCCGGTGCCGCTGCTGGTGCTGCTGAGCATCCGGGCCCTGCTGCGTTCGGTGGCGAACGGCAATCAGGTACGGCCCTTCCTGCTCACCCTGGCGCTGGTCTTCCTCGGCTATAGCGGCCTGATCATCAGCCTGTGGCCGAACATCATCCCGCCCTCGATCAGCCTCCGCGATGCCGCCGCGCCGCCGCAGAGCCAAGGCTTCGTGCTGGTCGGCGCACTGCTGATCATCCCCGTCATCCTCGGCTACACCGCTTGGAGCTACTACGTGTTCCGCGGCAAGGTACGGCACGGCGAAGGCTATCACTGACAGTCGCGGGTAGCAGGCAAAGCGAAACGGCTTTGTCTTCTCGCCATGCCACAATCTCGCCGGAGAACGACCGAAACAACTTTTGCACACCGGGTCATTCCATCCGGCCTGCGCCGCGGTCGCTCTTTCGAAAATTACCGGTCACGCGCCTGAGTGCCTGTCCTGCATAATGCGGAAGTCAACTTCCGGCAACTTTCCCGAACAGGCGCTCTACAACTTTCGGCAACTCTTCGCCAATAAAATAACCGTGCAATCGAGAGGACATTGACGGCCATTCGTCGGCATAGGGAAACCTTGGTGGTCATCCGCCATCGAAACTAGCAACTGTTTCCCGAGCAGGTATTTTCCGGCTGCCAGACTTCGTATGCACACAAGCGGAACTTCTTCCGCATGGCGGCCGGCCCCGACAAGCGCACCTTCTGCTCCGGAGAATGGTTGTGGCCACGGATGGGCCGTGTTGAGTGGGAGATGGGCCATGCGTAAAACCGAAAGCGGTCCGGGCGTCAGCCGGGCTGGCAGGAAAGGAAGTTCCGTATCTTATGGACACGAGTTCTATCAGCAACTGGGCCATAGGGGTGGCCCGCAGGATGGCGCGCACATACGTGACGCCATACATAAAAAAAGAGCGAAGGAAATTCCCAGGAAGTCGCTGAACCAAGAGGTGAGGTCATGGCTAACGAAGAAAAAGGTTCGATCAGTGTAAGCGAGGCCGGTCGCAAAGGCGGCGAGGCGCGCAAAGAACAACTCGGCCCGAAGGGTTATTCCGAACTCGGCCATAAAGGTGGGCAACGCGTTCGTGAACTCGTCCAGGAAGGAAAAAAAGCCAGAGGCGAAAACGAAAAATAGGCGGTAAATACACGAACGGCACACCAACGGAACTGGATCGGTTGGACAGGGAGCGGTAGACAACCAGGCCCTGTATGCAAATCCGAAACAATCAGGAGAGCATTATCATGGCAACTTCACGTCAAGGCGGCTCTGGTTCCGGTCAAGGCAAAGACAAAGACAAAGGCTCCATGAGCGTACGGGAGGCCGGCCAGAAAGGCGGCGAGATCCGTAAGGAGCAGCTCGGCCCGGAAGGCTACTCCGAACTCGGCCACAAGGGCGGCGAGGCCCGCAAGGAGCAGCTCGGCCCGGAAGGCTACTCCGAACTCGGCCATAAGGGTGGCGAGGCCCGCAAGGAGCAGCTCGGCCCGGAAGGCTACTCCGAACTCGGCAAGAAGGGCGGCGAGGCCCGCAAGGAGCAACTCGGCCCGGAAGGCTACTCCGAACTCGGCCACAAGGGCGGCCAGCGGGTCCGCGAACTGATCGAGGAAGGCAAGCGCGCCGAAGGCCAGCAGGGCAGCCAGGGCGGCAAACAGGAAAACCGCGGGCAGTCCCGGCAGGAAGATCAGGATAAGGGCAGCCGCAAGCGCTAGGTAACCGCCCATCTTGACAAGGGCTCGAAAGGGGGAATACTCCCCCCCTTTCGAATCGCGAACCGAAAACAGGGTCACGGCATGTGGGGCGATCGCTTCGGCATGTCGCCGACCGGCAACGGACGCCAGGAAATGCGCAGAACGAGAAGGAACGCGAAAGAAGCGCTCGACCCCTATCGCAAAAAAACCATCGGAACGCTGCCGTCCGTTCCTGATTCCGCTATGTCGCGGGCAGACTTCGCGACAACGAAGCCCGCAACATCATCGCGCGGGCTGCCGGAACCTTCCCTGCGACGCGACCGGTCATGGCGTGATATCCGATGATCAATCCCCGCTTCGAATACCGGGTCTTCCTGTTTTTGCTGGTGCTGATCTCGGTGGCCTTCGTCTGGATCATCCTGCCCTTCTACGGCGCGATCTTCTGGGCGGCGGTGCTGGCCATTCTCTTCCATCCGCTGCAGATCCGCCTGCTGCGGCACCTCGGCAACCATCCGAATCTGTCGGCCTTGCTAACCCTGATCGTCTGCGTGGTAGTCGCCGTCCTGCCCATCACCATCGTGTCCACGCTGCTGATCCAGGAAGGCGCCACCCTCTACAACGAGATCGAGGCGGGTCAGATCGACTTCGCCGGCATGCTCGAGGGTCTCAAAACGCAGCTTCCAGAGCCGCTGCAGGCACAGATATCCCGCTTCGGTCTGGACAGCCGCTACGACCTGCGCGACCGGATTGCCAACATCGCCATGCAGGGCAGCCAGCTCCTGGCCACCAAAGCCTTCAACATCGGCCACAACACCTTTCAGTTCATCCTCGGCTTTTTCGTGATGCTCTACCTGCTGTTCTTCTTTCTCCGCGACGGCACCGCGCTGGTCGCCCGGATCAGGCAAGCCATACCCCTCAGCGAAATGAAGAAGTCCCGCCTGTTCCAGCGCATCACCGGCATGGTGCAGGCCACCATCAAGGGCAGCCTCGTCGTCGCGGTCATCCAGGGCAGCCTGGGCGGCGTCATATTTGCCTTGCTGGGCATTCCCCAGGCATTGCTCTGGGGAGTCGCCATGGCCTTCCTGTCGTTCCTGCCGGCCTTGGGAACGGGACTCGTCTGGGCTCCCGTGGCCGTCTATTTCCTGCTCAGCGGCGCGATCCTCAAGAGCGTGCTGCTCACGGCCTGCGGCATCTTCATCATCGGCCTGGTGGACAACATCGTGAGGCCCATCCTGGTGAGCAAGGACACCCGCCTGCCGGACTACCTGGTCCTGGTGTCGACGCTGGGCGGGCTGGCCCTGTTCGGCCTCAACGGCTTCGTCATCGGCCCGGTGATCGCCGCTCTGTTCGTATCGACCTGGACCCTCTTCCAAACGCACTGAGCAAAACGACGGTTCCCATCGCTTCGTGCAAATTGCATAACCTGACCAGCGCGAATCCCGCACCCTGCAACACAAGCGTTCCCGGCCGACCGGGATATGCCTTTGAAATAACGGACAATATCGGAACTTCCGGGCTTGGCGCGTAGCTTGCTTCAATAAAAAGAGCCGGGCGGTAACACACAACGCACGAAACGACCGAGGAATTGTCAACCATGAGACACGGCAAGATCCATTCTGCTCTACGTAGTAAAAGTCTCTCCGTCGGCATTATCTTGAGCCTGGCCCTGGGAGCGGCCATATATAATGGAAACGATCTTCCTCTTGAGAAAAGTGCCTCGCATCCCGCACAGCAAAGCTCTCTGAGCTTGCCGCCCCTACGCTCCGTGAACGACCATCAAGCCACTGTTCCCAAAGGTATTAGCTACCACACGCTGCTGGTACCCCAACCGCGATGGATCTTTTGAGCCTTCGGATATCTAATGAAGGGCAGTCATCACATCCGCAAGAGAAGGAACATGGCATGTTAACTTGGTCAATCATATTCCTTGTCATCGCCATTATTGCCGGACTACTCGGCTTCGGCGGTATAGCAGGAACCGCTACCGGTATCGCCAAAATACTTTTCGCGCTCTTTCTGATCCTCTTCGTAGTTTCCTTGTTATTCGGTCGTACCGGTTAAGCCGCTCCTTCGCAGATAGCCATTTCACTTCGCAATATATAAAGGCGGCCCTGCCGGAAAGAAAGGCAGCGGCCGTCTTTTCAATTCATCTTTCACTATCCGCTTTTTCATCGCCTGCTTCCGGCGGAAACAATCCGGCGAAGTCGTTCCATGGCTGTTGCCTCGCCGCCATGGAGAAGGCGCCGCCTGGCGGCGGTGATCGCCCCGCGGGAGAATGCCCCGCTCCAAACCATTGATACCATATAGCCATTAAAGGCCTATAGCCAGCATGTCAATCCCATTGCTGCCGGCAGGATTTTCCTTTCCTTCGAAAAGCTCTCGAAATCTGGAGCAGTATTAGTCGACTGACATTGAGTGATATCAATTAGACATCCAATAGCCATCTTTTGACATCAAAAAGCTATCCAATTGATATCAAAAAGACACCAAGCAAACGGCAAAAACAAAAGATTTCACCTATTCCACACTGGCCAAGGGATGGCCAGGGAACTTCTCACAAGCTCCAGCACTCTGTATGGGGCGAGAGGGACGCGTGCTGGCAAACTGCCGAAAGGCTGCTGCCGCGGTGCAAGGCCAGGGAACTATTTCGGAAAAAGTATTTCTTAGGTCTGCAACTATTCGAGCTCGCAATCGTAATCCATGGAAGGACCATACGAGCCGGGAACCAATCACTACGATGAATTGGATGCTGTAATGGCAAAAAGATAGCAACCCGCGAAAGCGGGCGGTCCATGACGAACTGAACATGGACCGCTTGAGCAATTATAAAGCATCCCTTGCAACCAGCCTTTTAACGCCATCTCGTTTGGCGCGACATTTTATTGACTATAATTCGGCCTGCAAATTTCCCTTGAAGGCCGCCGGCAATGTGACGACCAAGGGTTTTAGTCGTCGACTTTTCGTTAATAAGGACGAGGTGAACGCAATGCGTATCAGCATTTTCGGACTGGGCTATGTAGGTGCAGTATGCGCCGGCTGTCTTTCGGGACGTGGGCACGAAGTGGTCGGCGTGGATATTTCCGCCGCTAAGATCGACATGATCAATCAGGGCAAATCCCCCATCGTCGAGCCGGGACTGGGAGAATTGCTAGCCGAGGGCGTGAAGACCGGCCGTCTGCGCGGCACCACCAACGTGACCGAAGCGGTCCTCGCCACCGAGCTCTCCATGCTCTGCGTCGGCACGCCGAGCAAGCTGAACGGTGACCTGGAACTCGACTACATCGAGGAAGTTTGCCGCCAGATGGGTTCCGCTCTGCGCGACAAGACCGAACGCCACACTGTGGTGGTGCGCAGTACCGTGCTACCGGGCACCGTGCACAACGTGGTCATTCCGATTCTCGAGGATTTCTCCGGCAAGAAGGCCGGCGTCGACTTCGGTGTGGCGGTCAACCCCGAGTTCCTGCGCGAGAGCACCGCGATCAAGGACTACAACTTCCCGCCGATGACCGTGATCGGTGAGCTGGACAAGGCCTCGGGCGACGCCCTAGCGTCCATCTACGCCGAGCTCGACGCCCCGATCGTCCGCAAGGACATCGCCGTCGCCGAGATGATCAAGTACACCTGCAACGTCTGGCACGCGACCAAAGTCACCTTCGCCAACGAGATCGGCAACATCGCCAAGGCCGCCGGCGTCGATGGCCGCGAGGTGATGGAAGTGGTCTGCATGGACAACAAGCTCAACCTGTCCCAGTACTACATGCGCCCCGGCTTCGCCTTCGGCGGTTCCTGCCTGCCCAAGGACGTCAGCGCTCTCAGCTACCGTGCCCACGTGTGGGACATCGAGGCGCCGCTGATCAGCTCGCTGATGCGCAGCAACGCCGCCCAGGTGCAGAAAGCCTACAACATGATCGAAAAGCACGGCTCGCGCAAAGTCGCCCTGCTCGGCCTGAGCTTCAAGGCCGGCACCGACGACCTGCGCGAAAGCCCCCAGCTCGAGCTGGCCGAGATGCTGATCGGCAAGGGCTTCAAGCTGAGCATCTTCGACAGCAACGTCGAGTACGCCCGTGACCACGGCGCCAACGGCCACTACATCAAGAACGAGATCCCCCACGTCTCCGCCCTGTTGCAGTCCGATCTGGACAAGGTCGTCGCGGAAGCCGACATCATCGTTCTCGGCAACGCCGATCCGCGTTTCGAGAAGCTGGCCAAGGACGTACCGGCCGGCAAGAAGATCATCGACCTGGTCGGCTTCATGCCTCAGCGCACCGCTGGTGCCGCAGAAGGCATCTGCTGGTAATCCGCTGCCGTCCGCCCCTTCGGGGGCGGACTCTGGAAGGGCGTAGAACAAGGACGACAACGTAGAACAAGGACGACAACAGTGCCGCCCGAACCGGCTCGCGAATACAGACGACGGACTCAAGAAGAATTATGGACAGGCTTAAGCATGCCCTTGGAGAGGCCACCGGCTGGCTACTCTTCCTCAGTTTCCTGATGCTGCTGGCGCTCGCCCTGCCGCCGCAGGTGTTCGATTCGGAATCCAAGCATTTCATCATGCTGATAGGCCTGATCGGCGTGTGGCGCTATTCCATGGGAATCATCCATTTCCTGCGCGGCATGCTATTCCTCTACGTGGTCTACCCCTACTACCGGCGCAAGGTGGAAAAACTGGGCAAGGACGCCGATCCTTCCCATGTGTTTCTCATGGTCACCAGCTTTCGCATCGACGCCCTGACCACCGGCAAGGTCTACGGCTCGGTGATCAAGGAGGCGATCAACTGCGGTTACCCGACCACAGTGGTCTGCTCGATCGTGGAAATGTCCGACGAGCTGTTGATCAAGAGCCTTTGGGAAAAACTTGGTCCGCCGGACCGGGTGAAGTTGGACTTCGTGCGCATCGCCGGCACCGGCAAGCGCGACGGACTGGCCAACGGTTTCCGCGCCATCTCCCGCCATATGCCCGATGAAGACGCGGTGGTCGCGGTGATCGACGGCGATACCGTGTTGAACGAAGGCGTGGTCCGTAAGACGGTTCCCTATTTCAAGATATTCCCCAACATGGGTGGCCTGACCACCAACGAATTCTGCGAAGTGCTGGGCGGCTACATCATGAGCGAGTGGCACAAGCTGCGCTTCGCCCAGCGCCATATCAACATGTGTTCCATGGCGCTGTCCCACCGCGTGCTGACCCTCACCGGGCGGATGTCGGTGTTCCGCGCCGCAGTGGTCACCGACCCCGAATTCATCGTCGACGTCGAGAACGACAACCTCGACCATTGGCGCCTCGGCCGCTTCAAATTCCTCACCGGAGACGACAAGTCCAGTTGGTTCAGCCTGATGCGCCTGGGCTACGACACCTTCTACGTGCCCGATGCCTCGATCCACACGGTCGAGCACCCGCCGGAGAAGCGCTTCGTCAAGGCCAGCCGCAAGCTGATGTTCCGCTGGTACGGCAACAACCTACGGCAGAACTCCCGCGCCCTGAAGCTCGGCGTGCAGCGCCTCGGCTGGTTCACCTCGGTGGTTCTGTTCGACCAGCGCGTATCCATGTGGACCAGCCTGCTCGGCCTGACCGTGGCGATCATCGGTTCCATTAAATACAGCATCGCCATTTTTATCGCTTATCTGCTGTGGGTCTGCTCCACCCGTCTGGTTTTGACCCTGCTGTTGTCTCTTTCCGGACACCCGATCGGACCGGCCTACCCGCTGATCCTCTACTACAACCAGATCGTCGGCGCCGTGGTGAAGATCCATGTGTTCTTCCGCCTCGACCAGCAATCCTGGACGCGCCAGGACACCAAGCTCAACCGTGAACTCGCCAGCTTCCAGAGCTGGTTCAACAACTGGTCGTCAAAGGCCATGACCTTTTCAGCGACCAGCATCTTCGTCGCTGTGCTGATGCTGTCGGTCTGACCGGGACTGAATGATCGAGAAGGAAGACATGTAACCATGAATACCGCGACCCTTAATGTAAACGTGGTCCACGAGTCGGAAGCGCAACGCCAACACGCGCGCGTCAAGCTGCCCGGCAAGATCCGCTTCCTCGGCCCCAACCGGGAAACCATCGAGCAGCGTCTGATCGACATCTCCGCCGGCGGCTTCAGCTTCGCCAGCGGCAAGCCGGTCACCCAGCAGGGTGCCCTCCACCGCGGCAAGCTGCTGTTCCAACTGGACAGCCTGGGCCTGGCTATGGACGTGGAGTTCCAGGTGCGCAACCTCGATCCGGAAAGCGGCCGCACCGGCTGCCAGTTCCACAATCTGGGCGCACGCGAGATCTCCACCCTGCGCCAGATGATCACCTCGCACCTGAGCGGCGAGCTGGTCACCGTCGGCGATGTGATCTGCACCCTGCAGCGCGACAATTTCACCAAGGCGCGCAAGGGCAAGGGCCTGGCCCAGCAGACGATGTTCGAACGCCTGCGCGCGGTCAGCTTCAGCCTGGCGATCTTCATCGTCGGCCTCTGCGCCTTCGGCCTGATCCTCAAGCAGCTCTACGACCTCTACTTCGTCACCCATGCCGAGTCGGGCATGGTCAGCGTGCCCAGCATGGAAGTGACCATGCCCCGCGAAGGTACGGTGCAGAGCCTGGTCGGCCCGGACGGCTTGGTCGCCAACGGTGCGCCGATCGCCAGCTTCTCCGCCTCCATGCTGGAAATGCTCAAGGGTCACCTGAGCGAGGAGCAGCTCAACCCGGCCAACGTCGAGAAGCTGTTCACCCGGCAGATGAAGGGCACCCTGACCAGCCCGTGCGATTGCAAGGTGGTTGCCCAGCGCGTGGCCGACGGCCAGTTCGCCTCCAAGGGCCAGGTGATCTTCGAGCTGCTGCCGCGCGACGCCGCCGCCACCGTCGAGGCCCGTTTCCGCTACCACGACTTCGCCAAGGTCAAGCCGGGCACCCAGGTCACTTTCAGCGTTCCCGGCGAGGATCAGCCGCGCCACGGCCGGATCGTCAGCACCGCCCTGCAGAGCGAAGAATTATCCGGCGATATCCGCGTGCTCATCCAACCCGAACAGCCTCTGGACAGCGCCCTGGCCGGCCAGCCGGTGGAAGTGGTCATCGACCGCGGCCCCTCCTACGACTGGCTGATTGACAAGGCCATGACCGCCGGACTCTGAGAGGACACCTCAGGTGAACCTGACCAAGCCCCTGCTGCTCTCGGCGCTGGCCGGCCTGACCGCCTGCGCCAACCTCGACTTGCCCGACCAGCGTCTGGCGAAGGAAGCCCTGCAACGCGGCGACACCCAGACCGCCGAGCGGCATTTCCGCCAACTCGCCGACATGGGCTTCACCGAAGCCCAGCTCGGCCTGGCCGACATGCAGTTGGCCAGCGGTGATCCCGAGCAGCTACGCAAGGCGGAACAGACTTACCGCATGGCGCTGGACGCCTCGCCGCGGGCCAAGGCCCGCCTGGGCAAGCTGCTGGCCTACAAGCTGACCAGCAGTGAGGCGGAAAAGCGCGAAGCTGCCCAGTTGCTCAGCGATGCCTTCGCCGCCGGCGAGGATGGCGTGCTGCTGCCCCTGGCGATGCTTTACTTGAAGAACCCGCAGACGTTCCCCGACGTCAGCCTGCAGCAACGCATCGATCAGTGGCGCGCCGCCGGACATCCCCAGGCGGACATCGCGCAGATCGTGGTCTACCGCACCCAGGGCACTTACGACCAGCACCTGGACGACATTGAGCGGATCTGCCAACAGCGCCTCGCCGAGCACAGCGACTGCTACGTCGAACTGGCCACCGTCTATCTCAAACGCGACCAGGCCGACCGCCTGCAAGCGCTGGTGCAACAGCTCATGGCCGCTCATCGCGCGGGCGGAGTGTCGGCGCAACTGGTAACGGAAGTCGCCAGCGTGCTCTCCAACCCGCTGCTCGGCCAGTCGGACGAAAAGACCGCCCAGACCATGCTCGAGGAAATCGCCCCGACCTACCCCGCCGCCTGGGTCGGTCTGGCCCGTCTGATCTACGACTTTCCCGGTACCGGCGACACCGACCAGATGCTCGGCTACCTCGAACGTGGCCGTGCCGCCGCCCAGCCGCAAGCCGATCTGCTGCTCGGTCGACTCTACTACGAAGGCAAGCTGCTTCCACAGGACCCGTTCAAGGCCGAGGAACATTTCATCAAGGCCCGCGCCACGGAAAACAGCGCCCACTACTACCTGGGCCAGATCTATCGCCGCGGCTTCCTCGGCGAGGTCTACCCGCAGAAGGCCGTCGACAGCCTGCTGACCGCCGCCCGCGGCGGCCAGGTGAGCGCCGACTACGCCCTCGCGCAACTGTACTCCCAGGGTCGCGGCATCCGCATCGACCTGGCCAACGCCTACGTTTTCGCACGCCTCGCCGTTTTGCAAGGCCGCCCCGATTCCGAGCCCTTGCTTCAGGAAATAGAGGCTAATCTCGCTCCTGCAGAACGTACTCGGGGTGAACAGATGCTGCACGCGGAACAGCAAGCTCGTTACGGCGTGTGGCAGACCTCGACGCAGCTGCAAGCCATGCAAAATCAATAGGAAGCATTATGAGTAGGAAGCAACGCATAAGCGCGGGACTGGGCCTGGGAGCCAGTCTGCTCTGCTGCAATCCACTGTTAGCGGGTCCCGTAGGTCCCGATCGCAATTTCGGTATGGAGGTCAAGGTCACCGCTCAGTCGGAAGACGACCGTGACCTGGACACCCGCAGCGGCGGCGACGCCGAGGGTATCGCCCTCGACCTGCGGCCCTGGGTCTACGGCCAGCGCGGCAACTGGGGAGCCATGGTGATGCTCCAGGCGGTCGCGGCCACCGACATCATCGAAACCGACCCCACCGATCCCAACGAAGAGCCGGGCGGCGATCCCGCGAACGGGTTCAGCCGCGACAGCAGCCGCGACCCGGACAAGAGCTACCTCGCCTTGCGCGAGTTCTGGATCGACTACGCCGGCCTCACCCCCTACCCCGGTGAGCACTTGCGCCTCGGCCGGCAGCGCGTGCGCAGTCTGACCAACGAAGGTACGTGGTGGGACATCCACATCGAGTCGCTGAACTGGACCATGGACACCAGCCTGCTGCGTGCCCAGGCCGGCGTCGCCGAACGCTTCGACGAATACCGTACCGACCTGGACAACCTGAGCGCTGAAGACAAGGACCGCACCCACGTCTTCGGCGGCCTCGACTACCAGTGGCGGCAAGGTCACTGGGCCGGCTTCAAGGTGCACCACACCAGCGACGACGGCGACTTGCCGGACAGCCGGATGGATGTCTACGAAGATCGCCAGAGCAAGTCCTACACCGGCGACCTGACCTGGCTGAGCGTGCACCTGGACGGCGACTTCTTCAATCCTCGCTCGACCCTGCCGATCAACTACTGGGGCGAATTCACCTGGCTGACCGGCGAGATGGACAGGAGCCACTTCGCCAGCGACGGCAGCGCCGACCACTACAAGGACGTGGATGTCGACGCCTGGGCTGTGGACCTCGGCCTGCGCTGGAACATCAGCGATCGCTGGAACGTCGGCGCGGCCTACGCCCGCGGCAGCGGTGGCGAGGGCGACGACGAGTCCGAACAGTTCATGCAGACCGGCCTGCAGAGCAACCGCTCCACCTTCACCGGCCTGCAGACACGCATCCACCGCTTCGGCGAAGCCTTCCGCGGCGAACTGACCAACCTGCAGGTGGGCACCCTGTTCACCTCCTGGAAGCCCAGAGAAGACCTCGAGACCAGCCTGATCTATCACAAGTTCTGGCGCGTCGACGATGACGAGGATCTCGGCCAGAACGGCATCAGCCCGATCGAGAAGGATGGCAAGCCCGCGCTCAAGGCCGGTGAGAAGGACCTCGGCCAGGAAGTCGACCTGATCATCACCCGCTACTTCAACCAGGGTATGTTGCCGGCCAACTGGGGTGGCGAGCTGGACGAGCAGTCCGCACTGATCCGCCTGCGCAGCGGCTTGTTCTTCCCGAGCAACGCCTATGCCAGCAAGGGCGACAGCAAAATGCACCGTGTCTTCGTCGACATGATCTGGCGCTTCTAAGGTCCAGCAGTACGCTGAGAGGATCGAACATGAATGTGCAAAGAAAACTTGCATCCACCCAGCTAAAACCCGTCTTGCTCGGCGTGCTGCTGGCTACCAGCGCCTGGAGCCAGGCCGCCCCGCCGGAGCAGGCGGGGCAGTCCACGCTCCCCACCCTGAATTCAAAGCAGTACAGCGTCACCAGTGCCTCGATCGAAGCCCTGAAGCTGGACCCGCCCAAGCTGCCGGATCTCTCCGGCTATACCCACGCGGCGGTGGAAGCCAAGATCCAGCGCAAGCCGGGCGGACGCATCGTGGTAAGACGCATGCTGCAGCAAGTCGCCCTGAAGGACTTCATCGGCGGCAGCGGACGTCTGCGCGAGTGGATCGTCCGCCAAGGCGGGATGCCTAACGCGATCTTCATAGAAGGCGGCTATGTCGAGCTGAGTCAGTTGGCTAAGCAGTTGCCGGCCAACCAGTTCGCCGAGACAGCGCCGGGCGTCTACGTGGCGCGAGTGCCGATCGTCGTCGCCCTCGGCGCGACCCTGCACATCGGCAAGAACGTCAAGGAGTTGCGCCTCTCCGAGGAGCGCGGCGCCTTCCTGGTTAACGACGGCAAGCTGTTCATCACCGACACCAAGCTGGTCGGCTGGAGCGAGAAGAACAACGCTCCGTCCGCCTACCGCGACCCGGAAAGCTTCCGGCCCTTCCTGGTGTCCTGGGGCGGCACCGAGACCTACATCTCGCGCAGCACCGTCGCCAGCCTGGGCTACAACACCAGTAAGGCTTACGGCGTGAGCATCACCCAGTACACCCCGGAAATGCACAAGCGCCTCAAGCGCTCGCGTCCGACCGGCTGGCTGATCGACTCGGTATTCGAGGACATCTACTACGGCTTCTACTGCTACGAAGCCGACGACGTGGTGCTCAAGGGTAATACCTATCGCGACAACATCATCTACGGCATCGACCCCCACGACCGCTCGGAACGCCTGATCATCGCCGAGAACCACGTCTACGGGACGAAGAAGAAGCACGGCATCATCGTCTCGCGGGAGGTCAACCACAGTTGGATCATCAACAACCGCACCCACGACAACAAGCTGTCGGGCATCGTCCTCGACCGTAACAGCGAACACAACCTGGTCGCCTACAACGAGGTGTACCAGAACCACTCCGACGGCATCACCCTCTACGAGAGCTCGAACAACCTGATCTGGGGCAACCGGCTCATCAACAACGCGCGCCACGGCATCCGCATGCGCAACAGCGTGAACATCCGAATCTACGAGAACCTATCCGTCGCCAACCAGTTGACCGGTATCTACGGCCACATCAAGGACCTCAGCAAGACCGACCGCGACTTCAAGCTCGACCCCTTCGACACCAAGGTGTCGATGATCGTGGTCGGCGGCCAGTTGACCGGCAACGGCTCGTCGCCGATCTCCGTGGACTCGCCGCTGAGCCTCGAACTCTACCGCGTGGAGATGCTCGCCCCGACCAAGAGTTCCGGCCTCACCTTCACCGGCATCCTCGAGGACAGACAAGAAGAGATCCTCGATCTGCTGGTGCGCCGCCAGAAGGCCGTGCTGATCGACCCCATCGTCGATCCCACCCAGGCCGAGCTGTAGAACCGATGAGACTGCGCAACATGAAGACCCACAACAGCAAATGGATTGGACCCGCCGCGCTGGCCGCGGCGATCGCCCTGGCCGCCGCCGGGGTGCGTGCCGAAGAAACCCCCACCGGGCTGCCCGTCTACCGCGCCGAGTCTTGCTGCGACCTGTGCCCGGCCGCCGCGGACCCCAACAACTACACCAGCAACTACATGAAGGGCTTCGTCACCCTGGTGCAGGGCAACGAGAGCGACTGGCTGTTCCGTACCAACGAAGACCTGCGCACCGAGTTCGGCACCACCCCCGAGGGTTACCGCCAGCTCAAGGCATTGCGCGACGCCTTCAAGAGCCGCGGCGTCGAGCTAGTGATCGTCTACCAGCCGACCCGCGGCATGGTGCAACGCAACAAACTGCGGCCAGCCGACTACGCCCGCTTCGACTACGACAAGGCAGTGAGGAACTTCCGGGCGACCCTGAAGCATTTCGAGCAACTCGGCTACTGGGTGCCCGACCTGACCCCGCTGACCGACGAAAAGGTCGAGCCGGCCTTCTACTTCCGCGGCGACCACCACTGGACCTCCTACGGCGCCGAACGCAGTGCGCGGATCGTCGCCGAGACCTTGAAGAAGATCCCCGCCTTCGCGGACATCCCGCGCAAGGAGTTCGTCACCAAGAAAATGGGCCGCATGGGCAAGCGCGGCACCCACCACCGGGTCGCCGGCCAGTTGTGCAACACCACTTACGCCTTCGAGCACAGCGATCAGTTCTTCACCGAGCCCAAGGGTGAAGGCGGCGGCGACCTGTTCGGCGACAGCAGCCTGCCGCAGATCACCCTGGTCGGTACCAGCCACAGCGGCACCAACTACAACTTCGCCGGCTTCCTCTCCGAATACATGGGTGCCGAAATCCTCAACGTCGCCTTCCCTGGCAGCGGCCTAGAAGGCTCGATGCTCGAATACCTGGCCAGCGACGAATTTCAGAAGAATCCGCCGAAGATCCTCATCTGGGAATTCTCGCCGCTCTACAACCTGGCCGAAGACAAGTTCTACCGCCAGGCGCTGTCCATGCTCGGCAATGCCTGCGAAGGCGAAAAAACTCTGCTCGCCGGCAAGGCTACCCTGCGCCCCGGCGAAGCCAGCAAGGAAGTGCTGATCAACGGCGCCGGCCGACTGGTCGAGGCCATCAACTCCCGCCATCAGGTGGACATCCGCTTCAGCGACCCCTCGGTGAAGAAGCTGGAAGGCACCATCTGGTACATGACCGGCCGTCGCGAGAAGTTCCAGTTCGACAAGCCGGTCACCACCGAAACCAACGGCCGTTTCGCCTTCAACATGCGCGACGAGACCGACTGGGGCGGACTCAACTTCTTCGCCATGGAAATCCAACCGCCGGAGGGGCTCAAGGAGCCCGTCGAGGTCGAGGTGCGCCTCTGCAAGCGCCACGACTATCACGCTCCGGCCAACCTGACCGCCCGTAGCGGCAACTGAGGCCTACCATGCACAAGACCAGACTCGCCCTTTCCTGCCTGATCGGCAGCCTGCTGTTGGGCGGCACCGTTCACGCCGCCGAAGCCCTGGTTCCGCCCAAGGGCTATTACGCGCCGGTGGATATCCGCAAAGGCGAGGCGCCAGCCTGTCCGGTGGTGCCCGAACCCTTCACCGGGGAACTGGTCTTTCGCAGCAAGTACGAAGGTTCGGACGCGGCCCGGTCGACCCTCAACGAGGAAGCGGAAAAGGCCTTCCGCACCAAGACCGCGCCGATCACCCAGATCGAGCGCGGCGTCAGCCGGATGGTCATGCGCTACATGGAGAAGGGCCGCGCCGGCGACCTGGAGTGCGCCCTGGCCTGGTTGGACGCCTGGGCCGAAGACGGCGCCCTGCTCACTACCGAGTACAACCACACGGGCAAATCCATGCGCAAGTGGGCCCTCGGCAGCCTGGCCGGCGCCTACCTGCGCCTGAAATTCTCCAGCTCGCAGCCGCTGGCGGCCTATCCGGAACAGGCGCAGCGCATCGAGAACTGGTTCGCCAAGGTGGGCGACCAAGTGGTCAAGGACTGGAGCGACCTGCCCCTCAAGCGGATTAACAACCACTCCTACTGGGCGGCCTGGGCGACCATGGCCGCCGGCGTGGCGACCAACCGCCGGCCCCTGTTCGACTGGGCGGTCGAGCAGTTCCACATCGCCGCCGGGCAGATCGATCCGAATGGCTTCCTGCCCAACGAACTCAAGCGCCGCCAACGTGCGCTGGCTTACCACAACTACAGCTTGCCGCCCCTGATGATGGTCGCCGCCTTTGCCCTGGCCAACGGTGTCGACCTGCGCGGCGACAACGATGGCGCCCTGGGCCGCCTGGCCAGCAACGTGCTAGCCGGCATCGAGAAGCCCGAACCGTTCGCCGAACGGGCCGGCGACGAGGATCAGGACATGGAGGATCTGGAAACCGACGCCAAGTTCTCCTGGCTGGAACCCTACTGCGCGCTCTACTCCTGCTCACCCGCCCTACGGGAAAGGAAGGCCGAGATGGGTCCGTTCAAGAATTTCCGCCTGGGTGGCGATGTGACCCGGATCTTCGATCCGGCCGAGAAGTCGCCTAGATCGACCGTCGGCAAGCGCGACTAGCTCGGCCCCGACGTCACCCCAGCAGCCGGCAGTCTGTCCGTCGCCGGCCGCCACGCCCTTCTTCCGGGCAGGCGGAATGCCCCGTAATGCGCAACAGACGCAGCCGGGAACGGACCTCTTCGGGGAGCTCCCGGGGGAGAGGCCGGGCTCAGAGAAGAGCCTGAAATATTGGTGCTAGAAGCGAGACACGGGTAATGGTGTTTTCATCCAACGTCTTCCTGTTTTTATTCCTGCCGCTGTTCCTCGGGTTGTACTACCTGAGCCCAGCGCGCTACCGCAACCTGTTGCTGCTGACCGCCAGCTATATCTTCTATGCCTGGTGGCGCATCGACTTCCTTGGACTGTTCGCCGCCGTCACCGTCTTCAACTACTGGATCGGCTTGCGCATCGGCGCCGCCGGTGTACGCACCCAGTCCGCGCAACGCTGGCTGACGCTCGGCGTGGTGGTCGACCTCTGTGTACTCGGCTACTTCAAGTACGCGAACTTCGGCGTGGACAGTCTGAACGCGATCATCGCCTCGTTCGGCATGGAACCCTTCGTGGTCACCCATATCCTGCTGCCGATCGGCATCTCCTTCTACGTCTTCGAATCCATCAGTTACATCATAGACGTTTATCGCGGAGATACCCCGGCGACCCGCAATCTGGTCGACTTCGCTGCCTTCGTGGCGATCTTCCCGCACCTGATCGCCGGTCCGGTGCTGCGCTTCCGCGACCTGGTCGACCAGTTCAACCATCGCACCCACACGCTGGACAAGTTTGCCGAAGGCTGCACCCGCTTCATGCAGGGCTTCATCAAGAAGGTGTTCATCGCCGACAGCCTGGCGCCGATCGCCGACCACTGCTTCGCCCTCAGCGATCCGACCACCGGCGATGCCTGGCTCGGCGCCCTGGCCTACACCGCCCAGCTTTACTTCGACTTCTCCGGCTACAGCGATATGGCCATCGGCCTCGGCCTGATGATCGGCTTCCGCTTCATGGAGAACTTCAACCAGCCCTACATCAGCCAGTCGATCACCGAATTTTGGCGCCGCTGGCACATCAGCCTGTCCACCTGGCTGCGCGACTACCTGTACATCAGCTTGGGCGGCAACCGCGGCACTACCTTCCAGACCTACCGCAACCTGATCCTCACCATGCTGCTCGGCGGCCTGTGGCACGGCGCCAACTGGACCTTCATTATCTGGGGCGCCTGGCACGGTACCTGGCTGGCGATCGAGCGTGCCTTGCGCATCGACGCCGCGCCGAAGACCATTCGCCCGCTGCGCTGGGCCTTCGCCTTCCTGCTGGTGATGATCGGCTGGGTGATCTTCCGCGCCGAGAACCTCGACGTCGCCTGGCGCATGTACGCCGCCATGTTCAGCTTCGGCGACTGGACCCTGTCCGACCTGAACAAGGCACAACTGACCAGCCTGCAGATCGCTACCCTGCTGCTCGCCTACGTAGTGATCGCGGTGTACGGCATTCGCCAGTTCTACGCCCAACCGCTCACCGGCGCGCCCAAGGCCAAGGCGAACGATCAGGCCGACGCGCCCCAGGGCATCGTCCATGCGTCGAACGGCACCCTGGCCTATTCGCAGGCCATCGATATACCGGCGCTGGCGACCCGCGTCGCGGTGCTCCTGCTATTCGCCGCCTCGGTGCTCAAGCTTTCGGCGCAGAGCTTCTCGCCTTTCCTCTACTTCCAGTTTTAAAGAGGGACCGCCATGAATAGAACAACCAACTTGGTCTACGCCGGGACCTTCGCCGGCACCCTACTGGCGCTCAGCCTGTGGTCGCTGAAAGGCGTTGCCGGCTTCTCCACCGCCGATAACACCCCGGTGCTCAACGGCAAGCTGGCCCTGGCCTTCGAAAAACATTACGACGAGGAATTTCCGATCAAGAAGCTCGGCACCAACCTCTGGGCGGCGCTGGACTACACGCTGTTCGGCGAAGGCCGTCCCGGTGTGGTGATCGGAGCCAACCAGTGGCTGTTCAGCGACGAGGAGTTCAAGCCCACCGCCACCGCCTCGCAGAACATCACGGATAACCAGGCGCTAATCCAGGGCGTGCGTGAAACCCTGGCACGGAACAACGTGCAACTGGTGATGGCGATCCTGCCGGCCAAGGCACGCCTGTACCCGGAGAACTTCGGCGAGCAGCATCCCGCGCCCCTGCACGAGCAGCTCTACCAGAACTTCCGCCGGATCGTGGCCGATGCCGACATCCAGGCACCCGACCTGCTCGGCCCGCTACAGCAGGCCAAGGCCCAGGGCCAGGTGTTCCTGCGCACCGACACCCACTGGACGCCCTACGGCGCCCAGGTGGTCGCCGGCCAGTTGGCCACGGCGATCAAACCGATCGGCGTGCTTCCGGAAAGCGGCAACGTCTACGTCACCGAAACCCTGCCGGGCGGGCCGCACAAGGGCGACCTGACCAATTTCCTGCCGCTCGATCCGCTGTTCGAGGAACTGCTGCCGCCGCCGGATCAACTGGTCAAGCACAACACTCGCCAGCAGGAAGAAAGCGCCCCTGCCGGGGACGACCTGTTCGCCGAAACCCAGGTGCCGGTAGCCCTGGTCGGCACCAGCTACAGCGCCGACGAGCGTTGGAACTTCGCCGGCGCGCTGCGCCAGGCGCTCGGCAGCGACCTGGTGAACTTCGCCGAGAACGGCCGCGGACCGCTCCTGCCGATGCTCAAGTTCCTGCAGAGCGAGGACTTCAAGAAATCCCCGCCGCGTCTGGTGATCTGGGAATTCCCCGAGCGTTACCTGCCGATCGCCTACGACCTGAGCGAGTTCGACGCCGACTGGATCGCCCAGCTCAAGGCCGCCGGACGCCAGGACAAGCAACTGGCCGACAATACCTCTACCAACCAAGGCGCGCGCCACTGAACACCCCTCTATCGATTCGCAAAGGAGTACCAGCAATGATCCGACTGCACCGCAAGCACCGCATCGCCCTCGGCTTTGGCCTCGGCCTCCTGCTCGGTTTCGGCGGCACCACCGTCCAGGCTGCCGGCGACGCGGCGCTCTACGAAGCCGTGGCGCCCAAGGGCTCGGCCTTCGTGCGTCTCTACAACGCCAGCAATCAGGAAGTCAGCGCCAACGTCGGCAGCATCAACCTGGAAGACGTTTCGCCGCTGTCCAGCAGCGATTTCGAATACTTGCCAGCCGGCCAGTACAGTGCCCGCATCGGCTCCCAGAACCTGCCTGTAAGCCTGTCGGCCGAGCACTACTACACTCTGGTTACTCAATCCGGAGCTGCGCCTCTGCTGGTCGAAGAGCCGGCCTTCAAGAGCAAGCAGAAAGCTCTGCTGCGGGTACAGAATCTCTCCGACAAGCCGCTGACCCTGAAAACGGCCGACGGCAAGACGGAAGTGGTGAAAAGCGTGGAACCCAAAGGCCGGGGCGATCGCGAAATCAACCCGGTGAAAGCCAACCTGGCGCTGTTCGACGGCGATCGCAAGGTCGCCGACCTCAAGCCGATCAGCCTCGCCCGTGGCGACGTTGTCTGCCTGTATGTGACGGGCACTGCGAACCAGCTCAATCCCGTGTGGGTCAAACCGCCAGTGAAGGAGTGAGTTGCTCGTCACGCAGTACACGCAAGACCAGTGCGGAACACTTGTAGGGACCCAGCAATAAACGGCAGTACCCTTAATATCAAAGGAGAACGACACATGATTCCCGTGATCTTGTCAGGCGGCAGCGGCTCGCGTCTTTGGCCTCTTTCCCGCAAACAATATCCCAAGCAGTTCCTCGCCTTGACCAGCGAGCGGACGCTTTTCCAGCAGACCCTGCAGCGCCTGAACTTCGAAGGCATGCAAAGCCCCATCGTCGTCTGCAACCAGGAGCACCGCTTCATCGTCAAGGAACAGCTCGAGGCCATCGGCCTGAGCATCCAGGGGCTGCTGCTCGAACCCTTCGGTCGCAATACCGCGCCGGCCATCGCGCTGACCGCCATAAAGCAACTCGCCGAAGGCCGCGACGAACTGCTGCTGATCCTCCCGGCCGACCACGTGATAGCCGACCAGCAGGCCTTCCAGCAGGCCCTCAAATCGGCCGCCCAGGCCGCGGAGATGGGTGAACTGGTACTGTTCGGCATTCCCGCGCACAGCCCGGAAACCGGCTACGGCTACATCAAGTGCGATCTCGCCGTGCAGAGCACCCTGCCCGAGGGCGCCAACCGCGTCCTGCAGTTCGTCGAAAAACCGGATCTCGCCCGTGCGCGCGAATTCGTCGAGTCCGGCAACTACTTCTGGAACAGCGGCGTCTTCCTGTTCCGCGCCAGCCGCTTCCTCGAGGAACTGAAGGAGCACGACCCGGACATCTACGACAACTGCCTGCTGACCCTGGAGCGCAGCGAACAACACGACAATGAGCTGAAGATCGATCCGGCCACCTTCGCCTGCTGCCCGGACAACTCCATCGACTACGCGGTGATGGAGAAGACCCACCACGCCTGCGCCGTGCCGCTGTGCGCCGGCTGGAGCGACGTCGGTTGCTGGGCTTCGATCTGGGAAGTGCACGACAAGGACGAGAACGGCAACGTGGTCAAGGGCGACGTGATCCTCCACGATACCCGCGACAGCCTGGTGCACAGCAACGACAAGCTGGTCACCGTGATCGGCCTGGACAACGTGGTGGTAGTGGAGACCAAGGACGCCACCATGGTGGTGCACAAGGACCGCGTGCAGGACGTCAAGAAGCTGGTCAAGATCCTCGACGACCAAGGCCGCAAGGAAAGCCTGAACCACTCCCAGGTCTACCGTCCCTGGGGTGCCTACGACTCGGTGGATATGGGCAGCCGCTTCCAGGTCAAACGCATCACTGTCAAGCCGGGCGCCAGCCTCTCGCTGCAGAAACACCACCACCGTGCCGAACACTGGATCGTGGTATCCGGAACCGCTCAGGTGACCTGCGACGAGAAGACCTTCGTGCTCACCGAGAACCAGTCCACCTACATCCCGGTCGCCGCTGTGCACCGTCTTGCCAACCCCGGCAAGATCCCGCTGGAAATCATCGAAGTGCAATCTGGTAGCTATCTGGGCGAAGACGACATCGAACGGCTCGAAGACATCTACGGCCGTACCGAAGACGTCCAGAGCCGCTCCGTGGCCGGATGACCGCAGCGCGCTCCGGACGCTACCCCGGCGTCCGGACCTCTGCCGCCGCCGGGCAATCCGGCGGCAGGCGTGCCTTGCGCCTGATCGCCCCGCGCCGGGGAGCCCTGTATCCAGGAATTCCCCGTCGGCTGGACTCCTCCGTAGAATGCGACGGCATCCTGCTCCGAGGCCGTCCAATGATCCCCCTCGTTTGCCCATGCTGATCGGTGTCCTGCTTCTGCTCGTCTGGCTGGGCCTGCTGCTGCGCTATCCCGACAAGGTCGCGACGGTTTCCCTGGCCGCCGCGTTCGGCGTGGCGCTGATCGCCGCCGGCACCCTGTGGCAGGAGCAGCGCACCGCACAGCACCTCGCGCAACTGGAACTGTGGCTACGCCATGCTCCCGACGAATGCCCCGCCGACCGCCCGCTGGCCGTGCACCTGCACAACGGCAGCCGGCTACCGCTGCTGGAGCTGCGCTGGCAGGTCAGCGCCCGTGCTCCAAGCGATAGCGTCGAATTGAACGAGGACCGTTACGACATGCCGCACTACAGCGCTTCCGATCCCCTCCAGCCGGGAGGCGACTGGCACACCTGCCTGCCCCTGCCACCACTGCGCCACGGCTATCGGGCACAGAGCCTGGAATTTCACGCCGAACGCCTGGACGGCCGTTTCGCCGACTGAACCGCCGCCGCCTCCCGAACGGCCGGGGCAATCGCATGAAATGCCCACCGGATACCGGACTGAAAAGATTGTGTGTCGGAGCGCTCGAGCCCGGCTTCCCCTTTCGAAGCCTCATGCGATTGCCCTGCCAAATGGCCGACAAGGCTGCCCGAAGCGCGTCGCTGTGAGAGAATCGGCGGTTTCCATCGATTTCCCAGTACCCATGAACAATCTCCTCCCTCCCCCGCAGCATCCGCCACGGCAGGGTCGCTGATGCAGCCCGATTTCCTTCGGATGCGCCTGGAAGACTGGCGCGATCAGTTCGACCCCAGCACCCTGCAGCGCGGCCAGGATTACGCCAGCCAGGGACGCTGCACCCTGCTGCAGGTCGCCCCGGACGAAATCAACGCCAGTTGCCGAGGCTCGGTGACCCGCCGCTACCGGCAGCACATCCACCTGCAGTCGCGGGCCGATGGCTGGCGCATCGACGGCCGTTGCAGTTGTCCGGTGGGACACAACTGCAAGCATGTGGTGGCGGCCCTGTTCACCCTGCAGCGCCAGTCGCCGCCCGCCGAGCCGAAGGCGGTATTGCCCGAGCGGCGGATCGACGACCTCGAGCCAGCCCCCCAATTGACTTTGGGCAGCCATGTACGACTGCACTACGACACCCGCAAGGGGCGCATGGTGGAACAGCTCCAGCATCGCGCGGCGCTGGCCTTCCGCTATGGAGATCAATTGGCCTTCGGCAAGCCGGCGAAGGATCTGCTGGTACCCGGTGCCACGGAAATCCTGCGTATCCGCCGTCATTCCGAGAGCGAGGCGCGCCATCGGCGGACGCTCGCCGCACAGGGCTTTCACATCGCCCTACGCAAGAGTGAGGCCCTGCCAGAAACGGTTGGCGAACTTTTCGAACTGCTCGACGACGAAAGCTGGCTGCACTGGGTGCGCCACGATCTGCCACGGCTGCGCGAACAGGGTTGGCATATCGAGATGCGCCCGGACTTCCACTACAACCTGCTGGATATCGACGACTGGTATCTGCACCTGGAGCCGGCCGCCGGGCAGGACTGGTTCGATCTGGAAATGGGTATCGAGGTGCAGGGCCAGCGCCTCAGCCTGCTGCCGATCCTGCTCCACGCCATCCGCCACAGTCCCTGGCTGCTGACCCCGGAAGCTCTGGCCCGGCGCGCCGACGACGAAATGCTGCTGGTGCCGGTGTCACGCACGCCGGGCATCACCCAGCGCGTCGCCCTGCCCTTCGGCCGCCTCCGGCCGCTTCTGGCCAGTCTCGGCGAATTGTTCTTCCAGAGGCCTGACGAAGCCCCGCAGCGCCTGCGTCTGGCGCGTCCCGACGCGGCCCGGCTGGCCGCCCTCGAGGCGGAACTACCGCTGCATTGGCAAGGCGGCGAGACGCTGCGCGACTTCGCCCGTCGCCTGCGCGACTTGCCACAACAGCCGATCGTTGCTCCCGCCGGCCTGCGCGCCGAGCTGCGCCCTTATCAGTCGCAGGGCTTGGCCTGGCTGCAGGCGCTGCGTGAACTGCGGGTCGGCGGCGTGCTGGCCGACGATATGGGCCTGGGCAAGACCCTGCAGACCCTGGCGCACATCCTGCTGGAGAAGGAAGCCGGGCGTCTGAACGCGCCGGCGCTGATCGTCATGCCCACCAGCCTGATCCCCAACTGGCAGGACGAGGCCGCGCGCTTCGCCCCCGGCCTGCGCGTGCTCGCCCTGCACGGGCCCAGGCGCAGCACCCTGTTCGGAGAAATGGGCGCCGCCGACCTGCTGCTGACCAGCTACGCCCTGCTCTCCCGCGACCTCAAGGCCCTGGCCCGCCAGTCCTATCACCTCTTGATTCTCGACGAGGCGCAGAACATTAAGAACCCGCGCAGCAAGGCCGCCCAGGCGGCGCGGGAACTGGACGCCCGGCACCGCCTGTGCCTGACCGGAACCCCTATGGAAAACCACCTGGGCGAACTCTGGTCGCTGTTCCACCTGCTGATGCCCGGCTGGCTCGGAGATCAGCAGGCCTTCAAGCGGGATTATCGTCTGCCCATCGAGAAGCACGGCGACCTCGCCCGTCTGGCCCATCTCAAGGCGCGGGTGCGTCCCTTCCTGCTACGCCGGACCAAGGAACAGGTGGCCCCCGAATTGCCGCCCAAGAGCGAGATCACCCAGTACCTGGACCTGAGCGAAGCGCAGCGCGACCGCTACGAGACCCTGCGCCTGGCGATGGACAGCAAGATCCGCGTGGAGATCGAGCGCCAGGGTCTGGCGCGCAGCCAGTTGTTGATCCTCGAGGCCTTGCTACGCCTGCGCCAAGTGTGCTGCGACCTGCGCCTGCTCGAGGATGAGGCGGTGGCTGGCTGCCAGGCCGCCGACTCGGCCAAGCTGAGCGCGCTGCTGCCGATGCTCGAGGAATTGTCCGCCGAGGGCCGGCGCGTGCTGCTGTTCTCCCAGTTCACCGGCATGCTCCAACTGATCGCCATGGAATTGGACGCGCGCAAGATCCCCTACGTCCAGTTGACCGGCGCCACCCGCGACCGGCGGACTCCGGTGGAAAAATTCCAGGCGGGCCGGGTGCCGGTTTTCCTGATCAGCCTGAAGGCAGGCGGCGCCGGGCTGAACCTGACCGCCGCCGACACCGTGATCCATTTCGACCCCTGGTGGAACCCGGCCGCCGAAGCCCAGGCCAGCGACCGTGCCTACCGCATCGGCCAGGACAAGCCGGTGTTCGTCTACCGGCTGATCGCCCGCGGCAGCGTCGAGGAAAAGATCCAGCACTTGCAGAAGGCCAAGGCCGAACTGGCCCATGGCCTCTTGGAGGGCGCCATCCAGGGCGAATGGCGCATGGAAGAGGAAGATATCGCCGCGCTGTTCGCGCCGTTGGAATGAGGGTCCGCGGCATCGCCGCGAAGGGGCACCGGCGTGCATCCCTGCACGCCCATCCCGCCATCCGGACGGAGCAAACTCCGGTCTGGCGCGACCCGATCAATCGGTCGCGGTGGTAGTCTTTTCCTTCGACATCATGAAGCGCTTACGCACGGAGGACGGGCTTTCCGATTGCTCGGACGGGAAGCACGAGGAGGCGTAGCGCACCACCAGGTTCGACAGGGCCAGCAGCAGGATCGCCCCGGACACTATCACCACCCCCCAGGAGGGCGAGTGGTTATGGGAAATGTCGCCGATCATCAGCCGGGTCAGCGCGGTGATCGCCACATAGATGAGGAAACGGATCGGCATGTGGTTGGTCTTGAAGTAGATACCGACCATGGAGCCGAGTTCGAGGTAGATGAACAGCAGGAGGATGTCGTCGATGATGATGTGGCCCTTTTCGACCATGTCGAAGAAGGCATGCACCGCCGCCCAGGCCGTCACGCCGCCGATCGCGAACAGCGCCAGGTAATGGAACCCCTCCACCAGCAGGTTGCCCAGCGACTCGGCCAACCCATGCATCTGCTGCCGCAACTCTTCAGCTTTGTCGATCTTCACTTTACAACCCTCGCGTAAGCGCCCGACGGGGACAGCCCGGCAGGCGGCCTTGAATGAATGCATGTAATATGCATGAAACGGACCAGATACCCCATTGAATCCGTTGGGGAAACATTATCGACAGCTCGGTGCGGAAACGCACTAGCCCATGCTTTGCGAATCGTCGAATCCGACTCAAGCCCATCGGTCGGAAAAAGTGTAGGGGCTCGATCGAATGACTACGAACTTGCTGCGCCGCTGCCTGTCCATTCGTTCATCAGTCACTCGTGCAGGAAGTACGCCCATGGATAGCCCTTTCCAGACCATCAGCGAGGCTTTCCAAGCGAAATACAACGTCAACTTCTGCGTGAAAAGCCCGGACGGCGGCATTCTGATAACGCTTTCCGACAACACGGGCATCGCCCTGCGCCACTTTATCGAGGCCGACCAATGGCGCGACTCGCGGCGGCTACAGGACTGCATCGCCGCAGTGAAGGGCGAGTTGGCGGCAAACTCCCTCCGCCAGCTAGGGCGAACCGTCGCGCCACCGGGCGGGCCGGGCGGATGGCGCGAGCCGCAGGCTACGGCCGTTCCAGCGCCTCGACCAGCGCCTTGAGAAAACGCGCCGCTTCGCCGCCGGTGACCGCACGGTGGTCGAAGGTCAAGGACAGCGGCAGCACCGGATGCACGGCCACCCGGCCGTCCACCGCCACCGGCTCCTGGCGGATGGCGCCGGCGCCGACGATGGCCACCTGCGGCGGCACCACCACGGGATTGGCGTAACGCCCGAACAGGGTGCCGTAGTTCGACAGGGTGAGGGTCGCGCCCATCATTTCCTGCGGCGGAATGGAGCGTGCCCGCACGTCGGCGCGCAGTCTGGCCATGCCCTCCTTCAGATCCTTCGCGCTACGCGCGCCGACGTCGCGCAGCACCGGCACGAAGAGGCCGTCCGGGGTGTCCACGGCGATGCCCAGGTCGAGCTGTGCGTGCCGGCGCAGCGACAGGCTCCTGCCGTCGAACCAGGCGTTGAGCAGCGGTTCGGCAGCGCAGGCGGCGGCGATGGCCCTGGCCAGGCGCACCATGGGGTCGCGGGCCTGCGCCCAGTGATGCAGGTCGGCGTCGGCGAACAGTGTCACCGGCACCACCTCGGCATGCGCGCGGGCCATGTTGATCGCCATGCTGCGCCGCACGCCGCGCAGCTTCTCGCCACCGAAGCGCTCGCGCGCGCCCTGCGCGGCAGCCTCCACGTCGGCGCGGGTGACCAGCCCGTCTGGGCCGGAGCCCTTCAGATCGGCCAGCTCGACGCCCAATTTCTGCGCCAACTGGCGTACCGCCGGGGTCGCCCGCGGTGCCAGATGCTCGCGGGTCGATGGCGCGGCGCCGATGCAGAAGCTGTCCGCCTGTCCCTCGGCGCCGCCTTCCAGACGGCCGACCACGGTACCGGCGTCGCCCTCTCCTGCGTAGCCGATCAGCGGCTCGCCGACGTGCAACAGATCGCCCACTCCGCCGAAGATCTTGGCCACCACCCCGTCATAGGGCGCCGGG
Organism: Azorhizophilus paspali; assembly: GCF_043587585.2. Classification (GTDB taxonomy): domain Bacteria; phylum Pseudomonadota; class Gammaproteobacteria; order Pseudomonadales; family Pseudomonadaceae; genus Azotobacter; species Azotobacter paspali. The sequence continues at coordinate 3,545,639 of NZ_CP171449.1, forward strand.
ATGTCGACGATGGCCTTGGCGGTTTCCACCGAAACCAGCAACTGGTCGGCCTTCACGCTGTCGCCGGCCTTGACGTGCCACTCGACGATCTCGGCCTCCTGCAGACCTTCGCCGAGGTCGGGCAGTTTGAAATATTTCATGCTCGTTCTCCTCTGTCCCTCAGGCGTAGTCCAGCACCGTCTCGCAAGCGGCGAGGATGTCCCCGGTGCCCGGCAGGTAGAACTGCTCCAGCCGGTACAGCGGCGGCGGAATGTCCGGGGCGGCGACGCGCTGGATCGGCGCCTGCAAGTCGGGCAGGACGCGCTCGTAGAGGCTGGCGGCGATCTCCGCACCGACCGCGCAGCTCTTCGGCGCCTCGTGGACGATCACGCAGCGGCCGGTCTTGCGTACCGAGGCCTCAAGGGTGTCGAGGTCCAGCGGCTTGAGGCAGGCGACGTCGATCACCTCGGCGTCGATGCCGCGCTCGGCCAGGGCGGCCGCGGCCTGCAGGCTCTCGTGGACGCTGGCGCCCCAACTGACCAGGGTCAGGTCGCGGCCCTCGCGCAGGGTGAAGCAACTGTCCAGCGGCAGGCGCCGGCCGTCGTCGGCCACGGGCTGCGGATTCATCCGGTAGAGCCTGGTCGGTTCGAAAAAGACCACCGGGTCGGGATCGTCGATGGCCGCCAGCAGCAGGCCGTAGGCCCGCGCCGGGGAGGACGGCACCACCACGCGCAGACCGGGAATGTGCGCGAACAGCGCCTCGGTGCTCTCGCTGTGGTGCTCCGGCGCACGGATGCCGGCGCCCATCGGCGTGCGCAGCACCATGGGGCAGCTCAGCCGGCCGCGGGTACGGTTGCGCAGGCGGCTGGCGTGGGACACCAGATGCTCCATGGCGGCGTAGACGAAACCCATGAACTGGATCTCGACCACCGGCCTGAGCCCCTGGGCAGCCATGCCGATCGCAAGACCGGCGAGCATGGCCTCGGCCAGCGGCGTATCGAGCACCCGCTTGAAGCCGAAGGCCTCGCGCAACCCGAGGGTGGCACGGAACACCCCGCCATTGACCCCCACGTCCTCGCCGAGCACCACCACATTCTCATCGTCGCGCATCGCCCGGTGCAGGGCCAGGTTGACCGCCTCCACCAGGGTGTATTTGCCGTTACTCATGACATTCGCCTCCCTGGCGGCGGACCAGCCGTTCCTCGAGCGTCTCGCGCTGCTCGCCCAGGGCCGAGGGCCAGCGCGCGTAGACATGCTCGAATACTGAGGACAGCGGCTGTACGCCGGCCGCCTCGAAAGCTTCCACGGCGCGCTGCACCTCGGCCTGGCAGTCGGCGATCAGGGCCTGCTCGCGGCCCTCGTCCCATACCCCCTGGGAGGCGAGGAAGGCCCGCAGGCGCTTGACCGGCTCCTCCTCCCAGGCCTGGCGAACCTCCTCGGCGCAACGGTAGCGGGTGGCGTCGTCGGCGGTAGTGTGGTCGCCCAGGCGGTAGCTCAGGCACTCCAGCAGCACCGGCCCCTTGCCATGGCGGGCGCGCGCCAAGGCCTGGCGCATGCGGTCGCAGACGGCGAGGATGTCATTGCCGTCGACCTGCTCGCCGTGGATGCCAGCGCCGATCGCCTTCTGCGCCAGGGTCGGCGCGCCGCACTGGATGCGCCGTGGCACCGAGATCGCCCACTGGTTGTCGTTGACCACGAAGACCACCGGCAACTGCCAAGCGCCGGCGACGTTCAGCGCCTCGAGAAAGTCGCCCTTGCTGGTCGCGCCGTCGCCGCAGGTGGTGACGGCGACGCGGTGCTCGCCGCGGATCTTGAACGCCGTGGCCACGCCGCAGGCATGCAGGGCCTGGGTGGCGATCGGCACGCAGATCGGGAAGTCCCGGACGGCGCGCGGATCGACGAAGTCGCTGCCGCGCTCGTCGCCGCCCCAATAGAGGAGGATCTCCTCCATGCGCACCCCGCGCATCAACTGCACGGCGGTGTCGCGGTAATAGGGCACCAGCACGTCATCGGCCTGCATCAGGCTGCCGGTGGCCACGCCGATGGCCTCCTGACCGAGGGTCGGCGCATAGGTGCCGATCCGTCCGGTGCGCTGCAGGGCCACTGCCTTCTGGTCGAACAGGCGGGTCAGTACCATTTGCCGGTAGAGCCGGGTGAGCAAGTTGAAATCGTCGGCCCAAGTGGGCAGTTCGACCACCGAGCGGCCGTCGGGCGCTAGGTAGCGGGTGTAGGGAAGATCGGGTGACATTCTGGACTCCTCAGCGCCTTGTGGGCGCGTCCGAACCCGCCGCTTGTGGCTGCGGGCAATGACGGGACGATTGCATCTCGAAATCCACGAGAGCGCCGCGAAGGGATGTCCTCCGGCCGGCGCCTTCTGAACTCTAGCCGTAGATCAGCCGCTCCGCCTCCTCGTCGGCGATGCGCGCCGGCGAGCATCCCTCGGCCAGGGAGCGTGCGTAGATGGCGCTCAACCGCAGGCGAATGCCACCCAGGTGCGCGCCAATGCTCTGGTCGCTTTCGCCGCGGTGACGCAGCGCCACGTAGATCAGCCCGCCGGCATTGATGAGGTAGTCCGGCGCATAGAGGATGCCGCGCCGTTGCAGCAGATCGGCGACCTCCGGGCCGGCCAGTTGATTGTTGGCCGCGCCGGCCACCGCGGCGCAGCGCAACGTGCCGACCGACTCGCCGTTGAGAATGCCGCCCAGGCCGCAGGGCGCCAGGATGTCACAGGGTTCGCGCAGCAGCGCTTCGCTGGCCACCGGGCGCGCCCCCAGGTGCTCGACCGCCCGCTGCACACGGCTGTGCTCGAGGTCGCTGACCAGCAGTTCGGCACCGGCCGCGGCGAGCCGCTCGCTCAGCGCGTAGCCGACATGGCCTAGGCCCTGCACGGCGATACGCAAGCCCTCCAGCTCCTCGCAACCGAGGCGCGCCCTGGCCGTCGCGCGGATGCCGGCGAACACTCCCTCAGCGGTGTGCGGCGAGGGGTCGCCCTCGTCGGTGGTGCTGGTGACATGTCGGGTCTGCCCGGCGATGCAGTCCATGTCGGTGCTCGAGGTACCACTGTCGACGGCGGTGATGTAGCGGCCACCAAGGGTTTCGATGAAGCGTCCGAAGGCCTGGAACAGCGCACAGCGGTCGCCGATGTGCAGTGGGCGGATCAGCACCGCCTTGCCGCCGCCGAACTCCAGCCCGGCCAGCGCGGCCTTGTAGCTCATGCCCTGGGCCAGGCGCATGGCATCGCGCACCGCGCTCTCGGTGTCGGCATAGTCGAGGAAGCGGCAGCCGCCGAGCGCGGGACCGAGACGGGTGCTGTGGATGGCGATGATGGCTTCGAGGCCGGTGACGGGGTCCCGCGCCAGATGCAATGCTTCGAGCCGGGCGGCTTTCATCAGGGCGAACATGGCGATACTCCCTGGCTGACGTTCACCCTGAGTATAGGCGCGGCCTTCGGCCGCAGCGGTCGGCACGCTCTGGACGGATTCCTTCGCGGCGGCTAAAAACAGGACAAGAATGCAGGAGTATGTCATGAACTCGCGCCAAGCCTGCTTTGCCTGCCTGCAACGCGATCCGCCGGCCCTCTTCGAAGCCGCCTTGTGGATCGCCACCGAACACGACCCCGCCCTGCGCCCCGAACCCGTCCTGCGCGACATCGGCGGCCTGGCGCAACAGGTCGCCGCCGGCCTGCCCGTCCTGCCGGCGCGGGAATTGGGTCAGCCGCTGCTGCGCCTGTTGCACGACCTGGGCTTTTCCGAAGAGGACCACCTGCCGCTGCGCCTGGCCGCGGCGCTGCCGCACCGGGTGCTGCAACAGCGTCGCGGCCATCCGCTGACGCTGGCGCTGATCGCCCTGGAAGTGGCTCGGCACCTGGAGATTCCCCTGTATGGCGTGGACTTCCCCGGACACCTGCTGCTGCGCGTGGAAAACGCCGACCACCTGCTCGATCCCGTCAGCGGCCGCCGCCTCTACAGCCGCGACTGCCGCGAACTGCTGCTGCGCCAGCACGGCGCGCCGGCGGAACTGGAAAGCCGCCACCTGCAGTCCTGCCCCGCGCATCACCTGCTGCAGCACCTGTCGCGCCTGCTGCGCCAGTTGCACGAGCAGAACGACGACCCGCTGGCAGCCCTGAAGGACGCCGAGCGGGTCCTGCTGCTCGGTCCGCCCAGCGTCGCCGACCACCTTGCCCGGGCCGATCTTTATCGGCGGCTCGAATGCCCCCAGGGCGAGCGTTTCGACCTGCAGCGCGCCCTGCTGCTCTGCGACGACCCGAGCGAGTGCCTACGCCTGGACCAGCGCCTGCGTCAGGTAGAAGTGGTGGATGCACTGCACTGAGCCTGCCGCTCCATCCACGCCAGGACAACCGGGGACGCCCGTTCCGAAACGCCGGCCCCTGCGCTCAGAGCCCTTGAAGGGGTCGGTAATCGGGGCAATCGCATGAAGCACTCGCCTGCCTAGGCCGGTTAATGAAAAGGAATCCCGCCATCGCCCTTGCTATAGCGGCGCGCCTTTCGAAATCGCGCCCCGCGCCCTTCCCTACCAGATAAACATCATGCACAGATCCGCCCTGCTCCTGCTGCTCTGCCTTCTGACCGACATCGCCTGGGCCAGCCAGCTCGCCTCCGGCACCTTCGTCGCCAGGCAGAGTTGCGAGGCCTACCAGTCGTTCCGCAAGAAGACCAATCCCGGCACGGTGAAGACCGAACCCGGTCGCGAGTACCAGATTCGCGAGATCGACGAACGCAATTACCAGTGGCTGCGCATCGAAATGCCCGGCAACGCCGAGCCGTTGCGCTGGGTTCCGGCGGATTGCGGCGATGTCGGGGCCTTGGAACCGGCCAGATCGACCCGCCGCGAACGGCCGCAGCAGTCCGCCGGCGTCTGCCAGACCCCGGGCCTGCAGGATAGTTATGTACTGGCCATTACCTGGCAGCCGGGCTTCTGCGAACACAAATTGGCGAAAAGCAAGAGCAAGCAGAAACCTGAATGCCGGGCCATGGAAAGCGGCGAATTGAACATCGCCAACTTCACGCTGCACGGACTCTGGCCGAACAAGAAGGAGTGCGGCAAGAATTACGGCAACTGTTCCAGAACCGATATTCAGCTCAGCGAAGAAACGCTCTCCTACATCAAGCCCTGGATGCCGAACTTCTATTTCGAAAACGACTTCGGCAACTATGAATGGAAGAAACATGGCACCTGCCAGACCGACATGGACGATGACGCCTATTTCCGCAAGGCGGTGACCGCGGTGCGCACGGTCAACGATTCGGAACTCGGCCAGTACATCCGGGCGAACATCGGCAAGAGCGTCGAACGCCGCACGCTGCAGGAAATCCTCCGCCGTACCCATCCGGATGCGCCCAACAGCTTCGCTTTCCTGTGCACCGACAACCGGCTCCACGAGATCCAGGTCCACCTGCCGGTGGACTTCCGGGAAGGTCCGACCCTGGCCGGCCTGATCGGCCCACGACCGTCCAAGACGCACAGCCCCATCCCGGGCGAGTGCAGCCAGGAACGCATCCTGATCGAACAGAGCGGGCGCTGAAAGAGCGAAAAGTGCCTGCGCAGAGAGGTTTCGACCGAATTTCGCCGACAACAAGCGGAGCTGCTTTGCGCATAATCGCCCTGTTTCCCGTCCCGGAGTAACAGTCATGGATATTCTGCAAGCGATGCGCGCCTTCGTGCGGGTAGTGGACAGCGGCAGCTTCACCGCCGCAGCCACCTCCCTGCAGCTTTCCAATGCCCAGGTGTCGCGCCTGGTGTCGGACCTGGAGGCCAGCCTGCAAGCGCGCCTGCTGCACCGCACCACTCGCCGCCTGGCGGTGACCGAGGCCGGCGAGCGCTACCTGCAGCGCTGCCGGAACATCCTCGCCGAAGTGCAGGATGCCGCCGTCGAGGCCAGCGGCGCGCACCTGACGCCGCGGGGCCGCCTGCGCGTGCACTCCATCACCAGCCTCGGCACTCTGCAACTGGCGCCGCTGGTGGCCCGCTACACCGCGCTCTACCCCGAGGTGAGCCTGGAACTGACCCTGTCGCAGCGCACGCCCGACCTGCTCGAGGAAGGCCACGACGTGGTCATCACCCTGTCGCGCGAGCTGCCCGATTCGGAGCTGGTGGCCCAGCGTGTGGGCGACCTGCACAGCGTGGTCTGCGCCGCGCCGCAATACCTTGAACGCCACGGCACTCCGAAGACTCCCCAGGACCTGCACGAGCACCGCTGCCTGCGCCTGGTCGATCCGCTGTTTCCCGACCGCTGGGTGTTCCAGGACGGCGACAAAGAGCTGACCGTGCGCCCCGGCGGGCACTTCCAGGTCAACGTCGCGGAAGCGATGGCGCAGGCCGCGGCGGCCGGCATGGGTGTCTGCCTGCTGCCCAGCTTCGTCGCCGCCAAGGCTCTGTGCCAGGGCACCTTGAAGCGCCTGCTGCCGCAATACCAATTGCACCAGCGCAGCATTTACGCGCTCTACCCCTCGCGCAGCTTTCTCGACGCCAAGACCCGCACCTGGATCGAACTGCTCAAGGAAGAACTGCCCAAGGCCTTCAGCCAGGACCAGGAAATTCTCGACGACGCGGCCTACTGGGCCTGACCCTCGAAAGATCCGCAGGGCTGGCCCCGGCCACGCCAGCCGCATGGCGAAAATACCGTCGCCGCCCCCATGAATGTGTATTTCTGCAGAGTCGCTCTGCGGATACCGCCATTATACCGGGCAAATTCGCACTGCTAGGCTTCAGATATCCCCTCGCGGCTAGTCGCCGAGAACAACAACAATGCCCAGCAGGCGGAGACACGCGATGACCCATTCCATCCCCAGCACCAAATTGCTGATCGACGGCCAGCTCGTCGAATCCAGTACCAGCCAATGGCGCGAGGTAATCGACCCGGCCACTCAGCAGGTCCTGGCCCGCGTCCCCTTCGCCAAAGTCACGCCGGAACGGGTCCAGACTTTCTTTGCCGGCTTCGCGCCGGGCGCCGGCAAGAACCGCCGTCAGGCCTGACGCGAACGGAGGAGAACGCGATGCACGATATCGAACTGAGCGAAGAACAACGCATGATCCGCGACATGGCCCGGGACTTCGCTCGGCGCGAGGTCGCCCCGCGGGCCAAGGAGTGGGAAAAGGCCGGCTGGATCGACGATGCCCTGGTGGCGCAGATGGGCGAGCTGGGCCTGCTCGGCATGGTGGTGCCGGAAGAATGGGGCGGTAGTTACATCGACTATGTTGCCTATGCCTTGGCCGTGGAGGAAATCTCCGCCGGCGACGGCGCCCTCGGCGCACTGATGAGCATCCACAACTCGGTCGGCTGCGGCCCCCTTCTGCAATACGGCAGCCAGGCGCAGAAGGACGCCTGGCTGGCCGAGCTGGCCGCTGGCCGGGCCATCGGCTGCTTCTGTCTGACCGAGCCGCAGGCCGGCTCGGAGGCGCACAACCTGCGCACCCGCGCCGAACTCGCGGGCGATCGCTGGGTGCTCGACGGCGCTAAGCAGTTCGTCAGCAACGCCAGGCGCGCGAAGCTTGCCATCGTCTTCGCGGTGACCGACCCGGAACTCGGCAAGAAGGGCCTGTCGGCCTTCCTGGTGCCCACCGACACGCCCGGTTTCGTGGTCGAGCGCAGCGAACACAAGATGGGGCTGCGGGCCTCCGACACCTGCGCGGTGAACCTGAGCGGCTGCAGCATCCCTGCGGAAAACCTGCTCGGCGAGCGCGGCAAGGGATTGGCCATCGCCCTCTCCAACCTGGAGGGCGGGCGCATCGGCATCGCCGCCCAGGCGCTCGGCATCGCCCGCGCGGCTTTCGAGGCGGCGTTGGCCTACGCCCGCGAGCGCGTGCAGTTCGGAAAGCCGATCTACGAGCACCAGAGCATCGCCAACCTGCTAGCCGACATGCACACCCGGCTCAACGCCGCGCGCCTGTTGATCCTGCATGCCGCGCGCCTGAAGGGCGCCGGCCTGCCCTGCCTGTCGGAAGCCTCGCAGGCCAAGCTGTACGCCTCGGAAATAGCCGAACGGGTCTGCTCCAGCGCCATCCAGATCCACGGCGGCTACGGCTACCTGGAGGACTATCCGGTGGAGCGCTACTACCGCGACGCACGGATCACCCAGATCTACGAGGGCACCAGCGAAATCCAGCGCCTGCTGATCGCCCGCGAGTTGGCCCATTATCCGCTGTGAGCCCCGGCGGCGGGCCCGCAACAGGCCTGCCGCTCAGAGCCCCATCATCAGGTCCTGGTGCTGGCGGGCCATCTCCCGCAAGAAATCCCAGGCCACGCGCATCTGCGCCAGATCCTTGCTTTCCTTCGGCATCAGCATCCAGAAGGTGCGGGTGAACTCCACCTGGTCGGCGAGTACCTCGACCAGCGCCGGGTTCTTACGCGCCGCGAAGCTGGGCAGGGTGGCGATGCCGGCGCCGGCGGCCTTCTGCTGGGCGAGGATGCTGGTGCTGCGCAGGGCGACCTGCCGGAGCCGGCCGATATCGTCTAGGTAATACAGCTCTTTTCTGTAGAGCAGATCCTCGATGTAGCTGACGAAGCCGTGTTGTCGGAGGTCGTCGCGGTTGCGGATCGGCGGCTGCGCGGCAAGGTAGTCGGCCGAGGCGTAGAGGCGCAGCACGTAGTCGGTCAGCCGGGTGATGATGTAGGGTCCGCGTTCGGGACGCTCCAGGGTAATGACGATATCCGCCTCGTGGCGCGACAGGCGCATCATGCGCGGCACCGCCAGCAGATCGACGCCCAGGTTGGGATAACGCCGGGTCAGGGCCGCCAACTGGCCGGCGAGCAGTTCGATGCCATAGCCCTCGGTCGCGCCGATCCGCACCAGCCCCGACAGAGGAAGGAGCGCTGTCAGGCTCAGTGGCGAGAGGCGATGGAGCCCGCATGCAAGGAAAAGCCCGCAGCATCGGCGCAATCCGCGGGTTCCGCCCGCCCTCGGGACGCCGGCGGCCGCTCGCCCGGCAGTCCCGCTTCACGCAAACCTCACACAAGAACAATGATGCTATCGATGAACAAAGCGATCCCCGCCGGGGGATACCGGCAGCCGCCGGTCGCCTTCTGCCCACCAAGCGGCGTCCGCCCCGGACCTCGCCGCCGGCGAGCCAGAGCGGTTCGCTGCGTCAACATGGCGCAGCCCGATCGGCCGATCGCGAAGACAAGAGTGATTATCTTTTGTATCCATTTTTGTGTTATGAGGTTAGGATAATTGCTTAACAAATCGCCAAGGTGACGGCCAGGCCCGCGCCCCTTATCCATATAAGGCTGAAGCGGCCTTTCCCTTGGTGGCTCCGACTATCCTGGCAGCGACACTGCCCTCACTTAGATATTTAGCTCATGTACCCTATCCTTTCCAGCGCCCAGCCAACCCGATCAGTCCCACGCCGTCGTCTACCCGCCGCCCTGCTGCTTTGCAGCCTGCTGCTGGCGCCCGCCATCCAAGCCGTCGAATCGACGCCCGGCGCGGCGACGACGCCCAGTGCGGCGGCGCCCGGCACCTCTTCAGCTTCCACCGCCGTATCTCCTTCCGCAGTGGCAACGCCGCCTGCCGCGGGCGCTCCGGCGCTGCCTGCGACCAACGCGCCGACCGATCCGACGGCTGCAGCGGCCGCGGGCCAGCCCGCCGGCGAAGCCGGTGCCGCCGCGCCGGCCGACGCCAACTCGGCAGCCGTCCCCGGCGAGGCGGAGGAGCCGGCCGAGTCCGGTCTGGCCCACGATTTGTCGCCCTGGGGCATGTACCAGAACGCCGACATCGTAGTGAAAGGCGTGATGATCGGCCTGTTGCTGGCCTCGGTGGTCACCTGGACCATCTGGATGGCCAAGGGACTCGAACTGCTCGGCGCGCGCCGTCGCCTGCAGCGGTCGCTGGCCGACATCAAGGGCCTGCGGACCCTCGATCAGGCCTCAGCGCTGCCGAGCGGCGAGAACTGCCTCAGGGCCAAGTTGATCGCCGACGCCCGCCAAGAACTGCAGCTTTCCGCCGGCACCATCGACAAGAACGGCATCAAGGAACGTGTCAGCTTCCGTCTCGAACGCTTGGTCGCCGAATGCGGCCGCAAGATGAGCGTAGGTACCGGCGTGCTCGCCACCATCGGCTCCACCTCGCCGTTTGTCGGCCTGTTCGGTACCGTCTGGGGCATCATGAACAGCTTCATCGGCATCGCCAAATCGCAGACCACCAACCTCGCGGTGGTCGCCCCCGGCATCGCCGAGGCCCTGCTGGCCACCGCCATCGGCCTGGTCGCGGCGATCCCCGCGGTCATCATCTACAACGTATTCGCCCGCTCCATCGCCGCCTACAAGGCACAGGTCGCCAACCTCTCGTCCGAGGTGCTGTTGCTGGTCAGCCGCGATCTTGACCAGCCGTCGAACGTCCGTCAGAGTCCAGCGCCGGTATCGCTCAGGGCGGCAGTGGAGTAAGCCATGGGAATGCACATGAACGAGGGGGGGGATGACCTCCAGGAAGCCCACGACATTAACGTCACCCCCTTTATCGACGTCATGCTGGTGCTCCTGATCATCTTCATGGTCGCCGCCCCGCTGGCCACTGTAGACGTCAAGGTCGACCTGCCCGCCTCGACCGCGCAGCCGACGCCACGCCCGGACCAGCCGATCTACCTGAGCATCAAGAAGGATCACAGTCTCTATATCGGCAACGACAAGGTGGAGCCGAACCTGCTCGGCAACACGCTCGACCAACAGACCAAGGGCGACAAGGAAGAAACCATTTTCGTCCGTGGCGACGAGGACGTGGAATATGGCCAACTGATGGAGGTCATGGATCTGTTACGTACCGCCGGCTACCTGAAGATCGGGCTGGTCGGCCTCGAAACAGTGGGCAAGCCATGAGCGAACAACTGCGTGTTCTGCCGCGCTGGGGCCTATGCCTGCTACTGGTGCTCGGCGTGCACGTCGGCATAGCGCTCTGGTCGCTGTACTGGCGGCCGGAGAGCAAGCCGATCCAATTGGCACCGCCGCCGCCGGCCATGATGGTGGACCTAGCGCCCGCCGCCGCTCCTGCCGCGGCAGCGGCAGCGGCGGCCGCACCGCCGCCCCCGGCGGCACAACCGGAGCCGGAGCCGGAGGCACAACCCGAGATGCTGGCGCAGGCGAAGCCGATCGAGGCGCCCAAGCCCAAGCTGGCCCTGCCGCCGCCCAAACCCAAGCAGAAGGAAAAACCCAAGCCGAAACCCAAGACCGAGGCCAAGCAGGAGCAGAAAAAGCCCGATCCCAAGCAGGAACAGAAGCAAGAGCAGAAGCAGGACGCCGAGCCGCAGCAACAGGTCGCCCAGAGCCAGGCGCAAGGCAACGCGGCGGCGGCCGGGGCATCGAGCGCCGCGGACAGCAACGCGAAGCCGGCCGGCCAGATGGGCACCCCAGGGTCGTCGAACGCGATGCCGACCTGGCAGGGCATCCTGCGCGCGCACTTGAGCCGTTACAAACGCTACCCGCCGGAGTCTCGCCGCCGCGGCGACGAAGGCATCGTCACCTTGCGCTTCAAGATCGACGGCCAGGGCCGGCTGCTCTCCTACGAGTTGGTCGCCCGCTCGGGCAGGATCGCCCTGGATCAGGCCACCCTGCAGATGATCCGCCGTGCCGAGCCGCTACCGCCCCCGCCGGCGGAGCTGCTGACCAACGGCACCCTGGAAGTGGTGGCGCCCTTCGCCTATTCGCTGCGCGACCACTGATCGCCAACCGCCGCCCCGCCGGGGCGGCGCGATGGCCTCTCCATCGAAATGCCCCTCTCCCCATCGTCCCGGCTAGCACCGGAAAAGCGGAATCCCGGAGCGGCCCGCTCCAAACCGCCCCTGCGCGTGGGGCAAGCAAGACAGCAGGCACCTTGGCGCCGGGACGTCCGCATCCGCAATCGATACGGGCCGGCACCCTTGCCTACGGCGCGGCATCGCCGTAGGCCGTGGCGGACCGGACTGTTCCTGCCAGTCCCCCAGAGCGCGGGTCAGTTGCCGATGAACAGGTAATTGGCGAGCAGATACAGACCGGCGGCCAGTCCCATCGCCGCCGGCAGGGTCATCACCCAGGCGAGAAGAATGCTCCCCACCGTGCCGCCCTGCAGGCCGCTCCGGTTGGCGACCATGCTGCCCGCCACGCCGGACGACAGCACATGGGTCGTCGAGACTGGCAGGCTGTAGAGGTTGGCCAGGCCGATGGCCATGGCGGCCGTGACCTGGGCGCTCATGCCCTGCGCATAGGTCATGCCTTCCTTGCCGATCTTCTCGCCCACGGTCAGGACGACGCGTCGCCAGCCGATCATGGTTCCCAGGCCTAGAGCTAGGGCCACCGCCATCACTACCCAGAACGGCGCGTACTCGGTCGTCGCCCGCAAATCCTTGCGCAGTTTCTCCAAATCTTTCTTTTCCGCCGCCGACAGCTCCTCCAACTTGCCGACCTTGCGCGCCGAGTCGTCCAGGCAGAGCAGATAGCGGCGAATGTCGACCCGCATCTGCTCCGGTAGCTCCGCATAGACCCGCGCCCCGTCCAGGGCCGCCATCAGGGCTTGCAGGGTGACCTCGGTCTGCTTGGGATCGCAGCGGTACTTCTCGGGCAGGTCGGTGCCCTTGCCCTTGCCGAGGGCCAGGTATCCCGCGAGCGATCCGGTATTGCGCTGGTAGAAGTCGCGCAGATGCACGGCCGCGTCGCGCGTCCGGTCGAGTTCGTAGGCCGTGCTGTCCAGGTTGAGGGCGAAGTGCGCGGGCACTATCCCGATCAGTACCAACATGATCAAGCCTATGCCCTTCTGGCCGTCGTTCGAGCCATGCGCGAAGCTCACGCCCATGGCCGACAGGACCAGGATCAGGCGGTTCCAAAACGGAGGGTGCTTCTTGCCTATCTGCGCCTTGCGCTGCTGTGGCGAGCTATGCATGGAAGAGCGCGGCTTCCACAGCTTCAGGCCGAGGAAGATCGAGCCGGCGACCAAAAAACCCGCCAACGGCGAGAACAGCAGTGAAATGCCGATATCGGCGGCCTTCTGCCAGTTGACGCCTTCGGAGACCGTCACATCGGTCAACAGCGTATTGGCCAGGCCCACGCCGAGGATCGAGCCGATCAGGGTATGCGAACTCGAGGCCGGGATGCCGAAATACCAGGTGCCCAGGTTCCAGACGATGGCGGCGGCCAGCAGCGAGAAGACCATGGCCAGCCCGCGGCCGGTGTTCACGTCGATGAGCAGCTCGACGGGCAGCAGGTGCACGATGGCATAGGCCACGCCGACACCGCCCAGCAGGACGCCAAGGAAGTTGAACACCCCGGATGCGAAGACCGCCAGATAGGGTGGCATGGCCTTGGTGTAGATCACCGTCGCCACCGCGTTCGCGGTGTCGTGGAAGCCGTTGATGAATTCGAAGGCCAAAACGAAGGTCAGCGCCACGGCCAGACCGGCGAGCAGCCAGCCGTCCAACTCGAGCAAAAGGTCAAGCATGTGAGGGAGCTCAGGAAAGGAGGCGGCATTGTCACAAAACTTTCAAGAAGACCCCAAACACATCCTGCCGAATCACCTTCTTACACGCCCGCGCAACAATGTCCTGCCCTCTTCGTGACCTGGAGTTCACGCGCGCCCGATGACGGAATACGAATTGTAACTGGTCGTTTTTTATACCGTTTTTATTCCGCTCCCGATAGGATGTCCGGTCTTCGAGACCCGGGGTAAGACCAGGCCACCGTGACACTCCATAAACTCCTGCTCGCCATCCTGGTCAGCGTCGGCCTCACCCTGCTCATGCTGCCGCTGCAGGAGGCTATCGACCTCTCCAACACGGCGCTGCTCTACGTACTGGCCGTCGTCGTCGTCGGCAGCTACTACGGCCGCGGCCCGGCCATCGCCACGGCCTTGCTGAGCGCCCTGCTCTACGCCCACGTCTTCGTTCCGCCGCTGTTCTCCTTGGCGATCACCGAGGTCCAGTACCTGCTGGCCGCGGTGGTTATGCTGGTGGTGGCCCTGCTGGTCGGGCATCTCACCGCCTCTCTGAAAGGCCAGGCCGAGCAGATGCAGGTCCGGGAAACCCAAACCCATGCCCTGTACGATCTGGCCCGCCACCTGAGCGTTGCGCAGAAGCCGACCGAAGTGGAGGAGATCGCCAGCCGCTTCCTCCGCACCGCGCTACAGGCCGAGCATACCCGCATCCTGCCGGAAAGCGCCCTGGCCGCGCCGCCGGCCCCGCTCACCGCAGCGCTGCTGCAGTCGGCCCTCGCCAGCCGCCATCCCCTGATGAGCGCCGGTAGCGATCCGCAGCACACGTTGGCCCTGGTCCCGCTGATCGCCAGCGGCCGGCAGCACGTGCTGGCCTGCGAGCTGCCGGCGACCCAGGCGGGCAGCGATGCGACCCGCACCGTCCTGGAAACCGCCTCGTCGGTGCTGACCGTCGCCCTGGAGCGCACCCATTTCGCCGAGATCGCCCGGGAAACCGAACTGCGCCGAGCCGCCGAGTCCCTGCGCAGCTCGATCCTCTCGGCGCTGTCTCACGACCTGCGCACGCCGCTGACGGTGATGGTCGGGCTGGCCGACACCCTGGCCCTCGGCAAGGCCTCCCTGGAGCGCCAGAAGAACATGCTGAACGCCCTGCGCAATCAGGCCCTGTCGATCAACCAGTTAGTCACCAACTTGCTCGACATGGCCCGCCTGCGCTCCGGTAACATTGAATTGAACGAGGCCTGGCAGCCGATCGACGAAGTCATCGGCGCCACCCTGCGCCAGGTCCGCACCCAGTGGAAGGACCGGGAGATCACCTTGGACATCCCGCTGGGCCTGCCGCCGCTGTGCTTCGATGCGGTGCTGGTGGAGCGGGTGCTGTGGAACCTCCTGGAAAACGCCATCAAGTACTCGCCGGCCGATACCCCCGTGGAACTGGTGGTACGCCGTTTCGGCGACTGGCTGGACGTGATGGTCTGCGACTGGGGCCCCGGACTGCCGCTCGAGGGCGCCGAGGAGCTGTTCGGCCTGTTCCGCCGTGGCCAGACCGAGTCCAATATACCTGGAGTCGGCCTCGGGCTGGCCATCGCCCGCAGTATCGCCGAGGCCCATGGCGGCCAGGTACTGGCGGAAAACCGTATGGGCGGCGGCGCCTGTTTCCGCCTGCGCCTGCCGCTGGGCAGCGCGCCTACCCTGAGCGATTTGAAGGACGAGACATGAGCGAAACCGCGACCATCCTGCTGGTGGAGGACGACCCGCAGATCCGCGAACTGGTGGCCGCCACCCTGGAAGGCGAAGGCTACACCATCATCGAGGCCGGTACCGCCGCCCAGGGCGCGGTGGAAGCCGGCGCCTGCAAGCCGGACCTGCTGATCCTCGACCTGGGCCTGCCGGACCGCAACGGCATCAACTTCATCCGCGACTACCGGATCTGGTCCGCGGTGCCGATCCTGGTGCTCTCCGCCCGCTCCCAGGAAATCAGCAAGGTCACTGCCCTGGATGCCGGCGCCGACGACTACCTGACCAAGCCCTTTGGGGTTTCCGAATTGCTGGCGCGGGTGCGTGCCTTGCTGCGCCGCAACCCTTCGGAGCGGGAACAACTGGAGCCGATCATCGAGTT
Organism: Azorhizophilus paspali; assembly: GCF_043587585.2. Taxonomy (GTDB): domain Bacteria; phylum Pseudomonadota; class Gammaproteobacteria; order Pseudomonadales; family Pseudomonadaceae; genus Azotobacter; species Azotobacter paspali. Next base: position 3,561,140 of record NZ_CP171449.1, read on the forward strand.
CGGCGAGTGCCGGATCGACTGCGTGCACCGCGCGGTCACCCGTGCCGGCGAACCCCTGCATCTGACCGACATCCAGTACCGCCTGCTGATCCTGCTGGCCTCCAACCCCGGCCGTGTGCTCACCCACCGGCAACTGCTGCTGCAGATCTGGGGCAGCCACGCGGTGGAAAACAATCAGTACCTGCGGATCTATGTGGGCCATCTGCGGCAGAAGATCGAGCGTATCCCAGCCCAGCCGCGGCACATCATCACCGAGATCGGCGTCGGCTACCGCTTCGAGCCCTGAGGTCCGGCGGAGCACGCCACCTGGCGCTCGGAAAAAGCTTGCAACGGCTTCGGGCTTGAGTCCTGCGTGCCGGATCACTAGCCTGAATGCGTGACGCCGGGTCCCTCTGACGGCTACCGCCGCCATGTCGGAGTCACTGATCTTTCAACTTCGACATTGCAAGGAGGGGCTTATGGACGCTTTCATAGCGTTTGCCTCGACCACTTTTCTCGGTACTCCCACTTGGCTGTGGCTGCTGTTCATCGGCATCGTCGTTGTGCTGCTGGCCTTCGACCTCGGCGTGCTGCACCGCGACCATCATGAAATCGGCGTAAAGGAAAGCCTGCTGCTGTCGGCCGGCTACATCAGCGCGGGGCTGCTGTTCGGCTTGCTGGTCTGGCACTGGAAAGGAGCGGATGCGAGTCTCGAATACTACACCGGCTTTTTGATCGAGAAGTCGCTGTCGATGGACAACGTGTTCGTCATGGCGATGATCTTCAGCTACCTGGCCATTCCCCGCAAATACCAGCATGAAGTGCTGTTCTGGGGTATCCTCGGCGTGATCGTGCTGCGTGCTCTGATGATCGGCCTAGGCGCCACGCTGATCACCCAGTTCCACTGGATCCTTTACGTGTTCGGCCTGTTCCTGCTGCTGACTGGCCTGAAAATGCTGTTTTCCAGAATCGATGACGAACAGAACATGGAAAACAACAAGTTCGTGCGGTTCCTGCGCAGCCACTTGCGGGTGACCGACCGACTGCACGATGGGCGCTTCCTCGTCCGTCAGCCCAACGCCAGCGGCAAAAGCGTGATCTGGGCCACTCCGCTCCTGCTGGCACTGATTCTGATCGAGTGTGCCGACCTGGTGTTCGCGGTGGACAGCGTGCCGGCGATCTTCGCCATCACCCTGGACCCCTTCATCGTCTACACCTCGAACATTTTCGCCGTCCTCGGCCTGCGGGCGCTGTACTTCGCCCTGGCGGCGCTAATCCACCGCTTCGCCTACCTGAAGTACGCCCTGGCCCTAGTGCTGGTGTTCATCGGCGCCAAAATCTTTCTGGTCAACATCATCGGCAAGATCCCGGCCGGTATCTCGCTCGGCGTCACCTTCGGCCTGCTGCTCGGCGGTGTCTTGGTATCGCTGTGGAAGACCCGCAACCAGCCGGTGCTCGAGGACTCCGGCAAGCCACTCCACTGACGAACCGGCCGGCAGGAGCGGTTCGCACCGCTCCTGCCGGCCGTGTCCGAAACGACCTCAGCTCTTGGCCGGGCGGCTCCGCCAGGCTTCCAACTGGGCCACGTGTTCAGCCTCCTCCTCGGCGAAAGCCTCGGCCATATGCTTCACTTCCGGGTCCAGGGCCTTCTCGGCGATGGCCCGGTAGTAGTCGCAACTGCGACGCTCGCCGTCCAGGGCCAAGGCCAGGGCGCCGGGCACATCCATAAACCCATCCGCGCCGGCCCAGGCGGCCGCTTCAGGACTCGTCCCTTCAGGCCATTCGTAGGCATCGGGGGCAAGCTTCGGCAGGTCGTGAAAACCGCCACGCTCCATGGCCTCCTTCAGGTGCAGGCGGGAATAGTGCGCCATCTGCCGGAAGAATTCGGCCACCTCCGCGCTGCCGAGGCTCTGCATGGCCTCGGCCAGTTCCTCATAGCGGCGCGCCGACTCCTTCTCCAACTGAATGGCGTGGGCCAGAAAAAGCTGGATATCGTTCATTGTCATCCCTCAACCGAACTTAAACAGGATCCCAAATCCGCCCCTAGGCCATTCCCACTCCAGGTTGCCGCTTTCCTGGCAAATGATCCTGCAGGTTCCGCACTCCAGGCAGCCGTCGGTCACCAGGGTGACCTTGCCGTTGGTTTCGCGGGTGTAGCAACCGGCCGGACAGCAGACGGTACACTGCTTTTCCAGACATTCGGTGCAATGGTCGGGGTCCTTGATCCTGATGTGCGGCCGGCCGGAGTCGACCCGATAACGATCCTGGAACAGCTTTTCTTCGATCTTCGACATGGGCTTTCTCCTTACTCGAAGGCGCGCCAGAACTTGAAGGCATCGCCGATCAGCCCGAACAGCGAACGTGAGGCGATGAAGCTTTTCTTGATATCCTTTTCCTTGGTTTTCTTGTCCACGCCATCAACCCGGATGAGGGTCTGCGCGGCCCTGGAGAGCAGGTCCGGGTAGGTGGTGAAGAACTGCTTGTTCTTGTGGAAGATCTCCGGCATGCGCCGGTACTTCTTCAGGTCCTTCATGACGAAGCTGTCGTCCAGCTTCTTCTTGTACTCGGCCAGGTTGGCGGCGGTGAAGGGCTTGTCCGCGGCCCGCAGCTCGACCAGGGTCTGTGCCGCCAGCATGCCGGTGGTCATGGCCAGGTTGGAGCCTTCGCGATGGATGCCGTTGACGAACTGGCCAGCGTCGCCAGCGATCATCCAGCCGTCGCCGTATACCTTGGGAATGGCGTTGTAGCCGCCTTCGGGGATCAGGTGGGCGGCGTACTCCTTCATCTCGCTGCCGGCGATCAAGGGCGCGATAGAGGGATGGGACTTCATCCGGTCCAGCAGTTCATAGGGGGAGATCTTCTGCTGCTTGAAGTCGGACAGCATGCAGCCGACTCCCAGGGTGATCGACTCCTTGTTGGTGTAGAGGAAGCCGGTGCCCATCATGCCGGCGCTGATCTTGCCGGCCATCTCGATAGCCACGCCTTCCTCTTCGCCGATGTTGAAGCGCGCCTCAATGGTTTCCTGGGGCAGGAAATGGATTTCCTTCACCGCCAGGGCCACGTTCTCGGGCTTGATTTCCGGCTGGAAGCCGGCCTTCACTGCTAGGCGCGAGTTCACCCCGTCGGCCAGGATCACCGCGTCGGCACGGACTTCGCCGCCCTGGCGATCGGTACGCACGCCCACCACCTTGCCACCCTCGATCAGCAGATCGGTGACGGTGGTTTCGCAGATGGTCAGCACGCCGGCCTCGCGGGCCTTCTTGTTGAACCACTGGTCGAAATGCACGCGGATGATGGTGTAGCGGTTGTAGGGCGGCTTGTTGAAGTCCTCCGAACGGTAGTGGGTACCGACGTAGGAAGCGTCGTCCATCACCCACACGCGCTGCTCGATCAGGTGCCGCTCCAGGGGCGCATCGTCGCGGAAGTCGGGAATGATCTTCTCGATGGCGTCGGCATAGAGGATGGCGCCCTGCACGTTCTTCGAACCGGGGGTTTCGCCCCGCTCGATCTGCAGCACCTTGAGCCCACCCTTGGCCAGGGTGTATGCGGCGGCGTTACCGGCCATACCGGCGCCGACCACGATCACGTCGAATCTTTCAGCCATGATGTTCTCCTGTCAGCCAGCTTTTTTCAGTTGCCCCAGACGGGCCTTGAAAGCTTCGGTCAGTGCCGGCAGGACGGTGATGGCGTTACCGACGATGCCGTAGTGGGCGAAATCGAAGATGGGTGCGCTGGGATCGGTATTGATGGCGATGATCACGTCAGCCCCGTCCATGCCCACCCGGTGCTGGATGGCGCCGGAGATGCCGGCGGCGATGTACAGCTTGGGCCGCACGGTCTTACCGGATTGGCCTACCTGGCGGTCCAGCTCGGCCCAGCCGGCCTGGACGATGGGGCGCGAAGCGCCCACTTCGGCGCCGAGGACCTTGGCCAGATCCCAAACCAGTTGGAAATTCTCCTGGTTGCGCAGCCCACGGCCGCCGGCGACGATGATGTCGGCGAAAGGCAGGTTGGGCTTGTCGCGGGTATCGTCGGGGATGAACTCCAGCACCTTAGTGATGATGTCGGTCTCGATCATCGAGAACGGTACCTCGATGATCTCGCCGCTGCGGCTGGCGTCGGGCTCCGGCATGGCCATCACCCGCGGCCGCACGGTGGCCATCTGCGGCCGGTGGCGCTGGGTGAGGATGGTGCACAGTAGAGAACCGCCGAAAGTCGGACGGGTGGAGGCCAGGTTGCGGGTTTCCGTGTCGATCACCAGTTCGGTGCAGTCGGCCACCAGGCCGGTGCCCAGGGTGGTGGCCACCGAGCCGGCCAGGTCGCGGCCCAGGGTGGTGGCGCCGAGCATGAGGATTTCCGGCTGGTAAGTGTTGACCAGGTCGGTAAGCGCCTTGGTGTAGGGCTCGTTGCGGTAGTCCCGCAGAATTTCGTGCTGCAGCAGATAAGCCTTGTCGGCACCGTGCTGGAAGGCTTCGCCGCAGATTTCCTTGCCACGCTCGCCAGGGCCGCAGATGACCACACCGTAGAGCTCGACGCCCAGGGCATCGGCCAGCTTGCGGCCTTCGCCCAAAAGTTCCCAGGAAACCGGGTGCACCACGCCGCGCTCGCTTTCGATGCAGACCCAGACGTGACGGTAATCGACGAAGCGCGGGTCCAGTTCGACCTTCTTCTTCGTCGGCTTTTTCGGTTGTTCGCTCATGTGTTCGCTCCTCAGACCGCCCGCTTGGCGATTTCCTGTTCCAAGTTGGGATGCTGGGTGAACAGCTTGGCCAGCGCGGCCTCGGCCAGATTCTTCGGATCGCTGTCGTGGCTTTCGATGAGTTCGGCGCGCTTGCTGCGGGGCTTGGGCGCGAAGACCTTGCTGACCACCGTGGGGCTGCCTTTGAGGCCGATCATCTCCACCGTATCGATGCCGGCGGCCACGCGATCCCAGACCTTGAGTTCGTGGCGCGCGGCACGAAACAGGTCGTCCAGGTCGCCGAAACGCATTTCATTGGTGCCTTCCAGCATGGTGATCAGGCAGGGAAGGGAGGTCTCGAGCAACTGCACGCCGCCTTCGGCGCGACGCTCCACCCGGATTTCCTTCTTCTCGGTGTCGACGTCGACGATCCTGGACACATAGGTGAGCAACTGGTAGTCCAGGCGCTTGGCGATGCCAGGCCCGACTTGGGCGGTGTCGCCGTCGATGGTCTGCTTGCCGGTGAAGATCAGATCCACCGGCATGTCTTCCATGATCTTGCGAATGACAGCGCTGAGGGCATAGGAAGTGGCCAGGGTGTCGGAGCCGGCAAAAGCCCGGTCCGACACCAAGATGGCGTCGTCGGCACCAAAGGACAGGCACTTGCGTAGCGCCGCCTCGGCCATGGGCGGACCCATGGTGACCACGGTGACCGTGCCGCCGAATTTGTCCTTGAGGCGCAGTGCCTCCTCCAGGGCGAACAGGTCATAAGGGTTGATGATCGCCGGGACACCTTGGCGCATGATCGTGTTGGTGACCGGGTGAACCCGGATCTGGGCCGAATCCGGCACCTGCTTGATACAGACGACGCTGTGCATGGGATGGCACTCCGATAAGGGGGTGACGGGGCTCAGAGGGCTTGGTAGCGCGGTACGCTCTTATCGATGCGAATGCAATCGACCGGGCAGTTGGATACGCACTGGGGTTCGTCGTGGTCGCCTACGCATTCGGTGCACAGTTCGCTCTTGATGGCGTAGACGCCGCTCTTTTCATAGATGGCGTCGTTCGGGCACTCGGACTCGCAGGCAGCGCAGGCAGTGCATTCGGAACCGTTGATTTTGTAAGGCATGGGAAATCTCCTGATGAGCTATCGGCTAATTGGCTGACAGTGAGACTGCAATAGCCGTACCACATCTGAAATAAAGGATTTTTATATAAAAAAAACATAAAAATACTTTAAAATCAATCAGATAAAAATTGTTCTCTTTATGCAGGATATGCCCCACGCACATTGCTTTTAGTCGTGTTTGCTGCAAATAAAAACGCACCTTTGGAGCGGGCGGATAAGTCGGGATACAGAAACAGAGCCAGCGAGGGCAGGCAACCACCGATCAATCCGTTATGGTATCGCTACACTTTATCGTCCCGCCTATCCAAGGAGCCCGTATGCCCGACCATTTCCCCGTCGCGACCGGCAGGGAGCATCCCCATGCCGCATAGCCTTCCCCTGATCACCACCCTGGCCACCGCGTTCGGCCTGGCCCTGGTGCTGGGTGTCCTCGCCGTCCGCCTCCGGCTGCCGGCCCTGGTCGGCTACCTGCTGGCCGGCATCATGCTCGGCCCCTTCACTCCGGGCTTCGTCGCCGATGCCCAACTCGGCCACGAACTCGCCGAGATCGGCGTAATGCTGCTGATGTTCGGCGTCGGCCTGCACTTCTCCCTCGACGACCTTCTGGAAGTGCGCAAGATCGCCCTACCGGGCGCCGTGCTGCAGATCACCGTGGCCACTGCCCTCGGCGCCTTCGTCGCCGTCAATTGGGGCTGGAGCCTCGGCGGTGCACTGGTGTTTGGCCTGGCGCTGTCGGTGGCGAGCACCGTGGTGCTGCTCAGAACCCTGGAGGCGCACGGCGTCCTCGAATCCCTGAACGGGCGCATCGCGGTCGGCTGGCTGGTGGTCGAGGACCTCGCCATGGTGCTGGTGCTGGTGCTGCTGCCGCCACTGTCCGGCTGGCTGGGCGGTACGAGCGCGGAGGGTGCCGACGGCAACCTGTGGGGCACTCTCGCCCTCACCCTGCTCAAGGTATCGGCCTTCATCGCCCTGATGCTGGTGGGCGGCCGCCGGGTATTCCCCAAGCTGCTCTGGCTGGTCGCCGCCAGCGGCTCGCGGGAACTGTTCACCCTGTGCATCGTCGCCGCCGCGGTGAGCATCGCCTATGGAGCGGCCGAACTGTTCGGCGTGTCCTTCGCCCTCGGAGCCTTCTTCGCCGGCATGGTGCTGCGCGAATCCGAGTTCAGCCATCGCGCCGCCGAGGAATCGCTGCCGCTGCGCGAGGCCTTCGCCGTGCTGTTCTTCGTCTCGGTGGGCATGCTCTTCGACCCGTGGGTGCTGGTCGAGCAACCGCTGCAGGTGTTAGCCGTGGTCGGCATCATCGTGGTTGGCAAGTCGATCGCCGCCGCCGTCCTGGTCCTGCTTCTGCGCTACTCGCTGAACACCGCGCTGATCGTGTCGGCGAGCCTGGCGCAGATCGGCGAGTTCTCCTTCATCCTGGCCGGACTCGGGGTGAACCTGGGCCTGCTGCCGGTGGAAGGCCAGAGCCTGATCCTCGCCGGCGCGCTGATCTCGATCGCCATCAATCCGTTGGTGTTCAAGAGCGCCGAGCCGCTGCAGGCCTGGCTGGACTCGCACTCCAAATTGGCGCGGCGGCTGGAGCATCCCGTCGATCCGCTAGCCGAACTGCCGATGAGCACCCATGAACGCTACCTGTCCGGCCAGGTCGTGCTAGTCGGCTACGGTCGCGTCGGCCGGCGCATCGCCAAAGCCCTGGCCGAACGCGACATCCCCTACGTGGTGGCCGAGCAGAACCGCGAACTGGTCGAACGCCTGCGCGCCGACGGCGGCGCCGCCGTCTCGGGCGACGCCACGGACCCGGCGGTGCAGATCCAGGCGCACATCGCCCGCGCCAGCATGCTGGTGGTGGCCATCCCCGACACCTTCAACGCGCAGCAGATGATCACCACCGCCCGCACCCTCAACCCGACGATCGAGACGGTGCTGCGCACCCATAATGAGGAAGAGGCCGAGCTGCTGGAACGAGAAGCCGCCGGAAAAGTCTTCCTCGGCGAAAACGAATTGGCCAACGGCATGGCCCAGTACGTACTGAAGCGCTACGGGAAAGTCCACTGAGTGCGGGGGGCGGGACGTCGGCGCCGCCGGCCGTCCGGCGGCGCATGGCTATCCTCGGAAGATGATAAGAATTATCATCTTCTCCCGCCCTTGCCGAGCCGCGTCGTTCCCGCCGATGTCCGATCACGATTCCCCTGCCGACCTCGATCCGGCGGCCGCGCCGGCGCCGGACGAGGAGCAGGACTTCCTGCGGGTCTTCCTGGCCCAGCGCGAGCGGATGGAGGCCCTGGTCAGCCGGCGGGTCGGCTGCCGCGCCACGGCGGCGGACCTTATCCAAGACCTGTTCCTGCGTTTCTGGAAACGGCCCATGAGGCAGCTCGACGAACCCAGCACCTACCTGCTGCGCAGCGCACGTAACCTGGCCATCGACCATCTGCGCGGCGAAGGCAAGCGCAACCGCTCGCTCGACAGCCTGGCGCCGGAGCACGACGGCGCGACCGCCTCGCTCGAGACGGCGCTGCAGGCCGGCGACGAACTGCGCCTGGTCGAGGCCGCGCTGCGCGGCCTGCCGGAGCGCACCCGTCACATCTTCCTGCTCAACCGCATCCACGGACGCACCTACGGCGAGATCGCCAAAGCCATGGGACTGTCCCAAAGCGCTGTGGAAAAACATATGATGCGTGCCCTAGATACCTGCAAGGCGGCTCTCGAAGCAATGCCCGACAGCCGCGGCGCCACGTCAGGGAACGACCGTCGATGACTTCACCGCTCACCTTTGCCGCATCCACCGTCCAGGAACGAGAAGCTTGGCGCTGGCTTGTGCGACGACACACCGCGCCGGGCCGCGACAGGCCGGGCCGCGCCAAGCCGGTCTGCGACGAACGGGCCTTCGAGCGCTGGCTGGCCGCCGATCCCCGGCATCCGGAAGCCTACGCCAGGGCGGAAGCGGTGTGGATCTGCAGCGCCGCGCCCGCCGCCCGGCTGGCCGAGGAAGAGTCGGCCGCCCTCGCCGGCTATCTGGCGCGCATGGACGTACCCGCCAGCCGACGTCGTGGCCCGGCCTGGCGCGGCTCGGCCTTTCGCAGCCCAGCCTGGACGCTGGCCATGGCCGCCTGCCTGCTGCTGGTGCTCTGGACCGGCGGCTGGTGGCAGCCGCAACGCTGGCTCGGCGACCTGCGCGCCGACTACGTCTCGGCGCCCGGCCAGATCCGCGAACTGACCCTGACCGATGGCTCGCATCTGGTACTGGACAGCGACAGTGCTCTGGCGCTGCGTTTCGACCAACGCGAACGGCGGATCGAGCTGCTGCGTGGCGCCGCCGTCTTCAAGGTGGCGCACAACGGCCAGCCCTTCGTGGTCAGTGCCGAAGGCGGCGAGGCGCGGGTGCTGGGCACCGAGTTCGAAGTCCGCCGACTGCGCCAGCAGACGCGTGTCACCGTCGCCACGGGTCGGGTGGCGGTACGCGCCGACGAAACCGCCGAGCTGCCGCAGGCGGTGCTGCATGCCGGACAGCGGGTGGCCTTCGCCGGTGGCCGCCTGACTGCTCCCGAGACGATCGACAGCGGCGCCGCCCTGGCCTGGCGCCAGGGTTGGCTGGCCTTCTACCAGACGCCGCTGAGCGAAGTGCTGGAGCGCCTCAGCGACTACTACCCCGGCCGCATCCTGCTGCTCGACGACGATCTGGCGGCACGCCGCGTGACCGGTTCCTTCCCCAGTGCCAACCCGCACGCGGTCCTCGACTCACTGCAGGCGGTACTCGGCTTCCGGCAGCGCGAGCTACTCGGGCGGCTGATCGTCATCCACTGAATCGAGCAATCTCGATTTTTTTCATTTTCCGGTGAGGTAATCCGGCGCGGGCTCCGTGTAGTAGTCGAATTGCGATTCATTCGTATCGATGCAGACCATGCGCATGAGAAGACCTCAATGACCTACCGCTTCCCTCCCCTGTCCCGCCTTTCCCGACGGCTCCTGGCGACCGCCCTGCTGGGAGTCGGCCTGAACGGCCTGCCGCCGGCTCCGGCCCAGGCCGAAACCGCGCAGGTCGCCTGGCAGGACCGCCGCCACGACTTCGCCATCGCCGCCGGTGCGCTGCCACGGGCGCTCGGCGAATTCAGCCGGATCACCGGCCTCAGCCTAGTCTACACTGACGAGGCGCCGTACCAGGTGCAGAGCGCGGCGCTGCAGGGCAACCTGAGCGCCGCCGCCGCCCTCGAACGGCTACTCGCCGGCTCCGGCTATACCTATCGCCAGCTCGACGAGCGCACCCTGACCCTGCAGCGCTTGACCAGCGACGGCGCGCTGATGAACCTGCCGAGCACCCTGATCAGCGGCACCGGCGGCACACCGGACAGCTACCAGCCGGAGCCGGTCGCCTCGATCATGCGCAGCGACACGCCGGTGCTGGAGATTCCGCAGACGATCAACGTGGTCGCCGCCCAGGTGGTCAAGGACCAGCGCCCGCGCAACCTGGACGACGTACTGAACAACATCAGCGGCATCACCCAAGCCAATACCCTGGGCGGCACCCAGGACGCGGTGACCAAGCGCGGCTTCGGCGACAACCGCGACGGTTCGATCATGCGCGACGGCATTCCCTCGATCCTCGGCCGCAACTTCACCGCTAGCGTCGATCACGTCGAAGTGCTCAAGGGGCCGGCGAGCCTGTTGTACGGCATCCAGGATCCGGGCGGCGTGGTCAACCTGGTGAGCAAGAAGCCGGAACTGGTTTCCCGCCACGCCGTCTCGGCCAGCACCTCGTCCTATGCCCACGGGCGCAACGGCAGCGGCGGCCAGTTCGACAGCACCGGTGCGCTGGGCGACTCCGGGCTGGCCTACCGGCTCATCGTCGACTACGAGGACGAGGACTACTGGCGCAACTTCGGTACCAACCGCGAGACGGTCATCGCGCCCTCGCTGGCCTGGTACGGCGCGGACACCACCGTGCTGTTGAGCTACGAACACCGCGAATACAACTATCCGTTCGATCGCGGCACGGCCATCGATCCGGGCACCGGGCGACCGCTGGACATCTCCCGCAGGCGCCGGCTGGACGAGGAGTTCAACATCACCGACGGCCGCTCCGACCTGACCCGCTTCAGCATCGACCACGATTTCGACGAGCACTGGAAAGGCCACTTCGCCTACGGCTGGACCCGCGAGACCTACGACGACAACCAGGCACGGACGCTTGAGGTCAACACCAGCCGCAAGACCGTGAAGCGCCGCGTCGACGGCACCCACGGCGCGGTCAGCACCAACAGCTTCGCCCGGCTCGGCCTGAACGGCGACTTCGAGCTGTTCGGCCTGCGCCACGAACTGATGACCGGCATCGACAGCGAGAAGCGCAAGATCTTCCGCGCCGACCTGATCCGCGGCGCCACCTCGACGATCAGCTACAGCAACCCCGTCTACGGCCAGGTCGGGGCGTCCAACAACGTCGATGCCGCCAGCAGCGACCAGACCGACAAGCTGCGCACCGACTCCGCTTACATCCAGGACTCCATCCACCTGAACGAGCGCTGGATCCTGGTGCTCGGCACGCGCTACCAGCGCTACGACCAGTGGGCCGGGCGCGGCCGGCCGTTCCAGGCCAACACTGACGTCCAGGACCACGAATGGACGCCGCGCGCCGGCCTGGTCTACAAGGTGAGCGACGAGGTCTCGCTGTACGGCAGCTACACCTACTCCTTCAAGCCCAACTCGACCATCGCGCCGCTGGGCAACAACCAGATCCTCGACGGCTCGGTCGCGCCGGAAGAGGCGCGCTCCTGGGAGATCGGCGGCAAGCTGGACATTCCGGGGAGGATCACCGCGAACCTGGCGCTGTTCGACATCCACAAGCGCAACGTGCTGGTCAGCCAACTGGATGCCAACGGCGACAGTTACAGCCGCGCCGCCGGCAAGGTCCGCTCCTACGGCCTGGAACTGGACGTCAGCGGCCAGCTCGGCGAGCGCTGGAGCCTGATCGGCAGCTATGCCTGGCTGCACGCCGAGGTGACCGACGACCCGGAACTGGAGGACAACCACCTGCAGAACGTGGCCAAGACCACCGCTTCGGCCTCGCTGGTCTACGACGCCGGCAGCCTGTTCGGCGGCGACCAGTTGCGGCTGGGCGGCGGCACCCGCTACGTGAGCAAGCGCTCGGGGGACGCGGCCAACTCCTTCACCCTGCCCGCCTACACGGTGACCGACCTGTTCGCTACCTACGACACCCGGATCGGCGAACACAAGCTCGGCCTGCAGTTCAACGTGAAGAACCTGTTCGACAAAACCTACTACTCGTCCAGCGCCAACCAGTACTACGTGTCGCTCGGCGAGGCCCGGCAGTTCCAGCTCTCCACCACGCTGGAATTCTGAGAAGCCGCCCGCGACCTACCGACGGGACCGGCCCGCTACCGAAGCCGCGGCTTTCGCCGCGACCGGCACGCCGAGCAAGGCGCCGCGAGCCGCGCCGGATATCGGCCGGCCCGGCTCGATGGGTCCGTCAGTGGCTGCCGGCGGCCCTTGCGCGCAAGACCAGGATACCCCCAAGAACGAGGCCGATCGCTCCGGCCAGCCCCGAGGCGAGAAGCACCCCCAGCTTCGCGGCGCTCAGCAGGCTGGCATCGTCGAAGGCAAGCGTGGCGATGAAGATCGACATAGTGAAGCCGATACCGGCCAGACAGCCGATCAGCCACATCCACGACCAGTTCATGCCTTCTGGGAGACGGCACCAGCCCAGGCGGACCAGTATCCAACTGACGAGCATGATGCCCAGCGGCTTGCCGACGACCAGGGCCAGCGCAATGCCGAGCGCCACGCTCGACGAGCCGCCATTTCCCGGATCGACGCCATCGAGGTTCACGCCGGCGTTGGCGAGCGCGAACAGTGGCATGACCGCATAGGCGACCCATGGATGCAGCGCCATCTGTACACGGACGACGGGCGGCAGCAGTTCGCGCTGCGCGTGGCGAAGCCGCTTCACCGGCTGCATCAGGCGGTGCGCATCCGCCGGACCATGCTGTACTCGCTCGACGAAGTCCTTGATGGCGCATGTCGCCGTTTCGATGGGGCTCTCGACGCTGCGCGCCGGGAAGACCGGCGTCATCAAGCCGAGAATCACGCCCGCCAGTGTCGGATGCGCCCCGCTCCACAGCAGACCGAACCACACCAGGGCGCCGGGGATGACATAGGCATAGGCCGAGCCGATGCCGATCTGCTGGAAGCCCAGTACCAGCGCCATTCCGACTCCCGCGACCAAAAAGCCCGCCGGATCGAGCCCGCCCGAAAAGAACAGCGCGATGATCAGTACCGCAGCGATGTCGTCGATGATCGCCAGGGCCAGCAGAAAGACCCGCACGGAGCCGGGAATCGATTTGCCCAGCAAGGCTAGCACCCCCATGGCGAAGGCGATGTCGGTCGCCGTCGGTACCGCCCAGCCCTGGCGAAGGCCCTCGCCGCCGTTGACGGAGAGATACACAAGCGCCGGCATCGCCACGCCACCCAGGGCCGCCACCATGGGCAGAACGGCCTGGCCGAGACTCGCCAGGGCTCCGGCATGGATTTCCCTGCGGATCTCCATGCCGACGACCAGGAAAAACACCGTCATCAACCCATCGTTGATCCAAAAGTGCAGGGAATGCGAGACGACATGCTCGCCGATCCCGAAGGTGAGCGGCGTGTGCCACAGATGCGCATAGCTCGCTGCGGCCGGCGAGTTGGCCCAGATCAGGGCCGTGGCGGCGGAAACCAGCAGGACGATGCCGCTGACCGCTTCTATGTGGAGGAAACGCTCGAGGGCGTCGAAAGCTCTGTCGGCCAGGCGCTGCGCGGACGGCAACGCTTCTCGGGAATGGTCTCGATTCATGAGGTCGCTCGCATTCGGCTGTGCGGCGGCCCGACCGACACAAGAAACCTGTCCGGCCGCACCCGCGGACCCGACACCCGCCAACGACCCTACACAAACGAAGCTGAAATGTGAACCCGATTCCGCCGCGAACCTCTCCCGCGGGACGCCGCCCATCCGTCCGGAAACGCCTCAACTCGACCAGGCTTCATCGTCGTTTGCGACTTCGTCCAGCGATTCCGCCTATCCCGGCAACTCGGTAATCGTGCTGAAGTCGCTTATCTCGATGGCACCCGGCCCATAGCCGCGCAGGTGAAAGGAGAACGCCTTGTCGTCCTGGCCCCAAGGGAAATCCAGGCACGGCGATCTGGTGAACCACTCCCGCCCCAGGGTGGTGTTCGAAGTCGATGTGCGGCATGACCCGGTCCTTGGCCATGAACCTGAGGCCCGCGCCCTGCAGGTAGTGCGTGGTGAATTTGTTCTTGCGCAGGCGGGCCGGCAGGCAGTCCTGGTTGCACCGGGTCAGGGCCAGCATCTCGCCCCCCTTGGGCATGCCGTTGTCGAACTTGTCGTAGTCGCCGCAGAGCATCGAATACAGGCCGCGAATAGTCTGATGGGGGGGTGCAGCACGTAGTCGGGCGTGTTCATGCCGCGCTCGGCCCATGCGCTCAGATGCGGCATCGGGTTTTCCCGGTAGCTGCTGTACAAGGCATGCCGGTTCATCCCTACATAGGCGCCCGGAATGCCTTCGAGCACGACTAGAGCATTTTTTGAAAACACGAATTCGACATACAGGGGTTGCTCTTCCTGGTCATTTCGGGCCTCCTCTCCCGCTCAGACAAGGAGACTAGAATGGCTCGAGCATACAGTGCGGATCTTCGCCGACGCGTCGTCGACGCGGCCATGGGCGGGCTGTCGGCTCGGCAGGCCGCCGAGCGATTCGACATCGGCACGGCGACGGCGATCGTCTGGGTACGGCGCTTTCGGGAAGGCGGGGAGCTCGTCGCCCGCCGACAGGGCAAGCCCCGGGGCTTGCGGCTCGATCCCCATGCGCACTACCTGCTCGGCCTGCTCGAGCAAACCCCCGACCTGACGCTGGCCGAGCTCGCCGCAACCCTCGAGCGGGAGCGCGGTATTCGGGTCAGCCTGGCGACGGTATGGACGTTTCTCGACCGGCACGGCATGACGTTCAAAAAAAGACCGCGCATGCGGCCGAGCAGCAGCGGCCGGACGTCCAGGCAGCGCGACAGGAGTGGCTCGAGGAACAACCCGGCTTCGACTGGCGCAAGCTGATCGTCGTCGACGAAACCGCCGCCGCGACCAACCTGGCCCGCCTACGAGGCTGGGCCCCTCGCAGCGAGCGCTGCCTGGCCGCGGTCCCTCACGGTCACTGGAAAACCACGACCTTTACCGCCGGCCTGCGCATG
Organism: Azorhizophilus paspali; assembly: GCF_043587585.2. Taxonomy (GTDB): domain Bacteria; phylum Pseudomonadota; class Gammaproteobacteria; order Pseudomonadales; family Pseudomonadaceae; genus Azotobacter; species Azotobacter paspali. The sequence goes on from NZ_CP171449.1 coordinate 3,576,172, forward strand.
GATGGGCTAACTGCTCCGCTGGTGCTCGACGGCGCCATGAACGGCCCGGCCTTCCTGGCCTATGTCGAGCAGGTTCTGGTTCCCGAGCTGACGCCCGGCGATATCGTGGTGATGGACAACCTGCCGGCCCACAAGGTGGCGGGGGTACGCCAGGCCATTGAAGGCGCAGGAGCCACACTGCGCTACCTGCCTCCCTATAGCCCCGACCTGAACCCGATCGAAAGGGCATTCTCCAAGCCCAAGGCGCTGCTGCGAAAGGCGGCGGCGCGGATCGTGCCGGAGCTGTGGCAGAGCATTGGCAAGGCGATTGCGCAGTTCTCGGCGCAGGACTGCAGGCACTACTTCGAGGCAGCCGGATATGAATCGGGATAAGGTAAAAATGCTCTAGCAGGCCGGCAATGCCCAGGTCCGACGGATAGCCGAGCGGGTCGGACCAGCCCAGGGTCAAGCGCGGGCTCTAGGGAACGGCGAGTAGCAAGCCGATCAGCGCGGCGAGGGAGGACAGAGGGTATTGCAGACAGCGACGAATGAGGCTCACGAAAATCCTGCCAGTCGAGGGCTTGTCATCGATTGTTTCCCTTGTTGCGGCGCAACCTGCGCCTGGCACGGGGCCAGGCGCAAGGAGAGGAGGACTCTACATTCCTAATGAATGACGAGCGACATGGCGCTTCGCAGCGGGTCATTATCCCAATGTGACAGGAATGCGAACAAACTGTGAACGTTTGGAAAGCCGAAGGCCGGACGACGCATCGCGCATCGTCCGGCCTTCAAGAGTGACGGCGGGCCGCGAAGCGGCTCCACCCTGGCGGATCAGCCGACAGCGCTCAGCTTGGACAGGTTGGCATGCCAGACATCCAGTTGCTCCACGTGCTCCGCCTCCTCGTCGGCGAATTCCGTGGCCATCGCCTTCACCTCCGGGTCGGCGGTTTCGTCGGCGATCTTCTGGTAGTACTCGTGGCTGCGCTGCTCGCCGTGCATGGCCAGCGCCATGGCACCGAGGACATCGATATCCGGGGCCACCGGCCCCCAGGCGGCTTCCGGGCTGGAACCCTCGGGCCAGTCGTACTCGTCGGCCGCCAGCTTCGGCAGATCGTGGAAACCGCCGCGCTCCATGGCCTCGCGCTGATGCAAGCGGGAATAGTGGGACATCTGCTGGAAAAAATCCGCCACCTCGGCATTGCCGAGGGCGATCATGGCTTCGGCCAGCTCGGCATAGCGGCGGGACGACTCCTTCTCCAACTGGATAGCATGGGCAAGGAAACGCTGAATCTCGTTCACGCCCCTCTCCTTTATCGATTGAAGGTGGATGAAAGCCGAAGCCGCCACAGCCCTCTCGGGCGACTGGGAGGCCCCAAGGAACATGAGGATAATGCGGTAGGTTCCGCACGCTCGGCAACCGGCGATTTGCCACGGCGGACGAAGCGTCCATCAGACTCGCAGCGAAGACCGGAGCAAACGCCGCTGCAGGCGGCCCCCATTCACGGTGGCAACCCATGCAGATCGACGAAGAACTGATGTTTAAGAAAACTGATGTTTAAGAAATTGGAAATCTTCCTGGCCTTCATGCGCAGCGGCAACCTGTCGCGCGCCGCCGCCGAGCTGGACACCAGCAAGGTCAGCGTGCACCGCGCCCTGCACTCACTGGAGAACGCCCTGCGCTGCCCGCTGTTCAAGCGCGAAGGACGCGAGCTGACGCCGCTGGAAAGCGCCCATGTGCTGGAGGAACGCACGCAGAAGTTGGTCGCCGACGTGCTCGACACCGTGCGCCCGACCCGCGAGGCCGCCAACTCGCTTCTCGCCGACCAAGCCGAGGTCAATCTGGCCGCACTGCGCGAGGCCACCTTCATCACTCTGACCCAGGGCTTGACCACCCACCAGGACGCCCTGCGCGTGTTCCGCCAGGCCGGCTTCGCGCCCAAGGTAGCGAGCAGGTCAACGACATCTTCAGCCTGCTCAGCATGGTCAGCTCCGGGGGTCGCTTACGCCCTGCTGCCGGGGCGCATCGCAACGGTGTACGAGAACCGCATACGGTTGATCCCTCTCGAGACGCATTACCGCCTGCAGCAGCAGATCGGCGTGGTGCTCCTCAAAAGCCGCGAGCGCAACCCCAAACTGCTGGCCCTGCTCGCCGAGTGCCGGATGTACGCCAAGCGTCACGCGGGCTGAAAACGCGAAGGCCCCGCGCGAAGTGGGGCCCTGCGGTAGCCGAGGCGGACGTTCAGAAAAAGAACAGCGTCAACAGCACGAACCAGGGCAGCAGGATGGCGCACGACCAGCCCATGTAGCCGAAGAAGCTCGGCATCGGCACACCGCGCTGGTCGGCGATGGCCTTGACCATGAAGTTCGGCGCGTTGCCGATGTAGCTCAGCGCGCCCATGAATACCGAGCCCATGGACACCGCTACCAGGGTTCGCGGCAGCTCGTTCATCATCGTCTGCGCATCGCCCGAGGCCAGGTTGAAGAACACCAGGTAGGTCGGCGCGTTGTCGAGAAATCCCGACAACAGGCCGGACATCCAGAAATACATACCGTCGATCGGCGTACCGTCCGCCCGAGTCACCGCCGCCACCAGGCCGGCCAGGTGGCCTTCGCTGCCGGCGCGCAGGATGGCGAGTACCGGCACTATGGTCAGGAAGATCCCGGCGAACAGCTTGGCCACCTCCTGGATCGGCCCCCAGTCGAAATCGTTACCGGCGCGCACCTGCTTCGGCGTGACCTTCAGGGATACCAGAGCCAAGCCGAGCATTAGCAGATCGCGCATCAGGTTCTGCAACTCGATCGGCGTGCCCATCACCGTGAAGGCGACCCCCGGCTTCCAGATTCCTGACAGCAGCACGGCGCCGATCACCCCGCCGAGCAGCAGGAAGTTGACCGAGCCATAGAGCCTGAGCGGCGAATCCGGCGACGGATCGCGCGGCAGCAGTTCGTCTTCCCGAGCATAGAAATAACGGTCGATGAAATAGAAGACGGTCAGCAGCGCCGCACTCGACAACAGCACCGGCAGCAACATGTGCTCGACCGTCCAGAAGAAGCCGACCCCCTTGAGGAAACCGAGGAACAGAGGCGGATCGCCCAAAGGCGTCAGCCCGCCGCCGATATTGGCCACCAGGAAGATGAAGAACACCACCACATGCACGCGGTGCTTGCGGTTGTCGTTGGCGCGCAGCAACGGACGGATCATCAACATCGCCGCCCCGGTGGTGCCCATCACTGAGGCCAAAGCCACACCGATGGCCAGCAGCGTAGTATTCAGGCGTGGCGAGCCGTGCAGGTTGCCCCAGACCAAGATGCCGCCGGAGATGGTGTAGAGCGAGAACAGCAGGACGATGAACGGCAGGTATTCGGCGAACAGCGCATGCACAATTACCGCGAAAGTGCCGTGCAGGCCGAAGGCGAAGGCGAACGGCACTAAAAATAGCAATGTCCAGAGCGCGGTGATCTTGCCGAAGTGATGATGCCAGACATGGGCTGCGAACAATGGAAACAGGGCGATCGACAACAGAATTCCCACAAAGGGAATACCCCAGGCGGGGCTCAGGCTGGCGCCATCGACTTCCGCCGCGAACGAAAGTCCGGGCGATAATAGGGCCAGCAAATACGGCAGCCGACGCAGAATCGACCTCATCAACTCATTCTCCCAGCGAAAAGTTAATTACGGCTGTCCAACCTTGTGCGGGTCGCGCATGGGCGCGAAAAGCGGTCCATCGAAAAAACGGGACCTTCCATAAAAGCAGGATTTGCGCCAAATCAATATCGAAAGAAACTTTTCCGACGAAAACCCGCCCCTTTCTTCATTCGGCTCGAGGCGAGCGGCTGCGTACCGGGCCACGAGAGGGCAACCAGGCGGTAGCGCCCGGTATAGAGCGAATCGGCGCAAGGACCGTGATTCCTGGCCAGCGGCCAGCGATGGACCCGCCATTTCGCGATACACCCGGCGGAATCGGCCACGGCCGCCATTGCCCGGAAATTTCCGCCACACGCTTCGGCAGCCTTGGAATCGATAACGGAAGTTCGGCTCCGGCTTTGTATGAAAAGCACCCGCGACCAATAATGCGTTGTAAAAAAATGGTCGAAACAGTACAAGTTTCAATATCCATGAGTCGTTCATGGACTTATTTCACGACACATTTCTCTTGACGTTCGCGGGCCGACTACAGGCCCGCAAATCTTTTCGTTCCAGGACCCTGGACTCGAAAAGATGGCCGCCTCGCAGCGAGTGCCCCGACAGCGAGGTCAGCGAACCGTTCGGTCAGGCTCGGGCACGGCATCGTTGCAATGAATGCGCTCATCACCAGCTCCTGAACTTGGCGGGCGGGTCGTAGAGGCCGCCGGACCAGTCGACCAGCGCGGCGATGCTTTTCGCCGCGAGCAGCTCGCCGGTCGCCTCGGTGCGGCGGATACCGAGATACTCAGGCAGGACGATCGATCCCTCGCGGCGCATGCGTTCGGAATCCTTCGGGTCGCGACGCAGGCCGATGGCGATGACGCCGGCCACCGCGGCGATCATCGCCCGGCGCTCTTCCGGCGTGTAGGCCTTGTACAGGTAGGCGATGCCCTCCTCGGTGAGCAGGTGGGTGACGTCGTCGCCGTAAATCATCACCGGCGCCAGCGGCATGCCGACCTTCCTCGCCACTTCCACCACATCGAGCTGTTCGACGAAGGTGGGTTTGCCGCCCTCCTGGTAGGTCTCGACCATCTGCCCCACCAGCTTCCCGCCGCGTTCGAGTAGGGTCTCGGGCGTGCTCATATCCAGTCAGGCCGGCGTCGCATGGCGGCGGCCGCGTGGGTCGTGGCCCATGTTCGGCGCACCGCCGAAACCCGCCAGGCGGCTACGCGTCACCGTGGGAGAGTGACCGTCGCCATCGACTTGCAAGGTAGCACCGATGAAGTTGTTGCCTTTTAACACCACGCGATCGCCGAGAGCGATCAGCGCTTCCAGGGTGGCGACCATCTTGTTGCTCGGCAGGACCACGCCATCGGCGAGATTTCGCACTTGCTCGAGCCGGCGAAGCTTTTCGCTGCGTCGACGCGACCACTGCGGCGGGGAAGGGAAATTGTCGTTGTCATACTTGCTCCACGGGTTCCGCTGTCGAGGCCTCACGGTAGGGCGGCGGCCGGGGAGCGCTCAATCAAGCTGGTTCGACGTTCATTACTCTCACGTTAACGATTCAGGAAAAAACCTCTCTTTGGCGAGTCCCGCCGGGCGTCGTCATATCTTGGTCTGGTCCGAAGGCCGGGTACGGTTGTACAAATCAGGACACTGCTATAAGTTCCCTGCAGGTTCGGTGGCGCGGTGTCTCTCCCAACTGGTCAGGTACCCGGATGCTGCGTCGCTGGACCCACTCTCCCCGATTGTGCGAGTCCTCCATGAGTGCGTCCCCGGCTCCCATCCTGATCACCGGCGCCAGCCAGCGCATAGGCCTGTACTGCGCCGAGCGCCTGCTCGACGAGGGCCAGCCGGTGATCGCCACCTTCCGCCACGAGCGGCCGGGCCTCGCGCGGCTGCGCGAGCGCGGCGTGCCGACCCTGCAGGCGGATTTCGCCGACGAGGCCGGCATCCTCGCCTTCATCGAGCGGCTCAAGGAACACACCGACCGCCTGCGCGCCATCGTACACAACGCCTCGGAATGGCTGGGCGAAGCGACGCCCGGCGAGGAGGCGCGGATCTTCCAGCGCCTGTTTAACGTGCACATGCTGGCGCCCTACCTGATCAACCTGCACTGCGCCGAGCTGCTGGAGCGCTCCAGCCCGGCGGACATCGTGCATATCGGCGACGACGTGACACGCAAGGGCAGCGCCCAGCACATCGCCTACAGCGCCAGCAAGGCCGGCCTCGACAACCTCACCCTATCCTTCGCCGCGCGCCTGGCGCCGCGCGTCAAGGTCAACGGCATCGCGCCGGCACTGATCCTCTTCAAGCCGCAGGACGATACCGAATACCGCGCCAGGACCCTGGCCAAGTCCGCCCTCGGCATCGAGCCCGGCGCCGAGGCGGTCTACCTGGGCCTACGCTATCTGTTGGACAATCCCTACGTTACCGGCACCACGCTGACGGTCAACGGCGGCCGTCACCTCAAGTGAGTGCCACGCCACTTCCGCAACCGACAGGACGGAGCAAGCCTATGCCGCGACTGGAACCAGGCATGGCGCGGATTCGGGTCAAGGACCTGCGTCTGCGCACCTATATCGGCATCAAGGAGGAAGAAATCCTCAACAAGCAAGACGTGCTGATCAATCTCACCGTGCTCTACCCCGCCGTGGATGCCGTGCGCGACAACGTCATCGACCAGGCCCTGAACTACCGCACCCTGACCAAGGCGATCATCCACCACGTGGAGGAGAACCGCTTCGCCCTGCTCGAACGCCTGACCCAGGAAATCCTCGACTTGGTGATGGGCTACCCGAGCGTGCACTACGCTCAGGTGGAGGTGGACAAGCCCCATGCCCTGCGCTTCGCCGAATCGGTGTCCATCACCCTCGCCGCCCATCGCCGGAACTGAGCGCGGCCCGCCTGGACACGCTGGTGACGGCCAGCGGCGCCGAGTATGATCGCGCCCGACGGCCACCTCGCCGGCCGTCCACCGACGACTGTGAGCCGGGGAACCAAGATGACCGAAGAACAACGCATCGAACTCGAAGCCGCTGCCTTCCGCCGCCTGGTCCAGCATCTGCGCAGCCGACCGGACGTGCAGAACATCGACCTGATGAACCTCGCCGGTTTCTGCCGCAACTGCCTGTGGAAATGGCTAAAGGACGCCGCCGACGACCTTTCCGTCGAACTCAGCGTCGAACAGGCGCGCGAAGAGATCTACGGCATGCCATACGAAGAGTGGAAGAACAAATACCAGAAAGAGGCCAGCCCCGAGCAGTCGGCGGCCTTCGAGAAGAGCAGCAGGAAATGACCGATCTGAACGACTTCCGTACCCGCCTGCGCAGCGGGGAACATGCCTTCGCCGACACCCTAGCCTTCGTCGCCGAGCACTACGACTACCGGCCGAGCGCTTTCGTCAACGGTTCACTGGAGAATGCCGCCGGGCAGAACGAAGGCTCCTGCAAGACTCTGGGCCTGGCGCTGCTGGAGAACTTCAGTGACGAGGAGGCCCTGCTGGCCTTCGGCGAGCACTACCGCGCCGTGCTGGCCGATCCCCAAGGCAGCGACCACGGCAACATCCGCGCGCTCATGCGCAGCGGTTTGCCCGGCGTGCGCTTCGCCGGCCGGCCGCTCGGCCGCAAGGGCTAGCTAGAGTCCGTCGACACCACCCTTCGCGGCTGCGTGGCGCGGTGTCGACGGCCCTGGAGCATCCGGTCACCGCAAGGTCTTGCCCTGGTACTCGCCGTTGAGGGTCTGCAGGAAAGCGACGATCTTGCCGATCTCGTCCTTCGACAGTTTCATGCCGACCTGGTACTCCGCCATCTTGTCGACCGCGTCCTCCAGGGTCTTGGCGCTGGCGTCGTGGAAATAGGGCGCGGTCAGCGCGACGTTGCGTAGGGTCGGCACCTTGAAGCGGTACATGTCGTGCGGGTCCTTGGTCACGTTGTAACGCCCATGGTCCACTTCGCTGACATTGCCGCGGTCGGCGAAATAATCTTTCTTGATGCCCATCAGTTCGAAGGACTGGCCACCCATCGCCTCGCCCACGTGGCAGGTCGCGCACTTGGCGCTCTTGAACAGTTCGTAGCCTTCCTTCTCCACGCTGCTAAGAGCATCGCCCTGCCCTTTCAGGAACAGGTCGAAGCGGCTGTTCGGGGTGACCAAGGTCTTCTCGAACTCGGCGATGGCGTCGGTGATGCTGTTCTCGGTAATGCCTTCCGGATAGAGGGCGGCGAACTCGGCGCTCAACTGGGCATCCTGCGTCAGCTTGCCGACGATCTGCGCCCAGGAGGTGGAAGCCATCTCCAGCGGGTTCATCGGCGGGCCGCCGGCCTGCTTCTGCAAGTCGGCCGCGCGGCCGTCCCAGAACTGCAGGACGTTGAAGGCGGCGTTGTACACCGTCGGCGCGTTGATCGGCCCCTTCGAGCCGCCGACCCCGACGGAAACATCCAGGCGGTCCACCCCGCCCTTGTCCAGGGCATGGCAACTGGCGCAGGAGACGGTGTCGTCGCCGGACAGGCGGGTATCATGGTAGAGCTTCTCGCCCAGCGCGACCTTGGCCGGGTTCACTGGAAAGCTGGTGGTGATCGGCTGCACCGGCTCGTACTTGTAGGCGTCGGCGACCGCGTCGGCCGAACTCTGCTTCAGGCGCTCAGCCTTCACCCAGTCGAGCAGCACACCCTTCTCCTGGTCGGACAGCCGGGACCGCCAGTGCATGCTCAGGTAGAGGTTCGGCGGCATGGTGCTGTCCTGCATCACCGACTCGATCTTAGCCAGGTCCACTTCCGAGACCGCCTCGCCCTGTTGCGCGCTGGCCAGCAGCGACTCGATGTTGAATTGACGCTGGGCCAGCTCGATGTCCTTGTCCATCAGTTGCTTGGCGATCGGCATGTTGGCATAGAACGGCAGCTCGCTGTTGCGGGTATGGCAATACTGGCAACCATTGCTGTTCAACACCTTGAAAGCTTCGCTCGTGAGCTTGTCCATGCCGTTCAGTCGAGCATTGGCCAGATGCTGTTCGCTGAGACGCACGTCGAAACGGTCTACGATGAAGACGGTTGCCAAGTAGCCGACGACGCAGGCTCCAATGGCGAAGGGTAGCTTTTTCACGGATCTTCCTTTGCGAGAGTTGATTAAACCTGGGGACAGCCGACGGCCCGTCGGCCGTGGACGCGAAGCGCCGGCCGTCGATTGAATCACGAGTCGGATGAACGGCATCCTTAACGTCTATATCCCTGGCAAAGGAAATGCTTAAAGCCAATCCCTCTCATAGGAGAGGGCTATCTTGCCATTTGCCTCGATGTATCGACGCCGCAAGCGCCGGAAACCGAAGCACGAGACAGGAAAGGAAAAACCGGCATCGCCGCCGTGCTCTTGCAGCCGGCCAGCGGCTACCGCTCCGGGAGCTGGAGAATAAAACGGCCCGAGCGGTGTGCGCTGCGACACCCCGCCACGAGGCCTGAACAGGTATAAAGGGGAGCCACCGCACAAGGGGGAGACTTCAAGGAGAGCGGAGGCCCCGGCAACTGTCTGGCGACTCTACATGTCTCTGGCAACATGCTACCCACTGTTTTCGGCCTGCGGAAATTTTCAATATCAATCTACCCGATAGGCAGATCCTATCGTGACCCGAGTAGTGCTTTTCCTGCTCCGGCAAAGCCGGTAAGGTCGGCGCGAATCAGCTTCCGGAGACCCCCATGCCCCCGTCCGTCCTGTCTGGCCCGCACTATCTGGGCGAAGGCCTGAGACTCGTGCTCAGCCCCGGCCTGCGCCTTTTCGTCCTGCTGCCGCTGGCGGTCAACCTGTTGCTTTTCGCTGGACTGATCACCTTCGCGATACGCCAGTTCGAACACTGGGTCGGTGCCCTCATGCCCAACTTGCCGCAGTGGCTGTCCTTCCTCGACTACCTGCTATGGCCGCTGTTCGTCTTGCTGGTGGTATTGATCGTGTTCTTCACCTTCACCCTGCTGGCCACAGTCATCGCCGCGCCCTTCAACGGCTTCCTGGCGGAAAAGGTGGAGGTGGTGGTGCGCGGCGAGGATCACTTCCCGCCCTTCCACTGGCGCGAACTGCTCGACATGGCGCCGCGCACCTTCAGCCGCGAATGGCGCAAGCTGACCTATCTGTTGCCACGGGCGCTGTTCCTGCTGATCCTGTCCTTCATCCCCGTGCTCAACCTGCTCGCCCCGCCGCTCTGGCTGCTGTTCGGCGTGTGGATGATGGCCGTGCAGTACATCGACTATCCGGCCGACAACAACAAGCTGTCCTGGAACGAGATGCTTGCCTGGCTGCGCGCCCGCCGCTGGCAGAGCCTGAGCTTCGGCGGCATCACCTACGCCGCACTGCTGGTGCCCGGCCTGAATCTCTTGGTGATGCCCGCCGCGGTAGCCGGCGCCACGCTGTTCTGGGTGCGCGAGGGCGGCGTACCGGTGGTCGGCAAGCGCGACTGAGGAAAGATCGGGAAGCCATCGTGAGCGCCCCGATCCTGCCCCGCCGGGATTGAGACAAGACGCTTGTCGCTCGGCCAAGCGCTATCCGGCGGCCATTGGCGGTCTAAAGCAGCTTGTCCGGCGTGATCGGCAGTTCCCGTACCCGTTTGCCGGTGGCATGGTGGATAGCGTTGGCCACCGCAGCCGCGACACCGACGATGCCGATCTCGCCGACGCCCTTGGAGCCCAGGTCGTTGACGATCCCGTCCCGCTCTTCGACGAAGATCACCTCGATGTCGCCGATGTCGGCATTCACCGGTACGTGGTACTCGGCCAGGTTATGGTTCATGTAGCGGCCGAGGTTGTGGTCGATCAGGGTTTCCTCGTGCAGCGCCATGCCAATGCCCCAGACCACCCCGCCGACGATCTGGCTGGCCGCGGTCTTCGGATTGACGATACGCCCGGCGGCGATGGCGCTGACCACTCGGCTGACTTCCAGCATGCCCAGCGCTTCGTCCACCTTCACCTCGACGAACACCGCCGAGTGGGTCGCCGTCGAATAGGCCTTGCGCTTCCCGTCCGCCTTGGCGCGCGCTTCCGCCTCCAGCGCGCCGCCGGCTTGCACGATCCGGGTAAGCTCGATGCAGACATGCGGAGCATCCTTTAGGCGCATCCGTCCGTCGACGAACTCCACATCATCAAAGCTGGCAGCGCCGAAAGGCGATGCCGGCGACCGCCGGGCGGCGTCCAACAACTTCTGGCGCAGTGCCGCGCAGGCACGCTGCACCGCGCTGCCCACCGACGAGACGGTCGCCGAGCCGCCCTCCAGCGGTGCCCTGGACAGGCTGGAGTCGCCCAGGCGAAATTCCACTCTGTCGACCGGCAGGCCCATGGCTGCTGCAGCGATCTGGGTCATTACCGTGTAGGTGCCAGTGCCGATATCCGCGGTGGCGCTACCGACCACCAAGCGGCCATCCGTTCCCAAGCAGGCCTTGGCGCTGGCGGGCATCTGCAGAGCCTCCCAGATGCCGGTGGCCATACCCCAGCCCACCAGCCGATCGCCCTCGCGCAGGCTGCGCGGCTGCGGCGGCCGGCGGGACCAGCCGAAACGTTCGGCGCCCTGCGCGTAGCATTCGCGCAGGGCCTTGCTGGAGAAGGGCTTGTCTTCGTTCTGGTCGCGCTCGGCGTAGTTCTTCAGCCGCAATTGCAGCGGATCGATACCCGCCGCGCAGGCCAGCTCATCCATCGCGCATTCGAGCGCGTACAGCCCCAGCACGGCACCGGGCGCGCGCATGTCCAGCGGCGTGAATACGTCCAAGGGCACCAGCCGATAGTCGAAACGGACATTGGGGCACTGGTAGAGCATCCCCGACCACTTGACGACGTGCTCGGTGAAGTCTTCGAAGCGGGAAGTTTGGCCGATGGCCTGGTGGGTCAGGGCTTGCAACCGGCCGTCCAGGGCGGCGCCGAGTGAGATCCGCTGCAGGGTCCGCGGGCGATAGCCGAAGGTGAACATCTGCTGGCGCGTGAGGGACACCCGTACTGAACGCCCGAGCTTGAGCGCGGCCATGACCGCTAGCGGCAGTTGATACTGCGGGCGCAGCCCCGAGCCGAAAGCCCCGCCGACGAAGGGCGAGATCACGCGGACTCGCCCCTCCAGGCCGAACACCTTCTCGATGTATTGCTGGCAGTTCTGCACGCCCTGAGTCTTGTCGTGGATCTCCAGGCGGCCGTCCAGAAGGTAGTGCACGGTGGAGGCATGGGGCTCCAGCGGATTGTGGTGCTCCACCGGCGACAGGTAGTCGAGATCCAGGCGCAGCCTGGCGGCTTGCAAGGCCCCATCCACATCGCCACGCGGCTTCGGCAGCTCGCCGGGCGCGGCATGGGCGTGCTCCAGGCTGCCGATGAGGTCGGTATCGGGCGCCTCGTCGGCGTAACGGATCTGCAGCAGGGTGCTGGCGTAGCGGGCCAGCTCCGGATCCTCCGCCACCACCAGCGCCACCGGCTGGCCGCTCCAGAGAATCCGCTCGTTGAACAAGGGACGATAGGCCCGCCCCTCGGCGGCATCCTGATCTTCGTAGGCATCGTCGTAGCCGGCGATCGGCGGGCGATTCTCGTGGGTCAGCACCAGTTGCACGCCGGGCACGGCTGCAGCGGCGCGGCCGTCGATGGCGAGGATGCGCCCACGGGCGATGCGGCTAGTGACCACACTGCCATGGAGCAGCCCAGGCACCTGGAATTCGCCGGCATAACGGGCTCGGCCGGTGACCTTGAGGGGGCCGTCGACCCGGTCGAGCGGCTGGCCGAGCGGCGAGCTCGACGCTGAAGGCAGGGTGTTCATCGGGCGGCTCCTCGGGCGGCGTCGGTCAGGGCCCGGACGATGGCGCGGCGCGCCAGTTCGATCTTGAAGGCGTTGTGGGCGAGGCCCTGTGCGCCCGCCAGCAGCTCCTCGGCAGCGGCCCCAAAGGCTTTTGCGCCGGCACGCCTGCCGACCAGTGCCTGCTCGGCGGCGGCCTTGCGCCACGGCTTGTGCGCCACGCCGCCGAGGGCCAGACGGGCGGTGCGCAGGGTGTCGCCGTCCGGCTCCAGCGCCGCGGCGACCGAAACCAAGGCGAAGGCGTAGGATGCCCGGTCGCGGACCTTAAGATAGGCACTGTGTCCGGCAAAACCCTGAGCTGGCAGCTCGATGGCGGTAATCAGCTCGCCCACGGCCAGGTTGTTATCGCGCTCCGGCGCGTCGCCCGGCAAACGATGGAAATCCGCGAAGGCGATACGGCGCTCGCCCTGCTCACCCCTGACCAGCACCGAAGCCTCGAGCGCGGCGAGGGCGACGCACATGTCCGAGGGGTGGACCGCCACGCAAGCCTCGCTGGCGCCGAGGATGGCATGGATGCGGTTGAGCCCGTCCCGCGCCGGACAACCGCTACCCGGCTCGCGCTTGTTGCACGGCGTATCACGGTCGTAGAAGTAGTAACAGCGGGTGCGCTGCAGCAGGTTGCCCCCGCTGGTCGCCATATTGCGCAGTTGCGGCGAGGCGCCGGCGAGGATGGCCTGGGACAGCAGCGGATAGCGCCGGCGGATTTCCGGGTGCCAGGTAAGATCGGCGTTGCTCGTCAGGGCTCCGATGCGCAGCCCGCCCTCGGCGGTTTCCTCGATGCCGCCCAGCGGCAACCGGCTGATGTCGATCAGCCGGGCCGGATGGATCAGGTTCTCCTTCATCAGGTCCAGAAGGTTGGTTCCGCCGGCGATATACTGGCTGCCAGGGTCGAATAGGCGGATCGCCTCGTCGATATCCGAGGGACGGACGTAGTCGAAAGGGTTCATCGCCGCTCCTCTCCCCGATCCGCCAGCACTTTTTCGATGGCGGCGAGAATGTTGGGATAGGCGCCGCAGCGGCAGAGATTGCCGCTCATCTGCTCGCGGATGTCGTCGGTGGTCAGGGCATGCCCCTCCGCGATCAACGCCACGGCCGAACAGATCTGTCCTGGGGTGCAATAACCACACTGAAAGGCGTCGTGCCTGATGAACGCCGCCTGCATGGGGTGCAGTCGGTCGCCTTCGGCGAGACCTTCGATGGTGGTCAGCTTCGCACCGTCGTGCATCACCGCCAGGGTCAGGCAGGCGTTGATCCGCTTGCCGTCGAGCAACACGGTGCAGGCACCGCACTGACCGTGGTCGCAGCCCTTCTTGGTGCCGCTCAGGCCGAGCTGTTCGCGCAGCAAGTCGAGCAGGGTGGTCCAGGGCAGGACTTCGAGCCGGCGAGTCTGGCCATTCAGGTCAAGGGTGATCGGATAGGCGGCGCTGCCGCTCGCGTTCGCAGAACTGTCGCTCATGGCTGCCTCACGGGTCGGCATGGAGATACATTGTTCGTGCGTTTCAGGGTACGACTGCCGCCGGCGGACAAATGTTCAGTCGATCGTATGAGGATCGGAAGACGGCGTAGAGGTTGACGCCGGCGGAGCCAGGACGCCCGCTCGGATGGCCGGCGCAACAATACGGGGGCAGGTATGCGAGAGCGGCGGACCGGCCTTGCCGATAGCCGGGCCGGCAAGACGGGACTGGCCTGGAGATGCAAGGGGAAACGGCCCGCCTGGAGGGCGCCGCCTTTGGACTCAATCGACGATCTCGGCCTCTTTCCAGCGCCAGCGGGCAAGGGCCAACGCCTGGGTGCTGCTCATGCCGGGGCCGATCAGGAAGAACCGGTAACCGGACACCGAGATCGTCCAGGCCCTGCGCCGAGGATTCCTTGGACGGCTTCAGGATCTCGACGATCGGGGCCTCGCAGGCCGACAGCTCGGCCATCAGCGACGGGGGCGGATATCGTCCGCATCCAGGCGATCGGCGCTCACCTCGAGGGTGATGCCTTCGTCCCGGCCCAGCGGATGATTTCGAACACGTTCATGCGTGGGCCATTGCTTCTAAAACGGCGAACCGGCGTATCGGTTCGAAGAAAGTCAGATAGCGCACCAGGGAAAGAGCAGTCGACATGGATGGCGAATGCCTTTTGCGAGATCCGGAACAAGAGTGCGGGCAGCCCGGTAATCTAACCCCATGGAGTCGCTCATGGCAGTGAAACGGACGACGCGAGGTCGATGGCCGCAACGGACGTAGCGCCGCTTGCGGGTATCGTCGCAGGCCAATGGAGCCGTCCCGCCCCCCGCGCAAAGGCATCCGGCGGCCACGCCCCGAGGCAGGCGGGGCCGACGAACGATCTTCCGATCGCCACAGAACGTCGCCCATCACCGGAACGTCAGCCGGCTGTCATCGGTCTGACATATTATGCTCCGAGACTGACGGTCATGACTGACATCCTGCATATCGCCCTGATCAGCGAAACCTTCCCCCCTGAAGTCAATGGCGTCGCCAATACCCTGGGCCGGTTGTGCGACGGGTTGCGCGCCCGCGGCCACCACGTGCAAGTGGTGCGCCCTCGGCAGGGCAATGACCGGGGCCGGCGCGGCGACGAGCAGCTGCTTTTGACCCGCGGCTGGCCATTGCCCGGCTATCCGGGCCTGCAGTGGGGCCAGTCGGCCACCGGCAAGCTGCTGCACCGCTGGAAACGCGAGCCCCCGGACGTGATCTACATCGCCACCGAAGGACCGCTGGGCCTGTCCGCCCTGCGCTGCGCGCGGCGCCTGGGGATTCCGGCGATCAGCGGCTTCCATACTAACTTCCAGCAATACAGCAGCCATTACGGCTTCGGCCTTCTAACCCGCCTGCTGACCGGCTACCTACGCTGGTTCCACAACCACTCCCGGCTGACCCTGGTGCCCAGCACCAGCCAGCGCATGGAACTGACCCGGCGCGGCTTCGAGCGCCTGGAACTGCTCTCCCGCGG
The DNA here is from genome assembly GCF_043587585.2 of Azorhizophilus paspali. Taxonomy (GTDB): domain Bacteria; phylum Pseudomonadota; class Gammaproteobacteria; order Pseudomonadales; family Pseudomonadaceae; genus Azotobacter; species Azotobacter paspali. Next base: position 3,591,530 of record NZ_CP171449.1, read on the forward strand.
CGTCGACAGCCACCTGTTCCATCCGGCCCGGCGCTCCGCCAGCCTGCGCGCCAATTGGGGAGTGGGCGACGACGACCTGGTCGTGCTGCACGTCGGACGGCTGGCGCCGGAGAAGAATCTCGGCCTGCTTGGCAACAGCTTCCGCAGCCTACAGGCGGCCCATCCGCAGCGCCGGCTAAAGCTGGTGGTGGTCGGCGACGGGCCTCTGTACACCAGCCTTCGCCAGCAGTGGCCGGAAGCCCACTTCTGCGGCATGCAGTTGGGCGAGACGCTGGCCACCCACTATGCCTCGGGCGATCTGTTCATCTTCCCCAGCCTCTCGGAAACCTTCGGCAACGTGGTACTGGAGGCGCTCGCCTCCGGGCTCGGCGTGGTCGCCTACGAGCAGGCCGCCGCCGCCCAGCACATCCGTCACGGACACAACGGCGCGCTGGCCGAGCCGGGCGACGAGCAGAGCTTCATCGAAGCGGCCAACTGGCTGCTGGAGGACGAGGAAAACTTGCGCAGGGTCCGCCTGAACGCCCGCCAGCATGCCAGCCACCAGGGTTGGGCGGCCATCGTCAGGCAATTCGAGGAGCACCTGCGTAGCACCTTGCAGGCGCCGACCGTCCCGGCATCGGAGAAACGGCACGCTCAGCCGTCGACGGCTCCCGCCGCGCATTCGCGCAGATAGGCCAGCACGGCTTCCCGATCGCCGGAAAAGACGATGCGCCCGGCCTTGCTCTCGCGCTGGTAGGCATACATGGGATCGTAATACTCACGCAGCAGGCCGACGATCCAGTCGCGATGCAACGCGACGCCACCTCCCGCCTCTTGCTCGGCGAGAGCCCGCGCCATGAGCGTCGACAGCCGCTGGTAACGCTCGCCGCCGAGCCGCTTGACGATGTTCGCCAGGCTCTGGGTGAGGCGCGCGGCGAAGGCGGCGAAACCGGCCTGTGGCCCTTCGACGGCGACGAACTCGGCGCAGAGATCGACCACGTAGTCGCACAGGATGCGCTCGACGCGCCCTTCGAAGCTGTCCTCTAGCCAGACCAACGGATAGTGCTGCATGCCCTGGTGCAGCTCCAGCGGCAGCGAACAACTGCCGACCAGGCGGCTCTCGTCCTCCAGCACGAAGCGGCCGACACCGGCCGCACGCTTTCGCAGGATGTCGATGGCCAGACGATTCTCGAAGTCGATCTGCGCCGGCTGCGGTGTGGCCCGCTTGCCGAAGCTGGAGCCACGGTGATTGGCGTGGCCTTCGAGGTCCAGAGCGTTGCCCAGGGCGGCGATCACCTCGGTCTTGCCGGTGCCGGTGAGGCCGCCGACCAGCACGAACGTGCACTGTGCGGTGGCCTGGCGGGTGGTATCGAGGAGAAAGTTACGCATCGCCTTGTAGCCGCCGGTCACCCGCGGGTAGTCGATGCCGGCCTCGTCCTTCAGCCACTGCTGGACGATCTGCGAACGCAGGCCGCCACGGAAGCAGTACAGGTAGCCCTCGGGATGGGCACGGGCGAAATCCGCCCAGGCCTGGATGCGCGACTCCTTGGTCCTGCCGGATACCAGCCGATGGCCGAGCTCGATGGCCGCCTGCTGGCCGTGCTGCTTGTAGCAGGTGCCGACCTTCTGCCGCTCGCTGTCGGTCATCAGCGGTAGGTTGAGTACGTTGGGAAAGGCGCCGCCGGCGAATTCCACCGGAGCGCGGGTGTCCATCATGGGGACGTTTTCGAGGAAAAGCTGCAGGTAATCGGCGGTATCGGCGCGCATCAGAAGAGCACCTCGACCGCCAAGCGCTGTCGCTCGACCATCTCGCCGATCGGCGCCAGCGTCAGGCCCAGTCCGGCGGCGCAGGCGAGGAACTCCGCCTCGCCCTCGGGGCTCACCGCGACCAGCAGGCCGCCGCTGGTCTGCGGGTCGCAGAGGATCAGCTTGCACAGCTCCGGCATCGGCGCAATGCGCTCGCCGAAGCTGTCGAAATTGCGCAGGGTGCCACCGGGGACGCAGCCCTGCTCCAGGTAGTAGTCCAGCTCGGGAAGGAGCGGCACTGCGGCGAACTCGATGCGCGCCGACAGCCCGCTGCCGTCGGCCATCTCGACCAGATGGCCGAGTAGGCCGAAACCGGTGACGTCGGTCATCGCCTTGACCCCCGCCAGCTTGCCGAAGCGGCTGCCAGGCTTGTTCAAGGTGCACATCCAGTCGCGCGCCACGCCCACATCCTGGGGCCGCAGCCTGGAGCGCTTCTCCGCGGTGGTGAGGATGCCGATGCCCAGCGGCTTGGTCAGGTACAGGCGGCAGCCGGCGCTGGCGGTGTCGTTGCGTTTGAGAAAATGCTTTTCCACCATGCCGGTCACCGCCAGGCCGAAGACCGGCTCCGGGGTGTCGATGGAATGTCCGCCGGCCAGCGGGATACCCGCCGCATCGCAGACCGCGCGACCGCCGGCGATCACCTCGCGGGCCACTTCCGGCGGTAGCTTGTTGATCGGCCAGCCGAGGATGGCGATAGCCAGGAGCGGATCGCCACCCATCGCGTAGATATCGCTGATGGCGTTGGTCGCGGCGATGCGCCCGAAGTCGAAGGGGTCGTCGACGATCGGCATGAAGAAATCGGTGGTCGACACCACGCCGCGCTCCTCGTCGATGGCGTACACGGCGGCGTCGTCGCGCGAGGCGTTGCCGACCCAGAGCTTCGGGTCGAGATTCTGTGCGCCACTGCCGGCGAGGATCACTTCCAGCACCTTGGGGGCGATCTTGCAGCCACAACCGGCGCCATGGCTGTACTGGGTCAGACGAATGGGCTCGCTCATGGGGCGTCCTCGAAAACAGGGAACTGAAAAGGCGGCGAATTGTACCAAAAGCCTGCCTTGGCGCCGCGCCCTGCCCGGCGTATGGTTCGGGAAACGAGCGGAACGGAAGATCCCATGGGCAGACGAGTGGCTTTGGTACTGGGTTCGGGCGGCGCACGGGGCTACGCCCACATCGGGGTGATCGAGGAACTGGAAACCCGCGGCTACGAGATCGGCTGCATCGCCGGCTGCTCCATGGGCGCGGTGATCGGCGGCATCCATGCCGCCGGCAAGCTGCCCGAGTACCGCCAGTGGATCGAGAGCCTGAACTACCTGGCCCTGCTGCGCCTGCTCGACGTCAGCTTCAGCCTGGGGGTGATCCGCGGCGACAAGATCTTCGCACACATCCGCGAGATCGTCGGCGAAGTGAACATCGAGGACCTGCCGATCCCCTTCACCGCGGTGGCCACCGATCTCACCACCCACCAGGAGGTATGGTTCCAGGAAGGCTGCCTGCACCAGGCGATGCGCGCCTCGGCGGCAATTCCCAGCCTGTTCACCCCGGTGACCAAGGGCCATCACATGCTGGTCGACGGCGGCCTGCTCAACCCGTTGCCGATCGTCCCGGTGGTATCCAGCCACTGCGACCTGATCGTCGCCGTCAACCTCGGCGCGCCCAACCACAAGCAGTACCGGCTGCCGGCGAGCGAGCGTCCGGCGCTGCGCTGGAGCCGGGTCGATGCCGTGCTCGACTCGCTCGGCTCGCGCCTGCCGTTCCGCCGACGCGAGGAGGACGGCACGCCGCTGCCGGTAGCGCTGCGCGAGGAGCCGGACGAGCCGTCCGCGCCGGAGACGGAAAGCGCGCCGAAGTCGGCCAGCGGCGCCAAGGTAGTCGACTCCCTCGCCCCGGCGACGCTGCTCGACTTGGTCAACCAGAGCTTGGAGGTAATGCAGAACGCGTTGACCCAGTACAAGATCGCCGGCTATCCGCCGGACATCCTGATCAACGTGCCCAAGCAGGCCTGCCGCTTCTTCGAGTTCCACAGGGCGCCGGAGATGATCCAGCTCGGCCGGCAGATCGCCCGCGACAGCCTGGACACCTACGAACGCGAGAACGAGCGTTAGAGCCCGTCGACGCAGCGACTCGGTTCGTGAAGCAGTATCACGGGCCCGAGGAAACCCTCTCCTCCCCGGCTTCCCGCCGCGGCGCCGGGCTGGCCGGCAGCTCCGCCGGACGCACCTCGCTCACCCAGTCGCTGAGCAGGCTGTAGGCCACCGCCAACAGCGTCGGGCCGAGGAACAGGCCCATGAAGCCGAAGGCATAGATGCCCCCGAACACCCCGAGCAACACTACCACCAGCGGCAGGTTGCCGCCGCGGCTGATCAGGTAGGGCTTGAGCACGTTGTCCACGCCGCTGATCACGAACATGCCCCAGATGCCGAGGAAGATCGCGTAGCCGTAGTCGCCCTGCCAGACCAGCCAGGCGGTGGCCGGTATCCAGGCCAACGGCGGACCCATGGGAATCAGGCTGAGGGCGAAGGTGAGCAGGCCGAGTAGCAGCGCTCCCGGCACCCCGGCGATCCAGAAGCCGATCAGCGCCAGGGCACTCTGGGCCGCGGCGGTACCGATCACCCCGTTGACCACCCGTTGCACAGTAGCGGCGACCAGCTCCAGGTAATGCTTGGCGCGCTCGCCGATCAGCCGCGTCAGCAAGCTCTGCACGAAACGCTCCAGGCGCGGCCCGTCGCGATAGAAGAAAAATACCAGCACCAGACTCAAGGCCAGTTCCAGCATGCCTCCGGCGAGCTTGGCGCTACGCGCCAGCAGCCAGTTGCCGACCTGGCCCAGATAGGGCTTGAGCGTGGCGAACAACGCCAGCCCCTGCTGATCGACGGTACGCCAGAGGTCGACCAGTTCGTCGCCGAACAGCGGCATTCCGGCCAACCACTCCGGCGGCGGCGGTAGGCCCTCCAGGCGCAGCGTGTTGATCAGCCCGGTGAGTTCGCGGATGTAATTGACCAGATTGAAGCCGAACAGCAGCAGCGGCACCGCCACCAGGATCACCCAGCCGGCGGTCAGCAACCCGGCCGCCACCGACTCCCGGCCGTTCAACCGGGCGGTCAGCAGGCGCATCAGCGGCCAACTGGCGAAGGACAGCACGGCCGCCCAGAAAAGCGCCGAGGCGAACGGCAGCAGCACCCACAGGCAGGCGCCGAGCAGCGCCAGAAGCAGCAGCAGCACCAGCAGACGATCGTTATTGAACATTCGGACTCGCAACTCCATCGAAAGGACTGCCAAGGATTGGACGGCATCGCCATTGTGACAGAGGCAGGCGACGGAAAAGGCACCGGGCAACGACCGGGGGAACACTGGCCCGACTCACGGCAGGCGGCTCAGACGCAACCCGTCGACGGCTGTCTCGTCCAGCTCCAGACGCGCGGCCCGCACGCCCCGCTCGATCAGCGCGCCGCGCCAGGCGGACGCCTGCGCCCCGGCGAGGGCGACCCGCAGGGTACTGTCGAGCATCAGGCTGCGGGCCAGCACATCGACCCAGGCCGCGCCCGGCTCGCCGCTCAACGCCGGCAGCAGCAACTGGCCATCGGTACGCAACTGGCGCAGCAGGGTGGCCGGGGTCGGCAGCAGTTCGCCGAGTGCGGCGGCGGCATCGAGCTGCTCGACATGCAGATAATCCCGGCGATTGCCGCGGGTGATCGCGTACAGCGCCAGCAGGCTGTCGCGGCGCGGCGCGGCCAGGCGCAACAGGGCGAAGGCCTGGCGCTCTTCCAGGCCGTACAGGCGGGCATTGCCGAATACCGTATTGGCCCACAGGCTGCTGGAGCCACAGTCGCGCCCATCGCACCAGTAGAGCAGTTCGGCCCCCTGCCGGAGCAGGGATTCGCGGGCTTGGGCGAAAGCCTCCGCGGCGAGATGCCCGACCGGCAGTTGGTAGGTGGTCGCGGACAGCCGGCCCTCGGCCAGAACTTCGCGCTCGTAGCGCAGGCGTCCGCTGATCCGCTGAATGCCGCCCAGGGGGTAGCGGCGCTCCGCATCGCCCTGACTGGACTCGACGATCTCGGCTTGGGGGAAGCGTGGCAGCACCTCGTGGTCGTGGCCGTCTGGCAGGTCGGCGGCTAACAGGGAACTGCCGGCCAATAGCAGATAGCAGAAGAGGCTCAGGCGCATCTGGCTCCTCGAAGACTCGGCTCGAACGAACGGTGGGAGGCGCGGCGGACAGGCACACATGGCCTGCCACCATGACAGCTCCCGGAAGTGCGGCCACTCTCCCGAGCAGTCCCCGGCGAGTCAAGACGCGGGGAACAGCGCTTTGAAACAGTCTGCTACAGCCTGGGCGCCGGCCTCGTCGTCCAGATGCAGATGATGTCCGCCGGGCAGCTCGTGCACCTCGAAGGATAGCTGCTCCAGCAGCGCCGCCAGCGACGGCCGGCCGGTCAGCAGCCCCTCGCGGGCCAGTACCAGGCTCACCGGACAACGCACCGCACGCAAAAACGCCTCGGCCTGGGCCGAGTCCAGGCGCAGCGCATAGGGCAGACGCAGACGGCTGTCGGCCCGCCAGGTATAACCGCCGGGCACCGGCATCAAGCCGCGTTCGGCGAGCCGCTCGGCGGCCTCGCGGCTCAGCGCGGCCATTCCGTGCATGCGCGCCAGCACCGCCCGCTCGACGTTCTCGTAGACCGGCTTGCGCTTGCCAGCCAGCGCCAGGTGCCCGCGCAGGGCATCGCCGAGTTGCTGTGGCGCCTCGGCGGCCTCGCGGGTGATCGGCATGCCGCCGTCGATCAACGCCAGCCGCTCGACCCGTTCCGGCAGCGCACCGGCCAGCAGCACGGCGACGATGGCGCCCATGGAGTGGCCGAGCAGAGAGAAGCGTTGCCAGCCGAACTGCTCGGCGACCTGCAACACGTCGAAGGCATGTTCCCAATGGCTGTAGCCCAGGCCGGCCGGACGATGGGCGGAATGGCCGTGGCCGGCGAAGTCCAGGGCGACGATGCGCAGTCCCGCCAGGCGCGGCGCCAGGCGGGAAAAACTCATGGCATTGTCCAGCCAGCCATGCAGGGCCAGCACCGGCGGACCGTCTTCCGGTCCATAGAGATGGGCGGCCAGTTCGATATGGGGCAGATTGAGGCGAACCTCTTCGCAGTGCAGGCTCATGGACGACCCTCGGCGACCAGGATGAGGAGCCGCAGCATAGCGGATGCAGAGCCCGCGCCGACGGTTCTAGACTGAGCGAAAAGCGGAAACCGAAAGTATGCCCCATGTCTCCGTCATCCCGGAACCGACCGCCCGGCGTCTGCAGGCGCTGCACGAGGAGGGCTTCACATTGCTGCCCGGCGCGCTGGATGCCGGACAGATCGCCAGGTTGCGCGACGCCATCGATCGTCTCGAACCCGAGCACTGGGACTACACCGGCCTGGTTGATCACTACAAGTGCGTATTCGACCGATCGCCTCTGTGGCTGCCTTACCTCGACCTGCCGGGGGTGATCGAACTGGCCGAAGCCGCGCTCGGCGCCGACTGCCATGTGATCGGCCAGACCGCTTGGCGTTGCCATCCCGGCTTCATCGGCGCCGGCCTGCACCTCGACTATCTGGTCATGGAACTGCCGCCGAACCTGCTCGCCGATCCGGCCTTCCAGTTGCCCATGCAGATTTGCACGGCGCATCTCTACCTCGACGAGATCGACGAGGATCTCTGTCCGACCCTGGTCATTCCCGGCAGCCACCGCGCCGGTCGGCCGCCCCATCCGGGCGAGGAGCACTGGCAGGGCCTCGCGCCCGAACCGGTACTGTGCCGGGCCGGCGACCTGCTGTTCTTTCGCAGCGAACTCTGGCATGCCGGCAGTCGCAACCGCACGCCGGACCGGACACGCTACCTGCTGCAGGTGCACTACGGCCGGCGGATGGTGGCGCAGAAGTTCTCGCCCTACCTGTATTGGCGCTTCGATCCGGCAGTGCTGGCCGCCTGCACGGCGCGCCAGCGACGCCTGCTGGGCGACCACGAGCCGGCGGAATACGACTGATGGGACGCCGCATCCGGCTTTTATTCACAAAGACTGTGGGCACAACTGTGAATAACGCCGGGATGAGTGGCTGGCGGCCGCAGCGGACCTGGCTCGCGGACGCTCCGTACAGTTTTCGTCCAGCGCCGCCCCGGTGGCCTGCCCTCCCCTTCGTCCACAGGCTCCCGAGCAGCGGAGGGTTTTTCCCGAGATCGGACTGCGTTTCTCAACAATAGGCGGGGAAAAGGCTGTGGATAAAGCCGGGATGGCTGGGCCGGATGTCGAGCCAGCGCGGGCTCCAGCAGGTTGCGTAAAAAATCGCCAATCGGCTGGGCAATTCCCGGCTACAGCTTGCGCCGCCGACCGGTGATCATCGACAGGGGCAGGTTCTCGCGCAGACGGACGCTTTCGATCAAAGCCGCCGCCAAATGCAGGCAGACCAGCACGAGCAGAACGTCGGCCAGCGACTCGTGCAGCACCTCGAGCGCATCCGAGCCCCAGAAGTAGTCGACCTCCTTCATCAGGAAGCCGCTCACGCCGAGGCCGGACATGCAGGCCATCATCAGGATCATCACCAGCGCGCCCAGCGGCGAATGACCGAGCCGGTGGTACGAACGACCGCTCCCCAGCGCCCGCAGGTGCTCGGCCAGACGCGCCCGGGTCGGCCAGAAATCCGCCCAGCGCGCCGCCGGCGTGCCGACGAATCCCCACAACACCCGGATCGGAATCCAGGCCAGCGCGAAGTAGCCCAGCCAGACATGCCAGGACTCGCCCGTCTCGGTAAAGAAATAGTTGGCGACGAACACGCCGGCCAGCGACCAGTGGAACAGGCGCACCAGCGGGTCCCACAGGCGCAGGGTTTCGCTGCCCACGACCGCTCAGTCCTTGATGTTTTCCTTGACTGGCTTGCCGCTCACCGGATCGAAGTAGATCTCGACCTTGCGCCTGTCCTTGTCGAATCCGTAGATCTCGTAGCAGTTGCCGTCGGTAACCTTGAACTTCCTGATCTCGTAGCCCTGAGCCTTGAGCTGTTCCTGGAACTTCGCCGAGTCCTGCCACTGGGCCTTGTCGACCTCGCTGCAGCGGGGGCCGGCGAGAGCCAGCGGGCTGGCCAGGGCGAGACCCAGCAGGATGATTTTGCGCATGGAAACGACCTCGTGTGAAATAGTGGCGCGACTCTGTGCCTGTCGCATTAAAGCAACCTTAACGATAGTCGGCCAGCATGATCGCTACGGCCAAGCTCGATCACCCATCGGCAAGCGACGCCGCGGGCAGGCGATTTGCCACAGTGCGCTTCCGGCCCCTCTTGACCCGTGTCATCCAGCGCGACGCCGCGCAGCCGGAGCATTCCGGAAAGAAAGGTAGTGCCGGGCGCGACCTGCCCCGGCGGCGACAAGAAAGGAGAAAGCCATGCACGTCATCATTCGACCGATCGTCGGCCCCCGGGACCGCTGGACGGTGCAACTGGACAGGTTCGCGATACCGTTTCGTAGCGAACACGAGGCCCGCAAGTTCGCCAATCGCCTGGAGAACCGCCTGAAGGCACCGCATTCCTGGCCGCGGAACGAGCGCTGAACGACGCGCTCAACGCGACCGGGTATCCAGTTGGCCGCTGTACCAGCCGACGCCCGCCGCGATCAGTGCACACAGGCCGATCACCTGGGCCATGGGCAGGGCGCTGCCGTCGTGCAGCGCACCGACCAGGGCCGAGGCCAGCGCCGCCATGCAAAACTGCAGGCTGCCCAGCAATGCCGAGGCGCTACCCACCTGAGCACCCTGCTTGGCCAGGGCGCAGGCCATGGCGTTGGGCATGATCGCCCCGAGGCTGGCAATGCAGACGAACAGCGGCGGCAGCAGTGGCCATAGCGTCGCCGGCCGGGCCAGCGCCACCAGCAGCAAGACCAGTGCGCTGCCGGCATGCAGCCAGATCACCCGGCGCAGCCAGAACCCCGGGCCGCGCCAGTGCAGCACCCGGGCATTGAGCTGGGACACCAGGATGAAGCCCGCCGCGTTGCTGCCGAACAGCCAGCCATAGTGCTCCTCCGGTACCCCGTAGAGTTCGATGAAGACGAACGGCGAGCCGGCGATGTAGGCGAACATCCCGGCCATGGCCACCCCGCCGGCTAGGCTGAAGCTCATGAACTCCCGGTCGCGCAGCAGCCCGAAGTAGCGCTGGAAACCCTCGCCGAAGGAAGGGCGCGGCGTATCGCCGGCCAGGGTTTCCGGCAGCAGCAGGAGTACGGCCAGGAAGGTCAGCGTACCGAACAGGGCCAGGCAGAGGAAGATCGACTGCCAACCGAACGCCTGGAGCAACAGTCCGCCGGCCAGGGGCGCGAGGATAGGTGCCAGTCCCATCACCAGCATCAGGCGGGAAAACACCTTCGCGCTGGTCAGCGGGTCGCACAGATCGCGGACCACGGCGCGGGCGACCACAATGCCGGCGCAGCCACCGAGCGCCTGGGCGAAGCGCGCCACGATCAGTTGCTCGAGGCTGCCGGCCAGGGCGCAAGCCAGCGATGCCAAACTGAACAATGCGACGCCGAAAAGCAGTGGCAGGCGCCGGCCGAGGCGGTCGGCCAGCGGCCCGTAGGCCAGTTGGCCGATGGTCATGCCGATGAAATAGGCCGCCAGGGACAATTGAACATGCTCCACATCGGTGCCGAAGGCGGCGGCCAGGGTAGGAAAGCTGGGCAGGTAGAAGTCGATGGCCAGTGGACCGAAGGCCGTCAGGGCACCGAGAATCAGCAGCAAGGGTAGAGTCAAGTGGGCGAACTCCCTCCGCAGCGAGGACGGCCACGGAACGTTTGGAGAAGAACGGAGGGCGAAGGATACGACGGCATCCGGCGGATGCTTACATGCGGATGTGCTTGTAAACAAGGAGTAAACAGAGCGTTCCAGGCAGCAAAGGCAGGTAAACTCCAGTACCTCAGCCGAGCGCAACCGGTCCTGTCGACTGGCGCAGCTCCTGCACGGGCCAAGGGTTGGAGCCAGCCCGTAAAGGGATTTTTCATTACCGCCAATCATTCAGAACACGCTATGCGCCGAACCAAGGCTGATGCCGAAAAGACCCGCGAAAACATCCTTGCTACCGCCGAGCGGCTATTTCTACGCAACGGCGTGGCCCATACCAGCCTGGAACAGATCGCCCGCGCCAGCGGCGTGACCCGTGGTGCGGTCTACTGGCATTTCCAGAACAAGAGCCATCTGCTCAACGAGATACTCGACCAGGTCCGCCCTCGGCCGGAACAGATCGCCGAGCGGCTGAATGCCCCGGCGCAAGCTTACCCCCTGCAGAATCTGCGCGACCTGCTCGTGGAAATCATGGCCGACCTGGCCGTCAACGAGCAGGAGCGCAACATCCTGACGATCCTGCTGATGCGCTGCGAATTCACCGACGAATTGAGCGACGCCCAGGAACGCCATACCAACTTCATCAACCAGTTCATCGCCCTCAGCGAGGAACAGTTCGAACGCGAGCGGCAACGCCTGCGTCCCGGCATCAGCCCGCCATTGGCGGCGCGCCTACTGCACGCCACCCTGGTCGGCATGCTCAGCGACGGCCTGCGCGATCCCGGACTGTTCGACCTCCAGATCGAGGCGCCGGTGATGATCGACGCCCTGTTCAGTGGCCTGCTCTGCGACTGGCGGATCGCCGGCCAGCGCCCCGTTCAGACCGGCGCCACCTCGTAGCCCTCCTCGCGGATCGCCTCCATCACCTGCTCGGCAGGCAACCGGCTGGTCACCCTCACCTCGCCGCTGGGCAGGTCCACCTGCACCTCGGCTGCGGCATCCAGCGCCTGCACCGCCTGGGTGACGGCGCGTACGCAATGGCCGCAACTCATGCCCTTCACTTGAAACTTCTGCATCCTGACACTCCTCTAGAGAATGGGAGGGCACAGTGTCGAGCTTGCCCCCCGGGCAAGGTCAAGTCCCGGAACGGGCCAGTGGCCCTGTAGAGGAAAGCTGCGATGAACATCGGCCAAGCAGCGAAGCACAGCGGCCTGTCCGCCAAAATGATCCGCCATTACGAAGCCATCGGCCTGATCGCCCCGGCCGGGCACGGTACCAATGGCTATCGCCACTACACCAAGGCCGATCTGCAGCGCCTCGCCTTCATCAAGCGTTCGCGGGATCTGGGCTTTTCGCTGGCCGAGGTCGGCTGGCTACTCGACCTCTGGGAAAACAGCCAGCGCACCAGCGCCGCGGTGAAGGCGCTGCTCTGCGCGCATATCGAAGGGCTGGAGTGCCGGATCGATACACTCGCCAGCCTGCGCGACACGCTCCGCAACCTGGTGGATCACTGCCGGGGCGACGAGCGCCCGGACTGTCCGATCATCAGGGAGCTGAAGACGGGCGGCCAGCGCATGGACCGATGTCCATCCTGACGGCGAGCCCCATGGCGAAAGACTCCGGCCGTAGGCCGGAGCGGAAACTCACATCTGCGACTGCAGGTAGTTCTGCAAGCCGATGCGATCGATCAGGCCGAGCTGCTGCTCCAGCCAGTAGGCATGGTCTTCCTCGGTGTCGTCGAGCTGCGCCTGGAGGATGTTGCGGGTGACATAGTCGCCGAGCTGTTCGCAGAGCTCGATGCCCTTGGCCAGCGCGTCGCGCACGTGGTACTCGAGCGCCAGGTCGTTGCGCAGCATTTCCGGCACGGTCTGCCCCGGATTGATCGGCTCGGGACTCATGTCCGGCGCTCCCTGCAGAAACAGGATGCGTTTCAGCAGAGCGTCGGCATGCTGGGTCTCCTCGCTCATCTCGTGGTCCATGCGCTCGTGGAGCTTGCTCAGGCCCCAATCGGCGTATATCCGCGAGTGCAGCATGTACTGATCGCGTGCCGCCAGTTCGCCGCGCAGCAATTCCTTCAAATAGTCGACGACTTGCGCCTGCCCCTGCATTTAAACCCCCCGTTAACTGAAAGAAAGCGCGCAAGGATCGGTCTTGGGCGCTTCATGGTCAAGACCGGCCGCTTACCGAGTTTCCCAGAAGCATAGCCGGCCAAAATCAGGAAACCCGCATGATTCTGCAGGTCAAACGCTACAGCGACAAGCAGGAAGAGCACCATGACCAGACTCGAACACTATATCGTCCAGTACAGCATCAACGGCCGGAGCGACTCCCTGACCATGCAGGGCTACAGCGAACCGACCCTGAATCAGGCGCGCCTGCAGATCCTGCTCAAGCACATTGCGCAACTGCAGATCGCCGAGGACGCGCCCTGGGAGCGGCCCACCCGGCCCAGCCTGGAAAGCCGCACCGAGGAGCTTGGCGTCAGCGATATCCGCATCCGGCGCACTTGAGCCCCGCCACGGCTGCCCGCCATCATGGACCGCCCCTTGCCGCGGAGTGCCGCCATGTCCTTGCCGCTGGTCTACCACGACGAATACAGCCCGCCCCTCCCGGAGGGCCACCGCTTTCCCATGGAAAAGTTCCGCTTGCTGCACGATCATCTGGTCGACAGCGGCCTGACCAGCGACGCCGAGCTGCGCCGCCCCGAGCCCTGTCCGACGGACATCCTCACCCTGGCCCACGACCCGGCCTACATCGAGCGCTACTGCAGCGGCGCACTGAGCAGCGAGGAACTGCGCCGCCTGGGCCTGCCCTGGACCCCGGCGCTGGCCCGGCGCACCGTGCTGGCGGTGGGCGGCTCGCTGCTGACCGCGGAATTGGCCCTGGAACACGGACTCGCCTGCCACCTGGCCGGCGGCACTCATCACGCCCACCACGACCATCCTTCCGGCTTCTGCATCTTCAACGACCTGGCGGTGGTTTCCCGCTACCTGCTGGCGAGCGGGCGGGTCGGCCGCGTGCTGATCTTCGACTGCGACGTGCACCAGGGCGACGGCACCGCGCGCATCCTCGAAGACACCCCAGAGGCGATCACCGTGTCGCTGCACTGCGAGCAGAACTTCCCGGCGCGCAAGGCCAGAAGCGACTGGGACATCGGCTTGCCGCGCGGCATGGGCGACGCCGACTACCTGAAGGTGGTCGACGACGCGCTGAACTACCTGTTGCCGCTGTACCAGCCGGACCTTGTGCTCTACGACGCCGGCGTGGACGTGCACCAGGACGATGCCCTCGGTTACCTAGCGCTTAGCGATGCTGGCCTCGCCGCCCGCGACGGCACCGTGCTGCGCCACTGCCTCGCGCGCGGGATCGCGGTGCTCGGCGTGATCGGCGGCGGCTACGACCGGGACCGCGCCGCCCTGGCGCGGCGCCACGGCATTCTCCACCACAGCGCCGCGCGCCTCTGGCGGGAACTCGGCCTCGGCTGAAGCCGTACCGTCGGCGCAGTAGAATGCGCCCCCCGCCTCTGCCCAGGAGCCTGCATGTCCGACGTCACTTCCACCCCCATGGTCGCCATCATCGGCGGCGGACCGGCCGGACTGATGGCCGCCGAGGTGCTGAGCCGGGCGGGCCTTGCCGTCGAGCTGTACGAACGCATGCCCTCGGTCGGGCGCAAGTTCCTGCTCGCCGGGGTCGGCGGGATGAACATCACCCACGCGGAGGCGCGCGAAGCCTTCCTATCCCGCTATGGCACGCGACGCGCGGAAATCGGACGGCTGCTGGAGGGGTTCGATGCCCAGGCGCTGCGCCAATGGGTGCACGGCCTGGGCATCGACACCTTCGTCGGCAGCTCCGGACGGGTGTTCCCCGCCGACATGAAGGCCGCACCGCTGCTGCGCGCCTGGCTGCGGCGCCTGCGCGAGGCTGGCGTGCGAATCCACACCCGTCACCGCTGGCTCGGCTGGGACGCCGATGGCGCCCTACGCCTGGCCACTGCGGCGGGCGAGCGGCGTATCCGGCCCGCCGCCACCCTGCTCGCCCTGGGCGGCGGCAGTTGGGCGCGGCTCGGCTCGGACGGCGCCTGGGTTCCGCTGCTGGAAGCGCGCGGCATGGCGGTCGCGCCCCTGCGTCCGGCCAACTGCGGCTTCGATGTGGCCGGCTGGAGCGCGCACCTGCGCGAACGTTTCGCCGGCGCGCCGTTGAAGAACGTCGCTCTGGGCCTGGACGACGGGCCGGCGCGGCAGGGGGAGTTCGTGCTGACCGCCGGGGGAATCGAAGGCAGCCTGGTTTACGCGCTGTCCGCGACGATCCGCGACAGGATCGAGCGCGAAGGCGGCGCCACCGTCTTCATCGACCTGCTGCCACGGCACGCGCCGGCCAGGGTGCTCGCCGCCCTGCGCAAGCCACGCGGCTCGCGCTCCATGGCCAGGCACCTGCACGGCCAGCTCGGCCTCGACGGGACCAAGGCCGCGCTGCTGCGCGAATTGGCGCCGACCGCCGCCTTCGCCGAACCGGAACGGTTGGCCGGGCTGATCAAAGCATTGCCGCTCGAATTGGTGCGCCCGCGCCCGCTGGACGAGGCGATCAGCAGCGCCGGCGGCGTGCTTTTCGAGGCACTGGACGAAAACCTGATGCTGCGCGAGGCACCGGGCATCTTCTGCGCCGGCGAGATGCTCGACTGGGAGGCGCCGACCGGCGGCTACCTGCTCACCGCCTGCTTCGCCGGCGGCCGGGCCGCGGCCCACGGGCTGCTGCGCTGGCTCGGATACCGATAGGAGAGCGCACCGGACCGGCCTACTTCTTCCTGTCCGGCAGCGTACTCAGATTGGGCATCTGGCGTACCGCTTCCACTGCCGGCCGGGCCTTGTCGTCGAGCCGGTCGCCGAATTTGGGGACCGGTTTCTGCCTGGGCTGCTTCGGCTTGCTCAGGATGACGCCACCCAGGGCGGTTTCCGGCACCCGATGCTCGGGGCTGAAGTCGGGCTCCTCGCGGCGCGGCAACAACTGGCGGATCAGCGCCTCGATGGCGGCCAATTGTTCGACCTCGTCGGCGCAGACCAGCGAGATCGCCTCGCCGCTGGCACCGGCGCGGCCGGTACGGCCGATGCGGTGCACGTAGTATTCCGGGACGACCGGCAGATCGAGGTTGACCACCAGCGGCAGACCCTGGATGTCCAGCCCGCGGGCAGCCACGTCGGTGGCCACCAGCACCTGCAACTCGTCGGCCTTGAACTGCTCCAGGGCGCGCAGGCGCGCCGGCTGCGGCAGGTCGCTGTGGATCGCGCCGGCCCGGTAGCCGCGCTGCTGCAGTTCCTCGGCCAGCCGCTCGACGCCCTTGCGGGTGCGCGAGAACACTAGTACCTGCTCCCAGCGCTCGCGCTCCAGCAGATGTAGGAACAGCTCGGCCTTGCGCTTCTTGTCCACCGGGATCATCCACTGGGCGACGCTCGGCGCCGCCGAGTTGGGCGCGCTGATCTCGATGGTCAGCGGGTCGCGCAGTAGGCCGGTGGCGATCTGGCGGATCTCCTCGGAGAAGGTGGCCGAACACAGCAGGGTCTGGCGCTGCGCCGGCAGCAGGGCGAACAGCTCTTCCAGCTCGCGGGAGAAGCCCAAGTCGAGCATGCGATCGGCCTCGTCCAGCACGAGGATCTGCAACTGGTCGAAGCGTACGGCGTTCTGCCGGTACAGGTCGAGCAGCCGGCCGGGCGTGGCCACCAGCACGTCGATCCCCGAACGCAGCAGCATCATCTGCGGATTGATGCTCACCCCGCCATAGGCCACCGCGGTCCGCAACGGCAGCTCCATGCCGCAGGCACGGATGGTCCCATGGACCTGCTCGGCCAGTTCGCGGGTCGGCACCAGCACCAGCGCACGCACCGAGTTGGCGGCGGCCGGCGACCCCTCCAGGGTCAGCCGCTGCAGTACCGGCAGGGCGAAGCCGGCAGTCTTGCCGCTGCCGGTCTGCGCCGCCATCAGCAGGTCGCGGCCGGCCAACAACGCGGGAATCGCCTGGCGCTGCACCGGCGTGGGCAGGATGTAACCGAGTACGGGCAAAGTCCGCAGCAGAGGCTTGATCAAGCCAAGATAGGCAAAGGTCATGACAGGCCACCAGTATGTAAAGGCGTCATCTTACCCGCAAACTTTGCAGGGTTGCTCGAAGAATGGGCAGCAAACGGGACGGCGCCGGACGAAGACAACGAAACGATTATTCCACGGCCCGCCGGAACACGGGCGCAGACCCCGGCGACGGGAAGCGTGCCGGGCGCGCATGTTCATACCCTGTCCCGGCGCCGCCGGCAAGACTCCTCCCTCACCGCCCCCTTGCGTCCCGTCCGGCCCAACTACTGCGCGAGCCGCGCCAGCAGCCGGGCGCGCCAGTCGTAGCTGGGCAGCATCAGCAGATGGCGGCGGCGCAACGCCCCCTGGAAGATCGCCTCGGCGATGTCCTGCGCCGAGGGCAGGCGGCCCGCCGCCTCGGCGCCGGACGGGTCGTCGCACGCCGGTTCGCCGGCGCGGCCGGGACACACCAGCATCACGTTGACACCGTCCGCCGCGACCTCCAGGCGCAGCGTCTCGAACAGCCCGAGCAGCGCCTGCCGGCTGGCGGCCTCGGCGCCACGGCTGACCTGCGGCGGACCGAAGGCGGGCAGCGCCCCGGCCACGACGATCTGCCCGCGCCGCGCGAGCAGGCCGGGTAGCGCCGCCTGAACGCAATGCAGGGCGCCGAAGAAGTTGATCTCCATGACCCGCCGGAATACTTCCGGCGCGGTGTCGCAGATGCCGCCGCAGTGATGGACGACAGCGCAGCAGGCGAGCAGATCGATGCCGCCGAAACGCTCGCCGACCAGCGTTACGGCATGCTCCACCGCCAGCGCGTCGGTCAGGTCGCAAGGCAATCCGAGCGCCGCGCAGTTGTGATGGTCGGCCAGGTGCTCGACCAGGCTGTCCAGCGCAGCCATATCGAGGTCGAGCAGCGCCAGACTCGCGCCGGCCTGCGCCAGGCGTACCGCCAGCGCCCGGCCGACGTCGGAGCAGCCGCCGCCGATCAGCGCCACCTGGCGCTCGAATAACCTGCCAGCGAAGACCTTGCGATGCATGCCACCTCCTTGGGCTGGCGGAAACGATCCCGCCGAAACCTTCCAGCATAGCTCGGCGGGCCGGACCTACTACCGCGGTCTGGCGCGGGCGGTGGGTTCGGCGATCAGCGGGTCGTCCGGCCAGTAGTGCTTGGGATAGCGCCCCTTGAGGTCCTTTTTCACTTCGGCGTAGGTATTGGCCCAGAAGCTCGCCAGATCCTGGGTGACCTGCACCGGTCGGCGCGCTGGCGACAGCAGGTGCAGCTTGACCGCCAGCCGCCCGCCGGCGATGCGCGGCGTCTGCGCCAGGCCGAACAGCTCCTGCAGGCGTACGGCGAGCACCGGCGGTTCTTCGGCGTAGTCGAGACGGATGCGCGAGCCGGACGGTACGGCGACGGCCGGCGGCGCCAATTCGTCGAGACGCTGCGGCAACGGCCAGGGCAGCAATCCCTTGAGAATGCCGGGCAAATCCAGCGCGGCGAAATGGCTGAGCCGCGAGACCTGCCCCAGATACGGGGCCAACCAGTCCTCCAGGTTCGCCAGCAGGGCCGCGTCGGACAAGTCCGGCCAGTCGCTTTCGCCCTTTTCCGCCAGATCGAGGCGACGCAGCAGCGCCAGCCGCGCCTGCCACTGGCGCAGCTCGGGCGTCCAGGGCAGCAGCTCCAGGCCCTTGCGCCGCACCAGGCCGAGCAGCGCCCGGCCGCGCGCCGCCTCGTCGAGCCCCGGCAGCGCCCGACGCTCCAGCACCAGTTCGCCGACCCGCCGCTGGCGCTCGGCGCGCAGCACGCCTTCGCGCTCGTCCCAGTCCAGTTCGTCGCGCACGCTCACCTGCTCGGCGAGCACTGTCTCGAACAGTGCCGGGTCGAGTTCGGCGGCCAGATAGATGCGTTCTTCGCGCTGACCATGGCGGCTACCCAGCTCGGCGACCACCAGCCATGCGTGCTTCATCAGCGCATCCGGCTCGGCGAACAGCGCGGCACGGCCGTTGGCCAGACGGTATTCGCCGCCGGGGCGGCGCTGGCAGGCGATGCGGTCTGGGTAGGCGAAGGCCAGCAGCGCGCCGAGCCAGCGCGGATCATCCGGATCATCGACCTTC
The DNA here is from genome assembly GCF_043587585.2 of Azorhizophilus paspali. GTDB lineage: Bacteria > Pseudomonadota > Gammaproteobacteria > Pseudomonadales > Pseudomonadaceae > Azotobacter > Azotobacter paspali. Next base: position 3,610,266 of record NZ_CP171449.1, read on the forward strand.
TCGCGTACCTCTTTCGGCAATAGTCCGCGGTACTGGCGGGCCAATTGGCGGGCGCGCTGCACGCCGCTCCGGGCGCCGCGCCCGGCCCGCTGCGTGTCGCCGAGCAGGGCCAGGCGGCTGTGCAGGTCGGCGCCGGTGCCGCGCAGGATGTCGCGCTCGCCGAGCAGCGCGGCGACGTCGCAGGCCAGCGCGCCGAGCCCCAGCGCCTGGCCGCGCAGCAGAAGGTGGGCGATGCGCGGATGCGCCGGCAGTCCGGCCATGGCCTGGCCATGGGCACTCAGACTGCCGTTGGGAGCGAGTGCGCCGAGCTTCGCCAGCAGTTCGCGAGCCTGGGCGAAGGCAGCCGCTGGCGGCGCATCGAGCCAGGCCAGATCGGCCGGCTCCACGCCCCAACGCGCCAGTTGTAGGGCGAGCCCGGCGAGATCGGCTTGGAGGATCTCCGCGTCGTCGTGGGCGGGCAGTTGTTCGTGCTGCGCCTGCGACCACAGCCGGTAGCAGACGCCCGGCTCCAGGCGTCCGGCACGGCCGGCGCGCTGGGTCGCCGAGGCACGGGAAATGCGCTGGGTGTCCAGGCGGGTCATGCCGCTGCCGGGATCGAAGCGCGGTACCCGCGCCAGTCCCGCGTCGACCACCACGCGCACGCCGTCGATGGTCAGGCTGGTCTCGGCGATGTTGGTGGCCAACACCACCTTGCGCGCTCCGGCCGGCGCCGGCTCGATGGCGGCGCGCTGGGCGGCCAGGTCCAGTTCGCCGTGCAGCGGGCAGAGCAGGATGCCGACGCGCCCGGCCAGGGCTTCGCCGAGCTGCTCGTGAAGGCGGCGGATCTCCGCTTGGCCGGGCAGGAACACCAGCAGGCTGCCGGACTCCTCATCCAGCGCCTGCAGCACCGTCTGCAGGAGCCGCGGCTCGATCCGCTCGCCGGGCGGCAGCGGCCGTCCCCAGCGGATCTGCACCGGATACATGCGCCCCTCGCTGCGCACCAGCGGCGCATCGTCCAGCAGCGCGGCGAGCCGTTCGCCCTCCAAGGTGGCGGACATCGGCAGCACCCGCAGCGGCGTGTCGCGCAGTAGGGCGCGGCCGTTGATGGTCAACGCCAGGGCCAGGTCGGCGTCCAGGCTGCGCTCGTGGAACTCGTCGAAGATCACCAGGCCGACGCCCTCCAGCGCCGGGTCGTCCTGCAGGCGGCGAGTGAGGATGCCCTCGGTGAGCACCTCGATGCGCGTGCGCGGGCCGACCCGGCTGTCGAGGCGGATGCGGTAGCCGACCGTCTCGCCGACCGCCTCGCCCAGTTCGGCGGCCAGGCGCTCGGCGGCGGCCCGTGCGGCCAGCCGGCGCGGTTCGAGCATCAGGATGCGCTGCCCTTCGAGCCAGGGCTCGTCGAGCAGGGCCAGCGGCACGCGGGTGGTTTTGCCGGCGCCGGGCGGCGCCTCGAGCACGGCCTCGTGGCGCAGGGACAGGGCCTCGCGCAGGGCGGGCAGGACGGCGTCTATGGGTAGCGGATTCATCGGTCACTCCACGGCGGGGCGCCGATTATAGAGGGCACGGCGCATGGACGCCTGTCATGCCGGCCTTGCTATAGTTCCCGCCCCCAGACCACCTTCAGGACAGCTTCATGCACCTTTGGACCCGCATTCTGGGCGGCCTGCTGGCCGTCGCCCTGACCACCCAACTGAGCGCCTGCGGCAGCATCTTCTTTCCCGACCGGCGCGGCCAGATCGAGGGTCGGATCGACTATCTGGTCGCCGGCCTGGACGCCATCGGCCTGCTCTTCTACGTGATCCCTGGGGTGGTCGCCTTCGCCGTCGACTTCACCACCGGCGCCATTTACCTACCGCCGGGCGAAAGCTATTCGGTGGCGCCGCAAACCCTGCGCCGCAGCATCGGCGCCGATGGCCGCATCGACCCGGCGCGACTCAAGACGCTGATCGAGCGAGAAACCGGTCGCCGCCTACCGGCGGGCGAGCCGCGCCTGATCCAGCGCGATCCCGGCCCTGGCCGTCTGGCCGCTGCCGGCCTGCTGCCGCCCGCCTGAAGCTCCACCTGCGCAGCGCCCTGCTATCATGCCGCCCGCCCCCACAGTCGCCGCGAAGATCCCCTACCGATGAAGACCCCGCAGGAACAGGCCCGCCTGATGCGCCTGGCCAGTACCGCCGCCCTGGCGGTGGCCATCGGCCTGGCGCTGGCCAAGGCGATCGCCTGGTGGCTGAGCGGCTCGGTCAGCCTGCTCGCCGGCCTCACCGACTCGCTGCTGGACGGCGCCGCCTCGCTGATCAACTTGCTGGCGGTGCACTACTCGCTGCGTCCGGCGGACGACGACCACCGCTACGGCCACGGAAAGGCCGAGGCGCTGGCCGGTCTCGGCCAGTCGGTGTTCATCGGCGTCAGCGCCCTTCTGGTCGGCGTGCAGAGCATCGACCGCCTGCTGCACCCGCAGCCGCTCCATGCGCAGACCCTGGGAATCGTCGTAATTCTGCTGTCGCTCGCGGCCACCGCCGGCCTGCTGCAGTTCCAGCGCCGCGTGGTGCAGGCGACCGGCTCCACGGCGATCCGCGCCGACTCGCTGCACTACCACTCCGACCTGCTGCTCAACGCCAGCATCCTGCTCGCCCTGCTGCTGGTCAATCTCGGTCTCGGCGAGCTGGACGCACTGTTCGGCATCGGCATCGCCGGCTATATCCTGTGGAGCGCCGTACAGATCGGCCATGAGGCGGTGACCGTGCTGATGGACACCGAGCTGCCCGCACAGGTGCGCCAGCGCATCGCCGAACTGGCCGGCGACGTGCCCGACATCATGGACGTGCACGACCTGCGTACCCGCATTTCCGGCACCCGCTGGTTCGTCCAGTTGCATGTGCGCCTGCCGGGCGAAATGTCGCTGACCGAAGCCCACCGCCGCACCGTGGCGGTGGAGCGGGCGATCCATGCGCAATTCCCACGCGCCGAGGTGCTGGTCCACACCGACCCGCCGCAGGACGAAGACTGAAAATGAAAACGGGAGGACAGGCCTGCGCCTGTCCTCCCGTTTTCGCTCCGTCCGTCGTCGGCGAAAGCCTCGCCGTCTTTCCGCGCTGCCCGGTCTGCGGCGCATGCCCGGATGCCGCGCGACCCGGTAAGATCGCGCGGCCCCGGAACGCCTGGTTGGGCGCGCCGGGTGGACCAGATGTCCGGGCCTCGAAGTGGGGAAAAGAATAGACCCACGAATCCGGCAGAGGATTGCGAACATTGCCCGATGAACTGCGACTTGCGCAATCAGTCATCAGGAAAGCAAGATAATCGGCAATCTTTTCACACAGGCCATCCGCTATGGGCAAACTCGACCGCTACGACCTGCGCATCCTCGCTGAACTGCAGCACGATGCCCGCCTGTCCAACCAGGAGCTGGCCGAGCGCATCGGTCTGTCGCCCTCGCCCTGCTCGCGGCGGGTAAAGCAGCTCGAGGACGACGGCTACATCCTGCGCCAGGTGGCCCTGCTCGACCGCAAGCGGCTCGGCTTGACCCTCACCGCCTACGTGCTGATCGGCATGGACCGGCACACCCCGGACCGCTTTGAGCATTTCGAGGCGGTCATCGGCAAATGTCCGGAGGTGCAGGAGTGCAGCCTGGTCACCGGGATGGACGCCGATTACCAGTTGAAGGTGGTGGTGCCGGACATGGACAGCTACCAGCAGTTCCTGCTCGGTACCCTGACCCGCATCGAGGGCGTTGCCAGCGTGCGATCGAGCTTCGTCCTGCGCCAGGTGCAGTCGAGCACCAAGCTGCCGCTGGAACACCTACGCGCCTGAGACGGAGCCGACTTCGCTATACTCGTCGGCCTTCTCCGTAAGCCCCGCAGGAGGTCGCAGTGGAACCCGAAGTGTTCGAAGAGTGGATGATGATCAGCTTGGTCGGCGGTCTCATTCTGTTCATGGCGTTCATCGTCTGGGATCTGGCGCGCAAATCCAACGCCGGCCGCCTCGGCACCCTGGTGCTGTTCTTCGCCCTCGGCCTCGGCGTGCTCGGCTTCGTCATCAAAACCCTGGTGATCGGCAGCCTGGAAGGTTTCTGAGCGCCTCTCCCCTCACAACCGCGCCGGCGCCTCCCGCCACTCTCCCGGCGCCAGACCGTCCAGACTCCAGGGGCCGATGCGCACTCGCACCAGGCGCAGGGTCGGCAAGCCGACCGCGGCGGTCATGCGCCGCACCTGGCGATTACGCCCCTCGCGGATGGTCAGTTCCAGCCAGGCGGTCGGCACGCTCTTGCGAAAGCGCACCGGCGGGTCGCGTGGCCAGAGTTCGGGGGCATCGAGCCGGCGCACCTCGGCCGGGCGGGTCGGGCCGTCGTTGAGCGTCACCCCCTCGCGCAGGCGCTGCAGTTGCGCCTCGTCCGGCTCGCCCTCCACCTGCACCCAGTAAGTCTTGGCCAGCTTGTGCCGGGGATCGGCGATGCGCGCCTGCAGGCGGCCGTCGTCGGTCAGCAACAGGAGGCCCTCGCTGTCGCGGTCCAGGCGGCCGGCCGGATAGACGCCGGGGACCGGGATGAAGTCCTTGAGGGTCGCCCGCCCGTCGCCGCCGCGAAACTGGGTGAGTACGTCGAACGGCTTGTTGAACAGGATCAGCCGCGGCGCGGCCGGTAGCGCCTCGGGCAGTCCCGGACGGCGGGTTGGCGCCTGAGCGGCGGGCCGGCGGGGAGCGGGACGGGCTGGGCGGGCCATAGCGGGTTCACCGGTTCGAAGGGGCGCCCATGCTAGGGGCGCCACCGGCCTCCGGCAAGCCTCAGCCCTCGCCGAGCAGGAAGTTGCCCGGCCCCGAACCGGCGCCGTCCAGCCGCGCCACTTCGGCCTCGTCCTTCAGCTCCACCCCGGAGAGCTGGCGGCGGCAGGCCTCGCGCATCAGGTAGAGCAGCTTGTGGGCGGCCATGGCGTAGCTCAGGCCTTCCGGGCGCACGTTGGAAATGCAGTTGCGCGCGGCGTCGGTGAGGCCGACGCGCGGTGCGAAGGTGAAGTACAGGCCCAGGCTGTCCGGCGAGCTGAGACCGGGGCGCTCGCCGATGAGGATGACCGTCATCCGCGCGCCGAGCAGTTCGCCGATCTCGTCGGCCACCGCCACCCGGCCCTGTTCGACCAGAGTGACCGGCGCCAGCGACCAGCCCTCGCCCGGCAATCGCTCCAGCAGGCAGTCGAGCAGCGGCAGGGCGTGGCGCTGCACGGCCAGCGCCGACAGCCCGTCGGCGACGACGATGGCCAGATCCCGGCCGCCGCCGTGCTCGGCGTGCCAATCGCGCAGCCGCGTGGCGCACTCCGGCCGCAGCCGACGCCCCAGGTCGGGGCGCTGCAGGTAGGTGTCACGGTCCCGCGCGGCGCTGCGCAGCAGCAGGCCGTCGAGACCGCGCAGGCGCAGCCCGTCCTGCAGGGTGGCGGGCTCGAACGGCAGGTGCACGGCGTCGCGCGCCTGGGCGTGGGCGAACTGGAAGGCTAGATGCGCGACGGTCGGCAGGCTGGCGCCGGCACGGCCGAGGGCGATGCGTGCCGGGGTGAGGCGACGCAATTGCTGCCAGGGGTTTTCGGTGGTGGGGGATCTGTCGGACATGTCGACCTCGAAACGGGCTGGTTCTCTTCCTAAGATTCGCGGGTGGATGGCCACCCCGTGTAAAACCGCACAGCGTTTTCCACCACAGGCCTCTCGATGACCGGCTGGTGTGGAAAAGACCCGCGGTCGTTTTCCACCTACACATGACATGTACGCGCTGCGGCTCAGGACAAGCGCGCCAGCGCCGGGCGGAAGGCCGCCGGCAACTCGTCGCCGAGGACCAGCCGGCCGTCGTCCTGGCGCAGGATGCCCATCCGCGCGAGCCACTCCTCGAACTCCGGCGCGGCACGTAGGCCGAGGGTCTGCCGGGCGTAGAGGGCATCGTGGAAGGAAGTGCTCTGGTAGTTGAGCATCACGTCGTCGGAACCCGGCACGCCCATGATGAAGTTGACCCCGGCCACGCCGAGCAGGGTCAGCAGCATGTCCATGTCGTCCTGGTCGGCTTCGGCATGGTTGGTGTAGCAGATGTCGCAACCCATCGGCAGGCCGAGCAGCTTGCCGCAGAAATGGTCCTCGAGGCCGGCGCGGACGATCTGCTTGCCGTTGTAGAGGTATTCCGGGCCGATGAAGCCGACCACGGTGTTCACCAAAAGCGGCCGGAAGCGCCGCGCCACGCCGTAGGCGCGCGCCTCGCAGGTCTGCTGGTCGACGCCGTGGTGGGCGTTGGCCGACAGCGCGCTGCCCTGGCCGGTCTCGAAGTACATGAGGTTGTCGCCGAGGCTGCCGCGCTTCAGGCCGAGGCCGGCTTCGTAGCCCTCGCGCAGCACTGCGAGGTCGATGCCGAAGCTGGCGTTGGCCGCCTGGGTGCCGGCGATGGACTGGAACACCAGGTCGACCGGCAGGCCGCGCTCGATGGCGGCGATCGACGAGGTGACATGGGTGAGCACACAGGCCTGGGTGGGGATCTGGTAACGCTGGATCACCGCGTCGAGCATCTTCAAGAGTTCGCCGATTGCCTCCAGGCTATCGCTGGCCGGGTTGACGCCGATCACCGCGTCGCCGTTGCCGTAGAGCAGCCCGTCGAGGACGCTGGCGGCGATGCCCGCTGGATCGTCGGTGGGATGGTTGGGCTGCAGGCGGGTGGAGAGCCGTCCGCGCAGCCCGAGGCTGTTGCGAAAGCGCGTCTGCACGCGGATCTTCTGCGCCACCAGCACCAGGTCCTGGACGCGCATCAGCTTGGATACCGCGGCGGCCATCTCCGGGGTCAGCCCCGGCGCCAGGGCGGCCAGCGTCGCCTCGTCGGCTTCGGGGCCGAGCAGCCAGTCGCGCAGGCCGCCGACGGTGAGATGGGCGACCGGGGCGAAGGCGGCGGCGTCGTGGCTGTCGAGGATCAGCCGGGTGACCTCGTCCGCCTCGTAGGGGACCACCGCCTCGTTGAGAAAGTGCCCGAGCGGCACCTCGGCCAGTGCCATCTGCGCCGCTACCCGCTCGGCGTCGCTCTGTGCCGCCACCCCGGCTAGATAATCGCCGGAGCGTGCCGGACTGGCCTTGGCCAGCAGTTCGCGAAGACTGTCGAAGCGCCAGGTCTGGCCGCCGACGGCATGGGCAAAACCGCTCATGGGAACCCCCTCCCGGAAAAAGTCGTGTGCGAAAACCTTAAGGCCTGTCGACATTTGGGCGTGAACCGCGTTGCCGCGTCAAATGCCGCCAGGCCGGGCCGCGTTCGGCAAGGCGCGGGTCGCCGGCCATGATCATTGCCTTGCCAAGACCCGCCAACGCCGCATGGCGGCCTTTGCCGCGCAGCCTGGGCGGCCCCACCCGCAGGGACGCGGCCTACGCCCAAACGTCGACAGACCCTACAGCACCCCTCGCCCCGACGGGACGCCTTGGCGCTATTGAAGCAGACCCGTCGCGACCGGCCTATCCGCGACGAGCGGAGCAGCCTAGAGTGGCCCTCGGCGCCACGCTACACTGGCCGCTCCTCGACCACGGCAGATCCCGATGAACGCGCCCTCGGCCTTTGTCCCGTTCAGCCCCGTCTGGCACGCCGAGCTAGACCTCGCCTACGCCCGCGCCGGCGATGCCACGCGCCCGGTACGGCGCCGCCATGCGGGGCCGCTGCGGGTGCAGAAACATCTCTACCCGGAAGGGCCGCGGGTTTGCCAGCACATCCTCGTGCATCCGCCGGGAGGCATCGCCGGCGGCGACCGCCTGGAGATCGCTGCCGAGGTCGGCAACGGCGCCTGGGCGCAACTGACCAGCCCCGGCGCGGCCAAGTGGTACCGCGCCGCCGCGCCGGCCACGCAGCGGCTGCGGCTGCGCGTGGCGGCCGGCGCCACCCTGGAATGGCTGCCCCAGGAAACCATCGTCTACTCCGCCGCCCAGGCCGAGCTGGCCACGCGGATCGAATTGGAGGGCGACGCCCGGCTGTTCCACTGGGACATCGTCGCCCTCGGCCGCCCGGCCAGCGGCGAGCGTTTCGCCGCCGGCCGCTACCGCGCCGCCCTGGACATCCGCCGCGACGGCCGCCTGCTCTGGCACGAGTGCCAACGCCTGGACGGCGGCGACGGCCTGCTCGACTCGCCGGTCGGCCTGGACGGCGCGCCGGTATTCGCCACCCTGCTGGCCAGCGGCGAGATCGACGCCGAACTGCTGGCGCGCTGTCGCGAACTGCCCGGACGGGTGCGCGGCGACCTCACCCAACTGCCGGATCTGCTGGTCGGCCGCTGTCTGGCCGACCAGGCACTGGACGCCCGCGCCTGGCTGATCGATTTATGGCGCCTGCTGCGCCCCGCCCTGCTCGGCCGCGACGCCCTTCCCCCTCGAATCTGGAGCACCTGAATGGATCTGACCCCTCGCGAGAAAGACAAGCTGCTGATCTTCACCGCCGGCCTGCTGGCCGAGCGGCGCCTGGCCCGCGGCCTCAAGCTCAACCACCCGGAAGCCGTGGCCTACATCTCCGCCGCCCTGCTCGAGGGCGCCCGCGACGGCCACACGGTGGCCGAGCTGATGCACGTCGGCACCACCCTGCTCAGCCGCGACCAGGTGATGGAGGGCGTGCCGGAAATGATTCCGGAGATCCAGATCGAAGCAACCTTCCCCGACGGCACCAAGCTGGTGACCGTGCACCAACCGATCGCCTGACAATTCCCACTCCCTGCGCGCGAGAGGCGAACGCCACCTCCCGCCCGCATACCGATACAGGAGTTTCCACATGATCCCCGGCGAATACCAGATCCAAGACGGCGAGATCGAACTCAACGCCGGCCGCCGCACCCTGACCCTGAACGTGGCCAACAGCGGCGACCGGCCGATCCAGGTCGGCTCGCACTACCATTTCTTCGAGACCAACGACGCCCTCGTCTTCGACCGCGCCCCGACCCGTGGCATGCGCTTGAACATCCCGGCCGGCACCGCCGTGCGCTTCGAGCCGGGGCAGAGCCGCGAGGTCGAGCTGGTCGAGCTGGCCGGCCTGCGCCGCGTCTACGGCTTCGCCGGGCAGGTGATGGGCGAACTGTAGCCGTCCCTCCCCATACCCTTGCGTAGGGTGGAAAACGCCGCAGGCTTTTCCACCGCTCACGGAAAACGCGGTGGACAAGCAGAGCGTTGTCCACCCTACAGACAGGAAAGAACGCCATGAAAATCAGTAGACAAGCCTACGCCGACATGTTCGGCCCCACGCTCGGCGACCGGGTGCGCCTGGCCGACACCGAGCTGTGGATCGAGGTGGAGCAGGACTTCACCGTCTACGGCGAGGAAGTGAAGTTCGGCGGCGGCAAGGTGATCCGCGACGGCATGGGCCAGGGCCAATTGGAAAGCGCCGCGGTGGTCGACACCCTGATCACCAACGCGCTGATCCTCGACCACTGGGGCATCGTCAAGGCCGACGTCGGCCTCAAGGACGGGCGCATCGCCGCCATCGGCAAAGCCGGCAACCCGGACATCCAGCCGGGGGTGACCATCGCCGTCGGCGCCGCCACCGAGGTGATCGCCGGCGAGGGCATGATCCTCACAGCCGGCGGCATCGACAGCCACATCCACTTCATCTGCCCGCAGCAGATCGAAGAGGCGCTGATGAGCGGCATCACCACCATGATCGGCGGCGGCACGGGACCGGCCACCGGCACCAACGCCACCACCGTCACGCCCGGTCCCTGGCACATCGCGCGCATGCTGCAGGCCGCCGACGCCTTCCCGATGAACCTGGGCTTCACCGGCAAGGGCAACGCCAGCCTGCCTGGCCCTCTAGCCGAGCAGATCGAGGCCGGCGCCATCGGCCTCAAGCTGCACGAGGACTGGGGCACCACCCCGGCGGCCATCGACAACTGCCTGTCCGTGGCCGACCGTTACGACGTGCAGGTGGCGATCCACACCGACACCCTCAACGAGTCCGGCTTCGTCGAGACCAGCCTGGCCGCCTTCAAGAACCGCACCATCCACACCTACCACACCGAGGGTGCCGGCGGCGGCCACGCGCCGGACATCATCAAGGCCTGCGGCCTGCCCAACGTGCTGCCCAGCTCAACCAACCCGACCCGGCCGTTTACCCGCAACACCATCGACGAACACCTGGACATGCTGATGGTCTGCCACCACCTCGACCCGAGCATCGCCGAAGACGTGGCCTTCGCGGAAAGCCGCATCCGCCGCGAGACCATCGCCGCCGAGGACATCCTCCACGACCTCGGCGCCTTCAGCATGATCTCCTCGGACAGCCAGGCCATGGGCCGGGTCGGCGAAGTGATCATCCGCACCTGGCAGACCGCCGACAAGATGAAGAAGCAACGCGGCGCCCTGCCCGAGGATGCGCCGGGCAACGACAACTTCCGGGTCAAGCGCTACGTCGCCAAGTACACCATCAACCCAGCGATCACCCACGGCATCAGCCACGAAGTCGGCTCGGTAGAGGTCGGCAAGTGGGCCGACCTGGTACTCTGGCGGCCGGCCTTCTTCGGCGTGAAACCCTCGCTGATCCTCAAGGGCGGCGCCATCGCCGCGAGCCTGATGGGCGACGCCAACGCCTCCATTCCTACCCCGCAGCCGGTGCACTACCGGCCGATGTTCGCCAGCTTCGCCGGCTCGCGCCACGCCACCAGCATCACCTTCGTCAGCCAGGCGGCGCTGGCCGCCGGGGTGCCGGAACGACTCGGGTTGCACAAGCGCATCGGCGTTGTCAAGGGCTGCCGGAACGTGCAGAAGAAAGACCTGATCCACAACGGCGCCACCCCGACCATCGAGGTCGATGCGCAGACCTACCAGGTCAAGGCCGACGGCCAGTTGCTCTGGTGCGAACCGGCCGAGGTGTTGCCGCTGGCACAGCGTTATTTCCTCTTTTGACCCCTCCGCCTCCGTCGACCGGCGCTGATGTCCTACCGAGATCATCGCCGGCGGCGACAATCGCCTTGCCAGACACGTCCTGGGCGCCTGGCGGCGACTCGCACGATGTCTCCAGTCAGAAGACAAAGCCGGGGTCGCACGATATCGGGCGCAGGTCAGAACGAGCGAATGGGTTGAGCCCGACGGTCGGCTTCAGGATACTGCGCGGCGCCATGCGTTAAGCTGGCCACGAAATGACCACCCGAAGCGTCGTACAGGACGGCCGTCGAGAGCAATAAGGAGCCAACCCTTTGAAAAAACGAAGCGATCTCATCTGGACGCTGATCGGTCTCGTGGCGGTAGTGCTGTCCTGCCTCTTGCTTTACCGCGAACTGCGCAACATCTCCCTGGATGACATCGCCGAAAGCCTGCGGGCGATTTCCGTCAGCAGTTGGCTGATGGCCATGCTGGCCACCTGCGGCGCCTATTGGGCGCTGGCCTGGTACGACCGCATCGCCGTCGCCCACCTGGGCAAGTGCATCTCCTGGCGCTTCATCACCCTCTGCTCCTTCACCACCTATGCCCTGGCACACAATATCGGCGCCTCGGTGTTCTCCGGCGCCATGGTGCGCTACCGCGCCTACCGCACCAAGGGCCTGTCGCCCCACGAGATCGGCATCCTCATCGTCTTCTGTTCCCTCACCTTCGTCCTCGGCGCCCTGCTGATCAGCGGCTGCGTGCTGGTGCTGCAACCCTCGCTGATCCAGCGCGTGGCCGACCTTCCCACGCAGTTCTCGGTGACGATCGGCTGTACCTTCCTGGCGCTGGTGGCCCTCTACGTGCTCGGCTCGTGGCTCCAGCTCAAGCCCTGGACCCTGGGCAAGCTGCACATCGAGTACCCGAGCCTGCCGATCGTCGGCCGCCAGTTGCTCGCCGGGCCGCTGGAACTGCTCTGCGCCGCGGCGATCATCTATTTCTCCCTGCCGGCGGAAAACAATCCCGGCTACCTGGTGGTGCTCGGTGTGTTCCTCGCCTCCTTCTCCCTGGCCTTGCTATCGCATGCCCCGGGCGGCCTCGGCGTGCTCGAGGTGACTTTCCTGGCCACCCTGCCGGAACTCGATCCGGCGGACGTGCTGGCCGCGCTGGTCGTCTTCCGCGGCTTCTACCTGCTGCTGCCCTTCGCCCTGTCGCTGCTGGTGGTGCTGGGCTTCGAGTGGAAACAGTGGCAGATCCGCCGCAACGCCGTCGGCGACAACAACTGAAGTGGGCGCGGCAGCGGAACGCCCCTCTTGAAACCGGAAAATCCGGATACATATCCATTCCCGTGCCGGATGCTAGGCTCCACGCTGCCTGCAGGGCTATGCTTCGCACAGGGTCCGGACGGGACACTGGCCAAACTGCGGAGGATCGACCATAGTCGGCCCCGCCCTCGGCAACACTTGATCAGGAGTAATCCAATGCTCGATTGGCTGAAAAGCAACACGGCTGCTGCACGCGAGAAACTCACTACAGAAGTGGCCAAGTTCCGCAACCGTGAATTCATGGAAGCCGTGGTCGCCGGCTGCGCGCTGGTAGCGGCGGCCGACGGCAGCATCAGCAGCAGCGAAAAGCAGAAGATGATCGGCTTCATCCAGAACTCGAACGAACTCAAGGTGTTCGATCTCCAGGAGGTCATCAAGGCCTTCACCGACATCTGCCTCAAGTTCGAATTCGACGCCGAGATCGGCCGCGCCGAGGCGCTGCGCACGGTTTGCAAGCTGCGCGGCAAGGAAGATGCCGCCCGCCTGCTGGTGCGCGTCTGCTGCGCGATCGGCAACTCCGACGGCAACTTCGACGAAGGCGAGCGCGCGGTCTGCCACAGCATCTGCACCGAACTCGGCCTAGCCCCGGCCGACTTCGGCCTCTGAGCCCCTCCCCTGGCGGTCGGCGGCCGGCGGCAGCGCCGCCCGCCGCTGCACCCAGACCGACAGCACCCCGCTGGCGATGACGATGGCGATGCCCAGCAGGGCGATGCTGTCCGGCACGTGGTCGAAGGCAACGGCGCCGACCAGTACGGCGAAGACGATCTGCGAATAGGTGAAAGGCGCCAGGGTCGCGGCACTGGCGTAGCGGTACGCATGACTCAGCAGCAAGTGCCCGGCCATGGCCACGCCGCCCATCCCGGCCAGCAGCAGGCCGTCGTGCGAATCGGGCATCTCCCAGTAGAAAGGCACCAATACGCTCATCAGCAAGGCGCCCACCAAGCTGGAGAGAAAGTTGCAGGTGACCGGATCGTCGCTCTTGCTGAGACGCCGGGTGAGCAGCATGAAGGTCGCCAGGCAGAACGCTGCTCCCAGCGGCAGCAGGGCCGCCGGGGTGAATAGCGCGCCGCCCGGCCGCACGATGACCAACACACCGAGCAGGCCAAGGACCACCGCGCCCCACTGTCCGCGGCTGACCCGTTCGCGCAGCAGCGTCGCCGATAGCCCGGTGATGAACAGCGGCGCGAGGAACAGCACCGCGGTCGCCTCGCCGATCGGGATGTGGCGCAGGGACGAGACGAACAGCAGGCTGACCGCGACCAGGCACAGCCCGCGGATCAGTTGCAGCACGGGATGGCCGGTGCGGACGATCGACAGCCCCCGGCGCGGGCCGAACAACAGCAGCATCACTAAGTTCTGCGATAGGTAGCGCGCCCAGACCACCAGGATCAGCGAGTGGCTCAGGGCCAGGTATTTGGCGATGCCGTCATGGCTGGCCAGCACCAGCCCGGCGGCGAGAATCAGCAGTATCCCGTGGAACGGATGGGAGGCGGTATTCAAGGACGAATCCTCGGCAGGAAACGGACGGGAGAGGAAGAAACGAAAGCAGCCTAAGCGTTAGGCTCGATAAGCATCAAGCGCAAAAGCCTTCGTATGCCATTGCAGCGAACGCAGCGAACCGCTGGCTTTTTGACACGACTGGGCCTAACTACCAGCGCAAAGCTATCCTATGGCTTTTCGCGGGGTATCGGTTCGAGGTGGGAGCGCTTGGCTGCCCGACCGGAGACAGGGAGAACGCGATGATCGGCAGGAACAAACCGCTGCTGGCGCTATTCGCCGGCATGGCCGTGACGGCACAGGCCCAGGTGCTCGAACGCGAACTGGGCGACTTCGAACTGAAGCTGGGCTCGACGCCGAGCCGCAGCATGGCTCAGGGGCTGGTACAGCAGGAACAGGCCGGCATCTTTTACGGCGGCCTGGACCTAACCCACCCGAGCGGCTGGTACCTGGGCAACTGGTCGCCCAGCGCCGGCGTGCTCAGCTCCAATCAGATGGAACTGAACTCCTACCTGGGTTACAAGCGTCCCTCCGACGATACCCTAGGCTATGAGTTCGGCTTGATCCGCTATACCTTCCCGCGCCTGCAGGAACAGGACCGGCACGAGCTGTATGCCGGCATCAGCCTCGAGAACAGTCGCCTGGGCACCGCCTGGAGCCTGGCCTCGGAGCGTACCGACGGTACCCTGCTGCTCGACCTGGACCTGCTGCACCCGCTGAACCTGGACATGAGCGTGAAATACGCCAACCACGCCCTCGACCGGCCGGTGTACCTGTCCGACGGCGCCAGCGTGCGGCGCTTCAACGACTGGTCGCTGAACCTGTCGCGTCCCTGGGCCAGCCTGCGGGTCGGCGTCACCTACAGCGGCTCGGACCTGCGCGGCACCGGCTGCAGCGCCTATTCGGGCCAGAACGCCCGCTGCGACGACTCGCTGACGCTGAAGTTGGAACATCCGCTGTTCTGACTCCCCGTCCCCGCCGAAGACGGCCGCAGCGGGTGGCGTCGAAGCGATACGGCCCGATTGAACACGAAACTTGACATCTTCTCCGCCCTAAAGGATGGGAATTCCCACCACTGGACGGCCATGCCCGGCCGCGAGAATGTTCCTGGCCGCGTTCACATCACGGTCGTGAGCGACACCGCACTCACAGCAGATCCATTCCCTTATTCGCAGTCCGTCGACGCCCTGTGGGCCGCTGAGCGAGCCACAGGACGAACAGGTGCGGGTGGTGTACGCCTCGCCGACCACCTTGAAGACGATGCCTGCGTGAGCGCACTTGTATTCCAGCATCGTCTTCAACTGGCCCCAACCGGCATCGAGCACCGACTTGGCCATCCGGGTCTTCACGAGTTTCGTGGGCGATACATCGCCCACGTGAATTTCGCCGTACCGGTTCACCCGTTGCCGGCTGAATTTGTGCAGGGCGTCCTTGCGGCGGTTGGCGATCCTGGCGTGAATGGCCCTGGCGCGGACCTTCTTGCCGGCGCGCTGGGCAATGGCCAGCTTCGCTTCCAGGTCGCGGTAGAAGCGGCCGTTCTCCAGATGTGGTCATGGCGAAGCACATCGATCTGCCCATGTGGGCGCGCGATATGGGGATATTACCCGACAGGGAGGAGCTGCAGCGGTGATATCCCGCACGCCATGCCAGCTAGCGGCCGGCGGCGAGCGCCGCCCCGGCCGTCTGCCAGGCGAAACGGTAGACGCGCGCCGGCGGATCGCTGCGGCAGGCGCCGTTGTCCGCCTCGGCGCCGACCAGCAGCCAAGTCGCCCGGGAGGTGCCGCCGAGCCGGTGCGCCCGCTCCGGCCGGAAGCAGCGGGCCAGGTCGCGGGCCGGCACCAGGGCGAAGGCTTGCGGATGGCCGCGCAGCCATGCGGCGGCCTGCTCGACCGTGGCCGGTGCGCGGAAGCCGAAATGCACGATGGGCTGGCGGGCGAATAGCCAGTGGCCTTCGCGCCATTCGGTCAGCACCAGTTCCGCGCCGCCGGTCAGTTCGGCCGCCTGGCGCATGATGCCTTCATGGGGGTTGGCTCCCGTCCTGGCCGGCTCGATGAAGCCACGGGCGAACCAGGCGACGAACCAGAACAGACTCAGGCCGAGGAGCAGCCGGCGCCGGCGTGGCCGACCGGCAATCCAGCGGTGCAGCAACCAGGGCAGCAGCGGCGCGGCCGCCAAGGCCAGCGCCGGCAGGGCCGGGTAGATGTAGAGCTTGCGCTTGCCGCTGCTCAGGCAGAAGAACAGCAGCACCAGGGCCACCCAACCGAGCAGCACCAGCAGGCGCCCATCGCGCCTGGCGAGCCGGCGCCGCCAGGCCGGGACCAGCCAGGGCAGGGCGAGGACCGGCGGCAGCCAGTACTTGGGAATCACCTCGACGAAGAAGTACCAGAACGGTTCCCGGTGAGCCCAGGCGTTGGCGTAGCGTTCGGCCGTCTGGCGCAGCAGGATCTCCCGGACGTAGGCTAGGCTGTCGGCATCGCCGTGCAGGGCGACGCCGACCAGCAGGGGCAGTAGCCAGACACCGATGGCCGCCAGGGCGACCGGCAGGCCGAGCAGCCAGGCGCGCATCTGCCCCGGCATCGGCACCACCCCCGACCAGCCTCGGCGCACGGCATAGGAGTACGGCAGCAGCATCAGCACCGGGAGGAAGCCGACCCCCTTGCTGATGACACCCAGACCCATGGCCATGCAGGCCAGGTAATACCAGCTCCAGGCCGGGCCGAGCAGCAGGTGGCGGAGCAGGCCGTAGAGCGCGAGGACGATCCACAGGCAGAGAAAGCCGTCGATCTGGCCCGCCCGCAGGATGCTGAAGGTCTGGTAGGTGGCGAGAAACAGCAGCGCGGCGCAGAGCCCGGCGCGGCGGTTCCACAGGCGGCTGCCCAAGTCGTGGAGGCAGGCCGTCGCCACCAGGCCGGCGAGCAGGGCCGGCAGGAACAGGGCGAGTTTGGGGCTGCCGGTCAGGCGGATGAACAGCGCGACCGCCCACATGAACAGCGGCGGCTTGTCCGAATAGATCTCCCCGGCCCGGTGGGGAATGAACCAGGAGCCATCCTGCAGCATTTCCAGGGACACGCCGAGAAAACGCTCCTCGTCGACGTTGAGCGGCTGACGCAGGCCCAGGCCGGCACCGAGCAGCAGCAGCGCCAGGAGCAGCAGGCCGCCCAGTTCGGCGCGTTGCGAGGCGGCTGCCGATAGCTTGCAACCGGTCATTCAGTCCCTCCGCTCACGCTGTCGGGCGATCAACTGCAGGTTGCGCAGGTAGACAATGAAGCCGAACGACTGGCCGAGGATGAACACCGGGTCCTGGCGATAGAGCGCGTAGGCCAGCAGCAGCGCGCTGCCGACCAGGCTCAGGTACCAGAAGCCCACCGGGATCAGGCTGCGCTTCTGGTATTCGCTGTACAGCCACTGCAGGAGGAAACGGCCGGTGAAGACCATTTGGCCGGCGAAGCCGATCGCCAACCAAAGCGTCTGTTTTTCCATGCCTCAGCCTCCGATTTCCTGCACCGGCACGTCCAGGCGCGTGCGCCGGATCAGCCACCAGACGCCGAACAGGTCGAGGATGCCGACCAGCGCGCGGTCGAGGTTGCCGTACTTGGAGACGCCGGCCCGGCGCGGGCGGTGGTGGACGGGATGGACCTGCATTCGGCCGCCGTGGCGGCGGATCAGCGCGGGGATGAAGCGATGCATGTGGTCGAAGTAGGGCAGGCGTAGGAAAGCTTCCCGTTCGATGAGCTTCAGGCCGCAGCCGGTATCTGGCATGCCGTCCTGCAGAATGCGGCTGCGCAGATCGTTGGCGAAGCGCGAGGCCCAGCGCTTGGCGAGCCTGTCCTGGCGTTCGACCCGGTGCCCGGCCACCAGCTTGAGGCCGTCGGCCCGCCCCTCGCTGCCGCGCACCAGGGCGAGCATGCCGGGGATGTCCGCCGGATCGTTTTGGCCGTCGCCGTCCAGGGTGGCCAGCCAGTGGCCGCGGGCGGCGAGCGCCGCACGGTGCACGGCCGTGCTCTGCCCGAGCGAGCGGGCATGGCGGAGAATGCGCAGCTCGGCGAAGCCGGCGCTTTTCAGCGCTTGCAACTCGGCGCTGCTGCCGTCGCGGCTGCCGTCGTCCACCACGATGATTTCGTAGGCCTCGCCGACGAGCGCCCGGCGAATCTCTTCCAGCAGCGGAGTCAGATTGCCGGCTTCGTCCCTGGCCGGAATCAGGATGGATACGTAAGGGTCTTCCATATCGTGCTCTTTTTCCTGTCCATGGAAATGGAGTTTCGCCAAGGGCGGTCGCGGCCGTGGCGAAACCCCGGCAGGCGGTATGTCCGCCGTGAAAGCTTAGGAGCTGTTGACATTTCGAGCCAGAGGCGTCGATGAATAGCAAACCCGCGGAATTCGGGGCCTAGCCAGATAACCCCGTGAGTTTGCAATGCCTCGATTGATGCTCAGCGATACAGCGCTAGTCGAAGCGCGAGTACCCGAAGATCGAGCGGCGTGCCCAGGCCGAGGGCGGCGAGATTCACTGGGGTGATGAAACTGGCTTGCGCAGCGATAGCCACGCGAGGCGTAGCTACGCCCCGGCAAGGCGAACGCCAGTCCGCAAGGTCAGTGGGAGCCGCTTTGCCTCGAACATGATTTCGACCAACCGGGGCAAGCTGCGCTTCATGCTGTATCGGGAAACCCTGACGGCGACCGTGCCGATCCGCTTCCTGGGGCGGCTGATCCGGGACACCCAAGGGCGCAAGGTCTTCCTGATCCTGGACAACCTGCGCGAGCATCACAGCAAGAAAGTGAAAGCCTGGCTGGACGAGCGTCGAGAGCGGATCGAAGTGTTCTTTCTGCCGGCCTACGCTCCGGAACTCGACCCGGACGAGTACCTGAATGGCGACCTCAAGCAGCAAGTGCGCAGCGGGCCAAGCGTGAGAAGCCGGGAGGTTCTGGAAGGACGTGTTCGTTCGGTCATGCGCCGCCTGCAATCGAAGCCCGAGCGCATTCGCTGGTAGTTCAGGCATCGCAAAATCGCCTATGCCGCATGATTTGAGGTATTGGATTGCCGGATTAATAGCATCAAGCACGCCTTTTGACATCCTCCCCGCCCTAAAGGACGGGGATTCCCACTACTGGACGGCCATGCCCGGCCGCGAGAATGTTCCTGGCCGCGTTCACGTCGCGGTCGTGAGCGACACCGCACTCACAGCAAGTCCATTCCCTTATTCGCAATCCGTTGACGCCCTGTGGGCCGCTGAGCGAGCCACAGGACGAACAGCTGCGGGTGGTGTACGCCTCGCCGACCACCTTGAAGACGATGCCTGCGTGAGCGCACTTGTATTCCAGCAGCGTCTTCAACTGGCCCCAGCCGGCATCCAGTACCGACTTGGCCATCCGGGTCTTCACGAGTTTCGTGGGTGACACATCCCCCACGTGGATTTCGCCGTACTGGTTCACCAGTTGCCGGCTGAACTTGTGCAAGGCGTCCTTGCGGCGGTTGGCGATCCTGGCGTGAATGGCCCTGATGCGAGCCTTCTTGCCGGCGCGCTGGGCAATGGCCAGCTTCGCTTCCAGGCCGCGGTAGAAGCAGCCGTTCTCCATTTTCGTGCCATCGCTGCAGGTGGCAACATCCTTGAGCCCCAGGTCGACGCCGACCGCCCCCTGGCCGAGCGACGGCTGCACATCGACCTCGACGACAACGTTGAAGTACCAGCGGCCCCGCGCATCTTCGCTGAAGCTGCCCGAGCGGAACCTGTACCGGCTCAGGCCGTAGCTGTCCCACACCTTGAAGCAGTGGCCGTTGTGGCAGACCTGCCCGTTCTTCCATCGAGCGGCGCCTGATTTGAAGGGAATCCAGCCCAGCGAGCGACGGACACCCCCTGACTTGCGCCAGTTGAGGCGAGCCTTCCTGAACTGCTTGCGGCGCGTGGCGTACTCCCGCGACACCTCTTGCAGCGTCTGGGAATGGAGCCCCAGCGCTTTGCCGGAGCCCTGGGTGTAGCGGTCCATGTCGTAGGCGGACAGAAACAGACCGCGCTCCCGAATGGCTCGGGAGCTGAGTTCGTTCAGATAGTTCCAGACGAAGTTCACGCCGCGGGCCATCTGCCGAAGCAGCGGAGCATGCCTGTCTCGAACGCGAACTTTGAAGGTCTTGGTCTGCTTCATGCCGGCATTTTACTCCATGAAGGGACGGCTACGCCGTCCGCGCTATTCATCCCCGCACTAGAAGTACGGGGCTTTCCGCGCATTTCGGTAAAAGCGCATGAAAACCTCATGCAGGGTGGTCCCCTGCCCGCCCGAGGCTCCCCGCCGAAGATAGCGGAGGAGAAAGACGCCATCCGCCGTGGTCGTCCGCCCCACGGATCGGCCCCGGACGCAGAACGCTCCGGTGGAAAAGCGCACCACTTGGCTCTACAGTCGCTCGATGACCGACCTGCGACGGAAATCCGCCCATGCTGATGATTCGCCAGCGCACCACGGCACGCCCCGAGTGGGACGCCGAACTGGAACTGAGCTTCGAGGCGCGCAGCAAGAGCCGCCTGCGCTGCTTCACCACGACCGGCGAGGACGTCGGCCTGTTCCTTGAACGCGGCCAGCCGCCGCTGGCCGACGGCGATTTCCTGCTGGCCGACGACGGCCGCCTGGTGCGCGTACGCGCCCGTCCCGAGAGGCTGCTGCACGTCGCCTGCGCCAGCGCCTTCGAACTGACCCGCGCCGCCTACCACCTGGGCAACCGCCATGTCGCCCTGCAGATCGGCGACGGCTGGTTGCGCCTGCTCGACGACTATGTGCTGGAGGACATGCTGCGCCAGCTCGGCGCCCGGGTCGAAACCGTCGAAGCGCCCTTCCAGCCCGAGCACGGCGCTTACGGCGGCGGCCACCACCACTCCCACGGCGGCGAGGCCGAATTCAGCTACGCACCGAAACTGCACCAGTTCGGCGTGCGCAAATGAACGCGACCTGGGCGCTGCTGCGCCTCGCCAGCCCGCAGTTGCCGATCGGCGGCTATAGCTATTCCCAGGGCCTGGAGCTGGCCGTAGAAAAGGGCCTGGTGCACGATGAGGCCAGCGCCCGGCGCTGGCTGGAAGACCAGTTGCTGCTCAATCTCGCCCGCTTCGAGGCGCCGCTGCTGCTGGCTCAGTGCAGGGCAGCCGCGGACGGCGACTGGACGGCGCTGGAAGCGCTCGCCGAACGCCACCGCGCCAGCCGCGAAACCCGCGAGTTGCATCTGGAAAGCCGGCAGATGGGCTTTTCCCTGCGCCAGTTGTTGGAGGACCTGCCGGAACTGGACGAGCCCTCCCGAGCCGTTTTCGCGCGGCTCGTCGAGCCGGGCCTGGCGCCGGCCTGGGCGCTGGCGGCGCGCGCCTGGAGCATCGCCCCCGAGGACGCCCTCGCCGCCTGGCTGTGGAGCTGGCTGGAGAACCAGTTGGCGGTGCTGATGAAGAGCTTGCCGCTCGGCCAGCAAGCCGCTCAGCGTCTGACTTCGGCCCTGCTCCCCACGCTCGGGCAGGCGCAGCGCACGGCCTGCGCGCACGCGCCCGACGACTGGGGCACCGTAGCCTTCGGCCTGAGTCTGGCGAGCATGGCCCACGAGCGGCAGTACAGCCGCCTTTTCCGTTCCTGACAGGAGAGAACCAGCATGAACAGCCAACCCCTGCGCGTCGGCATCGGCGGCCCGGTCGGCTCCGGCAAGACCGCCCTGACCCTGGCGCTATGCCGGGCCCTGCGCGGGCGCTACGAACTCGCCGTGGTTACCAACGACATCTACACCCAGGAGGACGCCGAGTTCCTGGTGCGTAACGAGGCGCTGGCACCGGAACGGATCATCGGCGTGGAAACCGGCGGCTGCCCGCACACGGCGATCCGCGAGGATGCCTCGATCAACCTGGAGGCGGTCGAGCGGCTCAACCGGCGCTTCCCCGGCCTCGACCTGATCCTCGTGGAGTCCGGCGGCGACAACCTCTCCGCCACCTTCAGCCCGGAACTCTCGGACCTAACCCTGTACGTGATCGACGTTTCCGCCGGCGACAAGCTGCCGCGCAAGGGCGGTCCGGGAATCTGCAAGTCGGACTTGCTGGTGATCAACAAGATCGACCTGGCGCCCCTGGTCGGCGCCTCGCTGGAGGTGATGGAGCGCGATGCACGCAAGATGCGTGGCGAGCGACCGTTCGTGTTCAGCAACCAGAAGACCGGCCAGGGCCTCGAGACGATCGTCGCCTTCATCGAGAGGCAGGGCATGCTCGGCGTGGCCTGAGCGGTTTTTTGCCCCGTGCGTGCGTAGGGTGGGCAACGGCGAAGCCTTGCCCGCCAGCTCCGGCAGGGTGGATGGCCACCCCATGGAAAACCGCATGGCGTTTTCCACCACAAGCGCCTCCATGGCCGGCAGGTGGAAAAGACCTGAGGTCGTTTCCACCCTACGCCTGCAGTCCGCGGCACTTAGCGGAACGGCGGTTCGTCGAAGCTGCGCAGCTTGCGCGAATGCAGGGTGTCGAGCTGGCCGCGCAACAGGTCGAGGGCGGCGATACCGATGCGCAGGTGCTGGCTCACCGCCCGCTCATAGAAGGCGTTCGCCGCGCCGGGCAACTTGATCTCGCTGTGCAGCGGCTTGTCCGAGACGCACAGCAGGGTGCCGTAGGGCACCCGCAGGCGATAGCCCTGGGCGGCGATGGTGCCGCTCTCCATGTCCACCGCCACCGCCCGCGAGAGGTTGATCAACGGCCGCTCCTGGGCCCAGCGCAATTCCCAATTGCGGTCGTCGTAGGTCAGCACGGTGCCGGTGCGCAACCGGCGCTTGAGCGCCTCGCCCTGCTCGCCGGTGATCTGCGCGGCGGCCTCCTGCAGCGCCTGCTGCACCTCGGCCAGGGCCGGCAGCGGAATGTGCGGCGGCAGCACCCGGTCGAGGATGCCGTCGCGGCGCATGTAGGCGTGCGCCAGCACGTAGTCGCCGATGGTCTGCGACTGCCGCAGGCCGCCGCAGTGGCCGATCATCAGCCAGCAGTGCGGACGCAGCACTGCCAGGTGGTCGGTGATGTTCTTGGCGTTCGACGGGCCGACGCCGATGTTCACCAGAGTGATGCCGTGACCATCCTCGGCGATCAGGTGGTAGGCCGGCATCTGGTAGCGGTGCCAGAGCACGCCCTCGACCAACGCCTGGGCCTCGTCCTCGCCCATGTCGCGCTCGATCGTCACGTTGCCGGGCAGCACCAGACGCACGAAGCGGCCGTCCTCGCGCAGGCATTCGAGGCCGTGGCGGACGAACTGGTCGACGTAGCGGTGGTAATTGGTCAGGAGAATCCACGGCTGCACGTGACGCCAGTCGCTGCCGGTGTAGTGCACCAGGCGGCGCAGCGAGAAGTCCACCCGCGCCGCATCGAACAGCGCCAACGGGAAGGACTCGGCGCCGGCCCAGGCGAGCAGGCCGTCGGCGACGTCGTCGGAGGCCGCGGCCAGGTCGGTGCTGGGGAAGACTCGCGCCAGTTCGGCGGCGGTGACGCCCGAACCGCCCAGTTCGTCGCCCTGCTCCACCACATAGGGATAGGGGATGTCCTGTACCCCCATGCCGACCTCGACCTGCACGTCGAATTCGTTCATCAACGGGCGCAACTGGTCGAGCAGGTAGCGGCGGAAGGCCTGCGGCTGGGTCACGGTGACGCTGTAGACGCCCGGCGTCTGGACCTTGGCGAAGGCCCGCACGGTGAAGGGCACCTGGCCCTGCGGCAGGTGGGTCAGGCGCAGTTCGGGATAGCGGAACAGGTGGCGCTGCGCGGCATCCGGCTCGACCCGCTCGGCCAGGTAGCGCTTGAGCGCCTGACGCAGGGCGGACGTAGCGCGCTGATGCAGGGCGGCGAGGCGCTCCACCGCCTCCTCGGGAGTGGCCGCGACGACGAAGGATTCGGTGTCGGTATTCACGATCGGACTCTCTGTCTTGTTCAACGGCCTATCTTGCCGGATTTGCCCGCCGGGCGTTAGCGACGGCGGCGAGAACGACTCACCGCGATGCACGAAATACCGATCCGAATGCTTGAGTCTCGCCTGTCAAAGCAATAAAAATTCTTATTAATGAAAGTATACATACACAAATGAAATCACAATTAGAAAGCCCAATGTGTTCGCCCGGCTGTGCCAGGGCGACGAAGTCTTCGGCTTGCTCAACTCGGTACCCTCTCCCCTGCTCCGCGAAATGATCGCCGCCGCCGGCTATCACTTCGTGATCCTCGGCATGGAGCACCTGCTGCGCTCCGAAGACGAACTGATGCACTGCCTGCGCGCCCGCGAAAGCGCCGGCATCGCCCCCTGGCTGCGCCTGCCCGAGGCCTGGAAGCAGGTCGCCTACTGCAGCCCGGTCAACAACCTCGGCGAGGCCGTGCTCCATCTGGCGGGCGGCGATGCGGCGCTGGAGGAACGCCCGCAATGGGTGCGTAGCTGCTTCCGCTCGTTGAACGCGCGCCACGATTTGGATCTGAAACTGCTCAACGTCGGCGGCGGCATGGGCATCGATTACCGGGACCACACCCGTTCCTTCGACTGGCCGGGCTTCTGCGCAGGGCTTGCCGCGCTGATCGCCGAGGAAGGCGTGGCCGGCACGCGCATCCGCTTCGAGATCGGCCGCTTCCTCAGCGCCGCCTGGGGCTACTACCTGATGGAAGTGCTGGACATCAAGCGCAACCACGGCCAGTGCTTCGCCGTGGCCCGCAGCGGCACCCACCACTTCCGTACCGGCGGCCCAGGGCCACGACCATCCCTTCGTGGCGCTGCGCGGCGAGCGCCGGTGACCCTGGTCGGCCAGTTGTGCACGCCCAAGAACGTGCTAGCCCGCCAGCAGCCGGTGGCCGCCCTGGCGGTCGGCGACCTCTTGGTGTTCCCCCTGGCCGGCGCCTATGCCTGGAACATCTCGCACCAGCACTTGCTGATGCACGAGCCGCCGCGGATGCTGTTCCTCGAAGCCTGAAGCCGGCCGGCTAGCCGGGCTGCGGCGCGCTGCGCGCCAGCAGCCCGGCCACGTCCAGGCCGCGCGGCAGAGTGCCGTAGGCCCGGCCGCCCTCGCCGAGGCGGCTGTGGATGAAGGCGTCCGACACCGCCGCGTTGCCGGCCTCCAGCAGCAGCCTGGCCTGGAGGGTCACGGCCAGCTCCTCGACCAGCCGGCGGGCGCAGTAGTGGATCTCGGTGCGGTCGGCCAGCGCCTTGCGCAGCCATTCGATACGCGCCTTGAGCCGCGCGTCGCCATAGCCGCCGTCCAGCTCGTCGAACAGCACCTCCAGCGCCTCCGGCTCCTTGCCGAGCACGCGCAGCACATCCAGGCACTGCACGTTGCCCGAGCCCTCCCAGATGGAGTTGACCGGCGCCTCGCGGTACAGCCGTGGCAGGATGCTCTCCTCGACGTAGCCGGCGCCGCCCAGGCATTCGGCGGCCTCGCCGATCATTTCCGGGGCGCGCTTGCAGATCCAGTACTTGCCGATCGCGGTGAGCAGCCGGGCGAGCGAGCGCTCGCGTTCGTCCTCGGCATGGTCGAGCGCCCGCGCCAGGCGCAGGGTCAGGGCCAGCGCGGCCTCGCTCTCCAGGGCCAAGTCGGCGAGCACGTTCTGCATCAGCGTGTGCTCGCTCAGTACTTGGCCGCCGACCAGGCGGTGCGCGCAGTGGTGCAGGGCTTGGGTCAGCGCTTGGCGCATCAGTGCGCTGGAGCCGATCATGCAGTCGAAACGGGTCAGGCCGACCATCTCCAGGATGGTCGACACGCCGCGGCCCTCCTCGCCGATCATCCAGGCCAGGGCGCCACGGTATTCCACCTCGGCGGAGGCGTTCGACCAGTTCCCCAGCTTGTTCTTCAGGCGCTGGATATAGAACTCGTTGCGCCGGCCGTCCGGGCGGTGGCGCGGCAGCAGGAAGCAGGACAGCCCGCCGTCGCTCCAGGCCAGGGTGAGAAAAGCGTCGCTCATCGGCGCCGAGCAGAACCACTTGTGGCCGAGCAATTCGTAGGCCTGCCCCGGCCCCGCGGCGCCGACCGGCCAGGCGCGCGTGCTGTTGGCGCGCACATCGGTGCCGCCCTGCTTCTCGGTCATCGCCATGCCCAGGGTGGCGCCGCCCTTGCGCTCGACTGGCAGGTTGCGTGGATCGTATTCGCCGGCCACAACCCTGGGCAGCCAGCGCTCGGCGATCTCCGGCTGGCGGCGCAGCGCCGCCACGCTGGCGAAGGTCATGGTCAGCGGACAGGCGGTGCCGGCCTCGACCTGGTTGTGCAGGTACATCAGCCCGGCGCGCGCGACCTGGGCGCCGGGCCGTGGCTCGCGCCAGGGCAGCGCCGGCAGGCCATGGGCGATGGCCGCGCGCATCAGTTCGTGATAGGCCGGGTGGAAATCCACCTGATCGATGCGGTGGCCGTAGCGGTCGTGGCTGCGCAGCAGCGGCCGGTTCTCGTTGGCGGCAAAGCCCGCCGCCAACAGCGGCCCGCCGGCCAGCGCGCCGTAGTCGTCCAGGCGGCGCTCCGCCCAGCCGCCACCGTAGCGGCGCAGCCACTCCTGCAGCGGCCGGTCGATTCGGTAGAGATTGGCGCCGTCCAGGGGCGGCACCTGGTTGGTCACCTCGTGGGTCTCGGCGTACTGGTGCAGGTCCATGACGGCGCTCCTCGACGACGCTTGCTCCTTAGTGAAGCACGCGCGATCCGTTGCGGCGGAGGCATCCGACGGGGACTCGACGCGGACGATTAAATGGTAAGCTCGCAAGCCATGAACACGACCAACTCCCGTCCCATCGTCCTTTGCCTGTCCGGCCACGACCCCAGCGGCGGCGCCGGCCTGCAGGCGGACATCGAGGCCCTGCTCGCCCAGGGCTGCCATGCCGCGCCGGCGGTCACCGCGCTGACCGTGCAGGACACCCGCGACGTCAGCGACTTTCGCGTGCTCGACCCGGCCTGGGTGCTGGCCCAGGCCGAGGCGGTGATCGCCGACCTGCCGGTCGCCGCGATCAAGCTGGGCATGCTCGGCTCGCTGGAAATGGTCGATACCGTGACCGGAATCGTCCGCCGCCTGCCCGGCGTGCCGCTGGTCTGCGACCCGGTGCTACGCGCCGGCGGCGGCGGCGCGCTGGGCCGCGACGAGGTCGCCCAGGCGATCCGCGAGCGCCTGCTGCCACTGTGCCGCATCGCCACCCCGAACTTGCCGGAGGCGCGCCTGCTCGCCGAACTGCCGGAGGGCAGCGCCGACGCCTGCGCCGAGCGGCTGCTCGAACACTGCGAGCACCTCCTGATCACCGGCGGCCATGGCGACGAGAGCGCGGTGCACAACCGCCTGTATGCGCGGGACGGCGACCGGCAGACCTTCACTTGCGTGCGCCTGCCGGGCAGCTACCACGGCTCCGGCTGCACCCTGGCCAGCGCCCTGGCCGGACGCCTGGCCCTCGGCGAGCAACTGGCCAGTGCGGTGCGGTCGGCGCTCGACTACACCTGGCGCACCCTGCGCGACGCCGAGGCGCCGGGCCACGGCCAGTACCTGCCGCGCCGCCTGCCGCTGGATTTCGCCAACTGATCCGGCGGCGCCTGGCGTGCAACGAGCGCATCGGCTTGACTCTGCCGGGGCATCCCGGCGAACTTGCGCCGGTCATTCGCAGACGAGGCGAACCCACCATGAAACTACGCGGTCTCTACGCCATCACCGACAGCCGTTTGCTCGCCGACGGCAGGCTGTTGCCCTACGTCGAAGCCGCGCTCAGGGGCGGCGCCCGCTTGCTGCAGTATCGCGACAAGTCCGACGAGGACGCCCGCCGCCTACGCGAGGCCGAGGCGCTGCGCGATCTCTGCCTGCGCTACGGCGCGCAGTTGATCGTCAACGACGACCTGGAGCTGGCCACGCGCCTGGGCGTCGGCCTGCACCTGGGTCAGCAGGACGGCTCGCTGTCGGCCGCCCGCGCCCTGCTCGGCCCCAAGGCGATCATCGGCGCCACCTGCCACGGCCAACTGGAACTGGCCGAACAGGCCGCCGCCGACGGCGCCAGCTACCTGGCCTTCGGCCGCTTCTTCGACTCCTCGACCAAGCCCGGCGCGCCGCCAGCCAGCCTCGAACTGCTGGAACGGGCCCGCGCGCGCCTTCCCCAGCCGCTGGTGGCCATCGGCGGCGTGACCCTGGACAATGCGCCGGAACTGATCCGCCGCGGCGCCGCCATGATCGCGGTGATCAACGCGCTGTTCGCCGCCGCGAACGCTGCCGAGGTCGAACAGCGCGCGCGTGCCTTCAGCCAGTTGTTCGCCGCCACCTGACTTTCCCTCCCGGCGGCGCCCGTCGTGCGGCGCCGCCCCTGCTCGCGAGGCCCACATGTCCCGTTCCGAAACCCTCTTCGCCAACGCCCAGAAGCACATCCCCGGCGGCGTCAACTCGCCGGTGCGCGCCTTCCGCGGCGTCGGCGGCACCCCGCTGTTCTTCAAGCACGCCGAAGGCGCCTACGTGATCGACGAAGACGACAAGCGCTATGTCGACTACGTCGGCTCCTGGGGCCCGATGATCCTCGGCCACGCTCACCCGGAGGTGCTTGAAGCGGTGCGTCGGCAATTGGAGCACGGCTTATCCTACGGCGCGCCGACCGCGCTCGAAAGCGAGATGGCCGAACTGGTCTGCGCGTTGGTGCCGTCTATGGACATGGTGCGCATGGTCAGCTCCGGCACCGAGGCGACCATGAGCGCGATCCGCCTGGCCCGCGGCTACACCGGCCGCGACAGCATCGTCAAGTTCGAGGGCTGCTACCACGGCCACTCCGACAGCCTGCTGGTCAAGGCCGGCTCCGGCGCCCTGACCCTTGGCGTGCCCAGTTCCCCCGGCGTGCCGGCGGCCTTCGCCAAGCACACCCTGACCCTGCCCTACAACGACCTGGGCGCGGTGGAAAGAACCCTCGCCGAAGTCGGTCGGGAGATTGCCTGCATTATCGTCGAGCCGGTGGCCGGCAACATGAACTGCGTACCGCCGGCGCCGGGCTTCCTCGAAGGACTGCGCGCGCAGTGCGACCAGCACGGCGTGGTGCTGATCTTCGACGAGGTGATGACCGGCTTTCGCGTCGCCCTGGGCGGCGCCCAGGCGCATTACGGGGTCACCCCGGACCTCTCGACCTTCGGCAAGATCGTTGGCGGTGGCATGCCGGTCGGCTGCTTCGGCGGCAAGCGGGCGATCATGGAATGCATCGCCCCGCTCGGCCCGGTCTACCAGGCCGGGACCCTTTCCGGCAACCCGCTGGCCATGGCCGCGGGCCTGACCACCCTCAAGCTGATCGGCCGGCCGGGTTTCCACCGGGAACTCGCCGAGTACACCGGCCGCCTGCTGCAGGGCCTGCAGGAGCGCGCCGACGCCGCCGGAATCCCCTTCGTCACCACCCGGGCGGGCGGCATGTTCGGCCTGTACTTCAGCGGCGCCGACGAGATCGTCACCTTCGCCGACGTGATGGCTAGCGACGCCGAGCGCTTCAAGCGCTTCTTCCACCTGATGCTCGACGGCGGCGTCTATCTGGCGCCTTCCGCCTTCGAGGCCGGCTTCACCTCCATCGCCCATAGCGAGACGGAGCTGTCGATCACCCTCGAAGCCGCCGAGCGTGCCTTCGCCACTCTCGCCAAGGCCTGAACGACCCGCTGGCGCCCCCGGCGGCTTTCCCGCTCCGGGGGCGGCAAAGGGCGGCGAGACAGGCCGTGCGAAACCTGGCGAGCGAAGGTCGGGCAAGGCGAAATCGAGCGAAGAAGCAAAATTCACGCATGGTGAATGAGCACGACGCGCTCCGCTCGCCCTTTCCGAGCCGCACCGAAGCGTGTCGGCCGCGAGCGGCCGCCAGGCCCGATTCCAACGCGGCATGGCCGGGCGCGGCGTTTTTTTGCACAGCCAAAGGCTTTGTAAGGCCCGCGTCGCTTATTCATAATGTGGCGGCCGGCACACTTTGCCGGCCGGGCAACTCCCGCCCGCTCCGACTCGAGGCGCAGCGATTCCATGATCCGCCGTAACCTGACCCTGGGTTGCCTGTTGCTATGTTCTTTTTTCTTGCCGGCCATGGCCGGGGAGAACACTCTGCTGATCCCGGCGCCGGGCAGTTGCACCCTGGACAGTCCAGCCGAGGAACTGCCGGCGGCGCTGTCGCGCTGCGAACAGGCCGCGCAGAACGGCGACCCGCAGGCCGAATACGAACTGGGCGAGTTCTACTACGACGGCAAGCGCACTCCGCGCGACCTAGCCCGCGTGCTGCACTGGTTCGAACAGGCTTCGCTCAAGGGCCACGCCGAGGCCCAGCACCGCCTGGGGCTGATGTTCTTCCACGGCGAGGGCGTACCGGCCAACATGGTGCAGGCTTATATAGTGCTGAAGATGGCTGCGGTGAACGGCTCCGAGGATGCCTTGGACAGTGCCGATCAGGTCGCCGAGCAGATGAGCGGCGACGAACTGGAGGCCGCCACCCAGGTGCTCGGCCAGATCTTCCGCAACTACCTCATGGAACTGCAGGCCCTCGAAGGCCGCTCGCCGTTCTCGCCGCTACCCTGAATCGAAGGCGCTTCGCGCCGCGACCGTCCCGTCAGCTCTTGTCCGGCAGCGGCGGCAGCGGGAAGGGCGTGATGTTGCCGCCCTTGGCCTCGCTGATCCGCGCCGTACCCAGGCGCTCCACCACGTCGATGCGGACGATCGCGTGCAGCGGCACGAAGCTGCGCTGCACGCCCTCGAACTGGCCGCGCAGGCGCTCCTCGCCGGGATCGATCAGCATCTGGGTACGTTCACCGAAGACGAACTCCTCGATCTCCAGAAAGCCCCATAGGTCGCTCTGGCGGAGCTGCCTGGCATACAGCTCGTAGACCTGGCCCTGGTTGAGGAATATCACCTTGTAGATCGTGGCGTCGCGCTTGCTCATTTGGCTGCGGGTAAGTCGCTGGAAAGGAGCCGCGGAGGATAGCACAAGGGCCGCGGCGCACCGCCCTGCCCGGCGTCTCTGGTCAGGGCAATCGGATGAAGCGCTCGCCCGATACTGGACTGGAAAGGTTGTGTGCCTGGTCGTTCCGGCGTGGTCTTCAAATCCGGTGCATCGGCTGCTTGCCGAGGGGCTGGATACTTCCTGTTTCGGCCCCCCGGCCGAGTCACTTTCTCTTTGCGCGCGCAAAGAGAAAGTAACCAAAGAGAAAGCGCGCCGGGTCATTCGGCCCCGGCTACGCCGGGGTTCCCTCGCTCCGGCGCCGCTGCGAGGGTCGTCGCACAAGGGGCATCCATGCCCCTCGTACGACTCTCGCCGCCTCCCCGCGGCTCGCCCCTCCACGCGACGCCTGCGCTCGGCCTCCTGAACGGGAGTCGGGCTCCGGGTTGCCTGAAAGCGCTTTCGCTCTTGCGGCGCGACCTGTCAGGCTGCGCTAGATGCCCCCTTCAGGAGGCCGAGCGGAATCGTCGTGGAAGGGGTCGAGCGGCAAGGATGCCGCGAGAGCCGCGATGCAGGGAGGGAACCCGGAGCGAAGCACAGGGCCGGATGAGGGGGTGGCCTTCTTTTGGGTTACTTTTTCGTGGCCAGACAAGAAAAAGTGACTCGGCCGGGGGCCGAAACAGGAAGTATCCAGCCCCTCGGTAAGTAGCCCATGCACTGAATCTGAAAACCATGCCGGAACGACCAGGCACACAACCTTTCCAGTCCAGTATCGGACAGACGTTTCATGCGCCTGCTCGGCGTCTCTGGCCGCGCCCCGCGCGCCTCCCTATAATGCGCGGTCCCTCGAATCCCCTAGACCCGATTGCCATGGCCAAGAAGCTTTTCATCGAAACCCACGGCTGCCAGATGAACGAGTACGACAGCTCGCGCATGGCCGACCTGCTGGGTGAGCACCAGGCTCTGGAACTCACCGAGAACCCGGCGGAAGCCGACGTCATCCTCCTCAATACCTGCTCGATCCGCGAGAAGGCCCAGGAAAAGGTGTTTTCCCAGTTGGGTCGCTGGCGCGAGTTGAAGAAGCGCAACCCGGCGCTGGTGATCGGCGTCGGCGGTTGCGTGGCCAGCCAGGAGGGCGCGGCGATCCGCGAGCGCGCGCCCTACGTCGACGTGGTGTTCGGTCCGCAGACCCTGCACCGCCTGCCGGAGATGATCGACGCCGCGCGCAACACCCGGCAGCCGCAGGTGGACGTTTCCTTCCCGGAAATCGAGAAGTTCGACCGCCTGCCCGAGCCGCGGGTCGATGGCCCCAGCGCTTTCGTCTCGGTGATGGAGGGCTGCAGCAAGTACTGCAGCTACTGCGTGGTGCCCTACACCCGCGGCGAGGAGGTCAGCCGGCCGCCGGAAGACGTGCTCGCCGAGGTCATCCACCTAGCCGAGAACGGCGTACGCGAGGTCACCCTGCTCGGCCAGAACGTCAACGGCTACCGGGCCACGACCGCCGACGGACACCCGGTCGACTTCGCCGAACTGCTCTATCTGGTCGCCGCCGTCGACGGCATCGACCGCCTGCGCTACACCACCAGCCACCCGCTGGAATTCTCCGACGCCATCATCGCGGCGCATGCCGAGATCCCGGAACTGGTGAAGTTCGTCCACCTGCCGGTACAGTCCGGCTCCGACCGGATTCTCGCGGCGATGAAGCGCAACCACACCGCGCTGGAATACAAGTCGCGGATCCGCAAGCTGAAGGCAGCGGTGCCGGACATCAGCATCAGTTCGGACTTCATCGTCGGCTTCCCCGGCGAGACCGAGCAGGACTTCGCGCAGACCATGAAACTGATCGAGGAAGTCGGCTTCGACTTCTCCTTCTCCTTCGTGTTCAGCCCGCGCCCCGGTACCCCGGCGGCGGAACTGCCCGACGACACCCCAGAAGAGCTGAAAAAGCAGCGCCTGCAAATCCTGCAGAACCGCATCTACCAGCAGGGCTTCGAGATCAGCCGGCGGATGGTCGGCAGCGTCCAGCGCATCCTGGTCAGCGACTACTCGAAGAAGGACCCAGGCATGCTCCAGGGACGCACCGGGAACAACCGCATCGTCAACTTCCCCTCGGACAATCCGCGACTGATCGGCCAGTTCGTTCTGGTGCGCATCGATGATGCTCTGCCCCACTCCCTGCGCGGTAGTCTGCTCGATTGACGCCCATGTGCACCTTCGCCCCGGTGGCTGGCGCCCGTCGGGTCGGCACCCGCCGGGCGCCGGCGGCTTCCACCCTGCCGCCGACGGCGCTATTCTTTTCCCCATCATCCTGTCGTAGGACGGCTGTCCTCTGAAACCCTTGAACGCACCCATAGAACCCCATCGCTTCACCATCGCTCCCTTCGAAGCCCGCCGCTTCGCCAATCTCTGCGGACAGTTCGACGAACACCTGCGCCTAATCGAACAGCGTCTGGCCATCGAAATCCGCAACCGCGGCAACCAGTTCGAACTGCTCGGCGAGCCGAAACATACCCAGGCCGGCGAGAACCTGCTGCGCCGCCTCTACCGCGAGACCCACGGCGTCGACCTGACCCCGGACCTGGTTCACCTGTTTCTCCAGGAGTCGGGCCTGGAGGCGCTGGCCGACCCCCATGCCGAAGTCGGGGTCGCCCTGCGCACCCGCAAGGGGCTGATCCGCCCGCGCGGCGCCAATCAGCAGCGCTATGTCAAGGCGATCCTCGACAATGACATCAACTTCGGCATAGGCCCGGCCGGCACCGGCAAGACTTACCTCGCCGTGGCCTGCGCGGTGGACGCCCTGGAGCGCGAGCAGGTGCGGCGCATCCTGCTGGTGCGCCCGGCGGTGGAGGCCGGCGAGAAGCTCGGCTTTCTGCCCGGCGACCTGGCGCAGAAGATCGACCCCTACCTGCGCCCGCTGTACGACGCCCTTTACGAAATGCTCGGCTTCGAACAGGTGGCCAAGCTGATCGAAAGGCAGGTGATCGAGATCGCCCCGCTGGCCTACATGCGTGGACGCACCCTGAACAACAGCTTCATCATCCTCGACGAAAGCCAGAACACCACCCTGGAACAGATGAAGATGTTCCTCACCCGCATCGGCTTCGGCTCCACCGCGGTGATCACCGGCGACATCACCCAGGTCGACCTGCCGCGCGGCACCAGGTCGGGCCTGGCCCACGTGATGGAGGTGCTCAAGGACATCCCTGGGATCAGCTTCACCCGCTTCCAGCCTAAAGACGTGGTTCGCCACCCGCTGGTGCAGCGCATCGTCGAGGCTTACGAGCGCTTCGAGGAACTCAACCCGCCTCGCCCGCAAGGCGAGCGCCAGGAAGGACGCCGCGATGCTTGAGCTGGACCTGCAGGTGGCCAGCGTACGGCCGCTGCCCGCTGAAGACGATTTCCGTCGCTGGTGCGAACTGGCCCTGCGCCAGCGCAGCGCCGACTCCGAACTGACCATCCGCCTGGTCGACGAAGAGGAAGGCCGCGAACTGAACCGTACCTGGCGGCACAAGGACTACCCCACCAACGTGCTGTCCTTTCCGGCCGACGTGCCGGAGGGACTGCTAGATATACCGCTGCTCGGCGACCTGGTGATCTGCGTGCCGGTGGTCGAGCGCGAGGCCGCCGAGCAGGACAAGACAGCGGATGCCCACTGGGCCCATCTGGTGATCCATGGCTGCCTGCACCTGCTCGGCTATGACCACATCGAAGATGCGGAAGCCGAGGAAATGGAATTCTTGGAACGGGACTTGCTAGCTGAACTGGGCTATCCCAACCCCTACGATGGCGACGACCTGCCCGAATCGGGCATCATGAGCGAAGGAAGATGAGCGACGATCGATCAAGCAACGGGCAATCCTGGCTGAGCAAATTGACCCAGGCCTTTGCCCACGAACCCCGCAACCGTCAGGAACTGTTGGAAATCCTCCACGAGGCGCACCAGAACGAACTGCTCGACAGCGAAGCGCTGACCATCGTGGAGGGCGCCATCCAGGTCGCCGACCTACAGGTGCGCGACATCATGGTCCCGCGTTCGCAGATGGTCACCGTCAGGGCCGACCAGACGCCCCGGGAGTTCCTGCCGACCATCATCGAGGAAGCCCACTCGCGCTACCCGGTGATCGGCGAAAGCCTCGACGATATCGTCGGCATCCTGCTGGCCAAGGACCTGCTGCCGCTGCTGCTGCGCGGCGTCGACGAGGCCTGCGCCTGCGAACTCAAGGCGCTGCTGCGCCCGGCGACCTTCGTCCCCGAATCTAAGCGTCTGAACGTGCTGCTGCGGGAGTTCCGCAGCACCCACAACCACATGGCTATCGTCATCGACGAATATGGCGGCGTCGCCGGCTTGGTGACCATCGAGGACGTGCTCGAGCAGATCGTCGGCGACATCGAGGACGAGCACGACGTCGAAGAGGACAGCTACATCAAGGAACTGCCCAGCGGCGATTTCGTGATCAAGGCGCTGATGCCGATCGAGGACTTCAACAAGCACTTCGACAGCCAATTGCCGGTCAACGAGTTCGACACCCTCGGCGGCCTGGTGGCCCATGCCTTCGGCCATCTGCCCAGACGCAACGAAACCGTCGAGGTCGGCGACTTCCGCTTCCGCGTGTTGAACGCCGACAGCCGGCGCATTCACCTGCTGCGTTTGAGCCCGCCGCGCCACTGAGGGCTTCACCAGGGCACCGCGCCGCGGTGCCCTGGCCTTTCACCGGGCCGCCATGGCATGCCGCGGGCCGCTCCATTAAGCTTGCGCCGCCATTTTTCTGAAAGGACTCCCGATGCGCTGGATCACCCGTCCCGGCTGGCCGGGCAACCTGCTGGCGCTGGCCGCCGGCGCCCTGATGCCCTTGGCCCAGGCCCCTTTCGACCTCTGGCCGCTGGCACTGCTGTCGCTCGCCCTGCTCTACCTCAGCCTGCGCGAGGCGTCGCCGCGGGCGGCGCTGTGGCGCGGCTGGTGCTACGGCTTCAGCCTCTACGCGGCCGGTACCAGTTGGATCTACATCAGCATCCACGACTACGGTGCCGCCTCGCTGCCGCTGGCCGGCCTGCTCACCCTGGCGCTGATGCTCGCCCTGGCGTTCTTCTTCGCCCTGCCCGCCTGGCTGTGGAGCCGCTGGCTGCGCCGGAGCGACGCGCCGCTGGCCGACGCCCTGGCCTTCGCCGCCCTCTGGCTGGCCCTGGAAGGCTTTCGCGGCTGGTTCCTCACCGGCTTTCCCTGGCTCTACGCCGGCTACAGCCAGCTCGAAGGGCCGCTCGCCGGCCTGGCGCCGCTGGGCGGGGTCTGGCTGCTGTCCTTCGCCTTAGCGCTGTCCGCCGCGCTGCTGGTCAATCTGCCGCGCCTGCTGCGCCGGCCGCCCGCGCTGCTCGGCGCCCTCGTCCTGCTGCTCGCGCCCTGGGCAACCGGACTGGCGCTGCGCGGCCACGCCTGGACCGCGCCGGCCGGCGCGCCGCTGAAGGTCGCCGCGGTGCAGGGCAACGTGGAGCAGAACCTCAAGTGGGACCCGGAACAGCTCAGCGCCCAACTGCTGCTCTACCGCGACCTCACCCTGCAGCGCGCCGCGCCGGTCGACCTGGTGGTCTGGCCGGAAACCGCCGTGCCGATCCTCAAGGAGTACGCCGAAAACTACCTCGCCGGCCTCGACCGCTACGCCCGACCGCGCCACATGGCGCTGCTCACCGGGGTGCCGATCCGTCGGCACAATGCCCAGGGCGAGCCGCGCTACTACAACGGCATAGTCGTCGCCGGCGAAGGCTCTGGCACCTACCTGAAGCAGAAGCTGGTGCCTTTCGGCGAATACGTGCCGCTGCAGGAGGTGCTGCGCGGACTGATCGCCTTCTTCGACCTGCCGATGTCCGACTTCGCCCGCGGCCCGGCCGACCAGCCGCTGCTCGAAGCCCGCGGCTGGAAGATCGCGCCCTACATTTGCTACGAGGTGGTCTATCCGGAATTCGCCGCCGGCCTGGCCGCGCGCAGCGATCTGTTGCTGACCATCAGCAACGATGCTTGGTTCGGCTCCTCCATCGGCCCCTTGCAACACCTGCAGATGGCGCAGATGCGCGCCCTGGAGGCCGGCCGCTGGATGATCCGCACCACCAACAACGGCGTCACCGCGCTGATCGACCCCTTCGGGCGGATCACCGAGCGCCTGCCGCAGTTCCAGCGTGCCGTGCTCTACGGCGAGGTGACGCCGATGCAGGGCCTCACCCCCTACCTGCGCTGGCGCGCCTGGCCGCTGGCGGGCCTCGCCGTCCTGCTGCTCGGCTGGGCGCTGCTGCGCCGGCGGGCCGAGCGCGCCGCGCCCGGTCCGGCCGTCGAAGCTCAGCGGTAGAGCCACCGATAGGCCAGCCGCCCCAGCGCCTCGTTGAGCAGCAGGCCACTCTGCCACAGCGCCCGCCCCTCGGGCAGCCAGCCGCCCAGCGGACGCCCGTTGGGCACGCCGAGAAAGCCCGCCGGGGCCGGCAGCACGCTGAAGCCGGCCCGCTCGAAACACCAGCGCGCCCGCGGCATGTGCCAGGCCTGGGTCACCAGCACCACCCGGCGGATGCCCTCCGCTTGCAGCAGCTCGGCGCTGTAGCGGGCGTTCTCCGAGGTGGTGCGGCTGCGCTCCTCGCGCCAGCGCAGTTGCAGGCCGTGGTCCTTCTCCAGCACCTCGCCGAGCAGTGCCGCCTCGCTGGGCGGCGCACCGAAGTGCAAACCGCCGCTGGCCAGCAGCGGCAGGCCCGAGGCTCGCGCCAGACGGGCGGCGTAGCGCAACCGTTCGAGCGCCAGCGGACTCGGCTGGTCGCCGCCCCAGGCCGGATCGCCGCGTTCGCGCCCGCCGCCCAGCACCACGATGGCCTCGGC
Organism: Azorhizophilus paspali; assembly: GCF_043587585.2. Classification (GTDB taxonomy): domain Bacteria; phylum Pseudomonadota; class Gammaproteobacteria; order Pseudomonadales; family Pseudomonadaceae; genus Azotobacter; species Azotobacter paspali. Next base: position 3,647,553 of record NZ_CP171449.1, read on the forward strand.
CCGCTGCGCCAGGCGCGGCCACTGCGCCTCGTCCAATGCCGGCTCGCGCTCGATCGCCCGCGCCAGCCACTCCACCGTCACCGGCAGGCTGAGCAGCCACAGCCCGCCCACGCCGAGCGCGAAACAGGCAGCGGCCAACCGCGGCGCGCGACACCGTAGCCACCAGCCGAGCACCAGCAGGAGTAGCGGGCCGGACGGCGGCAGCAAAAGTTGCTTGAGCAGATAGCGAAGCGGCATCGGCACCTCCGGGCGAGGCGCGCAGCCTAGCACGGAAGCCGCCGGCCGACCCGGAACAGCCGCGAGTGACAGAGCGGGCAGGCCGAAACCTTGCTGGTGCGACGCCACTGTATGACCTGGCCGCACAGGGCGCAGCACAGATGGGCATGGCGCCGCAAACGAATCCGCCGCGCCGGGGCGACCGGGCGCCCCTTCGGTATGAGGCCGCGGACGGCGCGCTCCTGACGCTCGATCAGCGCCAGCTCCCCGGCCGCCGCCTGCCAGCCGCGCAGCCACTGCACGTCCTGGCGCAGCCAGGCGCGGATTAGCGCCCGCTCGGCGGGCGACAAATCGTGCAATTCCAACACCGCCGGCTCCACTCCGCCGCGCCAGCGCGCAGCCTCGGCTCCGCTCAGGGCACAAGCGATCCGCTCGATCAGTCGCCGGTACAGCCCGCCACGCGCGCCCAGTTCGTCCATCCCACACCTCGACGTCGGGAAAAACGGCATCCTCCCCCTGAGCTTAGCGCCCGCCTACGCCACGGTCGGGCGCCGCGACAAACGGCGGCAGAGCGCCAGCGGTGGCCGTTGCGCACCGGCCGGGCGTTTCCCACAGGGCAATCGCATGAAGCGCTCGCCTGATACCAGACTGGAAAGATTGTGTGATCCTTGGCATGGCTGCTTGCCGAGTAGCCGAAACAGGAAGTATCCAGCCCCTCGGCAAGCAGCCGATGCACCGGATTTGAAGACCAGGCCGGAACGACCAGGCACACAATCTTTCCAGTCCGGTATCGGAAAGACATTTCATGCGATTGCCCTGGCGTTTCCCATGGCTAAGCCCGCTCATGTATGCTACGGGGTTTTCCACGCCCCCTTTCCCAGCGCCAGCAGACCATGCACGAACAGTATCAGCCCCGCGAGATCGAAGCCGCCGCGCAGTCCATTTGGGACGCACAGAAATCCTTTGAAGTGCGCGAGCAGCCCGGCAAGGACACCTTCTACTGCCTGTCGATGTTCCCCTACCCCAGCGGCAAGCTGCATATGGGGCACGTGCGTAACTACACCATCGGCGACGTGATCGCCCGCTACCAGCGTATGCAGGGCCGCAACGTGCTACAGCCGATGGGCTGGGACGCCTTCGGCATGCCGGCGGAAAACGCCGCGATGAAGAACCGGGTGGCGCCGGCCAAGTGGACCTACGAGAACATCGCCTACATGAAGTCCCAGTTGAAGAGCCTGGGCCTGGGCATCGACTGGTCGCGCGAGGTCACCACCTGCAAGCCGGACTATTACCGCTGGGAGCAGTGGCTGTTCACCCGACTGTTCGAGAAGGGCGTCATCTACCGCAAGAACGGCACCGTTAACTGGGACCCGGTGGACCAGACCGTGCTGGCCAACGAGCAGGTCATCGACGGCCGCGGCTGGCGCTCGGGCGCGCTGGTCGAGAAGCGCGAGATCCCCATGTACTACTTCCGCATCACCGCCTATGCGGAAGAGCTGCTGCAGAGTCTGGACGCGCTTCCCGGCTGGCCCGAACAGGTCAAGACCATGCAGCGCAACTGGATCGGCAAGAGCTACGGCGCCGACATCGTCTTCGACTACGACCAGGCCTCCGTCGGTGAGGCCGGCCAGCTCAGGGTCTACTCGACCCGCCCGGACACCCTGATGGGCGCCACCTACGTCGCCGTCGCCGCCGAGCATCCGCTGGCCCAGCGCGCCGCCGCGAACGACCCCGCGCTGGCGGCCTTCATCGCCGAGTGCAAGGCCGGCTCGGTGGCCGAGGCCGACATGGCCACCATGGAGAAGAAGGGCCTGGCCACCGGCCAATTCGTCGTCCACCCGCTGACCGGCGACAAATTGCCGGTGTTCGTCGCCAACTACGTGCTCTGGGGCTACGGCGAGGGCGCGGTGATGGCCGTGCCGGCCCACGACGAACGCGACTTCGAGTTCGCCAACAAGTACGGCCTGCCGATTATTCAAGTATTCCAGCGCAAAACCATCGGCCTTTCTTCCGAGCAAGAGGAGGCATTGGGCTATGGTGGGGGTCAAGGGGGAGGAGCCGGCTACGGTGATGGTTCTGGCAGTGACATGCCGGATACCTACTTTGATCGTTACAACTGGCAGCCTTGGTATGCTGTCAAAGATGATTGGATGATTGCGGTCAACAGTGGCAAATACAACGGCCTCTCCTGTGCTGATGCCTTCGACGCCATCGTCGCCGACCTGGAAAGCGCCGCCCACGGCGCGCGCAAGACTCAGTTCCGCCTGCGCGACTGGGGCATCAGCCGCCAGCGCTATTGGGGCTGCCCGATCCCGATCATCCACTGCAAAGCCTGCGGCGACGTACCGGTGCCGGAAGAGCAGTTGCCGGTGGTGCTGCCCGAAGACGTGGTGCCGGACGGCACCGGCAGCCCGCTGGCGAAGATGCCGGAATTCTACGAATGCGCCTGCCCGAAATGCGGCAAGCCGGCCAAACGCGAAACCGACACCATGGACACCTTCGTCGAATCGTCCTGGTACTACGCCCGCTACGCCTCGCCGCAATACGCCGGCGGCATGGTCGACCCGCAGGCGGCCGACCACTGGCTGCCGGTGGACCAGTACATCGGCGGCATCGAGCACGCCATCCTGCACCTGCTCTACGCGCGCTTCTTCCACAAGCTGATGCGCGACGAGGGCCTGCTGTCCTCCGACGAGCCGTTCGAGAACCTGCTGACCCAGGGCATGGTGGTCGCCGAGACCTACTACCGCACCCTGGAGAACGGCGCCAAGGACTGGTTCAACCCGGCCGACGTGGAGGTCGAACGCGACGCCAGGGCCAAGGTGATCGGCGCCAGGCTCAAGTCCGACGGCCTGCCGGTGGAAATCGGCGGCACCGAGAAGATGTCCAAGTCGAAGAACAACGGCGTCGATCCGCAGGCGATGATCGACGCCTACGGCGCCGACACCTGCCGCCTGTTCATGATGTTCGCCGCCCCGCCGGAGCTTTCCCTGGAATGGTCCGACGCCGGCGTCGAGGGCGCCAGCCGCTTCCTGCGCCGCGTCTGGCGCCTGGCCCACGCCCACGTTGGCGCCGGCCTGCCGGGCACGCTGGATAAGGCACGGCTCTCCGACGCCCAGAAGGAAATCCGCCGCGCCATCCACCTGGCCATCAGGCAGGCCAGCCAGGACGTCGGCCAGCACCACAAGTTCAACACCGCCATCGCCCAGGTGATGACCCTGATGAACGTGCTGGAAAAGGCGCCGGCCGCCGACGAACAGGACCGCGCCCTGCTCCAGGAGGGCTTGGAAACCGTGGCCCTGCTGCTGGCGCCGATCACCCCGCACATCTGCCACGCGCTCTGGGAGGCGCTCGGCAAGGACGGCCTGATCATCGACGCCGCCTGGCCGACGGTGGACGAGACCGCCCTGGTGCAGGACACCCTGACCCTGGTGGTGCAAGTCAACGGCAAGCTGCGCGGGGAAATTCAGGTGCCGGCCGCCACCTCCCGCGAGGAGATCGAGGCCGCCGCCCGCGCCAACGAGAACGTGCTGCGCTTCACCGAAGGCCTGACCATCCGCAAGGTCATCGTGGTGCCGGGCAAGTTGGTCAACATCGTCGCCAACTGATGCGCCGTCCCGGCGGCAAGACGCCGCCGGTCACTCAAAGGGGAAACCAGATGATCAAACGGAGCCTCGCGCTCATCGCCCTGACCGGCCTGCTCGGCGCCTGCGGCTTCCAGTTGCGCGGTACCGGCGAGACCGGACGCATCTCCATCAGCGAACTCAACCTGAGCGCCCGCAACGCCTACGGCGAGACCCAGCGGATGCTGCGCAGCCAGCTCGAAGCCAGTGGCGTCAAGGTCTATCCCGGCGCGCCCTACGAACTGGTGCTCACCCGCGAAACCGAGAAGCAGCGTACCGCCAGCTACACCAGCTCGGCGCGCAGCGTCGAATACGAGCTGACCACCACCCTCGAATACGAACTGCTCGATGCCCACAAGCAGTTGCTCGGCAACAACGAGCTGCAGGTGCGCAAGGTCTACGTCCACGACCAGAACAACGTCACTGCCTCGACCCAGGAAGCCCAGCAACTGCGCGAGGAAATGCGCCGCGAGATGGTTCAGCAACTGATGCTGCGCCTGCAGCAGCTCACCCCGGACCGTATCGCCCTGATGGAGCAACGGGCCAAGGAGCGCGCCGAGGCCGAGGCACAGGCCGCGGAGGCGGAGCGCCGCGCCCGGGAAGAGCAGCAAGACGAGCCGCAGCAGTCGCCGCTCGAACTGCCGCCCACCCTCATGCCCTGACGCCTCCGGGCGGGGCTGCGGCCCCGCCCCTGCCGCCATGAAACTCTCTTTTGCGCAACTCCCCAGACAGCTTAAGGACAGCCTGGCACCGGTCTACGTGGTCAGCGGCGACGAGCCGCTGCTCTGCCAGGAAGCCTGCGACGCCATCCGCGCCGCCGCCCGTGCCCAAGGCTTCAGCGAGCGCCAGGTGTTCAATGCCGACGCAGGCTTCGACTGGAATCAGCTTTACGAGGCCGGTGCCAGCCTGTCGCTGTTCGCCGAGAAACGCCTGCTGGAACTGCGCATCGCCAACGGCAAGCCTGGCGACAAGGGCGCCGCGGCGATCCTCGAATACCTGGCCCGCCCCGCCGAGGACAACCTGCTGCTGATCGACTTGCCCAAGCTCGACGCCGCCACCCAGAAGAGCAAGTGGGCCAAGGCGCTGCTCGACGCCCCGCAGGTGCAATTCGTGCAGGTCTGGCCGGTCGACGCCCAGCAACTGCCGCAGTGGGTCCGCCAGCGCCTGGCCCAGGCCGGGTTGGCCGCCAGCCAGGAGGCGCTGGAACTGATCGCCGCCCGCGTCGAAGGCAACCTGCTGGCCGCCGCCCAGGAGATCGAGAAGCTCAAGTTGCTCGCCGAGAACAATCAGGTCGGTGCCGATACCGTGCAGGCCGCGGTGGCCGACAGCGCCCGCTTCGACGTCTTCGGCCTGCTCGACGCCGCCCTCGCCGGCCACGCCGCTCATGCCCTGCGCATGCTCGAAGGACTGCGCGGCGAAGGCGTGGAAACGCCGGTGATCCTCTGGGCACTGGCCCGCGAATTGCGCCAGTTGGCCGGCCTGGCGCAGCAATACGCCCAGGGCGTGCCGCTGGAAAAGGCCTTCGCGCAGGCGCGCCCGCCGATCTGGGAAAAACGCCGTCCGCTGCTGGCCAAGGCCCTGCAGCGCCACTCGGCGACACGCTGGAGTCAGTTGCTGCTGGACGCCCAACTGATCGATGCGCAGATCAAGGGCCAGGCCGAAGGCGAGCCGTGGAACGGCCTGGCCCGGCTGGCCCTGGCCATCGCCGGCCAGCGCCTGGGCCTGCCGCCGGAGCGCTGAGAGACGACGCGCCGGCGGCCAGAAGGGGTCATGCCCGGAGCAACACGTCGGCGTCCAGTTCCATGCCGCTCTTCGGGATAATTTCCGCGTTCAGTATTTCCGCCAATGCCTCTACCGACAGCCCGGACGCGCAACCAGTACCCGAGAAGCGTTCGTACACTTTCAGCATCCGCCGGTAGCTATCGGCTAGGATCCGGTGCGAGTCAGTATCGCGCCCCTTGAAGATCGGCCAGCGACCCAGGTTGTTCACCAGGATCTGGACGATCCCGCGCAGATCGGCCTCGTGGTTGCCATCGAAACCGCGAAACCTGGGATCGCGCCCGAAAGCCGGGGCCAGCCTAGCCAACTGCTCCCGGCGCACCCCGTCGAAGCCGGCATAGGCCTCCTCGATGGCGTCCCACATGCCCAGCACTTCGGCGACGAAGGTGACGGCCTCGGGGACTTCGACGCCGTCTCCGAACAAACCGGGATAGGCCCAGCCGAGCGCCCAGCCGTGGTCGTCCCGGACCATCCGCTGCACGAAGAGCGGGTCGATGCCGTTGTCGATGCCAAGACGGGCGTGGATATCGGTGAGCAGGGTGACGATCAACTTCTGTTGGTTGGAAAACTCCATTTCTACTTCATCCTTGTTTTTGTTTTGCCGGAGATACCTGCATATAGTCCGTCCATCGGGCAAATTCCAGTCGGGCCGTCCGGATATCCGTTCACGGGAAGCGATATCGGAGCGGACGGGCGCGGCCACACGCCGCACCGCTGGACATTTTTTGACCAGCCGCGCATGATGCGCACGCCTGCATGGGGCAGGCCCACAGGAGGACGCCCATGGCGAAGAAATCCGTTTCCCGGCCCAACAAGGCCAAGTCCCTGGTCGCACAACCCTTGTTCCGTTGCCGCCAGGAACCCGCGAAGAAAGGCAAGGGCAGCTATCGCCGCGAAGCCTTCCGGTCCGACGACCGGGAGGCTTTCGTCTTTCTGGCTGCCTGAAAGGCCCGCCTCCCCTCTCCCCGCTCGCCCCATACCTTCTTCGCCGCCACGGCGGAAATCTCCCCGGCACGCGCCGCGAGCCGTACGTTTCGCAGCTCTTCCCGCCGTGCGCCTCAATGCCCAGGCGTCTCGCCATGAGCGTTCAGCGGCTACGCATGGGCACATCTAAAAACCACCTGCGTGGTCATCGCTGCGTTAAAAACAGGCTCAAAATGCTCATTTACAGCGCGTAAACTCCGCTTTTTCGCCTGTTTTTGCCTTGCGCTGACTGCCTCGCCTACGTTTTTAGAGGTGCCCGCGTGCCGTGCTTTCGGTCGGCCGTACGTCAACCAAGCGACAACGATGCCGGGAGATGGGCCTGTCAGGCACTCAAGAACCGAAAGATGATGTCCGGGACCCACCGGGAAATATCCAGACGCCCCGTTACCCACAGGTAGGCACCACCGGCCAGCACGCCCGCCACTAGCATCGCCAGCAGCCATGGCCTCCAGCTCTTTTCAACTGGCCGGGCCTTCCCTTTCCCGAGCTTGCGCCACTCCCACGGCGGTACCCGCTTCGCCTTCGGCAAGGCCCACAGCCCCTGCCTGGCCCTGCGTGCCCGCTCTTCCAGCCGGGCAAACTCCGGCTCTTTGCAATAGTCGTGGTAAACCCAGGCATGGCCGTGTCTGACCATTTCCTCATTGACGAACGTGCGCCCGCGAAAGACCCTGCCGACAATCCGGCCATAACGATCCCGAGCCGTCTGCTCGATCCTAACGCTCTTGTTGAGCACCAGCGCCGCCAGTGCCTCTCTCGCCTCCGCACCATAGGGCTGGGCCTGCTCAGGGGTATCGATGCTGCACAACCGCACCACCACGATCAGACCGTCGCCACAGTTCGCCTTCAGGGTATCCCCGTCGGAAACATGCACTACCCTTGCTTCTAGCAGTTTCTTCCTACCTGTCATCGATGAACACCACTCATGCTGCAATCCCGTCCGGGTCCCTCGAAGCTCGTGGCCCCGGACTGACGATAAAAAAGGCCGCGCAGTATGACAGGGACTTTCGTGCCGTAAGCCATCGCCTACAGCAGATGGGGCGCTCTCCCCATTGGTTCGGAACGGCCAGCGGCGTAGATTGAATCCCGCCAAGACGTCGAAGGATCGACGCAGGCCGACCAGGGATGGCGGCCGATGGGACAGTCGCAGGATGCGGCTACTTCGTCAGGACGACGAGCACAGGGGCGTAAGAAGCAAAACGGCGAGGCCAACTTCTCGCCGTTTTTGCGTGCGTCGGAGAAAACCAGCCGTTCAGTTCCGCTGCCGTCGAAAGCGCCACGGAAAAGCGCGGCGGCGCGCTATGCCGAAGGCGCATCCAGCAGGGCCAGCACGGCGCGCGCCGCCGCCTGGGCGCATTGCTCGTCCTGCTGTTCGGAAGTACCCGAGATGCTGATGGCACCCACTGCCACCCCCTCGAACGGAAAAGGCTCTTTACCGCCGAACAGGGCCATACGCGGCTGCAGCGGCAGACCCTGGCAAGCCGCGTCGGACATTCCGGCCAAGCGCTCTTCCCAGACCCGCGTCGGCACCCCGACGACGGCGGTCGGCGCCTTGTTCGGGGCGATGTCGCGGCATTGCAGCGGCGCGCTATCCATGTGCGCGGTGTGGATCGGCAGGCCTGCCGCGTCAACCACCACGATGCTCACTCGCACCGACAGCGCCATGGCCCGGTCGAGCGCCGCTTGCAGGACGCGCAGGGCCAGGTTGATGCTTTCGGCCAGGCACAGAGAAGGCTTCATCGCATTCGCTTCCTGTCTTGGCAAAAAGGCCCGGCAGCGGAACCGCTGCCGGGCTCGAAAACCGCCACGGCCAGGCCGGACAAAGCGGTCGGCTCGTTACACCGAGGCCTACCGGGCAGCGCCCCCCGCTGGCGCAGCAGATCCAGCGCCACATCGACGATCATGTCCTCCTGGCCGCCGACTATCCGCCGCCGACCCAGCTCGATCAGGATGTCCAGGGTGCTTAGGCCATATTTCGCCGCCGCCACCTCGGCATGGCGCAGGAAGCTCGAATAGACCCCGGCATAACCCAGCGCCAGCGTCTCGCGGTCGACCCACACCGGACGGTCCTGCAGCGGCCGGACGATCTCGTCGGCGGCGTCCCTCAATGTATAGAGATCGGTGTTGTGGTTCCAGCCCAACTGCTCGGCCACGGCGACGAACACTTCCAGCGGCGCGTTGCCGGTGCCAACGCCCATGCCCACCAGGCTGGCATCGATGCGGTCGCAGCCCTCCTCCACCGCGACGAGGGAGTTGGCCACCCCGAGGCTCAGGTTGTGGTGAGCGTGGATGCCGGTCTGGGTGGCCGGGTCGAGCACGTCCTTGACCGCCTGGTGCCGGGCGAGCCGGACATCGAGCAGGAACCGGTGCGCAGGGAGGCGCTGATGCTGGCGCTGCCGGCCAAGCATCCGCTGATGGCGCGCGACGCCATCGATCCGGGCGGGTGTTGCAGGAGCCCTTCATTCCTCCCTGGCCACGGTCCGCCAGCCTCGAAGCGGCGCTTGAAGCCGACGACCGGCAGACGTTTTGAGGATGGCAGCGAGCCGGGCGCGGCAGGCTCAGGCGCTCGGCTCCTCCTGCCGGCGCGCCGGCACGGCCGCGCATGCCTCCTCCGGCCGCGGTCCGGGCGCGTCCTTTTCAGCGTGTAGCCAGCGGTACAGCGCCGGCAGCACCACCAGGGTCAGCAGGGTCGAGGAAAGGATTCCGCCGATGACCACGGTCGCCAGCGGCCGCTGCACCTCGGAACCGGCGCCGACGTTGAAGGCCATCGGCAAAAAGCCCAGCGAGGCGACCAGGGCGGTCATCAGCACCGGGCGCAGGCGGCCGAGGGCGCCCTCGACGATCGCCGTTTCCAGCCCGGCGCCGCGCTCGTGCAGGCGGCTCACCGAGGCGATCATCACCAGCCCGTTGAGCACCGCTACCCCGGACAGGGCGATAAAGCCTACCCCGGCGGAGATCGACAGCGGAATGCCGCGCAACGCCAGGGCAATCACTCCGCCGGTCAGCGCCAGCGGTACCCCGCTGAACACGATGAGCGCATCGCGCACCGAATTGAAGGCCCAGAACAACAGGGCGAAGATCAGCGTCAGGGTCACCGGCACCACGATCGCCAGGCGCTGGCTGGCCGAGATCATCTGCTCGAAGGTGCCGCCATAGTCGATCCAGTAGCCGGGCGGCACCTCGACCTCGGCGGCCACCCGCTGGCGCAGTTCGACGACGAAGCCGCCGAGGTCGCGCCCGCGCACGTTGGCGGTCACCACCACCCGGCGCTTGCCGTTCTCGCGGTTGATCTGGTTGGGCCCCTGCTGGATCTCCAGGGTCGCCACCTCGCGCAGCGGCACGGTCTGCGGCGCGCCGGCCAGCCAGGCGGCGGCGCGGCTGGACTCGTCGGCGTTGCGGTCGTCGCCGAGCGGGATCGGCAGGTCGGCCAGTGCCGCCGGGTCCTGGCGCAGGCGCTCGGGCAGGCGCACCACGATGTCGAAGCGCCGGTCGCCCTCGAACAACTGGCTGGCGACCTCGCCGCCGACCGCCGTGGCCAGGGTGTCCTGCACCGCGCCGGGGTTGAGACCGTAGCGCGCCAGTGCTTGGCGGTCGGGAGTGACGCTGAGCAGCGGCAGCCCGGTGGCCTGCTCCAGCTTGACATCGGCCGCGCCCGGCACTGCCCTGGCGGCGCGCTCGATCTGCCGGCCGACCGCCACCAGTTGCTCCAGGTCGTCGCCGTAGAGCTTGATCGCCACGTCGGCGCGCACCCCCGAGATCAGTTCGTTCATGCGCATCTGAATCGGTTGGGTGAACTCGTAGTTGTTGCCCGGCAGGCGCTTGACCGCCGTCTCGATCTCGGCGATCAGTTCGGCCTTGGGCTTGCGCGGATCGGGCCACTGTTCGCGCGGCTTGAGGATCAGGATGGTGTCGGCCACCGAGGGCGGCATCGGGTCGGTGGCCACCTCGGCGGTGCCGAGCTTGCCGAACACCCGCTCGACCTCGGGGAACTGCTTGATGCGCGTCTCCAGGGTCGCCTGCATGCGGATCGCCTGGTCCAGACTGGTACCGGGAATGCGCAGCGCGTGCAGGGCGATGTCACCTTCGTCGAGGCTCGGTACGAACTCGCTGCCCAGCCGGCCGGCGAGCGCCGTGCAAATGGCGACCAGCGCCAGCGCCATGGCGATCAGCCAGCCGCGCCGGCGCAGCGACCAGCCCAGCAGCGGCGCGTAGCCGCGCCGCGCCCAGCGCATCAGGCGCGTGTCATGCTCGGCCATGTGGCCACGCAAGAACAGCGCGATGGCCGCCGGCACGAAGGTCAGCGACAGCAGCATGGCACCGCTCAGGGCCAGCACCACGGTGATCGCCATCGGCTGGAACATCCGTCCCTCGACCCCGGTGAGGGTGAGGATTGGCAGGTAGACGGCGGCGATGATGCCCAAACCGAACAGGCTCGGGCGGATCACCTCGGCGCTGGCCGAAGCCGCGGCATCCAGCCGCTCGCCGTCGCTCATCGGCCGGCCCAGCGCCTGCTGCAGCATCCCGAAGCGGCGCAGGCAGTTCTCGATGATGATCACCGCGCCGTCGACGATCAAGCCGAAGTCCAGCGCGCCCAGGCTCATCAGGTTGCCCGATACCCCGCCACGCAGCATGCCGGTGACGGTGAACAGCATGGACAGCGGGATCACCAAGGCGGTGATCAGCGCCGCGCGGAAGTTGCCGAGCAGCAGGAACAGCACCACGATCACCAGCAGCGCGCCCTCGGCCAGGTTCCTGGCCACCGTCTCGATGGTGCGCTCGACCAGCCGGGTGCGGTCGTAGACCGGGTTGGCGCTGATCCCAGGCGGCAGGCTCAGGTTGGCCTGGGCCAGCCTTTCTGCCGAGGCCTGGGCGACCTCGCGGCTATTGGCGCCGATCAGCATGAACACCGTGCCCAGCACCACTTCGCGGCCGTTCTGGGTGGCCGCGCCGTTGCGCAGCTCCGGCCCCTCGCCCACCTCGGCCACGTCGCGCACGCGGATCGGCACGCCCTCACGGCGATCCAGCACGATGTCGCGCAGACCATCGAGGTCGGCGATCTGTCCGGGCGCGCGGACCAGGAACTGCTGGCCGTTGCGCTCGATGTAGCCGGCGCCGAGATTGCGGTTGTTCGCCGCCACCGCGCGGACCACGTCCTGCAGCGTGAAGCCCAGGGCGACCAGCCGCGCCGGATCGGGAGTGATGTGGATCTGCCGGGCGAAGCCGCCGATAGTATTGACCTCGGTGACGCCGGGGGTATTGCGCAGTTGCGGGCGCACCACCCAGTCCTGCAGGGTGCGCAGGTCGGTGGCGCTCCAGGGCGTGCCGTCGGGCTTGCGCGCATCGGTGTCGGCATCGAGCGTGTACATGAAGATTTCGCCCATGCCGCTGGCGATCGGCCCCATGGCCGGTTCGAGGCCGGCCGGCAGTTGCGTGCGCACCTGCTGCAGGCGCTCGCCGACCTGCTGGCGGGCGAAGTATAGGTCGGTGCCGTCCTCGAACACCACGGTGACTTGCGACAGGCCATAGCGCGAGATCGAGCGCGTGTAGTCGAGGCCCGGCAGGCCGGCCAGCGCGGTCTCGATGGGGAAGGTCACGCGCTGTTCGGCCTCCAGCGGCGAGTAGCCCGGAGCCTCGGTGTTGATCTGCACCTGGACGTTGGTGATGTCCGGGGTGACGTCGATCGGCAACCTGGTGAAACTCCAGCCGCCCAGGCCCGCCAGGGCCAGGGTGAGGGCGAGCATCAGCCAGCGCTGAACGATGGCGAAACGGATAATGTTCTCGAGCATCGCGGCATCCTCAATGGTCGTGGGAAGCGCCGGACTTTTCGATGTCCGCCTTCACCAGATAACTCTGCTCGACCACCACCTGGTCGCCCGGCTCGATTCCCGAGAGCACCTCGACCCGTTCGGCATCGCGCTTGCCCAGCTCGACCGGACGCACCTCGTAGGTGTCGCCGACGCGGACGAACACCACCTGCCAGTCGCGAAAGCTCTGCAGCGCCGCCAGCGGCACGACCAGCGCGGCCGGCTGGCGAGCGACGACGATGCGTGCCTTGACCGCCGAGCCGGGGCGCCAGAAGCCGTCGGCGTTGGCCAGGCTGGCGCGCGCCACGGTGCTCTGGCTGGCGGTCGCGGTGCCGGGCAGCACGCGCTCGACGACGCTGCGCGCGCTGGCGCCGTCGCTCAGACGGGTCACCTCGACGGGCAGGCCGGGGCGGATGTACTGGGCATCGGCGCCGAACAGGTGCAGATCGACCCACAAGGTCGACAGGTCGGCGATCTCGAACAGGGGCGCGCCCTCGCCCGCCAGGGCGCCGAGGCTGGCATTGCGCACCAGCACCACGCCGGAGATCGGCGCGCTCACCGCATACTCGGTCAGGCTCAGGTTGCTCTCCACGCTGGCCAGAGTCTGTCCGGCGCGGACCCGGTCGCCGACATCCACCGCAAGGCGACGGATCGGTCCGGGAAAGCGCGCCATGACCTTGGCGATCCTGCCCTCGACCGGGGTCAGCAGCCCCTGCACCTCGTGGGTGTCGGCGATTTCGCCGGGGCCGGCCGGCGCCACGCGGATGCCGGCCTCCTCGGCGATGGCCTGTTCGATCTCGGTACGCCCCTCGTAGCTCGGGTAGCTCCAGTGCAACGCCTGGCCTTCGATGCTGGCGAGCACCTCGACGTCGAAGGAGTGCGGCTCGCCGACTACGCTGGAAGCCATCAGGCTGCCATCGGCCAGGGCTTCCAGCCGGTGACTCTCGGAACGCTCGCCGAGGCGCTTGAGACGTACCTCGACGCTGCCGGCCGAGGCCGGCAGCAACCGGCCGTCGCGGTACAGCCAGGCCTGGTATTTCGGCGGCGTGCCTTTTTCGGCGACGGCCAGCTCGACGGCCAGCGCGCCCTCTTCGAGCAGGCGACCGCCGTGTTCGCCCTTGGGCGGCTCGTCATGCTCGTCATGTTCGCCGGCATGTTCGTGATGGGCGGACTCGCCCGCCGGCTGGCCGTCACAGCCAGCCAGCGCCAGGATCAGGGCCAGCGGCAGGCCAGCCAGGAAAGAGGTTTTCACGGGGTGTTTCCTTTGTCGGTGGGCTGGCCGGCGATCAGGGGCTGGCCGGTAAGCCGCTGGATTTCGATGAGGGTGCGCTGGGCGTCGAGCGCGGCGTCGAGCTGCTGGCGGCGGGCGGCGGTCCGCTCGGATTGCAGTTGGGCCCACTCCAGGTAACTGATGGCGCCGGCGCGATAGGCACGCTCGGCGGCGCCCTCGGCGCGCGACAGCAGAGGAATCACCTCGTCCCTCAGGCGGCGCACTTCAAGTTGCGCGGCGCGATAGCGGCCGTGGGCCTCGGCCAGGGTCGAGTGCAGCGACAGCTCGCGTGCCTCGCGCTCGATCTCCAGCGCGCCCAGCTCGGCCTCGGCGGCGCGGATCTCCGGCGCGGCACGGCGCGTCTCCCCCAGCGGCAACGACAGGGTGCCGACCATGCCGAAATCGTCGCTCGCCTCAAGGCGGCGCATACCGGCCTGCCAGCTCAGATCCGCCGTCGCCTGGCTGCGCGCCAGTTGCAGGCGCGCCTCGCGGATGCGCCGCTCGCCGACGAACTGGGTCAGTTCCGGGCTGTCTTCGAGCAGTGCGCCCAGCGCGGCGAAGTCGGCGATCTCCGGCAAGGCCGCGGGATCGGCGGCGGCGATGTCGAAACGCGGATCGCGCTCGCCCCAGAGCGCCGCCAGATACTGGCGCGCGGCCTCGAAACGCTGCCGCGCGCGGGCCTTCTCCAACTCGGCGCGGGCCAGTGCCGCCTCGGCGGTGAACACCACCGACTCCGGCGAGGCGCCGGCCTGCAGGCGCCGACGCGCCCCGGCCAGGGTACGCTGGCGCTGGGCGATGTCCTGCTCGGCGATCTCGCCTTGGCGGCGGGCGGCGACCATGGCCAGATAGCGCCGGGCCACTTCGGCCAGCAGATCCAGGCGCCGCGCTTCACGCTCGACCGCCAGGGCGTCGATGCGGCTGCGGGCCAGGGTCTGGCGCGCATCGAGCTTGCCGCCGCGCTCCAGCACCGAGGCCAGCGTGAGGGTCAGTTCGGCGCCTTGCAAGCCACGCGCCTCGCCACTGCCGAAGGCGTTTTCCAGGGTGGCGCCAGCGACCAGCGCCGGGCGCAGGGCGGCCCGCTCGCGCTCCGCGGCGAGCAGCGCGCCACGGCTGTCGAACAGACGCAACTCCGGATGGTTGGTGGCGACGCGGGCGAAGGCGTCGTCCAGGGAAAGATGGTCGGCGCCGAGCGCGGGCCAGGCCGCGGCGGACACCGCGACCCAGACGGCGAGCGCCGCGAATCGTGAACGCATGTGAAGACTCCGATCGAATCAGGGTAAGGGAACCCCGGCCATGGGCCGGCGGAGGCTTACGCGGCGATCGGCGGTCGGAAGGGAGCGTTGAGGGGCGATGCGGGCAGCAGCGGCGTTTCGTCCCGGACTCGGGCGGGTCCCGCCGGAACCACGGTCAGGCGCGGGAAGGCGGCCAAAGCCAATTGTGCGACATGCCCGGCGCAATGGGCGGAATGGAGCAGCGCATGGAAGGCGTCGCCGTTCTCTCCGTCCGCCTGGGCGTGGGTGCCCGGATCGCCGTTCGGAGCGGAGACGAACCCAAGATCGGCATGTGCGCCGAACGGCGCATGGGAAAAATCGTGGAGTTCGCCGAGCGAGGTCAGTACCAGCATCAGCGACATGGCCAGCAGCAGCGCCAGTGCGGCGAGGCACGGCACGAACACGGGGCGATGGCGGGAAGAACCGGACATGACGGCGAGGACCTGGGCAATCCGCTAGCGGCGAGCGCACCTACCCTACACGCGCCAGCAGTATGGCGCAACCGGGGCGCCCTCTCTCCCGACGGTCCGGGCGGACAAGCCTGCCCCGGCATGCTATGGTCGCCGCTCGATCGTAGCTTTCCGAGATGTACTGATGCTCCGCACCCCGGCCCACGGCCAGATCCTCCGCCAGTTGATCGCCGGCAGCGCACTGGTCCTGCTGACCGCCTGCGTCGACACCCCCACGGCCGACTCCGCCCCGGCGGTCGTCGCGCCGCCTCCGGCCACCTCCGGCACGGCCACGGCGCCGACGGTCGCCGCCCCTCCCGCTCTCCCGACCGCGATGCCCGTCGCCGCGAGCTTCGAGGACTGGCGCGACGGCTTTCGCAACGAGGCATTGGCCAACGGCATCCAGCCGCAGCTCTTCGACCAGGCGTTCGCCGGCGTCGCCCCCGATCCCACGGTGATCTCCGCGGACCGCAGCCAGCCGGAATTCACCCGGCCGGTCTGGACCTACCTGGAAGGCGCCCTGGCCGAGCAGCGGGTGCGCAGCGGCAAGACCCTGCTGAACCAGCACACCGCGCTGCTGGAGCAGGTCGAAGCGCGCTATGGCGTCGACCGCCAGGCACTGGTGGCGGTCTGGGGCATGGAAAGCAACTTCGGCCAGGTGATGGGCAACAAGTCGGTGATCCGCTCGCTGGCCACCCTGGCCTTCGAGGGGCGCCGTCCGCAGTTCGCCCACGACCAGTTGCTGGCGGCCCTATCGATCCTGCAGAACGGCGACGTGCGACCGGAACGGATGATCGGCTCCTGGGCCGGCGCCATGGGCCAGACCCAGTTCATCCCGACTACCTACCTCAGCCATGCGGTCGACTTCGACGGCGACGGACGCCGCGACATCTGGGACTCGACCGCCGACGCCCTGGCTTCCACCGCCCACTACCTACAGGCCTCCGGCTGGCGCCGGGGCCAGCCCTGGGGGTTCGAGGTGCGGCTGCCGCAGGGCTTCGACTATGCCCTGGCCGACATGACCACCCGCAAGTCGCTGCACGAATGGCGCCAGTTGGGCCTGGCTCTGCCCACCACCGCCGTTCAGGACGCCGAGCAGGCCAGCCTGCTGCTGCCCGCCGGGCATCGCGGCCCGGCCTTCCTGGTGCTGGATAACTTCCGCAGCGTGCTCAGGTACAACAACTCCACCTCCTACGCGCTGGCCATCGGGCTACTCGGCGAACGCTTCCAGAACCGCGGACAGATCGTTGCCGCCTGGCCGCTGGGCGATACGCCGCTGAGCCGCAGCGAACGCATCGAGCTGCAGAACCTGCTGGCCAGCAACGGCTTCGACCCCGGCAGCGCCGACGGCATCATCGGCGCCAATACCCGCAAGGCGGTGCGCAACTTCCAGCAGCGCCTCGGCTGGCCGGCGGACGGCTACCCGACCAGCGAACTGCTCGAGGCCCTGCGCCAGCCCAGGTAGCCCTTCTCCCCGGTAGAGCGGCTCCACAGGCGCGACACGCTCCTTGCCCGAGCCGCCTTCAAGCCCGGCGCCATCCCGGACAGGCCTGCCTGTCGGTCGTCGCGGGACGGCTTCGACCATGCCCGCGCCCCGCCAGGACAGGTCGGCCAGGCGATGAGCGGTCGCCCGGAGCCCGAAAGACAGCCCCGCCAAGGGCTCCGGCCGCTTGTCGACAAGGGGTGGGAGCGGATTTATCCGTGCTCGGGGCCATGCGCATCGCGAATAAGTTCGCTCCCGCCAGAGCGCTATCGCCTCGTTCCCTTGGGCGAGACCTTGAAAAAGCCGGCTTCGGAAAGCTCCCGCCCCGCCAGCGCTCAGCCATCTCGGTGACGGCCGGGCAGGACGCTGCCGAGCACCTGCTTGGCGGTCTGGGCGATGATGCCGACCTGGTTCGGGTCGCCCCGCAGTAGGGTGCCGGCGAATTTCCTGGCCTGCTCTAGCGTGATGTGCGGCGGCAGCGGCGGCACGTCGGGGTCGGTCTTGAACTCGATCAGCACCGGCCGGTCGGCGGCCAAGGCTTGTTCCCAGGCGGCGGCGACGAGGTCGTCGCGGTCGACGTAAATGCCCCTGAGGCCGATGGATTCGGCGAAACGGTGATAGGGCACGTCGGGAATGTTCTGCGAAGCCTCGAATTTCGGGTCGCCCCCCATGACCCGCTGCTCCCAACTGACCTGGTTGAGGTCCTGGTTGTTGAACACGCAGCAGATCCAGCGCGGGTCCTGCCATTCCCGCCAATACTTGGCGACGGTAATCAATTCGGCCATGTTGTTCATCTGCATGGCGCCGTCGCCGACCAGGGCCACTACCGTGCGCTCCGGGTAGAGGAACTTGGCGGCGATGGCATAGGGCACGGCGGCGCCCATGGAGGCTAGACCGCCGGACAGCGAGCACATCATGCCGCGGCGGATTTTCAGGTCGCGGGCGAACCAGTTGGCGCAGGAGCCGGAGTCGCAGGTGACGACAGCCTGTTCGGGCAGGCGCGGCGACAGCTCGAAGACCACTCGCTGCGGGTTGATCGGCTTGGCCGAGGCTAGGGCGCGACGCTCGAGCTTCTTCTCCCAGTCGCCGCGCCACTCCTCGATGTCGGCGCGCCAGCGGCGATCCTCCTTTTCCCGTAGCAGCGGCAGCAAGGCGCGCAGGGTTTCGGCGGCGTCGCCCTCCAGATTGACCTCCATCGGATAGCGCAGGCCGAGCATGTCGGCCTTGAGGTCGATTTGCACGCCACGCGCCTGACCCTCCCTGGGCAGGAATTCGGAATAGGGAAAGCCGGAGCCGATCATCAGCAGCGTGTCGCATTCGCTCATCAGCTTGTAGCTCGGCTCGGTGCCGAGCAGACCGATGGAGCCGGTGACCCAGGGCAGTTCGTCGGGCAGCGCCGCCTTGCCGAGCAGCGCCTTGGCCACGCCGGCGCCGAGCGTTTCGGCGACCTGGATAACCTCGTCGCTGGCCCCCAGGGCACCGGCGCCGACCAGGATGGCGACCTTGCTGCCGGCATTGAGCACTTCGGCGGCGCGCTGCAGGTCCTCGTCGTACGGCAGCTTCCTGGGGCGGCTGTAGCCGATGCCGGAGTGCAGGGTGCCGTGCGCGTGCGGCGGCTCGCTGTAGTCCATCTCCTGCAGGTCGTTGGGCAAAACGATGGCGGTCACCCGGCGCTCGCCCAGCGCGGTGCGGATCGCCCGGTCGAGCAGATGGCGCACCTGCTCCGGCACACTGGCCTGCTGGACGAAGGCTCCCGCCACGTCCTTGAACATCGACCCCAGGTCCACTTCCTGCTGATAGTGCCCGCCCATGGCGGTGCGCGCCTGCTGGCCGGCAATCGCCAGCACCGGCATGTGGTCCAGGCAGGCATCGTAGAGCCCCGTGATCAGGTGCGAAGCGCCCGGCCCCGAGGTGGCGATGCAGACGCCCAGGCCGCCGCCGAACTTGGCCTCCGCCGAAGCCATGAAGGCGGCCATTTCCTCGTGGCGGACCTGGATGAAGCGGATCTTCTCCTGGGCACGGCTCAGGGCGCCGAACACCCCGTTGATGCCGTCGCCCGGATAGCCGTAGATGCGTCGCACACCCCATTGGTACAGGCGCTCAACCAGAAAGTCACCGACCGTCGTTGCCATGGCAAACCCCGCTGGATGAGAGTCCGAAATCCGGACCGAGCGGCGCGGCGAGCGCCCATAGAGCGCGAAAGCATGCGAGCAAAGTGCCGCGACCGGAGTCCGATATCCCGAGCCCCGGACCGTGCCATGCGGGCGCGAGCGGCGCGCGGCCGGGAAGCCGCGATCCGGGCCGGCCGGTCGAACGCTGGACGGACTCCGGCCCCAGGACACTTAGGTCTTGACCGAGGGGGGCGCAAAAGATTCGCGTTTTCCGGCGGGCGGCTGCCGAGGGCTCCGCGCTAGGCATGGAGAGCATGAGGCCGGGGCGGGAACATTCCGCTCCGAGGCGCGCAGGCCCCGTTCGAAACCTCCCGCGCGGCGGACGATCAGTCGCCTTTCGCGCCGTGGGCCTGCTGGTCGGCGTGATAGGAGGAACGCACCAGCGGGCCGGAGGTGACGTTCTTGAAGCCCATCTTTTCGCCCTCTTCGGCGAACCAGGCGAAGGTGTCGGGATGGACGAAGCGCTGCACCGCCAGGTGGTTGCGCGAGGGCTGCAGATACTGGCCGAGGGTGAGCATGTCGATCTCGTGCTCGCGCATGCGCTTCATCACCTCGATCACTTCTTCGTCGGTTTCGCCGAGGCCGAGCATCAGCCCGGACTTGGTCGGCACAGCCGGTACGCGCTTCTTGAAAGCCTCCAGCAGGTCCAGCGACCATTCGAAGTCCGCCCCCGGACGCGAGGCCTTGTACAAGCGCGGCACGGTTTCCAGGTTGTGGTTGAACACGTCCGGCGGCTCGGCCGCGGTAATGTCGAGAGCGATCTCCATACGTCCGCGATAGTCCGGCACCAGGGTTTCCAACTGGGTGCCGGGACTCAGCCGGCGGATCTCGCGCAGGCAGTCGGCAAAGTGCTGGGCGCCACCGTCGCGCAGATCGTCGCGGTCCACCGAGGTGATCACCACGTACTTCAGGCGCAGGTCGGCGACGGCGACAGCGAGGTTCCTCGGCTCGTCGGGGTCGAGCGGGTTCGGGCGGCCGTGGCCGACGTCGCAGAATGGGCAGCGGCGGGTGCAGATGTCGCCCATGATCATGAAGGTAGCGGTGCCGCCGGCGAAGCATTCGCCGAGGTTCGGGCAGGAGGCCTCCTCGCAGACGCTGTGCAGCTTGTGCTGGCGCAGCAGTTGCTTGATCCGCTCGACCTCGGGGGAAGCCGGCATGCGCACGCGGATCCAGTCCGGCTTGCGCGGCAGCTCCTCGGTCGGAATGACTTTTACCGGGATGCGGGCGACCTTCTCCGCGCCACGCAGCTTGACTCCGGTTTCGACCTTGGCCGGGCTCTTGCCCGTGGTTTCCGTCGTACTCATATGCTTTCGATCCCGCCCATAAGGGTCTTCGCTTCAGCGTAACCGAGCTGCGCAGCGAGCTGTGCACGCAGGCGGCTGCGCACCTCGGCGAATTCGACCGGCCCGCGGGCCTGATCCTTGAGTTGTGTCATGAGCATGCCGGCATAGCCGCAGGGATTGATGCGCTGGAAGGGCGCCAGGTCCATGTCCACGTTCAGCGCCAGTCCATGGAAAGAGCGGCCGTTGCGGATGCGCAGGCCGAGGGAGGCGATCTTCATCTCGCCGACATAGACCCCCGGCGCATCCGGCCTGGCATGGGCCTCCACGTCGTAGCCGGCAAGCAGCTCGATCAGGCTGCGCTCGATGCGGCTGACCAGTTCGCGCACGCCTATCCCCGAACGACGCACATCTAGCAGCAGGTAGCCGACCAACTGGCCAGGGCCGTGGTAGGTCACCTGACCGCCGCGGTCCACCTGCACCACCGGAATGTCGCCGGGGAACAGCAGATGCTCGGCTTTGCCGGCCTGGCCCTGGGTGAACACCGGGGGATGCTCGAGCAGCCAGAGTTCGTCGGGCGTCTGTGCTCCCCGCTGGTCGGTGAAGCGCTGCATCGCCTGCCAGGCCGGCAGGTAGTCGAGCAGGCCCAGTTCGCGGACACCGATCACTGCCGTCATCAGAGTACCATGTGCACGCGCCCGGTGGCGCGCAGGTCGAGGTGGATGGCCTGCAGTTGCTCGACGCCGGTGGCGGTGATCAGCACCTGTACCGAGAGGAAGCGTCCGTTGCGGCTATCGCGCAACCTAAGGGTGGAACTGTCCAGGTCGGGCGCATGCCGCTGGATCACTTCGACCACCAGGTCGGCGAAGCCCTCGCCGGCATCGCCGATCACCTTGATCGGGTAGCGCTCGCAGGGAAATTCGATTTTCGGAGCTTGTACGTCGGTATCGGTCATGGCGGCGGCGGACGGTCGGCCCGCGGGGACGGCCACCCGCCGGAAACGGCGGGCGGCGGTCGGTCGAGGTTCAGTTGAACAAACTGTAGAAGAACAGACGGATGCTATCCCATAGACGACGGAACAGACCACCCTCCTCGACGGCTTCCAGGGCTATCAGATCAACGCTGCGCAACACCTGCTCGCCTAGCCGGACCTCGACCTTGCCGACCACGGCGCCCTGCTGGATCGGCGCGATCAGTTGCGGCTCGAAGGCGCTGGTGGTGGTCACTTGCTTGAGCTGGTTGCGCGGCAGGGTCAGGGTCAAATCCTCGGCCAGACCGATCCTAACCTCGTTGTTGGCGCCTTTCCAGACCGGCGAACGGGCCAGCTCGACATTCTTCTGGAAGAAGGTCTGGGTCTCGAAGAAGCGGAAGCCGTAAGTCAGCAGCTTCTGGGTTTCGGCGGCGCGCGCCTGTTCGCTCTTGGTGCCGAACACCACGGCGATCAGCCGCTGGCCGTCGCGTACCGCGGAAGCCACCAGACAGTAACCGGCCTCGTCGGTGTGGCCGGTCTTCAAACCGTCCACGGTCTTGTCGCGCCACAGCAGCAGGTTGCGGTTCGGCTGCTTGATGTTGTTCCAAAAGAATTCCTTCTGCGCGTAGATCGCATAATGCGCCGGATCGTCGTAGATGATTGCGCGGGCCAGCTTGGCCATGTCGTGGGCCGAGGAATAGTGCTCCGCATGCGGCAGGCCGGTGGCGTTCATGAAGTGGGTGTTGCTCAGGCCGAGGCGCTGGGCGGTGGCGTTCATCATGTCGGCGAAGGCGTCCTCGCTGCCGGCGATGTGCTCGGCCAGCGCCACGCTGGCGTCGTTGCCGGACTGGATGATGATGCCGTGCAGCAGGTCGCTGACGCTCACCTGGGTGCCGACCTGGATGAACATCCGCGAACCGCCGGTACGCCAAGCGCGCTCGCTGACGGTGACCAGGTCGCTTTCCTTGATCTGCCCGCGCTTGATCTCCAGGGTGGCGATATAGGCGGTCATCAGCTTGGTCAGGCTGGCCGGCGGCAGGCGCTGATCGCCGTTGCTCTCGATCAGCACCTGGCCGCTGGCGGCATCCATCAGCAGATAGGCGGTGGAGGCCAGTTGCGGCGGCGCCGGAATGGCCTGCGGCTCCGCGGCCCGCGCCGGGGCCGGCGTGGGCTGGGGCTGAGGCTCGGCGGCCCAGGCGCTCGGCACGCCGATCAGGAGGGCCAGGAAAAGGCGTTGCACAAGTCGGGTGGTTTTCATCGTTCCTCGGGGTCGTTGGCTGGTCGAACACACCCTTGCGGGCTATGGAGAGGGGCCTGGTCTCAATCGAGCCTGACCAGGGTCGGCTGGCCGAGTCTGGCCAAGCGCACGCTGTCCTGCAGCCGGCGCGCCTCGTCCTGGCTGCCGATCGGGCCAAGACGCACACGGTGGAAGATCTGCCGGTCGCGTACCACTGAGCTGACGAACACCGGGGTGGAACTGATCCGGCTGAGCTTGTCCTTGAGCAGCTCCGCCGCATCCGGATTGGCGAAGGCACCGACCTGCAGGTACAGCCCTGCGTCCGGCACGGCGACCGCCGTGGGAAACACGGGGGCCGCATGTTGCGCGGGCGGCGGCGAGTACTCCTCGATCGGCTGCGCCGCCGGCCGCGCCTCGGCCAACGGCGGCCGGGTCGGCGCCAGCGGTGGCTTGCGACCCTGCTGGGCCAGCCACTCTTGCGGATCGATGCCCTCCACGCTAACCCGCGCGGTGCCGGTCTCGGCATAGCCGAGCTTCTTCGCCGCGGCGAAGGACAGGTCGATGATCCGCTCCGAATAGAAGGGACCGCGGTCGTTGACCCGCAGGATCACGCTTTTATGGTTATCCAGGTTGGTCACCCGGACATAACTGGGCAGCGGCAGGGTCTTGTGCGCCGCGCTCATCCCGTAGAGATCGTAGAGTTCGCCGTTGGCGGTAGCCTGCCCGTGGAACTTGGTGCCGTACCAGGAGGCGGTACCGGTGGCCTTGTAGCGGCGGCCGTCGTTCATCGGATAGTAGGTCTTGCCCAGTACCGTGTAGGGGTTGGCCTTGACCGGCCCGTAGTGAGGCGTGGGCACCGCATCGGGAATCTTCGAGACGTCGACGTCCCACCAGGGCGCACCGTCCTTGAGCGGACGCGGCTGGCTCGGCTTGGTCCCGGACGACGCCGCGCCGCGCTCCGGCGACGTGCTGGAGCAACTGACCAGCAGCGCCAGGCCGCCGAGCAGGAGCAAACGGATCGACAGGGCAGCACGGCTCGTCATCGGCGGCCGCTCCGCGTTTGAAGCAGCAGATCGGAGAGCTGGTACACCGCCATGGCGTACATCACGCTGCGGTTGTAGCGGGTGATCGTGTAGAAGTTCGGCAGCCCCATCCAGTACTCGTCGCCGTCGGCGCCTTCCAGGCGAAAGGCGGTGACCGGCAGGCCGTCGTCGAGAGAGTCGCGGCTACGCCAGCCGAGGCTGCGCAGTTCGCCGACGCTCATCGCCGGGTCCAGCCCGGCGGACAAGCCTTTTTCGGCCTCGGTTCCTGCGATATCGGCACGGCTGGCCACCGGCGCGCCGGCGACCCAGCCGTGGTGCCTGAAATAGCTGGCGACGCTGCCGATGGCGTCGGTCGGGTTCTTCCAGATGTCGATGTGGCCGTCGCTGTCGAAGTCCACCGCATAGGCGCGGAAGCTGCTCGGCATGAACTGCGGCAGCCCCATGGCACCGGCGTAGGAGCCGGTCAGGGTGAGCGGGTCGACCTGCTCCTCGCGGGTCATCAGCAGGAACTCGCGCAGCTCCTTGCGGAAGAAGGGCGCTCGCGGCGGGTAATCGAAGCCCAGAGTGGACAGCGCGTCGATCACCCGGTAGTTGCCGGTGTTGCGTCCGTAGAAGGTTTCCACGCCGATGATCGCGACTATCACCTGGGCCGGCACGCCGTATTCCCGTTCGGCGCGGGCCAGGGCCTCCTCGTGCTCGCGCCAGAAATCCAGGCCGCGGGCCACGCGGGCCTCGGTGATGAAGATCGGCCGGTATTCCTTCCATGGCTTGGCCCGCTCCGCCGGCCGCGAGACGGCGTCGAGGATCGGCTGCTTGCGCTGCGCCTCGCGGAACAGACCGAACAACTGTTCGCTAGCAAAGCCATAGTCGCGGGTCATCTCCGCGATGAATTCGTCGACCTGCGGTGAATCCGCGTAATCGCCAGCCAGCACCGCGCCGCCATGCAGCGCGCAGCTCAGCCCCAAGGAGCCCGCCAGGCTGGCCAAAGACAGGGTTCCGGCCACCCGGCCACGCCGTATGTACATCGATCCGCTACTCTTCAAACTTGCGCGATCCATTTGCGATGGGTGTGGATCGACATCAAAACCCCAAACCCTGACAGCAGGGTCACCAGTGAAGTTCCACCGTAGCTAATGAACGGCAGGGGTACGCCCACCACCGGCAACAGGCCACTGACCATACCGATGTTGACGAATACATAAACGAAGAAGGTCATGGTCAGACCTCCGGCCCAGAGCTTGCCGAACAGCGTCTGCGCCTGCACGGTGATCACCAGCCCGCGGGCGATCAGCAACAGGTAGATCAGCAACAGCAGACAGGCGCCGACCAGCCCGAACTCCTCGGCCAGGACGGCAATGATAAAGTCCGTATGGCTTTCCGGCAAAAAATCCAGGTGCGACTGGGTGCCGAGCAGCCAACCCTTGCCGAACACCCCGCCCGAGCCGATCGCCGCCTTCGACTGGATGATGTTCCAGCCGGTGCCCAAAGGGTCGCTTTCGGGATCGAGGAAGGTATGGATACGCTGTTTCTGGTAGTCGTGCAGGACGAAGTACCACATCCCCACGGCGACCGGCACCACGGCCGCTACCGCGCCGATGATCCACAGCCAGGGCAGTCCGGCGACGAACAGCACGAAGGCCCCGGAGGCGAGGATCAAGAGCGAGGTGCCGAGATCCGGCTGGCGCACGATCAGCACGAAGGGTATGCCGATCAGCACCAGGGTGACGGCGGTGTGCCTGAGCCCTGGCGGCAGGTTATTGCGGGCGAGATACCAGGCGATGGTCGCCGGCATGATGATCTTCATGAACTCCGAGGGCTGGAAACGGATCACTCCGGGAATGTCGATCCAGCGGGTGGCGCCCATGGCGTTGTGCCCTATCACGTCCACGATCAACAACAGGATCACCCCCAGGACGTAGGCCAGCGGCACCCAGCGCGCGATGAAGCGCACCTCCAACTGAGCGATGACCAGCATGGCGAGCAGGCCGAGGCCGAACGAACTGGCCTGCCTCATCAGCAGGTCGAGGTTCTTGCCGCTGGCCGAATAGAGAATGAACAGGCTGCCGGCGGCGAGCAGCAGCAATAGCAGCAGCAGCGGGCCGTCGATGTGCAGACGCTGCAGCAGGGTGGCGCGACGGCGCAGCACATCCTCGTCAGACAGGGTGCGATCGAAGCTAGGGCCTGTCATCAAGCATCTCCCCGGTTGCGTTGCTGCCGGAAGCGGAGCCGGGTAGGTGCAACCTGCGGACAATGGTCGTTCCCTTACCGAGGGCCGCAACGCCGCATGGCTCCATTTCCGGCGCAATCCGGCGGGACGGGCCTGCTTCGGCATCGCGCCGCGTCGCTCGTCGTTCATTCGGAACGACCATGAAAACGCCGGGAGCGTTTTTACGCGCAAGATCCGTGGGAGTGAAGCACATGGATGAGTCGGACAAACGCCCTTCCTCGCACCTTGCCCCGTACCGGAACAGGCTCCGTCGCGACACGGGAAACAATTGACGACAGGCCCTACTGTTCACGAATGCCCTCCTGCGGCGCCGCAGCGAACTGCGCCGTCGCCTTCAACTGGCCTTTTTCGTCGAGCAGCCAGGCGTCCATCACCTGCTTGGCCACCGGCGCGGCGACGCCGGAGCCGGACTCGCCGTTTTCCACCATCACCGCCACGGCGATCTGCGGATTCTCGGCCGGGGCGAAGGCGATGAACAGCGCATGGTCGCGATGACGCTCCTGCACCTTGTTGCGGTTATACCTTTCGCCCTGGCGGATCGCCACCACCTGCGCCGTGCCGCTCTTGCCAGCGATGCGGTAGTGTGCCGTGGCGCCGACCTTGTGCGCGGTGCCGCGCGCACCGTGCATGACCTGCTGCATGTCGGAATTGATCAGGTCCCAGTTGTGCGGCTCCCTGAGTTGAATGTCCGGCGGTGTCGGGCGCGTCTCCAGAAGGCCGCCCGCCACCAGTTGCTCCGGGGTCAGGCCGTCGGCCTGCATCAGCAGGCGCGGACGGTGCCACTTGCCCTTGTTCGCCAGGAGGGCCGTGGCCTGGGCCAGTTGCAGCGGGGTGGCCAGCATGTAGCCCTGGCCGATTCCGGTGATCAGGGTTTCCCCCGGATACCAGGCTTGGCGCCGGCTGACCCGTTTCCATTCGCGCGAGGGCATCAGCCCGGAGGCCTCCTCGAACATGTCCAGGGACACCCGCTGGCCAATGCCGAACTGACTCAGATAGCGGTGCAGGCGATCGATGCCCATGCGGTGCGCCAAGGAATAGAAATAGGTGTCGTTGGAACGGGTGATAGCCGCCTCCATGTTCACCCAGCCGTCGCCGCCGCGGTTCCAGTTGCGGTACTTGTGGCTGACGTTGGGCAACTGGAAGAAGCCGGGGTCGAAGACCCGCGTGCTGCGCTCCACCACCCCGCTGTCGAGTCCGGCCAGGGCGACCATCGGCTTGATGGTCGAACCCGGCGGATAGATGCCGCGCAGCACCCGGTTGTAGAGCGGACGGTCGATGGAATCGCGCAGTGCGGCATAATCCTTGAGGCTGATCCCGGTGACGAACAGGTTGGGATTGAAACTCGGCTGGCTGACCATCGCCAGCACGCCGCCGGTCGCCGGGTCGATGGCGATCACTGCGCCGCGCCGGTCGCCGAGGGCCGCCTCGGCGGCCTTTTGCAGGTTCAGGTCGAGGGTCAGGGTGAGATCCTTGCCGGGCACCGGGGCGGTATGCTTGAGCACCCGCAGCACCCGCCCGCGGGCGTTGGTCTCGACCTCCTCGTAGCCCACCTGGCCGTGCAGCAGATCCTCGTAGAACAGTTCTATGCCGGTCTTGCCGATATGGTGGGTGCCGCTGTAGTCGACCGGGTCGAGCCTCTTCAGTTCGCGCTCGTTGATCCGCCCGACGTAGCCGACCGAATGGGCGAAATGCTCGCCCTGCGGATAGTGACGGACCAGTTGGGCGGCCACTTCCACCCCCGGCAGAAGGAACTGGTTGACCGCGACGCGGGCGATCTGCTCCTCGGACAGCTCGAACAATACCGGCACCGGCTCGAACGGCCGGCGTCCCTGGCGCACGCGCTTCTCGAACAGGGCGCGCTCCTCCGCGCCGAGTTCGAGCACCTCGACGATGGTGTCCAGCACCTTCTGCCAGTCGCCGGCACGCTCGCGAGTCACCGTCAGGCTGAAGCTCGGCCGGTTATCGGCGAGAATCACCCCGTTGCGGTCGAAGATCAGCCCGCGGTTCGGCGGGATCGGTTGCACGTGGATGCGATTGTTTTCCGCCAGGGTCGAGTGATGCTCGTACTGAACTACCTGCAGGTAGTACAGGCGCACCACCAGCACCAGCGACAGCAGCACGATAGCCGTGGCGCCGACAACGGCCCGCGCGCGCACCAGGCGCGCGTCCTTCTCGTGGTCTTTGAGGCGAATCGGCTCCGGCATCTGCAAACCGCGGTCATTTGTGATACGGATGCCCGGACAGCAGGGTCCAGGCGCGATAGAGCTGCTCGCCGATGAGGATGCGGACCAAGGGATGCGGCAGGGTCAGCGGCGACAGCGACCAGCGCTGCTCGCTGCGCGCGCAGACCTCCGGGGCCAGACCTTCCGGGCCGCCGACCATAAGATTGACGGTGCGCGCGTCGAGCCGCCAGCGCTCCAGCTCGGCGGCCAGTTGCTCGGTGCTCCAGGACTTGCCGGCCACTTCCAGGGTGACGATACGCTCGCCCGGCTGCACCTTGCCCAGCATGGCCTCCCCCTCCTGGCGGATCAGGCGGGCCACATCGGCATTCTTGCTCCGCGTGTGCAGGGGGATTTCCACCAGTTCGAGAGCCAGCTCGGGCGGCAGGCGCCTGGCATACTCGTGCCAGCCCTCCTCCACCCAACGCGGCATGCGCGAACCCACGGCGATCAGGCGCAAACGCACGACGGTTTCATTCCTCGCCGTGCTGAGCCCGGCTCTGTTCCGCACCCTGCCAGAGACGCTCGAGATCGTAGAACTGGCGGGTGGCGACCTGCATCACATGGACCACCACGTCGCCCAGGTCGAGCAGCGCCCATTCGCCCCCCTCCAGTCCTTCGCTGCCGAGCGGACGCACGTCTTGCGCCTTGACCTTCTCCAGGACGTTTTCGGCGAGGGATTTCACATGGCGTCCGGAAGTACCGCTGGCAACCACCATGAAGTCGGTGACGCTAGTCTTGCCGCGCACATCGATGACGGTAATGTCCTTGGCCTTGAGGTCTTCCAGGGCATCGACCGCCAACTGGACCAATTGTTCGTTCTGCATGAATGACTCGTATGAATTGTTCAGTTCGACGCCGGGTACAACCCGTGCGCATGGATATAGGCCAACACCGCATCGGGTACCAGGAAGCGCACCGAGCGGCCGCCGGCCAGGCGCTCGCGAATCTGCGTGGCGGAAACCTCCAACGGCGTCTGCCAGACGAAGGCGATGCTCCCGCCCGGCCCGGCGAGGGCCTGCGGGTCGCCGACGCTGCGTGCCGCCAGCAGGTTGCGCAGCGCTTGTGGCGGCTCGCTGGCGGCATCCGGGCGCTGCAGGACCAGGATATGGCAGTGGTCGAGCAGTTCCCACCAGCGATGCCAGCCCGGCAGGCCGCAGAAAGCGTCCCAGCCGAGCAGGAGAAACAACTGGTCGTCCGGGGCCAGCTCGCCACGCAGGGATTCCAGGGTGTCAATGGTATAGGACGGTCGCTCGCGGCGAAGTTCACGGTCGTCCACGCGCAGTGGCGGCACGCCGTCGACCGCGCAACGGACCATCGCCAGGCGGTCGGCCGCCGATACCTGCGGCGACTGCCGGTGCGGCGGGTGGGCGCAGGGAATCAGGCGCAGCTCGTCGAGACCGAACTGCTCGGCGACCTCGAGGGCACCGCGCAGATGACCGATGTGGATGGGGTCGAAGGTGCCGCCGAGAATTCCGATCTTTTTCGCCATCAGCCGCGCACGTGGCCATCGCCAAACACGACGTACTTCTCGCTGGTCAGCCCCTCAAGACCGACCGGGCCACGGGCGTGCAGCTTATCGGTGGAAATACCAATCTCCGCGCCCAGGCCATACTCGAAGCCGTCGGCGAAGCGTGTCGAGGCGTTGACCATCACCGAACTGGAGTCCACCTCGGCGAGAAAGCGCCGCACGTCGGTGAAGCTCTCGGTGACGATCGCATCGGTGTGGTGCGAGCCGTAGCGGTTGATGTGGGCGATGGCCTCGTCCAGCGAATCCACCACGCGCACCGAGAGGATCGGTGCGTTGTACTCGCTGGACCAGTCCTCCTCGCTCGCCTCCAGCGTACCGGGGCCGAGCAGTTCGCGACTGCGCGGGCAGCCGCGCAGTTCGACGCCCTTGGCCCGGTAGATCTCGCCGAGCGGCGGCAGGGCGCGGGCGGCGATGGCAGCATGCACCAGCAGGGTTTCCATGGTGTTGCAGGGTGCGAAGCGCTGGGTCTTGGCGTTGTCGGCGACGCGAATCGCCTTGTCGAGGTCGGCGGCGCTGTCGATGTAAACGTGGCAAATGCCGTCCAGATGCTTAATCACCGGTACCTTCGCCTCGCGGCTGATGCGCTCGATCAGGCCCTTGCCGCCGCGCGGGACTATCACGTCGACGAATTCCGGCATGCCGATCAGCGCGCCGACGGCGGCGCGGTCGGTGGTCTCCACCACTTGTACGGCCGCCGCCGGCAGGCCGGCCTCGGCCAAGCCCAACCGGATACAGCGGGCGATCGCCTGGTTGGAGTGGATCGCTTCCGAACCGCCGCGCAGGATGGTGGCGTTGCCCGACTTCAGGCACAGGCTGGCGGCGTCGATGGTCACGTTCGGGCGCGACTCGTAGACGATGCCGATCACCCCCAGCGGCACGCGCATCTTGCCGACCTGGATGCCCGAGGGCATGTAGCGCATGTCGCGGATTTCGCCGACCGGGTCGGGCAAGCGGGCGACCTGGCGCAGTCCCTCGATCATTTCGTCGATGCGCGCCGGAGTCAGCGCCAGACGGTCGAGCATGGCCTCGTCCAGGCCGCCAGCGCGACCGGCCGCCAGATCCTGCGCGTTGGCCGCGGCGAGCGCCTCGCGGGCATCGTCCAGGGTCGCGGCGGCGGCCTCCAGGGCACGGTTCTTCTGCGCGGTGCTGGTGCGCGCGAGCACCCGCGAGGCTTCGCGGGCGGCGCGGCCCAGGCGGGTCATGTAGTCGAGCACGGACTCGGTCATGGTCTCGGGTCTGGCAGTCGGGGGAAAGCCGCTGATTATAGCGATACCGCCGCCCCGCGCCCAGCGGCCCGGGCACAAGGTCGCACCGCGCCGTACACGCGCCGGCCGGCGCGGCTGCTATCATGCGCGGCTCGGCGGTCCGGGAGCCGCCCCCACAGGACCATAACAAGGAGTGCCACTCGATGAGCGCATGGCTCGACAGCCTGACCGGCTGGCTGACCACTCACCCCGAATGGCTGGGACTGGCCATCTTCCTGATCGCCTGCTTCGAATGCCTGGCGATACTCGGCATCATCGTCCCCGGCACCGTACTGATGTTCGCGATCGCTGCCATGGCCGGCAGCGGCGCCCTGGGCCTCGGCCAAACCCTGCTGCTGGGCTATGCCGGCGGACTGCTCGGCGACGCCATCTCCTACGCCCTGGGCCGGCACTTCCACGAGGGCATCCGGCGCTTGCCCATCCTGCGCCACCATCCGGAATGGCTGGTCGGCGCCGAGGTGTATTTCCAGCGCTACGGCATCGTCAGCCTGCTGGTCGGCCGCTACATCGGCCCGCTGCGGCCGATGCTGCCGATGATCGCCGGCATGCTCGACATGCCGCTGCCGCGTTTCGCCGCCGTCAGCCTGCTGGCCGCCGCCGGCTGGTCGGTGGTTTATCTGCTGCCGGGCTGGACCACCGGCGCGGCGCTGCGCCTGCCGCTGCCCGAGGGTTTCTGGAGCGAAGCCGGGGCGCTCGCGGCGGGACTAGCGCTGGTCATCGGCCTGATCGTGCATACCAGCGTGCGCCGCCCGCGCTGGGCCACGCCGCTGGCCGCCGGCCTCTGCCTGGCGTCGCTCGGCACCCTGCTGCTGGGCTGGAGCCATCTGCACGAACTCGACCAGGGGCTGCTGGCGCTGATCCAGGAGCATCGCCACGCCGGCCTCGACCGGGCGATGGTGCTGATCACCCGCCTGGGCGACTTCGAAACCCAGCTCTACGCCGGCCTGCTGCTCGTCCTGCTGCTGCTGATCGTCCGGCAATGGCGCGCGGCCCTGTTCGCCAGCATGACCTTGCTCGGCACGGCCCTGGCCAACGGTGGCCTGAAGCTGCTGTTCGCCCGCGGCCGCCCGGAAGTCCTGCTCGAGCCGCTGCACAGCTATAGCCTGCCCAGCGGACACAGCTCGGCGGCCTTCGCCTTCTTCCTCACCCTGGGCGTCCTCGCCGGCCGCGGCCAGACGCCACGGATGCGCCTGACCTGGCTGCTGCTGGCCTGCCTGCCGGCAATGACCATCGCCTTGTCGCGCGTCTACCTGGGCGTGCACTGGCCGACCGACATCGTTGCTGGCGCTCTGCTCGCCAGCAGCCTCTGTGCCCTCAGCCTGGCCCTGGTGCAACGACGGACCCCGCTCGAGAGACTCGACGCACGCACCTGGTGGCTGGTCCTGCCGCTGTGCCTGGCGCTGCTCGGCGGCATCGCCATCCACGCGCTACCCGAAGCCCTGGCGATGTACCGCTATCGCTGAATTACGGCTTCCGTCTCGAACTCCCGCACTCCGCCGCCTCGAGCCGGGCGCCGGAGCGGCGGCATGCAAACATGATGAATCGTTTCATCCGAGCGAAACACAGGATATATTCCTCCAGAAGCATGGGGAGATCGCCGAGGTCCCTCCCCGTCCGCCTCGCTATGGCCCCGGCCGCAAGCGGGAAGCGCCGAACAATAAGAACTCAAACCCCGGAAAGGAAACGTCATGCAGACGGCAAGCTTTTGCAGAACCCTGTCGAGTGCCATGCTCGGCACTCTAGTCATATTTCAAACAGCGATGGGCACTCCGAACGCAGGCAGCGACATGGCGCGAGAAGACGTTGTGGAAACTTTGGCCGCCCGCCCCGGCGCACCCTGGTGGAAGGAAGCGGTCGTCTACCAAGTCTATCCGCGCTCGTTCAACGACACGAACGGTGACGGCATCGGCGACCTGAACGGCATCACCGCGAAGCTGGATTACCTGAAGACGCTGGGTGTCGACACGATCTGGCTGAGCCCGCACTTTGACTCGCCCAACGCCGACAACGGCTACGACATCCGCGATTACCGCAAGGTGATGAGCGAATTCGGCAACATGGACGACTTCGAGCGCCTGCTCGCCGAGATGAAGAAGCGCGACATGCGCCTGATCATCGATCTGGTGGTCAATCACAGCAGCGACGAGCATCGCTGGTTCGTCGAGAGCCGCCAGTCCAAGGACAACCCCTATCGCGACTACTACATATGGCGCGACGGCAAGGACGGCGCTGCGCCGAACAACTATCCGTCGTTCTTCGGCGGCTCGGCCTGGAAGAAGGACGAGGCCACGGGGCAGTACTACCTCCACTACTTCGCCGACAAGCAGCCCGACCTGAACTGGGAAAACCCCAAGGTCCGCGCCGAGGTCCACGACATTATGCGCTTCTGGCTGGACAAGGGCGTGTCCGGCTTCCGCATGGACGTGATTCCCTTCATCTCCAAACAGGACGGCCTGCCTGACCTGCGTCCGGAAGCCCTGGCCCATCCCGAGTTCGTCTACGCGAACGGCCCGCGCATCCATGAGTATCTCCAGGAAATGAACCGCGAAGTCCTGTCCCGCTATGACGCCATGACGGTCGGCGAAGCCTTCGGCATCACCTTCGAGCAGGCACCGCTGTTCACCGACGCCCGCCGTCATGAACTGAACATGATCTTCCATTTCGACCTGGTGCGGCTGGACCGCGACGGCTGGCGCAAAAAGGACTGGACGCTGCCCGAGCTCAAGGCGACCTACGCGCGGATCGACCACACCGGCGGCAAGCATGGCTGGAACGCCAGTTTCCTGGGCAACCACGACAATCCCCGTGCCGTTTCCCATTTCGGCGACGACAGCCCCGAATGGCGAGCCGCCTCGGCCAAGGCGCTGGCGACCATGATGCTCACCCAGCGCGCTACGCCCTTCCTCTACCAGGGCGACGAACTGGGCATGACCAACTATCCCTTCCGTAGCATCGAGGACTACGACGATGTCGAAGTGAAGGGCCAATGGCACGACTTCGTGGAAAGCGGCAAGGTGTCGGCGGACGAGTATCTCGCCCACCTGCGCCAGACCAGCCGCGACAACGCCCGCACCCCGATGCAGTGGAGCGACGCGCCGAACGGCGGCTTCACCACCGGCAAGCCCTGGCTTGCGGTCAACCCGAACTACGGGCAGATCAATGCGGCATCCCAGGTCGAGGATCCCGGCTCGATCTACCATCACTACCGTCGCTTGCTGGAAGTGCGCCGCCAGATTCCCGCGCTCATCCACGGACAGTTCCGCGATCTCGATCCGGCCAATCCCAAGGTCTTCGCCTACACGCGCACGCTCGACGACAAGCGCTATCTGGTGCTGATCAACTTCACCCGCGAGACAATCGCCTACGACCTGCCGGAAGGACTGCGGATCGCCGCCACGCTGCTGGACAACGACGTCGCGCGGCAGTCGGTGCAACCCGATGCCGCGAGCGTATCGCTCCAGCCCTGGCAGGCGACGATCTACCAGCTCTGACCGGCCTTTTCCCCATAGAGGCGGCCGGCTCAGTCCGGCGCCTCGCCCTGCAGGCGCTCGAGCAGTTGCCGGATATAGGCCAGGCGCCGCGCCGGCGCCGCCATCGCCAGAAGCTTCAGTTTCTCCTCGGCCTCGAACGGCAGCAGGTAGCCCAGCCGGTTGGCCAGCACCTGCTGATCCGCGGCCGTACCGTCCATGCCCAGAGCCTCGACCAGTGGGTGCCGTGCCAGCGCCTGCAACAGCGCGGTCAGGTCGGCGTGCTCGGCGGCCAGTGGCGACGCCTTGGCTTCGTGCAGCCAGTCGACCTCGGCGACGGTCAACTGGTCGCGCCGTACCTCGGCGCGATTGACCCGAAAACGCCGCGCGCCCTCGACGCGGATTTCCAGCACCCCGTCGGGACGCCGCTGCCAGTCGCGGATCAGCGCCTCGCAGCCGATCGCGGCGAAGCGGCCGGCCGCCTGGCCGACCTCTTCGCCCTCGAGGATGCACACCACACCGAACCCCGTGTCCTGGCGCAGGCAGCGGCTGAGCATGTCCAGATAACGCGCCTCGAAGATCGACAGATCCAGTCGGCAGCCGGGAAACAGTACCGTGTGCAGGGGAAACAACGGAAAGTCCATCGGCCTTCCTCAAGCGACCATGGCTACGCCCAGGGGCAGCAGTATGGCGGTGAACCCTCCCATCAGGCTCATCCCCAGGGCAGCGAAGGCGCCACATTCCTCACCCTCCTGCAATGCCCTGGAAGTACCCACCGCATGGGAAGTCAGGCCCAGGGCCATGCCCAACGCCGCGGGATGGCGCACTCCGCAGCGGCGCAGCAGAACGGGGCCGCACACCGCGCCGAGGATGCCGGTGATGAGCACGAACACCGCCGCCAGGCCGGCCACGCCGCCGATCTGCTCGGATACCAGCATGGCGATCGGCGAAGTGACCGAT
Source organism: Azorhizophilus paspali (assembly GCF_043587585.2). Lineage (GTDB taxonomy): Bacteria > Pseudomonadota > Gammaproteobacteria > Pseudomonadales > Pseudomonadaceae > Azotobacter > Azotobacter paspali. Next base: position 3,682,799 of record NZ_CP171449.1, read on the forward strand.
TTCGGCGCCAGGGTCATCAGCATCAGCCGCTCGGTGCCGAACAGCCAGGCTAGCCCCACGCCCAGCAGGGTGGTGAAGAAGCCGCCGATCAGCAGGGTCAGCACCACTGGCCAGAACAGCAGGCGAATGCGCTTCAGGTTGAGAAATAGCGGCACGGCTAGCGCCACCGTGGCCGGGCCGAGGAACAGGGTGAGAATCTTCGCGTCGTCGCGGTAGCTCGCATAGTCCACCCCGCAGACCGACAGCACACCGATCACCAGCAGCATCGACACCAGTACCGGTTGCAAGAACACCCAGCGAGTCTTCTCGTAAGCGACCACCGCCACTTGGTAGGTGCCGAGAGTGATGCCGAAAGCGAACAGCGGATGCTGTACCAGTGCCTGCCAGGCGCCCTGCCAGTCGAAGCTCATGCCTCGCCCTCCTTGCGCGCCTGACGGTCGATCAGCCGTTGCATCAGCCAGCCGACGAAGGCCAGCGATGCCAGCAGGGACAGCAGCAACACCCCGGCGATGGCCCAGAAGTTGGCGGCAATATCCCCGATATAGGCCATCACCCCCACCGCCGGCGGTACCAGCAGCAGCGGCAGGTAGTGCAGGAGGCTGCTGGCGGCCTCCTGTACCGGCGCGCTCACCTCGCCGCGCCAGACCAAATAGACGAACAACAGCAGCAGCCCGACGATCGGCCCAGGCAGCATGGGCAGGCAGAGCGCCTGGATGGCCGTGCCGAGCAATTGGAACAACACCAGCCAGGTGAGGCCTCGCAGCAGCATATGAACCTCCATAATCGGGGCGACGCCTGAAAAATTCCGCCGGTGCAGGATAAGCTCCGGGATAGACGGCCGGGAAAGGCCTCATTATAGGCAGGCAAAGCCGTTCGCCATAAAGCGCAATGGCCCGCCGGCTTCTGCTGGGCAGGGACGAGGGGTTTGAGCCACACTAGAACCCATGACAACAAGCGGAACGCCAGTACTGGCCGGTGCATGGAACGCACGTGCGCCAGTTTTCCGACAGCTCACCTTGCGCGAGGATCGCTCCATGTACCTGACTCCTCAGCACATCCTTATCGCCGGTGCCACCGGCTTGGCTGGCAAGCATCTGCTCGATCGCCTGCTCACCGAGCCGACCATCGCCCGGGTGCTGGCGCCCACCCGCCAGCCCCTGGCCGAGCATCCGCGCCTGGAAAATCCTCAGGGTCCGCTCGCCGAGTTGCTGCCGCGCCTGAGCGGGCCGGTCGACACCGCCTTCTGCTGCATCGGTAGCAGCGCCGAGCAGGCCGGTTCCCAGGAGGCCTTCCGCGCCATCGACCACGACCTGATCCTGGCCTTCGGCGGCCGCGCCCGCGAAATGGGCGCCCGTCACCTGCTGGTGATCAGTGCACGGTGCGCCGATCCCCGCTCGTCGCGCGCCTACTGCCAGGTCAAGGGAGAAATGGAGGAAGGCCTCAAGGCCCAGGGCTGGCCGCAACTGACGATCGCCCGGCCGACCCAGTTGCTCGGCCCGCGACGCGAACTGCGCCTGCTCGACCAACTGAGCGACCCGCTGCTGCGCCTGACGCCCGGCCATTACCGCGCCATCGATCCCTGCGCTCTGGCCCGCGCCCTGTGGCGCCTGGCCCTGGAGGAAGAAGACGGGATACGCGTCGTCGAGGCGGAGGAACTGCACCGGCTGGGACGCTAGCCAGGCTCGCGGACAGGACGTTCGCGCCGGACGGACTCGGCGCGGGCCTGGTCGCAGGGCTGCGGGGAGGAAAACCGCGCTGGCGGCCAAGGCCTCGCCGTTATCCAACCGACGAAACTTCCCTGCCGGGGACCTGGGGAGCGAGGCTGACGCCACCCAGGCACGAGCGACTTCATCCGCGATGCTCCCGTTTTTGCCGATCATCGCGGATGAGTTCGCTGCTTGTCCCTGTCGGCAAGCAGCCGACCGAGGTTCGACCAGGAACCGAAAACCGCGCAAAAGCCGGGCGCTACTTTTCCGCCGGCTCGCGAGCATGGCGAACCTGCCACTCGGACAGCGCCCGGGCGTACTCGGCGCGGGCCTCGTTGTACTGTTCCCAGATGCAGGCCTCGCCGCAGCCGCTCTCGCAGCATTCGCCCTCCAGGGGCGGCTCGGGCGGCAACGGAGGAGGATCGTCGTACGGCTGTTGATCGTTCATTGCGGTATCGCTCCGGATGATTCGGCGGTAGTGCCCTGCCCCTTACCGACCAGCTCGGCCAGTTGCTCGGCATCCAGGGTCTCCTCCTCCAGCAGGCGCCGGGCGCTGTACTCGAGCAGCGCCCGGCGCTCCTCCAACAGCTTCACGGTACGCTCGAAGGCGTGCTCGACGATCGCCTGCACCTCGGCATCGATGGCGGTCGCGGTGGTCTCGCCGTATTCGTGGCGAGGCGGCAGCCCGTACATCTGCTCGGCACCCAGGAAGCTGCGCTGCTCGCGCTCCAGGCTGACATGGCCGAGGCGCTCCGACATGCCGTAGCGAGTGACCATGGCACGGGCGATGTCGGTGACCTTGGCTAGGTCGTCGGCGGCGCCGGTGGAGAAGTGGGAAAACACTATCCGCTCGGCCGCTCGGCCGCCGAGCAGCACCGCCATCTTGTTCTCCAGCTCTTCGCGGGTCATCAGGAAGCGGTCTTCGGTAGGCCGCTGGATGGTGTAGCCGAGCGCACCCATGCCGCGCGGAATGATCGAGACCTTGTGTACTGGGTCCATCCCCGGCAGGGCCATCGCTACCAGTGCGTGCCCCATCTCGTGGTGGGCGACGATTTCTCGCTCCTTCAAATTGAGCAGGCGGTTGCGCTTTTCCAGGCCGGCGATGATGCGCTCGATGGCCGCGGTGAAGTCGTCCATGGTCACCGCGTCGGCACGTCGACGGGTGGCGAGCAGGGCCGCTTCGTTGACCAGATTGGCCAGGTCGGCACCGGTGAAACCGGGGGTCAGTGCAGCGATCTGCTGCGGATCGACATCGGCCGACAGCCGTGCCTTCTTCAGGTGTACCTGGAGAATCTGTACCCGCCCGGCCTTGTCCGGCCGGTCGACCAGCACCTGGCGGTCAAAGCGGCCGGCGCGCAGCAGCGCCGGATCGAGGATTTCCGGACGGTTGGTGGCGGCCAACAGGACTAGCCCGCTGGAGGTGTCGAAGCCATCCAGCTCCACCAGCAACTGGTTGAGGGTCTGCTCCTTCTCGTCGTGGCCGCCGCCCAGCGGGCCGACGCCGCGGGCCCGGCCGAGGGCGTCCAGCTCGTCGATGAAGATGATCGCCGGGGCCTGTGCCCGGGCCTGCTCGAACAAGTCGCGGACCCTCGCCGCACCGACGCCGACGAACATCTCGACGAATTCCGAGCCGGAAATGGAGAAGAACGGCACCTTCGCCTCGCCAGCCACTGCCCGCGCCAGCAGGGTCTTGCCGGTGCCGGGCGGACCGATCAGCAGCACGCCCTTGGGCATGCGTCCGCCGAGGCGACCGTAGGCCTGCGGGTCCTTGAGGAAATCGACGATCTCCTTGAGCTCATCCTTGGCCTCATCGACCCCGGCCACGTCGGCGAAGGTCACCTTCATATCGGTCTCGACGTAGACCTTCGCCTTGCTCTTGCCGATCTGCATCATGCCGCCGCCGAGGCCGCCACCGATGCGCTTGAGCAAGAACAGCCAGAGGCTGAAGAAGATCAGCGCCGGCACGGTCCAGGACAACAGGTCGCGCAGCAGGGTGCTTTCGATCTTGCCGGCATAGCGCACCGGATATTGCTGCAGGTGCTCGGCCAGTTGCGGCTCGATGCGGATGGCGACGAAACGGGTCTGGCCGCCGGGCAGCGGCTCCTTGAGCGTCCCCTGGATCTGCCGATCGGTGACCGCCAGCTCCTCGATCCGCCCTTCCTTGAGGTACTGCTCGAACTCGCTGTAGGGAATCTGCGCCACCTGCTGGTGCTCGGTCAGCAGGCTCTGGATGAGCACGACCCCCAGCACCGCGAGGAACCAGTAACCAATATGGAACTGCGCCTGTTGTTTCACTATGCCTCCGATCGATGTCCGCCCGCTTCCTGCGAGGCTCACTGGTGCATTATCTGCGCAGCGGACGGAAAGCGGGCAAACCGGACGATCTTTCTGACCTTTGCATCATCGGTCCGGATCGACAATAGCCACATGCCATTCCGACAACGGCGCGCCACGGATACCCTGACGCCCCTTACACAGGAAGCGATGCCAGCCTCCACGGAAGGGGAACGGCCTGCCCCTGCCAGACCACCCATGCCTATCCACACCCGGCCCGACCTCCACCGCCTGATTCTCCTGGCTAGCCTGGCGATCGCCCTGTTCAGCTTCATCGACAGCCTCCATGCCAGCTACCGGACCCAGCATGACCTGCTGATCCGCCATACCCTGGAGTCCAACCGCGTCTACGCCGCCAAGCTGCGCCAGGCCACCGAGAAGCTGCTCGACGACATGCATCAGGAACTGGCCTACAGCACCGACCAGTTGAAGGACCGGATGAATCGGCCGTAGCGCCTGGCCGACGGACCGAACGTCTGATCCGGCAGAACCGCCATTTCAACACAGCCGTCGTGATCCGCCACGACGGCAAGGTATTGGCCCAGGGCAATCGCATGAAATGTCTTTCCGATATCGGACTGGAAAGATTGTGTGCCTGGTCGTTCCGGCGTGGTCTTCAAATCCGGTGCATCGGCTGCTTGCCGAGGGGCTGGATACTTCCTGTTTCGGCCCCCTGGCCGAAATGGGGACTGTCCGGCTACTCGGCAAGCAGCCATGCCAAGGATCACACAATCTTTCCAGTCTGGTATCAGACGAGCGCTTCATGCGATTGCCCTGGGTATTGGCCACCTCGCCCGAGAGCCTCGGCCTGCTTGGCCGGACGGTCGACAACACGGGCGTACGGGAGGTCCTGGAAAAACGCCGCCCGCCGATCAGCGCCCCCTACATCAGCGCCAAGAACAGACTGGTGGTGTTCATCTCGCAACCAATCTTCGCCGACAACGGCACTCACCAGGGCTATATCGGCGGCAGCATCCACCTGCAGCACGGCAACATCCTGCACACCCTGCTCGGCGAGCACTTCCATTAGGACGGTTCCTACCTCTATGTGATCGATCGCAATCGCCGGCTGATCTACCACCAGGACCGGGGACGGGTCGGCGAGATCGCCGTCGACAATCCGGTAGCCGAGCGGGTGATCCGCGGCGAAGAAGGCAGCCAGGCGCTGCTCCATCAACGCCTCGGCAAGCTCAGCCAGGAAAGCCTGACCGACCCGCTGATCGGCCTGGCCAACCGTCGCTGCCTGTAAGCCTAACTGGAACGCTGGTAGCAGCAGCGCCAGCCCTTCGCGGTCATCGCCCTCGACATCGACCATTTCAAGCAGGTCAACGACAACCACGGGCATGAATCCGGCGACCGCGTGCTGCAATATCTTGCCCGGCAGATGAACGACTGCTCGCGCGCCAGCGACCTGCTCTGCCGCAACGGCGGCGAGGAATTTTTCATGTTGCTGCCGGGCGCTGGCCTGGAAGCGGCCCGCCAGGTCGCCGAGCGGGTCCGAGCCAGGACGGGCGCGGCCAACGGCGAGGACTGTCCGAGCGTCACCGTCTCGGCCGGCGTGGCGCACTGGCCGGATAGCTCCGCCAGCACCGAGGAGGTGCTCAAGCGCGCCGATGCGGCGCTCTACCAGGCTAAGCACGCCGGCCGCAACCGGGTGGTGAGTTAGAAGCGGCCTTTCCAAGGGCTTTGCCTGAATGCCCCGGCGGCCTGTCCGCAAAAGCCGGACGGGGTCCACCCGGATGGGTGGCGACCGGAGCCAAGGCATCGCCAATGAATTCGCTCCCACCCAAGCGCTGTCGACCTCGCTATTTCAGCCTTCCGACCGAGAAAGGGTGAGCAACTGTCTTGCAAGTCAAGCGTTTCAAGCGAGCAGGCTTGCTCTAGCAATGGTCACCCCACAACTATTCAATGATTGATGTATTATTGAATAATGAATGAAACCCAAGCTGTTTCCGCCCTCGGTGCTCTGGCTCACGCCCAGCGCCTGCGTGTGTTCCGCGCCCTGGTCGTCGCCGGCCCCGGAGGGCTCACGCCCAGCGTGCTGGCCGACCAACTCGACGTGGCCCGCAACGCGCTGTCCTTCCACCTGAAGGAGCTGGCCCATACTGGCCTCGTCACGGTCGAGCAGCAGGGCCGCAATCTGATCTACCGCGCCGACTTCTCCCAAATGAATGGGTTGCTCGGCTACCTGACCGAGCACTGCTGCCAGGGCGGCATGTGCGAGGTCACCGATGCTTCCCGCGCATGTACCTCCTGCTGAGAGGATTTCCCCATGAAACGCTTCCACGTCCACCTGCACGTCGATGACCTGAACCGAAGCATCGGCTTCTACTCCCAGCTTTTCGCCGCGCAGCCGGCTCGCATCGAAGCCGATTACGCGAAGTGGATGCTCGAAGACCCGCCGGTGAACTTCGCCATCTCCACGCGCGGCAGCAAGCCGGGCATCGACCACCTGGGCATCCAGACCGACGACGCCGAGGAACTGGCGGTGCTCAAGGCCCGCGCCGAGGCGGCCGACATGGCGCTGCTGGACGAAGGCACCACAACCTGCTGCTACGCGCGCAGCGAGAAACACTGGGTCACCGACCCGCAGGGCGTGGCCTGGGAGCATTTCCACACGCTGGGCAACATTCCGGTCTCCAACGAAGCGCAGCAACCCGCGCCCGCGGTCGCCCCGGCCTGCTCCCGTTCTTCCTGCTGCTGACCCGAGCCGCCCATGACGCAAGCCACCACGGCCGGTCGCGCGCCGGCCGTATCCTCCATGAGCGTCTTCGAGCGCTTCCTGACCATCTGGGTGCTGCTGTGCATCGTCGCCGGCATCGCCCTGGGCCAGTTCGCGCCGGGCGTGTTCCAGGCCATCGGCCGTATGGAAGTCGCCCAGGTCAATCTGCCCGTAGGCCTGCTGATCTGGGTCATGGTCATTCCGATGCTGCTCAAGGTGGACTTCGGCGCGCTGGGCCAAGTACGCCAGCACTGGCGCGGCATCGGTGTGACGCTGTTCGTGAACTGGGCCGTCAAGCCGTTCTCGATGGCGCTGCTTGCGTGGATTTTCATCCGTCAAGTCTTCGCCCAGTGGCTGCCTGCCGATCAGCTCGACAGCTATGTCGCCGGGCTGATCCTGCTGGCCGCCGCGCCCTGCACGGCGATGGTGTTCGTCTGGAGCCGGCTGACGGGCGGCGATCCGGTGTTCACGCTGTCGCAGGTGGCGCTGAACGACACCATCATGGTGTTCGCCTTTGCGCCCATCGTCGGCCTGCTGCTCGGGCTGTCGGCCATCACGGTGCCGTGGGACACGCTGCTGGTGTCGGTGGTGCTCTACATCGTCGTACCGGTCATCCTGGCGCAGCTCTGGCGCCGCGCGCTGCTGCGCCGGGGCCAGGCCGCGTTCGATGCCGCGCTGGCGCGCATAGCCCCGCTGTCCATCGCTGCGCTGCTGCTCACGCTGGTGCTGCTGTTCGCCTTCCAGGGCCAGGCCATCCTGCGGCAACCGCTGGTGATCGCCATGCTGGCGGTGCCTATCCTGATCCAGGTGTTCTTCAATTCCGGGCTGGCCTACTGGCTCAACCGCCGGCTGGGCGAGCAGCACAGCATCGCCTGCCCTTCGGCGCTGATCGGTGCAAGCAACTTCTTCGAGCTGGCCGTGGCCGCGGCCATCAGCCTGTTCGGCTTCCAGTCCGGCGCGGCGCTGGCTACCGTGGTCGGCGTGTTGATCGAAGTACCGGTGATGCTGCTGGTGGTGCGCGTGGTCAACCGCTCGCGCGGCTGGTACGAATGCGGCCCGAACCCCTCTACCCGATAAGCAGTCCATTCCCATGAGCACCATCACGATCTACCACAACCCCGCCTGCGGCACGTCGCGCAACGTGCTAGCCCTGATCCGCAACAGCGGCGAGGAGCCCACGGTCATCGAGTATTTGAATACGCCACCCGACCGCGCCACGCTGGTCAAGCTGCTGGCCAATGCGGGCCTGAGCGTGCGTGACGTGCTGCGCGAGAAGGGAACGCCCTACGCGGAACTCGGCCTGGCTGACCCGAAGTGGAGCGACGAACAACTGATCGACTTCATGCTCCAGCACCCCATCCTCATCAACCGGCCCATCGTGGTCACCCCGCTGGGCACGCGCCTGTGCCGCCCCTCGGAAACCGTGCTGGACATCCTGCCGCAGCTGCAGCGCGGCGCGTTCAGCAAGGAGGACGGCGAAGTGGTGGTGGACGCCAAGGGCCGCAGGGTCTGACACCTTCCGCGCAGACGGTGAGGCAATCTGCATCCACCGTTTTCAGATCTGTGCCAGTTGGTCACTCCATGGGTGCCCGCTTCTGACCATGGCATTCATGATGATCAGCAGCTTGCGCATGCAAGCCACGATGGCAACCTTCTTCGGCTTGCCAGCCGCCAGCAGGCGCTCATAGCACTGCCGTATCACGGCGTTAAAGCGCATGGCGACGATGGCGGCCATGTACAACGCACTCCTAACCGTGGCCCGCCCACCGCAAATGATGCGTTTGCCACGAACCTGGCCCGAGTCCCGGTTCATCGACGCAACACCTACCAGCGCGCAGATCTTTGGCCTTGAGTTGGCCAAGTTCCGGCAGCTCGGAAATCAGCGTCGCAGCCGTCGCGGGGCCAACGCCCTTGACGCTCTTGAGCAATGCGGCCAGATCGGACTGGTATTGAGCCAGATGCTCCGCAATCCTTCGATCCAGCGTCTCTAGCTGCTTCGCCAGCACATCCATCAGCTCCGCAATATCCTGCACCACTTCCGCATGCGCCATGTGTTTGCGTTGGCGTTCGCTGACCAGCAGGCACACCAACTGCCGACGCCGAAGCACCAACGCATGCAGGTGTTGTTGTGCCTGGTCTGGCATCGGTTTGATGAAGCGATCCCGATCAGGGCGCTGATTCAGCACCTGTGCCAACTCCGCCAGCATCCTGGCATCCACGCTGTCGGTCTTGACCAATCTCCCCATGGCCTTGGCGAAGTCCCGGGCCTGCCGAGGGTTGATGACGACGACGGCGAATCCCGCAGCCTGGAGAGCGCAAGCACAGGCCAGTTGGTACTGCCCGGTCGCTTCCATCACGATCAGCGAGACCTGATGGCTCTTCAACACTTCGATCAACGCTTGATGCCCTGCACCATCGTTGCTGAATATGGCCGTGGACTGCTCCTGCCCGATGGCTACATCCATGGTCTTCTTTGAGATGTCGATACCGACTGCAATTTGATTGGCCATGATCCCTGTGTCCCTTCCTTGCAAATGCGAACGGCGTTCAAGCAACTGTTCGGGCTTTCAGAGATCGGACGCAAGCATGCGCCCAGGACTCACGCACGGGTTCTAGAGACACCGAGGGATGACGGGCTACATGCTGCGGCCAACCCCGAACCCTGACAGGTTCGGGCGTGACGGCATCGCCGAACACGCACCTCAAAGATACAAGGGATTTTCGAAAGGCTGCGGTTCAGAACACCCGCTCCAGATCGATCACCAGCGCCCGGTAACCGACGTTGCCCGGCTGGCCGCTGACCACACGAAATTCGCTAAGCACTTCCTGGGTGCCGTACTTCACTTCGCTGAGCACCGGCCGGGTCAGCCGCTGTGGTGTCAGATGCCCGACCGCCGCCGAGTAGATCAGCAGGGTGTCGGATTCCGGGCGGTACTCCACCACCGAGGTGATCGGGCTGTACCAGGCGTCGCCGCGCTCCTTGCCGAACTCCCAGAGTTGCTGCACGGTGCCCTTCTTCTCGTCTATGCGGTATTCCACCGCCCGGCTGTAGTTGCCTTCCAGGCGGGTGGGCGCCAGGTTGCGGCCCCAGCCGTTATCGAACACGGTGAGCGTTCCCTTGCTGCTGAGCCAGGCGGTGTGCTGGGTCCAGGACCAGTCGAAGCCTTCGGGATAACTGCCGTCGGGATTCTGCGCCAACACCTCGCCAGCGGCGTTTACCGGCGTAAGCACCTTGGCCCGCAGGGCGCTGCTCCATCCTCGCGGATCGGCCAGCAGCCATTTCACCTGTTTGTCGCGCCCGATCTTGGCCACCCCCTGGTGACGGGCGGAGACGATGATGCTGTCGTCGGCCGGATCGTGCTCGATGGCGTTGACGTGGGCCCAATTGCGCCCGGTGCCGACACCGGGAGTGTCGCCGAACGGCAGGACATCGCCTTCGTTACGTTCGTTGCTCAGCAGATCGTCACTTCTGGCGACGCCCTCGGGCAGCAACACTGCGGCCCGTCCTAGGGTGTGCAGCAGTTCGGCGCGATAGGGGTCGAGGATTCGATTCAGGTCCCAGAAGTCCACCACATCGCCGTTCTGGTCGACTTCCAGGATGTGGTCGCGGATCGAGCGCACCCGCTTTCCGTCGGCGCGACGATAGTCGCTGGTACCGACCCGCAACAGGTAGGTACCTTTTTCGGTCTCGCGGATCTCATGGGAGAAGTCGGCGAACTTCTCCGGCAAGGTGCGCGCCCAGATCGTGCGGCCCAGCAGGTCGTGCTTGTAGTAGCGCTGGCCCTGGCCCCAGATCAGGTGGCCGTCGCGGGTCTGCTGGAAGCCCATGCTCGCCCCCAGCCCATCCTTGCGGGTGGAGTCGTGGATCTGTTCGATGTCCAGGTACCAGCGCACGTCGCCGTTGCTGTCGGCGATCCAATTGATCCCCACCGAGTCCCACTCGGCGGCGCCGCCCGGAGCGTTCCACCTCAGCAGGCGGTTGCTACCGGGAATCTCGGTGAGCAGGTGGTTGAACAGGTACAGGCGCTTTTTCAGGTGCGGCGCAACCTTCAGCGGCTCGACCCGTGGCAGCGCGCTTTCCTGACTGGCCACCACCGGCAGACGCACCGCCGGAGCATAGATGAAGTAACGCTCGCGAATGCGTTCGCCGTCCAGGCTGTAGGCCACCTCGACTTCGTTGCGATGGTCCGGGTAGAGACCGAACACCGGGATGCCGCCGTGGGTCCAGAGAGTGCGATCCTCGACCGCGTAATCGATGTCCACCCCTCCCTCGCCGCGTCCTTTGACCCGCACCCGCGCCTGGGAGATGCGCTGGCCCCCGTCGCGGATGACGGCGGTCAACGGAGCCAGGCGGTACGGGTTGACGACGATGGCGCCCAGCTTGGCGTCGTCGCTGTCAGGAATTCGGGCAGTCAGGCAGGCGCCTTTGGGCAACGCCTGTTCGGTCTGTGCGCCGAGCTCCGGATGGGTGGAGGACGGTGGGGAGCTGTGTTGTTCAAAATGGCTCATGGTGGTTTCCTTGGATTGGCATGCTTGCACGGGAAAACCGGCTCGGAGAACGCCTCGGGCGCGTCGAACGCCTGCAGCGGCGCCCGGAAGCCGAACCGGCAGGGGAAACTCAGTGGCCGACCGGGTCATCCGGAACCCAGGCGAAGGGCACCGGCTGGGCGCGATAGACGAAATTGCTCCGGCAGCCACCGAGGAAGTCGCCAAAATAGGGACTGATGTATTCCCAGACGATCTCGCTGTCCGAGGTGACCTGGAAGATGCGCCCGGTCATGCCCTCGTCGATCAGGGTGTTGCCGTTCGGCAGGCGTCGGGCGCTGCTGATGAAGGAGCTGTAGAAATTCCAGACCGGCTGGCCGGAATCGAGCGCGCTGTACTGCCAGACGATCTCCTTGCGGATCGGGTCGATCTCCAGCACCCGCGAACCGGGCATTACCCCCAGGTGTACCGGCGGATAGCCGGACCCACCCTGGTTATCGAATACCAGCAGGTTGCCGGCACCGGGCAGACCTTGGGGGATCAAGTGGGCATCGTGGAGTCCCGCCAACTGGTCGACCGGACGCGGCAGCCGTGGAGAAAACTGGTTCTCCCGAGTCAGCCGCGGGTAATTGGGTCCCAGGTTCCACACCACCTTGCCGCTTTGCTTGTCGACGATGGCGATGAAATTGGCCTCGCGGGAATCGATGATCAGGTTGTCCGGATGAAAACGCGCATCGCCTTGCTCATGCCACTTGTTCGGCCCCAGCACCTTGAGGTTGTTCAGGTGCAGGTAGTCGGCATGTTCTGTGTTGCGTACCAGCTCCAGTTGCTCGGGCGTGAAACCGAACTCCTGCAGATGTTCCGAGGCCAGCCATTGCCACACCACGCGACCTTGCGGATCGACCTCGTAAATGATGTCGTCGATGCTTTCGTCCAGACGGAAACCGGGAATCCGCTGCAGCTTGTTGGCCAGCAACAGGGTGTTGCCGTTGGCCAGGCGCTGCCAGTCGTGGTGCTGGCGCGCCGAACCGCCCGGCGCCTGATCGCCCCAGATCCATACCGGTCGGCCGTGCCAGTCCAGTTCGGCAATCGCGTGGACGTTCAGGCCGTTGCCGAGCGCGCGCGGGTCCTGCTGCCGGCGCAACTCGTAGCGCACCAGCACATGCCCCTTGCGGCCGCCGTTCATGGCCGGGTCGATCAGGGCAGTGGGCTGGCCGTAGTAGTCCCAGCGATTGATTACCCGGCCTTGCAGATCGATCAGGTAGCTGCGCTGGTCCAGGGCGGCGAACAGGACGTAACCCTGCCAGGCCTTGTCGGGATCGTAACGGGTCACGCCACTGGGATAGACTGCCGGGACGCGGGGACTGTCAGTCATGGCCGGCATCCTTCTGGCCGATGTGGAAAGCCCCCAGCTCTGGCGGCACGACCGCCCGCTCGCTGCGCGGCGTGCCTTCGGGCACCCAGTCATAGGGCACCGGCAGGGCTCGGTAGATCCAGTTGCTCCTGGCATCGCCGCCCGGCGCCTTGCCGAAGTAGGGGCTGACGTATTCCCAGACGATCTCGCCCGCCGGGGTGACCTGAAACACGCGGCCGAACTTGCCCTCGTCGATCAACGTGTTGCCATTGGGCAGGCGCCGCGCGCTGCTGATGAAGGCGCTGTAAAAGGCCCAACCCGGCTGGGCGGAATCGGCGGCGGTGTATTGCCAGACGATCTCGCCCTTGATCGGATCGATTTCCAGCACCCGCGAACCGCTCAGAAGACCCAGCGGCGCACGTGGGTAGCCGGCCTCGCCCCGGTTGTCGAACACCAGCAGGTTGCCGGCACCGGGTAGGCCGGCGGGAATGATATGGGCATCGTGCTGGCCGATGAACTGGTCCGCCGGGCGCGGCACCTTGGCCGGCGCACGCCAGTCGAGTGGCGGCAGATCGGGTCCGAGCCGCCATGCCACTTTGCCCGTGGCCTTGTCGATGATGGCGATGAAGTTGCCCTCGCGGGAGTCGACCACCAGATTGTCCGGGTGGAAGCGCTGGTCGCCGCCATCGAACCACGTGTTGGGACCGACCGGGGCCAAGTTGTTGATGTGCAGCACGTCCGGGTTCTTGCTGGCGCGCACCAGTTCCAGTTGCTCGGGCGTGAAACCGAACTCCTCCAAATGTTCGGAGGCGGTCCAGGACCACACGATGTTGCCCTCGGGGTCGACCTCGTAGATCGCATCGTCGATCACTTCGGGTACGGCGAAGCCCGGAACCGGGTGCAACTTGTTGGCTAGCACCAGAGTGTTGCCATTGGCCAGCCGGCGTTGGTCATGGTGCTGGTGAGCGGCGCCGCCCGGCGCCTGTGCCCCCCACTGCCAGACGGCTTCGCCGTTCCAGTCCAGTTCTCCGATCGTCCTGTTACGCAGGCCGTTGCCCATCGAGGCCAGCTTACCCGGCTCGGCCACCGCCTCCAGTTGCACAAAGATATGGCCGCGCTTGCCGCCGATGAGCCGCGGGTCGATCGGGGTGGCCGGGAAGCCGGCCTTGTCCCAGCTACGTACCAGGTTGCCGTTCATGTCGATCAGTCGGGTCTGCTGGTCCGGAGCGCTGAAGATCACGTAGGTGTTGTGGGCCTTGGCCGGGTCGTAGAGGGTCACGCCGGTGGGATAAACGCTGGGCGCGGCGGCGATGGCGGTACTGACCAGGGCGACGGAAAGCGCCAAGGTTTTGCGCATGGCATGCATGGATGAACTCCTCAGAAGTCGTAGCGGGCGGTCAGGCCCAAAGTGCGCGGCGTGCCGAGCACGCCGGCGTAGCCGCCGTTGGCGGAATTCCACAGGCTGGTGTAATAGGTCTTGTCGAAGGCGTTCTTCAGCCACAGCGAGACATCCCACTGGCCGTCGCCCAGGTCGCCACGCAGGCCGCTGGACAGGTTGACCACCGCATAGCTGGGAATCTGGCCGTATTCGGAATCGTCGATGGTTCCGACTGCCCGGTAGCGGAAGGCGTAACTGGCGTTCAGGTAGGGTTGCAGGCCATTGTTCAGCGCCCACTGATAATGGCCGTTGAGGTTGGCGATCCAGCGCGAGGCGCCGACCACGCGATGACCGGTGAGATCGCAGGAAGCCGGGGCTTTGCTCCGCAAGCCCACCTCGGGCGGACAGGGCGCGTCCTCGTACTTGGTGTAACGGACGTCGTTGTACGAGCCGTTGGCGTTGATCGTGAGCCCCCGCAGCGGTCGCCAAGTGGTTTCCACCTCAAGGCCACGCGAGCGCACATCGCCCGCATTGGTCAGGTACGAAGTGCGCGTCGCATGGTCGTAGGCATTGGCCTGATAACCGTGCACCTGGGTCCAGAAGACGTTGGCGTTGAACAGCAAGGTGCCATCGAGCAACGTGCTCTTGAAACCCAGCTCGGCGTTGTTGACCCGCTCCGTGCCCACCAGCAGCGAATCCGCACCGGCGCTGGGGGCACTGCCCACGGTCAGGTTGACGCCGCCGGATTTCTCGCCATGAGACAAGGACGCATAGCCGAGCCAGCGGTCGCTGAAGCGATAGCTCAGGCTGAGCAGGCCGGACGGGCTGAAGGTGTATTGGCTGAGATCGCCGGAATCGTAGGCCCCGGCCCGGTTGTTGCGCTGGGTGGCCGCCGCCCCGCTCACCGCGTCGCCGCCGCGTGGAGCGTCGCGCCTTACCCAGGAGTCCTTCTCCTCATAGGTGCCACGGATGCCGATGGTCAGGTCCAGCCTGGGAGTCAGGTGCCAGTTGCCCTGGGCGAACAGCGCATAGCTGTCGGTCTCGATGTGGCCGTCGCCGATGCTGGTGACGTTGGCCAGCGCGCCGCTCACAGTGCCGTTCCAGATGTCGGCCAGCGGGCCGTAATAGTTGAATGACTTGTTGTCCAGATCCTGCTTGAACCAGTAGGCCCCGAGCACATAATCGAAGGCGTCGCCCGTCGGCGAGGCCAGGCGGATCTCTTGCGAATACTGCTTGTCGCGCACCTCGACGCCGGCGTTGATCGAGGCCGGAACGTTCAGTCCGTCGTCGTTGCGCGGGGTGAAATCCCACCAACGGTAGGCGCTGATCGAGGTCAGGGTGAAATCGTTGGGCAGGGTCCAGTTGGCCTCCAGGGAAGTGCCGCCCTGGAACACGGTGACCTGCTGATCGGAATCGAAGTCGACCTTGCGCGCCCTGGCCTTGACCAGCCTGGCGCCCGCCGCCGCCGCGCGCTGCTCGTAGCGGTTGACGCCGTCGATGGTCGGGCCGGTGCTGTAGAGGGTGAGAACGCCGTTGTCGGAGTCCTCCTCGTTGTATTCGCCGATCCAGCGCAGGTTGAAGGTTTCGCTCGGCCGCCAGAGCAACTGGCTGCGCAAGCCCTGGCGCGCACCACCGTTGAGATCGTCGCCGTCGTGAATGTTCTTCACGTAGCCGTCGTCGCGGGTGCGGTAGGCCGACAGACGCCCCGCCAGCGTGTCGTTCAAGGGGCCAGAGACGCTGCCCTTAATCTGGAAATAACCGTCCTCGCCACCGGAAATCTCGACGCTGCGCTCAGGGTGGAAAGTCGGCTTGCGGGTGCTGATGTTGACCACCCCCGCCGTGGTGTTCTTGCCGAACAGCGTGCCCTGCGGACCGCGCAGCACGTCGATCTGTTCCACGTCCAGCAGGTCGAACACGGCCATGCCGGGGCGCCCCAGGTAGACGTTGTCCAGGTAGGTCCCGACCGCCGGCTCCAGCCCGTCGCTGGCCGGGTTGTTGCCCAGGCCGCGGATCGAGATGCTCGACTGACGCGCGTGAACGTAAGAGACATTCACGCTGGGCACCAACTGCTGCAGATCCTGCACGCGGTAGATACGCTGATTCTCCAGGGTCTGCCCATCGAGCACGCTGATCGGCGTCGGCACGTCCTGGGCGCTTTCCTCGCGGCGCCGGGCATTGACGGTAACGGCTCCCAGGCGCGGCTCTTCGCCGGCCTGTGCGCTCCGGACCGGAATCGGATCGTTATCGGTGTCGGCCAGAACTACCGAATCCGGTATCAGGCTGGTACCGCTCAACAGCAGCACGGCGTACAGCTGGTTCGGCCTGGCGAAGGCGTGGGGTCTCCTGCGGGGTTGCAAAACCATGAAATGCTCCTTGAAAGATCCAGCGAGCATTCCCGATGGCGGAAATGTATCGAAACGGCACCCTTATTACATAAAAATATATAAATATCGAAAATTTATATTTTTAGGAAATAAGCTCGTGCCTTTATAAAAAACGTCTCCCCTTGCAGCAATTGCATTTGATCGAAAGTTTCCATGTAGAAAATGCATATCGACCTTCGCCAGCTCCGCCACTTCGTGGCTCTCGCCGAGCACCGCAGCTTCGTTGCCGCCGCTGCGGCGGTGAACCTGTCCCAGTCCGCCTTCAGCCGCAGCATCCAGTCCCTGGAACACAGTGCCGGCTTCCAACTGGTCGACCGGGGTAGCAAGGATCTGCCGCCGACCCAGCGGGGTCTGGTGCTGCTGGAGCATGCCCGGCGTTTGCTTCGCCAGGCCCAGGAACTGGACGACGAGATCGGCCGCCTGAACGGCGCCGAGAGCGGTGCGTTGCGCTTCGGCTGCGGGCCTGCGCCGGCGGCGCAACTGGTGCCCCAGGCAGTGGCCGGCTTCATCGCCGACTATCCCAGGGCACAGGTGAATTTCCAGGTCGATAATTGGCAGGAGCTGCATGCGCGCCTGATCGCCGGCGAAATTGAATTCTTCGTCGCCGACACCCGTCGCTTCGAGGCCGACCCCGACTACCGGGTGGTACGCCTGCAACCGCAGCGCTGGACGTTCTGCTGCCGGGAAGATCACCCACTGGCGCAAACCGGGGCGCCGACCTGCCGGGAGCTGTTCGCCTTCCCGCTGGCCACCACCTTCCGTCCGCCGAACATTCGCAAGGTATTGGTGGATTACAGCGGTCGACGTGACTTCCAGCCCGCCGTGGAGTGCGAGCACTCCTACGCGCTGCTCAACGTGGTGCTGCATTCGGATGCCATCGGCATTGGCAATGCGCTCAACCTGGAGCCCTACATCCTGCGCGGCAACCTCAGGCTCCTGACCCCGCGGGATCTGCCCGAGCATCTGGAGGAGCTGCACACCCGCTACGGAATCGTCAGCCGCAACGGGCGCACGCTCTCGCCGCTGGCCCAGGCGATGATCGCCCGCATCGAACACACCGACCGCGCGCTCACGGAACGGTTGTCCGGCCTGCCGTCGACCGGTTTCGACGCCTGACCGCGGGCGGTGGGATATGCACGTCACGCATATGAAATATTCCCATAATGCGATTGCCGTCTTCCGGAGACCGGTCCTGAAATAAAAAACATCGCAGATGGCAGGCGTGGCCCCCGGCTCGCCGTTTTCGTCAACCGTTCTCCGGAGTGTTCCATGAGCCGCATCCGCACCCTCCTCGCCGGCGCCCTGCTGGGCTTGTCCGCCTCCATCGCCCAAACCGCCGAACAACCGGCCAGCATTCGCATCGGCGCGCCGGACCAAAGCGCCGGCGCCAAGCCCTTCACCTCTGGCCTATTGGGCCTGGCGCATATTCGCGGGCAACTGGAAAAGGCCTTCGCCGCCGACGGCGTGAAAATCGAATGGCACTTCTTCAAGGGCGCGGGTCCAGCGGTCAACGAAGCTTTCGCCAACGCTCAACTGGATTTCGCCGGACTCGGCGATCTGGCCGCGATCATCGGCCGCGCCAGCGGCCTCGACACCCGTCTGATCCTCGGCGGACGTGGCGCCAACATGTACCTGGCGGTAACTTCGGAATCGGCCATCCGCAGCCTGGCCGACCTGCGCGGCAAGCGGGTTTCGGTCTACCGTGGCACCGCCGACCAGTTGTCCTTCGCCCGCGCCCTCGACGGCGCCGGTATCCAGGAACGCGACCTGAAGATCGTCAGCCTCGACTGGAGCGCCGCGCGCGCCGCCTTGGCCGCCAGACAGATAGACGCCACCTGGTCCGGCATGGGCGTGCTCGCCCTGCGCAAACAGGGTATCGAGTTCCCGTTCGGTACCAAGCAATTATCCCTTGCCGCCACCACTCAGACCGGGGTTGTCGCCAGCGCCGACTTCATCCGTCGCTACCCCGAGGCGACCCAGAAACTGGTAGATGTGCTGGTTGAAAACGCCACCTGGATCTCCGCCACGGAGCATCTGAACGAGTACATCGGATTGCTGTCCGGGCAGAGTTCGATTCCCGCGGAACTCTTCGCGGGCGAATTCGAAGGAGACGACCTGCGTTTCCGAAATTCGCCACGGCTGGACGGCTTCCTGCGTGCCAGCTTCCAGGACAGTGTCGAACGGGCCGCAGGACTACGCCTGATTCGCCAACCGTTTCGCGTGGACGACTGGGTGGAGCCGCGCTTCGTCGACAGCGCCATCGAACGCCGGGGATTGCAGGGCTTCTGGCCCGACTATGATGCCACTGGCCATGCCGAATGAAGACGTGCTTGAAGGAGGAAAGGCCGGGAAACCTCTCCTCCCCACGTCCCGCCGGGATCAGCCCTTGCGCACGGTCTGGCTGCGGCGGCCGTCCACGCTCACCGGCACTTCGCCAGCTACGGTCGCCCGGCGTACCAGGCGGTTTTGGGTACCATAGTCGTCCACCGCGCGATGCAGAGTGGCGCGGTTGTCCCAGATCGCCACGTCACCGGCACGCCAGCGCCAGCGCACGGTGTTTTCCTCACGGGTGGCGTAGCCCTGGAAAATATCCAGCAGCCGCTGTGAGTCGGCTTTCGACAGACCCTTGACGCGTTTGATGAAGTTGCCGACCAGCAGGCTCCGCTCACCGTTCTGCGGATGCACGCGTACCAACGGATGTTCGGTTTCGTAGAGGGTGGAAGTGAATACCCGGCGATATTCGGCCAGCACCGTCGGATCGATATCCGGTTTATTGATGGCGCTGTAGTCGTACTCGTTGCTGTGCACCGCCCAGAGCCTGTCGGCCAGTTCGCGCAGTTCGGCCGGTAGGTCGTCGTAGGCGGTGGCCGTGTTGGCCCAGAGGGTGTCGCCGCCGAAAGCCGGAGCCACCAGCGAGCGTAGGATGCAGATCTTGGGATAGTCCTCGACGAAGGTCACGTCGGTATGCCAGGAATTGGCCCGGCGCGTGCTGTCCAGCTCCAATAGGCAGCGGGAACCTTCGCGCACCGGTACGGTGGGATGGGCGGCCGGGTCGCCGAACAATTCGGCCAGCCCTTCCTGTTCCGCATCGTCCAGGGTCTGGTCGCGGAAGAACAGCACCTTGTAGCGCAGCAGAGCGTCCTGGATGGCGTCCAGGGTGGCGGCATCCAGTCCGGCGGAGAGTTTCACTCCGCGAATCTCGGCGCCGATGCGGCCAGTGATCGGCTGGATGTCGAGCAGATCGTTGGACTCCAGGTTCAGTGCGGCATTGCTCATGGGAGTATTCCTTCTGTTTGGGTGGTTGTGAAAAAACTCAGAAATCGAGGCGAGCGGTCAGGCCCGAGGTGCGCGGCGTACCGAGAATCCCCGTATAGCCACCGTTGGAGGCGCTCCACAGGCTGGTGTAGTAGGTCTTGTCGAAGGCGTTCTTCATCCAGAAGGAGATATCCCACTGGCTGTTGCCCAGGTCGCCGCGCAGACCGGTGGAGAGATTGACCACCGCATAGCTGGGGATCTGGGCGTACTCGGAGTCTTCCATGGTCCCGACCGCCCGGTAGCGGAAGGCGTAACTGGCGTTCAAATAGGGTTGCAGGCCGTTGTCCAGCCGCCACTGGTAATGGCCGTTGAGGTTGGCGATCCAGCGCGACGCGCCGACCACCCGGTGGCCGGTGAGGTCGCAGGAAGCCGGCGCGCCACTGCGCAAAGAGACTTCGGGTGGACAGGGGCCGTCCTTGTAGTCGGTGTAGCGGACATCGTTGAAGGAACCGTTGGCGTTGATCGTGAGACCCCGGATCGGTCGCCAGGTGGTTTCCACTTCGAGACCGCGGGAGCGCACGTCGCCGGCGTTGGTCAGGTACGAGGAGCGCGCCTCGGGGTCGTAGGCGTTGGCCTGGTAGCCGTGCACCTGGGTCCAGAACAAGTTGGCGTTGAACAGCAGGGTGCCGTCCAGCAGGGTGCTCTTGAAGCCCAGCTCGGCGTTGTTGACCCGCTCCGTGCCAACCAGCAGCGAGTCCGCCCCAGCGATGGGCGCGCTGGACACGCTCAGGTTGACGCCGTCGGACTTTTCACCATGGGACAGGGAGGCATAGCCGAGCCAGCGGTCGTTGAAGCGGTAGCTCAGGGCGAGCAGTCCGGACGGGCTGAAGCTGTACAGATTGAGGTCGCCGGAGTCATAGGCACGGACCGAGGCGGCCGTGGTACCGCTCGCCGAGTTGCCACCGGTCGGTGCATAGCGCTTGACCCTGGCGTCCTTCTCCTCATAGGTGCCACGGATGCCGGCGGTCAGTTCCAGCTTCGGGGTGATGTGCCAAGTGCCCTGGGCGAACAGCGCATAACTGTCGGTCTCGATGCGGCCCTTGCCAGTGCTTCTGACATTGGCCAGTGCGCCGGGCGCGGTGCCGTAATAGACATCGGCCATCGGGCCGTATGAGAAGAACGTCTTGTTATCCAGGTCCTTCTTGAAATAGTAGGCGCCGAGCACATAGTCGAAGACGTCGCCGGTGGGCGAAGCTAGGCGGATCTCTTGCGAATACTGCTTGTCGCGTACCGCGACGCCGGCGTTGATCGCAGCCGAGATGCCCAGATAGTCGAGATCGTTGCGCGGAGTGAAGTCCCACCAGCGGTAGGCGCTGATCGAGGTCAGAGTGAAATCGTTGGGCAAGGTCCAGTTGGCCTCCAGGGAGGTACCGCCTTGGAACACGGTGACCTTCTGATCGGAATCCAGGTCGACCTTGCGCGCCCTGGCCTTGACCAGCCGCGCCCCGGCCGCGGTCGCCCGCTGCTCGTAGCGATTGACGCCATTGATGGTCGGGCCAGAGCTGTAGAGCGTTGAAGTACCGTTGTCGGAGTCTTCCTCGTTGTATTCGCCGATCCAGCGCAGGTTGAAGGTTTCGCTAGGTTTCCACAGCAGTTGCCCGCGGAAACCCTGGCGTGAGCCGCCATTGAGTTCATCACCGTCGTGGATGTTCTTTATGTAGCCGTCGTCGCGGGTGCGATAGGCCGAGAGACGTCCCGCCAGCGTATCGCCCAAGGGGCCGGAGACGCTGCCCTTGGTCTGGAAATAGCCGTCCTCTCCCCCGGAAATCTCGACGCTGCGCTCATGGTGAAAAGTCGGCTTGCGGCTGGTGATGTTGACCACCCCCGCCGTGGTGTTCTTGCCGAACAGCGTGCCCTGGGGGCCGCGCAGCACGTCGATCTGTTCCACGTCCAGCAGATCGAATACGGCCATGCCGGGCCGCTCTAGGTAGACGTTGTCCAGGTAGGTGCCGACCGCCGGCTCCATGCCGTCGCTGGCCGGGTTGTTGCCCAGGCCACGGATGGAAATGCTCGACTGGCGGGCGTGCACATAGGAAACGTTGGTGCTGGGCACCAGTTGCTGCAGGTCCTGGATGCGGTAGATGCGATGGTTTTCCAGGGTCTGCGCGTCCACGCTGTTGATCGGTATCGGCACGTCCTGGACGCTTTCCTCGCGGCGCCGGGCATTGACGGTGACGGTGCCCAGGCGCTGGCCGCTCCTCGAAGCAACCTGGGCAGTCACTGCCGGCGCCGATTCGCCACCGGCCTCGCCGACCGCCTCGGCATTGGCTTCGGCGAGCGTGGTCCGCTCATCGGCCCGGAGCGGCAAGGACACGCCCAGGCCAACAAGCGCAATCGCCAGCCCCAGGGCGTGCCGCGCACGAGTCGGCCGGCGCGGCACTGGGGTGGAGGGGGAGGTTCGGTCTCTCATCGTCGTCTCGCTCCTTGGCGAAGCGGGCTCCTTTTCTTTCCGGAAGGCGAAGGGAGCCCCTGTCGCGCCTATGGGCGCAACGCGTGGATTCTGTTCACGGGAGTGGTTCCGGGCCCGCCGTGTATCGACACGGCGCCCCGGATCAACAGCGGAGGGAAAGGGTTCTGTTCATCGGCGATCAACCACGGTAGCCATGCATAGGCATATTCAATTAACGTCTAAGCAAATAAAATTTATTGCATTGACGGAATAAGAGCCTGCATTTAAAACCAGTCCGTCGGGTGTGACAAATGCCCTGGATTTATATTTTGAATGCCGGGAGAGCATCGTGGATCTACGCCAGCTCCGTCATTTTCTCGCCCTCGTGGAACACCGCAGCTTCGTCCGCGCCGCCAATGCCGTGCGCATCACGCAGCCGGCCTTCAGCCGCAGTATTCAGGGCCTGGAGCAGGAACTGGGTTGCCAGTTGATCGACCGGGGTGCCAAGGATCTGCGCCCTACACCCGAGGGCCTGGTGGTCCTGCAATACGCGCAGGAATTGGTGCGCGGCGCCAGCAACCTGGCCCATGAGGTCAAGCGCATGGGCAAGCTGGATGCCGGCGAGCTCTGCTTCGGTTGCGGGCCGGCGCCCGCGGCGCGGCTGGTGCCCGAGACCATGGCACTGTTCGTTCGCCAGTATCCCGGTATCCATGTGCGTTTCGAGGTGAACAACTGGGAGCGTTTGGCACGTCAGTTGAACAAGGATGAGATCGAGTTTTTCGTCGCCGACATTCGTTACTTCAGAACGAACCCGAACTTCCAGACCTTGCCACTGGAGCCCCGCCCAAGCGTCTATTTCTGCCGACCGGGGCATCCTCTGCTCGATCGGGCCCGGCTGACGCTTGGCGATCTGCTCGACTATCCGCTAGCTTCGGCCCGGATCCCCCTGGAGACACGCAAGACACTGGCGAACCTGAAAGGGGTCACCGATTTCAAGCTCAATATCGAGTGCGACCACCTGCCCGCACTGGAGCAGATCGTGCGTGGCAGCGATACCGTCGGCATCACCACGGCCGAAGCGATCCAACCGTCGCTGGAGGCGCGGAGAATGGTGCGTCTGCCGGTCGATCTGCCGCATGCCGAACGGCCTGGAGCCCAGTGCGGCATCGTCACGCGTACCGGCTATCGCGTATCCGCGGCCGCGCGGGCCATGATCGATCTGCTCTGCGAGCAGGATCGCCGGCTACACCCGGCGACGGCGGCCTGAAGCCGCCGCTTCGAGGTTCTATTGGCTTTGCTGCCCGACCGCCTGTCTCAGAAAGCGGTCGTCCACCCAGCCCTGAACATCGAATCCCTTACGGATCAGCCGTTGCCGCAGCGCCAGATCCACGCTCGCCTGCAACTGGGCAAGAAAGCCTTGATCCAGGGTTGCAGAGAATCTTTCGCTGAAATTGGCGTCGGCCAGATCAGTTTGCAGCAACCCTGGCGGGTAGCTGGCCAACCGCGAGACCAGCTCGATATACGCCTGCTTGTTCTCCCCGTTGCGCAACCAGGCCACTGCCTGCTGCTGCGCGCGCACTAGCCGGGCAGTCAATTCGGGGTGGCCATCCACGAAGGCGCCGTTGCCAATCAGCACGCTTTGCACGCTGCCCGCGCCGCCCAGATTGTCGGTATTCAATGGCAGCTCCGCCACACCACGCTGGCGCAGGACAATCAGCCCGGCGCCGGCCCAGGTGGCGTCGATCTGTTTCGCCGCCAGCGCGGCGTTAGCGGCGCTGGCATCCAGGCTGATCACCTGCAGGTCGCGCTCCTGAAGGCCCTGGCTGGCCAGCGCGGCATCGAACGAGAGTTGATAGGCAGTGCCGCGGAATACCGCGACGCGCTTGCCCTTGAGGTCGCCCAGGGTACGAATGCCAGAACCGGGAAGCACGGCCAGATACATCCTGGCATTGCGTGTGAGGGCAGTGAGCAGGCGGGTATCTAGCCCATTGGACTTGCCGATGATCGCCCCCAGGTCGCCGAGAAAGGCGAAATCCACCTGCCCGTTGGCCAGTGACTCGTTGATGGCCGGACCGGCACCCTTGAAAAAGTTCCAGCGCACTTCGATGCCATCCGCGGCGAATTCCTTTTCGAGTATCCGTTGTTCACGCAGCACATCGACCACACCGTTGCCGCTGGGCTGGGCTCCCGCACTCAGATCCGGCACCGCGATGCGGATTTCCCGCACTGCGGGAGCGGCCTGGACACAGGCATCAAGCGCCGGGAGTCCCAGCAAAAAAGAAAGGAATAAGGTCGTGGATAGTCTGCGAAGAATTCTGCCCATGATGTTTCTCATATCAAGCTGGAAAGTGGCGCGACCTTAGATTGAGAAGGGCAATATCCATAAATATCCAAAAGTAATTTTTATTTGTGTAAACAGCATAAGCCCGATATGCCGCAGGGCGGCCGATATATATGCATCGACGACATTGAAAGTATTCATTGAATGCATTGGAGATGAATCGAACAGCGCCGTTTTAATGATCCAGTTATCACGCAACAGAATTAAAAAATTCAATCATATCCATATATCGAATATACATAGCCGTACTGGATCAAGCCGAGATGTCCCGAACAATCACTGCTTCGTACAGTCCCACGCGGTCCAGCCTACTCGTCCGCCGAGGCGGCGACAGTCTGCTGCCCTGGCTGGTGCCGGCCGGAATCTTCCTGGCCTGGAGCCTGGCGAGCCATTTCGGCTGGATGAGCCGGCAAGTGCTGCCGCCGCCTTCGCTGGTCTGGCAGACCCTGCTGGAACTCGGCGGCGGCGAGCTTTGGGAACATCTGGGCATCAGCCTACGGCGCCTGGCCCTCGGTCTGCTGGCAGGGGTCGCCGCCGGCGCCTTATTGGGCGCTACGCTCGGCGCCAACGCCCGCCTGGAGCGGCTGGTCTACCCAACCTTCTCCAGCTTGGCGCAGGTGCCGACCCTGGCCTGGATTCCCCTGTTCATGCTGTTCTTCGGCATCGGCGAAGCCCTCAAGCTGGTGGTGCTGATCAAGGCCGTGGTGGTACCGATGACGGTGCATACCCTGGTCGGCGTGCGCGATACCCAACCGCGGCTGCGCGAAGCCGCGGCGGTGCTGCGCCTGACGCCGCACCTGTGCCTGTGGCGATTGACCGTACCTGCCGCCCTGCCTTCCTTCATGGCCGGCCTGCGCATCGCCCTGAGTACCGCCTGGTCCTCGCTGCTGGCGGTGGAGTTGCTGGCCTCCAGCGAAGGCATCGGCTACCTGATGGTCTGGGGCCGGCAGTTGTTCATGCTGGACATCGTCTTCGTCTGCATCCTGGTGATCGGCCTGCTCGGCGTGCTGATGGACAAGGGCATCGCCCTGCTAGACCGGCGCCTGCTGTTCTGGCCGCACCCACCGCTCGCGGAGTTCCGCCGGGGGCATATAAAGAGCGACTGGCAGCACCTGGAACCCTGGCTGCTGCCGTTGGCGCTGCTGGGCCTCTGGCAACTGGCCTGCAGCCGGCAATGGATCGACGCCAATATTCTGGTGGCGCCAATGGCGGTGCTGCACAGCATCTGGTCCGGATTACTCGACGGCAGCCTGGGCGAAGCCCTGGCGCGTAGCTTCGGCCGCGCCCTGGGCGGGCTGCTGCTGGGCGGTGGCCTGGGTCTGGCCATGGGCATCCTGCTTGGCCTGTGGAGGCCCGGCGAACGCCTACTCGGCCCGACCCTCGGCGTGCTGCGCCATGTGGCGATCTTCGCCTGGGTGCCGCTGATCACCGCCTGGTTCGGACTGGGCGAAGCGGCCAAGTTGGTGTTCGTCGCTTTCGCCACCTTTTTCCCGCTGTTCATCGCCACCCGGCGGGGCATCGCCAACCTTTCGCCGCAACTGGACGAAGCGGCGCGGGTGCTGCGCCTGAACCACCGCCTTCGCCTGACTTGCCTGGTGCTGCCGGGTGCTGCCCCGGCGATCTTCGCCGGCCTGCGCCTAGCGCTGATCTACGCCTGGCTGAGCACCATCGGCGCCGAGTATTTCATGCCCTCGGATGGCGGCATCGGCAGCCTGATGATCGCGGCTCAGCAACTATTCCAGATGGACCGGATCATGGCCGCCATGTCGCTGATCGGCCTCACCGGTGCCCTGATCAATACCCTCGGACAACTGATCGAAGCGCGCGCCACGCGCTGGAGAAACGCATGACCGATGCCCTCGCCTCCTCGACCGCCGCGCTGCCGACGGTCCGTCTGAACAAGGTCGGCAAACGCTTTCCCCTCGAAAACGGCGAGCTGGAAGCGATCCGTGACTTCACCCTGGATATTCGCGAAGGCGAATCCATCGCCATCCTCGGTTCCAGCGGCTGTGGCAAGTCCACCCTGTTGCGACTGCTGATCGGCTTGGACGAAACCTTCGACGGACAGATCCTCATCGACGGCCAGCCGGTGCGCGGCATCGGCAGCGAACGCGGCATCGTGTTCCAGGAACATCGCCTGTTCCCCTGGTTGAACGTGGCGCAGAACGTCGATCTTGGGCTGGTCAACGAGAACCTGCCGCCGGAGCAGCGCCGCCGCCGGGTCGAGGAGTTCATCCGACTGGTGGAGCTGGACGGTTTCCAGCGCGCCTATCCGCATCAGCTTTCCGGCGGCATGGCGCAGCGGGTGGCGATTGCCCGCGGCCTGGTGGCCAGCCCGCGCATCCTCCTGCTGGACGAGCCGTTCGCCGCCCTCGATGCCCTGACCCGCCAGCAAATGCAGGAAGAGCTGCAGGCAATCCGCGCCCGCTCCGGCATCACCAGCCTGCTGGTCACCCACGATGTGGAAGAGGCCATCTTCATCGCCGACCGGGTGGTGGTGATGGCACCCCGTCCAGGCAGGATCAAGCACATCGTCGAAATCGGTCTGCCGCATCCTCGCGACCGGGCCGGCTACGACTTCCACCGGCTGCGCCAGGAGTTGCTGTCCGAACTGACCGGCGGTTCGCCGAACGATCGCCGGCAGCCACGGCGATGAATTATCGAGCCTGAGAAATCAGCCGAGCGGGCTATCGTTTCGATACCTTGGAGCTTATCCATGAACCCTGTCCTGAAAGCCAACGTTCCCGGCATTGAGTCGTGGCCCGACGGCCGCCTGCCAGGCGAGGTGCTCGATCTGGCCGTGCCGATCCGGCGCGCCCTGGGCGCCGTGCGCTTCGTGGCGCTGGATACGCGCCCGCTGCGCCGCCGGGAAGCGCTCCTGCTCGGTGCCCTGGCGCTGGCGCTACACGCCGGCGCCCTGCACTGGTTTGGCCGCCACAGCGCGCCGCCCCTGCCGGAAGTCCCCGTGCAAATCCCCCCCATGACCATCGAGTTCAGCAGCTCGGCGCCGCCCACCGAGCCGCTCGAACCAGCGCCGCCGCCACCGGCGGTCGCCGCAGCGGAGCCGCCTCCCCCTGCGCCGGTGGTCGAGGAACTGGCCCCTAGGAAGGCGCCGCCCAAACCGCCCAAACCCCAGCCGCCCAGGCAGAAAGCCGAAGCCAAGCCGGCCAGGACACCTCCGGCCAAAGCCGAGGCGCCACCCGCTCCGCCGGCACCCCCGGCTCCCCCGGCACCAGCCGCCCCGGCATCGGCGCCCGCGCCCGCCCAGGCCCCGCTCACGCCGCCCTCGGCCGGCGCCGGCTATCTGAAGAACCCGGCACCCGAATACCCGGCCCTGGCCCTGCGCCGCAATTGGGAAGGCAGCGTCCTGCTGCGCGTGCACGTGCTGGCCAGCGGCAAGCCGAGCGAGATCCGCGTCCAGCAGTCCAGCGGCCGCGACCTGCTCGACGAAGCCGCGGTCGCCGCGGTCCGTCGCTGGAGCTTCGTGCCCGCCAAGCGCGGCGACCAGGCCCAGGACGGCTGGGTGACCGTGCCCATCGATTTCAAACTGAACTAACCCATCCGCACCCTTCTTCAGGAGGAACCCACCATGGATCTGCTCGGCAACCCCTTCGCCTCGGTCGAACATGTCGTCATCTGGGTCTTGATCGGCTTTTCCGTCCTCACCTGGGGCCTGGCCCTGATCAAGGCCGTCCAGTTCGCCCGCCTCAGATACCGCGACCGCCGGCTGCTGAAACACTTCTGGCAGGCGCCCAGCCTGGACAGCGCCGCCGAACTGGTCCAGCGCCAGGCCGGCGCCGTGGCCCATGTCGCCCAGGCCGGCTTCGCCGCCATCCGGGAGGAGCCCGGCCAGCACGACCTGGCCCATTCGATCAACCACCAGGACCGCCTCGAACGGGCCTTGCGCCAGCAGATCCAGCGCGAACGCCGCTCCCTGGAGTCCGGCCTGGCGGTGGTCGCCTCGATCGGCTCCACCTCCCCCTTCATCGGCCTGTTCGGCACCGTCTGGGGCATCATGGAAGCGCTCAAGGGCATCAGCGCCGCCGGCTCGGCCAGCCTGGAAACCGTCGCCGGCCCGATCGGCGCCGCCCTGGTCGCCACCGGCGTGGGGATCGCCGTCGCGGTGCCCGCCGTGCTGGTCTACAACTACTTTTTGCGCCGCCTGAAGCTGACCGCCGCGGACCTCGACGACTTCGCCCACGACTTCTACAGCCTGGCGCAGAAGAGCGCCTTCAAGCTGATCCCGTATCCGCGCGCCGGCCGGAACCAGGGTGTCCAGCACATCAAGGAGGCGATCTGAGATGGCCTTCTCGACCCAGGAAAGCGACGAAGTCCTCAGCGAGATGAACGTCACGCCGCTGGTCGACGTGATGCTGGTGCTGCTGGTGGTGTTCATCGTCACCGCGCCGATGCTGACCAACAGCATTCCCATCAACCTGCCCAAGACCGAGGTGGTCGCCCCGCCGGACACCAAGGACCCGCTGGTGGTGAGCATCGACGGCAGCGGCAAGCTGTTCATCGGCCAGGACGAGATCCAGCCCGACCTGCTGGAAAGCAACCTGCAGGCGGCCAAGGCCGCGGATGCCGAGCTGCGCGTGCAGTTGCAGGCCGACGACCAGGTGGACTACGGCGTGGTGGCCAGGGCCATGGCCGCCATCGAGCGGGCGGGAATCACCAAACTCGCGGTGATCACCGCAAGATGAATGAGCGTCTCGCTCCGCGATCGGAGAAGTTTGTGCGGGGTCTTGAGAAAGGCGATCTTCAGAGCCGGCCCTTCCAAGGCCCCTGCGTAAACGCCCCCGCTAATCGGATCGAATCAATATCGCTGGTTTCTCCGGGGCTGTGCCCTTAGCTACAGAAGAGCCGGCCCCGAGCCGCTCAGAGACCGCCGGACACGTTCAGCGCCACCCCCAGCTCGGCGGCCAAGGTGAAGGGCAGGAACAGGGTATCCAGCAGGACACTGCCCGGCAGGTCGAGAGCGGGATGAGGGGGCGGCTCGGCGCCGAAGTGGTCGAGCGGGCAGCAGCCGCCGTGGATCGCGTACCAGTCCAGGCGAGTGCCGGAGTAGACCAGCGGCACATCCGGTCTGTTGGCGTTCAGGGTACGCAAGGTGGCGCAGCCGGCCAGCAGGCTCAGCGCGGCCAGCAGGGCTCCCGCGGCGATTCGATGGGACATGCCCGGAAGGGTTGTCGAAGCCAATGACTATGCTCCAGTGGATCTTGGGTCTGCCGAGGTTCTGGAGCGGCGCGCCAAGACCTCGACCGAGCATGCTCGTTTCCGGCCGAACGACCTGAGAATATGCCGCTTCCAGATGTACTGCACCGCTCTCAGCCATTCGCGCTGCCCGTTATCCCGAACCCTTGCCGGATGAGCGGCGGGCTCAACGGTTTGCTCTTGGGCTAGGGCCTCTGTTAACACTACTCTTTGCGAGCCGCGTTGCTGCGCCAAATGGCGCCAGGTGAGGCGCGGGACGCAGGGAATGGCATTCCCTTGCCAAGTCCCGCAACGACGCATGGCGCCATTTGCCGCGCCGCCCAGGGACGGGCCTGTTTTTGCGCGGTGCGTCGTTGCTCGTCGTTTATTTGCAAACCAAACCTCTCTCCTCGCGCCTAACCCCGTGCAAAAACAGGCTCTGTCGCGGCCGCGCGGAGTAGTGTTAACAGGCCTTAGAGCACCGGCGCGATCAAGGCAATGCGGTCGCGTCTCGAGAAGGCACGGCGCCCTCCACGAAGGGCGGCCGGGCCACAGGCTATTCCTCGCAACTGCTCCGATGATGCTCGCCCCAGCGCGGCAGCATGTCTTGGGGAATGTCCAGCAGGTTGAGGATGCGCGCCACCACGAAGTCGACCAGGTCGTCGAGGCTCTGCGGCTGGTGGTAGAACCCCGGCGAGGCCGGCAGGATGATCGCGCCGAGGTTCGACAGCTTGAGCATGTTCTCCAGGTGGATGCTCGAGTACGGCGCCTCGCGCGGCACCAGGATCAACTGGCGGCGCTCCTTGAGAGCCACGTCGGCGGCGCGCTCGATCAGGTTGTTGCAGGCGCCGCTGGCGATCGCCGACAGACTGCCGGTCGAACAGGGCACCACCACCATGGCGTTCGGCGCGCTGGAGCCGGACGCCGGCGGCGCCAGCCAGTCCTCCTGGCCGAACACGCGGATCTGTCCGGGCGCCGCGCCGGTGTATTCGCTGAGGAAGGCCTGCATGGCCTGCGGCTTGCCCGGCAGGGTGACGTCGGTCTCGGTGGCGACCACCAGTTGGGCGGCCTTGGAAATCAGGAAATGCACCTCGCGCTCCTCCTGCACCAGGCAGTCGAGCAGGCGCAGGCCGTACTGGGCGCCGGAGGCGCCGGTCATCGCCAGGGTGATGCGTTGCGGTCCGGCCATCACGTCAGTCCTCCAGAGCACTGGCCAGCTTGCCGTGCAGACCGCCGAAACTGCCGTTGCTCATGATCACCACCTGGGTGCCGGGCGCCGCCTGGCTCACGACCCGAGCGATGATCGCCTCCAGCGATTCGCAGACCACCGCCGGTACCGGGCAGGCGGCCGCGGTGGCGGCCAGGTCCCAGCCGAGGTTCGGTGGTGCGTACCAGACCACCTGGTCGGCCTGGGCCACCGCCGCCGGCAGACCGTCGCGGTGGGCGCCGAGCTTCATGGAATTGGAGCGCGGCTCGATCACCGCGATGATCGGCGCCTCGCCGACACGCTTGCGCAGACCGTCGAGGGTGGTGGCGATGGCCGTCGGATGGTGGGCGAAGTCGTCGTAAAGGGTCACGCCGCGCACCTCGGCGACCTTCTCCATCCGCCGCTTGACGTTACGGAAGCCGCCCAGCGCGACAATGCCCTGCTCCGCCACCACGCCCACGTGGCGCGCCGCCGCCAGGGCGGCCAGAGCATTGGCGACGTTGTGCCGGCCGCTCAGCTCCCAGTCGACCACCCCCTGCGGCATGCCTTCGAAGCGCACCTCGAAGCGCGAGCCGTCCTCGACCAGCAGGCGCGCCTGCCACTGGCCACCCTCGCCGGTGGTCTGCACCGGGGTCCAGCGGCCCATGGCGAGCATCCGCTCGATGGCCTCTTCGATGGCCGGGTAGATGATCAGCCCCTGGCTCGGGATGGTCCGCACCAGATGGTGGAATTGCCGCTTGATGGCCGCCAGATCCGGAAAAATGTCCGCATGGTCGAATTCCAGGTTGTTGAGGATCGCGGTCCGCGGCCGGTAGTGGACGAACTTCGAGCGCTTATCGAAGAAGGCGCTGTCGTACTCGTCGGCCTCGACCACGAAGAAGTCGCTGCCGCCCAGGCGCGCCGAGACGCCGAAGTTCTGCGGCACCCCGCCGATCAAAAAGCCCGGGCTCATGCCGGCCTGTTCCAGTACCCAGGCCAGCATGCTGGTGGTGGTGGTCTTGCCGTGGGTGCCGGCCACCGCCAGCACCCAGCGCCCCTGCAGCACATGGTCGGCCAGCCACTGCGGACCGGAGACGTAGGGCAGGCCCTGGTTCAGCACGTACTCCACCGCCGAGTTGCCGCGCGACAGGGCATTGCCGATCACCACCAGGTCCGGCGCCGGCTGCAGGTGGCCGGGCGCATAGCCCTGCATGAGCTCGATACCCTGGGCCTCCAACTGGGTGCTCATGGGCGGGTAGACGTTGGCGTCGGAGCCGGTGACACGATGTCCCAGTTCCTTCGCCAGAACCGCCAGCGAGCCCATGAAAGTGCCGCAGATGCCGAGTATGTGGATGTGCATGAATGAATCCTGGCCAGAAAAGCGATGCGCGGCAGATTAGCACAGCGCTCGGCGCCGCAGCAGGCGGCCGGGCGCTGCGGGCAGGGCAATCGCATGAAGCGCTCGCCTGATACCGGACTGGAAAGATTGTGTGCCGGTCGTTCCGGCCTGATCTTCAAATCCGGTGCATCGGCTGCTTGCCGAGGGGCTGGATACTTCCTGTTTCGGCCCCTCGGCCGAGTCACTTTCTCTTTGCGCGCGCAAAGAGAAAGTAACCAAAGAGAAAGCGCGCCCGATCATTCGGCCCCGGCTACGCCGGGGTTCCCTCGCTCCGGCGCCGCTCCGAGAGTCGTCTCACAAGGGGCATCCATGCCCCTCGTACGACTCTCGCCGCTTCCCTGCGGCTCGCCCCTCTACGCGACCCCTGCGCTCGGCCTTCTGAACGGGAGTCGGGCTCCGGGTTGCCTGAAAGCGCTTTCGCTCTTGCGGCACGGCTTGTCAGGCCGCGCCGAATGCCCCCTTCAAGAGGCCGAGCGGAATCGTCGTGGAAGGGGTCGAGCGGCAAGGATGCCGCGAGAGCCGCGATGGGCCATGGATGGCCCTTCGCGGCGAGCCCTTGGAACGGCGATGCAGGAAGGGAACCCGGAGCGAAGCGTAGGGCCGGATGAGGGGGTGGCCTTCTTTTGGGTTACTTTTTCGTGGCCAGGCAAGAAAAAGTGACTCGGCCGGGGGGCCGAAACAGGGACTGTCCGGCTACTCGGCAAGCAGCCATGCCAAGGATCACACAATCTTTCCAGTCCGGTATCGGAAAGACATTTCATGCGATTGCCCTGGCGCTGCGGGCTCAGTCGCCTTCGCGGCGGATGCCGTGGCGCTGCAGCTTGCGATAGAGGGTATTGCGGCTGATGCCGAGCAGCTCGGCGGTGCGGCTCACGTGCCAGTGATTGGCCTCGAGGACGGCCAGCAGGGCATCGCGTTCGGCCTGCTCCAGGAGGCCGTTGGTTTCCAGCGGCGCCGGTGTCGGCAGTACCGGGGCCAGGCGCAGCTCCGCCGGCAGATCGGCCAGACGGATCAGGCCATCCTCGCAGAGCGCCACCTGGGCACGCAGCACGCTGCGCAACTGGCGCACGTTGCCCGGCCAGGCATAGGCGAGCAGTGCTTGACGCGCCGCCGGTTCGAGCCGGATCGCCTCGCCGCGCGCCTCGCGCTCGAGCAGGTGGTCGATCAGTTCACCCTTGTCGCTCCGCTCACGCAGCGGCGGCAGGGTCACCGCCAGGCCGTCCAGGCGGTAGAACAGGTCCTCGCGGAACAGCCCGGCGGCGACCCGCTCGCGCAGGTCGCGGTGGGTGGCGCTGATCACCCGAATATCCACCGGCTCCGGCTCGCCGCCGATGGGTACCACCTGGCGCTCGTCGAGCACGCGCAACAGGCGGGTCTGCAGCGCCAGCGGCATGTCGCCGATCTCGTCGAGGAACAGGGTGCCGCCGTCGACCTGCTGCAACTTGCCGCGCATGCCTTCCTTGCGCGCGCCGGTGAAGCTGCCGCCGCGGTAGCCGAATAGCTCGCTCTCGATCAGGCTCTCCGGGATCGCCGCGCAGTTCAGCGCGACGAACGGCCGCTCGGCGCGGCTGCCGGCCTGGTGCACGGCCTTGGCGAAGGCCTCCTTGCCGGAACCCGTCTCGCCGTGCAGCAACAGCGGCACGTCGCGCTCGATCACCCGCAGCGCACGACGGAAGGCCTGTTGCAACGCGGTATCGCCCAGGCAGATGCTCGCCGACACCGCGGGCGAGGCGGCCTCCATTACCGGCACCGCGCCCACCGGACAACGCGCCCGGCCGCGCAGCAAGGCGAAGAGTATCCGGCCGTCCTGGACGCGCAGCGGCCAACTGGCGCTCGGCTGCCCGCTGGCCAGCGCCAGCAAATCGTCCAGGCGCGAGGCGAAAAGGGACTCGACCGACTGGCCGAGCAGTTCGCGGCGGCTGCCGCCGAGCAGGTTGATGGCGGTCTGGTTGACCGCCAGCACCCGCCCTTCGCCGTCGAAGGCCAACAGCCCCTCGCTGAACAGCCCGACGTATTCGGCCTGCAGGTGAAAACGCAGCAGCCAGTCGTTCTCGAAGCGGCGCAGGAAATAGCAGCTCTCGATCACCTTGGCCGAGAGGTTGACCAGTGCCATGGTGTGAAACTGGCTCTGCCGCGACACGTTGTCCTGCAGCGTGGAGACGTCGAGCACCGCGAGCAGTTCGCCGTGCGGGTCGAACACCGGGCTGGCCGAGCAGGTCAGGCCGGTGTGGCAACTGCGGAAGTGCTCCTCCTGCTGGATGGTCAGCGGCTGGCGCTCGACCAGGCAGGTGCCGATACCGTTGGTGCCCTCGCGGGCCTCGCTCCAGTCGGCGCCCAGCCAGAGTCCGGCGTGCTCGAAGATCGACTGCTCGGCGGCGGCGCTGACGCGGTTGAGGATCACCCCGTGGGCATCGCTCAGCAGCACGGCGTGAGCGCTGCCGGCCAGTTGCAGGTGGAGGTTGTTCATTTCACCGCTGGCGATCTCCAGCACCCGCCGCAGGCGCTCGCGGCGCTCCAGCAGGTGGCCGTACTCCAGCACGCTGGGCGCCAGCGGCTGCGACGGGTCGAGCTGGTGCTGCTCCAGGCAACGCAGCCAGGAGCGGGCGATCGAGGGATCGTTGGCCGGTCCGATGGCTTTTCCCTCGGCCAGGGTTTTCACCTGATGAACATGGCGAAGCATGCGGTTCGCTTGCATTGTCATTGTTGTCTCCGCAGTGATCAGCGGGCAGCTCCCATACTGACCCCGCAGCATCGTCCAGCCGGGGCGGCTTTGCAATGGCGTCACGTCCGGCGCCGACCGATACTGCCAAGCGGGCAGGACAAAATGTCACCCCCCTGTTTCAACCCTGCCACAGGGTATCCCGCCCCATTCCGAAAAGCTGCGGCGAATCCGCACAGGTACTGGGGTTGCGGCACTCTGGCACGCCCCTTGCTGCATCCATTCGCAGATGTGCTCTTGCGCACTCCCCCGAAAGATAGAACGATAAGAATCAGGAGAATTCCATGCGGTATGCCCATCCTGGCAGTGAAGGCGCCATCGTTTCTTACAAGGTCCGCTACGGCAACTATATCGGCGGACAGTTCGTGCCTCCGGTGAAAGGCCATTACTTCACCAACAGCTCGCCGGTCACCGGCGAAAAATTCGCCGAATTTCCCCGCTCCACCGCCGAGGATATCGATAAGGCATTGGACGCCGCCCACGCCGCTGCCGGCGCCTGGGGCCGTACCTCGGTGCAGGAGCGCGCCGCGGTCTTGCTGAAGATCGCCGACCGCATCGAGCAGAACCTAGAAGTGCTGGCCGTCACCGAAACCTGGGACAACGGCAAACCGGTCCGCGAGACCCTTAACGCCGACGTGCCGCTGTCCGCCGACCACTTCCGCTACTACGCCGGCTGCATCCGCGCCCAGGAAGGCAGCGCCGGCGAGATCAACGAGAACACCGTCGCCTACCACTTCCACGAGCCGCTGGGCGTGGTCGGCCAGATCATCCCGTGGAACTTCCCGCTGCTGATGGCCGCCTGGAAGCTGGCCCCGGCCCTGGCCGCCGGCAACTGCATCGTGCTCAAGCCGGCCGAGCAGACCCCGCTGTCGATCACCGTGCTAGTCGAACTGATCGGCGACCTGCTGCCGCCGGGCGTGCTGAACATCGTCCAGGGCTTCGGCCGCGAGGCCGGCGAGGCGCTGGCGACCAGCAAGCGCATCGCCAAGATCGCTTTCACCGGCTCCACCCCGGTGGGCGCGCACATCCTCAAGTGCGCCGCCGAAAACATCATCCCGAGCACCGTCGAGCTGGGCGGCAAGTCGCCGAACATCTTCTTCGAGGACATCATGCAAGCCGAGCCGGCCTTCATCGAGAAGGCTGCCGAAGGCCTGGTGCTGGCCTTCTTCAACCAGGGCGAGGTGTGCACCTGCCCGTCGCGCGCACTGATTCAGGAATCCATCTACGACGACTTCATGAAAGTCGTGATGAAGAAGGTCGGCCAGATCAAGCGTGGCCATCCGTTGGACACCGACACCATGGTCGGTGCCCAGGCGTCCAGCCAGCAGTTCGAGAAGATCCTCTCCTACCTGGAGATCGCCCGCAGCGAGGGCGCCGAAGTGCTGACCGGCGGCGCCGCCGAACGCCTGGAAGGCAGCCTGGCCAGCGGCTATTACATCCAGCCGACCCTGCTCAAGGGCCACAACAAGATGCGCGTGTTCCAGGAAGAGATCTTCGGCCCGGTGGTCGGCGTCACCACCTTCAAGGACGAGGCCGAGGCCCTGGCCATCGCCAACGACACCGAGTTCGGCCTGGGCGCCGGCCTCTGGACCCGCGACATCAACCGCGCCTACCGCATGGGCCGCGGCATCCAGGCCGGCCGCGTGTGGACCAACTGCTACCACCTGTACCCGGCGCACGCCGCCTTCGGTGGCTACAAGAAGTCCGGCGTCGGCCGCGAAACCCACAAGATGATGCTAGACCACTACCAGCAGACCAAGAACCTGCTGATCAGCTACGACATCAACCCGCTGGGCTTCTTCTGATGCGCGACCCCGGCCCCCGCCGACGGGGCCGGGAGCGGATCCAGACGGTCTGGGCGAGTCCTCGCCCGAATCACGGTAAAACCTGGCCGATGGGAGTATCCCCCCACGAGTGCCCGCGTACGCGACCCGCGCGAGCACGGGGAAGATCGACCGCGGCCGCCTGGTGTGCAAGGTCGCTTTAAAAACAAGACAAACGAGAGGAAAACCTCATGAGCAGCACCTTCTTCATCCCTGCAGTGAACATGATGGGCATCGGCAGCCTCGACGAGGCCATGGGCGCAATCAAGAACCATGGTTTTCGCAAGGCGCTGATCGTCACCGACGCCGGGCTGGCGAAAGCCGGCGTAGCCGACAGGGTCTCCCAGTTGCTGACTCAGCAGGATATCGCTTCCGTTCTCTACGACGGCGCCAAGCCGAACCCCACCGTCAGCAACGTCGAGAACGGCCTGGCCCTGCTCAAGAGCAGCGGCGCCGATTTCGTCATCTCCCTGGGCGGCGGCTCGCCGCACGACTGCGCCAAGGGCATCGCCCTGGTCGCGGCCAACGGCGGCCACATCAGCGACTACGAAGGCGTCGACCGCTCGGCCCGCCCGCAACTGCCGCTGGTCTCCATCAACACCACCGCCGGCACCGCCAGCGAGATGACCCGCTTCTGCATCATCACCGACGAAGCGCGTCACGTGAAAATGGCCATTGTCGACCGCAACGTCACGCCGCTGCTGTCGGTCAACGATCCCTCGCTGATGGCCGCCATGCCCAAGGGCCTGACCGCCGCCACCGGCATGGACGCGCTGACCCACGCGATCGAAGCCTACGTCTCCACCGCCGCCACCCCGATCACCGACGCCTGCGCCCTGAAGGCCGTCGAACTGATCTTTGCCAACCTGCGCAACGCCGTGGCCAACGGCGGCGACATGACCGCCCGCGAGAACATGGCCTACGCCCAGTTCCTCGCCGGCATGGCCTTCAACAACGCTTCCCTGGGCTACGTGCACGCCATGGCTCACCAGTTGGGCGGCTTTTACGACCTGCCCCACGGCGTCTGCAACGCAGTCCTGCTGCCGCATGTGGAAAGCTTCAACGCCAGCGTCTGTCCCGAGCGCCTGCGCGACGTGGCCAAGTCCATGGGCATCGACGTCCAGGGCCTGAGCGCCGAACAGGGCGCCCAGGCGGCCCTCACCGCTATCCGCACCCTGTCCAAGGACATCGGCATCCCCGGTGGCTTGAAGGAGCTGGGCGCCAAGGCCGACGACATCCCGGTCCTGTCCGCCAACGCTCTGAAGGACGCCTGTGGCCTGACCAACCCGCGTCCGGCCGACCAGCAGCAGATCGAAGAAATCTTCCGCAACGCCTTCTAAGGCGACGGATCGCCCGGGCCGCCGGACCGCTCCGGCCGGCCCGGGCTTTCCGGTCTCACTGTGCTCCCCGCCGCACTCCACCTCTCTGGTGGCGGCGGGCGGTTTTTTGGAAAGCGCTCCCGGAAGCCGAGCGGCCCCGCCCGCAATGCCGCTCTCTTCGGCGGCGAGCAGAAGCTGTACGTGTACAACCGAACGCTCCACCAAGGCCGCGCTCGAACGGCGCATGACGGCGCTGGAAGAAGCCGAGGACTGGCCGGGCCGCGACATCGGTATCTTTCCCGGTGCGATGTGGATCTTTCTCGAATAGGGCGCCATCTGCTGGAGGACAGGACGTCCGCTGACACGTAAAGGCTGTTCGAGGAATCGCTGCTTGGGTTTGGCGCGACGACCGTGGCGGCGATCCGCCCCCGTCCTGGCGAGCAGGTCCGATCGGAGCATTTACTGAAGGAGCCATCCATCCGCGCCACGGGGAGTACATCATGGCCCAGACGATGAAAGCGGCCGTTGTCGTCGAATTCGGCAAACCGCTAAAAATTCGCGAAGTGCCAATGCCCACGCCCGGCCCCGGACAACTGCCGGTGAAGATCGCCGCCTGCGACATCTGCTACACCGACCTGCACGCCGTCGAAGGCGATTGGCCGGTCAAGCCCGAACCGCCGCTCATTCCCGGCCACGAAGGCGTGGACCAGGTGGTCGCCATGGACGTCGACGACGCCAAGCTGAAACTCGCCCGGCAGCTCGGCACCAGCCTCACGGTCAACTCCCGCGACCAGGACCCGGCGGCCTTCTTGCACAAGGAAATCGGCGGCACGCACGGCGTGTTGCTCACCGCCGTCTCGCCGAAGGCCTTCGAGCAGGTTATGGGCATGGCCCGCCGCGGTGGCACCGTCGCCCTCAACGGCTAGCCACCCGGCGAGTTCAGCCTGTCGAACTTCGACATGCTGCTCAACGGCACCATAGTGTGCGGCTCCATCGTCGGCACCCGCCTGGACCTGCAGGAAGCGCTAGACTTCGCCGACCAGGGCAAAGTTCGCGCCACGCTCGCCAGCGAACCGCTGGAGAACATCAACGACATCTTCGTCCGCATGCACAGGGGGCAGATCGAAGGGCGCATCGTCGCCGACTTCGCCGCTTGAATCGGGGGCGCGCCATCGATCGCCCTCCCTGTCGCGGGGCGAACTTGCGCCCGCCGACACAGGCCTTGCCCCGCGCCCGCGGCACCCTTAAGGTGGCTTCTCTGCGTTCTGGAGCCCTTGCCGATGTGGTCCTTCCACGCCTGGCGCCGCCGGCGCATCCTCGCCCGTATCCCGGTCGATCCCGAACTCTGGCGCCAGGTACTCGACAGCCTGCCGATCCTCGACGGCCTGAGCGCCGAGGAGACCTGGCGGCTGCGCGAGCGCTGCGTGCTCTTCCTGCACGCCAAGCGGCTCACCACGCTGCCGGGAGTCGAGCTGGACGCCTTCGCCCGCCTGCGCCTGGCCGCCCAGGCCGAACTGCCCTTGCTCAACCTGCCGGAACTCGACTGGTACCGGGGCTTTCACGAGTTGGTGCTGTACTCCGACGACTTCCTCAGCCCGCAGAAGCACCGCGATGCTGCCGGCGTGGTTCACGAATGGGATGCCGAACACAGTGGCGAGGCCTGGCAGCAAGGCCCGGTAATCCTCGCTTGGCCGGGGATCGCCGCCAGCGGCGGGTGGGACGGCTACAACTTGGCGATCCACGAATTGGCGCACAAGCTGGACATGCTCGACGGCGACCCCAACGGCCTGCCGCCGCTGCACGCCGACATGCGCCTACAGGACTGGGCAGCCGCCCTGCAGACGGCCTACGACGACCTCAATGCCCGCCTGGAAGCCGACCCGGACGCCGAAATGCCGATCGACTCCTACGCCGCCGAGGACCCGGCGGAATTCTTCGCGGTGACCAGCGAATATTTCTTCAGTGCCCCGGACCTGCTCGTCGAGGCCTACCCGGCGGTCTACGAGCAGCTGACCGCTTTCTATCGCCAGGACCCGCTGGCACGATTGCGCCGCCTGCAGGTCGAAGATCCCCGGTACCGTACAGCGGTCCGGCCGGTGAGCTAGGGCGTGTCATCAGTTGTTTCCCTCGTTGCGACGGAGCCTGTTTTGGCACAGGGCAAGGCGCGAGAAGAGAAGTTTGGTCATTCTAAACGAACGACGAGCAACGCAGCGCTGTGCCAAAACAGGCCCGTCCCTGCGGGTGGGGCCGCCTAGGTTGTGCCGAAAATGGGGCCATGCGGCGTTGCAGCCTTTGGCAAGGGAATGCCATTGCCTGTAGGCTGCGCCTTGCCTGGCCCCATTTCCGGCGGCAACGTAAGCGGGGGAAACAACTGATGACACGCCCAGGAACCGGCCTCATGGCACGCGCACGGGAATCTACCTATAATCCCGGCCACTTTTCGGCCTTTCCTTGAGAATCAGTCCATGAGCTATAGCAAGATCCCTGCGGGCAAAGACCTGCCGAACGACATTTACGTCGCGATCGAGATCCCGGCCAACCATGCGCCGATCAAGTACGAGATCGACAAGGACAGCGACTGCCTGTTCGTCGACCGCTTCATGGCCACGCCGATGTTCTACCCGGCCAACTACGGCTACATCCCCAACACCTTGGCCGATGACGGCGACCCGTTGGACGTGCTGGTGGTGACGCCCTACCCGGTCGTCCCCGGCTCGGTAATCCGCGCCCGCCCAGTCGGCGTGCTGCACATGACCGACGAGAGCGGCGGCGACGCCAAGCTGATCGCCGTCCCGCACGACAAGCTCACCGTCCTCTACCAGCACGTGAAGGAGTACACTGACCTGCCAGCACTGCTGCTGGAGCAGATCAAGCACTTCTTCGAGAACTACAAGGACCTCGAAAAGGGCAAGTGGGTGAAGGTCGAGGGCTGGGGCGACGCCGAGGCGGCCCGTGCCGAAATTCTCAAGGCCGTTGCAGCCTATCAGAAATAAGCTCCCCTTCCGGAAGGGCCGGCCACCGGGCCGGCCCTTCCATTTTCGCCTTCGCTACGCCGCAGAGCCCCGCTCGCCATCCGCGCACGGCAAGCGTTTCTTGAATCGAAGCAACTTTTTTGAGTCCGGCGATTCACGCTGCCGCCCGCATTCACTAACGTGTCACATCCCTTGGTTGGAGTGACAGGATGTACATCCGCCTGTTGGCGTTGATCTCCCCGGCCCCGTCGGCCTTCAAGATGGAACCGGCCGGCCTACGGCCCGACGAGCCGAGCGGCCGGCAGGTCGCCGTTTCCGGCGGGGAGCGCGCCCATGCCGGAGAGCACAGCCGCCCGAAATTCCTATCGCACGAAGTCCGACCCATCCGACGGATGCCCGAGGACGACCGTCCGTCGCGCGACA
Organism: Azorhizophilus paspali; assembly: GCF_043587585.2. Lineage (GTDB taxonomy): Bacteria > Pseudomonadota > Gammaproteobacteria > Pseudomonadales > Pseudomonadaceae > Azotobacter > Azotobacter paspali. The sequence goes on from NZ_CP171449.1 coordinate 3,724,241, forward strand.
CCGAACGCTCGAACCAGCGCATGGTCGAATACGCGCCGTTATTCCGCCCGGGCAAGCCCTGGGAACTGCTCGCCAGCTGCAGGGATCCCAAATGCTGAGCCGACTCGCCCGACTGCCCCTGCGCAAATCCCTGCCGCTGCTGCTCAGCCTTTTCGCCGTGCTCTTCACCCTGCTGCTGACCACCCTGTATCTGCCGCGCGCCATCGACAGGGAACTGCACACTTGGCGCAGCCACACCGACCAGTTGCTCACGCTGCTGCAGAACACCTTGAGCGATCACCTGCATCATGGCCGCCTCGCGGAGTTGGAAACCGCGCTAAGCGAATTCGCCGACCTGCAGGGGATCCGCTGGGCTATGGTGACCGACCCGCAACTGCGGGTACTGGCGACCACCCGCCTCGACCTGGCGCCCCGGCACCCCGGTGTCGCTGCCGAACAGTTGAAGGCTCTCATGGCCAGCGGCCGCCCCGCCTGGCTGGAACATGCCAGAAGGCGCTATCTGGCCATCCTCCCGCTCGACCGGAAGCTCCAGGACAACATGGGAAACGGCGAAACGCTGCTGGTCGACCTGGACTTCAATCCGCTGCTCGACCAGACCCGTTTCGAGGCCTGGCTCTACCTCGGCCAGACCTTCGTGCTGCTTTTGCTGCTCGGACTGCTGCTCAACCGTCTCTACCACCACTTGATCACCCGGCGCCTGGCACGCATCGACCGGGCGGTTCGGCGCTTCGCCGCCGACCAGCGGCCGCGGCCGGCGACGGTCGAGGGCCACGACGAGATCGGCCAGTTAGCCAGAATCATCAACCAGATGATGAGCCAGTTACACGAGCGCCAGCAGGCCTTGCAGAACAGCGAGCAACTGATGCACGAGCTGTTCGATAGCTCGCCGGTGGGCATGTTGATAGTCAGTTGCGGCCTTCGCATCGAGCAGGCCAACTCGGCGGCGGCGGCGCTGTTCGGCTGCGCCCCGGCGGACCTGCTGGGCAAGCGTCCGCGCGATCACCTGCTGAAAGGCCAGTCGCTCCGGCGCCTGTTGCGCACCCCGGCCAATACACCGGTCGAACTGACCGCGCTGTACCAGGGGCGGGAACTGCCGCTGGAAGTCACCTGGACGTCCTTCGTGCGCGACGGCGGCCGGCACTATCTGCTTCTGCTGTGCGAAATCAGCGAACGCCTGCAGGCCAAGAAGCGCCTGCGTTTCCTCGCTCATTTCGATCCGCTAACCCATCTGGCCAACCGCTACCACCTGGTCCAGCGTCTGAAACAGTTGCTAGCCACGCGGACCCCATTGAGCCTGCTGCTCCTCGACATCGACCACTTCAAGCGAATCAACGACACCCTCGGCCACGAGGTCGGCGACCGCCTGCTGGTGGAAATCGCCCGGCGCCTGACCCGCCTGGTCCCCGACCAGGTGCTGGTGGCCCGCTCCGGCGGCGACGAATTCCTCCTGCTACTGACAAGGCGCGCGGCGGAGCAGGCCCAGGAGCTGGCCGAGACCCTGCTGCGCGACCTCAAGACGCCACTGCAGGTCGGCCAGTACGAATGCTTCCTCACCCCCAGCATCGGCATCGCCGACTGCGACGGTCAGGGCGACGCCACCGATCTGCTCAAGCAGGCGGATCTGGCCCTCTACGCCGCCAAGGACGCCGGCCGCAACCGCCTGGCCGTCTACAGCCACCAGCTCGGCGAGGTCGCCGAGCACCGCCTGCAACTGGAGAACGAGCTGCGCCGCGCCTTGGAACTGCGGGAGTTCACCCTGCATTACCAGGCCCAGGTCGACGACCAGGGCCGTCCGCAGGTCATGGAGGCCCTGCTGCGCTGGCACTCGCCGACCCGCGGACTGGTGCTGCCCGGCGAATTCATCCCGGTGCTGGAAGAAAGCGGCATGATCACCGAAGCCACCCGCTGGGTGTTCCGCGAGGCCTGCCGCCAGGCGCGCCGCTGGGCCGGACAGGGCCATGCGCTGCGCATTGCGGTCAACCTGTCGCCGCTGGATTTCCGCCAGACCGATCTGGCCGACAGCCTGCTGGCCATCCTCGAAGAGGAACGGCCTCCGACCGGCTCGCTCGAACTGGAAATCACCGAGACCGCCCTGCTCGATGCCGGCGACGATGTCCAGCAGACTCTGGCCCGCCTCAAGGCCGCCGGCATGCCGCTGCTGCTGGACGATTTCGGCACCGGCCACTCCTCGCTGGCCTATCTGCAGCAGTTTCCCTTCGACGGCATCAAGATCGACCGCCAGTTCGTTGCCGGCCTCCCGGAAAGCGAGCACTCGGTGGCCCTGGTGCGTGGCATCCTGACCATGGCCCGACATCTCAATCTGCACGTGGTCGCCGAAGGGGTGAGCAACGAGTGCCAAGCCGCCTTCCTACGCCTCAACGGCTGCTCCAGCCTGCAGGGCTACTACTACTGTCGCCCGCAGCCTGCCGAAGACTTCGAGCGCATCTGGATACGGCAATCGTCGTCCAGCCTGCAGCCCTGGGGACACTGAAGCGGCGGACCGTTCATCCCCAGGGTCTGCCGGCGTTCTGGCGTAGAGCGCCAAACTTCTACAGCCCCCAATGTTTACCGCCCCGCCCCGGCTCTGCTAGTGTCGCGGCGATTTTTCCATGCCGCCGACACAGGTTCCCATCCATGGCCCGCAAGAAAGCCGCCGTCGACTTCGAGCAATCCCTCGCCGAACTGCACCAACTGGTCGAACGCCTGGAGGGCGGCGAGCTGTCGCTGGAAGACTCCTTGGCTTGCTTCGAGCAGGGCATCCGCCTGACCCGCGACTGCCAGGCCGCGCTGGGCCAGGCCGAGCAGAAGGTGCAGATCCTCCTGGCGCATGGCGGCACACTCGAAACGGCCCCCTTCGACGCGGACGCCCAGCCATGATCGCCGCCTACCAGAAGCAGTGCCAGGCCCGCGTCGACGCCGCCCTGGAAACCCTCTTGCAGCCCCCGCGCGCCGAACTGCGGCGGCTCTACCAGGCGATGCGCTACAGCGTCGTCAACGGCGGCAAGCGGGTTCGCCCGCTGCTGGTCTACGCCGCCTGCGAGGCTCTCGGCGGCACGCCGGAACGGGCCGAGGGCGCCGCCTGCGCGGTGGAGCTGATCCATGCCTACTCGCTGGTCCACGACGACCTGCCGGCGATGGACGACGACGACCTGCGCCGCGGCCAGCCGACCACCCACCGGGCCTTCGACGAAGCCTGCGCGATCCTCGCCGGCGACGGCCTGCAGGCGCTGGCCTTCGAGGTGCTCGCCGACGCCCGGCGCAATCCCCAAGATGCCGGGCTGCGCCTGGAGATGTCGCGCACCCTGGCCCGCGCCGCCGGGCCGGCCGGCATGGTCGGCGGCCAGGCCATCGACCTCGAAGCGGTCGGCCACCGGCTCGACCGCGACGCGTTGGAAACCATGCACCGGCACAAGACCGGCGCGCTGATCGAGGCCAGCGTGCGCCTCGGCGCCCTGGCTAGCGGCCGCGCCGACGAGTCCGGCCTCGCCGCGCTGGCCGTCTACGCGCGGGCCATCGGCCTGGCCTTCCAGGTCCAGGATGACATCCTCGACGTGGAAAGCGACACCGCCACCCTCGGCAAGACCCAGGGCAAGGACCAGGCCAACGACAAGCCCACCTACCCCGCGCTGCTCGGCCTCGCGGCCGCCAAGGCCTATGCCCTGGCCCTGCGCGACCAGGCCCTGGGCGCCCTCGAGGGCTTCGATGCCGGGGCCGATCCCCTGCGCGCGCTCGCCCGCTACATCGTCGAGCGGCGCCATTGAGGCGCCGCCTGCGAAGCGGGCCAGGGCAATCGCATGAAGCGCTCGCCTGATACCAGACTGGAAAGATTGTGTGATCTTTGGCATGGCTGCTTGCCGAGTAGCCGGACAGTCCCCATTTCGGCCCCCCGGCCGAGTCACTTTTTCTTGTCTGGCCACGAAAAAATAACCCAAAAGAAGGCCACCCCCTCATCCGGCTCTGCGCTTCGCTCCGGGTTCCCTCCCTGCATCGCCGCTCCAGGGGCCCGCCGCGAAGGGCCATCCATGCCATGGCCCATCGCGGCTCTCGCGGCATCCTTGCCGCTCGCCCCCTTCCACGACGATTCCGCTCGGCCTCCTGAAGGGGCATCCGGCGCGGCCTGACAAGCCGTGCCGCAAGAGCGAAAGCGCTTTCAGGCAACCCGGAGCCCGACTCCCGTTCAGAAGGCCGAGCGCAGGCGTCGCGTAGAGGGGCGAGCCGCGGGGAGGCGGCGAGAGTCGTACGAGGGGCATGGATGCCCCTTGTGCGACGACCCTCGCAGCGGCATTGGGGCGAGGGAACCCCGGCGTAGCCGGGGCCGAATGACCGGACGCGCTTTCTCTTTGGTTACTTTCTCTTTGCGCGCGCCAAGAGAAAGTGACTCGGCCGGGGGGCCGAAACAGGAAGTATCCAGCCCCTCGATTTCATGCGATTGCCCTGCGAAGCGGGCCGACGAATATCTAGAGCTCGCCGCGATCGGGTAAAATACCGCCTCTTTTTCCTGCCGTAACAATCCTCCGATGCCCAAGACGTTCCACGAGATTCCCCGCGAGCGCCCCGCCACCCCCCTGCTGGACCGCGCCGCGACGCCGGACCGGCTGCGCCAGCTCGGCGAGGCAAAACTCGAAGTGCTGGCCGACGAACTGCGCCAGGAACTGCTCTACACCGTCGGGCAGACCGGCGGGCACTTCGGTGCCGGGCTCGGCGTGATCGAGCTGACCATCGCCCTGCACTACGTCTTCGACACCCCCGAAGACCGCCTGGTGTGGGACGTCGGCCACCAGGCCTACCCGCACAAGATCCTCACCGGCCGCCGCGAACGCATGCTCACGTTGCGCCAGAAGGACGGCATCGCCGCCTTCCCGCGCCGCTCGGAAAGCCCCTACGACACCTTCGGCGTTGGCCACTCCAGCACCTCCATCGGCGCCGCGCTGGGCATGGCCATCGCCGCGCGGCTGAAGGGCGAGCGGCGCCGCTGCATCGCCGTGATCGGCGATGGCGCGCTGACCGCCGGGATGGCCTTCGAGGCGCTCAACCACGCCTCGGACGTGCGGGCCGATATGCTCGTGGTACTCAACGACAACGACATGTCGATCTCCAAGAACGTCGGCGGGCTATCCAACTACTTGGCCAAGATCCTCTCCAGCCGCACCTACGCGAGCATGCGCGAGGGCAGCAAGAACATCCTCTCGCGCCTGCCCGGCGCCTGGGAGATCGCCCGGCGCACCGAGGAATACGCCAAGGGCATGCTGGTGCCCGGCACCCTGTTCGAGGAGCTCGGCTGGAACTACATCGGCCCGATCGACGGCCACGACCTGCCGACCCTGCTCGCCACCCTGCGCAACATGCGCGACCTCAAGGGGCCGCAGCTCCTCCACGTGGTGACCAAGAAGGGCAAGGGCTTCGCCCCGGCCGAGGCCGATCCCATCGGCTACCACGCGATCACCAAGCTGGAGCCCGAGGGCAGCGCGCCGCGCCAGCCCGCGCCTCCCCGCTACTCCGGCATCTTCGGCCGCTGGCTGTGCGACATGGCCGCCGCCGACCCGCGCCTGGCCGGCATCACCCCGGCGATGAAGGAGGGCTCCGACCTGGTCGCCTTCAGCCAGCGCTTCCCGGAGCGCTACTTCGACGTGGCCATCGCCGAGCAGCACGCCGTGACCCTCGCCGCCGGCATGGCCTGCGACGGCCTCAAGCCGGTGGTGGCGATCTACTCGACCTTTCTGCAGCGCGCCTACGACCAGTTGATCCACGACGTCGCGGTGCAGAACCTCGACGTGCTGTTCGCCATCGACCGCGCCGGCCTGGTCGGCGAGGACGGCCCGACCCACGCCGGCAGCTTCGACCTCTCCTACCTGCGCTGCATCCCCGGCATGCTGGTGATGACCCCCAGCGACGAGAACGAGCTGCGCCGGCTGCTCACCACCGGCTACCTGTTCGAAGGCCCGGCGGCGGTGCGCTACCCGCGCGGCAGCGGACCGAACGCGGCCCTCGAGCCGGGCCTGCAACCCTTGCCGATCGGCAAGGGCGTGCTGCGCCGCCGGAGCAAGAAGAGCGACGGCCCGCGGGTTGCTTTGCTGGTGTTCGGCGTGCAGGTGGCCGAGGCGCTGCAGGTGGCCGGGAAGCTGGACGCCACGGTGGCCGACATGCGCTTCGTCAAGCCGCTGGACGCGGAGCTGGTGCGCGAACTGGCCGCTAGCCACGAGCTGCTGGTGACCGTCGAGGAGAACAGCATCATGGGCGGCGCCGGCAGCGCGGTGGCGGAATACCTCGCCGAGGCCGGCCTCCTCAAGCCGCTGCTCCACCTGGGCCTGCCGGACCATTACGTGGAACACGCCCGGCCCGCGGAAATGCTCGCCGAATGCGGCCTGGACGCCGCCGGCATCGAGGCGGCGGTGTGCGAGCGACTGGCCATGCTGAGCTGAATCGACCGGACGCGACGAATCGCCCCCATGCCCTCACCCGAACCAGAGCCGCCGGCCTTCCGGCGGCTTCGCCCCGCTCCATCCGGTCCGCCGGCGCTACGGCGCGCGCCGCGGATGGCCCGGCTCGCCCTGGCCACCGCCCTGCTGCCCACGCCCCCTCTCGCCGCCGACTCGAGCGAGGCTCCAGCAGCCTTCCGCTTGCCGCACCAGAGCGTCGTCTCGCGCAAGTTGTACGCTCCCGTCGAGTCGGCGAGCGCCGCCGCCACGGTATTCAGCCGCGACGATATCGAGCGTCTGCAGGCCCAAAGCGTGCCGGAACTGCTGAACCGGGTTCCCGGCGTGCTCATGGCTCAGGGCGGCGGACGCGGTGCGCTGAGCGGCGCCTTCATTCGCGGCGCCAATCCCGGCCAGACCCTGGTACTGGTCGACGGGGTACGCATCAACAGCGCGGCCAGCGGCATGGCCCGCCTGGAACTCCTCGACCCCGGACGCATCGAGCGGATCGAGGTGATCCGTGGTCCCCTGGCCAGTCAGTACGGTGCCGACGCCATCGGCGGGCTGATCCGCATCTTCACCCGTCGCGGCGAGCCCGGCCTGCGGCCGCGCCTGCGTCTGGCGGTCGGTAACCGGGGCGCCTTCGAACGCGAGTTGGGCCTGTCCGGCGGCGACGAGCGGACCCGTTTCGACCTGGGCGCCAGCCAGGTGGAAAGCCAGGGCTTCGACCGCAGCTCCGACAATCGCGGGCGCGATGCCGATCACGACGGCTTCCGCAGCCGTGCTCTCGACCTGACCCTGGAGCACCGCTTCGCCGACAACCTCCAGGCCGGCTTGAACCTGCTCGACCAGCGCGGCGAGAGCGAACTGGACGACGTCTACAGCTTCAGGCCCGGCGCTCCCTACGAGCGCTTCGTCGTCAGCAGTGTCGCCGCCCACCTCGAGATCCATCCCAGCGAGGCCTGGACCAGCCGAATCGAAGCCGGCCACTTCGAGAACCAGAGCAAGAACCGCGACGACCACAACATCGTCAACAACTACAGCTTCAACACCTACCGGGACTCACTGGCCTGGTTCAATACCCTGAGGCTCGACGAGCGCCGGCAGTTGCTGCTCGGCGCCGAGTGGTACGAAGAACGCCTGCACGGCGAACTCGACTATGACGAAACCCGGCGCTGGAACCGCGCGGCCTTCGTCCGCCATAGCTACCGGGGCGAACGTCTTGGCGTCGAGATCGGCCTGCGCCACGACGACAACCGGCGCTTCGGCAGCGAGGAAAGCTGGAGCGCGGCGCTAACCCTGGACCTGGCACGCGCCACCGAACTGATCCTGAGTTACGCCGAGGGCTTCCACGCGCCGAGCTTCAACGAACTTTACTTCCCCGCCACCCCGGCCTACGCCGGCAACCCCGACCTTGCGCCGGAGCGCTCGAAGAGTTACGAGATCCAGTTGCGCGGCGAACACCGCGGAACCCATTGGAGCCTGTCCGCCTACCGTACCGAGGTGGACGACCTGATCGTGAAAACCAGCCGGCCGGGCAACCTCTCCGACCGTCTGGAGAACATCGACCGGGCGCGCCTGCAGGGGCTGGAGCTGGCCCTGTCGCGCGACATTCTCGGCTGGCAGACGGCGCTGGCCGCCAGCCTGGTCGACCCGCGCGATCGCGACAGCGGCCACACCCTGCCGCGCCGGGCCAGGCGCAACCTGAGCCTGGACCTCGACCGCCGCTTCGGCGCCTTCTCCGCCGGCATCGGCTGGCAGGCGGTATCCAGCCGCTACGAGGACGACGCCAACGAGCACGGGATAGCCGGGTACGCCCTGCTCGGCCTGCGCGGTAGCTGGCAGATGAGCGAGGCGCTGAAATGGCAGGTCAAGATCGACAACCTGCTCGACAAGGAGTATTCGCAAGTGCTCTACAACCGGCCGAATACTCCCTTCTACACCAGCTTCGGCCTGCACGAATTCCGCCAGGACGGCCGCGGCGTCCTGCTCTCGCTGACCTGGACGCCGTAGTGCCTGCAGCCGAAAGAGGCCCCTGCCCCCGCCCGCGAGCCGTGCAAAGACGCCACCCGGATGCAACGGAGCGCAGTCCATGAGAGACTGCCCGAGTCTCCCATGGCCAAAGGAGCCGGTAACCATGCGCTCGGACAACCTTCACGCCCTCCCCGACGATCTGCCCGTGCCACAGGACGATGGAGCCTGCGACCACCTCCCCGGTATGCACCTACCCACGATCGCCTTGTCGGCGACTTCCGGAGAAAGCGTGGACCTTTCCAGGGCAGGAACGCCCTGGGTCGTCGTCTATTGCTACCCACGGACGGGGAAACCCGATCAGGAACCGCTCGGCGGCACGCAGGCATGGAATGCGCTACCCGGTGCTCGCGGCTGTACGCCCCAGTCCTGCGCCTATCGCGATCATCATGCGCAACTCCACGCCTTGGGCGCATCGGTCTACGGCCTGAGCACGCAGGATACCGAGTACCAGCGAGAGGCCGTCGAGCGACTGCACCTGCCGTTTCGGCTGCTGAGCGACGCTCGGCTCGCCTTCGCCGGAGCCCTGCGGCTTCCCACCTTCGCGGTGGCCGGGCAGGTGCTGATCAAGCGGCTCACGCTGATCGCCCGCGCCGGGCGGATCGAGAAAGTGTTCTACCCCGTCTACCCTGCCGACAGCGATGCGGAGCGCGTCAGCGCATGGCTCGCCGCCCGGAAGCGTTAGATGATGGAGCGCGGCGCTTAGCGCACTGCGCTCCGATTCGTCACCGGTTGGAACTCGATGTCGTAGCCGATCGCCTTGGCCAGCTCGTCCTCGAACACGCCGAACTCGCGTTAAAGCTCTTCCAGGTCGGCCACCGCCGACACGTAACCGAGAAAAAAGCCGCCGCCGATCCATCCGGCCTCGGTATAGGGCAGTTTCCAGAGTGCCTGGAAGTCCGGCGAATAGGGCGAAACCGGTCATGCCCAGGCGCAGCAGCGGGGTCAGGCCGCGCGCGCTCGCAGCGCCTGTCCCCTCGCCGGCAACGCCGTCGGATGCCGCATCAGCCAGGCGTCGAGGTTATGGCCAATGTGGGTCGGCACCGTCTCGGCCGGACGCAGCCGCGCGACGATCGCCAGTGCCCGCGGCAAGTCGTTGTGATTGCACGGCTCCGGCTGCGGCGGCTCCGAGCAGTCCGGCAGCAACAGGTCGAACAGCTACGCGGCAAGCGGCGCGGCACTGGCCTCGGCGAGTCCGAGCGTGTCGGGGCCGGCCCCGCCGCGCCCGCTCGCAAACGACGCACTCGTAGCCGTATACCTGCACCTGGCGGGCATTGCCCCTGCCGGGTAGGGTCAGGCGCATGCGCGCTTCCGGATCAGCTGCAGCAGGGCCTCGGCGGTCTGCGCCAGGCTGGCCGAGTTATCCAGCCGCTGGCAATCCTCATTATCCAGCGGCAACCGCGCGTTGCGCGCCAGCCGGGCCTCGATCTCTTCGATCGTCTCGCGGCCGCGCGCCAGCAGCCGCTGGCGCAGCACCTGCGGCTCGACCGTCAATAGCACCGCACAAAGTTCCGGGTAGCGCCGCCGCGCCTCGGCCAGGTGGCTGCGCGAGCCGTTGATCAGCACATCACGACCATCGACCAGCCAGTCGTCGATCTGCCGCGGAATGCCGTAGGCCAGCCCGTTGGCCCGCCAGTGCAGAGCGAAGGCGCCCTCGGCCAACAGTTGCTCGAAGCGCTCCAGCGAAACGCCGAGCGCGTCTTCGCCAACCGCTTCCGGCGAGCGGGTGACGACCCGCCGGACGATCCGCCCGCCAACCACCAGCACACGTTCGCGCACGGCCTCCAGCAGACTGTCCTTGCCGGAGCCCGAGGCGCCCATCAGATAAATCAGCCGTCCGCCCATCAGAACACCCCACCCGTTCCCCTTTTCTGCCGCATCACCGCTCGCGCCCGCAGCAGATCGGCGCGCGGGTGACGGTGGCCACCGCCCAGGGCAGGTCGTAGTCATGTCCTACCCGGCCGGCAGCAGGCCCGCCGGATAAATAGTTGCTGAAAAGAATGTCGAGCACACCCTGACGCGCCAGTTCGGCCACGGCGATATTACCCGAGTGCGAGCCGCCGCGGACCAGGTTCGGCGCCCCATCGGCACTTCGAGTCCGGTGCGGTGGCTGGCCTGCGCGGCCGCGAGGCTGGTCGGGAACCCGGCGATGGACATGCCGAAGCCAGCCGACTCGGCGACGTACTCGAAGGTCGCGTCGTCGAGGTCGGCGATCGACAGCCCGCGCGCCCGGCATTCCTCGACGCTGGCGCGCCGCTGACGGTCGCTGTATGCCAGCGAATTGGCTTTCTGCCGGCGGCTGAAGACAGCCATCTGCCCGGCATCGAGCGGGTACTTGCCCATACTACTCGCGGTACCGTTCTTCCCGGGCGAACCGGCGTTGCCCCGGCAAAAGGAAGAGGTGAAGGCTAGGCGTGGCTTGGCCCCTCACCCCAGCCCTCTCCCGCAGGGCGAGGGGGTTGGAACGTGCGGGACTGGGAGATTGGACGAACGACCGCAGCGGCGCCTCGCGTGACGCCTGAGCTTCGGCGCTACACCGACTTGCCCCCTCTCCCCCTGGGAGAGGGCTGGGGAGAGGGCCGTTCGCCCCGGATGCAAACCGGTTCGCAAGCAAGCACTCGGAATCCCTCGCACCGACACCGAAGGGAAATGACGCCGTGTTGGCGGCTCCCCTATGCCAATCCCCTGCGGGAGCCGGCTTGCCGGCAAAGCTTTTTGCGCAAGACCAGCGGTAGACAGAAACCGCCCATGGCTGCAGCCGCGTATAGGCATGCTGCGGATCGTCCAACCCCCGGTCGGTCATCCACCAGCCGCGAGCGACGCATCACCATCAGCCGGTCGGCCAGCAGGGAGCGACGGGAGGGTCGTGGATGACAATCGCCACGCCCGCGCAGCAGGTCGAGCAACCGCGCCCGGACTGACAGGCTCGTCCATGATGGCCGGAAACCGGGTTGCGGACGACCTGCAGGCGCTGCTGCGCGTCACCGGAGAAGGTACCCGGCAAATCGTCGAGGCCGCCGGCGTCGAGCACGGCGAAGGCGTGCCCGCCCATGGACGGCCACCGGCAGGCAGCCACAGTGAAAGCTCGGCTTGGCGCGCCCCCTCGGAGTGTCGAGGGCCGGCGCCAGCTACACCGGGGCGCTGACGTCGGGCAGGCTCAGGCACAGCGCGTAGTTGGCCGGCGCTAGCCGCTCGAGCGCCGCGGTCGGTGGCAGCGGCCGCGCCAGACCCGGCTCGGCGAGCACCTTGGGCGCCGCGCGGAAAGTCTGCCGGTCGGTCGAAGGCCGGTTGCAGATAGAGGGCATCGCCATCGGTTTTCTCCGCGAACCAGGGCGACGAACTCCACAGGGGTAACGGCGGTTTTTGCGGCGCGCCGGCTCGCGCGAGCGCTGGAGCGCCGGGATGATCGAAGCAGCCGAATAGGCCTTCGGCGGCCTCGATATCCTGGCGAGCAATCCGTCGAACCTTTACAGCCGTGCGCCCGGCAAATTTTCCCGGTTACGCCGAGCTGCTATCATCCGCAGCCCTTTCGCGCGGCGCGGCGTGGCGCGCCCCGCCCGGCCTTTCCCCGAGCCGGGGCACCGACGGAGATCCGCATGCTGGAGAAGCTGTTCCGACTCGAAGCCCATGGCACCACGGTGCGCACCGAACTGCTGGCCGGCCTGACCACCTTCCTGACCATGGCCTACATCCTCTTCGTCAATCCGGGCATCCTCGGCGAGACGGGCATGGACAAGGGCGCGGTGTTCGTCGCCACCGCTCTGGCCGCGGCCATCGGCTCGTCGCTGATGGGGTTGATCGCCAACTATCCGATCGCCCTGGCCCCCGGCATGGGCCTCAACGCCTTCTTCACTTACGGCGTGGTGCTGCAGATGGGCCACACCTGGCAGGTGGGGCTCGGCGCGGTGTTCCTCTCCGCCTGCCTGTTCTTCCTGATCTCGGTGCTGCGCATCCGCCAGTGGATCGTCGACAGCATTCCCCTCCCGCTGCGCCTGGCCATCGGTGCCGGCATCGGCCTGTTCCTCGCGCTGATCGCCCTGCAGAACGCCGGCATCGTCGAAGGCCATCCGGTGACCCTGCTGACCCTCGGCGACCTGACCCAGGCCCCGCCGATCCTCGCCGCGCTGGGTTTTCTGCTGATCGTCGCCTTGGAGGCGCGCCGGGTGCCCGGCGCGGTGCTGCTCGGCATCCTCGCCGTGACCCTGGCCGCCGTCGGCCTCGGCGTCGTCCCCTTCGCCGGGGTGCTGGCGCCGCCGCCGTCGCTGGTGCCGACCCTGCTGCAACTGGACATCGCCGGCGCCCTGGAGATCGGCCTGGTCAGCGTGGTCTTCGCCTTCCTCTTCATCGACGTGTTCGACAATTCCGGCACCCTGATCGCCGTGGCCCGCCGCGCCGGGCTGATGACCGCGGACGGCCGCCTGCCGAAGATAGGTCGCGCGCTCATCGCCGACAGCACCGCAGCCATGGGCGGCGCCCTGCTCGGCACCTCGACCACCACCAGCTACATCGAGTCCGCCGCTGGGGTGAGCGCCGGCGGACGCACCGGGCTGACCGCCTGCACCGTCGCCCTGCTGTTCCTGCTCAGCCTGTTCTTCGCCCCGCTGGCCGCCAGCATTCCGCCCTTCGCCACCGCGCCGGCGCTGCTGTTCGTCGCCGTGCTGATGGTGTCCGCTTTCGGCGAACTCGACTGGAGCGACCTGACCAGCGCCGCGCCGGCACTGGTCACCGCCCTGGCCATGCCGCTGACCTATTCGATCGCCAACGGCATCGCCTTCGGTTTCATCGCCTGGAGCGCGATCAAGCTCTGCACCGGCCGTCACCACGAACTGAACCCGGCGCTGCTGATCCTCGCCGCGCTGTTCGTGGTCAAGCTCGGCTGGTTCGGCGCATGAGCCATCCCCCACTTTCACGCCCCGTGAGCCGCCCATGAGTCTTCCGCATTTCGACCCTTCGCACTACGATGCCCAACTGGCCGGCAAGCAGGCACGCCTGAGCGGACTGCTGGCGCCGTTCGCCGCGCCCGAGCCGGAGGTGTTCGACTCGCCCCGCGAGCACTACCGGCTGCGCGCCGAATTCCGCCTGTGGCGCGAGGGCGAGGCACGCCACTACGCGATGTTCGATCTCGGCGACAAGCGCAAGCCTATCCTCCTCGACGACTTCCCCATCGCCAGCAAGCCCATCAACGACCTGATGCCGCGCCTGAAGGCCGCCTGGGAAAACGCCGCGCTGGGCTTCAAGCTGTTCCAGGTGGAATTCCTCACCACCCTGGCCGGCGACGCACTGATCACCCTGTGCTACCACCGCCCGCTGGACGCCTTCTGGCAGACCGCCGCCGAGCGGCTCGCCGTGGAGCTGGGGGTGAGCATCGTCGGCCGCTCGCGGGGCCAGCGGCTGGTCGTCGGCCGCGACTACGTAGAAGAGGAGCTGGAAGTGGCCGGGCGGCGTTTCCGCTACCGCCAGCCGGAAGGCGCCTTCACTCAGCCCAACGGCGTGGTCTGCCGGAAGATGCTGAATTGGGCTTATGAAGTTCTGGGCGAGCGCGGCGACGACCTACTGGAGCTGTACTGCGGCAATGGCAACTTCACCCTGCCGCTGGCGACCCGCGTGCGCCGGGTGCTGGCCACCGAGATCAGCAAGAGCTCGGTCAACGCCGCGCTGGCCAATCTGGAAGGCAACGGCGTGGACAACGTGACCCTGGTGCGCCTGTCCGCCGAGGAACTGACCCAGGCGCTCAACGAGGTGCGGCCGTTCCGCCGGCTGGCCGGCGTCGACCTGAAGGGCTACGACTTCGGCAGCCTGTTCGTCGATCCGCCGCGCGCCGGCATGGACCCGAACACCTGCGAGCTGGCTCGGCGCTTCGGGCGCATTCTCTACATCTCCTGCAACCCGGAAACCCTGGCGGCGAACATCGCCCAGCTCCACGACACGCACCGCATCGTGCGTTGCGCGCTGTTCGACCAGTTCCCCTACACCCACCACATGGAGTCGGGAGTGCTGCTGGAGCGGCGCTGAACCGCGCTCAGTCGTGTCGCTTCTCGTCGGGATGTTCGAGTGACGGTTCCTGGCGGTGCAGGTGCTCGAAGTCGTCGTCGAAGGCTTTCGGCGCCGTTGTCACCGGCAACGGCGGCGCCACAGCGGGCTCGGGCTTCAAGCGGTACAAGGCGAGCAGCGCCAGCAACGCACTGAGCAGCTTGTAGGACAGCGCGCCGATGTCCAGGTTGCGCAGGGTGCCGCCATCCAGCCAGAGCGCGCCGATTCGCGCCAGCACCAGCGCCGCCTGCATCATGATCAGCAGCACCAGGGCGCTGCGCACCCGTTCCGGGCGCCAGGTCGACCACAGCAGGAACAGCGCCAGGCCCAGTTGCAGGCCGCCATAATAGACCCGGGTATTGCTCGCCGAGACCGCCTCCATCAACAGCATGCCGTTCAGGTTGGCCATTTCGTAGGGGCGCAGCCAGTAGGCCAGGCCCACGCCGCCCATGACCACGACCTGAAGCAGCAGGACGATTCGGGCGAAAAGCATGTCGACTCTCTCCATCAGAAGGAATGCGCCGCCGCCCCGGAGCGGGACGGCGTTTGGCCATCTGTGTGGCGATCAACAAAAGACCCGCGCCGACACCATTCGTTCGCCATACCGACGGGGTTGGGCCGCCAGAACGGGAGGATTATCCTGCACGCTCGCCTTCACCGGAGATTCCCATGCACCGTTCCATCCTGTTCGCCCTCGTTTTCGCCGGCGCCGTCCAGGCTGCCGACCCCGTCGCCATCGACGTGTACCGCGATCCCAACTGCGGCTGCTGCCAGGACTGGGTCCGCCACCTGCAGGCCAATGGTTTCGCCGTCGACGACCACATCGAGGCGGACATGGCTGCGCTCAAGTCCCGCCTGGGCGTACCCCACGGTCTGGGCTCTTGCCATACCGCGCTGATCGACGGCAAGTTCGTCGAGGGCCATGTGCCGGCCGCCGATATCCTCAAGCTGCGGCGCGAGCCGGGCCTGATCGGCGTCGCCGTGCCGGGCATGCCGATCGGCTCGCCGGGCATGGAGATCGGCGAGCGCCAAGACGCCTACCAGGTGATCGGCGTCACCCGCAGCGGCGAGCGACGCACGCTCGCCGACTATCCGGCGCGCTGAGCCCGCGCCGGGGCTGGCGATTCCGCCGCGCAATCTGGGAATCGCCGCCTAGACTGAAGAGTAATCGCTCGACTCGGAGAGAGTACCGCCATGCGCTGGAAACGAGCTCGACGCAGCGACAACGTGGTGGACGCGCGTAGCGGCGGCATGCGCGTCGGCGGCAAGGGACTCGGCCTCGGCGGCATTGCGTTGGTGGTGATCGTCGGCCTGCTGATGGGCCAGGACCCGGGGCAGATCCTCACCGAATTGACCAGCCAGAGTTCGCCCGGCACGGGACAGAGCGGCGCACCGCCCGCCAACGACGAACAGGCCGAATTCGTCCGCGCCGTGCTCGGCGACACCGAAGACACGTGGCGCCAGTTGTTCCAGCAGGCCGGGCGCCAATACCGGGAGCCAACCCTGGTACTGTTCAGCCAGGGCGTGAATTCCGCCTGCGGCTTCGCCAGCCAGGCGGTCGGCCCCTTCTACTGCCCGGCCGATCAGCGGGTCTACCTGGATCTGGCGTTCTTCCGCGAACTGGCTCAGCGCTTCGGCGCTTCCGGCGACTTCGCCCAGGCCTACGTGATCGCCCACGAAGTCGGCCATCACGTACAGACCCTGCTCGGTGTCTCCGTTCAGGTGAATGCCGCCCGCCAGCGCGGCGAGCGCATGGAGGGCGCCAACGGCCTACTGGTGCGCCAGGAACTGCAGGCCGATTGCCTGGCCGGGGTCTGGGCCCACCATGCTCAGCGGCGCCTGGACTGGTTGGAGCCCGGCGATCTGGAAGAGGCCCTGAACGCCGCCAATGCCATCGGCGACGACCGCCTGCAGCGCCACGGTCGTGGTCAGGTGGTGCCCGACTCCTTCACCCACGGCACCTCGGAACAGCGGGTGCGTTGGTTCCGGATGGGCTTCGAGAACGGCGAAAGCGGACGCTGCAACACCTTCCAGACCAGCCGGCTGTGACCGGGACTTCACTCGCCGCACAGTTGCTCCAGCAGTTCGAAACAGTCGCGCACCTGCCAGTCGGTCAGTTCGGGCCAGGGATTTTCCGTCGGGCGAATCAGCACGGCGTACGCCCCCGCGCCACGCGCGCACTCCAGATCGTTGCGGTAATCGCCGACCATCACCAGCTCCGCGGGCGCCACGCCCCAGGCCGCGGCCAGTTGCAACAGGCCGCCGGGATGCGGCTTGGGCGGTGCCTCGTCGCGACCGACGATATCCACACCGGCGAAGCAGTCGGCTAGGCCGATCGCCGCCAGGGTAAGCAGCGCCAATTCGTGGGCGTTGCGCGTCAGTAGGCCGAGGCGGCAGCCGCGCCGGCACAGCGTGCGCACCAATTCGACCGCGCCGGCGGCCGGACGCGCCCCCAGGGCCAGGGTGCGCTCGTGTTCAAGCAGCCAGGCCCGCTTGGCCAGCGCCTGCTCCGCCGGCAGGGTCGCCAGGTGGTGGAGGATGTCGTCCTCCGGGGGGATCTCCAGGGCGCGGCGGATGGCAGCGAAATCATGGACGGCGACGGTCAGGGTACCGTCCATGTCGAATACCCAGTGGCGGGCGGCGGCGAACCTCACTGCAAGTCCTCGCGCAGGCGGATCAGCCCCTCCTGGGCCATGGAGGCGACCAGTCGGCCATCGCGGTCGAACACATGGCCACGGGCGAAGCCGCGGGCGTTGGCGGCCCAGGGACTTTCCACCGCGAACAGCAGCCAGTCGTCCAGGCGCAGATCGCCATGAAACCACAGGGCATGGTCGAGGCTGGCCACCTGCATGAAGCGCTGGAACACCGACACCCCGTGCGGCTGCAGCACCGTGTTCAACAGGGAGAAATCCGAGGCGTAGGCAAGCAGGTAACGGTGCAGGTGCGGATCGTCCGGCAGGCGTCCGTCGGCGCGGAACCAGGCGTAGCGGATAGGCTCGCAGGGCTCGGGGGAGAAGGAGTTGACCTGGGTCACCGGACGGATCTCGATCGGCTTGGTGCTGATCGCCCAGTCGTGAATGCGCGCCGGCAACCGGTCGGCGACCTGCCGCGCCAGCTCGGTTTCCGAAAGCAGCCCCTCCGGCCCCGGCACCTCGGGTATCGTCGGCCGCTGGTGTTCGAGCCCCTGCTCTCCGGCCTGGAAGGAGGCGGCGCAAGTGAAGATCGGCCGCCCCTTCTGGATCGCGGTGACCCGCCTCGCGCTGAAGCTCTTGCCGTCGCGCAGCGGGTCGACTTCGTAGAGCACCGGCAAGCTGGCATCGCCGGGGCGCAGGAAGTAGCCGTGCAGCGAATGCACCTGGCGGCCGGGCTCGACCGTCTGGCTGGCGGCCGATACCGCCTGACCAAGCACCTGTCCGCCGAACAACTGGCGCAGGCCGAGGTCCTCGCTGCGGCCGCGGAATAGGTTTTCCTCGATGGGCTCGAGGCTCAACAAAGCGATCAGGTTGTCCAGAATCTCCGTCATCTGATCTATCCCTCACCCAAGACTTGCCGGCGGCCGGACGGCCGCCCTGAGGATACGACTCTGCCAGCGGCCGCCGCCCAGGCCAAGAGGTACATCCACTACCAGTAGTTTTCCACCGCCACCTGTCCCGGCTTGCGGCTCAGGCTGAGCTGCAGGCCGCGCGCCTTGAGCAGTTCCCGGCAGTCCTTGATCATCTGCGGGTTGCCGCAGAGCATGAGCCGCGAATATGCCGGATCGAGCGCCAGACCGGCTGCGTGCTCCAGCTCGCCGTTGTCGAGCAGCGTGGTGATGCGCCCGTGCAGGGTCCCAGGCACGGCCTCGCGGGTCACCAGTGGCAGATATTGCAGCCGCGCCCGGCCACCCGGTGGCTGCATGCGCGCCGGCAGTTCGCCGATCTGCCCGCGGTAGGCCAGTTCTCCCTGGGTGCGCACGCTGTGCACCAGCAGAATGCGCTCGAACCGCTGCCAGACCTCCGGCTCGCGCAGGATCGACAGAAAAGGCCCGAGCCCGGTGCCGGTAGCCAGCAGCCACAGATCACGGCCGTCCGGGAAGCGGTCGAGAGTGAGGAAGCCATAGGGCTGACGCTCGACGAGCAACGCATCGCCAGGCCCGAGGCGGCATAGCTCGCTGGTGAAGTCGCCGCCCGGCACCACCACGGAGAAGAACTCCAGGTAGTCGTCGGCCGGCGCCGAGACCATCGAATAGGCGCGCCAGACGGTACCGCCGTCGGCCTTGCACAGGCCGAGACGGGCGAACTGGCCGGCACGGAAACGGAACTCCAGCGGGCGCGTACAACGCAGGCTGAACAGGGTGTCTGTCCAGGGCCAAACCTCGAGCAGCGTCTGCCGGGTGAACTTGTCTTCGCTGGCGGTCATACTTCGCTCCTCATTCGCCGCGGATCTCCGGGCGAAAGCCATGACAATATCCGGGCCGGTGCTCGCGGCCGGAGCGGTACGACCGCCCGGCGCGAATGCCGGCCTCTTCTTTGGTATAGGACAAACGCCCTTTTCTCCGCCATGCCCATTCTCGATACTCCGTTCGCCCGTCTCGAGCTGCAGCGCCAGCCAGCGCGGCGCGACGATCCCCTGCTGGCCTTCGATGCCGCCGACGAGTACCTGCTGCGGCATCTGCACGCGCAAGGCCTGCCCGCGGAAACGCGGGTCCTCGTGCTCAACGACGCCTTCGGCGCGCTGGCCTGTTCCCTGGCCAGCCATGCCAGGGTGACCAGCAGCGGCGACTCCCATCTGGGCCGGCTCGCCCTGAGCGACAATCTGCAACGTAACGGCCTGGCGGCGGAAGCGGTAGCCTTCGTGCCGGCCAGCGCGGTTGCCGAGGGTCCCTTCGAGCAGGTGCTGATCCGCGTGCCCAAGACCCTGGCTCTGCTCGAAGAACAACTGATCCGCCTGCACGGCCAGTTGGCACCGGGCGCCCAGGTGATCGCCGCGGCCATGCTCAAGCACCTGCCGCGCGCCGCGGGCGACCTGCTGGAGCGCTACGTCGGCCCGGTGCAGGCCTCGCTGGCGGAGAAGAAGGCACGCCTGCTGTTCGCCACGCCGGAGCCGAAGCCGGCGCCGCGCTCGCCCTACCCGACCCGTTACCGCCTCGACCGGCCGCCCGTCGAGCTGCTCAACCACGCCAACGTATTCTGCCGCGAAGGGCTGGACATCGGTACCCGCGCCTTTCTTTCCCATCTGCCCGGCAACCTCGGCAGCGCGCGGGTCGCCGATCTCGGCTGCGGCAACGGGGTGCTGGCCATCGCCTGCGCGCTGGCCAATCCCGAAGCGCGGCTGACGCTGGTCGACGAATCCTATATGGCCGTGCAATCGGCTACGGAGAATTGGCGCGCAGCGCTTGGCGAACGCCCGGTGGAAATCCGCGCCGCCGACGGCCTGGCCGGACAGGCCGAGCGCTCCCTGGAGGCGGTGCTGTGCAACCCGCCGTTCCACCAGCAGCAGGTGGTCGGCGACTTTCTGGCCTGGCGCATGTTCCAGCAGGCACGCGCGGCACTGGTGCCGGACGGCGCCCTGTGGATCGTCGGCAACCGCCACCTGGGCTATCACGTTAAGCTCAAAAAGCTGTTCTCTTGGGTTGAGCAGGTGGGAGCGACACCCAAGTTCGTCATCCTCAAGGCGATTCGCTGAACAAGAAACAAGCGATACCCGCCAAGGCCCGTCCCTGGCGGGCTCGCGCCATTCTTGCGCAGCTTATCCACAGCCTGCTCCACAGTTACGCTGGACAACCCCATGGCCTCCTAGACGACGTCGGAGCCGTGCGGCGACCACCCTCTACGCTAGGAAAACCGCCTGTTCCGATCCATTTTACGGTCTTCCCGCGCACTTTTCTCCCAGGCCCCGCCAGAAACCGCGAGCGTTCCCGCATGGAAAACTTGTTCCCAGGTTTATCCACAGCCCCTTCCACAGAGTTCGGGAAAATATCCGCACGATTTTCAAGCTCTTTCCCATCATTCGCATCAGGTCTTACATCTGGAACAGATTCGCCGGTACACCGCAGGCGTACCGGCGTCCCATTTCCCTTGCCCTAGGCGTCCTCTCGTCTCCAGGTTCGAGCAGCGTCGCCCACGGCGCGGCAATGCGGGTGAGCATGCGGATACCTTATCCAGAGCAGTCGGGCCGAGTCAGTAGTCCACCATAACCAATTGTTTTACTCGGTCTTTTGCTCATTTTTTGTGCTATATTGCGCGCCCTCCGCAATCCCCGCCGGTCACCGCCATGTACGCAGCCAAGCCGCTCTTCGACTATCCCAAATATTGGGCCGAGTGCTTCGCGCCGGCGCCCTTCCTGCCGATGAGCAGGGAGGAGATGGAGCGGCTCGGCTGGGATTCCTGCGACATTGTCATCGTCACCGGTGACGCCTACGTGGATCACCCGTCCTTCGGCATGGCGATCATCGGCCGCCTGCTGGAAGCCCAGGGTTTCCGGGTCGGCATCATCAGTCAGCCGGACTGGCGTTCGAAAGACGATTTCATGAGGCTCGGCAAGCCGAATCTGTTCTTCGGGATCGCCGCCGGCAACATGGATTCGATGATCAACCGCTATACCGCCGACCGGAAGATCCGCTCCGACGACGCCTACACCCCCGGCGGCCTCGCCGGCAAACGCCCGGATCGCGCCACCCTGGTCTATAGCCAGCGTTGCAAGGAGGCCTGGAACGAGGTACCAGTGGTGCTCGGCGGCATCGAGGCCTCGCTGCGCCGCATCGCCCACTACGACTACTGGCAGGACAAGGTGCGCCGTTCGATCCTGATGGACGCCACCGCCGACCTGCTGCTGTTCGGCAACGCCGAGCGCGCCGTGGTGGAAGTGGCCCACCGGCTGGCCGCCGGGGAACGCATCGAGTCGCTCACCGACATCCGCGGCAGCGCTTTCGTCCGCCGCGACACGCCGGAAGGCTGGTTCGAGATCGACTCCACGCGCATCGACCGTCCCGGCAAGATCGACAAGATCGTCAACCCCTACGTCAACACTCAGGATCTCGAAGCCTGCGCCCTCGAACGAGCCAGGGGCGAGCCGGACGATCCGCAGGCGGCGCAGCCGGTCGAGCTGCTGCCGCATCCGAAGCTGAGCCGCGAACGCACGGTGGTACGCCTGCCGTCCTTCGAGAAGCTGCGCAACGATCCGGTGCTCTACGCCCACGCCAGCCGCGTGCTGCACCAGGAGACCAACCCCGGCAACGCCCGCGCCCTGGTGCAGCGCCACGACAGCCTGGACGTCTGGCTCAACCCGCCGCCGATCCCGCTCACCACCGAGGAAATGGACTACGTATTCGGCCTGCCCTACGCCCGCGTGCCGCACCCGACCTACGGCGGCGAGCGCATCCCGGCCTACGAGATGATCCGCTTCTCGGTGAACATCATGCGCGGCTGCTTCGGCGGCTGCACCTTCTGCTCGATCACCGAGCACGAAGGGCGGATCATCCAGAACCGCTCGGAAGAGTCGATCCTGCGCGAGATCGAGGAGATCCGCGACCGGGTGCCGGGTTTCACCGGGGTGATCTCCGACCTCGGCGGGCCGACCGCCAACATGTACCGCCTCGCCTGCAAGAGCCGCAGGATCGAAGCCGCCTGCCGCAAGCCATCCTGCGTCTGGCCGGGCATCTGCGACAACCTGAACACCGACCATTCGGCGCTGATCCACCTGTACCGTTCGGCCCGCGACCTGCCGGGGGTGAAGAAGATCCTGATCGCCTCGGGGCTGCGCTACGACCTCGCCGTGGAGTCGCCGGAGTACGTCAGGGAACTGGTCACCCACCACGTCGGCGGCTACCTGAAGATTGCCCCGGAACATACTGAACAGGGTCCGTTGTCGAAGATGATGAAGCCGGGCATCGGCAGCTACGACCGCTTCAAGAAGCTGTTCGACAAGTACTCGAAGGAGGCGGGCAAGGAGCAGTACCTGATCCCCTACTTCATCGCCGCGCATCCGGGTACCAGCGACGAGGACATGATGAACCTCGCCCTGTGGCTCAAGCGCAACGATTTCCGCGCCGATCAGGTACAGGCCTTCTACCCCTCGCCGATGGCCACGGCGACGGCCATGTACCACTCCGGGCGCGACCCGCTGCACAAGGTCACCTACAAGAGCGACGCGGTGACCATCGTCAAGAGCGAACGCCAGCGCCGCCTGCACAAGGCCTTTCTGCGCTGGCACGATCCGCAGAACTGGCCGCTGCTGCGCGAGGCGCTGAAGGAAATGGGCCGCAGCGACCTGATCGGCAACGGCAAGCAGCAGTTGATCCCGGCCCACCAGCCGCAGAGCGACGGCTACCACAGCGCACGGCGCAAGAACTCCACTCCGACCGCCGGCAAGAAGAGCGGAAAACCCTTGCTCACCCAGCACACCGGCCTGCCGCCGCCGGGGCAGGACGGCAATCCCTGGGACAAGCGCGAACGGGCCAAGGCCGCCGCCGAGGCACGGCGCAAGGCCGGCCAGGGCAAGCCGGCGAAAGGCGGCAAGCCCGGCAAGCGCCCGCCGACGCCGCGCTGATTCACGCCGCCCTGGCCCATCCGTCCCAGGCCAGCAGTCCCAAAACCGCCAGCATGGCGAAGGCGGCACCGCCGAAGAAGGTGACGGCAGCGCCGAACTGCTGCCACAGAATGCCAGCGATCACGCTGGCCGCCAGCAGCGCCAAGCCGCCGAGCAGATTGAAGAAGCCGAAGGCGGTACCGCGCAGCGACAGCGGCGCGCTGTCGGCCACCAGCTTGGCCAGGAGGCCCTGGCTAAAGGCCATATGCAGCCCCCACAGGGCGGCGCCGACGAAGGCCAGCCAGGGACCGTCGGCAGCGGCCAGCAGCAGATCGGCAAAGATCAGCAACGCCAGGCTGACCAGCAGCAGTCGACGCGCATCGAGACGGTCGGCGGCCTGGCCGGCCGGATAGGCGCACAAGGCATAGAACAGGTTCATCGCCACCAGCGCCAGCGGCACCAGACCGATTGGCACTCCCACGTCTTCGGCACGCAGGATCAGAAAGGCCTCGCTGAAGCGCGCCAAGGTGAACACCGCGCCGATGCCCGCCACCCACCAGTAGGCCCGACCCAACCGAGGTACGTCGCCCAGGTGCAGCGGTGGCCGGGCGTCGCTTTCCACGGGCGCCGGCTCCTGCACACAGCGAAGCAGCAGGACCACGGTGAGGAAGGCCGGGATCACCGCCACCCACATCACCGCCTTGATGTCGTTGGCGAACCAGGCCATGAACAGCAGCGCCAGCAACGGGCCGATCACCGCGCCTAGGGAGTCGAGCGCCTGGCGCAGTCCGTAGGCCGCACCGCGCAGCGCCGGCGTCACCAGATCGGCGATCAGCGCATCGCGCGGGGCGCCGCGGATGCCCTTGCCGACGCGGTCGGCGAAGCGCGCGGCGAATACCCAGTCGATGCTCGTCGCCAGGGGAAATAGCGGCTTGCTGAAGGCCGCCAGGGCGTAGCCGAACACCACCAGCCGCTTGCGCCGCCCCAGGTAGTCGCTGAACGCGCCGGAGAATACCTTGGCAAAGGCCGCGGTGGCCTCGGCCACGCCCTCGACGATGCCCACCGTCACCAGCGAGGTACCGAGCACGCCAACCATGAACAGCGGCAGCAGGCTGTGGATCAGCTCGGAGGAGATATCCATGAGCATCGAGCCGAAGCCCAGCGCCCAGACACCCGCCGGCAGGGCACGCAGGCCGGCGGTAAGGGAGAAAGGACGCCCCGGAGCAGCCATGTCTGGCCTCCCTGTGCAGAATCTGACGCCTTGCTTGACGCTAATCCGCGCGGGCAGGCCTGTCCAGTGCGCTCACTCGTCGAACTGGTAGCTGCCCGGCGCCAGGTTCTCGAAGCGCGAGTACTTGCCGAGGAAAGCCAGCCGGGTGGTGCCGATCGGGCCGTTGCGCTGCTTGCCGATGATGATTTCGGCGACCCCCTTGAACTCCGTTTCCGGGTGATAGACCTCATCGCGATAGACGAACATGATGACGTCGGCATCCTGCTCAATGGCTCCGGATTCGCGCAGGTCGGAGTTCACAGGACGCTTGTTGGGACGCTGCTCCAGGGAGCGGTTGAGCTGCGAGAGCGCAATCACCGGGCAGTTGAACTCCTTGGCCAGCGCCTTCAGCGAACGGGAGATCTCGGAAATCTCGTTGACCCGGTTGTCGCTGCCGGAACCGGGAATCTGCATCAATTGCAGGTAGTCGACCATGATCATGGCGATCTCGCCGTGCTCGCGGGCCAGGCGCCGGGTACGCGCGCGCATTTCCGCCGGGCTGATGCCAGCGGTGTCGTCGATGAACAGCTTGCGCTCGTTGAGCAGGTTGACCGCCGAGGTCAGGCGCGGCCAGTCGTCGTCGTCCAGACGGCCGGCGCGCACCTTGGTCTGGTCGATGCGCCCGAGCGAGGCGAGCATACGGATCACGATAGACTCGGCGGGCATTTCCAGGGAATACACCACCACCGCCTTGTCGCTGCGCAGCACGGCGTTTTCTACCAAGTTCATGGCAAAGGTGGTCTTGCCCATGGACGGACGCCCGGCGACGATGACCAGATCGGCCGGCTGCAGGCCGCTGGTCTGCTCGTCCAGGTCGGTAAAGCCGGTGGACAGACCGGTGATCGCATCGCCGGAGTTGAACAGCGAGTCGATGCGGTCGATGGCCTTGACCAGGATGTCGTTGATCGCCATCGGCCCGCCGGTCTTGGGCCGCGCCTCGGCGATCTGGAAGATCAGCCGCTCGGCCTCGTCGAGGATCTCGTCGCCGGTGCGGCCCTGGGGCGCATAGGCGCTGTCGGCGATCCGATTGCTGGTGGCGATCAACTGACGCAAGGTGGCGCGCTCGCGGACGATCTGCGCATAGGCCTTGATATTGGCCACCGAGGGCGTGTTCTTGGCCAGCTCCCCCAGATAGGCCAGGCCGCCGACCTGCTCCAGGTGCCCCTCCTTATCCAGTTGTTCAGACAGGGTGACTACGTCGAACGGCATGTTGCGCTCGGCCAGTACGGTGATGGCGCGGAAGATCATGCGGTGGTCGTGGCGATAGAAGTCGCCGTCGGACACCTGGTCGAGCACCCGCTCCCAGGTGTTGTTGTCCAGCATCAAGCCGCCCAGCACGGCCTGCTCGGCCTCGATGGAATGCGGCGGCACCTTGAGGGCGGCGGTTTCCAGGTCGTATTGCTCGGGGGGACTGATGTCGTTCATGGCTGACAAGAATTCCGGGAGTGCAGAAAGACATCGGGCACGCTCCGCGTGGCGGAGCGTGCCCGATGTTAGGCGTCCGGCGGCCAAGCCGCCAGACGGAGCGGCGCTTGCTTAGCCGCCGACCACGACCAGGCGGATGCTGGCCTCGACGTCGGTGTGCAGATGCAGGGCCACGTCGTATTCGCCGGTTTGGCGAATGGTGCCGTTGGGTAGGCGCACTTCGCTCTTCGTCACGCCCAGACCGGCGGCGGTCAGGGCATCGGCGATATCGGCGGTGCCGATGGAGCCGAACAGCTTGCCTTCATCGCCGGCGGTAGCGGTGATGGTGATTTCCAGCTCGTTCAATTGGGCCGCGCGAGATTCGGCGGAGGACCTCTTCTCGGCCGCCAGGCGCTCCAGCTCGACACGACGGGCTTCGAACGCCGCGACGTTCTCGGCGGTGGCCGCGGTGGCCTTGCCCTGCGGCAGCAGGAAGTTGCGCGCGTAACCGCTCTTTACATTCACCTTGTCGCCCAGGTTGCCCAGGTTGGTGATCTTTTCCAGCAGGATGACTTCCATTTGAGTCTTACCTCTTAACTTTTAACCTTCACCGTTCGCAGCTCCGGAACCACCCTTGGGCGTCTGGCGACCGCGAAAATCAATCAGACTGTCGACGATGGCCAAAACCATCAGCAACGGATAGGTCAACTGCATAAACAGCAGCAGCGTCACGTACAGCCCCACCAGCCAGAACCGCCCCAGTCGCCCCTGCGCCACCAGCCCATGTATCAAAGCTATGCCGGCGAAGACCAGCGGTACGCTGCACAGCGGCGCCAGCATAGCCATTTGGATGCCCAGGCTGGGAGCGAGCAGCATGCCCACCAGCAATGCCAGGGCCCAAGGCCCAGGCAGACGCAGCGCGCGGAACTCGCTGGCAAAGCCGCTCGGGTTGTACAGCAGGCTCTGCCAGTAGCGGCCGAGCACCAAGGCGAGCAGACTGACGATCTGCAGCAGCGCCGCCAGCATGCCGGTCAGCACGGGTACCAGCAGAACCCCCAGGCGCGTCTGCTCGTCCGCCGAGAGCGGAGTGGCCGACTGGAGCAGTTGGGGCATGAGCTGCCGCAACTCGCCGGCCATGGCCTCGATGGGCGTGCGGAACACCTCCCCCAGCACCAGGGCATAGGCCAGGCCGATCAGCACGCTGCTCATCAGCACCAGCCGCCAAGACACGCTGCTACGCAGCAGTTGGGCCAACCCCAGGGTGCCGAGCAGCAACAGCAGGGTGCGCGGCTCGCCGAAGTACCACCAGGCCACTCCCGGCAGCAGGGCCAGGGCGACGATGCCGAAGGCATCGCCCAGGCCGCGGCGCAGAAGCACCAGACTGCCTGCCGCCGCACTCAGCCAGAACAGCAGCGGCAGAGCGGCGCAGCCGACAACCACGAGGCCGGCCTGCATGCGACCACGCATGATGAACTCGGCCAGGACGCGCATGCGATTCTATCCCTTGCTTCGTCGACCGCCCGTCATCAGCGGCCGTGACTGTCGGTGTAGGGCAGCAGGGCCAGGTAGCGGGCACGCTTGATGGCGGTGGCCAACTGACGCTGATAACGGGCCTTGGTGCCGGTGATACGGCTAGGAACGATTTTGCCGGTTTCGGAGATATAGGCCTTCAGGGTGTTGAGATCCTTGAAGTCGATCTCCTTCACGCCTTCGGCGGTGAAGCGGCAGAACTTGCGACGACGGAAGAAACGTGCCATGGGAATTGCTCCTCAATAGATCCGGGAATTACTCGTCAGCCTTGTCGCTGTCGCCATCGAGGCCTTCGTGGCCACCGTGCTCGGGACGTTCGCGACGCTCGCGCCGCTCGCTGCGGTTTTCTTCGGCCTTGAGCATCTCGGACTGGCCGGTAATGGCTTCGTCGCGACGGATGACCAGGTTGCGGATGACGGCGTCGTTGTAGCGGAAGTTGTCTTCCAGCTCGCTCAGAGCCTTGCCGCTGCACTCGACGTTCATTAGCACGTAGTGGGCTTTGTGCACGTTGTTGATGGCATAGGCCAACTGGCGACGGCCCCAGTCTTCCAGACGATGGATCTTGCCGCCGTCTTCTTCGATCAGCTTGGTGTAGCGTTCCACCATGCCGCCGACCTGCTCGCTCTGATCCGGATGGACCAGGAAAATGATTTCGTAATGACGCATAGATGCTCCTTACGGATTGCAGCCTGCCGACGCGATGCGGTCAGGCAAGGAGTGAATGACTCGTTGGACTTGTCGAAAGCCGGAACGCTGCGCTCCGCTCGGGACAAGGGGCGCAATTCTAGAGAAAGGGCCGGAGAGAGGCAAGGCACGCTTCCCCGCCCTCACGGCCTGGATCGCTGACGCACGGCTTCGAACAGGCAGACGCCGGTGGCGACGGAGACGTTGAGACTGCTGACGCTGCCGGCCATCGGCAGGCGCACCAGATAATCGCAGTGCTCGCGAGTCAGCCGGCGCATGCCCTTGCCCTCGGCGCCCATAATCAGCACGGTCGGACCGCGCAGGTCCACTCCGTAAAGCTCCTGCTCGACCTCGCCGGCGGTGCCAACCGTCCACAGGCCACGCTGGCGGAGCTTCTCCAGAGTCCGCGCCAGGTTGGTCACCGCCACCAGCGGCACCACCTCGGCGGCGCCACAGGCGACCTTGCGCACCGTGGCGTTCAGGGTGGCCGACTTGTCCTTGGGCACTATCACCGCCTGCACGCCGGCAGCATCGGCGGTACGTAGGCAGGCTCCCAGATTGTGCGGGTCGGTAACGCCGTCGAGAACCAGCAGCAGCGGCGCTCCCTCGCAGCGATCAAGCAATTCGTCGAGCATCGCCTCGCCCCAGACCTGGCTGGGACTGACCTCGGCGACCACCCCCTGATGGACGCCCTCGGCCCATTCGTCCAGTTCGCGACGCTCGCGCTGGCCGACCGTTATCCGGGCCTGCCGGGCCAGTTCGAGCAGCGCCAGGACCCGCGGGTCCTGGCGCCCTTCGGCCAGCCAGAGCCGCTTGACCCTTCGCGGGTGATGGCGCAGCAGGGCCTCGACGGCATGCACGCCGTAGATCCTTTCCAGATCGCTCATGTCCCGGCCTTGCTCCGGCCCTTGCGGGAGGGTCCCTTGCCGGCCGGTTTGGACTGCTTGGCGCTGCTCTTCCCGGCAGGAGCCTTGGCCGTCTTCCGGCGCTCCGTCTTGGCGTCCTTGGCCTCGGCCAGCAAGGCCTGCTTAGTCACCCGGCTTCTCTTCACGTCGGTATTGCCGAGCATGGCCTCGGCCTGGGCCAGCAGTTCGGAAGCCAGCGGCACCAGCCCCTTGGCCTTGTCCCCCTTGGCGCGCTTGCCCGACCCCTTCACGGTGCGCTCCTCGACCGACTCTTCCGGCGGCTCGGAGTCACGCCGACGCCCGGCCATTCGTCCGCGGCCGCCCTCGATCAGCTCGAAATCGATCCGCCGCTCGTCCAGATCGACCCGCATCACCTGCACGACCACGCTGTCGCCGAGACGGAAGCTGCGCCCGCTGCGCTCCCCGGACAGGCAATGATGAACCGGATCGAAGTGGTAGTAGTCGGCCGGCAATGCGGTGACGTGCACCAGCCCCTCGACGTAGATGTCCTTCAACTCGACGAAGATGCCGAAGCCGGTCGCCGCCGAGATCACCCCATCGAAGCGCTCGCCAACGCGATCTTGCATGAACTCGCACTTCAACCAGTTGACCACGTCGCGGGTCGCCTCGTCGGCTCGCCGCTCGGTCATCGAGCAGGACTCGCCGAGTTGCTCCAGGGCGGCTTCCTCGTAGGGATAGATGCGCGCCTTGGGCATGCTCGTCGCCCCCGCGCGGCGAACATGCGGCGTCTCGCGCTTGGAACGGATCACGCTACGGATCGCACGGTGCACCAGAAGATCCGGATAGCGACGGATAGGCGAGGTGAAATGGGCATAGGCCTCGTAGTTCAAGCCGAAGTGGCCGCGGTTCTCGGCGCTGTACACGGCCTGGCTCAGCGAGCGCAGCATCACCGTCTGGATCAGGTGGAAATCCGCTCGCCCTTGGATCGACTCCAGCAGCATCTGGTAGTCCTTCGGGGTCGGGCCATCCTTGCTGCGATGCAGGCTCAGGCCTAGTTCTCCCAAGAAGGCCTTGAGCTTCTCCAGGCGCTCCGCCGGCGGGCCATCGTGTACCCGGTAGAGGCCCGGCAACTCGTGCTTCTGCAGGAACGCGGCGGTCGCCACGTTGGCGCAGAGCATGCACTCCTCGATCAACTTGTGCGCATCGTTGCGCTCGGTCGGCAAAATTTCCGCGATCTTACGCCCGGTGCCGAAGACGATACGCGTTTCCTGGGTTTCGAAGTCGATGGCGCCACGCGCCTGACGCGCCTTCACCAGCACCTTGTAGAGCGAATGCAGTTGCTTGAGGTGCGGCAGCACTCCGGCATAGATGCTGCGCAGCCGCTTGCCTTCGGGACTCTTCGGCTGCTCCAGCATGGCGCTGACGCGGTTGTAGGTCAGTCGAGCATGGGAATGGATGACCGCCTCGTAGAACTGGTAGTCGGTCATCTTGCCGGCGCGCGACAAGGTCATCTCGCAGACCATCGCCAGCCGGTCAACCTGCGGGTTGAGCGAGCAGAGTCCGTTGGACAGCTCCTCCGGCAGCATCGGTACCACCCGCTCGGGGAAATACACCGAGTTGCCGCGGCGGCTGGCCTCCTCGTCGAGCGCCGAGCCGACCCTGACGTAATGGGAAACGTCGGCGATCGCCACGTAGAGGCGGTAGCCTCCGGCGAACGGGGCCAGCAGGCTCTTCTCGCAATAGACCGCGTCGTCGAAGTCGCGGGCATCCTCGCCGTCGATGGTGACGAAAGGCAGGTGGCGCAGGTCGATGCGCTTGAGCTTGTCCTTCTCGTCCACCTCGGGCTTGAGCTTGCGCGACTCCTTGAGCACGGCTTCCGGCCAGACGTGGGGGATGTCATAGCTGCGCAGGGCGACCTCGATCTCCATGCCCGGCGCCATATAGTTGCCGATCACCTCGATGATGTCGCCCTGCGGCTGGAAGCGCAGGGTCGGCCAGTGAGTGATACGGATCTCGACGAACTGACCGACCGAGGCGTTGGCCGTACGCCCTGGGGTGACCAACACCTCCTGCTGGATCTTCGGGTTGTCGGGAATCACGAAGCCGATGCCGCTCTCTTCGTAGTAGCGGCCAACGACGGTTTCGTGGGCCCGCGAAACCACTTCGACGATGGCACCCTCACGGCGTCCCCGCCGGTCGAAGCCGGACACCCGCGCCAGGGCGCGGTCGCCGTCGAACAGCAGGCGCATCTGCATCGGACTGAGGAAGAGGTCGTCGCTGCCATCGTCGGGAATCAGGAAGCCGAAGCCGTCGCGGTGACCGCTGACCCGGCCGAGCACCAGATCAAGCTTGTCCACCGGCGCATAGGTGCCGCGACGGGTATGGATCAACTGGCCATCGCGCTCCATGGCGCGCAAACGCCGGCGCAGTGCCTCGATCTGCTCCTCTTCGTGCAGGCCGAATTCCTCGGCCAGCTCCTCGCGACCGGCGGGGGCGCCGCGCTCGTCGAGACGCTGCAGGATCAGCTCGCGACTGGGAATGGGGTTATCGTACTTTTCCGCCTCGCGGGCGGCCTCGGGATCGAGACTTTGCCAATCGGCCATCAGTGCGTTGTCACCTTTTTCATGGTTTTCGTTCGTATGTTTGCCATTTGCTTATTGAAGCGCGAAATCCATCTGCCGGTCAGCTTCAAGAGAACAATAATTTTTTTCGCGGCAAGGGTTTACAAGCCATAGGCTGCTCCGTATAGTTCGCGCCCACAACGTCGAGACGTTGTAGCATGAAAATCGGTACATCAGTACCGGGATGCATGCCCAGGTGGCGGAATTGGTAGACGCACTAGGTTCAGGTCCTAGCGGTGGCAACACCGTGGAAGTTCGAGTCTTCTCCTGGGCACCAATCGATCGAAAGCTCGCTTCGATGAAGCGGTCTTGCGAGCGGACAGCAGGCTCCGCATCGTGTAGAACGATGAACACTGCAATAATCGACGCATGGTCGTCGCACGTGCCCAGGTGGCGGAATTGGTAGACGCACTAGGTTCAGGTCCTAGCGGTGGCAACACCGTGGAAGTTCGAGTCTTCTCCTGGGCACCACTCATTCAATGAAACCGAGCCACTGGCTCGGTTTTTTCGTTTCCGCTTCCGCAAAACCTCGCCAGCCTCATTCAATGGCGCGACGCCACAGAGAACGGCCGCCCACAGGCGGCCTGAAGCTATCCATCCTCAAGCGAACGGATGACGCAGCACTATGGTTTCGTTGCGATCCGGACCGGTGGAGATGATGTCGATGGGCGCGCCGACCAACGCCTCGATGCGCTTGATGTAGGCAAGCGCGTTGGCCGGCAGTTCGGCCAGGCTCTTGATGCCGACCGTCGACTCGCTCCAGCCCGGCATTTCCTCATATACCGGCTCCAGACCCACATAGCTGTCGGCATCGGTCGGCGCCTCGATGACGACTCCCTCGGCATTCCGGTAGGCCACGCAGAGCTTGACGGTTTTCAGGCCGTCCAGCACGTCCAGCTTGGTCAGGCACAGGCCAGAGATACTGTTGATCTCGATGGCGCGCTGCAGGATCACCGCATCGAACCAGCCGCAGCGGCGAGCGCGGCCGGTGGTGGAGCCGAACTCGTGCCCCTTGCTGGCCAGATGCGTGCCGATGTCGTCGAACAGCTCGGTAGGGAAAGGCCCGGACCCCACGCGGGTGGTATAGGCCTTGGTGATGCCGAGGATGTAGTCGAGATACAGCGGACCGAAGCCGGAACCGGTGGCGGTACCGCCGGCCGTGGTGCTGGAACTAGTCACGTAGGGATAGGTGCCATGGTCGATGTCCAGCAGCGACCCTTGCGCCCCCTCGAACATGATGCGGGCGCCTTGCTTGCGCAGTTCGTGCAGGCGCGCGGCGACATCAGCGATCATCGGCTTGAGCGACTCGGCATAACCCAGAGCCTCGTCGAGCGTCTTCTGGAAGTCCACCGGCTCGACCTTGTAGAAGTTCCGCAGGACGAAATTGTGGTATTCGAGCAGTTCGTGCAGCTTCTTGGCAAAGCGTTCTGGATTGAACAGATCGCCGATGCGCAGGCCGCGGCGCGCCACCTTGTCCTCGTAGGCAGGGCCGATGCCGCGCCCGGTGGTGCCGATCTTGCCTTCGGAGCGAACAGCTTCGCGCGCCTGGTCCAGGGCCACGTGATAGGGCAGGATCAGGGTGCAGGATGGACTGATGCGCAGGCGTTCGCGTACCGGCACGCCCTTCTCCTCCAGCTTGGTGATCTCGCGCAACAGCGCATCCGGCGCCACGACCACTCCGTTGCCGATCAGGCACTCCACGTTGTCGCGCAGAATCCCGGACGGGATCAGGTGCAGCACGGTCTTCTCGCCATCGATGACCAGGGTATGACCGGCGTTGTGGCCACCCTGATAACGCACGACGGCCGCCGCCTGATCGGTCAGCAGGTCGACGATCTTGCCCTTGCCCTCATCGCCCCACTGGGTGCCCAGGACCACGACATTCTTACCCATAACGCTTGTCCTCTTCGGAAAAACTGATGCCGGCCCATGAACCGGCTGAAGAAACTCAGGGTGCCAGCGGCACGACTTGCCACTGGCCGTCGCTCAACAGCAACTGCCGATCGCAGCCGCCGGCCCGGGCGGCGTCGATCCGCTGGCCCGGCAAGGCCTGAACCACGCGCTCGCCCTGGCGACGCAGGCGCTGCACCATCTGCCAAAGATAGACATCGTGACTATCCGGAGCCCAGATGCCGACTACCAGCTCGGCCGGCGCAACCTGACCCAACGCCACCAGGGTCTTCAGATCGGTGGAAAAGCCGGTTGCCGGGCGGGCACGACCGAAATCGGCGCCGATGTCGTCGTAGCGGCCGCCCTGGGCGATCGACTGGCCGACACCCGGCACGAAAGCGGCGAACACCACACCAGTGTGGTAGTTGTAGCCACGCAGTTCGCTCAGATCGAAATACAGCGGCAGTTCCGGATAGCGAACGCCCAGCGAGTCGGCGATGGCGATCAGTTCGTCCAGGGCCGTGTGCACCTCGGCAGGCGCGTCGACTAAGCAGGCCTGAGCTAGATCGAGGACCTCGCGCCCACCGCAGAGTTCAGCCAGGGCGCGCAGCATCGAAGCCTGAGCCGCGGGCAGCGCCGCGGTCAGGACCTCCACCTCGTCGACAGCCTTGCGCTGCAGGGCATCGAACAAGCGCTGCTCGATTTCGCCGGAAAGCCCGGCCGCCCGGGCCAAGCCCCGGTAGATGCCGACATGCCCGAGGTCCATGTGCACATCCGGCACAGCGACCTGTTCGAGCACCTCCAGCATCAGACTGATGACTTCCACGTCGCTGGCCGGACTGGCATCGCCGTAAAGCTCCGCACCCAGTTGAATGGGGCTGCGCGAGGTGGAAAGGGCCCGAGGCTTCGCATGCAGCACGCTGCCGGCATAGCAGAGCCGGCAAGGCCCCTCGCGGCGCAGGGTATGCGCATCGATGCGCGCGACCTGCGGCGTGATATCGGCGCGAAAGCCGATCAGGCGGCCGGACAGCGGGTCCGTCACCTTGAGGGTACGCAGGTCCAGATCCTGACCGGCGCCGGTCAGCAGAGACTCCAGGAATTCGATATGCGGGGTGACGACGAACTCATAGCCCCAGCGCTGGAACAGGTCCAGCATCTGGCGGCGCACCACCTCGATGCGTGCCGCCTCGGGCGGCAGAACTTCCTCGATACCATCCGGCAGTAGCCAGCGGTCTACCGTTGCCATTACGCCTTTCCTCTCTCGATCCGGGCGGCAAGCCTCAGTGAAGCAAATGAAGGAGGGCGGTTCCCAGCAGCATGCTGGCCAGCCCCACGAGACGCAACTGGCGGTCCGACAACTGCACTACCAGTACGACCGCCCTGCGCCAGCGTCGCGGATTGAGGAATGGCAGGATGCCTTCGAGCACCAGGCACCAGGCAATTGCGAGTTCCTGCCACATGATTCCCACAGACGCAAAAAAGCCGGGGTTTTCCCGGCTGGCCCATCATACCACGTTTTCCTGCCAAGGCATCCCGGCGGGGCCCACGGCCCCACCGGGCATCCATCATGGATTGGCCTGCTCCAGATAGCGGAAGAATTCGCTCTTCGGATCCAGGACCAGCACGTCCCTCTTGTCCGCAAAGCTGCTGCGATAGGCCTGCAGACTGCGGTAGAAGGCGTAAAACTCCTGATCCTGCCTGTATGCCTGGGCGTAGACATCGGCGGCCCGCGCATCGCCCTCGCCCCGAACCTCTTCCGCCTTGCGATAGGCCTCGGCCAGCAGGACCCGGCGCTGGCGATCGGCGTCGGCCCGTATGCCTTCAGCCAGCTCCTTGCCCTTGGCGCGGTGTTCGCGGGCCTCGCGCTCGCGCTCGGTGCTCATGCGCTCGAACACGCTGCGGTTGACCTCCTTCGGCAGGTCGATGGCCTTGACCCGCACGTCGAGCACCTCGATTCCCAGCTCCTTGCGCGCCATCCGATCAAGCATCTGGGTGATGTCCGCCATTAACGCATCGCGCTCGCCGGAAACCACCTCGTGCAGGGTGCGCTTGCCGAACTGGTCGCGCAGTCCCGATTCGAGACGACGCAGCAGACGCTCGTCGGCAACCTGCTTGAGACCGGACGTAGCGGTATAAAAGCGCTCGGCATCCGCCACCCGCCACTTGGCATAGGCATCGACCATCACCGCCTTCTTCTCAAGGGTGAGGAAACGCTGGGTCGGCGAATCCAGCGTCACCAGACGGGCATCGAACTTGCGCACCTTGTTGACATAGGGAATCTTCACGTGCAACCCGGGCTGCACATCGGCCTCGACGATGCGGCCGAAGCGCAGCAAAACGGCCCTTTCGGTTTGCGCCACGATGTAGAAGCTGTTCCAGGCGACGACGGCCAGGACCACTCCGACGACCAGGGCGATCACGGACTTGTTGCTCATCAACGCCTCTCCCTCGAACGCAGGTCCCGCTGCTGCAGATCATTGATGATCTGCGAGCCCATGTCGGCGGCGCCCGGCACGGCAGGCGCCGACGAACTGGCCGCCGGGCCACCAGTACGCCCCTCGAGCATCTTGTCGAGCGGCAGGTAGAGCAGGTTGTTCTGCCCACCCTCGGTAGCAACCAGGACCTTGCTGCTGTTGCTCAAAACCTCCTGCAGGGTATCCAGATAAAGGCGCCGACGCATTACCTCGGGTGCCTTGCGATATTCCGCCACCAGCTTGCCGAAGCGCTGCGCCTCGCCCTCGGCACGGGCCACGACCTCCTCGCGATAACCGTTGGCATCCTCGAGAATCCGCTGGGCCTGGCCGCGCGCCTCCGGAATCACCCCGTTGGCGTAGGCTTCGGCCTGGTTGCGTTCGCGCTGTTCATCCTCGCGC
This sequence comes from Azorhizophilus paspali, assembly GCF_043587585.2. Classification (GTDB taxonomy): domain Bacteria; phylum Pseudomonadota; class Gammaproteobacteria; order Pseudomonadales; family Pseudomonadaceae; genus Azotobacter; species Azotobacter paspali. Next base: position 3,760,358 of record NZ_CP171449.1, read on the forward strand.
GCCCGAATCACGTCGTCGAACGCCTCCTGGACCTCGCGCGGCGCCTGGGCGTTCTGCACGTTCACCTGAGTCACGACGATGCCAGTCCGGTAGGCATCGAGAAAACGCTGCAAGCGCTCGCGCACCTCGCTCGCCAGCAGCTCGCGCCCTTCGGTGAGCACCTGGTCCATCTCGGTGGAACCCACTACATGGCGCAACGCACTGTCGGTGGCATGCTGCAGACTGACCTCGGGCTGATCCACGTTCAGCACAAAATCCTTCAGGTTACTGATCTTGTATTGCACGGTGAGCGGCACCTCGACGATGTTCTCGTCCTCGGTGAGCATCTGCCCCTGCTTGCTGTAGGCCCGCTCGCGGGTGACGTTCTCCACGAACTTGCGATCGATCGGCGGGAAATGAATGTTCAGGCCGGGCCCGACGGTTTCGTGATACTTGCCGAAGCGCAGCACTACGGCCTGTTCCTGCTCGTCCAGCACGTAGACCGCGCTGTACAGCCAGAAAGCCGCCAACACGGCCAAGGCTATGCCGAACAGGCCCAGACCGCCGCCGCCCTTGCCACCCGTTCCATCACCGCCACGCTTCTTGCCACCTAGCATGCCGTTCAGGCTTTCCTGCAACTTGCGAAACGCCTCATCGAGGTCCGGCGGTCCCTTGCGGTCACCTCCGCGACGTCCCCCCCAGGGATCCTGATTGTTAGAATTGCCACCCGGCTCATTCCAAGCCATAGCGCTCTCCATTCGAAAAACACAGACGCGCCCACGGCACGCCGCCCCATGCTACTCAATTGCCTGCTTCCGGCGGCAAAACACCGGCTGCGCTTTCATTGCAAAGTATGTTGCGCGATGAACTCATCCGGCCGCAGTCCTTCCCGACTGACCAGACGATTAAGTTCGATCCGTGGCAAACGCACGGCCAGCAGACTCCCCCCTTCCTCGTCATGCGTCTCGCTGCGTACCGCCCCGAGCGAGAAGAACTGCGCGCGCAGACGTCCCAGCCCCTGCGGCAGGCGCAGGGTTCCGACGAACAAATCATTTCCCAGCAGCTCGGCGATGGCCTGACGCAACAGCTCCAACCCACGCCCGTCGCGGGCCGATACCCAGACCCGCAGCGGCTTGCCATCGACATCGCGCTGAATCTGCGGCTCCATGTCTTCGAGCAGATCCAGCTTGTTGTAGACCTCGAGAATCGGCAGGTGGTCGGCGCCGATCTCTCCCAGCACGGCCATGACCTGCTCGATCTGCGCCATGCGCTCAGGCTCATGGGCATCGATCACGTGCAGCAGTAGGTCGGAATTGCTCGACTCCTCCAGCGTAGCGCGGAATGCCTCGACCAGCTTGTGCGGCAGATGGCGGATGAAGCCCACGGTATCGGCCAGCACCAGCGCCCCCAGGTCGTCTAGCTCGAGCCGGCGCAAAGTCGGATCGAGGGTGGCGAACAACTGGTTGGCCGCATAGACCCCGGAAGCCGTCAAGGCGTTGAACAGGGTGGACTTGCCGGCGTTGGTGTAACCGACCAGGGAAACCAGGGAAATCTCCGCGCGCCGGCGACCGCGCCGCGCCTGCTCGCGCTGGCTGCGCACCTTCTCCAGACGCTGGCGAATCTGCCGGATACGCATCCGCAGCAGGCGCCGGTCGGTTTCCAACTGGGTTTCCCCAGGTCCGCGCAGACCGATACCGCCCTTCTGCCGCTCCAGGTGGGTCCAGCCACGCACCAGCCGCGTGCTCATGTGCTCCAGTTGGGCCAGCTCGACCTGCAACTTGCCTTCGTGGGTACGCGCGCGTTGGGCGAAAATGTCCAGGATCAGGCCAGTGCGGTCGAGCACCCGGCACTCGAAGGCGCGCTCCAGGTTGCGCTCCTGGCTGGGTGTCAGGACGTGATTGAAAATGACTAGTTCGGCCTGCTCGGTCCGGACCAGATCGTGCAGTTCCCCGACCTTGCCGGTACCGATCAGGTACTTGGCGCTCGGCTGGTGGCGCGCCACACCGACGAACGCCACCACGTCGGCGCCTGCCGAGCGGGCGAGCTCTTGGAACTCCTGCGGGTCCTCACGCGCCTCGGGATCCTGACCTTCCAGGTGAACCAGAATGGCTCGCTCACCACCACCAGGGCGCTCAAAGAACAAGGTGGGCTCCTATTCAGGCGTTGCCGGGTTCGGGCTGCTCGCCCTCGCTCGCGGTGGGCAGACGCACGGGACGGCTCGGCACCACGGTGGAAATCGCGTGCTTGTAGACCATCTGGCTGACAGTGTTCTTCAGCAAAATCACGAACTGGTCGAAGGACTCGATCTGGCCTTGCAGCTTGATGCCATTGACCAGATAGATGGAAACCGGAACGCGCTCTTTACGCAGGGTATTAAGGTAAGGGTCTTGTAGCGAATGCCCTTTTGACATGTGGAATTCTCCTTTCAGGGATGATTTAGAAATCGAAGAAAAATGGCGGACCGCTTCTGGAAAACCCGAAACGGCAGCAAGAACTGGAATCAGGCCAATATGGCGGCCGTCTCCAGGTATTTCAAGGTGCGTTGTAGATTGTCGTCCCCCAGACTGTCCAACCAGTGAAGGTCGGTCCAGTTACGCAACCAAGTGAACTGCCGCTTGGCCAGTTGGCGTGTCGCGATGATGCCGCGCTCGACCATCTGCTCCCGTGTCAGTAGGCCATCCAGATGTTCCCATACCTGCCTATAGCCGACCGCACGCATGGAAGGCAAGTTCGCATGCAGATCGCCGCGCCGCCACAGAAGCTCGACCTCGTCGACGAAGCCCTGCTCCAGCATCAGGCGGAACCGCCGGGCGATCCGCTCGTGCAGAATCTGCCGCTGCGTCGGCGCAATTGCGAGATGGACGACAGTATAAGGCAAATGCTCCCCAGCCGGCCTGTCGGATAGAGGATTTTGCGCAACCTGACGCAAGCGGTGGGCCGTCATAGACAGGCCGCTGACCCGATAGACCTCCAGAGCCCGCACCAGACGCTGGGGATCGTTGGGATGGATACGCGCCGCCGACTCCGGATCGACCGTCGCCAGTTCCTGGTGCAAGGCCGCCCAGCCTTCCGCGGCGCCCCGCGCCTCCAGCTCCGCGCGCAGCGCCGGATCGGCGCTCGGCATGTCCGCCAGCCCTTCCAACAGGGCCTTGTAGTACAGCATGGTGCCGCCCACCAGCAGAGGGATGCGCCCCCGGGCGCTGATCTCGGCCATGGCCGCCAGGGCATCGTCGCGGAATTCGGCGGCGGAATAGCTTTCCGCCGGATCGCGGATATCGATGAGACGGTGGGGAAACTCCGCCAGCAGTGCCTTCGCGGGCTTGGCCGTACCGATGTCCATGCCCCGGTAGACCAGCGCCGAGTCGACGCTGATCAGCTCGCACGGCAGGACCCGCGCTAGCTCCAGCGCCAGGTCGGTCTTGCCGGAAGCGGTCGGTCCCATGAGAAAGATGGCGGGAGGCAGGCGGGACATCGGCGGGCTCGGCACGAACACGAAAGAGGGCATAGTTTCAGATGCTGGACAACGGGCCGCAAGCGGCCGCGCCCGGTCAACGGCCGCGCAAGAACAGTTTATCGAGGTCGGCCATACCCAATTGCGTCCAGGTCGGCCGCCCATGATTGCACTGGCCGCTGCGTTCGGTGCTCTCCATATCGCGCAACAGGGCGTTCATCTCCGGCAGGGTCAGGCGCCGGTTGGCGCGCACGGAGCCATGGCAGGCCATGGTCGCTAGTAGTTCGTTGAGATGGGCCTCGATGCGGTCGCTGCTACCGTACTCCAGGAGATCGGCCAGCACGTCGCGCACCAGTTGGCCTGCCTCGGCCTGCCGGAGCAGGGCCGGCGTCTGGCGGATCGCCAGGGTTTCCGGTCCGAGGCGCTGCAACTCGAATCCCAGCCGCTGGAACCACTCGGCATGCTCCTCGGCGCAATCCGCCTCGCGCTGGCTCAGGGCCAAGCCTTCCGGCACCAGCAGTGGCTGGCCGCGCAACCCCTCGCTCGCCATCGCGGTCTTCAGCCGCTCGTAGGTGATCCGCTCGTGGGCCGCATGCATATCGACCAGCACCAGCCCCTGGGCATTCTCGGCGAGGATATAGATGCCTTTGAGCTGGGCCAGGGCATAGCCGAGCGGCGGAATGCCACCCGGCGAAGTATCGCCCAGCAAGGCATCGCCCGGCGGAGTACCGCCCTCCTCTCCCGTTCGGGTCGCAGGTTCGGCCCGCGGCTCGGCCAGCGGTGCGAAGAACTCGCGATACACCCCGCCGGCCTCAGCGGAACGCGCCGGGCGCGGCGAAGGAGCCTGATAGCCGGCACCCGCGCCTTTCCAGGCCGCAGGCCTGGCAAGCTCGCGCGTGGGCGGGGTGGAGGACAGCGGCATCTCCTCCTGTCCACGGAACTCGCCAGCGGCGGCCCCGGAAGCTGGCGCCGGCAACGCCACGGCAGCAGGCGCCGCTAGACGATCCTCGGGACGCGCCTCGCCCAGGACACGATGCAGGGTCCCGTAGAGGAAGTCGTGGATCATGCGGCTGTCGCGGAAACGCACCTCGTGCTTGGTCGGGTGCACGTTGACATCCACCACCGCCGGATCGACCTCGAGGAACAGCACGAAGGTCGGATGCCGACCGTTGAACAGCACGTCGCGATAGGCCTGGCGCACCGCGTGGGCGACCAGCTTGTCGCGCACCATGCGGCTGTTGACGTAGAAATACTGCAGATCGGCCTGGCTGCGCGAGAAGGTCGGCAGGCCGACCCAGCCCCACAGGCGCAGGCCGGCCCGCTCGACCTCGATGGGCAGCGCCTGCTCCAGGAAGGCCGGCCCGCAGACCGCCGCCACCCGCCGCGCCCGCGCCGTCTCGTCGCCGGCCTCGTGCAAGGCCAGCGCGCTACGACCGTTGTGGCGCAGGTGGAAGGCCACCTCGAAGCGCGCCAGGGCCAGGCGCCTGACGACTTCCTGGAGGTGCTCGAATTCGGTCTTCTCCGCGCGCAGGAACTTGCGCCGCGCCGGCGTATTGAAGAACAGGTCGCGCACCTCGACAGAGGTGCCGACCGGGTGGGCCGCCGGCTGCACCCGCGCCTCCATGTCGCGCCCCTCGGTTTCCACTTGCCAAGCTTGCTCGGCATCGGCGGTACGCGAAGTCAGGGTCAGGCGCGCCACCGAACCGATCGAGGCCAGCGCCTCGCCGCGAAAGCCCAGGCTCGCCACCCGCTCGAGATCCTCCAGTTCGCGGATCTTACTGGTGGCGTGGCGGGCCAGGGCCAGCGGCAGGTCGTCGGCGGCGATGCCGCAGCCGTCGTCGCGCACCCGCAACAGCTTGACGCCGCCCTGCTCCGCCTCGATGTCGACGCGCCGCGCGCCGGCGTCCAGGCTGTTCTCCAAAAGCTCCTTGGCCACCGAGGCCGGCCGCTCGACCACTTCGCCGGCGGCAATCTGGTTGGCCAGCCGCAGGCTCAGCAGTTGGATGCGCGCCGGACCGCTCATGGCCGCCCCGCCAGGGTGGCGGCCGGGATGTCGAGGACCTGGCCGATCTTCAAGTCGTCGTTCTTCAGGCTATTGGCTCGACGCAGCGCCACCATGTCGACCTGATAGCGCTCGGCGATTAGCGCCAGGGTTTCGCCAGAGGTGACCACATGCTCCTGCCGCCCGCGGGCGATCTTTCCGGAGTCGCGCAGCCAGGCGATATAGGTGCCCGGCGGCGGACTCTGGTGGAAAAATTGGCGCACCCCGCCATGGATGGCGCGCGCCAGCGCCTGCTGGTGATTGCGGGTCTGCAGCTTCTCGGACTCGCCGGGGTTGGAGATGAACCCGGTCTCCACCAGAATCGACGGGATGTCCGGCGACTTCAGCACCATGAACCCGGCCTGCTCCACCCGCTCCTTGTGCAGCGGAGTGATCCGCCCCATGTTGCTCAATACCTTCTGGCCGATGTTCAGACTGGAAGACAGCGAAGCGGTCATCGACAGGTCGAGCAGGACGCCGGCGAGCATGCGGTCCTTATCTTCCAGACTGACGCTGCCGGCGCCGCCGATCAGGTCCGAGCGGTTCTCGCTATCGGCCAGCCAGCGTGCCGTTTCCGAGGTCGCGCCGCGATCGGACAAGGCGTAGACCGAAGCACCGAAGGCCGACGAGCGCGGCGCGGCATCGGCATGGATGGAGACGAACAGGTCGGCGCCCTTCTTGCGCGCGATCTCGGTACGCCGGCGCAGCGGGATGAAATAGTCGCCGGTACGCACCAGTTCGGCGCGAAAGCCTTTCTCGGCGTTGATCTGGCGCTGCAGTTCGCGGGCGATGGCCAGTACGACATGCTTTTCCTGCGCCCCCTGCGGGCCGATCGCGCCGGGGTCCTCGCCGCCGTGGCCGGCATCGATGGCGATCACGATATCGCGCTGCCCCCTGGACAGTGGCGTGGTCGCCTTCGCCGCCGGCTTGGTCGGTGTCACCACCGGAACCGGCACAGGTACTGGCACGGGCACCGGCTTGGTGGTTGCGACGCGCGTCGGCGGCAGCTCGGGCGCCACGCTCGGCTTTTGATCGTAGAGATCGAGCACCAGACGATGGCCATACTGCTGATTGGGAGCGAGGGTGAAGCTCTTGGGCACCACCGCCTCGGACAGATCGAGAACCAGGCGCAGGTCGTTCGGCGTCCGCTGCGCCGCGCGCAGGCCGCTGATCGGGGTGTTGCCCAGGGCGAGCTTATCCAGTTGGGTGCTCAACTGGGCGCCACTGAAGTCGATGACGATCCGGTGCGGTGCGGTCAGGGTGAAGACGCTGTGCTGCACCTGGCCGCTCAGATCGAAAACCAGGCGGGTGTTGTCCGGAGCCCGCCACAGGCGCACGCCACGTACCTCCGCAGCGGCCAGGGCGTCGACGGCCAGGGAGGCGAGCAGCAGGCCGACGACGCTAGTCCAGGCGTGCATGGGAATAGCCCACATATGTTTTAGTTCTCCTGAGCCAGAGAGGTGCACCAGGCCTCGCCCCGTGCGCCATGGGGCGACAGGCGCAAGGTGCGGCCTCCCGCTTGCGGGGTAATGGTGATGTCGAGGTCCGGCTTCGGCAAAAAGCCCGAGCCACGCTGCGGCCACTCGACCAAGCACAGCGCATCGCCCTCGAAATAGTCACGAATGCCAAGAAACTCAAGCTCTTCCGGATCGGCCAGGCGATACAGGTCGAAGTGGTAGGCCTGCCGCTCGCCGATCCGGTAAGGCTCGACCAGGGTAAAGGTCGGGCTCTTCACCGCCCCGGCATGCCCCAGGCCGCGCAGGATGCCACGCGACAAGGTGGTCTTGCCGGCGCCGAGGTCGCCATGAAGGAAGATGGTCCCGCGCCCCCCGGTGAGCGCGCCGAGGCGCTCGCCAAGGGCCAGTTGGGCCGCCTCGTCGGCGGCGAAGAGGCTCAGTTCGGGAGGCACGGCGAATGCTCCTCCAGCAACTGGCGGATCGCCGGGAACAGATCGCTCGCCGCCAGCCCGCGACCCTGCGCGCCCAGTCGCTCGCCCGCCCGGGCATGCAGCCAGACCGCCAGCGAAGCCGCCTCGAAAGGCTCCAGCCCCTGGGCCAGCAGGGCGCCGACCAGCCCGGCGAGAACATCGCCGAACCCCGCCCCGGCCATCGCAGGGTGACCGTGGTCGCACAGCGCCAGACGTCCCTGCGGATCGGCCACCAGACTGCCGGCGCCCTTGAGAACGACCACCGCGCCATGGCGCCGCGCCAGGGCGACGGCCGCCGCTGGCCGGTCGGCCTGCACCGCGCCGATGTCGCTGCCCAGCAGACGCGCGGCTTCGCCGGGATGGGGGGTCAGCACGCCCCGCGCGGGTGCGCCCACCGCGCCGGCGGCGAGCAGGTTCAGCGCATCGGCGTCCCACACCTGTGGCCGGTCGAGGCCGGCCGCCGCCGACAGCAGGCTGCGTCCCCAGGCTTCCTGTCCGAGTCCCGGCCCGACCACCAGCACGTCGGCCCCGGTCATCAGCGCCAATGCCTGATTGGCCGACTCGACGCCGCGGCTCATCAACTCCGGCCGCCGCGCCAGCGCCGCCGGCACGTGCACGTCGCGGGTCGCCAGGCTGACCAGTCCCGCGCCGGCGCGCAAAGCGCTCTCCGCGCTGAGCAGCGCCGCGCCGCCGAGACCGAGGTCGCCGCCGACCACCAGCACATGGCCGAAATGCCCTTTGTGCGCGGTACGCGGCCGTGGCGCCAGACACGCCACGCCGCCGACCGCCAGCCGCCGGGTGCTGACCGGCTGCGCGGCGACGATGTACGGATCGGCCGCCAGGTCGTCGAACACCAGGGCACCGACGTGGTCCGGCGCTTCGCCAGTGAACAGCCCCAGCTTGAGGCCGATGAAGGTCACCGTCAGCCCGGCGCGTACCGCCACGCCCAGCGCGCAACCGGTGTCGGCGCTGAGCCCGGAGGGAATATCCACCGCCAGCACCGGCAGACCGCTGGCGTTGATCTGGCGGATCGCCTGGGCGTAGGGTTCGCGCACCGAACCGCCGAGACCGGTACCGAGCAGTGCGTCGACCAGCACGCCGTCCAGCGCCGCGCATTCGCTCCAGGGCTCGATCGCCACCCCGGCCTGCCGAGCCTCGTCCCGGGCCAGGGCCGCATCGCCCTGCAACTGCTGCGGGTCGCCCACGGCCAGTACCCGCACGCGCCAGCCGGCGCGCTGCGCCAGCGCGGCGAGCAGATAACCGTCGCCGGCATTGTTGCCGCGCCCGGCGAACACCGTCGCGGCGCCGGCCTCGGGCCAGCGCCGGCGCAGGGCCCGCCAAGCGGCATGGGCAGCACGCCGCATCAGTTCGAAGCCGGAGGTGCCGGCGGCGATCAGGCGTGCGTCGAGTTCGCGCACCTGAGCGGCGTTGTAAAGGGGAAGCGGCAAATTTTCCTGGATGTCTGGCATGCGTCGATCGGCTCCGAGGTCTGGCAGAATTATCGCATCTAACACAGGTTTTCTTCAGCATGTCCGCCAACACCCCCGACCTCGTCCGCCTCGCCCAGTCGATCAAGGACTGGGGCCGCAAGCTGGGCTTCCAGCAGGTCGGCATCGCCGGCATCGAGCTCGGCCAGCACGAAGCCCACCTGCGGCGCTGGCTGGCGGCCGGCTACCAGGGCGAGATGGACTACATGGCCGCCCACGGCGACAAGCGTTCGCGTCCGGCCGAACTGGTGCCCGGTACCTTGCGGGCGATCTCGCTGCGCATGGACTACCTGCCGGCCGATACCCGGATGGCCGAACGCCTCGCTGCACCGGAAAAGGCCTACCTGTCCCGCTACGCCCTCGGCCGCGACTACCACAAGCTGATCCGCAAGCGCCTGCAACACCTGGCCGAACGCATCCAGGGAGAAATCGGCCCATTCGGCCATCGCGCCTTCGTCGACAGCGCCCCGGTGCTGGAAAAGGCCCTAGCCGAGCAGGCCGGGCTGGGCTGGATCGGCAAGAACACTCTACTGCTCAACAAGAAGGCCGGCAGTTGGTTCTTCCTCGGCGAGCTGTACGTCGACCTGCCCTTGCCAACCGACGCCCCCCATGCCGGCGAGCACTGCGGGCGCTGCTCGGCCTGCCTGGACAGGTGTCCGACCGGCGCCTTCGTCGGCCCCAGGCTGCTGGACGCCCGGCGCTGCATCTCCTATCTGACCATCGAGCTGAAGGGCTCGATCCCCGAGGAGTTGCGGGCGCTAGTCGGCAATCGGGTATTCGGCTGCGACGATTGCCAACTGGTCTGCCCCTGGAACCGCTTCGCCCGCCCCACGCAGGAAGGCGACTTCCAGCCGCGCCATGGCCTGGACAACGCCGAGCTGGCCGCCCTTTTCCTCTGGAGCGAAGCCGAATTTCTCGCCCGCAGCGAGGGCTCGCCGCTGCGCCGTGCCGGCTACGAGCGCTGGCTGCGCAACCTGGCGGTCGGCCTGGGCAATGCCCCTTCGACCATCCCGGTGCTCGAGGCGCTCGAAGCGCGCCGCGAGCATCCCTCGGCGCTGGTGCGCGAGCACGTGCTCTGGGCGCTACGCCGGCACGGTCGGGACTGACCCGTCCCTCGACCGCTCAATACCTGATGAAGTGCTCGCGGTAGTGGCGCAGTTCGGCGATGGATTCGCGGATGTCGTCCAGCGCCAGGTGGGCGGCGCTCTTCTTGAAGCTGTCGCGCACCTGCGGCGCCCAGCGCCCAGCCAGTTCCTTGAGGGTCGAGACGTCCACGTGGCGGTAGTGGAACCAGGCCTCCAGATCCCGCATGTAGCGGGCGAGGAAACGCCGATCCTGGCAGATGCTATTGCCGCACATCGGCGACTTGCCCCTGGGTACCCACTGTTCGAGGAAGGCCAGGGTCTGCGCCTCGGCCGTCGCGGTATCGATGCGGCTATCGCGGACCCGCTGGGTCAGGCCGGAGCGGCCATGCTGGCGGGTGTTCCACTCATCCATGCCGACGAGGATCTCGTCGCTCTGGTGCACGGCGATCACCGGTCCTTCGGCCAGGATGTTCAGCTCGCTGTCGGTGACGATGGTCGCCATCTCGATGATGACATCCCGTTCCGGATTCAGACCAGTCATTTCCAGGTCGATCCAGATCAGATTCTGCGGGTTCTGCATGGTTATACTCCGTGGCTTTGCCGCAGTTTAGCAGGGCCGGCTCATGCTAAACTCGCCGCCCCAGCCACCCGACCTCCCGAGCCATGGCCAGACGCCAACTGACCCGCCGCCAGAGCTGGCGCATCGAAAAAATCCAGGAAGAGCGCGCCGCGCGCGCCGCCAAGCGCGAATCCCGCCTGATCGAGGAACTGGAGGGCGGCGACCTCGGTCCGGAACGGACCGGCCTGGTGATCGCCCACTTCGGCGTCCAGGTGGAAGTCGAGGCCGACGATGGCGACTGGACCGGTCAGGTCTGCCGCTGCCACCTGCGCGCCAACCTACCGGCGCTGGTCACCGGCGACCGGGTGGTCTGGCGCGCCGGCAACCAGGGCGGCGGCGTGATCGTCGCGCAACTGCCGCGGCGCAGCGAGCTGTGCCGGCCGGACATGCGCGGCCAGCTCAAGCCGGTGGCGGCCAACGTCGACCAGATCGTCATCGTCTTCGCCCCGCTGCCCGAACCTCATGCCAACCTTATCGACCGTTATCTGGTCGCCGCCGAGCACGCCGGTATCCACCCGCTGCTGCTGCTGAACAAGGCCGACTTGGTGAACGAGGAGAACGCCGCCGGTCTCGACGCCCTGCTCGCCACCTACAAGCGTCTCGGCTATCCCCTGCTAGAGGTCTCGGCCCGCCAGGGCGCCGGCATGCAGGAACTGCAGGCGGCGCTGGACGGTCATGTCAGCGTCTTCGTCGGCCAGTCTGGGGTGGGCAAGTCGTCGCTGGTCAACAGTTTGTTGCCCGGGGTCGACACCCGCGTCGGCGCCCTCTCGGAACAGACCGGCAAGGGTATGCACACCACCACCACCGCCCGGCTGTTCCATTTTCCTGGCGGCGGCGAACTGATCGACTCGCCCGGCATCCGCGAGTTCGGCCTCGGCCACGTCAGCCGCGCGGATGTCGAAGCCGGCTTCATCGAGTTTCGCGACCTGCTCGGCCATTGCCGCTTCCGCGACTGCAGGCATGACCGCGAACCCGGCTGCGCGCTGCTCAAAGCTCTTGAGGAAGGCCGCATCCAGCCGCAGCGCATGGCCAGCTACCGGCATATCCTCGCCAGCCTGCCCGAGCCCGAATACTGAAAACCGCCTTTGTCTTACAATTCTTCCTCCAACCCTGCCTGGAGCCATGCCATGGACGATTTCGCTTCGCTGCCGCTGGTCATCGAGCCGGCCGATCTGCAGGCTCGCCTGTCGGCGCCCGAGCTGATCCTGGTCGATTTGACCAGTGCCGCCCGCTACGCCGAGGGACACATTCCCGGCGCGCGTTTCGTCGACCCCAAGCGTACCCAGCTCGGCCAGCCACCGGCGCCCGGCCTGCAGCCGCCCAGGGAACAACTGGAAAGCCTGTTCGGCGAACTCGGCCACCGCCCGAAGGCGGTCTACGTGGTTTACGACGACGAAGGCGGTGGCTGGGCCGGGCGCTTCATCTGGCTGCTCGACGTCATCGGCCAGCAGCGCTACCACTACCTGAACGGCGGCCTCACCGCCTGGCTGGCCGAGGACCGGCCGCTGTCCCGGGAACTCCCGGCGCCGGCCGGCGGCTCCGTCACACTCGGCCTGCACGACGAGCCGACCGCTAGCCGCGACTACCTGCTGGGCCGGCTCGGTGCCGCCGACCTGGCCATCTGGGACGCCCGTTCGCCCCAAGAGTACCGTGGCGAGAAGGTGCTCGCCGCGAAGGGCGGGCACATCCCCGGCGCGGTCAACTTCGAATGGACCGCCGCCATGGACCCGAGCCGCGCCCTGCGCATCCGTACCGATATCGCCGGACGCCTGGAGGAGCTGGGCATCACCCCGGACAAGGAAATCGTCACCCACTGCCAGACCCATCACCGCTCCGGCCTGACCTACTTGATCGCCAAGGCCCTCGGCTACCCACGGGTCAAGGGCTACGCCGGTTCCTGGGGCGAATGGGGCAACCACCCGGACACGCCGGTGGAGCTTTAAGGAAACCCGATGAAAGAGCGTCTGTTCCTCCTCGGCCAGCACCTGCTGCCCCACCATCTGCTGTCGCGCGCGGCCGGCCGGCTCGCCGAATGCCGCGTTCCCTGGGTCAAGAACAGCTTGATCAAGACCTTCGCCCGCCATTTCCAGGTCGACATGGGCCAGGCGCTGATCGAGGAGCCGACCGCCTACGAGCACTTCAACGCCTTCTTCACCCGCGCCCTGAAGGCGGACGCCCGCCCTCTCGACCCGACGCCCGGCGCCATTCTCAGCCCGGCCGACGGTGCCGTCAGCCAGCTCGGGAGCATCAAGCAGGGCCGTGTCTTCCAAGCCAAGGGCCACAGCTTCAGCGTGCAGGAACTGCTCGGCGGCGACACGGCCAGCGCCGTGCCCTTCCAGGGCGGCAACTTCGCCACCGTTTATCTGTCGCCCAAGGACTATCACCGCGTGCACATGCCGCTGGCCGGCACCCTGCGCGAGATGATCCATGTGCCGGGCAAGCTGTACTCGGTGAATCGCCTCACCGCGGAGAACGTCCCCGAGCTGTTCGCCCGCAACGAGCGCCTGGTCTGCCTGTTCGACACCGAGTGCGGCCCCATGGCCGTGGTGTTGGTCGGCGCCATGATCGTCGCCAGCATCGAGACGGTCTGGGCCGGGGTGGTCACCCCGCCACCCCGCCAGGTCAAGCGCTGGCGCTACGACGAGGCGGCGCATCCACCGGTCCGCCTGGACAAGGGCGCGGAACTCGGGCGCTTCAGACTCGGCTCGACGGTCATCCTCCTGTTCGGAGCGGACCGGGTGCGCTGGCGCGACGGGCTCGCCCCCCTGGGAGAACTGCGCATGGGCCAGGCGATCGGCCAGGCGTCCGTCTAAGCGAGCGGCAACGCATGCGGGAAGCCGGTCACAGCCGGCTCTCGCACCTTGACGCTTTGCGGCAGTCCCTGCAGATTCCGCCCCTCCTGTTCCGCGGTGAGCGGGTCGGCATAGCCTCGAACGGCTTCCGGTAGCCTGCGACCGCCCTGCGTGGAATCCGCTCCCATACCGTCCGCCCATTGATTCTGGAGGACTCCAGCCCGGCGCCGGGCCACGAGTTCCCGAGCGAGGCGTAGCACGGCCGGGCCGGCATGCCATGCCGGTCCCTTCCCGAAGTTTGACCTGGGTCCGGGTCGCGGCTCGCGACATGCGCCTTAGACTGCCAACATCGCCCGCCCGGAAAAGGAAACCGCCATGCCCATGATGAAAGCCGCCGTGTTCGTCGAACCCGGCCGCATCGAACTACAGGACAAGCTCATCCCCGACGTCGGACCGGATAACGCCCTAGTGCGCATCACCACGACCACCATCTGCGGCACCGATGTGCACATCCTCAAGGGCAAATACTCGCTGGCCTCGGGCCTGACCATCGGCCACGAGCCGGCGGGCATCGTCGAGAAGCTCGGCAGCAACGCGAAGGGCTACAGCGAAGGCCAGCGGGTCATCGCCGGCGCCGTCTGCCCGAGCTTCAGCGCCTATGCCTGCCAGGATGGCGGCCGCGCCTGCCACGGTTACAAGCCGATGGGCGGCTAGCGCTTGGGCAACAGCATCGACGGCACCCAAGCCGAATACGTGCTGGTGCCCGACGCCCAGGCCGACCTGCGCCCTATCCAGCCTGGGCGTTACTCCAGCGACTTGACCATTCCTCTCGGCGCCTTCCACGCCAGCCTCGGCGACAGCCGCATCGTCACCTCGCTGTGCCCCGGCGGCAAGGAACGCGCGCGCCGCCTGCTCAACGTGGTCGCCTCGGGGCGCATCGACCTCAAGCCGTTGGTCACCCACCAGTACCGGCTGGACGACATCGAGGCCGCCTAAGACCTGTTCGCCGACCAGCGCGACGGCGTACTCAAGGCGGCGATCAGGCCCCGACCTAGGAGCCTGTTCACAATCTTGCGAGCTAAGGGCACGCAAGGCGAGAACAGGCGAGGAAGCGGAGTTTACGCAGGGTAAATGAGCATTCCGAGCCTGTTTTTAACGCAGCGGGGCCAACGCGCAGCAGATCGTGGACAGGCTCTAACGGATGCCGTCGCGGTCGCGATAGCCGAGCAGGTATAGGATGCCGTCCAAGCCGAGATTGGAAATCGCCTGCCTGGCCGACTGCCTGACCAACGGCTTGGCGCGGAAGGCCACACCGAGACCGGCTAGGCCGAGCATCGGCAAGTCGTTGGCGCCGTCGCCGACGGCGATGGTCTGCTCCAGCGACAGGCCTTCCCGCGCGGCCAGTTGACGCAGCAGGTCGGCCTTGCGCTGACCGTCGACGATCGGCTCGACGGCCACCCCGGTGACCTTGCCGTCGACGATTTCCAGCTCGTTGGCGAATACGTAGTCGATGCCCAGCTTGGCCTGTACCTGGCGGGCGAAGTAGGAAAAACCGCCGGAGAGGATCGCCGTCTTGTAGCCCAGGCGCCTGAGCTCGGCGAACAGCACCTCGGCGCCCTCGGTCAGGCGCAGCGAGGCGCCGATCTCCGCCAGCACCTCCTCCGGCAACCCCTTGAGCAACGCCAGGCGCTCCTTGAAGCTGGCGCAAAAATCCAGCTCGCCGCGCATCGCCCGCTCGGTGATGGCTGCGACCTTATCGCCGATGCCGGCGGCCTTGGCCAACTCGTCGATCACCTCCGCCTCGATCAGCGTCGAATCCATGTCGAACACCGCTAGACGGCGGATACGCCGGAACAGCGTGTCGAGCTGGAAACCGATGTCGACGTTGAGCTCCTGGGCCGTCAACAAGAACTCCGCGCGCAGCGCCGCCGGATCGGCCGGCTCGCCGCGCACCGAGAACTCGATGCAGCCCTTGCTGCGCGCCTCCGGCGTGTCCAGAGGCAGACGTCCGGACAGACGGTCGATCTGCTCAATTTCCAGGCCGTGGCGGGCGGTGATCGCACTGACCCGTTCCAGTTGCGCGGCGGTCACCCGGCGCGTCATCAGGGTGACGATGTAGCGCGGCTTGCCCTGGTCGGCGACCCAGGCCGCGTATTCGGCTTCGGAAACGGAGGTGAAACGCACCTGCTGCCCGAGCCCGTGGGCGACGAGCAGCAGCTCCTTCTGCAGGATCGACAGTTCGCTCCCGGCCGGGACCTCGACCAGGATGCCGAACGACAGGATGTCGTGGACGACCGCCTGGCCAATATCGAGGATGCCCGCCCCACAGCGGGCCAGCGCGCCGGTGACGGACGCGGTCAGGCCGGGACGATCCGGCCCGGTGAGATTGATCAGGACAATTTCGCGCAAGGCGCCGTCTCCCATGGCAAAGAAGGCGGCATTCTAGCAGGGCCCGCCGCGCCGAGCGCTTCCCGGCCGGCCGCCCACTTTGCCGGATACACCCCGCCGGGCGGTTTCCCCACGTCAAGCCTTACTGCGCGCGCCCGGCATTCCGTATACTGCCCACCCGAATTTTTCACGAGCCGCGATCAGTGACCCGGCCAACTTCCGCCAAACCCGAAAACTTCTTCGTCTTGCTGTTCCGCGCCTTGTGCCAGCGGCGCGTCCCAGTCTCCCTGCGTATCGTCAGCCACAGCCTGGTGCTGGTGATCCTAGCCCTGGCCCTGTATTCCTGGCTGGTCGGTCTGCAGGTCCGCCAGACCATGCACGAGCAGGCTGACGCCCTCGGCCAGACGCTGACCACCCAGACCAGCGCCGCGGCCAGCCATCTGTTGGTGGCCAACGACATCCTCAGCCTCAACGTGCTGCTGGGCAACTTGACGAAGAACCCACTGGTCGCCCACGCGGCCGTCTACAACGCGGACAACCACCTGCTCGCCGAAGCCGGCAACCGTCCGCCGCGGATGCCGCCGGAAGGCGATCTCAGCCTCCATGCCCGGCCCATCACCTTCCAGGACAGTGTGACCGGTCACCTGCGCATCGTCCTGAACATGCCGCAGTTCCGCGAGCCCTTCATCATCGGCCTGCGCAACATGGGCCTGCTCGGTCTGGGCCTGCTGCTGCTGACGCTGATTCTCGGCCTGCGCTTGGGCTACGGCATCTCCACGCCGCTGCTGCAACTGCGCGTCTGGCTGCGCGAGCCGGACGACCAGCCTCCCGGCGCCGAACGCCAGGACGAGATCGGCGACCTGGCCCGCCAGTTGCGAACCCGTTTCGCTCCTGAGCGGGCGTCCCGCCCGGCGCCCGACGGACTCGAGGACGACGAGCTGTCGCGCTATCTGTCCGATGCGCCTTCGACAGCCAAGGCATCCGCCGGGAAGCCGGTCTCACGCCCCACGTCCCACACGGCGGTGCCGCCCTTCGCCACACCCGAGCCGGCGAAGCGCAACGTGGCGGCGCCCGAAGCCTCGCGACTCGGCGCGACGAAGGCCAGGGCGGAGTCCTCGTCGTATCCCCTGTCCGGTCTGCGCGCCGATATCGACGACCTGGACGACGAGGCCCCGCCGCTGCGCCGGCTGGTCCCGAATGATGCCGGCGACGAGCCCGGCTTCGGCGTGGACTTCGACAGAGACATCGCTCCCGCGCCCGCCTCGCACCGCCAGGCTCGCGAGAGCGCTGTGCTGGCCATCCAGCTCAATCCCGCGGACCAATTGCGCAGCCTGTCCCGCGAACGGCTGGCGGAACTGCGCCGGCGTTATCGCGACAGCCTGGAGCAGGCTGCGGCGTTCTACGGTGGCGAACTGCACCTGCTCGACGAGGACGGCGGCCTGCTGCTATTCCATCGCCGCGAGTGCGGCGACGACTACCTGGCCGGCGCCATCTGTTGCGCCGAACTGCTGCGTTCGCTGAAATCCGAGCTAAAGCTCAAGGCCGCCGGCGACGCTGGCCTGCAATTGCAGCTCGGCCTCGCGCGCGGCGACAAGCTCGCCGGCCTCGGCCAGGCGGCCCTGCTGCTCAGCCCGGGCGGCCAGGCCGCGCTGACCCTGGCGCAGTACAGCCACAACGTCCTGCTGCTGGAGCGGCAGATCGGCGAGGACCCCGCAGTCCGCCAGTGCGCGCGCTTGCGGTTGCTCGCCAATCCGGAGGGCGCCGCCACGATCGAGTACCTGCTGGAACCCTACGCCACCGAACTGGACGGCCAATTGGCCCGCCTGCGCGAGGAGCTGCAAAGCTATTGATCCGCGCCTTGCAACCTCCGAGCTTGCCGGTCGCCAACACGGCGCCGGCTCGCAGGCGCCGATGCCTTCGCTGGCCGGGCCGCCGACTTCGACCTGGGTAGCCCGTCCCTCCCGCCACATGCCATCCTCGAGCGGACGCCCATCCCGAGCCGACCGTCGTCCCTGCCGGTCGTTCCCGCTTTGACAGCCGGGGCGCCGCCCACTAAACAGGAAAACAAGAATCAGCTAACTAATGCGCTCAGGCGCCGCCGATCCATGGGTATCTACACGTGGACAAGATGAAGAAGAACACCGTGCTCGACCCCAAGAAACATTTCGAACCAGGGCTGGAAATCCATAGCTGCGAAGACCTACCGGAGGCTACCCTGCCGCGCGCCCGGGGCGACTGGCGCCTGTCGCGCTCCAACAAGCCACGGCGCACCTGGCGCCTGAGCAAATAGCTTTTCTTCCCTGTCCGGCCATTTTCACGCTCCTTGGCGGGAACGGCTTTCGCCGGCCCATTCCCGCCATCTAGCCTGCCGACGAGCGGCTGTCCGGCGACCGCCTGTCGAGCAGGCCCCTACCACCCATCCACTGCCCACCCCTTCGCCGGAAAAACCGGAACTCTGCCTATAGGCTTCTCTCAGTAACTGTGCAGCCAGACGCTTGTCCGGACTGCGCACTTCACCAGCTCGCGAGGAGAAAGGCCATGCCCAAACACGCCAATCCCGGAAACTTCGCCAACGACCCCGAACGGGCCGCCGCAGCCGGCCGCAAGGGTGGGCATAACAGCGGTGGCAACTTTGCCAACGACCCGAAAAAAGCCTCCGAGGCTGGCCGTAAGGGAGGCCGCAACAGCCACGGAGGTGGCCGCCAGCAGCACTAAGCGTTCCAGGCGGGAGTGTCCTCCCGCCTGTCAGGCCATTTCCACCGCCATCGCCGTCGCCTCGCCACCGCCGATGCACAGGCTGGCGACGCCACGCCGTCCGCCGCCGCGGCGCAGGGCGCCCAGCAGGGTAACCAGGATACGCGCGCCGGACGCGCCGATCGGATGTCCCAGGGCGCAGGCGCCGCCATGGACATTGACCCGCGCCGGGTCGAGCCTAAGATCGTGGATCGCCGCCAGGGTCACCACCGCGAAGGCCTCGTTGATTTCCCACAGGTCGACGTCGCCGACCGACCAGCCGAGCCGCTCCAGCAGTTTCCGCATCGCGCCGACCGGCGCGGTCGGAAACAGCCGCGGCTCATGGGCATGGCTGGCATGGCCGACGACGGTCGCCAGGGGCGCGAGCCCGAACCGTCCGGCCGTGGAGCGGCGCATCAGCAGCAGCGCGGCGGCGCCATCGGAAATCGAGCTGGAGTTGGCCGGCGTCACCGTACCGCCTTCGCGAAAGGCCGGCTTGAGTTCGAAAATCCGCTCCAGACGTGCCTTCGGTGGCTGTTCGTCGTGCTCGACCAGCACCTCGCCATGGCGGCCGGAAAGGCTCACCGGGGTGATTTCCCAGGCGAAGGCGCCGGACTCGATGGCCGCCCGGGCGCGACGCGTCGAGGCGATGGCCCAGGCGTCCTGCTCCTCGCGGCCGAAACCGTAGCTGGCCGCACAATCCTCGGCGAAGGTACCCATCAGCCGGCCCCGGTCGAAGTAGGCATCCTCCAGACCGTCGAAGAACATGTGGTCGAGCACCTGCCGATGCCCGAGCCAGTAGCCGCCGCGCGCGCCAGGCAGCAGGTAGGGGGCGTTACTCATGGACTCCATGCCGCCGGCCAGTACGACCTCGGCGCTGCCGGCGAGCAGCAAGTCATGGGCCAGCATGGCGGCCTTCATCCCGGAGCCGCACACCTTGTTGACCGTGGTGCAACCGACCGATAGTGGCAAACCTGCCTCGATCGCCGCCTGGCGGGCCGGCGCCTGGCCGAGCCCGGCTGGCAGCACGCAGCCGAGGATCAGCTCCTGCACCTGCTCGCCGGGAAGGCCGGCCCGCTGCAGCGCCGCGCGCACGGCGACACCGCCCAGCCACGGCGCGCTCAGCCCGGAGAGTTCGCCCTGGAATGCGCCAAGCGGTGTGCGCGCGGCGGAAACGATGACAACCGGGTCCTGGGACATGTGACGTCCTCGCTGGCGGTTATTGACGAAAGCAGGGCGCACCTAGCGGGCAGCCATGCGGATAGCGCCATCCAGGCGGATGACCTCGCCGTTCAGATACGGATTGGCGAAGATGTGTTCCACCAGCACGGCGAACTCCCCTTCCCGCCCCAGCCGTGGCGGGAAGGGCACGATCCGGCCCAGCGATGCCTGCACCTCGGCTGGCATGCCCAGCAGCATGGTGGGTTCCATGACCCCAGGCGCGATGCACATGACGCGAATGCCGTGCTGGCACAATTCTCGGCAGGGTCATCGCCACCATGCCGCCCTTGGAGGCGGCATAGGCGGCCTGGCCGATTTGCCCCTCGAAGGCCGCCACCGAGGCGGTATTGACGATCACCCCGCGCTGGCCCACGGCATCCGGCGCCGTCTCGCGCATGGTCGCGGCGGCCAGGCGGATCATGTTGAAGCTGCCCAGCAGGTTGATCTCCAGGGTACGGGCGAAGGTTTCCAGGGCATGCGGCCCCGCGCGCCGACCAGTTTCTCCGCCGGGGCGATACCGGCGCAGTTCACCAGGCCGCGCAGATATCCCATGCCGACGGCGGCCTCGAAGCAGGCGTGGGCGCTGTCGGCGCGGGTCACATCGGTTTCCAGGAAACACGCCCGCTCGCCCAGTTCCGCAACCAGCGCGCCGGCCTCGCGATCGATGTCGGCCAGCACCACCCGGCCACCGCGCTCGACGATCAACCGCGCCGTCGCCGCGCCCAGCCCGGCCCCCCCGCCGCTCACCACATACACGTTATCCTTGATCCGCATGGGCTTTCCTCCCTGTACTGCCGTAAAGTCTAGTCTTGCGTGCCGCCCCCGTGCGCCGGAGGGCCGCCATGGGTACCGTCGACCGCCGCCGTTCGAGAAACGACCATGCTGATCCAGATTCCGCCCCGCTCGCACTGCCCGTCCTCCGAGATCACCCCGGAGTCCGTCTACCTGTCGCGCCGGCGCTTTCTCGGCGCCGGAGTCGTGGCGTTGGGCGCCGCCGCCCTGCCCGCCCGGTCCCGCGCCGAAAGCCAGCGCTACGCCGGCGTCGAACCGGGCCGGCCGCCCGTCTGGTTCGCCGAGAAGCTGCCCGATACCCGCTGGCAGGCGGTCGAGGCGCCAGGCGAGGCGCTCACCCCGTTCCAGGATGCCAGCCACTACAACAACTTCTACGAGTTCGGCCCGGACAAGGGCGATCCGGCGGCGAACGCCGGCCGGCTGCCCACCGAACCCTGGAGCGTGTGGATCGACGGCGAGGTCGGCAAGCCGGGCCAATACGCCTTGGAAGATCTGGTCCGCCCACACGCACTGGAGGAGCGCATCTACCGGCTGCGTTGCGTGGAGGCCTGGTCGATGGTGATCCCCTGGCTGGGCTTCCCCCTCGCCGAACTGCTCAAGCGCGCCGAGCCTACCGGCAACGCCAGGTACGTGGCCTTCGAGACGTTGGTCGATCCCGAGCACATGCCGGGCCAGCGCTCGCGCTTCGCCCTGCTCGACTGGCCGTACCGCGAGGGCCTGCGGCTGGACGAGGCGATGCACCCGCTGACCGTCCTGGCGGTGGGCATGTACGGCCGCGTGCTGCCCAACCAGAACGGCGCGCCGCTACGGCTGGTCGTACCCTGGAAGTACGGTTTCAAGAGCATTAAATCGATCGTGCGCATCAGCCTGACCGAACGCCAGCCCTACACCAGTTGGCAGAGCCGGGCGCCCGAGGAGTACGGCTTCTACGCCAACGTCAATCCCGCCGTGGACCACCCGCGCTGGAGCCAGAAACGCGAACGGCGCCTGCCGGGCAGCCTGTTCAGTCCCAACCTGCGCGATACCCTGCCGTTCAACGGCTATGCCCAGGAAGTCGCCGGCCTCTACGCCGGCATGGACCTGACCAAGGACTACTGATGAAACATCCGCTCTGGCGCTGCGCCGTATTCGTCGCAGCCCTGTTGCCGCCGCCCGTCTGGCTGTACCAGGCCTGGATCTTCGCCCTCGGCCCGGACCCGGGCAAGGTGCTGCTCGAACGCCTCGGCCAGGGCTCCCTGATCCTGCTGCTGCTGACCCTGAGCCTGACGCCGCTGCAACGGGCGACGCACTGGAGCGGCTGGGGGCAGGTGCGCCGCCAATTCGGCCTGTGGTGCTTCGCCTATGCCTGCCTACACCTTCTGGCCTACCTGGTCTTCGTCCTGGGACTGGATTTCGCCCAGCTCGGTACCGAGCTGCAAAAGCGCCCCTACATCCTGGTCGGCGCGCTGGCCTGGTGTAGCCTGCTACCGCTCGCCCTCACCTCGAACCGCTTCAGCATGCGCCGCCTGGGCCGGCGCTGGAAGCAACTGCACCGCCTGGTCTACGCGACTCTCGGCCTGGCGCTATTGCACATGCTGTGGATCGTCCGCTCGGACATCGGCCAGTGGCTGCTGTATTGCACTTGGGCCCTGCTCCTGCTGGCACTACGCCTGCCCAGGCCGGGACGCCGCCTCGGGCGAAGGGCCGGCGGCGCTCCGTGAGGCAGGTGCGGCCCGCCGGATAGGGCCAGGCCCCGAGGCGAGGGGTTTCGCCCGTTTCACTGGCCCTGAAAATCCCTTTCGAATTATATGGAAAAAAGAAAATCGGGTATTTTGCCCAACTGGCACGCATTCTGCCTTTAGACTTGAAGCCAGCGCGGTAGAGCCTCCCCGACGGATCGGGCTACCGCCCTCAGTCCAAACAACGAGTAGAGGAAACACTCATGCGTATCGCCTCCTGCCTGCTGGGCAGCGCCCTGGCCATCGCCCTGTCGTCCAGCTCGGCCTTCGCCGCGGAAGAACTCACCGGCACCCTGAAGAAGATCAAGGACACCAGTACCATCACCCTCGGTCACCGCGACGCCTCCATTCCCTTCTCCTACCTGGGCGGCACCTCGCGCCAGCCGATCGGCTATTCCCATGACCTGCAGTTGAAGGTGGTCGAGGCACTCAAGCAGCAACTCGGCCTGCCCGAACTCAAGGTGCGCTACACCCTGGTCACCTCGCAGACGCGCATCCCGCTGGTACAGAACGGCACCGTCGACCTGGAGTGCGGCTCCACCACCAACAACCAGGAACGTCAGCAGCAGGTAGCCTTCTCGGTGGGCATCTTCGAGGTCGGCACCCGCCTGCTGACCAAGAAGACCTCGGGCATCGCCGACTTCCCCGACCTCAAGGGCAAGAACGTGGTAACCACCGCCGGCACCACATCCGAGCGCCTGCTCAAGGCCATGAACGTCAAGCAGCAGATGGGCATGAACATCATCGTCGCCAAGGATCACGGCGAAGCCTTCCTCATGCTCGAATCCGGCCGCGCGGTGGCCTTCATGATGGACGACGCGCTGCTCTACGGCGAAATGGCCAAGGCCAGAAAGCCCGACGACTGGGCCGTGGTCGGCACGCCGCAATCCTACGAGATCTACGGCTGCACGCTGCGCAAGGACGACCCGGCCTTCAAGAAGGCGGTCGATGGCGCCCTGACCGCGACCTTCGCCTCCGGCGAGATCAACGCCATCTACGACAAGTGGTTCCTCCAGCCGATTCCGCCCAAGGGCCTGAACCTCCACTTCCCGATGAGCGACGAGTTGAAGAAACTGATCGCCGAGCCCACCGACAAGGCCGCCGAGCAGTTGTAAGCGGCGGCGTCCTGCACGGCATCCCCGTGCAGGCGCTCTCACCCTGCAGATCGGAGGAAATCCCTTATGGATTACAACTGGGACTGGGGCGTGTTCTTCAGGTCCACCGGAATCGGCGACGAGATCTACCTCGACTGGTTCGTCGCCGGCTTCGGCTGGACCCTCGCCGTCGCCCTGGTCGGCTGGATCATCGCCTTGCTGCTGGGCTCGCTGCTCGGCGTGCTGCGCACCCTGCCGAACCGCTGGCTGTCCGGCATCGCCAGCGCCTACGTGGAGCTGTTTCGCAACGTACCGCTGCTGGTGCAACTATTCCTCTGGTACTTCCTGGTGCCGGACCTCTTGCCCACGCCGCTGGAGCTGTGGTTCAAGCAGGACCTCAGCCCGGCCACCTCGGCCTACCTGAGCGTGGTGGTGTGCCTCGGCCTGTTCACCGCCGCGCGGGTCTGCGAACAGGTGCGCACCGGCATCCAGGCGCTGCCCAGGGGCCAGACCGCCGCGGCCCAAGCGCTGGGCCTGCAAAGCGGACAGATCTACCGCCAGGTGCTGCTGCCGCAGGCCTTTCGCATCATCATCCCGCCGCTGACCTCGGAGTTCCTCAACATCATCAAGAACTCCTCGGTGGCTTCGCTGATCGGCCTGATGGAGCTGCTCGCGCAGACCCGGCAGACCGCGGAATTTACCACCAACCTGTTCGAGGCCTTCACCCTGGCCACGCTGATCTACTTCACCCTGAACATGAGCCTGATGCTGCTTATGCGCTGGATCGAGCGAAAAGTCGCGGTGCCGGGTCTGATCGGAGGAGGCAAGTGATGGATTTCAGTTCGATCCCCGCCGCGCTCCCAGCGCTCTGGGAGGGCATGCAGACCACTCTGCTGCTGCTCACCCTAGGCGTACTCGGCAGCGTGCTGCTAGGTACCCTGCTGGCGATCCTGCGCCTTTCGCACAACCCGCTGCTAGCCGGCATCGCCTCCGCCTACGTCAACTACTTCCGCTCCATTCCGCTGCTGCTGGTAATCATCTGGTTCTATTTCGCGGTGCCCTTCGTGCTGCGCTGGATCACCGGAGAGGACACCCCGGTAGGCGCCTTCGCCTCCTGCCTGGTGGCCTTCGTGATGTTCGAGGCCGCCTTCTACTGCGAAATCGTCCGCGCCGGCATCCAGTCGATTCCGCACGGCCAGATGAGCGCCGCCCAGGCGCTGGGGATGACCTATGGCCAGAGCATGCGCCTAGTCATCCTGCCGCAGGCCTTCCGCAAGATGACCCCGCTGTTGCTGCAACAGAGCATCATCCTCTTCCAGGACACCTCGCTGGTCTACAGCGTCGGCCTGATGGACTTTCTCAACGCCGCTCGCTCGCACGGCGACATCATCGGCCAGCCCCACGAATTCCTGATCTTCGCTGGCCTGGTGTACTTCGTCGTCAGCTTCGCCGCCTCGCAACTGGTCAAGCGTCTGCAGAAAAGGTTAACCGTATGATTTCGATCCGAAACGTCAGCAAGTGGTACGGGGACTTCCAGGTCCTGACCGATTGCACCACCGAGGTACGCAAGGGCGAGGTGGTGGTGGTCTGCGGACCGTCCGGCTCCGGCAAGTCCACCCTGATCAAATGCGTCAACGCCCTGGAACCCTTCCAGCAGGGCGATATCGAGGTCGACGGTACCTCACTGGCCGACCCGAAGACCGACTTGCCGAAGCTGCGTGCCCGGGTCGGCATGGTGTTCCAGCATTTCGAGCTGTTCCCCCACTTGACGGTCACCGAGAACCTAACCTTGGCACAGATCAAGGTCCTCGGCCGCAGCAAGGCCGAGGCCACCGAGAAGGGCCTGGCGCTGCTCGACCGGGTCGGCCTCGCAGCCCATGCCCACAAGCATCCCGGCCAGCTCTCCGGCGGCCAGCAGCAACGCGTGGCGATCGCCCGCGCGCTGGCCATGGACCCGGTGGTGATGCTGTTCGACGAGCCGACCTCGGCGCTCGACCCGGAGATGGTCAACGAAGTGCTCGACGTGATGGTCCAGCTCGCCCAGGAGGGTATGACCATGATGTGCGTGACCCATGAGATGGGCTTCGCCCGCAAGGTCGCCGACCGAGTGATCTTCATGGACCGCGGCAACATAGTCGAAGACTGCGCCACGGAAGCCTTCTTCGGCGACATCGCGGCGCGCTGCGAGCGAGCCCGGCAGTTCCTCACCAAGATCCTGCCGCATTGAGGGCCTGCGCATGAAGCCCTGCCTGCCCGTGCTCGCCCCCGCCCTGCTCGCCTTGGGCCTGCTGCTGTCGCCCGTCGCGCACGCCGCAAAAAGCGAAAGCGCGCCGCCACGGCCGCGGGTGACCATACTCGCCACCGGCGGCACCATCGCCGGGGCCGGCGCCAGCGCCGCCGACAGCGCCACCTACCAGGCCGCCAAGGTCCCGGTCGAGCAACTACTCGCCGGCGTACCGCAACTCGCGGACCTCGCCGAGGTGCGCGGCGAGCAGGTGTTCCAGCTCGCCTCGGAGAGCTTCGGCAACGAGCAGTTGCTCGCCCTTGGCCGGCGCGTCGCCGATCTGGCGGAGAATCCCGAGGTCGACGGCATCGTCATCACCCATGGCACCGACACCCTGGAGGAAACCGCCTACTTCCTCACCTTGGTCGAGCGTACCAACAAGCCCATCGTGGTGGTCGGCTCCATGCGCCCGGGTACCGCCCTGTCCGCCGACGGCGCGCTCAACCTGTACAACGCCGTCGCCGTGGCCGGCAATCCGCAGGCGCGCGGCAAGGGCGTGCTGGTGACCCTGAACGACGAGATCCACTCCGGGCGCGACGTCGCCAAGGCGCTGAATATCAAGACCGAGGCCTTCAAGAGTCCCTGGGGGCCACTGGGCATGGTGGTGGAAGGCAAGAGCTACTGGTTTCGCCTGCCGGCCAAGCGCCACACGCTGGACTCCGAATTCGATATCCGTCGGATCGACAGCCTACCGCGGATCGACATCGCCTACGCCTACGGCAACCTCGACGACACCGCCTACCGGGCCTTCGCTCAAGCCGGTGCCAAGGCCATCGTGCATGCCGGCACCGGTAACGGCTCGGTCGCCGCGCCCCTGGTGCCAGCCCTGCGCGTGCTGCGCGAGGAAGGCCTGCAAATCATCCGCTCCTCACGCGCCGACCAAGGCGGCTTCGTCCTGCGCAACGCCGAACAGCCGGACGATCGCTACGACTGGGTGGTCGCCCACGACCTCAACCCGCAGAAGGCGCGCATCCTCGCCATGGTCGCGCTGACCCGGACGCAGGACAGCAAGGAGCTGCAGCGGATCTTCTGGGAATACTGACAGGCACGGCCCAGCCAAGCCGCACTTGCGGCACGGCCGCCGAGGGCCGAAGCTATCGGCCTTTTTGTCGGAGCCAACCATGAACACCGCCGAACTCACCCGCCGCCTGCACGCCATCCGCGATGCCAACCACTGGCGACACTTCCACAGCCCGAAGAACCTGGCGATGGCCGCCAGCGTGGAAATGGCCGAGCTGGTGGAAATCTTCCAGTGGAAAAGCGAGGACGAATCCCGCGCCTTGCCCGTCGACGAACTGGCGCACGCCGGCCAGGAGATCGGCGACGTGGTCCTCTACCTCCTCTTGCTCTGCGCCGAACTCGGCCTGGATCTGGACGAGGTGGTACGCGCCAAGCTGGCCGACAGCGAACGACGTTTCGCCCGATGAACGACCGCCACTTCGACGACCTGGCCCTGCGTTTCGCCGAGAAGATCTACGGCGGCGCCAAGGGCGCGATCCGCCTCGCCGTGCTCCAGGCCGACCTGGCCGAAGTCTTGCCCGAACGCCCGCTGCGGGTGCTCGACGTCGGTGCCGGACTCGGCCACATGGCGCTCTGGCTGGCCGAGCGCGGCCACCTCGTGACCCTCGCCGAGCCGGCCGCGCCGATGCTCGATGCCGCCCGCGAACGCTTCGCTGCCGCCGGCCAGCGGGCCACTTTCGTCCAGGCGTCCTGGCAGGAACTGCCCGGCCGACTCGATGCTCCGTTCGACCTGGTGCTCTGCCACGCCGTGCTGGAATGGCTGGCCGAGCCGCTGCGCATCCTCCCCGTGCTGCACCAGTTCAGCGCACCCGGCGGCTGGCTGTCGCTGGCCTTCTACAACAAGGACGCGCTGATCTACCGCAACCTGCTCAAGGCTCACTTCCGCAAGCTGCGCAAGGAACAATTCGCCGGCGAAGGCCGCAGCCTGACCCCGCAGCGCCCACTCGACCCGCGCGAGCTGAAGGCCGCGATGCGGAGCGCCTGGCAGATCGACGGCGAAAGCGGCGTGCGGGTCTTCCACGACTACATGCCGGTGGAATTCCAGACCAAGGCGGAACTGCCCGACCTTCTGGAAATGGAATTGGCCTACCGCCGTCACCCGGCCTTCGCCGGTCTCGGCCGCTACCTGCATTGGCTCTGCCGGCCACATCCGACTTGCTAAGCTTATAACGAGGCTATCGCCGCTCCAGGAACGAAGCCCGAGCATTTCCCCGCTCCCCGCCGGGGTGAGGGCCACCCGCATGCATCGCCTGGCCGCACTTTCGCTCTGTTTCGCGCTCGGCGCCTGCCAGGGCCCCAATCCCTACCGCGCCGAATCCCTACCCCTGCCGCCGGCACCACCCGCGGTCGCCGCACCCTTGGAGCCGGGCGTCTATCCGGCCCCGCCCAGGGACTACGCCGCCTACCGCGACTGGGCCTGGCTGCACGACCACCCGCCGGACGGCGACGCCGGCCTGGATGCCGCCCAGGTGCAGGAAATCCTCTCCGCCGAGCTGGACCGGCGCGGCCTGCGTCCGGCCCGTCCGGGCGCCGAGGCGGATCTGCGGGTCAGTGCGCAGTTGACCCTGAAGCGACGTATCCGCATCTACAGGGATTACTACGATCGCTTCGGCGGCTACTACGGCTACGGCCACCACTGGGATCGTTTCGGGGTATGGGGCCGGGCTCCCCTCGTCTACCGCTACAAGGAACAGGTGCTGGTGGTGCGCATCGCGTTCACCGCCGGCATGGACGGCCGACGGTTCTGGCACGGCAGCGGCGAGGCGCGCGTCGACACCGAGCAAAGCGGCCGCGCCAAGGCCCTGCGGCAGGCGGCCCGGCTCGCCCTGCAAGGCTTTCCGCCGTAGCCCCGAGTGGAGCCTGCCATCGACCTTCAAGAACATTTGACCATCGACAAGTCGCACGAGCGCCGCAGGCTCGAAAATCCTCGCTCACCGATCGGTTATGGATTGGTTACGCGCAAATTTTAGATTGGAAAGCGAACCGCCCTTTCCCCTCTTTTCGGGGAAAAACCGGCCGAAGCGAGGGGAACAACGTCCGCGACGGGCCATCCGCCGCATGCACCGCCATCGGAGAAACCACCATGCGAATCCGTATGCTGCTGTCTCTTCTACTGCTACTCGCCGCCTGCCAGAGTATCCAGCTCGAGCGCGACTTCGACCCCAACCGCGATTTTGGCGCCTACCGCACCTGGAGCTGGCAGGAGCCGGCGCTGCAGTTCCGCCCCGTTGACCCGCGCCTTAGAAGCGACCTGACGGAGCAGCGCGTACGCGCCGCCGTGGCCGAGCAGCTCGACCAGCGCGGCCTGCGCCAGGCTCCGTCCGGTAGGCGGGGCGACATCCGGGTGCAGGTCTGGCTGGTCGTCGACCAGCGCCAGAGCCAGATCACCTCCTACTCCGGCGGCTACTGGGGTAATCCTTGGTATGGCTACTGGGGCGGCCCCGGCTTCGGCGAAACGCGCACCTACGACTACCAGGTCGGCACCCTGCAGATCGACTTCTACGATAGCCGCGACGGCAAGCTGGTCTGGCGCGGCAGCGCCCAGCAGATCCTGCGCGAGGGGCCCTACGATCCGGCCGAGCGCACCCGGATGATCCGCGAGACCGTATCCCGGGTGCTGTCGCAATATCCACCACATTGAGGCGCCGGCCGGCACGACGGCCGGCGGCGTCACACTCCTTCCAGCAGGACGTCCAAATCCAGCGTCGAACGTCGGCCCAGGTCCTGGCGATGCGCCTCGAGGAAACCCTCGGCGGCCTTGCGGCCCTGGTCGCGCAGCATCGTCAAAAACGCCCACTCCCCGTTCAGCTTCGAGGAGTAGCCAAGCTCCAGCAGCACATTGCTGGAGATCCGGTGAATCCGCATCGAGGCCCAGCGGGCGCTTTCGTTGTCGCCGAGACAGACCATCTGACGCAGCAGCGCGATCATCTTCAGTTCCTTCAACAGTACGGAGTTGAAGGAAACCTCGTTGAGACGGCTTAGGATGTTGCGCGCCGAACGCGGCGTACCCGGACGCTCGATGGGATTGATCTGCACCAGGATGGTGTCGCTCGACTCGCACTCGCGCACCAGCGGCGTGATCGTGGGATTGCCGGCGTAGCCCCCGTCCCAGTAGGCGTCACCGTCGATCTCGATGGCCTGGAACAGGTTCGGCAGGCAAGCCGAGGCCAGCAACGCATCGAGCGTCAAATCGCCGTTGCGGAACACCCGCCCGCGTCCGGTGCGCACGTTGGTCGCGGTGACGAACAGCTTGATCGGACTGTCGGCCAGATGCGAGAAGTCGATGGACTCCTCAAGGATGGCGCGCAGCGGATTGCTCCCGCCTGGGTTCAGGTCGTAGGGAGAGAACACCCGCGCGACCATGTCCATGGTCAGGAACATGGGCGAGTAGTCCAGGGTCCAGCGCCCCAGCAACACATCGAGCGGGCTGCGCCGGAACGGACTGAAGCGCGCGGCCTTCGAGACCCGGCGCCAGAACGCCTCCAGCGCGCAGCGAGCACTTTCCGGCCCGCCCTTGGCATAGCCGTCAACCAGAACGGCCGCATTCATGGCCCCGGCTGAAGTTCCCGAGATGCCATCCAGTTGG
Source organism: Azorhizophilus paspali (assembly GCF_043587585.2). Taxonomy (GTDB): domain Bacteria; phylum Pseudomonadota; class Gammaproteobacteria; order Pseudomonadales; family Pseudomonadaceae; genus Azotobacter; species Azotobacter paspali. The sequence goes on from NZ_CP171449.1 coordinate 3,790,575, forward strand.
AGTTCCGGCTCTTCGAGCAACCGGTCGAGCACACCCCAAGTAAAAGCTCCATGGGCACCGCCTCCCTGCAGCGCGAGATCCACCCGCGGGTGGCCTCGTTTCATACTGTCTGGTCCTGGTGAAGGCATGGCTTTCCCCAAAACAACGACAAAGAAATATTTTCAGCACTACGCTTCTTAGGCGATCGGTAGCACGAACCTCGCAACATTGTACTTAAAATTCATTGCGCTATTCCAAAATCTCGGGAATACCGACAAACGGCTATAAGAAAAAGCAAAAATCTTTCATTTGCCACTATTGACAAGCAAGGACATACCTAAAGGCACGCCAGCCCCACTCAAGCAGGCGACATCAGGCGATGCGGCGAAGCCCATAATGGTAGCCATATGCCATATTTATCGACCTTGCCGGACGAAAGGCGAGCTCATGCGGCACTTATCGCGAATTGCCCGTTTGCGTATCGGACGCTTCGCAGATGGCGCTTTCCGTCAAAGCCCACCAGATCGCTCTCGGAAAATCCCCTGATAGCTTTGTGCAAGCCTTTCGGCGAGCAAAGCAAGCCAAAATAATGGCACTTCACATGGAGACTTGGAAAAGCCACGGATAGGTGGCACTTTCATGACGCCGCGATATTATAGCGACACCGAATAGCCATGTATGGCCATTCAGTATCAAAATGAAATCAATATGACATCACGCCAAGGAGCCAAGTTATCCCCGACCCATATGGTTACCGCCCCTCGATATCAAGACAACGTGACATTGCCGGGTCCTTATATGAATGCGCCATTACGACTTTCATGCGTCGGAACACTCGGCTCCTATGGAAAGGTGGGACGGAGAGTATTCGCTCATGGGGATCAAAAACAGATTAAAACCAAGCACTTGGCATCCGACAGGGGAAAACGGGCATGCGCGGTATTTTCACCAAAACCACTCCATCGATCGTATCGATTACAAAAGCGTGCAAGGTGACAATGGCTTCAGGATGGATTACTTGTACTTTGATTCTGATATTGACCCTATACTTCAAAAACCTGATCCTGGAGGTGAAGAATGAGTTCAGCATGCAAGTCAATACCTTGAGGAAGGAGCTGGACGCAACGAGAACTTGCCTCGATGCCAGACAAATCAAGAGTTCCGAAACCGAATTCAGCAGAAACCTGCATCATTTTGAAATCAGCGAACTCCCAAGGGCCCAGAAAAAACTCAACTTTTAATTAGCCCTTCGGACTGCACACGGGAAAGACAAGCTTGTTTAGGGCTGCAGGTCGCCTTAGCACCGAGTCGGTAATCGAGTTCGAGACGTGCGAACTCATTTTATATCATTACAATTCCATTGCCACCGACACCTCAAAAGGTTCGAAACCTCAGCCCTTACTTTTTCAACTTATCGGCTTCTGGATACCAATAGGCCATCGCACTCGAAAGTGACCGGCCGTACTCCACAGATGCCAACTCCATGCCCAGCATTGCTCGCTCACCGGGCGAATCGAGGCGATCGTTCGGCCCCACTCGAAGAAATCGACCGAATATTCGCACACCTCGACCCATTCGCTTACGACTTCTTCTCTTTTTCCCTCGACACCGCAACCCTTTGCCCTCAACCGGCCGGAGTCCCGGCAGGATTGCTCTCCTTTTGCAAGGCAGAGCCGGCAGAAACATTATTTCATCATCAGGGCACTTGTCCCTTCACCGTTCCCGCCGCCCCCGGACAATGGCAGGCCTCCTCGGAGAGCAGGGGCCTGGACAGCGTACAGGCGCCACTGTGGGTCACACAGCGGTCACCCAAACTCCGCGGCTCAGCGGTGCCGGGAAAGCGGCCTTCGGGAGTGACGCAGGTGCAGGGCGAACCCGCTGCGATTTCACTGCCCAGGGGGCAGATACCGCCTGTACTGCGGCAGGCGTTGGCTGGCGGCGCGGCGGGCAGGTCGGGAACCAGCGAGCCCGCGGCCGCGCCTGCCGGCAAGTTGCACCAGCAGGGCGTGCCGACCGGGCCGGCACCCTCGATCCGGCAGGTAGCCGCGGCCGTGCCGCAGGTGCTGGAGCTGCCGGCCGCTGGAAAAGGCGTGGGCAAACGACCCGTTTCCGGCTCGCCGACGGCCGCCAGCCGTTGCCCGTCGCGCAGCTTCGCCCAGGCCACATAGCGTGTCTCGGCCTCGTAGGCTTCATGCTCCACGGCTTCGTAGTCGCGCAGGTAGCGGATGGCAAACTCCGGAACGCCCCAGCGCCGGTACTGCTCGACATGGGTCAGTTCGTGCGCCCAGAGCGTCGGGTTGTAGAGCGCGTCGCCGGCGTCCTTGAACACCACGACGTGATCGAGAGTGATAGCGCGAGCCTCGCCATAGCGGATCAGGTTCCACTGCAGGCTGAAATCGTCGCCGCCTTGCACCCGGTAACGCACCGCGTCCAGCACCTGCTCCGGCAGAAAGCCCGCAAGCTGGCGGCGGACGTCCGGCGGCATGGGGTCCACGCCATTGCGCAGCGCCTCGTCGCGGGAATGGACGATCAGTTCCTGAAGGACAGGTGCCCCGGTCTGCGCCAGGGCCTCGTTGAAGGCGGCGCTCCCCTCGTCGATGGCTTGCGCCGGCGGGATCAGCGCCTCGATTTGGTGATGCAGTTCCTCGAACGTCATGTCCGCCGGCGGAGCGGCCGCATCGACGATCCCGCCGCCGCCCGGCTCCCCGCCGGCGACAACGCCCGCGCAAAGCGCGAGCGCGAAACCGGCCGCGTACAGTCCTCGAACGATCGCCGCATGCTTCGCCATCTCCGTCCTCCCTCTCAGCACAGGCGCCCGGCGCCATCACGCGCGATTCAACGCCAATACAGAAGCAGCGCCAAACCACCGCCGAGCAGCGCGACGATCAGATTCACGGCGATCCCCCAACGGGCGTTGTAACCCGGCGGATATTCGACGGGCGTCAGGGTTCTCAACACCATCAAGTATTCCCGGCACGAATAGACGGCGACAAAGGCTCCCAACGCGATGAAGGCCAGCCCCAGCCAGAAGGTGGTGACCGAATCCTTCGCAGCCGGACTGTCGGGGGCGAGCGCCCGGACCAGCAGGCCGGAACGCTCCACCACGAAGCCGAAGGCGATCAGCGCCAGGCCGGTCCTGTTCCAGGCCAGCAGGGTCCGCTCGGCGGCGAACAGCACTCGGGGATCGTTCAGGTCGGACATGCTCTCTCCTCGGATTGAATCGGAGTGTCGGCGGCGCACCGCGAACGTATGCGGCGGATGCATAGCTATCGGCAATCCATGCCAGCCCCTTAATCATCCATGCCGATTACTGCGCCAGCGCATCCGCCCCGTGCTCGGACAGTTGGGCGCCGAACCAGCGGTGGATGGCGGTGATCATGCCGATGTCGCCGGCCTCGAAGCGGATTTCGCCACCGTTGGGCAAGGGCAGGTAAGAAACCTTCATGCGCGAGGCGCCGGCCTCCAGCTCCTTGAGCCCCGGCATGTCCGCGCCGTGCAGGCTGGCCGAAGTGGAGAAGTCGCCGCTGGAGAAACGCGCTCGCATGTGCAGGAGATGCCGCTGGATGCTCTGCAACTGGTCTTCCACGCCCGGCTTGCGAATGACGACCTGCATGCTGCCACCGGTTTCGGTCATGCGAAAGATATGCAGGGTACGCTCAAGGGAAAAAGGCATCACCTTATGCCCTTGCTGATGGATATGCTCCTGCCGGCCTTGCGCCGAAGAAGAAGTAGCGGTCTGGGCCGCTACGGCGAGACAGGCACACAGGCCGATGACTGACACGCGTAGATAACCGAACATGAAGATTGCTTTTCGGCAGTGGAGGTCGAAGCACCGGGAAGGCGCGACGGGTTTCGATCCGTCGCCGCGGACGATGCGCGCCGCGGTGCCGACCGGAAGTTATAGCGTATGAGTGGCCCAGTCCATGGCGGCGAACCGGACAGGACGCCGTCTCAGGAAGCCCCATGGACATCGCTGATGACGAACCGGCTTTTCGGCAATGCCGGGCGTCGCGAAAGTCGATCTCGAGGTTCTGCGTCGGCACCACGTAGGAAAACTGTCGCGCGAGCACCTTTGCGCCCAGCTTCATCACTTCGATCACGATCTGCTCGCCCGGACAGCGACGGTTGCTCTCATGCTCGCCTTTGCCCTGGGGAATGAAATCGCAAGGACCGCACTCGCGGGAACCGAAGCGCTCCGGGCGAAACGTCTCCGGCGCTTGCCAGAGCCGGACGTCATGATCGGTACCGTACAGGTCCAGCATCACCCGCCTACTTGCGGGAAAGGCGTAGCCCCTCCACTCGAAGTCCTCCGCACGCGCGCGACCACGGACAGTAAGAAGGGATAGAAGCGACGCACTTCCTGCACGAACCACTCCCATATTCGGCATCTTTGAAGCGGAGGCCATCCCGGCAGTGCGGATAGCGGCGCAATGCATGGGCGACGAAGGTGAGATAGACGACGATCGCCACGACCGGCCGGATGATGTTCAGCAGTTCGACGGCGGCCACTCGCGCTTTTAGCAGGTTGTCATCGAGCCCGCGATGCCAGGAAATCATCTGGGCGACCGTCTCGGCGGGAGGCGGCCGTCGGCCGGCTCGGATCGACTCGACCAGCGCGCCTATCCAGGCCTCGCTCCGTCTGCGTGCCAGACGCGAACGCCACTGCTTCGGCCCCACCGATCCGGCGTAGTCGAACAAAAGAGCGATCTCGCGCACGCGGTCCGGCCTCCTCCTCGGCCAGCAAAATCCCGGCCCAGGCGCATACCGCCCAGGTCAGCATGTCCTGCAGCACATCGTAAAGCACCACCTTTTCCATCCTCTCCCAGCCTCGCGCGTAGGTCTGCCATTGGCCATGGACCGTCTCGACCAGTCGGGCGACCCGCTCGGAATCCATGAGCAGTGCGACGAACATGTGCTTGCGGTGCCGGTGCGCCTCGCCGTCCAGCCCTTCCCCGCCCACGCCGAACAGGGTTTTCTGCAGCCAGGGCGACATGGCGCCCTGGCGCACGAAGCGTTCGGGGTCGTAGAACAGGCGGGCCGCTTCGGCGCCACTCATGCAGAGGGTCTTTTGCAGCAGAAGGCGAGTCTCGAAGAGATCCGAGCCATGGAGACGACACCGCCTGGCGATGAGCCGATAAGGGTCGTGCAACAGAGCCAGTGTGCTGTCCAGCCCCTTATTCCGGGGAATCCTGTGCATGCGTTGTCTCCTCTTCCCGTGCGATGCCAGACCAGTGGCGGAACCGATGATTGCGACAACATCCCTGTTTGTGCGCCGCATCCCGATTGGTCGCCTGGGCACCTTTGCAGACGGTGCATCGTCCGCCTCCACGACAGCCGGCAGCACCCTGCCCGACTGGCCGGCCGGCCACGAGCTACGCTATGTCTATCGGCCATGGCAGGATGGCGTCCGCCCGTGCCGGAACGGTTCTTCCCAGGCAGGGGCAACGGACGGCAGAGGCGACGACGCTGGCCGCCGGCAGTCACATGAGGCATGTCGTAGTACCTGCGGCGGGGGTCGCGCCTCCAACTGACAGCGGAGGTGAAAGGGATGTCGTTCTGCGAACGGCAAATGGTTTTGTCGGCGAGCGCCCGGCGGCCGGTACAGGGGATGCACCCCGCATACGTGCCACGGCGCCGACCAGGCCGCGCGGGAGCCCGGCCGGACCGAGCGGGGATCGAATGCCGATGAGCCAGAGCAATCCGCCTCTCCTGCCGCTGAGATGGCAGTTCGTCCATCTGGTGAAACCCTACTGGAACAGCGAGCGCAAGTGGCTGGTGCGCGGCACCGTCGGCCTGCTCCTGCTGCTGACCCTCGCCCAGGTCGGCCTGGCGATCTGGACCAGCTACTGGCACCGCGAACTGTTCGACGCACTGGAGGCGCGCTCGCTCGACACCCTGCTGCTGCAGATCGCCACCTTCGCGCTGATCTTCACTCTGACCATGCTGGTCACCGCGCTGCACCTGCACGTCAAGCGCCGCTTGCAGCTCGACTGGCGGCAATGGTTGACCCTGAAGCTGCTCGACCAGTGGCTGACGCATGCCCACCACTACAAGCTGCAATTCACCAGCGGCGAACACGACAACCCCGACGGGCGCATCGCCGAGGACATCCGCATCGCCACCGAGAACGCGATCACCCTCGCCCATTCGCTGGCTTTCTCCTTGCTGATCCTCGGCACCTTCGTCGATATCCTGTTCAAGCTTTCCGGCAGCCTAACGCTACCCGGCACCGACATCGTCATCCCTGGCTTCCTGGTACTGCTGGCCTTCCTCTACGCCAGCGGCGGCAGCCTGCTGGGCTTGCTGCTCGGCCGCCCGCTGACCCAGTCCACCAATCGCCTACAGACGGTCGAGGCGAACCTGCGCTTCGGCCTGGCGCGGGCCCGGGAGAACTCCGAGTCGATCGCCCTGATGCACGGCGAGGGCATCGAGCGCGCCTACGCCGGCCGGCTGTTCGCCGACGTCGGCCAGGGCTGGAACCGGCAGACTGTCGGCTACCTCGGCATCGTGTCCTTTTCCGCCGGCTACGGGGCGTTGTTGCCGGTGTTTCCGATCCTGGTCGCGGCGCCGCAGTACATCGCCGGCACCATGAGCCTCGGTGTGCTGATGCAGGCGGCGCAGGCCTTCGAGCGCCTGACCTCGGCGCTGTCCTGGCCGATCGACAACCTCAGCGAACTGGCCAAGTGCAAGGCTTCGGCGGACCGGGTGGCCAGCCTCTACAACGACATGCTGCAACTGGAGGAACGCGAGCGGCTGCCGGTGGAGCACCGCATCGAGCTGGGCCACGGGCGGGCCAACGAACTGGTGTTCCGCGACCTGTGCCTGGCCAATCCGGACGGTGAGATCCTGGTCGAACGCCTCGACGCCACTATCCGCCGTGGCGAACGGGTACTGATCGCCGGCGACCCGGCGGTGACCATCGGCCTGTTCAAGGCGGTGGCCGGCCTCTGGCCCTGGGGCAACGGCAAGATCCTGCTGCCCGACGACGCCGGCGTGGTGTTCCTCTCGCAGCACCCCTTCCTGCCCGACGGCAGCCTGGAAGCAGTGCTCAGCTACCCGCGCGAACCCGGCTATTTCAGCCGGGCGGAACTGCACCACGCGCTCGAATGCGCTGGGGTGACCTGGCTGGCCCCGCGCCTCGCGGAGATCGACAGTTGGAGCCGGGTGCTGCCGCTGCGGGCCCAGCAGTGCCTGGGCATCGCCCGGCTTATCCTGCACCAGCCGCCCTGGGTATTCCTCGAAGAAGCCACCGACGCCTTCGATCCCAAGGGCGAGGACTACATGCTGGAGATGCTCTGTCGCGAACTGCCCGACTCGACCCTGCTGACCATTAGCTTCCACCCTGGGCTGGAACCCCACCACACGCGGAAGCTGATCCTCAACCGCCAGGCCGAGCCGCGCTTTCTCTCCTGCGCCAGCGAACTGTGCGCGCTACGCAAAGAATGAGGGCAGCCAGCCGCGCTCGACGCAGGCGCGGAAGCACCAGGCCGGGGTGGTCTCGGTCTTGTAGTTCCAGAAGAACCAGCCCTGGTACTTCTCGAAGGTCGCCAATTGGGCGGCGGCGTAGCCGCGGTAGGCGACGTTCTCCTGGAAGGTGTCCATGTGCTCCAGGGCATGGTTGAACGGTCCCTCGGCCCACAGCGATACCACCTTGAGGTCCAGTCCCAGGCTCCATTCGCCGCAGATGGTCGGCAACCCCAGCTCGGTGATAATGCCGTCGGCCTCGGCCTTCCAGATACCCGCGGCCTTGTTCATGTGGCCGTAGATGTCCATGTCGATGTCGCCGCGATCGAAGCACTGGTAGCGGTGGATGTCGAAGATCACGTTGCGGTATTCCGGTTCCTGCATGAAGCCCAGGTATTCGCGGAAATCGCGGAAGCCGTCGTGGAACACCACCGCCACCCGCTCGGGCGGGCAGTGCCGACGGATGCGCGCGTAGGCGTCCAGGTTGTAGGCCTTGAGATAGTCGGTGGGCACGTCCCAGCGCGGCTCGTTGAGTACCTCGATGGCATGCAGCGCCGGGTGCTCGCGATAGCGCTCGGCCAGGCGCTCCAGCACCGACAGCGAATGCTCGCGGTACTCGGGACGAGTGTGCCATTCGCAGACATCCTTGATCCCGCCGTTGTCGAAGCCGTTCTGGCAACCCGAGGCGGCGTGCAAGTCGAGCACCACGCGCAATTTGTGCTCCTCAGCCCATTGCATGGCGCGGTCGAGCACCGCGATGCCGCCTTCGACGAAGGGATGGCGTGCTTCACCGTAGCTCGGGTGGTAGGGATAGTCGGGGCCGAAGATCCAGTGGCCGACCGGAATGCGCACGGCGTTCAGGCCGCGCCCGGCCAGCCAGGCGAAATCGTCGCGGGTGATCCAGCGATTCCAGTGGGCGCGCAAGCGCTCGCCGGCCCGCTCGCCCAGTTCAGCGCACCAGGTGGTTTCGTCGGTGGCCGCCAAGCCCTCGAACAGGCTCGGCACCATCCACTTCTCCAGCACCAGCCAACTGCCCAGATTGACGCCACGCAATTTCAGGCCGCTCTTGTTCATCTCACTCTCCTGCGAAATAAGGCCTTTCGAACAGCATAGATGGCCCGTCTCGCTGGAGCGCGAAGGCAGGCAGGCGAAGGATGACGATGGGGAAAGCCGAGGGCGCGCAAAGCCCCCGACGCCTCGCTCAGCCGCGCGCCGGCTGGCTGGCGAGGCCGGGCTCCTCGGCGATCAGCCGGTAGGTGGCGGCGCCGAGCAGCGCCCCGACGATGGGCGCGACCCAGAACAGCCAGAGCTGGGCGATGGCCCAGCCGCCGGCGAACACCGCGACGCCGGTGCTGCGCGCCGGATTCACCGAGGTGTTGGTCACCGGGATACTGATTAGGTGGATCAGCGTCAGGGCCAGCCCGATGGCGATCGGGGCGAAACCGGCGGGAGCGCGCTTGTCGGTGGCGCCGAGGATGACCAGCAGGAAGAACAGGCTCATCACCACCTCGGTCACCAGTGCCGACAGCAGCGAATAGCCACCCGGCGAATGAGCGCCGTAGCCGTTGGAGGCGAATCCCTTGGTGACATCGAAACCGGCGGTGCCGCTGGCGATTACGTAGAGGACCGCGCCCGCGGCGATCCCGCCAAGCACCTGGGCAACGATGTAGGGCAGCAGATCCTTCGCCGGGAAACGCCCGCCGGCCCACAGGCCGATGGATACCGCCGGGTTCAGGTGGCAGCCGGAGATATGGCCGATGGCGAAAGCCATGGTCAATACCGTCAAGCCGAACGCCAGAGCGACGCCGTGCAAGCCGATGCCGACCTGGTCGCCGATGCCGGCCAGCGGAAAGGCCGCCGCGAGGACCGCGCTGCCGCAGCCGCCGAGTACCAGCCAGAAGGTTCCGAGAAACTCCGCGCCATACCTGTTCATTTTCCTATTCTCCGTGGAATTTGGGGCGGCGCCTCTTCGCCTTCGTAGAGGCGCTCGCGGCGAGTCTAGTCAAGAGACTCAGCAAGTCCAGCCAAGGACCTGCGGTACTCCGCCGCTGGGAGTTCGGCTCTCGACAAGCGAAGTTCGCACGCCCGACCGGCGCGTCGGCACTGGCTGGATCAATCCTCGCGCTCGAAGACGTAGAACAGATTCGGCTCGCTGATCATGTAGAGCCGGCCTTTTTCGTCCAGGGCCAGGCCTTCGCCCTGCGGGACGTTCTCCTTGAGCCCGGCGGAATTGCGCCACAGGGAGCGCAGGCTGACCGTATCGCCCTGCCCGTCCACTTCGGCCAGCAGCCGCGACTCGTCGCTGAGCAGGATCAGGTGATCGCTGTCCTCGTCGTACTCCAGCGAAGCCAGGGAAGTGCCTCCGGTCCCGAAGAAGCCATCGTGCAGCCAGTCGGAGCGGTCGAGCACCCGGAGGTTGAAGTCGCCGGCCAGACTGGCCTTGAAGCCACGGATTTCGTAGAGCTTGAGCGGCGAGTGCTCGGTGACCACGAATAGGCGATCGCCGTCACGGTCGTAGGCGACGCCTTCGAAACCACGATTGTCGCCGTCGGGGTTGTCGAGGCCTAAAGTCAGCGACCGGTAGTCCCGGCGCTTCAGGGCGCCGGGAGCGCCCGGCACCGGCACGGCGACCAGTGCCTGTTCGCGCTCCTCGGTGAGCAGCAGCAGATCTCCGCCCAGGTAGGCCACACCCTCGACATCCTTGAAACCGTGCAGCGGATAGCGCGCCAGCACCTCACCCCCGGTGCTCAGGGCGATCAGTTCTTCAGGATTGTTGATCACCGCCCACAGGTGTTTGCGCGTACTGTCATAGGTCAGCCCGGAAAGGTTGTTGCGCACACCGACGACCGGTAACGCCTCAAGGCGCACCTCGTAGTCCGGCAGGCAAAAGTCGAGGCCTTTGGCGCAGGCCCCGAGCCAGAGGCTCTTGGCCCAGAAATACAGGCGCTCGTCGAGATGCCTGTCGTGTACCTGCTGCACCAGCAACAGGCCCAGCAAAAGAGAGCTCCAGATCCCTAGACGTATTGTCGGCAGCCGTCCCAGCAGCCCCTTGGCAGTTGCAATCATGGTTGAGTGCGCTCACAGCGGAACGGGGTCGTGACCCGAGTCTGCACCCCGGCGGCATGGTTTCGCCGGCGGCCTTACTAAAGATTCAGCAGTATTGCCTTGCTCCCGGTCACGTTACAGGAGCGGCGCGCGACGCGCTGCCACAAATCTTTTACCGAAAGCTAATACAAAGAAGAGCTTACGAATTCATGAACCGCCCGCAGGGAAGGCTCATGAGCCTCGTCGCAGTCATGGCACGGGGCCATAGCTATCAATTCGCAAACGATAAAAAACCTCATTCGCCAATAACAAAGCCAAGGAGAGGCCCCGGATAGCGATGCCCATCACTCCTGCCGGGGGCTGCGCGCCACCTGGCCGGAAATCCGCCGCACCGCTCCCCGCCTGCCTGCCCCGCGGGGCGGATCGGCCAGAATGATAATCAGCCCCCCAAGGGCCGACCGGGCAGGTATCCTTTCGATCCGTCGAGCGGATTCGAGGATGCCTCCGCGACACCGAACCGGCGCCGGCATCGACCCTTTTTGCGCCCGTTCTCAAGCCACGACTCGGCAGGCCGGCGCCACCGCCGCGCCGCCCTGCACGACAAACCGGATGCCCGAGGGAACACTCGGGGAATACAGAAGAAAAAAGGAGCGACCCCATGACACGGATACTGGCCTGCATCGACGGTTCTCCGTCCACCGCGGCGGTCTGCGACGGCGCCATCTGGGCCTGCCGGCGCCTCGGCCTGCCGCTGACCTTCCTGCACGTATTGGACCGCGGGCGCTATCCGGGACCGGGCGACCTCGGCGGCGCCACCGGTCTGGGCAGCCGCGAACATCTGCTCGACGAATTGGCCTGGCTCGACGAGCGGCGCGCCACGGTGGCGCTGGAGTATGGCCAGGCGGTGCTGGAGGCGGCCCGCGAGCGGGCCGTCGCCGCCGGCCTGGAAACGCCGGAACTCTGCCAGCGCCATGGCAGGCTGCTCGAAACCCTAACCGAGATGGTCGATGACATCCATCTGCTGGTGATCGGCCGCCAGGGCGAGGACAGCCGCCAGCACACCGGCCAGCCGATCGGCAGCCAGTTGGAAAGCGTGACCCAGACCCTGGCCCGGCCGATCCTGATCGTGCCGGACGACTTCAAGGCGCCGGGCAGCTTGCTGCTCGCCTACGACGCCAGCCCGACCGCCCAGCAAGCGGTGCGCCTGCTGGCCGGAAGCTCGCTGGTCAAGGGCCTGCCGCTGCATCTGCTGATGGTCGGCGAGGACAATGCCCTGACCCGTGCCGCCCTGCACGACGCCCAGGCGCTGCTGGAAATCGCCGGCTTTTTGGTGATCTCGGCGATCCGCGAGGGCGGGGTCGAACCGGTGCTGCACACCTACCAGCAGGAGCGCACCATCGACCTGCTGGCGATAGGCGCCTACGGCCATTCGCGGCTGCGCCGCTTCCTGCTCGGCAGCACCACCAGCCATCTGCTGCACACCTCGTTGACGCCCCTGCTGCTGCTGCGCTGAACGGCGCGTTATTCTTGCCCGGCCCTCCCCCGCGCTGCGCCGGCGCACGGGGAGATCCGGCACCTTTCTTCGTTCGCCAGGGGAATGCAATGCAAGAGGAAAGCTTCTTCGAATGGCTCGGTGAGACCCTGGGCGAGGTGCTCCGCTATCTCATCGAGACACTGGGCAGTCTGTTCGGCTCGATCGCCAAAGCCGGCAGTGCCTTTCTCGAAGGCCTGTCGCGCACTCTCGGCACGGACCCCTCGCTGCTCGGCTTCGTCGCCCTGGCCGTCGGCCTGCTGTTGCTGGCCGGCGGCCTACGCGCGCTGCTCAGGCGCGCCTTCGTCAGCGGGACGATCAGCCTGTTGCTGGGCGTCTGGATCCTCAGTTGGCTGATCCAGTGAGCGTCCTGGCCGAGGCCTGGCGCCACGCACCGACCCAGCGCCGGGTCTGGGCGCTGGCCACGCCGATGATCCTCTCCAACCTCTGCGAGCCCCTGGTGACGCTGGTCAACAGCGCGGTGATCGGCCACCTGCCCCACGCCCACCAGCTCGGCGCGGTAGCGGTCGGCGGCAGTCTGTTCACCCTGCTCGCCTGGGCCTTCGGTTTCCTGCGCATGGGCACCACCGGTTTCGCCGCCCAAGCCTGCGGGCGCGCCGACGGCGACGCGCTGCGCCGGGTGCTGCTGCAAAGCCTGTTGCTCGGGTTTGCCCTCGCCCTGCTGCTGAGCCTGCTGGCGCTGCCCTTCGGCGCGTTCGCCCTCGGCCTGATGCAGCCCTCGGCGGCGCTCGACGCGCTGGCCCGCGAATACCTCCATACCCGCCTGCTCGGCCTGCCGGCGGTGCTGGCCGGCTACGCCCTAATCGGCTGGCTGCTCGGCACGCAGAACGCTCGCGCGCCGCTGGCCATGCTGCTGGTCACCAGCCTGGGCAACCTGGTCTTCGACTTGTGGTTCGTCCTCGGCCTCGACTGGGGCGTGGCCGGCGCCGCCCGCGCCTCGGTGATCGCCGAGTGGAGCGGTACCTTGCTCGGCCTGGCGCTGGCTCGCCGAGCGCTGCGCCGGTATCCCGGCCGGCTGTCTTGGGACGCCCTGCGCCGCTGGGCGAACTGGCGCTCGCTGCTGGCGGTGAACCGCGACATCTTTCTGCGCAGCCTGCTCCTGCAACTGGTGTTCTTCCTGATCACCGTGCAGGGCGCCCGGCTCGGCGACGCCACGGTGGCGGCCAACGCCCTGCTGCTCAACGGCCTGCTACTCACCGCCCACGCCTTGGACGGCCTGGCCCATGCCGTCGAGGCGCTGTGCGGGCATGCCATCGGCAGCCGCGACCGCACCACCCTGCAACGCTCGCTGGCGGTCGCCGGGCTCTGGTCGCTGCTGGCCAGCCTGGGCTTCGCGCTGTTCTTCCTGGCCGGCGGTCCGCTGTTCGTCCGCCTACAGACCGATATCCCGGCGGTGCGCGAACTGGCCGCGGAACACCTGTACTACCTCGCCGTGCTGCCGCTGATCGCGGTGTGGAGCTACCTGCTCGACGGCCTGTTCATCGGCGCCACCCGTGCCCGCGAGATGCGCGATGCCATGCTGTTCGCCGTGGCCCTGGCGCTGCCGCTCGCCTGGCTGCTACGGGGCCTCGGCAACCACGGCCTGTGGCTGGCCTTCCTCGCCTTCATGGCGCTGCGCGCCCTGAGCATGGCGGCCTTCGCTCGGCGCCTGTGGCGCCAGGGACTGGCGGCACAGGCCGCTGGCTAGGGCCTGTTAACACTACTCTCGCGAGCCGCGTTGCTGCGCCAAATGGCGCCAGGCCAGGCGCGGGACGCAGGGAATGGCATTCCCCTGCCAAGTCCCGCAACGACGCATGGCGCCATTTGCCGTGCCCCCCAGGGACGGGCCTGTTTTTGCGCGGTGCGTCGTTGCTCGTCGTTCGTTTGGCATGACCAAACTTCTCTGCTCGCGCCTAACCGCGCGCAAAAACAGGCTCCGTCGCGGCCGCGCGGAGTAGTGTTAACAGGCTCTAAGCCGATCCGGCCTGGCGGGGAGGGCCGCGGCCGTTTTCCACCCTGCGTACGGGCGATCGGATCGCAGGGTGGGCTATCTCGTGGAAAACCCGCGCGGCGGTTTCCCACCGAAAGCGGCGCTCAGCCCGACAGGTAGGACGAGCGCGTCAGCCCCAGGCGCAGGGCATCGAGGTACTGGGCGCGTTCGCGGGCGCTGATGGGCGCGCCGGCCACCTTGTCGCGGTAGTAGGTCATCAGTTCCTCGGGCGACAGGTGCACGTAGCGCAGCATGTCCTCGATGGTGTCGTGGGTCTCGATGCTAGCGTGGTAGATGCTGCCGTCGGCGCGCTGGTAGACGTTCACCGAGTCGGTGTCGCCGAACAGGTTGTGCATGTCGCCGAGGATCTCCTGATAGGCGCCGACCAGGAAGATGCCCAAAAGATACTCCTCGCCCGCGCGCAGCTCGTGCACCGGCAGACTGGTCTCGATGCTTTGCTCGTCGACGTACTGCTTGATCTTGCCGTCGGAGTCGCAGGTCAGGTCCTGCAGCACGGCGCGGCGCAGAGGCTCCTCGTCAAGCCGGTCGAGCGGCAGGATCGGCAGGACCTGACCGATCGCCCAAGTGTCCGGCAAGCTCTGGAACACCGAGAAGTTGCAGATGTACTTGTCCGCCAGCTTGTCGTTGAGTTCGTCGAGTACCTGGCGGTGGGAGCGCTGGCGGGCCTTCAGCGAGTCGTGCAGACGCCGGCATAGCGCGTAGTAGCACTGCTCGGCGAGCGCCTTATCGGCCAGGCCCAGCTTGCCGTCGGCATACATGCGCGACAATTCGCCCAAGTACTGGGTGGCGCGCCAGTAGGTCTCCGTGACCATCTCGTCATCGGTCGGGCCGAGCAGTTCGATCAGCCAGCACAGCGTCTCCGGCAGACGCTGCGGATCGTTGATCTCCGGCAACTGGTCGTTGTGGCGCTCCACGTCGGTGACCTGCACCACCAGCATCGCGTGATGCGCGCTCAGAGCGCGGCCGCTCTCCGAAAAGATGTGCGGATGCGGCAGGCCCTGGGCATCGCAGAACTCCTTGAGCATGCCGACCACGGTGGCGGCGTAATCGTCCATGTCGTAGTTGATCGAGCTGGGGTTGCGCGAATGGGTACCGTCGTAATCGACGCCTAGGCCACCGCCGACGTCCACGTGGTCGAGGGGCAGGCCGAGGGCGCGCAGTTCGGCGTAGTAGCGGATAGCCTCCTTGAAGCCGCCCTGGTAATCGGCCAGGTTGGCGATCTGCGAGCCCATATGGAAGTGCAGGAGGCGTACCCCCTGCTCCAGCCCGGCGTCGCGCAGGCGTTCGGTCACGCGCAGCAGTTGCGCCGCGGAGAGGCCAAACTTGGCCTTCTCGCCGCCGGTATCGGCCCATTTTGAGGAAGTCAGCGAGGACAGTCGCACGCGCAGGCCGAGCTGCGGGACGACCCGGAGTTCGGCCGCCTCCTCGATGATCAGTTGCACTTCCGATTCCTTCTCGATGACGATGAACACCGAGTGGCCGAGTTTCTGGCCGATCAGCGCCAGGCGAATGAATTCGCGGTCCTTGTAGCCGTTGCAGACGATGGTGCCGCCTTTCGGCGCCAACGCCAGCACGGCGAGCAACTCTGGCTTTGAGCCGGCCTCCAGGCCGATGGAGACGTTCGCCGTGGCGATGATGCTCTCCACCACCGCCTCCTGCTGGTTGACCTTGATCGGGTACAGCGCGGTGTAGCCGCTCTGGTAGCCGAGGCGCGCGATGTTCGCATCGAAGGCACCGGTCAACTGGCGCACGCGGTCCTGCAGGATATCCGGGAAACGCACCAGCAGCGGCAGCGACAGGCCGGCCTCGCGCAACTGGCCGAGCAGTTCGACGAGATCGACCGGCCGGTCGGCGACGCGGTTCGGCCGGGCCTCCACGTGGCCCCGCTCGTTGATCGCGAAATAACCGGCACCCCAGTGACGGATGCCGTAGACGGCGCGGCTGTCGCTCACGGTCCACTGGCTGCCGTCGTCTTTGCGTGTACGTCGAGCCATGAGTCGCTCCTGTGCAGAGAGGTGGTCTGATATAGAAATTAGCCGCCGGATTTCTTCGCCTTGAAGCCGCGCTTGACGAGCTCTTCGAGAAGCAGCTCGACGTGTTCGCCCTGGATTTCGATGACCCCCTCCTTGAGCGCGCCACCGGTGCCACAGCGGCGTTTCAGGGCACTGGCCAGCTCCTTCAGCGCATCGCCGGCCAGCGGCAGGCCGCTGACGGTGGTCACTGTCTTGCCGCCACGCCCCTTGGTCTCGCGGCGCACCCGGGCGATACCGTCGCCGGCCGCTACCTGACTCTGCCCGCAGATGCAGGCGGCGACCGGCTGGTCGCAGTCGGGACAATGACGGCCGCCGTCGGTGGAATAGACCAAACCGCCCAGGGCGGCAAACGAAGAGGCTTTCTTGGCCAAGGCTGGCTCCTCGGAAATGCGGGGAAACGAGGGGGCAGTGTAGCGGCAAGCGTGTGAAATGCCGAAGGTGGTGGCGCTATGTACTGGCCTTTATCCCGTGGTTGAACCAAGTATCCCTTTCCATCACGGACTCCAGCAACGACCCCGGTCCGGCCGGCGCAATTGGCCGTTCACCGCTCAAGGCTCCCGCCTACATCCTGAATCACCACATACGCCCGCTCGATTTCCCGCTGGAAAGTCTCTGGCAGAGCCGGTCAGGAGTGAACCTCCACCAGGATCGGCAGGCTGCTAGCCTGCAAGGCCTCCCTGAGTGCTGCTAGCCCCTCGACGATGCGATCGGAGTCGACCGGATTACGCAGTACCAAGTCGAGGTCGCTGGTTTCGTGAGCGCCGCCGTTGGCGCGGCTGCCGTAGGCCCAGACCTCGGCGCCCGGAACATGCTGGCGCAGCAGATCTTGCAGCAAGGCCAGGTGGCGCGGCTCAAGGTACAGGCGATCCGCCTCAAGACGCGGCATCAAACACCTCCTGTAGCTTGCCAGCCAGGAGGCGCACGTCGGCCAGGTAGCTGGGCGGAAGCTTTAGGGTATCGTTGGCGAAGCCTTCACCGTAGTCATGGGCAGTGTTGTTGCTATTGGCACGGTAGGCCAGCCAGCGCTCGACGCCGTCCGCATTTTAGTAGTCCATATTTGCCGGCATAGCGCAGCAGGTCGTTGAACACCAGCGCATCGACGCTGCGCGGGCTGCCGACATACAGCTTGAGTGCCTTGCGCAGCAGTTTGCCGGCGGTTTCCAGCGACAGCTCGAAACTCTTGATCGCGGCATTGCGGTAGAGGTCAAAGAGGATGTCCTCGCTGGACGGCATTTTCCCCAATGCCAGCAGGGCCTGTTCCAGAGTAGCAGCCGTGCGCAGCAGGTAGTCGACATTCAATGCCATGACTGGTGCTCCTCAAGGCTGGAAAATCACGCTTTTCCCCGCACTTCCGTCCGCATGCGGCTGGGTTCGCGCAAGGTAGCCTAGCAGCGCGGAAAAGCCGGAAAGGTAGCAAATCTCGGAAGGCCACAGCGAAGCCTAATGAACGGCACGGCAGCCCCAGAAGTGAGGGCGGCCAGGCGCGCTGCGCCCACCGCCCGTTGTCGCTCAGCTATCGCTCGTCAGCGCATTCCCGCAGGCGTGGCCGCTCGCGTAGCAGTCGAGGTTGCGCAGGGTGGTCTCGGCGATCTCGCGCAGCGCCTCGGTGGTGAAGAAGCCCTGGTGGCCGGTGACGATCACGTTGGGAAAGGTCATCAGCCGCGTGAAGACGTCGTCGTCGATGATGTCCGAGGAGCGGTCGTGGAAGAACAACTGGCTCTCTTGCTCGTAGACATCGATGGCTAATGCCGAGAGGCACCGCGATTTCAGCGCGGCGATCACCGCATGGGTGTCGATCAGCGCGCCGCGCGAGGTGTTGACCAGCATGGCGCCGCGCTTGACCCGTGCCAGACGGGCGGCGTCGATCAGGTGCCAGGTGGCGTCGTTCAGCGGACAGTGCAGACTGATCACGTCGGATTCGGCGAGCAGCACGTCGAGCTCCATGTAGTCGCCGAGGGCGGCGAACTCAGCCGTCCGGTACGGATCGTAGCCGAGCACCCGACAGCCGAAGCCCTTGAGGATACGTGCCGTGGCCAGGCCGATCTGGCCGGTGCCGATCAGACCCACGGTCTTGCCGTGCAGGTTGAAGCCGAGCAGGCCGTCGAGCATGAAGTTGCCCTCGCGCACCCGGTTATAGGCACGGTGGGTGTGCCGGTTGAGGGTCAGAATCAAGGCGATAGTGTGCTCGGCCACCGCTTCGGGCGAATAGGCCGGCACCCGGGCGACGAACAGCCCTAGGCGGCGGGCGGCTTCCAAGTCGATATGGTTGAACCCCGCGCAGCGCAACAGGATCGCTCGCACGCCATAGCCGTGCAGGGTTTCCAGCACCGCGGCATCGAGCTGGTCGTTGACGAAGGCGCACACCGCTTCGCCCCCCTGGGCCAGCGCCACGGTCTGCGTGGATAGCGCGACCTTCTGGTAGACCAGTTCGAAGCCACGGGAAACGTAGTCGCGCTGCAATACCTCGTCGAAAGAGCGCTCGTCGTAGGGTTGCGCACTGAACATCACGATTTTCATGGGGGAAAGCTCCTGCCGTTCGTCCGGCGCCGCCAATCCCGGCAGGCCGGCTGTTGTGGAAACGCTGACAGTGTAGGAAACCCGCGCGGACCGACGGCTGCGTTGGATCAAGGGACCCGGACTCGCATGGGCTCCCGTTCTCGACGACACTCGCCGGACGCAGCCGCTCGACACGGCGCGGGACCGGCAAGCAGCGCGCGCTCAGCGCATGCCGAGGTAGCGGCGCAACGCCTCAAGAGAATCCGGGCAATAAGGACGCTCGCAGGCCTCGCGCAGGGCCTCGTGGGGCGGGACGAAGCGGGCCTCCAGCACTTCCTCGGGCTGCAACACCAGCGGAGCGTCAGAGACCGCCGAGAATACCGCGCACCATAGGTGGTTGTCCGGCTGGTCGAAGAAGAAGTGGCCGTGCTCGCGCAGCGCCACGCCGGTGATGCCGAGCTCCTCGGCCAATTCGCGGACGGCGGACTCGCCATAGCTTTCGCCGGCCTGCACCATGCCGCCAGCGGCGACGTCCCAATAGCCGGGATAGATCGCCTTGCTGAGGGTACGCCGGTGCACGCAGAGCTGCCCGGCGCCGTTGAACAGCAGGATGAAGGTGCCGCGGCCGATCAGACCGCGCTCGCGAAGCTCGGCGCGGGGCAACGCGCCGAGCAGGCGGTCGTCGGCGTCGACCCAGGCGACCAGTTCGGCGTCCGAGGCGGCCCGATGGGCCGCCTCCCGTGTGGAGGTATCCATCAGCCCTGGGAAAGCAGCGCGCGCAGGTCGTTCAGCGCGGCATTGGCCCGGGAGATGAAGTTGGCCATCACCAGCGAGTGGTTGGCCAGCATGCCGTAGCCACTGCCGTTCAGCACCATCGGGCTCCACAGCGGCTCCTGCGCCGCTTCCAGCTCGCGGATGATCTGCTGGAGGCTGACAGTGGCATTCTTGCGCGCCAGCACGTCGCCGAAATCCACCTCGATGGCGCGCAGGAAATGCGCCAGCGCCCAGGCCTGGCCGCGCGCCTCGTAAAACACGTTGTCGATCTGCAGCCAGGGCGTCTTGACGACTTCGCCCTGCTGTACCTGGTCGGGCACCAGGTCGGCATCCAGGCGCTCCTGGCCGATGCTCGCCGAGAGCCGCTGGGAGAGCGAGCCGAGACGGGTGGCGACGTCGCCCAGCCAGCCATTCAGGTTGTCAGCGCGGGCGAAGAACTGCGCGCTGGGCTTGACCGGGTCGGCCAGGCGCGCCAGATAGTTGTCGAGCAGCTTGAGACCGGCGCGGTACTCGGTTTCGGACGCCGGCAGCGCCCAGCTACGGTTGTCGAAGTTGAAGCGCGGCTCGGCCTTGGCCAGATCCGGGTCTTCGGTGGATTGCGACTGCGAACGGGCCATTTCCTTGCGCAGCGAGCGCGCCAGGTCGCGCACCTGGGTCAGCACGCCGAATTCCCAACTGGGCATGTTGTCCAGCCAGATGCCGGGCGGGGACAGGTCGTTGGTCAGGTAGCCGCCCGGCTTGTCGAGCAGGGTACCGGCCACGGTCCGCAGGGTCTCGACGGTGGTGTAGCCCTTGACGAACTTGCGCTGCGTCTGCTCGGCCGAGGCTTTGGCGTTCTCCTGCACCGGGAAGGCATCCGGCTCCAGGCTCCAGAACCAGCCCAGCAATCCGGTCACCAGCAGGTAGAGGGCAAGCAACAGCGCCAGGGCGCGCCCCAGCCAGTGGTTGCCGACGATGCGCCGCAGGGCGCTGTCGGCCCCACCGTACACACGGCTTGCGCTTTCTTTCCAGTCCAGCATGACAAGATCCTTCATGATTCGAAAAGTCGGCCAGCCCACTGGGCCGGCCGCCCAAGCCTAGCACTAATGGGTGGAATACCGGGACAACGCGGCACCGCGCCCGCCTGCGGCCAAGGTGGCGCTTGCCAAGCCGCCTGCGGCCTGCAGCGCCTCGCCGCCTCCGGTATCATCCGTCCCCTTTGTATTTCTGCACGTTTCTGCGAGAACGCCATGCGCCGCCTGCTGCTGCCCCTGCTCCTGCTGCTGCTCGCTTTGCCCGCCGCCGCCGGCCTGTTCGACAACCGGCCCGGCGCCACGCTGGGCGGCCTGGACAACCGCGGCGACTTCCTGCCAGTCCGCGAAGCCTTCCGCCTGAGCCTGGTGGACGCCACGGCGCAGGCGGTGAAACTGCGCTTCGTCGCCGCCGAGGGCTACTACCTGTACCGTCAGCGCCTGCAGTTCCGCAGCGAGACGCCGGGGGTCGCGGCGGGCGAGCCGCGCCTGCCGGACGGCACGCGCAAGACCGACGAGTATTTCGGCGAGACGGAGGTCTATTACGGCGTGCTCGACGTCGAGTTGCCCGTGGCCAACCCGGACGGGCGCCCTTTCGACCTGCAGGTCGGCTACCAGGGCTGCGCCGACAAAGGGCTATGCTATCCGCCGGAAACCGAACGGCTGCGGATCGGCGACGCTCCCGCGGCCGGGGCCGCTTCGCCCGCCGACGCGCCGGGCTGGGGCTGGCGGGAACTGGCCCTGTTCTTCCTCGCCGGCCTCGGCCTGACCTTCACCCCCTGCGTGCTGCCGATGCTGCCGATCCTCTCCAGCGTGGTGCTGCGCGGGGAGATCGGCGGCGCACGCGGCCTCGTCCTGTCGCTGGCCTACGTACTGCCGATGGCCGCCTGCTTCGCCGTGCTCGGCGCGCTGACAGGACTGTTCGGCGCCGAGCTGAATCTGCAGGCGCGCCTGCAATCGCCCTGGGTGCTGGTACCCTTCGCCGCCTTCTTCGGCCTTTTCGCCCTGGCCATGTTCGGAGTCTTCGAGCTGCGCCTGCCAACGGCCCTCGCCGCGCCGCTGGAGCGCCTGGCCGGCAATACGCGCGGCGGCTCGCTGTGGGGCGCCGCCGTCCTCGGCGTGCTATCCAGCCTGCTGGTTTCGCCTTGCGTTTCCGCCCCGCTGGCCGGCGCGCTGCTGTACATCAGTTCGAGCGGCGATGCCCTGGGCGGCGGCTTGAAGCTCTTCGCCCTGGGACTCGGCATGGGCGCGCCGCTGGTACTGTTCGCCACCGGTGGAGGTGCCCTGCTGCCCAGGAGCGGTCCCTGGATGGTAGCGGTGCGCAACGCCTTCGGCGTGTTGCTGCTGGCGGTCGCCGTATGGCTACTCGAACGGGTGCTGCCCGGCCCGCTGGCGCTGGCCCTGTGGGGCTTGCTGGCTGGCGGGGTGGCGCTGTTTCTCGGCGCCTTGGAATTCACCGCGAAGAGCCACCGGCAGAAGCTCGGCCAGTTGGCCGGGCTGGCTCTGCTGGTCTATGCCCTGGCCAGTTGGACCGGTGCGCTGCGCGGCGAGTCCGATCCGCTACGTCCGCTGGGCGGCGCGTCCCTGTCCGCCGCTCCCGCGGCCCGGACCGCCGGCGCCTGGCAGACCCTCGACACGCCGGAAGCACTGGACGCCGCCCTGGCCGAAGCGAAGAATGCCGCCCAGCCGCTGCTGCTCGACTGGTATGCCGACTGGTGCATCAGTTGCAAAGTGATCGAGCGCGAGGTGTTCGCCGACCCACAGGTCGCAGCGCAGTTCGTCGGCTACCGGCTGATCCGCTTCGACATCACCGCCGGCACTCCGGCACAGCGCGCGCTGCTGGATCGCTACCGGCTGTTCGGCCCGCCGGCGATTCAATTCTTCGCCGCCGACGGCACGGAGCACGAAAGGCTGCGGGTGGTCGGCGAGATCGACGCCGCCGCTTTTGCGCAACGCCTCCGGGAAAGTCAATCCCAACGCTAATCTTGTAAGGCATCTGCAAGGAATCGCAGGTAATATGCAGGAAATTCCGGTTAAAATGTTCGGCTGAAGGTCTCGACGGAACGGAGCCCCAGCCAGCCCGCGCCCCGCGGGACGGGAGGGCCCGCCGCCATGCCCCCTCATATCAGTACGCAAGGACAACCAACATGGCCACCCTATTGGTGCTA
Organism: Azorhizophilus paspali; assembly: GCF_043587585.2. Taxonomy (GTDB): domain Bacteria; phylum Pseudomonadota; class Gammaproteobacteria; order Pseudomonadales; family Pseudomonadaceae; genus Azotobacter; species Azotobacter paspali. Next base: position 3,813,086 of record NZ_CP171449.1, read on the forward strand.
CACGGCCCCAACCTCAACCTGCTGGGCACTCGTGAACCCAGCGTGTACGGCGCCACTACCCTCGCGCAAATCGATCAGGACCTGGAACGCCGCGCCAGCGCGGCCGGCCATCGCCTGCTCCACCTGCAGAGCAACGCCGAGCACGTCTTGATCGAACGCATCCATGCCGCCCGTCAGGAGGGCGTGAGCTATATCATCTTCAATCCGGCGGCTTTCACCCATACGAGTGTCGCCCTGCGTGACGCATTGCTGGCGGTGAGCATCCCATTCATCGAAGTGCATCTGTCCAACGTGCACAAACGCGAGCCCTTCCGTCATCACTCCTACTTCTCCGACATCGCCGTAGGGGTGATTTGCGGCCTGGGCGCCAGCGGCTACCGGCTGGCCCTCGAGGCCGTCCTCGAACAACTTGAACATTCCTGATTCGTAATCGGAGTTAATTCGAATGGATATCCGCAAAGTCAAGAAACTAATCGAACTGCTGGAAGAATCCGGTATCGACGAACTGGAGATTCGCGAAGGCGAAGAATCGGTTCGCATCAGCCGCCATTCCAAGAACGTTCCCCAGACGGTGTATGCCGCCGCACCGCCGATGGCCGCCATGCCCGCCCCGGTCGCCGCAGCCGTCGCCGCGCCCGCCGCGCCTGCCGAAGTCGCCGCATCCAAGCTGAACGGCCACGTGGTCCGCTCGCCGATGGTCGGCACCTTCTACCGCTCGCCGTCACCGAGCGCCTCGGCCTTCGTGCAGGTCGGCCAGAGCGTGAAGAAGGGCGATATCCTGTGCATCGTCGAAGCCATGAAGATGATGAACCACATCGAGGCTGAAGTCGGCGGCGTCATCGAAACCATCTTGGTGGAAAACGGCCAGCCGGTGGAGTACGACCAGCCGCTGTTCACCATCGTCTGAACCGCGGAGATCCTGCGATGCTGGAAAAAGTCCTGATCGCCAACCGTGGCGAGATTGCCCTGCGTATCCTGCGCGCCTGCAAGGAACTGGGCATCAAGACGGTGGCTGTGTATTCGACGGCGGACCGCGAACTGATGCATCTGGGCCTCGCCGACGAGAGCGTGTGCATCGGCCCGGCCCCGGCGGCCAAATCCTACCTGCACATCCCGGCCATCATCGCCGCCGCCGAAGTCACCGGCGCGAACGGGATTCATCCGGGCTATGGCTTTCTCGCCGAGAACGCCGACTTCGCCGAGCAGGTGGAGAAGTCCGGTTTCGCATTCATCGGTCCGACCGCCGAAGTGATCCGCCTGATGGGCGACAAGGTTTCGGCCAAGGACGCCATGAAGCGGACCGGCGTGCCCACCGTGCCCGGCTCCGACGGCCCGCTGCCGGAAAACGAGGAAGAGGCCCTGGCGATCGCCCGCGAAGTCGGCTACCCAGTGATCATCAAGGCCGCCGGCGGCGGCGGCGGGCGCGGCATGCGCGTGGTCCGCAAGGAAGAGGACCTGATCAAGTCGGCGCGGCTGACCCGTACCGAGGCCGAGGCCGCCTTCGGCAACGGCATGGTCTACCTCGAGAAGTTCCTGGAGAACCCGCGCCATGTAGAGGTGCAGGTGCTGTCCGACGGCAAGGGCAACGCCATCCACCTGGGCGACCGCGACTGCTCGCTGCAGCGCCGCCACCAGAAGGTCCTGGAAGAAGCCCCGGCGCCGAACATCGACCCGCAGGCCCGCGCCGAGGTACTGGACCGCTGCGTGCGGGCCTGCATCGAGATCGGCTATCGCGGCGCCGGCACCTTCGAGTTCCTCTACGAGGACGGGCGCTTCTACTTCATCGAGATGAATACCCGCGTACAGGTGGAGCACCCGGTCACCGAGATGGTCACCGGCGTCGACATCGTCAAGGAGATGCTGCGCATCGCCGGCGGCGAGCCGCTGTCGATCCGCCAGGAAGACGTGGTGATCCGCGGCCATGCGCTGGAGTGCCGGATCAACGCCGAGGACCCTGCGACCTTCATGCCCAGCCCCGGCAAGGTCAAGCACTACCACGCACCGGGCGGCAACGGCATCCGCGTCGACTCGCACCTCTACAGCGGCTATATGGTGCCGCCGAACTACGACTCGCTGATCGGCAAACTGATCGCCTACGGCAAGGACCGCGACGAGGCCATGGCGCGCATGCGCAACGCCCTGGACGAGATCGTCGTCGACGGCATCAAGACCAACGTGCCGCTGCACCGCGAACTCACCCGGGATCCGAGCTTCTGCCAGGGCGGCGTGAACATCCACTACCTGGAAAAGAAACTGGGTCTGGACAAGCACTGAGCGATACGCCCGCGCCGCACGACGGGGCCGCCTTCGGGCGGCCCCGTCGTTTCCGCCGTGTTCCCCGTCGTCGGCTGGCGGCCGGCGCCTCCCTCCAGTAAGCTTGCCCGCCGCGTTTATCCGCGCCCGCCGCATTTTGCAAGAGGTCCCGCCCATGCCCTGGCTGCAAATCCGACTCGCCATCACCCCCGACCAGGCTGGCGCACTGGAGGACCGGTTGCTCGAGCTGGGCGCGGTCTCGGTGACCTTCATGGATGCCGAGGACCAGCCGATTTTCGAACCGGATCTCGGCACCACCCCGCTCTGGTCGCATACCCATCTGCTGGCGCTGTTCGAAGCCGACACCGACGCGGACGCTCTGCTCGCCCACCTGCGCCTGCTGCGCGGCAGCGAGTTGCCCGCACATCAAGTCGAACGCATCGAGGACCAGGACTGGGAACGCAGTTGGATGGACAACTTCCAGCCGATGCGCTTCGGCCGCCGCCTGTGGATAGTGCCGAGCTGGCACCAGGCGCCGGAGTCCGAAGCGGTCAACCTGCTGCTCGACCCCGGCCTGGCCTTCGGCACCGGAACCCATCCGACCACCGCGCTGTGCCTGGAGTGGCTGGACGGCCAGGAGCTCGCCGGCCGTAGTGTGCTGGACTTCGGCTGCGGCTCGGGCATCCTCGCCATCGCCGCACTGCTGCTCGGTGCCGAACGGGCGATCGGTACCGACATCGACCCGCAGGCACTGGAGGCCTCGCGCGACAACGCCCTGCGCAATGGCATCGATCCGGCGCGTTTCCCGCTCCATTTGCCGGCGGACCTGCCGCGCCAGCCGGCCGACGTGGTGGTGGCCAACATCCTCGCCGGTCCGCTGGTGCAACTGGCGCCGCAGCTCGCCTCGCTGGTCCGGCCGGGCGGCCGCCTAGCGCTGTCGGGTATCCTCGCCGAGCAGGCCGGGGAAGTACGTGCCGCTTATGAAGGCGCCTTCGTCCTCGCGCCCACGACGGAAAAGGACGGCTGGGTACGCATCGACGGCGTGCGTCGCTGACGCCCTGCCTCGGGGCCGGAGGCTGAGCTAGACTAGCGCTCCGACTCAGTCCAGATCATCGACTGCCGGCTCGCCGCATGACAGACACCTTCGCTACCCAGTGCCCACACTGCCGGACCCGTTTCCGCGTCAACCGCGCGCAGCTCGATGCCGCCCGCGGCGCGGTACGCTGCGGTTCCTGTCTGCGGGTATTCAACGCCGCCGAGCATCTGATCGAGCGACCGGCCCACGCCGAGGCGCCGAGCAGCGCGGCGCCGACCACCACGCCCCCGGTAGCGCCGCCCGCCGAGATCCGTTCGGCGCCCCCCCCGGCCCACAGGGATTACGACGAATTCGACCTGGGCAATCTGGATCTGGACACCCTCGACCTGGACGAGGAACTGGCCAAGCTGGAAAGCCAGGAGCGCCAGTTGAGGGCGACGCCGCAGAGCACCGACGCAGCGGCGCCAGACCAGACCGCGCCCCGTACACGACCAGCCCCCGTCGAACCACAGTTGCCGCCGACCAGCAGCCTACTCGTCATACCGAGCGGTCAGGGCGAACGCCCCGAGCCGCCCCTGACCCTGGAACCGCACGTCGCCCGGGACGAGCCGCGTCGCTCAGCGTCTCGGGAAACACCCGCTGTCAGGGGCAAGACGCGCCAGTTTGTCCCCGCCGGCCGGCCCGCTCACGGCACGCCGGAGCGTCCTGGGGAAGGACTGCTCGAACTGGTCGACGAACCTCTTCGCCTCGATTGGCAGAAACCACGCCAACCCTGGAGACGCCGCCTCCTCTGGATCGCCCTGAACTTGCTGGCGATCGCCATCCTGGCCGGACAATACCTCTGGCTCCACTACGATGAACTGGCCCGCCAGGACAGCTACCGGCCCTGGTTCGAGCGGCTGTGCCCCTACCTCGGCTGCAGTCTGCCGTCACGGGTCGACATCGCCCAGATCAGGAGCAGCAACCTAGTGGTGCGTAACCATCCCGAATTTGCCGGTGCCCTGGTGGTCGACGCGATCCTCTACAACCGCGCCGCCTTCGCTCAGCCCTTCCCCCTGCTCGAACTGCGCTTCGCCGACATCAACGGCCAGATTGTCGCCACCCGGCGCTTCAAGCCCAACGAGTACCTCGGCGGCGAGTTGGCCGGGCAGCAGGAAATGCCGCCCCAGACGCCGATCCACATCTCGCTGGAGATTCTCGACCCTGGCACACAGGCGGTGAATTACAGCCTAAGCTTTCACTCTCCAGAGTGACTTCGCTGCCTGGAGAGTAGCCACCGAGCTGCCCTTCGGTCATGGGCGCCTGCCTGCCCGCTGTTCATATTTTGCGCAGCGCAGCCTTTATCCATTCATAGAGAGCAGGTATCATGCTTACCCTTTTTTTACGGTCCCCGTTCGACCTGAAATCCGTCTCCAGCAGGGAAGACCTATGTCGGCGGTACGCATCGGCCCCTACACTTTGCCCAACCAATTGATCCTGGCGCCCATGGCCGGTGTCACCGATCGACCGTTTCGCGCGCTGTGCCGCCGGCTCGGCGCCGGCATGACGGTTTCGGAAATGCTCACCAGCGACGTTCGCCTGTGGAATAGCCGCAAGTCGCGCCTGCGCCTGCCGCACGGCGACGAGCCGGAACCGCGCTCGGTACAAATCGCCGGCGGCGACCCGCAGCGGCTCGCCGAGGCGGCCCGGCGCAACGTAGAACTGGGCGCGCAGATCGTCGACATCAACATGGGCTGTCCGGCGAAGAAGGTCTGCAACAAGGCCGCCGGCTCGGCGCTGATGCGCGACGAGGCGTTGGTCGCCGAGATCCTCCGGGCGGTGGTGGCCGCCGTCGAGGTCCCGGTGACCCTGAAGATCCGTACCGGCTGGGACCGGGCCAACCGCAACGGGGTCGGCATCGCCCGGCTCGCCGAGCAGGCCGGCATCGCCGCCCTCGCCGTGCACGGCCGGACCCGCGCCGACCTCTATGGCGGCGCGGCTGAATACGACACCATTGCCGCCATCAAGCGGGCGGTATCGATTCCGGTGTTCGCCAACGGCGACATCGACTCGCCGGAAAAGGCCCGCCAGGTGCTCGATGCCACCGGCGCCGACGGCCTGCTGATCGGCCGTGCGGCTCAGGGGCGGCCATGGATCTTCCGCGAGATCGAGCACTACCTGCGAACCGGCGAGCGCCTGCCGGCGATGACGACGCTCGAAGTGGAGCCCATTGTGCTGGAGCATCTGGCCGCACTGTACCGTTTCTATGGGGAGGAGCTGGGCGTTCGCATCGCCCGCAAGCACGTCGGCTGGTACCTGGCGAGCCTGCCGGACGCGCAGGAGTTTCGAGCCCAGTTCAACCGCTTGGATACCACGGACGCACAGAGCGCCCACGTGCGGCGATTCTTCGCCGAACGTCACAAAGATGGAGAAGGGGTGGCCGCATGACGACGACGACCGAGACTTTAGAGAGTGGAACGACACCGGTGAGCGAAAACGCCAATCTGAAACAGCACCTGAACACACCGAGCGAGGCGGGCCAGACGCTGCGCGACAGCGTGGAAAAAGCGCTGCGCAACTACTTCGCCCATCTCGAGGGCGCTGCGGTCACGGATGTCTACAACCTGGTGCTTTCCGAAGTGGAGGCTCCCCTGCTGGAAACCGTGATGCAGTATGTCAAGGGTAACCAGACCAAAGCCTCCGAATTGCTCGGCCTGAACCGCGGCACCCTGCGCAAGAAGCTCAAGCAGTACGACCTGCTGTAGCCCACCTGTCTGAAACGGGAGCGGCCGGACCGCTCCCGTTTCCATTCAATCCTGTCCTGATGGAACCCGAGATGACCGACCAGACTACCCGCCTTCCCGTCCGCCGCGCGCTAATTAGCGTGTCCGACAAGACCGGCGTCGTCGACTTCGCCCGCGAGCTCGCCGCTCTCGGCGTCGAGATCCTTTCCACCGGCGGCACCTTCAAGCTGCTGCGCGAGCATGGCGTCGACGCCGTAGAAGTAGCCGACTACACCGGTTTTCCGGAAATGATGGATGGTCGGGTGAAGACCCTGCATCCGAAGATCCACGGTGGCATTCTCGGCCGCCGCGATCTCGACGCGGCGGTCATGGCCGAGCACGGCATCCAGCCGATCGATCTGGTCGCGGTCAACCTCTACCCCTTCGCCGCCACCGTGGCCAAGCCCGGCTGCAGCCTCGCCGAGGCCATCGAGAACATCGACATCGGTGGACCGACCATGGTCCGCTCGGCGGCGAAGAACCACAAGGACGTCGCTATCGTGGTCAACGCCGCCGACTACGCCAGCGTGCTCGAGAGCCTGAAGAACGGCGGCCTGACCTACGCCCAGCGCTTCGATCTGGCGCTCAGGGCCTTCGAGCACACCGCAGCCTATGACGGCATGATCGCCAACTATCTGGGCACCATCGAACAGGGCGCCGAAACCCTTACCACCGAAGGCCGTGCCGCGTTCCCGCGTACCTTCAACAGCCAGTTCATCAAGGCTCAGGACATGCGCTACGGCGAGAACCCGCACCAGAAGGCGGCCTTCTACGTCGAGACCGGTGCGGCCGAGGCCAGCGTGGCCACTGCCCGCCAGTTGCAGGGCAAGGAGCTGTCCTACAACAACGTGGCCGACACCGATGCCGCGCTGGAGTGCGTGAAGAGCTTCGTAAAGCCGGCTTGCGTCATCGTCAAGCACGCCAACCCCTGCGGCGTCGCCGTGGTACCGGAAGACGAGGGCGGCATCCGCAAAGCCTACGACCTGGCCTACGCCACCGACAGCGAGTCCGCCTTCGGCGGTATCATCGCCTTCAACCGAGAACTGGACGGCGCGACCGCCAGAGCCATCGTCGAGCGCCAGTTCGTCGAAGTGATCATCGCCCCCAGCGTTTCCGCTGAAGCCCGCGAGGCGGTGGCGGCCAAGGCTAACGTGCGCCTGCTCGAATGCGGCCAGTGGCCGGCCGAGCGCGCCAATGGCCTGGACTTCAAGCGCGTCAACGGCGGCCTGCTGGTGCAGAGCCGCGACATCGGCATGATCGCCGAGGCCGACCTCAAGGTCGTCACCCGGCGCGCGCCGACCGAGCGGGAAATCCACGACCTGATCTTCGCCTGGAAGGTGGCCAAGTTCGTCAAGTCCAATGCCATCGTCTATGCCAGGAACCGCCAGACCATTGGCGTCGGCGCCGGCCAGATGAGCCGCGTCAACTCCGCGCGGATCGCCGCGATCAAAGCCGAGCACGCCGGGCTCGAGGTCGCGGGCGCGGTGATGTCGAGCGATGCCTTCTTCCCCTTCCGCGATGGCATCGACAATGCGGCCAAGGCCGGCATCACTGCGGTAATTCAGCCGGGCGGCTCGATGCGCGACAACGAGGTGATCGCCGCGGCCGACGAGGCGGGCATCGCCATGGTATTCACCGGCATGCGCCACTTCAGGCATTGATTCCGGCCGCACTGTAAGCCGGCATCCGCGGCGTTGCCCCGGATTCCGCCAATGCTCACTGCCATCAGGCAACTGCGCTTGCCGAAGCCCAGGGCGCCCTGCATCTACCGGCGCCATTGCGACCTCGTGCCGAGGCGCCTTTTTTCGTAGGGTGGACAGCCATAGCTGTCCACCGATCGGGCCACAAGTCCGACTCTCCCCAGGAGAACGCAATGAACGTATTGATCATCGGCAGCGGCGGTCGCGAGCACGCCCTGGCCTGGAAAGTGGCGCAGGATGCGCGCGTCGAGAAGGTTTTCGTCGCGCCCGGCAACGCCGGCACCGCTACCGAAGCCAAGTGCGAGAACGTCGCCATCGACGTGCTGGCCCTTGAGGAACTGGCCGACTTCGCCGAGAAGCATGTGCAACTGACCATCGTCGGTCCCGAGGCCCCGCTGGTGAAGGGTGTGGTCGATCTATTCCGCGCGCGCGGCCTGGACATCTTCGGCCCAACCGCCGGCGCCGCCCAACTGGAAGGCTCCAAGGCCTTCACCAAGGACTTTTTGGCCCGCCATGACATCCCCACGGCTGCCTACCGGAACTTCACCGAGGTCGAGCCGGCCCTGGCCTACCTGCGCGAGCAGGGCGCGCCCATCGTGGTCAAGGCCGACGGTCTGGCCGCCGGCAAGGGCGTGATCGTCGCCACGACCCTCGGGGAAGCCGAAGCCGCCGTGCGCGACATGCTCTCCGGCAATGCCTTCGGCGATGCCGGCGCCCGCGTGGTGATCGAGGAGTTTCTCGATGGCGAAGAGGCCAGCTTCATCGTCATGGTGGACGGCCAGAACGTGCTGCCGATGGCCACCAGCCAGGATCACAAGCGCGTCGGCGACGGCGACAGCGGCCCCAACACCGGCGGCATGGGCGCCTACTCTCCAGCGCCGGTGGTCACCCCCGAGGTGCACCGGCGGGTGATGGATGAGATCATCCATCCGACCGTGCGCGGCATGGCCGCCGAGGGCAACCTCTACACTGGCTTTCTGTATGCCGGCCTGATGATCGACAAATCGGGCGCGCCCAAGGTCATCGAATTCAACTGCCGCTTCGGCGACCCGGAAACCCAGCCGGTAATGCTGCGCTTGGAATCCTCGCTGGTGCTTCTGGTCGAAGCGGCGCTCGCCAGGGCGCTGGACAAGGTCGAGGCCCGCTGGGACCCGCGCCCGACCGTGGGCGTGGTGCTGGCCGCCGACGGTTATCCGGGCGATTATGCCAAGGGTGACACCATCGAGGGCCTGGATGCCGCCGCGCAGCTCGACGGCAAGGTGTTCCATGCCGGCACCGCGCTCAAGGACGGACGCGTCGTCACTAGCGGCGGCCGCGTGCTCTGCGCCACGGCTATCGGCACGAGCGTATCCTCCGCGCAGCAGCAGGCTTACCGCTTGGCGGAGAAAATCCGCTGGAGCGGCTGCTTCTACCGCAAGGACATCGGCCACCGCGCCATTGCCCGGGAAGGCTGAAAGCTTGCGATAATCGCCGAAAAACGACAGATCGGCCGAAAAGGCCATCGGCTGATGGCCTTTTCGGCCATTACCTCATCTACAGACAATTGGTTATAATTTAGCCACTCATTTGGGAAGGGACTTCGTCGTGCGCCGGCCTTGGAATGCCACAATGCTCATCGTCAGTTTGCTGCTGGTCGTACTCGCGGCTTTGCCGACCCTGGCAAGTAGCCTGCTGCGCTCGGACGAACAGTTTGGCCCGCTCGGCCCCGGCGCACCGAACGGCGACTGGCGAATCCTTTTCGACGAATCGGCCAGCCTCACCCTGAAGGATGTTATCGAGCGGCGCGACCATTTCGACCCGCTCGGCCACCGCTCCCTCATCCTGCCGGCCAACCAGGCTGCCTGGCTGCGCGTGTCCATCGCCGGGCACGACACCCCGCGCTGGATCTGGGTGTTCGCCCCGCGCGTGGACCAGGTCGACTTCTTCCTGACCAATAGGGGCGCGACGGAGCGCCGGGTCGAGACCGGAGCCATGCTCCCGGACGGCCTCTCCACGTCCGGGCAGGCTTACCTGTTCGACCTGCCGACGGACCAGACAACGCGCGAGGTCTGGCTGCGACTGGCTCCCCGGCAAGCCGCGCCGGCCTGGTTCGACTACGTGGACACCGCCGGACTGCTGGATAAGAACAAGCTGGCCTATACCCTTGGCGCGCTGATCAGCGCCCTTGCCCTCGGGATGATCTATCACCTGGTCCGTTTCGGTTACAACAGGGGGCTTTGCAATCTCTGGCTGTCGGCCATACAGGGCACGCTCCTGCTCAGTACCATCGCACATTTCGGCCTGCTCGGCGCCTGGTTGCCGCAACTCGGGCATTACCAGATCCGGGTGGCGGATATCACCGCCCTCCTCAGCGTCCTCTTCCTGCTGCAGTTCACTCGCAGCTTCTTCGACCAGGAAGAGTCTCCACGCCTGCTCGACTGGCTGCTGCGCGGCGAGATCACCGTGCTGACGTTGGCCGCCGTGCTAGACGGCGTCTCGCCCCACGACATGCTGCGCAGCGGGCTGATCCTGCTCGCCAGCCTGAGCGCGACCGGCTATGCCCTCTACCACTGGCTGCATGGCTATCGTCCGGCACGCCTGGCGCTGATCGGGACGCTGCTCTTCCACTTGGGTTTCAGCGCCTATTTGTCGATGCAGCTGGATTTCGGCCAGTTAGGCCCCTGCTGGCAGATCTTCGCGTTTTTCGCCTTTACCACCGCCAGCGGCCTGCTGCTCGTCTTCGCCCTGGCCGAGCGGAAGAGCAAGATCGAACGGGACCGCGCCGCCTGGCGCACCAGCGAAGCGGCGAGCAACGCCGAATTGCGCGCCAAGAGCGAATTCCTGGCCAAGCTCAGCCATGAGATCCGCACTCCGATGAATGGCGTCCTAGGCATGACCGAACTGCTGCTCGGCACGCCGCTGACCGCCAAGCAATACGACTATGTGCAGACGATCAACAGCTCGGGCAACGAGTTGCTCAGCCTGATCAACGACATTCTCGACATCTCCCGTCTCGAATCCGGCCAGATCGAACTGGACGACGTGCAGTTCGACCTTAATGGCCTGATCGAGGACTGCCTGAGCATTTTCCGCGCCAAGGCGGAAAGGCGCCATGTCGAGTTGATCAGCTTCATCCAGCCGCAGGTGCCGCGAGTGATCAACGGCGACCCGACGCGGCTGCGCCAGATTCTGCTGACCCTGATCGAGAACGCCTTCCAGCAGACCGACGAAGGCGAGATCCTGCTCAAGGTGTCGCTGGAAACTGAGGGTCCCCGGCCGAACCTGCACATCGCCGTGCAGGACACTGGGGAACCAATGCCGAACTCCAGACGCGAAGCGATGCTGAACAGCCGCGTACAAAGCAGCGACCTGCTCTCCGCCGCACAGATCGACGGCAGCCTCGGCCTGATCATCGCCCGTCAACTGATCACCCTGATGCACGGTGTCTGCGGCATCGATGCCGGTCCGATCCGCGGCACCACGCTCTGGCTGTCGCTGCCCCTCGACCCGGCCCGCCTGGAGCATCAGGTCGCCGACCTGGACAGCCCGCTGCAGGACGCCCGCCTGCTGGTGGTGGACGACAACGACACCTGCCGCAAGGTCCTGCTGCAGCAGTGCGGCGCTTGGGGCATGAAGGTCAGTGCGGTCTCCTCCGGCAAGGAAGCCCTGGCCCTGCTGCGCACCAAGGCCCATCTGGGGGAATACTTCGACGCGGCGCTGCTCGATCAGAACATGCCCGGCATGAGCGGCCTGCAACTGGCCCAGCGGATCAAGGAAGACCCCGGCCTGAATCACGACATCCTGCTAGTCATGCTGACCGGCCTCAGCGATGCGCCGGGACGGGTCTATACGCGCAATGCCGGCATCACCTGCAGCCTGGCCAAGCCGGTGGCGGGCTACACGCTGAAGACCACCCTCGCCGAGGAGCTCGGCAAGCGCCGGGCGGCGCAGCCAGCCGCCGGCTTGGAGGAGAATGCTCCCCTGGAAGTGCCGAGCGACTTCCGCATCCTGGTCGCCGAGGACAACAGCATCTCCACCAAGGTCATCCGCGGCATGCTGCGCAAGCTCAACCTGCAACCGGATACCGCCAGCAACGGCAAGGAGGCCCTGCAGGCGATGAAGGCCAAGCAGTACGACCTGGTGCTCATGGACTGCGAGATGCCGGTGCTCGACGGCTTCGCCGCCACCGAGCAGTTGCGCGCCTGGGAAGCCAGCGAACTCCGGCCGCATACGCCGATCGTCGCGCTCACCGCGCATATCCTCAGCGAGCACCGCGAGCATGCCCAGCGGGTCGGCATGGACGGCCACCTCGCCAAGCCGGTGGAGTTATCGCAACTGCGCGCCTTGATCGAACACTGGGTCGAGCACAAGGCGGAATCCTACCGCCACGCACTTCATCCCTGAGCGACACCTGCCGGCCGGGTGCCTGCTAGAATGCGCGCCCTTTTTTCGCCCGAGCCCGCGCCATGACCACCGCCCTGCCCGCCCGCGCCTGCGGCATCGACTTCGGCACCTCCAACTCCACCGTCGGCTGGCTGCGCCCCGGCGAGGAAACACTGATCCCCCTGGAGGATGGCCGGATCACCCTGCCCTCGGTACTGTTCTTCAACTTCGAGGAGCGCCGGCCGGTGTTCGGCCGGCGCGCCCTGCATGAATACCTGGAAGGCTACGAGGGGCGCCTGATGCGCTCGCTGAAGAGCTTGCTGGGCTCCAAGCTGCTGAAAAGCGAGACCACGGTGCTCGGCAGCGCTCTGCCGTTCAAGGAGATCCTCAAGCTGTTTCTCGGCGAGTTGAAGCGGCGCGTTGAGACGCAGGCCGGACGCCCCTTCGAGGAGGCGGTTCTGGGCCGCCCGGTGTTCTTCGTCGACGAGAACCCACAGGCCGACCGGGAAGCCGCGGACACCCTGGCCGAGGTGGCGAAGGACTTGGGCCTGAAGGAGGTTTCCTTCCAGTACGAACCCATCGCCGCAGCCTTCGACTACGAATCGGTCATCGAACGCGAGGAGCTGGTACTGATCGTCGATATCGGCGGCGGCACCTCGGACTTCTCCCTAGTGCGCCTGGCCCCCGCGCGCCGCGCCCTGGCCGAGCGACAGGACGATATCCTCGCCACCGGCGGCGTGCACGTCGGCGGTACCGACTTCGACAGGCAGCTCAGCCTGCAGGGCGTGATGCCGCTGTTCGGCTACGGCAGCAAGATGAAGAGCGGCGCGCCGATGCCGACCAGCACGCACCTCAACCTGGCCACCTGGCACACCATCAATGCCGTCTACGCCCAGGCTTCGCAGCGGGCGCTGACGGGCATGCGCTACGACATACTCGACACCACGGGCGTCGACCGGCTGTTCCGCCTGATCGAACAGCGCGCCGGGCACTGGCTGGCGATGCAGGTGGAAGACGCCAAGATCGCTCTCGGCGACAACGAGCGGCAGCGCATCGACCTGTCGCGCATCGAGGCGGAGCTGGCCGCCGACCTCGACCGTGCGCTCTTCGAGCGGGCCATCGAGCCGCTGCTGCAGCGCGTGCGCGCCAGCCTGGAGAACCTGCTGAGCGGCGCCGGGATCGACCACGAGCGGATCGACACGCTGTTCTTCACCGGCGGCTCCAGCGCCGTGCCGGCGCTGCGCCGGAGCGTCGCCGCGCTGCTGCCGAATGCCCGGCAGGTCGAGGGCGACCGCTTCGGCGGCATCGGCAGCGGCCTGGCCATCGAAGCGCGTCGGCGTTACGGCTGAACGGCGCCGCCCCCGCACAGTTCCGCCCCGCCTTTTGCGGCGCGCCTGGTCGGGCCGGGCTCCGGCGAAAAGATTCTGGCCTATGGTTTTGAGGATAACCGAGGCCTCAAACGAGGGCACACATCATGCATAACAACCGCCTTTTGCTGGTCTTCCTCCTCGCACTGCTGCTCGTTGCCTCCCTGCTGATCGGCGCTTCCATGGGACTGGCCGGCCAAGGCTGGGATACCTACGACACGGGAAGAAGACTGACTATCGAGGCGCCCTTGAAGCAGGTGCTGTACCGCCGCCCGCAGACTGAGGTGCGGGTCGATTACCGGGGCACGGAGTGGAAGGTGCTGCTGGGTCCCTCCTCGCGCCTGCTGTCGCGTGGGGCGATCAGGAACGATCTGCGGCCGGGCAGGCCGGTGATTCTGGTCGGTTATCCGCGCAAGGACGGCAGCGCCGAGATGCGCGCCGAGCGCCTCATCCTCGACGGACGCACGCTGGAGTTGCGCTGAAGGCAACTCATGGAGCATTTCCCGCGTTATGGGGAAATACCTCCTACAGCCCGGCTTCGGCCAGCCGCGCCAAGTGCTCGAGATATACACCGAGCGGCCTGGTCTCATTCTCCCGAGGCTCCCGGCAGCGGTTGATGACATCCAGATGATCGAAGGGATAGTCGGAGCGGATCACCTTGCCCAGGTGCGAGCTGAAACGGCCCACCAGACCATCGTTCTGCCCGGCCTCGCGGGCGAAACAGCGGGCCAGCCGTCGACACAGGGCATGTCCGGGATCGAAATCCGGCACGGCGTCGACGCGCGTCCGCAGGACGCCACTCCAGGAGTAGTAACGCACCCCGTCGACCGCTCCGGCACCCTCGCCACCCCAGCGCTCGGGCAGCCCCTGCGGATAGCGGGCATTGAAGCCGGCCATGCCCTCGCTGGTCAGCGCCAGCAGCGAAGCCGGTCCGTCGAGGGGCAGGCAGAGCCCCGGCTCGGCGCATTCCAACCGCTCCATCAGCCGTGCCAGGCCCTCGAAGCCAAGCGCCAGCAGGCGCTCGCGTCGGCCGCTGGGCGGCAGCAGGTCGCGCAGCCGGTCGGCCACCTCGGACCCCTGGTTGGGCGTGGCCACGGTAGTCACCGAAGCCACCCAGTCCGGGCGCAACGCCGCCACGTAGCGGGCACTCAGGCCACCCTGGCTGTGACCGAGCAGATTGACCCGGCGCGCGCCGCTGGCGGCGCGGATCGCGGCGATGCGTTCGAGCAACTGGTTTCCCAGCGCCTCATTGTCGTGCACGCCGGACAGCCGTACCGCATGGACCTGCGCGCCCTGCCGGCGAAGCGCCACATCGATGCCGTTCCAGTAGGAATGCCCGGGCAGGCGCACGAAGCCGAGCAGACCATGCACCAGCACTAAGGGGTAGCGTGTCCTGAAGCTCGCCCTCATGGGCCTTTCTCCCGTCAACAAGCCGCCAGTCGGCCAAGATTAACCCGATCGCGACCTGCCTCGACAAGCGGTGAAACCTTCCCCCGCGGGCCGGTCGAACCTTCTGTGATCCACGCGCGCAGGGGGAGCCTCATGTCTTGGGGTAACAAGTCCAGCTATACCAACAAGCAAAAGCGCAAGGCCGCCCACATCGAGGAAAGCAGGGCAATCGCATGAAATGCCTGCCCGATACTGGGCTGGAAAGGTTGTGTCCTTGGTCGTTCCGGCGTGGTCTTCAGATCCAGTGCATTGGCTGCTTGCCGAGTGGTCGGATACCTTCTGTTTCGGCCCCCCCCCGGCCGAGTCACTTTTTCTTGCCTGGCCAAGAAAAAAAAGTAACCAAAAAGAAGGCCACCCCCTCATCCGGCCCTGCGCTTCGCTCCGGGTTCCCTCCCTGCATCGCCGCTCCAGGGGCTCGCCGCGAAGGGCCATCCATGCCATGGCCCATCGCGGCTCTCGCGGCATCCTTGCCGCTCGACCCCTTCCACGACGATTCCGCTCGGCCTCCTGAAGGGAGCATCTGGCGCAGCCTGACAGGTCGCGCCGCAAGAGCGAAAGCGCTTTCAGGCAACCCGGAGCCGGACTTCCGTTCAGAAGGCCGAGCGCAGGCGTCGCGTAGAGGGGCGAGCCGCGGGGAGGCGGCGAGAGTCGTACGAGGGGCATGGATGCCCCTTGTGCGACGATCCTCGGAGCGGCGCCGGAGCGAGGGAACCCCGGCGCAGCCGGGGCCGAATGACCGGGCGCGCTTTCTCTTTGGTTACTTTCTCTTTGCGCGCGCAAAGAGAAAGTGACTCGGCCGAGGGCCGAAACAGGGACTGTCCGGCCCCTCGGCAAGCAGCCATGCCAAGGCTCACACAACCTTTCCAGTCCGGTATCGAGCGAGCGATTCATGCGATTGCCCACATCGAGGAAAGCTACGAGTCCCGCGGGGTTCCCGAAGAGGAGGCCCAGGCACGTGCCTGGGCCACGGTCAACAAGCAGTCCGGGGGCGGCGAGAAAAGCGGCTCCGGGCAGCGCAAGAGCGAAACCGCCAAGCGCGCCGAGCGCAAGGACTTGGCCCGCCGGGCCGCGGAGAGCCGCCGCGGTCAGCCGCCTAACCGGGGCTCCGCCAGTGCCCGCGAGCAGTTGGGCAGCACCTCGCTGAGCGCCATGAGCCGCACGGCCCTGCTCGAACGCGCCGCCGAGTTGGGCGTGCGGGGCCGCTGGCGGATGCGCAAGGACGAACTGATTGCTGCACTCAGCTAAGGGACCCGATGCAGCAGTTCGCACAGCTTGCGGGTAGCCGCCAGCATCTGCGGGCTGGGCCGCTCGAGGCCGCGGTCGGGCACGGCCCAGACCTGTCCGCGCCGCACGGCCTGCAGTTGCGGCCAGGCCTGCCAGGCATCGCGCTGCTCCGGCTGGCTGACCAGGATTACCTCGGGATCGCGCGCCAGCACCGCCTCGACGGAGAGCTGCGGCGCCGGCAGGTCGAGGTCGGCGAAGAGATTCACAGCGCCGCAGACCCGCAGGGCATCGCTGATGATCTGCGGACCGCCGATGCTGTACAGCGGGCGGTCCCAGACCTGATAGAAGACCCGCAGCGGCGCTTCGCGACGGTATTGACGACGCAGCTCGTCGAGTTGCCGGCGCAACTGCGCGGCCAATTCGCGTCCCCGCTCGGCGCGCCCGACCCGCCCGCCGAGCGCTTCGAGTTGCGCGGCGATGTCTTCCAGGCGCCGGGGCTGCGCCTCGAATACGGGGATACCGAAGCTACGCAGCTGTTCGCGCTGCGCCGCGCTTATGCTGTCCGGCCAGAGCAGGATCAGGTCCGGGCGCAGGGCGAGCAAGGTTTCCATTTCCAGCCGGCCCCAGCGTCCCAGCGACGGCAGGCTGGCCAGCGCCGCCGGCCGCTCGCCGCCATCGAGCACACCGACCAGACGGTCGCCGGCCTGCAGTTCCAGCATCGATTCGGTGAGCGACGGCGCCAGACTAACTACCCGCTCGGCGGCAGCGGCCAGCGGCAGAACGAAACACAGCAGCAGGATGGCACAGAGAGGCCGCAAGCCAACTGCCGGAGCCCCGACGCGCCGATCCGGGCCGGTGGTGCGCGCCATCTCAGCTCCCGGTCGGCGTCTCCACCTCGCCCTGATGCAGATTGCCGAGCAGGTGACCGAGCTTGCCGGCCTTGGTCGCCAGGTATTTCTGGTTGTAAGGGTTGAGCCCGGTTTGCAGCGGTACCCGTTCGGTCACCTGGATGCCGACCCCTTCCAGCGCCTTGACCTTGCGCGGATTGTTGGTCATCAGCTTGATCGCGATGATGCCCAAATGCTCGAGCATCGGTTTACAGATCCCGTAGTCGCGCTGGTCGGCGCGAAAACCCAGGCGCTCGTTGGCCTCGACGGTGTCGGCGCCGGCGTCCTGCAGCTTGTAGGCGCGGATCTTGTTGAGCAGACCGATGCCGCGCCCTTCCTGGCGCAGGTAGAGGAGCACGCCGCGGCCCTCGGCGGAGATGGCGCGCAGTGCCGCCTCCAGTTGGAAGCCGCAATCGCAGCGCAGGCTGAACAGCGCATCGCCGGTCAGGCATTCGGAATGCAGGCGACCGAGCACCGGCGCGCCATCGTCCACCTTGCCCAGGGTGAGTGCCACATGCTCCTTGCCGGTGGCTTCGTCGAGAAAACCATGCATGGTGAAGACGCCGAACGGCGTGGGCAGCTTGGATGCGGCGACGAAGACGACGGACACCGGAAGACTCCTGAAAAATGCGGCAAGCCGTCATTGTAACAGCCACGCCGCCTGGCGGCGCAGCCGGAATTGCCGACGACCGACCGTCGTCGCTAGCGCCTCGACGCCAGCATCGGCATCTTCCGCGAGCGCGAGGTTCGGGAAGCTCATGCCGGACATGGGCGGCACGCCTCGCGGGATCACCGGCCCGACGCCGGGCACCTCCGGGGCCTCGGCCTTGCTTCCGACCTGGCGGTGGGCCGGCGCAAATCCGCCCCGCCGCCGGAACGCCTCAGTCGAATGGATAAGGCTGTTGCCAGCGGGCGAAGATCGGCCGCAGCTCGCCGGAGCGCACCAGCTCGGCCATGCGCCGGTCGTACAGCGCGGCCAGTTCGCGCCCGCGCGGGGTGTCGGCGAAACCGGGGTACAGGGGCCGCAAGGTCAGGTCGGTGATGCGGTAGGCGTCGGGCGTCTCCGCCCAGGCCAGAACGCTCTCGAGTTCGGCCCGGGCGGCGATCAGATAATCGGCATGGCCGACCCGGAGCATCGCCAAGGCGCCGTTGTAGCGCTGGATCTCCTGGTAGCGTTGCAGTTGCGGCAGGTACTTGTCGAAGGCATAGCCGCGTATCCAGGCCAGGCGGAAGTTGCCCAAATCCTCCAGGCGCGGTATCGGCGACGAGGCCAGTCCCAGCGCGCCGATCACCTCGGCGGCATAATGCCACTGAGGGAACAGCGCTCCCGCGGTTTCCTCCGGATAGGCGCCGACCCAGGCGTCGGCATCGCCACGGGCGACCAGACCGACCGCCCGGGTATAGGGCACGGTGCGGGTGTGCACCTGAAATCCGGCCGGCTCGAAGACCAGGCGCAGGACCTCCCAGACCAGGCCGCGGGCATCGGCGCCGGTATACCCCTTGCGCTCGACGCCGACCAGCAGGATATCCCCGACTTGTTCCTTCCCCTCCGGCAACTCTTGCGCCCCGGCGAGCACGGCGCCCAGCAGGCAGCAACACGACAGCAGCCTCAGCCATGCCAGCCTCATAGCCAAGTCGATCCCCAGACGAGCAGTTGCATCGCCAGCCAGGCGAAGACCCCGGCCAGCACGTCATCCAGCATGATGCCTACGCCGCCGTGCACATGGCGGTCGATCCAGTGGATCGGCCAGGGCTTGAGGATGTCCATCAGGCGGAACATCGCGAAACCCAACAGCAGCCATTGCCAGCCTTCCGGCACCAGCCAGAGGGTGATCCACATGCCGACCATCTCGTCCCAGACGATGCCTTCGTGGTCGTGCACCCTGAGGTCCGTGGCGACCTTGCCGCACAGCCAGAAGCCGAACAGCATGACTAGCCCGAGCAGCAGCCAATAGCCCCAGTCCGGCAGCGCCTGCCAGAGTGGCACGAAGGGCAGCGCGACCAATGAACCCCAAGTGCCGGGGGCCTTGGGCAGCGTCCCGGAGCCGAAGCCGAAAGCCAGGAAATGCCAGGGATTGCGCCACACCGACGGCGGCATGCGCACGAATTCAGTCACGCGGACTCCCGAAATGTTGATAGCCCCCGGTCGGCGGCTCGATTTCCCGGCCGGCCTCGTCCAGCAGGCGCACGCCCGTACCGGCCTCGACCCGGCCGATCACCCGCAGCGGCCATTCGGCCTGCAGGGCGGCGAAAAAGCGCGGCGGCAAGGTAAAGGCCAGCAGGTAGTCGTCGCCGCCGCCAAGGGCGCAGGCCAACGCCGCCTCTTCGCCGAGCAGGCGGCGCAACGGCACCGACAGCGGCACGCGGTGGCGTTCGATGCACAGCGCCACCTCGGAAGCCGAAGCGATGTGCCCGCAATCGGCGAGCAGACCATCGGAGATATCCAGCGCCGCGCTCGCCTTGCCACGCAGCGCCACCCCCAAGGATAGCTGCGGCCGTGGCGACCAGTAGCGCGCGAGCAGGGGGCTGGCGACTTCGGCCGGGGCTTGGTGCCGGCCGAGCACCAGTTCCAGGGCGCCGGCGGCGTCGCCGAGCGGACCGCCGACGCAGAGCAGATCGCCGGGCCGCGCGCCATTCCGACACAGCGCCAGGCCGGCCGGTACTCGGCCGAACACGCTCAGACTGATGCACAGGGGACCACGGGTGGTGTCGCCGCCTATCAGCGCCAAGCCGCACTCGCGTGCCTTGTGGTCCAGGCCGCGGGCGAAGGCGGCCAGCCAGGCCGGATCGGCCGCCGGCAGGGTCAGGGCGAGGGTGAAACCGAGGGGCGTGGCGCCCATCGCCGCCAGGTCGCTGGCGGCCGTGGCCAGGGCTCGCTGACCGAGCAGGAAGGGATCGCAGGGGGCGGGGAAATGCACCCCGGCGACCATGGTGTCGGTGGAGATCGCCAGCCGCTCGCCGGCGGGAACCTCCAGCAGGGCGCAGTCGTCGCCGATGCCGAGGACCACGCCGGGCGCTGCCTGCGCGCAGGCGGTGGCGGCGAAGTAGCAGCGGATCAGTTCGAACTCGCCCATCGGCGTTCGCTCAGCGCTTGCCGCCGCGGATTTCGGCCGCGCGCAGGCGCGGCGCCAGCTTGTCCAGCACACCGTTGACGAACTTGTGTCCGTCGGTGGCGCCGAATACCTTGGCCAGCTCGATACCTTCGTTGATCACCACGCGGTAGGGAACGTCGGGACGGTTGCTCAGTTCGTAGGTGGACAGCCGCAGGATGGCCAATTCCACCGGATCGACCTCCGCCAGTGGACGGTCGAGCAGCGGCGCGAAGGCCGCGTCGAGTTCGGTCTTCTGGCGCGGCACGCCGTGCAGGATCTCGTGGAAATAGGCACCATCGACCGTGGCGAAATCGTTGTCGACGCGAAACTGCGCCTCGATCTCGTTGAGCGACTGGCCCGCCACATGCCATTGGTAGAGTGCCTGCATGGCCAGGACACGCGCCTGGCGGCGCGCCGCCACCCGGCTTTTGACCGGTTTGGCGCCCTGGCCGTCGTCGCGATTCGCGCTCACTTGGCCTCCAGGGCCGCCATCAGGCTGACCATTTCCAGGGCGGACAGGGCCGCTTCGGCGCCCTTGTTGCCGGCCTTGGTGCCGGAGCGCTCGATGGCTTGCTCGATGGAGTCGACGGTGAGGACGCCGAAGGCGACCGGCACACCGAACTGCAGGGACACCTGAGCCAGACCCTTGGTGCACTCGCCGGCGACGTATTCGAAATGCGGCGTGCCACCGCGGATCACCGCGCCGAGGGCGATGATGGCGTCGAATTCGCCGCGCTGGGCGACCTTCTGCGCCACCAGTGGGATCTCGAAGGCGCCGGGCACGCGGATGATGGTCAGTTGGCTCTGGTCGACGCCATGGCGCACCAGGGTATCGATGGCGCCCTGTACCAGGCTTTCCACGACGAAGCTGTTGAAGCGGCCGACCACCAGGGCATAGTGGCCCTTGGCTGCGGTGAAGGTACCTTCGATGGTCTTCAGGGTCATGGCGAATCTCGTCTCGTTAAAGAACTGGAGCGCTCTCGGCGGCTCCGCGAACAGTCGGTCCCGGCCTTCCAGACGGAAGCGCACGCCCCCTGCCGGCGAAGGCGTGGGAATGGCGGGCGGCTCCAGTGGGGGATCATTCGGCGGGTAGGTATTCTACAACCTCCAGGTCGAACCCGGATATCGCGTTGAACTTCATCGGCGCGCTCATCAGACGCATCTTGCGCACGCCGAGGTCGCGCAAAATCTGCGAGCCGGCGCCGACCGTGCTGTAGGTGCTCGGCGACTTAGGCGTCCCCTCGCGCAGCAGGGTCAGCACTTCGTTGGCATCCAGCGGATGGCCGAGCAGCAGCACCACGCCGCTGCCGGCCCTGGCCACCTCGGCCATCGCCGCGCGCAGGCTCCAGCGGCCCGGCTGGCGGACCATCAGCAGATCGCGCAGCGGGTCCATGTTGTGTACCCGCACCAGGGTCGGCTCGTCGGACTCGATCTCGCCCATGATCAGCGCCATGTGCACATCCCCTTCCACCGCATCGCGGTAGGTCACCAGGTGGAAGCGGCCCAGCTCGCTGTCCAGCTCCTGTTCGGCGATGCGCTCGATGGTACGCTCGTGGATCAGCCGGTAATGGATCAGGTCGGCGATGGTACCGATCTTGATGCCGTACTGTTCGGCGAAGGCCTCCAGCTCGGGACGGCGCGCCATGCTGCCGTCGTCGTTCATGATCTCGCAGATCACCCCGGAAGGCTCGAAACCGGCCATCCGCGCCAGGTCGCAGGCCGCCTCGGTGTGCCCGGCACGGGCCAACACGCCGCCCGGCTGGGCCATCAGCGGGAAGATGTGCCCGGGACTGACGATGTCATCGGCCTTGGCGCCCTTCGCCGCGGCGACCTGTACGGTGCGCGCCCGGTCGGCGGCGGAAATGCCGGTGGTGACGCCTTCGGCCGCCTCGATGGAAACGGTGAACTTGGTGCCGAAGCCGGAGCCGTTGCGCGGCGCCATCAGCGGCAGCTTGAGGGTTTCGCAACGCTCGCGGGTCATCGGCATGCAGATCAGCCCGCGAGCGTATTTCGCCATGAAGTTGATGTGCTCGGCCTGCACGCATTCGGCGGCCATGATCAGATCGCCCTCGTTCTCACGATCCTCGTCATCCATGAGGATGACCATCTTGCCCTGGCGGATGTCTTCGATCAGTTCGTCAATGCTGTTGAGAGCCATCGGGCCACTCCTCGATTACTTCAGGTAGCCGTGCTCGGCCAGAAAGCTTGCGGTGAGACCGGAAGCATCGGGCTCGGCGGCCTTGTCGCCGAGCATCAGGCGCTCCAGATAGCGCGCCAGGAGGTCCACCTCCAGGTTCACCTGTCGGCCCGGCCGGTAGTCGGCCATGATGGTCTCGCCCAGGGTATGGGGCACGATGGTCAGCTCGAACTCAGCGCCGTTCACCCCGTTGACCGTCAAGCTAGTGCCATCGACGGTGATCGATCCCTTGAGGGCGATGTAACGGGCCAGCTCGCGCGGTGCGCGGATGCGAAACTGCACGGCGCGGGCGTTGTCCTCGCGGGAGAGCACCTCGCCGACGCCATCGACGTGGCCACTGACCAGGTGACCGCCGAGACGGCTGGTCGGGGTCAAGGCCTTCTCCAGGTTGACCCGGCTGCCGGCCTTGAGATCGATGAAGGCGGTGCGCGCCAGGGTCTCGCGGCTGACGTCGGCCCAGAAGCCGTCGCCGGGCAGTTCCACCGCGGTCAGGCAGATGCCGTTCACGGCGATGCTGTCGCCGAGCTTGACGTCGGACAGGTCCAGCTTGCCGGTGTGGACGTAGACGCGCACATCGCCGCCCTTGGGGGTGAGCGCGCGGATGGTGCCGATGGCCTCGATTATGCCGGTGAACATGCAGTCCCCCTGGCGCGATGCTGCGGAAAATGATGCATGGAGCGATCTCCTGTTTCGGAAAAAAACAGGGCATGCGGATCGAAAGGGATCGCGCGCGCAGACTGCGCGTGGCGGAACATCCCGCTCTCTCTCATCCGGACTCTGACCGTCGGCTCCGGAATCACACCGGATCTGCTGACCTTGCGCGGGGTTGCCCCGTGGCAAGCGCTCGCGGGCTGGACGCCTGGGCGTCATCACCGCCGGTGGGGAATTCCACCCCGCCCTGAGAACGTCGGGCCGTGCGGCCCGGAGGCGCTTTTTACCACAAGGGCGCGCGGCCGGCCACCGGCGCCGCGGATCTGGATGCGGATGCGGAACGGGTCAGGCCACGGGCACGGCGACGATCTGCCAGTCCTCACCCACTGCGCGGATGTCGCGGATCTTTAGCTCGCGCGCCTCGGCCATGCGCTCCAGGGGCAACTCCAGCAGGGGCCGAGCGTTCGAGCCGAGGAACTTGGGCGCGACGAACAGACGGTACTCGTCGACCAATCCCTGCCGGGCGAAGGCTCCGGCCAGACGCGGACCGGCCTCCACCAGCACCTCGTTGGCCCCGCGCGCGGCCAGCTCGGCCAGCAGCGCCGGCAGATCGACCTGCCCGTCTTCGCCCGGCACGGCCAGCAACTCGTGGCCGACCACCTGGTAATTCACCTCGCGTTCGGCCGAAACAGTCGCCACCAGCGCCGGCCCGGCCTGGAAGAAGGGCGCATCCAGCGGCACCCGTAGGCGCCCGTCGACCAGCACGCGTAGCGGCGGACGCCGCAGCACCAGGGCGACCTGCTCGGGCGCCAGCGCCAGCTCCTCGCCACGCACGGTGAGCCGGGCATGGTCGACCAGAACGGTATCGGCGCCGGTCAGCACCACGCTGGAACGGGCGCGCAGGCGCTGCACGGCGGCGCGCGCCGGCGCGCCGGTGATCCACTGGCTCTCGCCGCTGGCCATCGCCGTGCGGCCGTCCAGGCTCATCGCCAGCTTGACCCGTACCAACGGCAGGCCGCGCTCCATGCGCTTGACGAAACCGGCGTTGAGCGCACGCGCTTCGGCCTCCAGCACACCGACCTCGACTTCGATGCCGGCCTCGCGCAGACGCGCCAGGCCGCGCCCGGACACCCGCGGATTGGGGTCCTGCATGGCCGCCACCACCCGGCCGACTCCGGCGGCGACCAGCGCCTCGGCGCAGGGTGGCGTGCGCCCGTAGTGGCTGCAGGGCTCCAGGGTGACGTAGGCGGTGGCGCCGCGCGCCGTCTCGCCGGCCTGGCGTAGGGCGTGGACCTCGGCGTGCGGCTCGCCGGCGCGCACATGCCAGCCTTCGCCGACGATCCTGCCATCGGCGACGATCACGCAGCCGACCCGCGGATTGGGATGGGTGGAATACAGTCCCTGGCGGGCCAGTTCCAGGGCACGGGCCATGTATCGATGATGGTTCATGGCTTGGACGGCTCGCGGGACAGGCGCTCGATCTCCTCGCGGAACTCGTTGAGGTCCTGGAAGCGCCGGTAGACCGAGGCGAAACGGATGTAGGCGACCTCGTCGAGCTTGCGCAGCTCGGCCATCACCAGTTCGCCGAGTACCCGCGATTTGACTTCTCGTTCCCCGGTGGCGCGCAGTTCGTGCTTGATCCGGCCGATCGCCGCCTCCAGGCGCTCGACGCTCACCGGGCGCTTCTCCAGCGCCCGCTGCATGCCGGCACGCAGCTTGTCCTCGTCGAACGGCTGGCGGCTGCCGTCCTGCTTGATGACCCGGGGCATGACCAGTTCGGCGGTCTCGAAGGTGGTGAAACGTTCGCCGCAGGCCTGGCACTCGCGACGGCGGCGCACCTGATCGCCCTCGGCGACCAGCCGCGAATCGATGACCTTGGTGTCGTGGGCACTGCAGAAAGGACAATGCATGGGCGCGGGGCCATTGAGGAAAGGGAGTCATGGTAGCGCATCCCGCCCCCAAGACAAGCCGCGGGCTTTGCGCTATACAGACGCCCAGCCGCAACCCCGCCAAGGAGTCCCCATGTCGCCGCGCCCTTTCCTCCTCGGCCTGAGCCTCCTGCTCGCCGCCTGTTCCAGCCAGCCCGAAGAAGGAGCCTCGCAAGCCTCCGCGAACCCCTCGACGCCCTCCGTCGCCGTCCAGCCGCTGCAGGCTGGCCAGCACGAGTTGCGCGGCAACCTGCTCGGCGCACCGACAAACAGCGAGGTGGAGCTGGCGCTGCTACTGGTCGACGAGCGCGGCCGTCCGCGCGGGGAGCTCGGCAATACTACCCTGCTGGGCAACGGCCAAACGTTGCCGTTCAGCCTGCGCTTCGTACCGCAGCCCTTCGCCCCCGGCCTGCGCGCCGAACTGCGCGGCCGGGCCAGCCAGTCCGGCCAGCTGATCCTGCGCCTACCGCCGCGTACCCTTTCCGGCCTGGACAGCCAGACGCTCGGTACCCTGCAACTGGTGCCCGCCCCATGAACGCGCCGCCCGCTCTGCAGGCGGCGCTCGGCGAGTTGCTCGGCGACGCCCGGCTGGCCGCGCAACGGTTGCCGGGCAGCGAACTGCGCCTCTGGCTGATCGACCCGGCGAACATGGCACGCGCCTTCAGCCCGGAGGAAACCCAGCGCATCCTCGCAAAGCCGCCCTACTGGAGCTTCTGCTGGGCCAGCGGCTTGGCGCTGGCCCGCTGGCTGGCCGAACGCCCGGAGTGGGTACGCGGCCGGCGCGTACTGGACTTCGGCGCCGGCAGCGGCGTCGCGGCCATCGCTGCGGCCCGGCTGGGCGCCACCGAGGTGGTCGCCTGCGATCTCGACCCGCTGGCGCTCGCCGCCTGCCGGGCGAATGCCACACTGAACGGCGTCAAGCTGGGCTACTCGGCGGATTTCTTCGCCGAGGCCGACCGCTTCGATCTGATCCTAGCCGCCGACGTGCTCTACGACCGCGTCAACCTGCCGCTGCTCGACCGGTTCCTCGGCCGCGCCCGCGAAGTCCTGGTGGCGGACTCGCGGGTACGCGACTTCGCCCATCCGCGCTATCGGCGCCAGGCCAGCCTCGAGGCCTGTACCTGGCCGGATCTGGCCGAACCGGCGGAGTTCCGCCGGGTCAATCTGTACCACGCCCGGCACACTGCCTGAGGGCAATTCAGCCGCGCCTGTCTTGCTTCCCCCGCCGCGCGGCCCCACTTACCATGCAGGATTCCATTCCAGCCACTGCCGAGAGCCCCGATGAGCGAAATCCCCTACATCTTCGACGTCACCGACGCCAGTTTCGACCAGTTGGTCCTCGAAAACTCCTTCCACAAGCCGGTACTGGTGGATTTCTGGGCCGAATGGTGCGCTCCCTGCAAGGCACTGATGCCGCTCCTGGCGAAGATCGCCGAGAGCTATCAGGGCGAACTGCTGCTGGCCAAGGTCAACAGCGATATCGAACAGCAAACCGTGATGCGCATGGGCATCCGCAGCCTGCCGACCGTGGTGCTGTTCAGGGACGGCCAACCGGTGGACGGCTTCGCCGGCGCCCAGCCGGAGTCGGCCATCCGCGCCATGCTCGAACCCCATGTGCAGATGCCCGAGGCTCCCGAAGCCGACCCACTGGAGGTCGCCCAGGCCCTGTTCGCCGCCGGGCAGATCGGCGAAACGGAGAACCTGCTCGCGGCGCTGCTGAGCGAGGACAACGGCAATGGCGCCGCGCTGATTCTCTATGCCCGCTGCCTGGCCGAACGCGGCGAGCTGGGCGAGGCCGAAGCGGTGCTGGATGCCGTGACGGGCGACGAACACAAGCAGGCCCTGGCCGGCGCCCGTGCCCAGTTGACCTTCCTGCGCCAAGCCGCCGACCTGCCGGAAGTCGCCATTCTGAAGAGCCGCCTGGCTCAGGATGCCAACGACGATGAAGCCGCCTACCAATTGGCGATCCAGCAACTGGCGCGGCAACACTACGAAGTGGCGCTGGAAGGCCTGCTGCGGCTGTTCGTGCGCAACCGCGGCTATGCCGATGGCCTGCCGCACAAGACCCTGTTGCAGGTGTTCGATCTGCTCGGCAGCGATCACCCGCTGGTCTCCACCTACCGCCGCAAGCTGTATCAGGCCCTCTACTGAAGAGGCGATCCTCACTCAGTCCAGTGGTAGATCGGCGCGTCCGCCGCGTTCTCGACACGAACCTGCGCGCAGTGGCGCAGCCGCACCAGCAGGCGTTTGCCGACCTCGGCGCTGCCGGCCAGCGCCTGCAACCGGTTGAGCAGGGTCGGTCCCTCCATCTGCCCGGCGCTGCGCAGCAGTTGCTGGGCGGTTTGCCAGAGGCGGTCGGCCGGCTCCGCCGCCGGGCCCGCGGGCGCGCCGGCATTGCCGGCAGCCAGGCGAGCGCCGAGGCGCGCCCAATCCTCGTCGTCCAGTTCCAGGGTCAGGTCCACCGGCCATTCGCCGATGTGTCCACGTATTCTCAGCATGGGCACAGCTCCTCGCGATGAAGGCCCCATGCTCCCACGCCGCCCGCCCGACGCCAAGCATGGGCGGACCGATGCATGTGGCGGGCTCATCTGGCGAGCCCCGGACAAACTCGTTATAAAGTAACAAAATCCAGCCCGGAGACACCCATGCACCGCCTGTTGTTCGCCCTGCTCCTCGCCCTTCTGGCCGCCTTCGCCCAGGCCGAGGACGATCATCACCACCATGATGCCGCTCATCATCACGAATCGGCACGGGAAACCTCCCTTGCCGCCCACGAGCATGGCAGCGCCCAGCTCAACTTGGCGCTGGACAACGATGCCCTGGAGATCGAACTCATCAGCCCGGCCATGAACCTGCTCGGCTTCGAGCACGCGGCCCACAGCGCCGAGGAGCGGGCCAGGGTCGACGCGGTCCGCACCCGGCTCGAACGGCCGCTCGAACTGTTCGGCGTTCCTGCCGCGGCCGGCTGCCAAATCCGCGAGCGCAGCCTGCACGGCGCCCACTTCGAGGCGACCGGGAACGACGACTGGGAGCACAGCGAAATCGAGGCCCGCTACCACCTGCAATGCGCTGCGCCGGAAGCATTGCAGAGCTTGAATCTGGCGGCGCTGTTCGGCACATTTCCGGCCACGCAGAAGATTCAGGTCCAACTGATCGGCCCCCGTGGCCAGCAGGGCCAGGAACTCAGCCCCGAGCGCAGCGGCCTGACATTCTAAGGTCAGGGCCAGGCGCCCCATCGACATCCCGGCCACCTCCAATGAGCACACCCCTGATCGAACTGTTTGGCCTAGGTTTCGCCTGGCCGGGCCAGCCCGAGTTGCTGGACATCCCCGAGTTCCACCTGCGGCGCGGCGAAACCCTGTTCCTCAAGGGCCCCTCGGGCAGCGGCAAAACCACTCTGCTCGGCCTGCTCGGTGGCGTGCAGAAACCGGCCCGCGGTCACATCCGCCTGCTTGGCACCGAACTGGGCGCGCTCCGTGCGGCGGCCCGCGACCGCTTTCGCGTCGACCACACCGGCTACATCTTCCAGCAATTCAACCTGCTGCCGTTTCTCTCGGTACGCGCCAACGTCGAACTGCCCTGCCACTTCTCCAGGCTGCGCGCCGAGCGGGCCCGCCAGCGCCACGGCAGCGTCGAGCAGGCCGCGGTCCGCCTGCTGGAGCATCTCGGTCTCGACGCCACGCTGCTGGAGCGCCGCGCCGCGGAACTGTCGATCGGCCAGCAGCAGCGGGTCGCGGCGGCCCGCGCGCTGATCGGCCAGCCGGAACTGGTGATCGCCGACGAGCCCACCTCGGCGCTGGACGCCGACGCCCGCCAGGCCTTTCTCGACCTGCTTTTCGCCGAGTGCCGCGAGGCCTCGGCCAGCCTGCTGTTCGTTAGCCACGACCAGAGCCTGGCCAGGCTGTTCGAACGCAGCCTGTCGCTCCTCGAATTGAACCGCGCCGCCCGCCCCCGGGAGATCTAACATGCACCTGTTGCGCCTGGCCCTGGCCAGTCTGGCCAATCGCCGCGCCACCGCCCTGCTCACGGTATTCGCCATCGCCGTCTCGGTCTGCCTGCTGCTCGCCGTCGAACGGGTACGTACCGAGGCCCGCGCCAGTTTCGCCAGCACCTTGAGCGGCACCGATCTGATCGTCGGCGCCCGGTCCGGTCCGGTGAACCTGCTGCTCTATTCGGTGTTTCGTATCGGCAACGCCACCAACAACATCCGCTGGGAGAGCTTCCGACACTTCGCCGAGCATCCGCGGGTGAAATGGGCGATCCCGCTGTCGCTCGGCGATTCGCACCGCGGCTACCGGGTGCTGGGCACCACGGCGGCCTACTTCGAGCACTACCGCTACGGCCGCCGGCAGCCGCTGGAATTGAGGGAGGGCCGTGCCTTCGCCACGGACCCGTTCGAGGTAGTGCTCGGCGCCGAGGTGGCCGAGGCACTGCACTACAAGCTGGGCGATGAACTCGTGCTGGCCCACGGCGTAGCCAGAATCAGCCTGACCCGCCACGAGGACAAGCCGTTCCGCGTGGTCGGCATCCTCGGCCGCACCGGCACGCCGGTCGACCGTACCCTGCATATCGGCCTGAACGGCATGGAGGCGCTGCACATCGACTGGCGCGGCGGCGTGCCGGCCCGCGACGGCGCGCGCATCGACGCCGAGCAGGCACGCCGGATGGACCTGCAGCCCAAGGCGATCACCGCCTTCCTGCTCGGCCTTAACAGCCGGATCGCCACTTTCGCCGTACAGCGGGAAATCAACGACTACCTCGGCGAGCCGCTGCTGGCGATCCTCCCCGGGGTCGCCCTGCAGGAGCTGTGGAGCCTGATGGGCACTGCGGAGCAGGCCTTGTTCGTGGTCTCGCTGTTCGTCGTGCTGACCGGGCTGATCGGCATGCTCACGGCGATCCTCGCCAGCCTCAACGAACGCCGCCGGGAGATGGCGATCCTTCGCTCCCTGGGCGCCCGACCTTGGCACATCGCCGGGCTGCTGATGCTGGAAGCCTTCGCGCTGGCCCTGGCCGGCGTGCTGCTCGGCCTGGCCCTGCTCTATCTCGGCATCCTGCTGGCCCAGGGACCACTGCAGGCGGCCTACGGACTTTACTTGCCATTCGCTACGCCGAGTACCTATGAATGGCTGCTGCTCGGTGCCATTTTGGCCGCGTCGCTGCCGCTCGGCGCGATACCGGCCTGGCGCGCCTATCGCCAGTCGCTGGCCGACGGTCTGTCCATTCGCCTGTGAGGAGTCCCGATGCGATGCCTTCCGCTTGTCCTGCTGCTCGTCCTCGCCATGCCGCTGTGGGCGGCCGAACCCCGCGACCTGGCCTGGACCGAGATGATCCCGGAAGGCGCGCCGCCGGCGCAGGAACCGCAGACGCCGATGCACGAGAGCCAGGGAGACGGTGGGCTGGCCGACGAATCCGCACCACCGGCTACCCAGGCATCGCCAGCGGCGCCGGTGGTCAAGGTGCTGGACGGCCAACTGGTCCGGCTGCCCGGCTATCTAGTACCGCTGGAGACCGCCAGCGACGGCCGCGTCCGCGAATTCCTCCTGGTGCCCTACTTCGGTGCCTGCATCCATGTACCGCCGCCGCCGTCGAACCAGATCGTGCACGTACGCAACGAGCCAGGCGTGCAACTGGAGGTGCTTTACCAGCCTTACTGGGTGGAAGGCAGGCTGCGAGTCGAACAGACCAGCAGCGAACTAGCCGAGGCCGGTTACCGGATGACCACCAGCAAAGTCTATCCGTACCAGTTGGAGCAATGAAAACGGAGGGGACCATCGCCGTTCGGCCGGCATGAAGCAGACCCGTTATCAACGTGCCGGTGACGACGCCTTTTGCCCGGCCATCTTCATTCCCTATCGAACCGGGACGGCCAGAGCGCAGCGATCGCCGGCTGTTTCGAGGCGCCCGATCCGTGACCCATGTCATGAACTCCTGAAAAGCCGAAAGTCCACGGAACTTTTTCTTGCCCCAGGTCAAAGAGGCAACGACCAGACGAACTATCCTTCTCCGACACCGCAAGAACATGCGAGTCCGCTATCCGCTCCATCCGATACCGCTAAAGTCCCTGATCTTCCCGACGATCGATCGTTGATATTTTTTAAAATCGACAATCACTCTTAAGAAGTTTGCCACCTTAATTAGCGAAGCAAACTTTCTTCACTCGCCATATTTATATTTTTATAACTTTATAACCCCTCCTTTCACCTGCCCGGCAAAACAAAACCAAACACAAGAGTTTTCTTGAGGCAAATCAAGATCGGCCTACTTGGAGTTACTAAGATCGACTCCATACACAATTACTTCTTCGGGAGTTCGCCATGGCCAAGTTCAAATCCCTCTTCGCTCTTTTCCTGATTGGCATAGCCCTGGCAGCCCCCTACGCCATTGCACACGAGCGTGGCGACATCGTCCTGCGCGCCGGTGCCGTCGTCGTCGACCCGCACGAGGACAGCGAGGACATCCGCCTCGCCGGCGCTGGCAAGCTCCCCGGCACCAAAGCCACCCTCGACAGCGACGTGCAGCTCGGCCTGAACTACCTCTACATGCTCACCGACCACGTCGGCATCGAGTACCTGGCCGCCACGCCCTTCACCCACGAAGCGAAGGTCAAGGGCCTTCCGGGCGACCTGAACGGCCGCCTGGGCGACTTCAAGCAACTGCCGCCGACCGTCAGCCTGGTCTACTACCCCTTCTCGCCCCACGCCACCCTCCAGCCCTACGTCGGGGTCGGCCTCAACTACACCTACATCTTCGAAACCAAGCTGGGCAAGGCGGCCGAAGGCAAAGGCTTCAGCGGCCTGGACATGCAGGACTCCATCGGCCTGGCCGCGCAGGTCGGGGTGGACTATATGCTGACCGACACCCTCATGCTCAACGCCCAGGTGCGCTACATCGACATCGAGAGCAAGGCCACCACCTACCTGAACGACAGCAAGGTCACCGTCGACGTGGACGTCAACCCCTGGGTCTACATGGTCGCCCTGGGTTACAAGTTCTGAGCCTTGCGCTCCAGCAAAAAGGCGCCGATCGGCGCTTTTTCATTTTTGGCCCGGAGATTCCCCAGCAGCCCCTCAACGCACCCCCATGACAAACGAGCCCACCCTACATTGATGCAAATCAAAAAATCATTATTTGGAATCAAGCTTTCCGACAAATATCAGCTACAAGTTTTCTTCCAATTTTCCGGCGGAACGACAAAGTCTTTTCAAACCCATCTTGACCCAGATCAACGAACAACTCTCGATAAAGGCCGCCCGGCATGACAAATCCGCCTAATTGACATGCATCAAGCCAACCAGAACAACTCGCTGGAAACCCCGACAGTTGGCATGAACATAATGGCCATTATTTATTGAGTTGAATCAAAACGCCCTGGCACAAGCGTCCTAACATGAGCGCCAAGAATCAAACATATTAAAGGCCGATGAACTTGCAGGCCTTTAGGAGCAAGACCATGCGCAACTCAATGTTCGCCCTCTCTCTGATCACTCTGGCTCTGGCGGCCTCCTGCGCCACGGCACATGAGCGTGGCGACATCGTCCTGCGCGCCGGTGCCGTCGTCGTCGACCCGCACGAGGACAGCGAGGACATCCGCCTCGCCGGCGCTGGCAAGCTCCCCGGCACCAAAGCCACCCTCGACAGCGACGTGCAGCTCGGCCTGAACTACCTCTACATGCTCACCGACCACGTCGGCATCGAGTACCTGGCCGCCACGCCCTTCACCCACGAAGCGAAGGTCAAGGGCCTTCCGGGCGACCTGAACGGCCGCCTGGGCGACTTCAAGCAACTGCCGCCGACCGTCAGCCTGGTCTACTACCCCTTCTCGCCCCACGCCACCCTCCAGCCCTACGTCGGGGTCGGCCTCAACTACACCTACATCTTCGAAACCAAGCTGGGCAAGGCGGCCGAAGGCAAAGGCTTCAGCGGCCTGGACATGCAGGACTCCATCGGCCTGGCCGCGCAGGTCGGGGTGGACTTTATGCTGACCGACACCCTCATGCTCAACGCCCAGGTGCGCTACATCGACATCGAGAGCAAGGCCACCACCTACCTGAACGACAGCAAGGTCACCGTCGACGTGGACGTCAACCCCTGGGTCTACATGGTCGCCCTGGGTTACAAGTTCTGAGCCTTGCCCTCCAGCAAAAAGGCGCCGATCGGCTAATGCCAGTCAGTTAAGCTGATTGGCATTTTTATTTCTGGATTGATACTTGGACGGCTTGGGTCTGACCGCGCGAGGGTAGCAACGATCTTCCCGCCGATGCGGCAGTACGTAGTGCATGGCTGACGCATGCAACTCTGCCAAGTATTTGGGGATATTGCCCAGATGCCGCAGGGAAAGGCCATTCAGTAACCCCAGGATCGCCCAGGTGCAGGCGGTGAAGCTCATCTTGCAGGGGTAGATCCCCGGGCAGTGGCGATTCATCTCCAGCATCTGGTAGCGCAGCAGGTTGTAGCCCAGCAGTACTCCCCATAAGCTCCTGCTCGATCATCTCCGGCGTCTTGCTACGCAGCGTGTAGCGGCTGTCCAGCATGCTCTGCTTCATCTGCCGGTAGCCCAGCTCGATTTCCCAGCGCTGACTGTACAAATCGACGATCTCATCTGGAGGGAAACGCAGGGGATCGGTCATCGAAGTCAGGATCTGGCGCACCTTGCCCTTGACCGTCTTGCTCAGGAGGCGCGCCTGCAGGGTTTCCGGCAGGCCCGGCCATTGCTTTCGCGCTTGCGGCGAGGTCAGCAGACTGACGATGGCATCCTGGCGCCCCAGTCGGTGAATGACTTCATGGCGGGCCCCTTGCGCAGCGGAATCAGCCAGTGACGCTGGGTGCCGGCCTGCCGCCAATGGTGCAACAAGCCCAGTGAGTAGAAGCCACGGTCGAACAGGGTCAGCGAGTGATCGGGTGTACTGACAACCAGTTGCTCGGCCAGTTTCATCTCATTGCCGTGGTAACCGGCGAAGCTGCTGCTGACCAATAGGTGACTGGTCAGCTCCATCTGGCACACCATGCGTACCTGTGGAAAACCGGTATCGCCATACTGGTTGGTGGAGCTGCCGTAGCGCTCAGGGTTCTCTTGCGTATCGGGCGTGCGCCAGACCACCGCATCGACACTGAGCAGGCGTAGCCCCATCCAGGTCGGATGGTTGGCCGAGGCATGCCAGCGCTGCTGCGTCAGCGCGAAGACTTCACGCACAGCCTGGCTACCCAGACGCTGACGCCCTTGAACCACAGCGCTGGGGGTCACCAAGGGGCGCTGCCCGAGCAGCATGATGTCCATCTGGTTGACGACATCCCAGGCCGACATTCGGCGAAACAGCGCCATGCCGATCACGCACCAGAGCATGGACTGCAAAGGCAAGCGGCGCTTGCGCAGGGTAGCTACACCAGCGGTCTCGAAGGCGGATTTGACCAGGTCGGGGTCAAGCAACTCGCCCAGCCCATCGAGTGCATGGGACGTAGCAGCAATATCGTGAGTGATGGCCAGTGCACGCGAGAGACGCATAAAAAATCCGATGCCTAAAACAGGCATCGGATTTTGCTTTCAGCCCACCAAAGGTCAAGGCGACGACCTTAACTGACTGGCATTAGCCGATCGGCGCCTTTTTCGTTTTGCCGGTTACCCGGTAGGTCCCGGCCCTGCGCCAACGCCGCCGAAATGAACGCCGCAGCTTTCGCGCAGCCCGTCCGGTCAACCTTACCGTCAGGACCGAGCCGGTCCCAACAGACTGGCCAGGCCGGCAGCCATCGGCGTCGGCTCGGGCAATCGATAGCGTTGCCGCAAGCGCCGGTCGCTCGCTTGCGAATGGCGAATGTCGCCCGGCCGCGCAGCGTCCCGGCGCACCTCCGGCAAGCTACCCAACAATGCCGAAATCTCTTCGAGCAGCCGGTTCAGGCTGAGGCTGCGATTCAAGCCGACGTTCACCGCACCCGGCAGAATCTGCGGCGCCTCCAGGGCCTGCAGCAGAATCCCGATGAGATCGGCGATATAGACGAAATCGCGGGTCTGCTCGCCATCGCCGAACAGGGTGATAGGCAGACCTTTCGCGGCACGCTCGGTGAAGATGCTGATCACCCCCGAATAGGGTGACGAAGGGTCCTGCCGCGGTCCGTAGATGTTGAAGAAACGGAAGATCGCCGGTTCCAGCCCATGCTGGCGGCGATAGAAGTCGAGGTAGTGCTCGCTGGCCAACTTGTCCGCCGCATAAGGGGTGAGCGGTGTTTTCGGCGTGTCCTCGTCGATCGCCTCGCCTTCTCCATCGTTGCCGTAGACAGCCGCGCTGGAGGCGAACAGCACGCGCCGGAGGCCCTGCTCGCGCATCGCTTCGCAGACGTTCAGGGTACCGATGAAATTGCTGCGGTGAGTGCCCACCGGGTCGATCACCGAGGCCTGCACCGAAGCCACGGCGGCCAGGTGGACCACGGCTTTGCAACCGGCCACAACCTCGCGCACCTGGGCAGCATCGGCGACATTCCCTTCGATCAACTCGAGTCGGGAATGGCCAAACGGCAGATTGTCCAACTTGCCGCTGGACAGGTTGTCCAGCACACGCACGGAGTAGCCCCTGGCGAGCAACGCATCGACCAGATGCGAACCGATGAAGCCGGCGCCACCGGTCACCAAAACGGGCAGATCAGACATAGCGATAATAACGATCCAACAGGTTCGGCAAACCGGCGCGCCAGGCACGCGGCTTGATACCGAAGGTATTGAGAATCTTCCTGCAAGATAATACCGCGTGCTGCGGCTCTTCGGCCGCATCCGGAGTCGCTCCGTGCGGCAAGGCCTGGATATCCTCGACAGCCAGCCTGCGGTAGACGCGCGCCTCGCCGAGAACCGCCTGGCCGAATGCCAACGCGGTGGTCGCTTCGTGACCGCCGTAATGGTAGGTGCCCCACAGCGGAGTCTGGCAGTCCAGTTGCTTGAGTACGGCGAGCATCACCCGGGCGGCGTCATCCACCAGCGTCGGATTGCCGCGACGATCGTCGGCCAGCGCCAATATGCTTTCCCGTTCGGCGCGCAAGAGAAAACGCCCGAGCACCCCGTCGAGACTATCGTCATACAGCCAGCCGAAACGCAGCAACACATGCCGGGGGCAGAGCGCCTTCACGCTCTGCTCGATGCGCAACAGGGCCTGCCCGTGCGAGCCGAGCGGCACCGGCTCGTCCTTCTCGCTGTAGGCCGTGGCTCGGGTACCGTCGAAAACCCGGTAGCTGGAGGGTTGCAGGAGAATGATCTGATGATACTGGCAAAGCTCGGCGAGGCGCTCGGCCGCACGCTCTTGATTGGCCAAGCGCTCGGCATCCAGGGTATCGGCCTGGAACCAGTCGTGATAGTAGGCGAGATTGACCAGTGCATCGGGACGGGTCTCGTCGAGCAACCGGGTCAGGCTGGCCGAGTCCCATCCTCGCTCCGGAGGACGCGGCGCCAGGAAGCTGACATCGGCCTCGGCGCCCAGGTGCACCAAGGCCCGGCCCAGGGCACTACCACCGCCCAGTAGCATCAGGCGCATATGCATGAAACGAGGCTACCCTGGGGTAACGGAAGGAATGAATGCATGGGGGAGAGTGAAACGGTCCATCATCAGCGCTGATCGGCGCCGGGGTGGCTAAGCCATCCACGGCAATTGGGCGATATTGTGCGGCTTTCGCCCGTGCACGTCACTACTGCCAACGCCATGGCGCAGGTCGCCGGGCGCACGGCGCTATCCATAGCGACGAATCCACCCGGAACGGATCGAAGACCGAACTCATCGCCACTTGGTCGGCCAGGATGAGCCACCTGATTATCACAGCCCCTCCCCGGCCGGCTGGTCACCCCAACGTCACCGCACCCAGCCGGCCAGCAAGCCGGCGAGCGCGCCCGGCAGTGGCGAGGCCCAGCTCGGCAACGGCGGCAGATGCAAGACGAAGTAACAGACAAAGAAGCCTTGAGGTGATCGGGAACCAGGGTGCGCGACATCGCATGCCTACTCGACTGTACGAGCTCAAGCGAAGCCGCCGTTGGCGCGCAGTATCTGGGTGTTGATCCAGGCGCCGTCGGGACCTTCGAGGAAGGACACTACCGAAGCGATATCTTCGGGCGTGCCGAGGCGCTCCAGCGACGCCAGCCCCGCCAACTGCTCGATCTGCCCCGCGCGCTCTTACCAGCGAAGAACAATTCGGTGGCAACCGGACCCGGCGCCACGGCATGACGCAGATTCCGCGCCCGCGCAACTCGTTCGCCAGAACATGTACCAGCCCCTCGACACCCGCCTTGCTGGCGATATAGGGACCATAGCCGGGGAAGGACTTGGCGATCGCAGTGGTCGACAAGGCGACGATCCGCCCCCTGGTCCATCTGCCGCGCCGCCTCGGCGAGCACGACGAAGGCACTGCGCAGGTTGGTGCGCAGCATCCGCTCGAACGGTTCGATATCGCCGTCGGCGCTCTTCAGGCAGGACATGATTCCGGCACTGTTGACCAGCACGTCGATGCGCTTGCAGATCGCCCTGACCCTGGCGAACAGATGCGCTATGTCGGCCGGCTCGGCCTGCACGTCGCCCACGCCAACCTGATCATTCTACCGCGCATCCAAGAACTCCACCGTCGCTATCCGCAGATCGAGCTGGTCATTAGCAGCAAAGACCGCCTGGTGGATCTGTTGGGCAAAGGCATCGATCGCGTGGTTCGTGCCGGCCAGCCGCGCGACTTTTCAATGGTGGCGCGACGCCTGGTGCTGATGCCGGAAGTGGTCTGCGCTAGCCCGGACTACCTAGATCGCCACGGCCGCCCAAGGCATCCCGAAGAGCTGGCAGGCCACCAGGCGGTGGGCTTCTTCCCCAGCAATCACGACACGCTACCCATTCAGCTTCCTGATCGACGGCGAGATGACGGAGTTCGAGGTGGGCAGCTGGATCTCGCTCAACGACGCGGAGTGCTACAGCACTTGCGCATTGAGCGGCTGCGGCTTGATCCAGGAGCCACGCTTGCGGGTGGAGGAGCATCTGCGCGGCGGCAGGCTAGAAGAAGTACTGACGGAATGGCCCAGTCCAGGCTTGCCGGTCTCGGCACTCTATCCCTATCACCGGCAATTGTCGCCACGGTCTTCGT
Organism: Azorhizophilus paspali; assembly: GCF_043587585.2. Classification (GTDB taxonomy): domain Bacteria; phylum Pseudomonadota; class Gammaproteobacteria; order Pseudomonadales; family Pseudomonadaceae; genus Azotobacter; species Azotobacter paspali. The sequence continues at coordinate 3,851,080 of NZ_CP171449.1, forward strand.
CGAGTGGCTCTCGGCGCTTTATGCCGAGCGTTTCGGACAGGACCAGGCACCACGGCTCATCCGCAGGCGCCAGGGAACAAGCCCGCCCTGAGCGACGGGCGGACTCCTAGAACGGAATGTCGTCGTCGAAGCTGTCGTAGTCCGGCGCCGGCGGCTGCCGGTCCTGCTGCGGAGCGGGAGCGGGGCGCGACTGCGGAGCCTGGGCCTGCTGCTGCGGCTCGCGCGGGGGACGCGGCACGCGCGGTGCGTCGTCGGGGTTACCGGCGCGACCGCCGAGCAGTTGCAAGGTGCCGTTCATGTCGACGACGATCTCGGTGGTGTAGCGATCCTGGCCATCCTGCCCCTGCCACTTGCGGGTTTGCAGGCGACCCTCGACGTAGCACTGCGAGCCCTTGCGCAGGTACTCGCCAGCGATCTCGGCGAGCCGGCCGAAGAACACCACGCGATGCCATTCGGTACGCTCCTGCTGTTGGCCGGTCTGCTTGTCCTTCCAACTGTCGGTAGTGGCCAGGGTGATGTTGGTGACCGCGTTGCCGTTGGGCAGGTACCGGGTTTCCGGATCACCGCCGACGTTGCCGATCAGAATGACTTTGTTAACCCCACGGGCCATAACGTTCTCCTAGGCTTCAGCACGTACCGGCGCCGGGTCGATCAGGCGCTCGAGAGACGTGCGGTCCAGTTTTTGGGTATCCACTTTGATATAGAGGGCGGCCTCCTCGGCCACCACTTCGGCATCCGCCACTCCGGGCACGGCCAGCAGACGCTCGCGTAGGGCCTCGTCGCGCAGAGCCGCAGGCGATAGCGACAGGCGCAGGCTGGTCACGTATGGAGGTTCGCGCATGGTAACAGCTATCGCCAGCCACAGAGCGCAGAGCAGCGCACAACCGACGAACACCGTACCCAGCCCGCCCTGCTGGTACAGCCAGCCGCCGAAGATGCCGCCCAGTGCCGCGCCGAGGAACTGGCTGGTGGAGTACACCCCCATCGCCGTGCCCTTGCCCCCGGCCGGAGCAACCTTGCTGACCAGCGACGGCAGGGACGCCTCCAGCAGGTTGAACGCCGTGAAGAAGAGCACGGCCCCCAGTACCAATGCCGTCAGACCGCTGCCGAGCAGCCAGAAATACAGCTCGCAGAACAGCAAGACCGCCACCGCCGCGCAGAACACCCGCTTCATCCGGCGCTTCTTTTCAGCGTAGAAGATGAAGGGAACCATGCCGAAGAAGCCCACGAACAGGGCGACTAAATAGACCCACCAGTGCTCCTCGCGAGGCAGGCCGCCCCGTTCCACCAGGGCCAGCGGCAGGGCCACGAAGGTTGCCATCAGGATCGCATGCAGGACGCCGATACCGAAATCCAGGCGCAGCAGATCGGGATGGCGCAACGTGGCGCCCAGTGCCTGACGCGCTACGGCGGACTCGCGGTGCTGCAGGACGCGCGGCGCCGCCGGCACCAGCGCGACGATGATCAGGATACCGAACAGGGCCATGCCGGCGGTCGCCCAGAACAACCCGGCCAGGCCGAAGGCGCGAGTCAGCAGCGGGCCGATCACCATGGCCGCGGCGAACGACAGGCCGATGCTCATACCGATCATGGCCATGGCCTTGGTGCGATGCTGCTCGCGGGTCAGGTCGGAAAGCAGCGCCATCACCGCCGCAGAGATCGCCCCTGCGCCCTGCAGCACGCGGCCGGCGATGACACCCCAGATGGAATCGGCATTGGCCGCCAGCACCGCCCCGGCGGCGAAGATCAGTAGGCCGGCATAGATCACCGGACGCCGGCCGATGCGATCGGAAAGAATGCCGAAGGGGATTTGCAACACCGCCTGGGTCAGGCCGTAGGCGCCGATCGCCAGGCCGATCAGGGCCGGGGTGGCACCCGCCAGGTCCATCCCATAGGTGGAAAGCACCGGCAGCACCATAAACATGCCCAGCATGCGGAAGGCGAAGACCAGCGCCAGCCCACCGCCCGCCCGGATTTCGCCACCACTCATGCGCCCGCGATCGTGCATGCTCCAGCCCTCATGAAAATGCGCGATTCTACCAGCCGCCGTCCGGCCAGCCCACGCCAGCCGGCCAGACGTTTCCGCCCTCTTGCGGCGCGCCGTATACTCGTGGATTTCCGCCCGCCATGCGAGACCGCTTTGGACAAGATCCTGATCCGTGGGGCGCGCACCCACAACTTGAAGAACATTGACCTGACCCTACCGCGCGACAAGCTGATCGTCATCACCGGCCTGTCCGGTTCCGGCAAATCCTCGCTGGCCTTCGACACCCTCTATGCCGAAGGCCAACGCCGCTACGTGGAGTCCCTCTCGGCCTACGCCCGGCAATTCCTGTCGATGATGGAAAAGCCCGATGTCGATGCCATCGAGGGTCTTTCGCCGGCAATTTCCATCGAGCAGAAATCGACTTCGCACAACCCGCGCTCCACCGTCGGCACCATTACCGAGATTTACGACTACCTGCGCCTGCTCTACGCGCGTGTCGGTACCCCACGCTGCCCGGAACACGACGTGCCGCTGGAAGCGCAGACTGTTAGCCAAATGGTCGACCAGGTGCTCGCGCTGCCGGAAAGCAGCAAGCTGATGCTATTGGCTCCGGTGGTCCGCGAGCGCAAGGGTGAACACCTCTCGATCTTCGAGGAGTTGCGTGCCCAGGGGTTCGTCCGCGCGCGGGTCGACGGCAGGCTTTTCGAACTGGACGAGTTGCCCAAGCTGGACAAGCAGAAGAAACACAGCATCGATGTGGTGGTGGATCGCTTCAAGGTACGCGACGACTTGCAGCAGCGCCTGGCCGAGTCCTTCGAGACCGCGCTGAAGCTGGCCGATGGCATCGCCCTGGTGGTACCAATGGAGGGCGAGACGGGCGACGAGTTGATCTTCTCCGCACGCTTCGCCTGCCCCCACTGCGGACACTCGATCGGCGAGCTGGAGCCCAAGCTGTTCTCCTTCAATAACCCGGCCGGCGCCTGTCCCTCCTGCGACGGTCTGGGCGTCAAGCAGTACTTCGACCCGCGCCGGCTGGTCAACGGCAAGCAGTCTCTCGCCGAGGGCGCGATTCGCGGTTGGGACAGGCGCAACGTCTACTATTTCCAGATGCTCGGTTCGCTGGCCGCACATTACGGCTTCAGCCTCGAAGAGCCGTTCGAGAACCTGCCGGCCAACGTGCAGAAGGCCCTGCTGCACGGCAGCGGCCGCGAGAGCATCGAGTTCCGCTATCTCAACGACCGCGGCGATATCGTGGTCCGGGCCCATCCGTTCGAGGGCATCATTTCCAACCTGGAGCGCCGCTACCGCGAAACCGAATCCGCCAACGTGCGCGAGGAACTGGCCAAGCTGCTCAGCAGCCAGCCCTGCCCCGACTGCCGCGGCACCCGCCTGCGCCGCGAGGCGCGGCACGTCTGGGTCGGCGAAAAGACCCTGCCGGCGGTCACCGCCCTGCCAGTAGGTGAAGCCTGTGGCTATTTCGCCGACTTGTCGCTGAGCGGCCGACGCGGCGAGATCGCCGGGAAGATCCTCAAGGAGATCCGCGAGCGCTTGCAGTTTCTGGTCAACGTCGGCCTCGACTACCTGACTCTGGATCGCAGCGCCGATACCCTTTCCGGCGGCGAGGCGCAGCGCATCCGTCTGGCTAGCCAGATCGGCGCCGGTCTGGTCGGGGTGATGTACATCCTCGACGAGCCTTCCATCGGTCTGCACCAGCGCGATAACGAGCGCCTGCTGGCCACCCTCACCCACCTGCGCAACCTGGGCAATACGGTGATCGTGGTGGAGCACGACGAGGATGCCATCCGCCTGGCCGACTATCTGGTCGACATCGGCCCGGGCGCCGGCGTGCACGGTGGGCAAATCGTCGCCGAGGGCGCACCGGCCGAGGTGATGGCCCATCCCGACTCGTTGACCGGCAAATACCTCTCCGGCCGCCTGAAGATCGAAGTCCCGGCTGCGCGCACCCCGCGCGATGCCAAGCGGCTCCTCAAGCTCAAAAATGCCCGCGGCAACAACCTGCAGAATGTCGACCTGGAGATCCCGGTGGGCCTGTTCACCTGCATCACCGGAGTGTCCGGATCGGGCAAGTCGACCCTGATCAACAACACCCTGTTTCCTCTCACCGCCATGGCGCTGAACGGCAGCAGTGGTCTGGAAACCGCCCCCCACGACAGCTTCGACGGCTTGCAGCACCTGGACAAGGTGGTCGACATCGACCAGAGCCCGATCGGCAGAACGCCACGCTCGAACCCGGCGACCTACACCGGATTGTTCACCCCCATCCGCGAACTGTTCGCCGGTGTGCCAGAGTCACGCTCGCGCGGCTACAACCCTGGGCGTTTTTCCTTCAACGTCAAGGGCGGTCGCTGCGAGGCTTGCCAGGGCGACGGCGTGATCAAGGTGGAGATGCATTTTCTGCCGGACATCTACGTTCCTTGCGACGTCTGCAGGGGCAAGCGCTATAACCGCGAAACGCTCGAGGTGAAATACAAGGGCAAAAACATCCACGAAGTGCTGGAGATGACCATCGAGGAAGCCCGCGACTTCTTCGATGCCGTACCGGCGATAGCGCGCAAGCTGCAGACGCTCATCGACGTCGGCCTCTCCTATATTCGCCTGGGTCAGAGCGCCACGACCCTGTCTGGCGGCGAGGCGCAGCGGGTCAAGCTGAGCCGCGAACTGTCGAAACGGGATACCGGCAAGACTCTGTACATCCTCGACGAGCCCACCACGGGCCTGCACTTCGCCGATATCCAGCAACTCCTGGACGTACTGCATCGACTGCGCGACCACGGCAACACCGTGGTAGTGATCGAGCACAACCTGGATGTGATCAAGACCGCCGACTGGATCGTCGACTTGGGTCCCGAAGGCGGCTCGCGCGGCGGCCGGATCATCGCCGACGGTACGCCCGAGCAGGTCGCGCAGATGCCGCAATCGTACACCGGACGCTTCCTCGCTCCCCTGCTGGAGCGCGATCGCGCCTAAATCGGAAGATGATCGAGCGGGAGGGAGGCGGAGTCACCTCCGCCATCCTCTCGAAGCACCGAATGCCAAGCGTGCAGAAGACTTTCGCCGCCAAGTCATCGGATCATCGCCATCGCGAACCGAAAACACGAACTGCGCCAGTTCGCCATGCCTGGCCCACAACGAAAACACCCTGCGAAGACAAGCCTCGCAGGGTGCAGGATGAAACAGCCCATTGGAGAGCGAACACAAGGCCCGTCTCTCCATGCGGCAAGCGCCTTATTCGGCGGTGCCTGCCAGCACTTCGCCGTCGACAGGGCGATCAACCAGCTCGACGTACGCCATGGGCGCATTGTCGCCAGTGCGGAAACCGCACTTGAGGATGCGCAGGTAGCCGCCCGGACGGTTGGCGTAACGCTTGCCCAAATCGTTGAACAACTTGCCCACGGCAGCTTTCGAACGAGTACGATCAAAGGCTAGGCGGCGGTTGGCGACGCTGTCTTCCTTGGCCAGAGTGATCAGCGGCTCGGCGACGCGACGCAGCTCCTTGGCCTTGGGCAGGGTGGTTTTGATCAGTTCGTGCTCGAACAACGACACCGCCATGTTCTGAAACATGGCCTTGCGGTGTGCGCTGGTGCGGCTCAGATGACGGCCACTTTTACGATGACGCATGATTCAATTCCTTACCAAACTTGTTCGTTCGGTGGTAGTGACGTTCAGGCCGTAGCCTTGTCGTCCTTCTTCAGACTTGCAGGCGGCCAATTATCGAGGCGCATGCCGAGGGACAGACCACGGGAAGCCAGAACGTCTTTGATTTCGGTCAGGGACTTCTTGCCCAGGTTCGGAGTCTTCAGCAACTCTACTTCGGTGCGCTGGATCAGGTCACCGATATAGTAAATGTTCTCCGCCTTCAGGCAGTTGGCCGAGCGTACGGTCAGTTCCAGGTCGTCGACCGGACGCAGGAGGATCGGATCGATCTCGTCTTCCTGCTCGACCACCACTGGCGCGATATCGCCCTTAAGGTCGACGAACGCGGCCAATTGCTGCTGCAGAATGGTCGCGGCACGGCGGATGGCCTCTTCGGGATCCAGGGTACCGTTGGTTTCCAGATCGATGACCAGCTTGTCCAGGTTCGTACGTTGCTCGACGCGGGCGTTCTCCACCACGTAAGCGACACGGCGGACTGGACTGAAGGAAGCGTCAAGCTGAAGACGACCGATGCTGCGGCTTTCGTCCTCGTCGCTCTGACGGGCGTCGGCGGGCTCGTAACCACGACCACGCGACACCTTGAGCCTCATGTTCAGTGCGCCATTGTTCGCCAGGTTGGCGATTACATGACCGCCGTTGACGATTTCGACATCATGATCCAGCTGAATATCGGCAGCGGTTACCGCACCGGAGCCCTTCTTGCTCAGGCTCAGCGTGACCTCGTCGCGACCATGCAGCTTGATGGCCAGGCCCTTCAGGTTGAGCAGGATCTCGATGACATCTTCCTGCACTCCTTCGATAGCGCTGTACTCATGAAGCACGCCGTCGATCTCGGCCTCGACTACCGCACAGCCGGGCATGGAAGACAGCAGGATGCGACGCAAGGCGTTGCCCAGGGTATGACCAAAACCGCGCTCGAGCGGCTCGAGCGTGATCTTGGCACGGGTCGGGCTGACCGCCTGCACGTCGATGTGACGGGGGGTCAGGAACTCATTTACCGAACTCTGCATGGATATACCTATTTTCTAGCCCTTACTTGGAGTAGAGCTCGACAATCAGGTTTTCGTTGATGTCGGCAGACAGGTCACTGCGAGCCGGCACGCTCTTGAACACGCCAGACTTCTTCTCGGTATCCACTTCAACCCACTCGACGCGGCCACGCTGCGCGCAGAGTTCGAGAGCCTGAGCGATACGCAACTGGTTCTTGGCCTTTTCGCGGATAGCGACGACATCGCCAACCTTGACCTGATAGGAAGGGATGTTCACGGTCTGGCCATTGACGGTAATGGCCTTGTGCGAAACCAGCTGACGGGACTCGGCACGGGTGGCGCCGAAGCCCATGCGATAGAGGACGTTGTCCAGACGGCACTCCAGCAATTGCAGCAGGTTCTCGCCAGTGGAGCCCTTACGACGGCTGGCCTCCTTGTAGTAACCGCTGAACTGGCGCTCCAGCACGCCATAGATGCGGCGAACCTTCTGCTTCTCACGCAATTGGGTGCCGTATTCGGACAGGCGACCGCGGCGCTGACCATGGATGCCCGGAGCCGACTCGACGTTGCACTTGGACTCGAGCGCACGGGAGCCGCTCTTCAGGAACAGGTCAGTGCCTTCGCGGCGGGACAGTTTGCATTTGGGACCAATGTAACGTGCCATTCTTCACTGTCTCCTATTACACGCGACGCTTCTTCGGCGGACGGCAGCCATTGTGCGGGATCGGGGTTACATCGGTGATGCTGGCAATCTTGTAACCGCAGGCATTGAGAGCACGGACGGCGGACTCGCGACCCGGGCCAGGTCCCTTGACGTTCACGTCGAGGTTCTTCAGTCCGTATTCCAAAGCGGCTTGACCGGCACGCTCGGCAGCCACCTGGGCGGCGAACGGAGTGCTCTTGCGCGAGCCACGGAAGCCGGAACCACCGGAAGTGGCCCACGAAAGGGCATTACCCTGGCGATCGGTGATGGTCACGATGGTGTTGTTAAAGGACGCATGGATATGGGCGATGCCATCCACCACGGTCTTCTTGACTTTCTTACGAGGACGAGCAGCAGGTTTTGCCATGATTAGATTCCTGTCGATTCGCGAATGCGATTACTTGCGGATCGGCTTACGCGGGCCCTTGCGGGTACGGGCGTTGGTCTTGGTGCGCTGACCGCGAACCGGCAGGCCACGGCGGTGACGCAGGCCGCGATAGCAACCCAAGTCCATCAGACGCTTGATTTTCATGTTGACTTCACGGCGCAGATCACCTTCAGTGGTGAGCTTGGCCACTTCGCCACGCAGCTGCTCGATCTGCTCGTCCGAGAGATCCTTGATCTTTGCTGCCGGATTGACACCGGTAGCGGCACAGATAGCCTGTGCAGTGGTACGACCGACACCATAGATGTAGGTCAGCGAGATAACAGTATGCTTGTTATCCGGAATGTTGACGCCTGCGATACGGGCCATTCAGTGGAACTCCAATTGACAGCTACCTACGCCCTGGAAGCCAAGAAATAGGGCGCAGGATACTAGCGCTGTAATAAAAAAGAATCAACCCGGCAGCACACTAGCTGCCGGGCTCATCACGCGGGAATCACACTCAGCCTTGGCGCTGCTTGTGACGCGGCTCCGCACTGCAGATCACGCGCACGACGCCGTCGCGGCGAATGATCTTGCAGTTGCGGCACAGCTTTTTCACCGATGCACGAACTTTCATCACCAACTCCTCGAACCTTATGGACAGATCAGCGGAGCATGCCGCCGCCATAGCCCTTCAGGTTGCTTTTCTTCATCAGGGATTCATATTGGTGCGAAACGAGGTGCGATTGCACTTGCGACATAAAGTCCATCACAACCACCACCACGATCAGCAACGAAGTCCCGCCAAGATAGAACGGCACATTGGCTGCCACCACCAGGAACTGCGGGAGCAGACAGACCGCCGTCATGTAGAGAGCACCAAAAATGGTCAAGCGGGTCAGCACACCATCGATATAACGTGCCGACTGCTCACCCGGCCTGATGCCAGGAATGAAGGCACCCGATTTCTTCAGGTTTTCCGCCACATCCTTCGGATTGAACATCAACGCAGTGTAGAAGAAGCAAAAGAAAATGATCCCTGCACTGAACAGAATGATATTCAACGGCTGTCCAGGCGCGATGGCCTGGGCTATGTCCTGCAGCCACCCCATACCCTCCGACTGGCCAAACCAGGAGCCCAGCGAAGCGGGAAACAGCAGAATACTACTGGCGAAAATGGCCGGAATCACACCTGCCATATTCACCTTGAGTGGCAGGTGGCTGGTTTGCGCCGCGAAAACCTTCCGGCCTTGCTGACGCTTGGCATAGTGGACCGCGATGCGACGCTGACCACGCTCGACGAAAACCACGAAACCGATGATCGCCACGGCCAGGAGCGCAACGGCCAGCAAGGCGATGATATTGATATCACCTTGACGGGCGGACTCGAAGGACTGGCCGATCGCTGCCGGCAAGCCGGCCACGATCCCGGCAAAGATCAGCATCGAGATTCCGTTGCCGATGCCCCGCTCGGTAATCTGCTCGCCTAGCCACATCATGAACATCGCACCAGCCACGAAAGTGCTTACAGCCACGAAGTAGAAGCCGAAATCGGCGGCGAAAGCGACGCCCTGGCTGGCCAGACCGACGGACATACCGAAAGCCTGAACGATCGCCAGAATGAGCGTCCCGTAACGGGTGTACTGGCTGATCTTGCGACGACCGGCCTCGCCTTCCTTCTTCAACTGCTCCAACTGGGGACTGACCACGGTCATCAGCTGCATGATGATCGATGCCGAAATATACGGCATGATCCCCAGCGCGAAGATGCTCATCCGCTCCAGCGCACCACCGGAAAACATATTGAAGAGACTAAGAATGGTTCCCTCGTTCTGTTGGAACAGTTCCGCCAGCCTGTCGGGATTGATTCCTGGTACCGGGATGTGCGCGCCTATGCGATAGACGATGATCGCCAGGAACAGGAACCGCAGCCGAGCCCAGAGCTCGGACAGCCCGCCATTGCTGAGTGCGGAGAGAGCACCTTGCTTAGCCATTTAGTCCTCGATTTTACCGCCAGCTGCTTCGATGGCCGCACGCGCACCCTTGGTGACGGCGATTCCCTTCAGAGTAACGGCCCGGCCCACAACGCCAGACAGCATGACCTTCACGCGACGGACGCCTTGATTGACCAGGTTGGCATCTTTCAGCGCCTGCAGAGTGACGACATCCCCTTCCACCTTGGCCAACTCGGAAGTGCGAATTTCCGCACGATCCAAGGCCTTCAGAGAAGTGAAGCCGAACTTCGGCAGGCGGCGGTGCAGAGGCTGCTGACCGCCCTCGAACCCAGGCGCGATCTTGCCACCGGAGCGGGAGGTCTGCCCCTTGTGGCCACGGCCACCGGTCTTGCCGAGACCGCTGCCGATGCCGCGACCCGGACGCAGCTTCTCGCGCCGGGCTCCCGGCGCGGAACGCAAATCGTTCAGTTGCATGGATTAACCCTCCACACGCAGCAGGTAATAGGCCTTGTTGATCATCCCGCGGTTTTCGGGAGTATCTTGAACCTCGACGGTATGACCGATGCGACGCAAACCCAGGCCCTTGACGCAGGCCTTGTGGTTGGCCAGTCGACCGATCAGGCTCTTGATCAGAGTGACTTTGACAGTTGCCATGATCAGAGAATCTCCTCGACGCTCTTGCCACGCTTGGCTGCCACGGATTCCGGGGACTGCATTTCCTTCAGTCCTTTGAAAGTGGCATAAACCACGTTCACCGGATTGGTCGAGCCGTAGCACTTGGCCAGAACGTTCTGTACGCCTGCGACCTCGAGGACGGCACGCATGGCACCACCGGCGATGATTCCGGTACCCTCGCTGGCCGGCTGCATGTAAACACGGGAAGCGCCATGGGCGGACTTGACCGGATACTGCAGAGTGGTGCCGCTGAGATCGACCTGGATCATGTTGCGGCGAGCAGCTTCCATAGCCTTCTGGATAGCAGCAGGGACCTCGCGGGACTTGCCGCGGCCGAAGCCGACACGCCCTTTGCCATCGCCAACGACCGTCAGCGCAGTAAAGGTAAAGATGCGACCACCCTTGACGGTCTTGGCAACGCGATTGACTTGGACCAGCTTTTCGATGTAGCCCTCGTCGCGCTTTTGCTCGTTATTTGCCATAACTTAGAACTCCAGCCCGCCTTCACGAGCAGCGTCGGCCAGTGCCTTGACACGGCCGTGGTACTTGAAGCCAGAACGATCGAATGCCACCTGGGTTACGCCAGCAGCCTTCGCTCGCTCAGCCACCAGCAGACCAACCTTCTTGGCCGCCTCGACGTTGCCGGTAGCAGCGCCGCGCAGTTCTTTGTCCAAGGTCGAGGCAGAAGCCAGAACCTTGCCGCCGTCGGCCGCGATGACCTGGGCGTAAATGTGCTGGGAGGAACGGTGCACGCAAAGGCGTACAACCTCCAGCTCGCGCATTTTCAGGCGTGTCTTGCGAGCGCGACGCAGACGAGTTTCTTTCTTTACGCTCATTTGCTATGCCCTACTTTTTCTTGGCTTCTTTGCGATGGACCACTTCGTCGGAATACCGCACCCCTTTGCCTTTGTACGGCTCGGGGCGACGGAAGTCGCGAATCTCGGCTGCCACCTGGCCAACCAGTTGCTTGTCGATCCCCTTGATCAGGATATCGGTCTGGCTGGGAGTTTCCGCGGTAATGCCCTGCGGCAACTGATAATCCACCGGATGGGAGAAACCAAGCGCCAGGGACAGAACTTGCCCCTTGGCCTGCGCTTTGTAACCAACGCCGACCAGTTGCAGCTTGCGCTCGAAGCCCTGGCTGACGCCAATCACCATGTTGTTGACAAGTGCGCGAGTGGTGCCGGCCATGGCTCTGTTCTGCTGATCGCCATTACGGGCAGCAAAACGCAGCTCACCAGCTTCCTGAACGACCTCGACCGAGGGATGCACATTCAATTCGAGAGAGCCTTTCGCCCCCTTCACCGAAAGCTGCTGACCAGCCAGCTTGACCTCTACGCCAGCGGGCAGCTTGACGGGGTTCTTAGCAACGCGAGACATGCTGTTCCCCCCTTAGAACACAGTGCAGAGCACTTCGCCGCCAACACCGGCAGCACGAGCCGCACGATCGGTCATCACACCCTTGTTGGTGGAGACGATCGAAACGCCCAAACCGCCACGAACTTTCGGCAGTTGATCGACAGACTTGTACTGGCGCAGGCCGGGACGGCTCACGCGCTTGAGCTCCTCGATGACCGGACGGCCTTCGAAATACTTGAGCTCAATGGACAGTAGCGGCTTGGCATCGCTACTGACTTGGTAATCCGAAATGTAACCTTCGTTCTTGAGAACATTGGCTACTGCCACCTTCAGCTTGGAAGACGGCATACTCACGACGGTCTTCTCAGCCATCTGGGCATTACGGATACGAGTTAGCATGTCCGCTAACGGGTCCTGCATACTCATGGGCTAATTGCTCCTGATACAGAAAGAAAGCCTTGCGGCCCGAACTCCGGACTTTGACGGATGAAAAATCAAGAGTCAGGAGAGCCGAGCATCCTAGAGGCTGACCATAAAAGAATCAAGCCCCATAAGGGGCTTGATTCGATGATCCAGGCTCGACGATGAATTCGAGAGCCTAGGGACGTGCTTACCAGCTGGCTTTGACCAGACCCGGCACATCACCACGCATGGCTGCCTGGCGCAGCATGTTGCGCGCCAAACCGAACTTGCGGTAGACCCCATGGGGACGACCGGTCAGGCGGCAGCGATTACGCAGGCGCGAGGCGCTAGCATCGCGGGGCTGCTTCTGCAGGGCGATCTGGGACTCCCAACGCTGCTCCGGAGTGGAGTTCGGGTTGGCGATGATAGCTTTCAGCTCGGCACGCTTCTTGGCGTACTTGGCAACCGTCTGCTGACGCTTCAGCTCGCGGTTTTTCATGCTCTGTTTGGCCATTTCCTACTCCAATCAGTTGCGGAACGGGAAGTTGAAGGCGCGCAACAGGGCACGACCCTCGTCATCGGTACGGGCAGTGGTGGTCAGAGTGATATCCAGACCACGCAAGGCATCGATCTTGTCGTAATCGATTTCCGGGAAGATGATCTGCTCCTTCACACCCATGCTGTAGTTGCCACGCCCATCGAAGGACTTGGCATTCAGGCCGCGGAAGTCGCGTACCCGCGGCAGGGAGATGGAAAGCAGACGATCCAGGAACTCGTACATACGATCACGGCGCAGGGTCACCTTGACGCCGATCGGCCAGCCTTCGCGAATCTTGAAACCTGCGATGGATTTGCGGGCATAGGTGACCACGGGTTTCTGGCCGGTGATCTTCTCCAGATCGGCGACAGCGTTCTCGATGACCTTCTTGTCACCAACCGCCTCGCCAAGCCCCATGTTCAGAGTGATTTTGGTGATGCGCGGAACCTCCATCACGTTGACCAACTGAAGCTCGTTCTTCAGCTTGGGCGCGATCTCGTTCCGATAAATCTCTTTTAGTCGTGCCATGGTTATCTACCTAGCAGTGCTCAAGCATCAACCGGCTTTTGGGTCGACTTGAAGATACGAATTTTCTTGCCGTCTTCGATCTTGAAACCAACGCGATCAGCCTTGCTGGTTTCGGCGTTGAAGATGGCCACGTTGGAGACGTGCAGCGGCGCCTCCTTCTCGACGATACCGCCCTGGACGCCAAGCATGGGGTTCGGCTTGCTGTGGCGCTTGATCAGGTTGACGCCGCTGACGACCAAACGGTCGTCAGCGAGAACCTTAAGCACCTTGCCACGCTTGCCCTTGTCTTTGCCGGCGATGACGATGATCTCGTCGTCACGACGAATCTTTTGCATGACGGCTTCTCCTTACAGCACTTCAGGGGCAAGCGAGACGATCTTCATGAACTTCTCGGAACGAAGTTCACGAGTGACCGGCCCGAAGATGCGGGTGCCGATCGGCTCCTGCTTGTTGTTGAGCAGGACGGCCGCATTACCATCGAAGCGAATGATGGAGCCATCAGGGCGACGCACGCCGTGCCGGGTACGAACCACGACAGCGGTCATGACCTGGCCCTTCTTGACCTTGCCGCGCGGAATCGCTTCCTTCACGGTAACCTTGATGATGTCGCCGATGCCGGCGTAACGGCGGTGCGAGCCACCCAGTACCTTGATGCACATGACGCGGCGAGCACCACTGTTGTCAGCCACATCGAGCATGGATTGAGTCTGAATCATAACTTTCTCCGACCCTTAGTCTCTTAGACTTCCACCGCGCGCTCGACGACTTCCACCAGCATCCAGGACTTGGTCTTGGCCAGCGGACGGGTCTCGCGAATGGTGACCGTGTCGCCGATACGGCACTGGTTGGTTTCGTCGTGGGCGTGCAGCTTGGTCGAACGCTTCACGTATTTACCGTAGATCGGGTGCTTCACGCGGCGCTCGATCAGGACGGTGATGGTCTTATCCATTTTGTCGCTTACGACACGGCCGGTCAGCGTGCGAACAGTTTTCTGAGCTTCAGCCATGATCACTTACCTGCCTGCTGGTTGAGCACAGTCTTGACGCGAGCGATGTCGCGCTTCACTTGCGAGAGCAGGTGAGTCTGCCCCAGTTGGCCAGTTGCCTTCTGCATGCGCAGATTGAACTGGTCGCGCAGCAGGCTGAGCAATTGCTCGCTCAACTGCTCAGCTGTTTTTTCACGAAGTTCACTCGCTTTCATCACATCACCGTCCGCTTAACAAAAGTGGTGGCGAGCGGCAGCTTGGCTGCTGCCAGGGCGAAAGCCTCGCGCGCCAGCTCTTCGGAAACACCCTCGATTTCGTAGAGCACCTTGCCCGGCTGAATCTGGGCAACCCAGTACTCGACGTTCCCTTTGCCCTTACCCATACGAACTTCGAGAGGCTTCTTAGTAACCGGCTTGTCAGGGAATACGCGGATCCAGATCTTGCCGCCACGCTTGACGTGACGGGTCAAGGCGCGACGCGCAGCCTCAATCTGGCGGGCGGTGAGACGACCGCGGCTCACGGACTTCAGGGCGAACTCGCCGAAGCTGACCTTACTACCACGGTGAGCCAGGCCGCGGTTGTGGCCGGTCATCTGCTTGCGGAATTTTGTACGCTTGGGTTGCAACATGCTGCGTACTCCTCTTACTTAGCAGCTTTTTTGCGAGGCGCAGGCGCTTGCGGCTTGAGCTCTTCGTGCTGGCCACCGATGACCTCGCCCTTGAAGATCCAAACCTTGACGCCGATCACACCGTAGGTGGTGTGCGCTTCGTAGGTGGCGTAATCGATGTCCGCGCGCAGGGTGTGCAACGGCACACGGCCTTCGCGGTACCATTCGGTACGGGCGATTTCAGCACCGCCCAGACGACCACTCACCTGGATCTTGATGCCCTTGGCACCAATGCGCATGGCGTTCTGTACCGCACGCTTCATGGCGCGACGGAACATCACGCGACGCTCAAGCTGCTGGGCCACGCTCTGAGCAACCAGCATACTGTCGAGTTCCGGCTTGCGGATCTCTTCGATGTTGATGTGCACCGGCACACCCATTTGCTTGGTCAGATCCTGACGCAGCTTCTCAACATCCTCACCCTTCTTGCCGATCACGATACCGGGACGCGCGGTGTGGATGGTGATGCGTGCGGTTTGAGCCGGACGAGCGATATCGATGCGGCTCACGGACGCGCTTTTTAATTTGTCTTGGAGATACTCACGCACCTTCAGGTCGGCATACAAATAGTCCGCGTAATTCTTGCGGTCGGCATACCAAACCGAGGTGTGCTCCTTGACGATTCCCAGGCGAATGCCTACGGGATGTACTTTCTGACCCATCTGATCGACTCCGTTACTTGTCCGCAACCTTGACAGTGATATGGCAAGACCGCTTGACGATGCGATCAGCACGGCCCTTGGCACGCGGCATGATGCGCTTAAGCGAACGCCCCTCGTTGACGAAAACGGTGGAGACCTTCAGGTCGTCCACGTCTGCGCCCTCGTTGTGCTCGGCGTTGGCAACGGCCGACTCCAGCACTTTCTTCATGATCTCGGCGGCTTTCTTGCTGCTGAAAGCCAGCAGGTTGAGCGCATCGCCCACCTTCTTCCCGCGGATCTGGTCGGCGACCAAGCGGGCTTTCTGGGCGGAGATTCGAGCGCCCGACAGCTTAGCGGCTACTTCCATCTTTCCTTACCCCTCAACGCTTGGCCTTTTTGTCTGCCGCATGACCACGATAGGTACGGGTAGCGGCAAACTCGCCCAGTTTATGACCGACCATATCCTCGTTGATGAGCACCGGGACATGTTGACGGCCGTTATGCACAGCAATGGTCAGACCGACCATCTGCGGCAGGATCATCGAACGACGCGACCAGGTCTTGACCGGTTTGCGATCGTTCTTTTCCACCGCCACTTCGACCTTCTTCAACAGGTGAAGATCGATAAAAGGACCTTTTTTCAGAGAACGCGGCACAGTCGTATCCCTCTAGTTACTTACGGCGGCGGACGATCATGTTGTCGGTGCGCTTGTTCGACCGGGTCTTCGCACCCTTGGTCGGGAAGCCCCACGGCGACACCGGATGACGGCCACCCGAGGTACGACCTTCACCACCACCATGCGGGTGGTCGACCGGGTTCATCGCCACACCGCGAACGGTCGGGCGAACACCGCGCCAGCGCTTGGCACCGGCCTTGCCCAGAGAACGCAAGCTGTGCTCGGAGTTGGAAACCTCGCCCAGAGTCGCGCGGCAATCAGCCAGGACCTTGCGCATCTCGCCGGAACGCAGACGCAGGGTCACATAGGCTCCTTCGCGTGCGACCAGTTGCACGGAGGCACCAGCGGAACGAGCGATCTGTGCTCCCTTGCCCGGCTTCAGCTCGACACCGTGAATGGTGGAGCCGACCGGAATGTTTCGCAGCGGTAGCGTATTGCCAGCCTTGATCGGCGCGTTCACTCCGGAAATCAACTGGTCACCGGCCACAACACCCTTCGGTGCGATGATGTAGCGACGCTCGCCGTCGGCGTACTTCAGCAACGCAATGTGTGCGGTACGGTTCGGGTCGTACTCGATGCGCTCGACGGTGGCAGGAATACCGTCCTTGTTGCGACGAAAATCGACCAGGCGATAGTGCTGCTTGTGACCACCACCGATATGACGGGTGGTAATGCGGCCGTTGTTGTTACGACCACCGGACTTGGACTTCTTCTCCAGCAGCGGCGCGTAAGGGGCACCCTTGTGCAGCTCCTGGTTGACCACCTTGACCACGAAACGGCGGCCAGCGGAAGTCGGCTTGCATTTAACGATTGCCATGATGCACCCCTTTACTCAGCGCTGTTGGCGAAATCGAGATCTTGGCCAGGCTGAAGAGCAACATATGCCTTCTTCCAGTCGTTGCGCTTGCCCAGACCGCGAACGGTACGCTTGGTCTTGCCCTGGACATTCAGGGTGGTGACATTGGCGACCTTCACGTCGAACAAGGCCTCGACGGCCTTCTTGATTTCCAGCTTGGTTGCATCGGTGGCAACCTTGAAAACGAACTGCTTCTTGCTTTCCGCCAGCACGGTGGCCTTCTCGGAGATGTGCGGACCAAGCAGTACTTTGAATACGCGTTCCTGGTTCATCCCAGCAGCTCCTCGAATTTCTTCACGGCCGGCACGGTGATCAGCACCTTGTCATAGGCGATCAGGCTGACCGGATCGGACCCCAGGACATCGCGAACATCGACGTGCGGCAGGTTACGGGCAGCCAGATACAGGTTCTGATCCACAGCATCGGAGACGATCAGCACGTCGCTCAGGCCCAGACTGCCCAGCTTGCTCACCAGGCTCTTGGTCTTGGGAGCATCCACGGCGAAATCTTCGACGACGACCAGACGCTCTTGACGCACGAGCTCGCTCAGGATCGAGCGCAGAGCGGCACGGTACATCTTCTTGTTGAGCTTCTGATCGTGATTTTGCGGGCGGGCGGCGAAGGTCACGCCACCACCACGCCAGAGTGGACCACGGCTAGTACCGGCGCGCGCACGGCCAGTACCCTTCTGGCGCCAGGGGCGCTTGCCGCCACCACTGACATCGGAGCGGTTCTTCTGCTGCTTGCTGCCCTGACGGCCACCGGCTAGATAGGCGACGACTGCTTGGTGCACAAGGGTCTCGTTGAACTCGCCGCCAAAGGTGCGCTCGGAGACTTCGATCGCCTGAGCGCCATTCACATTCAATTGCATCTCAGCTTCCCCTCTTAACCGCGAGCCTTGGCTGCCGGACGCACGATCACATCGCCACCGGTAGCGCCAGGAATGGCACCCTTGACCAGCAGCAGATTGCGTTCGGAGTCGACACGAACCACTTCCAGGGACTGCACGGTCACGCGCTCAGCGCCCAGATGACCGGACATTTTCTTGCCCTTGAACACACGGCCAGGAGTCTGGCACTGGCCGATGGAGCCCGGAACACGGTGGGAAACGGAGTTGCCGTGGGTGTTGTCCTGGCCGCGGAAATTCCAGCGTTTGATGGTGCCGGCGTAGCCTTTACCCTTGGACTGGCCGGTGACGTCCACCAACTGCCCGGCCTGGAAAATCTCGACAGTGATCTGGTCGCCGGACTGGTACTCGCCTTCTTCGAGGCGGAACTCCCAGACGCCACGACCAGCAGAGACATTTGCCTTGGCGAAGTGACCAGCCTGCGCCTTGGTCACACGCGAAGCCCGACGCTCGCCGACAGTGACCTGCACCGCCAGATAGCCGTCGCTTTCTGCATTCTTGAACTGGGTCACACGGTTCGGCTCGATCTCGATGACCGTAACCGGAACGGAGACACCTTCTTCGGTGAAAATGCGGGTCATGCCGCACTTACGACCGATTACACCAATAGTCATTTCTTGAACCTCTCGAGTGTACGGGGCTTTCACCCGCTATGGCCGCCCATTTCAGAGCGTTACACGACCAAGACCCGAATGGTCTTAGCCGAGGCTGATCTGCACTTCCACGCCAGCCGCCAGATCGAGCTTCATCAGCGCGTCGACGGTCTTGTCGGTCGGCTGAACGATATCCAGCACACGCTTGTGGGTACGAATTTCGTACTGATCGCGCGCATCCTTGTTGACGTGCGGCGAAATCAGAACGGTATACCGCTCTTTACGGGTAGGCAGAGGAATCGGACCACGCACCTGAGCACCAGTACGTTTCGCGGTTTCCACGATTTCCTGGGTAGATTGATCAATCAGGCGATGGTCAAAAGCCTTCAACCGAATACGGATTTGTTGGTTTTGCATTTTGACCTCAGACTCGAAGTTGCCACCCTACCGAGCGGAATACGCCCGATAAAAGGAGGCACAATTGTACGGATGCCCCCCTAGAGTGTCAAACAAAATGATCAGCAATAGAAAAAGCCCCAAAAGGGGCTTTTTCTACTATCCCATCGATTACTCGATGATCTTGGCCACCACACCGGCGCCGACGGTACGACCGCCTTCGCGGATAGCGAAACGCAGACCGTCTTCCATGGCGATCGGAGCGATCAGGGTGACGACCATCTTGATGTTGTCGCCCGGCATCACCATCTCGACGCCTTCCGGCAGCTCGACGTTACCGGTCACGTCGGTGGTACGGAAGTAGAACTGCGGGCGGTAGCCCTTGAAGAACGGCGTGTGACGACCACCTTCTTCCTTGGACAGCACGTACACTTCGGCTTCGAACTTGGTGTGCGGCTTGATGGTGCCCGGCTTGGCCAGAACCTGGCCGCGCTCCACGTCCTCACGCTTGGTGCCGCGCAACAGGGCGCCGATGTTCTCGCCGGCACGCCCCTCGTCGAGCAGCTTGCGGAACATTTCCACGCCCGTGCAGGTGGTCTTGGTGGTCGGACGGATACCGACGATTTCCACTTCCTCACCCACCTTGACGATGCCGCGCTCGACGCGACCGGTCACCACGGTGCCGCGACCGGAGATCGAGAACACGTCCTCGATCGGCATCAGGAACGGCTGGTCGACGGCACGCACCGGCTCCGGAATGTAGGAGTCCAGGGTTTCCACCAGCTTGCGCACGGCGGAGACGCCGATGCCGTTGTCGTCCTTGCCTTCCAGTGCCATCAGGGCGGAGCCGGTGATGATCGGGGTGTCGTCGCCCGGGAAGTCGTAGGTGGACAGCAGATCGCGCACTTCCATCTCGACCAGTTCCAGCAGCTCGGCGTCGTCGACCATGTCGGCCTTGTTCAGGAACACGACGATGTAGGGAACGCCCACCTGACGGGACAGCAGGATGTGCTCGCGGGTCTGCGGCATGGGGCCGTCGGCGGCCGAGCAGACCAGGATCGCGCCGTCCATCTGGGCGGCGCCGGTGATCATGTTCTTCACGTAGTCGGCGTGACCGGGGCAGTCGACGTGCGCGTAGTGACGGGTCGCGGAGTCGTATTCAACGTGCGAGGTGTTGATGGTGATACCGCGCGCCTTTTCTTCCGGAGCGTTGTCGATCTGATCGAAGGCACGAGCGGCGCCACCCCAGGTCTCGGCACAAACCTTGGTCAGAGCAGCCGTCAAAGTGGTCTTGCCATGGTCCACGTGACCGATGGTGCCAACGTTGACGTGCGGTTTGTTACGTTCGAATTTTTCCTTAGCCACGACAGTAAACCTCTTACTTAAAGGGCTGAATCAACCTTGTTTTTTGACGACAGCTTCGGCAATGTTGGCCGGAGCTTCGGCGTACTTCGAGAATTCCATGGAGTAGCTGGCGCGTCCCTGGGACATCGAACGCACATCAGTAGCGTAACCAAACATCTCGCCCAGCGGGACTTCGGCACGGATGACCTTGCCAGAAACGCTATCCTCCATCCCCTGGATCAGACCACGCCGACGGTTCAGGTCACCCATCACGTCACCCATGTACTCCTCCGGAGTCACCACTTCGACCTTCATGATTGGCTCCAGCAGCACGGCACCACCTTTCTGTGCCAACTGCTTGGTCGCCATGGAAGCCGCGATCTTGAACGCCATCTCGTTGGAGTCGACATCATGGTAGGAACCATCGAACACGGTCGCCTTCAGACTGATGAGCGGATAGCCGGCGACTACGCCATTTTGCATCTGCTCCTCGACGCCTTTCTGGATCGCCGGGATGTATTCCTTCGGCACCACGCCACCAACCACCTCACTGACGAACACCAGCCCCTCGACGCCCTCCTCGGCCGGCTCGAAGCGAATCCAGCAGTGGCCGAACTGGCCGCGACCGCCGGACTGGCGCACGAACTTGCCTTCGATCTCGCACTTGTTGCGGATCGCTTCGCGGTAGGCCACCTGCGGCTTGCCGATGTTGGCCTCGACACCAAACTCACGCTTCATGCGGTCGACGATGATGTCGAGGTGCAGCTCACCCATGCCGCCGATAATGGTCTGACCGGACTCTTCGTCGGTCTTGACACGGAAAGACGGGTCTTCCTGGGCCAGCTTGCCGAGGGCGATACCCATCTTTTCCTGGTCGGCCTTGGTCTTCGGCTCGACGGCAACGTGAATCACCGGCTCGGGGAAATCCATACGCTCCAGGATGATTGGCTTCTCGACGGAGCACAGGGTGTCCCCCGTGATGACATCCTTCATGCCAATCAGGGCGGCGATATCGCCAGCGCGCACTTCCTTGATTTCTTCGCGGGTATTGGCGTGCATCTGCACCATCCGACCCACGCGCTCCTTCTTGCCCTTCACCGAGTTCAGAACGGAGTCGCCCGAACTCAGCACGCCGGAATAGACACGCGCGAAAGTCAGGGTACCGACGAAGGGATCGGTCGCGATCTTGAACGCCAGGGCCGCGAACGGCTCGTCGTCGCTAGCATGACGTTCGTCCTCGATCTCCTCGTGGTCCGGGTTGACGCCCTTGATCGCAGGAACTTCGTCCGGAGCCGGCAGGAAATCGATCACTGCATCGAGAACCAACGGCACACCTTTGTTCTTGAACGAAGAACCGCAGACCGCCGGAACGATCTCGCAGGCCAGGGTACGCAGGCGCAGGCCAAGCTTGATTTCCTCGACGGAAAGCTCGCCACCCTCCAGGTATTTGTTCATCAGCTCTTCATTGGCCTCGGCGGCAGCCTCGACCATGTTCGAGCGATACTCGTCGGCCAGATCTTGCAGTTCCGCAGGAATCTCTTCCTCGCGGTAACTCGTGCCCTGGTCGTCCTCGTTCCAGTAGATCGCCTTCATCTTCAGCAGGTCGATCTGGCCCTGGAAGTTCTCCTCGGCACCGATCGCCAACTGGACCGGAACCGGGGTATGTCCCAGGCGCTTCTTGATCTGCTCGACGACGCGCAGGAAGTTGGCGCCGGCACGGTCCATCTTGTTCACATAGACAATGCGCGGGACACCGTATTTGTTGGCCTGACGCCATACGGTTTCGGACTGCGGCTCGACGCCGGAAGTACCGCAGAACACCACCACGGCACCATCCAGCACGCGCAGCGAACGCTCCACCTCGATAGTGAAGTCCACGTGACCGGGGGTATCGATGATATTCACACGATACTTGTCGTATTGCTTGGTCGAGCCCTGCCAGAAGGCGGTGGTGGCAGCGGAGGTAATGGTGATGCCACGCTCCTGCTCCTGCACCATCCAGTCCATGGTGGCGGCGCCATCATGCACCTCACCCATCTTGTGGTTGACGCCTGTGTAGAACAGGATCCGCTCCGTAGTCGTCGTCTTGCCTGCATCCACGTGGGCACAGATACCGATGTTACGGTAGCGATTGATAGGGGTTGTACGGGCCACAATTAGGTCCTCGTAGATTGAGGCTGAATATCAGAAACGATAGTGCGAGAACGCCTTGTTCGCCTCGGCCATGCGATGCACGTCTTCACGCTTCTTCACAGCAGCGCCCTTGCCTTCGGAGGCATCGAGCAATTCGCCAGCAAGACGCAGGGCCATGGACTTTTCACCGCGCTTGCGTGCGGAATCCACCAGCCAACGCATGGCCAGCGCATTGCGACGGGACGGACGAACCTCGACCGGAACCTGATAAGTAGCACCGCCTACACGGCGGGACTTCACTTCGACCAGCGGAGCGATGGCATCGAGTGCTTTTTCGAAGATTTCCAGGGGGTCGCTGTTCTTGCGCGACTTGACGGTATCCAGCGCGCCGTAAACGATGCGCTCGGCAACCGCCTTCTTACCGCTTTCCATCACATGGTTCATGAACTTGGCCAGAATTTGGCTTCCGTACTTCGGATCGTCCAGAATCTCGCGCTTGGCTGCTACACGACGTCTTGGCATTGATAAGCCCTCAAAACGGTCTTCAGGTTAGCTCGGAACGGTAGCCACTCGACCACGCCCGACCTTACTCTTATCGACTCGACAAATGAAAAGTTCGAATTACTTGGGACGCTTGGCACCGTACTTGGAACGGCCCTGCTTGCGGTCTTTCACGCCGGAGGTATCCAGCGAGCCGCGCACAGTGTGATAGCGCACACCCGGAAGGTCCTTGACGCGGCCACCGCGGATCAGCACAACGCTGTGCTCTTGTAGGTTGTGGCCTTCACCGCCGATATAGGAAGTGACTTCGTAGCCATTGGTCAGACGAACACGGCACACCTTACGCAGCGCGGAGTTCGGTTTCTTCGGCGTGGTGGTGTACACGCGGGTGCACACGCCACGGCGCTGGGGGCAGTTCTGCAGCGCAGGCACGTCGCTTTTCTCGACGAGGCGCTTGCGCGGCTGGCGCACCAGCTGGTTGATAGTTGCCATCTACTAGCTCCACTGTTGTCTTTCGACATAAACAAAATGGCAGAGCGGTCCGCCCTGCCAAATTTAGGGTCCGTAAGTCTAAAGAGACTCCGAAACCCAGTCAAGGCAAGGCCCGGCGGGACGCCGGGCCATATCCGTCAGTTGCCGCTGGTGTTCAGGGCTTCGGTCAACGCTGCCTCGACCTCTTCCGCACTCACCCGTACCGGCTTCTCGGCGTCGCGCTTGCGCCGACGTTCGCTGTGATAGGCCAGGCCGGTACCGGCCGGGATCAGCCGCCCCACCACGACGTTTTCCTTCAGGCCACGCAGGTAGTCACGCTTGCCGGTGACCGCGGCCTCGGTGAGCACACGGGTGGTTTCCTGGAAGGAAGCGGCGGAAATGAACGACTCGGTCGAAAGCGATGCCTTGGTGATACCCAGAAGGATGCGCTCGTACTTCGCCGAGAAACGATCCTCGGTCGCCAGTTGCTCGTTCTCCTCGAGCACCTGGGTCAGCTCCACCTGATCGCCCTTGATGAAGCTCGAGTCTCCCGCCTCGGTAATCTCCACCTTGCGCAGCATCTGACGGAGAATGGTCTCGATGTGCTTGTCGTTGATCTTCACACCCTGCAGGCGATAGACATCCTGAATCTCGTTGACGATGTACTTGGCCAGAGCGCTGACACCCAGCAGACGCAGAATGTCATGCGGATTGCTCGGACCATCGGAGATCACCTCGCCACGGTTCACCTGTTCGCCCTCGAAGACGTTGAGGTGGCGCCATTTCGGGATCAGTTCCTCGTACGCCTCACTGCCATCGTTCGGCGTGATGACCAGACGGCGCTTGCCCTTGGTTTCCTTGCCGAAACTGATGGTACCGCTGACCTCCGCCAGGATCGACGGCTCCTTCGGACGGCGCGCCTCGAACAGGTCGGCAACGCGCGGCAGACCGCCGGTGATGTCGCGGGTCTTCGAAGTTTCCTGAGGAATACGGGCGATTACATCGCCCACGCCCACCTCGGCACCATCTGCAACGCCGACCAGGGCGTTGGCCGGCAGGAAATACTGGGCCGGTACGTCGGTACCCGGCAGCAACAGTTCCTTGCCGTTAGCATCGACTAGCTTGACCGCCGGACGAATGTCCTTGCCGGCAGCCGGGCGGTCCTTCGGATCGATCACCTCGATGTTGGTCAGACCGGTCAGTTCGTCGGTCTGGCGCTTGATGGTGATCCCCTCCTCCATGCCGACGAAGGTCACGGTACCCTTCATCTCGGTCACGATCGGGTGAGTGTGCGGGTCCCACTTGGCAACGATGGCCCCCGGGCTGACCTTATCGCCCTCCTTCACCGAGATCACCGCACCGTACGGCAGCTTGTAGCGCTCACGCTCGCGGCCGAAATCGTCGGCCACGGCCAGTTCGCCGGAACGGGACACGGCGACCAGCGCACCATCGCTCCGCTCGACATATTTCAGGTTGTGCAGGCGGATGTTGCCGCCGTTCTTCACCTGAACATTGTCCACGGCCGAGGTCCGGCTGGCCGCGCCACCGATGTGGAAGGTCCGCATGGTCAACTGGGTGCCCGGCTCACCGATGGACTGCGCAGCGATCACGCCTACCGCCTCGCCGATGTTCACCTGATGCCCGCGCGCCAGATCGCGGCCATAGCACTTGGCGCAAATGCCGTAACGGGTCTCGCAGGTGATCGGCGAACGCACAACCACCTCGTCGATACTGTTCATCTCGATGAACTCGACCCACTTCTCGTCGATCAGGGTTCCGGCCGGCACTATGACCTCGTCGCCACCGGGCCGGAACACATCTCTAGCAATGACCCGGCCAAGCACCCGCTCGCCGAGCGGCTCGACTACGTCGCCGCCCTCGATGTGCGGAGTCATCAGCAGCCCCTGTTCGGTACCGCAATCGATCTCGGTCACCACCAGGTCCTGGGCCACGTCCACCAGGCGGCGAGTGAGGTAACCGGAGTTCGCGGTCTTCAACGCAGTATCCGCCAGGCCCTTGCGGGCGCCGTGGGTGGAAATGAAGTACTGCAGTACGTTCAGGCCCTCGCGGAAGTTCGCGGTGATCGGCGTCTCGATGATCGAGCCGTCGGGCTTGGCCATCAGGCCGCGCATGCCGGCCAACTGGCGGATCTGCGCCGCGGAACCCCGTGCTCCGGAGTCCGCCATCATGTACATGGAGTTGAACGACTCCTGCTCGACCTCGTTGCCCTGGCGGTCGATGACCTTCTCCTTCGAGAGGTTGGCCATCATCGCCTTGGACACTTCGTCGTTGGCCTTCGACCACAGGTCGATCACCTTGTTGTACTTCTCGCCCTGGGTCACCAGGCCGGTGGCGTACTGGCTCTCGATCTCCTTCACTTCTTCGGTGGCGCCTTCGATAATCCGCGCCTTTTCCGTCGGAATGACGAAGTCGTTCACGCCGATGGAAACCCCCGACAGGGTCGAGAAGGCAAAACCGGTATACATCAACTGGTCGGCGAAGATGACGGTGTCCTTCAGACCCACGGTGCGATAGCAGTGGTTGATCAGCTTGGAGATCGCCTTCTTCTTCATCGGCTGGTTGACGACCTCGAACGGCAGGCCGGCCGGCACGACCTGGAACAGCAGCGCACGGCCGACGGTGGTGTCGACGATGCGGGTGTTGTGCACCAAGCTGCCGTCCTTCTGCTTGACGGTTTCGTTGATCCGCACCTTCACGCGGGCGTGCAGCGATGCCTCACCGGCCCGGAACACCCGGTCGACCTCCTGCAGGTCGGCGAAGACGCGCCCCTCGCCCCTGGCGTTTACCGCCTCGCGGGTCATGTAGTACAGACCCAGCACCACATCCTGCGACGGCACGATGATCGGCTCGCCGTTGGCGGGCGAGAGGATGTTGTTGGTCGACATCATCAGTGCGCGCGCCTCGAGCTGGGCCTCAAGGGTCAGCGGCACGTGTACGGCCATCTGGTCACCGTCGAAGTCGGCGTTGTAGGCGGCACAGACCAGCGGGTGCAACTGGATCGCCTTGCCCTCGATGAGCACTGGCTCGAACGCCTGGATACCCAGGCGGTGCAGGGTCGGCGCACGGTTGAGCAGCACGGGATGTTCGCGGATGACCTCGGCGAGTACGTCCCAGACCTCGGGCAGTTCGCGCTCGACCATCTTCTTGGCCGCCTTGATGGTGGTGGCCATGCCGCGGGTTTCCAGCTTGCCGAAGATGAACGGCTTGAACAGCTCCAGTGCCATCTTCTTCGGCAGGCCGCACTGGTGCAGGCGCAGGGTCGGACCCACGGTGATCACCGAACGGCCGGAGTAGTCGACGCGCTTGCCCAGCAGGTTCTGGCGGAAACGGCCCTGCTTGCCCTTGATCATATCGGCTAGGGACTTCAACGGGCGCTTGTTGGAGCCAGTGATGGCCCGGCCGCGACGGCCGTTGTCCAGCAGGGCGTCCACCGCCTCCTGCAGCATGCGCTTCTCGTTGCGCACGATGATGTCCGGCGCAGCCAGGTCGAGTAGGCGCTTCAGGCGATTGTTACGGTTGATCACTCGACGGTACAGATCGTTCAAGTCGGAGGTAGCGAAACGACCGCCGTCCAGCGGTACCAGCGGACGCAGATCCGGCGGCAGCACCGGCAGCACGGTCAGCACCATCCATTCCGGCAGGTTGCCGGAACCCTGGAAAGCTTCCATCAGCTTCAGGCGCTTGGACAGCTTCTTGATCTTGGTTTCCGAGTTGGTCTGCGGGATCTCCTCGCGCAGACGGCCGATCTCGTGTTCCAGGTCGATCTGGTTGAGCAGTTCGCGGACCGCCTCGGCACCCATGCGCGCATCGAAGTCGTCACCGAACTCCTCGAGCGCCTCGAAATATTGCTCGTCGTTGAGCAGTTGGCCTTTCTCCAGGGTGGTCATGCCCGGATCGATCACCACATAGCTCTCGAAATAAAGCACCCGCTCGATATCGCGCAGGGTCATGTCCAGCAGCAGGCCGATGCGCGACGGCAGCGACTTGAGGAACCAGATGTGGGCGACCGGCGAGGCCAGCTCGATATGCGCCATGCGCTCGCGGCGCACCTTGGCCAGAGCGACTTCCACCCCGCACTTCTCGCAGATCACGCCGCGATGCTTCAGTCGCTTGTACTTGCCGCAAAGACACTCGTAATCCTTCACCGGCCCGAAGATCTTGGCGCAGAACAGGCCATCGCGTTCCGGCTTGAAGGTACGGTAGTTGATGGTCTCCGGCTTTTTCACTTCGCCGAAGGACCAGGAACGGATCATCTCGGGCGAAGCCAGACCGATACGGATGGCATCGAACTCTTCGAGTTGACCCTGGTTTTTCAAAAGATTCAGCAGGTCTTTCAAAGCCTTTCCTCCTCACGAACCGGCGGTGTCCGGCCCGCGCCGGGCACCGCGCGAGCGGTGCGTGGTTATTCGGTTTCCAGTTCGATGTCGATGCCGAGCGAGCGGATTTCCTTGATCAGCACGTTGAAGGACTCGGGCATGCCGGCCTCCATCCGGTGATCGCCATCCACGATGTTCTTGTACATCTTGGTCCGCCCGTTCACGTCGTCCGATTTCACGGTGAGCATTTCCTGCAGGGTGTAGGCGGCACCGTAGGCTTCCAGCGCCCAGACCTCCATCTCCCCGAAACGCTGACCGCCGAACTGCGCCTTGCCGCCCAGCGGCTGCTGGGTAACCAGGCTGTAGGAACCGGTGGAGCGCGCGTGCATCTTGTCGTCGACCAGGTGGTTCAGCTTGAGCATGTACATGTAGCCGACGGTGGTCGGGCGCTCGAACTGGTTGCCGGTCCGGCCGTCGAACAGGCGCATCTGACCGCTTTCCGGCAGGTCGGCCAGTTTCAGCATGGCCTTGATTTCGGTTTCCTTGGCACCGTCGAACACCGGCGTGGCCATCGGCACGCCGCCGCGCAGGTTGCTCGCCAGGTCGAGAATCTCGGAATCGCTTAGAGAGTCCAGATCCTCCTTCTGGCGCCCGCCGATCTCGTTGTACACCTCGTCGAGGAAGTGGCGCAGTTCGGCGACCTTGCGCTGCTCCTCGAGCATCCGGTTGATCTTCTCGCCCAGCCCCTTGGCGGCCAGCCCCAGGTGGGTCTCGAGGATCTGTCCGACGTTCATCCGCGACGGCACGCCTAGCGGGTTGAGAACGATGTCCACGGGGGTGCCGTTGGCATCGTAGGGCATGTCCTCGACCGGCATGATCACCGATACCACACCCTTGTTGCCGTGGCGGCCGGCCATTTTGTCGCCAGGCTGGATACGGCGCTTGATGGCCAGATAGACCTTGACGATCTTCAGCACGCCCGGCGCCAGGTCGTCGCCCTGCTGCAGCTTGCGCTTCTTGTCCTCGAACTTGTCGTCGAGCAGTTGACGGCGGTCGGCCAAATAGGCCTGGGCCTTTTCCAATTGCTCATTGAGCCCGTCGTCGGCCATGCGCAGCTTGAACCATTGACCACGCTCGAGTCCGTCGAGGATTTTGTCGTCGATCTCGGTGCCCTTCTTCAGGCCCGCCCCGCCCTCGCACACGGCACCGACCAGAGCGGCCCGCAGACGCTCGAAGGTCGCCCCTTCGACAATACGGAACTCCTCGTTGAGGTCCTTGCGGATTTCGTCCAGTTGCATTCTCTCGATGGCCAAGGCACGCGAATCACGCTCGACGCCATCGCGGGTGAACACCTGGACGTCGATGACGGTGCCCTTGGTACCGGTGGGTACGCGCAGGGAAGTGTCCTTCACGTCGCTGGCCTTCTCGCCGAAA
Source organism: Azorhizophilus paspali (assembly GCF_043587585.2). Taxonomy (GTDB): domain Bacteria; phylum Pseudomonadota; class Gammaproteobacteria; order Pseudomonadales; family Pseudomonadaceae; genus Azotobacter; species Azotobacter paspali. Next base: position 3,880,200 of record NZ_CP171449.1, read on the forward strand.
ATCGCACGCAGCAGCTTCTCTTCCGGGGTCAGCTGAGTTTCACCCTTCGGCGTGACCTTGCCGACCAGGATGTCGCCCGCCATAACCTCGGCACCGACATAGACAATACCCGCCTCGTCCAATTTGTTCAGCGCGGCCTCGCCGACGTTCGGGATATCCGCGGTGATTTCCTCCGGGCCGAGCTTGGTATCGCGGGCCACGCAGGTTAGTTCCTGGATATGGATGGTGGTGAAGCGGTCTTCCTGCACCACCCGCTCGGATAGGCAGATGGAGTCCTCGAAGTTAAAGCCGTTCCAAGGCATGAAGGCCACGCGCATGTTCTGCCCGAGGGCCAGTTCGCCCATGTCAGTGGACGGGCCGTCGGCCATGATGTCGCCGCGTGCCACCTGATCGCCCTTGGTGACCAGCGGACGCTGGTTGATGCAAGTGTTCTGGTTGGAACGGGTGTACTTGGTCAGGTTGTAGATGTCCACGCCGGCTTCGCCGGTCTCGACCTCGTCGTTGTTGACACGCACCACGATGCGGCTGGCATCGACCGAATCGATCACCCCGCCACGCCGAGCCACCACGCAGACGCCCGAGTCGCGCGCCACGTTGCGCTCCATGCCGGTACCGACCAGCGGCTTGTCGGCGCGCAGGGTCGGCACGGCCTGACGCTGCATGTTGGAACCCATGAGCGCGCGGTTGGCGTCGTCGTGTTCGAGGAAGGGAATCAGCGAGGCGGCGACGGATACCACCTGGCGCGGCGACACATCCATCAAGGTGACGTCTTCGGGTGCCTTGACGGTGAATTCATTCAGGTGCCGGACGGCCACCAGTTCGTCGATTAGCCGCCCGTTCTCGTCCAACGTCGCCGAAGCCTGGGCGATCACATGATCGGCTTCCTCGATAGCGGAAAGGAACACGATCTCGTCGGTCACCTGCCCTTCCTTGACCACCCGGTACGGGCTTTCTAGGAAGCCGTACTGGTTGGTACGGGCATAGGCGGCCAGCGAATTGATCAGGCCAATGTTCGGACCTTCAGGGGTTTCGATCGGACATACGCGGCCGTAGTGAGTCGGGTGCACGTCGCGCACTTCGAAGCCCGCACGCTCGCGGGTCAGACCACCCGGACCGAGCGCGGAAACACGGCGCTTGTGGGTGATCTCGGAGAGCGGGTTGTTCTGGTCCATGAACTGCGATAGCTGGCTGGAGCCGAAGAACTCCTTGACCGCGGCGGCCACCGGCTTGGCATTGATCAAGTCCTGAGGCATCAGGCCCTCGCTCTCCGCCATCGACAGGCGCTCCTTGACGGCGCGCTCGACGCGGACCAGGCCAACGCGGAACTGGTTCTCGGCCATTTCGCCGACGCAGCGCACACGACGGTTGCCCAGGTGGTCGATGTCATCGACGATACCCTTGCCGTTGCGGATGTCCACCAGGGTCTTGAGCACGTCGACGATATCCTCGCGGCTCAGCACCCCAGCCCCCTCGATCTCCTCGCGACCGATACGGCGGTTGAACTTCATGCGGCCGACAGCAGACAGGTCGTAACGCTCGGCACTGAAGAACAGGTTGTTGAACAGGGTCTCGGCGGCATCCTTGGTCGGCGGCTCGCCTGGACGCATCATGCGATAGATCTCGACCAAGGCTTCCAGTTGATTGGTGGTCGAGTCGATCTTCAGCGTGTCGGAAATGAACGGACCGCAGTCGATGTCGTTGGTGTAGAGGGTTTCGATGCGCACCACCTGAGCCTTAGCGATCTTCACCAACAGATCCTGGGTCAGTTCGCTGTTGCACTCGGCGATGATTTCGCCGGTGGAGGGGTGCACGATGACCTTGGCCGAAGTCCGCCCGAGGACGTATTCCAGCGGAACGTCCAGCTCCTTGATGCCGGCCTTTTCCAGTTGGTTGATATGACGGGCGGTGATACGCCGTCCCTGTTCGACGATGACCTTGCCGGAGGCATCCTTGATGTCGAAGACCGCGATCTCGCCACGCAGGCGCTGGGGCACCAATTCCAGGCTGAGCCCTTGCTCCGTCACGTGGAATACGTTGGTGTCATAGAAAATGTCCAGCACTTCCTCGGTGGAGTAGCCCAGTGCCCGCAGCAGCACCGAGGCCGGCAGTTTGCGGCGGCGGTCGATACGGACGAACACGGCATCCTTCGGATCGAACTCGAAGTCGAGCCAGGAGCCACGGTAGGGAATGATCCGTGCGGAATACAGCAGTTTGCCGGAGCTGTGGGTCTTGCCGCGGTCGTGGTCGAAGAACACACCTGGGGAGCGGTGCAACTGGGAAACGATCACGCGCTCGGTACCGTTGACGATGAAGGTGCCGTTCTCGGTCATCAAAGGGATTTCCCCCATGTAGACCTCCTGCTCCTTGATGTCCTTGATCGCCTTGTTCGAGGACTCCTTGTCGAAAATGATCAGGCGAACCTTCACGCGAAGCGGTACGGCGAAGGTCACACCACGCAGCACGCACTCCTTGACGTCGAAGGCCGGCTCGCCCAGACGGTAGCCAACGTATTCCAGGGCAGCATTGCCGGAATAGCTGATGATCGGGAAAACGGACTTGAAGGCTGCATGTAAGCCAACGTCGCGGAGCTTGTCCTTGCTCACACCGGCCTGCAGGAATTCGCGATAGGAATCCAACTGGATAGCCAGGAGATAAGGCACATCCATGACGTCCGGCAACTTGCTAAAGTCCTTGCGGATACGTTTTTTCTCAGTGTATGAGTAAGCCATCAGCGTTCCCCAGCTTGGTCACCTGCTTGTTTGGCCTCTCCGAAGGGGAGCTGCCAGAAATCGTGCAGGCCGATTGCCTGCGCCACCTCTGAGGTGGTAGGTCATGGGCGGTAGCAGATAGCAAGCCACCCACAACGGAAAAAGGCCGGTGGCTCCAGCCACCAGCCATCAGCCTTACGCAAGGGCGCGCAGGCTGTAGACGCAAGATCGTCGCTTACTTGAGCTCGACTTTCGCGCCAGCTTCTTCCAGGGCCTTCTTGGCAGCCTCGGCCTCATCCTTGGAGATGCCTTCCTTGACCACGCCGGGAGCGCCGTCGACAACGGCCTTGGCCTCTTTCAGGCCCAGACCGGTCAGCTCGCGAACGACCTTAATCACGTTCACCTTCTTGTCGCCGGCCTCGGTCAGAACGACGGTGAACTCGGTCTGCTCTTCGACGACCGGAGCAGCGGCAGCCGGGCCAGCAGCCACGGCAGCGGCAGCAGTCACGCCGAACTTCTCTTCCATCGCCTTGATCAGTTCGACGACCTGCATGACGGACATTTCGGATACGGCGTTGATGATATCTTCGTTGGTCAGAGCCATGACTCTAATTCCTATTAGAGATAGACGGCCTTTTCGCGGCCATCAAAGTTAAATATGAAATCGAAGGAAGCCGGGCGCCGATCAGGCTGCCGCGCCTTCTTTCTGGTCGCGAATTGCCGCCAAGGTACGAGCCAGCTTGCTGGTAGCGCCTTGAATCACGCTCATCAGCTGTGCAACGGCTTCGTTGTAGGTCGGCAGAGTAGCCAGTACGTCGATCTGGTTGGCTGCGAGGAACTGCCCCTCGAATGCAGCAGCCTTGATCTCGAACTTGTCCTGACCCTTGGCGAACTCCTTGAAGATCCGGGCAGCGGCGCCCGGGTGTTCGTTGGAGAAAGCGATCAGGGTCGGGCCTTTGAACGCGTCGTTCAGGATCTCGAACTGAGTGCCTGCGACAGCGCGGCGGGCCAGGGTATTACGTACGACTCGCACGTACACACCAGCCTCGCGGGCCTCTTTACGGAGTCCGGTCATGGCGCCGACTGTCACGCCACGGGCATCGGCCACGACAGCGGACAGGGCAGCTTTGGCAGCCTCGTTGACTTCAGCGACGATGGCCTTCTTGTCTTCGAGCTTGATTGCCACGGGTTCACTCCTGGATGTTACCGTTTCGCCCGGCAGAGCCGGGCGGCGCTTTGGTGTCTGATTCGGTACGAATCGGGAGCACCATCTGCGTAGGCTGAAGGTTTAAGGCTTGCACCACCTACGGTCTTGGACAGCCCCCGCCAGGCAGGGACCCCAATATTCGGCGTGACGGACCGATCCGCCACGCTCAATGCTTAGGCCTCCAAGGAGGCCTGATCGATGACCAGCCCCGGCCCCATGGTCGAACTGAGAGTCACGCGCTTGACATAGATACCCTTGGAGGTGGACGGTTTCAGGCGCTTCAGATCGCTCAGCAGTGCTTCAACGTTCTGCTTCAGCTTGATCGGTTCGAAATCGATCTTGCCCACCGAAGCGTGGATGATGCCGTTCTTGTCGGTACGGAAACGCACCTGACCAGCCTTCGCGTTCTTCACGGCAGACGCCACGTCGGGGGTCACGGTGCCTACTTTCGGGTTGGGCATCAGGCCACGCGGACCGAGAATCTGGCCCAATTGACCGACAACACGCATCGCGTCCGGAGAGGCGATGACCACGTCATAGTTCAGATCGCCACCCTTCATCTCGGCAGCCAGCTCATCCATGCCCACCCTGTCGGCGCCGGCAGCCAGAGCTGCCTCGGCGGCAGGGCCCTGGGTAAACACGGCGACGCGAACGTCCTTGCCGGTGCCATTCGGCAATACGGTGGCACCACGCACGACCTGGTCGGACTTACGCGGGTCCACGCCCAGGTTGATGGCGATATCGACAGATTCTTTGAACTTGATGGTGGAGAGCTCCGCCAGCAGGGCCGCGGCTTCCTCGAAGCCATACTGCTTCCCGGCTTCCACTTTTGCAGCGATCGCCTTCTGGCGCTTGGTCAGCTTAGCCATTTAAACACCCTCCACATTCAGGCCCATGCTGCGTGCAGAGCCAGCGATGGTGCGTACAGCGGCTTCCAGGTCAGCGGCGGTCAGATCGGCCTGCTTGGCCTTGGCGATCTCCTCCAACTGGGCACGGTTCACGGTGCCGACCTTCTGGGTGTTCGGGCGGGAAGAGCCACTGGAGATGCCAGCCGCTTTCTTCAGTAGAACAGACGCCGGGGTGCTCTTGGTTTCGAAGGTAAAACTGCGGTCACTATAGACGGTGATGATCACCGGAGTCGGCAGGCCCGGCTCCATGCCTTGGGTCCTAGCGTTGAACGCCTTGCAGAACTCCATGATGTTGACCCCGTGCTGGCCCAGGGCAGGACCGACCGGCGGCGACGGGTTGGCCTGAGCGGCCTTCACCTGCAGCTTGATATAAGCTTGAATCTTCTTAGCCATGTAAAACTCCAGTTACGGGTTCAAACGCCCGAGGGCTCCCCTATTGCTTTCGCGATTGCCCTAGCGACGACAAAACCCCGCAGCCAGCGACTGCGGGGTGTGGGCAACTTCATCAGCTACGCCTTTTCGACTTGACTGAACTCCAGCTCCACTGGTGTGGAGCGACCGAAAATAAGCACCGCCACCTGGATGCGGCTCTTTTCGTAATTGACCTCTTCGACGACGCCGTTGAAATCCGCGAAGGGGCCATCGATCACACGCACTACCTCGCCCGGCTCGAACAAGGTCTTCGGCTTCGGCCGATCACCGCTGTCGGCCACTCGACGAAGGATAGCCTCAGCCTCCTTGTCGGTAATCGGCGCCGGCTTGTCGGCGGTACCACCGATAAAGCCCATGACACGAGGCGTGTCCTTAATCAGGTGCCATGTCGCCTCGTTCATTTCCATCTGGACCAGCACGTACCCTGGAAAGAACTTGCGCTCGCTTTTCCGCTTCTGGCCGTTCCGCATCTCCACCACTTCTTCGGTGGGAACCAGAATCTCGCCGAATTGATCTTCCATCCCGGCGAGCTTGACCCGTTCGATCAGCGAGCGCATAACATGCTTTTCATAGCCCGAATAGGCATGAACGACGTACCAACGCTTAGCCACGAGTGCACCCTTACCCAACGATCACGGAGACCAGCCAGCCGAGTAGGGAGTCTAGCCCCCACAGCAGCAACGCCATCACCAGAACCACAGCCACCACGATCAACGTGGTCTGTGTAGTTTCCTGGCGGGTCGGCCAGACAACCTTGCGGATTTCGGCACGCGCTTCTTTCGCGAGAGAGAAAAAAGCCTGCCCCTGATTAGTCCTGAGCGCGACGAAGGCTGCCACAAGCCCCAAGACCAGCAATGCAATAACGCGATACAGGATGGACTCGTCGGAGTATAGCTGATTACCAACCACACCCACCGCGACCAAGGCCACCACCACGAGCCACTTCACCACATCAAAGCGAGACTCTTTAGCTTCAGCTTCAGCCTTGGAATTCATCCGAGAGACCCTATAAAGAAATGCCAGAATTCTCTTGAAATCTGGCAGGCCAGGAGGGAATCGAACCCCCAACCTGCGGTTTTGGAGACCGCCGCTCTGCCAATTGAGCTACTGGCCTATAACTTTGACGAGGCTGACCATCGTGCCAGCCCCAGAAACAAAGATCAACGATTACTCGATGATCTTGGCCACCACACCGGCGCCGACGGTACGACCGCCTTCGCGGATAGCGAAACGCAGACCGTCTTCCATGGCGATCGGAGCGATCAGGGTGACGACCATCTTGATGTTGTCGCCCGGCATCACCATCTCGACGCCTTCCGGCAGCTCGACGTTACCGGTCACGTCGGTGGTACGGAAGTAGAACTGCGGGCGGTAGCCCTTGAAGAACGGCGTGTGACGACCACCTTCTTCCTTGGACAGCACGTACACTTCGGCTTCGAACTTGGTGTGCGGCTTGATGGTGCCCGGCTTGGCCAGAACCTGGCCGCGCTCCACGTCCTCACGCTTGGTGCCGCGCAACAGGGCGCCGATGTTCTCGCCGGCACGCCCCTCGTCGAGCAGCTTGCGGAACATTTCCACGCCCGTGCAGGTGGTCTTGGTGGTCGGACGGATACCGACGATTTCCACTTCCTCACCCACCTTGACGATGCCGCGCTCGACGCGACCGGTCACCACGGTGCCACGACCGGAGATCGAGAACACGTCCTCGATCGGCATCAGGAACGGCTGGTCGACGGCACGCACCGGCTCCGGAATGTAGGAGTCCAGAGTTTCCACCAGCTTGCGCACGGCGGAGACGCCGATGCCGTTGTCGTCCTTGCCTTCCAACGCCATCAGGGCGGAGCCGGTGATGATCGGGGTGTCGTCGCCCGGGAAGTCGTAGGTGGACAGCAGATCGCGCACTTCCATCTCGACCAGTTCCAGCAGCTCGGCGTCGTCGACCATGTCGGCCTTGTTCAGGAACACGACGATGTAGGGAACGCCCACCTGACGGGACAGCAGGATGTGCTCGCGGGTCTGCGGCATGGGGCCGTCGGCGGCCGAGCAGACCAGGATCGCGCCGTCCATCTGGGCGGCGCCGGTGATCATGTTCTTCACGTAGTCGGCGTGACCGGGGCAGTCGACGTGCGCGTAGTGACGGGTCGCGGAGTCGTATTCAACGTGCGAGGTGTTGATGGTGATACCGCGCGCCTTTTCTTCCGGAGCGTTGTCGATCTGATCGAAGGCACGAGCGGCGCCACCCCAGGTCTCGGCACAAACCTTGGTCAGAGCAGCCGTCAAAGTGGTCTTGCCATGGTCCACGTGACCGATGGTGCCAACGTTGACGTGCGGTTTGTTACGCTCGAACTTTTCCTTAGCCATCGAAACCACCCCACAATAATCACACCGCCAAAATAAAGGCAGATATTTTCATATCTGCCTTGATATTTGGAGCTCATGAGCGGATTTGAACCGCTGACCTCACCCTTACCAAGGGTGTGCTCTACCAACTGAGCTACATGAGCAAAAAACCAGCAAAAACCAAACTGGAGCGGGTAGCGGGAATCGAACCCGCATCATCAGCTTGGAAGGCTGAGGTTCTACCACTGAACTATACCCGCGCAGCCGTTAGGCCAATGCGAAAATCTGGTGGAGGGGGAAGGATTCGAACCTTCGAAGTCGAAGACGTCAGATTTACAGTCTGATCCCTTTGGCCACTCGGGAACCCCTCCTAAAACCCGGCGGCATCATGCCTCGCCACCTGGTAGCCGTCAAGAGTTTTCCCTTAAAAAACTTGAGCTTAGCTCACTTGACCGCTGCTTCCCGCGATACTCGAACCAGCCATTGCCTGAAAGCGGGCGTAATTCTATTCAAGGCGAACAGGACTTGCAACCCCCTCACACTCCTTTTTCAGTTGCCGTAACTTGGGGAAGGATTGCACAAGACTCTCCATGAGATGCTCGTCGAACAACCGGGCCCCGCTGGGCGCTACCCTTACCCAATAATCCTGCCGTACCTGTGGCAACTCGCGCATCGCGGGCTCGTAGCCGGCCTCCCTGAAGTGCCGAACTGCAGCTTCCGCAGGCTCGGCCCGCGAGAAAACCCCCAGCGAAATGCCGTTGGTCAGCTCTCCTTGAGCGATGACATAACTGTCGATTTTCCTTGCCTGCAGCTCCTTCAACCGCTGCAAAGCTGCATGACGAGACGCCAGCGGTGGCAAGTACACCAGATAATCCTCCGCGACAATGCGCTTGAACCGCTCCAAGCTGGAAGCAATGTCGAGGCTCAGCAGCCGCTGCACGATCTGGCGCCCCCGTTCCTCGGACAATCCGCCCCACAGAAACAGACACTCGTTTTTTCCGGACCTGCCCCCGTTCAACCGCGCGGCGATCTCCGACTCACTGAGAAGCTGAATTCCCGGCCCCGCATCACCAGACGAAGAAGCAGCACTTTCATCCCCCTGCCGAAAAGCAAGACGCTCGTTCAAGATCCAATAAGAGAAATTCAATACCACCAGCAAAAGGAAAAGCCAGCGCATGCATGACCTCAGGAGGGGATGGGACAGGCGATGGCAAGCCCGATGAAAATCAGATCCGGCACAACTTTCGCGCAAGGCAAGACATCGGCAACCAAAGAAGCGTCCCCCCCCGTCAGGAATATCTCGAAACGATCCCCCCAATGCTCCTTGGCCAATTCCAATTGGGAAGCAACGAATCCCCTCAGCATCAGGACACAGCCACGCTCGACCGCCTCGGCCGTGGAGCGCCCCGGAGCGAACGACCCACCCGTCAAGTCGTTGGCGGCAACCGCATCGTAATGGATGCGCCTGGTATGCTCGCGCAATTGACGGCGCAACAGCGGCAATCCGGGACAGATGAATCCCCCCCTGTGCTCGCCGTCGGCATCGACGAAATCGGCCGTGACCGCGGTTCCTAGATCCAGCACTAGACAGGCACCGGCCGAGAGTCGGTGGGCAGCGACAACGGCCATCCATCGATCGAGACCGAGCCGCTCATGATTCAAATAGCCGTTTCGCACTCCTGCCAGGCAGGATGCCGGCCGCACGGTCGACACACAAAGCCCGAACCTTTGTGCAAGAACATTCTCAAGCCGGGCAACTTCATCGTCGCTACGCACACTGACCATGCGGCAATGGGCGAACTCATGGGACGTTCGGGCCTCGTCCAGAGCATGGACCAGTTCTTCGATCGATCCGACCACGCCACTTGAGAGCACTCGAGAGAACGCATCGATGATTCGCCACTTTATAAAACTGTTGCCACAGTCAAGCTCGACGATCATCACGCAACCTCAGGCTGATCTCTCCACCACTGAAACGCTGCTCCACCCCGCTAACGCTCAGGCGCAGGGCCCCCACACGGTCGATCCCCAGGACCATCCCCTCGATCCGTTGCGTCCCCGAAGCCAGCATCACTTCGCACCCCTGCCACAAGTGATTCGACTCCCACTCCTCCTGAAACGCGGCGAACCCCAGCTCCGCATGTCGGCTCAAATACCCGTGCAATTGCCGATTCAATACACAGATGAACTCATTTCGATCGACCATGCGCTGTAGTTCCAGTTTCATGGAAGTCCAGGGCTGTTCGATACCCTCCGCATTCGCCATATTGACGTTCACACCAACACCCACGACGACATGGCAAACATCCGCAGGATCGCCGGTCAACTCCAATAGAATTCCTGCAATTTTTTTTCCGCCCACCAGAATATCGTTCGGCCATTTCAAGCCGGCTTCATTGAGACCCGATGCCCGCAGCGCCCGCATCACCGCCAGGCCCACCACGAGACTCAGGCCTTCCAACTGGCGAGCCCCCTTTTGAACTCGCAGCACCAGACTCGAATAGACATTCACTCCGAACGGACTTTGCCAAATACGGCCGCGCCGCCCACGCCCGGAAGTCTGTCTCTCCGACAGGACAAGAAAAGGCGGCTCGACGCCCTTAGCTACGAGTCTGGTCGCCTCGACGCTCGTCGAATCCAATGACTCGTAAATATGAAAGGGCCAGATATCGGACAAACCCTTGTCACGCAGCACCGCATCGTTCAACAAAACCAATGGACTGGCCAACTGATAACCCCGCCCCCGCACCCGGTTCAACGCTATCCCCAGCTCGGACTCCAGCCGCTGCACCTGTTTCCAGACGGCATTCCGACTGATGCACAATGCATCGCCAATTGCCTGCCCGGAATGAAAACGCCCATCTTCGAGGAGCCTTAATAAAGTCAGCATTCCATGCTCCGTATCAATGTGACGCATGACGCCAGCATCATAGCGGCCTCCCTCCCGAAACCCCAGCACCCCTGCCGGAGCGCCGCAGAAGCAAATGGGACCTCGCACCCCCATCCCCATTTCAAGACATGAAAGAACACCGGCGCCGCGAAGCACGCCGAATCCAGCCGGTCGAGCATGCCGCCATGCCCTTCGATCATGCGGCCCCAATCCTTCACGCCGCGGTCGCGCTTGATGGCGGACATGACCAGCCCGCCGAAGAAACCGGGCAGCGTGACGGTCAGGACGATGGCGAACGCCTGCAAGAGATCGAACGGGGTGATCCAGTGGAGTGCGGTACCGGCCAGAGTGGCGAGAACAATGCCGCCGGCGAAGCCTTCGACGGTCTTGGACAGCGACAGGCGCAAAGCGATCCTGCGCTTACCGAAGAGCTTGCCACAGACATACCGCAGCACATCGGAGAGTTGTACCACCAGCACCAGCTAGGCGATCGGCAAGTGCCGGGCGACTCTTCGCCGGACGGCGGAGTCTGCGAGTCGTTCACCGGATCGCTCCTTGCTGACGATATGCACGTAGAGAAGGGGCGTCGGCGATGCGCCACCCAGCCCATTCCCTCGGCCCCAACCTCCTCGTTCCCCTGTGTTCGCGCAGTCGTCTCCCGCATGCGGACAAGGGGAGCCTCAAGCTGCTCAGGCCGACGGATGGTTCCGCCCGGCCTCGGCGAGGCTCTGGCGTGCACAGTTGGCCAGGGTCCAGAGCAGCAGCGCGGCGATCAGCACGAGCAGGGCCGCGAGCACCACCCATAGGGGTGTCCCCCCGGCAGCAACGCGAAAGGCAGGATAAGCGCGCTGTCGGCGATCACATCGCACAATTAGTTGAGGTAGACGCCGAAGCGCGACTGCTGGCCGAACTCGCGGGCGAGCATGCCGTCGATGGCGTTCAGCACCATGCGCAGGAGCACCACGGTGGAATCAGGGCGAACAGCCGGGCACGCTCGGCGAAAGCGGCGACCAGCGCACCCAGGAGCACGGAAACCACGGCGCGAGGGTTACCCGGTTGGCGGTGACACCGCACGCCTGGAGGCGCCGCACGAGAGGGCGCAGCAGGTTCTAAAAACGCGGCTTGAGCTGGTAGATGGAGGGCATGGGCAGGGTCCGTTGCCAGGCGCACTGGCAGAAGAGTAGCGCACGATGGCCGCCGTGCCCGCCCGGCGTCCGTGTCGCACGGCATGACTTATTCAAGGCGCCGGCACAGCACGCCGTAGACCGGTAGCCAAGTGGCCGGCAGCCCCGCCGGCGTACGCAGACGCTCGTAGGCCTCGACCAGCGCCAGCAGCCGCGCGCGGCCGGTGAGACCGTCTGGACGGCCGGGGTTGAGGTTGTGCGCACCGAGCGCCTTAAGTTCATGAGTCAGTTGGCGCAGGTCGCGGTAGTGCAGCAGCCGCGTCTCCATGTGCAAGTCGAAAATGTCGAGACCGCTGTCGGCGCACAGTTGCCGGTAATCCCTGAAACGGCGGAAGCGGTTGACATGGACGAAGCCGTCGACCGCCTGCCAACTATCGTGCAACTCCTGCAGGGTGCCGACACACAGGCTGCTGAAAGCGAAGACGCCGCCCGGACGCAGCACTCGGTGCGCCTCGCCGAGCACCGCGGCGAAGTCGCCGCACCATTGCAGCGCCAGACTGGAGAACAGTAGATCCTGGCTGGCCCCGGCCAGCGGCAGGCACTCGGCGTCGCCGCAGACAAAGTGCGCCGCACCGCCGCGCGGCCGGGCGTGGCGCAGCATGCCTTCGGCGAGGTCCAGCGCCATGCCCTGCCCGGCGGGAAAACGTTCGGCCAACGCCTGGGAGAAATGGCCGGTGCCGCTGCCCAGGTCGACCCAGCGCTGCGCGCGCAGAGCGGCCGGCAGGCGCGCCAGCAATTCGGCGCCGACTGCGCGCTGCAGCCCGGCCACGCCGTCGTAGCTGGCTGCGGCACGGGAGAAGGATGCGGCGATCCGGCGCTTGTCCAGCAGCACGTTCGGGTCGGCGTCAATCATCGCCGGCCTCGCAGATGAAAGCGGCCAGGCGCGCGGCCAATGCCTGCGGCCGTTCGAGGACGAAGGCATGGCCGGTCCCGGCGACGCGCTCGACTGCAGTGCGCGACAGCAAGGCCTGAAGAGGCTCGGCCACGGCCACCGGGACCAAGGCGTCGGCCTCGGCCAGCAGGTGCAGTTGCGAGCCGGTGAAGGCCGCCAGCGCCGCACGGTTGTCCAGCGCGGCGAGTACCTTGAGGCCGGCGAGCCGCTGCACCGTTTCTTCTGCCGGGATGCCCTGGTTGAGCCGGCGCGACAGGCTGCGGACCTCGGTGCAACCCTGGCAGCAGAGCAGCGCGAAGCGCTTGAGAATGGCAACGCTGTCCTGCGCGCAGCCATCGCGGAAGACGGCGAACAGATCCGGGGGCATCGCCTGCGGCCAGTCCGCGCCGGCGACGAAACGGACATTGCTGGCCAGCGTCAGCAGCCCGCGGCAACCTTCGCCGCGCCGCGCCGCCAACGCCGTGGCGAGCATGCCGCCGAGCGACCAGCCGCCGAGCCAGACACCCTGCGGTAGGCGGGCGTCCAGTTCGGCGAGCCAGGCCTCGGGATCGCTCTCGTCCAGTGCCGGCAGCCCGGCCAGTCCGACATCCAAGCCCCGCTCGCGCAAGGCACCGGCCAGCGGCTCCAGGGCAGCCCGGCCGAGGCCCCAGCCGGGCAACAGGATCAGCCGAGTCATGCGTCTTCCTCCGCGGGCAACAGGGCCTGGCATTCGCCCAGCGCGGCGAGCAGGCGGTCGACCTGCTCTTCGCTGTGGGCGCTGGAGAGGGTCACCCGCAGCCGCGCGGTGCCGGCCGGTACGGTCGGCGGGCGGATGGCGCCGACCAAGAAACCGCGCTCGCGCAGCAGACGAGAGAACTCCAGAGCGCAGGCGCTGGCTCCGATCAGCAGCGGCTGGATCGGCGTCGGGCTATCCATCAACGCCAGGCCCAGCTCGACGGCGCCGGCACGGAAGCGGGCGATCAGACGGTTCAGGTGCTCGCGGCGCCAATCCTCGGTACGCAGCAGTTCGAGGCTCTTCAGGGTGGCGCAAGCCAGCGCTGGCGGCTGACTGGTGGTGTAGATGTAGGGGCGGGCGAACTGGATCAGCGTCTCGATCAGCTCCTCGCTACCGGCGACGAAGGCCCCGGCGGTACCGAAGGCCTTGCCCAGGGTACCGACCAGCACCGGCACGTCCTCCGGCCCCAGGCCGAAATGCTCGACGATGCCGCCACCGTGCGCGCCCAGCGGGCCGAAGCCGTGGGCGTCGTCGACCATGACCCAGGCGCCCTTCTGCCTTGCCGCGGCGCAGAGCGCCGGCAGGTTCGCCAGGTCGCCGTCCATGCTGAACACGCCGTCGGTGACCACCAGAGTATTGCCCGTCGCCTTTTCCAGGCGCCCGACGAGACTCGCCGGATCGTTGTGCAGATAGCGCGCGAAGCGCGCTCCGGAGAGCAGCCCGGCATCCAGCAGCGAAGCGTGGTTGAGGCGGTCCTCCAGCACACTGTCACCCTGCCCCACCAGCGCCGTCACCGCCGCCAGGTTGGCCATGTAGCCGGAGGAGAACAGCAGCGCACGCGGGCGGCCGGTGAATTCGGCGAGCGCCTCCTCCAGCCGGTGATGCGGCGTGCCGTGGCCGACGACCAGGTGCGAGGCGCCGCCGCCGACGCCCCAATGCGCGGCGCCGTCCCGCAGGGCGCGGACCACCTCGGGATGATTGGCCAGCCCCAGGTAGTCGTTGGAGCAGAAGGCCAGCAGCGGCCGGCCGTCGACGAGCACCTGCGGGCCCTGCGGACTATCCAGCAGCGGGCGTTGGCGGTAGAGGTGCTCGGCGCGGCGGGCGGCGAGGCGGGCGGCGAGATCGAAGCTCATTGGACTATCCGCAGGAGTAAGGGACGGTGAATAACCGCAAGCGGGTTATCCACCTTACGAACAGGTTTCGACCTGCGTGGGGTGGATGGCGCTTTATCCATCCAGCAAGCGAAGGATCAGGCCGAGGTGGCGTCGTAGAACAGCGCGCTGTTTTTCTGCTCGATCAACGCCTGCTCGATGGCCGCCTGGTGCACCTCGTCGGCATGTTCCTCGCGCTCCTCCGGCCTGATGCCGAGGCGGGCGAACAGGCGCATGTCCTTCTCCGCTTCCGGGTTGCCGGTGGTCAGCAGGCGCTCGCCGTAGAAGATCGAGTTGGCGCCGGCGAAGAAGGCCAGGGCCTGCATTTGCTCGTTCATCTCGGAGCGGCCGGCGGACAGACGCACGTGGGATCGGGGCATCATGATCCGCGCCACGGCGAGGGTGCGGATGAAGTCGAAGGGATCGACGTCCTCGGCGTTCTCCAGGGGAGTGCCCTTGACCTTGACCAGCATGTTGATCGGCACCGACTCCGGGTGTTCCGGCAGGTTGGCCAACTGGATCAGCAGGCCGGCGCGGTCGTCGAGGGACTCGCCCATGCCGAGGATGCCGCCGGAGCAGATCTTCATCCCCGCTTCGCGCACGTGGGCCAGGGTTTCCAGGCGCTCGGCGTAGGTGCGGGTGGTGACGATGTTGCCGTAGAACTCCGGCGAGGTGTCCAGGTTGTGATTGTAATAGTCGAGGCCGGCCTCGGCCAGCGCCTGGGTCTGCTCGCGGCTCAGGGTACCCAGGGTCATGCAGGTTTCGAGGCCCAGGGCCTTCACGCCCTTGACCATCTCCAGCACGTAGGGCATGTCCTTGGCCGAAGGGTGCTTCCAGGCGGCGCCCATGCAAAAGCGGGTGGAACCGATGGCCTTGGCCTCGGCGGCGGCCCGGATGACCTTCTGCACCTCCATCAGCTTGGCCTTGTCCAGCCCGGTATTGTGGTGGCCGGACTGCGAGCAGTACTTGCAGTCCTCCGGGCAGGCCCCGGTCTTGATCGACAGCAGGGTCGACACCTGCACGCGGTTGGGGTCGAAATGCTGGCGATGCACCACATGCGCCTGGAACAGCAGATCGTTGAACGGCAGTTCGAACAGCGCCCGGACCTCGTCGAGGGTCCAGTCGTGACGCAGGGAGGCGGCGGAGGCACTCATGGATTCTTCCTTGCAAGAAGGGCCCGAGCAGACGGGCAGGTCGGGGGCCACGACCTGCTAGAGTGCGTGGCGCCATGGCGGCATAAGTTTAGGGAAGCCCGATGCACTGTCAACCACACACATTAAGACAGGTTTACAACTGGATAAAAAACAACCAATCCTGCCTACTCTGCGACGAGCCGGCGGAAATCGGCCTGCCGCTGTGCGCCAGTTGTGAAGCCGAACTGCCCTGGCTCGGCGCGCGCTGCGCGATCTGCGCCCTGCCGCTGCCGGCGGCGGACCTGATCTGCGGCGCCTGCCAGAAGCGGCCGCCGGCCTTCGACCGGGTGGAAGCGCCCTGGCGCTACGCCTTCCCCGTCGACACCCTGATCGCCCGCTTCAAGCACCAGGCGCGCTGGCCGCTGGGCCGGCTGCTCGGCGAACTGCTCACCCGCCACCTGCAACATGTCTACGCCGAGGGCCTGCCGCGTCCCGACAGCCTGCTGCCGGTGCCGCTGGCGCAAGGCCGGCTGCGTCGGCGCGGCTTCAACCAGGCGCACATGCTCGCCCGCTGGCTGGGCCAGCCCCTCAAGCTGCCGGTGGAAGAACACCTGCTGTTGCGCCTGCACGATACCCCGGCACAACAGGAGCTGGATGCCATCGCGCGCCGGCGCAACCTGCGCGGCGCTTTCGCCCTGACCGCCCCCGCGTCCGTCGCCGGCCGCCACCTGGCGCTGGTCGACGACGTACTGACCACCGGCGCCACCGCCGAAGCGCTGGCCCGCCTGCTGCGCGCGGCCGGCGCAGCGCGGATCGACGTTTACTGCCTGGCGCGTACGCCGAAGGCGGACGGGCGCTGACCCTTCGCGGGAGGCGGCCGGCGATACGTCCACAAGGCCAATCGCCATGCCCCGATACAGCTCTCCCCTGCAACCGCTAGACTTAGGACCATAGTCCTTGGAGTGCCCCATGAGCCATCCCTTCGATTCTCTCACCCCCGATCTGGTCCTCGACGCCGTGGAAAGTCTCGGCTACCTCAGCGACGCTCGCGTGCTGGCGCTGAACAGCTACGAGAACCGCGTCTATCAGGTCGGCATCGAAGGCGGCGAACCGCTGATCGCCAAGTTCTACCGGCCGCAACGCTGGAGCGACGCGGCGATCCGCGAGGAACACGCCTTCAGCCTGGAACTAGTCGACTGCGAGGTACCGGTGGTGGCGCCGCTGTCCAGAGACGGCGAAACCCTATTCGAGCACGGCGGCTTCCGCTTCGCCCTGTTCCCCCGGCGCGGCGGCCGAGCGCCGGAGCCCGGCAACCTGGACCAGTTGTACCGCCTCGGTGGCCTGCTCGGCCGCCTGCACGCAGTGGGCGCTAGCCGGCCGTTCGAACACCGCGAGGAACTGACGGTGGCCAACTTCGGTCACGACTCGCTGAGCACCCTGCTCGATGGCGGCTTCGTCCCGAGAAGCCTGCTGCCGGCTTACGAGTCGGTGGCCCGCGACCTGCTGGCGCGCCTCGACGCTTTGTTCCGCGTGACGACCTACCGGACGATCCGCATCCACGGCGATTGCCATCCGGGCAACCTGCTGTGCCGCGACGAAACCTTCCATATCGTCGACCTGGACGATTGCCGCATGGGCCCGGCGGTGCAGGACCTGTGGATGATGCTCGCCGGCGATCGCCAGGAACGCCTCGCCCAGCTCGCCGAACTGATGGACGGCTACCAGGAGTTCCACGACTTCGACCCGCGCCAGTTGGCGCTGATCGAGGGCCTGCGCGCCCTGCGCCTGATCCACTACAGCGCCTGGCTGGCCCGGCGCTGGGACGACCCGGCGTTCCCGCCGAGCTTTCCCTGGTTCGGCACCGAACGCTACTGGGGCGAACAGATCCTCACCCTGCGCGAGCAACGGGCGGCGCTGGACGAGGAACCGCTGCGGCTGTTCTGAGGCCCCTGGAAAAACGCTGCACGAAACGGACAGACTTCCCCACGTCCCGCCCCTAGAATCGGCGACCTCGCCAATCGCCGCTGGATCACCGCATGCATGCCGCCAACCCGCACCGCGGGTATATCTCCTGGGCCTCGTCGCCTACGGGCGACGGGGTCTGTTCCCACTCTACTTCAAGGTCCTGGAAAACATCCTCACCGGGGAAATCCTGGTCCACCGGGTGCTCTGGTCGGCCCTCTGCGGGCTGCTCCTGTTGCAGCTCTGTCGGCATCCGGACTGGTGGCGGGAGCTGCGCGACAATCCCCGGCGTCTCGCCGTGCTCGCCGGCAGCGGTTTGTTGATCGCGCTCTACGTCTGGGCGGTGAACAACGGACGCATGCTGGAGACCAGCCTGGGCTACTACATCAACCCGCTGGTCAATGTCCTGCTCGGCCTGCTGCCGCTCGGCGAACGCCTGCGCCCGCTGCAATAGCTGGCGGTGAGCCTGGCGGCTCTCGGCGTGCTGCAGCGGCTCTGGCAGCTCGGCAGCCTGCCGTGGATCTCGCTGGCGCTCTCCTTCGGCTTCCACGGACTGATCCGCAAGCGGGCGCCGGTCGCCACGCTGCCCGGCCTGGTGGTGGAGACCTGGCTACCGCCGCCGGCCCTCGGCTAGCTATGGTTGCACCCGGACGCCAGCAGCGCCCAGAACGCCTTCTGGAGCACACCGCAAGCGCTCTGGCTGGCCATGGTCGGTCCCGGTCACCCTGTGCCGCTGCTCTGCTTCAATGCCGCTGCGCGGCATCTGCCCTATGCCACCTTGGGCTTTTTGCAATACCTGGCGTGGCGCCGCCCCTGGTGCTGCTCGCGGTATTCGTCTACGGCGAGCCGCTGGAACCCGGCAAGCTAGCGGCCTTCGCCTGTATCTGGCTGGGCGGCGGTCTACAACCTGGACATCTGGCGCCACCTGCAGCGACCGCCCGCCATGCCATGAACCTGTACGTTTTTCGCGCAAACCGCCGCGGACCAGGTGCCATCGGCCCTGCAGCGAGTCGTCCCAAGCTTATCCACAGAGACGTTCACGCTTGCTGTGCACAAGGGCGGGAAGCTGCTCATTTTTTGCCCATACTTCGGCAAACCCCGCTCCGCCTGGCACGGCAGCCGGGCTCCCCAGGTTATCCACAATACTGTCCAGCCGCTCTGGGGATTGCTTGCCCACCCACCCTTTTCCACATTCTCCCGCATGAGGATACCCAGCCATGATGCGTTTCGAGCGCCTTCCCCCTGCTGGCCGGCCTGAGCCTGCTGGGCCTGTCGGCGGCGGCCAGCCGCGCCGAGGAACTGCCGGCGCCGATCCAGGCGGCCGAGGCCCGCGGCGCCAAGATCGTCGGTAGCTTCGAGGCGCCGGGCGGCCTGAAGGGCTACGCGGCCCGCTACGACGGCCAGGGCATGGCCCTCTACCTGACTCCCGACGGCCAGCACGTACTGATCGGCAACCTGCTCGACGCCCAGGGCCAGGACCTGACCGGACCGCGACTGGAGGAACTGGTCCACGCACCGCTGGGCAAGGAGATGTGGGCACGCATGGAACGCAGCACCTGATCACCGACGGCAGCGCCGCAGCGCCGCGCATCGTCTACCTATTCTCCGATCCGAATTGTCCCTACTGCACCCGGTTCTGGGAGCAGGCCCGCCCCTGGGTCGAGACCGGCAAGGTGCAATTGCGCCACATCATGGTCGGCATCTTGCGCGCCGACAGCGCCGCGCTGCTTGCGGCCGAACGGCCGGAACAGGCCCTGCACGAACATGAAACCGCTGGCAAGGCCAGCACGCTCGGGGCTCTGGCGGAAATCCCGCCGCGGCTCGGCGAGCGCCTGGAAGACAACCTCGAACTGATGAATGCCCTGGGCGCGATGGCGACTCCGGCGATCTTCCACCTGGACGCACGCGACCGTCCGCAGCAGCAGGGTGCCCCGGACGCAGCGGCGCTGGCGCAGATCATGGGGCTGCGATAGCCCGCGAGTCGGGCTAGGTCCTGTTAACACTACTCGCCGCGAGCCGCGTTGCCGCGCCAAATGGCGCCAGGCCGGGCCGCGATCGGCGAGGCGCGGGACGCAGGGAATGGCATTCTCTTGCCAAGCCCGCAACGACGCATGGCGCCATTTGCCGCGCAACCCGCAGGGACGCGCGGAGTAGTGTTAACGGCCCCTAATCCTCCGGACGCAGGATCAGCTCCACCATCAGATCATCGGCCAGGGTTTCCAGGCGGCGCTGCAACTGCTCCAGCGACAGCTCCACCGGTACCGCCAGTTGGGCCTGGGCGTGGAACAGCGTCTCGCTGCTCATCGGCGCCGGCGCCACCTCGGTGTCCAGGCTTTCCAGGTTGACGCCGTGCTCGGCGAGCAGGCGGGTGATGTCGCGCACGATGCCGGGGCGGTCGTTGCCGATCAGTTCCAGTTGGACCGGGCGCCAGGCGCTGGCCGGCTCGTCGCCGCTCGGCGCCAGCAGCACGCGGATACCCTGGCTCTCCAGGTCGTGCAACGCGGCGGCGAGATCGTCATGGGCGGTCTCGGGCACGGCTACCCGCAGAATCCCGGCGAACTGCCCGGCCATGCGCGCCATGCGGCTTTCCAGCCAGTTGCCGCCATGCCCGGCGATGCACTGGGCGATCTGCTCCACCAGTCCCGGCTTGTCCCGGGCTATTACCGTCAGTACCAGATGCTCCACAGTCGTCTCCTTCTGCTGGCGAATTCGCGTCCCGTCCCGGTTGGCGGCGGACGCGCCGGGCTGCCAGACTCGTTTTTGAAGAAAATGGCCAAGGCGAACGAGGCATTCTTCGAAGTATAGACACGACGACGCCTCGCGGCCGTTTCGCACAAGCGCCGCACTTCCCCGTCTGAGTTTCGTTGTAGGTCACGCAGCAGCACAGCTTTCCCCGCGACCTTTATGTAGTATGATGCAAAAACCACTACAAAACGAACGAGCGCCGTCCCGGTGCGATCCGGAATCCAACAGAAAACGAGGCAAACATGACCGAGCGCGTTCAAGTCGGCGGCCTGCAAGTCGCCAAAGTCCTGTATGACTTCATCAATGCCGAAGCCGTCCCCGGCACCGGCGTCGATGCCGCCGCCTTCTGGGCTGGCGCCGCCGATGTCATCCACGACCTGGCGCCGAAGAATCGCGCCCTGCTGGCCAAGCGCGACGAACTGCAGGCGAAGATCGACGCCTGGCACCGGGCTCGTGCCGGCCAGGGCCACGACGCCGTGGCCTACAAGACCTTCCTGCAAAAGATCGGCTATCTGTTGCCGGAACCCGAGGATTTCGCCGCCACCACCGAGAACGTCGACGACGAGATCGCCCGCATGGCCGGTCCGCAACTGGTGGTACCGATCATGAACGCGCGTTTCGCCCTGAACGCCGCCAATGCCCGCTGGGGCTCGCTGTACGACGCGCTGTACGGCACCGACGCCATTCCCGAAGTGGGTGGCGCCGAGAAAGGCCAGGGCTACAACAAGGTCCGCGGCGACAAGGTCATCGCCTTCGCCCGCGCCTTCCTCGACGAGGCCGCACCGCTGGAAGGCGCCTCCCATGCCGCCGCCGCCGGCTATCGTATCGACGGCGATAAACTGGTCGTCGCCCTCGAAGGCGGCGGCGCCACCGGCCTGAAGAACCCGGCCCAACTGGTCGGCTTCCAGGGCGAGGCGTCCGTGCCCAAGGCCGTGCTGCTCAAGCACAACGGCATCCACTTCGAGATCCAGATCGACCCGCAGAGCCCGATCGGCAAGACCGACGCCGCTGGCGTGAAGGACGTGCTGATGGAGGCCGCCCTGACCACCATCATGGACTGCGAGGACTCGGTGGCCGCCGTCGACGCCGACGACAAGGTTATCGCCTACCGGAACTGGCTGGGCCTGATGAAGGGCGACCTGGCCGAGCAGGTCAGCAAGGGCGGCAGCACCTTCACCCGCACCATGAACCCGGACCGCGAGTACACCGCGGCGGGCGGCGGCGCCCTGAACCTGCATGGCCGCTCCCTGCTGTTCGTGCGCAACGTCGGCCACCTGATGACCAACGACGCGATCCTCGACAAGAACGGCAACGAAGTCCCGGAAGGCATCCAGGACGCGCTGTTCACCGGCCTGATCGCCCTGCACGACCTCAAGGGCGACACCAGCCGCCGGAACAGCCGCGCCGGCTCCGTATACATCGTCAAGCCGAAGATGCACGGCCCCGAGGAAGTCGCCTTCACCAACGAACTGTTCGGCCGCGTCGAGAACGTCCTCGGCCTGACCCGCAACACCCTCAAGGTCGGCATCATGGACGAGGAGCGCCGCACCACGGTCAACCTCAAGGGCTGCATCAAGGCCGCCCGCGAGCGCGTGGTGTTCATCAACACCGGCTTCCTCGACCGCACCGGCGACGAACTGCACACCTCCATGGAAGCCGGCCCGATGATCCGCAAGGGCGAGATGAAGAGCGCCACCTGGATCAAGGCCTACGAGAACTGGAACGTCGACGTCGGCCTGGCCACCGGCCTGCCCGGCCGCGCGCAGATCGGCAAGGGCATGTGGGCCATGCCCGACCTGATGGCCGCCATGCTCGAGCAGAAGATCGGCCACCCGCTGGCCGGTGCCAACACCGCTTGGGTACCGTCGCCGACCGCCGCCACCCTGCACGCCCTGCACTACCACAAGGTCGACGTGTTCGCCCGCCAGCGGGAGCTGGCCAAGCGCGAGCGCGCCTCGCTGGACGACATCCTGAGCATTCCGCTGGCACCGAACACCGGCTGGAGCGCCGCCGAGATCCAGCAGGAGCTGGACAACAACGCCCAGGGAATCCTTGGCTACGTGGTGCGCTGGATCGACCAAGGCGTCGGCTGCTCCAAGGTCCCGGACATCAACGACATCGGCTTGATGGAGGACCGCGCCACTTTGCGCATCTCCAGCCAGCACATCGCCAACTGGCTGCGCCACGGCGTGTGCAGCCTCGAGCAGGTGGTGGAAACCTTCAAGCGCATGGCTTTGGTGGTGGACCGCCAGAACGCTGGCGACCCACTGTACCGTCCGATGGCGCCGGACTTCGACGGCGTCGCCTTCCAGGCCGCCGTCGAGCTGTGCGTCGAAGGCACCAAACAGCCCAACGGCTACACCGAGCCGGTACTGCACCGCCGCCGTCGCGAATTCAAGGCCAAGAACGCCTGACCCCCTCCGGCAGGGATGCCGACCCGGAGCGCCGCGCACCCGGCCTGCTGTTTCCCCGGCAGGCCGGGTGTGCGGCGCACTCTTTTCCGCCCGCGGATGCGCCGCTACGGTCTGTTGCCGTTTCGCCGCGACCGCGCCGGAGCCGGTTTTTGCGCGGGGTTAGGCACGAGACGCGAAGTCCGGTCGTCCAGATGAGCCATCGAGTAACGACACACCGCGCAAAAACCGGCCCGGCCCTTCGGGTTGCGCGGGAAATGGTTGCCGCTGTCGTTGCAGGACTCGGCAAGGGAATGACCATTGCCTGCGTCCTGCGCAATCTCCAAAGATGGAGTGAATGCCGCAAGCCCGCCGGGAGCGGGCGCGGCCTGACCGGGAGCCATTTCTCGCGGCAACGCGGCTTGCGCCGAAACGGCAACAGACCTTGAAGCACGCTTTCCCTGTCCGTCGTCAATCCGCGCGGCCCGCTCCACCGCGCCGCGCCCACCGCCTGCGTGTCAGAATCGAAGGCGGACATCCAGCCTGCAAGGAGAACAACCGATGCGCAAGACGGACGCTTTCGCCGAAGCCGGCAAGACCGCGGTCATGCAGAACATCCAGGGCACCATGCAGTTCCTCCTCCAGTTCCCGCCGTTCGACCAGATGGAAAGCGGCCATCTAATCTATCTGGTGGAGCATTGCCGGCTGCGCTTCTACGCGGCGGGCGACTCCATCGTCAAGCCGGCGGACGGGCGGGTCGAGCACCTGCACATCGTCAAGCAGGGCCATGTCCTCGGCCAGCGTCCCAGCCTCTTTGGCAACGGCATCGACACGACCATGGAGATCGCTCCGGGCGAATGCTTCCCGATGGCGGCGATGGTCGGCGAGCGGCCGACCCGCACCGACTACATCGCCGTCGAGGACAGCTTCTGCCTGCTCCTCGAACGCCAGGCCTTCGCCAGGCTGCTGACCGACTCCGACCCGTTCCGCGACTTCGCCCTGCGCGGAGTCAGCAGCCTGCTCGACCTGGTCAACCAGCAGGTCCAACTCAAAGCCGCGAAAACCCTCGGCGCGCAGTACTCGCTGCACACCCGCCTCGGCGAACTGACCACGCGCCGCCCGGTCTTCTGCACCGGCGGCACCAGCCTGCGCGAGGCAGTGCGGCTGATGAACGAGCATCAGGTCGGCAGCCTGGTGATGGTCGACGCGGCCGAGTTCCCGGTCGGCATCTTCACCCTGCGCGACCTGCGCCAGGTGATCGCCGAGGGCAGCGGCGACCTCGAACAGCCGCTGGACGAACTGATGGTCCGCGACCCGGCCCACCTACCGCCCTCGGCCACCGCCTTTGACGCCGCGCTGACCATGACCCAACGGCACATCGCGCACATCTGCCTGGTGGAGAACGACCGCCTGGTGGGGGTGATCTCCGAGCGCGACCTGTTCTCCCTGCAGCGCGTCGACCTGGTGCACCTGGCGCGCACCATCAGCAGCGCCGGCAGTGTCGCCGCCCTGGCCGCGCTGCGCGGCGACATCGCCCGGCTGATCGACCACATGCTCGCCCACGGAGCCAGCCCGGCGCAGTTGACCCATATCATCACCCAACTCAACGACCACATCGTGAGCCGAGTGATCGAGCTGATGCTGGAGAAGCACGGCGACCCGGGCGTGCCCTTCACCTGGCTAGCGTTCGGCAGCGAGGGGCGTCGCGAGCAGACGCTGCACACCGACCAAGACAACGGCATCCTCTTCGAGGCGGCCGGCCAGGCCGAGGCCGAGACCATCCGCCAGCGCCTGCTGCCGCTGGCCCGCAAGATCAACCTGACGCTGGACGCGTGCGGCTTCAGGCTGTGCAAGGGCAACGTCATGGCCGGCAACCCCGAACTCTGCCTGTCGCGCCAGGAGTGGCTGCGTCGCTTCGGCGGCATCATCCAGTCACCGAGCGCCGAGAACCTGCTGCGCTCGACCATCTTCTTCGACCTGCGCCCGGTCTGGGGGCCGACCCGACATTGCCGCGAGCTGCTCGACGACCTGCTGGAAATGATCGCCGACAACGCCCTGTTCCAGCGCATGATGGCCGCTAACGCTATGCAGCACCGACCGCCGATCGGCCGCTTCCTGCGCGACTTCGTGGTGGCCAGCCACGGCGCCGAGAAGGACACCCTGGATCTCAAGGTGGAAGGCCTGAAGCCCTTCGTCGATGGCGCGCGCATCCTCGCCCTGGCCAACGGCATCCACGACAGCAACACCCTCGAACGCTTCCGGCAACTGGCGGCCAGGGGGGTGATCGATCCCAAGGACGCGGCATCCTACGAGGACGCCTACCACTTCATCCAACTGATGCGCATGCAGCACCACCAACGTCAGCAGCACGAAGGCCGCCCGCTCGGCAACCGCCTCGACCCCGACACCCTCAACAGCCTCGACCAGCGCATACTGCGGGAGTCCTTCCGCCAAGCGCAGCGCCTGCAGAGCCGACTGAGCGTGCGATACCAGCTTTGACTGCTCCCCGCCCTGAAGAGGCTGTCGCGAAGGCCCCACCAGGTAAAATGAGTCATACCTTCCTGAAGGCCAAGAGCAATGAGCACAGCGTCAAAGACGGTAGCGCTGGACAGTGAGCAATTCGATCTGTTCGGTGCCGCCCAAGTTCCGGACGCGAGGCCGCGGCCATGCGCGTCGGATACCGGACGCCGGTTTATCACGGGCAATGCGCAAAAGATTATGGCTCTTCATGGATTCCAGACAGTTCAGGACATCCCGTTTGACTGGGACCGGGCCGGCTAAGGCTGCGTCCCCATCGGGGCCTCTCCCAAGAGAAGTTGCCGCTATACCTGGGCTTCTTCCAGTTCGTCCACAACGTCCGGATACGGGGCAAAGGGCTGCTTCAACCCCTGCTCAGTGTCCTGCTGGCGTAACAGTCCGGAATCCATGAAGAGCCATCAAATTAATGTAAAGATAGCAACTACCTGGGAAGGAGGCAGCGAGAACAGGGGCGCCCTACGGACGCCGCGCTATCCCTCCCCGCACTCAAATTACGGGGGGTCTCGCGCAAATCGGATGAATCCGTTCGCCTTCCTATCTTCCCTGGGCATCGACAGACTGCCGCTCGACGACAACCAGCGGCGCCGCCTGCGCCGCCTGCCGACGGCACCGCACCTGGACAGCCGCCCGCTGCACACCCAGCGTTTCGTGGTGCTCGACTTGGAAACCACCGGCCTTAACGTCGAGCGCGACGTCGTCCTGTCGATCGGCGCCGTGCTCATTGAGAACGACGCCATCGACCTCTCCCGGCAGTTCGAGTGCACCCTGCGGCGGCGCCTGAAAAGCGTGACCGAAAGCGTGCTGATCCACGGTATCGCGCCCAGCGCCCTGGCCGTCGGCACCGCGCCGGCCGAAGCCTTGCTGCGCTTCATGGAATATGCCAGCGACTGCGTGTTCCTCGCCTTCCACGCCCCCTTCGACCAGCGCATGCTGAGCCGCGCGCTGAAGGACGAGTTGGGCTACAGGCTGCGCCACCCCTTGCTCGACGTCGCCGACCTGGCACCCATGCTGTTCCCCGAGGCCCTCGTCTATCCGGGCGGTCTGGATCAGTGGATACAGTATTTCGGCCTGGACATGTCCCGGCGCCACCACGCCGCGGCCGACGCCCTGGCTACCGCCGAGATCGCCCTGATCCTGTTCAACCGCGCCCGACGCACGGGCCTCGACAACATGGCCGAACTGGGCGAGCGGGCCGCCCGCTGGCAGCGTGCGCGCCGCGCAGTCCAGCACTCGCTTTGAATCTCGGCCCGGCGCCACGCGAGGGGGACAGCCCCGCGCGCGGGGAAAGGATCGAAGGGAGGGTTTCGCGAAAAGAGCCGTACCCGGCGGACGCCCGGAACCGCGGGCGCGGGAAAACCCCGTACCGTCGGCAGGATCAGGCGATGTCGAACCGGTCGAGGTTCATCACCTTGGTCCAGGCGGCCACGAAGTCCTCGACGAACTTCTTCTGCGCGTCCGCACTGGCATAGACCTCGGCCAGGGCTCGGAGCTGGGAGTTCGAGCCGAAGACCAGATCGACGCGCGTGCCGGTCCACCTAGGTTCGCCCGTCTTGCGGTCGCGCCCTTCGAACAGGTCCTTGTCCTCCGAGAGCGCCATCCACTCCGTGCCCATATCGAGCAGGTTCACGAAGAAGTCGTTGGTCAGCGTCCCCGGCGTCCCGGTGAAGACGCCATGCCGGGTCTGGCCGAAGTTGGTGTCCAGCACGCGCAGGCCGCCGATGAGCGCCGTCAGCTCGGGCGCCGTCAGGGTCAGCAATTGCGCCTTGTCGATCAGCAGGTGCTCGGCCGGCACGACGTAGCGGCCCTTGAGGTAATTGCGAAAGCCGTCCGCGATCGGCTCCATCACGGCGAAGGAATGCACATCGGTCTGCTCCTGCGCGGCGTCCGTGCGTCCTGGGACGAAGGGAACCGTCACATCGAAGCCGGCGCTCTTCGCCGCCTGCTCGATGGCCGCGCCGCCGGCCAGCACGATCAAATCGGCGAGCGAGACCTTCTTGCCGCCGGGCGCGGAGCCGTTGAACTCGGCCTGGATGCCTTCCAGGGTGTTCAGCACCTTCGCCAGTCGCTCGGGCTGGTTGACTTCCCAATCCTTCTGCGGCGCCAGGCGGATGCGCGCGCCGTTCGCGCCGCCGCGCTTGTCCGAGCCGCGGAAGGTAGATGCCGAGGCCCAGGCGGTCGATACCAGTTCGGAAACCGACAGGCCCGACGCCAGCACCCTGGTCTTGAGGACGGCGATGTCCTGCACGTCGATCAGGGGATGATCGAGCGCCGGAACAGGGTCCTGCCAGATCAGTTCCTCGGCCGGCACTTCCGTGCCCAGGTAACGGGCGCGCGGACCCATGTCGCGGTGGGTCAGCTTGAACCAGGCACGGGCGAAGGCATCGGCGAACTCGTCCGGATTCTCGTAGAAGCGCCGGGCGATCTTCTCGTAGGAGGGATCGAAGCGCAGGGCCAGGTCGGTGGTCAGCATGGTCGGCAGCAGCTTCTTCGACGGGTCGTGGGCATGCGGGATCGATGCGCCGGCTCCCTTGGCGACCCACTGGTGCGCGCCGGCCGGACTCTTGGTCAGCTCCCATTCGTAGCCGAACAGGTTCCAGAAGAAGTTGTTGCTCCATCTGGTCGGGGTGGAAGTCCAGGTGACTTCCAGGCCGCTGGTGATGGTATCGGCACCCTTGCCGCTGCCAAAGCTGTTCTTCCAGCCCAGGCCCTGCGCTTCGAGATCGACCGTTTCCGGATCGGCTCCCACATGCGCTACATCGCCAGCGCCGTGAGTCTTGCCGAAGGTGTGGCCGCCGGCGATCAGGGCGACAGTCTCCTCGTCGTTCATCGCCATGCGAGCGAATGTTTCGCGGATGTCCCTGGCGGCGGCGAGCGGATCGGGGTTGCCGTCCGGGCCTTCCGGGTTGACGTAGATCAGGCCCATCTGCACGGCGGCCAGCGGATTTTCCAGATCGCGGTCGCCGGAGTAACGGCTGTTGGGTTTGTCGCTGGTGGCCAGCCAGGTGGTTTCCCGACCCCAGTAGACGTCCTGGTCGGGCTCCCAAACGTCTTCGCGCCCGCCGGCGAAACCGAAGGTCTTGAAGCCCATCGACTCCAGGGCGACGTTGCCGGTGAGAATGATCAGGTCGGCCCAGGAAATCTTGCGGCCGTACTTTTGCTTGATCGGCCAGATCAGGCGGCGCGCCTTGTCGAGACTCACGTTGTCGGGCCAACTGTTGAGCGGAGCGAAGCGCTGCTGACCGCGTCCCGCGCCACCGCGGCCGTCGCCGACGCGGTAGGTGCCGGCGCTGTGCCAGGCCATGCGGATAAACAAGGGACCATAGTGCCCGAAGTCCGCCGGCCACCAGTCCTGCGAGTCGGTCATCAGCGTACGCAGATCCTGCTTCACGGCTTCCAAGTCGAGGCTCTTGAATTCTTTGGCGTAGTCGAATCCCTCCTCCATGGGATTGGACTTGGAGGAGTGCTGGTGCAGCAGATCCAGTCGCAACTGGTTCGGCCACCAGTCACGGTTCGAGGTGCCGCCGCCGACGGCGTGGTTGAATGGGCACTTCGTTTCACTTTTTTCACTACTCATGGTGTTACTCCTTGGTTTACCCACACGCTGTGTTTTATAGGAAAACCGACCAATGCGCGATCAACTGTATGACGGCCTCGTGAGGCCTTACAGCGTTCATCGGCCCTGCCCGATCGGCTGAAACCGAGCAACGACGGATAGGGGCATCGAACCGAAGACCGGTGCCCGGAGGTGCCGGCCTTCCGCCGCGGCTCGACCGCCGATGGGCGATGGCGCCCCGGCAGCGCGCGGGCTGCGGATGTTCTCGATAGGTTACCGGGTCTGCGCCGGCGGCGCTGCGCTGCTCGACGACGCGGCATGTCTCGCGGCCACGTCGAAGAGCATGCTCGGGGCGCCGATGCCCGCCGGGAGATGGCGAAGATTGCCCAGCGCGGCCGCGATTCGCGCCGCCAACGCTTCCCGCCTCTCGCCGATCCCCGCTAGCGGCCAGCTCTCTCTCGAGCAGATCGAAAAAGCGAGACGAAGATCGCCGGCGGCGGTCGGCCAGCTCGATAGCAGGTCACTGATACGAGAGGAAATCCCCACCGGAAATCCGACCGGCGAAATCGTCCTGGAACCGCCCTTCCGCCATCATCCCCATTCTCTGCCCGTGGAGGCATGCGGATACTGCCAGCCGCCCCGCTTCGCCCTTATGATGCCCGCCCCTGCCGACAAGGATTCTCCATGCGCCCACTGCTCACCGCCCTAGGCGTCCTTCTCCTGCTGCTGATCGACACCCTGCTGATAATCGTCCCGCTGCTGCTGCTCGCCCTGCTCAGGCTGATCCTGCCCGGCCGGCTCCTGAAGGCGTACTGCGCGCGCGGGGTGATGTGCTGCGCCGAAAGCTGGGTGGAAATCGGCAAGCGCATCTTCGCCCGGCTCCTCCCCACCGTATGGGACGTCCGCGGCAGCGCCGGGCTGCACCGCGACCGTTCCTACCTGCTGGTGTGCAACCACCAGAGCTGGGTGGACATCCCCACGCTGCTGGCAACTCTCGGCAGCCGGGTGTCCTTCTTCAAGTTCTTCCTCAAGTGGGAACTGATCTGGATTCCCTTCCTCGGGCTGGCCTTCTGGGCCCTCGACTACCCGTTCATGAAACGTTATTCCAAGGCCTACCTGGAACGCTACCCGGAGAGGCGCGGCGAGGACCTGGAGATCACCCGGCGCGCCTGCGCGCGCTTTCGCGGCATCCCGGTGACGCTGGTCAACTACTTGGAAGGTACCCGCTTTACCCCGCTCAAGCACGCCCGCCAGGCCTCGCCCTACCGCTACCTGCTGCGCCCCAGGGCCGGCGGCCTGGCCTTCGCCCTGGCCAGCCTCGGCCCGCAACTGGACGCGCTGCTAGACGTCACCCTGGTCTACCCCGGCCGGCGCGTTCCCAGATTCTGGGAGCTGATCAGCGGCCGGGTGCCACGGGTGATCGTCGACATCCGGCACCACGAACTGGACCCGGCCCTCTGGCAAGGCGACTACCAGAGCGACGCGGATTTCCGCCGCTTCGTGCAGGCCTGGGTGAGCCGCCTGTGGGAAGAGAAGGACGCGCGCATCGCCCGGTTGCACGGCGCGGCGGCCTGATCCTTCAGGTACCCTCGCGCAGCCACTCGCGCAGGCCGTAAAGCAGCAGCAAATGCCCCGGATAGAAGGCATAGGCCCAGTGCCGCAGCGGCGCTACCGGAAAGCCGGGCGCCAGTCGCAGCAGAAGCAGCCCCAGAGGCGCGGCGAGGAAACAGGCGAAGACCACCGACAGAGCGAAACGCTGTCCGAGCAGCGCATCGACATAGATCGGCGGCCAGTAGTTGGCCACCACCGCCACCCCGGCCGGCAGCAGCCAGCCCCAACGCGGGCACCGCAGGGCGAGCAGGAAGGCGGTCGGCAGGAGCACGCCGGCGGTGCCGAACATCAGCCGCTCGCCCAACGTCAGCGCCACGCCCAGGGCGACCAGGGCGAGCAGGCGCTCGGCCGGCGAGTACGGGCGCACGCCGTTGGCCAGCAGCAGGCCGAGTGCCAGGGTCGGCAGCACGTTGAAGCTGTCCGGCGCGTCGACCAGCAGCCGGTACGGCCATTCGGAGAGCAGGGCGAAAGCCAGCAGCCAGCCGCAATAGCGGGCTAGGGCCGCCCGCCGCAGCGCTTCGGGGCGGGGCCGAGCCAGGTTGACGGCGAGAATCAGGCAGAAGAAGGGAAATGCCAACCGTCCCGGCACGTACAGCCAGATCCGCTGTGGCCAGACCAGGCGCAAGTGGTCGAGCAGCATGCTGGCGAACGCCAACCACTTGAGCAGATCGAGCGCCGCATCCCGCGCCGCGGGCACTTCGGCGAGCGGCGCCGCCAATCTCAGAACCGGCACCGCCGCCGCTCCTCACTGTTGTCGGTTGAGCTGCGACAGACAACCGGTGGAAGTCTTGAGCAGACGCTCATGCATCGGCGCCGGCACCTGCTTCGCGCCCTGCAGTTCGCGCAATTCGGCGCTGCTGAACTCGACGGCGACGCGGTCGGCCGAACATTCGCAGTAGCGCCGCGCCGCTCCTTCCTCCTGGCGAGCCTTGGCGCTAGCCAGGCAGTCGCGGACGAACGCCTCGCGGGCGCCGCTGGGCCACTCGCCGGCGACCGCCGGCAGGACGCCGGCCAGAGTCAGCAGGAAAACGGACAGAGAGAGGGAACGCATCACGAATCTCCTTTTCCTCTTCGGACGAGCCCGCACAAGCGGACCCTTAAGTCATAGAAGGACATCGCCTTTCGCACAAGGCGAGCCGTTCGCGGCCGCCGCGGCGACGCGGTGGGAAATCTTCGCCGCCAGGCCCTAAACTGCACCGGCATCCAAGCCAGGACATCCCATGCCCACCGCCTTGCCACTCCCACCCCGCACCGCCCGCCTGCTGCCCTGGATCATCGCCACCGCCCAGTTCATGCCGATGCTCGACGGCACCATCCTCAACACCGCCCTGCCGACGATGGCTAGGGATCTGGCCGAGGACCCGCTGCGCATGCAGTCGGTGGTGATCGCCTACATGCTCAGCGTGGCGGTGCTGATGCCGGCCTCCGGGTGGATCTCCGACCGCTTCGGCACTCACCGGGTGTTCCTCGGCTCGATCCTGCTGTTCACCCTCGGCTCGCTGCTCTGCGCGCTCTCCGCTTCGCTGCTGCAACTGGTCGCCGCGCGGGTGCTACAGGGCTTCGGCGGCGCCTTGATGATGCCGGTGGGACGGCTGGTGGTGCTGCGCGCCTATCCGCGCACGGAACTGGTGCGGGTGCTCAGCTTCGTCACCATGCCGGCGCTGCTCGGTCCGCTGCTCGGCCCGCCCCTCGGCGGCTGGCTGGTGGAGTACGCCAGTTGGCACTGGATCTTCCTGCTCAACCTGCCGGTCGGCCTGTTCGGCTGCCTGGTCGCCGCGCGCCTGATGCCCGATCTGCGCGGGCTGCAGCGGACGCGCTTCGATACGCCGGGCTTCGCGCTGTTCGGCGCCGCCATGCTGCTGATCAGCATCGCCCTGGAAGGCCTCGGCGAATTGCATCTGCCGCACGCCCGGGTCGTGCTGCTGCTGCTCGCCGGCCTGGCCTGCCTGGCTGCCTACTGGCTGCGCGCCGTCTTCGCCGAGGCGCCGCTGTTCTCGCCCGGCCTGTTCCGTACCCACAGCTTCGCCATCGGTGTGCTCGGCAACCTGTTCACCCGCTTGGGCAGCGGCGCCCTGCCCTTCCTCACGCCGCTGCTGCTGCAGCTCGGCCTGGGCTATTCACCGAGCCAGGCGGGCATGGCGATGATTCCCGTGGCCTTGAGTTCGATGGCCATGAAGCCGCTGGCGCCCCGCCTGATCGAGCGCCTCGGTTACCGCCGGGTACTGGTCGGCAACACCCTGCTGATCGGCGCTCTGCTGGCCAGCCTGGCGCTGGTCGACGGCGACACGCCCTATGCGCTCCTGCTCCTGCACCTGGGGCTGATCGGCGCGGTGAACTCTCTGCAGTTCTCGGCGATGAACACCGTCGCCCTGATCGACCTGCCCACCCGCGACGCCAGCAGCGGCAACAGCCTGTTGTCGGTGGTGGTCCAACTGTCTATGAGCCTCGGCGTGGGCATCGGTGCCGCCCTGCTCAACGGGTTCAGTGCCGACGGCGCGGCCCAGGGCGACCCGCTGCTCGCCGCCTTCCAGGGCACCTATGTCTGCGTCGGCCTACTGGCGATGTTCGGCGCTGCCCTGTTCTTCCAGTTGCGCCCCGAGGATGGCCGCCCCGGCTGGCGGCACGACGAACTGGCGGATTAGCGACTGGCGCGATCGAACGTTCCGTTCTTCACTTAGGGCCAGCCCCGTCTAGGTCTTCGGTCGAACGTCGATCGGCCGCTCGCCGGCAAGGGGTGCAGAAGCGGATTTGTCCACGACGAACTGCAGGACGGAAGCATTGCGAACGAACTCACCGCCACCGAAGCGCTAGCGACCGCTCGCCCCCGGCGCTCGACGAGGGAAACGCCTACGACCTCGGAAGAGCCGCCGCCAGCCGTCGAGGCTTGCGCTTTGCAGTGGCCGCGAATACCGGGCAACGGTCCCGAAAGGATTCGGCGAAGCCCACGAGGGCAACGGCCGGCACGACCCCGGCTTCGCCCGACGATCGATCGAGCCAGCCTTGAGCAGCCAGGAGGAGCGCATCATCGATGGCTTTGTCAACATGTAGGAGTCAGGGAGCGGGCGAACGCTTTCCGCGTTGGCGCATCTGTATACGTCTCGCCCTACTGCTGGGCCTACTGTACGGGGCCGCGCCGGCGATCGCGGGCCGGCAGGACGAGCCCGTTGCCCTGCGCCTTGACGGCAGCGAACGGTCGCTGGACCTGCGTCCCCACCTGCAGTTGCTACACGACCCCGGCGGCCAGCTGCAGGCCGAGGAGGTCATGGCCGGCGGCCAGGCGTTCGCTCCGGCGACCAGTGGCTACGATCTGAACTTCGGCTACACCCGCGACATCGTCTGGCTGCGCCTGGATCTCGAATCGCGGGCGAAGGAAGTCCGCGAGTGGCAGATCGAGTTCATCTACCCTTCCCTCGACCGCATCGAGCTGTTCGGCCTCGGCGAAGCCCCCCTGCTGGGCGGCGACCGGGTACCCGCCGAACAGCGCGACAGCCCCCACCTGTCGCCGGCCTTCAGCGTGCGCCTGGCTCCCGGCGAACAGCGCAGCCTGTTTTTCCGCGCCCAGTCGAGCGGCACTCTGACCCTGGACGCACAGATCTGGGAAAGCGCCGCCTTCGCCCGCCACAGCCGCCTGACACTGATGTTGCAGAGCGGCTACATAGCCATGCTGGCCGCCCTGTGCAGCTACAACCTGCTGCTGTTTTTCGCCCTGCGCGAACGTAACTTCCTGCTCTACGTATTGTTCGCCGCCAGCCTCGGCGGCGGCATGCTCGCCCAGTCGGGGCTCGGCGCCCAGTACCTGTGGAGCGACGGCAGCGAGCTGGACAATCGCGCCCTGCCGTTCTTTCTGGGTCTCGCTCTGGCCCTGGGCACCCTGTTCACCCGCGAATTCCTCGATACCCGTCACGCCCTGCCGCGCTGGCACAAGCTGCTCGGCCAAGCCTGCGCCGTGTATTTCGGGATGACCCTGGGCAGCCTGCTGCTACCGGTCGACCGGGCGCTGCAGACACTCTCCGTGATCAGCATCGTCGGCATCCTGCTGTTGCTCGCCTGCGGCCTGGCCGGCTTGCTGCGGCGCTCGCCGGGCGCACGCATCTTCGTGCTCGCCGAGCTGGCGTTGATGGCCGGGGTAGTGCTCATGTCGCTGCGCAACTTCACCCTGCTGCCGAGCAATCTGGTCACTGCCAACAGCGTCCAGTTCGGCTCGGCGCTGGAGATGCTACTGCTCTCCTTCGGCCTGGCGGCCCGCCTGGGGGAGCTCAAGCGCCTCAAGCTGGAGGCCCGCGAGGCCGTCCTGCGCAGCCAGCAGGAAGCCCTCAGGACCCTGCAGGAACAGGAGCGTCTGCTCGAACAGCGAGTGGCCGAGCGCACCGCCGCCCTCGCCGAGGCCAACGCGCGCCTCAGCGCCATCGCCCTGCAGGACCCGCTCACCGGCCTGGCCAACCGCATCGGCCTGAACCAGCGCCTGACCCAGGCCTGGCAGCGCGCCCAGCGCAAGCAGGAACTGCTCGCGCTGATCCTGATCGATCTCGACGGTTTCAAGGCGATCAACGACCGCTACGGACATGCCGCCGGCGACCAATTGCTGCTGCAAATCGCCGGACGCCTGCAGGCCAGCGCCCGTGCCACCGACCTGGTGGCGCGGCTGGGCGGCGACGAATTCGTGCTGGTCTGCGAGGCCATCGGCTCCGAGGAGCAGGCCCACGCCCTGGCCGAGCGCATCCTCCACTCGCTCGGCCAGCCGGTGCATCTCGGCGATGTGCAGGTCAGCCTGAGCGCCAGCATCGGCATCAGCATCTGCCGCGGGCAGAGCCACGAAAAACTGCTGCGCGAGGCTGACCAGGCGATGTACCGGGCCAAGGCAGGCGGACGCAGCCGCATCCACCGGGCCGACAGCGACCCGCCGCCGCTCGACCCGGCCTACCGGCCGGGCTGAGCGGCGCTCCCGGCTCAGCGCTCCTGACCGAACAGCACTCGACGCGCCTCGGCGGTGAGCAGCGCGCCGGGGTCGGCGTTGACCTGTCCGGCCAGGGCGTAGGCGCGTTGCACCGCCGGCCGCGCGGCCATGCGTTCGAGCCAAGCGGCCATGGCGGGGAAGTCCTCGATGCGCTGGCGCTGCCCCTCCCAGAGCTCGGCCCAAGGGTAGATCGCCATGTCGGCGATGGAGTAGTCGCCGGCCACGTAGTCGCGGCCCTGCAACTGACGGTCGAGCACGCCGTACAGGCGCGTGGTCTCCTTCACGTAGCGCTCGATGGCGTAGGGAATCGGTTCCGGCGCATAGCGGACGAAGTGGTGGTTTTGTCCGGCCATCGGCCCCAGCCCGCCCATCTGCCAGTACAGCCACTGCAATACCTGAAAGCGCGGACGGGTTTCCCGGGGCAGGAAGCGCCCGCTCTTGTCCGCCAGATATTCGAGGATGGCGCCGGACTCGAACAGCGCCAGCGGCTCGCCGCCGTCGTCCGGCGCATGGTCGACGATTGCCGGAATCCGGTTGTTCGGGGCGATCCGGAGGAACTCCGGGGCGAACTGCTCGCCTTTGCCGATGTTCACCGGGCGCAGGCGGTACTCCAGTCCGGTTTCCTCGAGAAAGAGGGTGATCTTGTGGCCGTTGGGGGTGGTCCAGTAGTAGAGATCGATCATTGACGTGCTTCCTCAGTCGTTGGTGGCGCGCCGCACCGCTCCCTGGCGTGCCTCGCAGAAAGCTAGCAGGCGGCGGAACCAGTCGCCGCTCGGCGAATCCCCGGCCCAGGGCTGCTCGCCCAGGGTCCAGGCCCAGAAGAAGAAGCCGCCGATCAGGTAATCGGCGCCGGCCGGCTCCGCCCCGTCCAGCCAGGGCTGCCCTTTCAGCATGGCGTCGAGCGGCTGCAGCGCCCGCGCCAGTTGCGTCTGCCCGGCGTCGCGGTCGGCGAAGGCCTCCAGGGACATGCCCAGGCTCTTCTCACGGCTCTGGCGGAAGTAGTCGCGGTCCGACGGATCGATGCTGGCCAGCACGCGCGGCAGCAGCAGGCGAACCAGCGCCGGACGCAGGTCCTGGCCGATCAGCAGGTCGATCAGCCGCAGGCGGCTTTCGCCCAACGCGCCGCCGAGCAGAGCGGGCTGCGGATAACGCTCGTCCAGATAGCGGAAGATCGCCAGACTGTCGTGGAGCGTGGTCTCGCCATCGCGCAGCACCGGTACCAGCGTCTGGCCGGAGAAGGCCAGGGCCTCCTTGTCGGTGAAACGCACCGAACGGCTGACGAAATCCAGCCCCTTGTGCGCCAAGGCCAGGCGTACCCGCCAACAATAGGGGGAAAACAGCACTTCGGGGGAACTCCCACGAAGCTCGTACAGTTCGCGCATATCCATCTCCTTTTATCGGGACTTATCAGTCCAAAAATAGGCGAATCTTCACCGCAGACACCCCAGGGCCACCTCGATCGTCGCGCGCAGGGCCTCGACCGAGTCACCCGCCTTGCGCTGGGTGCGCAGGCCGCTCATCACGCACAGCAGGTAGCCGGCCAGCACTTGCACATCGGCCGCCGCATCCAGCTCGCCGCAATCCTGGGCGCGCCGCAGGGCCTCGACCAGCATCTGGCGCAGCCCCTCGACCCCGCTGCGCAGCAAGGCGGCGATCTCCGCGTCGGCTTGGGAAAACTCGCTGGCCACGTTAACCAGCATGCAGCCGCGCGGTGCCTCGCCGGCGCACTCCTCTTCCAGGGCGCAACACAGCCAGCCACGTAGGAACTCGCGCGGCGAGGCGGCCGCCTGCAGGCGCTCGCGCAGTTCGCGACGGCGCTGGGCGCAGTAATGGCACAGCGCCGCCGCGAACAGGGCGCGCTTGCTCGGATAGGTCTGGTACAGGCTGCTCTTCGACAGGCCGGTCGCCGTCAGCAGGTCCTGCAGCGAGGTGGCTTCGTAGCCGTGCCGCCAGAACACCTGCATGGCCTGTTCGAGCATCAGTTCCGGGTCGAAGGTACGAGGGCGTCCACGAGTCATGGGGCAAATTTAGAACTGATCGGTTCATAAATCAAACAAAGCGCAAAACCTTCGGTGGGAGGAGCGGATTCATCCGCGATACGGAATGTGCCTGAATCGTGGATGGATCAATGCGCTCCTACCCTCGTCCGTCTCGCCGTCAGCGTGGCCGGAGCGATTCGCCGCCGCTCACAACCGCGCCAGCAGCTCGACGGCATTGCGGTACGGCAAGCCATGGGCTTCGGCCACGCTGGCGCAGGCGAGCTGGCCGCGCGTCAGGTTGAGGCCGTCGCGCAGGTGCGGATCTTCCTCCAGGGCGCGGCGCACGCCCTTCTCCGCCAAGGCGACGACAAACGGCAGGGTCGCGTTGTTCAGCGCCAGGGGCGAGGTGCGAGCCACGGCGCCGGGCATGTTCGCCACGCAGTAGTGCACCACGCCATCGACCACATAGGTCGGCTCGGCGTGGCTGGTCGGATGCGAGGTCTCGGCGCAGCCACCTTGGTCGATGGCCACGTCCACCAGCACCGCGCCGGGCTTCATCCGCGCGACCATTTCCGCGCCGATCAGCTTGGGCGCTGCCGCGCCGGGGATCAGCACGGCACCGATCACCAGATCCGCCGCCAGCACCTGCTCGCGCACCGCCGCCCCCGTGGCGTACAGGGTGGCGATACGGTTGCCGTAACGGGCGTCCAGCCGGCGCAGGACCTCCAGATCGCGGTCGAGCACGGTGACGTCCGCGCCCAGGCCGACGGCCATGGCCAGCGCCTGGCTGCCCACCACCCCGCCGCCGAGGATCGCGACCTTGCCGGCCGGCACCCCAGGCACTCCGCCGAGCAGCACGCCGCGCCCGCCCTGGGCCTTTTCCAGGCAATGGGCGCCGGCCTGGATCGCCATCCGCCCGGCGACCTCGGACATCGGCGCCAGCAACGGTAGGCGGCCCCAGGCGTCGCTGACCGTCTCGTAGGCGATGCAGGTGGCCCCGCTGGCCAGCAGATCATCGGTCTGCGCCCGGTCCGGGGCCAGGTGCAAGTAGGTGAATAAGGTGTGGTGCGGGCGCAGACGAGCGCGCTCCTCGGCCAGCGGCTCCTTGACCTTGACGATCAGTTCGGCTGCCTCGTAGAGCGCCGCGCCGTCCGTGGCGACGCGCGCCCCGGCGGCCCGGTAGTCCAGGTCGGCGAAGCCGATCGCGGCGCCGGCCCGGCTTTCGACCCAGATCTCGTGGCCGAGAGCGCTTAGCTCGGCCACCGAGGACGGCGTCAGACCGACCCGGTATTCGTGGTTTTTGGGTTCCCTGGGTACCCCGATACGCATGGCTGTCTCCTCGCCCTACGGGTATTGCCTGTCGTTTCCCGCCCGTCCCGCGCCCTCGAATACCCACCACATGCGGACCCGCTGCCTTCAGGAAAGCGGCCTTTGCCGGCGCCCGCCGGCGCAAGCGCTCTACATCTCCCGGTCCCGCTCCTTGAGCCCTTGCAGCAGCTCGATGGGCAGCGGAAAGACGATGGTCGAGCTTTTGTCGCTGGCGATAGCGCCCAGAGTCTGCATGTAGCGCAACTGCATGGCGCCGGGCTCGCGGCCGAGCATGGCGGCGGCCTGCATGAGTTTTTCCGAGGCCTGCAGCTCGCCCTCGGCGTGGATCACCTTGGCCCGCCGCTCGCGCTCGGCCTCGGCCTGTCGGGCGATGGCGCGAATCATCGATTCGTCGAGGTCGACGTGCTTGATCTCGACGTTAGCCACCTTGATGCCCCAGGCGTCGGTCTGCGCATCCAGCACCTGCTGGATGTCGCTGTTGAGCTTCTCGCGCTCGGCCAGCATGTCGTCCAGTTCGTGCTTGCCGAGCACCGCGCGCAGGGTGGTCTGCGCCAACTGGCTGGTCGCCGCGTGGTAGTCCTCGACCTGGATGATCGCCTTCTGCGCATCGAGCACCCGGTAATAAATCACCGCGTTGACCTTCACCGACACGTTGTCGCGGGAAATCACGTCCTGGGTCGGCACGTCGAGCACTATGGTGCGCAGATCGACCCGCACCATCTGCTGGATGCCCGGAACGATCAGGATCAGCCCCGGCCCCTTGACCTTCCAGAAGCGGCCAAGCTGGAACACCACGGCGCGCTCGTATTCGCGCAGGATGCGGAACGCCGACAGCAAGAGCGCCACCAGCATCACCAGGATGAAGCCGAAACTCAGTTCGAAGCCCATGTCAGCCTCCTTCTGAAGTGGGTTGCTCGGCCGCCGCCACCTCCAGCAGCAGCCCCTGGCGGGCCACCACGCGCACCGCCTGACCCGACCGCAGCGGCTGCGGACTGCGCACCTGCCAACGCTCGCCCTGCAATTGCACCCAGCCGGCCCGCGGATCGCCGGCCTCGACCGCGATCACCGCCGTCAGGCTGCCGACCAGCCCGGCATCGCCGCTCTGCACCTCGCGCCGGCGCGCCTTCAGCGCCATGCCGACGATGAAGGCGATCAACCCCGCGCTAACCACCGCCAGGGTCACGATCAAAGGCAGCGGAATGCCGAAGCCGGGCACCTCGGTATCGATCAGGATCAATGCGCCGATAACGAAGGCCACTACCCCGCCGATGCCCAGCACGCCGAAACTGGGCAGAAATGCTTCGGCCGTCATGAAGGCGATGCCGAGCAGGATCAGGCCGACCCCGGCGTAGCTCACCGGCAGCAACTGCAAAGCATAGAGGGCGAGGATCAGGCAGATGGCGCCGAGCACCCCGCCGAGGCCGAAGCCGGGGCTGGAGAACTCGAAGAACAGCCCGTAGACGCCGAGCATCATCAAAATCAGCGCCACGCTGGGATTGGTGATCACCGCCAACAGCCGGGTGCGCCAGTCCGGCTCGTGGAAAACCAGCTCGGCGCCCGCGGTCCGCAGGGTCACCATGCCCTCGGCCACCGCATGGCGCTTGCCATCCAGTTGGCGCAGCAGGTCCGGCAGGTCGGTGGCCTGATAGTCGATCACCTTCAGTTCCAACGCCTCCCGTGCGGACAGGCTGACCGCCTCGCGCACCGCCTGTTCGGCCCACTCGACGTTGCGCCCACGCAACTGGGCGAGACCGCGGATATAGGCGGCGGCGTCGTTGATCTGCTTGCGGCTGAGGGTGTCGGCCGGCTCACCGCTGGGCGCCGGCTCGTCGCCGGCCTTGTCGCCCTTGTCCGCCGGCGACGAGCGGCCCGGCTGCTGCGGCGGCGTACCGGGCATGCCGCCGATCTGCACCGGGGTCGCCGCGCCGAGATTGGTGCCCGGCGCCATGGCGGCGATATGGCTGGCGTAGAGGATGTAAGTGCCGGCGCTGGCCGCCCGCGCACCGCTCGGCGCCACATAACTGGCCACCGGCAACGGGCTGGCGAGGATCGCCTTGATGATCGCGCGCATCGAGGTGTCCAGCCCGCCAGGGGTATCGATGCGCAACACCACCAACTGCGAGCCCTCCTGCTTGGCACGGGATAGGCCGCGAATCAGGTAGTCGGCGCTGGCCGGACCTATCACCCCTTCCACCGTCAACACCGTGACCGGCGAAGGAGCAGCGAAGACCGGCAGCACGGCCAGCAGCAGCGACGACAGCGCCAGGGCCCGGCGCAGGCAACGGGCGAAAGCGGGCATGGGCTCCCCGACAAAGGCGTGTGGATCAGAAAAGGATAGACGAGGGCCGGAGCGACCCGGACGCTACCGACCGGCACATGAGAAAAACCCTCTGCATCGGCACCGCAAAAATGCGACGAACACCGGAATCCGCTCCGGGAACGGTGCCAGTCCGGGCAAATGGCTATCGTCTTCGCATCCGGTTCACAAACACCACGGGCGGAAGGAGATCGATCGTGAAAACCGGCTCATCACCGCTATCGGCGAACGGTGCGGCCAGCATCCGAACCTGCCGCTAGAACTCACCGACAAGGCACAGACCCGCGAGGCCACGGCACAAGCGATCGAGCGACTCGGCCGCATCGAGGTACTGCCGAACAATACCGGCTTCAGCCTGCTCGGCGTCCCTAATGTCTTTGTGGGCTGCTTATACGGCAGTGAAACATCTTTATAGGCTTTGCATACCGCCGGCCCGTTTCTGAGCTGCCTACACGGCAGTGAAGAAGGCCTATGGCCAAGCGATGATTATTGCGACTTTCTGAGCTGCCTACACGGCAGTGAAGCAATAGCCTCAAGATGGCGGGTCACGGCAGCCTTTCTGAGCTGCCTACACGGCAGTGAAGCGCATCGTCTCCGAGTTCTCCGGGCGAGGCGTTTTCTGAGCTGCCTACACGGCAGTGAAGCTAATAGTGGTCTTTCCGGTGGCGTCGTCGTATTTCTGAGCTGCCTACACGGCAGTGAAGCCTGAACCCGGCACAGTGCGCGTCGTCGTGCTTTTCTGAGCTGCCTACACGGCAGTGAAGGATGCGTCCTCCGAGCTACAGCGCCGCGCGCCTTTCTGAGCTGCCTACACGGCAGTGAAGTAGCGATTCAAACAGCCAACCCCTTGCTTCGCAAGGAAAATTCCGGTTCGCAGCGCGATGACCCATAAAATCGGGCGAAGATGCAAGTCCTTGTTTTTAAAGAGCCTGCAGCGTGCCCTGGAAAAAAGGGTCGGAATCGGGGAACGGTTGCACCGTTGCCTGGACCACTTTGGCACTATGCGGCCTCGCCGCTCCAAACGCAGTGAGCAATTTTCTTGGAGGTAGACACCGTCCCAATACTGCATCAGTTTCACCAGGCGACATGCCGTCCATGAATTCCAGGATGCAACCAGGCGGATTGCCTGTCGAGCTGGCTCAACGGGTCGAAGGCCGTCTCGGTGTAGTCGATCGTCCACCAGGCCAGGTATTTCCTCGCGTACACCCGCGAATGCACCTGCTCCCCTCCCTCGTACACAGGCCAGCATCCCACCGTCTAGCGATTCTCCATACCCTCCAGGACACGCCGGGATCTCGTCCTTATGGCAAGCTGGAGTCGCAGCGACCGTTCGGATGACATGACACCTTGACACACTCCGGCCCGCCCAGTGGTCCCCCATCGAACCCTTGGAGAAGTTTGTCCGCTCGAAAAATTTATATGTATAAATAACCACTCTTCGCCTTGCCGACACCAAGGCCTGGCCAGCCATTCGCCATCACGAGTTTTGCCATGGACGACTTTTCCCCCTCCGACCTCAAAACCATCCTGCACTCCAAGCGGGCCAATCTCTACTACCTCGAGCACTGCCGTGTGCTGGTCAACGGCGGACGGGTGGAGTACGTCACCGACGAGGGCAAGCGCTCCCTGTACTGGAACATCCCCATCGCCAACACCACCACGCTGCTGCTCGGCACCGGCACTTCCATCACCCAGGCGGCGATGCGCGAGTTGGCCAAGGCTGGCGTGCTGGTGGGATTTTCCGGCGGAGGCGGCACCCCGTTGTTCAGCGCCAACGAAATGGATGTCGAAGTCGCCTGGTTCTGTCCGCAGAGCGAATACCGCCCTACCGAATACCTGCAGCGCTGGGTGTCCTTCTGGTTCGACGACGGCAAGCGCCTGGAGGCCGCGAAGGCTTTCCAGCGCTCCCGGCTGGAACTGATCGAACGCCAATGGCTGGACGGTCGCTGGCTGCGCGACGCCAATTTCCGGGTCGACTCCGGACAGTTGAAAGGTCTTCTGGCACGCACCGGCAAGGCACTGGAGGCGGCTCCGGACAGTACCTTCCTGCTCACCGAGGAAGCCCGCCTGACCAAGAACCTGTTCCGCCTCGCGGCGCAGGCGGTCGGCTATGAGGACTTCGTGCGGGCCAAGCGCGGCAGCGGCGGCGATCCGGCCAACCGCTTTCTCGACCACGGCAATTATCTGGCCTACGGTCTGGCCGCCACCGCCACCTGGGTGCTCGGACTGCCCCATGGCCTGGCCGTGCTGCATGGCAAGACCCGCCGCGGCGGCCTGGTATTCGACGTGGCCGACCTGGTCAAGGACGCGCTGATCCTTCCCCAGTCCTTCATCTCCGCCATGAACGGCGACGAGGAGCAGGAGTTCCGCCAGGCCTGTCTGGAAAACCTGGCGCGCAGCGAAGCGCTCGACTTCATGATCGACAACCTGCAAGCCGTCGCCCAACGGCTGGGCGGAGCGCGCCCATGAACGTCCTGCTGATCTCCGAGTGCAGCAAGCGCGCCCTGAGCGAAACCCGGCGCATCCTCGACCAGTTCGCCGAGCGCCGGGGCGAGCGCACCTGGCAGACGCCGATCACCCAAGCTGGTCTGGACACCCTGCGCAAACTGCTGCGCAAGACCGCCCGTAAAAATACCGCCGTCGCCTGCCACTGGATTCGTGGCAAGGATCACAGCGAACTGCTGTGGATCGTCGGCGACGCCCACCGCTTCAACGCTCAGGGCGCAGTGCCGACCAACAGCACCCGGCGCAACGTGCTACGCCGGGAAGACGAGAACGACTGGCACACGGGCGAAGATATCCGCCTGCTGGCGCAACTGGCTGCGCTGTTCCATGACTTGGGCAAGGCCAGCACCGCATTTCAGGAACGGCTGCGCGGGAAACTGCAGGAAAGAAACCTGTACCGACACGAATGGGTGTCGCTGCGGTTGTTTTTGGCGTTCGTTGGTCAGGCGGGGGATGAGGATTGGTTGCGGCGGTTGGCTGAGCCGGAGGCGTTCGACGAACAGCTCTGGCTTGCTGCTGGCCGCTATCAGCGAGATGGATTGGATGGCGGCGATCCATATCCATTTTGCGATCTGCCAACCCTGGCTGCTGCTGTGGGCTGGCTGATCGTGACTCACCATCGCCTGCCGATGGTGCCGGTCGAGAAAGAAGGCAAGCAGGAATGTCTCGGCAGACGTTCGCATCGCTTCAGTCAGGCTTGGCTGGAAACCCCGCTGGCCCAAGTCGCGCACAACTGGAATGAAATCCGCCAGCAGGCCGAACGCGCACAAGTCGAATCCTATTGGCAGGCTGCCGGCCCACTGCCCGTCATCGAGCCGAAATGGCGCGCACAGGCCGCGCGATTGGCCAGGCGTCTGCTGGAGCGTTATCCGCAACGCCAAGGCGATTGGCTCGACAATCCCTACGTCATGCACCTGGCGCGCTTGAGCCTGATGCTGGCCGACCACCACTACTCCAGCCTGCCGAAGGATTCGCCGTTACGCGTGAAAGGCGACGGCAATACCCGCCTGTTCGCCAACACCGACCACGACGGCAACCTCAAACAGCCGCTGGACGAACACCTGCTCGGCGTGGCCCGCGATGCCGGGCTGATCGCCCACGGTTTGCCCGGCTTCGAGCGCTATCTGCCGCGATTGGCCAACCACCGCGGCCTGCGCAAGCGCAGCGCCGACCCGAGATTTTCCTGGCAGGACAAGGCTGCCGACGCCGCCGTCTCGCTGCGCGAGGCTGCCCACGAACACGGGGCTTTCATCGTCAACATGGCCTCCACCGGCTGCGGCAAGACGCTGGCCAACGCCCGCATTCTCTATGCCCTGGCCAATCCGCAAAGGGGCTTTCGCGCCACCTACGCCCTGGGCCTGCGTACCCTGACCCAGCAAACTGGACACAGCTACCGCAACGACCTGCATTTGGGCGAAGGCGAACTGGCGATCCGCGTCGGCGGCTCGGCTAGCCGAGCCCTGTTCGA
Source organism: Azorhizophilus paspali (assembly GCF_043587585.2). Classification (GTDB taxonomy): domain Bacteria; phylum Pseudomonadota; class Gammaproteobacteria; order Pseudomonadales; family Pseudomonadaceae; genus Azotobacter; species Azotobacter paspali. The sequence goes on from NZ_CP171449.1 coordinate 3,925,111, forward strand.
ATACTACGAGCAGAAGGCCGAAGCACACGGCTCGGCCTCGGTTCAGGGCCTGATCGAAGAAGACAGCCACGTCCTCTACGAAGGCGTCGCCGCCGACCACCCGCTACTGTCGCGCGCCCTCCACGACGCCGACATCCGCAACCTGCTGTCCGCGCCGATGCTGGTCTGCACGGTGGATCACATGGTCCCCGCCACCGAAGCGCTGCGCGCCGGCCGGCAGATCGCGCCGATGCTGCGCCTGATGAGCGCCGACCTGGTGCTCGACGAACTGGACGACTACGACCTCGACGACCTGCCCGCACTGACCCGACTGGTACACTGGGCCGGCATGCTCGGCACCCGCGTGGTGCTGTCCTCGGCCACGCTGCCGCCGGCACTGGTCGAAGGCATGTTCCTGGCTTATTACGCCGGGCGTATTCACTACCGGCACAATCGCGGCAGCGATGGCGGGCAGCATGCGAAACAGGTCGAAATACCCTGCTTGTGGGCCGATGAGTTCGGTGCGCAGACCGCGGTCTGTGCGGATGCGTCGACCTTCGCCGACCAGCACGGCCAGTTCGTCGGCAAGCGCGCGGCGAAACTGGAAAAAGCCGAGCCGCTGCGGCGGGCCGAGTTGGTGCCGCTGGACATCGCCAAGAACCTGCCGGAAGCGAAGGTCCGTGCCGAGTTCGCCCGGCACCTGCGCGACGCCTGCCTGCGCCTGCATGGCGATCACGCCGAGACCGATCCCGTCAGCGGCAAACAGGTCAGTTTCGGCATCGTGCGCATGGCCAACATCGACCCGCTGTTCGACGTGGCGCGCGAACTCTTCGCGCTCGGCGCGCCACAGGACACCCGCATCCATCTATGCGTCTACCATGCGCGTTTCCCGCTGGCGCAACGCTCGGCCATCGAGCACCAGCTCGATACCGCCCTCAACCGGCGCGGCGACGGGCAGGAGGTCTACCGCTTGCCGACCATCCGCGCCGCGCTCGATGCCCATCCGGAACAGAACCACCTGTTCGTCGTCCTCGCCTCGCCCGTCTGTGAGGTCGGCCGCGACTGGGACGCCGACTGGGCCGTGGCCGAACCCTCGTCGATGCGCGCGCTGATCCAGCTCGCCGGGCGTGTGCAGCGGCATCGACGCAAATCGCCGGCGACCGCCAACATGCTGGTATTCGACACCAACCTCAAGGCTCTGGAAGCCGGAGACAGCCAGCGCCCGGCTTTCATCCGTCCGGGTTTCGAGGACGAAGAACGCTTCCTGCTGACATCCCACCGGCTGCGCGCCGTCTGGCCGGGAACCAGGGAACGGTGTATCGACGCCCGGCCACGCATCCAGCCGCGGCTTGCCGATGAGATGGACCCGTGCCACAACTGGATCGACCTGGAACACGCTCGTCTGCAAGCCGCGATGCTGCCGCAACCCGTGCCGGCGCTAGCAATGGGTCGCCGCCGCCGTGGCGGCACGGTGCCGACACTGGAACGCGACCAGGCTGTGCCGTCATGGCTACATCCTCAGGCACGGCTGACCGGCGTGTTACCACAGCAGCAGCCGTTCCGTGCCGACGAGCGTCTCGATGCCACACTGGTTTTTTTGCCCGACGAGGATGGGGAAACCCTGATTCCACATCGCATCGAGAATAACCCGACACGACGCGGCATGCAGATCCACGTCCCGGCACCGGAAATGCTGCATCCCGTCAAACTGCAGCGTGCATCCGGCATTGCGCCATGGGGCGGTCTCGACCTGTCGCAATTACTTGCACACCTGACCAAACTGGCCGAAACCGAAGACATGCCGCTGGATGCGGCCGCGCACAAGTTCACCGTGGTCGAAGTGCCGCACAACGAGCATGGCTTGCGCTGGCACTGGCATCCATGGCTAGGCTTCGGCTCCACACGTTGAGAACACGCCTCAATGCCAGGGATCGACCAGCGCGATGCCGCAGCCCTCGAAATCCCGCACGTTGCGGGTCGCTAGCCTGGCCCCGTGCGAACGCACGATGCCGACGATCATCATGTCCGACTGGCTCGACGGCCGCCCTTGCGCGCGCCGCAAGGCCGCAAGCTCGGCATGGGCATCGGCAGCGGCTTCGTCGTAAGGCAGCACGCGGCCCGCCATGTCCGTGGAGAAGATCGCTTCGATCTCTTGGAATATCTCATCGCGACGTTTGCCAGCCGGAAGGCGCTGCGCGCCGTAAAGCATCTCGCCACGCGAAATCGCCGTGGTGAACAGGATATCGCCCGTCTGCTTCTCCAACCACGCTAGCACCTTGGGCTCTGGGATCGGGCGCATCAACTCGGACAGGATATTGGTATCGAGCACGATCACGGATCGAACTCGGGCCCGCTAAAATCGGGCGGCTCGCGCATCAACTCACGTGGCGGCAGATCCAGTTCGATGCCGCCGAACCGCTCCATCCGCGCCCGGATGGCCTTGACCAGCGCGGCCCCGGTATGGGCTTGCGGATCGGCGTCGAGCGCTGCCCGCAGGATGCTGCGCGCCTCCTCCTCCATCGAACGCCCATGCTGCGCCGCCCGCACGCGCAGGCGCGCCTTCACGTCGTCGTCAAGGTTGCGGATGGTCATGGTAGCCATGGGGAAACCCTCCGGAAGTGACTGCAATGATTGCATTGTAGCCACTTCCGGAGGCAACAAGCTGCCTGCTCGGCAGTAAATGTGGCTTCGAAAGAGGGAGCACAGTTTTCTGAGCTGCTTTTCCAGCAGTAAGCATCTCTAGCCACGAATATTAGGATAGCAAGGGAGGGAACAGTGGTAAATGAAAGTGGGAGCACAATGGAATTGACGAGCCAGAAGAAAGGCGCAATCATAAAAACGCCCCCAGTCGCTGCAACGACTGGGGGCGTTGATAACAGCCCGCCGGTTGGTCCCAGCCCAACGCACGAACGGTAGCCGTGCAGGAGGATAGAGATGTGCGTAATCAGCGCATGACCTTATTAGCCATTTGAGCGGATAACACCGCATCCCTACGGCGGCGGCAAGCTGCCGTGGGGATTCTACACGTACGCCTCGTCAGAGGCATATAAAAGGACTTTCATGAACGAAGTAACAGGATCAGAACCTCGTTCCAATCGCTTTCGCACCACCATCGCCACCTTCATCGAAGCCCGGCGCGAAGCCAAGCTGAAGGGCAAGGACGACGATGCCGGTACAGCCTCGAAATACGAGTACGCTACTTGGTTGGCCGATGCCGCACGTCGGGTAGGGCAGATCCAGGCGGTCACGCACGTACTCAAGGCCACGCACCCGGACGCCCGCGGTAGCAGCCTACATATCGACCCGGTCATGCTGCCCCAGCATCGCGACATCGGTAGTCACCTGCTCGGCGAGGACTACGCCGAGGATGTGGTCGGTAATGCCGCGGCGTTGGACGTGTTTAAGTTCCTCAAGCTCGACGTGGACGGCAAGCGCCTGATCGACTGGATGCAAGCCGGCGACGCGGACCTGATGGCGGCCTTGTCGCCGGACTCCACGCTGGCGAAGACGTGGATGGAGGCATTCGCCTCGCTGGTGCGCAAGGATGCCGAACCGACCACCCATCCGATGGCCAAGCAGGTCTACTGGCTGGTCGGCGAAGACCCCCTGGACGACAGCCAATACCACTTGTTGCAACCGATGTTCTCCAGTTCGCTGGCCCATGCCGTGCATGCAAACATCCAGGACGCGCGCTTCGGCGAGGGCAACAAGCAGGCGCGGCAGGCTTTCAGGGACAAGCAGCCCTCCGATGTGCCGTACCGCGATTATCGCAACCTAGTGGCCCGCAAGCTTGGCGGTACAAAGCCGCAAAATATCTCCCAGCTCAACAGTGAACGCGGCGGCATCAATTACTTGCTGCCATCGCTACCGCCACCGGCGTGGCAAGCGGACGGAGGTTCCGGCATCTCGAAGCGGAAATCGGCGTTCGAGGTGTTTCTGTGGTTCGGGGATGTGCGCAAGCACACGACCGCATTGGTTAATTACCTGCTGTCCGTACAGGACAAGGCCGGCAACAAGGGCATCCGCGACACGCGCGACGAACGGGTCAAGCAGATTGCCGAACAACTGGCCCTGTTCGGCGTCGCTATCCGCGGGCGCTATCCCGCCGGCTGGACGCGCGCGGACGACTGCCACCTGCTGCAGTGCGAACGGCTGTGGCTGGATCCGGAGCGGGCGGACCCGGAGCACCTGGGATGGACCGATGAAGACGAAGCCTTCAAGGCCGAATACGACCGCGGCGACTGGGCCGACGAGGTCGCTACCCACTTCGGCCTGTGGCTCAACAAACAGATGCACAAGGCGAAACTGGTGACGATGGCATTGCCCGAGCTCAATCACTGGGTGAGCCACATCCTCCTCGACGTGGCCTGGCCCACGCCGCTGCGACGCCGCGCCAAGGTGGAGGAGCTCGCGTGAACGACGACTTCCCGCGCTTCACCCACCTTCTAATACTGCCGCACCTGCGCATCCAGAATGCCAATGCCATTTCCAGTCCGCTGACCCATGGCTTTCCGTCGATGACGGCATTCCTGGGCCTGCTCTGGGCATTGGAACGCAAGGCGCGCAAAGCCGGCATTGCGCTGGAATTCAATGCGATCGGCGTGATTAGCCACGGCTGGCAGGAACAGGTGAACGACGGCGGTTTCGTCAAATCGTTCCGCCTGACCCGCAACCCCGTGGACAAGGACGGCAGCACCGCCGCCATCGTCGAGGAAGGCCGCATCCATCTCGATCTAAGTCTGGTCATGGCCGTGCATGCCGAACCCTGGGATGCACAGGCGCAGGCGGCCGACCTTGCCACTATTGCCAACCTGTTGTCCGGCATGCGCGTGGCCGGCGGCACCGTGCTGCCGGCCACGCAGCCGGACTCACGACGCCATCAGCCGTGGCTGGCCGACTTCACCGGCAACAGCGCCGACAGACGGCAGGCCTTCCGCGAAGTCTGCGTACGCCTGTTGCCCGGTTCGGCTCTGGTGGCGCGCGAGGACCTGATCGACCAGCGGCTAGCGCAGATGCAGGCCGAAACCCCGCAAGCCACCCGATTGGATGCCTGGCTGTCGCTGTCGCGCATCAACTGGTGCTACCAGCCGGATGGAAACGGCGGCAAGGGCCGCTGGATCAACGACCGCCCGAAGGGCAGCGGTTGGATCGTACCCATCCCGATAGGCTATGGCGCGCTCGGCGAATTGCACGCGCCCGGCAGCGTTGCCAATGCCCGTGACATGGACGTGCCGTTCCGCTTTGTCGAAAGCCTATATTCGGTCGGCGAGTGGATCAGCCCGCATCGCCTGCATTCGCCCCAGCAACTGCTCTGGTACGCCGATAACCAGCCCGACGACGGCCTCTACCGCTGCCGCAACGACTACCGCCCGGCTGCCGATGCCTTCGAGCAGCTCTACGATTTCGACTGATTGTCCCGCACGACAAGGAATCTCATCATGTCCAAAGAGCTCGAGACCGCTTCCGTCCTCGCTTTCGAACGCAAACTCGATCCATCCGATGCGCTGTTCTTCTCGGGTAACTGGGATGCGCGTGACAAGCCAATCGTCTGGCAGCCGGTGAAAATTCGAGAGAAATCGGTGCGCGGCACCATCTCCAACCGGCTCAAGACCAAGGATCAAGACCCGGCCAAGCTCGATGCCGCCATCGAGAATCCCAACTTGCAGAGGGTGGATGTGGCTGCGCTTTCACCGGATACCGACACCCTGAAGGTTCAGTTCACCCTGCGCGTGCTGGGCGGTGTCGGCGAACCTTCCGCTTGTGGTGGTAAAGGCGCCTCGGACTACCGCAGAAAGCTGGTCGCCACCGTCGCCGGCTACGTGCAGCAGCACGGCTTCGGCGAACTGGCGCGCCGCTATGCCGCTAACCTCGCCAACGGCCGCTTCCTGTGGCGCAACCGCATCGGTGCCGAACAGGTGGAAGTGCGGGTAGAACACCTGAAGGACGGCAAGCCGGCCACACAGTGGACCTTCCAGGCACTCGGCCATTCTTTGCGCGAACTGTCCACTCCCGCCAGCGCAGCGAGCGACCTCGCAGCACTCGCCGCGCTGATCGAATCCGGGCTGGCGGGTGCCTCGCACGTCCTGCTCCGGATCACCGCATTCGCACGTATCGGCGCAGGCCAGGAAGTCTTCCCTTCCCAGGAACTGATCCTCGACCGCGGTCGCGGCAACAAGAGCAAGACCCTGTATGCCGTGGGCGAAGGCGACAATGCGGTCGCCGCCATTCACTCGCAGAAGATCGGCAACGCCTTGCGTACCATCGACACCTGGTACCCGAACGAAAGTGGCGAACCGCTCGGCCCCATCGCCGTGGAACCCTATGGCTCGGTCACCACCCAGAGCAAAGCCTACCGCCAGCCCAAAGCCAAGGCGGACTTCTATACCCTGCTGGACAGTTGGGTACTCAAGGATAAGCAGCCCGACGAAGGCGACCAGCATTTCGTCATCGCCACGTTGATTCGCGGCGGCGTCTTTGGGGACGCCAACAACTGAGGGGAAGCGCATGGACAGCTATATCGACATCCACTTGCTGCCAGACCCGGAATTCGCCCAGAACCAGTTGATGAACGCCCTGTTCGCCAAACTGCACCGGGCCTTGGCGCAGAGGCAGACATATGACATCGGCGTGAGCTTCCCGCGAATGCGCTCCAAACCTCGCACCCTCGGCGACCACCTGCGCCTGCACGGCTCGGCGCAGGCACTGCAGGCCCTGATGGTGCTCGACTGGCTGAGCGGCATGCGCGACCACACCAACATTACCGCTCTGCAGCCCGTACCAGCAGGAGCCCGGTACCGGGTGGTACGTCGCGTCCAGAGCAAGAGCAATCCCGAACGCCTACGCCGACGCCTGGCGAAAAGACACGGCCTAACCGAGGAGCAGACCCACGAGCGAATACCTGAAACGATGGAAAGCCGCATGCTGGACTTGCCCTTCATCGCCCTGCGCAGCCAGAGCACCGGACAGAACTTCCGGCTGTTCGTCGAACAGGGCGAACCGCAGGAGCAACCGCTCACTGGAACCTTCACAGCCTACGGCCTGAGCAACGGCGCGACCGTACCCTGGTTCTGACCCTTTTTTCCGGGGCGAACTGCAGGCTCTTTAAAAACAAGGACTTGCATCTTCGCCCGATTTTATGGGTCATCACGCTGCGAACCGGATTTTTCCTTGCAGAGCAATGGGTTGGCTGTTTGAATCGCTGCTTCACTGCCGTGTAGGCAGCTCAGAAAGCCGAACCAGTTGCGGACGAACGCCGCCGTGCCTTCACTGCCGTGTAGGCAGCTCAGAAATTACTCCAGCCCGGCCAACCTCTCGCCGATATCTTCACTGCCGTGTAGGCAGCTCAGAAATGCAAGCCGGACATCTTCGCAGCGACATACGACTTCACTGCCGTGTAGGCAGCTCAGAAAATTGACGGCATGACCTTCGCCTTGCGCCCTCCCTTCACTGCCGTGTAGGCAGCTCAGAAAAACTACCAGGACCTGCTCAACAACGACGTCTACTTCACTGCCGTATAGGCAGCTCAGAAAAAAGAGGTATCCGGCGCGCTGCTCGAACTCTACTTCACTGCCGTGTAGGCAGCTCAGAAATGCCCTACTGCCTGTCGTTCGAGCAATACCTCCTTCACTGCCGTGTAGGCAGCTCAGAAATAGCACCGTCATTCCTTTCGGCGATCCGAAAGCTTCACTGCCGTGTAGGCAGCTCAGAAAGGACCGAGACCGATGCCGTGACCATGGCCATCCTTCACTGCCGTGTAGGCAGCTCAGAAAAGCCGCCGATGAAGTTGCAGGCGACCCGCATCCTTCACTGCCGTGTAGGCAGCTCAGAAATGCTCGCAGTTAACCAGCAGCATGATTGCCCTCTTCACTGCCGTGTAGGCAGCTCAGAAACAGCTCAGCCAGCACTTCAAGCGGGGTGTCGTCTTCACTGCCGTGTAGGCAGCTCAGAAACGCATCGGCGTACTGGCTGTTCCAGGTGATCTTCTTCACTACCGTGTATGCAGCTCAGAAAACGAAGCCTGCCGAACAGGCGCCTGCCGCGGATCTCCTAGGGGTTCATGCGGCCCAGATCGTCCCAGTTGGTGCCGCTCGGCAGCTTGACGCGCACGCTGCCCTGCACCGGCTTGCCCTTGCTCATGGTGACACCCTGGACGGGCTTGTCGGACAGGTCGTAGCGCGCATCCAGCAGACGCCGCTAAGTCTGCATCAGGCTGGATTTATCGCCCGCGAGGCATTCCTTGATGGTGGCGAAGTCCTCGGTGATCGCCACCGGCGAGTAGCTGATCGGTCTCTCCTCCTGGGCCACCCGGACGCTGTCGGCCAGACTCAGCGCCAGGGTGATCGGGATCGCCAGGCCCGCTTTTATTGTCGCTTTGCTCATGGAGGGTCTCCCTACGATGGATGTCCAGAGGCAACAGCAACAGGCATAGACGAGCGCAGCGGAAAAGACGAATCGCCGGAAAGCGGGACGGCCGGAGCGCCCGGCCGGCCGCCGGCGATCAGTGCGCCAGGTTCCGTTGCAGGGGCGCGGCGAGACTGCGCAGTGGCGCTAGTTGGCCGGCGATCAGTGCCAACTGGTTCTGCACCAGACGCAGCCCGTCATCCTGCTCTTCAGGCAACTGTTCGAGATGCCGGAGCAGCGCCTGCTCGGTCTCGTCGTGCTCGGCCACCGGACGGTTGCCGGCGAGTTCCTGGGCGATCTCCTCAAGACTATTGGCTAGGCGTTCGGCAGCCTCGTCGAGTAGCGGGCGGCACTCGGCCTCGGGCAACTGCTCGCGATGTGCGCCGAGCGCGGAGAGGTAGCTCAGCAGGGTGTGGGAAAGGACTAGGAAGCGAAAGCCGACATCCGCCTCGCGGCGGAACTGGCCGGGCTCCATGAGCATCCCGGCGAGGGTGGTGGACAGCGCCGCGTCGGCGTTGTGCGCGTTGCGCCGGGCCAGGCGGTAGGCCAGGTCGTCGCGCTTGCCGCTGCGGTACTGCAGCATCAGTTGGCGCAGATAGTGGGCGTTGCACGCTAGGGTGTTGGCCAGCACCCGGTTCAAATGGCGGTCCTGCCAGTCGGGGAGGATCAGGAACACTGCGAGACCGGCGATCAGGCTACCGAGCAGGGTGTCGATCAGACGCGGCCAGATCAGTCCGTAGCCGTCGCCGACCTGGTTGAAGCAGGCTAGCACCAGTAGGGTGATCGCCGCGGTGGCCAGAGTGTAGTGGCTGGTCCGGGCGGCGAAGAACACCACCCCGGCGACCACCGCGAACAACGCCTGCACGTGCAGGCTGGGGAAGAGGGTGAACAGTGTCCAGCCGGCCAACAGGCCGAGTACGGTGCCGAGGATGCGCTGGCGGACCCGGCGGCGGGTGGCGCCGAAGTTGGGCTGGCAGACGAACAGGGTGGTCAGCAGTATCCAGTAGCCCTGAGTCGGGTGGATCAGGTGCAGCAGACCGTAGCCGGCGGAGAGCGCCACGGCCAGGCGCAGGGCATGGCGGAACGGCCGCGATGCCGGCGTCATCTGCTGGCGCAGGCGGCTTAGGGCCTCACCGAGCGACTGCGGCTCGCGGTCGAGCAGGCTGTTGTCCTGGGCATCGGCGAGGGCGTCGGGGTTGCGCGCATCCTGCAGCAGGCGGTCGAGACGAATGAGGTTGTCGGCCAGCGCGCCGAGTGAGTGCAGCAGGTGGCGCCAGGCCGGATTGCTCTGCATCCGCAGGTGCGCCAGCGAAGTGTGCAGGTCTTCGAGGGCCTGGCTCTGATCGACGTAGTCGAACGGCTGGCGCAGTTCGATGGCCCGCGCCAGGGCCAAACAGGACTTGCCTTGCTGGCGGATCACCAGGTGGCAGCGAAACAGCACGTCGCTGTGAAAGAAGGCCTCGGCCAGCGCGTTGTATGGATAGTGCGAGGAACTGCCGCGCTCGTGGATGTCCTGGGCGAGGAAGTACAGCTTCAGGTAGCGATTCACCTGCGGCGACGGCCGGCCGTTCTCGACCCGGTGCAGAATGATCTCCTTGGCGGCGTTCAGCGCAGCCACTACCCGGCTGTTCCGCTGCGCCAGCTCCAAGCGGCGCTGCCCCACGTCGAGGTGGCGCACCGGATCGAACAGCGACGCCTTGAGCTTCAAGTACTCGCCCAGCTCGCGGAACACCTGGGCCAGGCTCTGCTGGATCGGCTGGGTACTGAACAGCGCCTGCCAGATCACCGAGAGCACGCCGTACCAGGCGGCGCCGGCGACCAGCACCAAGGGCTCGCGCCACAGATCGACCGGCGGCCCGCCACGCTGGTGGATGCCGATCATGGTATAGATCGACAGGATCAAGGTGCCCGAAGCGATGGTCGCATAGCGCTCGCCCAAGGCCCCTAGCATGGTCAAACCGAAGCTGGACAGCGCCAGGGCGGCGGCGAACCTCCAGGGATAGGGGAACAGCAACTCCACGGCGAAGGCCGCGGCGGCGAAGCACGCCAGGGTCACCAGCAAGGCCTGCAGACGGCCCTCCCAACTGTCGTCGGTTTCCGCCAGGGCGCTGGCGATGATGCCGAGGAACAGTGGGATGAGCAGGTCCATGCGGTCTAGGACCCAGCACAGCGCCATGCTGCCGGTGAGAGCGATAAACACCCGCAGGCTGTAACTGAAGACATGATGGGCCCAGAGCTGGCGGAGTGACTGGCTAAACGGAGTCGAGGGCATGGAGTCGGCCTAGTGGTGGGGACGGAGCATTGTAGGCACAGGTTTGGCGAGGCGGGAGACTGGTGGCGGCAGTGAAGGGACACATACGGCGGCGAGGCTCTGTACTTCAATTTTTGAGCTGCCTAAGCGGCAGTGAAGGAGTAACCCACGTGAATCAACGTTCCAATCTCTTTCTGAACTGCCTACACGGCAGCGAAGTCGCCGAAGCTTAAACAAGAAACCCCCGCACTTTTTCTGAGCTGCCTACACGGCAGCGAAGCACGGTAGATATTGTGGAGTTCTTCAATCTGGTGCTGCAGCGCAGGCCTGAGCGCGGAGGAGAAGGCCAATCTGGTGGCCTTCCTGCGTACGCTCCGAGAGGCTTCGCGAGGGACGCCACCGCGCTCGTCCCTCGCGCGACGGTGGGACTTGCAGGCGCGGCCGAATCGCAATCAACTATGAGCCTCGTGATGCTGGCCGCAAGCCGGCGCTTCTCGCCCGGCCGGATGCCGCCGGGCTTTCCTTTTCCAGCCCCGACGCCTTCCGATGAGCAAAGCCCGCGTATTGCAACTGATCCTCGCCCGCCTGGAGGACGATCTCGCCCTCGCCCAGGTCGCCGTACAGACGGCCCACGAGGCGGCGATCCACGAAGAGAGTATCGCCGAGAACAAATACGATACCCGTGGCCTGGAAGCGGCCTATCTGGCCGCTGGCCAGTCGCGCCGGCTGGAGGAAATCCGCCAGGCTTTGAACCGCTACCGGAACCTGCAACCGCGTCCCTTCGATGCCGGGCGCGGCATCCAGTTGACCGATTTGGTGCGTCTGGTCGACGGGCAGGGCGTGGAGCAGACATTGTTTCTCGGCCCGGACGCGGCTGGACTCAAGGTGCGCGACGGCGACCGGCAGGTGATGGTCATCACCCCGCGCTCGCCGCTCGGCCAGCGCCTGCTCGGACGCGGCGAGGGAGACGAGATCGAATTGACGCTGTCCGGGGCGCTCCAGCGTTACGAGGTGCTGGAGGTCGGTTAAACGAGCCGGGCCATTCCTCCAACGATGCCGACGGAACGGCCGGGCCGAGCGCGCTCAGCGACCGAAGGCTTTCATGACGCGCTTGACCAGCGTGACGCCGGCCAGCACCAGGCCGCCGGCGACGATGCCGACCAGTGCGTTCAGCACTGTCGGCAGCAGCGCCGAAAGGATGCTGCCGACGTTCGGCAAGCCGTTGGTGGTGGCTTCCAAGCCGTGCAACCAGTGGGCCAGGAACGGCAGGCCATGCACCAGGATGCCGCCGCCGACCAGGAACATCGCCGCGGTGCCGAGCACCGACAGGGCTTTCATCAGCCAGGGTGCCGCCGCCAGCAGGCCCCGGCCCAGCCGGTTCAGCAGCGCGCTGGGCTGGCGCTCCAGATAGAGGCCGAGGTCGTCCAACTTGACGATGCCGGCGACCAGTCCGTAGACGCCAAGGGTGATGATCAGCGAGATGCCTACCAGCACCGCGACCTGGGTGGTGAAGGAAGCCTGCGCCACGGTACCGAGGCTGATGGCGATGATCTCGGCGGAAAGGATGAAGTCGGTGCGCACCGCGCCCTTGATCTTGTCCTGCTCGAAGGCAACCAGGTCGATGTTCGGATCGGCCAGCGCGGCGCTCAGTTCGGTACGCTCGGTCTCGTCCTCGGCGGTGCTGTGGGTCAGCTTGTGCGCCAGCTTCTCGAAACCCTCGAAACAGAGGAAAGCGCCGCCCAACATCAACAGCGGGGTGATCAGCCAGGGCGCCAGGGCGCTGATGAGCAGCGCGGCGGGTACCAGGATCGCCTTGTTGCGCAGCGAGCCCTTGGCCACCGCCCAGACCACCGGCAACTCCCGCTCGGCCGCGACGCCGGTGACCTGCTGGGCGTTGAGGGCGAGATCGTCGCCGAGCACGCCAGCGGTTTTCTTCGCCGCGAGCTTGGTCATCACCGAGACGTCGTCGAGCAAGGTGGCGATATCGTCGATCAGGGTCAGCAGACTGCTACCAGCCATGAAAAAACTCCTTCTGGGAACGGCCAAACGGGTATTGACGGATCTGGCGGAGCCGCCAGTAAAGCAGGTCAGGATGAAGCGGCAAAGATAGCGGGAGAAAACGGGAGGGATTTTCGTCGGTTGCACCCGCCGGCCCGGCAAGATACCGGGCCAGCGGGCGAGCGCACCTCGCTCCGAGGCGAAGGCCGTCCCGGAGCTCCGGTCTTCGCTATCAGTGGATGGCGTAGGTGGGCAAGCGGAGGCGGCTCTGGCTCTGCAGTCTGGCGACCATCGGCGCCTCGCCGGCCTCGATAGCCAGGTCGCGCTGTATGGCGCTGATCAGCCAGTCGAGCTGCAGGCTATTGCGCATCTGATCGAGAGACAGGGCGCGGCGCATCACCGGCCGGCCGTCCTGCCGCAAGGTGAAGAGCAGGCTGCCGTCCGGACGCTGCTTGAGGAGAACTTGATACTCGGGAAAAGCGGCAACAAGAGTTTCTTCTATCTGCTTCATTGGCTACCCCCTAATCATATGGTCCTGCGGCGGAAAAAAGGCAGGTTTCATGCCAAAGGCAATTACCCTATGAATCAATGAGTTGCAGAAAAACCTTAAAAGCATATCCGGTAAAATGCAAGAAATTACCCAGGCGCAGCGTGCACTTTGCCGGATGGGAAGGAAAGGCTCAGCGCCCCGGCAAGGCATCCTGCCCGCCCAGATCGCGCCAGGTCAGGTAGACGCGCAGGTCGAATTCGAGCTGCTGATAACCGGGCAACATGTGCTCGCAGAGCTGGTAGAAGGCCTTGTTGTGCTCGAACTCGCGCAGGTGCGCCAGTTCATGCACCACGATCATGTCGAGGAACTCCGGCGGCGCCTCGCGGAACAGCGTGGCCACGCGGATCTCCTTCTTCGCCTTGAGCCTGCCGCCCTGCACCCGCGAAACCGCGGTATGCAGGCCGAGGGCGTTGCGCAGCACGTCCAGCTTGCTGTCGTAGAGCACCTTGTCGATGCCCGGCGCGTTGCGCAGGTACCGCTGCTTGAGCTCCATAGTGTAGGCGTACAGCGCCTTGTCGCTCTGCACGGCATGACGGCCGGGATAGCGCTTGGCCAAGTAGTCGCCCAGGCGCCCCTCGGCGATCAGCCGGCGGACCTGATCCTGCAGGTGAGACGGGTAGGCGGCGAGATACTTGAGCGGGGTCATGCCAGGATCTTCCTCGGTTGTACGGACGATTCGACGAGGGGGCGGCGTCGCTCCGAAAGCCTACCAGCATCGGCAACGCAGCCCCATCGAACGAGCGGGAGCCACGGACAGCAGGCGCCCACGAACGGTAAGACATTCATGCGCAAGACCCTGCTCGCTTAGGGCTTGTTGACGTTTGGGCGTAGGCCGCGACGGAGGCCCGTTTAGCACAGAACAAGGAACGAGGAGAGAAGTTTGGTCATTCCAAATGAACGACGAGCGACGCCGTGCTGCGCCAAACGGGCCCCGTCCCTACGGGTGGGGCCGCCCAGGCTGCGCGGCAAATGCCGCCATGCGGCGTTGCGGGTCTTGGCAAAAGAATGACCATTGCCGGCGACCCGCGCCTTGCCGAACGCGGCCCGGCCTGGCGGCATTTGACGCGGCAACGCGGCTCACGCCCAAACGTCAACAGGCCTTAGCCACGGCCTTCGCAGACGCGTAGCTGAAGCGACAATTGCCGTGCGCCAGCCCGCTTCGGCGCACGGCAACCCGAGCTCTTCCGCCTTTCCCTCCGAAAACCGCTCCGGCCGAACCTCTCGGATCCGAACGGACGCAGGCTGAGCATTGCGAACGCCAGGCGGCAAAAAAAGCCCTGCCGGCACGCCGGCAGGGCTTTTTCAGCATCAAGCGTTTCGACTCAGACCTTGCTGCGCTCGTAGCGCTTGCGGTCGTTCTCGTTGAGCAGCTTCTTGCGCAGGCGGATCGACTTCGGCGTCACCTCTACCAGCTCATCCTCGTCGATGAACTCCAGCGCCTGTTCCAGGGTGAACTTCAGCGCCGGAGTCAACTGGATGGTCTCGTCCTTGCCGGAAGCACGCATGTTGTCGAGCTTCTTGGCCTTGGTCGGGTTGATCACCAGGTCGTTGTCGCGGCTGTGGATGCCGGCCAATTGGCCTTCGTAGACCTCCTCGCCGGGCGACAGGAACAGCTTGCCGCGGTCCTGCAGGGTTTCCAGCGAGTAGGTCAGCGCGGTGCCGGTGGCCATGGAGACCAGCACGCCGTTCTGCCGGTGGGCCACTTCGCCGGCCTTGATCGGGCCGTAGTGGCTGAAGGTGCTGGTGAGGATGCCGGTGCCCGAGGTCATGGTCAGGAAGGCGTTGCGGAAACCGATCAGGCCACGCGCCGGGATGGTGTATTCCAGGCGGATACGGCCCTTGCCGTCCGGGATCATATTGGTCAGGTCGCCCTTGCGCAGGCCCATCTGCTCCATCACCGGGCCCTGATGCTGCTCCTCGATGTCGATGGTGACGCTTTCGTAGGGCTCCTGCTTCTCGCCGGCCTCGTTCTCGATGATCACCACTTCCGGGCGGCCCACGGCCAGTTCGAAGCCTTCGCGGCGCATGGTCTCGATCAGTACGGACAGATGCAGCTCGCCGCGACCGGAAACCTTGAACTTCTCCGGGCTGTCGCCCTGCTCGACGCGCAGCGCCACGTTGTGCAGCAGTTCCTTGTCCAGGCGGTCCTTGATGTTGCGGCTGGTGACGAACTTACCTTCCTTGCCGGCGAACGGCGAGTCGTTGACCTGGAAGGTCATGCTCACGGTCGGCTGGTCGACGGTCAAAGGCGGCAGGGCCTCGACGTTCTGCGGGTCGCACAGGGTATCGGAGATGTACAGCTCCTCCATGCCGCTGACGCAGACGATATCGCCGGCGGTGGCCTCCGGCACCTCGACGCGCTGCAGCCCGTGGTGGCCCATGATCTTCAGGATGCGGCCGTTGCGCTTCTTGCCGTCGGCGCCGACGGCAGCTACCGGACTGTTGGCCTTGACGGTGCCGCGGGCGATGCGGCCGATGCCGATCACGCCGAGGAAGCTGTTGTAATCTAGTTGGGAGATCTGCATCTGGAACGCCCCATCGACGTCCACCACCGGGGCCGGCACGTGGTCGATGATGGCCTGGAACAGCGCATCCATGTTGTCATCCATCTTCTCGTGGTCGAGCCCGGCGATGCCGTTCAGAGCGCTGGCGTAGACGATCGGGAAGTCGAGTTGCTCGTCGGTGGCGCCGAGGTTGTCGAACAGGTCGAAGATCTGGTCGATCACCCAGTCGGGACGCGCGCCGGGGCGGTCGATCTTGTTCACCACCACGATCGGACGCAGGCCGGCCTTGAACGCCTTCTGGGTCACGAAACGGGTCTGCGGCATGGGGCCGTCCTGGGCGTCGACCACCAGCAACACGGAGTCCACCATGCTCATCACGCGCTCCACCTCGCCGCCGAAGTCGGCGTGGCCGGGGGTGTCGACGATGTTGATGCGGTAGCCGTTCCACTGGATGGCGGTGTTCTTGGCCAGGATGGTGATGCCACGCTCCTTTTCCTGGTCGTTGGAGTCCATCACGCGCTCGTTCTCGGCCTCCTTGCGATCCAGGGTGCCGGAGAGCTTGAGCAGCTTGTCGACGAGGGTGGTCTTGCCATGGTCGACGTGGGCGATGATGGCGATGTTGCGCAGTTTTTCGATCACGGTTCTATCTCGATGAAAGCCTCCAGCTAAGGGCTGGAGGCTGAAAAAGAAAGGCTGGCCGGCGTCCCCGGCAGCGACGGTTCGGACGCTCAGCGGTCGGGAGGGCGGTGGCGGATGCTGCCACCGAGCAACCCCGGCAACCTATGCCGGACGATAAACGCGCACATTGGCATGTCCCTCGCTCAGCAGGTGATGAGCATGCAGGCGGCTCATGACACCCTTGTCGCAATAAAGAAGGTATTGGCGGTTGTTGTCCAATTCCTTGAAGCGGTTGTTCAACGCATAGAAAGGCAGTGCCCGCACCTCGACGCCGGGCAACTCCAGCGGCCCGTCCTCGACCGTCTCCGGATGGCGGATGTCGAGGACGATCTGTCCGGCCAGGACCTCGCGGACCTCCTCCACGCAAATCTCCTCGCCCAGTTCGTCGATCACCCGGTCGATCGGCACCAGGCGGGCGCGCTCCAGAGCACGCTCAAGGATCGCCATGTCGAACTGGCGCTCCTCGTAATCGACGCGGTCGCGCCTGGCGCGGGTGGTCGGATTCACCGAGATCACCCCGCAGTATTCGGGCATGTGCCGGGCGAACTCGGCGGTGCCGATGCGCATCGCGGTGTCGATGATGTCCTGCTTGTGGCTGGCGATCAGCGGGCGCAGCACCAGCATGTCGGTGGCCGAATCGATCACCGAGAGGTTCGGCAGGGTCTGGCTGGACACCTGGGAGATGGCTTCGCCGGTGACCAGCACGTCGATCTTCAGGCGCTCGGCGACGCGCGTGGCGGCGCGTAGCATCATGCGCTTCAGGATCACGCCCATCTGGCTGTTGTCGACCTTGCCGAGGATCTCGCCGACCACTTCCTCGAAGGGCACGCTGACGAACAGCACGCGCTGCGAGCTGCCGTACTTCTGCCAGAGGTAGTGGGCGACTTCCATCACCCCCAGCTCGTGGGCGCGCCCGCCCAGGTTGAAGAAGCAGAAATGGGTCATCAGCCCGCGGCGCATCGTCTGGAAAGCCGCCACGGTGGAGTCGAAGCCGCCGGACATCAGCACCAGGGTCTGCTCCAGGGCGCCCAGCGGGTAACCACCGATGCTGTCGTGTTGGCGGTGGACGACGAACAGGCGCTGGTCGCGGATCTCCATGCGCACTTCCACTTCCGGAGCGCTCAGCGAGACGCCCGCGGCACCGCACTGCTGGCGCAGGCAGCCGCCGACGTAGCGCTCGACCTCCATCGAGGTGAAAGGATGCCTGCCGGCGCGCTTGCAGCGCACGGCGAAGATCTTGCCGGGCAGTTGCCCGGCGTAGTGGCGCTTGCACTTCTCCAGGATGTCGTCGAGGTCGCCTAGGGGATACTCGTGCACCTCAAGGAAGTGGGCGATACCGGGCGTGCAGCACAGCCGCTCGATCATCTCGCGCAACAGGCGCGGCTCCTCGACCGCGGTCTCCACCTCGAGGTTGTCCCACACGCCCGTCACCGCCAGCTCCGGATCCAGGTCGCGCAGCACGGTGCGGATGTTCTTCGCCAGTTGGCGAATGAAGCGCTTGCGCACCGGCGGGCTCTTGATGGTGATTTCCGGGAAGACCTTGACGATGAGTTTCATGGAGGCTGCACGGGCCGGTCAGGCAAAAGAGGGGGCGAGATTATAGCGGATCTTGCTCAAGACTTGACCAACTATCGGCAAGGCGGCCGCAGCGCACCAAAATGAAATAAATATCCTGACCTAGGCACATAAACAGAGCAGAAATTTTCGCCAGAATAGCCGGTACCGGGCAGGCTCGACTGGCGAAGAATTCCCCCACTGCGCCAAGGCAGTGGCATGAAACTTGCTCCCTTGTGGCGCGGCTTGCCTTGGCGGATGATCGCCGCCCGGTTTTACCTGAATTCCCGAGGGTCTTTTCGAGGCTCTCTCCACCTGGAGGACAACATGTCGAAGTCGCTTCAACTGATCAAAGAATATGACGTGAAGTGGATTGATCTCCGCTTCACCGACACCAAAGGCAAGCAGCAACACGTAACCATGCCGGCGCGTGACGTGGACGACGACTTCTTCGAATACGGCAAGATGTTCGACGGTTCCTCCATCGCCGGCTGGAAGGGCATCGAAGCCTCCGACATGATCCTGATGCCGGACGACAGCACCGCCGTGCTGGATCCGTTCACCGAAGAGCCGACCCTGATCATCGTCTGCGACATCATCGAGCCCTCGACCATGCAGGGCTACGATCGCGACCCGCGCGCCATCGCCCGCCGCGCCGAGGAATACCTGAAGTCCACCGGCATCGGCGACACCGCCTTCTTCGGTCCGGAGCCCGAGTTCTTCATCTTCGACGAAGTGAAGTACAAGTCCGACATTTCCGGCTCCATGTTCAAGATCTTCTCCGAGCAGGCTGCCTGGAACACCGACGCCGACTTCGAAGGCGGCAACCAGGGCCATCGTCCGGGCGTCAAGGGCGGCTACTTCCCGGTTCCGCCGGTCGACCACGACCACGAAATCCGCACCGCCATGTGCAACGCCCTGGAAGAGATGGGCCTGAAGGTCGAGGTTCACCACCACGAAGTGGCCACCGCCGGCCAGAACGAGATCGGCGTCAGCTTCAATACCCTGGTGGCCAAGGCCGACGAAGTGCAGACCCTGAAGTACTGCGTGCACAACGTCGCCGACGCCTACGGCAAGACCGTGACCTTCATGCCGAAGCCGCTGTACGGCGACAACGGCTCGGGCATGCACGTGCACATATCCATCGCCAAAGACGGCAAGAACACCTTTGCCGGCGAAGGCTATGCCGGCCTGTCCGACACCGCCTTGTACTTCATCGGCGGCATCATCAAGCACGGCAAGGCGCTGAACGGCTTCACCAACCCGTCGACCAACTCCTACAAGCGTCTGGTCCCCGGCTTTGAAGCCCCGGTCATGCTGGCCTACTCGGCCCGCAACCGTTCCGCCTCCATCCGCATCCCCTACGTCAACAGCCCGAAAGCCCGCCGCATCGAAGCGCGCTTCCCGGACCCGTCGGCCAACCCCTACCTGGCTTTCGCCGCGCTGCTGATGGCCGGCCTGGACGGCATCCAGAACAAGATCCACCCCGGCGATGCCGCCGACAAGAACCTGTACGACCTGCCGCCGGAAGAGGCCAAGGAAATCCCGCAGGTGTGCGGCAGCCTGAAGGAAGCCTTGGAAGAACTGGACAAGGGCCGCGCTTTCCTGACCAAGGGTGGCGTCTTCTCCGACGACTTCATCGATGCCTACCTCGAGCTGAAGAGCGAAGAGGAAATCAAAGTGCGCACCTTCGTGCACCCGCTGGAATACGACCTGTACTACAGCGTCTGATCCAGCCGGCGATACTCCGGAAGGCCTCCTCGGGAGGCCTTTCTTTTTTGAGTGATCGCCATAACGCTCCGAGAAGGCCGGACTTGCCAGCCCTGCAGTCGCGGCGCAAGGTTTCGTCCGACGTCTTTCGCGGAAATCCGCCATGCGCAGTGCGTTGCCCGGCCTGCTCCTGCTGCTGGCCCTTCCGGCCGGTGCACAGATCTACAAATACCTCGACGCCAACGGCAATCCGGTCTTCAGCAGCCACCCCCCCGAGAGCGTGGCCGCGGAAAAGGTCGAGCTGCCGCCGCCCAGTATCGTCATTCCGCCGCCTCGTCCACCGGAAGCGGCCCGGCACGGGGAGCAATCCGGGAAGATCGATTATAGCCGCCTCGAACTGACCGGTATTGCGGACGGCGAGTCCCTGCGCGCCAACGATGGCAGCTTCGCCGTCGAGGTGGCCATCGGGCCCGGTCTGCGCCCCGGACACAGCTTGCGCCTGCTGCTGGATGGCCAGCCCTACGGCCAGCCGGGTTACGCCACACGCCTGGAACTGGTCAATGTCGAGCGTGGCGAACACAGCCTGGCGGTGGAGGTGCTCGCGGGCGAAGACGCCCTGCAGCGGAGTGCTGCGCTGCGCTTCACCGTCCAGCGGGTCCATCGGCGCAGATAGAGGTCTTCGTGCAAATCATCCCTTCTGCCTGGCCCTGCTCGCCTTCCCGGCAACGGCCGGGATCTACAGTCATCTCGACGAACAGGGCAATCGGGTCTTCACCGACCGCCCCCTGGACGGCGCACCGGCGACCCACCCGAGCCCGACCAACAGCATGCCCGCCCCGGCCATGGCGGAGCCAGCACCGGGAAAGCCCAGCGCCCGGACGAAGAAGCTCGGCTACCGCTGGCTGCGCATTCTCGCTCCGCTACCCGACGCCACCGTGCGCGATGCCGGTGCGCTGACAGTGACCGCCATCAGCGAGCCCGGCCTTCATCCCAGCCATCGCTATCGGCTGCGGCTCGACGACACGCCAATCGGCCCAGGCGGATCGGAACCGGTCTTTTCCCTGGACAACCTGGAACACGGTACCCATTCGCTAGCCGTGGACATCCTCGACGCCGAAGGCCGCCTTCTGGAAAGTAGCCCCGAACAAGCCGTGCATGTGACACGCCCCACGCTGATCCAGAAACGCCTGGCTAGGCCCTGCCAATTCGCCGATTACGGTGTACGCCCGGAGTGTCCGCAAAAGGACAAGCCAGTCCAGAAACGAGACATCTCCTACATCCCGTTTCTGTAGGTTTCGCCCTGTTTTGGGGCGAATCACGTCCTGCCCTTACTATAATGTTTCCATATTGGACCATCCGTCGTGCGCAAGGCGCGCCAAAAGCCGGCATGGAGCACGCCTTTCCATCGCCTCGAAAATTCCGGTGCGCTTTTTGCATTTGCCGACCCGATGCCGGAGCCCTGGTAGATTCAGCCAATGCCTGATAACGACAACCTGCACCGACTGTTGCTGGATAACCTGACCACTGCCACCATCCTGCTCGACGGCGAGCTGCGTCTGGAATACATGAATCCCGCCGCGGAAATGCTGCTGGCCATTAGCGGCCAGCGCAGCCACGGACAATTCATCAGCGAGCTTTTCACCGAATCCCCCGAAGCCCTGGTTTCCCTGCGCCAGGCCGTGGCCGAGGCGCATCCGTTCACCAAGCGCGAAGCCCAGTTGACGTCGCTGACCGGCAAGACCCAGACGGTGGACTACGCGGTGACACCGGTCATCTGCCGTGGCCAGACCCTGCTGTTGCTAGAGGTCTACCCACGCGACCGCCTGCTGCGGATCACCAAGGAAGAGGCCCAGTTGTCCAAGCAGGAAACCACCAAGCTGCTGGTACGCGGCCTGGCCCACGAGATCAAGAACCCGCTCGGCGGCATCCGCGGCGCGGCCCAGTTGCTGGCCCGCGAACTGCCGGACGAGGCCCTGAAGGACTACACCAACGTCATCATCGAAGAGGCCGATCGCCTGCGCAATCTGGTAGATCGCATGCTCGGCTCGAACAAATTGCCGTCCCTGGTATGGACCAACGTCCACGAAGTGCTGGAGCGGGTCTGCAGCCTGGTGATGGCGGAAAGCGAGGGGCGCATCATACTGGTGCGCGACTACGACCCGAGCATCCCGGAAGTGATGATCGACCGCGAACAGATGATCCAGGCGGTGCTCAATATCGTGCGCAACGCCATGCAGGCGTTGACCGGCCAGAGCGATCTGCGCCTCGGTCGAATCTATCTGCGCACCCGCACCCTGCGCCAGTTCACCATTGGCTATGTCCGCCATCGCCTGGTCTGCCGGGTGGAAATCATCGACAACGGCCCCGGCATTCCCGCCGAACTACAGGAAACCATGTTCTATCCCATGGTCAGCGGTCGCCCGGACGGTACCGGGCTGGGCCTGGCCATCACTCAGAACATCATCAGCCAGCACCAGGGACTGATCGAATGCGAAAGCCATTCCGGCCATACCCGCTTCTCGATCTACCTGCCGCTGGACCCAGGAGCTTCATCCTCATGAGCCGAAGCGAAACCGTGTGGATCGTCGACGACGACCGCTCCATCCGTTGGGTTCTGGAAAAGGCCCTGCAACAGGAAGGCATGACCACCCAGAGCTTCGACAGCGCGGACGGCGTGCTCAGCCGCCTGTCCCGCCAGCGACCCGACGTGATCATCTCCGACATCCGCATGCCCGGTGCCAGCGGCCTCGAGCTGCTGGCACAGATCCGCGAGCATTACCCGCGCCTGCCGGTGATCATCATGACCGCGCACTCCGACCTGGAAAGCGCGGTGGCCTCCTACCAGGGCGGTGCCTTCGAATACCTGCCCAAGCCATTCGACGTCGACGAAGCGGTGTCGCTGATCAAGCGTGCCAACCTGCACGCCCAGGAGCAGCAGGGGCTGGAGGTGCCGACCATCCAGGCCAACACTCCGGAAATCATCGGCGAGGCACCGGCGATGCAGGAGGTGTTCCGTGCCATCGGCCGCCTCTCCCACTCCAACATCACCGTGCTGATCAACGGCGAGTCCGGAACCGGCAAGGAACTGGTCGCCCATGCCCTGCACCGTCACAGCCCGCGTGCCAAGGCCCCCTTCATCGCGCTGAATATGGCGGCGATCCCGAAGGAATTGATGGAGTCCGAGTTGTTCGGCCATGAGAAGGGTGCCTTCACCGGCGCCGCCAGCCTGCGCCGCGGACGCTTTGAGCAGGCCGACGGCGGTACCCTGTTCCTCGACGAGATCGGCGACATGCCGGCCGATACCCAGACACGTCTGTTGCGCGTGCTGGCCGATGGCGAGTTCTATCGGGTCGGCGGTCACACGCCGGTCAAGGTCGACGTACGGATCATCGCCGCCACCCACCAGAACTTGGAAAACCTGGTGCAGGCCGGCAAGTTTCGCGAGGATCTGTTCCATCGCCTGAACGTCATCCGCATCCATATCCCGCGTCTCTCCGACCGTCGCGCCGACATCCCCGCGCTGACCCGGCATTTCCTCAACCGCGCCGCCGTGGAGTTGGCGGTCGAGCCCAAGACGCTCAAGCCGAAAACCGAGGAGTACCTGAGCAATCTGCCCTGGCCCGGCAACGTGCGCCAACTGGAGAACACTTGCCGCTGGATCACCGTGATGGCCTCGGGCCGCGAGGTGCACATCGACGACTTGCCGCCGGAACTGGTCAACCATGCCCAGGAGAACGCGCCGGCCAGCAATTGGGAACAGGCCCTGCGTCAGTGGACCGATCAGGCCCTGGCCCGCGGTCAGTCGAACTTGCTGGACATCGCCGTGCCGGCCTTCGAGCGGGTGATGATCGAGAGCGTACTCAAGCACACCGCCGGACGCCGTCGCGATGCCGCCCTGCTGCTCGGCTGGGGACGCAACACCCTGACGCGCAAGATCAAGGAACTCGGCATGCACGTAGGCGGCAGCGACGAGGAAGACGGCGACGAGGGCTGAGCCCTCTTCCCCACATCGATCTGGCCCGTCGTCCTGTGTCGGGCCGTTTTCAACACTGGCCACGACGTACATATCGCCATACGGGCCACGGAAATAATCTTTTCGACATGCAGGGCTTGTATCGTGAAGCGGCCAGCCCCATATCGACCATTCGGCATATGCCATCGCCGAAACTTTCGATTGATTGGAACAATGAACCCCATACGGTCAATCAATGAAGGTTCTTCACTGGATCGCGTAACATCGCCCCTGTTTTTTCATCCACAAAAAGGAGTTCGCAGATGTCTCTGATCAACACTGAAGTCAAGCCGTTCAAGGCCACCGCCTACCACAACGGCAAGTTCATCGACGTCACCGAAGCCGACCTGCAAGGAAAGTGGTCCGTATTCTTCTTCTACCCGGCCGACTTCACTTTTGTCTGCCCGACCGAGCTGGGCGACTTGGCCGACAACTACGCCGAACTCCAGAAGCTGGGCGTGGAAATCTATGCTGTGTCCACCGACACCCACTTTACCCACAAGGCCTGGCACGACAGCTCCGAGACCATTAAGAAACTGCAGTTCCCGATGGTCGGTGACCCGACTCTGGCCATCTCCCGCAATTTCGAAGTGCTGATCGAAGAAGCCGGTCTGGCCGAACGTGGCACCTTCGTCGTCGACCCGCAAGGCAAGATCCAGATCATCGAGCTGAACGCCGGCAACATTGGTCGCGATGCCAATGAACTGCTGCGCAAGATCAAGGCTGCCCAGTACGTCGCCTCCCATCCGGGCGAAGTCTGCCCGGCCAAGTGGAAAGAAGGCGAAGGCACCCTGAAGCCGTCCCTGGATCTAGTCGGCAAGATCTGAGCCGTCACGGACCTTCGCATCGCGGGACCGAAAACCAGTCCCCTTTGCATATGAAAAACGCCCGGCTGCGATGCGACCGGGCGTTTTTCATTGCCGTCTGCCCTGAAACCTCGGGCAGGACGCCGGTCCTCAATAGCCCAAATCGAAATCCTCCGCCGTTATTTCCATCAGCGGGCCGGCACCGCTGAGCATGGCCTCCACGTGCGCACGAGTGCGCGGCAAAATGCGGGCGAAGTAGAAGCGTGCAGTTTGCAGCTTGGCGTTATAGAAAGCTGCCTCGCCGCTGCCGGCAGCCAGTTTCTGCTGGGCCACACGGGCCATGTCTGCCCAGAAATAGGCCAGACAGACATAACCGGAATACATCAGATAATCGACTGCGGCAGCCCCTACCTCTTCGCGGTCCTGCATCGCCTGCATACCGATCTTCAGGGTGATGTCGCCCCATTCCTTGTTCAGCCGGGTCAACGGCTCGACGAAAGCCTTAAGTCCCTCGTCTTCGGCGTGAGCCTTGCAGAACTTGTGCACGATCTTGGTGAAGACCTTGAGCGACTCGCCCTGGGTCATGAGCACCTTGCGTCCGAGCAGATCCAGCGCCTGCACGCCGGTGGTTCCTTCGTAGAGCATAGCGATGCGGCTATCGCGCAGGTTCTGCTCCATGCCCCATTCGCGGATATAACCGTGCCCGCCATAAACCTGCAGGCCGAGGCTAGAGGCCTCGAAGCCGGTCTCGGTCATAAAGGCCTTGGCGATCGGCGTGAGGAAGCCCAGCAACAGGTCGGCCGCTGCACGCTCCGCGGCGTCCTGGCTGTAACGGGCGATGTCCACCTGCCTGGCGGAAAAATACAGCAGTGCCCGGTTGCCCTCGGCGAAGGCCTTGATGGTGAGCAGCATGCGCCGCACGTCGGGGTGCACGATGATCGGGTCGGCTGGCAGCTCCGGAGCCTTCGGACCGCTCAGGGCACGCATCTGCAGGCGCTCGCGGGCATAGCGGATCGCCCCCTGAAAAGCTACCTCGGTATGCGCCAGACCCTGCAGCGCGGTTCCCAGGCGGGCGGTGTTCATGAAGGTGAACATGCAGTTGAGGCCCTTGTTCGGCGGGCCGATCAGAAAGCCGGTAGCGCCGTCGAAGTTCATCACGCAGGTGGCGTTGCCATGGATGCCCATCTTGTGCTCGATGGAGCCGCAGGACACCTGGTTGCGCACCCCCAGCCCGCCATCGTCGGCCGGCAGGAACTTCGGCACAATGAACAACGAAATGCCCTTGGTGCCGGGAGGTGCGTCGGGCAGGCGAGCCAGCACGATATGCACGATGTTCTCCGCCAAATCATGTTCGCCGGCGGAAATGAAGATTTTGGTGCCGCTGACCCGATAGCTGCCGTCGGCCTGCGGCTCGGCACGGGTGCGCAAAAGCCCCAAATCGGTACCGCAATGCGGCTCGGTCAGGCACATGGTACCGGTCCACTCGCCGGACACCAGTTTGGCCAGATAGGTCGCCTTCTGCTCCTCGGTACCATGGGCCGACAATGTATTCATCGCCCCCTGGGCCAGCCCTGGGTACATGCCCCAGGCCCAGTTGGCTTCGCCGATCATTTCGGTCATGGCGACGCCAAGGGACTCCGGCAGACCCTGGCCACCATGCTCGACGGCATGCGCCAGACTCGGCCAGCCGCCCTCGACGAAACGCCGGTAGGCCTCCTTGAAGCCAGTCGGGGTCTTCACTCCGGCCTCACTCCAGCTACAGCCCTCGAGATCCCCCACCCGGTTGAGCGGCGCGATCACCTCCTCGCAGAAGCGCGCGCCCTCCTCGAGGATGGCATCCACCACATCGGGTGAGGCATCCGCCCCACCAGGCAAGCTCCGGTAGTGAGCCGGGTAGTCGAGCAATTCATCGCGAACGAAACGGATATCCCGCAAGGGGGCCTTGTAGTCGGACATGGCGATACCTCGGCGACTCGGATCAAAGGTATGGACAGCTCTGCGATCACGGAAGACACCCTGCAGAGCCTCACCTCATCATTGCACGTATTGTTTCCGATAACTATTTTAGCCCGTGCCTGTCAGGCAGCAGTCATCTTGGCGAAGAAGCAGCCGGCTCCGTACGAAACGGGGGCAATCCTGGGAATGCATTCGGCACTGGGCAACTCTTGTTCATACCTTGAAACTCAGGCCCAGCGGGGCCAGGTCAAGATAGCGGGCCACGGCTGCTGGCGAGGCCTCCGGTAGCCAGGGGATTCGTCCCAGACAAGGCGCCGGCAGACGCTCGGCAAGCGTCGCAAGATTCTCGTCCAGGCGCGAAGCATGCGAATCGACGATGTTGGCCACCCAACCAGCCAGTATCAGCCCATCGCGGGCGATCGCCTCGGCGCTCAACATTGCATGGTTGATGCAGCCCAGGCGCACACCGACCACCAGGATCACCGGTAGACCGAGGGCCACAGCCAGATCGGACAAGTTTTCACGCCCGGACAAGGGTACCCGCCAGCCACCGGCACCCTCGACCAGGGTGAAGTCGGCTCCACGCGCCAACATCAGTCGCGCCGACGGAAGCAGCGCCGCCACCGTCAGTTCGACACCTACCTCGCATGCCGCCAAGTGCGGAGCTATGGCAGGCGCGAAGGCGAACGGATTGATCTCGGCATAATCCAGCGTCAGCGAACACTCACCGAGCAGCGCCAAGGCATCGCCATTGCGCAACCCTGCGGGCGTGCCCTTACAGCCGGAGGCGACCGGCTTGGCAGCCACGGTAGACAAACCTGCCTGCCGGGCAGCATGCAGAAGGCCACAGGCGACAGTGGTCTTGCCGATGTCAGTGTCGGTGCCGGTAATAAAAAAGGCGTGATTCACGACATTCTCCAATTGACTGAAAATCGGGCAGATCCACCCATCGACAAGCAGGGGTTATCAGCATAGAGCGAGCCGCTATTTCACCGCATTGCCACCTGGCTTTATGGTGAGAAGCCTTTTGAGCAAGACCGTGCATCGACTCAGGATGAGGATCCATCAATGTCCGAAGCCCCCACCGACCTCCTGCAACAACGTTATGGATCAGGAGCCAGTCCCGCCGTGATCGACAATCCTATCATCACTGCCCTGCTCGCCCACCGCAGCGTCCGTGCCTACCTCGACCGGCCATTGCCGGAAGGAACACTGGAGACCCTGCTGGCCGCAGCCCAATCGGCCGCGACCTCCTCCAATCTGCAGGCGTGGAGCCTGCTGGCCGTCGCCGATCCCGAACGCAAGGCCCGCCTGGCCACCCTCGCCGGCAATCAGGCGCATATCCTTCAAGCGCCGCTGCTGCTGGTCTGGCTGGCAGATTTCTCCCGCATCCGCCGCCTGGCGGACCTACAAGGCGCTGAACTGGAAGCGGTGGATTATCTGGACAGCTTCCTGGTCGCCAGCCTCGACGCTGCCCTGGCCGCACAGAACGCCGCGGTCGCCGCCGAATCCTTGGGTCTGGGAACTGTTTATATCGGAGCCTTGCGCAACCGACTTTCCGAGGTCATTGAAGAACTGCGCCTACCACCGCTGGTGTATCCGGTCTTTGGCCTCTGCGTTGGCTACCCCGACCCCGTCCACCCGGCGGCCATCAAGCCGCGTTTGCCACAGGAACTGGTGTTGCACCGGGAAACCTACAGGGTATCGCCCACGGAAGCCGGCGCGATCGAGCGCTACGACCGCATCCTGGCGGACTTCTACAGACAACAGGGCCTACCTAGCGCCAACTGGAGCAGCCAGGCGATAGAGCGGCTGAAAAAAGTGGAAACCCTGAATGGCCGGGAACAGATCGGCCAGCGCCTAAAAAAGCAGCAATTCGAATTGTTGTGAAAACCATTAGCCGAATGCCGCAAAACTAGCTCAGCAGTTTTGCGGCATTCGGGAAAATGTCCCAGCCCCGCGGGCTGGGCGATCAAAAGCAGGCCCTGAGCACTCGGTCAAGCCGGCAGAAACTCCTCCTGTAGCACGGCGACCCAGCGCTCAAGACGCTCGTCGGTCTTGTCCGCCTCGTTGATTTTGTCGAACGGCAGACCTACAAATTTGCCGTCACGCACGGCAAAGGAATACTCGTAGGTATAACCATCAGTCGGGAAGCTACCGACCAAGGAGGCACCGCGTGCCTTGAATTTATCGTACAGCACGCCCAATGCACTGACGAACTGCTCACCGTGAGAAACATAGTCGCCGGCACCAAACAGGGCGATCGTCTTGCCGGAAAAGTCGGGCTTCTCGTTGTCCAGTTCGAGCAGCGGATCACGCCAATCGTTCTGCACCTCGCCAGATCCCCAGGTGGAACAACCGAACAGCAGGTGGTCATATTTCAGCATATCGTCGAAATCGACGAAGTCCTCTTCCATGTTGTACAGATCGCAGCGTTCCTCGCCCAAGAGCCCAGCAAGCTTTTCAGCCACTTTCCCGGTAACGCCGGAGGAGCTGCCATAGAAGATGCCGATACGTGACATACCGTATTTCCTTTTTGAATGAAACGATTGAATTTGTGTATTACCAAAATCGAGCAGGAGTTCGGCACTCTCATCCTATTCAAACGATGCAACGTTGGACTCGGCCTCTTACACAAGACAGCCAACGATGTAGCCGGTAGGACGACGAGGAGAAGCAAGCCAATGAAATACCGAGCCGCTATGGGCGGCAAAAAATAAGAATTATTGTCAAATTTCCGGTCACGCCTCGTCAAGTCCCGAGGGTAGGTCGAGAAGGGTACTGAACGGAACAGCGGCGCGCCGGGAGGGAAACGGCCGGGGCGCCACCCGACGGGCCTGCGGAGAGAGGCGCCCTTAGCGGGGCCGGCCTGTCGGGGCGGGACTGCGCCCGGGGCAAGCAAAAACCCCCGGGCCGACGAGACGGTCCGGGGGTTCGCAAAAGGGGCTTGACGATGACCTACTCTCACATGGGGAAACCCCACACTACCATCGGCGAGGCGTCGTTTCACGGCTGAGTTCGGGATGGGATCAGGTGGTTCCAACGCTCTATGATCGTCAAGCAATTCGGCTGCCGCCGTGTCGAGGACACGACAGCCAATCGGGTCGGTGATAGCAGTAACCTGTTTCCGGCAGTGTGCGGTCCAGCCAAATCTTCGGCCTGTCGGCTGCGCCCTCTGCAGGCCACCCTGCTGGGGCGGACAACAGATTGTTTGGGCGTTATATGGTCAAGCCTCACGGGCCATTAGTATGGGTTAGCTCAACGCCTCACAACGCTTACACACCCCACCTATCAACGTCGTAGTCTGCGACGGCCCTTCAGGGAGCTCAAGGCCCCGGTGAGATCTCATCTTGAGGCGAGTTTCCCGCTTAGATGCTTTCAGCGGTTATCTCTTCCGAACGTAGCTACCCGGCAGTGCCACTGGCGTGACAACCGGAACACCAGAGGTTCGTCCAACCCGGTCCTCTCGTACTAAGGTCAGCCCCTCTCAAATCTCAAACGTCCACGGCAGATAGGGACCGAACTGTCTCACGACGTTCTAAACCCAGCTCGCGTACCACTTTAAATGGCGAACAGCCATACCCTTGGGACCGGCTTCAGCCCCAGGATGTGATGAGCCGACATCGAGGTGCCAAACACCGCCGTCGATATGAACTCTTGGGCGGTATCAGCCTGTTATCCCCGGAGTACCTTTTATCCGTTGAGCGATGGCCCTTCCATACAGAACCACCGGATCACTAAGACCTACTTTCGTACCTGCTCGACGTGTCTGTCTCGCAGTCAAGCGCGCTTTTGCCTTTATACTCTGCGCGTGATTTCCGACCACGCTGAGCGCACCTTCGTACTCCTCCGTTACGCTTTGGGAGGAGACCGCCCCAGTCAAACTGCCCACCATACACTGTCCTCGATCCGGATAACGGACCGGAGTTAGAACCTCAAGCATGCCAGGGTGGTATTTCAAGGATGGCTCCGGGGGAACTGGCGTCCCCCCTTCACAGCCTCCCACCTATCCTACACAAGCAGGCTCAAAGTCCAGTGCAAAGCTACAGTAAAGGTTCACGGGGTCTTTCCGTCTAGCCGCGGATACACTGCATCTTCACAGCGATTTCAATTTCACTGAGTCTCGGGTGGAGACAGCGCCGCCATCGTTACGCCATTCGTGCAGGTCGGAACTTACCCGACAAGGAATTTCGCTACCTTAGGACCGTTATAGTTACGGCCGCCGTTTACCGGGGCTTCGATCAAGAGCTTCGCTTGCGCTAACCCCATCAATTAACCTTCCGGCACCGGGCAGGCGTCACACCCTATACGTCCACTTTCGTGTTTGCAGAGTGCTGTGTTTTTAATAAACAGTCGCAGCGGCCTGGTATCTTCGACCGGCATGGGCTTACGGGGTAAACCCTTAACCCTCACCGGCGCACCTTCTCCCGAAGTTACGGTGCCATTTTGCCTAGTTCCTTCACCCGAGTTCTCTCAAGCGCCTTGGTATTCTCTACCCGACCACCTGTGTCGGTTTGGGGTACGGTTCCTGGTTACCTGAAGCTTAGAGGCTTTTCTTGGAAGCAGGGCATCAACCACTTCGCCTTCGTATAAGAAGGCTCGTCATCGGTTCTCGACCTTGACCACCCGGATTTGCCTGAGTGATCGGCCTACCGCCTTAAACTTGGACAACCAACGCCAAGCTGGCCTAGCCTTCTCCGTCCCCCCATCGCAGTAACCAGAAGTACGGGAATATTAACCCGTTTCCCATCGACTACGCTTTTCAGCCTCGCCTTAGGGGCCGACTCACCCTGCGTCGATTAACGTTGCGCAGGAACCCTTGGTCTTTCGGCGTGGGTGTTTTTCACACCCATTGTCGTTACTCATGTCAGCATTCGCACTTCTGATACCTCCAGCAAGCCTCTCGACTCACCTTCACAGGCGTACAGAACGCTCCTCTACCGCGCAGCTTGCGCTGCACCCGTAGCTTCGGTGCCTGGTTTGAGCCCCGTTACATCTTCCGCGCAGGCCGACTCGACTAGTGAGCTATTACGCTTTCTTTAAAGGGTGGCTGCTTCTAAGCCAACCTCCTAGCTGTCTAAGCCTTCCCACATCGTTTCCCACTTAACCAGGACTTTGGGACCTTAGCTGACGGTCTGGGTTGTTTCCCTTTTCACGACGGACGTTAGCACCCGCCGTGTGTCTCCCGTGCTGGCACTTGCCGGTATTCGGAGTTTGCATCGGTTTGGTAAGTCGGGATGACCCCCTAGCCGAAACAGTGCTCTACCCCCGGCAGTGATACACGAGGCGCTACCTAAATAGCTTTCGAGGAGAACCAGCTATCTCCGAGCTTGATTAGCCTTTCACTCCGATCCACAAGTCATCCGCTACCTTTTCAACGGGAGTCGGTTCGGTCCTCCAGTCAGTGTTACCTAACCTTCAACCTGCTCATGGATAGATCGCCCGGTTTCGGGTCTATACCCAGCGACTTGGCGCCCTATTAAGACTCGCTTTCGCTACGCCTCCCCTATACGGTTAAGCTTGCCACTGAATATAAGTCGCTGACCCATTATACAAAAGGTACGCAGTCACCCAACCAAGTGGGCTCCCACTGCTTGTACGCATACGGTTTCAGGATCTATTTCACTCCCCTCTCCGGGGTTCTTTTCGCCTTTCCCTCACGGTACTGGTTCACTATCGGTCAGTCAGGAGTATTTAGCCTTGGAGGATGGTCCCCCCATGTTCAGACAACGTTTCACGTGCGCCGTCCTACTCGATTTCATTGACCAGGGACTTTCGTGTACGGGGCTATCACCCGCTACGGCGGCCCTTTCCAGAGCCTTCCACTAATCCCTCGCCAACTTAAGGGCTGCTCCCCGTTCGCTCGCCACTACTAAGGGAATCTCGGTTGATTTCTGTTCCTCAGGGTACTTAGATGTTTCAGTTCCCCTGGTTCGCCTCTTGCCCCTATGGATTCAGGACAAGATACCCGGCTTGTGCCGGGTGGGTTTCCCCATTCAGAGATCGCCGGATCACGGGCCGTTTGCCGCCTCCCCGACGCTTATCGCAGGCTACCACGTCTTTCATCGCCTCTGACTGCCAAGGCATCCACCGTATGCGCTTCTTCACTTGACCATATAACCCCAAGCAATCTGTGGCCTCGCGGCCGTGCCTGGCTGGTGTGAAGACGACATTTGCCGAACATTTGCGCTTGAACTCGCACATTTGCCTTGACCGCGCCGACCGCAGTGAAACGAGCGGCGCGTCGTACTTCTATCACATACCCGAATTGTTAAAGAACGGTTCTGGCGCAAAGACCAGAAATCAGCATTCGCCCGATGGGAAATGCTCATTTCTAAGCTTTCAGCGATGGTGGTGGATGGTGGAGCCAAGGAGGATCGAACTCCTGACCTCCTGCGTGCAAAGCAGGCGCTCTCCCAGCTGAGCTATGGCCCCTCTTGCCTTGCGCGAGGTCGACACTGGCCACACCCCGTGACAATTGGTGGGTCTGGACAGATTCGAACTGCCGACCTCACCCTTATCAGGGGTGCGCTCTAACCAACTGAGCTACAGACCCAATCGTCTCACTCTCGGGTCTAAACCCAATCGCTGTTTGCCAGGGAATCAAGCAATTCGTGTGGGTGCTTATGAAAAGCCGGATCTTCGATTAAGGAGGTGATCCAGCCGCAGGTTCCCCTACGGCTACCTTGTTACGACTTCACCCCAGTCATGAATCACTCCGTGGTAACCGTCCTCCCGAGGGTTAGACTAGCTACTTCTGGAGCAACCCACTCCCATGGTGTGACGGGCGGTGTGTACAAGGCCCGGGAACGTATTCACCGCGACATTCTGATTCGCGATTACTAGCGATTCCGACTTCACGCAGTCGAGTTGCAGACTGCGATCCGGACTACGATCGGTTTTCTGGGATTGGCTCCGCCTCGCGACTTGGCAACCCTTTGTACCGACCATTGTAGCACGTGTGTAGCCCTGGCCGTAAGGGCCATGATGACTTGACGTCATCCCCACCTTCCTCCGGTTTGTCACCGGCAGTCTCCTTAGAGTGCCCACCCGAGGTGCTGGTAACTAAGGACAAGGGTTGCGCTCGTTACGGGACTTAACCCAACATCTCACGACACGAGCTGACGACAGCCATGCAGCACCTGTCTCTGCGCTCCCGAAGGCACCGCTCCATCTCTGGAACGTTCGCAGGATGTCAAGGCCAGGTAAGGTTCTTCGCGTTGCTTCGAATTAAACCACATGCTCCACCGCTTGTGCGGGCCCCCGTCAATTCATTTGAGTTTTAACCTTGCGGCCGTACTCCCCAGGCGGTCGACTTAATGCGTTAGCTGCGCCACTAAGCTCTCAAGGAGCCCAACGGCTAGTCGACATCGTTTACGGCGTGGACTACCAGGGTATCTAATCCTGTTTGCTCCCCACGCTTTCGCACCTCAGTGTCAGTATCGGTCCAGGTGGTCGCCTTCGCCACTGGTGTTCCTTCCTATATCTACGCATTTCACCGCTACACAGGAAATTCCACCACCCTCTACCGTACTCTAGCCCAGTAGTTTTGGATGCGGTTCCCAGGTTGAGCCCGGGGCTTTCACATCCAACTTGCCGAACCACCTACGCGCGCTTTACGCCCAGTAATTCCGATTAACGCTTGCACCCTTCGTATTACCGCGGCTGCTGGCACGAAGTTAGCCGGTGCTTATTCTGTCGGTAACGTCAAGGCGCTTGGGTATTGACCGAGCGCCCTTCCTCCCAACTTAAAGTGCTTTACAATCCGAAGACCTTCTTCACACACGCGGCATGGCTGGATCAGGCTTTCGCCCATTGTCCAATATTCCCCACTGCTGCCTCCCGTAGGAGTCTGGACCGTGTCTCAGTTCCAGTGTGACTGATCATCCTCTCAGACCAGTTACGGATCGTCGCCTTGGTGGGCCTTTACCCCACCAACTAGCTAATCCGACCTAGGCTCATCTGTTAGCGTGAGGCCCGAGGGTCCCCCACTTTCTCCCGTAGGACGTATGCGGTATTAGCGCGGGTTTCCCCGCGTTATCCCCCACTAACAGGCAGATTCCTAGGCATTACTCACCCGTCCGCCGCTCGCCGGCAACCCGAAGGTCCCGCTGCCGCTCGACTTGCATGTGTTAGGCCTGCCGCCAGCGTTCAATCTGAGCCATGATCAAACTCTTCAGTTTCAATTCGTTTGGATCCTAAGATCCTAAACTCGGCTCAGCAATCGCCATATCTCAACTCATGAATTCACGAGTCGCTTGGACGTGCTGACTGTCTTGCGATGCCAGGCTTGCCACAAGCGCCCACACGAATTGCTTGATTCCACTTTGTTAAAGAGCGTTTCGGCCGGGCTTCCCCATCCGAGGCCGCGCATTCTACCGCAGCCGTTGAACCTGTCAAGCGTTTCGAGGCGTGTTTGGCAGCCTCTTCGCCGACCATTTCCTGCCCTGCTTTATGGCCAAGCCGTTGATTTTCAAGGGCTTGCCCTGCCAGGCAGAAAGTGGGGCGCATTATAGGACCTGAAAACGGAACGTCAACACTTAATTGAAATTCTTTTAAATCAGGCCGGCAGCCACGAGCGGGCAATCAATCCATGGCAAGGACAGAACGACACCTTGAATCGAATAATCTTCGTTTCCGATACCGAGGAAAGCTTTCCCTGACAAGCGCATCACCCTATCTACCGATAGCGCCCGCCCACATAAAGCAGGCCACCACCAGAGAAAGGCAAACCCAGGCGAGCCGAATCGCGTCGATGGAAAAACCTGATAACCGTTATTCCGCCTTCAAGATAATTTTGGCAAAAGACTTCTTGCCTGCCTGACAGACATGGGTTGAACCAAGTTGAAACAGGAAGCCACGATCAACCACCGCACCATCCACTCGAACCCCTCCAGAGGAGAGCAAATCACGCGCCGCAGCAGCGTTCTTGACCAA
This sequence comes from Azorhizophilus paspali, assembly GCF_043587585.2. Taxonomy (GTDB): domain Bacteria; phylum Pseudomonadota; class Gammaproteobacteria; order Pseudomonadales; family Pseudomonadaceae; genus Azotobacter; species Azotobacter paspali. The sequence continues at coordinate 3,960,446 of NZ_CP171449.1, forward strand.
GCCTGCCTTATTCAAAACGGCAGCGATGGGCATATCTTCCGTGGAAAGCAGTTGGATTTCGGGCAAACTCTCCGGCAACTCGCCATCCTTCATGCGATTTCCGGCCGAACGGTGCGCATTGGTGGCCGCTACTTCTCCATGGAAGCGCGCCACGATCTCCTCGGCCAGCTTGATCTTGATGTCGCGAGGGTTGGCCCCTTGGTCGACGTCGGACCGGAAAGCATCGATCTCTTCCATCGAACGGAAGCTCAGGAGTTCGAAGTATCGCCACATCAGCGAATCAGGGATGGACACCAGCTTACTGTACATGACTCCCGGCGGCTCCTGAATGCCAACATAATTACCCAACGACTTGGACATTTTCTTCACGCCATCCAGGCCTTCAAGCAGAGGCATAGTGACTACGCACTGGGATTTCTGGCCATAAACACGCTGTAGCTCGCGCCCCATCAACAGATTGAACTTCTGGTCCGTCCCCCCCAGCTCGACATCGGCCCGCAGGGCAACCGAGTCGTATCCTTGCATCAACGGATAGAGAAATTCATGGAGGGCTATCGACTGATTAGCTGTATAGCGCTTGCTGAAATCGTCGCGCTCGAGCATACGAGCAACCGTGCAATGGGAGGTGAGCCGGACGAAGTCGGCCGGCGTCAATTGCTCGATCCAAGCAGAGTTGAAAACCACCTCCGTCTTGGCCGGATCGAGGATCTTGAAAACCTGAGCCTTGTAGGTTTCAGCGTTTTCCAGCACTTGATCACGAGTTAAAGGAGGTCGGGTTGCGCTTTTGCCAGTGGGATCACCAATCATTCCGGTGAAATCGCCTACAAGGAAAATCACTTGGTGTCCCAAGTCCTGAAATTGGCGCAGCTTGTTGATGAGTACGGTATGTCCAAGATGAAGATCTGGAGCAGTGGGATCAAAACCGGCCTTGACTCGCAGAGGCTGGCCACTTTTCAGCTTCTCGACCAGATCAGCCTCGACCAAGACTTCCTCCGCACCACGCTTGATCAGCGCCAACTGCTCTTCAATCGACCTCATGAGACCCCATCAGACAAAGAATGGAAAAGGTATCAACATTACAAGATTGCCTGCGAATTACAAGGCTCAACCTGCCCAGGTCCCACCATCGCAGCAGCCTCCCCCCTTGCAAGCGGCTCGGAGCCAAGGATATGGCGCAAAATGCGCTCCTGCAGGACAAGCCATAACCCGTAACCTAATTTTTGAGAGCTGCTCCAGCCTTGAGGAAAAGCCCGTTGAAGCCGTTGAAGAGAGTCCTCTGACTCGAAGCATCCCGACGACGAGCACTTTCCCGCCGGAGCAAGAACCACAGAAACGTGCCAACCTTTCTTCCTGACAGGCACACTTCCGCCTCAGGGTTGCCTCATAGGCGATTTGATTATATTTTAGGCAGTTACTGTAACTTAAACACCCTTCGCCATGACTCCAAAAGACACCAAAGCCCTGCTCTACCCCAAAAGCCATATTCTGGCTGCAGGCGGTGTAGCAGCGCTGTTAAGCCTGGCCCTGCTGGTGTTTCCGTCACGCGAGGTGGAGGCAAAGAAGCCCCTCATCCATCCGAAGATGGAAAATGCCTCAACTCAGAGCGAAGAAACAGACGACCAAAAGCTAGAACTGCTGCCTATCGACGAGGAAGCAGAACCGCCTTTTGTCGTGCTCGAAAGCTCCACGGACAGCCAGCCGCCCCCTGTGGAGCAACCGGCCCAGCAGGCGGAAGCAGAAGCCCCCGCCGCAGTGGCCGCGACGCCATCCCCGCCTGTAACGCCTACAGTGGTGACCTCTAGCAAGGGCGATACCCTTTCCACGATTTTTGCCAAAGCAGGAGTTCCTGCATCCATCCTGCAGGAAATCCTCCATGACAAGGAGGCGGCCAAATACTTGGGCCGCATTAAAACCGGCCAAAAATTCGAATTTACCTTCTCCGCTGATGGCGGGCTGCAGACTCTGAGCGCGAATCTGGACAAACTGGAAAGCGTCGAAATCAGCAAGTCCGTTCAAGGGGTTTCCGTCAAGCACGAGATCGCCAAACCCGAGATGCGGACTGTCTACGCCCGTGGCGTGATCGGCAGCTCCTTTTCCCTGGCGGCCAAGAAGGCCGGTCTGAGCCACGGTCAGACCGTGTCGCTGTCGAAGATCTTCGCCTATGACATAGATTTCGCTCAGGACATTCGTCGGGGCGATGAGTTTGAAGTGATCTACGAAGAGAAGCGTCTCGGCAGCAAGCGCCTGCATCAGGGCAAGATTCTCGCCGCACGCTTCACCAATCGAGGCAAAACTTACACGGCTGTACGCTATACCAACAAGCAGGGTGCAACCCACTACTACACCGTTGACGGCAACAGCATGCGCAAGGCTTTCATCCGAACTCCAGTGGACTTCGCCCGCATCAGCTCGCGTTTTTCCAACGGCCGCCGCCACCCGATTCTCAACAAGATTCGCGCCCACAAAGGTGTGGATTATGCCGCACCACGCGGCACGCCGATCCGAGCAACCGGCGATGGAAAGGTGGCCCTCGCCGGCCGCAAGGGAGGCTATGGCAATACCGTGATCATCGAGCACGGCAACAACCAGCAGACCTTGTACGCGCACATGCAAGGCTTTGCCAAAGGGATTCGCACGGGCAGCACCGTAAAACAGGGACAGATCATTGGCTATATCGGAACCACCGGACTATCGACCGGCCCCCATCTGCACTATGAATTCCAGATCAATGGTACCCACGTCGATCCCTTGTCGCAGAAGCTGACGATGACCAACCGGATCAGCCGGGGCGAAAGGCAGCGCTTCCTGCAGCGGACCCAGCCGTTGATGGCCCGGATGAACACGGAAAAGGCCACGATGCTAGCCATGGACAAGCGCTGACATGACGCTTTATCTAGGAGTAATGTCAGGCACCAGCCTGGACGGAATAGACATTGTCCTCATCGCCCAGGAGGGGCCCCAGACCAAGCTGCTCAGCACCCACTATTTACCCATGCCTGCAGATCTTCGTATCGATCTGTTGTCCCTCTGCTCTCCCGGTCCCGATGAGCTGGTACGAGCAGCTCTTGTCGAACAAAAGTGGGTGCATCTGGCTTCCCAAGGTATCGGCAGTCTGCTTGAACGGCAAGGCATCGAGCCTGCCCGGATTCGCGCCATTGGCAGCCATGGGCAAACCGTCCGCCACCACCCCGCTCAAGGCGTTACCATTCAGATCGGCAATCCGGCCTTGCTAGCCGAGTGCACCGGCATCAGCGTCGTCAGCGATTTCCGGCGACGCGACGTGGCCGCTGGCGGTCAAGGTGCACCACTGGTACCGGCCTTCCATCAAGTGCTATTTGCAGACGACAACAGTCGCCGCGCCATTCTCAATATCGGTGGTTTCAGCAACCTGACTCTGATCGAACCGGGAAAACCGGTCTACGGTTTCGACTGCGGTCCCGGCAACGTTCTTCTGGATGCCTGGATACAACATCAGCAGGGCGCCGAGTTCGATCGCGACGGAGCTTGGGGGGCCAGTGGCAAGGTGCAGCCGGCATTGCTGCAGACATTGCTTGGCGACCCCTTCTTCCTGACCCATGGCCCGAAAAGCACGGGTCGCGAACTGTTCAACATGGACTGGCTGAGCCAGCAACTGGCCAAATTGCCAGCCATGGCACCGGTGGACATACAAGCCACACTGCTCGAGTTCACGGCCGCTAGCACCGTAAACGCCTTGCAAGCAGTTCAGGACAAGACCGACGAGTTGCTCGTCTGCGGCGGCGGCGCCCATAACCAAGCACTCATGGGACGACTGGCCACGCTATTGCCTGCTACCAGGGTGGCCAGCACCGAAGCCTACGGAATCCCTCCGGACTGGATCGAGGCCATGGCCTTCGCCTGGTTGGCGCATTGTTGCCTGGAAAGTATTCCTGCCAACCGACCGAGCGTGACCGGTGCGCGGGGTCCCAGGATTCTCGGGGCGATCTACCCGGCCTGAATTTCAAGCGCCGCGCAGACAGGCAAAAACGCCACCTCAAGGGTGGCGTTTCGGCTTGGTCCGACTTCAGACCGAGAAAGACTGACCGCAGCCACAAGTGGTCGCGGCATTCGGGTTCTTGATCAAGAAGCGCGAGCCTTCCAGCCCTTCCTGATAATCGACCTCGGCCCCAGCCAGATACTGGAAGCTCATGGGATCGACGACCAGGCTGACGCCTTCACGCTCGACGATGGTGTCGTCTTCGGCGACATCTTCATCGAAGGTGAATCCATACTGAAAACCCGAGCACCCCCCGCCCGTGACAAAAACACGGAGCTTCAGACGCGGATTGCCTTCCTCGCTGATCAGAGTCTTCACCTTGTTTGCGGCCCCCTGCGTAAAGAGCAGCGGAGTCGGGATGAAGGTTTCGACGGTCATGCTGGTGACTCCCCGGCGCCATGCGCCCTGACTAACGTTGGAATGGATTATCCCCCTGGCCGAAAAACCCGGTCAACAGACTGCGGGCCGCCGGCGGATCTCGCCAAATTACTCGACCGGCCCCGAAAGGCGATCAGGGCAGCAGAGCGGCGTGGGCCAGGCCGAGCCGCTCATCCAGATCGAAGAGGATGTTCATATTCTGCACGGCCTGACCGGAGGCTCCCTTGACCAGATTGTCAATTACCGACAGCACCACTACCAGATCGCCGCCCTGCGGCCGGTGCACAGCGATGCGGCAAACGTTGGCACCCCGCACGCTGCGGGTTTCCGGGTGGCTGCCGGCCGGCATGACGTCGACAAAGGGCTCGCTAGCATAGCGTTTCTCGTAGAGCGCTTGCAGATCCACGGAACGGTCGGCGACGCTCGCGTACAGGGTGGCATGAATACCACGGATCATTGGCGTCAGATGCGGCACGAAGGTCAACCCGACCTCTCCCCCGGCCGCGCGGCGCAGGCCCTGGCTGATCTCCGGCAAGTGGCGGTGCCCCTTCACCGCGTAGGCCATCATGCTTTCACTGGCCTCGCAGAACAGCGAACCGACCTTGGCTCCGCGACCGGCGCCGCTGACCCCGGACTTGCAGTCGGCAATCAGCCGCGCGTTATCGGCCAGACCGCCCTCCAGCAGCGGCAGGAAACCCAGTTGGGTCGCTGTCGGATAGCAACCGGGAACGGCGATCAGACGCGCGCTGCGAATTCGCTCGCGGTTCACTTCCGGCAGACCATAGACCGCCTCCGGCAACAACTCCGGAGCGCCGTGCGGCTGGCCGTACCAGCGAGCCCACTCCTCGGCATCTTGCAGGCGGAAGTCGGCGGACAGATCGATCACCCGGGTACCGGCGGCCAGCAACTCGCCGGCCAGGGCATGGGCGACGCCGTGCGGCGTGGCGAAGAACACCACATCGCAGCCTCCCAGAACTGCGCTGTCCGGCACACTGAAGGCCAACTTGTCGTAATGGCCGCGCAGATTTGGGTACATATCGGCAACCTTCACCCCCGCTTCCGAGCGCGAGGTGATCACCGCCACCTCCGCCTGCGGATGCTGCGCCAGCAAACGCAGCAGTTCGACCCCGGTGTAGCCCGTACCGCCAACGATACCGACCTTGAGCATAACCCGCCCTCGCATCAAGCCACTGAAAGGGGACCGATGATAAAGCCCCGGCCAGCGCCCGGCCAACCGCCCGGATGACGTACCTTGCCACCAGCCACTAGTATTCCGGCTTTATCGCTATCGGGAGTACCCCATGCTCTACCTCTGGCTGAAAGCCCTGCATATCATCGCCGTTGTTTGCTGGTTCGCCGGACTCTTCTATCTACCACGGCTGTTCGTCTACCACGCCATGAGCGAAGACCAGACCAGCCGCGAGCGCTTCTGCGTCATGGAGCGCAAGCTCTACCGGGGCATCATGAATCCCTCGCTGATCGCCACCCTGCTGCTCGGCGCAGGGCTCATCGCCCTGAACCCGGGCTATTACTTCAGCCAAGGCTGGATGCACGCGAAACTCACAGCCGTCCTCCTGCTGATCGGCTACCATCATGTCTGCGGCGCTCAGCTCAAACGCTTCGCCAGCGGTGAAACCCCGCATGGCCATGCATTCTTCCGCTGGTTCAACGAAATTCCCGTGCTCTTCCTGCTAGCAATCGTGATCCTGGTCGTGGTACGCCCGTTTTGACAGAGCATGAGTCATGGCCAGACGGCTACTTCGCCGCCCGGAGCGCTCCGCCCCAGCCACATCGTTCTGGTCGCAGTGGAGCGGCCCCGTTAAACTCGAAGGACCTCACAACAGGCAGGGAGACTGTCCGTGGACTGTCTATTTTGCAAAATCGCGGCCGGGGAGATCCCTGCGCACAAGCTCTACGAAGACGACTTGGTCGTCGCCTTCCAGGACATCAGCCCCCAGGCGCCGGTACATTTTCTGGTCATCCCGAAGCGTCACATCTCCACCCTCAACGACCTGAGCGAGGAAGACAGGCCTCTGGCCGGACACATCCTTTTCACCGCCCAGCGCCTAGCCAGGGAACAGGGCTGCGAGAAAGGCTTCCGCGTAGTGATGAACTGCAACGAGCAAGGCGGACAAACCGTTTACCACATCCACATGCACGTGCTCGGCCAGCGCCAGATGCACTGGCCCCCAGGCTGAACGGCCCGGCATCGCCATCGCGGCGCCCTCGCCACACGCTCCGTCTGGGCAGGCTGCCCGGCATGAATCCTCCGGAGGAACCATGGCCAACGAACGTCACTACTCGGCCACCGATCGCCTATTGCTGCAAGCCGATGCAGCGCTGCGCACCCTGCTGCCCTTCAGCGGCAAACCTTATCGCCCCTCTCCGGCACAAGGCGAACCGGAAACCCAGCTCGATGCCGGCAAGGCCCGCCATGTCGCCGGCCTGATGCGCATCAACCACACCGGCGAAGTCTGTGCCCAAGCGCTCTACCAAGGCCAGGCACTGACGGCCAGGCTTCCGCAGGTACGCGGAGCCATGGAACAGGCTGCTAACGAAGAGATCGATCACCTAGCCTGGTGCGAACAGCGCATCCGCGAATTGAACAGCCGGCCCAGCCTGCTCAACCCCCTCTTCTACGGCCTGTCCTTCGGCATCGGCGCGACGGCCGGCCTGATCAGCGACAGGATCAGCCTGGGCTTCGTCGCCGCGACCGAAGACCAAGTCTGCAAGCACTTGGACGATCACTTGAAACAGTTGCCGGAGGAGGACCGGAAATCCCGCGCCATTCTCGAGCAGATGCGCATCGACGAGCAGCAGCACGCCACAACCGCCCTCGAAGCCGGCGGCCTGCGTTTTCCGGCGCCGATCAAGTTCGGTATGACTCTGCTGTCCAAGGTTATGACCAAGAGCACCTACCGGATCTGAAACCACGGTGTATGGGACAAGAAGAAGGGCGCCGTGGCGCCCTTCGTGCTTACGAATCGCCGCCGGCGCAACTCAATGCGGCATGTTTCGCGCGTAGAAGATCTCCAGCATCTCGTGGCGCAGGCGTTTCTCCACCTGCTTGCGCTGCTCGACGGACAGGTTGAGGGTGGCGTCGCCGAACAGGTAATTGTCCAGGTCGAAGTCCTTGAGCAGCATCTTGGTGTGAAACATGTTTTCCTGATACACGTTCACGTCGGTCATCTGGTAAGCCGCGCGGGTATCCGCGGAGAGATACTTCTGGATCGAGTTGATCTCGTGATCGATGAAGTGCTTGCGCCCCTCCACGTCGCGCGTGAAACCGCGTACCCGGTAGTCCACGGTGACGATGTCCGAATCGAACTGATGGATCAGGTAGTTGAGCGCCTTCAGCGGCGAGATCACCCCGCAGGTGGACACGTCGATATCCACCCGGAAGGTGGCCAGGCCATCGACCGGATGAATTTCCGGATAGGTATGCACGGTGATGTGGCTCTTGTCCAGATGCGCCAGAATGGTTTCTGGCAGCGGCCCGGGCGACTCCTCGATCTGGCTCTCGGTCGGCTCGACCGGTTGCTCGGAGATCAGGATGGTCACGCTGGCACCCTGCGGATCATAGTCCTGGCGGGCGATATTCAGCACATTGGCGCCGATGATATCGACAACATCGGTGAGAATCTGCGTCAGCCGCTGGGCATCGTATTCTTCGTCGATGTACTGGACATAGGCCTGCTGGTCTTCCGGCGTTTTTGCGTAGCAGATGTCGTAGATGTTGAAGCTCAAGGTCTTGGTCAGGTTGTTGAACCCGTGGAGCTTGAGTTTGCTTTTCACCGTTTGGAAACTCTCAGTCGATGCGGCCCCGCCGCGTGATTGGGCATGCCCGTCAGAGTCATCTGCGTAGGGCGGTTAACACCTCTTCGCGTTGGCGATTATGGTTGTGTTATCGGGACCCACAGCCCCTGAAAATGGCGGCGAATTATGCAGAGCCGCGCGACGCGATGCCAGTGTCCGCGCACCGTCGCGATACCTGACGACTCAACCCAAATCGACGATCTCGTAGTCGTGGCTGATCTCCACGCCGGCCCGTCCCAACATGATGGAAGCGGAGCAGTATTTTTCCGCCGACAGTTCCACCGCCCGCTTGACCTGCGCCTCCTTCAGGCCCCGGCCCTTGATCACGAAATGCAGATGAATCCTGGTGAATACCTTGGGATCCTCGCCGGCCCGCTCGGCCTCTAGGAAGGCTTCGCAGCTTTCCACCGCCTGTCGCGACTTTTTCAGGATGCTCACCACATCGAAGCTGGAACAACCACCTAGGCCGATCAACACCATTTCCATCGGGCGAATGCCGAGATTGCGCCCGCCATTCTCCGGCGGGCCATCCATGATGACCGCATGACCGCTGCCGGACTCGCCGATGAACATGGCTTCACCGGCCCATTGAATGCGCGCTTTCATCGCCAGACTCCTTGTTGAAAATGCCGCGGATTCTAGCACAGCGCCCTTGGCTCGCCGTCCGCAGCCGAAAACACGGGGGAGATGATCGCTCCATCACAAATCCGAACCGACACGCCCTCTACCGCTGTTAAGTTACTAGCACTTTGCTGGCACACTTACACCTTTAGTAGTAATCCCAAATGACAAGGACCTATTTTTCCACCAAGGGGAATCCAGCGTGGTCGCTCTCACCCTTCTTCCGCCCAAGCTCAACAATCAGGATAAGTTGCTCGCCCATTGCCATCGGCGCCGTTACACGGCCAAGAGCACCATCATCTATGCTGGGGATCGTTGCGACAGCCTGTTCTTCATCGTCAAGGGCTCGGTCACCATCTTGATCGAGGACGACGATGGACGCGAAATGATCATCGCCTACCTGAACACCGGGGAGTTCTTCGGCGAGATGGGCCTGTTCGACAAGGAAGGCAGCGAAAAGGAACGCAGCGCCTGGGTCCGCGCCAAGACCGAATGCGAAGTGGCGGAAATCAGCTATGCGAAGTTCCGCGAACTCGCCCAGCAGGACCCGGAGATCCTCTATGCCCTGGGCCAGCAGATGGCCGACCGCCTGCGCAATACCACCCGCAAGGTCGGCGATCTGGTTTTCCTCGACGTCACCGGACGGGTGGCGCGTACCCTGCTCGACCTGTGCAAGCAGCCCGATGCGATGACCCACCCCGACGGCATGCAGATCAAGATCACCCGCCAGGAAATCGGCCGCATCGTCGGCTGCTCGCGGGAAATGGTCGGCCGCGTACTGAAGAGCCTGGAGGAACAGGGACTGGTTCACGTAAAGGGAAAGACCATGGTGGTCTTCGGCACCCGCTGACGGCCTTTTTCCCGGCCCGACACACGACACGCCGGGCCGTGCCCCTCACTCAGTTGGGGAAAAACAGCCGGCGCAGCTCGGCGCCCGGCTTCTCGGCCCGCATGAACGCCTCGCCGACAAGGAAGGCATATACCCCGCTGACTTCCATCAGCTCGACATCGGCACGATTGAGTATGCCGCTCTCGGTGACCACCAGACGCTCGCGCGGCACCTTCGGCAACAGGTCGAGGGTGGTTTCCAGACTCACCTCGAAGGTATGCAGGTTGCGGTTGTTGATGCCGATCAGCGGCGTCTCCAGTTGCAGCGCCCGTTCCAGCTCGGTGCCGTCATGCACCTCGACTAGCACGTCGAGACCAACCTCCTTCGCGGTGGCGGCCAGTTCCAGCATCTGCGCATCGCCCAGCGTGGCGACGATCAGCAACACGCAATCGGCCCCCAGCGCGCGGGCCTCGACCACCTGATAGGGATCGATGAGAAAGTCCTTGCGGATCACCGGCAGGCCGCAGGCCGCACGGGCTTCCTGCAGATAGGCGTCGCTGCCTTGAAAGAAATCCGCATCGGTCAGCACCGACAGGCAGGTCGCCCCGCCCTCCTCGTAACTCTTGGCGATCTCCGCGGGGACGAAGTGCTCGCGCAGCAAACCCTTACTCGGCGAAGCCTTCTTGACCTCGGCGATCACTGCCGGCTCCTTGCTCTCGACCTGCGCTCGCAGGGCTGCGGCGAAGCCGCGCGGGGCGCTGGCGGAACGGGCCAGCGTTTCGAGCTCGGCCAGCGGGACACGGGCGCTGCGCTCGGCGACCTCCTCGAGCTTGCGTGCAATGATCTTTTCCAGAACGGTAGGCAGGCTCACGCTTGATTCTCCTGACGAAAGACAGCGGTAATAGATGCCAGCTCCTCCAGCTTATCGCGCGCAAGACCAGTATGCAGAGCATCGTGGGCCAGCGCCACGCCCTCCTTCAGGCTGCCGGCCTGGTCGGCGGCGTAAAGCGCGGCACCGGCGTTGAGCACGATCATCTCGGCGGCCTTCTGCCCATGCTCGGTCTTGCGTCGGCCGAGAGCATCGCGGATCAGCGCCAGCGACTCCTGCGGCCCCTCTACATCGAGGCCGATCAGGCTCTGGCTCTTGATGCCGAAATCCTCCGGTTGGACAAGGTACTCGCTGATCTCGCCATTGCGCAGCTCGGCGATGTGGGTCGACGCGGCCAAGCTGATCTCGTCCAGGCCATCCTGGGCATGCACCACCAGCACATGCACGCTACCCAAGTGCGCCATCACTTCCGCCAGCGGCCGGCACAGCGCCTGGCTGAACACGCCGAGCACCTGACGCTTCACCCCGGCCGGGTTGGTCATCGGCCCAAGCATGTTGAACAGGGTGCGCAGGCCGAGCTCGCGGCGCGGGCCGATGGCATGCTTCATCGCGCCGTGATGGGCGGGAGCGAACATGAAGCCGACGCCGACCGACTCGACGCAGCGCGCCACCTGCTCGGGGCTCAACTCCAGGTAGACCCCGGCGGCCTCCAGCAGGTCGGCGCTGCCGCTCTTGCCGGACACCGCGCGGTTGCCGTGCTTGGCCACCCGACCGCCCGCCGCGGCGACGACAAAGGCCGCCGCCGTGGAGACGTTGAAGATGTTCATGCCGTCGCCGCCAGTGCCGCAGGTATCGACCAGGCGCTCCACGCCAATCTTCACCGGCGCGGCCAGCTCACGCATGACCAGCGCCGCACCGACGATCTCATCAATGCTCTCGCTCTTCATGCGCATTCCCATCAGGAAGGCGCCGATCTGCGCGTCGCTGCACTGGCCGGTCATGATCTGGCGCATCACGCCTTGCATTTCCGCCGTGCTCAGGTCAAGGCGCTCGGCTACCCGCGCCAGAGCTTGCTTGATATCCATCAGCGCACGCCTCCGTTCTGCTTCAGGAAATTGGCGAATAGTTCATGGCCCTGCTCGGTGAGAATGGACTCGGGATGGAACTGCACGCCCTCGATGTTCAGGGTCCTGTGCCGCAAGCCCATGATCTCGTCCATGGCGCCGTCCTCGAACTGCGTCCAGGCGGTGATCTCCAGGCACTCTGGCAGGGTTTCGCGCTTGACTACCAGGGAATGGTAGCGGGTCACGATGAGCGGGTTGTTGAGGCTGGCGAACACTCCCTGATCGCAGTGGAACACCGGGCTGGTCTTGCCGTGCATGGCCACCCGTGCGCGCACCACGTCACCGCCGAAGGCCTGGCCGATGCTCTGGTGACCGAGACAGACGCCGAGGATCGGCAGCTTGCCGGCGAAATGGCGGATCGCCTCCAGCGACACCCCGGCCTCGCTAGGCGTGCACGGTCCGGGCGAGATCACCAGGCGCTCCGGGTGCAGAGCCTCGATCTCGGCGATATTCAATTCGTCGTTGCGGATCACCTTGACCTCCGCCCCTAGCTCGCCGAGGTAGTGGACGACGTTGTAGGTAAAGGAGTCGTAGTTATCGATCATTAGCAGCATGACAGGCGTAACCCCTTGATATTACTGCCTTTTATTTGAAGCCATCTGTTTTCATACCCGCTTATATACCCATTATTTCTTTCGCTGGGTCATCCGACGATAAGGCTGATAGGTAGAAAACAGAGAAGCAGCGAATACGGTCCGGCGAGCCGGAGAACAAGGAGGTCAGGTACGCCAACGCCAATGGGCATGGGCTTTGATGACTCGCATCAGGAGGGTGCAGGATGTCACGGATATTCTCAGGGTCCATCCCCGCATACGCGGAGAATACGGCCCCATCTTACTACGCTGTCAGCAGCGACTGCCACGTTGAGGATGCGGCGCAGGGCAATCGCATGAAGCGCTCGCTCGATACCGGACTGGAAAGGTTGTGTGAGCCTTGGCATGGCTGCTTGCCGAGGGGCCGGACAGTCCCTGTTTCGGCCCCACGGTCGAGTCACTTTCTCTTGGCGCGCGCAAAGAGAAACTAACCAAAGAGAAAGCGCGCCCGGTCATTCGGCCCCGGCTACGCCGGGGTTCCCTCACTCCGGCGCCGCTCCGAGGGTCGTCGCACAAGGGGCATCCATGCTCCTCGTACGACTCTCGCCGCCTCCCCGCGGCTCGCCCCTCTACGCGACGCTTGCGCTCGGCCTCCTGAACGGGAGTCGGGCTCCGGGTTGCCTGAAAGCGCTTTCGCTCTTGCGGCACGACCTGTCAGGCAACGCCGGATGCCCCCTTCAGAAGGCCGAGCGGAATCGTCGTGGAAGGGGGCGAGCGGCAAGGATGCCGCGAGGCCGCGATGGGCCATGGATGGCCCTTCGCGGCGAGCCCCTGGAACGACGATGCAGGGAGGGAGCCCGGAGCGAAGCGCAGGGCCGGATCTCGGTGGACAGATCGCCGTAGTCGCCATCCAAGGCGATTTCGAAGCGCCGTCCCTCGACATCCGCCTCGAAGCTCTTCAGGTAAGTGTGCCCGTTGCTCACCTGCACGGCCAGGGTGCCGTTGCGGCCGTCGCCCAGGCCGGTGAAGCCGAGCGCCGAGAGGTTGCGATGCGGTCCTCGTCGGGGTCGAAGTCGAGGATACGGTCGGCGAAACCCGCGCTGGCGGTACGGTAGCTGTCCTCGCGATCCGAGAAGCGGAACAAGTCGGCGCCGGTGCCGCCGATCAGGCTGTCGAGCCCCGCGCCGCCGTCGAGGATGTCGTCGCCGCTGAGGAAGGCGGCATTGCCCCCACCGTCCAGGCTGTCCTCGCCTCCTTTGCCAAGGAGCGGTTCGTCGACATCCGCGTAGCAGCGGCCGATCAATACGTCGTCACCCCCGCCGCCCTCGACGAACACGACGCCATCGTCCAGATTGCCGAAGTTCGTGTCGCGACTGCCGTCGGCGTTCATGCGGATCACACCGAAGTCCCATTCCCCTGACGGCATATCATCGTCCAGGGTGCTCGATTCGGCGGTGAGATGACCTTCCGCCAGCAGGATCTTGCCGTCGGACTGGACGACAAGTCTGGAATAGCGTTCATCGTTGGAGTCGGAAGTGATCAAGCCATCGACGCCGAAGCTGGTGTCAAGGCTGCCATCGGCATTCAAGCGGGCGATGGTGTTCTCATACTAATCACTGCCACCGCCGAACAGCACTGTCTTGCCATCGGGCTGTATCGCGGCGTCGCTCCTCGCATCGTGGACCGTTCTGCAATACCTATACAAATCTAGTTATTTCTAACTGAACCTGCTGCTTGCTTCCCGCTTCACCGAAGCCGGTTTCACCGCGCTCTTGCGAGCACTGCCAGCGCCGAACCGCTAATCCAGGCAATGATTCGTCCGGGCACTCAGGTCTACAGTGACGAGTACGGCATCTATGGCCGCCTGTGCGAGTGGGGCTACGAGCATCGCACGGTCTGCCATGGCCAGAGTGAGTACGCGCGGGACGAGGACGAGGATGGCTTCCATGAGGTGCATGTCAACACGATTGAAGGCTTCTGGTCACTGTTACACCCCTGGCTGCGTCCCCATCGGGACCTCTTCCAAGAGAAGTTGCCGCTATACCTGGGCTTCTTCCAATTCGTCCATTGCCAAGGTCAGGCCTGATCAAACGCCACACTTCGCGAGCACCGTCTCCTGCTCCTGATCATCCAGCTACCTTCACGCGTGATGAGCAGGACATTGAGGGCGACCAGCAGGTCTAGATCGAGCAGGGACATGGCGGACTCCGGGCGGGACGGCGCCCATGCTGGCCAATTCCGCGGTGCCCGGCAAGGCCATTCCCTCTCCCCCGGCCCCTCTCCCGTACCGGGAGAGGGGAGAAAGCCATTGTTTCTTCCTTTGCGCCTCCAGTCGCTCCCTTTCCTCTTCGGGGAGAGGCCGAGGATACCGCCGTGTCTTCGCCCCCACCTCTCCCGGCTGGGGAGAGGGGGCGAAAAGCATCCTCCCTTCGCAGGTGTGGGCATGGCCTCGGCTGCAAGATGCTAGACTGCGAAAAAACCTCGGACTCCACACGGAGACAACCACGACCGCCCTCGCCATGCAGGCCTTCGCCGGCAATTCCCTGCTCTGTGGCCCGGCCTTCCGGGATACGGGCATCGACGCCGCCAGCTTCACCGGCATGCGCATCCTCGCCGGTGCGCCGACCCTCTGGCTGCTGCTGGGCATGCGCCAGGGCAGGCGGCCGGCGACTGGTACGGCACCGTCGCGCTGTCCGTCTACGCCGCCGGCTTTTCCTTCGCCTACCTGCAACAGGACGCCGGCGTCGGCGCCCTGTTGCTGTTCAGCGCGGTGCAGCTCGGCATGCGGCTCTACGGCCTGTGGCGCGGCGAGCGCCTCGGTCGCTGGGCGAGCCTCGGCTTGTTGTTCGCCCTGGTCGGGCTGGCGGCCCTGCTGCTGCCGGAGGCCGCTGCGCCGGCACCGGGGGCCGCCGCGCTGATGCAGCTCGCCGGGCTGGCCTGAGCCGCCTACTCGTTGCTCGGTCGCGGCGGCGCCGATCCGCTGGCCGCCACCGCCGGCAACTTTATCCGCGCCACTCCCTTGGCCCTGCTGCTCAATCTGTTCCTCTTGACGCGCAGCCAGCCGGACCCACTGGGGCTGATCTATGCGCTGCTCTCCGGCGCGCCGACCTCGGGCCTCGGCTACGCCATCTGGTACAGCACCCTGCAGGCGGCCACCGTCCAGCTCTGCGTGCCGACCCTCGCCGCCTTGGCCGGTACCCTGCTGCTCGGCGAGGCGCTGAGTCCGCGCTTGGGCTTGGCCGCTCTGGCCGTGCTCGGCGGCATCGCCCTGGTGCTGGGCACGGAGCGCCGACCCGCTTTGCTGGTGTGGCGGCGGGTCTGAGCCGTCAGACGAACAGCAATCGCTCGAAACCGTTGAGGGTATCGGTGCCGCCGCCGAAAAGGTTCTGCACCGTGATGACGTCGCCGGCCTCGCTGACGCTGTAGTCCTCGGCCCGGCCGAGGAACACCGCCGTGTCGTTGCCGGCGCCGCCGATCAGGGTGTCGTCGCCGCGCATGCCGTAGATGAGGTTGTCGGCCTCGTTGCCTTCGATGCGGTCGTTGCCGTCGCCGCCGATGGCATTCTCGATGAGGGTGCTGGGGGCGATGGTCAGGAAGGGGATACCGCCCAGGGTGGAGGTCTGCCCGGCCACCAGGCTGAGCGACAGGTCCCGGATCGCCGCGGCGGCGTCGATCCAGTCGTTGCCGGCATCGTCGTCGACCAGCGTCAAGCGCCCGGACT
This sequence comes from Azorhizophilus paspali, assembly GCF_043587585.2. Lineage (GTDB taxonomy): Bacteria > Pseudomonadota > Gammaproteobacteria > Pseudomonadales > Pseudomonadaceae > Azotobacter > Azotobacter paspali. The sequence goes on from NZ_CP171449.1 coordinate 3,976,312, forward strand.
GGCCGGACAGGGCCTGCACGGCGAGGATTTCCTCGGTGTAGTGGTAGACGTCGGCGTTGCTGGGTGCCGAGCCGTAGCCGGCGAAGCCGACCGAGTGCAGCGTGCCGCTGTCGCCCTGCAGCGCATCGCGGATCTGCAGGGTCCAGGTGCCCCGGCTGCTCTCGCCGTGCAGTCCGTCCACACCGAAGGTATGGGTGAAGACACCGTCGGCGCTGGCGATGTCGCCGGTGCCGCCATCGTAGAGCGACAGCCGCGTGCCGCTCGGCGAAATCAGGGCGATGCGCAGGTCGGTCAGGTTGGCGTGGGTAAGCGAAAGCGTCAGGTCGACGTGCTCCAGGTCGATGTCGTCGTTCAGGGTGAAGCCGTAGTCCAGGGTGGCGTTGTCGGCGATGGCCGCGTTCGCCGCGAAGCTGCCGCCGAGCGTGGCCTCGTTGGCCGAGGTGAAGGCAGCGGGATGGTGCGCGTTCCAGACCTCGGCCATGCGCACGGCGTTGAAGGCGTTGACCATGCCGTAGCCGTAGTCCTCGCTGAAATGCAGGCCGCCGCCGTTCCAATCGGCGGCGCCGTTCCACTTCCAGGCGAAGTTCTCGTTGCTGCGCACCCTGCTGTGCAGGCTGCCGGTGCCGGTCGCCGAGTAGGCCAGGATGTCCTGCACGTCGCGCCAGCCGAGGCCGGGGTTGGCGTCGAGCATCAGCGCGACGACGCCGGTCACCACCGGGCCAGCCGCCGAGGTGCCGCCGAAGGCATCGGTGTAGTCGCCGTCGGGCAGCGTGTTGTAGCCGCCCTCGCCCAACAAGTCGGTGGTGACCGAGCCGGCCGGCGCCGCGACCAGCACATGGGCGCCATAGCTGGAATAGCTGGCGACGTTGCCGGTGGCATTGTTGCCGATCGCCGCGACGCTGACGGTGAAGCGCGAGGCGCTGATTTCCTCGCCGTTGCCGTCGACGTTGAAGTTGCCGGCCGACTTGATGTTGAGGGTACCCAGGCCGCCGCGCCCGTCCCTAGCCGCCGCCTCGAACTTGGCGACGTCTCCCCAGTCGCCGAAGTCCGGGTAGCTGCTGTAGCTGTGGTTGGTGACATCGAAGCGGCCCAGGCCGTCCAGGGTCTGCTGGTAGCGCGACCAGTCGGCGTTCAGGTCGTCCGCGCCGCCGAAGATGCGCACGGAGGTGATCCGGGAGCCGTAGGCGACGCCGACGCCACCCTCGCCGTTGTTCTCGGCGGCGATCAGCCCGGCGACCGCGGTGCCATGGCCCTTGTCGGCGCTCTGCGGCTGGCCGTCGTTGAGGCTGTCGCCGATAGTGAGGTGCCGGCTGGCGTCGTAGTTGGCGTCGAGGTCCCAGTGGCCGCTCTGCACCCCTTCGTCCCAGATGCCTACGGCGATGCCCGCGCCCGTGTAGTCGTTCCACACGCGCTCGATGCCCGCCGTATCGGCGCCGCCGGGCCGCGAGGCGAAGCCCAGGGCGCCGATGAAGCCCAGGTGCCACTGATTGCCGTAGAGCCCGTCGGTCGGGGCGGCCTGGACGTGCCGGGCCGGCTCCGCAAAGACCTCCGGGAGCGGGAGGTGCGTTCTGAACGATGGCTTCATGTCATGGCTCCTCGACTTTTAGCACGCGCCGCACCTGCAGGGTCCGTTTTCCCTGCATGCAGGACGAAACCCTGACGAAGACGCCGTCCAGCGTCAGCCGGGTGGCGAGGGGATAGTCGTCCATGCCGATGCCGGTCAACGGCAGCACTTCCCCGTCGCCGGTGCGCAGCAGCGGACAAACGATGCCGCCCTCGACCAGCCGGCCTTCGACCCGGACGGGTTCGGGCGGCGCGGGTGTTTCCGCCGTGGCGGTCATCGCCTCGCTCAGGCACAGCGACAGGCATATCCGGAGCAACCGTTTTCGGTCGAATATCGTTTCAACGGGAGTCATACGCTGGCGAAAGCCTTTTTCCAGCACATCTAAAAACTACCTGCGTGGTCATCGCTGCGTTAAAAACAGGCTCAAAATGCTCATTTACAGCGCGTAAACTCCGCTTTTTCGCCTGTTTTTGCCTTGCGTTGACTGCCTCGCCCACGTTTTTAGAGGTGCCCTTTCGGCGTCGTTTTCCAATATCCATTGTCTGCCCTCCTGGTCGCGACGAGCCGTATCCGATGGCAATGAGTGATCGATAGCTTGTCCGAAAACAAGTTGCGGCGATCGTGGAAGTCTTTGGCGTGGCTCGAAAAAATGCTTTCCCGAGCCGATGGGTATGGTCTTTTCGGTGTGGCGGAAGTCGTTCGGAAGGAAAAGATGGTTACAGCTTAAAAGACTTCTCCCTGGCTACCCGGCCGTCCCCCGTGTTTTCCGATCAGTGGCGGACGGTGCCGGACGAACGCCCGAGCGAAGAGCTGCCGGCCGCGCGCGGCGCGCCATACCAGGATGCAAAGCGGCCCCTTATCATCGTGTGCCGGGACATGCTCCGGCCGTTCCGACGTCCGGAGCCCCGAATCATCCTGCAAGCAATAAGGAGTTCTTTCATGCGCGATCCTTTTTTGTCCGCCTGATAGGCGTCACGCTGGCGGTCGGCGCGCTGGCCGTGTCCTGGCCCGGCCCCCGGCCGGAGGCCGCGCCGCGCGTGGTCGAGGCCCGCGGCGAATTGGCGGCGGACGAGAAGAGCACCATCGATCTGTTCGAGCGCTCCCGCAACTCGGTGGTGTTCATCACCACCCGGGCCCAGGTGATGGACTTCTGGACCCGCAACGTCTTTTCGGTGCCGCGCGGCACCGGCTCGGGCTTCATCTGGGACGATGCCGGGCATGTCGTGACCAATTTCCACGTGGTGGAGGATGCCAGCGAGGCACTGGTCAAGCTGGCCGACGGGCGTACCTTCAAGGCCAGCCTGGTCGGCAGCTCCCGCGAGCACGATATCGCCGTGCTCAAGATCGACATCGACGCCGGGCGGCCGTCTCCGGTACCCCTGGGTTCCAGCCACGATCTGCGGGTGGGCCAGAAGGTTTTCGCCATCGGCAACCCCTTCGGCCTGGACTGGACGCTGACCACCGGGATCGTCTCGGCCCTGGACCGCACCCTGGCGGGCGAGGGCGGGCCGGCGATCAACCACCTGATCCAGACCGACGCGGCGATAAATCCCGGCAACTCCGGCGGGCCGCTGCTGGATTCGGCCGGCCGGCTGATCGGCATCAACACCGCCATCTACAGCCCGAGCGGCGCCTCCGCCGGGATCGGCTTCGCCGTGCCGGTGGACACCGTCAACCGGGTCGTGCCCCAGCTCATCGATACCGGCAAGTACGTGCAGCCGACTCTGGGCATCCAGGTGGATAGCGGGGTAAACCAGCGCCTCGGCGAACTGAGCGGCATCGAGGGCGTCTTCGTGCTCGGCGTGAAACCGGGCTCGGCCGCCGAGGCGGCGGGCCTCAAGGGCGCGGCCCTGACCCGCGACGGCGGTATAGTGCCCGGCGACATCGTCACCGCCGTCGACGGCAAGGCGATCGACTCGGTAGAGGGCTTGCTGGCGATCCTCGACGACTACCGGGCCGGTGACCGGGTACGGCTTTCCGTGAAGCGCGGCGAGCGGCAGCGCGAGGTCGAACTGGTATTGCGCCAGGGGGAGTGAGCCGGCCGTCCTCCACGGCGGCGCTTCCCGCCCAGGCCATGCAGCGAGACGCCCGCGTCCCGCTGCGCGAAAGCCTTTTCTCAGTGCAGACGGCCCCGGTCGGGCCATGGATCGCGCAGTTTCGCGGGGAACATGCCGGCCACCTTCTCCGTTTCGTGCGGATCGATATGGCGCGCCATGACTTCGAGAACCGCCTGGCCGCCTTCTCGGAGTCGACGCCGAGGTTGGTCACCGCGCCGTGGATCTTGGTCAGGAAGGCTTCGCGCGTGCGCTCTCTGCTCGGTTCGGCCGCAGGATGAAAGCCGTCGTAGAAGACGCCGCGGATCAGCACCGGCAACTGTGCCGCCAGATGCGCTGCGTTATCCACGCCGATCCGGTCACGCACGCACATCAGCACGGCGCGCAGCGCCTGATAGGCGATTTCCTTGTCGTCGGTTTCCAGCAGTTCGGTCACCTCGTCGAGCCAGATGCTGGTCCGCTGGACGGTCTTGCTCAGCACATCGACCTGCCTGGGCATGGCCTTGCCCCCTTTTCGCGTGGGGGATGGATAAGCCAATGGACTCGTCGGCCACGGCATGGTCCGGCGAGGCGGAGTCGAACCGATGAACTGCAACGGCCAGCGGGGCGAACGTTTGAAACGCGCCGCGGCCAAGCTCTCCGTTTTTCCGAAACCCCGAACCTTTTGCCGCTTTCCCACTGTCCACCCTCAAGATCGCCGAGGATGTGGCGATGCCTCAAGCCCGGTAGGTCGTCGAGGGGGAGGCTTCGCGTACTGCCGGGACAACCCATCACAAGGGGAGTCATCTATGAAAGCGCTCTGTTGGCATGGCAAGAACGACATCCGTTGCGACACGGTTCCCGACCCGGCCATCGAAGATCCACGTGATGCCATCGTCAAGGTATCGAGCTGCGCCATCTGCGGTTCGGACCTGCACCTCTACAACCACTTCATCCCCGGCATGGAGCATGGCGACATCATGGGCCACGAGTTCATGGGCGAGGTGGTGGAAGTCGGCGCCGACACGAAAAAGCTCAAGGTGGGCGACCGTGTCGTGGTGCCTTTCACCATCGTCTGCGGCGAGTGCGAGCAGTGCCGGCGTGGCAACTTCTCGGTCTGCGAGCGCAGCAACCGCAACAGGGAACTGGGCGACAAGGCCTTCGGCCACGCCACCGCCGGGCTGTTCGGCTACACCCATCTCACCGGCGGCTATGCCGGCGGGCAGGCCGAATACGTGCGGGTGCCCTTCGCCGACACCACCCACGTCAAGGTCCCGGATAGCCTGAGCGACGAGCAGGTACTGTTTCTCGGCGACATCTTCCCGACCGGCTGGCAAGCCGTGGTGCAGTGCGATATCCAGCCCACCGACACGGTGGCGATCTGGGGCGCGGGGCCGGTCGGCCAGTTCTGCGTGCGCAGCGCGGTGCTGCTCGGCGCCCGCCAGGTGATCTGCATCGACCGGGTCCCGGAGCGGCTGTCGATGGCCGCGGCCGGCGGGGCGATCACCATCGACTTCGACGAGGAGAGCGTGCTCGAGCGGCTTCAGGAACTCACCCAGGGCAAGGGCCCGGAGAAGTGCATCGACGCCGTGGGCCTGGAGGCGCACGCCAGCCGCTCGCTGGACTCCATGTACGACCGTGCCAAGCAAGCGGTGATGCTCGAAACCGACCGCCCGCATGTGCTGCGCGAGATGATCTACGTCTGCCGCCCGGCCGGGGTGCTGTCGGTCCCAGGAGTCTATGGCGGGCTGGTGGATAAGCTGCCGTTCGGCGCGCTGATGAACAAGGGCCTCACCCTGCGCACCGGGCAGACCCATGTCGGGCGCTGGACCGACGACCTGCTGCGACGCATCGAGGAAGGGCAGATCGATCCGTCCTTCGTCATCACCCACAGCATGCGCTTGGAGCAGGGGCCGGACATGTACCGGGTTTTCCGCGACAAGCTCGACAACTGCATCAAGGTCGTGCTGAAGCCTTGAGGAGAGCGCCATGAACTATTCGCATTCGTCCGTCGCCTCGTCATCGATGGCCACTTCCGACCGGCTCGCCCGCGGCCTGGGCTACTTCAGCCTCGGCCTGGGGCTGCTGGAGCTGGCCTCGCCACGCCTGGTGACCCGCTCCCTGGGCATGGAGGGCACCGAAGCGCTGGTGCGCGCCGCCGGCGCCCGCGAGATCCTCACCGGCCTCGGCGCGCTGGGAGTGAACCCCACGCCGGCGATCTGGGGCCGCGTGGCCGGGGATGCGCTGGACCTGGCCACCCTGGCCTCGGGCCTGTCGGCGGACAACCCCCGGCAGGGCAACGTCAAGGCGGCGATGGCCGTGGTGCTGGGCACCGCCATGGTCGATGCCATAGCGGCCCGCGCGCTGAGCGAGCGGCATGTCCGTCCCCGGCACGGCCACATCGCCGACTACAGCCGCTGCAGCGGCTTTTCCCGGCCGGCGGAGGCCATGCGCGGCGCGGCCAGCGACTTCGAGACGCCGGCCGACATGCGCGCCGACATCGGCAGCGGGTCGCATCCTGCGCCGGTGCCGATATTAGGGTGAGCGATGCCGAACACTGACGAGGCTGGCGTTCAGCCGGCTTCGCCGTGCGCATCCAGCCAGCGCAGGATCCGTGGCCATACTTCCCGGTGCGCTCGCCGGCCGACCAGGACGCCAACGTGCTGCAGGGCCACTCCCACGTCCCCCTCGTAGCGCAGCAATTGCGCATCGCCGCTGCCGACGGCGGCGTGGAAGGGCAGCACCGCTTCCAACGGCACCAGGCGCGAGCGCGGGTCGACCACGCTGAGGACCGGGGCCCGGACCCGCTCTGGGGTGGCGAGCCGTCCCCCGAGGCTCAGGGTTGCGCCCATGAAACCGTTTTCCCGGTACAGCAGTTCCACGACGTCCTCGAACAGCCGCTGGGAGAGGGCCAACTCGTCCAGCATCCAGCGTATGACCTGTGCATGGGTTTGCAGGGCCGCGCGGTCGTTCAAGCTATGCAACCAGTCCGTCCAGCGCGACCAGACGAAGCTGTTTGGGGAAGCGCAGACGGCCGCCACGTCGAGCAGGGAACCGGGAACCTCATACAGGTATTCGGTGAGCTGTTGGGCGCGCGGCGCGCGGGCCAACAGCGGGGTAAAGGCGTCCGATTCGGCACCGAAGCGCAGCGGCGCCTCAAGCAGGACGAGGCCGCGGACCCGCTCGGGGTGCAGCGCGGCGAAGATGGCCGCCAGGGTCCCGCCCAACGAATGGCCGGCCAGGAACACCGGGGCCGGCCCGCGTTCGGCGGCGATTGCCTCCAGGCAGTCGAGGATGCAACGGCCGGCATAGTCGGCCAGCCCGAAATCCTGGCCATCGACGCCGGGGTTTTCCCATTGCAGCAGATAGACGCTGGCGCCATGTTCCAGCAGCCGTTGCACGACGCTGAGCCGGGGGACGAGATCCCAGATATAGGCGCGCTTGATCGGCGCCGGCAGGATCAGCAGGGTCGGCCCGCCGCCGCCCGCCGGAGCGTATGCCTTGAGCGTGGCCGGTGGCGTCGACAGGACGATCCGCGCCGGCGTTTGCCGTGGTCCCAAACCCAGCACATCCAACCAGTGGCCCTGCAGCCGGCGCATATGATCGATTTGGCCATAAGCGTTCATGGACAATCCCCCCGGCCCGCCTCGCTCCCCGACACAGCCGCAGGCTGCGGCTTCCGGCAAGCGTAGCGCATGGCGCGCGTTCCGTTGTTCGTGCCGAGCGGCCGGCCGGATTCGACAGCAAGAGACGGAGTGCCGCGTTCGCGCCGAAGCACTAGAGTGCCGCTGGACAGTGGATGAACGGCCCGCGAAGGGGCCGGGGACGGAAGGCGATGCACACCACGAACCCATCGGCGGCACGCACCTTGCGCGATCCGCGCTGGAGCGCCCTGCTGGCGCGCGATCCGGCGGCGGACGGGCGCTTCGTCTATTCGGTCAGGACCACGGGGGTGTACTGCCGGCCCGTTTGCCCGGCGCGCCGGCCCCGGCCGGAGAACGTCGATTTTTATGCCAGCGCGCTCGATGCCGAGCGGGCCGGCTTTCGTCCCTGCCGGCGTTGCCGGCCCGAGCGTCGGAGTCCGGCACAGGAGCGGGCGGCGAAGGTCGCCGCGCTCTGCCGGTTCATCGAGAGCGCCGAACGGCCGCCGGATCTGGAGGAACTGGCGCGCCGGGTCGGCTGGAGCCGCTGGCACCTGCAGCGCACCTTCAAGGCGATCGCCGGCCTGAGCCCCAGGGCCTATGCCGAGGCGCAGCGGGCCGAGCGCCTGCGCCGCGAGCTGGCACGCGGCGCGCCGGTGACCGATGCGCTCTATGCGGCGGGCTACGGTTCCAGCGGGCGCTTCTATGCCCAGGCCGACGCGTCGCTCGGCATGAGCGCTGGCAGCTACCGCAAAGGCGGCGCCGGCCGCGCGATCCGCTTCGCAGTCGGCCAATGCTCGCTGGGCGCCATCCTGGTCGCGCAGAGCGAGCGCGGGATCTGCGCGGTCCTGCTGGGCGACGACCCCGAGGCGCTGCTGCGCGACCTGCACGAGCGCTTCCATGCGGCCGAGCTGATCGGTGCCGATGCCGGCTTCGAGGAGCTGGTCGCCCAGGTGGTGGGCTTCGTCGAGGCGTCCCGACTCGGCCTCGACCTGCCGCTGGACATTCGCGGCACGGCTTTCCAGATGCGGGTGTGGGAGGTGCTGCGGCGGATTCCGCCGGGAACCACCCTCGACTACGCCGAGGTGGCGGAGTTGGTCGGCGCGCCGCGAGCGGTGCGCGCGGTGGCCGGGGCCTGCGCCGCCAACGCTCTGGCCGTGGCGATTCCCTGCCACCGGGTGGTGCGTCGCGACGGCGGGCTGGGCGGCTACCGCTGGGGCGTGGAGCGCAAGCGCGCGCTGCTCGAACGGGAGCAAGAGTGAGTGGGCCGATGCGCCTGTTTTCCCTCTCCCCGAAGAGGAGAAGGCGAAGTTGTTCTAGGCTGAGCGGATTCCCCCGGCAAGAGCGGGCGGTCCATGTCCTGGCAGACCTTTTCCCACGAAGCCGATATCGGTGTGCGCGGCATCGGCGCGACCCCGGCCGAAGCCTTCGCCGAGGCGGCGACGGCGCTGACCGCGACGATCTGCGATCCGGAAGCGGTGGCGCCGCGCGAAACGCTGAAGATCCAGTGCGCGGCGCCGGATCTCGAACTGCTGCTGGTGGACTGGCTGAATGCACTGGTGTTCGAGATGGCCACCCGGCGCCTGCTGTTCTCGCGCTTCGCGGTGCATATCGAGGATAGCCGCCTGCGCGCCACGGTCCGCGGCGAGCCTGTGGAGGTGGCGCGCCACCAGCCGGCGGCGGAGGTCAAGGGTGTGTCGTTCTGCGAGCTGAAGGTGGCTCGCCGGGCCGACGGCCGCTGGCTGGCGCAGGCGGTGGTGGATGTCTGAACGGAGTCCCGTCCAGACCGCGGGGGCGGATCAGGCCTTGCCGAACACCTCGTTCAGGTGCGCCTGGTAGGCGCGGATGTCGCGCTCCACGTCGGGCGCCTTGATCACGTCGGTGGCGAGGAAGGTGGGCAGGCCCCGCATGCCGAGGAATTCCTGCGACTTGTGGAAGGGGAAGTAGACGCCGTCCACGCCGCGGCCTTCGAAGAAATTGCCCGGCTCGTCGAAGGCGGCCTGCGGCGCGTTCCAGGTCAGCGACAGCATGTAGCGGCGGCCCTGCAGCAGGCCGCCGCTGCCGTAGTGGCGGCTCGGGTCCTGGCGGCTGCGCCCGTCGTTGGCGTAGAGGCTGCCGTGGCCGGCGGTGAACACCTCGTCGAGGTACTTCTTCAGCGTCCAGGGCGCGCCCATCCACCAGCCGGGCATCTGGTAGATCAGGGCGTCGGCCCAGAGGATCTTGCGCACTTCCGCCTCGATGTCGTAGCCGGAGGCGATGCGCGTTTCCTCCAGCGTATGGCCCAGTTCGGCGAGCTGGACGCGCGCCGCCTCATGCAAGGTGTCGTTGAGGCGCCCGCCCGAATGGGCGAAGCGCTGGCCGCCGTTGATCAACAGGATCTTCATGGAGTTTCTCCGCACAAAGGGTCGGGGCCGTCGCAGAGCGGGCGGCCGGGATGGCGGGCAGTATCGGCGAAGCCGTCGGCGGGATTAAGCCGGCAAGCGGAACAGCAACTGTGATTTGAAATCACCAATGGCGGGTTTCGTCGCCGGGAAAGCGCTGCGGAACGCGGTATCGCCGGAGGAAGATCGCTGCGCGAGGGTTTTCTCCCCGCCGCGTGCATCGCCTGCGGCCCGGCAAGAGGCTTAGGCCCTGTTAACACGACTCCGCGCGGCCGCGACGGAGCCTGTTTTTGCGCGGGGTTAGGCGCGAGCAGAGAAGTTCGGTCATTCCAAACGAACGACGAGCAACGACGCACCGCGCAAAAACAGGCCCGTCCCTGCGGGTGGGGCCGCCCAGGCTGCGCGGCAAATGGCGCCATGCGTCGTTGCGGGACTTGGCAAGGCAATGCCATTCCCTGCGTCCCGCGCCACGCCGATCGCGGCCCGGCCTGGCGCCATTTGGCGCAGCAACGCGGCTCGCGGAGAGTAGTGTTAGCAGACCCCTAGGCCGTCGCCGGCCAGTCGAGGCGCAGAGCACCTTCCCCGCCGTCGTGTAGGCCGCAGCCGAAGCGCGCGCATTCGCGCCTCAGGGTGTCCTGCAGCCAGCGGCGGTCCTCGCCCTCGGCACGGTGCAGGCTGAAGCGTCGTTGGCGGGTCGGTACCAGTTCCAGGGCTTGCAGGCGGCCGGTGGCGTCCAGGTCGGCGAAGTACAGCAAACCCAGGTCGCCGCGCCAGGCATCGTGATCGCCGATGCCCTCGTAGTCGTCGAGCAGGTCGCCGCAACCATAGAGGATCAGCCGCTGGCGGTATACCTCGATGCCCTTGATGTGGTGCGAGGAGTGACCGTGGATCAGGTCGGCACCGGCCGTGTCGATCAGCGCGTGGGCGAAACGCTGTTGCTCGGGAGAAATGCCGAAGCCCCAGTTGCCGCCCCAGTGCAAGGCGATTACGACCCGGTCGCTGGGCCGTTTTGCCGCCTGGATGCGCTTCGTCACCCGTTGCAGGCTGTCGGCCGAGAAGTCGGCGAGCAGGGCGACGCCCGGCTGCCGCGCGCCGGCCATCCAGCGCCCCGGCACGCCGCAGCCCGGACCGGCGAAGGCGAACACCAGCAGGCGTCCGCCGTCAGCCAGCGGCAGGATCGCCGGCGCCTCGGCGTGCCGGCGGTCGACCCCGGCGCCAGCATGGCGCAGGCCCGCGGCGTCGAGATGTCGCAGGGTATCGAGCAGGCCTTCCTCGCCCCAGTCCAGTACGTGGTTGTTGGCCAGCGCGCAACAGTCCAGGCCGGCCGCCGCCAGCACCGGCAGGTTGGCCGGGTTCATCCGGTAATTGATGCCCTTGGGCTGCGGCTGGCCGCGCGCCGTCACCGCGGTTTCCAGGTTGACCAGGCGCACCTGCGGGCGCCGCCGCTCGAACTCGTCCAGGGCCACGCCCCAGACGTAGGCGAAGTCCGCCGGGCGGGGAATGGGGCCGTTGCGCTGCTCGGCCAGTTCCACGTACTCGTCGGCGTATCTGGCGTAAGCTTCGTGGAGGAAAGGGTCGCCGGGATGCGGCAGGATGCGGTCGATGCCGCGGGCGGTCATCAGGTCGCCGGCGAGAAAGAGCCTAGTGCTGGACATGCGCGTCTCCCGGTTCTATCGCGTTCTTTTTCCAGTCTGGCCCGTCCGGGCCGGCCGGTGACGGGCCGCGGCGACCGGCCGTCGGACCCGCCATCACTCGCACGGGAGAATACCCATGCCGCACGATCCGCCATATCTGCCCGCCCCCGGCGCGCTGCTCACCGACCTCTACCAGTTGACCATGCTGCAGGGCTATGTCGAGCGCGACATGCTCGACGGCGCGGTGTTCGAGTTCTTCGCCCGCAAGCCGCCGGCCTGCCGCAATTTCTACCTGGCCGCCGGACTGGAACAGGTGCTCGACTACCTGGAGCAGTTGCATTTCACCCAGGCCGAACTCGACTGGCTGAGCGGCCTGGGCCTGTTCCGTCCAACCTTTCTCGACTACTTGGCCGGGCTGCGCTTTTCCGGCGAGGTGCAGGCCATGGCCGAGGGCACGCCGTTCTTCGCCGACGAGCCGGTCCTGCGGGTAGTCGCGCCCCTGCCCGAGGCGCAACTGGTCGAGTCGCGGCTGATCAACCTGCTGCATTTCCAGACGCTGATCGCCAGCAAGGCGGCGCGGCTGACGCTGGCGGCGTCGGGCCGGCCCCTGGTGGACTTCGGCCTGCGCCGCGCCCACGGCGCCGAGGCCGGGCTGCTCGCCGCCCGCGCCAGCTACCTGGCCGGCTTCCAGGCCAGCGCCACGGTACTGGCCGGCGCGCAGTTCGGCATTCCGCTGGCCGGAACCATGGCGCATTCCTTCGTCCAGGCCCACCTCGACGAGGCCGAGGCCTTCGAGCACTTCGCCCGCAGCCTGCCGCAGTCGGTAGTGTTGCTGATCGACACCTACGACACCGAGGCGGCGGCGCGCAAGGTGGTCGAGCTGGCGCCGCGCCTGGCCGCGGCCGGCATCCGTGTCCAGGGGGTGCGCCTGGACAGCGGCGACCTTGGCGAGCATGCCCGCCGGGTGCGCGCCATCCTCGACCGTGGCGGGCTGGGCGATGCGACCGTCTTCGCCAGCGGCAACCTGGACGAATACGAGGTGCGCCGGCTGCTGGCGGAGGGCGCGCCGATCGACGGCTTCGGCGTCGGCACCCGGCTGGATACCTCCAGCGACGTGCCGTACCTGGACTGCGTCTACAAGCTGCAGGAGTACGCCGGCCAGCCGCGGCGCAAGCGTTCGGAGGGCAAGAGTACCTGGCCGGGGCGCAAACAGGTCTGGCGGCGCTACGACGACAGCGGCCACTGCCGTGGCGACAGCCTGATGCTGGAGGGCGAGGCGGGCGAGGGGCAGGCGCTGATCCGGCCGGTGATGTGCGACGGACGGCGCCTAGCGCCTTCGCCGTCGCTGCAGGAGGTGCGCGCCTATGCCTTGCGCCAGCTCGACACCCTGCCGGCGGCACTGCGAGCGCTGGAGCCAGCGCCGCCCTATCCGGTGGCGGTGAGCGAGGCGCTGCGCGACCTGGCGGAGCGGGCCGACCGGCTGGCCGGGCTGTGACGGCGGCGTCGCTCGTGTCGCCCGCGGGACGGAAAACCGCGCAGCGTTTTCCGTTTCGGGCCCTTCCATGCGCGGCAGGTGGAAACGACCGACGGTGGTTTCCCTGCCTGCGGACTCCCTGGCCTGGGAAGGGCTAGTCGAGGATCTTCACCCCGGCCGCGCGCATCGCTTGCAATGCCGCGGCGAGGGAGCCGTCGCGGTCGATGGCACGGCTGGCCTGCCTCAGCAGCAGCGTCTCGAAGCCCGCTAGGCGCGCGTCCAGCGCGGTGTAGTGCACGCAGTAGTCGGTGGCCAGGCCAGCGAGGAACAGCCGGCGCAGGCCCCGTTCGCGCAGGTAGCCGGCCAGGCCGGTGGGCGTGCAACGGTCGTTCTCGTGGAACGCCGAATAGGAGTCGACCTCGGCGCGGTAACCCTTGCGCAGGATCAGCTCGGCATGGGGAATGTCCAGCGCGGGGTGGAGTTCGGCGCCGTGGCTGTTCTGCACGCAGTGGTCGGGCCACAGGGTCTGCTCGCCGTAGTCCAGCCGGACGCTCTCGAACGGCCGGCGCCCCGGATGGCTGCTGGCGAAGCTCCGGTGGCCCGGCGGGTGCCAGTCCTGGGTCAGCGCCACGTGGGCGAAGTCTTCGGCCAGGCGGTTGACCGTCGGCACCACTTCGTCGGCGCCCGGCACGGCCAGGGCGCCGCCGGCGCAGAAGTCGTTCTGCAGGTCGATCACCAGCAGCAGGTCGTTCTCGCCGATGGGCGGCAGGCGCTTCATGCCGGCAACTCCGCCATCGGCGCCAGGCGGTATTCACCGGCCAGCCGCGCGGCCACGTCCGCCGTGGAGTCGAGGATCTCCAGGCGCCGTGCGGCCAGCTCCGCCGGCAGGCGGAACGGCGGCACGCTGTCGCAGATCACGATGCGCTCGAACACCGGGCTGTCGAGCAGTTCCGTGCCGCCGGTGAACAGGCCGTGGGCGGCGGCGGCGAACAGCCGGCTGGCGCCGGCCGCCTGGCAGGCCTGGCCGGCACGCAGCAGGGTGCCGCCGGTGCTGATCAGGTCGTCGACGACGATCGCCACCTTGCCGCGCACCTCGCCGACCAGCAGCGAACCGCTGATCCGGTCGTCGCTGCGGTATTTCTCCATGAAGGCGCTGCCCACCGAACGGCCGATGCGCGCTTCCAGTTCCTGGCGGAACTGCTCGGCGCGCTTGGCGCCGCCGGCGTCGGGCGATACCGCGACCACTTCCGTCGCGCCCACGAGCGGGGCGAAGTGCGCGGCGAACAGGGCGGCGGCCTCGATATTGTGGCTGGGCACGCGGAAGGCGTTGTCGAAGGCGGCGACGTTGTGCACTTCCAGGGTGGTCAGCCGGTCCACTCCGCAGCTTTCGAGGAGCGCGGCGACGTAGCGGGTGACGATCGGGTCCTGGAACTTGGTGCGGCGGTCCTTGCGCGCATAGCACAGGTATGGCGCGACCACCTGCACGCGGCGGGCGCCGGCGTCCTTCAGCGCGGCGCAGAAGAACAGCAGGTGGCAGAGCTTGTCGTTGGCGCTGTGCTGGTCGTCGCCGTGCAGCGCGTGGAAGACTACCGCCTTGCGGCCCTCGACCGGCTCCAGCGCGCGGCTCTTGTGCTCGCCGTCCTCGAACTCGCGCTCCTCGTGGGCGGCCAAGCCCAGGCCGAGGCGCCGCGCGACGCGGGCGGCGTAGTCCTCGCTGCCGTGCAGGGCGAAGAGCAGGGGAAGGTCCGTGGACATGGGTGGCTCCTGATTATCGGTAGAAATTGGATATTGTGCCCGCCCGGTCGTTCGTGCGGTCAAGGCAGACCGTCGCCGCGCAGGCAGGCCGCGGCCCTGGCGAGCAGGACGCGGGCCTGGCGAGCCTTGTCGGCGGCCAGCGCCGGGTCGTGCTGGCGACGGGCGCCGCAGGCCAGGGTGAAGCTGCGGGTGGCGGCGCGCAGGGAGAGGAACAGCGGCAGCGGACGGCAGTCTTCGGCTTCGCCGGCATGCGCCAGGTAGCTTCGCAGCAGGCGCGTCGCCAGCGCGTCGAGGCCGTGATGCTGGAGGTCGAGCAGCAAGAAGGCGAGATCGTGGAGCACGTCGATGCAGATCAGCCGGTCGCTGAATTCGATGCCGTCGAAAAGTGTCGGCCGGCCGTCGAACAGGCAGACGTTGGCCAGCCGCAGGTCGCCGTGGCAGCGCCGCACTCGGCCCTCGCGGCGGCGGCGGTCGAGTTCCCCGGCCTGGGCATCGAGTTCGGCCAGCGCGGCGCGGTGCAGGGCGGCCAGGGCGCCGTGGTCGAGCAGGTCGGGGTAGCGGCGAAGTTCCCGGTGGTTTTCCTCGATGACCAGTCGTACCGCCAGTGGGCCGCCGAACTGCGCGGCGATCTCGGCGCCGGCGTGGAAGCGGGCGATCTCCGCGCCCAGGCGTTCCATCAGCGCCTCCGTCAGATGCCCGGCGACGGCCATGCGCTCGAACAGCGCCTGCTGGGGAAAACGCCGCATCATCACCACCCAGTCGAGCACCGGCCCGGCGCCGTCGAAGCGCAGGCTGCCGTCCGCCGCCTGGTTGATCGAGCGCACGGCCAGGTATAGCTGCGGCGCGGTGCGCCGGTTCAGGCGCAGTTCGGCGCGGCAGGCGCGTTCGCGGCTGCCCAGGCTGCGGTAGTCGAGGGCCGCGTAGGCGACCACGCGCTTGAGCTTGTAGGCGCGCCCGCCGTGCAGGAAGACCAGCGAGCCGTGGCTGTCGATGCGCTCGACGCGGCCGTCGGGCGCGCCGTAGCTGGCAGGGCGGGAAAGGAAGGCGATGACTTCGTCCTGGTCGTTCATGGCTGCTCCGATGGCCGGTGCCTGGCGGTGGCGGTCATCCGGGCAGTCTGGACCAGCCGCCCGGTAGAGTCCTCGCCGTGCATGCCGGCCGCCGTGGCGAGCGCGGCGGCGACTTCATTGAGCGAGCTTGCCCGGATGCGAGCCGGTCACACGATTGCCTCCCCGCGTCCGGTCCTCCGCCAGCGGCTGCGACAGCTCGCGCAGAATGCCGCAGCGCGCGGCCTCGCTCGGCTCGCTGCAGCACTCGCGCAGGCGTTTGAGTTGTTCCTCGAGCTGGCGGAGTTCGTGGATGCGCGCGGACACGTGGGCGATGTGCGCATCGAGGAGGCTGTTCACATCGGCGCAGTCCTGGCGGGGATCGTCCTTGAAACGGAGCAGTGCCCGAATCTCTTCGTGGGTCATGTCCAGCAGGCGGCAACGGCGAATGAACGACAGCCTTTCGACATGCGCGCCCATGTAGATGCGGAAGTTGCCCATCGTGCGGGCCGGCGCGGCCAGCAGGCCCTCACGCTCGTAGTAGCGGATGGTTTCCACCGAAGTTTCGGTGATTTTCGCCAGTTCCCCGATTTTCATTGCGATCTTTCGACCTCTGTTCGCGCTTGTGCCTGCTTCGACTTTAGCCGTTCGACCCTGTAGTCGCTACAGGTCGTGCGCTCGCCGCTGGTCGACCCACCATCGGCATCGCCGGCCGATCTCCCGGCGTATCGCCCATGCGGCGCGGTACGGCATGCCGGCCGCGCGGATCCTGGCGAACCTGCTCGCTGCCTCCTGGCCCCGGCCATGTCCTGCCCGTCCGTCCGCGAACGGCGATCGAAGGCGACGGCGGCGCTTTCTGATGAGCGGTTTCGCGGTATGTGCGAAGAGCAGGCGAACGCGCAGGCGACGGCATTTGCCGCCGGGCCGCCATGGCGCGAACCGGGAGGCGGCGCCGTTTCGTCGGCGGCCGCCAGCCAGGCAGCGACCTTGCCCACCGCGACGGCGACGACTATTACTGGTTAGTCGGCCGCTGTGATGACGTTATCAAGTCTGCCGGCGATGTGATCGGCCCCTTCGAGGTGAAGAGCGCACGGCTCGACACCCGGCGGTAGCCAAGGCGGCGGTGATCGGCAAGCTAGACCCCTGTTTTCGGCAAGACGGCGAAGTTTTTCGTCCCGCCCTGGGATGGCTTCGCGGCCGGCACCGTGCTGTGCGACGAATTGTCCGGCCAGCACGTAAGTACCTGGGAGCGGCGGTGGCGCCCAGGACGTTGGATTTCCCGCCGGGTCTGCCGCGCACCCGCGACGGCACGCCGATGCGGCGCCTGCCCGAGGCCCGTGAATTGGGGCTGCCCAATGGCGACACCTCGACCCTGGAGAGTCCGTATGAGCCTGTCGGTACCCTATCCCGCCGAATTCGCGCGGCAGTTGCTATTGGACATGCTGCGCATCCGCTACTTGGAAGAGCGCGCCGCCGAGCTGTATGGCGAGGGCAAGATTCGCGGTTTCCTGCATCTGTACATCGGCCAGGAGGCGATCGCGGTCGGCGTGCTGCACGCCCTGGCGGCGGACGACGCGGTGGTCGCGACCTACCGCGAGCATGGCCATGCGTTGTTGAAGGGCGTGCCGATGCGCGCGATCGTGGCCGAGATGTACGGTTGCCGGGAGGGCTGCTCGCGCGGGCGTAGCGGTTCCATGCACCTGTTCGATGCGAAGACCCGCTTCTTCGGCGGCAACGCCATCGTCGGCGGCAGCCTGCCGCTGGCGGTGGGGCTGGCGCTGGCCGAACGCATGCGGGACAGCAAGCGGCTGACCGTCTGCTTCTTCGGCGAGGACGCGCTGGCCGAGGGCGTTGCCGCCGAGTCGCTCAATTTGGCCGCGCTCTGGCGGCTGCCGGTGCTGTTCTGCTGCGAGAACAACCTTTACGCCATGGGCACTTCCCTGGAGTGTTCGCAGGCGCAGACCGACCTGTGCGCCAAGGTCCATGCTTTCAAGGTGCCGGCCCGCTCGGTGGACGGCATGGATGTGGTCGCCGTGCATGAGGCGACCCGCGCGGCGCTGGGGCAGATGCAGGCGGGCTGCGGCCCCTGCTTTCTCGAGTTCCGTACCTATCGTTTCCGCGCCCGTTCGATGGCCGATCCCGAGCCGTATCGCGACAAGGCCGAAGTGGAGGCGTGGAAGAAGCGCGGACCGATCCACACCTACGGCGCTCAACTCGAGGCCCAGGGGCTGCTCGACGAGGCGGGCCGCCACGCCCTGGAGGCCGAGGCGGTGGCCGAAGTGGAGGCTGCGGTGGCCTTCGCCGAGGCCGGCAGCCTGGAGCCGGTCGAGGACCTGCTACGCGATGTCTACGCCTCGGACTGGACCCAATGAGCCGCGTCAGCTACCGCGAAGCACTGCGCCAGGGCCTGCGCGAGGCGCTTTGCCGAGATCCGCAGGTATTTTTGATGGGCGAGGATATCGGCCGCTACGGCGGCACCCATGCGGTGTCCAGGGAGTTGCTCGAGGAGTTCGGCGAGCGGCGCATCCGCGACACGCCGCTGTCGGAGCTGTCTTTCGTCGCCGCCGGTATCGGCGCGGCGCTGGGCGGCATGCGGCCGATCGTCGAGGTGATGACGGCGAACTTCAGCCTGCTGGCGCTGGAACCGTTGATGAATACCGCCGCGACCCTGCGGCACATGTCCGGCGGGCAGTTCTCGGTGCCGCTGGTGCTGCGCATAGCGACCGGCGCCGGACGCCAGTTGGCGGCGCAGCACTCGCACAGCCTGGAGGGTTGGTACGCGCGCATCCCCGGCCTGAAGATCCTCGTCCCGGCGACCCTGGAGGATGCCCGCGGCATGCTCTGGCCGGCATTGCAGGACCCCGACCCGGTGCTGATCTTCGAGCACTGCGCGCTGTACGACCTGGAGGGCGAGCTGGACGAGCACGCGGTGGTGGACATCCATTCGGCGCGGGTACGCCGCGTGGGCTCGGACCTGACCCTGGTCGCCTACGGCGGCACCCTCGGCAAAGCGCTGGCGGCGGCCGAGCAGTTGGCCGGCGAGGGCATCTCCGCCGAGGTGCTCGACCTGCGTGTACTGCATCCGCTGGACGACGCCGCGATCATGGCCTCGGTGTGCAAGACCCGCCGTCTTTTGGTGGTCGACGAGGGTTGGCGCAGCGGCAGCCTGGCCGCCGAGATCATCGCGCGCGTCGTTGAACGGGATTTCCACGAACTGCATGCGCCGCCTGCGCGGGTGTGCAGTCTGGAGGTGCCGACTCCCTACGCCAAGCATCTGGAGGA
Source organism: Azorhizophilus paspali (assembly GCF_043587585.2). Lineage (GTDB taxonomy): Bacteria > Pseudomonadota > Gammaproteobacteria > Pseudomonadales > Pseudomonadaceae > Azotobacter > Azotobacter paspali. Next base: position 3,995,122 of record NZ_CP171449.1, read on the forward strand.
GGCGGCCTTGCCGCAGGTGCCGGGCATAGTCGCGGCGGCACGCGGGTTGCTGAGCTGAAGCGAGGGTTTTCGCTGCCGTCGCCGGGCGACGGCTATGCTGAAAAGGCCATGCTCCCATCGAGGGCAGGCGGGAGGCGAGCGATGAATCTCTCGAAGTTTCGCCAGCGCGGCCCCTTCGAATGGGAGCTGCCGGCCAGTGCACGGATGCGCGTGCCGGGAGTGATCTTCGCCTCGCAGGCGCTCGTCGAGTCGATGGACGACAAGGTCGGCGAGCAGATCGCCAATGTCGCCAGCCTGCCGGGTATCGTCGAAGCCGCCTATGCCATGCCCGATGCGCACTGGGGCTACGGTTTCCCGATCGGTGGAGTGGCGGCCTTCGATGCCGGGGAGGGCGGGGTGGTGTCGGCCGGCGGGGTGGGCTTCGACATCTCCTGCGGGGTGCGCAGCCTGCATACCGGACTCAAGCTGGCCGACCTGGAAGCGCTCAAGCCGCGTCTGGCCGATGTGCTCTACCGGCGCATCCCGGCCGGGCTCGGCAGCACCGGGACGTTGCGCCTGTCGGCCCGGCAGATGGATGCCATGCTGCTCGGCGGTGCGAAGTGGGCGGTCGAGGCGGGTTTCGGCGACGAGGCGGATCTGGCGCGCATCGAGGAGTCCGGCCGCATGACCGGCGCCGATCCTGCCGCTGTTTCGGAGCAGGCGAAGAAGCGCCAGCGCGACGAGATGGGCACTCTCGGCTCGGGCAACCACTACCTGGAAGTGCAGGTAGTCGACGAACTGTTCGATATCCGGGCGGCCCGGGCCTATGGCTTGTCCGAGGGCGACGTGCTGGCGACCATCCACTGCGGCTCGCGGGGCATGGGCCACCAGATTGGCACCGACTACCTGCGTGCCATGGTGATCGCCGCCGCGCGGGCGGGCATCGCCCTGCCGGACCGCGAGTTGGCCTGTGCGCCGCTGGATTCCGAGCTGGGCCGGCGTTACCTCGGCGCCATGCGCGCGGCGATCAATTGCGCGCTGGCCAACCGGCAGATCCTCACCCGACTGACTCGGCAGGCCTTCGCCGAACTGTTTCCCGGCATCCGCCTGCCGTTGCTCTACGACGTGTCGCACAACACCTGCAAGGAGGAGTGGCATGTCCTCGGCGGCCAGCGCCGGCGGCTGTTCGTCCACCGCAAGGGTGCGACCCGCGCCTTCGCCGCCGGGCACGCCGAGCTGCCGGTGGAGTACCGCCAGGTCGGCCAGCCGGTGCTGATCGGTGGCAGCATGGGCACCGCTTCCTGGGTTCTCGCCGGAGCGGCCGGTAGCGGGGCGCGCGCCTTCGCCTCGGCCTGCCACGGTGCCGGCCGGGCGATGAGCCGTCACGAGGCGCTGCGCCGCTGGCAGGGACGCTCGGTGGTGGACGAATTGGCCGCCCGCGGCATCCTGATCCGCAGCCCGAGCCTGCGCGGCGTGGCCGAGGAGGCGCCGCTGGCCTACAAGGACGTCGGTGCGGTGGTGGAGGCGGCCGAACGGGCGGGACTGGCGGTGCGGGTGGCGCGGCTGCGGCCGCTGGTGTGCATCAAGGGATGAGGAGGCCCGTCGCCAATCGGAGCGGACGGCGGGCCAGTGGGGACGCCAGCTCAGGCCTGGGGCTTCTCTTCCTTGTGGGTGACCAGGCGGTACAGATACAGGCCGACCACTGCCAGCACCACTACCTTGGACAGCGGGTCGATGTAGTCGGCGACCACATGATATTGCCCGTGCAGCATGTAACCTGCGACGGTCAGCGCGGTTATCCATACTAGCGAGCCGAGCGTCGAATAGAGCAGGAAGGCGCGCATGGGCATGGCGACCATGCCGGCGGGCGTCGAGATCAGGGTGCGGATCGCCGGGATCAGCCGGCCGAACAGCGTGGCCTTCCAGCCATGGCGTTCGAACCAGGCGGAGGCGCTGTCCACTTCTCGCGGGGAAATGGTCATCCAGCGACCGAAGCGCCCGGCCAGTCGCTTCAGCCGTTCGCTGCCGAAGAAGTAGCCGGCGTAGTACCAGGGCAATGCGCCGAATACCGAGCCCGCCGTCCCCGCCAGCAGCACGCCGAAGGCGCTCAGTTCGCCCTTGGCGGCGGCGAAGCCGGCCAGCGGCATGATCAGTTCGGAGGGAATGGGCGGGAAGATGTTTTCCAGGACCATCAGGAGGAATACGCCGAGGTAACCCGTCTGCGCGATGAAATCGACTATGCCGTCAAACATGTAGGAGTCTCTTGCGCCTGTGCGCCAGGGTTGTGCGTACGCTTCGGGAGCGAGGTGGATGTCTGTCCATGATATAGGGGCGCGTGCTGCTAGGCGAAGCGCTCGCATCGCCGGACAGAGCGAAGCCTATTGTCCTGGCCGGTGGGGGTCGCCGAGGCGGGAGTGGCGCCCGGACCGGAAAGCCCGAAGGGTGCTTTCCCTGGACTTGCCCCTATCAAACCGGACACCGCCACCCCATTAATCTTACTGTTTCATAAGGAATCGGGGAGAATACGTTCATCCCAACAGCCGATTGGATTCCACGAGAGAACGGATAACGGATGGAACAGCGCTTCGAAGCTTACCTCGATCATCTGTGCGATTCCCGCTTTCTGGTGGCCGAGCGCCTGCGTCATCCTGACACCCAAAAAACGCCACACTCCGCCCGCCATCTGCCTTACCCCAAGAGTACGTTCCGCGGGGCCGCTCAGCGGCCCCAGCGTCATCAACCCAACGCGATCACGACCTTGCGCTGGCTGATCGCCCAGCGCCTGGCGAGCCGTCTTGATCGTTGTCCGTGCTGCGGACGGAAAAATAGCGAGCAGATGAACGTTTAGCTTTATGACACAGTAAGAGTAAGCCATTGAAGTGTTCAAAGGGAGTTACACCAAAACCGCCCTCGACACGCTCCAATTCGGCATGAATATCTTGCAAGGGGTAATTGTTCTGCACGTAAAAAGTGTTGATGCGCTCATCCCATGAACGAGCCCCCGCCGCCGCCGATCACCGCGCCAGACCGCCCTCCCCCGCCCGCAAAAGAAACTGCCACAGCTCGCGCGCTTCGGGCAGCAGTGTCTCTTCCGACTTCACGCCGACCCACAGGGTGCGGCTAGCCCAGTCGTCGGTCAGCGGGATGGCGCGCAGGCCGGCCTTCAGGCGTTCGCCGTGCACCGCGCCATCGGGCACCACGCCGATCCCCAGGCCGGCCTCGACCATCCGGCCGATGGCGTCGAAGCTGCCAACCTGCATGCGCAAACGCAGGATTCGCTGGGCGGTCACCGCCGAGTCGATCAGCAGGCGCAGCAGCGAGGTGCCGTGGGCGAGGCCAATGTGGTCGTAGGCCAGGGTGTCGACGAAGGCGATCCGGCCGAACTTGGCCAGCGGGTGCCCGACCGGCACCAGCAGGACCAGCCGGCTCTGCCGGTAGGGGCGCAGTTGCAGGGTCGGCGCCGGCAGGTTGTCGGCGAACACCCCGAGGTCGATCCGCTCGCTGTCCAGCGCCGCGATGATCTCCTCGGTCAGCCGCTCCTCCAGGCTGATACGCACCTGCGGCCGCTCGCCGAGGAAGGCCGCCAGATCGTCCGGTAGGAACTGCAGCACCGCCGAGGTGTTGGCCCACAGGCGCAGATGGCCACGCACGCCGGTGGCGAACTCGCCGATGTCGGCGGCCATGCGGTTGACGTTGTCGAGGATGGTGCGGGTGTGCTCCAGGAGTTCCTGGCCGGCCGGCGTCAGTTCGAGCCCGCGCGGCTGGCGGACGAACAGGGGGCAATCGATGGTCTTCTCCAAATCGCAGATGCGCTTGCTCACTGCCGACAGGGTGAGGTGGGCGCGCTCCGCCGCCCGGGTCAGGCTGCCCAGCTCGGCGGCCAGGAGAAACACCCGCAGCGACTGCAGATCGAAATGGAGGGGATTGGTCATGACTGCTGCAAGCTCCCGAAGGCTGTGGAACTGAACATACGCCGAACGCCGCGCGGAATCCCCTTCGCACGCGCCACGGCGATAGCCGGCGGCGAAATCGGGACGACGGGCGGACGGGCGGGGGGAATGAGGCCGCCGGTCCGCCGCACGGGGGGGCGCAACGATGGCACGCGGACGGCGGACGCGCCAGCGGCTCCGGCCTGGCGGGCACGAACGTCCCACATGAGGCAGGCGATGTCCAGCGGTCAAGAACCGGCGGACAGGCGGTCCGACCGCGGCCGGATCGCTCCGGGATGTCGCGGACGCCGAACGTTATGCCATCGTGCACATCGAGGCCATCCGGGACTATGCCCGCCCCGCCGATCCGGCCGCCGGATAGAGGCGGCAGGACCGACCGGATAGCCACATACCGGATAATCACGTAAAGGAAGGCTGTCGATGCCAAGATTGCAGACCACCCTGGGCCTGACCATCGCCATGCTGCTTGCGGGACAGGCCGAGGCTCTGGCCGCCGCCCCCGCCGGCGCAGGCCCCGTGCTGTTCAGGTCCTCCGGCCCGATCCAGGCCGATTACCCGCTGTTCGCCGGCGAGCGCCGGCGCCTGGCCGAACTGGTCGAGGCGGCCAGGCGCGGCGGAATCCAGGTGCCGGTGCCGCGCGACCCCGGCGGCGGTTCGACCCACGAACAGCACAAGCGCAACTACATGACGATCTACGCCGCCGGCCTGCTGTACCGGGTCACCGGCGATGGCGCCTACGCCGACTACGCGCGCCGCCTACTGCTGGAATACGCCAGGCTCTACCCGACCCTGGGGCCGCACCCGGCCGCCAGCGTCGACTCGCCGGGGCGGCTGTTCTGGCAGAGCCTCAACGACAGCGTCTGGTTGATGTATGCGGTGCAGGGCTACGACGCCATCCGCGACAGCCTCTCGGACGAGGACCGGCGGACCATCGACGAGCAGGTGTTCCGGCCGATGGCGGCCTTCCTGTCGGAGGGCCAGCCGCAGGTGTTCGAGCTGATTCACAACCACGCGACCTGGGCCTGCGCCGCGGTCGGCATGACCGGCTACGTGCTGCGCGACGACGAGTTGGTGGCCAGGGCCCTGAACGGTCTCGACAAGAGCGGCCGGACCGGCTTCCTACGCCAGATCGAGCAGCTCTTCTCGCCCGACGGTTACTACAGCGAAGGCCCCTACTACCAGCGCTACGCCCTCGAGCCCTTCGTGGTCTTCGCCCAGGCGATCGAGGCCAACGAGCCCGAGCGCAGGATCTTCGCGTACCGCGACGGCGTGCTGCTCAAGGCGATCCGCGCCACCGTCCAGCTCACCCAGGGCGGCTACTTGTTCCCGCTCAACGACGCCCTGCGCGACAAGAGCCTGAAGACCGACGAGCTGTATCAGGCCATCGCCATCGGCTATGCCGCGACCCGCGACCCGACCTTCCTGTCGATCGCCCAGTGGCAGGGACACACCACCCTGACTCCCGAGGGCCTGCTGGTCGCCCGCGACCTGGCCGAGGGCAAGGCGCAGCCCTTCCCCTTCGCCTCCCGGCTGTTCCGCGACGGCCCGGCGGGCGACGGCGGCGCCGTCACGGTGCTGCGCGCCGGGATCGACGAGCACGGCCAGACGCTGGTCGTCAAGAACAGCGCTCAGGGCATGGGCCACGGACATTTCGACAAGCTGGGCTGGATGCTCTACGACGATGGCGCCGCGGTGGTCACCGACTACGGCGCGGTGCGCTTTCTCAACGTCGAATCCAAGGACGGCGGCCGCTACCTCGGGGAGAACCAGAGCTGGGCCCGGCAAACCGTCGCCCACAACACTCTGGTGGTGAACGAGACCAGCCACTTCGACGGCCAGTGGAAGGTCGGCGAGCGCATCGCGCCCCGCCAGTTGTACTTCGCGGCGGACGGGCCGACGCGGGTCAGCACCGCGGAAGTCGAGGGCGCCTACCCCGAGGTGCGCTTCCGGCGCACCCTGGCGCAACTGGAGGTGGACGGCCTGGCCGGCCCGCTGGTGGTCGACCTGCTGCGCGTCCAGGGCAGCAAGCCGGCGCAATACGACCTGCCCCTGCACTACGCGGGGCACATCACCGACGTGGGCTTCCCACTGCACTCCTATCCGGCAGAGCGGCCGGTGCTGGGCAAGGCCAACGGCTACCAACACCTGTGGGTGGACGCGAGCGGCACGCCGGAGGCCGGCAACGCGACCCTGACCTGGCTCAACGGCGAGCGCTTCTACACCTACCGCATGCTGCCGCCCGCCGGCACCCGGATCATCCTGGCCGAGAGCGGCGCCAACGACCCGCGTTTCAACCTGCGCCGCGAGCCGGTGCTGATCGAACGCCTGGAGAACGCCACCGACGCCACCTTCGTCGCCGTGCTCGAACCGCACGGGTGCTACGATCCGGCGGCGGAAACGGTCACCGACAGCCGCAGCCGGATCGCCGCGCTGCACCATGTCCACACGGCGGATGCCGACCTCGTCGCCCTCGAACTGGTCGACGGCCGCACGCTGACCCTGGCCATCGCCGACGACGTGGATGCCGGCAAGGCGCATCGGGCCGAACTCGACGGCAAGCCGCTCGAATGGAGCGGCCACGTCGGACGCTTCGAGGCGCCGACCGCCGGGGAGTCGCCGAGGCAGGAGCTGGCCGAAAAACGCCCGTGACGGCGCCGGCCAGGGACGGCAGCCGCCTTGGCCGATCCGTCGACCGTATCCCGAGCGAAACGACAAAAGCGCAAGCGACCGGCCGTCAGTGCTGCCGGCCCAGCCGCTTCAGGAACACCGTCATTTCCTTCTCCGCCTGCCGGTCGCCGCGCCGCTCGGCGACCTCCAAGCCCAGCTCCCAGGCCAGGCGAGCGCCATCCGGGTCGCCGGCGGCCTGCAGCGCCTTGCCGAGCAATTTCCAGGCCGCGGAATAGTTCGGGTCGAGTTCCACGCAGCGGCGCAGATGCTCGGCGGCGCGCGGCGCGTCGCCGGCATCCAGGTAGCCCTTGCCGAGGCCGAAGCGCAGCAGCGGGCTATCCACGCCCTGGGCGAGCATCTTTTCCAGCGATTCGAGCATGTCGACCTCCATCGGCTCCGCGGGACGCGGCGAGTATAAAGCCGATCGCCGGCCCGTCGGCGCCCGCGGGACGATCGGATCGCGCCTCAGGGCGGCCCGACCAGCACGCCCAGGCGGGCGCGCAGGCCGCGCGCGCGGAGCAGGTCGCGGCCCAGTTCCAGCCAGCCGTGCAGGGCGATGCGCAGCGGGTTGTAGCTGTGCAGCGGCCGGCTGAGGCCATAGCGGATGGGGATCTCCGGGCGATGCTCGACGAAGGTGCCGAACAGCCGGTCGAAGACGATCAGCACGCCACCGTAATTGCAGTCCAGGTATTGCGGGTTGCTGGCGTGGTGCACCTTGTGGTGGGTGGGCGTGTTGAGCAGCCATTCCAGCGGGCCAAGCCGGGGTACCCAGGGCGCGTGCACCCAGAACTGGTAGAGCAGGTTGAGCGCAACCGCGGCGCTCACCGCTAGCGGCGGAAAGCCCAGCCAGACCAGCGGCAGGTAGAACAGTCCGCTGCCGGTCAGCCGGCCGGTCCAGCCCAGGCGCAGGGCGGTGGCCAGGCTCAACTGCCCGGGCGAGTGGTGCACCGAATGGGAGGCCCAGAACCAGCGGACCCGATGCGCCATCCGGTGGTACCAGTAATAGAGGAAGTCCTGGCCGAGGAACAGGGCGACGAAGGCCACCGGCGTGGACATCTCCAGGCTTTGCAGGCGGTGCTCGTAGGCCAGCACGAACAGGGGCGCCACCAGGGACAGGCCCAGGGCGTCCACGCCGCGACGGATCAGCGCGTCGGCGAACGAGGCGGCGCTGGCCCGCCAGTCGTAGGAGCCGGGGCGCAGCAGGCTGCGCACCAGCCCCTCGACGCAGGCGACACCGACCAGCACGAGGAAGGCCATGGCGAACCAGGGCAGCGCCTGCGGCCCCAGGGTGTCGCGGATCGTTTCGCTGGACATGGCGGCGTCCTCTACTGGCCGGCCTTGCGCCGGGCCACCTGCTCCCGGGCGAAGGCCTTGACCTGCTCCAGGCTGACCGAGCCCTGCCCTTCGCTGTCGATCGCCGCGAAGTGGCGGGCGACGAAGGGCATTCCGGCCTCGGCCTCCGTCTCGCTCAGGCGGCCGTCGCCGTCGCGGTCGGCATGGGCGAAGCGCTCCTGCAACTCGGCCTGCAGGCGCTCGCCACGGACCGGCCCGGCGAGCGCGATGCCGACCATGACGCAGAGCGCGACACCGAGGGCTCCGGCGAAAACGAGGGAAATGAAGGAATTGCGCATGGGGGTTTCTCCTGAAGAAATACGACGGTTTCAGTGCGAAGGACAGGCGATGCCGGCGCCGCTGGCGTCCTGGCAGGCGACGCTGCGGCTCAGGCCACCGTCCCGGCTGTAGCCGGTGCTGCTCTGCCGGCTGTTGCCGGTCGTCGCGTCGGTGACGGTAGTGGAGCGGTTCCGGCTCAGCCCCGACTCCGCGGAATAGCTCAGGCCGCCGCCGCTTTGCAGGCTGCTGCCCTGGCTGCCGGTGACGGACAGGCCGCGTTCGACCTGGCGGCCTCCGTCGTCCGTGCGCGAACGGCTGGCATGCCGTTCGAGACTACCGCCGTCGTCGCCCTGCAGGCTGACGCCACGAACGGCACGGGCGTTGCCCTGGCCGTCGGCGACCAGCGCGCGGCCACGCCATAGGCTGGCGTGCCGGCCCGCATGGCTCTCGATCAGCGTGGCGCTGCCGCCGCCCTGACCATTGGCGCGGACGACGCGGCGTTCCCCGGCCTGGGCGTCGGCGAACGCCAAGGCTATGGGCAGGACGAACACCACGGCGAAGATGGATGACAGGGACTTCATGGGATCGGCTCCTCTCGACTGGACGCCGCCGGCTGGCGGCGGGAGCTACTATCGGCGCCAACCATGAGCGAGGCATTGCCGGCGGCGGGCAATCCGTGACAATCGGTGAGCGATGGGCGCATCTGTAACCCTTTGTCATGGATCGGCCGGGCGGCGAGAGCGGCGCCTGCGTCACCCTCGCACGGCAACCGACGGGAGAAACGAAGATGGGCGAAGCCCTGGCGAGAATTCTGGTGGTCGACGACGAGCAGGACCTACGCGCCCTGCTGCAACGCTATCTCAGCGATCGGGGCTACGCGGTCCGCGCCCTGGACGGCGGCCAGCATCTGGAGCGCCTGCTCGGCCGCGAACGCTTCGACGTGCTGGTGCTCGACGTGATGATGCCCGGCGAGGACGGCCTGTCCCTGTGCCGGCGCCTGCGCGCGCGGGGCGAGACCATTCCCATCGTCATGCTCACCGCCCGCGGCGATCCGCTGGACCGCATCATCGGCCTGGAGATGGGCGCCGACGACTACCTGCCCAAGCCTTTCAACCCGCGCGAGCTGCAGGCACGCATCGAGGCGCTGATCCGCCGCCAGCGCATGCTCGGCGCCCACACCGGCCCGTTGCCGGGCGACGGGCGGATCGATTTCGGCCCCTTCAGCCTGCACCTCGGCGAACGCCGCCTGCGCCGCGACGGCGGCGACATCCCGCTGACCAGCAGCGAGTTCGCCCTGCTCCAGGCCCTGGCCCGCCACCCCAGGCGACCACTCGGCCGCGACCGGCTGATCGAGCTGAGCCGCGGCCGCGACCACGAGGCCAGCGACCGCAGCATCGACGTGCAGGTCATGCGCCTGCGCCGGGCGATCGAGGACGATCCGGCGCAACCGCGCTACATCCAGACCGTCTGGGGGCTGGGCTACGTGTTCGTGCCCGATGGCGGCGCGGAGCGCCGGCCATGAGGCTGCTGCCACGCAGCCTGTTCGGCCGCAGCCTGCTGCTGATCGTCCTGCTGATCCTGCTCGGCCAGTTGGGCGGGGCGCTGCTGGCCCGCCGGCTGATCCTCGAACCGCGCTTGGAACAGATCGCCGCCGGCGTGGCGCACAACGCGACGGCCCTGCGCGCCGGCCTGCTGGCGCTGCCGGCGGCGCAACGCGAAGCCTTTGTCGCCCGCTTCAACGCCCAGGCCCTGGCCGGCCGCGGCATCGTCGCCGCCGACGGGCCGCCCGCCCCGCTGCCGCCGCTAGAGCGCGGCTTCGCCCTGCGTCTGGCCGAGCGCCTGGCCGGTGACGGGCTGGAAGTGCAGTGGCTGCGCGAGGCCGGCGGCGGCCCGGTGCTACGTCTGCGACTGGAGGGCGAAGACCTCTGGCTGGCGGTGCCGGGCATCCTGCCGGAACGCCTGTCCAGCGGCACCTGGCTGTTCGCCTCGCTGGGCGCCGGGCTGCTGGCGCTGGCCGGTGCCCTGGCGATCCAGCGCCGCCTGAACCGGCCCCTGGCCCGGGTGGTACGGGCCGCCGAGTGCCTCGGCCGCGGCGCCGAACCACCGGCGCTGGAGGAAAGCGGCCCGGAAGAAACCGCCAGCCTCAGCCGCAGTTTCAACCGCCTGCGCGACAGCCTGGCGCGCAACGAACGCGAGCGCGCCCTGATGCTCGCCGGCCTGTCCCACGACCTGCGCACGCCACTGGCCAAGCTGAGCCTGGGCGTGGAGATCCTCGCCGGCCACGACGAGCCCGAGGTGGCTGCCAGCCTGCGGCGCAGCATCGCCGAAATGGATGCCCTGGTCGGCCAGTTCCTCGACTTCGCCCGCGACAGCCGCGAGGAACCGGCGGTGCTCGGCGAACTCGATGCTCTGGCCGGGGAACTGGCCGTCGCCTACGCCGACCACGGCCAGCCGCTGCGCCTGGAACCGGGCGCGCCGCCACCGGTGCGGATGCACCCGGCGGCGTTGCGCCGGGCACTGACCAACTTGCTGGAGAACGCCTGGCGCCATGGCCGCCCGCCGGTACTCCTGCGCAGCGGCGCGGACCGCGACTGCGCCTGGATCGAGGTGATCGACAGCGGCGCCGGCCTCGCCGGACGGGACGGCGAGGCGTTGAAGCAGGCTTTCCGCCGTGGCGAGAACGCCCGTGGCGGGACGCCGGGCGCCGGCCTCGGCCTGGCCATCGCCGAGCGCGTCGCCCGCGAGCACGGCGGCCGCCTGGAACTGTCCGAGCGCCCCGGCCCGGGCCTGCGGGCACGGATCTGCCTGCCGCTGCCCGGTAGAGCGGCGGATACGCAGCCCGCCCGTTTCTGAAGCATCCGGGGAGCGATCCGCACCAGCCCGGCCCACCGCTGCGCCGGGGCGCGAAGCCGCTTTGCGGAAGCCTTTTCGAGTGCGCCATGCGCGAGTGCCCGGTCGCGAGACCCGCAGTGCCTGCCGACGGTGCGACCATGCCTGCCCCTCGAGGACGCGCGCACCGGAACAATGCGCACCAAGGGCGCAACACGCTCGATTTGGTGCGCAAATTCCATGAAAATCGCAAGGAAATCCTTTTTTCGGCATTTTTTTGATGGTCGGCAAGCCCTGTGCTTTTCTCAGGGAAAGCTTTACCTAACGATGCGTGCGACAGCGCAACGCAACAAGGACTGAAGAGCCATGCTCAAGAAAACCACCCTCGTCCTCACCGCCGCCGGCGCCATGACCGGCAGTTGCATCGCCGTGGCGGGGACGACGCTGGACACGCCGTTGGGCGAGTTCAACGTCAGCGCCAACGTCACCTTGGCCTCCGAGTACATCTTCCGCGGCATCTCGCAGACCAAGGGCGACCCGGCCATCCAGGGCGGGCTGGACATCGTCCACGAGAGCGGTTTGTACGTCGGCGCCTGGGTTTCCAACACCGACTACGAAACCTCCGATGCGACCATGGAGCGCGACTACTACTTCGGTTACGGCGGCAACATCACCGAGGAACTGGCCTTCGACGTGGGTTGGCTCAAGTACGACTATGTGAAGGACCACCTCGACAATGCCGACCTGAACTACAGCGAGTTCTACGGCAGCCTCTCGGCCTACGGCGTCAAGATCGGCATCAACTATTCCGACGACGTCAACAGCGACAACAACGTGGTTTACTCCTACATCGGCTATAAGCGCGACCTGCCCTATGGGATCGGCCTGTCCCTGCGCTTCGGCAAGTACGACTTCAAGGACGACACCTTCTTCAAGAACGGCGCGACTAGGGGCGAGGACGCCTACTACGACTGGTACGTCGGGGTGAGCAAGGAGTTCGTCGGCCTGCAGTTCGGCCTGACCTACACCCAGACCGACCTGGAGGACGAGGAGTGCGAGAACTACGCCGGCAACGACACCTACTGCAACGCCAACTTCGTCGCCTCGGTGTCCAAGGTCTTCTGAGCCACAGGGCCTCCCTCCGCCGGCCGCGTCATCACGCCGGATGGCGCCTGGCCGCGCTCGGCCAGGCACGGGACACAGGAAACGGTATTCCCTCGCCAGGTCCCGCAACGATGCATGGCGCCATCCACCGCGCCCCCACAGGGACGAACCTATCCTGGCGCGACGCGTCGTTCGTTCGGAACGACCGGGCTTCTCCGCGCGCACTCGACCCCGTGCAAGGCGCGGCCGCGCGGAGCGGCGCCGCCAGTTTGGGTCAGTAGCCGCCTTCGGCGCTCTCCACGACGGTGCCCTTGAAGCGTCCGACCAGGGCCTTCATGGAACGCATCAGCAGGCTGGAGTCGACCCCCACGGCGACGAAGGCGCAACCCAGCCAAGTAGCGGCGCGCGGCGCCCTCGTCGCTGGAGAGGATGCCGGCGCGACGGATGCGGGCGATGCCGTCCTCGATGGCCGCCACCACCTCGGGATGAACGGGCTCGCCGCGCCGGCCCATGGAGGCGGACAGATCCACCGACCGATGAAGACCCCGTCCCCCCTCGACCGCGGCGATGGCATCGAGATTCTCCAGGCCCCTGACGTTCTCCACCTGCGCCAGCAGACACATCTGCACGTCGGCTTCGTCCAGGTAGTCGGGGATGCTGCTCCAGCGCGAGGCGCGGGCCAAGGCCGCGCCGATCCCGCGAATGCCATGCCACGGGTAGTGCATGGCGGCGACCAGCCCCCGCGTCTGTTCGGCGCTCTCCATCTGGGGCACCAGCAGGGTCTGCGCGCCGATATCGAGCAACTGCTTGATCAGCACCGGATCGCCGAGCGGCGGGCGGACCACCGCCTGGCAGGCTGGCGCCAGCGCCTGCAACTAGCCGAGCAGCGAGCACAGATCGTTGGGCGCGTGCTCACCGTCGAGCAGCAGCCAGCCGAAGCCGGCATTGGCCGCCAGCTCCGCGCAATAAGGGTCGGCCAGGCCGATCCAGACGCCGATCTGTGCCTCCCGGACCTGGGGTTGCCTGAAGGTGTTGACGGGCATCTGCATGGTTCGCTTCTTGGCAGGCGAAGGGAAGGAAGGCCGGAGCCGGGATAGGCGCTATCATGCCGGCCTGCCGGTAATGAGCCCGTACGTTAAGCCGGGTGCCGTCCCGGGAGAAGCCCGTCACCCCGAGATTCGCGGAGAAACGACCATGGAAATCCGTCCCGCCAGCGCCACCGACATTCCGGCGCTGTGCCGCCTGCTCGACCAGTTGTTCGCCCAGGAAGCCGAATTCACGCCCGACCGCGAGGCGCAGCAACGCGGCCTGGCGGCGATAGTCGAAGACCCGCGGGTCGGCGAGATCCTGCTCGCCGAGGAAGACGGGCGGCCCCTCGGCATGGTCAACCTGCTCTACACGATTTCCACCGCCCTGGGCACGCCAGTGGCGCTGCTCGAAGACATGGTGGTGGACGCCATGGCCCGCGGCCGGGGCCTCGGCACACAACTGCTGGAAGCGGCCACCGCCACCGCGCGGCGGCGCGGCTGCCGACGCATCACCCTGCTGACCGACGCCGACAACCTCGACGCCCAGCGCTTCTACGCCCGCCAGGGCTTCGCCCGCTCGCCGATGATCCCCCTGCGCTTGGCGCTCGACCCACAATGACAGCGTCCACCGCGCGGTCCGCAGGGTAGATGGCCGTAGCCAGCCACCCTGACGGACAGGCCTTCGGCGTTTGTCCGCCCCGACGCCGCCGGATCAGGCCCCGCCCTGCTCGGCCAGGGTCACGGCGCGGAACATGGCGCGGCGCTTGTTCAGGGTCTCCTCCCATTCCAGCGCCGGCACCGAATCGGCGACTATGCCGGCGCCGGCCTGCACATGCAGTTCACCGTCCTTGATCACCGCGGTGCGGATGGCGATCGCGGTGTCCATGTTGCCGTTCCACGCCAGATAGCCGACCGCGCCGCCATAGATACCGCGCTTGACCGGCTCCAGCTCGTCGATGATCTCCATGGCGCGGATCTTCGGTGCGCCGGAGAGGGTGCCGGCCGGCAGGATGGCGCGCAGCGCGTCCATCGCCGTCAGCCCTTCCCTGAGCTGGCCGGTGACGTTGGAGACGATGTGCATGACGTTGGAGTAGCGCTCGATGACCATCCGGTCGGTGACCTTAACCGAGCCAGTGTCGGCGACCCGGCCGACGTCGTTGCGGCCCAGGTCGATCAGCATCAGGTGCTCGGCCAGCTCCTTGGCGTCGGAGAGCAGGTCGCGCTCCAGCGCCAGGTCGGCTTCCTCGCTGGCGCCGCGCGGGCGGGTGCCGGCGATCGGGCGAACCGTGACCAGACCGTCCTCGACGCGCACCAGCACCTCCGGCGAGCTGCCGACCACGTGGAAGTCGCCGAAGTTGAAAAAGTACATGTAGGGGGTCGGGTTGAAGCAGCGCAGCGCCCGGTACAGATCGATGGGCGCGGCCTTGAAGTCGATCGACATGCGCTGCGAGGGCACCACCTGCATGCAGTCGCCAGCGAGGATGTACTCCTTGATGGTGTCCACCGCGCGCTCGTAGTCCTCGCGGCCGAAGCTGGCGCAAAATGCCAGCTCGGCACCGGGCGGGGCGGAAAGATCGATGCCCTGGCGCGGCGCCAGCGGCTGGCGCAACTGTTCCAGCAGCGCCTGCAGGCGCGCCTGGCCCTGCTCGTATGCATCCGCCGCACCGGGATCGGCGAGGACGATCAGGTACATCTTGCCGGCCAGGTTGTCGAACACCACCACCGCGTCGGAAACCATCAGCAGGATGTCCGGGGTGCCCAGCGGATCGGGATTCGGGCAACGGGCGAGCCTCTTCTCGACGTAGCGCACGCAGTCATAGCCGAAGTAGCCGACCAGACCGCCGTTGAAGCGCGGCAGCCCCGGCAGGTCCGGCACCCGGTAGCGCGCCTTGAACTGCTCGACGAAAGCCAGCGGGTCCTCGCAGTCGTGGCACTCCACCTCCTTGCCGTCCACGCTCACCGTCACCCGCTGGCCATGGATGCGCAGCACGGTGCGCGCCGGTAGGCCGATGATCGAGTAGCGACCCCACTTCTCGCCGCCCTGCACCGATTCGAGCAGGTAGGAGTTGGGCACGTCAGAGAGTTTCAGGTAGATCGACAGCGGGGTATCGAAATCGGCGAGGGTTTCGCAGGCGAGCGGAATGCGGTTGTAGCCTTCGGCGGCCAGGCGCAGGAATTCTTCGCGGATCATGAATTAGCCTCGTGGCGGGCGGGAATTACGGGAAAGGGGCAAACGCGCCGGCGAACCGGCGGGAGCTGTGGTCAGGCGCGCCAGCGCCAACGGGCCAGGGCCTTGATGACCTTCATCCAGAGTTTGCGGGAGACCACCACGATTGCGTTTCTCTCGGAGGCAAAACGAACGATTAACTTAATCACACTAGCTCAGCCCCCGTTGTCGGATCAACCAGCGCGGACAGAGCGTCGAGCACCAGCGCCGGCCCTTCCTCGGCGATCGGCTGGCCGTGGTTGTAGCCGTAGGACAGCGCCACGCAGGCGACGCCCGCCGCCCGTGCGGCAAGCACGTCGTTGCGCGAGTCGCCGACGAACAGTGCTTCTTCCGCCTGCACACCGGCTTGCGCCATCACCCAGAACAGCGCCGCCGGATCGGGCTTCTGCTGCGGTAGGGTGTCGCCACCGACGATCCAGCGGAAGTAGCCGTCCAGCCCCTTGTCGGCCAGCAGTTCGGGCAAAAAGCGCGATGGCTTGTTGGTGATCAGGGCGAGAGCCACCTCGTGCTCGCGCAGCCAGTCGAGGGTTTGCGGCACGCCGGGATAGACGCGGGTCAGCCCGTGGCTGTCGGCGTAGGCGTCCATGAACAGCGCCAGGGCCGCCTCAGCCTCGGCGGCGTCCACGCCCTGATGGTCGAGGTCGCCGGCCAGGGCGCGGCGCACCAGCACCCGCGCGCCGTTGCCGACCCACAGGCGCACCCGCTCAACGCCGGCCGGCGCCCGGCCGAGCTGGACCAGCATGCGGTCGACCGCCGCCGCCAGGTCCGGCACCGAGTCCACTAGGGTGCCATCGAGGTCGAACATCGCCAGTTTCGGCAGGCGCCCGTCGAACAGCGCGTGCAGGGGTGTCATGGGCGCACCCTCGCCAGTTCGGCGCGCATGGCGTCGATCACTGCCTTGTAGTCGGGCTGGCCGAAGATCGCCGAACCGGCGATGAAGGTGTCGGCGCCGGCGGCGGCGATCTCGCCGATGTTCTTCACGTTGACCCCGCCGTCGATTTCCAGGCGAATATCCCGGCCGCTGGCGTCGATCAGCGCGCGCGCCTCGCGCAGCTTGTCGAGGGTGCCGGGGATGAATTTTTGTCCGCCGAAGCCGGGGTTGACGCTCATCAGCAGCACCATGTCGAGCTTGTCCATCACGTACTTCAGGCAGTCCAACGGGGTCGCCGGGTTGAACACCAGGCCGGCCCTGGCGCCGCCGTCTTTGATCAGTTGCAGGGAGCGGTCGATGTGCTCGGAGGCTTCCGGGTGGAAGGTGATGTAGCTGGCGCCGGCCTCCAGGAAGTCACCGATGATGCGGTCGACCGGCTTGACCATCAGGTGCACGTCGATGGGCGCCCCGATGCCGTACCTGCGCAGCGCCGTGCAGACCATCGGGCCAATGGTCAAGTTGGGCACGTAGTGGTTGTCCATCACGTCGAAGTGGACGATGTCGGCGCCGGCGGCGAGGACCCTGTCCACTTCTTCGCCCAGGCGGGCGAAGTCGGCGGACAGGATCGACGGGGCGATGGCGAAAGGCTGCATGGATGACCTCGAAACGGCTCGCGGCAGGAGCGCGCAGTTTCCCGCTTCGTTGCCGGGGCGGCAAGCGTGGCGTTTCGCCCCGGCATGCCAAGGCGGCTCAGGCCAGTTCGTCGAAACACTCGGCGAGAATCGCCAGGCCGCGTTCGAGCAGTTCGTCCGGGACGGTCAGGGGCATCAGGAAACGCAGCACGTTGCCGTAAGCGCCGCAGGACAGCAGGATCAGCCCCTTGTCCCGCGCCCGGACGACGAGTTGTCCGGTCAGCGCGGTGGCCGGCTTGTGCGGATCGCCGCCCTCGCACAGCTCCATGGCGACCATGGCGCCGAGACCGCGTACCTCGACGATCGACGGATGACGCCCCTGGATGGCCCGCAGCCCTTCGCTCAGCCGCGCGCCGATGTCCCGGGCGCGCTCCAGCAGGCGCTCCTCCTCGAACACCTCCAGCACCGCCAGGGCCGCGGCACAGGCCAGCGGGCTGCCGGCATAGGTGCCGCCGAGCCCGCCGGGAGCGATGGCGTCCATGGGCTCGGCCCGGCCGCACACGCCGGCCAGCGGAAAACCGCCGGCGATGGACTTGGCGAAGGCGGTGAGGTCGGCGGCCACGCCCATCTGCTCCATGGCGAAGAAGGTGCCGGTGCGTCCGGCGCCGGTCTGTACCTCGTCGGCGATCAGGAGGATACCGTGGCGGTCGCAGATCGCCCGCAGGCCGCGCATGAACTCCGGCGGGGCGACATTGAAGCCACCCTCGCCCTGCACCGGCTCGACCAGGATCGCGGCGATATCGCACGGCTCGGCGTCGTTCTTGAACACCCGCTCGACACTGGCCAGCGCCTCGGCGACGTCGATGCCGTGCAATGCGCTGGGGTAGCGGGCGCGGAACACGCCGCCGGGCATAAGGCCCATACCGGCGGCGTAGGGCACCTTCTTGCCAGTCAGCGCCAGGGTCATCAGGGTGCGCCCGTGATAGGCGCTGGTGAAGGCGATCACCCCGGTCCGCCCGGTGGCGGCGCGGGCGATCTTCACGGCGTTCTCCACCGCTTCCGAGCCGGTGCTGACCAGCAGGGTCTTCTTGGCGAAGTCGCCCGGCACGCGCGCGTTGAGCTTTTCGCAGAGTTCGACGTAGGGCTCGTAGGCCAGCACCTGGAAGCAGGTGTGCGACAGCTTGTGCAATTGCCGCTGCACCGCCTCGACGACCTTCGGGTGCAGGTGGCCGGTGTTGAGCACGGCGATGCCGCCGGCGAAGTCGATGTACTCGCGCCCCTCCACATCGACCACGCTGCAGTTGCGCGCATGCTCGGCGAAGATCGGGTGGATCTGCCCGACGCCGCGCGGCACCGCGGCGATCCGGCGTTGCATCAAAGATTCGTTGGTCCTGCTCATGGAGTCCTCTCTGGCCGCGCGGCGGCGCTTCGCTCAAGGAGGATCGGGGCGCTGGCGACAAGGCGCGGGCGTCCCGATCGGCCTTCCTCCATCACTCTAACGCAGCAGCGGTCCGGCCGCCCGCTCGCGAGCGGCGGCGACGCTCGCGCGCCTCACTCGGGGGGATCGGGAAAAAGCTCCTGCAGCAACCCGAACAGGGTGTTCTTGAGCGGCGTGTCCAGCTCCGTCCAGGCCAGGCCGAGCGCCGCCCGGTGGCCGCCGAGTTCGAGTGGCCTGGCCACGACGTTCGGCGGCAGCGCCTGCGCCGCCTCGGAAGGCAGCAGTCCCAGCCCGAGGCCGGCCGAGACCAGCGCCAGCATGGTCGAGAACTCGCCGAGTTCGGAGGCGACCTGCAGGGCCACGCCGTGCCGCTCCAGCGCCGCGACGAGCTCGCCGTAGAAGCCGGGCGCGTAGCGCCGCGCCAGAAGAAACAGCGGGGCCCGCGCCAGGTCGGCCGGGCACAGCGAGACGCGCCCTGCCAGCGGATGATCCGCCGGCAGGGCGACGACGAAGGACTCGTGCAGGACGACCCGTGTCCTGATACCCGCGCCACCGGGAACGGGCAGGCGGACCAGGCCGAAGTCGAGCTGGCCGTCGCGCAGCGCGGCCAGTTGGTCGGGCGTGGGCAGGTCCTTGAGTTCCAGCTCGATCCGGGGAAAGCGGGCATGCAGGGCGCGGATCAGCGTCGGCAGCAGGTTGGGCAGCACCGAGGAAACCAAGGCGATCCGTATCCGGCCGATCTCCCCCGAGGCCCTGGCAATATCCATCGCCCGGGCCGACTGGTGCAGCGCCGCGCGGGCTTCCGGGAGAAAGATGCGGCCCACCTCGCTGAGCGCGACGGAATGCCGGTCCCGTTCGAACAGCTTCGTACCCAGTTCCTCCTCCAGCGTCTTGATCTGCATGCTGAGCGCCGGCTGCACGATCGACAGGCGCTGCGCCGCGCGGCCGAAGTGAAGCTCCTCCGCGAGCACGACGAAGGCGCGCAAATGCTTGAGTTCCATGGGTATTCCCCTTATCGACGAAGCACCCGCCAAGCGTGATCACAATTCTTGATAACAGCATCAGCAATGATAATTGGACGCTTCCTGAAAGCTGCGTTGAAGTAGCGCACAAAGCATAAAAATCCGCCAGTGAGCCGGGAATCGCCAATGATAAAACCTGTTGATCGCCTTCGTCCCGACGACCGCCGGACGCTGATGGCCGGCGCTTGTCGGGGAATCGGTTTCGAACTGGCGCACGGCCTGGAGCGGGCGGCCGCGGCGATGCTGCGCGACGAACGGCAAGGCGAACCGGTGTGCCCGTCGCCCGCCCCCTGCGCCATCAGCAAGGGCACGCCACGCATGCCGACCCGGGGCCTGCGCGCGAACCAGGCCGACCGCCTGGCCCCCGGCTATTTCCAGATGGAACCCAAGCGTGCCCCGGTCGACGACCGGGAGTTCTCCGCCGGGCCATGCAGGCGCACGCCGGCCGGCCGCGGGAGAACGCCGGAGGAGCCCGCCGTGCCCCTCGCCTCGCCGACCTCGGACTTCATGCTTCGCGTGGACGGCGGCCCGAGCGGCGGCGTCTAGAGCATTTTCACCTTATTCGGATTCACCTTCTGGTGAGCTACGTAGGTTGGGGTGAGCCTGCGAACCCCGACCATCTGTATCGACGACAGCCTCGCGGCGTCGGGCTTCGCGGGGCTCGGCCCAACCTACGATGGGTTGCGGAAGTGAACCTGTGTTTCATGAAAATGCTCTAGCGGGACCCAGCGCCCCGTGGCCGGGAACGGCGCGCGGCGAACCGAACCGAACGGCCCCGGCGAAACGGTCGGCGAACGGAACCGACCGCGGGCTTCTCGTCCCTCGACAACGTCCCACAACCCAAGGAAACCGACATGCCCAAATCCATTCCCACCCTGTGCGGCTCGATCATGGGCAAGCCCTTCTCGCTGGGCGAGAAGATCCACAACGCGGCCTATGCGGCGCTCGGACTCGACTACACCTTCATATGCTTCGGCGTCGAGGACCCGCGCGCCGCCGTCCAGGCGATACGGACGCTGGGCGTGCGCAGGATGAACGTGTCCATGCCGTACAAATCGACCGTGACGCCGTACCTCGACACAATCGACGAATCGGCCCGGGCGATCGGCGCGGTCAACACCATCGACAACCGGGACGGCGTGCTGACCGGCTACAACACGGACTACCTGGGCGCGGTGCGCGCCTTGCAGGAAGCGATCCGATCGGCCGGCAAGCGCATCGCGGTCATCGGCGCCGGCGGAGCGGCGAAGGCGGTCGCCTATGGCTGCCGGCAGGCCGGCGCCCGAGTGGAAGTCTTCAATCGCAGCGCGGAACGCGGCAGGACGCTCGCCGAATCGCTGGAAGTCGGATTCGGCGGCAGCATCGACGACTTCGCGGCCGACGCCTTCGACGCCGTCATCAACGCGACCTCGGCCGGCTTCCGCCAGCCCGGGACGAATCCCCTGGACGGCCAGCTGGCCTCCCACCTGGTTGTGATGGATGTCGCCTTCATTCCGGTCGAGACGGAGCTGCTGCGCCAGGCGCGGCAGCTCGGCTGCACGACCGTCGCCGGCACCCGCATGCTCGTGCACCAGGCCTGCCGGCAGATCGAACTCTACACGGGCCAGGACGCGCCCATCGCGGTAATGGAGCGCGCAATGCTGCAGGAGATCGAGCGCCTGCGCCTGTGCCCCCCGCAAGAATCCCCGCCAAGGCATCTTGAGGAAACACCATGACGACGACAAATCCAACAATAGTCGATTCACTGCACGCCACCGAAGCGGCGGCACGACACGACGACGGCATCCAGGCTAAGGACCTGCGCCGCGCCGCCTGGGCCTGCTCGCTGGGCAGCGCCCTCGAATACTACGACTTCGCCCTGTATACCCTGGCGTCGGCGCTCATCTTCGGTCCGTTGTTCTTTCCCGAGCAGACGCCGGAAATGCGCCTGATCGCCAGTTTCGGAACCTACTTTTTGGGCTTCGCCGTGCGCCTGCGCCTGAAGGAGTCGCCGACCTTCGTCAAGATACAGGAGCACAAACGCACCCTCGACAACCCGCTGAAAACCGTGCTCACCCACTCCAGGCGCACTCTGCTCATCGGCGTCGGCTTGCGCCTCGCGGAAAACGGCGGCTCGTCCATCTACCAAGCCCCGGCGGTGAGCTTCATCGTCGGCGTCATCGGCCTCGAAGGGCCGGTCGGGGTGATCACCCTGATCTGCGCGGCCGCCGTCGGCGCCTGCACCGTGCCGGTCGCCGGCAAGCTGAGCGACAGGTTCGGGCGCGTCGCCGTCTACCGCGCCTTCGCGTTCCTGCAACTGGCGCTGGCCTTCCCGGTCTGGTGGGTGCTGAGCCAGGGCGAGGTCGTCGCCAGCGTGATCGCCATTTCCATCGCGCTCGGGATCGGTACCTGGGGCAGGTTCGGCACCCAGGCCGCGCTCATGCCGGAACTGTTCGGCGCCGGCCATCGCTACATGGGGGTGTCCGTCGCCCGCGAGGCCTCCGCGGCCGTCGCCGGCGGTATCGCGCCCATGGTCGGCGCGGGAATCATCGCCGCGGTCGTCGCCCTGAACCCCGATGATCCGCAGGCGGCGACCGGCGCCTGGTTCCCCATCGCCTGCTACCTGGCGCTGCTGACCCTGACGACCATCTACACGACCTTCAAGACCCTGGAGACGCTCAACCGGGACCTGGACGACCCGCGCGACGCGGCACACGCCTCGCCGGCCGCGTTCTGAACCGACACGGGGGCCACGGCCCCGTCACTGCCTTATTACCCGGAGGTTTCATCGTGAACGGCAAGACGACGCATACACCCTATCTACGCCAGGTCGGCAGCATCACCTTGCCGCTGGCCAGGCACGCCCTGCAGGCGGCGCTGGACAAGGCGGCCGAACTGTCGGTGCGGATCAGCGTCTCCGTGGTCGACGCGGCGGGCCACCTGATCCATCTGGCACACATGGACGGCGCGACACTGCAGAGCCGCGACATCGCACTGAACAAGGCGCTGACGGCCGTCGGCTTCTCCACCAGTGCCTGGGAAGCGCGCCTGGAAAGCCGCTCGGCGGCGGTCCGCCAGGGCCTGCCGCTGCAGCCGCGCATGGCCCTGTTCGGTGGCGGGGAACCCTTCCTGCAGCAGGGCGCGACCCTGGGCGCCATCGGCGTCTCGGGGGCCTCCGAGCAGGAGGACGTGCTCTGCGCCATGGCCGCGGTGCACGCCGTGGCGAGCCTGCTGGACCAACCTTCGCAGCGGGCCGCCGGCGAAGACCGGGCGTGAAGATTCGATAGGCCGTACATGCTGTGAACGCAGCGGAAGACGGCGGCTCGCTGCGCGGCCGCCTTCCGGCGAAAGGTCCGATTCCGACGCGGCGCCGAGGTCCCCGCCAGGGCCCGCAGTGCATGCCGCGCAAAGCCTGCCGGGCCGACGCCCGCGGTGACACGCGGGCGCTAACGGAATCCGTGGCGATCGCGAACCAGCCGATAGGCCTCGTGCAGCTCGCGGGTCCGCGCCGTGGCCGCGCGCAGCCGCGCCGGACTCGCCCCGGCGCGGCCCAGCTTGTCCGGGTGATGCCGGCTGAGCAGGCGCCGATAAGCGTGCTTGATGGCCGCCGGATCGCTGTCGGGGCGGATGCCGAGCAGGCGCAGGGCCCGCCAGTAGCCGTCGTCCTCGGACGGCGCCGGCAGCGGTGCGCAGTCGTGCCCGAGCGCCTCGACCTGGGCGTTGCTGCGCCCTAGCCAGCGTCCCCAAAGCAGCAGCAGTTCCCGCTCGGCCGCGCCCACCCGGCCATCGGCCCAGGCCATCCGCCAGCACGCGCGCAACAGGTGCTCGACCCTTTCGGCCTGGCCACTCAGGCGCTGCAGCGAACGGCGCAGGCCGTCGATGCCGAGCATGCCGTGGGCGAAGATCCGGCTAGCCGCCTGCTGCGCCCGCGCATCCAGTCCGAGGGCGCCCATCTCGCGACAAGCCTGGCGCAGATGAGCCTCCTGCACGGGCCCCTCGTGCCGCGCCAGGCGACCGAGCAGGTGGAACAGCAGTTCATGGTCGCCTTCCGCCGGACGCAGGCCTAGGCGCTCGACCAGTTGCCGCCAGGAGCGCAGTTTCAGACGGCGATCCAGCGCCAGGCCGAGCAAGGTGCCCACCACGCCCCCAGGCAGATCGCTCACCAGCAGGCCGGCCAGGGCACCCAGCGGGGCGAACGGCAAGACCATCTCAGCGGAGCTCCGCCAGCAGCCGCTCGACCTCGGCGAGCCGCTCATGGGTGCCGACATCCACCCAGCGCCCGCGGAAATGCTCGCCGCTGACCCGCCCCTCGGCCATCGCGGCGAGCAGCAGCGGCGCCAGCTTGAAAGCCCCCGGCCGGCAAGCGGCGAACAGCGCCGGGTCGAGCACGGCGATGCCGCTGTAGGTCAGGCCGGGCCGTTCGCCGCGGGCGCCGACCCGGCCCTCTTCGAGGCGGAAGTCGCCTTCGGGATGGTGCGTTGGGTTATCCACCAGCACCAGATGGGCCAGCGCCACCGGGATATCGCGCAGGCCGGCGAAGTCGTAGTCGGTCCAGATGTCGCCGTTGACCAGCAGGAAGGGGTCGTCGCCGAGCAGCGGCAGGGCACGCTGGATGCCGCCACCGGTCTCCAGCGGCTCGCCCTCGGCCGACCAAGCGATGCGCACCCCGAAGCTCGCGCCGTCGCCCAGGTAGTCCTCGATCTGCGCGCCGAGCCAGGCGTGGTTGATTACCAACTCGCGAAAGCCCGCGGCGGCCAGGGCGCGCACGTGGTACTCGATCAGCGGCACGCCGCCGGCGCGCACCAGCGGCTTGGGGGTGTGCAGGGTCAGCGGGCGCAGGCGCTCGCCCTTGCCGGCGGCCAGGATCATCGCCTTCATGCTGGCTGCTCCGCGGGTCGTGGCAGGGCAGCGAGCAGCGCGCCGAGTTCGGCCAGCTCCGGGCGCCGCGCCAGCACCGCCTCGATGTAGCCGAAGAAGCGCGGCACGTCGGCGAGGTATCTGAGCTTGCCGTCGCGGTGACAGATGCGCGCGAAGATGCCGATCACCTTGAGGTGGCGCTGCACGCCCATCAGGTCGCTGGCGCGCAGGAAGTCCTCCAGCCTTGCCTGGACCGGGACGCCGGCCACGCTGGCCAGGTTCCAGTAGCGCTCCAGCCAGGCGCGCACGCGCGCCTCGGGCCAACTGAGGAAGGCGTCCTTGAACAGGCAGGTGACGTCGTAGGTGACCGGGCCGTAGACCGCATCCTGGAAATCCAGCACGCCGGGATTGGGCTCGCTCGACATCAGGTTGCGCGGCATGTAGTCGCGATGCACCAGCACCTTCGGCTGGGCCAGGGCGCTGTCCACCAGCAGGTCGCAGACGCGTTGCCAGGCCGCCAGTTGCGTGCCCTCCAGCGCGATGCCGAGGTGGCGCTGCAGGTACCAGTCGGGGAACAGTTGCAGTTCGCGGCGCAGCAGAGCCTCGTCGTAGTCCGGTAGGCCGGCGTCTTGCGGCAGGCGCTGGAAGGCCAGCAGGGCCCGGAGCGCGTCCCCGAACAGCGCGTCGGCGTTGTGCTCGTCGATGACCTCCAGGTAAGTCTGCCGGCCGAGGTCGGTCAGCAGCAGAAAGCCCTGTTCGAGATCGGCGGCAAGCACCTCCGGCACGTGCACACCGGCAGCGGCGAGCAGCCCGGCGACCTTGACGAACGGCCGGCAATCCTCCTGGGGCGGTGGCGCATCCATGGCAATCAGGCTGCGTTCGCCGTCCTGCCAGCGGAAATAGCGGCGAAAGCTGGCATCGCTGCTGGCCGGGGTCAGGCTCGCCGGCCCAAGCGCCCCCCAGCCGTACTCGGCGAATAGCGCCGGCAGGCAACGCTCCAGCCAACGCTCGAGGTTTTCCAATCGACCATCCACAGACATCTACGACCCCCTACTCCCACGGACCTAGCCGTTGTCAGACGCATTGATTTATTATGGTCGATCTTACTCCAGCCTAGCGCAGGCTGTGCCGTACCGGCTGTTGGCGCACAGACAGGAAGCCCGGACATAAACTCAGATGGCCCTCACTCCTCCCCGCTCGTTGTTCCGCAGAAAGTTTCCTCTTCTGGTCACCGGTAGCCTGTTGATTCTGGGCTCGGCTCGCCTGCTGGCCGCCGAGCAGTTCGATTGCCGCCCCTCCGCCACGGGTGGCTGGGACTGCGCCCCCAAGGCCAGTGCCCAACCCCTACCGCCGCGCCCGCACGAAGCCGCCAGCGCAGCGACCGCTGCCGGCGCGCAGCCCGCCGGCCAGGAGAAGGCCGCGCCGACCCTGGTCACCGAGAGCGAAGGCTTCGCCCTGGCTTCGCGCAGCGCCGACTACAGCCATCTGGACTGGGTACCGCGGGAGAAGCTGAGCCCGGCGCAACTGGCCGAAATCAGTCCCTACTGCACCGGCACCTACGTCGAGCCGCCACGGGTGGGCATGGACGACAGCACGCCGATGCGCGACGCACCGACCTACGTCTCCGCCCGCGCGTCGCGCTACGACCAGGAGAAGCAGATCGCCTCGATCGCCGGCGACGTGGTGCTGCGCCAGGGCAGCATGCAGGTGGAGGCCGACGAGGCGCGCCTGCACCAGCAGGAAAGTCGGGGCGAGGTGCTTGGCAACGTCAGGTTGCGCGATAAGGGCTTTTTGGTCGTCGGCGACCGCGCCGAGCTGCTGATGGAAAACGGCGAGGCGCGGGTGGAGAACGCCGAGTACGTCGTCCACAGCGCCCACGCCCGCGGTAGCGCGCTCAAGGCCAAACGCGAGGAAACCTCGATCATCCGCCTCAAGGACGGCACCTACACCACCTGCGAGCCGGGCAGCAACACCTGGACCCTGAGCGGCAAGAACATCAAGCTGGACCCGGTCAGCGGTCGCGGCACCGCCACCCACGTGACCCTGCGGGTACACGACCTGCCGGTGTTCTACACCCCGTACATCCAGTTCCCGATCGACAACCGCCGCCAGTCCGGTTTCCTGACGCCGGGCTTCAGCAGTTCGGGCAGCAGCGGCCTCTCCCTGCAGGCGCCTTACTACTTCAACCTGGCGCCGAACTACGACGCCACGCTCTACCCGACCTACATGACCGACCGCGGCCTGCTGCTGGAAGGCGAGTTCCGCTACCTGACCAAGAGCAGCGAAGGCCAGGTCGGCGCGGCCTACATCGACGACAAGGATGACGAGCGCGAACTGCAGTCGGACTACGAGGACCAGCGCTGGATGTACAGTTGGCAGCACATCGGCGGGCTGAACTCGCGCCTGATGGCCGAGGTCGATTTCACCGACATCAGCGACCCCTACTACTTCCAGGACCTGCGCACCGACCTGGGCATCAACCAGCCGGACTTCCTCGACCAGCGCGGCACCCTGACCTGGCGCGGCGACACCTTCACCGCGCGCCTCAACGCGCACGCCTTCGAGCGCACCACGATCGCCGATCGCACGCCCTACGACATCCTGCCGCAAATCAGCCTCGACGGCTTTCTGCCGTACCGCCCGTACGGCCTGTACTTCACCTACGGCACCGAGTACGTCAAATTCGAGCGCGACCTGCGCACTGGCTTCTTCACCGACGAGGACGGCAACACGGACGAACGCTGGTACGACGAATACATCACCGGGCTGGATCGCGCCGAAGGCGACCGCACCCACCTGGAGCCGGGCGTCAGCCTGCCGCTGGAGTGGACCTGGGGCTACCTCAAGCCCTCGGTCAAGATCGCCCATACCCGCTACGACCTGGATCTGGACGCCCAGGGCAAGGCCACGCTCGGTGGCCAGCGCTTCGACGACAGCCCGGACCGCACCGTGCCGCTCTACAGCCTGGACGGCGGCCTCTACTTCGACCGCAACGTCAACTGGTTCGGCAAGGGCTTCCGGCAGACCCTGGAGCCGCGCATGTACTACCTCTACGTGCCGTACCGCGACCAGGAGGACATACCGGTATTCGATACCGGCGAGCACGTCTTCAGCTACGCCTCGCTGTGGCGCGACAACCGCTTCACCGGCAAGGACCGCATCGGCGACGCCAACCAACTGTCGCTCGGCGTGACCAGCCGCTGGATCGAAGCCAACGGCTTCGAACGCCAGCGCATCAGCTTCGGCCAGACCTTCTACTTCCAGGATCGCCGGGTGCAGATGCCGCGCGTGAATTACGAGAAGCGCAACGACTCCGAGTCCAAGGTCTCGCCCTATGCGCTGGAATATGTGTACCGCTTCAACCACGACTGGCGCCTGACCTCCGAGTTCAACTGGGACCCGGACGAGCGCCATCCCCGCTCCAGCAACGTCATGTTCCATTACCAGCCGGCCGACAATCCGAACAAGATCGTCAACCTGGGCTATCGCTACCGCAACGACGTGATGCGCTACAACCAGTCCACCGGTACCTGGGACTACAGTACCGACTTCGGCAACTGCGATACCGATCCGAACTGCATCAAGGACTACTATAAGATCGACCAGCACGACTTCTCGACTATCTGGCCGCTCGCCCCGCACTGGAGCGCCATCGCCCGCTGGCAGTACGACTACAGCCGCGATCGCACCCTGGAAGCCTTCGGCGGCTTCGAGTACGACAGTTGCTGCTGGAAGCTGCGCTTGATCAGCCGCTACTGGATCGGCTACGACGAGAACGAACTCAACCCGGACCAGAACGACGACGCCGACAAGGGCCTCTTCCTGCAGGTAGTGTTCAAGGGCCTTGGCGGCGTGATGGGCAACAAGGTGGAGGCGTTCCTCGACCAAGGCATCGAAGGTTACCTCGAACGTGAACAGCAACAAAAAGCTCATTGATCGCTTGCGCTCGCTGCTGCTGGCGACCTTGCTGCTCGGCAGCGCGGCACAGGGCGAAGTACGCCCGCTGGACCGTATCGTCGCCATCATCGACAACGATGTGGTCATGCAGACCCAACTCGACCGACGCCTGCGCGAGGTCGAGCAGACCATCGCCAAGCGCGGCGCCCAGTTGCCGCCACGGGACCAACTCGTCTCCCAGGTGCTGGAGCGGCTGATCCTGGAAAGCATCCAGTTGCAAATGGGCTCGCGCGCCGGCATCCGCATCGGCGACGAGGAACTCGCCCAGGCGATGGCCACCATCGCCCAGCGCAACGGCCTGACCCTTGAACAGTTCCAGGCCGCCCTGGCCCGCGACGGCCTGTCCTTCGACGAGGCCCGCGAGCAGGTACGCCGCGAGATGATCATCAGCCGCGTCCGCCAGCGCGTGGTGGCCGACCGCATCCAGATCAGCGATCACGAAGTACAGAACTTCCTCGCCTCGGATCTCGGCAAGCTGCAGTTGTCGGAGGAATTCCGCCTGGCCAACATTACCATTCCGCTGCCCGACGGCGCCCCGCCCGAGCAGATCCAGGCCGCCGAGCAGCAGGTGCTGGAGATCTACCGCCAACTGAGCGACGGCGCCGACTTCGCGCAACTGGCGATCACCCGCTCGGCCGGCGAAACCGCCCTGGAAGGCGGCGAGATCGGCTGGCGCAGGGCGGCCCAGTTGCCGCCGCCGTTCGATAACCTGGTCAGCCAGTTGCCGGTCGGCGGCGTCACCGAGCCGGTGCGTACGCCGGGCGGCTACATCATCCTCAAGCTGCTGGAAAAGCGCGGCGGCAGCGCCCAGATCCGCGACGAGGTGCACGTTCGCCACATCCTGATCAAGCCGAGCGAAATCCGCACCGATATCGATGCCAGACGCCTGATCGAACGCATCTACGAGCGTATTCTCAACGGCGAGGACTTTGCCGAACTGGCGAAGAGCTTCTCGGAAGACCCAGGGTCGGCGCTGAACGGCGGCGATCTCAACTGGATCGACCCGAACGCCCTGGTACCGGAATTCCGCGACATGATGGCCAAGACGCCCGCCGGCGAGCTGTCGCCGCCGTTCAAGACCCCGTTCGGCTGGCACGTGCTGGAAGTGCTCGGCCGGCGTGCCACCGACAGCAGTACCCAAGTCCGCGAACAGCAGGCGATGAACGTGCTGCGCAACCGCAAATATGACGAGGAACTGCAGTCCTGGCTGCGCCAGATCCGCGACGAAGCTTACGTGGAAACCAAGCTGTGAGCGCGCGGCGCTTCGCCCTCACGCCCGGCGAGCCGGCCGGGATAGGCCCCGACCTGTGCCTGCTGCTGGCCCGCCAGGCCCAGCCCCAGGCATTGATCGCCATTGCCAGCCGTGCGCTGCTCGCGGAGCGCGCCGCCCTGCTAGGCCTCGACATCGAGCTGATCCCCGTCGCGCCGGAAGCCTGGCCGACCGCTCCCGCCGCGGCCAGCAGCCTGTACGTATGGGATACGCCACTGCGTGTTGCGGTGCGCGCCGGCCATCTCGATCCGGCGAACGCCGCCTACGTCTTGGAAACCTTGGACCGCGCCGGTCGCGGCTGCCTGGCCGGCGACTTCGCCGGGATGATCACCGCGCCGGTGCACAAGGGCGTGATCAACGAGGCCGGCATTCCCTTCTCCGGGCATACCGAATTCCTCGCCGAGCTGACCGGCACCGAACAGGTGGTGATGATGCTTGCCACCGCCGGCCTGCGCGTGGCCCTGGTCACCACCCACCTGCCGCTGCGCGCGGTGGCCGACGCCATCACCGCCGAACGCTTGGAGCGGGTGATCCGCATCCTGCACGCCGACCTGCTCGGCAAGTTCGCCATCGCCCGCCCGCGAATCCTGGTCTGCGGCCTGAATCCACATGCCGGCGAAGGCGGCCACCTGGGCCGCGAGGAAATCGAGGTGATCGAACCCGTGCTGGAACGTCTGCGCGGCGAAGGCCTGGATCTGGTCGGCCCGCTGCCGGCCGATACCCTGTTCACCCCCAGACACCTCGAAGACTGCGACGCGGTGCTGACGATGTACCACGACCAGGGCCTGCCGGTGCTCAAGTACAAGGGCTTCGGCGCCGCGGTCAACGTGACCCTCGGCTTGCCGATCGTGCGCACCTCGGTCGATCACGGCACCGCGCTGGATCTGGCCGGCAGCGGTCGGGTCGACACCGGCAGCCTGCAGGTGGCGCTGGAAACCGCCTACGGGATGGACGCCGGCCGCTAGTCTCGGGCGAAGCCGTCGTGGCCGTCCAGCCGCCCATGGATTCAGGCCTGGCGCGCCTCACTGCTAAACTGCGTCTTTTTGCATTCGCTTTGAGCTTGTGGCTTGAAGCTTGGAGCCCACCCCATGTCCGAGCTGTACCAGCACCGCGCACGCAAGCGCTTCGGCCAGAACTTCCTGCACGATGCCGGCGTCATCCACCGCATCCTGCGCGCCATCCATCCCCGCGCCGACGAGCGCCTGGTCGAGATTGGTCCAGGTCAGGGCGCCCTGACCGAGGGTTTGCTCGGTAGTGGTGCACGACTCGACGTCATCGAGCTGGACCTCGACCTGATCCCGCTGCTCAAACTGAAGTTCGGCCTCGATCCACGCTTCCACCTGCATCAGGGTGATGCGCTGAAGTTCGACTTCGCCCGTCTGTGCGGCACGCCACACAGCCTGCGCATCGTCGGCAACCTTCCCTACAACATTTCCACGCCGCTGATTTTCCATCTGCTGGAACATGCCGGCCTGATCCGCGACATGCATTTCATGCTGCAGAAGGAAGTGGTCGAGCGCCTGGCTGCCGAGCCGGGCGGTGGCGACTGGGGACGGTTGTCGATCATGGTCCAGTACTATTGCCGGGTGGAACACCTGTTCAATGTCGGCTCGGGCGCCTTCAACCCGCCACCGAAGGTCGACTCGGCGATCGTCCGCCTGGCCCCCCACGAGACCCTGCCGCATCCGGCTAAAGACCCCGCCCTGCTCGAGCGCATCGTCCGCGAGGCCTTCAACCAGCGGCGCAAGACCCTGCGCAATACCCTCAAGGGCCTGCTCGCCGCCACGGATATAGAAGCCGCCGGCGTCGATGGCAGCCTGCGTCCCGAGCAACTGGACCTGGCCGCCTTCGTCCGCCTGGCCGATCATCTGCACGCGCGGACGGAGGAACACCGCCCGTCCGAATGAGTCCGAACTCTATTCAGCCATCCGCCAACAGAGCCCAACGCATGTCAGATCCCCGCTATCAGATCGACGTCAGCGTCGAGACCCGTTACCTGCCGGAGCAGTCGCAGCCGGAGCAGAACCGCTATTTCTTCGCCTACAGCGTGACCATCCGCAACAACGGCCTGCTGCCGGCCCAATTGCTGTCGCGCCACTGGCTGATCACCGACGGCGACGGCCATGTCCAGGAAGTTCGCGGCCCCGGCGTGATCGGCACGCAGCCGCTGCTCGGCCCAGGGCAGAGCCACAACTACGACAGCAGCACGCTGCTCGCCACCCAGGTCGGCGCCATGCAGGGCAGCTACCAGATGGTCGCCGAGGACGGGCACGCCTTCGACGCCCCGATCCATCCGTTCCGCCTGGCCGTGCCCGGGGCCCTGCACTGATGGCCGTGTATGCGACCGGCGACCTGCAGGGTTGCCTGGAGCCCCTGAAATGCCTGCTGGACAGAGTTGCCTTCGAGCCCGGCCGGGATCGCCTGTGGCTGACCGGAGACCTGGTCAACCGCGGTCCCCAGTCACTGGAAACCCTGCGCTTCATCCACGGCATGCGCGACTCGGTGACCACGGTACTGGGCAACCACGACCTGCACCTGCTGGCCGTGGCGCACGACATCGAACGCCTGAAGAAGAGCGACACGCTGCGGGAGATCCTCGAGGCGCCCGATCGCGACCTGTTGCTCGACTGGCTGCGCTGGCAGAAACTGCTGCACCACGATGGCGAACGCGGCATCCTTCTGGTGCATGCCGGCATCCCGCCGCAATGGTCGTTGAAAAAGGCGTTGCGCCTAGCCGCCGAGGTCGAAGAAGTCCTCCGCGACGACAGCCGGCTACCGCAATTTCTCGATAGCATGTACGGCAACGAACCCTTGCGCTGGAACGGCCGGTTGCGCGGTACGGCGCGGCTGCGGACGATCGCCAACTACTTCACGCAAATGCGCTTCTGCACCGCCGACGGCACCCTCGATCTGAAAAGCAAGGAGGGGCTGGGCAGCGCACCCTACGGCTTCGCCCCCTGGTTCAGCCATCCCCGGCGCAAGACTCGCGGCCAGAAGATCCTCTTCGGCCACTGGGCCGCCCTGGAAGGCCACTGCGACGAACCCGGAGTGATCGCCCTGGACACCGGCTGCGTCTGGGGCGGCGCGCTGACCCTGCTCAACCTGGACACCGGCGAATATCACCGCTGCGCTTGCGATGGTGCCAAGGGTAACGCCGGCTAGAGGGGCGGTTGCGGATCGGTTAGCCTTTTCCCATTGACGAGCGACCCGTTCCAACCATCGAGGTGCAAACATGAGCGAATTCCGTCGTATCCCGCCCCAGCAGGCCCAGGCCCTGCGCAGCCAGGGCGCCGTGGTGGTGGACATCCGCGACCCGCAGAGCTATGCCCAGGGCCATATCGCCGGCGCGTGCCATCTGGACAATCAGTCCCTCGCCGACTTCATGGCCCAGGCGGACTTCCAGCGGCCGCTGATCGTCGCCTGCTACCACGGCAACTCCAGCCAGGGCGCCGCAGCCTACCTGGCCCAGCAGGGCTTCGCCGAGGTCTACAGCCTGGATGGCGGCTTCGAGTTGTGGCGCGCCACCTTCCCCGACGAGGTCGCGCCAGACGTGGCGGCGGGCCAGCCTGACTGAGCCCAGTTCGAACCGATCCAGGTTCGACCCTTTCCGGCCCGCAGGGCGGGCCAGACGCCTCCGCGCAGGCGGCAGACGCCTTCTTTCCCCTCTCGTCGGACCGTCATCCACGGGCCTCGGGCAATCGCGCATCCCCTTGTCATTTGCTTGCGCAACCGTGCTACTGTCGATACCGAACTATTCTTGTTGCTAAGCCATCCAGATCGAGGCAAAGCCGGCACACGGCTTGCTAATTAATTACCAGGCAATGACCTTCGGGCATGGGGGATTTCATCGGCTGGCCCACGTCAGCGAACCGCCAACACCCAAAAGCTTCAAACTAAAGCCGGCTCCGGGCATCGAACGAGGTGACGACATGAGTATCTTCAGCCACTTTCAACAACGCTATGAAACGACGCGTCAGGAAGAGTACTCCCTCCAGGAGTACCTCGAACTGTGCAAGCAGGACCGCAGTGCCTATGTCACCGCAGCCGAACGGATGCTGATGGCCATCGGCGAGCCGGAACTGGTGGACACCTCCACCGACCCGCGGCTGTCGCGGATCTTCTCCAACAAGGTGATCCGCCGCTATCCGGCCTTCGCCGATTTCCATGGCATGGAAGACAGCATCGAGCAAATCGTCTCCTACTTTCGCCATGCGGCTCAGGGCCTGGAAGAGAAGAAGCAGATCCTTTACCTCCTGGGTCCGGTGGGTGGCGGCAAGTCCTCCCTGGCCGAAAAGCTCAAGCAACTGATAGAGAAGGTGCCCTTCTACGCGATCAAGGGCTCGCCGGTGTTCGAATCGCCCCTGGGGCTATTCAACGCCGCCGAGGACGGCGATATCCTCGAAGAGGACTTCGGCATTCCGCGCCGCTACCTCTCCACCATCATGTCGCCCTGGGCGACCAAACGGCTTAACGAGTTCGGCGGCGACATCAGCCAGTTCCGCGTGGTCAAGCTGCATCCCTCGATCCTCAACCAGATCGCAGTGGCCAAGACCGAGCCAGGCGACGAGAACAACCAGGACATCTCCGCTCTGGTCGGCAAGGTCGATATCCGCAAACTGGAAGAATTCCCGCAGAATGATGCCGACGCCTACAGCTACTCCGGCGCGCTGTGCCGCGCCAACCAGGGCCTGATGGAATTCGTCGAGATGTTCAAGGCGCCGATCAAGGTGCTCCACCCGCTGCTGACCGCCACCCAGGAAGGTAACTACAACAGTACCGAAGGCCTCGGCGCGATCCCCTACAGCGGCATCATCCTCGCCCACTCCAACGAGTCCGAGTGGCACAGCTTTCGCAACAACAAGAACAACGAGGCGTTCATCGACCGTATCTACATCGTCAAGGTGCCTTACTGCCTGCGCGTCTCCGACGAGATCAGGATCTACGACAAGCTGCTGACCCACAGCTCGCTGGCCAAGGCCCACTGCGCACCGGACACCCTTAAGATGCTGGCCCAGTTCTCCGTGCTTTCGCGACTGAAAGAACCGGAAAACTCCAACATCTACTCGAAAATGCGCGTCTATGACGGCGAAAACCTGAAGGACACCGATCCCAAGGCCAAGTCGATCCAGGAGTACCGCGACTCCGCCGGGGTAGACGAGGGCATGAACGGTCTGTCGACTCGCTTCGCCTTCAAGATCCTCTCCAAGGTGTTCAACTTCGACCCGCACGAAATCGCCGCCAACCCGGTGCACCTGCTCTACGTGCTGGAGCAGCAGATCGAGCAGGAACAGTTCCCGCCGGAGGTGCGCGAACGCTACCTGCGCTACATTAAGGAATACTTAGCGCCGCGCTACATCGACTTCATCGGCAAGGAGATCCAGACCGCCTACCTCGAGTCCTACAGCGAATACGGTCAAAACATCTTCGACCGCTACGTGCTCTACGCCGACTTCTGGATTCAGGATCAGGAGTACCGCGACCCGGAAACCGGCGAGATCCTTAACCGCATGGCCCTCAACGAGGAACTGGAGAAGATCGAGAAGCCGGCCGGCATCAGCAACCCGAAGGATTTCCGCAACGAGATCGTCAACTTCGTGCTGCGTGCCCGCGCCAACAACAACGGCAAGAACCCCAGTTGGCTCAGCTACGAGAAGCTGCGCGTGGTAATCGAGAAGAAGATGTTCTCCAATACCGAAGACCTGCTGCCGGTCATCAGCTTCAACGCCAAGGCGAGCAAGGAAGACCAGCAGAAGCACAACGACTTCGTCAAGCGTATGGTCGAACGCGGTTACACCGAGAAGCAGGTCAGGCTGCTCTCCGAGTGGTATCTGCGGGTTCGAAAGTCGCAGTAATCCAGCCGCAAACCCCATGTCTTAAGCTGCAGGCGGAAGCAAGCCCCCGAGTTCGGCTCCGCTTGCGGTTTGTGGCTTGAGGTTGGCAGCTCCCCGGAGGGGTTTATGAGTTATGTGATCGACCGACGTCTGAACGGTAAGAACAAGAGCACGGTGAACCGCCAGCGCTTCCTGCGGCGTTACCGTGATCACATCAAGAAGGCGGTAGAGGAGGCAGTCAGCCGCCGCTCCATCACCGACATGGAACATGGCGAGCAGATCAGCATTCCCGGGCGGGACATCGACGAGCCCGTGCTGCATCATGGTCGGGGCGGCAAACAGACCATCGTCCACCCAGGTAACAAGGAATTCACCGCCGGCGAACGCATTCCGCGCCCGTCAGGCGGCGGGGGCGGCGGCAGCGGCTCCGGTAAGGCCAGCAACAGCGGCGAAGGCATGGATGACTTCGTCTTCCAGATCACCCAGGAGGAGTTTCTCGACTTCATGTTCGAGGACCTCGAACTGCCCAACCTGGTCAAGCGCCACATCACCGGCGCAGATACCTTCAAAACGGTGCGTGCCGGCATCAGCAGCGAAGGCAACCCCTCGCGGATCAACATCGTCCGCACTCTGCGCTCGGCCCATGCCCGGCGCATCGCCCTGTCCGGCAACAGCCGCGCCAAGCTGCGCGAGGCCAAGGCCGAACTGGAGCGGCTGAAGATCGAGGAACCGGACAACTTCGGCGACATCCAGAAACTGGAGGCGGAGATCACTCGCCTACGCATGCGCATCGAGCGGGTGCCCTACCTCGACACCTTCGACCTCAAGTACAACCTGCTGGTCAAACAACCCAACCCCAGCTCCAAGGCGGTGATGTTCTGCGTGATGGACGTCTCCGGCTCCATGACCCAGGCGACCAAGGACATCGCCAAGCGCTTCTTCATCCTGCTTTACCTGTTCCTCAAGCGCAGCTACGACAAGATCGATGTGGTGTTCATCCGCCACCACACCAGCGCCAAGGAAGTTGACGAGGAAGAATTCTTCTATTCTCGGGAAACCGGCGGCACCATCGTCTCCAGTGCCCTCAAAATGATGCAGGAGGTGATGGTCGAGCGCTACCCGCTCAACGAATGGAACATCTATGCCGCCCAGGCTTCGGACGGCGACAACTGGAACGACGACTCGCCGATCTGCCGGGATATCCTGATCAAACAGATCATGCCGTTCGTGCAGTACTATAGCTACGTCGAAATCACCCCGCGCGAACACCAGGCGTTGTGGTACGAGTACGAGAGCGTCCGCGAAGCATTTCCCGACTCCTTCGCCCAGCAGCAAATAGTGTCGGCCGCCGACATCTATCCAGTGTTCCGCGAACTCTTCCAGCGGAGGCTTGTGACATGACCCCCAGAGAGAGAAAGGGCCAGCCGATTTCCACCGGATCGGAGTGGAGCTTCGAACTGATCCAGGTCTACGACAAGGAAATCGGCCGCATAGCCGAACGCTACGCGCTCGACACCTATCCCAACCAGATCGAGGTGATCACGGCCGAGCAGATGATGGACGCCTACGCCTCGGTGGGCATGCCCATCGGCTACCACCACTGGTCGTACGGCAAGCACTTCCTCGCTACCGAGAAGGGTTACAAGCGCGGACAGATGGGGCTGGCCTACGAGATCGTGATCAACTCCGATCCGTGCATCGCCTACCTGATGGAAGAGAACACCATGTGCATGCAGGCACTGGTGATCGCCCACGCCTGCTACGGGCACAACAGTTTCTTCAAGGGCAACTACCTGTTCCGCACCTGGACGGACGCCAGCTCGATCGTCGACTACCTGGTGTTCGCCAAGCAGTACATCATGCAGTGCGAGGAGCGTCACGGCATCGACGCGGTGGAGGAGTTGCTGGACTCCTGCCACGCCCTGATGAACTACGGCGTCGACCGCTACAAACGCCCCTACCCGATCTCCGCGGAGGAAGAGCGGCGCCGGCAGAAGGATCGCGAGGAACACCTGCAGCGCCAGATCAACGATCTGTGGCGGACCATTCCCCGCTCGACCGAAAAAGGCAGCGACAAGGACCGCACGCGCTGGCCCGCCGAACCCCAGGAGAACATCCTCTACTTCGTCGAGAAGCACGCGCCGCTGCTCGAACCCTGGCAGCGCGAGGTCGTGCGCATCGTGCGCAAGATCGCCCAGTACTTCTATCCGCAGCGCCAGACCCAGGTGATGAACGAGGGCTGGGCGACCTTCTGGCACTACACCCTGCTCAATGACCTCTACGACGAGGGGCTGGTCACCGACGGCTTCATGATGGAGTTCCTCCAATCGCACACCAGCGTGGTCTACCAGCCGCCGTTCGACAGCCCCTACTACAGCGGCATCAACCCCTATGCACTGGGTTTCGCCATGTACCGCGACATCCGGCGGATCTGCGAGAACCCGACCGAGGAGGACAAGCGCTGGTTCCCCGACATCGCCGGCAGCGACTGGCTGAACACCCTGAAGTTCGCCATGCAGAGCTTCAAGGACGAGAGCTTCATCCTGCAGTTCCTCTCGCCCAAGGTGATCCGCGACCTCAAGCTGTTCAGCATCGTCGACGACGACCAGAAGGACGAGCTGCTGGTGTCCGCCATCCATGACGATGCCGGCTACCGCACCGTGCGCGAACTGCTCGCCGCTCAGTACAACCTCGGCAACCGCGAGCCGAACGTGCAGATCTGGAGCGTCGACCGGCGCGGCGACCGCTCGCTGACCCTGCGCCACCAGCAACACGACCGCAAACCGCTCAGCGACGCCACCGAGGACGTACTCAAGCACCTACATCGGCTGTGGGGCTTCGACATCCACCTCGAGTCGATGCAAGGCGATCGGATCGTCAACAGCTACCACATGCCGCCCAGGGGCGACGGCGACGAGGAAAACTACCCGCGCCTGGATCTGGCCATTCCGCCGATCTGATCCGGTGCGCGACAAGCCCCGCCGTTCAGGGCGGGAGGATAGCGCGGGACGTGGCGGCCCTATACTGGCGCTGTCGCCACCTATCGCTGGGCAGGCGAGAAGTGAAGTCTGTGGAGAGGCCGTAAGTGCTGTATTGCAGCCTGCCCCAATGAAGCAGGAACCCACCAAAGCGACTCAGGAACGGCTCAATGTCGCACCTGAGCGCCGTAGGAATCTCCGTCCTTCAGGCCAGAAGATGTCAACAAACGGCCGCCAGCCTCCAGGCGGCTCCTCCATTTCGCAGCCCGTCCTCATCGTTCCCCTGACCGCCCCTACCCACTATGCTCTGCCCAGGAGGTGGACATGCGAATCTACAAAGTGGGCGGCGCGGTGCGCGACCGGCTGCTCGGCCGGCCGGTCAGCGAAGTCGATTGGGTGGTGGTCGGCGCCAGCGCCGAAGAACTGTTGGCCCTGGGCTACCGCCCGGTCGGCGCAGACTTCCCGGTCTTCCTCCATCCGCAGACCGGCGAGGAATACGCTCTCGCCCGCACCGAGCGGAAAAGCGGGCGCGGCTATGGCGGTTTCACCTTCCATGCCAGCCCGGAGGTGACCCTGGAAGAGGAC
The DNA here is from genome assembly GCF_043587585.2 of Azorhizophilus paspali. GTDB lineage: Bacteria > Pseudomonadota > Gammaproteobacteria > Pseudomonadales > Pseudomonadaceae > Azotobacter > Azotobacter paspali. The sequence continues at coordinate 4,033,937 of NZ_CP171449.1, forward strand.
CTGCTGCGCCGCGACCTGACCATCAACGCCATGGCCGAGGACGAACAGGGCCGGCTGATCGATCCCTGTCATGGCCAGCGCGACCTCGAACAAAGGTGGCTGCGTCACGTTTCTCCCGCCTTCGCCGAAGATCCCCTGCGCGTCCTGCGCGTGGCGCGCTTCGCCGCCCGCTATGCACCGCTGGGGTTCCGCGTGGCTCCGGAGACCCAGGCGCTGATGCGCCAGCTCGCCGAGTCCGGCGAACTGCAAGCCCTCACCGCCGAGCGCAGTTGGAAGGAAATTTCCCGTGCTCTGCTGGAGCCGCGTCCGGATGTCTTCATCCGGACACTGCGCGACTGCGGCGCCCTGCATGAACTGCTGCCGGAAATCGATGCTTTGTTCGGGGTTCCACAGCCGGCTGCCCATCATCCGGAAATCGATACCGGCGAGCACCTGCTCGCCGTGCTGCGCCAGTGCGCCGAACACGGGCAGCCCCTGGTCGTGCGCTGGGCCTGCCTGCTCCACGACCTGGGCAAGGCAACGACGCCCGCCGAGGAATGGCCGCGCCACATCGCCCACGAGCGCAAGGGCCTGAAACTGATTCGTGCGGTGAACACGCGTTGCAAGGCCCCGCGCGACTGCCAAGAACTGTCCCTGCTGGTCGGCGAATACCACAGCCACTGTCACCGGGCCCTGGAACTGCGCCCCGCCACACTGCTCGAACTGCTGCAACGATTCGACGTCTATCGCCGTCCGCAACGCTTCGAGGAATTCATCGCCGCCTGCGAGATGGATGCCCGCGGTCGTCTCGGCCTGGAAAGACGCGATTACCCCCAGGCCAGCTACTTGCGCGGAGCCGCCGCCGCGGCTCGGGCAGTGGCAGTTCAACCGTTGCTGGAAAAGGGGTTCGAGGGCGCGGCCCTGGGCGAAGCGCTCAAGCGTGAGCGACTGCGAGCACTGAAGGCCTATAAGAGCGACGTACTAGGCGAGCGGGCCGAGCCTTCGGAGACCTCGTGATAGCTAAACGCGCCACCTGCGCGGATGGCACACCGCCAATCACGCTATCGTCGATGTCCGGGCAGACACCCAACCTGGGGAGAGATACTTAAAATATTTAATATATGAAATAAAAATATATTCATAGCTCTAAACGAGCTATTAAGCTGATTCCCGTGAAATGTCTCCAGGTATCCCGGACACGCACGGAGAGCAGCCTCATGAATGCTTATGTCGAAGCCTTCTTCGATCCCGCCACCTCAACTTACAGCTATGTGGTGAGCGATCCGCGAACCCGCCACTGCGCGCTAATCGACCCCGTACTGGACTACGATCCCGCTGCAGGCCGAACTTCGCGCAAGGGCGCCGACCGCCTGATCGCCCACGTGCGCGAGCGGGAACTGAGCGTGCAGTGGATTCTGGAAACCCATGTGCACGCCGACCATCTCAGCGCTGGCCATTACCTCAAGGAACGGCTCGGCGGCCGGTTGGCGATCGGCGACCGCATCACCGTGGTGCAGAACACCTTCGGCAAGCTATTCAATGCGGAGCCGGAGTTCGCCACCGACGGCCGCCAGTTCGATCACCTGTTCCGCGACGGCGAAGGCTTCAGCCTCGGCGGCATCGAGGCCCGCGCCCTCCACACCCCTGGCCACACCCCAGCCTGCATGACTTACCTGATCGGCGATGCCGCCTTCGTCGGCGACACCCTATTCATGCCCGACTACGGCACTGCCCGCTGCGACTTCCCCGGCGGCGACGCACGCGCCCTGTACCGCTCGGTCCACGCCAAGCTGTTCCGGCTTCCGGACCAGACCCGCGTATTCGTGTGCCACGATTACAAGGCTCCAGGTCGCCAAGAACATCAATACGAGACGACCATCGGCGCCGAGCGCGCGCACAACGTGCATATCCGCGAGGGCATCGGCGAGGAGGAATTCGTCGCCATGCGCCAGGCCCGCGACGCCACCCTCGACATGCCGGCGCTGATCCTACCCTCGGTACAGGTGAACATGCGTGCCGGCGAGTTGCCGCCGGCCGAAAGCAACGGCACCCGCTACTTGAAGATCCCGCTCGACACGCTTTGAGTCCGACCACGCATACTCGCTGCCACGGCGGCTCGCCCGCCACCTGCCGTGCTTGGAATGGGCACGTCGGTACGACCGCGAAACCGCGGGCAAAGACGGCCTGGCTGCGCTGATCGGAGGAGATCGGCGCACGCTTGCACGCCGCCGGCATCCAGTTGTATCTCTCCGAGGTCAAGGGCTGGTGATGAACCGGCTCGGCACTCGGACTTTCTCGAACACTTCGGTGGCCGGGTCTTCATCAGCCAGTTCGAGGCCCTAGCCGAACTCGATCCGCAGACCACTCGGCGCGCCCTCGGCATGCACCGTCGGGGCCGGGCCGCTCTCCTTCGACCGACACGGAAGAAAAACGACAGTGAAAAGCGCCCATGATCTGGTAGCCGAAGCCAAGGTCCGCACCCACGAAGTCGAACTCCAGGCCACCGAGGCGGCCATCCGCAACGCCGACCTGCTGCTCGAGGTGCGCGAGGCCGACGAATTCCAGGCCGGGCACATTCCCGGCACGCTGAACATTCCGCGCAAAATACTGGAATTCAAGATCGACAACACGCCGGAGCTGTCCACCCGCGACCTCGGCATTGTCCTCTACTGCAAGACCAGCGGGCGCGCCGCCCCGGCCGCCGCGCCCCTACAGGACATGGGCTACCGGAAAGTACGCTCGATCGCCGGCGGCTTCGATGCCTGGAGCGCGGCCGGCAAGGCGGTGACGACGCCGAGTCTGCCGAGCTTCGAATAGACGGGCGCTCCGCTTAGGATTCGGAAGGCGGGGCGGGAAAGGCTCGGCTCAGTGCCGGAGGGGTCAGTTGCACGTCGCGCCAGTAGAAGGAAACCGGCCACAACACCTGCTCCATCCGCGCCTCCCGCCACAATTCGGCGAAGGTCCGGCCGGCACCGGGATGGCGCCGCTCCGGCACCAGCAGCGCCAGCGGCCAGAGCACGAAGGCGTTCTTCAGGATTTCCGCGCGCGGCAGCACCAGCCCGTCGAAGTTGCCGACCCGTTCGCCATAGGTCAGCACGTCGATATCCAGCGGCAGCCCCTTGCGTTCCGGCGCGTAACGGCCGTTATCCGCCTCGATGAACTTGAGCCGGCGATCCAGCTCGATCAGCGGCAACTCGGTCCGCCCGGCCACCACCAAGTTGAAGAAAGGACCGCTTCTGATCCCCACCGGCAAGCTTTCGAATACCGGCGAGCAGCGCATGTCCCGCAGAAGGCCGGACAGCGCTTCGAGGCCGGCGGTGAGATGGGCGACACGCTCGATATTGCTGCCGAGGCCCAGCAGCACTGGGGTCAGCGACATCCGCGCTCGATCTCCACGCCGACGCCGGCGGCCGCTGGAACGGCGCCCGGCTTGGTCACCCGCAGGCGCAGCCAGGGAATCCCGAACTCCGCCATCAGCGTGCCGGCCAGACGTTCGGCAAAGGTCTCCACCAGCAGAAAGCGCGCTTCGCCGGCGAAGGCCTGGATGCGTGCCGCCAGCGCCGCATAGTCGAGCGCACGGGACAGCTCGTCCGCGCTGGCGGGCGCCTGGACATCCCAGGCGCACTCCAGATCCAGCCGCAGGCACTGACGGATGCCGCGCTCCCAGTCGAACACGCCGATGAGGGTGTCGACTTCCAGGCCCTCGATAAACACTTTATCCAAATTCATCTCCACGAAGGGCGCTGGGCCCCGCTAGAATCGGGACGCCCTCACCCCGGAACGGATCCCATGGTCTGGCTGCTGGCGATCCTCGCCTACCTGCTCGGTTCGCTGTCTTTCGCCATCCTGCTCAGCCAACTGAGCGGCGGACCGGACCCGCGTGCCTGCGGCTCGGGCAATCCCGGCACCACCAACATGCTGCGCATTGCCGGCAAGCGCCTGGCCGCGCTCACCCTGCTCGGCGATCTCGGTAAGGGCCTGCTGCCGGTACTGATCGCCCAGCACGCCGGCCTGGGCGTCCAGCAGCAGGCCTGGATCGGCCTCGCCGCGGTGTCCGGCCACCTTTATCCTCTGTACTTCAACTTTCGTGGCGGCAAAGGTGTGGCGACCGCCGCCGGAATGCTGCTCGGCCTCTATCCGCCAACGGTGCTGCCGGTCGTCGCCGCCTGGCTGCTGGTCTTCACCCTCACCCGCACCAGTTCCCTCGCTGCCCTGGCCGCCACGCCGCTGTGCCTGCCGCTGCTGGCCTGGCAGCAGCCCGAGGCCCTGCTGCCGATGCTGCTGCTCTATGGGGTGATCGTCTGGCGCCACCGCGGCAATCTGCATGCTCTCTTCGCCGGCCGGGAAAGACATTTCTAGCCTTGCGCCGCGGAATCAGAGCGCCGGCAGGCTCTCCATCGGCCAGCGCGCATGGACCTGAATCGCCGGCCCATCCTGCTGGCCGGCCAGCAAACGCTGGCAGCCAGCATAGGCGATCATCGCGCCGTTGTCGGTGCAGAAGCGCGGCCGGGCATAGAACACTTGGCCATCCAGTTCGCCGAGCATCCGCTCCAGCGCCGAACGCAACGCCTGGTTAGCGCTCACCCCACCGGCGATGACCAGACGCTCCAGGCCGGTCTGCTTCAGCGCCCGCCGGCACTTGATGGTCAACGTCTCCACCACCGCCTGCTGGAAGGCCATGGCGATGTCGCGGCGCGATTGCTCGCCGTCGTCGCCGCTCGCCCGGCAGTGTTGCCAGGTGTTCAGAGCGAAGGTCTTGAGGCCGCTGAAACTGAATTCCAGGCCTGGCCGGTCGGTCATCGGCCGTGGGAAGACGAAACGCCCGGGTCGGCCATCCTGCGCCAGACGGGCGATCTCCGGACCGCCGGGATAACCGAGGCCGAGCAGCTTGGCGGTCTTGTCGAAGGCCTCGCCGGCGGCGTCGTCCAGCGACTCGCCGAGCACCTGGTAGCGACCGATGCCGTCGACCCGCACCAGTTGGGTATGTCCGCCGGAAACCAGCAGGGCGACGAAGGGAAACTGCGGCGGCTGCTCCTCGAGCATCGGTGCCAGCAGATGACCCTCCATGTGATGCACGCCGAGCGCCGGAACTCCCCAGGCCAGCGCCAGCGCCTGGGCGCAGGAGGCGCCGACCAGCAGCGCGCCGACCAGGCCGGGTCCTGCGGTATAGGCGATGCCGTCGATGTCCCCGGTGCGGCAGCCGGATTCGTCGAGCACTTGGCGCAAGAGCGGCAGCATGCGCTTGACGTGATCTCGCGAGGCCAGTTCGGGCACCACCCCGCCATAGATGCGGTGCAGATCGATCTGGCTGAACAGCGCGTCGGCCAGCAGGCCGCGCCGGCTGTCGTAAAGCGCGACGCCGGTTTCGTCGCAGGAGGTTTCCAGCCCCAGAACGAGCATGGGTTCGACCTTTATGGATTAGCCTGGCAAATCGAGGGGCGCATGATAATCGGCGACCACCCCGTAGACCAGCGCTTTTCGTACCGCGGGCTTTGCATTGCAAGCAACCGATGAGGTAACATCCGCAGCCCTTGAGAATCGACGTTCTCCCGAGCAGAGTCCGGAGAGGGCGTTCACCACAGGTCAATAGTTAAGGTAGCCCTGGATGCCCGCCGTCAAAGTTAAAGAGAACGAACCCTTCGACGTAGCCCTGCGTCGCTTCAAGCGCTCTTGCGAAAAAGCTGGCGTACTGGCCGAAGTTCGCAGCCGCGAGTTCTACGAGAAGCCCACCGCCGAGCGCAAACGCAAAGCCGCCGCCGCCGTGAAGCGCCACGCGAAGAAGGTTCAGCGCGAGCAGCGCCGCCGCGAGCGCCTGTACTAAACTACAGCGCTTCGCCGCCCCCGAAGCCCGGCCACGTACCGGGCTTTCGTCGTTTCTGGAACCAACCCGGCGACCGAATTGGAACTCCCATGGCCGGACTGATCCCCCAAGGCTTCATCGACGACCTGCTGAACCGCACCGACATCGTCGAGGTGATCGGTTCGCGCGTCCAGTTGAAGAAGAGCGGCAAGAACTACAGTGCCTGCTGCCCCTTCCACCAGGAAAAGACCCCCTCCTTCACCGTCAGCCCGGACAAACAGTTCTACTACTGCTTCGGCTGCGGCGCCGGCGGCAACGCGCTAGGCTTTCTCATGGACCACGACCACCTGGAGTTCCCCCAGGCGGTCGAGGAACTGGCCAGGCGCGCCGGCCTGGAAGTTCCCCGCGAGGAACGCGGCGGCCCCCATCAACCGCACCAGAGCGCCGATTCGCCACTCTATCCGCTGCTGGCCGCAGCCGCCGACTACTATCGCCAGGCCCTGAAGAGCCATCCGGCACGCCAGGTCGCCGTCGACTACTTGAAAGGCCGCGGCCTGTCCGGCGTCATCGCCCGCGACTTCGCCCTCGGCTTCGCCCCGCCCGGCTGGGACAACCTGCTCAAACACCTGGGCGGCGATGCCCTGCAGCAGAAGGCGATGATCGAGGCCGGCCTGCTGATCGAGAACGCCGAGACCGGCAGGCGCTACGACCGCTTCCGCGACCGAGTGATCTTCCCGATCCGCGACAGCCGCGGCCGGGTCATCGCCTTCGGCGGCCGGGTCCTCGGTGACGACAAGCCTAAGTATCTGAACTCCCCGGAGACCCCGGTATTTCACAAGGGCCAGGAACTTTACGGCCTCTTCGAGGCGCGCCGGCACAACCGCGACCTCGACGAGATCATCGTGGTCGAGGGCTACATGGACGTCATCGCCCTGGCCCAGCAGGGCCTGCGCAACGCGGTGGCGACCCTCGGCACCGCCACCAGCGAGGAGCACCTCAAGCGCCTGTTCCGCCTGGTGCCCAGCGTGCTGTTCTGCTTCGATGGTGACCAGGCCGGCCGCAAGGCCGCCTGGCGTGCCCTCGAGGCCACCCTGCCGAGCTTGCAGGATGGCCGGCGCGCGCGCTTCCTGTTCCTGCCCGAAGGCGAGGACCCGGACAGCCTGGTTCGCGCCGAGGGCCGCGAGGCCTTCCTCGCCCGCCTGGAGCAACAGGCCCGGCCGCTGGCCGACTACTTTTTCCGGCACCTGATTGAGGAAGCCGATCCGGGCACCCTGGAGGGCAAGGCGCACCTGGCGACCCTCGCCGCGCCGCTGATCGAGAAGATCCCCGGCGCCAACCTGCGCGCCCTGATGCGCCAGCGCCTCGCCGAGATCACCGGACTGACCGGCGCGAGTCCGAACTCACCGGCCGCCGGCCCGGTTCCGCGCGCACAAGATGCCCACTACTACCAGGCCGACCCCGGCTACGCCGATCTCATCGAGCCCGAGCGCTCCGCTTTCGGGCGCACCGCCCACGACAAGGGCCAGTGGAAGGGACGCAGCGGCTACCGCAAGGGCCGCGACGCCCCTGCGCCGCGACCGCGCACCGCCGTCAGCGTCGAGCCGCCCAACCTGAACGCGCTGCGCACCCTGCTGCAGCATCCGCAACTGGCGCAGAAAGTCGCCGATGCCAGCCATTTCGCCAGCGAGGAGGACCCCTACGCCCAGTTGCTGGTCGCCCTGCTCGAAGCCCTGCAGAAAAACCCGCGCAGCAGCAGCCTGCAACTGATCGCCCACTGGCACGGCACCGAGCAGGGCCGTCTGCTGCGTGCCCTGGCGGAGAAGGAATGGCTGATTTCGACGGACAACCTTGAACAACAATTTTTCGACACTATAAATACATTAGCGGCCCGGCAGCGCGAGCACGGCATCGAACAGTTGCTTCGCAAGGCCCGCCAGGGCGAATTGAGCACCGAAGAGAAGATTCGATTGCGCGACCTGCTAAGCCGTGACGCATCTCCCACTCCCCCGACCTCAACTGGCGTGTGAGGTCAAGCATCCGTTATAATATTCAGCTTTTCAGCCCGCCAGAAAATTCAGTGGATAGGGTGTCATGTCCGTAAAAGCTCAACAGCAGTCTCGCATCAAAGAGTTGATCGCTCGCGGCCGCGAACAGGGTTACCTGACCTATGCCGAGGTCAACGACCATCTGCCCGAGGATATTTCCGATCCGGAACAGGTGGAAGACATCATCCGCATGATCAACGACATGGGGATCAACGTATTCGAAAGTGCCCCGGATACGGATGCCCTGTTGTTGGCCGAAGCCGACACCGACGAAGCTGCCGCCGAGGAAGCCGCCGCGGCCCTGGCCGCCGTGGAAACCGACATCGGTCGCACCACCGACCCGGTGCGCATGTACATGCGCGAAATGGGTACCGTGGAGCTGCTCACCCGCGAAGGCGAAATCGAGATCGCCAAGCGCATCGAGGAAGGCATTCGCGAGGTGATGGGCGCCATCGCCCACTTCCCGGGCACCGTAGACGGCATCCTCGCGGAATACCAGCGCGTCACCAGCGAAGGCGGCCGCCTGTCCGACATCCTCAGCGGCTACATCGATCCCGACGACGATTCGGCGGTGCCCGCCGAGGCCGAAGTTCCCGTCGATCTCAAGAGCAAGAGCACCGCGACCCCCGCCGTATCCGAGGACGAGGACGAGGACGAGAGCGAGGAAAGCGACAGCGACGACGAGGAAGGCGACGGCGGTCCCGACCCTGAAGTCGCCCGTCAGCGCTTCGGCGCTGTCGCCGAGCAGTTGGGCAGGACCCATGTAGCTCTCGAACGGCACGGGCGCCACAGCGCCGAGGGCATGGAGGCGCTGCAGGCGTTGGCCAGCCTGTTCATGCCGATCAAGCTAGTGCCCAAGCAGTACGACACCCTGGTCGAGCAGGTGCGCAACGCTCTGACCCGCGTGCGCGCCCAGGAACGCGCGATCATGCAGTTGTGCGTGCGCGATGCGCGCATGCCGCGCGCCGACTTCCTGCGCCAGTTTCCCGGCAACGAGACCGACCAGGACTGGGTCGACCTCCTCGCCAAGGGCAAGGCCAAGTACGCCGAAGCCCTGGGCAATCTGGCCGACGACATCAAGCAGTGCCAGCAGAAGCTGATCGACCTCGAGCAGGAGGTCGGCCTGACCATCGCCGAAATCAAGGACATCAACCGCCAGATGTCCATCGGCGAAGCCAAGGCCCGCCGCGCTAAGAAGGAAATGGTCGAGGCCAACCTGCGCCTGGTGATCTCCATCGCCAAGAAATACACCAACCGCGGCCTGCAGTTCCTCGATCTGATCCAGGAAGGCAACATCGGCCTGATGAAGGCGGTGGACAAGTTCGAATACCGCCGCGGCTACAAGTTCTCGACCTACGCCACCTGGTGGATCCGCCAGGCGATCACCCGCTCGATCGCCGACCAGGCGCGCACCATCCGCATCCCGGTGCACATGATCGAGACCATCAACAAGCTCAACCGCATCTCCCGCCAGATGCTCCAGGAGATGGGCCGCGAACCCACGCCGGAAGAACTCGGCGAGCGCATGGACATGCCCGAGGACAAGATCCGCAAGGTACTGAAGATCGCCAAGGAGCCGATCTCCATGGAAACCCCGATCGGCGACGACGAGGACTCGCATCTGGGCGACTTCATCGAGGACTCGACCATGCAGTCGCCGATCGAGGTGGCGACCGTGGAAAGCCTCAAGGAGGCCACCCGCGAAGTCCTCGCCGGCCTCACCGCCCGGGAAGCCAAGGTGCTGCGCATGCGCTTCGGCATCGACATGAACACCGACCACACCCTTGAGGAGGTCGGCAAGCAGTTCGACGTGACCCGCGAGCGCATCCGTCAGATCGAGGCCAAGGCCTTGCGCAAGCTGCGCCACCCCTCGCGAAGCGAGCACCTGCGCTCCTTCCTCGACGAGTAACAACAAAGACCCCCGGCAAGCCGGGGGGTCTTGCTTTCCAGTTCGCCGAGCGGACGGAGCCATGCCCTGTCCTATACTGCATCGACCGACTGCCCAGACCTCAGCGATACGACCCAATGCACGGACCCAACGCCAGCAACCTGCTCGACAGCCTGGACGCACTGACCCAGGCAGCGCTGCTACAGGGCTTTCATCGACGCCAACTGATCGAAGGCGAACTGCTCGGCAGCCCGAACAGCAAGCGCGACAGCGTGTTCATCGTTCACAGCGGACGCATTCGGGTGTTCCTCGCCTTCGAGGACAAGGAATACACCCTCACCTTCCTCGAAGCCGGCGGTATCTACAGCACCCACAGCCAGGCTTACGTCCAGGCCGTGCGCCCGAGCGAGGTACTGATGGGCGACACCGCGCAGATGACGGCCACCCTCCGCTCGCTGCCGAGCGCTGTGCCAGCGATCATCCGCGTGCTCGGCGCCACCCTCGGCAACTGCATGCGCATCATCGAAGACCTGGCCTTCCGCGACGTCGAGGGCCGCCTGGCACGCTTTCTCGACGGCATGCTGGTGCGCAAGGGCCGCCCCTATCAGGACAGCCTGCGCCTGGAACTGGACCTCAACACCGAGGACATCGCTCGCCTGCTCGGCACAACCCGCCAGACCGTCTCCTCCCTGCTCAACCGGATGGCCCGCGAAGGTATCCTCAGCCGTGTCGGCAACGGCGTCTTCGACATCCACGATGCCGAACGCCTGCGAGCCCGTAGCCAAGTGTTCGCTGGCTGATAGACAGCCGCCGACGCGATTTCTAGCATGGTCGCTCCAGATATTATCCGTCATCGATTGCTGGAGGAGCCCATATCCACGACCACCTATCGCAGCATCTGCGGCGAAGAATCCACGCCCTACATCGACCGCGACCGCTGCATCCGTGCCCTCTACGCGCGGCTCCACCACTACCTGCAGCAGGACTGGGGCGATTATCCGATCTGCTCCTATTTGCGCGAAAAAATCGGCTCGCGCGATGGCAGCGAAAGCGACGCCCGCCTGCTGCTGCACGTTCAGATGAACGTCGTCTACGAACGCTTCGCCCGCCACGCCGACCAGGAGGCCCCGGCCCTGCTGGAACGGGTCGAGGACGACTGCTGCTGAACCTGCCGCAAGACCGAGCCGTGATTTCCTGGCGGATACGTCCCTTTTCCGCTCCGTCGCTTGGCGCGGGCGGAAAGCCACCGCTATAATCCGCCGGCCTTCTGGGGGCCTGTAGCTCAGTCGGTTAGAGCAGAGGACTCATAATCCTTTGGTCCAGGGTTCGAGTCCCTGCGGGCCCACCAACTAAATCAAGGGGTTACACCTGTAGCCCTCTCCTCTCAAATAAAACAGTCAATCACCGGTCAATCACCGCGATAGCACGATGATTGATGGGTGCCAATTCACTGCAAAGCATTGGCAGCCCTAACCCGGTCCATTTCGAGCAGGAAGCGCTCGCGGCGGGTCTGCTTGCGCTTGCCGGCGTACTCGGCGTCGGCGAAGGACAGTCGCTTCATCGGGAAACTCGGGCAAGGGGGCGGGTGTATTTCACCAGAACCGGGAAGTCTTTTTCAGGATTTCCCAAAGCTCTTACAAGATGAGGTTGAATAGCCCGCCACGGACTGACATCTTCCAATCCGGCCTCCTTGCCGGCGCTGGTAGTCAGGCCCTGGGCAAGAAGCTGCCCGGAGCCCGACGCGGCATCCATGCCTCACCAACTCATAAATCATCACATCAGGTAGGCACCACCCTACTCTTGGGCTTGAAGCATGCGGCGAACCTGAGCACCCAGCCTCTTCTCAGGCTTGAAAGACCGGTGCCTGCTTTGATTTTTATATGGTTCCGTATACGTTACATTTACTTTAACTTGCTACGTATACAGGACATGGACTATTCCCTTATCACGATGCGCCTTGGTCAGCAGGTTCGACAGCGACGCCTGAACCTCGGTCTGACTCAGGCCAAGCTCTCCTCTTTGGCGGGCATCACCCGATAGAAGGTCATCGCCATCGAGAAGGGCGACTTATCGGTAGGCATGACGGCCTATGCGCGAGTTTTAGGGGCCTTGGACTGTGAGTTCGCAGTGGTGCCCGCGGCTATGCCCACGCTAGATGAAATCCAGAGAGTGTTTGACTAGGCCCTGTTGACGTAAGCCCAGCGCTAAAATTTGGCTTTTGCCATGACCGACAGAAACCAGCTGAGCGATAACGCTTGGGCACAGATACAAACTCTGCTGAGCACCACGAAGGGTGCCCGACTGCTGAAGGCCCCGAGCTGCCGCCGGTTGGCAAACACTCGCCAACTCAAACCCTCGCAGCGCTGCTCCGGTTGCTGGCAGCTCGTGCCCAAGGCGCTCGCCGAGCGCATGCATGCCCGCACTGTGGCTGCGCCCTGCCGAGGGACCAGAACAGCGCCAGGGTCGTGCTGTACGACGCCTAGACGCCACACGACACGCCTGGGACGGGCGTGGCGGCGAGACCCAAGCTGCTGTCCGCGAACGCGGTCAAGCCCAGGTCGAAGACCCGCGAAACCCCCACTACAGCCGGAACGGCTTAGTGGCGGGAAAGTTCATAGAAATCCTTGCCTGGGATGGTGCAGAGGACATTTTTGCCAGCCTGGTGGATCGCTACATCCTGCGTGCTGGTATCTCGGGCGTGCAGCCCAAGGTATTGGTGCCGGAGCATCAGGATTTCGCGCCGCAGCGCTTCACCTCGAAAACCTCTGACCTGATCATCAAGAGCGGCCGGGATGAGTTTCCGGGGCTGGCGATCAATGAGTTCCTCTGTATGTCCGTCGCTAGGGAAGCAGGGATTGCGGTGCCGGAGTTCTACCTGTCCGACAACGGCAAGCTGTTCGTCATGCGCCGCTTCGACCGGGATGAGCAGCTCAACCCCATCGGCTTCGAAGACATGGCGGCACTGATGGGGCTGGCTGCTGAGCAAAAGTACAGCAAGAGCTATTCGGCCATTGCCAAAGCTATCCGCCTGTTCTGCCCGCCCGGCCAAGTGCAGAACTCGCTGGCGCAGCTCTTTGCCATGGTGAGCTTAAGCTGCATCGTCGGTAACGGCGATGCCCATCTGAAGAACTTCGGGCTGCTGTATTCCGACCCGACTCAACGCGATGCGCGGTTGGCACCGGCCTACGATATCGTCAACACAACGACCTACATTCCAGAGGACGTGTTGGCGCTGGATCTTGTTGGCAACAAGTCGCTGTTTGCGTCGCGGCAGGGGCTATTGGACTTCGCTCAGGTCTGTGATGTGGCGCAGCCAGAAGAGGTGATTCGCGGGCAGTTGCAGGCACTGGAGCGGGTGCTGGCTCGCTCTACTGAGCAGGGTGAGCAAGCACCGCATGTGGTTGCGGCAATCAGACAATGTGCTGAGCCGTTCATGAGCACATTCGGGTAGCTGTTTCAGCCGCTCCGCCCCGCCTCAGTGGGGCTGTCCTAGCGTGGTGTCATTGGCGAACTCATAATTCTTTGGTCCAGGGTTCGAGTCCCTACGGACCCACCATCTTTGTTCAGGGAAATATCCCTCCTCTTCCTGAGCAAAGAATCTCTCGACTGTCCTCAAGCGCTACCGCTTCCAATTCACGCCTTTCCAAACATCCCTCTTCGCAAGCCTCTAGACTACTAATGACCGACCGGCGCAATCGGTAAGCACCCTGTCAATCGGCAAGGCGGAACACGCGGATGACCCATTTCAGACAAAGCTCCCGTCTCCCGTGGCGGCTGGCCACGGTCCTGTTCATGTCGTGGCTCCTGGCGGGCTGCGGTATCAACGACATTCCCACCTATGACGAACAGGTGAAGGCGGCCTGGGGACAGGTGGAGAACCAGTACCAGCGGCGTGCCGACCTGATTCCCAATCTGGTGGAAACGGTCAGAGCTTACGCGCAGCACGAGCGGGAAACCCTGACGGCGGTGATCGAGGCGCGGGCCAAGGCCACGTCCATCCAGGTGGATGCCGGCACGCTGGACGATCCGCAGAAGCTGCAGCAGTACCAGCAGGCGCAAGACCAGTTGAGCGGCGCGCTGAGTCGGCTGATGGTGGTGTCGGAGCGCTATCCCGAATTGAAGGCCAACCAGAATTTCCTCGCCCTGCAGTCCCAGCTCGAAGGCACGGAAAACCGTATCTCGGTGGCGCGGCGCGATTTCATCGCTGCGGTGGAGCGTTACAACACCGAGATCCGTACCTTCCCCGGACGCATCTGGCACGGCCTGCTCTACCGCGATATGCCGGTACGCGAAAGCTTCGAGGCCACGACTCAGGGCGCGGAACAGGCGCCGCAAGTTCAGTTCCGATGACACCGGCACCCAGGGTCTTTCTGGCTCTGCTGCTCTGCGCCTGCGCCCTCGTCCAGGCGCAGGAGGCCGGCTTCCCTGCCCTGACGGGAAGGGTGGTGGATCGCGCCGGACTGCTCGATGCGGCAACCGAGGCGCGCCTGACGCAGATGCTGGCGGCCCATGAGCAGGCCAGCGGAGATCAGTTGGTGGTGGTCACCGTCCCGGACCTGCAGGGGCGCGGTATCGAGGAGTTCGGCGTCGAACTGGGCCGCCGCTGGGGTATCGGTCAGAAGGGCAAGGACAACGGTGCGCTGCTAATCGTCGCACGCGACGAGCGGCAGGTCCGCATCGAAGTCGGCTATGGCCTGGAAGGGCGCCTGACCGATGCCCAGTCTGCGCTTATCATCCATAACCTCATCGTTCCGGCTTTTCGGCGGGGCGACTTCGCCCGCGGCATCACCGAAGGGGTGACCGCGATGCTCCAGGTGTTGAGCGGCGAGCCTTTGCAGGGCGAGCCCGGCATGCGGGAGGCGGAGGAACCATCGCCACTGCTCCTGCTTGTGCTGCTGGCGATCATCCTGCTGCTCTTCCGTGGCGGGCACGGCAGGGGAGCGCTGATCGCCGGTGCCCTGCTCGGCAGCCTGCGCCATGGCGGCGGTGGGGGTGGAGGCGGCGGTTTCGGTGGGCGCGGTGGCGGCTTCGGCGGCGGTGGAGCCTCCGGTGGTTGGTAAGGATGCGAAACCATGACATTGCTAAGCGAAAGCGAACAACGGCAGGTGGCCGCGGCGATCGAACGGATCGAGCGCGAGACGGATGCCGAACTGGTGACGGTGCTGGCGGCGCGGGCCGACGACTACACCTACATCTCCCTGCTCTGGGCAGGGCTGCTCGCCCTGCTGCTGCCCGGCTCGCTGAACCTGATCGGCGGCTGGCTGAGCGCGGGGCATCTGCTACTGGCGCAGTGGACGACCTTCATCCTGGCCAGCCTGCTGTTTCGTCTTCCCACCATCACCACCCGGCTGATTCCCCGACCGATACGCCACTGGCGCGCCGGCAACCTGGCGCGGCGGCAGTTCATCGAACTCGGCCTGCACCACACCGAGGCCCAGAGCGGCATGCTGATCTTCGTCGCGGAAGCCGAGCGCTATGTCGAGATTCTGGTGGACCGGGGCATCTCCAGCCGCCTGGACGACGCCGCCTGGCAGGCCATCGTCGAAACCTTCACCTTTCAAGTGAAGCGCGGCGAAACGCTGCAGGGGTTCCTGTCCTGTATCGAGGCCTGCGGCGCGCTGCTCAAGGAACACTTACCCGCCACCCATGAACGCAACGAGTTGCCCGACCGCCTGGTGATCCTCTCCTAGAACCGGCTTGCTGTGCCCATCGGGCAGGAAGGCATCCGGTCCAGAAGCACTTTTTGCACTGCGCGAGTCGAACCTTCAACCAACGTCCACGCGGAGACCAACCATGTTGCACCTCGCTCGCCTGTTCATCGGTATCCCACTTCTGCTCCTCCTCGGCGCTTGCGGCGACAGCGCCCAATTAACGATCGGCGAGGGCTACGGCCCGCAACCGAAACTGCCCGAGCCGAAATCGACCCTGCTCCCCACGGTACACATCGCCAAGGCGGTCGGCTGGCCGCGGGACGAGATGCCGATCGCCGCCAACGGCCTGATGGTGAAGGCCTTCGCCAGGGGCCTGGACCATCCGCGCACCCTGTTGACGCTGCCCAACGGCGACGTGCTGGTCACCGAGACCAATGCGCCGCCCAAGCCCGACGACGACAAGGGCATCCGCGGCTGGGTGATGAAGAAGGCGATGGCTCGAGCCGGCGCCGGCGTGCCCAGCGCCAACCGCATCAGCCTGCTACGCGACGGCGACGGCGACGGATTCGCGGAAATCCGCACGATACTGTTGGAGAACCTCTACTCGCCGTTCGGCATGGCGCTGATCGGCGACCAGCTCTACGTCGCCAACACCGACGCCATCGTCCGCTTCCCCTATCAGGAGGGCACGACCCGGATCGACGCACCCGGCGTGAAAGTGGCCGATCTGCCGGCCGGAACGTTGAATCACCACTGGACCAAGGATCTGATCGCCAGCCGCGACGGCAGCAAGCTCTACGTCACCGTCGGCTCCAACAGCAACGTCGCCGAGAACGGCATGGCGGCGGAGGAAAACCGCGCCGCCATCCTCGAGGTCGATCCGACCAGCGGCGCTACCCGTCTGTTCGCCTCCGGCCTGCGCAACCCCAACGGCCTGGCCTGGCAACCGCAGAGCGGCGCGCTCTGGGTGGCGGTCAACGAACGCGATGAAATCGGCAGCGACCTGGTTCCGGACTACATGACCTCGGTCCAGGACGGCGGTTTCTACGGCTGGCCCTACAGCTACTACGGCCAGCACGTCGACGAGCGCGTCCAGCCGCCGCGCCCGGACCTGGTGGCCAAGGCCCTGGTGCCGGATTACGCCCTCGGCGCGCACACCGCTTCCCTGGGCTTGACCTTCTACCAGGGCGACCTGCTGCCGCAGCACTATCGCAACGGCGCCTTCGTCGGCCAGCACGGCTCCTGGAACCGCAAGCCGCGCAGCGGCTACAAGGTGATCTTCGTGCCCTTCGACGACCAGGGCCGCCCATCCGGGCCGCCGCAGGACATCCTCAGCGGCTTCGTCAAAGAGGAGAAAAACGAGGCCTACGGTCGGCCGGTCGGCGTGACGGTGGACAAGGCGGGAGCGCTGCTGGTGGCCGACGATGTGGGGAATGTCGTGTGGCGGGTCACGCCGGCGCCCTGAACGGGCTCGGCAGCCCGCCGGCGGAAATCGCGGTCAATCGAGTTTTTTCGTCAGGGCTTCGAGTTTTTCCGGAATCCTGGCCAGACCATGATGGGCCGCCCGCTTGCGGATCTCGACGCGGTCTCCGTCGAATTTCACCGTCTCGCTGACCACGGCCAGCCGCTCGCCCCGCCTCAGGGCATAGGCATAGCACTGGGTACCGCCCGGATCTTCCGCCGACTCGTCGGCCACGCCGGTATTAGCTACCACCAGATCGGCGTGGCTGGCCTTGAGCGCGCCGATCGCCATTTCCGAGGCCACTTCCTCGCTGGTCAGGCCGAATCGCTCGATGGTGGCGAAATCGACACCGAGCAGCCGATGCTTGGAGTGCGGCGAATAGACGATGAAGCCGCAATCCAGCACCTGACCGCAGCCTGGCTCGTTCGCCAGCAGCGAGGCCATGAGCCCGCAGGTACAGGACTCGGCGGTACTCAGCTTCAGTTGGCGCGCCTCGAGAAAGGCCACCAGTTCGCCGATATCCCCCATGCTCGTTCTCCATGATGAAACACCCAAAGACAGTCATCGACGATCCGGCACCGACGCCTTGGCGGCGTCGGTGCGCGGCGCAGGGAGAATCGGCACCGAGCCGCCCTCCAGCCCGGCATGCGCCGGAACGAAAGGGTGCGGCTTTCGCGCCGATACCCTCAGTGCTGGGTCTTGCCGGAACCGGGATCGGCGCCGGCGAGCGGATCGGCAGTCGGATTCGACAGGGTGCGCATGGCCATCTGCTTCCAGACCTGCGCATCCTTGTCCGGCAGGTTCACGGTGGCCATGCCATCGCCGCCATCGACAGCCGGCTGCGGCGTCTCGACGAACTTCCATTCGGCGCCCTGATTCCACGGCCCCCGCACGTCTTCCGCACCCTGGGACATATTGAAGTAGGTGTTGGTGAACTCGGGCATGCCCGCCAGCTTCCCTTCCGGGAAATTGGGCTGCAGCACATGCAGGGCCTTCTCGAACGACTTCTGGTGGGCCAGTTCGCGAGTCATCAGGAACTTCAGCGCATCCTGGATGCCGGGATCGTCGGTAACGTTGATCAGCCGCTCGTAGATGATCTTGGCGCGGGCCTCGGCCGCGATATTCGAGCGCAGGTCGGCCGTGGGCTCGCCGATGGTATCGATATAGGCCGCGTTCCAGGGGACTCCGCCCGAGTTGGTCAGCGCCGGTCCGCCGCCGTACAGCAGGGAAGTGATGTGGGAGTCGTTGCCGCCGCCGGTCAGCGAACGGTACAGCTCGGCCTCCTGCTCGACACCCTCGGCCAGTTGCCCCTTGGCACCCTTGTTCAGCATGCCGACGATCGAGCCGATGATCTCCAGATGACTGAGTTCCTCGGTCGCGATATCCATCAGCAAATCCTTGCGGCCCGCGTCATCTTCAGCCAACCCCTGGGTGAAGTAGCGCATCGCCGCCGCCAGTTCGCCTTGTGGCCCGCCGAACTGCTCCAGCAGCAAATTCGCCAGACCAGGATTCGGTGCCGCAACCCGTACGGTGTATTGAAGACGCTTGTTATGGACAAACATAAATCCTCCTCACACGGTTGGACGCAATCTCCTGTTCCATTGCCCCCGGTGTCTCGGGACTTCGTCGAAGCGAGTGGCACGAATGCCCCCCGTTCAGGGGGTAGAGGGGCGTCTATCGCCAATAGTTCAGGGAGAATGCTCAGTGGTAGAAAGACGTGCCGATTCGCAGACGCTGACCACGGCCAGCCCACCGGGCGCCTTCAGCGCCGTCGGCGGCATGCTCATGGGCGGGCTTGCTCGACCGCCTGCCGGCGAAAAAAGCCTACGCAGGACAGCAGAGCGCGGAGGACGAGACGCCAGGTCGAGCGGACAACCTGTTCGCGCCGGTCGAAGGGCTGTACCGTGCCACGGGGCGTTTCGCCGATCAGGCCCAGGACAAGGCCTTGGGCCTCGCCTCCCCTACGGGACGGTCGGTCCACTGCTCACCGCCGCCATGGCGCTCATGACCCTGCCGATCGTCGCATGCACCGCCCGGCTGGCGGACCGATGCGGCCACGGCACCGTACAGCCGGATTTCAGCGGAAATCCTTGTAGTTCAGATTGTGCCGGGCCATGCGCAGACCGAGGATGCGCCGGGTCAAACCCAGATGGGTGGCGGCCTCGGTCATGTTGCCCTTATGCCGCTTGAGCGCCTCGACAATCATTTCGTGCTCGGCCTGCCCCAGGCGGACATCGAGAATGCCGCCGGCGGACGGGCTCTCGGAAACCACCGGGATCTGCAGCGAAGGCGGCAAGTGATGCGGTTCGATAACCGCATCCTCGCAAAGGATGACCGCCCGCTCGATGACGTTCTCCAACTCGCGCACGTTGCCCGGCCAGTGGTAACACATCAACATGCTCATCGCCGGCGCGGAGATGCGCTCCACCGTGACGCCCATCTCGGCGGAGAAGCGCGCGACAAAATGTTCCGCCAGGGTGGCGATGTCGGAGCCGCGCTCGCGCAGCGGCGGCACGGTGATGGGGAAGACATTGAGCCGGTAGTAGAGATCCTCGCGGAAGCGGCCCTGCTCCACCATCGCCCGCAGGTCGCGGTTGGTGGCGGCGAGTATGCGCAGGTCGACCTGGTGGGTGACGTTGCCGCCGACCCGTTCGAAGCTCTTCTCCTGCAGCACCCGCAGCAGCTTGGCCTGCATGGCCAAAGACAGCTCGCCTACCTCGTCGAGGAAGATGGTGCCGCCATCGGCCGCCTCGAAGCGCCCGCGCCGCTGGGTCGCCGCCCCGGTGAAGGCGCCGCGCTCGTGGCCGAACAGCTCGCTCTCGATGACGCTTTCCGGCAGGGCGGCGCAGTTGAACTTGACGAAGGGTCCGTCGGCGTTGCCGCTGTTGTAGTGGATGGCGCTGGCCACCAGTTCCTTGCCCACGCCGTTTTCGCCGAGGATCAGTACCGTGGTCCGCGAGCGGGTGACCTTCTCGATCAACCCGTAGACCTCCTGCAGCGGCCGCGAATTGCCGATGATGTTGCTGGGCTTGAAGCGACTCTGCAGGGCCGAGCGCAGGCGGCGGTTCTCATCCTCCAGGGCGACCTTGCGCACCTGCTCCTGCAGGTGCAACTCCACCGCCTGGGCGGTGGTGGCGGAGAGAATGGCGAGAATCTCCGCGTCCAGCTCGAGCATCTGGCGGTTGGCGTAGTGGCGCTCGGCGACGATGGCACCCAACACCTTTCGGTCGCGGCGGATCGGTACGCAGAGGAAGGACTGGCTGCCCGCCTCGCCCGGCAGCAGTACCGTCCGCCCGCTGTCCACCACCTGGGCGACGATGTCCTCGCCGTGGGCGAGGCTGCCCGAGGCCACCTCCTCCTCGCTCAGGCCACAGCCCTGCTGGACGAAGATCCGCCCCGATTCCGGATCGCGCAGGGTCACCATACCGCGCGCTACCTTCAGATGGCGCTGCATCAGCTCCAGCAGCACCCGCAGGATGCCGGCCAGGTCGCTGCCCTCGCTGGAGATGCGCCCCAGTTCGCCGAGCAGCGGCAACAGATCGGTACGGCATTCGCCCATGTCCCATTCGCAGGGCTTGTCCTGGACCGGCGGTTCCCGACCGGGACGCGCGTTCGCCGAATGCGGTTTCATGGACGACCTCCGGATGCGCCGCTGGCGCGTCGCCAGGGTAGCTTCAACTGGGGCAGCGGCTGGGCCGACTGCTCCTCGGCGGCCTTCAGTCCGCCGGGTTGCAGACGAGCCTCGAGGATTTCCTCCATCCAGTGGCGAACCCTGTCGACATCGGCGTCCACCGCGGGAATGAAGGCTTCCGCCGCATAGGCGCCGAGCGCGGCCGGCTCGCGCAGTTCGAAGAAGGCCCGGCGTATAGCCTCGCGCAACTCTGTCGGCAATCCTTCGCGGAAGGTCCACAGGTACTCGGGAATTGGCGGCGACTCGGCGAGGATGCGCACGGCACGCCGCTCCAGGCGCCCCTCGGCGAGCAGGCGGCGAAAGACCTGGAGGGACAATCCGCCAGCCGCCGAATGACCGGCGGCCACCGCCGTGGCCACCTGATCGTGGGCACCGAGGGTGCGACGCATATAGTCCCGGTCGGCGCTCAGCCCCGCCCGCAACAGCATGTGCCGAGGTACCCAGGCGCCGGACGTGGAGGCCAGGTCGCCCATGGCGATCTCCGTGCCGCGCAGTTGTTCGAGGCTTTCCACCGGGCTGTCGGCGGGCACGACGATCGCTGCCTGGAAGGTCGGCCCCCGGCTGCCGCCGTGGGTGGGCCGGGCGAAAGGCTCCAGGCCGGCGTGGCGACTCTGCAGGATGTAGGTCACCGGACCGAGATAAGCCAGATCCAGTTGTCCCCGGCGCAGGGCCTCGCCGGTGGCCACGTAGGTGCTACCGACCAGCAACTTCACCGGCAGACCCAGGCGGCGCTCCAGACTGGCGCGCAGGGGCTCGTTGAGTCGTTCCACCACCGCCCGGGATTCACCGGGCAGCAATCCGCATCTGAGAACTTTCATAATCGGTTAGTAAAGCATCTCCGGACAGGGCTCACGCCGCCTGGGCGGCATCCGCGGAAGACATAGCAAGCTCCGTTCCAGTCGCCGCACCCTCTCGATCGGTCGCTGACCGAGGCCGAATGCACGAACACGAACTAAACAGCGGCCAATTGCGCACCGGCCGGAACAGCTCGGGCCGGCGACACGCGGGGAAGAGCCCACCGGGCGCGGGGGCGAAGGCCCGCCGGACACCGGCCCCGACCACGCGGCGAGCGGCGGGGGCAAAAGGCCGCGACGCTGGCGCCGATCTTGCGAGGGGCGCCTGCCCCCCTGTTCAGGAGCAACCGCCATGTCCGAATCCGCTTCGTCACAGCCAGCCAGCGCCCGGATCTACCGTTTCGAGCCCTATCACTTCAGCCATAACCTGCCGCCGGAGATCCATGCCAGGCTGAAGGAAATCTTCGCCCATTGGAATGAACAAATGCCCGCGCATTCCCCCTGCTAGGCTGCAGACCAGGAGGGGGTCAAGCGGGCGACTTTGATTTCCGCTCTGCGCTTTTTCGGGCGTGTTCCTCCGTGCCTTGTGCCTCTACATAGGCTTTTACCGTTTCGAGCGTCGCTCCCCCAACACTGCCGACATAGTAAGCGCGATGCCAGAAAACCGGTTTGCGGTAGAAGGCGCCCAGATGCTCGGAGAAGCGTCCTCTGGCTCGCCGAGCACTGGCTGTTTTCAGATTGTTGACCAGCGCCGAGATGTCGAGAGCCGGATGGATGTCAATCAGCAAGTGAACGTGATCGGCTTCGCCGCCGAATTCCAACAGGTCACAGCGCCAAGCCGCAAGAATTTCGCTAAACGCTGTGCGTAGATAGCTCAGCAGTTCAGGGGTCAGGGTCTTGCGTCGGTACTTGGTCACAAAGACGATATGTAGCTTAATCGAATAAATAGCATGAGAGCTTGATTTATGGAGCATTTGTATATTGCGCCCTAATGGGTCCGGCGCTAAGGTTAGCACATGGAACGGCGCAAAATGCCCCTCAAGCTCTACCCCAATGCCAGCTAGCGCCAGCGGCTGGATAGCCGGGTGCGCCTGCACGCCGAACTGTACAACGCTGCGCTCCAGGAGCGCATTGAGGCGTAGCGCAAGGCCGGTATCTCCATCAGCTACTACGATCAGCAGAACGCGCTACCCGCCATCAAGCAATTGCGCCCGTAGCTGGTGGAGCTGGGCAGTCACGCCTTGCAGGAAACCCTGCGGCGGCTGGACCGGGCCTTTCAGGCGTTCTTTCGGCGGGTACAGGTCGGACAAACACCTGGCTTCCCGCGCTTCAAGTCCAGTGCCCGATTCTCCGGCTTCAGCTACCCCGATCCGGCCGGCTGGAGGCTGTTCCAGCAGGGGCCGCGAGGCGGCACCCTGCGCCTGGGCAGCGGCAAAACCGCGATGATGATCCGCATCCGTGGCCGGCACCGTTTCGCCGAGTTCATGCCCAACGACCTGCCCCTCACGCACCGGCGCAATCACGCCAGCGGCGAGGATCAGTGGTACGCCTCGGTCACCCTGCGAGTGCCGGTCTCGGCCTGTGTGCGCCAGCGCACGGGGGAGGCTCAGGTGGGCATCGACTTCGGGCTTGCCCACTGGGCCAATCTGGATGAGGGCCATCAGATCGAGAATCCGCGCTGGTTGCGCGAAGCGCTACCCCGGCTGGCGGATCTCCAGAGGCAAAGGGCACGCAAGAAACGCGGCTCGCACCGCTACCGGCAGCTGTCCCAGCGGATCGTCCGGCTGTACCAGCGTATTGCTGATCGGCGTCGGGATTTCCTCCACCGCCAGACCTCGGCCCTGGTGCAGCGCTGCGCGTTGATCGCCACCGAGGCACTGGCCCCAAAGAACATGAGCCGCAGCGCCCGCGGTACGGCGCAAGCGCCGGGCCGGCGCGTGCGGCAGAAGGCTGGGCTCAACCGGGAGATTCTCTCGGCCGGCTTCGGCATGGCGCACCAGATGCTTGGGTACAAAGCGGCAGAAGCTGGCACCCGACTGCATCTGGCAAACACTCGCCAACTCAAACCCTCGCAGCGCTGCTCCGGTTGCTGGCAGCTCGTGCCCAAGGCGCTCGCCGAGCGCATGCATGCCTGCCCGCACTGTGGCTGCACCCTGCCGAGGGACCAGAACAGCGCCAGGGTCGTGCTGTACGACGCCTGGACGCCACACGACACGCCTGGGACGGGCGTGGCGGCGAGACCCAAGCCGCTGTCCGCGAACGCGGTCAAGCTCAGGTCGAAGACCCGCGAAACCCCCACTACAGCCGGAACGGCTCAGTGGCGGGAAAGTTCATAATTGAGTTTCATCCTAAATCGATGTGGAGGGCGTGCGCACAGGCTTGGCGCCGAGTCCCCAACCGGTTCGCCGCAACATGCCTACCGCAAATCCGTTTTTCAACAGAGTCGACCAGAGCGGTCTTTTGCCGCCATCTGATAGAGCTATCGGTCGATAGCATTCCAGCGTTGACACAGCCTCGCATGCTCTGTTGCATCTGTCTCAAACGATTTTTTGCACTCGACGCCAATCACCAAAACTCACGAGGTATTCATCCGATTTGCTTTTAATGTTAACGTCTTTATAACGTCCTGCCTCTACCTTACCCCTACAAGCAGGGGGGAGATCTTGGCATTCATGGAACGACGCATGATGCATTTTTATTTGGCGCTGGATAGCCTTTCCTACGTTCTGTCCGATGGCAGAACGCTTTTTTCCAATCTCACCGAGCAATTCGACCAACAACCTACTGGCTTGGTTGGGTGCAATGGCATCGGCAAAACTGCGCTGACGCGCATCTTGGCCGGGGAGCAGGAACCTTCCACTAGACGCTGTTTGCGCTCTGGCACAGTGCATTGCCTGTCCCAGCAGGTTTCCCGCCTGAATCATCTCTCCGTCGCTAGCCTAGCCGGTGTACAGGCCACATTGAATGCGCTGAAGCGCATCGAGGCCGGTAACACGGCGCAGGTTGATTTTGATGTCGTGGGTGATTGTTGGGATGTTCGCCAGCACCTGAAGCATGGGTTGCGGCGAAATGAATTAGGACATCTGAATCCCCAGACTCCGACGAGCACCATCAGCGGCGGCGAAACCATACGTGTCGCCTTGATTAAAACCGTTCTCTCGGACGTCGATTTTCTGATTCTCGACGAGCCTAGCAACCATCTCGACCGCCCGAACCACCAGACACTGATCGAGCGATTGCAGCGCTGGCCAAATGGCCCGTTGCTGGTCAGCCATGACCGGCAACTGCTGGAAGCGATGGCCCGCATTGCGGAGTTGTCGCCGCTCGGGCTGCGCAACTACGGTGGCGGCTACTCGTTCTATGCGCAATGCAAAGCCCAGAAGCGTGAAAGCGCTATTCAGCAACTCGAACGCAAACGCGAAGAACAGTCTCTGCGCGAACAGTGTGAGCGTCAGGAACGCAGACAGGCGCGTGGCAACCGGCACGGACGCGAGGCCAACCAGGCGAAGATCCTGCTTGATCGCCAGAAGAAGCGCAGCGAAGGCTCGGCAGGCAAATTGCGACAGCAGCAAAGGGCCTTGCGGGAGCAACTGTTCCAGCGCGTGCGCGATGCCGCACAGCAGGTGGAAGATGATGCCCAGATCACGCTGCATACGCTTCCTGTCACCCAGACACCGCAACGCCGAATGGCGGCACTGGATGAAGTAGAACTCCCCTTCGTGCCGCCCGCCCTGCGAAAGACCAGCCTGACATTGAGCGGCCAGCAGCGTATAGGCGTCGTCGGCCCGAACGGTTGCGGCAAATCCACCTTGCTCAAACTGCTAGCCGGTCAGTTTCCACCGGTGTCTGGCCGCTGCGACATGTATGTTGCGACAGCGGGTCGATATCGACCACTGGCATTTGTTGTCGGACGCCGCCAGCGTCGAGCGCATCGTCGAAGCGCTCGACACCCTGCTGGAAAACAATGCTTCAACGTGTTCGGCAAGCCTGTTCCATGCCGAAGCAGAGCGCAAGGTGAGTACGGCCGAGGTACTGGCTTGGCGTCAACACCCGCTGCACTGGGCCGAGTGTGCCCAGGTTGCGAGCGGCCATTTTCACATCAGCGAATCCCCCAATGGCGTCTGCCTACATCTGCGCCGGCAACTAGGCGCAGATCCACCCCAGCGAGCGCATAGCTAAGCACCAGGCAGTCTCGTTCACGCTCGCGTCCTTTCCCCTATCCCGACTTTTGAAGGTAGTGAAAATGAGTGCTTTGAAATCCCCCCGAGATTGCACCAGCCTGAACGATGTGAGAGTGGGTATCGACAGCCTAGACCGACAGATCTTCGAAGCGCTCCGGCAACGGCTGGAGTATGTGAAGGCCGCGGCGCAGTTCAAGCCGAGCGAAGAAAGCATTCCCGCTCCCGAACGGGTCCTGACGATGCTTGCCGAACGTCGCGAGTTGGCGGAGGCGGCGGGCTACAACGTCGCCTTCACCGAAGAGCTGTTCCGTCAGATCATCGAGTGGAACATCCAGCAGCAGATCCTCCATTGGCGGGCCACCCGGGGGCAGGCGAACCCGACGGAGGTGCAGGCATGAACCCGCCAATTCTCACCCAGAAACTCCTCGACCATCTGCAGCAGGCCCGGCAGCATGCCGAAGTCAAAGGACGCGAGATCCTCGCCTGCTACTCCTCCCCCTGGGACGACTGGGAGCCCATCTCAGCCTTCAGCACGGCAGGGCAGGGCTATGCCCATGCCTTCTTCTGGGCCTTCAACGATCCGCAACTCGCCTTGGTTGGCCTGGGCCAGGCGGCGGAGCTGGTGCCGCAACCCGGCCAGGGCCTGGTCAGCCTACAGCAGGCCTGGCGCGAAATGCTCGGCGATGCGCTCATCGTTGGCCCGGAGAAGCCACACCTGCTGGGCGGTCTGGCCTTCGACCGCCAGGCAGCGGTGTCACCCTTGTGGTCGTCGTTCGCTTACGGTGCCCTGGTGCTGCCGGAAATCCTCTTGATCGGCCGCAGGCAGGGCAGCGCGCTGCTGCTCAGCACACGGGTATCAGCGCGGACCGATTGCAATGCCTTGTGCGAACGCCTACTGGCGGCGGTGCGCGAACTGGCGAGCACTACCCGCCAAGGACCTGCACCGACGAGCGAGCGCAATAACCTGCTCAGCCGCTGCGATAGCCTGCCGGCGGACTGCTGGAAGGCGAAGGTCGCCGATGCCGTCGACGCCATCGGCCAGGGCCGGATGGAAAAAGTGGTATTGGCGCGGCAGGTCGATTTCGAGGCGGAGCAGGACTTTTCCCTGGAGGCTACCTTGCGCTACCTCAGGCAGGCCAACGACAGCACCTACCTGTTCGCCATCCGCCGTGGCGAACACTGTTTCCTGGGCGCCACGCCCGAACGCCTGGTACGCCTGGAGGGCCGCGAGCTCTACACCACTGCGCTGGCCGGCAGCACCCCGCGTGGGCACGGCCCGGATGAGGACCTGTACAACGGCAACCGCTTGCTGGATAGCGCCAAGGACCGCCATGAGCATGCCTTGGTGGTAAATGCGCTGAAAAGCTCGTTGGAGGCGCACGTCGAAACCTTGCAAGTTCCCGCTATGCCATCGCTGCACAAACTGCCGCATATCCAGCACCTGCAGACATTGGTGCGGGGGCGAGTGCGTCCCGACGTCGATCTGTTGACCCTGGTCGACGCCCTGCATCCGACACCCGCTGTCGGCGGCGTCGATAAGGAGCACGCTATAGCCTACATCCGCGACCAGGAAGGTCTGAACCGTGGCTGGTATGCGGCACCGGTCGGCTGGTTGAACAGCGATGGCAACGGTGAGTTCGCGGTGGCCCTGCGCTCGGCGCTGATCCACGGAAGGCAGGCACACCTGTTCGCCGGCTGCGGCATCGTCGAAGGTTCCGACCCGGAGCATGAATATCAGGAGACCTGCGTCAAGCTGCGCACCATGATCAGCGCGCTGATGCCCGAGCCGACGGTCGACGGCTGCGGCGAGCGGAGCGTGGAGCAGCATACGGAAGTGGTTGCAGGATGTGGTACATGAGAGAAGAAAGGAGAGGAAAATTGATGATGGACCGATAACTCATTTCCGAACAGTTGGATGTAGAGCTGCACTGCCCCTATTGGCCGGAAACCTTTGCCCAGGACTATCTGCGCCTGGGCTACTGGGGCAATCACACCTTCGCCAGCATGCTTGCCACCCAGGCTAGCCAGCGGCCAACGCACACCGCGCTGGTGGATGGCGAGTTGCGCCTGAGCTACGCCGAGCTGGACCGGCGCGTCGGGCTGCTGGCGGATGGGCTTTGCAGCGGCGGTACCCTGGTGATCGCTCGCCAGCCCAGCTCGGTGGAATGCTTCGAGATCATCCGTCGGGAAAGTATCACCCACACGGCGCTAGTCCCGACTCAGGCGCTGCTGTGGATAGAACTAGAGGCCGTTGACGATTCACATCGGGAGCCATAGAAATCCACAGGCCATGGCTGCCGTACTCTCGTAATTTCGCTTCAGCTTGTCGTAGCAAAACGCCACGGCGCGGTAATGTTTCAGCCGTGCAAAGGCGTTCTCGACCAGATGCCGGTAGCGATACAGCCCCCGGTCCAGATCGCCATTGCCTTTGAGCGAATTGCGCTTTCGGAGAATGACCGCCCAGGCGCCCTGCGCCTCGATCCGTTCGCGAATGCGCTCGCTGTCATGGCCCTTGTCGGCCACGATCGCCTCGGCAGACGGCAACTGCCCAATCAACTCAAGAGCCGAAGTGCAGTCCTTGACGTTGCCGCCGGCGATCTCGAAAGCCACCGGCAAGCCGTGCGCATCGACGGCCAGATGGATCTTGCTAGTCGGCTTTTGCCGATGGCCTCGGGCTGATCGCTGGCGGCACCGCTACTGTACTGGTGGGCCTTCACGCAGGTGCCATCGATGAAGGCCCACCTGAGATCGGGCTCCTCAATCAGCGCCTGGAAAACCTTGAGCCACTTGCCGGCCGCCGACCACGCATTGAAGCGCTTGTAGACCGAGGCTCCAACGCCCGAAGGCGCTGAGCAAGTCTCTCCAGGGGCAACCGGCGTGCATCCGGTAGAGCATCCCCTCGACCGTCATGCGCAGATCCGGCTTGTGGTAAACGGTTTGCTGAAGCAGGACGTTTTCCAGCTTTGACCAGCGTTCGTCACTGAGCATCAATCGGGGCATTGCAAACTCGCGGAGTTATCCGGCCGGGTCCTGAATTCTGCGGGTTTGCTCTTCTTCATCAACCCTCTGCCTCGAAACGTCAACAGATCCTAGAGCATTTTTGGCCTGACTAGAGGTTGTGGCCAAGCCGGGATCGAGCAGCCAAGCTGAACACAAGCGTGGGGTCGGCAAGTACTGGAGGTGGCTTATGGGATGGCGTCGAGGGCAGGCCTACGGGCAGGATCTGCGCGATCGGGTGCTGGCGGCCGAGGGCTCGATTCGCGAGGTGGCCAGGCGCTTTGCGGTGAGCGACTCCTATGTGGCGCGGGCACGCTCGCGACAGCAACTGGGCCAGGTCAGTGCCGGGGTCCAATGCAACCATGTCCCCCCTCGACTCCAGGGGCTCGAAGGGGTACTGACCGAGCGCATGGCCGCCGCGCCCGAGCAGACGTTGACGCAGTTGTGCCAGTGGATCGAGGCCGAGCATGGCGTGCGAGTGAGCCTGACCACGATGTAGAAGACGTTGGGACGGTTGGGGCTGACGCTCAAAAAAAGTCATTCCAGGCCGCCGAGCAGCAACGTGCCGACGTAGCGCAGGCGAGACACGCCCGGGCCACCGAGCAGTCCCGACTTGACGTGCGCCATGTGGTGTTTCTCGACGAGACCTGGGCGAGCTCGAACATGAGCCCGAGCCGGGGACGTTCGATGCCGTGGTGGAGTTGCTGGATACCGGCCACTTCGCCCTGGAAACCCATGCCGCTCACATTGCCCGGCGCATCCGCGGGGTGATCGGCAGTGCCGTCGCCTGATTGATACCGCCAGGGGCGGGAACGAAGCGCTCTTCCGGCCAGGGGCCTGGTTCCGCGCGGATCAGGAGCCGGCGCCACCGACGCCGGTAGCCGGCGCCGTGGCGGGAATGGAGCCGGTGCCGCTCACGCCCCAGATGCTAGCCAGATTCTGCACCAACGGAGCGGCCACCCCCTGGCTGCCGAGAAACTGCAGCAGGATGGGCGCGAACTGGCTGGCCAGGCCGGCATCCATGCCCATCGCCGAAAAGGCCTGGTTGACGTCCTGCATGCTCTGCACGTTGTCGAGCAGCTCGCCGGTTTCCTCCAGTTGCGCGGACTGTTCGGCGGAGGGTCCGACGGACTTGCCGAGCAGGCCGCCGAGACCGCCAAGGCCGGCGCCCAGGCCGCCGAGGGCGCCGAGCTGGTCCAGCGCGTTGTCACCGGTGAGTTTTTCGATACCCGGCACCGACTCGCTCAATTGCGCATAGTCGCTCCCGGTGAGCTGGCTCTGCGCCAGTCCCAGCAAGGCGCCGGTACCGCCCAGCATCTGCAGCGGCGTGACCGGCAGCGCGCTCAGGGACTGGACCAGCCCGAGCACCTGCGAGGTCTCGTCGTCGCCGGCCTGCCCGCCCTTGAGAGCGGAGTACGCCTGGGCGGCGGAATTCAGGTCGAAGGCGAAGACCGGAACGCTCGCCAGGCTCAGCAGGGCGACCAGGGCAACGGAAGGGGACGCTTTCATCGGGTGAAACCTCTCGACTCGGAATACGGACGCCAGCCAGCCGGCAGGCGAGCCGGACAGGTGAAAAAACGGGAAGGACGGCTCTTGGACAAGGCGACAGGCTCAATCGCACGCGCGACGGTCCACGGATATTGCGGCGGCACTGCTGTGACAACCCACTCGGACACAGCCTCCAAGATGGGATAGGGGATCGACGACGGCCTTATGGTCGGCCATTGGCCCGGCACCTGCAACAGTTCTCTGCCGAACGAGCGCAGCGCCCGATTCAGCTTGGTTTAAGCGGGCTGGCCTAGAGTTGGAAGCATCGACAGCCGATGACTCCCAGGAGAGCCAAGATGAAAACCCTCACCGTCCTCTTCGCCAGTGCCCTGCTCGCTGCCAGTGTCGGCCTCGCCCAGGCCCGCGACCTCGGCCCGGAAGAAGCCACGAAGCTACTCAAGGCCGGGACTATCCAGCCGTTCGAGACGCTCAAAGCCGCCGCGCAGGCCAAGCATCCCGGCTCGACCATCCACGAAACCGAACTGGAAGAGGAATACGGCCGCTACATCTACCAGGTCGAACTGCGCGACGCCCAGGGCCTGAAATGGGACGTGCATCTGGACGCCGGCAATGGCCAGGTGCTCAAGGATCACCAGGACGACTGAAGGCCGGTGGAAGCCGAACCGTGCCCTCCCGCGGGACGGGCACGGCCTCGCCCAAGGGCTGTGGCGGCCCGTTCCATGGAAGCCGCAGGAAGAAGCCCGGCCGACTTCTTCCGCGCCCCGGCGGGCCGCCGATCCCCCGACCGGTCAACGCGCCGGCTCCGTCGCTTCCTCCGCTTCCACGGCCGGATCGAAACCGCCGTCCTCGAACAGATGCCAGCCCTCGCCGAGCAGTTCGGCCGGGTGCATCGTCCGGTCGGCGCCGTTCCCGCATGCCAGGGACGTCGCCGGACAATAGCGGTCGCAGCCCCAGCAGATTCGCTCGGGATGCTTAGGGTTCAAGGGAAATTTCTTCGCCATTATCTATCGCTGCCTGATGCCGTGTGGGTCGGATTCACGAATCGCTTCGCAGTGCAATCTAACGTTTTTCTCCGGGGATTTCGCGACGAACCGGCGACCGGCAGGGCAATCGCATGAAGCGCTCGCTCGATACCGGACTGGAAAGGTTGTGTGCTTGGTCGTTCCGGCGTGGTCTTCAGATCCAGTGCATTAGCTGCTTGCCGAGTGGTCGGATACCTTCTGTTTCGGCCCCCCGGCCGAGTCAATTTTTCTTGCCTGGCCACGAAAAAGTAACCCAAAAGAAAGCCACCCCCTCATCCGGCCCTGCGCTTCGCTCCGGGTTCCCTCCCTGCATCGCCGCTCCAGGGGCTCGCCGCGAAGGGCCATCCATGGCCCATCGCGGCTCTCGCGACATCCTTGCCGCTCGACCCCTTCCACGACGACTCCGCTCGGCCTCTTGAAGGGGGCATCCGGCGCGGCCTGACAGGTCGTGCCGCAAGCGCGAAAGCGCTTTCAGGCAACCCGGAGCCCGACTCCCGTTCAGAAGGCCAAGCGCAGGCGTCGCGTGGAGGGGCGAGCCGTGGGGAGGCGGCGAGAGTCGTACGAGGGGCATGGATGCCCCTTGTGCAACGACCCTCGGAGCGGCGCCGGAGCGAGGGAGCCCCGGCGCAGCCGGGGCCGAATGACCGGGCGCGCTTTCTCCTTGGTTACTTTCTCTTTGCGCGCGCCAAGAGAAAGTAACTCGGCCGGGGGGCCGAAACAGGAAGTATCCAGCTTCTCGGCAAGCAGCCATGCCAAGGCTCACACAACCGTTCCAGCCCAGTATCGGGCAGGCATTTCATGCGATTGCCCTGCGGCGACCAGCGAGCGGACGACACAAGATACCCGTGGATGAAAACCCCTGTCACCTGGGGTATACCTGCGCCTTCTCGCCCGATTCGAGGAGCCCGCCCATGCAGGTCGAAGATGCCATTCGTTCGCGCAAGTCGATACGCCGCTTCCGTCCCGATCCCGTTCCACGCGCCCAGATCGAGCGCATTCTGGAACTGGCGGCGCAAGCACCGAGCGGCGCCAATACCCAGCCCTGGAAAGTCCGCGCGGTGAGCGGCGCGGTCCGCGACGCATTGTGCCGGGCGGTGAGCGCGGCGGCCGAACGGGAACCGCAGCGGCATCACGCCGAGTACGGCTACTATCCCGATCCCTGGTTCGAGCCCTACCTCGAGCGGCGGCGAACCATAAGCTTCAGCCTCTACGACACGCTCGGCATCGCGCGCGGCGACCGGGCGGCACGGGAACGCCAGGCGCTGCGCAACTTCCAGTTCTTCGACGCGCCGGTCGGCCTGCTGATTTCCATGGACCGGCGGATGAACACCGGCAGCTTTCTCGACATGGGCATGTTCATCCAGAACCTGATGCTGGCGGCCCGCGGCGAAGGGCTGCACAGTTGTCCCCAGGGGGTCTTCGCCGACTATCACCAGGTGGTGCGCGAGCAGGGATTGCTCGGCGAAGAAGAGATCCTGCTCTGCGCCATGGCCCTCGGCCACGAGGACCCCGAAGCGCCGGAAAACGGCTTGGTCACCGCGCGGGTGCCAGTGGCGGAATTCGCCGCCTTCCACGGTTTCGATTGAGGCCGGCGGCCGAACGCCGCCGATCCCATCGACCTCACTCGCGGTAATCGTCCGGCGGCACGCAGGCACAGAACAGGTTGCGGTCGCCATAGACGTTGTCCACCCGGTTCACCGCCGGCCAGTACTTGTGGGCGCGGCTATGGGCGGTCGGCGCCACCGCCTCCTCGCGGCTGTAGGGGCGCTGCCAATCGCCGAGCAAATCGGCCAGGGTGTGCGGGGCGTGCTTGAGCGGGTTGTCCTCGGCCGGCCAGTCGCCGGCCTGGACCTTGGCGATCTCCGCGCGGATGCTCAGCATGGCCTCGACGAAGCGCTCCAGCTCGTGCAGGGACTCGCTCTCGGTAGGTTCGATCATCAGCGTGCCGGGCACCGGGAAGGACATGGTCGGCGCGTGGAAGCCGTAGTCCATCAAGCGCTTGGCGACATCCTCCTCGGTGATCCCGGTTTCCGCCTTGAGCGGACGCAAATCGAGAATGCACTCGTGGGCGACCCTCCCGTTGCGGCCGCTGTAGAGCACCGGAAAGGCACCGCCCAGGCAATGCGCCAGGTAGTTGGCGTTGAGAATGGCGACTTCGGTGGCGTCCTTCAGTTGCGGCCCCATCATGGCGATGTACATCCAACTGATCGGCAGGATGCCGGCGCTACCCCAGGGTGCCGCGCTGACCGCGCCGTTGCCCGGGTTCGGGCCGTCCAGCGGCACCACCGGATGGTTGGCGACGAAGGGCGCCAAATGCGCCTTGACGCCGATCGGCCCCATGCCGGGGCCGCCGCCGCCATGCGGGATGCAGAAGGTCTTGTGCAGGTTCAGGTGCGAGACGTCGGCGCCGATGTCCGCCGGCCGCGTCAGGCCGACCTGGGCGTTGAGGTTGGCGCCGTCCATGTAGACCTGGCCGCCGTGGCCGTGGATCACCTCGCAGATCTCCCGCACGCCCTCCTCGTAGACGCCGTGGGTAGAGGGGTAGGTGAGCATCAGGCAGGCCAGCGTATCGCCTGCCTCCTCGGCCTTGCGCCTGAGGTCGGCGAGGTCGACGTTGCCGGACTTGTCGCAGTCGACGATGCACACCTGCATGCCGGCCATCTGCGCCGAGGCCGGATTGGTGCCATGCGCCGAGGACGGGATCAGGCAGACGTTGCGCTGCGCCTCGCCACGGCTGCGGTGGTAGTCGCGGATCGCCAG
This sequence comes from Azorhizophilus paspali, assembly GCF_043587585.2. Lineage (GTDB taxonomy): Bacteria > Pseudomonadota > Gammaproteobacteria > Pseudomonadales > Pseudomonadaceae > Azotobacter > Azotobacter paspali. The sequence continues at coordinate 4,067,716 of NZ_CP171449.1, forward strand.
AAGGCCCGCGTATTCGCCCTGGGCGCCGGAGTTGGGTTGCATGCAGATGGCGTCGAAGCCGGTGATAGCGCACAGCCAGGCCTCCAATTCCTCGATCATCAGCCGGTAGCCCTCGGCCTGCTCGCGCGGGGCGAAGGGATGCAGATCGGCGAACTCCGGCCAGGTGACGGGCAGCATCTCGCTGGTGGCGTTGAGCTTCATGGTGCAGGAGCCGAGCGGGATCATCGCCTGGTCGAGCGCTAGGTCCTTGCGCTCCAGTTGCTTCAGGTAGCGCAGCATCTCGGTTTCGCTATGATGGCTGTTGAACACCGGGTGCCGCAGATAGGCCGAGGTGCGCTGCAGGGCGGCGGGAATGCCCGAGGCAGCGGCGGCGTCGTCCAGCGTGGCGAGGTCGAGGCTGTGGTCGACGCCGAGGAAGATCGCCAGCAGTTGCTCCACGGTCTCGGCCGTGCAGGTCTCGTCCAGGCTGACGCCGAGCCGGCCGCGGCCGAGGATGCGCAGATTGATCCGCGCCTCCTTCGCGCTCTCGATGATCGCCGTCTGGGTGCCGCCGACCTCCAGGGTCAGGGTATCGAAGAAGTGCCGGTTGAGGCGTTCGATCCCGCGCTGCGCCAGGCCCTCGGCGAGGATCGCGGTCAGCCGGTGGACGTGCCGGGCGATGCGCTCGAGCCCCTCGGGACCGTGGTAGACGGCGTAGAAGCCGGCCATGTTGGCCAGCAGCACCTGGGAGGTGCAGATATTCGAATTGGCCTTCTCGCGGCGGATGTGCTGCTCGCGGGTCTGCAGGGCCATGCGCAGAGCGGGGTTGCCGCGGGCGTCCCTGGATACGCCGATGATCCGTCCGGGCATGGCGCGCTTGAACTCGTCGCGGGTGGCGAAGTAGGCCGCGTGCGGACCGCCGTAGCCCATCGGCACGCCGAAGCGCTGCGCCGAACCGAGCACCACGTCGGCGCCCAGTTCGCCGGGCGGGGTCAGCACCAACAGGGCGAGCAGGTCGGCGGCGACGCAGGCGAGCGCCTGCTGCGCGTGCAGTTGCTCGATCAGCGGCTTGAGATCGCGGATCTCGCCGTGGGTGTCGGGATACTGCAGCAACGCGCCGAACACCGCGTGCTCGCTGAGGTTCTCCACGGCATCCACCACCACCTCGAAGCCGAAACCGGCGGCGCGAGTGCGCACCACCGAGAGGGTCTGCGGATGGCAATTTTCGTCAACGAAGAAGCGGTTGCTCCTGCTCCTGGCCACGCGGCGGGCCATGGCCATGGCCTCGGCGGCGGCGGTGGCCTCGTCGAGCAGCGAGGCGCTGGCCAGATCGAGGCCGGTGAGATCGATGGTCAGTTGCTGGAAGTTCAGCAGCGCCTCCAGCCGGCCCTGGGCGATCTCCGGCTGGTAGGGGGTGTAGGCGGTATACCAGCCGGGGTTCTCCAGCACGTTGCGCAGGATCACCGGCGGGGTGACGGTGCCGTGGTAGCCCATCCCGATCAGGCTAGTCCACAGCTCGTTGCGTTCGGCATAGCCCCTGAGCTTGGCCAGGGCAGCCCGCTCGTCCAGCGCCGCCGGCAGCTCCAGGGCGCGGTTCAGGCGGATCGCCGGCGGCACCGTCTGCTCGATCAACTGGTCGCGGCTGGCCAGGCCGAGGCTGGCAAGCATGACGCGCTGCTCGGCCGCATCGGGACCGAGGTGGCGCCACAGGAAGGCGTCGGGCTGCTGGAGTTGGACGAGACTGGGAGTCTGGGACATGGCGGCTCTCGGCTGAAAAGACGAAGCCCCGATGGGCGAGGCTTCAGGAGAAAAGGATCGGCTGGCGGCGCCCACGGAACGCAGACGCGCGGCGATCAGGCTCCGGCGGCGCAGGCGGCTTCGTAGCCGGCCGCGTCGAGCAGCTTGCCCAGGTCGCCGGCGTCGTTCGGCTTGAGCTTGAAGAACCAGTTGCCATAGGGATCGCTGTTGACCAGCTCGGGGCTGTCGGTCAGGGCTTCGTTGATCGCGATCACCTCGCCGGCGACCGGTGCGTAGATATCGGAGGCGGCCTTCACCGACTCCACCACCCCGGCCTCCTGTTCGGCGGCCAGCGCCTTGCCGACTTCCGGCAGTTCGACGAACACCACGTCGCCCAGGGCTTTTTGGGCGTGGTCGGAAATGCCCACGGTGACGGTGCCGTCCGCTTCCAGTCTGGCCCATTCGTGGCTGGCTGTGTAACGCAGATCGGCGGGGATATTGCTCATGTCGTGTCCTCGGGTTGGGGGCGAAAGGGCTCGCCCGGAAAAATCTAGATCAAGGCCTTACCGTGGCGGACGAAGTTCGGCCGGACGACGCGGACGGGCAGCCAGCGGCCGCGGATCTCCACCTCGGCGCGCTCGCCGGTGGCGGCCGGCACCCGGGCCAGGGCGATGGACTTGCCCAGCGTCGGCGAGAAGCTGCCGCTGGTGATCTCGCCTTCGCCGATACCGTTTACCCGTACCACCTGGCGGGCACGCAGCACGCCGCGCTCTTCCAGCAGCAATCCCACCAGTTTAGGCTGACCGCCGGCGCGGCGCTGCGCTTCCAGCGCCGCGCGGCCGATGAAGTCGCGCCCGGCGGAGTCCCAGGCGATGGTCCAGCCGAGGTTTGCCGCCAGCGGCGAGACGCTCTCGTCCATCTCCCGGCCGTGGAGGTTCAGGCCCGCCTCCAGGCGCAGGGTGTCGCGGGCGCCGAGGCCGCCGGGAGCGATACCGGCGCCGACCAGGTCGTTGAAGAAATCCGGCGCCTGCGCCGCCGGCAGCAGGATTTCCAGGCCGTCCTCGCCGGTATAGCCGGTGCGGGCGATGAACCAGTCGCCTTCGGTCAGGCCCTCGAACGGGCGCAGTTCGTGGATCAGCGCGGCACGCGAAGCGGCGAGCAACTCGCCGGTGCGCACCCGCGCCTTCGGCCCCTGGATGGCGAGCATGGCCAGGTCCCGGCGCTCGCGCAGTTCGACGACGAAGCCGTCGGCCTGCCCGCGCATCCAGTCCAAGTCGCGCTCACGAGTGGCCGCGTTGAGCACCAGGCGGTAACCGAAATCGGCGAGATAGACGATGAGGTCGTCGATCACCCCGCCACGCTCGTTGAGCATGACGCTGTAGAGGGCCTTGCCGGGGCTTTTCAAGTGCGCCACGTCATTGGCCAGCAGGCGCCGCAGCCAGATCCCGGCATCCGCGCCCAGGACATCCACCACCGTCATATGGGAGACGTCGAAAACGCCGCAGTCGCATCGCACCTGGTGATGCTCCTCGACCTGCGAGCCATAGTGCAGGGGCATATCCCAGCCGCCGAAATCGACGATCCTGGCGCCCAAGGCGAGATGCTGGTCGTAGAGAGGCGTGCGCAGTCCCATGGGGTTCTCCTTCCGTACTCGACGCATCGCGGCGTGCCGGCCCTCAAAGCAGGCCACGGATGGCGCGCATTGTAGCTGCAAGGCCGGGTCCGGTCACGGCGCCGGACCGGCCGATGGACTCAGCCCGGCTGGCGTGCCGAGCGGCGGATCAGGCCGATCACCGGCAGCAGTCCGACCAGCACCAGGGTCAGCGCCGGCAGCGCGGCGCGGGCCCATTCGCCCTCGCTGGTCATCTCGAAGATGCGCACTGCCAGGGTGTCCCAGCCGAACGGACGCATCAGCAGGGTCGCCGGCATTTCCTTGAGCACATCGACGAATACCAGCAGCACAGCGCTCAGGGTGCCGGGCAGCAGCAGGGGCAGGTAGATCCGCTGGAACAGCTGCGAACCGCCGACGCCCAGACTGCGCGCGGCCTCCGGCAGCGACGGGCGGACCCGCGCCAAGCTGCTTTCCAGAGGGCCGAAGGCCACCGCCAGGAAGCGCACCAGATAGGCCAGCAACAGGGCTGTCAGGCTGCCCAGCAGCAACGGTTTGCCGGCGCCGCCGAGCCAGGTGGACAAGGGGATCACCAGTTCGCGGTCGAGATAGCTGAAGGCGAGCATAATGGACACCGCCAGCACCGAGCCCGGCAGAGCGTAGCCCAGATTGGCCAAACCGACCGCCGTGCCCATGGTCCGCCCCGGCACCAGGCGCCGGGCGAAGGCCAGCAGCATGGCGCAGGCAACGGTGAGCAGCGCGGCGCAGCCGCCCAGCCAGAGGGTATGCAGGATCAGCGCGACGTAGCGCTCGTCGAGGTCGAAGCGGCCGCGTTGCCAGAACCAGGCCAGCAGTTGCAGGACCGGTATGACGAAGGCACAGAGGAACACCAGCACGCACCAGGCGCTGGCCGCCGCGGCCTTGAAACCGTGCAGCCGGTACAGCGCCCGCCCGCGCGGTCGCTCGCTGCTCGGCCGCGGCATGCCGCGGGCGCGGCGCTCGCCGTAAACCACCAGCATCACCGCCAGGAGCAGCAGGCTGGCGAGCTGGGTGGCGCTGGACAGGCTATAGAAGCCGTACCAGGTCTTGTAGATGGCGGTGGTGAAGGTATCGTAGTTGAACACCGAGACGGCGCCGAAATCGGCCAGGGTTTCCATCATCGCCAGAGCCAGACCGGCACCGATGGCCGGCCGTGCCATCGGCAGGGCCACGCGCCAGAAGGCCTGCCAGGGCGACTGGCCCAAGGCCCGCGCGGCTTCCATCAAGCCCTTGCCTTGGGCCAGGAAGGCGCTGCGCGCGAGCAGGTAGACATAGGGATAGAAGACCAGCACCAGAACCAGGATCACCCCGCCGGTGGAGCGCACCCGCGGCAGCCGCAAGCCGCTGCCGAACCACTCGCGCAGGAGGCTCTGCAACGGACCGGAGAAATCCAGCAGGCCGACGAAGACAAAGGCCAGCACATAGGCGGGAATCGCGAAGGGTAGCATCAGCGCCCAGTCCAGCCAGCGCCGGCCGGGGAATTCGCAGAGACTGGTCAGCCAGGCCAGACTCACCCCTAGCAGGGTGACGCCGGTGCCGACACCCAGCAACAGGGCCAGGGTGTTGCCGAGCAGGCGCGGCATTTGGGTATCCCACAGATGCCGCCAGATTTCGCCATCGACGCTGTGCCAGGAAAGTACCAGCACGCTGAGAGGCAGCAGCACCAGGGCAGCGATGGAGAAAACGATGGGATACCAGCGACGCTGGGCGGAATGGGACACGACAGCTCCCCGATACGGAAAACGAATCGGGCCGCAGGCGGAACGCTCCGCCTGCGGCCCGGGGCTCACGATCTTGGCGTACGCCTCAGTTCCAGCCGGCACGATCCATCAGGCGGATCGCCTCGGCCTGGCGCTTGCCGGCGATCTCGACCGGCACGCTGTCGGCTTTGAAGCTGCCCCAGGAGGCGACCTCCTCGGACGGAGCCACCTGCGGATTGGCCGGGTACTCCTGGTTGAGGTCGGCCAGCAAGCGCTGGGCCTTCTCCGCGGTCATCCACTCGACCAGCTTCTGCGCGGCCTGCGGGTGCGGGGCGTACTTGGTCACGCCGGCGCCCGAGAGGTTGACGTGCACGCCGCGATCGCCCTGGTTCGGCCAGAAGGGCTTCACCTTCAGGCCCGGGTTCTCCTTGTGCAGGCGGCCGTAGTAATAGGTGTTGGCGATGCCCACGTCGCACTGGCCGGCGTCGATCGCCAGCAGCAGGGCGTTGTCGTCGGCGAACACGTCGGTGGCCAGGTTGTTCACCCAGCCCCTGACGATCTGCTCGGCCTTCTCCGCGCCATGGGCCTCGATCAGGGTGGCGGTCAGCGACTGGTTGTAGACCTTCTTGCTGGTGCGCAGGCACAAGCGGCCTTCCCAATTCTCGTCGGCTAGGGCCTCGTAGGTGGAAAGCTCTTCGGGCTTGACCCGTTCGGTGGAATAGAAGATGGTCCGCGCGCGCAGCGAGAGGCCGCTCCAGGCTCCGGTGGCGGAGCGGTACTGTGGCGGGATGTTGGCCTTGACGATGGGCGAGTCGATCGGCCTCAGGACGCCTTCCTGCTCGGCCTGCCAGAGGTTTCCGGCATCCACGGTGATCAGCAGGTCGGCCGGGGTGTTCTTGCCTTCGGCCTTGAGGCGGGCGATCAGCGGGGCTTCCTTGTCGGTGATGAACTTCACCTTGGTCCCGGTTTCGGCGGTATAGGCATCGAAGACCGGCTTGATCAACTCGTCGATGCGCGACGAATAAACCACGACCTCGTCGTCGGCGGCCAGGGCGGTGCCAGCGAGCGCGCCCAGGACCAGGACGGCGAGAATGTGCTTGCTTGCCTGCATGGAACCCCCCTCATGTGCATTAAGTGCGGCGAATAATAGTGACTAGCATTTAGCTTCACAACTTGGCAAGTGTCGCGCGGTATGTCGCTAGCAGCGGCGGTTCAGGCGCGCGCCAGGGCTGGAAGGTCTCCGCTCAAGCCGAGGGCCTGGCGGACGAACAGCGCCTTGCCCTCGGGCAGATTGTCCATCCACTTCAGGCCGCTGTTGCGCAGCCAACGCAGCGGCAACGGATCGGCCTGGAACAGCCGCTCGAAGCCTTCCATCGCCGCCATCATCGCCAAGTTGTGGGGCATACGCCGGCGCTCGAAACGGCTCAGCACGCGCAGATCGGCCAGTCGCTCGCCACGCGAACGGGCGTGCAGCAGCGTTTCGGCCAGGGTCGCGGCATCGAGGAAACCGAGGTTGACCCCCTGCCCCGCCAGCGGATGGATGACATGGGCGGCATCGCCGATCAGCGCCAAGCCGGGCTCGACGTAGCGCCGGGCATGCCGCTGGCGCAGCGGGATGCAGTGTCGCGGGTCGACCTCCAGCACCTTGCCGAGACGCCACTCGAAGGCAGCGCCCAGGGCCCTGGCGAAGGCTGCATCGTCCAGGGCCATCAGCCGCCCGGCCTGCCGCGGAGTGACCGACCAGACGATCGAGCACCAGTGCCGGTCGGCGTCCCGCTCCAGCGGCAGGAAGGCCAGCGGCCCGTCGTCGGTGAAGCGCTGCCAGGCAGTACGGCGGTGCGGTTCGGCACAACGCACACTGGTGACGATGGCGTGGTGCAGGTAATCCCATTCGCGGGTGGCGCAGCCGGCCAGGCAACGGATCGTCGAGTTGGCGCCGTCGGCGGCGACCAGCAGCGGCGAGCGCAACTGGCGGCCGTCGCCCAGGCGGACCAGCCAGCCGTCGCCGGAGCGGCGCAGTCCGTCCAGGCGGATACCGGGCAGCAGGCCGACTCCACTGCCGGCCAGGCACTCGAGCAGGGCATCCTGCACCACCCGGTTCTCGACGATATGACCGAGTACCTCGGCATGCACGCTGGCCGCCGAGAAGTGGATCCGCCCAGTGCCGGAGCCGTCCCACACCTGCATTTCGCCGTAGGGAGCGGCACGCCGGGCACGGATACCGTCCCAGGCGCCAAGGCGCTCGAGGATACGCTGGCTGGCAGCGGACAATGCGCTGACCCGCGGCTCGAAGGGCGCCGCGGGATTCCAGGGAGCCACCTCGAACGGCCCGCGATCCAGCAGCAGGATATCCAGACCGCTGTCCTGCAGGGCCAGCGCCAGGGCGCTGCCGACCATTCCGGCGCCGACGATGATCAGATCCGCGTGCATGCTTTCCTCAATTCGCAAGGGGCGTCCGGCCACGCCCGCCGTTTTCGATGATCGTGCGCCGGCCTCAGGCCTGTACACGGGTGCCGAGCCCCATGGCCTGGCGGGCGAACCAATGCTTCGCCGGCGGTAGCAAGTCGAGGCCGAGCAGGCCGAGGCTGCGCCCGTCGGCGAGCAGCGGCATGGCCGTGGCGAACAGCCGGGTGACCCGGTCGGAGAAGCCCACGGTCAGTTGCTGGTCGAGGCGCTGGCGCGCCTGGTAGCGCAGCAGAGTGGCGAAGTCGCCGGGCTCGGCCGGACTCGCCAGCAGCTCCTCGGCCAGGCACAGAGTATCGCGCAGGGACAGGTTGTAGCCCTGACCGGCGATGGGGTGCAAGCTGTGGGCGGCGTTACCGAGCAGGGCCAGATGCGGCCGCACCTGCTCCTCGGCCTCGACTAGCGCCAGAGCGTAGAGATGACGGGTCCCCAGGTGGCGGAAGGCGCCGAGGCGGTAGCCGAACTGCTGTTGCAGCTCGCAGAGGAACTGCCGCTCGTCCAGCGCCAGCAGGCGCCCGGCATCGCCGGTCTGGCGGGTCCAGACCAACGCGCAACGGTTCTCCGCCAGCGGCAGCAGGGCCAGCGGGCCGTCCTGGGTGAAACGCTCGAAAGCCTGGCCACGGTGCGGCTCGCTAGGCGTGACGTTGGCGATCAGGGCCGCCTGTCCGTAAGGCCGATGGCGCACGTGGATGCCGAGCCGCTCGCGCAGTTCGGAGCGACCGCCGTCGGCGAGCACCGCCAGGGCGCAGTCGAGATGGCTGTCGTCGTCCAGGTGCAGCCGGTAGCCATCGTCGAGCGAGGTCATGCGCTGCACCTCAGCCGGGCAGCGCCAGGCGACCACCGAGGAATCCAGCGCCTGCCACAGGCACTCGCCGAGCCAGGCGTTTTCCACCACGTAGCCGAGGGCCGGCACGCCCTCTTCCAAGGCACGCAGGCGCGCGGCGCCGAAACGCCCACGCTCGGAGACGTGGATCTGCAGGATCGGCTCGGCACGGCGGGCGATCGCCGGCCATAGGCCGAGGCGCTCGTAGATCCGCTGCGTACCGAAAGACAGCGCCGAGCAACGCGCGTCGTAACTCGGCTGATAAGGCTCGCCGGGGGCATGCGGCTCAATCAGCACGATCCGCCAGCCACGCGCCCTAGCCCCATCCTGCAGAGCCAGGGCCAGGCTCGCCCCGACCAGGCCGCCACCGACGATCGCCAGTTCCACCCGGGCCATGCTCAGGCCGCCCGGCCGCGTGCCGCGGCCATCAGTGCCTCGATCTCGGCAACGCTCTTGGGCACGCCGTCGGTGAGGATCTCGTAGCCGGACTCGGTGACCGCCACATCGTCCTCGATGCGCACGCCGATGCCGCGCCACTTCCGCTCGACCTTGCCGTTATCGGCAGCGATATAGATGCCCGGCTCGACGGTCATCGTCATGCCTGGCTCGAGCAGGCGCCACTGGCCGTCGATCCTGTAGTCGCCGACGTCATGCACGTCCATGCCCAGCCAGTGACCGGCACGGTGCATGTAGAAGGGCTTGTAGGCCTCGGCGGCGATCAGCTCGTCGACCTCGCCGCGCAGCAGCCCCAGCTCCACCAGTCCAGCGGTGATCACCCGCACCGTGGCCTCGTGGGCCTCGTTCCAGCGGCGGCCGGGGGCGATGTGCCCGAACGCCTCCAGATTAGCGGCCAGCACCAGTTCGTAGATGGCCTTCTGCTCGGGCGAGAAGCGGCCATTGACCGGAAAGGTGCGAGTGATGTCGCTGGCATAGCAGTCGAGCTCGCAGCCAGCGTCGATCAGTACCAGATCGCCGTCGCGCAGCGGCCGGTCGTTTTCCCGATAGTGCAGGATACAGGCATTGCGGCCGCCAGCGACGATCGAACCATAGGCCGGCATCCGTGCCCCGCCCTTGCGGAACTCGTATTCCAGCTCGGCCTCCAGGTGGTATTCGTGGAGCCCCGGACGGCAGGCCTGCATGGCGCGCACGTGGGCGCGGGCGGAAACGACCGCAGCCTCGCGCATCACCGCCAGCTCGGCGGCGTTCTTGTACAGGCGCATCTCGTGCAGCAGGTGGTCGAGGGCGACGAATTCGCTCGGTGGCTGCGCTCCCTGGCGGGCCTTGGAGCGGATGGTCTTGATCCACTCCATCAACTGATGATCGAAGGTCTCGTTGCTGCCGATGGCGTAGTAGACGCGGCTGCGTCCCTCGATCAGGCCGGGCAGGATGTCATCGATATCAGCGATGGGGAAGGCGTCATCCGCACCGAAATCGCGCACCGCACCCTCCTGGCCGGCGCGCAGGCCGTCCCAGAGTTCGCGCTCGGGATCACGCTCGCGGCAGAAGAGCACGTATTCGCCATGCTCGCGACCGGGAATCAGGGCGATCACCGCCTCCGGCTCGGGGAAGCCGGAGAGGTACTGGAAATCGCTGTCCTGCCGGTATATGTGCTCGACGTCGCGATTGCGTATATACACCGGTGCCGCCGGCAGGATAGCGATGCTGTTGGGCTCCATCTGCGCCATCAGCGCCTTGCGCCGGCAGGCGTATTCCGACTTCGGGATACAGGTCATGTGCGCTCCTCGTTGACTGGACAGGCGTCTGCGCCTCAATGCACGGACGGCTTGGGCGCCGGCGCGACCAGACCGGCGCACTCGGTGAACAGCAGGAGCGGCGCGACCCGGAGGTATTCCATGACCTCCATGTAGGCACCCTCTCCCTCCTCGGAATCCTCCAGCGCGCTCTGCACCTGGGAGATGGCGGCAAGATCCTGCAGCACTTCCATGGCTTCCGCGCTCAGCGGCCGGTCGCCGGCAGCCAGACCGAAGCCGCCGAGAAAGCCCTGGCACCACTGCCCCAAGGCAGCGGCGCGCTCGGCCAGCGGCGCTTCGTCGGAAGGCAGCAGCAGGACCACGGCGACCTCGCCGCCGGTCAGTTCGCCCTTGACCATTTCCTGCAGGCCGATCAGCGCCTGGCGCACGCTGTCCGGGATCTGGCCGCCGAGCAGGTCGGCGGCATCGGCAAGCCAGGCGTCGACCTCGAAACCGGCTCCGGCACAACTGCGGCCGAGCAACTGGCCGTGCAGCTCCGCCGGGGACAGGTCCCTGCCGCTACTGGCCAGCAGAGCGGAAAACGCCGCGTAGGGGGATTTGTCGGTGGACATATCGGACTCGCCTTCTTCGTGCACCCGAGTTGGCGGCGCTTTGCAAAAGCGCCGACGCTCATGAGGCGCCACGGGAAGCAAATGACTAGAATGTGACAGCGTATCCTAGCACCGGCGGGCGCACCAAAACCATCGGAGCGCCGCCGGAGTCTCGAACCCCGTTCATTCGCAGAGAAAAAGAGGCGCCATGGAAAACGACGACCTGAAAGCTCTTGCCCGTCAGCTGGAACTGTTGATCCAGCGTCTCGAGCAGATCAAGGCCCACAACCGGTTTCTCCTGGCGAATGAAAAAGCCTGGCGGGAAGAACGCGCCCACCTCATCGAAAAGAACGAAATCGCCAGGCACAAGGTCGAATCGATGATTTCACGTTTGAAAGCCCTGGAGCAGGACTCATGAGCCAGTCGCACACCATCACCGTCCACATCCTCGACAAGGATTACTGCGTTGCCTGCCCACCTGAAGAACGCGCCAACCTGGAAAGCGCCGCCCGTTATTTGGATGGGAAAATGCGGGAAATCCGCTCGAGCGGAAAGGTCATCGGTGCCGAGCGCATCGCGGTGATGGCCGCCCTCAACATCACCCACGACCTGCTGCACAAGCAGGAGCGCTTGGACCTACAGGCCACCTCGACCCGCGAGCAGGTGCGTACCCTGCTCGACCGCGTCGACCGCGCGCTGACCAACAATCCGGATGAGCTGACCACCTGAGTCCCATCCAATTCGGATATACTGGCGATCACTCCCTGGTGTGTACGCCAGTCGGCCACGTCCCTCTCCCGATACGCAAAACCTTGGAGGCTGTACGTGTGACCCGTGTGCATGTCCGCCTGACGGAAAGCCTTAAGGTCATCGGCAGTCGCCACCTTGAACTTTCGGGTTCAAGGGTCAAGCCGGCAGCGGCATGTCGGGGAGTCCATTTCACATCGTTTGCCGTGCCGCGACGAACTTTGCGGCATGGCTGTCGGCCCTACCCCGGCACCCGCTGATTCGGCATGATTGAAACCACCAGCCTTTCCCGCGCCCAACTGCGCCGCCTGCTTCGCGAGCGACGGCGAGCACTTGATCCCCATCGCCAGCACCAAGCCGCTCGCCGGCTTTATCGCCAGTTGGCGCAGCATCCGCTATTCCGCCGCAGCCGCCACCTGGCGCTGTATCTGCCCAACGACGGCGAGATCGACCCCGAACCGCTGCTTGCGGCTGCCCAGCGCCGCGGCAAGGCGACCTATCTGCCGGTGCTCAACGCCTGGCCGGCTACGCGCATGGTGTTCCAGCGCGTTTACCCCGGCGAACCGCTGCGCCCGAACCGCTTCCGCATCCGCGAGCCCTACCCGAATCGGACCCGGCAACGCAGGGTCTGGACACTGGATCTGTTGCTGATGCCCCTCGTCGGCTTCGATGCCGAGGGCGGACGACTGGGCATGGGCGGCGGCTTCTACGACCGCAGCCTGGCCTATCGAACCCGCCACAGGTACTGCCGCAAACCCGTGCTGCTGGGCCTGGCCCACGAATGCCAAAAGGTCGATCGACTGGCGCTGGCCAGTTGGGACGTGCCATTGGAGGCCACGGTGACGGATCGGGCCTGGTATGCGGCCGACAACAGGAAAATGGCGAGGAAGGGGCAGTTGCACCGCAATTCCTGCGGTGCCTGCGAATAGATCAAAAACCGCGGGACAGGTTCGGCGATTGAATGCTCCGCTGTTGTTCCCAATGGCTTTGCGCGTAGCCTGTGGTGACCACCCCCAATCCGAAAAGAATGACGAGAACCCACAGTAAATCTGGCTTGCGCTTCATCGATTGCCTCCCCCTTCAAGGCACATCACGATGATGAACAGCGATGAACGGGCGGCTGCGACAGCCACCCTCCCCCCATGAAGCGGCAGAATTTTCCACCAACTCGATAGGCCAATCAAACCCCGATCATCGATAAGATCGATACTTTTTTCGGCGTTCCGATGACCGGCATCCGGAGCCAATCCCCATGCCGTACTGGCTGATGAGATCCGAACCCAGGGCTTTCTCCGTGGCTACACTACAGCACCGCTAGCAGGCAAGTTGGGACGAAGTACGCAATTACCAGGCAGGTAATTTTCTGCGGAGCATGCAACTCGGTGAGCTGTTTTTCTTCTATCACTCCAGTTGCCCACGACCGGGAATCGTTGGGATAGGCCGCATCGTCAGCGGCGCCTATCCCGACCCCAGCGCCCTCGAACCGCAAACCCCCTACTTCGATGCCAGAGCCAGCGCGGAAAAAATCCGTGGGTTGCGGTCGACGTGGAGTTCGTCGAAGCCTTCGGTGACGTCATCGAACTGGTGCGCCTGCGTAGCACACCGAACCTGGTGCAGCTACCGCTGCTGAAAGAAGGCAACCGGCTCTCGGTGATGCCGGTAAGCGTTGGCGAATGGGCCGCCATACTCGCGCGCGCTGAGCCGGAAGCCGGCCTCAAGGCCTGGGAGCGTAGGCGAAAACGTCGGCACGCATCTGCCCAGCATCCATGCCGGCCTCGACCAGCGCATCCAGAGTAGCGTAGACCATGCCTGGCGAACCGCTGGCATAGACCTGCAGCGCCCGCAGATCGTCGAAGTCCTGGCGCACAGCCTCGTGCAGCAGACCGCAGCGTCCCTCCCAACCGCACAGGTCGCTGACCACCCGATGCAGGTGTAGGTTGGACAAGTGCCGCCACTCTTCCTCGCAAGGCAGCCGATAGAAGTCTTCGGGCCGCCGCGCGCCCCAGTAGAGATGGATCGGCCGGGTGAAGCCGTTCGCCCGGCAATGCTCTACCAGACTCTGCATCTGCGCCATGCCAGTGCCGGCGGCAATCAGCACCAGGGGACCATCCGGCAGCGATGCCATATGGGCGTCGCCGAACGGCAGGCGCACACGGGCGAAACCTTGACGGCGGATGAAAGCCAGCAGGTCCCGAGCCGAGTTCTCGCGCGCCAGAACGTGGAGTTCCAACTCTCGTCCCATATCGGGTGCCGAAGCCAGGGAAAAGGAGGAGAAGCTGCCGTCTTCGCGCTGCAGTTGCAGGTACTGCCCGGCGTGGTAGCGCGGCGGCTTGCCCGCCGGCGCCCGTAGCCGCACCCGGAACACGTCGCCACCGAGATCCTCGCAATCGACCAATTGGCAGCTCAGTTCGCGTACGGGCAGTTCGCCCGGCACCAGCACGGCGTCCCAGTGCAGCACGCAATCCTCCAACGGCTTGGCCTGGCAGGTCAGTACTTCGCCCTGGGCAAGCACCTCGTCCCCCTGGCGCACCCGCCCTTCGAGCAGGCGCGCTGCGCAGACATGACAGTTGCCGTTGCGACAGCCCTGCGGGCATTCATGACCGAGACGCAGCGCAGCATCGAGAATGGACTCGCCGACATTCACATCGATCTCGGCGCCACAAGGTTGCAGAATCACTTTCATGATGTTCCGTCGCGGCAAGGGTGAATCGGGAAGGCGCCCCTGCCCATGCGGAGCAAGGCAGGCACCTCTCAATCGAGGCCCAGCAGCGGCCACAGCTCGTCGACACGCTGCTTTACAGCCGGATCCTGGCGGATGGCCCGCCCCCATTCGCGGCTGGTCTCGCCTGGCCACTTGTGGGTCGCATCCAACCCCATCTTCGAACCCAAGCCGGAGATCGGCGAGGCGAAATCGAGATAATCGATAGGCGTGTTGTCGATCAGCACGGTGTCGCGCTTGGGGTCCATGCGTGTGGTGATGGCCCAGATCACATCGTTCCAGTCACGGGCGTCGATGTCGTCGTCGGTGACGATGACGAACTTGGTATACATGAATTGGCGCAGGAACGACCAGACCCCCAGCATCACCCGCTTGGCGTGGCCCGGATACTGTTTCCTGATGGTCACCACCGCCATACGGTAGGAGCAGCCCTCCGGCGGCAGGTAGAAATCGACGATCTCGGGGAACTGCTTCTGCAGGATCGGCACGAACACTTCGTTCAGCGCCACGCCGAGCACGGCGGGCTCATCCGGCGGACGTCCAGTGTAGGTGCTGTGGTAGATGGAATCGCGTCGGCGGGTGATGCGCTCGATGGTGAAGACCGGGAAACGGTCGACCTCATTGTAGTAGCCGGTATGGTCGCCATAGGGTCCCTCGTCGGCCATCTCTCCCGGATGGATGTGCCCCTCCAGCACGATCTCGGCGCTGGCCGGCACCTGCAGATCGCTGCCGACCGCCTTGACCAGTTCGGTGCGCTGGCCACGCAGCAGGCCGGCAAAGGCGTATTCGGACAGGGTGTCCGGCACCGGCGTGACCGCGCCAAGGATGGTCGCCGGGTCGGCCCCGAGCGCCACCGCCACCGGATAGGGCCGGTCAGGGTGCTTCTGGCACCATTCGCGGTAATCCAAGGCACCGCCACGGTGGCTGAGCCAGCGCATAATCACTTTGTTGCGGCCGAGCACCTGCTGCCGGTAGATGCCGAGGTTCTGCCGCTCCTTGTTCGGTCCGCGGGTGATGGTCAGCCCCCAGGTGATCAGCGGCGCGGCATCGCCTGGCCAGCAATGCTGCACGGGCAACCTGCCGAGATCGACATCCTCGCCTTCGAGGATCACTTCCTGGCAGGGCGCATCCTTCAGCACCTTAGGCGCCATGCTGAGCACTTTCTTGAAAAGCGGCAGCTTGTCCCAGGCATCCTTGAGCCCCTTGGGCGGCTCCGGCTCCTTGAGGAGGGCCAGCAGCCGGCCGATTTCGCGCAGTTCGGAGACATCCTCAGCCCCCATGCCGAACGCCACGCGCTGCGGTGTGCCGAACAGGTTGCCAAGCACCGGCATATCGAAACCTATCGGCTTCTCGAACAGCAGAGCGGGTCCGCTGCGACGCAAGGTACGATCGCAGATTTCGGTCATTTCCAGTATGGGCGAGACCGGCGTCTGGATACGCTTTAACTCGCCACGCGCCTCCAGGGCGCGCAGGAAGTCGCGAAGATCGGAGTATTTCATGGAAACTGCAAGCCTCTGGCGGCAAGCCCCATGCCGGAGGGTGACGGCACCAACCTGCCCCCTTGCAATCCGAGGCTCGCGACTTGTCGCGGCGGATTACTTCCGCTTCATCGACTGGAAGAACTCCTCGTTGGTCTTGGTATCCTTCAGACGATCGAGCATGAATTCGATGGCGGCGATCTCGTCCATGGGATGCAGGATCTTGCGCAGGATCCACATGCGCTGCAGCTCCTCTTCACCGGTCAGGAGTTCTTCGCGGCGGGTACCGGAGCGATTGATGTTGATCGCCGGGAACACACGCTTCTCGGCAATACGCCGGTCGAGCTGCAGCTCCAGGTTGCCCGTACCCTTGAACTCCTCGTAGATCACTTCGTCCATCTTCGAGCCGGTTTCCACCAGCGCGGTGGCGAGGATGGTGAGGCTGCCCCCCTCCTCGATGTTGCGCGCAGCACCGAAGAAACGCTTAGGCTTTTCCAGTGCATGGGCGTCGACACCGCCGGTGAGCACCTTGCCGGAGCTGGGAATCACGGTGTTGTAGGCACGCGCCAGGCGGGTGATGGAGTCGAGCAGAATCACCACATCCTTCTTGTGTTCGACCAGACGCTTGGCCTTCTCGATGACCATCTCGGCGACCTGCACGTGGCGAGTCGGAGGCTCGTCGAAGGTGGAGGCGACCACTTCGCCGCGCACGGTGCGCTGCATCTCCGTCACCTCTTCCGGGCGCTCGTCGATGAGCAGGACGATCAGGTGACACTCGGGATTGTTGCGCGTGATGTTGCTGGCGATGTTCTGCAGCATGATCGTCTTGCCAGCCTTCGGCGGCGCGACGATCAGGCCACGCTGGCCCTTGCCGATCGGCGCGCAGAGGTCGATCACACGGCCGGTGAGGTCTTCGGTGGAACCGTTGCCGGCTTCCATGGTGAGACGGGAATTGGGGAACAGCGGGGTGAGGTTTTCGAAGAGGATCTTGTTCTTCGCGTTTTCCGGCCGGTCGAAGTTGATCGAGTCGACCTTGAGCAGCGCGAAGTAGCGCTCGCCCTCCTTCGGCGGGCGGATCTTGCCGACGATGGTGTCGCCGGTACGCAGGTTGAAGCGGCGGATCTGGCTCGGCGAGACGTAGATGTCGTCCGGCCCGGCCAAATAGGAGGAATCCGCGCTGCGCAGGAATCCGAAACCGTCCTGAAGGATCTCCAGCACGCCATCACCGGAGATTTCCTCGCCGCTTTTCGCATGCTTTTTCAGCAGGGAGAAGATCACATCCTGCTTGCGCGAACGGGCCATGTTCTCCAGGCCCATCTGTTCGGCCATTTCCAGCAGTTCGGTAATAGGCTTTTGCTTGAGTTCGGTCAGATTCATAAGACGATAAGAGGGCAGAAAGCGTTGAGCTTGGGAAAGCCGCGCCGCAGGGAAGGCGATTGGATCGCTGTACTTGTTCTAAAAGAGGTGCGTCGGCGACGACTGACGGAGGACAGCGATAAAGATAGATTCGCTGCGAGAGCCGAATCTAACACCCTAAAAAAGGTGCGTCCAGCCTCGCGCGACAAAAACCATGACCCCGAATGCGGCGAGCGGGGTACTGCCGCCCTTTCTCTCGATACGCAAGACTCGCCGGACCGGGACCAGCCATCCCTGGCTTTCATGCTTCGAGCAAGCCCGGGAGCGAAAGATGCGCTTGACGAGCGAATTAGATATTGCTGTCGAGAAAGGCGGCCAACTGCGATTTCGACAGGGCGCCCACCTTGGTCGCCTCGACATTGCCGCCCTTGAACAGCATCAGGGTCGGAATGCCGCGCACCCCGTACTTCGCCGGAGTACCCTGGTTTTTATCGATGTTGAGCTTGCAGATTTTTAGCCGGCCTTCGTAATCCTTGGCGATTTCGTTGAGCACCGGGGCGATCATCTTGCACGGCCCGCACCATTCGGCCCAATAGTCGACGAGCACCGGCCCCTCGGCCTGAAGCACGTCCTGCTCGAAGCTGGCGTCGCTGACATTGGTGATGAGTTCGCTCATGGAAAATCTCCGTGGTCGGAAGCACAAATTTCCGGACATGATAGCCCGCATTGATCGGCACAGGAAGGCGAGCGCGCCACCCCGGCCCTGGCAGAGCGGCCGGGGGTATCCAGCTGTGCGGGGCCGCCACCTGCCCGTCGCCCCACAGCTTCACCAAGGACATTCGGGCGCATCGTTCTCGAGTGGGGTCGGGCCTTATGATAAACCGTTTACTATACAGGCCCTTGGACCCTTCATCCGTAAACTGGTACAACCACTCTTCCCGTGGCCGGACGGCGCGGTTCTGCCATCGAGACCCTGACATGCCAAAGACTCAAGCCGAGAACTTTCCCCTGATTGCCGCCATAGATCTTGGCTCCAACAGCTTCCACATGGTACTGGCCAAAGCCGACCAGACCGAGATCCGCCCGCTCGAGCGCCTGGGCGAGAAGGTTCAGTTGGGCGCGGGGCTCGACGATCAGCACCAGCTCAGCGAGGAAGCCATGCAACGCGGCCTCGACTGCCTGCGCCGCTTCGCCCAGTTGATCAACGGCCTGCCCAGGGGGGCGGTGCGCATCGTCGCCACCAACGCCATGCGCGAAGCGCGCAACCGCAACGAATTTATCCGCCGCGCGAACGAAATACTCGGGCATCCGGTGGAGGTGATCTCCGGCCGCGAGGAGGCGCGCCTGATCTATCTCGGCGTCTCCCACACACTACCCAGCGCAGCCGGCAAGCGCCTGGTCGTCGACATCGGCGGCGGCAGCACGGAATTCATCATCGGCGAGAGTTTCGAGCCGCTGCTGCGCGAAAGCCTACAGATGGGCAGCGTCAGCTACACCCGCCAGCATTTCGCCGACGGCAAGATCACCCCGGCCCGCTACACTCGAGCCTATACTGCGGCGCGCCTGGAGCTGATGGCCATCGAGAACGCCCTGCAGCGCACGGGCTGGCAGGAGGCGGTGGGCTCTTCGGGGACCATCCGCGCGATCGGCCAGGCGATCCAGGCCGACGGCTACAGCAACGGCGAGGTGACCGCCGAAGGCATCGCTTGGCTGAAGCGCAAGCTGTTCAAGATCGGCGAGGTGGACAAGCTCGATCTAGAAGGCATCAAGCCGGACCGCCGCGCCATCTTCCCTGCCGGCCTGGCGGTTCTGGAGGCCGTGTTCAACGCCCTGTCGCTGCAGACAATGATCTATTCCGACGGCGCCCTGCGCGAAGGCGTGCTCTACGACCTGCTCGGCCGCCACCATCACGAGGACGTCCGCGAGCGCACCCTGGTCTCGCTGATGGAGCGCTATCGCGTCGATGTGGAGCAGGCAGCGCGGGTCGAGGCCAAGGCGCTCTCCGCGTTGGACCAGGTGGCCGAGGCCTGGGGCCTGGAGGACGACAGCTATCGCGAACTGCTGAGCTGGGCGGCGCGGGTGCACGAGATTGGCCTGGACATCGCCCATTACCACTACCACAAACACGGCGCCTACCTGATCGAGCACTCCGACCTGGCCGGCTTCTCGCGCAAGGATCAGCAGATGCTCGCCTTGCTGGTCCGTGGCCACCGGCGCAACATCCCGCGGGACAAGTTCAGCGAGTTCAGCAGCGACGATGGCGACAAACTGGTGCGGTTGTGCATCCTGCTGCGGGTCGCGATCCTCTTCCACCACATCCGGGGAACCCAGGAAATGCCCAAAGTGCAGTTTCGCGCCAGCGAACACACGCTGGAGCTGATCTTCCCCGAGGGCTGGCTGAACGCCAATCCGCTGACCCAGGCCGACTTCGCCCAGGAAGCCGAGTGGCTGGCGCGGGTCGGCTATACCATCCAGGCGCGTTGAGGGCCCGCCATCCGGCGGGCTCCGCCGCGTATCTTCAGCGGGTACCCAGCGTGGGACTGCTCAGCTTCTCCAGCAGCATGGCTTGCGCGTTGCGCGGGTTCTGGTTGCCGCTCGGGCTGTTGCGCACGTAACTGCCGTCGGGCTGCAACTGCCAGCTCTGCGTGTTGTCGCCGAGGTAGGCCTCCAGTTCCTTCCTCACCCGCAGCATCAGCTTCTTGCCCTCGACCGGGAAGCAGGTCTCGACCCGCCGGTCGAGGTTGCGCTCCATCCAGTCGGCGCTGGATAGATAGAGCTTTTCCTCGCCGCCGTTGAGGAAGTAGAACACCCGCGTGTGTTCCAGGAAGCGGCCGATGATCGAACGCACCTGAATGTTGTGCGAAACCCCTAGGATACCCGGGCGCAGGCAGCACATACCACGCACGATCAGATCGACTCGCACCCCCGTCTGGCCGGCCTTGTACAACGCCCGGATCATCTTCGCGTCGGTCAGGCCGTTGACCTTGATGATGATGTGCGCCGGCCGGCCCTCGCTGGCGTGCTGAGTCTCCTGGGCGATCATGTCGAGCAGGGCCTTCTTCAGGGTGAAGGGCGCGTGCAGCAGTTTCTTCATGCGTAGAGTCTTGCCCATGCCGATCAACTGGCTGAACAGCTTGGAGACGTCCTCGCACAGCGCCACGTCGGCGGTCAGCAGGCTGTAGTCGGTATACAGCCGGGCATTGCCGGTGTGGTAGTTACCAGTTCCGAGGTGCGCATAACGACGCAGTTCGCCGTTCTCGCGGCGCAGGATCAGCATCACCTTGGCATGGGTCTTGAAACCGACTACCCCGTAGATGACCACCGCGCCGGCCTGCTGCAGGCGACTGGCCAGTTGCAGGTTGGACTCCTCGTCGAAGCGCGCACGCAGCTCGATCACAGCGGTGACCTCCTTGCCGTTGCGAGCCGCCTCCACCAGGGCATCGACGATCTCCGAGTTAGCTCCCGAGCGGTACAGCGTCTGCTTGATCGCTAGTACATAGGGATCCTTGGCCGCCTGGCGCAGCAGATCGACCACCGGCGTGAAGGACTCGAACGGATGCAGCAGCAGCATGTCCTGCTTGCCGATCACGTTGAACATGTTCTCGCTGTT
Organism: Azorhizophilus paspali; assembly: GCF_043587585.2. Lineage (GTDB taxonomy): Bacteria > Pseudomonadota > Gammaproteobacteria > Pseudomonadales > Pseudomonadaceae > Azotobacter > Azotobacter paspali. Next base: position 4,088,278 of record NZ_CP171449.1, read on the forward strand.
CTGCAGCGCCTTGGGAATCGCCGGAGTGAAGGGTGCATGCTGTAGTTCGGGATGACTGTCCAGGCCGGTGATGCTGAACAGGCGGGTCAGGTTGACCGGGCCGTCGACCCGATACAATTCCGCCTCGGATAATCCGAACTGCTTGAGTAGATAGCTGGTCAGGTGCTGCGGGCAGGTGTCCACCACCTCCAGCCGCACCGCATCGCCGAAGCGCCGGGAGTACAGCTCGCCGCGCAGGGCGCGGGCCAGATCCTCGACATCCTCGTCCACCGACAGGTCGGCGTTGCGGGTCAGGCGAAACTGGTAGCAGCCCTTGACCTTCATGCCCTGGAACAGGTCGTCGGCATGCGCATGGATCATCGAGGAAAGGAAGACGAAGTTGTCGCCCGGACCGCCAACTTCCTCCGGTATAGGGATCACCCGCGGCAGCAGGCGCGGTGCCGGCAGTATCGCCAGGCCGGAATCGCGGCCGAAGGCGTCCAGCCCCTCCAGCTCGACGATGAAGTTCAGGCTCTTGTTCACCAACAACGGGAAGGGGTGCGTCGGATCGAGACCGATCGGCGTCATGATCGGCGCAATCTCCTCGCGGAAGTAGCGGCGCACCCAGGCCTTGACCTTAAACGTCCAGTTCCGGCGACGAATGAAATTGATCTGATAGCGCGCCAGCTCGGGCAACAGTACCTTGTTGAGGATGGCGTACTGGCGGCCCACCAGTTCATGCACCTGATCGCTGATCCAGGGCAGTACCTGATGCGGCTGCAAGCCATCGGCGCCGGCCAGTTCGCGAGCGAAGGCGACCTGCTTCTTCAGACCGGCGACGCGGATCTGGAAGAACTCGTCGAGGTTGCTGGAGAAGATCAGCAGGAACTTCAGCCGTTCGAGCAGCGGATAGGACTCGTCCAGCGCCTGCGCCAATACGCGGGCATTGAACTGCAACTGGGACAGTTCGCGATGGATGTACAGGCTGGTGTCGTCCAGGCTCTGCACCGATGCGTGCGGCGCCTCCGCGGCCGACTCGCTCTGGACAGGTGCCTCCTTCTGTCCGGGCTCGCCCTTTTGCAGCCCGGCGGACGCCTCGTCCGCCGGCTCGGCTTCGAGCAAGGCTTTGTCGTTGAGACCTTCAGTGTTCATCTGTACTTCCCGGGAAAGTTAATGCCCTTGTTTTAGCAGCTCCGCCGCACGCCTGGCGAAGTAGGTGAGGATGCCGTCGGCTCCGGCGCGCTTGAAGGCGATCAGGGACTCGAGAATCACCGCCTCTCCCAGCCAGCCGTTCTGGATCGCCGCCATGTGCATGGCGTACTCGCCGCTGACCTGGTAGACGAAGGTCGGCACGCGGAATTCGTCCTTCACCCGGCGGACCACATCCAGGTAGGGCATGCCCGGCTTGACCATAACCATGTCGGCGCCTTCGGCCAGATCGAGGGCCACTTCGTGCAAGGCCTCGTCGCCATTGGCCGGGTCCATCTGATAGGTGAACTTATTTCCCTTGCCGAGATTGCCAGCGGAGCCGATGGCATCGCGGAAAGGACCATAATAGGCACTGGCGTATTTCGCCGAATAGGACATGATTCGCACGTTGGTGTGATCGGCCAGTTCCAGGGCCTCGCGCAAGGCCTGGATGCGCCCGTCCATCATGTCCGAAGGCGAAACGATCTGCGCGCCCGCCTCGGCATGGGACAGGGCCTGCTTGACCAGGGCGTCGATGGTCACGTCGTTCTGCACGTAGCCGTCCTCGTCGAGGATCCCGTCCTGGCCATGGGTGGTATAGGGATCGAGCGCCACGTCGGTCATCACGCCAAGCTCGGGGAAGCGTTCGCGAAGGGCACGGATCGCGCGCTGGATGAGGCCGTCCGGATTCCACGCCTCGGCGGCGTCCAGCGACTTGCGCTCGGCGGGTATGTAGGGGAACAGGTCGACGAGCGGAATCCCCAGTTCCACCAGCGCCTCGGCCTCCTTGAGCAGCAGGTCGATCGACAGGCGCTCGACGCCGGGCATCGACGGAATCGGCTCACGGCGATTCTCGCCGTCGAGCACGAACACCGGCAGGATCAGATCGTCGGGAGTGAGCACATTCTCACGTACCAGACGACGGGAAAACTCGTCGCGGCGGTTGCGGCGCAGGCGGGTAGCGGGAAACAGGCGATTGGCGGGGATAAAGCTCACGGCAGACTCCAGGACCCGGACAGGCGGGCGCAGCATGACAGTTATAAGCCGAGTAGATGACCGAAATATGACAGCCAGGGTGCGAGTACTAGCAGTTCATCGCTCCATGCCCATTGTCGCCAGCCCCGCCGCCGAGAGCCAGCACTTTGCCCGGGAAGGCGCCACGAAGCCCGTCCCGAAAAGCGCGTGGCAAAGCCCTGAGGCAGTCCCGGCTATATCGCCGCCATGTCGCTCCGGGCGGCGAGCGGCTAGGATTGGCCAACGGTCGCCCATCCCGCACGGATCGGCGGTACCTTTCACCAGTCCTGCCGGAGTCTGCCGCACATGCGGGAGCCCGGCCCACTCCAGGAGGTTCCAATGAGCAAGAAAGTTGCCGTCATCCTCTCCGGTTGCGGCGTCTACGACGGCTCCGAAATCTACGAGAGCGTGCTCACCCTGCTGCGCCTCGACCAGCGCGGCGCCCAGGTGCAGTGCTTCGCGCCGAACGCTCCGCAACTGCATGTGATCGACCACTACCGCGGCGAGGAAATGCAGGAAAGCCGCAACGTGCTGGTGGAAGCAGCACGCCTGGCCCGTGGCAACATCAAGGATGTCCGCGAAGGCAAGGTGGAGGACTTCGATGCGCTGATCCTGCCCGGCGGCTTCGGTGCGGCGAAAAACCTCTCCGACTTCGCGGTCAGCGGCGCCAACTGCACGGTGCAGCCCGACGTGCTGGCCTTCGCCCAGGCCTTCGCCCGGGCCGGCAAGCCGGTGGGCCTGATCTGCATCGCGCCGGCGCTGGCTGCGAGGATCTACGGTCCCGGCGTGGTCTGTACCATCGGCAACGATCCGGACACCGCCGCCGCCCTGACCAAGATGGGCGCCCAGCATGAAAACTGCGCAGTGGACGAGATCGTCGTCGACACCGAGCGCAAGCTGGTCACCACTCCTGCCTACATGCTCGCCAAGTCGATCGGCGAAACCGCCGGCGGCATCAACAAGCTGGTCGATCGCGTCCTCGAACTGGCCTGAGCCGGCTCAACGGCTCAGACGCACCAGAAGGCGATCCAGGGCATTGGCGAAGGCCTGCCGCTCGCGCTCGCCGTAGGGCGGCTGGCCACCGCCCATCTGACCCTGGTCGCGCAGGTCGCTGAGCAGGTTGCGCAGCGCCAGGCGCTCGCCCATGTTGCGCTCGTCGAACTCCCGGCCGCGCGGGTCCAGCGCGGCCACCCCCTTCTTGAACAGGCGGTCGGCGAGCGGGATGTCGCTGCAGATCACCAGATCCCCGGATTCAGCGTGCTCCACCAGATAATCGTCGGCCGCATCGGGACCGCTCGGCACGACGATCAGCCGCACGCAGGCGAACGCCGGCTTGACTTGGCTCTGGCCGGCCACCAGTAGCACTTCGAAATTGCGCTTCAAGGCGAACTTGATCACCTGATCCTTGGCCGCCCGTGGGCAGGCGTCGGCATCAATCCACACGCGCACGTCTCGACTCCTTCGGGAAAACGCCAACATGACGAAAAACAGCCGGACAAGGCCCTTGGAACGGAGCTCCTAGTGACAACCGCCGCCGGAGCAGCCGTCGCACTTGCTACGCTTCCCCGCCTCCGTCGCCTTGTGCCGACGCGGCAGGTAGCGGCGCAGCAGATAGAACACCGCGCCGATGACCATCAGCCCGACGATGGCACCCTGAATCCACTGCCCATCCATGCCAAGCCCCCCCTTTCAAGTCCAGGCCGCCGCCAGATAGCGCACCAGCAGCGCCGCCACATAGGCCACGGCGAACAGGTACGCGGTAAAGATCAGCGTAGCTCGCCGGGAGTTGGTTTCGCGCCTGACTACGGCGATAGTCGACAAGCACTGCGGCGCATAGACGAACCAGGCCAAATAGGCCAATGCCACCGGCAGGCTCCAGCTATGGGCCAGGGTGCTGCCCAGTGCGGCGTCGCCACCACCCACTGCATAGACGGTGGCCAGCGTGCTGACTGCCACCTCACGCGCGGCCATGGCCGGAATCAGGGCGATGCACATCTGCCAACTGAAGCCCAGCGGCTCGAACAGCGGCTGCATGAGCGCACCCAACTTGCCGGCGAAGCTGTATTCGATGGCCGGCAGGGTAGCGTCCTCCGGCGCACCGGGGAAAGTCGCCAGAAACCACAGTACGATGGACAGCGCGAGGATAATGGTCCCCACGCGCCGGAGGAAAATCCAGGCGCGCTCCTTCAGACCCAGCAGGAAGTGGTACAGATTGGGCCAACGGTAATTGGGCAGCTCCAGCAATAGCGGGAAGGACTCGCTCTTCCCCTGCCGCCGGCGGCAGACCCAGGCCACCAGCGCGGCACTGGCGATCCCGGCGACGTACAGGCAGAACAGGGTAACGCCTTGCAGATTGAACAGGCCCCAGACCGTGCGCTGCGGCACGAAGGCGCCGATCACCAGCGCATATACCGGCAGGCGCGCCGAACAGGTCATCAGCGGAGCCGTCATGATGGTGACCAGACGTTCGCGCGGATTGGAAATCGAGCGCGTGGACATGATCCCGGGCACCGCGCAGGCGAAGCTGGACAGCAGCGGGATGAACGAGCGGCCGGACAAGCCGACGCCGCGCATCATGCGATCGAGCAGGAAGGCTGCGCGGGGCAGATAGCCGGAATCCTCCAGCGCCAGGATGAAGGCGAACAGGATGATGATCTGCGGCAGGAAGACCAGCACGCTGCCCATCCCGGCGATCAGGCCGTCCACCACGAAGTCATGCAGGATGCCCTCCGGCAGCAGTGCGCCGACCTGCTCGCCCAACCAGCCGACCAGGGCCTCGATGCCATCCATCAGCGGCGCTGCCCAAGCGAATACCGCCTGAAACATCAACAGCAGGGTCGCCGCGAGAATCACCAGCCCCAGCACCGGGTGCATGACCAGCGCATCCAGCCGGTCCTGCCAGCGCGGCGCGGATGCCGGCGCCTCGACGCAGTCGGCCAGCAGGGCGTCGATGCGCGCATACAGGGACTCCACCGCCTCGCCACGCACGGGCAGACCGAGACTGCCCGTGCGGCTCTTCAGGTCGACGGCCAGGGTGCGCAGGGCAGCCTGCAGGGCGGCCACGCCGTTGCGGCGCACGGCGACGGTTTCCACCACCGGCATGCCCAGACGCTCGGCCAGCAGGTCGGTACGGATGTTAATGCCACGCTGGCGGGCGGCGTCGGCCAAGTTGAGCACCAGGATCATCGGCAGGCCCAGCGCCTTCAGCTCCAGCACCAGGCGCAGACCCAGCTTGATATTGGTTGCGTCGACGACCGCCACCAGCGCGTCGGGACGCACTTCGCCGGGCATCTCGCCGAGGATGACGCGACGCGCCACCTGCTCGTCCGGCGAGGCCACGTACAGGCTATAGGTGCCGGGCAGGTCGATCAGTTCGGCCGGGCGAGACAGGCCGGCCAGCGGGCCGCTGCGCTTTTCCACGGTGACGCCGGCATAGTTCGCCACCTTGGCCCTGGCACCGGTCAGGCAGTTGAAGAGCGCGGTCTTGCCGCAGTTGGGGTTGCCCACCAGAGCGAAGTGCAGAACGGACTGGGACATGGGAGGCATCACGCGGAATGAAGGATGGCGAGGACTTTCTCGGCTTCGGCGCGGCGCAGGCCGAACTTGGTACCGTTGATGCGCACGGCGATCGGATCGGTGCCGAACAGACCGAAACCGATGACCTGCAGTGTGGCGCCGGGCAGAAAGCCCAGCTCTTTCAACCGCAAGGTCACCTGGTCGTCCATGTCGCCGAACAGGGCGCTGGCGACGATTTCCACGACCTTGGCCCTGGAGCCCTTGGGTAGCCGGTGCAAAGGGATGTGGGCGGACGATGCGTCGCTGCCGTCGAAGGTTTTACTGGGCATTCCTGAGTCTCAATAATCGAGATTGATTATTAATGTTGGCGGATGCGGCAGCCAAGTGCAACAAAAGGGCAGTGGCGGCGATCGGCAGCGCCCTGCCGCGCCGAAACCTCAGCCGGGCAAATCCTTGCGCAATTTCACCGGCTCGCCGGGTTTGCGCTTGAGAACGCCGCGCATGCGGATATTGAGCGTCTCGACGATCACGGAAAAGATCATCGCGAAGTAGATGTAGCCCCGCGGCACATGTACCTCGAAAGACTCGGCCACCAGCAGGGTGCCGACCACGATGAGAAAAGACAGTGCGAGCATCTTCAGCGACGGATGTTTATCGATGAACTCGCCGATGGCGCCGGAAGCGGCCATCATCAGCAGCACGGCGATGACGATCGCGGCGATCATCACCGGCAGGTTCTGCATGAGCCCGACCGCGGTGACCACCGATTCCAGGGAGAAGATGATATTGATCAGCGCGATCTGCAGGATCACGCCGACGAGGCCAAACCTGGCACGGCTCCCATGGGCTTCCTCCTGCGCTTCGCCCTCGAGGCTTTTCCAGATTTCCAGAGTGCTCTTGAACAGCAGGAACAGACTGCCGAAAAATAGAATCAGGTCGCGTCCGGAGATACCCTGGCCGAACACCGCGAACAGATCGTGGGTCAGGCGCATCATCCAGGTGATCGACAGCAGCGGCAGGATCGGCCAGCACCATGCAGAGGAGGCGAGCCCTGGCTTGTTCCCCCTTCGGCAGGCGACTGACCAGGATCGAAATGAAAATGATGTTGTCGATGCCGATAACGATTTCCAGAGCAGTCAGGGTAAGGAGCACGATTCAGGTCTGGGGGTTGGCGAGCCACTCCATTCGAGGCTACCCCTCGCGGTGGGGATGAAGAATCCTATCTATGTCCTGCGTTCAGGCATCAGCCTCCAGCCGGGCCTGTAGGGACTCGAGGGCTTCCAGGGCCTCCAGCCAGGCCTCCTCCAGTTCACCCTCGCGACTCTTGAGAGCGGCCTGTTCGGACAGCAACTGGCGCAGTTCGTCCTTGCGCGCGGCCTCGTAGAGTGCGCTATCGCCGAGCCGGACCTCTAGGGCGGCGAGCTTTTCCTGCACACGGCCCAGCTCCTGCTCCAGCTTCTCGGCTTGCCGCCGAAGCGGCGCCAACTGCTGGCGCAAGGCGGCAGCGGCCTGGCGCTGGGTGCGCTTGTCGACGCGCTCGGCGGCCGGGGTAAACGGCGCCTGGCGGGCTCGATAATCCACCAGCCAGCGGGCGTAGTCTTCGAGATCGCCGTCGAAGCCCTGCACACGACCGTCGGCGACCAGCAGGAACTCGTCGGTGGTGCTCTTCAAGAGATGGCGGTCGTGGGAAACCACCAGCACCGCCCCTTCGAAATCCTGCAAGGCCAGGGTCAGGGCCAGGCGCATTTCCAGATCGAGGTGGTTGGTCGGCTCGTCGAGCAACAAGAGATTGGGTTTGCCCCAGGCGATCAGCGCCAAGGCCAGCCGGGCCTTTTCGCCACCGGAGAAATTGCCCACCGGCTCGTCACAGCGCGCACCGCGGAAATCGAAGCCACCGAGAAAATCGCGCAGGGTCTGCTCGCGTTCGCCGGAAGCAATGCGCTGCAGGTGCAGCAGTGGACTGGCCTTGGCGTCCAGGGCATCCAACTGATGCTGGGCGAAGTAGCCGACCACCAGACTCTCACCACGCGCGAGGCGCCCGGACAGCGGCTGCAATTCGCCGGCCAGGGTCTTGATCAGGGTCGACTTGCCGGCACCATTGGGGCCGAGCAGGCCGATGCGCGCGCCGGGCACCAATTGCAGCTTGACCTTCTCCAGCACAGCCCTGTCGCCGTAGCCGAGGCGTCCTTCGGACAGGTCGAGCAGCGGGCTGGAAACCCTGTCGGCCTCGCGAAAACGAAAATCGAAAGGCGAATCCACGTGCGCCGGCGCCAGCTCCTCGAGCCGCTCCAGCGCCTTGATCCGGCTCTGCGCTTGGCGTGCCTTGCTCGCCTTGGCCTTGAAGCGGCGGATGAAGCTCTCCATGTGGGCGCGTTGCGCCTGCTGCTTCTCGTAAGCTTGCTGCTGCTGGGCCAGACGCTCGGCGCGGGTACGCTCGAAGGCCGAGTAGCCGCCGCGATAGAGGGTCAGCTTGCGCTGCTCTAGATGCGCCACGTGATCGACTACGGCATCGAGGAAGTCGCGGTCGTGGGAAATCAGCAGCAGGGTGCCGGGATAGCCCTTCAGCCATTCCTCCAGCCAAAGGATGGCATCGAGGTCGAGGTGGTTGGTCGGCTCGTCGAGCAGCAGCAGGTCGGAGGGACACATCAACGCCTGCGCCAGGTTCAGGCGCATCCGCCAGCCACCGGAGAAATCGCCGACCCGACGCTCCATCTGCTCGGCGGCGAAGCCCAGCCCGGCCAGCAGCTTGCGCGCCCGGGCGTCGGCCGTATAGCCGTCGGCATTGTCCAGCTCGGTATGCAGGCGGGCGATGGCCACACCGTCGTGGCTCGACTCCGCCGCCGCCAGTTCGCGCTGGATGCGCCGCAGCTCGGCATCGCCATCGAGCACGTAATCGACCGCCCGACGTTCGAGGTCGTCGACCTCCTGACGCATGTGAGCGATGCGCCAGTCCGCCGGCAATTGGCAGTCGCCGGCATCGGGCGAGAGTTCACCGCGCAGCAGAGCGAACAGGGTGGATTTGCCGGCACCGTTGGCACCGATGAGGCCGGCCTTCTGGCCGGCGTGCAGGGTCAGCTCGGCGTTCTCGAGTAGACGCTGCGGACCACGTTGCAGGGTAAGATGCTGGAGTCGAATCATGATGGCGGCGGAGTTTACCAGCTTCGCCGTGTGCCGCGGAGGGACACGACATGCCGCGCGATCTGCAGGCTTTCGCTTTGGGGTTGTACCTACGTCCAGGTGTCGAGGCCGCCTGCCTGGAATTGCAGGAGCAAGGGGCCGATGTCTGCCTGCTGCTCTGCGCTGTTTGGCTGGAGACACACGGCATCGGGTGCACGGCCGAACGCTGCGCCGAACTGCAGCAACTGGCGCAGCCTTGGCGGACACAGGTGATCGCGCCCCTGCGCCGACTGCGCCAGGACTGGCGCCCGGCGGCCCGCAACGATCCCGTTCTGGACGAGCTGCGGGAGCGCCTGAAAGCACTGGAGCTGGATGCGGAATGGGCGCAACTGCAGCGCCTGGAGGCGGCCAGTCGCGACTGGCCGGCAGCGCCCGAGGCCGCGAGGGGCTGGCTGGAGAAGCTGGCAGGCCCGGCTGCAGGCTGTCGCGCGGCGCTCGCCAGCCTACGCGCGGCGACGTGAGGTGGTACGGATCAGGACAGATCCGGCTTGCCGGGCACGACAGGAGCGCTCGCCGCAACAGGCTCGGCCGGCTTGGCAGCCGCCTTGGCACGGCTCCGCTTCACCGCCGACTTGGCGGGCGATTCGGCCGCCGCAGCCGGACGTGGCGCGCGTGTCGTCGTACGCTTGGCCGGCGCCTCGCCGGCAGGCGCCACGGTCTCGACCTGAAGCTTGGCGCGACGGGATGCGGCCGGCTTGCTCCCCACCGCTTTCGGTACCGGCTTGCTCTCCGGACGCTCGGCCGGCGCCATCAGCGCCTGGGCCGCGGCCTCCCTCACCTGGGCGACCCCCTGTGCCAGCTCCAGCGCCTGTAGGGTGTCATGGCGCAGCCGGACGATGTAGTCACGGGTTTCCGCCTGGCGCGCCTTGAGATCGTCGAGCAGCGGCTCGAGTTCGTCGACCGCCTTCCTGCTCCGGACCTGCGCCTTGGCTTTGCCGGCCAGCGCGGCATCCTGCAGCTTCGCGCGCGCCTCATGCAGCTTCTCCTGAACCTTGCTGCGCTGCTTCTCCAGCTTGGCCAGCGCCTTCTCGGCATCCTGCAGCGTCTGGGAACAGGCTTCCTCCAGATGGACGAGCAGGCTCTGCGAAAGTTGCTGCAGCAGATGCAGCGGGGTCGTGACAGGGGACTTCTTGATCGGCATGACATGCTCCTAGCGAAGGGACTCCATCATACTACTCACCCGGCTCACAACCGCCAACGAAACCAGCGCAGGCAAAAGATTCGCATATGAAAAGCCGGCCTCTGCGAACAGGCGGCAAAGGCCTGCGTCAGAGCGTCAGGCGTTGGCGGCGATCTGCCAGTGCGCGTTATGCAGCACTTCGATCAGGCAGTCCTCCAGTTCGAAGCGTTCGCGCAACAGACCGCCGAGCGCCTCGATCTCCCGGCTCAGCGAACCATCCAGGCAATCGTCGTTATCCAGGCGGTCGTTGAAGGCCAACGCTGCCTGGGTGATCGCCTCGAGACGGGGATAGATCTGCTTAGCCAGCCCCAGCCCGCGGCGGTCGCCGAAGGACTCGGCTTCGCCCATCAATCGCTCGTAGACCTCGAAATGGCCGGCGGAAACGTAATCGACCAACAATTCGCAGAAGACCTGCAGGGCTTCGGCGCTGGCCACGGGTATGGTCTGCTGGCAAACAACACTATCGAAGGCTTCGAGCAGGTCCCGGCGCTCGGCCAGCCAGCGATCGATCAGGAGATGGACACCATCCCAGCGTTCCTGGGCGTCTTGGTGGATTTCGAGCATGGTCTGGCTTCCCTACTGTTGTTTATGTTCAGGCCCACGAAGGGCCCGCTATATCGACGCATCCGGCTTGGGAAAAGTGCGATCGAACAACGGGATCGACTGACACATGGCCGCAGAGTATGCCTGTCGCGCCACACCGACAAGCCATGCGCCGACGAAAGCTCATACGCTTGTTCGAAGCGCCACAGCGGCATTCAGGGAAGGGTCAAGCTCGGCGCAGCAACTGGAGCAGGGCGAACAGCAGCATCGCGACGAAGGCCAGCAGGCTCCACTCCGGCAGGCTCATGCCGAACAGCGTCCAGCTAACCTCGGCGCAGTCCGCCGTCCCATGCAGGACTTGGCGGACGATCTCCTGGAATGGCAGGGCCTCGAGCATGTATTCCAGACTGGGCAGGCAGGACGGCAACTGCTCCGGCGGAATGTTCTGCAGCCAAACTTGGCGCCCGGCAGTGGCCGCACCGCCCAGCGCAGCGAGCAGGGCAAAGCCGGCGTACAGCCGCTGGCCGTCCAGTGCCGGACCATGCAGGGCGGCGACCAGACAGATCAGACCGAAGAGGATGACGAAGATGCGCTGTACGATGCACAGCGGACAGGGTTCCAGACCGATACCATGCTCCAGGTAGAGCGCACCACCGAGCAACGCGACGCAACCGAGAAAGGCGAGAAGGAAGAGAGAACGTGGACTGGCCAGGTTCATAGCTGCTCCGGGTCGAAGACAAGGGCGCTACGTTAGAGGAAAGCGCCCCGGGCTTTCAAGGCGCGAAAGCTTCCGGGACGCTCGATTCGTGTCGAGCCCTGCATTGGCTCGCACGAAGGGGAGAAAGCCAGCCTCAGGGGGTGGCCGGCTCGGACAGCAGGGCGGGAACCCGTTCGAGCTTCAACCCTTCCTGGAACAAGCGGTTGCTGTGCTCGGTTTCACCCAGTTGGGCCAGCAGGCGTGCCAGCTCGGCGCAAGTCTCGGCGCTGCGGCTGAGGGCCAGGCTGGCCTCCAGGTACTCCCGCGCCTTGTCGAACTGCTCGTTGACCAGGGACAGGCGACCCAGGGTCAACAGCAGCAGCGGATCGTTCGGCTGCTTCTCCAGCAGGCTGTGAGCCAGATTCAGTTGTCGCGCCGGATCGCTGCTGCGCACCTGGCCGTAAAGGTAGGCCAGACGCCCCTCATAGTGCTGCTTGAGGGCTGCCCGCAGGACTGCCTCGGCCTCGTCCTCGGCGTTTAGCTCGCGCAGGCGTGTGGCGTAGGCGTAGAGCAGGTCGGGGTCGTGCTGCAGCGACGAGGGGATCTGGCTCCAGCAGCCGGTCACGAGACCGCGGGCGGTTTCGCCCTCCTTCAGCTCGCCCTTGCCAATCTGCTCCAGGGCCGCGGTCCAGGCCAGATGCTCCAGTTCGTTCAGCTTGTCGGCGGGCAGCACCCGGCGCTTGCGCAGCACAGGCAGCAGCCGGCAAAGCGCCGGCCAGTCCTGCAACTGGACGTAGAGCTTCTGCAGCAGGCTCAGGGTATAGGGTTGCTGGGGGTGGTCCTCGTTCAATTGCTGCAGGACGCTCAGCGCTTGACGGTATTCACCGCGGTCGATCAGCAGCCGGGCCTGGGTCAGGCCGATGGCAACCTCCGCCTTCGGCTCGCGCTCGCGGGCCTGGCGCAGCAGGTCGTCGCTCTGGGCGTACTCGCCCAGTTCGTTGGCCGCCCGGGCGGCCCCCAGGTAATGCACCAGCGGCTGCTGGTCGGTGGCCGCGGCGCGGGTCAACTTGTGCAGCGCCTGCTGCCAGTTGCCCTCGGCCAGATCGCGCTGGCCGTGCAAGGCGGCCTGACGGGCGCGCCGGTTACGGTTGCGCTGCGACCAGGGCAGCACCACGCCGGCCGAGGCGGCGATCAGGCCGACCGCCCAGCGCAGAACGAAGAAGGCGGCGACCACCACCAGCAACAGGCCGAGGAAAACCCAGAGGCTGGATTCGAACCGATAACCCTGGTAGGCGAACAGCACGTAACCCGGATGCTCGGCGATAGCCATGCCGAGCAGAACGGCGCCGGCGATGACCACCAGTAGGAGCAGATAGAGGCGGCTCATTGACGGGCACCCTCCTTCTTCTTCACCGCCGCGGCAGCTTCGGCCTCCTCACGTTGCGCCTGGCGACGCTGCAAGTAGTTCTGCAGAGTACTCACGGTCTGCGACAGATCGGGCATCTGCTGCGCCACCGGCTGCTTGGAGAGTTCGGTCAGGCGCTTGCCGAGAGCGGCGCTCTGCGGATGGTCCGGATTGAACTGGCCGGCCAGCACCTCCTGAGCCTGCTGCAGCGCCTGCCGATAAATGTCGGGAGAGGCGTTCAACACCGCCCACTGGGCCTGTTCCAGGGCCAGTGCCAGGGTCAGGCGGACCTGCGCCAGGTTCTGTCCGGCCAGCAGCGGGCGGATATCCTGATCGGCATGCAAATCGACGCGCACGAAGCGGGAGATCTTTTCCCACCACTGCTGCCAGCGGTCGGCGACGACTGGTGCCTGCTCCTGCTCGTAGATGGGCGCTAGGGGCTTGAGCTGGGCGACCTGCTCACGCAGCGCGCCGAGGCTCAGGAAGAGGCCGATGCGGTCTGGCGGCGTCAGGCTGCGCAGGGACTCGAGGCCGCGCGCCAGCACCTGGCGCACCGGGAAGGAAGCCGGATCATCCAGTTCGCGGAGGATGCCGTCGGCCGCCTCCAGCAGACGCTGAGCGCTGCCGATGTCCTGCATGGCCGTCAGGCGCAGGTTGGCCAGGCGCAGCAGGTATTCGGCCTCGGCCAGCCGCCAGTCCTCGCGGCTGGCGCCGGTCAGCTTGTCGAGGCGCTGGACCAGCTTCTCCTGGCCGCTCTCGAGCATGGCCATGGTGCGCTCGTGCTCCTCCAGCTCGGAACGCGCCGGGAACTGCGACAGGCGGCTGGTGATGCTCCGCTCGCTCTGCCTCAGGGCATCCATCTGGCTGCTCAGCGCCGACTCGAAGCGGCTGTTCTGCGCCAGCTCGCCGGCCTGCATCTCGCGCAACTGCCAGAGGCCCCAGCCGCCGAGACCCGCGCCGCCAGCGCCGATCAGCAGGGCCAGGACGGCCACGGCGCTGGAGACTCCGCCGCCACGCTGGCTGGTCGGGGCGGGCGCGGCGAGCGGTTGTTTATCATTGTTCGTGGGAATGTTCGGGGGGGCTGCTTCGCTCACGTATACATCCTTCGGGTCAAAAGGTCGGCGCTGGGCGGCCCTGAAGCGCGGCCAGCAAGGCGGTGGCACTGGCGCCATGGCAGTTCACGACGGTCTGGAATCCCGCCGCGCGGGCCAATTCGGCGACCCGCGGGCTCGGCACGAACAAGGGTATCCGAAGCAGTGCCGGCCAGTCAGCCGCCGCCAGTTGGCGCAGATGCTCGAATCCCTGCCCGCTGCTGATCTGCAGGCCGTTCAGGCGCTCCGTGCGGACCCGCTCGAGCAGGGTGCCGGGCGGGTAATCCGGCAGGGTTCGCCGGTAGAGTTCGATATGATCGACGGCCAGCCCCCGGCTGCGCAACGATTCGGCGATGAGCTCGCGACCGCCTTCCCCGCGCAGGATCAGCACCCGTGGCTGGGGTACGGCCAATGCCGCGGCCAGTTCGGGCAGCGCCAGTAGCGCTTCGCTGTCCTCGCCGGCAGTCGGCCAGGCGACCGCCAGGCCGTAATCGGCGAGAATCTCGCCGGTTGCCCGGCCGACGCCAAACCAGCATTGATCGGCCGGCGGCTGTGGCCAGTAGCGGTCGAGCAGCTCCAGCCCCAGGCGGGCGGCGGGCTTGCTGACCACGATCACCGCGCTGTAGCGGTCGAGATCGAGAAAGAGGCTGCGCAGTTCCGCAGTTTCCGACAGCGGCTCGATGGCCAGCAGCGGCAAGCTGCTGCTGTGGATGCCCGCTTCGCTCAGGCAATCGGCCAGAACGGCGCATTCCTCGGCCGGACGGGTGAGCAGCAGGCGCCACCCGCCGGCATCTGGTCGCGCCGTCACGGCCGTTCGCCTTCGCCGTAGACCGCCGCCAGAATCCGCTGCGCGCCCTGGGCCAGCAACGCCTCGGCCACTCGCACGCCGAGCACCTCGGCTTCATCGGCGGGAGCACGGGCCTCGGCGCGCAGCAGCAGGCGGCCATCCGGCTGGCCGACCAGGCCACGCAGCCACAACTGGCCGTCCTCCAGTTCGGCATAGCAGGCGATAGGCACTTGGCAGCCACCGTTGAGGCGCTTGTTCAAGGCACGCTCGGCACCGACCCGCAGGGCGGTCGGCGCGTGGTCGAGCGGGGCGAGCAGGGCCTGGATTTCCCGGTCGGCGCTGCGACACTCGATACCCACCGCGCCCTGCCCGCCGGCCGGCAAGCTGTCGGCGATGGCGATGCGGGAACGGATGCGTCCCTCGAAACCGAGGCGGATCAGGCCGGCGGCGGCGAGGATGATGGCGTCGTACTCGCCGGCGTCCAGCTTGGCCAGGCGGGTATTCACGTTGCCGCGCAGGAACCGGATTTTCAGGTCCGGCCGGCGTGCCAGCAACTGGGCCTGGCGGCGTAGGCTGGAAGTGCCGACCAGGCTGCCGGCCGGCAGTTCGTCGAGGCTGGCGAAGGCATTGGAGACAAAGGCGTCGCGCGGGTCCTCGCGCTCGCAGATGCAATACAGGCCGAGCCCTTCGGGAAACTCCATCGGCACGTCCTTCATCGAGTGCACGGCAATATCGGCCGCATTCTCCAGCAGGGCGGTCTCCAGCTCCTTGACGAACAGACCCTTGCCGCCGATCTTCGCCAGCGGCGCGTCGAGCAGCTTGTCGCCGCGGCTGACCATCGGCACCAGGCTGACCGTCAGTCCCGGATGGGCCTGCTCCAGACGCGCCTTGACATATTCGGCCTGCCACAGGGCCAAGGCACTCTTGCGGGTGGCTATGCGGATCTCGCGAGGCATGGGCATTCCAGGACAACAGATTGGCGCGGATGATAGCAGGATCGGGCCGCGAACTGGGCAGTCCCGCCCGGACGACATGCCGCCCTGGCGGCCTATCCGAATAGTAGTAAATACGGTTAGCAGGGGGTACGGCGGCAACCCCCGGCCGGCCTCAGGAAGCCGGTTGATTGTGCATCAGCTTGCGCACCCCGGCGACGTGCCGTCGACTCACGGTCAGCGCGGCGTCGCCAAGGCCACGCAGGTAAAGCTGGAAATGCCCGAGCGGCGTTCGTTGCAGCCGCTCGATGCGGTCGCGGGCGACCAGCGCATTGCGATGGATGCGCACGAAGCGGTCGCCGAACTCGTCCTCCAGGGCCTTCAACGGCTCGTCCAGTAGCACTTCGCCACTCTCGTGACGCAAGGTCACGTACTTGTGGTCGGCGATGAAGAAGATCGCTTTGTCCACCGGAACCAGTTCGATGCCCCGGCGGGTACGGGCGCTGATATGGGTGCGCGGCACATTGCCGTCCGTCGCCGGCGGACGGGTCAGCGCGGCCAGTTGCGCACGGGTCGGTCGCTGGGCCTTCTGCAGGGCCTCGCGCAACGGCTCCTGGCGCACCGGCTTGAGCAGATAGCCGACTTCGCCATTCTGCAACGCCGCCACGGCGAACTCGTCGGCGCTCGTGCAGAAGATCAGGGCTGGCGAAGCCTCGCGCTCGCACAGTCGGGCTGCCACCTGCAGGCCATCCAGCCCAGGCATGCGGATATCCAGCAACACGATATCCGGTTTTAAGCTGTCGATCAGGGTCAGTGCTTCCTCGCCGTTGCCGGCCGAAGGCTCGAGTACGCGATAGCCATCGAGCTCACTCACCAGACGGCTGAGGTGCTCCCTGGCCTGAGGGTCGTCGTCGACGATCAGAACATTCATGTTGCTTCGGCTTCCCGCATCAGTCCAGACAACAATTAGCGTAGACAGCCGGAGTGACAGCCGTCACGGTCCGCACCGGGAGAAATTGCATCGCGTGCCCGCAGCGATGTGGCTGGCAGGGCAATCGCATGAAATGTCTTTCCGATACCGGACTGGAAAGATTGTGTGCCTGGTCGTTCCGGCCTGGTCTTCAAATCCGGTGCATCGGCTGCTCGCCGAGGGGCTGGATACTTCCTGTTTCGGCTACTCGGCAAGCAGCCATGCCAAGGATCACACAATCTTTCCAGTCTGGTATCAGGCGAGCGCTTCATGCGATTGCCCTGTGTGGCTGGCGAGCCTGCGGGGTTTTCCCGTGGACCCTGCTATCATCCGCGCACTCTTGTCCATCCACCCCCGCCGACTGCCTCCGCGGCCGGCCGTATCTGCGCAGCAGCCGAGAGAACGCCATGAGCGCCGAGAAAACCAACCAGTCCTGGGGCGGCCGCTTCAGCGAGCCGGTCGACGCCTTCGTCGCCCGTTTCACCGCCTCCGTCGACTTCGACAAGCGCCTTTATCGCCACGACATCATGGGCTCCATCGCCCACGCCAGCATGCTGGAGCAGGCCGGCGTGCTGAGCGCCGCCGAGCGCGACGCGATCATCGACGGTTTGAAACAGATCCAGAGCGAAATCGAGGCCGGACAGTTCGACTGGCGCATCGATCTGGAAGACGTGCACATGAACATCGAGGCGCGCCTGACCGAGCGCATCGGCATCACCGGCAAGAAGCTGCACACCGGCCGCTCGCGCAACGATCAGGTGGCGACCGACATCCGCCTGTGGCTACGCGACGAAATCGACACCATCCTCGACGAGATCACCCGCCTGCAGCAGGGCCTGCTGGAGCAGGCCGAGCGTCATGCCGAGGTGATCATGCCCGGCTTCACCCACCTGCAGACCGCCCAGCCGGTGACCTTCGGCCATCACCTGCTGGCCTGGTTCGAGATGCTCGCGCGCGATCACGAACGCCTGGTCGACTGCCGCAAGCGGGTCAACCGCATGCCGCTCGGCTCCGCCGCCCTAGCCGGCACCACCTACCCGATCCAGCGCGAGATCACCTGCCGGCTGCTCGGCTTCGAGGCCGTCGGCGGCAACTCGCTGGACGGCGTGTCGGACCGCGACTTCGCCATCGAATTCTGCGCCGCCGCGTCGCTCGCCATGATGCACCTGTCGCGCTTCTCCGAAGAGCTGGTGCTGTGGACCTCCGCGCAGTTCAACTTCATCGAGCTGCCCGACCGCTTCTGCACCGGCTCCTCGATCATGCCGCAGAAGAAGAACCCGGACGTGCCCGAGCTGGTGCGCGGCAAGTCAGGCCGAGTGTTCGGCCATCTGACCGGCCTGTTGACCCTGATGAAAGGCCAGCCGCTGGCCTACAACAAGGACAACCAGGAGGACAAGGAGCCGCTGTTCGACGCCGTCGATACCCTGCGCGACTCGCTGCGCGCCTTCGCCGACATGGTCCCGGCGCTCAAGCCGCGCGTCGAGGCGATGCGTGAGGCGGCCCGTCGCGGTTTTTCCACCGCCACCGACCTAGCCGACTACTTGGTGCGCAAGGGCCTGCCGTTCCGCGACTGTCACGAGATCGTCGGCCATGCGGTAAAGTATGGCGTGGAGAGCGGCAAGGACCTGGCCGAGATGAGCCTGGACGAGTTGCGCCGGTTCAGCGAGCAGATCGGCGAGGACGTGTTCGCCGTGCTGACCCTAGAAGGCTCGGTAAACGCCCGTGACCACATCGGCGGCACCGCCCCGGCCCAGGTGCGCGCCGCCGTGGCCCGCGGCAGGGCCCTGCTGGCCGCGCGCTGAATCGCGGGCGATCGCGCGGGCGGCCGGATCGCCCGCGCTACAGCCAACCCTTGAACTTGAACCAGGCGTAGGACAGCACGGCGGAACCGATCATCATGCCCAGCGCCAGCGGGTAGCCGAAATACCACTCCAGCTCCGGCATGTGATGAAAGTTCATGCCGTAGACGGTGCCGACCAGGGTCGGCGGTAGGAACAGCACCGCGGCGATGGAGAACACCTTGATGATGCTGTTCTGCTCGATGTTGATCAGCCCGAGGGTGGCCTCGAGCAGGAAGCTACTCTCCCCCGACATCTTCGCCTGGTACTCACTGAGGGAATGCACGTCGCGCTCGACGGCCTTCAGCCAACCTCGGGCCGACTCGTCCAGCCAGCCGTTGCCGGCCTGGCGGACATAGCTGATCTGCCGGTCGATGCTCAGCAGGCTCTCGCCCAGCTTGGCCTGCAGGCCGTTGTGCCGCCCGAGTTGCTTGACCACTTTCTGCAGGTCGGTCTTTTCCGGGTGACGCTCGTCCGACTCGCTGAAGATCGCCCGCGACAGGCTGTTCAGTTGCTTCTGCAACAGCTCCAGCACGTCGGCGATGCGATCGACGATACTGTCGATCAACGCCGCGAACAGCATCTCGCTGCAGCAGCCCAGCCCTGGGCGGTTCAGATTCTTGGCGACGAAGGTGCGGAATGCCGACAGCTCGGCGTAGCGCACCGTCACCAGCCACTGGCGGGCGAGAACGAAGGTCACCTCGGCGATATCGGGCTGATCCTCGCTGATGCCGCTGACCAGGCTCGCGGTCATGTAAAAGGCGCCGGCGTTCTCGTAAAAGCGCGAGGAATCCTCGATCTCCGCCATTTCCTCGGGAGTCGGGATGTCTACCCCGAGCAGCCGTTCGAGGAACAGCTCCTCCTCGCGGCTGGGCTGCAGCAGGTCGATCCACAGAACGCCCGGCGGCAAGGCCTGGAAATTTTCCGCCGGCAGCCGGCGCAGGCCACCGGTGTCGAGCAGGTAATAAGTGATCATGCAACGTTGTCCTGTTCCGGGGCATGGAGAAAGGCTTGGCGACCGCGACCGAACACCAGGCGGTATCATGCGACAGTCGATTCGCGCCACGGCGTCATCGCCATGGACGACGGGCGAACCACCGACGCACTTGGATCGCCTGCCGACCGACGGTCGACCGGGCGGCGCGTACGTTACACCGAGACCGACGGTGCCGACGACGACCGTCGCCTCCGCCAACCAGACAGCGGCGCCCCGAGCGCCGCGGGAGAAGCCATGCGCCAGCCAGCCCAAGAATCGATGGACGACGAAGCCTTCGCCGAGCAGACCCTGATCGAGGCCATCGAAAACCAGATCGAGGCGGAGGATCCGCCGGCCGCCAAGGCCACCCTGAACAAGCTGACCCTGGTCGGCTACGAGCGGGAAGAGAGCCTTCATCTGATGGCTCTGGTGCTGGCCCACGAGATCGCCGCCATGCTGCGCGAGGACCGGCCCTTCGACGGCGCCTGGTACGAGCGGGCCCTGCGCGCGCTGCCGGAGCTACCGGAGGCGGCCGGCTGACCGGCGTAGCGGTCGCTACACTGGAAAGAACCGCCGTCGCCGACGGCTTGCCCGCGGAGTAGCCCATGGTCTTCACTCAAGCGCTGGTCGCCGAACTGGAAATCCTCGCCCTGTTCAACCTGGGCAATGCCCAGGAAGAAGGTATCAAGGTCCACCACGATGCCGCCCCGGAGATTGTGGCCGCCGCTCGCCGGCTGCACGACAAGGGCCTGCTCAGCCGACTCGATGGCGGCTACCTGACCAGTCTGGGCCTGGACGCCGCCGAACAAGCGCAGAACCTGCTGACCATCCTGGTTGGGCCGCGTTGACGGTCAGAGTTCGGGGAACGCCAGCGCCTCGCCGATCTGCTCGAGGGTGACGCGGGCGAGCAACTCGCCCAAAGAATCGCCGCTGGCATCGCAGATCCAGCGGCCTCTGGCTTCGTCGTAGTCGAAGTGGAAACCGCCGGAGCGCGCCGCCAGCCACAACTGGCGCAGGGGCTCCTGACGACTGAGGATGAGCTGGCTGCCGTTCTCGAAGCGAACGGACAGAACGCCGGCGGAATTCTCCAGATCGATGTCCAGGTCGCTGTCTTCGAAAACGTTTTCGACATTCTGTTGCAGGTCGTCGATCAGCTCATGAAAGCGGGCTTCGGTAAGGCTCATGCTGGTTCCCTGTCTGAATGATGATGCTCGAGGCGGCAACGATAGCCGATTCGCGCGGCGGCGAGGATGGCGGCGCTCCGCAGAGCCCGTCCGGCGGGGCTTCGCGCATAGGCAAGGGGCCGGTATACTTCGGCGCACTATGCGTTCACAAGGATTTCCGTCATGAAGCGCCTGCTGCTCCCGCTTCTCGCGCTGGCCGTACTCGCCGCGCCCCTGGCCGGCTGTGGTCAGAAGGGCCCGCTCTACCTTCCTGACGACAAGAAAGCCGGCCACCGCAAAGACCGTTTCGAATTCTAGGAAACTGCCCGGCTGCCACGCCGCCGGACAGTTTCCCCCCAGGAGGCCCCCATGGAACCCTTCATTTACCGCGACGGCACGCTGTTCGCGGAAGGCGTGGCGCTGTCCGCCATTGCCGCACACTTCGGCACCCCCACCTACGTCTACTCCCGCGCCCATATCGAGGAGCGCTATCGCGCCTATGCCGATGCCCTGGCCGGCATGCCGCACCTGGTCTGCTTCGCGGTCAAGGCCAACTCCAACCTCGCCGTGCTGAACCTCCTGGCGCGCCTCGGCGCCGGCTTCGACATCGTCTCCCGCGGCGAGCTGGAACGCGTGCTGGCCGCCGGCGGCGATCCGGCCAGGGTGGTGTTCTCCGGGGTCGGCAAGACCCGCGAGGACATGCGTCGCGCCCTAGAGGTCGGCGTGCACTGCTTCAACGTCGAGTCCGACGTGGAGCTGGAGCGCCTGCAGGAAATCGCCGCCGAACTCGGCGTGAAGGCGCCGGTGTCGCTGCGCGTCAACCCGGACGTGGACGCCCAGACCCATCCCTACATTTCCACTGGACTCAAGGAAAACAAATTCGGCATCGACATCGAGCAGGCCGAGGAAGTCTATGCCCGCGCCGCCGAGCTGCCCAACCTGGAAGTGCTCGGCATCGATTGCCATATCGGCTCGCAACTGACTACTCTCTCGCCCTTCCTCGACACCCTGGACCGCCTGCTGCTGCTGGTCGACCGCCTGGCCACGCGCGGTATCGTCATCCGCCATCTGGACCTCGGCGGCGGCCTCGGCGTGCGCTACCGCGACGAGCAGCCGCCGGCGCCCGGCGACTATATCGCCGCGGTGCGCGAACGCATCGAAGGCCGCGCGCTGGCCTTGGTGTTCGAACCCGGCCGCTCGATCGTCGCCAACGCCGGCGTGCTGCTGACCCGCGTGGAATACCTCAAGCACACCGAGCACAAAGACTTCGCGGTGATCGACGCGGCGATGAATGACCTGATCCGCCCGGCCCTCTACCAGGCCTGGATGGATGTGGTTCCGGTCACCCCCCACGGCGGCGAAATCTGCAGCTACGACCTGGTCGGACCGGTCTGCGAGACCGGCGACTTCCTCGCCAAGGACCGCGAGCTGGCCCTGATCGAAGGCGATTTGCTGGCCGTGCGCTCGGCCGGTGCCTACGGCTTCGTCATGAGCTCCAACTACAACACCCGCGGCCGTGCCGCCGAGGTGCTGGTGGACGGAGAGCGGATGCATCTGATTCGCCGCCGCGAAACCATCGAGGATCTCTATGCCGGCGAAAGCCTGCTGCCCAACTGACACGGAGGCAGGCATGCTGCTGCGCTTCACCAAGATGCACGGCCTCGGCAACGACTTCATGGTCATAGACCTGGTCACTCAGCACGCGCACATCCAGCCCAAACACGCCAAGCAGTGGGGCGACCGCCATACCGGCATCGGCTTCGACCAGTTGCTGATCGTCGAGCCGCCGAACCGGCCGGATGTGGACTTCCGCTACCGTATCTTCAACGCCGACGGCTCGGAGGTGGAACAGTGCGGCAACGGCGCGCGCTGCTTCGCCCGCTTCGTGCTCGACAAGCGCCTGACCGTGAAGAAGCGCATTCGCGTGGAAACCAGGAGCGGCGTCATCGAACTGGACGTCCGCCCGGACGGTCAGGTCTGCGTCGACATGGGCCCGCCACGCCTCGAACCGAAGGAAATCCCCTTTCAGGCGGAGAACGCCGCCTTCGACTACCAAGTCGAAGTCGACGGCCGCGAGGTCGAACTCGCCGCGCTGTCCATGGGCAACCCCCATGCGGTGCTGCGGGTGGAGAACGTCGAAAGCGCACCGGTGCACGAGTTGGGGCCTAAACTGGAGCATCATCCGCGCTTTCCGCAGCGGGTCAACGTGGGTTTCCTCCAGGTCGTCGACCGCCAGCACGCCAGGTTGCGCGTCTGGGAGCGCGGCGCCGGCGAAACCCAAGCCTGCGGCACCGGTGCCTGTGCGGCGGCGGTAGCGGCGATCCGTCAGGGCTGGATGGATTCGCCGGTGCTGGTCGATCTGCCCGGTGGCCGCCTGTCCATCGCCTGGGCCGGCCCGGACCAGTCGGTCATGATGACCGGCCCGGCGGTGCGCGTATACGAAGGCCAGGTACGTCTATGAGGATCTAGCAAAAATGAGTGAGCCGCTCCAAGAGCCCGTCGACGCCACGGCCGTCGCAGAATTCCTACGCCGGAATCCGCGGTTCTTCCAGGGACGGGAAGAGCTGCTGATGGAAATGCAGGTCCCCCATCCGAGCGGCGCGGCGGTATCGCTGGTGGAGCGCCAGTTGAGACTGCTGCGCGAACGCAACCACGAATTGCGCGAACGCCTGGGACAACTGATGGACGTGGCCCGCGACAACGACCGCCTGTTCGAGAAGACCCGGCGCCTGGTGCTCAACCTGCTCGATGCGACCACCCTGGAAGAAGCAGTCGGCCTGGTCGAGGACGGCCTGCGCCACGAATTCCAGATTCCTTTCGTCGGGCTGATCCTGTTCGGCGAGAACGCCAGCCCGGCCGGCCGCTGGGTCGATACCGAGGACGCCCTGCAGATCATCGGCGGCCTGCTGGCCTGCGGCAAGCCGATGTGCGGCGTGCTGCGCAGCCACGAACTGGGCTTCTTGTTCGGCGAGGAACGTCGCCCGCAGATCGGCTCGGCCGCCGTGGCTGCCCTCGACCACCAGGGCCTGCACGGCGTGCTGGCGGTCGGCAGTCCCGATCCGCAGCACTACAAGAGCAGCCTCGGCACCCTCTTTCTCGGCTACATCGCCGACGTCCTCGCCCGACTGCTGCCGCGCCTGGCCAACAGCCCGCTGCGCCCGGTCCGTTAGGGCATGCAGGCCGATCTCGACGCCTTCCTCGACCACCTGCGCAACGAGCGCCAGGTGTCGCGGCATACCCTCGACGGTTACCGCCGCGACCTCGCCAAAGTTCGCGCCCATTGCGAACGGGAAGGACTGGATGCCTGGAGTGCGCTGGACGCCGGCCGTCTGCGCCGGCTGATCGCCAAGCTGCACCTGCAGGGGCAGTCCAGCCGCAGTCTGGCGCGCCTGCTCTCGGCGCTACGCGGCTTCTACCGCTACCTACTACGCGAGGGCCGCTGCCGGCACGATCCCGCAGCCGGCCTGAGTCCGCCCAAAGGCGAGCGTCGGCTGCCGCGTACACTGGACGCCGACCGCACCCAGCAATTGCTCGACGGCGCCGTCGAGGACGACTTCATCGCCCGCCGCGACCAGGCCATGCTCGAACTCTTCTACTCTTCCGGCCTGCGCCTTTCGGAACTGGTCGGCCTGGATCTGGATCGCCTCGATCTGGCCGCCGGCCTGGTGCGGGTGCACGGCAAGGGCAACAAGGCCCGCGACCTGCCGATCGGCAGCAAGGCGCGCGAGGCGCTGCGGGCCTGGCTGTCCTTGCGGGCACAGGCGCGTCCGGCCGACGGCGCCCTATTCGTCGGCCGCACGGGGCGCCGCCTGACTCCACGCGCCGTACAGTTGCGGGTACGCCAGGCCGGCGTGCGCGAACTCGGCCAGCATCTGCATCCGCACATGCTGCGCCACAGCTTAGCCAGCCACATGCTGGAGTCCTCCCAGGATCTGCGCGCCGTGCAGGAGCTGCTCGGCCATGCCGATATCGCTACCACCCAGATCTATACCCACCTTGACTTCCAGCACCTGGCGGCGGTCTACGACCAGGCCCATCCACGGGCACGCCGTCGCAAGGACGACACCTCATGAGCATCCGCCTGATCACCTTCGACCTCGACGACACCCTGTGGAACCTCGCTCCGGTCATTGAAAGCGCCGAAGCCGAACTGCGCGACTGGCTGGGCCGCCATGCGCCGCTGCTCGGCGCGGTGCCGGTGGAACACCTACGGCCGATCCGCACCCGCCTGATCGAAGGCGACCCGTCGCTCAAGCACCGCATCAGCGAACTGCGCCGCCGCGTGCTCTCACATGCCCTGGAAGAGGCCGGCTATCCCGCGCCCGAAGCCCGCGAACTGGCCGGACTGGCCTTCGAGACCTTCCTCGCCGCGCGCCACCGCATCAAGTTCTTCCCCGAGACGCGGCCGACCCTGGCAATCCTCGCCGACCGCTACCGCCTCGGCGTGCTGACCAACGGCAATGCCGATGTGCGCCGGCTGGGTCTGGCCGACTATTTCCACTTCATCCTCTGCGCCGAGGATCTGGGCGTCGGCAAGCCCGACCCGCAGCCCTTCCGCGAGGCCCTGCGGCGCGGCGGAGCGAGTGCCGAAGAAACGGTGCACATCGGCGATCATCCCGACGACGACATCCAGGGCGCCCAGCGCGCCGGTCTGCGCGCGATCTGGTACAACCCCGGCGGCAAGCCCTGGAGCCAGGCGGGAACACCGGATGCGCAGATCGCCAGCCTGGCGGAACTGCCGGCGCTGCTCGGCCGCTGGCAGACCGGCTGACGGCCCGTGCCCGGGCCCACTGCCTGCGTGTCCCGCGCCAGGGCTGTGCCCAGCCATTACCGCCTGCTGCCAGCGGCTCTGGTGCTGGTCGTCGGCAGCCTCGCCGGGGGCATCCAGCCCGTCGGCTTGCTCGTCGGCATCTCGTTCGCCGCCTGCATGCTCCAGGCCCGGCAGCATCTGGCGCAGGGTCCCTGGCTCGCCGGTACGCTGCTCGCCGGCCTGGCCCTGGCCGCCCACCTGCTGCCCGGCTTCACACCGCTGTGGCTCGCCGAACCCCCTCGATTCAGCCCCGATGCGCCGCCCTACGGCATGCGCCTGTCACGGGACAAACTGCTGCTCGGCGCCACCCTGCTCGGCTAGTGGTGGGCGGAGTCCGCCGGGCGTTGCCGCGCCGGGACGCAAACGCGCCGAGCCTGGGTCTGCGCCCTGGCGACTCTGCTCGGCGTACCGGCTTTGGCCCTGGCCATCGGCCTGGTCGCCTGGCAGCCGAAATGGCCCGCCGAGTTACCGGTCTGGCTGGCGGTGAACCTCGGCGTGACGGTACCGACCGAGGAACTGCTGTTCCGCGGTCTGCTGCAGGGCGCTCTGGTACGGCGTTTCGGCCCGGCCTGGGGCATCGCGCTGGGCGCTATCCTCTTCGGCTTGGCCCATGCGCCCTTCGGCTTGCCGTTCGCCCTGCTCGCCGGCGTGGCAGGGCTCGGCTACGGTGGGGTCGTACACTGCTCCGGACGGCTCGGTACGGCCGTGCTGCTGCACGGAGCAGTCAACCTAATGCACATCCTGCTGCTCAGCTACCCGTTGCGCCTGGACTGAGGACATGAAAAAGGCGGCCGGGGATTGCTCCCGGGCCGCCCTTGCGCCGCCAACCGGCCGAGAGGCTCAGATGGGGCGACTGCCATACTTGTTGTCGGGCTTCTTCGGTGGGTCGGCGACCACATTCGGCTCGACCTCCTGCACCTTGCCGCCGCGTGCCAGGAATTCCTCTATGGCTCTCGCCAGCGCTTCGCGGTCCTTCTGCTTGGCCTCGATGCTGGGCATTTCTTCGGCTTCCGGCACATTCTTGGACTTCTTGCCGGAAGCCGCCACCCGATCGCTACCGTCGCCTTCCTCGTCAGCCGCTTCGTCGGCGGCACTCAGCTCTTCGCCTTCGTCCTCCTCTCCCGCCTCCAGTTCTTCCTGTTCTAGTTCTTCATCGCTCATGTTCGACCTCATGACTTGGGTACAGCAGGTTGGTTACAGTCCCGCCAGCGATCGCCTGGACCCTGGGCCACGGACGTTGCAAATCTGATAGGCGATCCCTGCTCTGAGAGCCCCGCCGAAAAAATCAGTTCCCCCGGCCCTGCAGCGTGGCCAGGACACGACGGGCACCACCCTGATCGCGGTGCTCGCCGAGATAAATTCCCTGCCAGGTCCCCAGCGCGAGACGCCCGGCCGTCACCGGCAGGAGCAATTGACAGCCGAGCAGGCTGGCCTTGAAGTGCGCCGGCAGATCGTCCGGCCCCTCGTAGTCATGCTCGTAGCCGCCCTCGCCCTGGGGCACCAGATGGTTGAAGAAGCGCTCGAAATCGCGCCGCACCGCCGCATCGGCATTCTCATTGATCGTCAACGAGGCCGAGGTGTGCTGCAGCCAGAGGTGCAGCAGTCCGACCCGGCAGGAGGCCAGCTCCGGCAGACCGACGAGGATCTCCTCGGTCACCAGATGGAAACCGCGTGGCCGTGCCCGCAGAATGACGGTCGCCTGTTGCCACATCCGCCTCAGCTCCTGAATCGTGCCGCGGGAATTCTAGCGCGGCACAGAAAAAAGCAAAGGGCGCCCGAGGCGCCCTTTTGACGGCCTGCCCCCTGGATGAGAGCGAGGCCGCGACGGGAACGGCGGCCGGCTAGCCGCCCTCCCGATACTCAGAGGTTGTAACCGCGCTCGTCGTGCAGGGAGAGGTCAAGACCCACGGTTTCTTCCTCCTGGTTGACGCGCAGGCCTATCACCCGCTCGATCGCCTTAAGGATCACGAAGGTGGCGACACCGGTGTAGATCACGGTGAAGAGCACGCCCTTGATCTGGATCCACAGTTGGCTGGCGATACTGTCGATTTCGCCGAAACCGCCCAGGGCCGGAGCCGCGAACAGGCCGGTCAGCACCGCGCCGACGATGCCGCCGACACCGTGCACGCCAAAGGCGTCGAGAGAATCGTCATAGCCGAAGCGGCGCTTCACGGCAGTGGCGCAGTAGAAGCAGATCGCGCCGGAAGCCAGGCCGATCACCAGGGCGCCCATCGGGCCAACGGTACCGGCGGCCGGGGTGATGGCCACCAGGCCGGCGACCACGCCGGAGGCGATACCCAAGGCACTCGGCTTGCCGTGGGCTAGCCACTCGGCGGCCATCCAGGCCAGCGCGGCGGCGGCGGTGGCGATCTGGGTCACCAGCATGGCCATGCCAGCGGTGCCGTTGGCAGCGATCGCCGAGCCGGCGTTGAAACCGAACCAGCCGACCCAGAGCATGGCCGCGCCGACCAAGGTGTAGCCGAGGTTGTGCGGGGTCATGCCGACTCCAGGGTAGCCCTCGCGCTTGCCCAGCACCAGACAGGCGACCAGGCCGGCGACACCGGCGTTGATGTGCACCACGGTGCCGCCGGCGAAGTCGAGCACGCCCCAGTCCCACATCAGCGCGCCGTCGCCGCTCCAGACCATATGGGCGATCGGTGCGTAGACCAGCAGGAACCAGGCCGACATGAACACCAGCATCGACGAGAACTTCATGCGCTCGGCGAAGGCACCGGTGATCAGCGCCGGAGTGATGATGGCGAAGGTCATCTGGAAGGTGATGAAGACGCTTTCGGGAAAGGTGCCGACCAAACTGTCGGTGGTCAGGCCACTGAGAAAAGCCTTGTCCAGACCGCCGACGAAAGAACTGAAGTTGAGCACCCCCTCCTCCATGCCGGCGGTGTCGAAGGCCAGGCTATAGCCGAACAGGACCCAGAGCACGCTGATCAGGCCGGTGATGGCGAAGCATTGCATCATCACCGAGAGCAGGTTCTTCGAACGCACCATACCGCCGTAGAACAGCGCCAGGCCGGGAATGGTCATGAACAGCACCAGCGCCGTGGCGGTCAGCATCCAGGCGGTATCGCCCGAATCCAACGTAGCCTCCTGGGCGCTGGCCATGACGGGCAGAAAGAGGAAAGAAAGGGCAGCAAGCCCTGCGCCTTTGCGCAGCGTCATTGATTATTCTCCTGAGGCGGGGGATCGTGGGATCAGATCGCGTCGGTGCCGGTTTCGCCGGTACGGATGCGGATGGCTTGTTCCAGATTGACGACGAAAATCTTGCCGTCACCGATCTTGCCGGTGTTAGCGGCCTTGGTGATGGCCTCGATGACATGGTCGAGCTGACTGTCCTCGATGGCCACATCGATCTTCACCTTGGGCAGAAAGTCGACTACGTATTCCGCACCCCGGTACAGTTCGGTATGGCCCTTCTGCCGGCCGAACCCCTTGACCTCGGTAACGGTGATGCCCTGCACCCCAATCTCCGACAGCGATTCGCGTACGTCGTCCAGCTTGAACGGCTTGATGATGGCAGTGACTAGCTTCATGAAACATATCTCCGTGTAAGTGGACTTGCCCCAGGAATAAACGATCCCGATTCAAGTTTAAGCGCAGTGTTCGGCTTTCGCGTGACCGCCTCTGACCGGCCCGCTCGACGGCATCCGTGTCTGGCCAAGGCCTTGGAGTGCCATGTGTTTGCAAAGGCAAAAATCATACCGCCATCGACAAACGGCCAAAACCCCTATTGTCGACGTGGTTATGGATCTTTCGCTGGATAAGGCGCGAAAAGATGTCGCACCCACCCGACGCACGAGCATGTGCTGCCCCGCACGAAAACCGTGCGCACACGGCCCGACAGCCCTGTCGACGGCCCGTGTTACACTAACGGCCGACTGATTCCGGAACCGCACCATGCTGCCGCCCAAAGCCCTGTTCGACACCCTCAGCACCCATGCCTCCCGCCTGCTCGGCGGCGAGAGGCCGCTCCCGCCCTGGGAACTCGAAGCCCAGCTCAAGGCCTTGCTGCAGAGCGCCTTCAGCAAGCTCGATCTGGTCAGCCGGGAGGAGTTCGACAGCCAGATGGCAGTCCTCGCCCGTACCCGTGCCCGTCTGGAAGCGCTGGAAGCCAAGGTCGCCGAACTCGAGACGCGCCTGGGCGAACAGCCGCCCACCCCGCCCGCGACCTGACCGCGCGGGGAATGCGATCAAGGAGAGATCCATGTCCCTGGCCATCGTCCACAGCCGTGCCCAGGTAGGCGTCGAGGCGCCCGCCGTCACCGTGGAGGCGCACCTGGCCAACGGTTTGCCGGCGTTGACCCTGGTCGGCCTGCCGGAAACCGCGGTCCGCGAGAGCAAGGATCGCGTGCGCAGCGCCATCCTCACTTCCGGCTTCGATTTCCCGGCACGGCGCATCACCCTCAACCTGGCGCCCGCCGACCTGCCCAAGGACGGCGGACGCTTCGACCTGGCCATCGCCCTCGGCATCCTCGCCGCCAGCGAGCAATTGCCCGCGGGGTCTCTGGACGGCCTGGAATGCCTGGGCGAACTGGCCCTCTCCGGCGGCCTGCGCCCGGTTCGGGGCGTGCTGCCCGCCGCGCTGGCCGCGCACGCCGCCGGACGCACCCTGGTGGTGCCGCGGGCGAACGCCGAAGAGGCCAGCCTGGCGTCGGGTCTGAACGTGCTGGCGATCGACCACCTGCTGGAACTGGCCGCCCACCTGAACGGCCGGACCCCGCTCGCGCCCTACCGGTCCAGCGGCCTGCTGCGACAGACGCGCCCCTACCCCGACCTCGCCGAGGTGCAGGGCCAGGCCGCGGCCAAGCGCGCCCTGCTGGTGGCGGCGGCAGGAGCTCACAATCTCCTGTTGAGCGGTCCGCCCGGAACCGGCAAGACCTTGCTGGCCAGCCGTCTGCCGGGCCTGCTGCCGCCTTTGGACGAACGCGAGGCGCTGGAGGTGGCGGCGATCCATTCGGTGGCCGGTAGCGCGCCGCTCTCCGCCTGGCCGCAGCGGCCGTTCCGCCAGCCCCATCATAGCGCCTCGGGACCGGCGCTGGTCGGCGGCGGCAGCCGGCCGCGCCCCGGCGAAATCACCCTGGCGCACCGGGGCGTGCTGTTTCTCGACGAATTGCCCGAATTCGACCGCAAGGTGCTGGAGGTGCTGCGCGAGCCTCTGGAAAGCGGCGAAATCGTTATCGCCCGGGCCAGCGATAAGGTGCGCTTTCCGGCGCGCTTCCAGTTGGTGGCGGCGATGAACCCCTGTCCCTGCGGCTATCTGGGCGACCCCGCCGGCCGTTGTCGCTGCACCCCGGAACAGATCCAGCGTTACCGCGCCAAGCTGTCCGGCCCGCTGCTCGACCGCATCGACCTGCACGTCGGCGTCGCCCGCGAGACCACCGCCCTGGGCGCGCCGCGCCTGGACGGCCCGGACAGCGCCGGCGCCGCCGCCCAGGTGGCGTTGGCGCGCAACCTGCAACTGGCCCGCCAGGGCTGCCCCAATGCCTTCCTCGACCTGCCCGGGCTGCACCAGCACTGTGCACTGAGCGACGAAGACCGCCAGTGGCTGGAACGCGCCTGCGAACGCCTCGGCCTGTCGCTGCGCGCCGCCCACCGCGTCCTCAAGGTGGCACGCACCCTGGCCGATCTGGAGGCGCTGCCGAGCATCGCCCGCGCCCACCTGGCCGAAGCGCTGCAATACCGGCCGGCGGCGCATGCCTGAAACTGCGAGCGCGCCATTCCACGCCACTGGACGCCTCCCGAATCCACCAAGCCATGCGCACAGGGAACCCGCCATGCTCACCACACTGGCCGTCGCCAACTATCGCTCGCTGCGCGAGCTGATCGTGCCGCTCGGCCGTCTCACGCTGATCACCAGGGCCAATGGCAGCGGCAAGTCCAACCTCTACCGCGCGTTGCGACTGCTGGCCGAGGCGGCGCAGGGCAAGCTGGTGGCCTCGCTGGCCCGCGAAGGCGGCCTGCCGGCCACGCTCTGGGCCGGACCGGAACGGATCGGCCGGGACGCGCCCCGGAACCGGCAGGCGCTGGAAGGGACGGTACGCCAGAAGCCAGTGAGTCTGCGCCTGGGCTTTGCCAGCGAGGACTTCGGCTACTGCATCGACCTGGGCCTGCCCACGCCACAAGCGGGCGAAAGCCGGGCACGGCCGAAAAGCGCCTTCGCCCTGGACCCGCGGATCAAGCGCGAATGCATCTGGGCCGGCCCCGTGGCGCGTCCGGCGGCGCTGCTGGTGGAGCGCAGCGGCGCGCTGCTGCGCGGACGCGACGAACGCGGCGCCTGGCGGGTATTGCTGGAACACCTGCCGGCTTTCGACAGCCTGTTCACGGCCTTCGCCCATCCACCGAGCGCGCCGGAGCTGTTCGAGCTGCGCGAACGGCTGCGCGGCTGGCGTTTCTACGATCATTTCCGCAGCGACGCGGATGCGCCGGCGCGCCAGTCGTGGATCGGCACCCATACCCCGCGATGGCGCCGACCTGGCGGCGGCCTAGCAGACCATCCGCGAGATCGGCGACCCTGCGGCGCTGGACGACGCGGTGGCGGATGCCTTTCCCGGTGCACAGGTGGAAGTCGCCCAGCAACAGGGCCGCTTCACTCTGGTCATGCAGCAGCCCGGCATGCTGCGGCCATTGCAGACGGCGGAGCTGTCCGACGGAACCCTGCGCTATCTGCTGTGGATCGTTGCCCTGCTCAGCGCCCGGCCACCGGCGCTGATGGTCCTCAACGAGCTGGGAACCAGCCTGCACCCGGACCTGCTGCCCGCCCTCGCCCGTTTGATCGCCAGGCTCGCCGGACATACCCCCAGGTCCTGGGGGTATCCCACGCGCCCCGGCTGATCGCCGCCCTGGAGCGCTATCCCGAATGTAATGCCCTGTGGCTGGAAAAGGATGGCGGCGAAACCCGCGTCGCCGGCCAGCGTCTTCTCGACGCCCCGGCCTGGCACTGGCCCGGTCGCTAACGATTCAGGGCTTCGTACAGATAGTCGGTGAAGGCGCGAATCAGCGCCGAGGTCTGACGGTGCTGCGGGTAGACCGCATAGACCTTCGCCGGCGGCCCCTGGAAGGCTTCGAGCACCGGCAGCAGCGTGCCGGCGGCCAGCTCCGGGCCGACGATGAAGGTCGGCAGCCAGGCCAGGCCCAGCCCGGCCAGGGCGGCGTCGCGTACCAGTTCGCCGTTGTTGACCCGGTAACGGCCATGCACCTCGACGCGCTCGGGCCGGCCGTCGCGCCAGTAGGTCCAGAGCACCAGCTTGCCATGACCGTAGAGCAGGCAATCGTGCTCGCGCAGTGCTTCCGGCGTCTGCGGCGCGCCACGCCGTTGGAGATAGGCGGGGCTGGCGCAGGTGACCATCCGCAGCGGAGCCAGGGCGCGGGCGATCAGCGTGGAATCGGCCAATTCGCCGATGCGCACCGCCATGTCGTAGCCCTCTTCAAGCAGGTCGGTGCGCCGGTCGCTCAGCTCCAGCTCGACGGCGACTTCGGGATAGCGCTCGAGAAAACCCGGTAGCAAGTGACTCAGGTGCAGGGTGCCGAAGGACATGGGCGCCGACAGACGTAGCGTGCCGCGCGGCGTCGCCCGCTGCTGCAGGATGGCCTGCTCGGCCTCCGCCACGTCGTCGAGAATCCGCCGGACCCGCTCGCAGTAGAGCGCGCCCAGCGGAGTGACGGCGAGCCGGCGGGTCGAACGGTTGAGCAGACGCGCGCCGAGGCGCGCCTCCAGGCCCATCAGCCGGCGGCTGACGAACTGCTTGGATAGCCCCAGCGCCTCGGCCGCGGAGGTGAAACTGCCGCCGTCCACCACGGCGACGAACAGGCGCATGTCTTCGAGCTGGTTCATTGTCCCTCCCAGGTGGACGACTTAACGCTTTTCGGCATCTCAATCGAATCCTGAAGAGACACTAATCTGTACTCACAGCGCAAGACACTGCTTCATCAACCCGGAGATACCGACATGACTTTCTCGCTCCCCACCAACCTCCACGGCGCCACCCCCCTCATCGGCCGCGCCCTGCTCGCCTCGCTATTCCTCGTCAGCGGCCTGGGCAAGGCCGCCGCTCCGGCTGCCACGCTCGGCTACATCGGCAGTATTGGCCTGCCTTTGCCCGCGCTAGCCTTGGCGGCCGCGCTGGTGGTCGAACTGGGCTTCGCCACGGCGCTGCTGCTCGGTTACCGCACCCGCCTGGTCGCCTTGGTCATGGCCGGCTTCAGCATCGCGACGGCCCTGATATTCCACAACCAGTTGGGCGACCAGAACCAGTTCATCCACTTCTTGAAGAACCTGGCGATCGCCGGCGGCCTGCTGCAGGTGGCCGCCTTCGGCCCCGGCGCCCTGAGCCTGGATGCCCGCAGCGGCCGCCGCGTCGCCCAAGCCTGAAAACCACCGCCCGGCTCCGGCCGGGCCGCATTCGACCGGGGAGCCCCTTATGATCACTACCGAACTGCGTCGCGCCAACGAACGAGGCCGGGCCGACCACGGCTGGCTGCAATCGCGCCACAGCTTTTCCTTCGCCGACTATCACGATCCCGAACAGATCGGCTTCTCCGACCTGCGGGTGATCAACGACGACCGCGTCGCCCCCGGCCAAGGCTTCGGCCGCCACCCGCACCGGGACATGGAAATCCTCTCCTACGTGCTCGACGGCGCCCTCGAGCACCGGGACAGCTTGGGCAACGGCTCGCTGATCCGCCCCGGCGACATCCAGTTGATGCGCGCCGGCAGCGGTATCGCGCACAGCGAGTTCAACGCCTCGGACCGCGAGCCGGTGCACTTTTTGCAGATCTGGATATTGCCGGACACCAGGGACCTGGCGCCGGGCTACCAGCAGGAGCACTTCGCCAGTGCGGACAAGCGCGGCCGGCTGTGCCTGATCCTTTCGCCGGACGGCGCCGCAGACTCGCTGCGCATCCACCAGAATACGCGGGTCTACGCCGGGCTATTCGACGGCGCGGAACGGGCTACGCTGGAACTCGACGGCCAGCGCCACGCCTATGTGCACCTGGCGCGTGGCACCCTGAGCGTCAACGGCCAGCGCCTGGAAGCGGGCGACGGCCTGCGCATTCGCCACGCCGAGCGGCTGGAGTTCGCCGCCGGCGAGCAGGCCGAGGTGCTAGTCTTCGACCTGCGCCCGAACGAGCTGCCGCAGCGGCCGTGAACGGCGGCGGGCCGGCGATCCGGACGGCGGGCCGCTCCCGCCGAAGGTCCGGCCGGGACTGCTAGAATGCCCGGCCGTCCCGTCTCGCGAGGCCCGCCATGTCCCGACTCAATCCCCGCCAGCAGGAAGCCGTGACCTACGTCGGCGGCCCGCTGCTGGTGCTCGCCGGCGCCGGCTCCGGCAAGACCAGCGTAATCACCCGCAAAATCGCCTACCTGATTCAACACTGCGGCATCCAGGCCCGCCACATCGTCGCCATGACCTTCACCAACAAGGCCGCCCGCGAGATGAAGGAGCGCGTCGGCAGCCTGCTGCGCGGCGCCGAAGGCAAGGGACTGACCGTCTCCACCTTTCACAACCTCGGCCTCAACATCATCCGCAGGGAACACGCGCGACTCGGCTACAAACCCGGCTTCTCGATCTTCGACGAGGGCGACATCAAGACCCTGGTCGCCGACATCATGCAGAAGGAATACGCCGGCGACGACGGCGCCGACCAGGTGATCCAGCAGATCGGCGCCTGGAAGAACGACCTGATCCTCCCCGACCAGGCCCTGTCCCGCGCGCGCAATCCCCGCGAGCAGAACGCCGCCATCGTCTACCTGCACTATCAGCGCACCCTCAAGGCCTACAATGCGGTCGACTTCGACGACCTGATCCTGCTGCCGGTGAAACTCTTCGAGAGCCAGCCCGAGGTGCTGGAGAAATGGCAACAGCGCATCCGCTACCTGCTGGTCGACGAATACCAGGACACCAACGCCAGCCAGTACTTGTTGGTGAAGCTCCTGGTCGGCATACGCCACCAGTTCACCGTGGTCGGCGACGACGACCAGTCGATCTATGCCTGGCGCGGCGCCCGCCCGGAAAACCTGATGCAGTTGAAATCGGACTATCCCTCGCTGAAGGTGGTGATGCTCGAACAGAACTACCGCTCGACCAGCCGCATCCTGCGCTGCGCCAACGTGCTGATCGCCAACAATCCCCACGTGTTCGACAAGCAGTTGTGGAGCGAGATGGGTCACGGCGACGAGATCCGCGTGATCCGCTGCCGCAACGAGGAGGCCGAGGCCGAGCGGGTAGCCATGGAGATCCTCACCCTGCACCTGAAGACCGGCCGGCCCTACAGCGACTTCGCCATCCTCTACCGCGGCAACTACCAGTCGCGGCTGATGGAAATGAAGCTGCAGCACCACCAGATTCCCTACCGCCTCTCCGGCGGCACCAGTTTCTTCGCTCGCCAGGAGGTGAAGGACCTGATGAGCTACTTCCGCCTGCTGGTCAACCCGGACGACGATAACGCCTTCCTCCGGGTGATCAACGTACCGCGTCGCGAGATCGGCTCGGCGACCCTGGAAAAGCTCGGCCAGCATGCCGGCGAGCGCAACCTCTCGTTGTACGAGGCCGCCGGCGACCCGGCGCTGGCCGACCACCTGGACGGCCGCTACTGCGAGCGCCTGGTGCGTTTCGTCCGCTGGATGGATGGCGTGCGCCGGCAGTGCGCGCAGAACGACCCGATCGCCGCCCTGCGCAGCATGGTGATGGACATCGACTACGAGAACTGGCTCCGCCAGAACGCCTCCAGCGACAAGGTCGCCGATGTGCGCATGGGCAACGTCTGGTTCCTCGTCGAAGCACTGAAGAATACCCTCGAAAGAGACGAGGACGGCGGGATGACCATCGAGGAAGCCATCGGCAAGCTGGTCCTGCGCGACATGCTCGAGCGCCAGCAGGAGGAAGAGGAAGGCGCCGAGGGTGTGCAGATGCTCACCCTGCATGCCTCTAAGGGCCTGGAATTTCCCCATGTGTTCATCATCGGCGTGGAGGAGGAAATCCTCCCCCACCGCTCTAGCATCGAAGCCGACACCATCGAGGAGGAGCGCCGCCTGGCCTACGTCGGCATCACCCGCGCCCGGCAGAACCTAGCGCTGACCTTCGCCGCCAGGCGCAAGCAGTACGGCGAGATCATCGACTGCGCGCCCAGCCGCTTCCTCGCCGAACTGCCGCAGGACGACTTGATCTGGGAAGGCCAGGAGGATGCGCCGGTGGAAGCCAAGGCAGCACGAGGCAAGAGCGCGCTGGCCGATATCCGGGCGATGCTCAAGCGCTGAGCGTACCGCTTTCCTCGGGCAGCCGGCGGCGCCTGCCGGGCTGGCGCCGATGCCCGGCCGGGTCATCGCCCAGCGCCCTTCGAGGACTTTTGTCCCGCTCGGCGGTCGGATCGAATGATGGCCGCGGCCATCGCCCGTACCCGCACTCCATTCCGAGAGACTAGAAGCCCTCGGCAATCCGCCTTTTTGCAAGGAGGTATCATGCGTTCCAGATTGCTCGCGATCCCGCTGCTGCTCGGCTTCGCCAGTTCGCCCGTTTTCGCCAGCGACATTTCCTGCCGCGTGATCGAGGTACTCGACGGCGACGCCTTCACCTGCCTGACCGACACCGAAAAACGGATCGGCATCCGGCTGGTGGAAATCGACGCGCCGGAAGCCAAGCAGCCCCATGGCGACAAATCCCGCCAGATGCTGAGCGAACTGGTGCTCGAGCGGAAGGTCGCCCTGCAAGTGCAGGAGACCGACCATCATGGCCGCCTGGTGGCGCGGGCCCGTGTCGGCACGCGCGACGTCAATGCCGAACTGGTCAGTCAGGGTGGCGCCTGGAGCAGTTCCCGACACGACGAAAACAGGAGCCTCGCGCTTTTGGAGAGCCAGGCCAAGGCGGACAAGCGTGGCCTATGGGCCCTTCCCAGGGCGGAACGGGTTCCGCCCTGGGAGTGGCGCGCCCTGGGCTGGAACGAACACCCGGCGCCGAGCGAAGCCAGCCTGGACATGATCGCCAAAGGCCAGACAGCCAGCGGCCTGCGTTGCAACGGGAAGCGCTTCTGCGAGGAAATGAGCAGTTGCGGCGAGGCCAAGTTCTACGTGGAGAACTGCGGGCCGCGCAGCCTCGACGGCGATCGCGACGGCGTGCCCTGCGAGTCGCTGTGCAAATAGGCATCGTTCAGCCGGACAGCGATAGTCCTCGTCACAGGACATCCGGCCGCCACTCGGGCAAGCGCCCCGCTCGACGCGGGGCTCTCCCGAGTCACCACCCCTTCGCGTACTCCTTGCGCTGCGCCCGCAGCCAGGCTCTGTCGCGCTCCGCGCTCTGCAGCAGCACCCGCTGCCGATACAGACCCAGGCGGCACTTTTGCTCCGCGGCCGGCAGCCCGTCCCAGCCCTGGAACAACCCCGCGTCGTCGGCCACATCCTCCAGGTTCAGGCCGGCCTTCGAACGGGACGTCCGGCCTGTCCAGCATCCTGCGCACAGGCCGGCCACGAACAGGCCGCCGCACATGAACGAAACATAAAGGATGAATGTGAGCACCATTTGGCTTGCCCTCCTTGGCGTGCTGAGGGAACCAAGCTAGCAAGTAAGCGGGTCCGCCACGATGATTTGGCGCAAGACAACGGCCCCGAACGAGCGGGCGCTCATACAGCTACGGATCCGGCCATCGCATCCCGCTCAACGACCGTAACGGTGCACCAAAGATTTCACGCAAGCCTTGTATTGGGGCAGCGCATAGGCATCGGCCACGACCATGCGATTGAGCGCGCAGTCCTCCATGGCCATGTCCAGAGCCACGTCCACGTGGCGCTGCGCATTGTCATGGTAGAGACCCGAACAGGCGTACGGGACGCCGATGACGCTCAGTGTGAGCCCTGCCTGACGCAGGAATCGGATCCAACTGCGGGGATCGTCGGCCCACTCGACCAGGGCTTCGAAAAAAACCACTACTGGCTTCAATTTCGCGCTCCTTCGGGAAAAGCCCGCACCCTCTTCAAGCTCTCGGAAAGCCATGATGTTCAGGCAAGAAATTGGCCAGCCCCGGAACGTGGAGACTGGCGGACGATCCCGACAAATTCATCGCACGATCTGTGCACTTCGCAGGGCCTTCACTCCTTGTGTCTCAATTCCCGCGCCTGCTTCAACTGCAATTCGGCATAGCGGCGTAGATAGGTAGCCATGAGCCCTAACCCCCGCTGTTCCAGTTCGCGCGCCAATCGGTAGTTCTCGTGCCCGCGCTTGGCCAGTTGCCGG
This sequence comes from Azorhizophilus paspali, assembly GCF_043587585.2. Lineage (GTDB taxonomy): Bacteria > Pseudomonadota > Gammaproteobacteria > Pseudomonadales > Pseudomonadaceae > Azotobacter > Azotobacter paspali. The sequence goes on from NZ_CP171449.1 coordinate 4,126,779, forward strand.
GCTTTGGCCTCGGGATCGGTCGGTAAGAAAGAGGTCATGCCTACCTCCACAGCCGAAGCCGCCTGCTTTGACCAGGCGGCCAGATTGATCGGGAATGACCGCTGCGTTCACAGCTCCCTGCTACGCACGATGGGAGGACGAAGCACGGAGCAGGAAAGCGCCGGCCCCATCGTGGCGTGCAAACCTCGGCAGTCCCCCGGTCGCATGCAAATACATCGCCAGTCTCCGGCGAACCGACGGGACTAGAGACGGTCGGCATTCGGTCTGTAAGACATCGCCTACAACGGCTTGAGAGCCTTGCGGATTTATGCAAGACGGCTGCCACGCTACAGTCGCTTCCGCGTTGGCAGGTCGGCACGGTCTGACCAGGAAGGTCGGCCGGAAGCTTCGCCAGCGCGCACTCCAGCGCGACGGCCCGGAGAAAAACGGGAATTATAGAAACGGCGACGGCCCGCACGCCGTCTCCCGTCCGCCGGAGCTGCTACCCTCCGGACGCTTGTCTGTCCGAATGACATTGCGTGCGGACACCGGATTGCCGAAACCATCCCAGGTCGAACGACTGTTGGAACAGTCCGGCCTGCGCCCCCCATGGAAAAACGATCGATAAAAATGATGAAAGCCGGTATGACCTCCCCACTTTCCCGTCGCTTCCAAGTTCGCGACATTTCCGCTCAATATAGCGGCCCGACCTTCGACCTCATCTTCCACGACACCGAGAGCAAGGTCATACGCTATTCGGAAGCCATATGGGACTCGGAAGCCCTGGCGCTAGCCGAGGCCGACCGGCTCGAAAAGTCGCAGGCCCATCCAGTTCATTGGGACGCCTGCTAGAACCCAGGGAACAACCTCTCCCTCGCCGAACGCCAACCGCCTCGCCCCGAACACAGCTCCGAGCCATTCCGGCCAGACCGGCATCCGCCACATGCCATGCGTCATGCGGTCGGCCTTGCCATATCCGCAGCCGGCTGCTGGCATGAAGGGAGGCGTGCCCGCCGGGGCGGCTCTTCAATGGAACCATGCGAGGAAACGAATGAAGATGCAGAACAAGGATCTACCGGGTTGGCTGCTGGCCGCCGGACTGGGACTGGCCGCCCCCTTCGGCATGGCGGCGCAGGACGAGGTGACCCCGGCGCAGGTGGTCGCCGCTCTGGAGGACACCTTCGGCGTGACCCCGGGCGAGCGGCGCAACCACATCAAAGGCACCTGCGCGAGCGGCGAGTTCGTCGGCCTGCCCGCCGCGGCCGCCTGGTCGCGCTCGGCGCTGTTCTCCGGACAGCCCGTGCCAGTCGTCGCACGCTTCTCGCTGCCGGGCGGCAACCCGAAGGTGCCCGACACGGCCAGAAGCGTTCGCGGCATGGCCCTGGAGTTCCGCCTCCCCGGCGGCGCCCTGCAACACATGACCATGCTCGATACTCCGGTCTTCGGCGCGGCGCAGCCGAAGACCGTCCTCGACCAGATCCTTGCCCTGAAGCCCGACCCGACCACCGGTAAGCCCGATCCGGCCAAGCTCGCGGCCTTCCGGGCCAGCCACCCGGACAGCTGGGCGCAGGCGCGGTTTCTCGCCGAGCACAACCCGCCGCCGAGCTTCGCTAACGGCAGCTACTTCGGCATCCATACCTTTACGTTCGTCGATGCCACCGGCAAGGCCACCCTAGTGCGCTGGCGCTTCGTGCCCGAGGATGGCGAGAAGAGCCTGTCCGACGAGGAACTCGAAACCCTGCCGGCTGACTTCCTCGAAGAGCGGCTGATTCAGCGCACCGCCCAGGGTCCGGTGCGCTGGGACATGCTGGTGAGCATCGGCCAGCCTGGCGACCCGGAGAACGACCCTACGGTGGCCTGGCCGGAGAACCGCGAGCAGGTGAAGGCCGGCACCCTGGTCCTGACCGCCGCCATGCCGCAGAAGGGCGCCGCCTGCGAGAAGATCAACTTCGACCCGCTGGTGATGGCCGAGGGCATCGCCCCGACCGACGATCCCATCCTGCGCTTTCGCTCCCCTGCCTACGCGGTGTCCTTCGCCAAGCGCCAGGCCGGGCAGTGACGGCCGGTCCTGCCAGCGCGGGGACAGCGTGCCGGCGGGGCACTTCCGGCTCGCCGCGCCACCCTGTACTGTGCACCCACAGACTTTCCCAGGCGGGCAGCGGCCCGAGGCAGGCTCATGGAGCAGTTGAAACGGAAGATCCGCGAACACGGCAGTGTGCTCTCGGAGCAGGTCTTGAAGGTGGATGCTTTCCTCAACCATTAGGTCGATCCGCAACTAATGCGGCAGATCGGCCAGGAGTTCGCCCGGCGCTTTCGCGACCAGGCCATCGACAAGGTGATCACCCTCGAGACGTCGGGCATCGCACCGGCGCTGATGACTGCATTGGAGCTGGACGTGCCGCTGGTCTTCGCCCGCAAGCACCGCTCGCTGACCCTGACCGATGACCTGCTGACCGCCCGCGTCTATTCCTTCACCAGGCAGGTGGAAAGCACCGTGGCCATTTCCGCCAGCCATCTGGCGACCGGCGAGCGCATCCTGATCGTCGACGACTTCCTGGCCAACGCCCAGGCTGCGCTGGGATTGGCCACCATCGTCCGCCAGGCTGGAGCACGGCTGGTCGGGATCGGCATCGTCATCGAGAAATCCTTCCAGCCCGGACGCCGGGCGCTGGAAGAACAGGGCTACCGGGTCGAGTCCCTGGCACGGATCGGTTCGCTCGCGGGCGGCCAGGTCAGCTTCGTGGAGTGAGCGGAAACGACGAAGCCGCCCACACAGGCTGTGCGACAACCACTACGCCCGGTCGTGCTGCGTTGAAATCGAGCCCCAAATGCTCGTCTACGGCCCGTAAACTGCGCTTCCTCGCCCGACCTCGCCTTGCCCGACCTTCGCTCGCTAGGTTCTCACATCGTCTATACAGGCGGCTTCGTCTTCGGCCGAGCCGCGGTTAGAGACCGGACATCTTGCCGATGGCGGCTTTCAGCTCGTCGTCCGAGCAATCGGCGCAGGTGCCTTTCGGCGGCATGGCGTTGAGGCCGGAGAGCGCCGACTGAAGCAGGCCGTCGAGGCCACCCTTGGCATCGGCGCGCGTCTTCCAGGCGGCGCTGTCGCCAACCTTCGGCGCGTTCAACAAGCCAGTGCCGTGGCAGGCGTTGCAGTACTTGGCGACAACATCGTCACCGCTGCGCGCGCCACCGCCGGCGGCAGCGGCGGCAGCGGTAGCGACGCCCTTGCATTCCTGACCGGCCACGCAGACTTCGCCGACCGGTTTGAGACGCTCGGCGATTTCCGCGTCGGTCGCGGCCTGGACGCCCGCCGCCCACAAGGACAACACGGCGACCGGTGCCGCCAACATCTTGATCAGATTCACCCTTACCCCCCTCATCGTGGCTGATTACGTGCACCCGCGGCCACGGGTTTTCGCGAGCGCGCGGGAGTATAACCCTACAAAAGACAGGCTGAAACAAGCCGATACAAGACGGAGTTGTTGCCGAGAACTTCGGCGCGCCGCTAGAAATGCGCCGGAGTGGCGGCGCTGATCAGTTGCGCCGGAGTCTCGAAGGGGTTGCGGAAACGGTGCGGCTGGCCGGCCACCAAGTAGTAGCTGTCGCCGCTCTCGAGGGTATAGTGCTGCTCGCCGACCTGCAGCTCCAGGCGCCCTTCGACGAGGATGCCGGCTTCCTCGCCGTCGCGCAGCAGCAGCGCCTCGCCACTGTCGGCCCCCGGAAGATAGGTCACCGAGAGGAAGGTGAGTGCCCGGTCGGGATGATCCTTGCCGATCAGGCGCATGTTCAGCAGCCCGTGCGACAGCTTGGCCTGCTCGGCAGCGCGATAGATCACCGGGGCGCTGGCTTCCACCTCCAGATCGAGGGAAAAGAACTCCATCAGCGACATGGGAATACCGCCGAGCACTTTCTTCAGGGAACTGATCGAGGGGCTGACGCTGTTCTTCTCGATCATCGAAATGGTGCTGTTGGTGACGCCCGCGCGCTTGGCGAGTTCACGCTGGGAGAGGCCTTTGAGCTTGCGTATAGATTGCAGTCGAACACCGACGTCCAAGGCGGGATTCCTCTCGGGAAGCCTGAGCGAATTGCGCCTAATGATGGCAACGCCGTTCAGTATTTACAACGCCATGCCGTAAATTTCGTTCAGTCCAGCCAGAAGCGGGCAACCCGCCGCACGTTGCAGAACAATTGATAGGCGATGGTACCGGCCGCCGCCGCCACTTCGCTGGCCGGCACCTGGGCGCCCCACAGCTCGACCCGGCTGCCGAGTCCGGCCTGGGGCAGGTCGGTGAGATCCACGGTGAGCATATCCATCGACACCCGGCCGATCAGTTGCGCCGGTCGGCCGTCGACGGCGACCGGGGTGCCGTTCGGCGCATGCCGCGGGTAGCCGTCCGCATAGCCCATGGCCACCACTCCGACGCGGGTCGGCCGCGAGGCGACGAAACGCGCGCCATAACCCACCGGTTCGCCTGCCGGCAGCTCGCGCACGCCGATGATCCTGGACTCCAGGGTCATTACCGGCCGCAATTGCGCCGCCTGCTCTTGATAGCGCTCGAAGGGCGTGGCCCCGTAGAGCATGATCCCCGGCCGCAGCCATTCGCTCCCATGGCCATGCCGAAACAGTTGCGGCCAGCCGAGCAGCGCCGGGGAGTTGCGCAGGCTGAACTCCGTCACGAGGCCGGCGGTTGCCGTCTCGAACTGCGCCAGTTGCTCGGCGACCCGTGGGCAGTCGAGTTCGTCGGCGCGGGCGAAATGGCTCATGGCGACGATCCTCGCCACCTTGCCGCTGGCCATGAGGCGCGCGTGGGCCGCCCGGTAGTCGGCTGGCGCAAAACCGACCCGGTGCATACCGGAGTCGAGCTTCAGCCAGCAGGTCAAGGGGTACGTCAGCGCGGTACGCTCGATGGCCTCCAGTTGCCAAGGCGAATGCACCACGCACCACAGGTCGTGGCGCTGGATCGGCTCTAGCTCGGCGGTCTCGAAAAAGCCCTCGAGCAACAGGATCGGCGCGGCGATGCCGGCCTCGCGCAGCTCCAGCGCCTCCTCGATGCAAGCCACCGCGAAACCTTCGGCCTCCGCCTCCAAGGCGCGGGCACAGTGCACCGCGCCGTGCCCGTAGGCGTCGGCCTTGACCACCGCCAGGGCGCGGGTGCCACCCAGCCCGCAGGCCAGGCGGTAGTTGTGCCGCAAGGCGGCGAGATCGATCAGGGCACGGGCGGGGCGCATGGCTTGTCTCGGATTGCTGGCCGGAAGCGGCAGGGCTCCGGCGTGGGTCGTGGTTTCGGTTACGGCAGCGCGGCGACGACCGACATCTCCACCCGGGCATCGCCGTCGTACAGTCCGGCTTCGACGCAGGCGCGCGCCGGCGCGCAGCCGGCCGGCAGCCAGGCGTCCCATATTGCGTTGAGGCCGGCGTAGTCGGCGGCCATGTCCTTCAGGTAGATGGTCACCGAGAGCAGCCGCGACTTGTCGGTGCCGGCCTCGGTGAGCAGCCGGTCGATGCCGGCCAGGGTCTGCCGGGTCTGCTCCTCGATACCGACGCCGTAGTCGTCCGCCAGTTGCCCGGCCAGGTAGACGGTGCCGCCATGGACGACGATTTCGCTGTAGCGCGCTTCAGTTCGCAGGCGCCGGATGGACATGGGTGGAGTTCTCCTGGGAATTGCCGTAGCGGGAAATATCGAGGCCCGCGGCGCTGATCTGCGGGCGCGTGCGCGCCATGAGATCGGCCAGCAGGCGGCCGGAGCCGCAGGCCATGGTCCAGCCCAGTGTACCGTGCCCGGTGTTGAGGAACAGGTTGCGGTAGCGGGTCGCCCCCACGATCGGCGTGCCGTCCGGGGTGGCCGGACGCAAGCCGGTCCAGAATTCGGCGCGGGCCAGATCGCCGCCCCGTGGGTAGAGATCGCCCACCACCAGTTCCAGAGTCTCGCGCCGGCGGGGATTCAGCGACAGATCGAAACCGGCCAGTTCGGCCATGCCACCGACGCGGATGCGCGTCTCGAAGCGGGTGATGGCGACCTTGTAGGTCTCGTCGAGAATGGTCGAGGTCGGCGCCATGGCCGGATCGACGATGGGAATGGTCAGCGAGTAACCCTTGAGCGGGTAGATCGGCGCGCGAATGCCCAGCGGCGCGAGCAACCGCGGCGAATAGCTGCCGAGGGCCAGCACGTAGAGGTCGGCGCTTTCCAGGCGGCCGTCGATGCGCACGCCGACGATGCGCTCGCCGTCGCGCTCCAGACGCTCGACGCTCTGGCCGAAACGGAACTCCACGCCCAGGCCGGCGACCAGTTCCGCCAGGCGGGTGGTGAACAGGTGGCAGTCGCCGGTCTGATCGTTGGGCAGGCGCAAGGCGCCGGCGAGCCTGTCGGCGACGCCGGCCAGCGCCGGCTCGACGCGGGCGATGCCGGCGCGGTCGAGCAGTTCGTAGGGCACACCGGAGCGCGCCAACACGGCGATGTCCTTGCTTGCCGCATCCAGTTGCCGCTGGGTACGGAACAACTGGGTGGTACCCAATTGGCGGCCCTCATAGTCGATACCGGTCTCGGCGCGCAGTTCGTCGAGGCAGTCGCGGCTGTACTCGGACAGGCGCACCATGCGTTCCTTGTTCAGCGCATAGCGCCCGACGGTGCAATTGCGCAGCATCTGCGCCAGCCAGAGGTACTGGCGCCAGTCCGCGGTCGGCCTGATGGCCAACGGCGCATGGCGCTCGAACAGCCACTTGAGTGCCTTGAGCGGCACGCCGGGAGCTGCCCAGGGCGAGGCGTAGCCTGGCGACACCTGGCCGGCGTTGGCGAAGCTGGTCTCCATGGCCGGAGCCTCGGCGCGGTCGACCACCACCACCTCGAAACCGGCCTGGGCTAGATAGTAGGCCGTGGTGGTGCCGATTACCCCGCTGCCAAGTACCAGTACGCGCATAACGGTCTCTCCGTGAGAGCTGAAAACCTTGAATGCCTACAGTATAAGAAGCCAAAACCAGTGGCTTTCACTGTTTCGGGACCGATATTCAGACTTTTTTCCGAAGGCGAACGCTTTCGCCAGGAGAACTCCTCATGAGAGTCCAGCACCAGAGCCAGCTCGAACTGGACCGGATCGACCGCCACATCCTGCGCATCCTGCAACAAGAGGGACGTATCTCCCTCACCGAGCTGGGCGAGCGGGTCGGCCTGTCCACCACACCCTGCACCGAGCGGGTCCGCCGCCTGGAGCGCGAAGGCTTCATCCTCGGCTATGCGGCGCGGCTCAATCCCCAGTACCTGAAGGCTGGCCTGCTGGTGTTCGTGGAGATCAGCCTGGCGTACAAGTCCGGTGATATCTTCGAGGAGTTCCGCCGGGCGGTGCTGAAGCTGCCCCAGGTACTGGAATGCCATCTGGTATCTGGCGACTTCGACTACCTGCTCAAGACACGCATCCCGGAAATGGCCTCCTACCGCAAGCTGCTCGGCGACATCCTGCTCAAGCTCCCCCATGTGCGCGAATCGAAGAGCTACATCGTCATGGAAGAAGTCAAGGAAAGCCTCGAACTGCCAGTACTGGAATGAGGAGCCAGTGATGAAAGCAGCATTGCCGGGCACGTCCACCGCCGACGACGGACACGCGCCCTCCTACTACGCCGCCACGACCGGGCCGCGAGCGGAGTTTTCCGCCCTGGAAGGCGAACGGCAGGCCGACGTCTGCGTGGTCGGCGGCGGCTTCAGCGGCATCAACACCGCCCTCGAATTGGCCGAGCGCGGCCTCTCGGTGATCCTGCTGGAGGCCGGCGTGCTCGGCTGGGGTGCCAGTGGACGCAACGGCGGGCAACTGATCCGCGGCTTCGGCCACGACCTCGAACGCTTCCGTCCGCTGCTCGGCGCGGACGGCGTCCGTGCCCTGAAGCTGCTGGGCTTGGAGTCTCTGGAGATCGTCCGCCAGCGGATCGAGCGCCATGCCATCGACTGCGACCTGACCTGGGGCTACTGCGAGCTGGCCACTCGGGCGCGGCACCTCGAACATCTGAAGGCCGAATGCGCCGAACTGCAGACCCTCGGCTATCGCCACGAGCTACGCCTTCTGGAAGCCGAGCGGATGCACGAGGCGATCGGCTCACGGCGCTACCGTGGCGGCCTGCTGGACCGTGGTTCGGGCCACCTGCACCCGCTCAGGCTGCTGCTCGGCGAAGCCGCCGTGGCGCGCTCGCTCGGCGTGCGCCTGTTCGAGCGCTCGGCAGCGCTCCGGATCGATCACGGCCAGGAAGTCTGCGTGCACACCGCCGGCGGCCGGGTCCGTGCCGCCAGCCTGGTGCTCGCCGGCAACGCGCATATCGGCAACCTGGAGCCGGAATTGGCCGGCAAAGTGCTGCCGGCCAGCAGCTATATCATCGCCACCGAGCCGCTCTCCCCCACTCTGGCCACCGAGTTGCTGCCGCAGAACCTGGCATTCAGCGACATGCGCACGGTGCTCGACTACTTCCGCCTGTCGGCCGACCGCCGCCTGCTGTTCGGCGGCGCCTGCCACTACTCGGGGCACGACCCGCGGGATATCGCCGCCTACATGCGGCCGAAGATGCTCGAAGTGTTCCCGCAACTGGCCGGGGTACGGATCGACTACCAGTGGGGCGGGTTGATCGGCATCGGCGCCAATCGCCTGCCGCAGATCGGCCGCCTGTCCGGACAGCCCAACGTCTACTACGCCCAGGCTTACTCCGGTCACGGGCTGAACGCCACCCACCTGGCCGGCCGACTGCTCGCCGAAGCCATCGCCGGACAACACCGCCACGGCTTCGAGCTGTTCGCCCGGGTGCCGCACCGCACCTTCCCCGGCGGCCCCCGCCTGCGTGCGCCGCTGCTGGCCCTCGGCATGCTGTGGTGCCGGCTCCGGGAGCTACTCTGAAGCGAATGCCGGGCGACGCGCGGCGAGCAAAAGGAAACCGGCCGCGCCGACGGCCATCAGGAGCGGCAGCGCATGACCGCTCAGCCACTGGCTGGCCGCGCCGGTGGCAAGCGGCCCGAGCAGGCAGCCGATACCCCACAGGCGGGCCACCTGGGCGTTAGCACAGACCAGCGCCGCATCGCGGAAGCGCTCACCGACGAGGATCAGGGCCAGGGTGAACAGGCCGCCGGCGCTGGCGCCGAACAGGATCAGCAACGGCCAGATGAATGCGCTTCGCAGCAATGCCGGAATCGCCAGACTAGCTAGCAGCAGAACCAGGCCGCAGATACGGAACAACGCCTGGCGCGGCAGCCGGTCGGCGAGCCAGCCGAGCGGCAGTTGCAGCAGCGCATCGCCGATCACCACGGTGCTGGCCAGATGTAGCGCGGTCGTCTGCTCCAGCCCCTGGCGCAGGCCGTAGAGCGGTAGCAGGGTGAGGATCATGGTTTCGAAGGAGGCGAACAGCACCACCGCCCAAGCCACCGTCGGCAACTGCCGGCAGAAACCGAACAGCCTGAGCCCGCCAACCTCGCGGGCCTCCATCCGCGGCGCGCCATGCGCGCCGAGTAGGAGCAGAGCGCCGCCGAGCATGAGCAGCACCGCGCCCCAGAAGCCGGCATCGCCAGCGGTTCCCAGCCAGGTCAGCAGCAGCGGCCCGGACAACTGGCTCAGCGCGTAGCCGGTGCCATATAGCGCCACCAGCCGGCCACGCCAGGCCTCTACCGCCAACTGATTGATCCAGCTCTCGCCGAGGATGAACACCAGGGTCAGGGTCACGCCAAGCCACAGGCGCAGCAGCAGCCATAGCGGATAGCTCGGCAAGACGGCCAGTAGTGCTACCGACAGCGCCCCGACCAGCAGGCTCAGGCGCATCAGCCGCGCCGCGCCGCAGAGCGTCGCCAGGCGTCCGGCCAGGGAGGCGCCGAGCAGCACGCCGATGCCCGGCATTGCCGCCATCGCACCGATGGCAAAGGAACCATGTCCCCAGCTCTCCAGGCGCAGGGAAACCAGCGGCAAGCTCAGGCCGAGCGCCAACCCGACGCTGACCACCGCGGCGCAGACGGCGAAATAGCTAGCCCAGGGCATGGCTGCCGCCAGCGGAGCCGGCAAGGATTCTGGACAAGTCATGTCAGGACGGAGCCCTCACAGCTTGATCCAGGTGGCTTTCAGCTCGGTGTACTTGTCGAAGGCGTGCAGAGACTTGTCGCGACCGTTGCCGGACTGCTTGAAGCCGCCGAACGGCGCGGTCATGTCGCCACCGTCGTACTGGTTGATCCACACGCTGCCGGCGCGCAGTGCCCGAGCGGTGCGGTGGGCCTTGGACAGGTCGCGGGTCCAAATCGCCGCAGCCAGGCCGTAGCTGGTGTCGTTGGCGATCTGCACGGCCTCCTCCGGGGTGTCGAAAGCGATCACCGAAAGCACCGGGCCGAAGATTTCCTCGCGGGCGATCTTCATCGCATTGCTCACCCCGTCGAACACCGTCGGCTCGACATAGGTGCCGCCGGTTTCCTCGAGGATGCGCCGGCCGCCAGCCAGCAGGTTGGCGCCCTCGCCCAGCCCGGCCTCGATGTAGCCGAGCACGGTGTCCAGTTGCTGGCGGTCTACCAGGGCGCCGACGTTGGTCGCCGGGTCCAGCGGGTGACCGGGCTGCCAGGCCTTCAGCTCCTCCAGCACTAGCGGCAGGAACGCCTCCTTGATCGAGCGCTCGACCAAAAGGCGCGAACCGGCGGTGCACACCTCGCCCTGGTTGAAGGCGATCGCGCTCGCCGCGGCCTCGGCGGCGGCGGCAAGATCCGGCGCGTCGGCGAAGACGATGTTCGGGCTCTTGCCGCCGGCCTCCAGCCAGATGCGCTTCATGTTCGATTCGCCGGCGTAGATCATCAATTGCTTGGCGACCCGGGTCGAACCGGTGAACACCAGGCAGTCGACGTCCATGTGCAGCGCCAGCGCCCTGCCCACGCTGTGGCCGTAGCCCGGCAGCACGTTGAGCACGCCGGGCGGAATGCCCGCCTCGAGCGCCAGTTGGGCGAGGCGGATAGCGGTCAGCGGCGACTTTTCCGAGGGCTTGAGAACCACCGAGTTGCCAGTGGCCAGCGCCGGCCCGAGCTTCCAGCAGGCCATCAACAGCGGGAAGTTCCACGGCACTATGGCCGCCACCACGCCGACCGGCTCGCGGGTGACCAGCCCCAATTCATCGTCGGGAGTCGCCGCCACCTCGCCGTAGAGCTTGTCGATCGCCTCGCCACTCCAGCGCAGCGCACGGGCCGCGGCCGGCACGTCGACGCTCAGCGAATCTTTGATCGGCTTGCCCATGTCCAGGGTTTCCAGCAGGGCCAGTTCCTCGCAGTGGATTTCCAGCAGCTCGGCCAGGCGGATCATCGCCGCCTTGCGCTTGGCCGGTGCCAGGCGCGACCAACGGCCGCTCTCGAAGCTGCGCCGCGCCGCCGCCACCGCCAGATCGGCATCGGCCACCGCGCAACTGGCCACCTGCGTCAGCAGGCGTCCGTCGATCGGACTCAGGCAATCGAAGGTCGCGCCATCGGTGGCCGGCAGGTATTGGCCGTCGACGAAGGCGCGGCCCTCGATAATCAGGCTGCGGGCACGTTCTTCCCAGTCGCTGCGCGTCGGTGTAGTCATGGGGCATCCTCTCGTCACTGGAGCGATCCGGACACCCTACCCCCCGCCCCCGAGGCTTTCAATACGGACGCGGAGCCCGAAAATACAGAAGCCCGCCAAAAGGCGGGCTTCTGCGTCAGGCAGCCGGACCGATCACTTGATCTTGGCTTCCTTGTAGATCACATGCTTGCGCACGACGGGATCGTATTTCTTGATCTCGATCTTGTCGGGGGTGGTGCGCTTGTTCTTGTCGGTAGTGTAGAAGTGGCCGGTACCGGCGCTGGACACCAGACGGATCAGTTCACGCATGATTCTCTCCTCAAACCTTTTCGCCGCGAGCACGCAGCTCGGCCAGCACTACGTCGATACCGCGCTTGTCGATGATACGCATGCCCTTGGCGGAAATGCGCAGACGCACGAAGCGCTTCTCGGACTCGACCCAGAAGCGGTGATGCTGCAGGTTCGGCAGGAAACGACGACGGGTTTTGTTGTTCGCGTGGGAAATATTGTTCCCGGTAACCGGACCCTTACCGGTCACTTGACAGACTCTCGACATGCCTCAGCCCTCAAAAACCACATGCCCAACCCGGCATGGGTTGGCCGCTTATCTTTCAGTCATTCGGCGCCTCGCGGTCCGTACGAAAGGCTCCGCACGCCCGCTGCACCACGATTCATCGGGGTCTGACCGGCTGTCGCTGGCAACGCAGGAAGCGGGCCCCTAGAAAAGAGCGCTGCTTTATATCAGAAAGCCCCCCATGGAGCAAGAATCGCCCGGTCCCGCGCGGATTGCCGCGGCCTCCTCGCATTGCTCCCCTCTACCGCTTGGTCTAGGGTAGGTTCTTTCGTCGGAAGGCCCGTCCTTCAGCCATCGCAGGAGCCCCGCATGCGCCTCGCCCTTCTCCCTCTGCTGTTCGCCCCGCTGCTGGCTCAGGGCGCCAGCCTAGTCGTCTGCACCGAGGCCAGCCCCGAGGGATTCGATGTGGTGCGCTACAACTCGTTGACCACCACCAATGCCTCCGCCGACGTGCTGATGGACCGCCTGGTCGAATTCGATCCGCAGAGCGGCCAGTTGCAGCCCGGCCTGGCCAGGAGCTGGCAAGTCTCCACGGATGGCCTGGTCTACGAGTTCCGGCTGCGCGAGGGCGTGGCCTTCCATCACACGCCTTGGTTCAGCCCGAGCCGGACTTTGAACGCCGAAGATGTGCTGTTCAGCTTCCAGCGCATGCTCGACCCCGGTCACCCCTGGCACCGGAGCGCACCGAGCGGCTATCCGCACGCCCAGTCGATGCAGCTCGGCGAACTGATCCGCAAGGTCGAGGCCGTCGATCCGCTGCACGTGCGCTTCACCCTCGCCCGTCCCGACGCCACCTTCCTCGCCACTCTGAGCATGGGCTTCGCCTCCATCTACTCGGCCGAGTACGCCGCCCGGCTGCTGGCCGCCGGTACGCCGGAGAAACTCGACAGCCAGCCGGTCGGCACCGGTCCCTTCGTTCTCAAGCGCTATCAGAAGGACGCACTGGTGCGCTACCTGGCCAACCCCGACTACTTCGCCGGAAAGCCCGCGGTCGACGGGCTGGTACTGGCCATCACGCCGGATGCAAATGTGCGTCTGCAGCGCCTGCGCCGCGGCGAATGCCAAATTGCCTTGTCGCCCAAACCGCAGGACGTGCGCGCGGCGCAAAACGATCCGAGTCTCGCGGTGGCTGCCACGCCGGCTTTCATGACCGCCTTCGTCGCCCTCAACACCCAGCACCCGCCGCTGGACAGAGCCGCGGTGCGTCAAGCGATCAACCTCGCCTTCGACAGGACCAGCTACCTGAAAGCGGTGTTCGAAAACAGCGCGCAGCCGGCCCAAGGGCCTTATCCGCCTACCACCTGGAGCTATGCCAGCGACCTGCCGGGCTATCCCCACGACCCGGCCAGGGCCCGCGAGTTGCTGGCCGGCGTCGGGCTGACGGGGGGCCTCAAGACCACTATCTGGACACGCCCCGGCGGCAGCCTGCTCAACCCCAATCCCACGTTCGGCGCCCAGTTGCTGCAGGCCGACCTCGCCCAGATCGGCATCCAGGCGGAGATCCGGGTGATCGAGTGGGGCGAGTTGATACGCCGCGCCAAGGCCGGCGAACACGATCTGCTGTTCATGGGCTGGGCCGGCGACAACGGCGATCCGGACAACTTTCTCACCCCGCAGTTCGCCTGCGCCTCGGTCGAGTCGGGACTCAACTTCGCTCGCTACTGCGACCCGAAACTGGACCGACTGATCGCCGAAGGCAAGCGCAGCGGCGACCAGGCGGAACGCACCCGGCTATACGAGGAAGCGCAGAAGCTGATCCATGAACAGGCGCTCTGGATACCGCTGGCCCACCCCACCGCCGCCGTACTGCTGCGTAAGGGCGTCGAGGGCTACAGGGCCAACCCGTTCGGACGCCAGGATTTCGGCAAGGTACGACTGGATCGCTGAGAGAAAGGGAGAAATCCGCGAGGACGGCAACAGCGCTGCCGTCCGTGAATATGCTGCGCGGTTATCCCCACGGGAAAGGAGGCTATGCCAGGATCGAACCCTTGAGCTTGTTCAGAGCGCTCTTTTCCAACTGGCGAATGCGCTCGGCGGAAACCTTGTACTTGGCCGCCAGGTCGTGCAGGGTGGCCTTCTCCTCGGCCAGCCAGCGCTGATAAAGGATGTCACGGCTGCGCTCGTCGAGTCCTTCCAGGGCCTCGTGGAGGTTGGCTGCGGCGCTGTCGCTCCAGTCGGCCTCCTCCAACTGGCGCGCCGGATCGTAGCGCTGGTCTTCCAGGTAATGGGCCGGCGCCTGGAAGACGCTATCGTCGTCGGCATCGGCGGCCGGGTCGAAGGCCATGTCCTGGCCGCTTAGGCGGCTTTCCATCTCGCGCACTTCATGCGGCTCGACGCCCAGGCTCTCGGCCACGGCGTCGACCTCCTCGTTGTTCAGCCAGGCCAGGCGTTTCTTCTGGCTGCGCAGGTTGAAGAACAGCTTGCGCTGCGCCTTGGTGGTCGCGATCTTGACGATGCGCCAGTTGCGCAGGATGAACTCGTGGATCTCGGCGCGAATCCAGTGCACCGCGAAGGACACCAGGCGCACGCCCATTTCCGGGTTGAAACGCTTGACGGCCTTCATCAGACCGACGTTGCCTTCCTGGATCAGGTCGGACTGGGCCAGACCATAACCGGAATAGCTGCGGGCGATATGGACGACGAAGCGCAGGTGCGCCAGCACCATTTGACGCGCAGCGTCCAGGTCCTGCTGGTAGTAGAGACGGTCGGCCAGTTCGCGCTCCTGTTCGGCCGTCAGCAGCGGGATGCTGTTGACCGCATGCACGTAGGCCTCCAGGTTGGCTCCTGGGACCAGGGCGGGAACAGGCTGCAGAGAAGTGGTCATGCGAATCCTCCGACTACACTGGGGAATTGGCAGTGTAGCATCAGGATATTCGACTGCAAGCCATCGCAAAAGCTCTGCGGCAAAGCACGCGAGCCGCCCCGCGGCTCAGCGCGGTGCTAATTCGCTCAGGTGCCGCGCCACCGCCAGCCTGGCACCAACATAGCCGAGCAGGGCAGCCCCCAGCAGCAGCGACAGACCATCCTCCAGCGGCACTCCGCTAAGGGCGAAGTCGCTGCTGTAGAGCCCGGCCAGCTGCAACACCGCCGCATTCAGCCAGTCGAGTCCGTAGGCCAGCACCAGCCAGGCCAACAGCCCGGAGCCACAGCCATACAACGTGCCCATATAGAGAAAGGGCAGGCATACGTAGCAGTCGGTGCCACCGACCAGCTTGATCACCTCGATCTCGCTGCGGCGGTTCTCGATGTGCAGGCGGATGGTGTTGCCGATCACCAGCAGAAGGGCCAGCACCAGCAGCAGGCTAAGGCCGAAGACGAAACGCTCGCCGAGCGCGAGGATCGCGCCGAGACGCTCGACCCAGAGCAGGTCGAGCTGCGCCAGTTGCACGCCGGCAAGATCCGCCAAGTACTCGCGCAGGGTTTCCAGACCAGCCTTGTCGATCTGCCGGGGCGTGACCAGAATCAGCCCGGGCAGCGGGTTTTCCGGCAGCCCCCGCAGCGCCTCGCCAAGCCCCGACTGGCGCTGGAACTCCTCCAGCCCCTGCTCGCGGCCGATCCACTCGGCCTCGGCCACCTCCGGCAGTTCGGCGATTTTCGCCCGCAGGCGCTCGCCCGCCGCATCGTCCACATCCATCTGCATGTACAGCGAGATCTGCGCAGCGCGCTGCCAGGAGCCACCGAGCCGCTTGATGTCGCCGAGCAGCAGCGACAGCCCCATGGGCAGACTGAGGGCGACGGCCATCGCCAGACAGGTGAGGAAACTGCCCAAAGGCTGCCGCGCGAGCCGGCGCAGGCTGTCGAGCAAGCTGGCGCAGTGGCTGTCCAGCCAGGCCAACAGCAGCGTGGAGAAATCCGGCTCGGTGCTCTTCGGCGCCTGCCTGGGCAGGGCGCCGACCCGTTCGGAAGGCCGTGGCTCGGGCACGTTGGAGTCGCTCATCAGGCGGCCTCCCCATCGGCGATCAGGCGCCCGCGCTGCAGAGTGAGCAGACGGTGACGCATGCGCGCGATCAACGCCAGGTCGTGGCTGGCGATCAGTACCGTGGTGCCGAGACGGTTGATGTCCTCGAACACCTTCATGATTTCCACGGCCAGGCGCGGGTCGAGGTTGCCGGTCGGCTCGTCGGCCAGCAGCAGGGCCGGCTGGTGGACCACCGCGCGGGCGATGCCGACCCGCTGCTGCTGGCCAATGGAGAGGTCGGACGGAAATTGCTCGACCTTGTCCTGCAGACTGATCCGCTCCAGGGCGAGCAGGGTGCGCCGGGCGATCTCGTCCTTGCGCAGGCCGAGAATCCTCAACGGCAGGGCGACGTTGTCGAACACACTGCGATCGAACAGCAATTGGTGGTTCTGGAATACCACGCCGATCTGCCGGCGCAAGAAGGGAATCTGCGCGGAGCTGATGCCCGCCAGATCCTGTCCGGCCAGCAGCAGCTTGCCGCTAGTCGGGCGCTCCATGGCCAGCAGCAGGCGCAGCAAGGTGCTCTTACCGGCGCCGGAATGGCCGGTGATGAAGAGGAACTCGCCATGCCGCACGTGGAAGCTCAGTTCGTGCAGCCCGACATGGCCGTTGGGATAGCGCTTGCCGACCTGTTCGAAGCGGATCATTGCGCCGGCTTCTCCGCGAACAGCGCGCGGACGAACTCCTCGGCAGCGAAGTCGCGCAGATCATCGACGCCCTCGCCGACCCCGATGTAACGGATCGGCAGGCCGAATTGCCTGGCCAGGGCGAAGATCACCCCGCCCTTGGCGGTGCCGTCCAGCTTGGTCAGCGCGAGGCCAGTGATCTCCACCGTCTGGTTGAACTGCTTCGTCTGGTTGATGGCGTTCTGCCCGGTACCGGCATCCAGTACCAGCAGCACTTCGTGGGGCGCCGCCTCGTCCAGCTTGCCGAGCACCCGGCGAACCTTCTTCAACTCCTCCATGAGATTGTCCTTGGTGTGCAGGCGGCCGGCGGTGTCGGCGATCAGCACATCCATGCCGCGCGCCTTGGCGGCCTGCAGGGCGTCGAAGATCACCGAGGCGGAATCCGCACCGGTGTGCTGGGCGATCACTGGAATCCGGTTGCGTTCGCCCCATACCTGCAGTTGCTCGACAGCGGCAGCGCGGAAGGTGTCGCCAGCGGCGAGCATGACCTTCCTGCCTTCTTGCTGCAGACGCGCGGCCAGCTTGCCGATGGTGGTGGTCTTGCCAACGCCGTTGACGCCGACCACCAGGATCACGTAAGGCCGCCGTTCGGATTCGAGAATCAGCGGCTGCTCGACCGGCCTGAGCAGCGCGGTCAGCTCTTCCTGCAGGGCATGGTACAGCGCTTCGCTGTCGGCCAGCTCCTTGCGCGCCACCCGTTGGGTCAGGCTCTGGATAATCGCGGTGGTCGCTTCGACGCCGACGTCGGCGAGCAACAGGCGGGTTTCCAGCTCTTCCAGCAGTTCGTCGTCGATCGCCTTCTCGCCGAGGAACAGACTGGCCATGCCCTCGCCGAGAGTCGAGCCGGTCTTGGCCAGCCCCTGGCGAAGACGGGCGAAGAAGCCGGACTTGTTCGGCCGCGGCGCGGGTTGGGCAAGCGGAACCGACGTCTCGGCCTCGACGGGACGCTCCGGCTCGGGCGTCGGCGCGCCATGGGCAGCGCCGCGCCAGCGGCTGGAGAAGACCGCTTCCTCCTCGGCCTCGGCGATGGCCGCTCCAGCCGCCGGTGGCGGCGCGGACGGCACATCGGTCGACTCCACCACGGCGTCCGGGGGGAACGACTCGACGGTCGCCGACGGCGCTTCGGTGACGGGCGGCTGCGGCTCGGCCGCCTCCGGGATCTCGACGGCCCGCGGCGGCTCGCTGCCGAGCGCGGGAACCTCTGCCTCGGGAGCGGGCGCCGATGTGGCCTGCTCCTTCTTGCGGAACCAGCCGAACAGGCCTTTCTTCTCTCCGGCCTCGGCCGGCTTCTTGTCGTCGTTTGAACCAAACATGCAGACGGCTTATCTCATGGGGACGATGAAACCGGCGGGCTCGACCGCCGGCGAAGTCAGGCAGGGACGGGCCATCGGTCCATCCCTCCAGGAACCGTGCGTGCGACTTCCATCGCGCAGGGCACAGGCCTACCTGAAGCCAGAAGGCGGTCGGCGATGCACGGAAAGGGAACTGCAAGCAGCTTGGCGATTATCTTAAGTCGCCATGGAACAGTTCTACCATTCTTTTCTAGCCGAGGCCCCGGGCCTGAACCAAGGTCTTGCGCGCGCCTTGCTCGCGCTCCCACAGCTCGAAGGCATACCTTGGCGCCTGCGCCGTGGCCGGATGCTCCTCGCGGGAAACGAGGCGCCAGCCGGCCGGATTCCACGCGGGAAAGAAGGCATCGCCCTGCGGGGCAAGGTCGACGCGGGTCAGATAAAGGCGTTCGGCCTGCGGCAGGCTTTCGACATAAAGCTGAGCGCCGCCAATCAGCATCAACTCGCCGACGCCCTGCTCTCGGGCCCAGGTATCGGCGCGGGTCAAGGCGGCATCGAGCGAGACGAAGGTTTCGGCGCCTTCCAAAACGAGGCCGGACTGACGGCTGACCACCAAGTTGAGCCGGCCGGGCAGCGGACGGCCGAGGGAGTCCCAGGTCTTGCGGCCCATGATGACCGGCTTGCCGAGAGTGGAAGCCTTGAAGTGCCTGAGGTCCGCCGGCAGGTGCCAGGGCAGGCGGTTGTCGTGACCGATCACGCCATTGGCGGCGACGGCGGCGATCAGGGCGAGGGGGAACCGGGATTCGTTCATGGCGACGAGGATAGCAAAGCCCGGCTTCGCCCGCCGTCACGCAATCGCCACCGGAACGTTATCCGCTCATCGCCGAAGCGTCATCCGGCTCCGGCAGGCTGAGCGCCTCATGTCTTAAGGAGAGGAACCCATGCCCCGCCCGCGGTCCCCACGTCCTGGCCAGTCCCTGGCCACCGCCGCCCTGCTGCCGCCCCTGCTCGCCTGTGCCGCCCCGGAACCACCGGCAACGGCGCATCCCCAGGGCGAAGAACCCAGCCCGCTGGTCATCGCTCACCGCGGTGCCAGCGGCTACCTGCCGGAACACACCCTGGCCGCCTACACACTGGCGGTATTGCAGGGCGCCGACTACGTCGAGCCGGATTTGGTAATGACCACGGACGGCCAACTGATCGCTCGCCACGACAATCAGTTGGAGCTGACCACCGATGTCGCCGCGCGTCCCGAATTCGCCGACCGCCGGCGCACCAAGAATGTCGACGGCGTCGAGCTGACCGGCTGGTTCAGCGAGGACTTCAGCCTGGCGGAGATCAAGACCCTGCGTGCCATCGAGCGCATTCCGGCGATCCGCCCCGGCAACGCCCGCCTGGACAAGTCCCTCGAAGTGCCCACTCTGCAGGAAATCATCGACCTGGTGAAAGACCTGGAGAAGAGCCAGGGACGACGCATTGGCCTGTACCTGGAAACCAAGCACCCGACTCACTTTCAACACCTCGGCCTGGCCATGGAGGAACCGCTGCTGGAAATCCTCCGCCGCAACGGCTACCACGGCCGCCATGCTTCGGTGTACATCCAGTCCTTCGAGGTGGAGAACCTCAAGACCTTGCACCGGCTGAGCCCGCTGCGCCTGGTCCAGTTGTTCGGCTCCGGCCAGCCCTACGATCAGAAGGTGATCGGCAGCGCTCTGACCTATGAGCAGATGGCTACCCCGGCTGGGCTACGGGCCATCGCCGCCTACGCCGACGGCGTCGGCCCGGACAAAAGCTATGTGATCCCGCGCGACGCCAACGGCAACCTCGGCAGCCCCACCGACTTCGTGCCCAATGCCCATGCCGCCGGCCTCAAGGTGCATCCCTACACCTTCCGCGCGGAGAACAATTTCCTGCCGCTCGAGTTGCGCAGCAGCGCCAACCCCGCCGAACACGGCGATCTCGAAGCGGAAATCCGCGCCTTCCTCGACGCCGGCATCGACGGCCTATTCAGCGACAACCCGGACCTCGCCCTGCGCCTGCGCGTGCAGCCGTAAGCGCCCCGCCGGGCGGCCCGCATCGACTTACCCGCGGCCGAGCCTGAACGGTTATTCTCATGGGCAGGAACCGAATCGCCCTCGAGAGACCGTGTGAGTATTCCATCGACCGATTTCCATCGCCTCTGGCTGACCGAAACCATCCGTCTGCGCGAAGAGTTCGCCGGCCCGTTGGAGGACAGCGAAGCCAATCGCCGCGCCCGCGCCGCCGGGGGCGGCCTCGCCCAACGCATCCAAACCCGCGCCCTGTGGCTGGCCGAACGCGACGGCCTGCTCGCCGCCTTGCGTCATTGGCGCCAGGGCGGCGGTCTGGCACTGGCTGTCCTGCTGGCCATCGCCTTGGCCGGCGGCGCCGGCATGGCCATGGCCGCCCTCGGCGGCGGCCAGAAAGGCCCGATCAACGTGTTCTGGGCCCTCGGCAGCCTGCTCGGCCTGCATCTTCTGACCCTCTGCGGCTGGCTGCTCGGCCTGCTCTTCGCCGGCGACAGCGGCGGCGCCCTCGGCCGCCTGTGGCTGTGGCTTAGCGAGAAGTTCGCCCGCGACGCCCAGGCGGCGCAACTGGTTCCGGCACTGCTGCTCCTGCTGCAGCGCCAGCACCTCAGCCGCTGGGCCCTGGGCCTGCTGGTCCACGGCCTCTGGCTGCTCGCCCTGGCCAGCGCATTGGTGACCCTGCTGGCGCTGTTGTCGACCCGCAGCTACGGCTTCTACTGGGAAACCACCCTGCTCGACGGCGACACCTTCGTCGCCCTGACCCAAGGCCTCGGCGCCCTGCCGGCGCTGTTTGGCTTCGGCCTGCCGGACCCGGCCACCATCCGCGCCAGTGCCGACCAGGCACTGACCGCCGAATCCGCGCGCCAGGCCTGGGCCGGCTGGCTGCTCGGCGTGCTGCTGGTCTACGGCCTGCTACCGCGCCTGCTGCTGGCCCTGCTCTGCCTGAGCCGCTGGCTCTCCGGCCGCGCCCGCCTGGCCCTGGACCTGTCGCTGCCCGGCTACCGCCTGCTCGCCGAGCGCCTGCAACCCTCCAGCGAACGCATCGGCGTCTGCGATGCGGCACCCGAAGTCATGCCCGGCATTCCGACCAGCGCCCTCGGCGCCCGGCTCGAGAGCGCCCCCGCCCAACTGGTGGCGGTCGAACTGGACGAGGGCCGCACCTGGCCGCCGGCGCTGCCCGGCGCGGTCGGCGACGCCGGCATCCTCGACAGCCGCGAACAGCGCCGGCGGCTGCTCGACCGCTTCGCCGAACGGCCGCCGGTGCGTCTGGCGGTGGCCGTCGATCCGCTGCGCTCGCCGGACCGCGGAACCCTGGCGCTGCTCGGCGAACTCTCGCGTAGCGCCAAGCAGACGCGGATTTGGCTGCTGCCGCCGCCGCCCGGCGAGGCGCTGGACGAGGAACGCCTGGATGACTGGCGCATCGCCCTCAACCAGTTGGGCCTGCCCCACGGCAGCGACAGCCCGCTGGCCTGGCTGGAGAGCGGACATGACTGAGCCATTGAAACTCGTGGTGGTCGGCCACACCAACGTCGGCAAAACCTCGCTGCTGCGCACCCTGACCCGCGACACCGGCTTCGGCGAGGTCTCGCACCGGCCGAGCACCACCCGCCACGTCGAGGGCGCACGCCTGTCGGTGGATGGCGAACCGCTGCTCGAGCTGTACGACACGCCCGGCCTGGAGGACGCCATTGCCCTGCTCGAACACATCGAACGCCTGGATCGTCCCGGCGAGCGCCTCGACGGCCCGGCGCGGATCGCCTACTTCCTCGACGGCGCCGAGGCGCGCCAGCGCTTCGAGCAGGAAGCCAAGGTGCTGCGCCAGTTGCTCGGCTCGGCCGCTGGTCTCTACGTGATCGACGCCCGCGAGCCGGTGTTGGCCAAGTACCGCGACGAACTCGAGGTGCTCGCCGCCTGCGGCCGGCCGCTGCTGCCGGTATTGAACTTCGTCGCCCGCGCCGGCACCCGCGAGGATACCTGGCGCGCCGCCCTGGCCCGCCTCGGCCTGCACGCCATGGTGCGCTTCGACACCGTGGCGCCGCCGCAGGACGGCGAGCGGCGCCTCTACGAAAGCCTCGCCCTGCTGTTGGAATCGGCCCGGCCGCAACTGGAGCAACTGATCCGCGCCCACGAAGCGCAGGCCGCGGAGCGCCTGGACAGCGGCAACCGGCTGATCGCCGAACTGCTGATCGACGTCGCCGCCTGCCGGCGCCGCGTCGAGGCCCGCGCCGAACCGGAACAGGAGGCCATCCGCGAGTTGCATGAAGCCGTGCGCCAGCGCGAGCAGCGCTGCGTCGAAGCCTTGCTGCGCCTCTATGCCTTCCGCCCCGAAGATGCCGCCGCCGCCGACCTACCGCTGAGCGGCGGACGCTGGGGCGACGACCTGTTCAACCCGGAGACCCTGCGCCTGCTCGGCGTGAAGATTGGCGGCGGCCTGGCCGCCGGCGCGGCGGCCGGCGCCGGGGTCGACCTGCTGGTCGGCGGGCTGACCCTGGGCGCCGCCACCCTGATCGGCGCGCTGGCCGGCGGTGGCGCGCAGACCGCTCGCCACTACGGCAACCGCATCATGGGCAAGCTGCGCGGCGAGCGCGAACTGACCGTGGACGACGCGGTGCTGCGCCTGCTCGCCCTGCGCCAGCGCCAGTTGCTCCAGGCCCTCGCCACCCGTGGCCATGCCGCGCAACAGGCGATCCGGTTGGACAATCCGCAGGACAGAAGCTGGCGCGAGGATCGGCTACCCGAGCCCCTACATAAGGCCCGCGCCCATCCGGAATGGTCGACGCTCAACCCTGGCCGGCGGCGCGAGCAGGCCGAGCGCCAGGAACAGATCCGGGTGCTGGCAGCGGAGCTGGAGTAGGCCTGCATCCAGGTTAGGTGGCGAACCTCCTTGCCGCCGCGACACAGACGACCGCGCCCAGCGTTGCGATCAGCATCGTCCCGCTCACCGTTTCATGGAGAAACAACGCCGCTAGGCCAAGGCTGAAGAACGGCTGGAGCAACTGTAATTGGCAGACAGCCGCGATGCCGCCTTGCGCCAGGCCGCGATACCAGAACACGAAACCGATCAGCATGCTGAATAGCGAAACGTAGGCCAGGCTGAACCATGCCGGCGCCCCCACATGCACAAACGATGCAGGCATCGAGAACAGAGCCAATGGAAGCATGATGGGCAGAGCCAGCACCAGCGCCCAATTGATGACCTGCCAGCCACCCAGATAGCGGGACAAACGCGCGCCTTCCGCATAACCGAGGCCGCACAAGACGACGGCAGCGAGCATCAACAAGTTGCCCGCCGATAATATTTCGACGCTGCCTTTTGCGGCATAGCCTGCGACGAATGCACTTCCAAGCAGAGAAAACAGCCAGAAAGCCGGCCGCGGGCGTTCACCTGCGCGAACCACGCCGAAGATCGCTGTGCATAACGGTAGCAGCCCCACGAAGACGATCGAGTGCGCGGCAGAAACATGCCGCAGAGCCAGCGCGGTCAGCAAAGGGAAACCGATCACCACGCCTAGCACTACGATGGCCAGCGAAGGCACTTCCGCCAATGTTGGACGGCGTTGTCGAAACACCAGCAGCAAGGCCAATCCCACCAATGCGGCAATGGCTGCCCTGGCGCATGTGAGGAATATAGAGTCAAAATCCATGACGGCTGCACGTGTGGCCGGCAGCGAACCGGCAAAAATCACCATGCCTAGAAATCCGTTGACCCACCCACGTTTCGTCTTATCCATTGCCGACCCCGTTCCGATTGCCTTGCAGTTCATCACGGGAACATCGAGCTGGCCATGCACAATCCAGCACAATTACGAGTAACTGTTATGCATTGAAAGCCAGTACAGTTGGGAAGAATGTCAGTGAGCCAGCGCCAAACACGCATCAATGTCGTCATGGAGGCAATCCGCTCGAGAATTGCCTCCCGCTCCTATCCGCCGGGCACGCGCCTGCCGTCCGTGCGCGCGCAAGCCAAGGCGATGAGGGTTTCGGTATCCACAGTGGTGGAAGCCTACGAGCGGTTGGCTGCCGAGGAAGTTATCTGCGCACGTCCTGGCTCCGGGTTCTACGTATGCGGGCCTGTCGCCCCCTTGGCTCTGTCGGAGATTGGGCCGCCGCTGGATCGAGAGGTCGATCCGCTGTGGGTTTCGCGTCAGTCGCTAGAGGCGGGCGCGTCCTTGCTCAAGCCCGGTTGTGGCTGGCTTCCAGCCGCGTGGATGTATGAGGCGGGCGTGCGCCGGGCACTACGGGCGACCGCAAGAGCCGACGCCGCGGTGCTTTCCGACTATGCCACACCGCTGGGTTTGCCGGCGCTGCGCCAGCTTCTCGCCCGACGCATGGCCGCCGCGGACATTGAGGCACGGCCCGAACAGATCATGCTGACCGAATCCGGCACTCAGGCCATCGATCTGATCTGCCGCTTCCTCCTGGAGGAGGGAGACACCGTACTGGTCGATGATCCCTGCTACTTCAACTTCCACGCCTTGCTGCGAGCGCATCGCGTGAAGACAGTGAGCGTGCCGTTCACCCCGAACGGGCCGGACGTGGAGGCGTTCGGGGCCGCGTTGCGCGAGCATTCGCCACGTCTCTACATCACCAACTCGGGCATCCATAATCCGACAGGCGCGACGCTTTCCCCAGTCATCGCACACCGGCTCCTGAAGCTGGCCGATAACACGAACCTCGTCATCGTCGAAGATGACATCTTCGCGGATTTCGAGGTCAGCCCGGCACCGCGCTTGGCCGCTTTCGACGGTCTTTCGCGGGTGATTCACATCGGTAGCTTTTCCAAGACCATTTCGGCCTCGCTGCGCTGCGGCTATGTCGCCGCGCGCGCCGACTGGATCGACCGCTTGGCCGACCTCAAGATCGCGACCAGCTTCGGAAGTGGCCAACTGGCTTCTGCCATCCTGCTGGCCGCATTGACCGACAGTGGATACCGCAAGCACATGGAGGGCGTTCGCATCCGTCTGGCCGAGGCAAGGAACAAGACCATGGCCCGTCTCGATGCGATAGGCGTCACACCCTGGATCATTCCGCAGGCGGGTATGTTCATCTGGTGCCGATTGCCCCCAGGCATCGATGCGGCGGATGTCGCTCGGTCCTGCCTGAAAGAAGGAGTGGTACTGGCTCCCGGCAATGTCTTCAGCCAATCGCAGGATGCGAGTGGCTTCCTGCGTTTCAATGCCGCGCAATCCATGGACGTACGGGTGTTCGACACACTGGCGAGGATCTTGCCTGCTTAGTGGTCGAGCTGGCCATTGCTGACGTGTCGGCGTCACGCAGCACCGGGCTCTCGGGCCGCGCCCCATGCCGCCGGTGGTGTCACGGCCATGCGGCACCAACCCTAACGCCTCGACGCACCCATTGGGTGATGATGAACGAGCTCGCTATCTGCCGGCCGGGCTCACACCGCCACCGGCGCCTTGATGTGCGGATGGGACTGGTAGCCGACCAGCTCGAAGTCCTCGAAGCGGAAGGCGAACAGGTCCTTCACCCGCGGGTCGAGCTGCATGGTCGGCAGCGGCAGCGGGTCGCGGGAGAGCTGCAGGTCGGCCTGCTCCAAGTGGTTGGCGTAGAGGTGGCAGTCGCCGCCGGTCCAGACGAACTCGCCGGGCGTAAGGCCCGTGACCTGCGCCACCATCAGGGTCAGCAGCGCGTAGCTGGCGATGTTGAAGGGCACACCGAGGAAGATGTCCGCCGAGCGCTGGTAGAGCTGGCAGGACAGACGGCCGTCGGCCACATAGAACTGGAACAGCGCATGGCACGGCGGCAGCTTCATCTCGTCGATCAGCGCCGGGTTCCAGGCCGAGACGATCAGCCGGCGCGAGTCCGGGTTGTTGCGGATCATGTCTACGACATTGGCTATCTGGTCGATGTGCCGGCCGTCCGGTGCCGGCCAACTGCGCCACTGGTAGCCGTAGACCGGGCCGAGGTCGCCGTTCTCGTCGGCCCACTCGTCCCAGATCGACACGCCGTTTTCCTTTAGGTAGCGGATGTTGGTGTCGCCCTTCAGGAACCACAGCAGCTCGTGGACGATGGATTTGAGGTGGCACTTCTTGGTGGTGACCAGCGGGAAGCCCTCGGCCAGATCGAAACGCATCTGATGGCCGAACACGGAAAACGTGCCGGTGCCGGTGCGGTCGCTCTTGAAGGTGCCGTGCTTGCGCACCAGGCGCATCAGGTCGAGGTACTGTTTCATGGGAGAGGGAGCTGGCTGCGCGACGGAAAGGGCCGGACATTATGCCCGGATCACCCGGCCCTCAAGAAGCCCTGGCGGTCGGTCAGGGCAAGCGTCGCACCGGCGACGCCTGCCGTCGCCTCAATGGGCGAGCCAAGCCCCGCGGCGATAGGCCCAGGCCATCATCCCGGCGCCGCCGAGGATCATCGGCAGGCAGAGCAACTGGCCCATGGTCAGCCAGCCAAAGGCGAGGTAGCCGAGTTGGGCGTCCGGCACCCGGACGAACTCGACGATGAAGCGGAAGATGCCGTAGCAGAGGGCGAACAGCCCGGACACCGCCATGGTCGGTCGCGGCCGGCGCGAGTAGAACCAGAGGATGGCGAACAGCGCCACGCCCTCCAGGGCGAACTGGTAGAGCTGCGAAGGATGGCGCGGCAACTGCTGCGGATCGCTGGGGAAGATCATCGCCCAGGGCAGGTCGGTGGCCTTGCCCCACAGCTCGGCGTTGATGAAGTTGCCGATCCGCCCGGCGCCCAGGCCGATCGGCACCAGCGGGGCGATGAAGTCCATCAGCTCGAAGAAGCCCTTGCCGTTGCGCCGGGCGAAGATCCAACTGCACAGGAGCACGCCGAGCAACCCGCCGTGGAAGGACATGCCGCCGCGCCAGACCTGCAGGATCAGACTCGGATCGTGCAGGTAGGCCGGCAGGTCGTAGAACAGTACGTAGCCGAGCCGGCCGCCGGCGATCACCCCCAGGGCGACCCAGAACACCAGGTCGGAAAGCTTCTCGCGGCTCCATTCCGGAGCGAAACCGGCCAGGCGGCGTGCAGCCAGCCACCAAGCGCCGCCGATGCCGACCAAGTACATCAGGCCGTACCAGTGCACCTTCAGCGGGCCGAGGGCGATAGCCACGGGATCGATTTGCGGATAAGGCAGCATCCGGAACTCCTCAGAACAGGAAATACAGTCCGACAACGGACAACTGCAGGGCGAACAGGCGCTTGAGTAGGCGCGGCGGCAATCGGTGCGCCAGGTTGGCGCCGAAGCGGGCGAAGAACATGCTGGTGACGGCGATGCCGAGCAGCGCCGGCAGGTAGACGAAGCCCAGACTCCACGCCGGCAGATGCGCCTCGTTCCAACCGACGGCCATGAAGCTCAGCGCGCTGCACAGGGCGATCGGCAGACCGCAGGCCGCCGAGGTCGCGACCGCTTGCGGCATCGGCACGCTGCGCCAGGTCAGGAAGGGCACGGTGAGCGAGCCGCCGCCGATGCCGAAGATCGCCGAAGCCCAGCCGATCACCACGCCGGCCAGGCCGAGGGCGAACTTGCCGGGCACTGCGCGGCTGGCCTTGGGCTTGAGGTCGAAGCCCATCTGCAGGCCGACGGCGATAGCGAACACGCCGATGATCTTCTGCAGCATCGGCCCCTGGATCGCCGCAGCGGTCAGGCTGCCGAGCACCGCACCGACGAGGATACCGGCCGTCAGCCAGATGAACAGCGGCCAGAGCACTGCCCCCCTGCGGTGATGGGCGATCACTGAGTTGATCGACGTGAAGACGATCGTGGCGAGCGAGGTACCTACCGCCAGGTGAGTCAACACGGCCGGATCGAAGCCTTGCGCGGTGAAACTGAACACCAGCACCGGCACTATGATTATTCCACCGCCGATGCCGAACAGTCCGGCCAGCACACCGGCTACAACCCCCAGCGGCAGATACAGCAGAAACTCCATCTCTACCCCCTTTCGAAAGCAGCATGGTACCGGAATTGGCCGGGCGATGAGGGATTCGCAGCCCTTGGTCCAGGCATCGCCGTTAGCTTGCGCCCATGACCTTCGGCAGGAAGTCCCATGTGCCTGATCGTTTTCGCCTGGCGTCCCGGCCATACCACGCCCCTGGTGCTGGCCGCCAATCGCGATGAATTCTACGCCCGCCCTTGCCGGCCCCTGGCCGCCTGGCCGGAGGCGCCGGGCGTGCATGCCGGACGCGACCCGAGCCAGCCACGGGGCCGGCGCAGCCACGGCGAACTGCCGGCCAGCTTTTTGCTCGGCGAACTGTCGCCCGAAGCCTACCTGGCGCAGGTGGCGGAGCGGGCGCGGGACTATACCGGCTTCAACCTGCTGGTCGGCACGGCCGGCGAGCTTCTGGTACTACCACGCACGGGAAACGGCACCGCGGCGCTTGCCGGAGGGCCTCTACGGCCTTTCCAACGCCGCGCTGGACACGGCCCTGGCCAAAGCTGCGCCGCGCCAAGGCGGCCCTGGCCGCAGCCTGGAAAGGCCACACGCGGACTGTCTGCTAGCGACGTTGCAAGACCGGAGGCCGGCAGCGGACGCGGAGCTGCCGGACACCGGCGTCGGCCTGGCCAGGGAACGCCTACTCTCGAGCGTGTTCATCGCCAGTCCGGACTACGGCACCTGTTCAAGCAGCGTGCTGATCGTCGCGGCAGACGGTTCGCGGCAATTGGTCGAGCGCCGCCTCGGTCCCGGCGGCGACCCACTCGGCAAGGGGCGGCTCGAGCTTCCGCCCTAACCGACCACGATGCAGTCGCGCTGCCGCTTGGCCTGGTAGAGCGCCGCATCCAGGCGGTACACCAGGTCGTCCGGCGTTTCGTCGGCGACCATCTGTGCCACGGCGAAACTGGCGGTGAGCGGCATCGGCAAGGAGACATCGATCCGCCGCAGGTTCAGGCGCAGGCGCTCCGCCAGTGACCCAGCCGCCGCCGCATCGGTTTCCGGCAGCAACACGATGAACTCTTCGCCGCCCCAGCGGGCGAAGCAATCCACGTCCCGCAGATCCTGGCGCACCACCTGCGCGACCGCGACCAGCACCCGGTCCCCGGCCTGGTGACCGAAACCATCGTTGATCCGCTTGAAATGGTCGAGGTCGAACATCAGTAGTGCGCAGGGATGGCCATGGCGTCGCAGGCGATGCCATTCGACCTGCAATTGCCTTTCGAGGCAGCGGCGGTTGGCGATCTGGGTGAGCGGGTCGATCTCGCTGAGACGCAGGGCCTGCGCGGCCTGCTCGGCCAGGGCCTGGTTTGCCCGGCGCAAGGCTTCAGTGCGCGCCGCCACCAGCTCTTCGAGAGCCTGGTTGAGCGCCAGCAGTTCCTGATTCTTGCGCTGCAGGGCCAGCTCGGCCAGCTTGCGCTCGTGTATGTCGCGGTGCGCGCCGATCATCCGGGTCGCCCGCCCCTCTTCGTCGAACTCGACGAAACGACCGTGATCGCTGATCCACAGATAGTTGCCACTGCTGCAGCGGCAACGGTATTCCTCGGCATAGACGGGGTGCGTCCCGTCCAGGTAGGCCCGAAAGCCACGCATGACCTGTTCGAAGTCTTCCGGGTGGATCACCTGGTGCCAGGTCAAGACGTTCTCCGGCAGGCTGTCCACGGCATAACCGAGCATGGAATACCAGCCCAGACTGCGCTTGACGTGGCCGGTGCGGATGTCCCAGTCCCAGATGCCGTCGCTGACGATCTCCAGCGCGAAACGCAAGGTTCGCGCGATGGCCTCGTGAGTCGCACCATAGACGCTGTCGCTAACCTTTAGGTCGTCCATAAAGCTCCGCTCCGGACTGGCAGCCAATTACGCCGCCAAAAACACATTTCCGGACCGGCAGGCTCCAGGAGACTGCAAGCTTCAGCCCTGCAGCGAAGCCACCGGATTGATCACCCGGCCGAGACCGAGGTTGCGCAGGGCCAATTGCAGAGTGCTGTGGATGACCTGCGGGTTGTCGATAGCCATCAGTCGATCGAGCAGCTCGCGGGCCTTGCTCAGGGTGATCTGGCGTAGCAGCCATTTGACCTTGGGCAGGTTAGTGGCGTTCATCGACAGGCTGTCGAACCCCATCGCCATCAGCAGCACCGCCGCCGAGGGGTCGCCTGCCATCTCGCCGCAGATGCTCACCGGCTTGCCTTCAGCATGGGCGTCCTGCACCACCTTGTTGAGCGCCTGCAGCACTGCCGGGTGCAGGTAGTCGTAGAGGTCGGCGACCCGCGGGTTGTTGCGGTCCA
The DNA here is from genome assembly GCF_043587585.2 of Azorhizophilus paspali. Lineage (GTDB taxonomy): Bacteria > Pseudomonadota > Gammaproteobacteria > Pseudomonadales > Pseudomonadaceae > Azotobacter > Azotobacter paspali. Next base: position 4,157,022 of record NZ_CP171449.1, read on the forward strand.
CCGCCAGCAGGTACTGGGTCAGGTCGTTGGAGCCGACCGAGAGGAAGTCCACCAGGCGCGCCAGTTCGCGGGTCTGGTAGACCGCCGCGGGGATCTCCACCATCACCCCGACTGGCGGCATGGGCACGTCGGTACCCTCGTCGCGGACCTCGCCCCAGGCGCGGTGGATCAGGTGCAATGCCTCGTCCAGCTCGTGGATCGAGGAGATCATCGGCAGTAGGATGCGCAGGTTGTTCAGCCCCTCGCTAGCCTTAAGCATGGCGCGCACCTGCACCAGGAAGATCTCCGGATGGTCGAGGGTGACGCGGATGCCGCGCCAGCCGAGGAAGGGGTTGCTTTCCTTGATCGGGAAGTACGACAGCGACTTATCGCCGCCGATGTCCAGGGTGCGCATGGTCACAGGCAGCGGATGGAAGGCGGACAACTGGTCGCGGTAGATCGCCAGTTGCTCCTTCTCGCTGGGAAAGCGCTCGTTGTTCATGAACGGCACTTCGGTGCGGTACAGCCCCACCCCTTCGGCGCCGCGCTCCTGGGCGCGGGCGACATCGGCCAGCAGGCCGGTGTTGACCCACAATGGCAGGCGGTGGCCGTCGAGGGTTTCGCAGGGCAGTTCGCGCAGGGCATCGAGGCCCTGGGTTAGTTGGCGCTCCTCCTCGACCAGGTCGGCGAACTGCTGGCGCAGCATGTCGCTGGGGTTGGTGTAAACCTCGCCGTGGTAGCCGTCGACGATCAGGTCGATGCCGTCCATCTTCGAATAGGGCAAATCGACCACGCCCATCACCGTGGGGATGCCCATGGCGCGGGCAAGGATCGCCACGTGGGAGTTGCCCGACCCCTGCACCGAGACCAGGCCGACCAGCTTTCCCTCGGGCAGTTCGCCGAGCATCGCCGGGCTCAGCTCCTCGCTGACCAGGATGGTGTTGTCCGCATAGACCATGGTCTGCTGGCGGGCCTGCTGCAGGTAGGCAAGCAGGCGCCGGCCAAGATCCTTGACGTCGGAGGCCCGCTCGCGCAGATAGGCATCGTCCATCAGTTCGAAGCGTTTGACATGCTCGTTGACCACTTGGCGCAGGGCGCCCTGGGCCCACTGGCCGGTCCTGATCACCCGCTGCACCTCGCAACCCAGGGAGGCATCGTCGAGCATCATCAGGTAGACATCGAACAGGGCGCGCTCCTCGGGGCGCAATTGGGTGGCGAGCTTGGCGGACAGCGCACGGATGTCGACTCGCACCGCCTCGAGGGCGTTGCCGAACAGTTCCAGTTCGGCCTTGAGGTCCTCGGCCGGCTTGTCCGGCACCACATCCAGATCGGCCGGCGGCAGCACCACCACGGCCTTGCCGACGGCGACACCTGGTGCGGCCGGCACGCCGACGAAGCGCGCCTCCTGGATACCCTTGCCCTGTCGGCCAAGGCCGCGGATCGAGCCGGTAGCCTCGGCATGAGCGATGACGCCGGCGAGCTGCGCGCTCATGGTCACTAGGAAGGCCTCCTCGCCCTCGTCGAACTCGCGGCGCTCCTTTTGCTGGACGACCAGCACGCCCATCACCCGCCGATGGTGGATGATCGGCGCACCGAGGAAGGAAGCGTAGCGCTCCTCGCCGGTCTCGGCGAAGTAACGGTAGCGCGGATGGGTAGCGGCGTTCTCCAAGTTAAGCGGCTCCTCGCGGGTGCCGACCAGGCCCACCAGGCCCTCGTTGGAGGCCATGCTGACCTTGCCGATGGAGCGCTTGTTGAGCCCGTCGGTGGCCATCAGGACGAAGCGGTTGGTTTCCGGGTCGAGCAGATAGACGGAGCACACCTGGCTACCCATGGCCTCCTTGACCCGCCGCACGATGATGCCCAGCGCCGTTTTGAGATCCTTGGCGGAGTTCACTTCCTGGACGATCTTGCGCAGCGTGTTGAGCATGGCCCGCCTTGAGCTCCGTCTGATCAATCCCGTGCCAGCAGGCGCGGTGCGAGTTCTTTCAGCGCACGCCGGTAGACCTCGCGTTTGAAGGCGACCACCTGGCCCAGCGGATACCAGTAGCTGACCCAGCGCCAACCATCGAACTCCGGCTTGCCGGTGAGATCCACGCGTACGCGCTGCTCGTCGGAGAGCAGGCGCAGGAGAAACCACTTCTGCTTCTGGCCGATGCACAGCGGCTGGCTGTGCGAGCGCACCAGGCGCTGCGGCAGGCGGTAACGCAGCCAGCCACGGGTGCAGGCGAGGATCCGTACGTCCTGCGGCTCCAATCCGACCTCCTCGTTGAGTTCGCGGAACAGCGCCTCTTCCGGCGATTCCCGTGCATCGATGCCGCCCTGCGGAAACTGCCAGGCATCCTGGTTGATCCGCCGCGCCCAGAGCACCTGACCAATATCATTGGTCAGGATGATGCCGACATTAGGGCGAAATCCATCGGGGTCGATCACAGCAGCGAACCTTGAAAACGCATGTGTCCGCATTGTTCCACAAAAAGGTGCGCGCCAGAAGCGGGCTGGACAAGGGGCCGGAACGCCGATGCCCTTCCGGCTCGTGCCGCACAACCGTTATGCTTCGCCGCATTCCCAACCTCCCTTCCCTGACCGAGGTTCTAGCGTGCGTCTGGCTCTATTCGATCTCGACAACACCCTCCTAGCCGGCGACAGCGACCATGCTTGGGGCGACTGGCTCTGCGAGCGCGGCATCCTCGACGGCGAGACTTACAAGGCGCGTAACGACGCCTTTTACCAGGATTACCTGGCCGGACGGCTGAATATCGTCGACTACCTGAACTTCAGCCTGGAGCTCCTCGGCCGCACCGAAATGGCCGTGCTCGAAGAGTGGCACCGAGCATTCATGCGCGAATGCATCGAGCCGATCATCCTCGCCAAGGGCTGCGAGCTCATCGAGCGGCACCGCGACCAGGGCGACAAGCTGGCGATCATCACCGCCACCAACCGCTTCGTCACCGCCCCCATTGCCGCGCGCCTCGGCGTCGAGACCCTGCTCGCCACCGAGTGCGAGATGGCCGACGGTCGCTACACCGGCCGCACCACCGACGTGCCCTGCTTCAAGGAAGGCAAGGTCGAGCGCCTACAGCGCTGGCTGGAGGAAACCGGCCATTCGCTGGAGGGCAGCCATTTCTACAGCGACTCGCACAACGACCTGCCGCTGCTCGAACGGGTCAGCCATCCGGTGGCGGTCGACCCCGACCCGCGCCTGCGCGAAGAAGCCGAGCGGCGCGGCTGGCCGGTGATCTCCCTGCGCTGAACGGGCGTAGCCGCGTCGGCGGGCGGGTAATTGGCCGGGTGGCAACGGCACAGTTCTATCCACCCGCACCTGCGGGCTCTGCTAGAGCGAACTCGTCCGCGACCGCCGGTATTCGGCCGCGGCCCTTGAAAGGGCCAGGCCTCAGACGGGCTTGGCCACCATCAGCCAGAGGGTGGTGGCGAAGCAGGCCAGCCCGAGTAGCGCCAGCACCAGGCTGAACCAGGGGCTCTTCCGGTGCCGGCCGGTGACCCGCGCAGCTAGCCACAATCCGCAGACCGCCCCCGGCAGAAACAACAGCGAGCTGCCGAGCAGCCAGATCTGCCCCAGCGGCCAGCCGACCAGGTGCGCCAACCACCAGCCGCTGACCGGCAGGCCGATCAGACAGAGCAGCAGCAGGACGGCGCACAGCGCCGGCCAGGGCGAGGCACGCGCGGGCGCCTCCGCTTCCGCTCCCCCCGTCACCGCTCCCTGCGCATCCGGGGCTGCCGGCTCCGCTCTTGCCGCGTCCGCTTCCGTCTCGGCGTCGGCCTGCGCGGCCCGTGCCGGACGGAGCCGTGCGCGCCAGCAAAGCCCGGCGAGCGCGAAGAAGGTCACGAACAGCAGCACGCCAGCCACGCCATGGAGCATTGTGAGCAGCGCGAAGTGTTCCATCGTTCAGTCCTTTGAGTCGAGTGGATGGATCGTTCGAGTCAGCCGAGGAACAGCCGGTAAGCCGGATTGTCGGTTTCGTCCCAGTACGGATAGCCGATAGCGTCCAGGGCCGCCGGCAGCAGGTGGCGCTCGCTCGCCGGCACCTGCAGGCCGGCCACCACGCGGCCATCGGCGGCGCCGTGGTTGCGATAGTGGAACATCGAGATGTTCCAGCGTCCGCCGAGCTTGCTGAGGAAATTGAACAATGCGCCGGGCCGTTCGGGAAACTCGAAACGCAACACCACCTCGTCGCTGACGCCCGCCGCATGGCCGCCGACCATGTGGCGGATGTGCAGCTTGGCCATCTCGTCGTCGGTCAGGTCGAGTACGGGAAAGCCCTGCTCGCGCAGGCTGGCCACCAGTTGCTCGCGCGGATCGTTCTCCGGGTGGGTCTGCACGCCGACAAAGATGTGCGCGTGGTCCGGGCGGTTGTAGCGGTAGTTGAACTCGGTGATCTGCCGCTTGCCGATGGCCTGGCAAAACGCCTTGAAGCTGCCCGGCTGCTCGGGGATGGTCACGGCGATGATCGCCTCGCGCTTTTCGCCCAGTTCGGAGCGCTCGGCCACATGGCGCAGGCGGTCGAAGTTAATGTTGGCGCCGGAATCGATAGCCACCAGGGTCTGCCCGCTCACCCCTTCGCGCTCGACGTAGCGCTTGATCCCGGCCACCGCCAGGGCGCCGGCCGGCTCGGTGATCGAGCGGGTGTCGTCGTAGATGTCCTTGATCGCCGCGCAGATCTCGTCGGTAGTGACGGTGACCACCTCGTCCACGTGGTGGCGGCAGATGTCGAAGGTGCAGGCACCGATCTGCGCCACCGCTACCCCGTCGGCGAACAGCCCGACTTGCGGCAGCACCACCCGCTCGCAGGCGGCCATGGCCGCCTGCAGGCAGTTGGAGTCCTCCGGTTCGACACCGATCACCCGGACCTCGGGACGCAGGTATTTCACATAGGCGGCGATACCCGCGATCAGTCCGCCGCCGCCGACCGGCACGAACACGGCGTCCAGCCGGCCCGGCTGCTGGCGGAGAATCTCCATGGCCACCGTGCCCTGCCCGGCGATCACGTCGGGATCGTCGTAGGGGTGGATGTAGACGTAGCCCTTCTCTTCGACCAGCTTCAGCGAATGGGCCAGCGCATCGGGAAAGGCGTCGCCGTGCAGCACCACCTTGGCGCCGCGCGCGCGCACCGCTTGAACCTTGATCTCCGGGGTGGTCCTCGGCATCACGATGACCGCCTTGATGCCCAGGTGCCTGGCCGCCAGAGCCACGCCCTGGGCATGGTTGCCGGCCGAAGCGGTGACCACGCCGCGCGCCAGCTCGGCCTCGCTCAACCGGGCCGCCTTATTGTAGGCGCCGCGGATCTTGAAGGAGAACACCGGCTGCAGATCCTCGCGCTTGAGCAGGATCTGGTTGCCAAGACGTTCGGAGAGCTGACGGGCAGGCTGCAGGGGAGTCTCGACGGCGACGTCGTAGACGCGCGAGGTAAGGATCTTCTTGACGTACTGTTCGAGCATCGGCGGACATCGGAAAGCTGAAGGGAATGGGCCAGTCTACCCTGTCAGCGTCCCGGCAGGCCACCCGGCGGGCGCCGGGCCGAAGCGGACACGGTTATAATCAATCCATCTCTCCCATCCAACGAAGACCCCACATGACCCAGGACCAGCTCAAGCAGGCCGTGGCCCAAGCCGCCCTCGACCATATCCTTTTGCAGCTCACTCGGCAGAGCATCATTGGCGTCGGCACCGGCTCCACCGCCAATTTCTTCATCGACCTGCTGGCTCGCTACCGGATGGACTTCGATGGCGCCGTGGCCAGTTCCGAAGCCACCGCTGCCCGCCTGAAAGGCCACGGCATCGAAGTGCACGACCTGAACAACGTCGCCGAGCTGGAGTTCTACGTGGACGGCGCCGACGAGTGCAACAAGCATCTGGAGCTAATCAAGGGCGGCGGCGCCGCGCTGACCCGCGAGAAGATCGTCGCCGCGGTGGCGCGGACTTTCATCTGCATCGCCGACGAGAGCAAACGGGTCGATTTTCTCGGCGACTTCCCGCTGCCGGTGGAGGTGATTCCCATGGCCCGCAGCCATGTGGCGCGCCAACTGGTCATGCTCGGCGGCGACCCGGTCTACCGCGAAGGCGTGGTGACCGACAACGGCAACGTGATCCTCGACGTGTACAACATGCAGATCACCAACCCCAGGCAACTGGAGTCGGACATCAACAACATCGTCGGGGTAGTCTGCAACGGGCTGTTCGCGGCGCGCCCGGCCGACTTGCTGCTGCTCGGCACCCGCAACGGGGTGGAGCGCATCGAGCGCCCCCGCCGCTGAGCGACCGCCCGACTCAGGGAGCGGTCCGGCGGAACACGTAGAAGCGGTTCGGCTCGCCGGTCACGTAGAGGTTGCCCGCCCGGTCCATCGTCACCCCCTCGGCTTGGCGGATGCTGTGGCGCAGACCGTTGAGGCCGCCGAGCAGGGTCATGAAGCTGAACGGACGCCCTTCGCCATCGAGCTCCAGCAGCAGCCGCGACTCGTCGGACAGCAGCAGGAAATGCCCGCTGCGCGGATCGACCGTCAGCGAGGACAGGTCGCGCACGGGCAGGTCATCGTCCGACAGCGGCCGCGGAATGCCGACGATCCCCGCGTCGGCGGAAACGTCTAGGCCGAACAGCGCCGGCGGCCGCTCCTGGGCCAGCAGCAGCCGGTTCGTCCGTGCATCCCAGCCCAGCCCCTCGAAGCCCTTGTTGCCGGTCTCGGCAAAACCGAGGTCGTAGCGCTGCGCATCCTTCAGATCGAAACTGTCCGCAGCCGCGGGAAGAGAAAACAGCGCCACCAGGCGATGGCGCTCGTCGACTATGGCCAGACGCCCGTCGCCGAGTGCCTCCACCCCCTCCGGATCGGCGAAGCCGGTAAGGCGTATACGCCGCAGAACCGTGCCCTCCAGGCTGAACTCCACCAGTTGCGGATGCTTGCCGGTGACGGTGAACAACGTATTGGTCTGCGGGTTCCAGGTCAGACCGGAGGTTTCGTCCTCCTCCAGCCCCGATAGGCTGACCTCCAGCGCCAGGCGGTAGTCAGGCAGCCAGATACCGGCGGCACGCGCCTGCGGCGTCTCCCGGCACTCCCGCCAGGACAGCCGGAGCAGATCGAGCCAGTGCCACTGGTAGCCGACCAGCAGGACGACCAGGACCGATACCAGCAGGGCCACACGAAACGACAGGCGCAGCAAGGAAGTCCGGGCAAGGGGAAAAGACAGCGGCATGGGTTGGTTTCCGCAAGACGAAACAGGCCGCAAGCCTGTCAGAGACAGCTTGCCTGAAAATTAAAATCGGGATGAAAGGCCGGGCGGCCGGATACGCCGCGCGCCCGGCCGAAGGTCTCAGAGCACCCGGCTTTCGAAGCGGGACAGTCCGGTCAGCTCCAACACCAGACGATCGCCGCTGGCGAACGGGCCGACGCCGGCCGGCGTGCCGGTGGATACCACGTCGCCCGGCTGCAGGCTGAAATGCCCGGCGATGTGCTGGATCAGCGCGATGATGGGGTTGAGCATGTCGCGGCTGTTGCCGTCCTGGCGCACCTCGCCGTTGATGGTCAGACGGATGCCGATGTCGGTGAGATCCGCGATGGCATCGCCGGACACGAAAGGCGCCAGCACATAGCCGCCGTCGAAGGACTTGGCCAGTTCCCAGGGCAGCCCCTTTTCCTTGAGCCTGGCCTGCACGTCGCGCAGGGTCAGGTCGAGAGCCGGAGCGAAGCCGGAGATGGCGTCGCGCACCTCCTCGGCGCCCGGCTGGTGCGACAGCGGCTTGCCGATCAGCACGGCGATTTCCGCCTCGTAGTGCACCGAACCGCGGTCCTGCGGAATGCTGAAGCCGTCTTCCAGCGGTACCGTGCAACTGCCCGGCTTGATGAACAGCAGGGGCTCGGTCGGCACCGGGTTGTTCAGCTCCCGGGCGTGCTCGGCGTAGTTGCGGCCGACGCAGACCACCTTGCCCAGCGGGTAGTGGATGCGCGTACCGTCGAGGTATTGGTGCTGGTAACTCATGCAAGGCTCCTTGTGTCTTTGTGGCTGGAAGTCCATGGCGGCGACTCTACGGCAAATCCGCGTGGCGTCGAAGGCTTTTCCGGGCGCCGGCATCCGGGAGCGGGAAAGGACGCGAACGCAGGCCACGCGGGCCGGCATCCGGGACGCGGGCGGATCAGACGAAGATCTTACCGGGATTCATGATGCCGTTCGGATCGAACACCGCCTTGATCGCCTTCATGCAGGCAATCTCGGCCTCCGAGCGACTGTAGCCCAGGTAGTCGCGCTTGGTCATGCCCACGCCGTGCTCGGCGGAAATCGAGCCGTCGTACTTCTGCACGATCTCGAACACCCACTTGTTCACCGTGGCGCACTTGGCGAAAAACTCGTCCTTGTCCATGGCATCGGGCTTGAGGATGTTCAGGTGCAGGTTGCCGTCGCCAATGTGGCCGAACCAGACGATCTCGAAATCCGGGTAATGTTCGGCAACGATCGCGTCGATTTCCTTGAGGAAGGCCGGCACCTTGCCAATGGTGACCGAGACGTCGTTCTTATACGGGGTCCAGTGGGAGATGGTCTCGGAGATGTACTCGCGCAGCTTCCAGAGGTTCTGCAACTGCTGCTCGCTCTGGCTCATCACCCCGTCGAGCACCCAGCCCTGCTCGACGCAATGCTCGAAGGTCGCCAGTGCCTGCTCGGCGCGCTCCTCGGTGCTGGCCTCGAACTCCAGCAGCGCATAGAAGGGACACTCGGTCTCGAATGGCGCCGGCACGTCGCCGCGCGCCAGCACCTTGGCCAGCGCCTTGTCGGAAAAGAACTCGAAGGCCGTCAGGTCCATCTTGTCCTGGAAGGCGTGCAGCACCGGCATGATCGAGTCGAGATCGGGAGTGCCGAGGACCAAAGCGGTGAGGTTGGTCGGCGCGCGATCGAGGCGCATGGTGGCCTCGACGACGAAGCCCAGGGTGCCCTCGGCGCCGATGAACAGTTGGCGCAGGTCATAGCCGGTGGCGTTCTTGATCAGGTCCTTGTTCAGTTCGAGCAGATCGCCCTTGCCGGTGACCACCTTGAGGCCGGCTACCCAGTTGCGGGTCATACCGTAGCGGATCACCTTGATCCCGCCGGCGTTGGTGCCGATGTTGCCGCCGATCTGGCTGGAACCGGCGGAGGCGAAGTCGACCGGGTAGTACAGCCCCTTGTCCGCGGCGAAGTCCTGCAGTTGCTTGGTCACCACGCCAGGCTCGCAGACCACGGTGCGGTCGATCTCGTCGAAGCGCAGGATGCGGTTCATGTAGTCGAAGGCCACCACCACTTCGCCATGCGCGGCGACGGCGGCGGCGGACAGCCCGGTGCGCCCGCCCGAGGGCACCAGGGCGACCTTGCGCTCGTTGGCCCAGCGGACGATGGCCTGCACCTGCTCTATGCTCTTCGGGAACGCGATGGCCAGGGGGGCGGGGGCGAAATGCTTGGTCCAGTCCTTGCCGTAGGCGTTGAGGGAGTCGGCGTCGGTGAGCACCTTGCCGGGCTCCACCAGGGTCTTCAACTCGTCTATCAGGGCAGGGTTGGTCATGGGAAAACTCTCAAAGGATTCATGGCCGTCCTGAATACCCTTCACGTACCAGGAATGGCGGTTTGGCGGGCTCGGTATGCTAGCATAGCCGTCCCGTGAGTCGTGCTTCCCGCCGATTTCCGGAACGGCTGTAGCCCTTTCCGGGCAGTACTACCGGCTGCCCACCTACATCGCCACCTACCTCCAGGAAAACAGGTTTACGTAGATGAGCAAGACCTCTCTCGACAAGAGCAAGATCCGCTTCCTTCTGCTGGAAGGCGTCCACCAGACCGCACTGGATACGCTCAAGGCTGCCGGCTACACCAACATCGAGTACCTGACCGGCTCGCTGCCCGAGGAACAGTTGAAAGAGAAGATCGCCGACGCCCACTTCATCGGCATCCGCTCGCGCACTCAACTGACCGAGGAGGTCTTCGACCGCGCGAAGAAGCTGGTCGCGGTCGGCTGTTTCTGCATCGGCACCAATCAGGTCGACCTGAAGGCCGCCCGCGAGCGCGGCATCGCGGTGTTCAACGCCCCCTACTCGAACACCCGCTCGGTGGCAGAGCTGGTGCTCGCCGAAGCGATCCTGCTGCTGCGCGGCATTCCCGAGAAAAACGCGGCTTGCCACCGCGGCGGCTGGCTGAAGAACGCCAGCAACTCCTACGAGATCCGCGGCAAGAAGCTCGGCATTATCGGCTACGGCTCGATCGGTACCCAGCTCTCGGTGCTGGCCGAAAGCCTGGGCATGCAGGTGCTGTTCTACGACGTGGTGACCAAGCTGCCGCTGGGCAACGCCACCCAGGTGGGCAACCTCTACGACCTGCTCGGCCAGGCCGACATCGTTACCCTGCACGTGCCGGAAACCGCCGCGACCAAGTGGATGATCGGTGAGAAGGAAATCCGCGCCATGAAGAAGGGCGCCATCCTGCTCAACGCCGCTCGCGGCACCGTGGTGGACATCGACGCGCTGGCCGCCGCCCTTCGCGACAAGCACCTCAACGGTGCGGCCATCGACGTATTCCCGGTGGAGCCGCGCTCCAACAACGACGAGTTCGTCAGCCCGCTGCGCGAGTTCGACAACGTCATCCTCACCCCGCACGTCGGCGGCTCGACCATGGAGGCCCAGGCCAACATCGGTTCGGAAGTGGCCGAGAAGCTGGTCAAGTACAGCGACAACGGCACCTCGGTGTCCTCGGTCAACTTCCCGGAAGTAGCCCTGCCCTCGCATCCGGGCAAGCACCGTCTGCTGCACATCCACAAGAACATCCCCGGAGTGATGAGCGAGATCAACAAGGTCTTCGCCGAGAACGGCATCAACATCTCCGGCCAGTTCCTGCAGACCAACGAGACGGTCGGCTACGTGGTGATCGACGTCGATGCCGAGTACTCGGAAATGGCCCTAGAGAAACTGCAGCAAGTGAACGGCACCATCCGCAGCCGCGTACTGTTCTGACCATTCAGCAGCCGCGAGCCGCCCGACGACGAGGCCCGTACCGAATGGTACGGGCCTCGTCGTTTCCGCTGGCTACAGATGCGCGCCGAGAAACACCCACAGCGGCAGGGTCAGCACCGCCAGCAGAGTCGACAGGGTGATCGCCGAGCCGACCACCCCGCTGTCCTCCGGGTGGCGGACGAAGCCAAACACGTTCACCCCGCTGGGGCAGGCGGCCATGGCGATCAGCACCGAACTGGCCAGCGGCCCCAGCCCGAACGCCGCGCACAGGAGCAGTACCGCCAGCGGGAACACCAGCAGCTTGGCGAAGACGATGCCGAGCGCCTCACGGCTGGGTAACAGACGGTAGCCGGAGAGATTGACCCCGAGCACGATCAGCGCGCAGGGCAGTGCCGCCTGTCCCAGCCACTGGACCAGATGCTCGATGGAGACGGGCAGTTGCAGGCCGGAAAGGTTCAGCAGCACGCCCAGCACCAGCCCGACGATCATCGGGTTGGCCAGGCTCAGCAACAGGGAGCGGACATTCACCGCCTCCCCGTCGGCCAGCGCGCCGTACAGGCTCTGGAAGGAAAACAGCAGTAGGCTGTGGAAGGCCAGCACCGTGAACACGTAGACCAGTCCGGGATTGCCGAACAGGGTGGCTACCAGCGGGATGCCCACCAACACGTTGTTAGAGAAGCCGGCGGTCAGGCCGAACGGCGTGGGCCGTCCGCGCAGGCGGTGGCCGATCAGGTTCACCACGGCGAAGACGCTCAGGGCCGGCAGGAAGTAGGCCAGCAGCAGGCCGGGGGAAAAGCCCTCGTCCAGCGAGGCCTTGGCTATGCCATGGAACAGTAGCATCGGCATGAACAGCTTGAAGGTCAGGTTGCCCAGCTCCCTGGCCGCCTGGGCACCCAGCCACTGGCGGCGCCCGAGAAAGTAGCCCAGCACGATCAGGGCGAAGATCGGCAGAATCGCCTGTAGCACAGCCACGACTGAAAGACTCCGGCAGCGTAAAGGAAAAGGCTTGCTCAGCGTCGCGCCAGGCGCATGATCTGCCGCGCGAAGAAGGCTCCCGTGAGAATTACCCCGAACAGGCGGAGCGTCTGCATGGCCAGCACCAGACCAGCATCCGAGCGGGTATCCACGGCGATGATCGCCATGGCGTCCAGGCCGCCGGGAGTGGTCGCCAGGTAGACGGAGAGGAAATCCTTGCCGAGCAGCAGCGCGATCAGCCAGGCCGACAGCGCGCAGAGCACGATCAGTACCACCGCGCCGACGATCATCGCCGGCAGGCGGCGCCAGACATGGCTCAGCGTCGCCAGATCGAAACGCAACCCGATATAGCATCCGATTGCCCCGTAGGCCAGAGGTGGCAGCCAATCCGGCAGCCCCAGGCGCAGCACGCCAGCCACCTGCAGGGCGGCACCGGCCAGCAGCGGCAGCAGCAGGGCGCCGGCGGACAGGCGCGCGCCGGCCAGCACCCCGCACGGGATCAGCGCCAGGCTCGGTGCCAAGTCCGCCAGCCCGGTCTGCGCCGGCAGCGGCGACAACCCGGCCGGCTCGACGTCCGGGATTCCAGTCAGATGCCCGACCAGCGCCCCGATCAGCACCACGCAAACCACCCGCACGTACTGCATGGTCGCCACCACGCGGCCGTCGGCGCCGTCCTCCTCGGCCATCGCGACCATCGCCGAGGCGGCCCCGGGCGCCATCCCCCAGGCCGCGGTGCTGCCGGAAATGCCGCCGAACCAGACCAGCCCCAGGCTCACCAGCAGACTGAGGGCCAAGGTCAGCAAGGTCGCCAGCAGCATCACATGCCAGGACTGCGCCAAGTTCAGCAACACCGACAGGGTCATCGACTGGGCGACCAGGATGCCGACGCAGCCCTGGCCCAGCTTGAAGACCGGCCTGGGTATGTGGATAGTCGCACCGCAAACACCGAAGGCCACGGCCACCAACATAGGGCCGAGAAACCAGGCGGCCGGCAGATCCAGATGGCCGAGCAGTCCGCCACCGGCTCCGGCGACGACCAGCAAGGCCAACCACTGCAACGCGGCAGGCCAGGTACGGAGCGAAAAGCGCGGCGACTGCGACAACCCGGATTCTCCACGGCGAGGGTAAGACTCATCGGTACGCTGTACGAAAATGTACCGCCGGGAGGAATTATCGACCGCGCCATTGATCAGGTCTATCCACTGCCGGATAGCCATTGGTGGCAAGCAAGGCTCATCGCGCGTCTTCGCCCGCCTCCAGCGCTGCCAGGGCGGTGACCGCGTCCATCAGTTCCTCTTCGCTGAACACCCGCACCCCGTGGCGCCTGAGCAGCGCGGCGGTGACCCCCTCGCCGGGCACCCGCCGGCCGGCGAAACTGCCGTCGTAGTTCTCGTGGTTGCCACAGGAAGGACTGCGCGCCTTGAGCACGGCGAGGCGGATGCCGTTGGCCTCGACCAGTCGCAGGGCGGCGCGGGCGCCGGCGAGGAAGGCCGCACCGACATCCGCGCCGTCGACGGTCAGCACACCGCACTCGCCATCCAGCACCCGGGTGCCCTGCCCGCCGGGAATCTCCACCGGCGGCCGAGGCGTCGGCAGACCGCCGGCGACCTCCGGGCAGACCGCCACCAGGCGTCCCTGGCGCCGCCATTCCTCGAGCAGAACGAAAGGACCGTGGCTGCCACCGTCGTAGCAAACCCGCTCGCCGAGCAGGCAGCGACTGACCAGGATCTTGTGCATGCGGGGCTCCGTGTGCCGGCGCGGACCGGCCTACAGGATCTCCAGGGGGTTACCGGCACGCCGCCGGAACCAGCCGGTCAGCGACAGCCGTTCGCGGGTCGCCGGCAGCACCTCGTGAGGAAAACTCGCCGACATGAAGCAGGCCAGGCTGCCGCCCTGCGGCATCATGTCGTGCGCCCGGCCGCCCGGCAGATACAGGCGCAGCTCGCCGCCTTCGTCGGGCTGCCAGTCCTCGTTGAGGTAGAGCACCACGGTCACCGTGCGGCTGTCGTCGTCGCGGAAGCGGTCGAAGTGGCGCCGGTAAAAGGCCCCCGGCGGATAAAGCGCGAAGTGGCACTCGAGCTCCTCCAGACCGAGGAACAACTCACGGTTAAGGGTCTGGCGCAGAGAGTCCATCAATGCTAGCCAAGCATCGCCCGGCGCGCACTGGCCGGGCTCCAGCCAGGCGGTGTAGTCGCCGCGCACGCTGTCCTGCACCAATTGCCGGCCGCCGCGGCCTATGGCGGCGGGCGTCAGCTCGCCGGCATCCGCCCGCGCGCGACACTCCGCAGCCAGCTCGGCGGTCAATGCCGGCGGCAGGAAGATGCTTTGCTGCGACCAGCCGGGGCCAGCCAGGTCGTCGACGATGCTCAGCAGCAGGGAATGAGCGGGAGAGATAGGCATGCTGGATATTCTAGGGGTTGCCGAGGTTTTGGAGTAGGTCGGCCCCAAATATCGTGCAGCCCACGGATCAGTCTCCGGTATCGCTAGGCGGTCGCCAGCGAAAACGCCAAGGACACATTGGCAGGTCGACCACCGGGACCTGTTCTACACCCTGGTGGAAAGCGAGGAACAGAAAGAGACTCACGTCCTCGCCAGCGACATGGTCGAACGCCTGCACTCACCGGGCGGCACGCCCAACGACGCCTGGCTGACCTGCGTACTCGGACCGGGCAACGATGCCCGAGAGCTGGAACGACGAAGGCAACGGCCCCGATGCCGGCTCGCGGCCGGCGCCCCCTCGACTTTTGCGCGCGGGGCCGTTGACAATAGCGCTACGAACGACCGGAGTCTTCATGCGCGCCCTCGTCTTCCTCGTCCTCGCCCTGCTCGGCCCGCCCGGCTTCGCCGACGATTACCTGCAGCTCTACCGGAGCGGGGGCTGGCCGGAACAGCGCGAGCACTTCCACGCTGCCCTCGCCAGCGCCCAGCAGCGCTACCGGACCAACCTGCCGCCAGCGATCTACCAGACCCTGGTCGACAACAGCAACCAGCGCTTCGCCGCCCAGGCCATGGACCGCCGCGCCCTGGCGGCGCTGCGCGCCCGGTTGCCGCAGCCGGGGCCGGCGCTGGCCTTTTTCGAGAGCCCGCTGGGCCGCAAGATCGTCGCCGCCGAACTGACCGCCACCCGCAGCGACCAGTTGGCCAGGCACGCCAACGGCCTGCCGCGCATGCAGGCCGACGCCACTCGCCGCCTGCTGATCCGCCACCTGGCGCAGGCCATCCCGGCCGGAGAAGCCGGCGCCGAACTCAGCCTGGCGCTGGCCGGAGTGGCCGCCGATAGCCTGAGCCAAATGGTGCCCGGCTTCGGCCTGTTCAGCGGCGGCCAGCTCGGCATGCTCGACAACCAGCGCCAGCGCATCCGCGACGAGATCGAGCAGGATCTGGACAACACCCTGATGTACGTCTACCGGGACCTATCCGACCCGGAACTGGAAGAGTTCGTCGAGTTCGCCGAGTCGCCCGCCGGCCGGGCCTACTACCAGGCTGCCCTGGCCGCCCTGCGCGCCGGCCTGGCGGTCGGACAGCAATAGCCGGTCACGCCAGCCGTTCGCGCAGAAAATCGAAGTAGCGCTTGCGCAGCGCCTCGCACTCGTTGGCCAGGTGATGGCGCGCGTCCGCCAGCAGCAGAAACTGCGGATTGCGGAACTTGCCCCGCAGCACGTCCAGGTTGTGCCGCCAGTCGACGGTCAGGTCGGCATCGCCCTGGATGATCAGCGGGCTGCGCTCGCTGCGCCCGGCGGCCTCGATGCGCGGAATCCAGCGCGCTAGCGCGCCGACCCAGGCGGTCGGCAGGATGCGCGCCTGCAGCGGGTCGCGCTGGATGAATTCGAGGAAGGCCGTGTCGCTGGAATTGTCGGTGAAACGCCGCGGAATCGACTGGACGAACGGCCGCAGTGCCTGATAGCTGAGTTTCGACAGCCGCCAACTGCGCGGCCGCACCAGCGGGGCGAAGAGGATGGTCTCGCCCAGTTCGGAACGCGGCGCGCCGGTCAGCAGATAATCGAGCAGGATGGCGCCACCGGTGCTCTGCCCGAACAGGTGCCAGGGCTTGGGCAAATCGAGCGCGGCGGCTTCGCCCAGAAGCCCCTGGAACACCGCCTGGTATTCGGCGAAGTCGTCGATGCTGGCCGGCGCGCCACTGGACAGCCCGTGCCCCGGCAGGTCGCAGGAGAGTACGGCGAAGCCCATGCCCAGCGCCCAGTCGAACACGTGCCGATAGAGTCCCATGTGATCGTAGTAGCCGTGCAACAGCAGCAGGGTCGCGCGCGGCCGCTCCGGCCACCAGACCTGGGCGACGATCCGGTAGGGACCGACGTCGAAGGCGCCGAGGCGGCCCTGCACACCCAGGCGATGCTCGCCCAGGTCGAGCCCGTAGTAGCGGCGGTAGGCCCGGACTCGCGGCGACTCGTCACCGGCCGTGGCCAAAGGCTGCAGCAAAGGACGCAGAAGATCGGGCTGGAAAGACTCTGACATGACACCTCATCCGCGAAGGAAACCACGCCCGGCGCTCCACCGTGCCGACGCCCTTCATCGGACAGGCGTGGCGTGGCAAGCTAGGGCATTCTCTGCCCGTCTTTACGCCATGCTCCCCCCGAAGCGCAAGACCCTGCTCACCATACTGCTCGCCATCCTCGGCCTCGCTGCCGCCTACGACTGGTACCGCGGCTGCTACCAGCGGACCGTCCTGTTCGATGCCAGTGGACTGCGCCTGCCGCCGGCCCTGGCGGGTGCCGGGCCGATCCGCCTGGTGCACTTCCACGACCCGGCCTGCCCCTGCAACGTCGGCAACCAGCAGCATCTGGCTGAACTGATCGAACGCTACGGAGCGCGGGGCGTGTCCTTCCATGCCGTGCAGCGGCCGGGCAGCCGCGGCGGCCTGCCGCCGGTGCTGGCCGCGCTGCAGCCGCTGGCGGCACTCCCCGACGGCAAGGCACCGCCGGCCAGCCCGGCCCTGGCGATCTGGGATCGCCAGGGCCATCTGGCCTACTTCGGCCCCTACAACGAAGGGGCGACCTGCACCTCGGCCAACAGCTTCGTCGAGCCGATCCTCGACGCTCTGCTCGAAGGCCGTCCGGTGCGGGCCGGCGGAACCCTGGCCGAAGGCTGCTTCTGCGACTGGCGCTAGGGCCTGTTAACACTACTCCGCGCAGCCGCGTTGCTGCGCCAGATGGCGCCAGGCCGGGCCGCGATCGGCGAGGCGCGGGACGCAGGGAATGGCATTGCCTTGCCAAGTCCCGCAACGACGCATGGGGCCATTTGCCGCGCAGTCTGGGCGGCCCCATCCGCAGGGACGGGCCTGTTTTTGCGCGGTGCGTCGTTGACCGAACTTCTCTGCTCGCGCTTAACCGCGCGCAAAAACAGGCTCCGTCGCGGCCGCGCGGAGTAGTGTTAACGGCCCTAGGGCGTGTCTAGCAGCGCCGCATAGCCCTCGCGGTAATCGGGATAGCGCGGCACCCAGCCGAGCGCGCGGGCCCTGGCGTTGCTGCAACGCTTGTTGCCGGCGCGCTGGCCGATACTCTCCGTGCCCTCTTCAGTCACGCCCAGCCGCCCGCGCAGCCAGGCGACCACCTCGTGCAGCGGCGCCGGCGTGTCGTCCACGCCCAGATAGCAGTCGGCCAGCGCAACGCCACGGGCATCGGCCTCGAGCAGGAAGGCGAGCAGTCCGGCGGCGTCGTCGCGGTGGATGCGGTTACCGTAGAGCGGCGGCGTCGCGGCGATCCGACCGCCGCGGCGGACCTGCCCGAGCAGCCACTCGCGACCGGGCCCGTAGATGCCGGCCAGACGCACCACGCTGGCCGGCAGGCCGCTGCCCAGGGCCAGGCGCTCGGCTTCCAGCAACACCCGCCCGGAGAAGCCGGAAGGCTCGGTCGGCGAGTTTTCGTCGACCCACTCGCCCTCCTGCTGGCCATAGACCCCGGTGCTGGAGACGAACAGCAGCCGCCTCGGCTTCTGGCCGTGCCGCGCCAACCAGTCCAGTACATGGCACAGCCCCTGGACATAGGCGGCCCGGTAGCCGGGCTCGTCGTGACGGCTGGCCGCCGCGCTGTAGACTAGGTAATCGATCCGCCCCGACGGCCAGCCCGCAGGACACTGCGTGCTTTCGAGATCGCCGCACAGCGGCAAGATCGTCGCCGGCAGGGCGGCCACCCGCCGGCGCAGGCCATGCACATGCCAGCCTGCGGCGGCCAGCCGTTCGCCGAGGTGGCTGCCGACGTCGCCGCAACCGGCGATCAGCAGCACGGGCGCAGTGGTTTCCATATGAGCTCCTGTCATGCTGTTCGTGGACACGGTTGGTTCTCAGCTACGCAAAGGCTATTCTTGAAAGCGAGCTAATGGATATTCGCTATGACCCTCACCGAACTGCGCTATATCGTCACCCTCGCCCAGGAACAGCATTTCGGACGCGCCGCCGAGCGTTGCCACGTCAGCCAGCCGACCCTTTCGGTGGGCGTGAAGAAGCTCGAAGACGAACTCGGCGTGCTGATCTTCGAACGCAGCAAGACCGCCGTGCGGCTGACCCCGGTCGGCGAGGGCATCGTCACCCAGGCCCAGAAGGTGCTGGAACAGGCCCAGAGCATCCGCGAACTGGCCCAGGCCGGCAAGAACCAGTTGACCGCGCCACTCAAGGTCGGTGCCATCTACACCATCGGTCCCTACCTGTTCCCGCACCTGATCCCGCAGTTGCACAAGGCGGCGCCGCAGATGCCCTTGTACATCGAGGAAAACTTCACCCACATGCTGCGCGACAAGCTGCGCACCGGCGAACTCGACGCGATCATCGTCGCGCTGCCGTTCAACGAGGCGGACGTGCTGACCAAACCGCTCTACGACGAGCCCTTCTATGCCTTGCTGCCGGCCGGTCACCCCTGGACCAGGCTGCGCACCATCGACACCGAGATGCTTAACGACAAGAGCCTGCTGCTGCTCGGCGAGGGCCATTGCTTCCGTGACCAGGTGCTGGAGGCTTGCCCATCGCTGCGCAAGAGCGACGAGGCGCATCGCCACACCACGGTGGAATCCAGCTCGCTGGAGACCATCCGCCACATGGTTGCCTCCGGGCTCGGCATTTCGGTGCTGCCGTTCACCGCGGTGAACAGCCACCACTACGCCCCCGGCATACTCGAAGTCCGTCCGCTGGCCTCGCCGGTGCCGTTCCGCACCGTGGCCCTCGCCTGGCGCGCCAGCTTCCCGCGGCCCAAGGCGATCGAGATCCTGGCCGAGTCCATCCGCCTGTGCTCGGCGATCCATTCGCCGACCGGCCCCGCCCAGCAGACGGCATGACCGAACTGGCGACGATCCCGGTCACCGCGCTGAAGGGCGTCGGCGCGGCGCTGGCCGAGAAACTCGCCCGGGTCGGTCTGGAAACCCTGCAGGACCTGCTGTTCCACCTGCCGCTGCGCTACCAAGACCGCACCCGCATTACCCCGATCGGCGCCTTGCGCCCCGGGCAGGATGCGGTGGTCGAGGGCACGGTGGCCGCCGCCGACGTCGTCATGGGCCGCCGCCGCAGCCTGCTGGTGCGCCTGCAGGACGGCAGCGGCAGCCTGTCCCTGCGTTTCTACCACTTCAGTACCGCGCAGAAGGATGCGCTTAAGCGCGGCACCCCGCTGCGCTGCTACGGCGAGGTGCGCCCCGGCGCATCGGGCCTGGAGATCTACCACCCGGAATACCGCGCGCAAAGCGGCCTGGAGCCGGCGCCGGTGGAACAGACCCTGACGCCCATCTACCCGACCACCGAAGGCCTCACCCAGCAGCGCCTGCGCGGTCTGACCGAGCAGGCGCTGACTCGCCTCGGCCCGCACAGCCTGCCGGACTGGCTGCCGGCAGAACTGGCCCGCGCCCACCGCCTCGGCCCGCTGGACGAGGCGATCCGCTATTTGCACCGGCCGCCGCCGGACGCCGACCTCGAGGAGCTGGCCGAAGGCCGGCACTGGGCCCAGCATCGCCTGGCCTTCGAGGAACTGCTGACCCACCAGTTATCCCTGCAGCGGCTGCGCGAGAGCCTGCGCAGCCAGCAGGCTCCGGCCCTGCCACCGGCCAGCAGGTTGCCACACCTGTTCCTCGCCAACCTCGGCTTCGCCCCCACCGGCGCCCAGCGTCGGGTCGGCGCCGAGATCGCCTACGATCTCAGCCGGAGCGAGCCGATGCTGCGCCTGGTACAGGGCGACGTCGGCGCCGGCAAAACGGTGGTCGCCGCGCTGGCTGCGCTGCAGGCCATCGAGGCGGGCTATCAAGTCGCCCTGATGGCGCCCACCGAGATCCTCGCCGAGCAGCACTACCTGAACTTCGCCCGCTGGCTGGAGCCGCTGGGCATCGACCTCGCCTGGCTGGCCGGCAAGCTCAAGGGCAAGGCGCGCGGCGCGGCGCTGGAGAAGATCGCCGGCGGCTGCCCGATGGTGGTCGGCACCCACGCGCTGTTCCAGGACGAGGTGCGTTTTCGCAACCTGGCCCTGGCGATCATCGACGAACAGCACCGCTTCGGCGTGCAGCAGCGCCTGGCCCTGCGCCAGAAGGGCGTCGACGGCCGCCTCTGCCCGCACCAGTTGATCATGACTGCCACGCCCATCCCGCGTACCCTGGCGATGAGCGCCTACGCCGATCTGGACACCTCGATACTCGACGAACTGCCGCCCGGACGCACCCCGGTGAACACCCTGGTGATCGCCGACAGTCGGCGCCCGGAGGTAATCGAGCGGGTCCGCGCCGCCTGTCTGGAAGGCCGCCAGGCCTACTGGGTGTGCACGCTGATCGAGGAGTCCGAGGAATTGACCTGCCAGGCCGCGGAAACCACCTTCGAGGAACTCTCTGCAGCGCTCGGCGATCTGGCCGTCGGGCTGATCCACGGACGCATGAAGCCGACGGAAAAAGCTGCGGTGATGGAAGAGTTCAAGGCCGGCCGGCTGCAACTACTGGTCGCCACCACGGTGATCGAAGTGGGCGTGGACGTGCCCAACGCCAGCCTGATGATTATCGAAAACCCCGAGCGCCTGGGACTCGCCCAGTTGCACCAGTTGCGCGGCCGGGTCGGACGCGGCAGCACCGTTAGCCACTGCGTGCTGCTCTACCACGCGCCGCTGTCGCAACTCGGGCGCGAGCGCCTGGCGATCATGCGCGAAACCTCGGACGGCTTCGTCATCGCCGAGAAGGACCTGGAACTGCGAGGTCCCGGCGAGATGCTCGGCACCCGCCAAACCGGCCTTTTACAGTTCAAGGTCGCCGACCTGATGCGCGACGCCGATCTGCTACCAGTGGTACGCGAAGCGGCCCAGAATTTGCTCGCACGCTGGCCACAACATGTCAGCCCGCTATTGGAACGCTGGCTCCGTCATGGCCAACAATACGGACAAGTTTGATCAAATTGGCGCAAATGAGCGCGAAACCCGGTCGACTGGTTATACTGCTCCGACTTCGTCCCACCCCAGCAAACACCCTATGCCCGAGACCCTGCCGAACGCCGCCGAACTGCTACAACCCCAACTGCCACAGATCCTCCGGGATCTGCTGAGCAGGCTCGGCGTTCCCGTACGCATCGTCCACGAGCGACCGGGCTCCCTTCAGCCGCGGATACAGGCCGCGCTGCTCGAGGACGAGACCGGCAGCCTGCTGGTGCTGTTCCCCCGCGACCAGTTGCTCGACCTCCACCGCCTGAAGACAGCCATCGGCCGCTGCCTCGTTCCGGCCGACGAGCGCCTGCGGCAACTGTTCGCCCGCGAACGGCTGAGCGCACTCCCCGGCTTGCCACCTTTGATCGACAGTCCCTGCCTGTACGACGAGCGCCTGCTGCAAGGGCCGAGCGTACTGCTCGACTCCGGCCAGCCCCACGTGCTCCTGGAAATCGACAGCGAGGTCTATCGCGGCCTGCTCGCCAACGCCCGCAGCGCCCGCTTCGGCATGCCACTGATCCTACTGCGCCACAACCTGCAGGCGCACGCCGAGGACCCGATGGAGGCCGTGCAGGGCTTCACCGCCCGGCGTATCCGCCAGCGCCTGGAGCGCCGGGTGGAAATTCCGCCACGACGTAACACCGTGCGCCGTATTCGCCAGTTGCACGGCAATCTGCGTACCTGCAGCGACGACGACGTCACCTACCTGATCGAAACCGACCCGGCCCTCGCCGCCCAGGTGGTCAGTTGGGCCGGGCTGGCCGGCACCCACCACCATCCGTCGCCGGAGCGGGTACTCTCGGTGGAGGATGCCATCGTCCGGGTGCTCGGCTCCGAAGTGGTGCTGAACCTATCGCTCGGCCTGTCCGAAATCGGTCCCGCGGAAAACACCGAGCCCCCCGAGGACCTGACCCCCTACTGGGAGGAGGCCCTCTACACCGCTACCCTGATGGACGGCCTATGCCGGGCGATGCCTCGCGGCAAACGACCCGAGCCGGGACTGGCCTACCTGGCCGGACTGCTGCACAACTTCGGCTACCTGACCCTCGCGCACATCTTCCCGTCCTACTTCAAGCTGCTCAGCCAGCACCTGCAGATCAACCCGCACGTACCGCACACCCTAGTCGAGCACCATCTGCTCGGCATCACTCGCGAGCAGATCGGCGCCTGGCTGATGGAGCACTGGCTGATGCCCGAGGAGCTGTCGGTCGCGCTGAGCTGCCAGCACGATCCCGACTATCGCGGTTGCCATGCGGTCTACGCCAATCTGGTCTACCTGGCGACCAACCTGCTGCGCAACCGCGGCATCGGCAGCACGCCGCAGGAAGAGATTCCTCAGCGGCTGCTCGACGGCTTGGGGCTCACCAGGGCCCGGGCCGAGGAGGCGCTGGACCGGGTACTGGCCGCGGAAACGGCGCTGCGTGCCCTGCTGGCGCATCCGGAATGAGACGAAGCCGGGACGGCTGAAGCGGAACGGCCTTCGGGAGGGCAGTTCTCGCAATCTTGGCGGAGGCAGGGAAGATGGGAAGAATGCCGCAAGCCGGGGCCTACCGCCGCTGCGAATATTCCCCCGGCATGACAGAGGAAAGCGACCTGCCCTCGGCGGCGACAGGTGATCGCCCGAGCCCCAGTTCGGGCGACACGGACCTCATCCGGTCAGTTGACCGCATCCCGGAGCGATTTGCCCGGCTTGAAGGCGACTGTGTTGCTGGCCCTGATCTTGACCGGCTGGCCGGTCTGCGGGTTCTTGCCGGTCCGGGCGCCGCGATGGCGCTGCACGAAAGTGCCGAAGCCGACCAAGGTAACGCTGTCCTTGCGATTCAGCGCGCTGGTGATTTCCTCAAGCATCGCATTGAGTACCCGATTGGCCTGATCCCGGGTGAGATCGGTCTTTTCGGCGATGGCCGCAGCAAGTTCCGGTTTACGCATGATTACCTCTTCGATGTTTCTTGTTGTTGTATCCGTACGCTCTTCCCTAGGCTGTAGCGGCTCCCTGCCGCAGCCGACACAGGGAGGATGGCATGCCCCACCGCTCTTCGCCAGTCACGCCGCGTCCTTGAGCGGCGCGGACCGACGGAGCGCTACGCACGAACCCCTCGTCCGGCCGGGCGAAGAGCCAGCGCCCAGGCGCCGACGGTCCCGAGCATGCGTCAAAAGATCTCGATCATCTCGAAATCCTGCTTGCTGGCACCGCACACGGGGCACAGCCAGTCGGACGGCACCTCTTCCCAAGGCGTGCCGGGGGCGATGCCCTCTTCCGGAAGACCGCAGGCCTCGTCATAGACGAAGCCACAGACGATGCATTGCCACTTGCGCATGGCTCTCCTCCGAAATCGCGAAGAATTCCACGCTACTGCAAGTCACCGGCAGTGCCAAGGCCGATTCGGCAGGGCAATCGCATGAAATGTCTTTCCGATACCGGACTGGAAAGATTGTGTGCCTGGTCGTTCCGGCCTGGTCTTCAAATCCGGTGCATCGGCTGCTTGCCGAGGGGCTGGATACTTCCTGTTTCGACCCCCCGGCCGAGTCGCTTTCCTCTTTGCTCGCGCCAAGAGAAAGTAACCAAAGAGAAAGCGCGCCCGGTCATTCGGCCCCGGCTACGCCGGGGCTCCCTCGCTCCGGCGCCGCTCCGAGGGTCGTCGCACAAGGGGCATCCATGCCCCCTCGTACGACGCTCGCCGCCTCCTTGCGGCTCGCCCCTCTACGCGACGCCTGCGCTCGGCCTCCTGAACGGGAGTCGGGCTCCGGGTTGCCTGAAAGCGCTTTCGCTCTTGCGGCACGACCTGTCAGGCCGCGCCGGATGCCCCCTTCAGAAAGCCGAGCGGAATCGTCGTGGAAGGGGTCGAGCGGCAAGGATGCCGCGAGAGCCGCGATGAGCCATGGATGACCCTGCGGGACGTGCCCCTGGAGCGGCGATGCAGGGAGGGAACCCGGAGCGAAGCGCAGGGCCGGATGAGGGGGTGGCTTTCTTTTTGGTTACTTTTTCTTGGCCAAGCAAGAAAAAGTGACTCGGCCGGGGGGCCGAAACGGGGACTGTCCGGCTACTCGGCAAGCAGCCATGCCAAGGATCACACAATCTTTCCAGTCTGGTATCAGGCGAGCGCTTCATGCCATTGCCCTGGCCGATTCGGCGCGGGCATGGCAACAATCGGCGCCAGGCCCTAGACTCGCTTCCCCGACACTCTGCCGGAATGCTCCTCCGTGACCGCTGCTCCCGCTTTCCAATGGCTCGGTGCCGACCAACTGCATCCTGCCCCCCCGGCCGTTCTGACCGACTGGCTGTTCGACAGCAACTCGCTGACCCGCCGGCTGACCGCCCTTTCCGCCGGCCGTTTCGCCGTGACGCCGCTGGCCGAAGGCTGGCAGGTGCTGCGCGACGACGAATGCGCCGCCCTCGGCGTGGTGCCGGGCAGCACCGGCTGGGTACGCGAGGTCTACCTGCTCGGCGCCGAGCGGCCGTGGGTGTTCGCCCGCAGCGTGGCGGCCCGCGAGGCTCTGGAGGGGTTTTTTAGCGTACTCGCCGAACTCGGCCGACGGCCCCTCGGCGAACTGCTGTTCAGCGACCCAGCCTTCGTCCGCGGCCCGCTGCAGGCCACGCGCTATCTGCCGGACTGGTTGCCAGCCGGGATACGCCGCCCCGGACTCTGGGGACGGCGCTCGCGTTTTTACCGGAAAACCCTGAGCGTATTAGTGGCGGAAGTCTTCTTGCCGGAGCTCTGGCGCTACCAGGGAATCGACCCGGACACCCTATAATCCGCCCGAACCCTCCGGGAACGTCGCCCATGTACACCGCCCTGCTGCAATCGATGAACCGCCTGCACCCCCGCGCCTGGGACTTCATCCAACTGGTGCGCCTGGATCGGCCGATCGGTATCTACCTGCTGCTCTGGCCGACCCTCTGGGCGGTGTGGATCGCCGCCGACGGCGCGCCTAGCCTGAAGCAAGTGCTGATCTTCACTTGCGGCGTGATCCTCATGCGCTCGGCCGGCTGCGTGATCAACGACTTCGCCGACCGCAACTTCGACGGCCATGTCGCCCGCACCCGACAGCGTCCGCTGGCGACCGGGCGGATTCGTACGCGCGAAGCCTGGACGCTGTTCGCCGTGCTGGTGGCCCTGAGCTTCGGCCTAGTACTGCTGACCGACCCGACCACCGTCGCCCTGTCCTTTGGCGCCCTGGCGGTGGCCTCGCTCTACCCCTTCATGAAGCGCTATACCCACCTCCCGCAATTGGTGCTCGGGGCGGCCTACTCTTGGGGCATCCCCATGGCCTTCACTGCCGCGACCGGCCGCCTGCCGCTCGAAGCCTGGCTGATCTTCGCCGCCAACCTGGCCTGGACCGTGGCCTACGACACCTACTACGCGATGACCGACCGCGAGGAAGACCTGAAGATCGGCGTGAAATCCACCGCCATCCTTTTCGGCGCGGCCGACCGGGCGATCATCCTTGCCCTGCAGGGCCTGACCCTCGGCCTGCTGCTGGTGGTCGGGATGCGCCTAGGCCTCGGCCCGTACTTCCACCTCGGCCTGCTGGTGGCCGCCCTGTGCTTCGCCTGGGAATTCGTCGCCACTCGCCGGCGCGAACCGCAGGCCTGCTTCCGTGCCTTCCTGCACAACCACTGGGCCGGCCTGGCGATCCTGGTCGGCCTGGTTCTCGACTACGGGATTTAGACATTCCAGCAGATGCGTCTACTCGTCACACAACTGCAATAATTCCGTTATCTAATGCGCTGCATCGACAGGAACAACAACGGGACAGTTGCCCCATGGCTGGCAAGACAATCCTTATCGTCGACGACGAGGCCCCCATCCGCGAGATGATCGCCGTTGCTCTGGAGATGGCCGGTTATGAATGCCTGGAAGCGGAGAACACCCAGCAGGCCCACGCCATCATCGTCGACCGCCGCCCCGATCTGATCCTACTCGACTGGATGCTGCCCGGTACCTCCGGCATCGAGCTGGCCCGCCGCCTGAAGCGCGACGAACTGACCACCGGCATTCCACTGATCATGCTCACTGCCAAGGGCGAGGAAGACAACAAGATCCAGGGGCTGGAAGTCGGTGCGGACGACTACATCACCAAGCCCTTCTCGCCGCGCGAGCTGGTCGCCCGCCTGAAGGCCGTGCTGCGCCGTACCGCCCCTGGCGACAACGAAATGCCGATCGAGATCGGTGGCCTGCGGCTCGACCCGATCAGCCACCGGGTGACCATTGATGGCAAGCCGGCCGAGATGGGGCCCACCGAGTACCGCCTGCTGCAGTTCTTCATGACCCACCAGGAACGCGCCTATACGCGCGGCCAACTGCTCGACCAGGTCTGGGGCGGCAACGTCTATGTCGAGGAACGCACCGTCGATGTGCACATCCGCCGACTGCGCAAGGCCCTCGGCGAGGCCTATGAAAATCTGGTACAGACGGTGCGCGGCACCGGTTATCGTTTCTCTACCAAAAGCTAAGCCCGGCGCCGTGCAAGGCGCCCAGGTCAAGGACGTCCCCGTGAAATACAACTGGCTCGGTCCGCTGCTGCGCAGTCTGCTGGCGCCCATCGCCGTCGGCCTGCTTCTCGGCCTGTTCCTCGGCGATTATGGCTGGTCGCTGTCCGGCGGCCTGGCCGCCTACCTCGCCTGGAACCTCTACCAGCTCATCCGCCTGCACCACTGGCTCAAGACCTACCAGCCCGACGAGCCGCCGCCGGACGCCAGCGGCCTGTGGGGCGAGGTATTCGACGGCCTCTACAACATCCAGCGCCGCGACCAGCGCGTGCGCGGCCGCCTGCAGGCGGTGATCGACCGCGTGCAAGAATCCACCGCCGCCCTCAAGGATGCGGTGATCATGCTTGATGCCGAAGGCAACTTGGAGTGGTGGAACCGCGCCGCGGAAATCCTGCTCGGCCTGAAGACGCCGCAGGACAGCGGCCAGCCGATCACCAATCTGGTCCGTCATCCGCAATTCAAGGCCTACATGGACCAGAACGACTTCAGCGCTCCCCTCGAACTGCCTTCGCCGCTCAACGACCGCCTGTACCTGCAGGTGCAAATCACCCGCTACGGCAACGGCGAGCAATTGATGCTGGTTCGCGACGTGACCCACGTGCGCCAGTTGGAGCAGATGCGCAAGGACTTCGTCGCCAACGTCTCCCACGAGTTGCGTACACCGCTGACGGTGGTCGCCGGCTACCTGGAGCCCATGCTGGAACATGCCGACGAGGTGAACCCGCGCTGGCGCCGTCCCCTGCAGCAGATGCAGCAGCAGGCCGAACGCATGAAGAACCTGCTCGACGACCTGCTGCTGCTGGCCCGCCTAGAAGCGAACGACAACCAGCAACTCAGGCAGCCGGTGGAGGTGGAGCCGCTACTGCAGGCGATCGTCAAGGATGCCCAGATCCTCTCCGGCGCGGACGAGCACCGCATCCTGCTCGACGCAGAGCCGGACCTCGCCCTCAAGGGCAACGAGGCGGAACTGAGCAGCGCCTTTTCCAACCTGGTGTACAACGCGGTGAAATACACCCCGCCCGGCGGCGAGATTCGCCTGCGCTGGTGGAGCGACCGCGACGGCGCCCACCTGAGCGTGCAGGACACCGGCATCGGCATCGAATCCCGACACCTGACGCGGCTGACCGAACGCTTCTACCGGGTCGACGCCAGCCGCTCGGCTAGCACCGGCGGCACCGGACTGGGGCTGGCCATCGTCAAGCACGCGCTGATCCACCACAACGGCCGCCTGGAGATCGCCAGCGAGCCCGGCAAGGGCAGCCTGTTCACCTGCCATTTCCCGGCGACTCAACTGATGGAAGGCCGGGCGCTCGACAACGCCTCTTGAAAGTGTGCCCCGAGGCCCTAATATGCCCCCTCTTGTCAATCATTTCGCGAATACCCCATGGACCCCTCCCCGAGTAGCAGTACCGACTTCGCCTATTTCGCCGATCTCGGCCTCATTCTCTTCGCTCTGTTCCTCGTCCTGCTGAACGGTTTCTTCGTCGCCGCCGAATTCGCCATGGTCAAGCTGCGCGCCACCCGCGTGGAACTGATCGCCGGCCAGAACGGCTGGAGCGGACAGATCCTGCGCCGTGTGCACGCCCAACTGGATGCCTACCTCTCGGCCTGCCAACTGGGCATCACCCTTGCCTCCCTGGGACTCGGCTGGGTCGGTGAGCCGGCCTTCGCCCATCTGCTCGAACCGCTCATGGCTAGACTCGGCATCGACACGCCGGCGCTGATCCACGGGGTGTCCTTCTTCACCGCGTTCTTCATCATCTCCTATCTGCACATCGTGGTCGGCGAACTGGCCCCCAAGTCTTGGGCGATCCGCCAACCGGAGCGGCTGTCGCTGTGGACTGCCGTTCCCCTGTACCTGTTCTACTGGCTGATGTACCCGGCGATCTGGCTGCTCAACGCCAGCGCCAACACCATCCTGCGCATCGCCGGCCAGGGCGGTGCGGATGCCCATCACGAGCACCAGTACAGCCTCGACGAGCTGAAGCTGATCCTGTACTCGAGCCGGGCCCACGACCCTAGCGACCAGGACATGCGCGTACTGGCCTCGGCGGTGGAAATGGGCGAACTCGAAGTGGTGGACTGGGCCAACTCCCGCGAGGACCTAGTCTATCTGGAGCGCGACGCGCCGCTGGACGAGGTCATGAGCACCTTCCGCCGGCACAAGTACAGCCGCTACCCGGTGCACGACGAGGACACCGGGCGCTTCGTCGGCGTGCTGCACATCAAAGACCTGCTGATGCACCTCTCCCTGCTGGAAATATTGCCCTCGGCGTTGAAGATCGACGAACTGATGCGCCCGATCGAGCGGGTCGATCGGCACATGCCCCTGACCGAGCTGCTCGATCGCTTCCGCCGCGGTGGCTCGCACTTCGCGCTGGTCGAGGAAGCCGACGGCAAGGTGGTCGGTTACCTGACCATGGAGGACGTGCTGGAAGCACTGGTCGGCGATATCCAGGACGAGCACCGTAAGGCCGAGCGCGGCATCGTCGCCTACCAGCCGGGCAAACTGCTGGTGCGTGGCGACACGCCGCTGTTCAAGGTCGAGCGCCTGCTGCAGATCAGCCTGCCGGCAAGCCTCGAAGCCGATACTCTGTCCGGGCTGATCCACGAGACGCTCAAGCGGCTGCCCGAAGAGGACGAAGTGCTGGAAACCCAAGGCCTGCGCATCATCGTCAAGAAGATGAAAGGGCCGAAGGTCGTTCTGGCCAAGGTGCTCAAGCTGGCGAGTCCGTTCGCTCCATTCCCCTCTTCGGAGGGGCGCAGGTCGGGTTAAAACCTGACAGGATGGGGCGGCAACAAGTCATCGGGTACGACGCCAACTTAGCCGGTGCACAGCCAATCGGCGAACGGGGATCGCTCAATCGCCGCCGACGGCGAAGTTCGGCAGGGCATTGACCGGCTGGCTGAACTGGAAGGGAATCGACTCCACCGCCAGACCGACATTGCGCTGCACCACGAAGTGCAAGTGCGGCCCGGTACTGCGGCCAGTGTTGCCGGAACGGGCGATCGGCGTGCCGGCCTTGATCCGCTGGCCCTCGCTCACCTGCACGGAGCCCTCCTGCAGATGCAAATAGACGCCCATGGTGCCGTCCTCGTGGAGGATGCGCACCTGGTTGCCACCCGGATTGGGGCTGCGCCCGTGCTGGTCGTTCTCCGTATGCACCACTACTCCGCTGCGGGCGGCGACGATCGGCGTCCCCACCGGCATGGCGATGTCCACGGCATGGCGTCCCCTGGGCGTGTAATGACTGTACTGGCCGTTGGCGCCCTGGGTCAGGCGAAAAGGGCCGCCGCGCCAGGGCAGCGGATAGCGGTGCGGCTGCGGTCGCAGCCGCGGGTCGCCCAGGGCATGGCGCAGCTTGGGGGTGTAGCGCATCGGCTGGTCCGGATCGCGCGGCGCCAGGGTGGCCAGGCGGATCTGGCTGCGCGGCGGCACTATCCAGCGAATGGGCCTGTTCGGCGCGCCGCTGACGTTGGCGAGCCCATCCAGGCTTAACTCGACCTCCACCGGTGCGAACATGTCGTTCTGCACCCGCAGGGTGTGGCCACCGGCATGCTTGAAGGTGTCCAGACGCACCCGGTCGTCCGGCGCGTCGCTGCGCGACGACACCGGCTCCGGCAGCCGGCCGGCCGGAATCGCGCGCAGACTGCGCAGACCGCGCAGGCCGCGGCCGGGCTGAATCACGTGGATAACCCGCGCGCCGGGACGGGCCTTGTCGCCATAGCTGACCACGCCGTTGGCGTCGACATGCTCGTAGATGGTCACGGCCGTCGCCGGTGCGGCCAAGACAAGAGAAACGGCGAACAGTAACGGGCGTCCCAGCATCGTTGCATGGCTCAGGATTGTTGGACGGGACGCGAAGACTAACAGCGCCGCCCACTTATCGCGAGTCGATGAGATCAAGCCTATGACGAAAAGTGCGCCCGAGCCGACGAGCGGCATACCGTTCGTCGGCCTCATTCGCGAGCGGGCGCTTCGCCGACCTCCCCTTCTTGCGCCGGCTTCTTGCGGCCCAGCCCGGTGTGGCGTACATCGGTGCCACGCACCAGGTAGATCACCAGTTCGGCGATATTGCGCGCATGATCGCCGATCCGCTCCAGCGAGCGCAGCGCCCAGATCACGTTGAGCACGCGGGATATCGAACGCGGGTCCTCCATCATGTAGGTGGCCAGCTCGCGCAGAGCGCTTTTGTACTCGCGGTCGACGACCTTGTCGTAGCGCGCCACCGACAGCGCCAGGTCGGCATCGAAGCGGGCGAAAGCGTCGAGCGTCTCCTGGACCATCTTGCGGACCTGCTCGCCGATGTGGCGGATCTCCACGTAGCCACGCGGCGATTCGCCTTCCTCGCAGAGCAGGATGGCGCGCTTGGCGATTTTGGTGGCCTCGTCGCCGATGCGCTCGAGGTCGATCACCGACTTGGAGATGCTGATGATCAGGCGCAGATCGGAAGCCGCCGGCTGGCGGCG
The DNA here is from genome assembly GCF_043587585.2 of Azorhizophilus paspali. Classification (GTDB taxonomy): domain Bacteria; phylum Pseudomonadota; class Gammaproteobacteria; order Pseudomonadales; family Pseudomonadaceae; genus Azotobacter; species Azotobacter paspali. The sequence continues at coordinate 4,188,284 of NZ_CP171449.1, forward strand.
GGCGAGGATGCGCATGCATTCCTCGTCGATGCTGCGCTCCATTTGATTAGTCTGGCTGTCGATCTCGCGCACCTGGGCGGCGAGTCCCGAATCGGCCTCGATCAGGGCGGTCACTGCATCGTTGACCTGCTTCTCGACCAGGCCGCCCATGGCCAGCAGTTGGCTGCGCACGCCCTCCAGCTCTTCGTTGAACTGCTGGGAGATATGCAGGGAAATGTTGTCTTTGTCGATCATGGTTCGCTCCGCACGAAAGCTGAAGGCTGCTAGTCTCGATTCCGGCCACGATCAGCCGTAACGGCCGGTGATGTAATCCTCGGTCTGCTTCTGTGCCGGGTTGGTGAACAGGGTGTCGGTGTCGCCGTATTCGATCAGCTTGCCCATGTACATGAACGCGGTGTAGTCGGACACTCGGGCAGCTTGCTGCATGTTGTGGGTGACGATGACGATGGTGTACTTGGACTTCAGCTCGAAGATCAGTTCCTCGACCTTGAGAGTAGAGATCGGATCGAGTGCCGAGCAAGGCTCGTCGAGCAACAGCACCTCCGGCTCGACCGCGATGGTGCGGGCGATGACCAGGCGCTGCTGCTGGCCGCCGGAAAGACCGAGGGCGGAATCGTGCAAGCGGTCCTTGACCTCGTCCCACAACGCGGCTCCCTTCAGCGCCCACTCGACCGCATCGTCCAGGGTGCGCTTCTTGTTGATGCCCTGGATGCGCAGGCCGTAGACCACGTTCTCGTAGATGCTCTTGGGGAAGGGGTTGGGCTTCTGGAACACCATGCCGACGCGCCGGCGCAGTTCGGCGACGTCCACGCCCTTGCGGTAGATGTCCTGTCCGTCGAGCTTGATCCCTCCCTCCACGCGACAGCCGTCGACCAGATCGTTCATCCGGTTGAAGCAACGCAGCAAGGTCGACTTGCCGCAGCCGCTCGGCCCGATGAAGGCGGTCACACGGTTCTTCGGGATGTTCATGCGGACGTCGTAGATCGCCTGCTTGTCGCCGTAGAACAGCTTGAGGCCGGGGACCTCGAGAGCCACCGGCTCGCTGGCCAGGTCGAAGGTCTGCTTCTTGCGGCCAAGGGCGTCGAGGTTGATGCCGTGGCTAGCGGATTCTTGTTGCATGAGTCACTCCGTTCAAGCATGGAGCCCGAAGCCGACAGCCGAACTTCTCGCGGGTTCGACTGCCGGTTTCCAGCCGGTGTTTAGTGATCCAGCGCCTTGTACTTTTCGCGCAGGCGGTTGCGGATGTACACCGCGCTCAGGTTGAGCAGGGCGATCACCAGCACCAGCAGCAGCGCGGTGGCGTACACCAGCGGGCGGGCCGCCTCGACGTTGGGGCTCTGGAAACCGACGTCGTAGATGTGGAAACCCAGGTGCATGATTTTCTGGTCGAGGTGCAGGTAGGGGTAGTTGCCGTCCACCGGCAAGCTCGGTGCCAGCTTGACCACGCCGACCAGCATCAGCGGTGCCACCTCGCCAGCGGCGCGGGCCACGGCGAGGATCAGGCCGGTCATCATTGCCGGACTGGCCATCGGCAACACGACTTTCCACAGCGTTTCCGCCTTGGTCGCGCCGAGCGCCAGCGACCCCTCGCGCAGGGCGCGCGGGATGCGTGCCAGACCTTCCTCGGTGGAGACGATCACCACCGGCACGGCAAGGATCGCCAGGGTCAGCGAGGCCCACAGCAGGCCCGGAGTGCCGAAGGTCGGTGCCGGCAGGGCCTCGGCGAAGAGCAGCCGGTCGATCGAGCCACCCAGCACGTAGACGAAGAAGCCCAGGCCGAATACGCCGTAGACGATCGCCGGCACCCCGGCCAGGTTGTTCACCGCGATGCGGATCACTCGCGTCAAAGGCCCCTGCTTGGCGTACTCGCGCAGATAGATCGCCGCCAGCACACCGAACGGAGTGACCAGCACCGCCATGATCAGGGTCATCATCACGGTGCCGAAGATCGCCGGGAAGATGCCGCCCTCGGTATTGGCCTCGCGCGGCTCGTCGCTGACGAACTCCCAGAGCTTGGCAAAATAGAAGCCGAACTTCTCGCCGAGCCCCATGGCATTCGGCTGGTAGGCGCGCACCACCTTGCCCAGGGTGATCTCCTCTTCGCGGCCATCCGCCGTGCGCACCAGGACGCTGTCACGATTGAACTCCTGCCGCAGCACGACCAGCTGGCTCTCCAGCTCCCGGTATCTGGCGCCCCACTGGGCGCGCTCGGCGGCCAGGTCGGCCTGGGCATCGGCGTCCAGATCACCGCTGAGCTCCAGGCTACGCTCCTTGAGGCGCAACCGCTCGAGGGCATAGTTGACGCGACCGATGCCCGCCTTTTCCAGTTGGGCCAGTTGCTCGTGCAATCCGGCGACCCGCTCGATGCGCGACAGCAATTCCTTCCAGGCGCCCTCGCCTTCGGCTACCAACCGGCCGCTTTCCTTCACACCGAGCAGATAGCCGTAGAAATTGCCCCACTCGCGGCGTTCGAACACCACCAGGCTTTTTGGCTTGCGCGGATTGGCCAGCCACTCGCCCACCACCCAGTTGAAATCGGCGCCGAACAGCTCGCGGTTACCGACCTTGAGCAACTCGCGGGTCATGAATTCGCCGCCGTCGGCGTCCACCGGCAGACCGCTGGCGGCCAACCGCGCACGCGGCACTTCCTCGGCCTCCACCACCTCGCCGGCGACCACCTGCGCCGGCTGGCCGGGAACCTGATAGTCGGCCTCCAGTACGTCGGCCGGCCAGAAGTGACCGAGGCCGCGCACCGCGATCAGCATCAGCAGGCCGATGGTCATGATCACGGCGATGGACACACCGCCGCCGGTCATCCAGACCCACGGCGAGCCGCTCTTGAACCAGGTTTTCAGATTTTGCTGTTTCACGGTCGTCTACCTTTTCCGACGTTCAGAGCGACGCATATTTCTTGCGCAGACGGGTACGGATCATCTCGGCCGCGGTGTTCATGATGAAGGTGAAGCTGAGCAGTACCAGCGCGGCGAGGAACAGCACGCGGTAGTGGCTGCTGCCGACTTCCGACTCGGGCATCTCCACCGCGACGTTGGCCGCCAGGGTACGCAGCCCCTCGAAGATGTTGATGTCCATGATCGGCGTGTTGCCGGTGGCCATCAGCACGATCATGGTTTCGCCGACGGCGCGCCCCAGGCCGATCATCAGCGCCGAGAAGATGCCCGGACTGGCGGTGAGGATGACCACCCGGGTCAGGGTCTGCCAAGGCGTGGCGCCCAGAGCCAGGGAGCCCAGGGTCAGGCTCTTGGGCACACTGAACACGGCGTCCTCGGCGATCGAGTAGATGTTCGGGATCACCGCGAAGCCCATCGCCAGGCCGACCACCAGAGCATTGCGCTGGTCGAACGGGATACCCAGGTCGTTGGACAACCACAGGCGCATATCGCCGCCGAAGAACCAGTTTTCCAGGTGGCCGCTCATGCCCAAGGCCAGGGCGCCGACGGCGAGGATCACCGGGATCAGCAGAGCCGCTTCCCAGCCGTCCGGTACGCGCAGGCGGATGCTCTCCGGCAGGCGGCTCCAGCCGTAGGCTGCGGCGAGGATGCCCAGCGGGGTCAACAGCAGCAGACTGAAAATACCCGGCAGGTGGGCTTCCACGTAGGGGGCGAGGAACAGGCCGGCGAAGAAGCCGAGGATCACCGTGGGCAGCGCCTCCATCAGCTCGATCACCGGCTTGACCTTGGTGCGCATCGCCGGGGCCATGAAGTAGGCGGTATAGATAGCCGCGCAGATGGCCATGGGCGCGGCCAACAGCATGGCGTAGAAGGCCGCCTTGAGAGTGCCGAAGGTGAGCGGCGAGAGGCTCAGCTTGGGCTCGAAGTCGGAGTTGGCGGAAGTCGACTGCCAGATGTACTTGGGCTCGTCGTAGCTCTCGTACCACACCTTGCTCCACAGCGCGCTCCAGGAAATCTCCGGATGCGGGTTGTCCAGCTCGAAGCCTTGCAGCCGGCCTGCGGACTCGACCAGCAGCCGGTCGGCGCGCGGCGACAGGGCTGCCTGCGCGGCGGCGTCGGCGACCGGCTCGATGAGCAGGGTGCGATGTGCAGTGCTGTGGAACACGCCCAGATTGCCGGCGGCGTCCAGGGCGACGAAGCCCTTACGGCGCTCCTCCGGGAGGATCTGAACGATGGGACTGCCGTTCAACTGGAAGCCGCGGATGTTCTTCAGTTCGGGACCGGCTTCGCCACGCGCCATGAACCACTGCTGAATGCCGCCCGTGGAGTCGCCGACCATCAGCGAGATGCCACCGAGCAGAGCCGCCACCTCGGTCACCTCCGCCTGGGGATCGGCGAGCAGCTTGTAGCGGCCGTTCGGCGTCTGCTGGCGCAGGTCGAACACGTCGGCGGTGGAACGCCCGTTGATCACGTACAGCCACAACTGGCGCGGATCGATCAGCAGAGCCTTGACCGGTTCGGCGAGTTGCGGCAATTCGAGGCGTCGCTCGCTCAGGGTGGTCTCGCCGCTCAAGAGGTTCTCTTCGCGGCTCAGTTCCAGCGCCAATACCTGATTGCCCGTCGAGCCGGCCAGGAGCAGCCCGTCGTTGCCGACGTTCATCGCCACTTTTTGCAGCGGACGGCCCTGCGGATCGAGCTGGATCGGCGCCTCGCCATAGGGATAGTCGATGCTCGGCGTAATGGTCTTGCGGTTGTCCGGATAGGTGACCCGGTAGCTATGGCCGACCACCAGCACCTGACCGTTGGAGAGGCCTAGCACCAGGCGGTTGCTGCCCGGCTGGTCGCGCCCCAGGGAAAGGATCTCGGCCCCTTCGGGAATCGGCAGGGCGGCCTGGCCGAGCAGCCTCTTCTCGCCGTCGACCTCGAAGAACCGTACCTGGCCGCGGGTATCCAGACGCATGGCGACCTGATTCTGCTCCTCGACCGCCAGCAGCAGGGCTTCGCCCTGATCGGCCAGCCAGGCCGGTCGCTGCGGCTCGCCGTGCACGTTCAACTCGGCGCCCTGGAACATCGGCAGAACCACCTGGGCCAGATAGAAGAATATCAGGGTGATGGCGCCCAGCACCGCCAGCCCGCCGATGCTGACGTACCAGCGCGCCAGGCGGTCCTCGAAGGCGCGTCGCCGGCGCCTGCGCTGCAGAGCGGGCGTGTTGAAGTCCAGGCGCTGCGGCTGGGGCGCAGCGGTGGGGAAGTCTTTGGCCATGTCGGTCATCGTTAGGGGGCTCGATTGCGTGGGGGCGTTCAGCCGGCCGTCGATGAGCGGCTGCATCGGCTGGCGGCCCGGCTTGCACGCCGCCACTGCGACGACCGTCGGCAGGCGTACATTAATAACCTTCCATGACAAAAATATTACAGAACGGCGACGCACCGAGACCCGCCACTCGGAACGAGTGACGGGCCTGTAGCGCGCCCGTCGTCAGGCCCGATCGTCCGTTCCGGGCCCGAGGGGTCGACTCAGAGGCCGAGGTCCTTCAGGGTCTTGTCCACAACACGCTTGGGCAGTGGAATATAGCCGTCCTTGACCACGACTTCCTGTCCCTGCTTGGACAGAACCATCTTGATGAACTGTGCTTCCAACGGATTCAGCGGCTTGTTCGGCGCCTTGTTCACGTAGACGTAGAAAAAGCGCGCGAGCGGGAACTTGCCGGCCAAGGCGTTGGCTTCGTTGGCCTCGAAGGGCTCGCCGCCCTTCTTCGACAGCGGTACGGCGCGCACGCTGGAAGTCTTGTAGCCGATACCGGAATAGCCGATGGCGTTCAGGGTGCTGGACACCGACTGCACCACCGAGGCGGAACCCGGCTGCTCGTTGACGTTAGGCTTGAAGTCACCCTTGCAGAGGGCCTCTTCCTTGAAGTAGCCATAGGTGCCGGACACCGAGTTGCGGCCGAATAGTTGGATCGGCTTGGTCGCCCACTCGCCGGTCAGACCCAGGTCGCCCCAGGTCTTGATGTCCTTGGGACCACCGCACAGACGGGTACTGGAGAAGATGGCGTCGACCTGGGCGATGTCCAGGGACTTGATCGGGTTGTCCTTGTGCACGAACACCGCCAGGGCGTCGATGGCCACCGGAACGGCGGTCGGCTTGTAGCCGTGCTTCTGCTCGAAGGCCTGCAGCTCGTTGTCCTTCATGGCGCGGCTCATCGGGCCGAGGTTGGCGGTGCCTTCGGTGAGCGCCGGCGGCGCGGTGGAGGAACCGGCGGCCTGGATCTGGATGTTGACGTTCGGATACTGCCGCTTGAACTCTTCGCCCCACAGGGTCATGAGATTGGCCAGGGAGTCGGAGCCGACGCTGGACAGGTTGCCGGAGACGCCCGAAGTCTTTTCGTAGGTCGGCAGAGCCGGGTCGACGGCGGCAACCGCGCTCGCAGTCGCCACACCAGCGGCGGCGAAAGTTATGGCTGCCATCAAACGCTTCAATTTCATGCCTTGCTCCCTAGCAGGACGGTATTGGTCGGATCGCGGGCAAGTATCGAAAGACCGCGTGACTACTCTATGAATATAAGATGACAAATTTGTGAACAGAGGCCTCTCAAGGGAACTTTTCCCCTTTCAGCCGACACAGGCCGACACGCGGCATGATGCCGCCGCTTGACACTTCCATCGCCCCGCTCGCCTGGCGCCAGGGCTTGCCGCTATAATCGTTCCTCTTCCCTGCAGCCCACGCCCGACGAACCCATCTCATGACTGAACTCGAACAGGACGACCCGGTTCCCCAAGGCGATCTGGCCCTGCAGATCACCGCGCTGCCCCGCGACGCCAACGGATTCGGCGATATCTACGGCGGCTGGCTGGTCGCCCAGATGGACCTGGCCGGCACCGCCACGGCCAGCCGGCTGGCCGGCGGGCGGGTGGCCACGGTGGCGATCGACCGCATGGCCTTCATGGTGCCGGTGGCGGTCGGCGCCCAGCTCTCCTTCTATACCAAGCCCCTGCAGCAGGGCCGCAGCTCAATACAGATGCTGGTCGAGGTATGGAGCGACGACCCGCTGTCCAGCGAATGGCGCAAGGTGACCGAGGCGGTGTTCGTCTTCGTCGCCATCGACCGCGGCGGCCGCACCCGCGCGGTGCCGCGCCGCTAGCGGACGCCCTCCTCGCGCCTCTCATTTCGCGCGATGGAGCTTTATTCGTCGCGCAGGCTCTAATAGCGAAGTATTTGTCCTGCGAGGATCCCATCATGAATGAACCCTTCACAGCCCCCCAGGTCGAGCGGATCGAAATGGGCGAACTGCCCTGCTGGCGGATCAAGACCGCCGCGGCCGAATTGCTGGTCGCCGAACAGGGCGCTCAGGTGCTCAGCTACCAGCGCCACGGCGAACAGCCGCTGATCTGGCTCAGCGAGCAGGCGGAGTTCCGCCGCGGCCTGTCGGTGCGCGGCGGGGTGCCGGTCTGCTGGCCTTGGTTCGGCGACCTGGCGCGCAATCCGGCCGGCGTGCGCGCCATGCGCGAAGACCATGGTTCGGCACCGGCCCACGGTGAGGTACGCGGCCGCGACTGGCGGTTGCAGGACATCGCCAAGGAAAACGGCGCGGTGACCCTGACCTTCGACCTGCCACAGTCGGCTTCCGGCGAACTTCCCGGCTGGCCCCATGCGCTCGACCTGACCCTGGCCATCCGCCTCGACGAACGCCTCGACCTCAGCCTGACCACCCGCAACCGCAGCAGCTACCGGGTCGCCCTGAGCCAGGCGCTGCACACCTACCTGGCGGTCGGCGACATCCGCGAGGTGGGCATCGAGGGCCTCGACGGCCTGCGCTACATCGAAACCCTGGAGGACTGGGACGAGCGCCACCAGCGCGGCATCCTGAACTTCGCCGGCGAAACCGATCGCATCTATCTGGATACCCCGCCGCGCCTCGATCTGGTCGATGCCGGCTGGAAGCGGCGGATCTGCTTGGAAGCCAGCGGCTCGCACTCGGCCATCGTCTGGAACCCCTGGATCGACAAGGCCGCCCGTCTCTCGCAGTTCGCCGACGACGCCTGGCAGCGCATGCTCTGCATCGAAACGGCCAACGTACTGGACGACGCCGTGGAACTGGCACCCGAGCAAAGCGCCACCCTGGCCCTCTGCCTGTGGAGCGAACCGCTCTGAAGCGGCGCCCGCCGCAGCTTTCCCCACCTTGGCGGCTGTTCTGCTCCGCCCGACCGTCGAAGTAGGTCGGGCCGGTCCTCGCCCGAAGCCGAATGGCCATCGAGCGGCGACAGGTTCTTCGCTCTGGCGAGGTCGCCCTTCGGCCGGGATCGCAGCGCTGAAATGTCGGACCATGCGCGGCGCGATACTTTCCGGGCACTGCCGGAGATCGTCAGCGAGGCTGACGATCAGTTCGTCCGCACCCATCGCTCGAAGATCCGCTAGCGCTCACCGGCAGCCGTGGGCCGCGGACGTGCCCGTGCGCTCGGGAATCCGTGCGCAGTCGAAACGAGTGCGATGAGCAGGTGGATCTCCAGGGACGCCGGGCTCCGCTCGCCCATGCCGCACGGGCTCTGGTCGTCGCGCAGCAAATGGCCCTGACGGCCGATCGGCGTCCCGCGCCGTTCGCCCACGATCGCCTCCGGAAATGCTGCCGATATAGCGTTGCCTAGCATTCGGAGCCGGGCCGTCGGTTCACCGCCATCCATCCTCACGGCATGAACGGCGTACCTGCCCGGTGGCCTCCTTACCGGGCGGCTCCGTGGAACCTTTTGTCGGGCCATGGCCTCACAACCATAGATCCCGCCCTTTTCCTTTGGGGGTCTTCCTGTCTTGCGTACTCGTGGCAATTCCGATCGGAGACCGATCATGAAGAGCAAACCCCATACCTGCATCGCCTCGCGCCGGCCACTTCCCAGGCTGGCAGTCCTGACCCTCGGTGGCCTGCTCCTGGCAGGTTGCGCGGGCAACCCGCCCACCGAGCAGTTCGCCGTCACCGAATCGTCCGTCACAGAAGCCGTGAGTGCCGGAGGCACGCAATACGCCCCGGTCGAGATGCGCACAGCACAGGAAAAATGGCGCGATGCCGAGCTGGCCATGCAGAAGAAGGACTACGATCGCGCCCGCCTGCTCGCCGAGCAGGCCGAGTGGGACGCCCGCGTCGCCGAGCGCAAGGCCCGTGCCACCAAGGCGCAGCGGGAATTGGAGGAAATGAAGAAAAGCGTCCAGGAGTTGCGCGAGGAAGGCATGCGCTCCGTCCAGTGAGAAGCTGTTTCGTCATCGACAATCCGACCACTGTCCGAGGATGCCCCCATGCACAAGCTCGCCTCCCTACCCGCCCTGCTGGCGCTGTCCGTCGGCCTCGTCGCCTGCGCCAGCAAACCCAACCCCAACTTGGAACAGGCCCGTGCCGCCTTCACCGCCCTGCAGGGCAATCCACGCGCCGGCCAACTCGCGCCCCTGGAGACCCAGGATGCCGCCAAGCAGCTCAAGCAGGCCGAGGACTCGTACCAGAGCGGCGCCAGCAAGGAAAAGGTCGACCAGTTGGCCTATCTGACCCAGCGCCGCGTCGAGTTCGCCGAGCAGACCATCCTCCTGCGCAACGCCGAACGGGAGTTCCAGCAAACCTCTTCTCAGCGCGCCGAGGCGCGCCTGCAGGCCCGCGACGCGCAGATCCGCCAGCTTCAGGAAGAGTTGCAGGCCAGCCACACCGAACGCGGCACCCTGGTGACCTTCGGCGACGTGCTGTTCGACTACAATCGCGCCGAACTCAAGCCCGGCGGCATGCACAACGTGCAGAAGCTGGCCGACTTCCTCCGGGCCAGCCCGCAACGCCAAGTGATCGTCGAGGGCTATACCGACAGCAGCGGTTCCGACGCTTACAACCGTGACCTCTCCGAACGGCGCGCCGGGGCGGTACGCATCGCCCTGATCAAGATGGGCATCGACCCGCGCCGCATCGCCACCCAGGGCTATGGCAAGGACTACCCGGTGGCCAGCAACGCCAGCCCGACCGGCCGGGCCATGAATCGGCGGGTGGAGGTGACCATTTCGGACGAGGACGACCGCCCGGTGGCTCCGCGCACCTCCATGCAATGACTCGCGGCGGCCCGGCCTCGGCGTGGTGGGCCGGCCGGGCCGCTGGCGCTCCCGAACGCACCGGAGAGCGACAGGCCACAGGCGATCCGAAGATCTGTCAGACTCCTGCCGAGTCGCCATAGCGGATACTGCCCATGACCGAGCCACGTGCCTTCAAGGATCACTTCTCAACAGCAGCGGCCAGCTATGCCGCGCACCGCCCCCGCTATTCCGCCGCGCTGATCGACTACCTGGCCGATCTCGCGCCGGCCACTGCCTGCGCTCTGGACTGCGGCTGTGGCACCGGCCAGCTCTCGGTGCCGCTGGCCGGACGCTTCGCCCGCGTGCTGGCAACTGACGCCAGCGCGGCGCAGATCGCCAATGCCGAGCCGCATTCGGGCGTGGAGTACCGCGTCGCTCTCGCCGAGGATAGCGGCTTGCCGCCGGCCAGCGTCGATCTGGCCACGGTCGCCCAGGCTGCCCACTGGCTGGACCTCGAACGCTTCTACGCCGAGGTGCAAAGGATCGCCCGGCCGGGCGCGGTGCTGGCGCTGATCAGTTATGGAGTGCTGCAGGTAGAGGGCGCGCCGGCGCCGCTGGTCGAGCACTTCTATTATCAGGTGCTCGGCCCCTGGTGGCCGGCCGAACGGCGCCACGTCGAGGAGGGCTACAGGAGCCTGCCTTTCCCCTTCGCGGAATGCCGGGCCCCGGCGTTGGCGATCGAGGTGCGCTGGACGCTGGCCGAACTGCTCGGCTACATCGATACTTGGTCGGCCGTGCGCGAACTGGAAAAGGCCCAAGGCCGCGACCCCGTGGAACATTTCACCATCGAGTTGGCCGCGGCCTGGGGCGATCCCGAAAGGCGCCGCCCGGTCCGCTGGCCGCTGGCACTGCGCGTCGGCCGGGTCGGCATCCCCTGAGCCCGCCGGACGGGCGCGTTCAGTCCAGCACGCTGCGCAGTACGTCGTGGACGATGCCGCTGCGGCTGTCAACCAGCACCAGGCTGCTGCCGACGCGACGCCATTCGTAACCGCGGTACTGCGGCAGGTGACGCGACTGCTTGGCGCTCAGGCGGCCATCCCAGCCGGCCGGCAGCCGTTTGCCCTTGACAATCCTCATGTGCGCCGGCACGGCTGAACCGCGACCGATTTTGTGACGCTTGGCATGGATCGATTCGCGTAGCGGACCGAAATTCGTCGGCGGACGCGAATAATCGCCAAAAGCGTGGCCGCGATCTTCGTCGCGGAGCCGGCTATCCGAGTGCGCCTGGACGGGACCGGCCAGCACCGCGCTGCCCAGACAGAACACCAGGCCCAGGCCGGCGAGTAGACGGGTCGATTGCATGGGATGACCTCGAAACAGTGGATGACGGCGCCTGGCGAGCTTCTTCGCCACCGGACACGCTTGCATCCTAAACACGTAAAGCTCGGGAAAACCGTTGTCAGCCGGACTTTACTCAGACCTTTACACGGATCCGCAATTTGTCAGCCGAACCTTACGCAGCAAGGCTACCATGCACCGATTTCGTTCCCACGCGCTGTCACAAAGCCGACAATGTGGCACCCCTGCCGCACTGTCGGAACCCAGTAACCCTTGCCAGGCGGGCAATCCACACTCTGGTACCGCTCTTGCAGAAAAGTTCCTTGGCCCATAAGACCCAACCAGCACCATGCCGACCCAGACTTCGCCCGTCGCTGCCGCCCTGGCGACCGTGCTGGATTACCACCAGCGCACCAAGCACCGCTTCGAGGCCTACGCCCCAGGCCCCGGAGCCCTCGACTGGGACGCCCAGCCGGCGCCGTTCCGCCACTTCGACGGCGCGCCGCAGATTCCCCTGCCGCGGCTCTCGGCCGTGCCGCCCGGCAGCGCCCTGCACAGCGCGCTCACGCGGCCCTTCGCCCGGCTGGACGATCCGGGCCAGGCGCCGCTGCCGCCGGATCTGGCGAGCCTCGGCGCCCTGCTGCAACTGTCGCTCGGCCTCACCGCCTGGAAGCGTTACGGCCCGGACCGCTGGGCGGTGCGCGCCAACCCGTCCAGCGGCAACCTGCACCCGACCGAGGCCTACTTGCTGCTCGCCGGCATTGATCCATTACGGGACGGTCTGTACCACTACCGTCCGGAAAACCACACACTGGAGCTACGCGCCGCGCACCCCGCCGCAAACCGGAGCCCGTGCCTAGCCATCTTGCTCACCTCGGTGATGTGGCGCGAGGCCTGGAAATACGGCGAGCGCGCCTTCCGCTATTGCCAACTGGACAGCGGCCATGCCGCCGGCGCCCTGCGCTACGCCGCCGCCGCGCTCGGCTGGCGGCTCGCCGAGCAACCGCAGATCGGCAGCGACACCCTCGCGCACCTGGCCGGCATCGACCGGCTCGCCGAGTTTCCCGCGCGCAAGCGTGCCGAGACCGAGCTGGAAGAGGCGGAGATCCTCCTCGCCGCGAGCTTTTCCAGCGCCGCACCGGCAGCGCTGGCCAGCGCCGATCTGCAGGCTCTGGCCGAGCACTCCACCTGGCACGGCACGGCCTCGACCATTGACCGCCACCCCATGTACCAGTGGCCGGTCATCGCCCAGGTGGCCGCCGCCACCCGCTGGGACGACGGCCCGGCACAACCGGCCGCCGCCCTACCCGCCGCCGCCCCGCGTGCGCCCGGCGAGGCCGCCAAGCCGGTGCAGGCGTTGCTGAGCGAACGGCGCAGCGCTCAGCGCTTCGACCGCCACCATGTGATGACCCAAGCGCAGTTCGCCGCGATCCTCGCCCGCCTGCAGCCGGATGCCGGGCTGCCCTGGGATCTGTTCGGCGGGCTCCCGCGGATGGCGCTGGTACTGTTCGTCGCCCGCGTCGAAGGACTGGCGCCGGGGCTCTACCTGTTGCCACGCAGCACGGCGCAGCGTGATGCCCTGCGCGCGCTGCTGGCGGACCGCTTCGCCTTCGCCCCGGTGCACGGCATCGACCCTCTCCTGCACCTGGCCAGCCTGGAGCCGCTCACGCTGCTGCGCGCCACCCGCAGCCTGCACTGCCATCAGGACATCGCCGCCAACGCCTGCTTCGCCCTCGGCATGCTCGGCGAATTCGATGCCGCGCTGGCCGCCGGCGGCCCGGCCGCCTACCGCAGCCTGTACCGCGAGGCCGGGCTGATCGGCCAGGCGCTCTACCTGGAGGCCGAGGCCCAGGGCCTGCGCGGCACCGGCATCGGCTGCTTCTTCGACGACCCGGTGCACAGTCTGCTCGGCCTGTCCGGCGGCGCCTGGCAGACGCTCTACCACTTTACCGTCGGCCTGCCGGTGGAGGACCTGCGCATCGAATCCGCGCCGGCCTACGCCGAGGATGCCGATTCCTTCCCCAACTGATTCCAGCGGAGACCCTTCATGGCCCCAGCCGAACGGATTCCCTACCAATGCCTCTCCGCGGTCGAGGCCGCGGCCCTGATCCGCGCCGAGCCGGAACTCAGCCTGTTCGATGTGCGCGACCTGCACAGCTACCGGCAGGAACACCTGGACGGCGCCATGCACCTGTCCGAGGACCGCGTACCGCTGTGGCTCGGCCGCCTGCCGAAAGACAAGCCGGTGCTGATCTACTGCTACCACGGCAACTCCAGCAAGACCTTCGCGCAGATGTTCAGCGACTTCCGCTTCGCCCGCGTCTACAGCGTCGACGGCGGCTACCGGCCGTTGGCCAACGCCCTGGCCGAGGCCACGGCGCCGGACGCCGCGCCCAGCGCCGAACTGGCGGCCTTCCTCGACGAATGGCGGTACCCAGCCGACGACCTCGAAGCCCGCGGCCAGCACGGCCTAACCCCCTTGATGCGCGCGGCCTTGCAGGGCCGCCGGGAGATGGTCCGCGAGCTGCTGGCTCTCGGCGCCGACATCCGCGCGCGCAACGACGACGGCAACACCGCCCTCTGGCTCGCCTGCGTGTCCCGCGACAGTGGTCTGGTGCAAGATCTGATCGATGCCGGCATCGAGCTGGACAACCGTAACGACGCCGGCTCCACGGCGCTGATGTACACCGCCTCCAGCGACCGCCCGGAACTCCTGAAGATCCTCCTAGAGGCCGGTGCCGACCCGCAGGTGCGCAACTTCGACGACCTGCGCGCCGTGGAGCTGGCCGCCTCGCGGGCCTGCCTGAAACTCTTGCGTCATACTGCCGACTGAGGAAAAACGATGACCGAATTCCCGGTGAAGCTGGCGGTGGCCAGCAAGGAAGGCCAGGCGATCAGCGAGCACTTCGGCCACGCCAAGCGCTTCGCGATCTACGAGGTCACCCCGGAAAGCTGCCGTCTGCTGGAGTCGCGCGAAGTGGAGCACTACTGCCTGGGCAACAGCTCCAACCAGAGCGCCATGGCCGGCATCCTCGAAGCCATCAAGGACTGCCGGGCGGTGTTCGTCGCCAAGATCGGCGACGGGCCGACCGAGAAGCTCGCGGCCATCGGCGTGCGCGCCGTCTCTTCCTATGCCTGGGAAACCATCGAGGCCTCCCTGCTCGACTACGCGCGGCGCAGCGCCGCCGGCGAGGAGGTAGCATGAACGCTGAACACGTGGCCCGCTGGGCCGAGGCGCATCCCCTGTCGCCGATCCACGTCGACTGCGCCACCGCGGTGATGCTCAAGATCCTCGACGGCAAGTGCAAGATGAAGCCCACCGAAAAGCTAGTCATGGCGCTGCTCTACGAGCGGGTGAAGCACCTCCCCGGCGAAAAGCTCGGCGCGGACATCCACCAGTTGATCGCCGACGCCCGCAAGCGCCTCGACGAGGACATGCAGTTTTTACTCTACGAAAAGCGCGTGCTGGCCGAAACCATGATCTCCCGCCCGGTGATGAAAGGCTTCAAGGCGATGCTCCGCGAAACCGACCTGCTCGAAGCGGAGCGCGACTGGGAGGAAACCGGGGCATGATGAAGTTCTACATGACTCCCGGCTCCTGCAGCACCGGCATCCACATCCTCCTGGAGGAGCTGGAACTGGTGTTCGAGGCCCACCTGGTCAACCTGCTGGCCGGCGACCAGCACAAGCCCGAGTACCTAGCCATCAACCCCAAGGCGACCATCCCGACCCTGGTGCGCGACGACGGCAGCGCGCTCACCGACTTCCAGTCGATCGCCTGGTGGCTGGCGCGCAGCCATCCGAAGCGCCGGCTGCTGCCGGAAGACGCCGACGGCGAAGCGCGGGTGCTGGAAGCGATGAACTTCGCCGTCGGCACCCTGCACGGCCAGGGTTTCGCACGGATCTTCACCACCGAGAAGTTCGCCGCCGACCCAGCGCAGCACGAAGCGGTCAAGGCGCAAGGGCGGGAGATTCTCGAACGCGGCTTCGCGGTCGCCGACCGTCTGCTCGACAGGCGTGATTATCTGGCCGGCAGCTTCGGCATCGCCGACTGTGCGCTGTTCTACGTAGAGTTCTGGGCCGACCGCACCGGCATGGCCCTGCCCGATAATTGCCAGGCCCATTACCGGCGGATGCTGCAACGCCCGGCGGTGCGCCAAGTGCTGATGGAAGAAGGCTACGCCTCGGCGCTGCGCTGAGCCCATCCTCGGAGTCGAGTAGGGTGGGCAACCGGCACGGCGATTGCCCCCCTGCCCGCAGCAGAGACAGTTGAAGTTGAGACCGCGTAGGGTGGAAAACGACCGCAGGTCTTTTCCACCATAGTGGCTCATCCACCCTGCACGACTACAGGCTTCTATGGCTGGCCAGCCGGTTGCCAGGACGGCTGGCGCTTCTCGTCCTCGTGGATCTGCTGCAGGACCCGCCGCCGGCGGGCCTCGCCGCGGCGCATGAAGAACCAGGCGAGGAAGGTGAACAGCGACACCGCCAGCAGAATCAGGCTGGCCACGGCGTTGATGTCCGGCTTCACGCCCAGGCGCACGGCGGAGAAGATCTCCATCGGCAGGGTGGTCGCGCCGGGGCCGGAGACGAAGCTGGCCAGCACCAGGTCGTCCAGCGACAGGGCGAAGGACAGCATGCCGCCAGCGCCCAGCGAGGGGGCGACCATCGGCAGGGTGATCAGCAGGAACACCTTCCAGGGCCGCGCGCCCAGGTCCATCGCCGCCTCCTCGATCGACAGGTCCAGCTCGCGCAGGCGCGCCGAGACGATCACCGCCACGTAGGAAGTGCAGAAGGTGGTATGGGCGATCCAGATGGTGGTCAGACCGCGCTCGGCCGGCCAGCCGACCACCTGGGCCATGGCCACGAACAGCAGCAGCAGCGACAGGCCGGTGATCACCTCGGGCATCACTAGCGGCGCGGTGACCAGCCCGCCGAACAGGCCGCGCCCGCGAAAGCGCGGGATGCGGGTCAGCACGAAGGCCGCCAGGGTGCCGAGGGCCACCGCGGCGACGGCGGTGC
The DNA here is from genome assembly GCF_043587585.2 of Azorhizophilus paspali. Classification (GTDB taxonomy): domain Bacteria; phylum Pseudomonadota; class Gammaproteobacteria; order Pseudomonadales; family Pseudomonadaceae; genus Azotobacter; species Azotobacter paspali. Next base: position 4,204,577 of record NZ_CP171449.1, read on the forward strand.
ACAGGGCGATCTGCAGGGAGCGCCCGAGCGCGCCCAAAAGCTGCCGGTTGTCGAGCAGACCGGCGTACCAGCGCAGCGACCAGCCGCCCCACACGGTCACCAGCCGCGAGTCGTTGAACGAATAGACGACCAGAATGACCATCGGCAAGTAGATGAACAGCAGGCCAGCCCAAAGCATCAGGCTGGAAAAGCTCGGGCGCCTCATAGCCGGCCCTCCAATTCCCTAGCCTGGTTGCGGTTGAGCAGGAGGATCGGCACCAGCAGGATCGCCAGCATCACCACCGCCAGGGCCGCGGCCACCGGCCAGTCGCGGTTGTTGAAGAACTCCTGCCAGAGCACCTTGCCGATCATCAGCGTCTCGGGGCCGCCGAGCAGCTCGGGAATCACGAACTCGCCGACCACCGGGATGAACACCAGCATGCAGCCGGCGACGATGCCGTTCTTCGACAGCGGCACGGTGATCTTCCAGAAACTGGCCAGCGGATGCGCGCCCAGGTCGGCGGCGGCCTCCAACAAGCTCGGGTCGTGCTTGACCAGATTGGCGTAGAGCGGCAGAACCATGAACGGCAGGTAGGAATAGACCACGCCGATGTACACGGCCAAGTCGGTGTTGAGGATGCGCAGCGGCGCATCGATCAACCCCAGCCCCTGCAACAGGCCGTTAAGCAGGCCGTTGCTGCCGAGGATGCCCATCCAGGCGTAGACGCGGATCAGGATTGCGGTCCAGGTCGGCATCATGATCAGCAGCAGGTAGACGGTCTGCATTTCCTTGCTGGCGCGGGCGATGGCGTAGGCCATCGGATAGCCGATCAGCAGGCAGAGCAGTGTGCCGACGGTGGCGATCTTCAGCGAGCCCAGGTAGGCGGACAGGTACAGCTCGTCCTGGCCGAGGAACACGTAGTTGTTCAGGTTGGCGAGGATCTTTAGCTGCTGGTCGACGTAGGTGAATATCTCCGTATAAGGCGGAATCGCCACCGCGGCCTCGGAGAAGCTGATCTTCAGCACGATGGCGAAGGGCAGCAGGAAGAACAGCAGCAGCCAGACGAAGGGGATGCCGACGACCAGTTGGCGGCCGCCGGGGAGCAGTTGGCGAAGTCTTTTCATCAGTTTTTGCGCGAGAGCCCCCGAACCTCTGGTGCGGGGAGGGATAGCGCAGTGCTCTACGAGCGCCCTTAGCTCTCGCTTCCTCCTGTACCTGTGTTACCGTCGGTTCGTCTTCACGACCTACCGCCGGGCTGGCGGGAAGTCACGTCTGTGGAGAGGGCGTGAGACCTGGGGGAGCATGGGGTTGGTTCAAAGCCGTAAAGCTCCCACCCAGGGAACTTTGCGGCGATAACCAAGCCCCCCTGGGCAGCCCTCGCCGAAGCAGAAACACCTGACTACGAAGTCAGGAATCCTTTCTCTCCAGGGAGAGGAAAAGTCAAGCGTGCAGCACCACCCCGCTGTCGTCGAGCCAACTGACATATACCTGGTCGCCCCAGGTCGGCCGCTGGCCGTGGCGCTCGGCATTGGCCATGAAGACCTGCACCACCTGCCCCGAGGGCAGCTCGACGTAGTACATGGAATGCCCGCCCAGGTAGGCAATGTCCTTTACCCGCCCCTGCGACCAGTTGTGCTCCTCATGCTGCAGCTCGGGTTTGTCCGTGCCGAGCTGCACCTTTTCCGGGCGTAGAGCGTAGGTGACGCGCTTTTCCTCGGCGCGGGTAGAGATGCCGTGGCCGATGTAGATGGGTCGCTCCAGTTGCGGCGAGGCGACGACCGCGTGGTCGGAGCTGTCGTCCACCAGTTCGCCGTCGAACAGGTTGACGTTGCCGATGAACTCGCAGACCAGCCGGTTGGCCGGACTCTCGTAGATGTCCATCGGGCTGCCGACCTGGACGATCCGCCCCTGGCTCATGATGGCGATGCGCGCGGCCATGGTCATCGCCTCCTCCTGATCGTGGGTGACCATCACGCAGGTCACGCCGACCCGCTCGATGATCTGCACCAGTTCCAGTTGCATCTGCGAGCGCAGCTTCTTGTCCAGCGCGCCCATCGGCTCGTCGAGCAGCAGCAACTTCGGCCGCTTCGCCAGTGAACGGGCCAGTGCCACGCGCTGGCGCTGGCCGCCGGAGAGCTGGTGGGGCTTGCGCCGGGCGTACTGGGTCATCTGCACCAGCCTGAGCATTTCCGCCACGCGCTCGTCGATCTCGGCCCTGGGCAGGCGGTCCTGCTTGAGACCGAAGGCAATGTTCTGCTCCACGCTCATGTGCGGGAACAGTGCGTAGGACTGGAACATCATGTTGATCGGCCGCTCGTAGGGCGGCAGCTCGGTGATGTCCTGCCCTTCCAGATGGATGCGCCCCTCGGTCGGCCGCTCGAAACCGGCGAGCATGCGCAGCAGGGTCGACTTGCCGCAGCCGGAGCCGCCGAGCAAGGCGAAGATCTCGCCTTTGTGAATGGACAGGGAAATGCCGTCCACCGCCACCATGGCGTCGAACTTCTTGGTCACCTGGTCGATCCTGACCAGCACCTCCTTCGCCGGCTGATCGGCGGCGAGAGCATTCGTGTTAACACCGGCGACAGTCGCCATGATCTCAACTCCACTCAAGAACAGGAGGCCTCCGGTCGCCCCGTCGGCCTTCGGCCGACCAGCCCGTGGGAGGCGGCATATCGGATTGCAAAGCGCCCGCCGGCCGGCGAAGCGCTTCCCTTGGTTGGGCCGGCCGCGCCTTCCCGCCGGGCGCGGCGGTCCGCAGCAAGAGACGCGCCTGGCCAGCGGCGCGACACGTCCTTTTGTGAACGCCGGTCTCGTCAGGACCCCGACTTGATCCGGGTCCAGCTACGGGTCATGGCACGCTGCACGTTGGCGGCCAGATCCGGGAAGGTGTAGAGCTTCTTCAGCACCTCCCGGCTCGGATAGATGCCCGGATCGGTGCGGATCGCCTCGTCGACCAGCGGCGTGGCCGCGGCGTTGCCGTTGGGGAAACGCACCTCGTTGGTGATTCCGGCGATCACCTGCGGCTTCATCAGGTAATTGATGAAGGCATGGGCCTGATCGACGTTCTTCGCATCGGCCGGAATGGCCAGTACGTCGAAGAAGCTGCCGGCGCCTTCCTTGGGAATGCTGTAGCCGATCTTGACGTTGTTGCCGACTTCCTCGGCGCGCGCCTTGGACTGGTAGATGTCGCCGGAATAACCGACGGCCACGCAAGTATCGCCGTTGGCCAAGTCGGAAATGTACTTGGAGGAATGGAAGTAGGCCACGTTCGGGCGGATCTTCAGGAACAGCTCCTCGGCCTTCTTCAGTTCTTCGGGATTATCGCTATCGGACGCGAAGCCCAGGTAATGCAGGGCGGCCGGCAGCATCTCGGTCGGCGAATCGAGGAAGGACACGCCGCAAGCCTTCAGCTTCTCGATGTTCTCGGGCTTGAACACCAGGTCCCAGGAATCCACCGGCGCCTGGTCGCCGAGAGCGGCCTTGACCTTGTCGACGTTGTAGCCGATGCCGATGGTGCCCCACATGTAGGGCACCGCGTACTGGTTGCCCGGATCACTCGGCTCGAGTGCCTTGAGCAGGTCCTTGTCGAGGTTCTGCCAGTTCGGCAGCTTGCTCCTGTCCAGCTTCTGGAACACCCCGGCCTTGATCTGCTTGGCCAGGAAGGGGTTGGACGGCACCACCACGTCGTAGCCGGAACTGCCAGCGAGCAGCTTGGCCTCCAGCACCTCGTTGCTGTCGAACACGTCGTAGACCACCCGGATGCCGCTTTCCGTGGTGAAGTCCGCCAGGGTGTTCTCGCCGATATAGTCCGACCAGTTGTAGACATGCAGAGCCGGCGCGGCCGGCGCCGTGGCCGCGGGGGCTGCCGCGCCGGTAGCCTCCGCCTGCTTGCCCGCGTTTCCGTCGGGTTTGTCGCATGCGGCGAGCATGCCTAGGGAGAGCGCGAGAAGGGTCTTACCAAAGTGATTCATGCGTACCGCTCCTTTTGTCGTTGAGGTCTGCGGGAGGGCGGCGCCTGCGCGCTGCCGCCCGGCCCGGACGGCTCAGGGTGGTGCAACGGCGCGCAGTCTGGCAAGGCTCGGGGCTGGTTTACAAGCACCAGGAGGGCACCTCTAAAAACCCTCGCGTCCCGAGGGTAAACTCGACGGTTTGTTGATCCCCCGGAGCCTGCCGATGTTCAGTCTGTTTGCCGACCAGGAGCGAGAAGCCAAACTCGATAGCCTAGGCGACCCACTGGCTCTACTGGACAAGCATGTGGACTTTGCATCCCTGGCAGCCGAGATCGACGCAGAGCGCCTCGCTCCAGCCGCGCCAAGGGCGGTCGGCCACCTTATCCAACAGAGCTGATGACGCGCCTGCTGGTGCTCCAGCAACTGTTCAACCTGTCCGACGAGCAGATGGAGTTCCAACTGCTCGAGCGCATGAGTTTCCAGCGTTTTGCCGGGTTGAAAAACGCCGGCCGAGTGCCGGATCGCAACACGATCTGGGTCTTTCGCGAGCGCCTGGTACAGGCCCACGTCGAGCATCGGATCTTTGCCGAGGTGCAGCGTCAGTTGCAGGAGCACCGCTTGCGGGCCCGCGAGGGGCAGATCATCGATGCCAGCATTATCCGGGCACCGATCCAGCACAACACCGCCGATGAGCAGGCCATGGTGAAGGCGCAGGCCCTACCGGTCGAATGGTCGCCCGCCAAGCGCCGGCAAAAGGATGTCGAGGCGCGCGGGACGAAGAAACACGGCAAGTCGTACTTCGGCTACAAGCTGTCGGTCAGCGTGGATCGCCAGCACACGTTGATTCGCTGCGTGAAGGTAAGCGATGCCAGCGAGGCCGATACCCCGCATTGGGTGGATGTGCTCGACCGAAGCAATAGCAGCCGGGACTTCTGGGCGGATCGTGGGTATCACGACAGACCCCGGGAGCGCTGGCTCCACCTGATCGGCTGGCGGCCATCTATCCAGCGCAAAGGCCAGGCCGGCAAGCCGATCGGTGGACGGGACAAGGCACGAAACAAACGCATAGCCAGTCCCCGAGCCCGGGTCGAACATGTCTGCCAGCCTGGCCCAGATGGGTGGCAAGGCTGGCAGGGCCATCCCCAGCTTGCCCAGGGGTCAGGGAGAAGGCGAGAACGCGGCGATCATCCGCGGCAGCCAAATGAACGTTGGTGGTCCAGCCCCCTCGGGAGCGCCCGATGATTGGGCAGCGTTTTTTTGGTGCGCCCGTGCCATCGGGATGCACCTTGACGACGGTGCTGTCCAGGCTGACCGACTCCAGGCGAATCCTAACCAGTTGCTCAGTCTGCATCGGCACGAACACGCGATCGAGCACGCTGGCCTTGGCCTAACGATTCAGGCGAGTGTAGATCGTGTGCCAATTGCCGAAACGTTCGGGCAATGCACGCCATTTACAGCCATTCTCAGCCAGGTACAGTATGGCGTTGAGCACTTGCAGGTTGTCGAGCGAGACACGGGCGCGTTGCCGTGGCAGGCAATAATCTTCGATGCGGCGGAATTGGGCAGGGGTCAGTTCCATACGCCAATTATAACAGTTAGTGTTAACAGGCCCTAACACATTACAATGTTGCTTCTGGCGATGCCTGGATAGTTCTTTTTTCTTCAGAGCACAAGATGTTTTTCAAGTATCAAACTAAGATTACAACATCAATAGCGATATGCTTACATCCTACAGGTAGTATTTCCTCACCGGAGCCAGAGGAAATTTAACATGTAAGACTCTAGAACCCAGGTTCTAGGGTTTGTCTGAAAAGTCGGCACGTAAGCATTTTTCAATGCAGGCCAGCGTGACCATAGCTTTGATGGTGCGCAAGAAGCTGATGGGGATGGGTGAGTTACGCCTTGGATGAACGAGGTGGGTTTAAAAGCCTGCCTCAGAACACATTAGCAGGCTGAATTATGCCCATCATGAACGGGTAACGCTCGTGATTGCTAGCCTCTGCTTGGCAAATGCTAACTTGATCGGAGGTTCCCTAATCAGCCAATCAGTTCAAGAAGCAACTTGACGCATTCATCAATATTCTCTTGTGTTCTGCCGATCACCCAATACTCATGATCTCGGCATAATTTCTTGGGATCAGATATAGATTTAACATTGAGTCCGCTTGAGAGAAACTGCTCTTTCAGAATTATCCTCGATTCGATTCGACGGCGATAGACGTTCGCGACTAGAACACCGTCCTGAGCTAGACACCTGGCAACCTCTGAAATTTGAGCTGGATAGAAAGGAAATTGAAATACAAACACAGCAACTATTAGATCAAACTGGCCATCCCTATATTTGAGATCTGGTGCCGACTCTGAAAACTCGTTGAACTCGTTTGGCTCGGTCAGCCCGCCTCTCACCTCCTCATCTGCATCTGCGAGTGCGTAAAAGGTACCGGTTGGTGCCGACTCAAAGAGCGGATGGCGGCCTGCGCCAATCTCTAGAATATTTCGCGCCCCAAGACGCCTCGTAAGCAAGCGGAAATTTTCTTTCACTTCCTTATTTACGGGGTTAATCGACTGCGGAACTCCTAATCTGGCTCGACATAGGCTGCTAACCTCCGCAGGCGACATTTCGTCAAGATGTTCTCTGCGGACATAAAATCCATCCATAAAACGATATAGCCGCCCACCATCATATTCGATCACATCAGGACCAACATTCTTATCACGAAGTTTAAAAACACCTTCCGAAACCTCTTCTACGTCGTGCATCCAACCCATCTTAATCCCCCTTTAAATTTTCGAAGATCAATATATTTTCGCCATTTACTTTAGTTATCAAACAACGCCTACTATTTTTATATGTCTATCGCCCTAAACACCAAATTTACTTCATTTCTCGAAGCACACTCAATAAGTAGCTCGCCACGTGAACAATCGCAGCTTCAAATGAAGTTGCAGATGAGTGCAAGTGGCTACCTGCTGCTTGCGCAAAAATAGTTAGCTCGTCTTTATAGACAATCTCCTCTGGCTTGGGTTTGATATTGTCGCAGCCCCAGCCCCAATGCCTTCTTTGGGACGAGCAATTCTTTAACACTCCTGAAAAAACGGAAAGAAAAAACCTGCGAAGCAACCGGTCTTCTATCGTGATTATTTCGGTGAGCAACCGATTTAATACCTGCAAAGTCTCGCTATGATACCAAGCTGAAGGCTCTTCCTTATTCGGATACTCATCACGACGTCCATTCCCTAATACCCCACTACCTACTCGACGAAGGACGGACTCCAACGTGATTTCAAACAATTTAGGCTCAGGATAAGAAAGCTTAGCGTCAGCCATAAGAGGCGCGACAGGGCTGTTATCGACTCCGATAAATTTCCAGCCTAAGCGGATAGCTTCTACCCCAGTTGTGCCAGATCCGCAAAAGGGGTCCATCACAACTGACTCAGTGTCAGTGAAAAACGCTATCAAAGTACCTGGAATAGCTGCTAGATATGTAGCAGGATACCAATGGATCGAGTCGATACCGGAGTTCGACAGCGTTGGGAATGACCAGTCAATCCGACCTAAACTTTCAATAATACCCAAAGCCTAACTCGCTATTTTCTACCAAAAACTCTTCTGTATAACTTTCAGGGAAGTCGAATTGGAACTCTGAGACACAGAACAAATTTCGAAATTCGCCAATCACATTTTCTCGCCATTCGCTGTGTTCGCCCTTCTTCAGCTTGTGTTTCCCTGGAGTTTTTTTCACAAGGGCCACCATGCAACTCGTGGAATTCTCACCAATTGTAGTACCTGTCCATCCGTCTCCCGGCACAACAATTTTTCTAGTTATCAGTCCTTTTTCATTCCATACGAAATAGCCGTAATCTTCCCCAAACATCGGAACGGCCTTCGCCATATACTCTTTGAAGTGGCTTTCCAGGAACCACACCTGTATATCGTGTACGAGATGTCGCTCTCCCGAGAATCAGATCCGACAACCGACCTTCATGGCTAAACTCCGGTGACTTTCGCTTGAACTCAGACTCAACTAAATGTCCGTAGGGCGGAATGGCCGCATCATGAAGCATCGCAGCTGCAATCATAACTTTAGTGGCATGCGCATCAAGGTGATGCTCGACGACACAAATTCAAAGTTATATAGGCCACACCAATTAAATGAGGCAGCCGACGCGACCTACCAAGTTCTTGTATTAATGGAACATCAAAATTCATATGCCGCATATTACGGAGCCTATGAATTTCTCGACTATCAATCAGCTCTTCAAGCAGCGAAACAATATTCTTATCCGAAAATCGGATTATACCGTGCAAAATATCATGGAATTCCATAAGCCCCCTTTTTCAGGGTGGCACCCCACCCGCTCATGCAAGTTATACCTCAAGCATATCGTTTCACTATATGCAACACAGTGAATGATAGGAAAGACAGGCAGGCTATCGCTTTCTCATTTGCGTCTACTCAAATGACGATGTGCCACACCTCTCACAGCAACCAAGCAAGAAAGGACACCAGCCAACCAGCGATCACTAAGTTGTCGTACCGTCATAACCTACCTCCCTGTTTGATTTCAGTTTGACAGTATCGGCCAGTGACATGAAGTGAGTCACCACAAACAGGAGGAGGAAATTGGATGCGGTGTAGATGAAATATTCTCTCAATTGAGAATACCAATCAGTTAAATACGGGGCTGGGGTTGGCAGTACGTCTTTCCCGCTGCCGGGCTATCGGTAGACCCCAGGTCGGGAACGGTGCGTCGTCATCATCTGGACGAGAAGCGTATCCAGCAAGGATTCAAGCGCGCAGTGCAGGAGGCCGGAATCGTCAAACTAGCCACGCCCCATACCTTACGCTACTGTTTCGCCACCCATCTGCAGGAGAACGGGCAGGACATCCGTACCGTGCAGGAGTTGTTGGGCCATGCAAATCCACCATGATCTACCCCCATGTGCTCAACTGGGGCGGCCTGGGCGTGTTGAGTCCATTGGACCGCCCTTGAAGGATTCCCGCTTTCGCCACGAACAAGCCAAACGCCATCCAGCCTACCGCCCGGCTTGTTTCATCCCTACTTCGAATGCCTGCCATTCAACCTGGCATTTCACTCGCGGTCAGGTCCAGCAAGCTGGGTAAACAACGACTCCGCCTTGTCTACCAATACAAACGGCGGGCAATCACTACGCGAGTTGCCCACTCAACCAACTTGACCGCCGCCTGCAGACGCCTCTCCAGTCGGCCCGGTGCAGTTCGGCGAACCGGGCACGGCAAGTGCGTTCGCCGATCGCCAGCACGCCCATAAAAAGCCCTGCACTTGACGAGTACTCTACGGATCAGATCGCAACCACTCTTTCGGCCATGTCGAGATACTGCTCGACCAACTTAATAAGAACGGGCGGCCTGGGCATTCGGCTTGGCCTGCTCCCATTTGCGCAGGGTGCCCGTGTTGATGCGGAAGCTGTGAGCAAACACCTGCTGGGACATGTGCATTTTCTTGCGCAAGGCGACGATCTCGCTCGCCGACACCTCCGGTGCCGGCCTTTCCCCGAGCGCGTATTGGCGCAGGGTGATCTTACCGTTCTGTTAGACCTATCCAAAGCTCCCCATAGGTAGCTTTTTGCTAACTTCCTGCTTCGACGGGGCCGGTTTCACCCTGGCGTTGCCGCCAGGGCCAGCGCCTTCCCCTCCACAGGCCGACACCGTGGAACTCACGGCGTAATGCTTCAAATTGATTGCCGCGTTGCCGTCCCGGTCGTGCCGGGCCTGGCAGTCTGGGCACGTCCAGGTACGCACCGCCAACGGCAGGCTCTCCCGCACATGCCAGCAGCACGAGCAGGTCTTGCTGCTGGCGAACCAGCGATCCGCCACCACCACCTCGCCGCCGCGCATCTCGCTCTTGTAGTCGAGCTGGCGGCGGAACTCGAAGAACCCCCTGTCCGCGATGGAGCGTGCCAGACGGCGCACCCTGCTTTTCAGCTCCGCAGTGATGGGCTGCTTGAGCAGGTAGGGTGCAACCCGCCGGACATGGCGAAGACATACGCCGAAATCGGCGGGTTCCACCCGCCCTCAGCCCGGCATTTCGCTCGCCGTCAGATCCAGACAATGCCGCGCTTTGGCAATCAACTCGTCGATCTCCGCCTTGGAAATCACCAACGGCGGCGCGATTATCATGGTGTCGCCGACCGCGCGCATCACCAGGCCGTTGGCGAAGCAGTGCTCGCGGCAGCGCAGGCCGGCGGCCTGGTCGGCGGGGAAGCGTTCGCGGGTCTTTTTGTCCTTGACCAGCTCCAGCGCGGCGAGCATGCCGAGACCGCGGACTTCGCCGACCAGCGGATGCTCGGCCAGCTCCCGCCAACGCCGTTGCAGGTAGGGACCGGTATGGGTGCGGACCCGCTCGACGATGCCCTCCTCGCGCAGCAGGCGGATGTTCTCCAGGGCCAGCGCGGCCGCCACCGGGTGCCCGGAGTAGGTGAAGCCGTGGTAGAACTCGCCGCCCTCTTCGAGCGCTTCGACGATGCTGTCGCGCACCACCACTCCGCCCATTGGCAGGTAGCCGGAAGTCAGGCCCTTGGCGATCGCCATCAGGTCCGGTTCCAGCCCGTAGTACTGGCTACCGAACCACTCGCCGGTGCGGCCGAAGCCGCAGATCACCTCGTCGGCGGCGAACAGGATGTCGTACTTCTGGAGAATCTCGCGGATGCGCGGCCAGTAGCTCTCCGGCGGGACGATCACCCCGCCGGCGCCCTGGATCGGTTCGGCGATGAAGGCGGCGACCCGTTCCTCGCCAATCTCGAGGATCTTGCGTTCGAGCTGGTCGGCGACGCGGATGCCGAATGCCTCCGGATCGAGGTCGCCGCCTTCGCCGAACCAATAGGGCTGGTCGATGTGCTCGATGCCGGGGATCGGCAGGTCGCCCTGGCCGTGCATGGCCTTCATGCCGCCCAGGCTGGCGCCGGCGACGGTGGAGCCGTGGTAGCCGTTCCAGCGGCCGATAACGACATTCTTCCGTGGCTGCCCCTTGATCGCCCAGTAATGCCGCACCAGGCGCAGCACGGTATCGTTGGCCTCCGAGCCGGAGCCGGTGAAGAACACATGATGCATGCCCGGCGGCGCCAGTTCGGCGATCGCCTGGGCCAATTCCACGGCCGGCGGATGGACGGTCTGGAAGAACAGGTTGTAGTAGGGCAGCTCGCGCATCTGTCGGCTGGCCGCCTCGACCAGTTCCTCGCGGCCATAGCCGACGTTGACGCACCAGAGTCCGGCCATGCCGTCGAGGATGCGGTTGTCTTCGCTATCCAACAGGTAGACGCCGGAGGCGCGGGTGATGATCCGCGGGCCATGCTCCTTGAGCTGCCTGTAGTCGCTGAACGGCGGCAGGTGGTGGGCATGGCTGAGCGCCTGCCAGTGCCGGGTCTGCGGATTGCCGGTGGCGTCTTTCATGGAAAGCCCTCCTCTACGCGGGGCACGGCCCACTGGGCGGCGGACGGGCCGGGAAAAGCCTAGCGGATCACACCGAGAGCAGCAGGAAGGCCCGCTCCCAGGAACTGATCACCCGCTTGAAGTTCTCGTTCTCGGCGCGCTTCACCGCGATGTAGGCGGTGATGAAGCGCGGGTTCAGGTAGCGCTCCAGTGCGCGGCAGTTCTCCATGCGCTCCAGCGCCGCCTCCAGGGTCAGCGGCAGTCGCAGGCTGCGCCGCTCGTAGCCGCGCCCCTGCACCGGGGCACTCGGCTGCAACTGCTCGACCATGCCGACGTAGCCGCACAGGAGGCTCGCGGCGATGGCTAGGTAGGGGTTGGCATCGGCGCCCGGCAGGCGGTTCTCCACCCGCCGGTTGTGCGGCGCGGAGTCCGGCACGCGCAGGCCGACGGTACGGTTTTCCTCGCCCCACTCGACGTTGACAGGCGCCGAGGTGCCGGGCAGGAAGCGGCGAAACGAGTTGACATTGGGCGCGAACAACGGCAGCAGTTCGGGAATGTATTTCTGTAATCCGCCGATATGGTTAAGGAACAGCTCGCTCATGGAGCCGTCTGGAGCGGAGAAGATGTTCTGCCCGTCGCGGTCGAGCACGCTCTGGTGCAGGTGCATGGCGCTGCCCGGCTCACCGGTCATCGGCTTGGCCATGAAGGTGGCGGTGACGTTGTGCTTGAGCGCCGCCTCGCGCAGGGTGCGCTTGAACACGAAGATCTGGTCGGCCAGATGCAGCGCTTCGCCGTGACGGAAGTTGATTTCCATCTGCGCGGTGCCTTCCTCGTGGATCAGGGTGTCCAGATCCAGGCCCTGAGCCTCGCACCAGTCGTACATATCCTCGAACAGCGGGTCGAACTCGTTGGCCGCGTCGATGGAGAACGACTGGCGGCCGATCTCCTGACGGCCGGAGCGGCCCACCGGGGCCTGCAGCGGGTAGTCGGGGTCGCCGCTGCGCTGGGTCAGGTAGAATTCCATCTCCGGCGCGACGATCGGCTGCCAGCCGCGCTCGGCGTACATCGCCAGCACCTTCTTGAGCAGATTGCGCGGCGACAGCTCGATGGGGTTGCCCCACTTGTCGCAGGTGTCGTGGATCACCATAGCGGTCGGCTCGACGGCCCAGGGCACGAGGAATGCCGCGCTCTCGTCGGGATGGCAGAACATGTCGATCTCGGCCGGATCGAGCAGCCGGTAATAGACGTCCTCGTTCACATAGTCACCGGTCACGGTCTGCAGCAGCACGCTCTCGGGCAGGCGCATGCCCCGCTCGGCGATGAACTTGCTGGTCGGCGCGATCTTGCCGCGGGCGATACCGGTCATGTCGCTGATCAGGCACTCGACCTCGGTGATCTTGCGCTCTTTCAGCCAGAGGGTGAGACGTTCCAGCTTGCCACTGGCGTTCATGATGACACTCCTTACCTTGCATTCGCTCGCTAACGACGCTCCGCCCGACGCCGGCAAGCGTCGCCGAAAGCCTGGAACAGGACTTGGGAACAGGGATTGGTATGGAACTGCCACTCCGGATGCCACTGCACGCCGAGGGCGAAGGTCTTCGCGCCCTCGACGGAAAACGCCTCGATCAGCCCGTCCGGGGCCAGCCCTTCCGTGCGCAAGCCGGGAGCCAGGCGCTCGATGCCCTGGCCATGCAGCGAGTTGACCTCGATCCGCCGGGGCAGGCCCATTCCGTCGAGCAGCCCGCCGGGCTGCACGTGCAGCGCATGGCGCGGCCCGTACTGGATTTCCAACGCCTCATCCTCCACCTCCCGGTGGTCGGCGTAGGGGCCAGCCTCGTGGACCTTCTGGTGCAGGCTGCCGCCGAAGGCCACGTTCATTTCCTGGAAGCCCCGGCAGATGCCGAGCAACGGCACGCCGGCGGCAACCGCGGCGCGGATCAGCGGCAGCGTGGTGCTGTCGCGGGCCGGATCGTGAGGGGTACCCGACGCGCTGGCGGCCCCTCGATAATGATGGGGTTCGACGTTCGACGGCGAGCCGGTGCAGAGCAGGCCGTCGAGCCGCTCCAGCAGGGCCTCCCGGTCGATCAGCTCGCCCAGCGCGGGAACGATCAGCGGCAGGCCCCCGGCGCCCTCCGCCACCGCTCGCAGGTACTTGTCGCCGGCGATATGGAAGGGGTGCGAACCGATCTGCCGGGTGCAAGCGGTCACGCCGATCAAAGGCAGGCAAGGCATGGCATCATCCTGACTGTCGGAAGAGTGGAGTCGAGCTTAGTCTTGTTCATTTTTTTAGACAACAGACTGCGAGGCGAAACGGTATATCCTGCACCGGCCCAGCCCTATACAGCTTCGCCGCCGCTTCGAAGAGCCTCCCGGAAGGGCCGGAAAATCGACATGCAAGCCCCATTCCGAACCGACGGCAGCCAGCCTTGACAGCGACTTGGCTTTGGGATTGACTCAGCATTGATGCAATGAATGATTGAAATTTTAAACAATCAAGGTGTTACATCATGTCGGTACCCGAGCGTGCCGTTCAGCTAAACGAAGCGAACGCGTTCCTCAAGGAACATCCCGAGGTGTTGTTCGTCGACCTGCTTATCGCCGACATGAACGGCGTGGTGCGCGGCAAACGCATCGAACGAACCAGTCTGCACAAGGTATACGAACAGGGCATCAACCTGCCCGCCTCGCTGTTTGCCCTGGATATCAACGGCACCACCGTCGAGAGCAGCGGCCTGGGCCTGGACATCGGCGACGCCGACCGCATCTGCTACCCGATCCCCGGCACCCTGAGCAAGGAGCCCTGGCAGAAACGCCCCACCGCGCAGCTTTTGATGACTATGCACGAGCGCGACGGCACGCCTTTCTTCGCCGACCCGCGGGAAGTGCTGCGCCAGGTGGTGGCCCGCTTCGAGGAGCTAGAGCTGACCGTCTGCGCCGCCTTCGAGCTGGAGTTCTACCTAATCGACCAGGAAAACGTGAACGGCCGACCGCAGCCGCCGCGCTCGCCGATCTCCGGCAAGCGCCCGCAGTCGAGCCAGGTCTACCTGATCGACGATCTCGACGAATACGTCGACTGCCTGCAGGACATCCTCGAAGGCGCCAAGGAACAGGGCATCCCGGCCGACGCCATCGTCAAAGAAAGCGCCCCGGCGCAGTTCGAGGTCAACCTCCACCACGTCGCCGACCCGATCAAGGCCTGCGACCACGCCGTGCTGCTCAAGCGGCTGATCAAGAACATCGCCTACGACCACGAGATGGACTCCACCTTCATGGCCAAGCCCTACCCAGGCCAGGCCGGCAACGGGTTGCACATGCACATCTCGATCCTCGACAAGGACGGCAGAAACATCTTCGCCGGTGACGATCCCCGGCAGAACGCCACCCTGCGCCACACGATCGGCGGCGTGCTGGAAACCATGTCGGCCTCGATGGCCTTCCTCTGTCCCAACGTCAATTCCTATCGCCGCTTCGGCGCCCAGTTCTACGTACCCAACGCGCCTTGCTGGGGCCTGGACAACCGTACCGTGGCCCTGCGTGTGCCGACCGGCAGCGCGGATGCGGTGCGCATCGAGCACCGCGTCGCCGGCGCCGATGCCAATCCCTACCTGGCGATGGCCGCGCTGCTCGCCGGCGCGCACCACGGACTGGTCGGGCGGATCGAGCCGGGCGAGCCGATCGAGGGCAACTCCTACGAGCAGGTCGAGCCCGGCCTGCCCAACAACCTGCGCGACGCGCTGCGCCGGCTGGACGAGGACGAGATCCTCTCCCGCTATATCAGTCCGGACTACATCGACGTATTCGTCGCCTGCAAGGAGAGCGAGCTGGAGCAA
Organism: Azorhizophilus paspali; assembly: GCF_043587585.2. Classification (GTDB taxonomy): domain Bacteria; phylum Pseudomonadota; class Gammaproteobacteria; order Pseudomonadales; family Pseudomonadaceae; genus Azotobacter; species Azotobacter paspali. The sequence goes on from NZ_CP171449.1 coordinate 4,219,746, forward strand.
TTCGAATACTCGATCTCGGACCTGGAATACAACTGGTATCTGCACACGGTCTGACCGGCCGGCCGGAAAACGACCGCGTCGCAACGCGCCCCCGGCGCTTCGCCCAGGTTTCGCGCGCCACCTTTCAGCCGCTGGCAGCGACTTCGCAACGTCATTTGACCCCGGCATCATCCTCTGCCAGCTTGAAGCTTTCCGCATCCCGCCACGAGGTCGCCATGTCCCGCATCGTCACCGTCGCCGCCACCCAGATGGCCTGTTCCTGGGATCGCGCCGCCAACATCGCCAACGCCGAACGGCTGGTGCGCGAGGCCGCGGCCAGGGGCGCGCAGGTCATCCTGCTCCAGGAACTGTTCGAGACCCCCTACTTCTGCCAGAAGCCGAACCCGGACTACCTGCAACTGGCCACCACGGTCGAGGAAAACCCGGCCATCCGCCATTTCCGGAAGATCGCCGCCGAACTGCAGGTGGTGCTGCCAATCAGCTTCTACGAGCGGGCCGGGCGGGCGCGCTTCAACAGCATCGCCATCCTCGATGCAAACGGGCAGATGCTCGGCCTCTACCGCAAGAGCCATATCCCGGACGGTCCCGGCTACCACGAGAAGTACTACTTCAATCCCGGCGACACCGGCTTCAAGGTCTGGCAGACCCGCTACGGGCGGATCGGCGTGGCCATCTGCTGGGACCAGTGGTTCCCGGAAAGCGCGCGCAGCATGGCGCTGCAGGGCGCCGAGCTGCTGCTCTACCCCACCGCCATCGGCAGCGAGCCCCACGACCCGAGCATCCTCTCCCGCGACCACTGGCAGCGCGTGCAGCAGGGCCACGCCGGCGCCAACCTGACCCCGTTGATTGCCAGTAACCGCATCGGCCGCGAGGTGCAGGAGGACTACCACATCGACTTCTACGGCTCGTCGTTCATCGCCGACCAGTCCGGCGCCAAGGTCGAGGAACTGAACGAGACGGAGGAAGGCGTGCTGGTGCACGGCTTCGATCTCGACCGCCTTGAGCACGTGCGCAGCGCTTGGGGGGTGTTCCGCGACCGCCGGCCCAACCTGTACGGCGCGCTCAAGACCCTCGACGGCAGCCTGGAGTCCTGAGGCATGTCCGAACCGATGCGAACCCTGAGCGGCACGCCGCGCGCCGACGGCTTCCGCATGCCCGCCGAGTGGGAGCCGCACGCCCAGACCTGGATGCTCTGGCCAGAACGCCCGGACAACTGGCGGCTCGGCGGCAAGCCGGCACAGGCCGCCTTCGCCGCGGTGGCCCGCGCCATCGCCCGCTTCGAGCCGGTGAGCGTCGGCGTCTCGGCGGCGCAGTACGAGAACGCCTGCGTCCGCCTCGCCGGCACCGACATTCGGGTGATCGAACTGAGCAGCGACGACGCATGGGTACGTGACAGCGGACCGACCTTCGTGGTCAACGACGCTGGTGAGGTGCGTGGCGTGGACTGGACCTTCAACGCCTGGGGCGGCCTCGCCGGCGGCCTGTACGCGCCCTGGAACCGCGACGACCAGGTGGCGCGCAAGATCCTCGGTATCGAGCGCTGTGCCCGCTACCGCACCGAGGGCTTCGTGCTGGAAGGCGGCGCCATCCACGTCGACGGCGAGGGCACCCTGCTCACCACCGAGGAATGCCTGCTCAACCCGAACCGCAACCCGCATCTTTCTCGCGAAGAGATCGAGGCCGTGCTCGCCGGACACCTGGCCGTCGAACGGGTGATCTGGCTGCCGCAGGGGTTGTACAACGACGAAACCGACGGCCATGTCGACAACTTCTGCTGCTTCGTGCGTCCCGGCGAGGTGCTGCTGGCCTGGACCGACGACCCGCAGGACCCCAACTACCCGCGTTGCCGGGCGGCGCTGGAGGTGCTCGAACGGGTTCGCGACGCCCGCGGCCGGCTCCTGCGCGTGCAGCGGATGCCGATCCCCGGTCCGCTGCATGCCAGCACGGAGGAATGCGCCGGCGTCGATCCGGTAGCCGGCAGCCAGCCGCGCGATCCGTCGATCCGCCTGGCCGCTTCCTACGTGAATTTCCTGATCGTCAACGGCGGCATCGTCGCGCCGGCCTTCGACGATCCACGCGACGCCGAGGCCGAGGCTCTTCTCCGGCAGTCGTTCCCTGGGCGCGAAGTGTTGATGCTGCCCGGCCGCGAGATTCTCCTCGGCGGTGGCAACATCCACTGCATCACCCAGCAGCAGCCGGCCGCACGGCGACGCTGAACGGTCCCGCTCAGCATCCGTTGGCGCAAAACAGTTGGTAGAGCGTTTCGATCACCGCCAGGGCTTGCGGGCTGCTGATCCGGTAGTGGATCTGCTTGCCGTCGCGACGGGTCGCCACCAGCCCTTCGCGGCGCAGCACGCCCAGTTGCTGGGACAGGGTCGGCTGGCGGATGCCCAGCAGGACCTCCAGCTCACCGACATTGCGTTCGCCATGGGACAGTTGGCAGAGCAACATGAGGCGATCGGGGTTGGCCAGCACCTTGAGCAGTTGCTCGGCCTGGCCGGCGGATTCGCGTAGGCGCTGGATGTCGATGGCGGACGTGGTTTCGGTCATGGGCAAGAAGCTCGATTGCGCTGGGCATAAGCTATTTAGAGACAACGGCTTTTTCAACGCCTGACGGCGCGGGAAGACGAGCGCAACGCAGGAGAGATGGCTTCGGGCCACCCCACCCCGACGGGTGGGAGCGCCAGGAGGCGGCAGCATGAGCGCCCCAAAATTACAGCAGCGGCAGGGTGTAGTTGACAATCAGGCGGTTCTCGTCGACGTCGCGGGCGAAGCTGCTGCGCATGGTAGCGTTACGCCACTTAAGACTCAGGTTCTTCAACATATTGCTCTGGAACACATAGGCGATGTCCGTGCCGCGTTCCCATTTCTTACCATCGGACCCCGGACTGCGGTCGACGTGGTCGCCGGACACGTGGCGGGTCATGAAGGTCAGGCACCGGGATGCCGAGCGCCGCGAAATCGTAGTCGTAGCGCAGTTGCCAGGAGCGCTCGTCGGCGTTGCCGAAATCGTTGACCTGGATGTAGTTGACCAGGAAGGGGTCGGTACCGTTGATCTGCGCGAAGCCGGTGTCGCCCTGCATTTTCTGCAGACCCAGGCCGAACTTGTGCGCCCCCATGGCATAGGTGGTCAACAGGCCGAAGGCGTGGTTGTCGACATGGGCCTCGCCGTCGTCCGTGGAGCGCGCATAGCACAGATCGGTCTTCAGCGAGCTCTTGCCGAGCGGCAGCACATGTACCAGGTTGACTGCGTGCTGCTTGTACAGGTCGTCCGGTTCGCCATAGTAGTAGGTGGCGGTCAGCGCCTTGGTCACCTGGTAGGTGGCGCCGCCATACATGAAGAAGTTCGCCTCGTTCTTGGCGCCCGGCTTGATGGTGATGTTGCGCCGGTTGGCGTTGACCAGGCTCATTTCTTCGTTATTGGTGGAGTTCCGGTAGTTGACCTCGTCCAGATAGCCGAAGTTCAGGGTCAGCCGTTCTGTTAGACCTATCCAAAGCTCCCCATAGGTAGCTTTTTGCTAACTTCCTGCTTCGACGGGGCCGGTTTCACCCTGGCGTTGCCGCCAGGGCCAGCGCCTTCCCCTCCACAGGCCGACACCGTGGAACTCACGGCGTAATGCTTCAAATTGATTGCCGCGTTGCCGTCCCGGTCGTGCCGGGCCTGGCAGTCTGGGCACGTCCAGGTACGCACCGCCAACGGCAGGCTCTCCCGCACATGCCAGCAGCACGAGCAGGTCTTGCTGCTGGCGAACCAGCGATCCGCCACCACCACCTCGCCGCCGCGCATCTCGCTCTTGTAGTCGAGCTGGCGGCGGAACTCGAAGAACCCCCTGTCCGCGATGGAGCGTGCCAGACGGCGGTTCTTCATCATCCCGGCCACGTTCAAGTCCTCGATCCCGATCACCGGGAAGCGGCGGGTCAGGCCCGTGGTAAGCTGGTGCAAAGCATCCTGGCGGATGTTGGCGATCCGAGCGTGCAGCCTTGCCAGTCGGGCGCGGGCCTTCTTGCTGTTGGCCGAGCCTTTCTGCTTGCGGCTCAGGCTGCGCGACAGCCGGCGCAGGCGCTTGAGCAGGGCGGCATGCGCCTTCGGCCCGGTGATCACCTCGCCCGTCGAGAGCGTGGCCAGGGCGGACACCCCCAGATCCACACCAACCGCGCCTTGGTTTTCGGCTTTGGGCAAGTGGGTCAGGTCCTGGGTATCCACGCTGATGCTGGCGAACCAGCGGTCGGCCACGCGGGAAATCGTGGCCGAGAGGATCTTGCCGGAGAAGCGCAACGCCTCCCGCATCCGCACCCAGCCGAGATGGGGGATGCGGATGCGGCAGCCGTCGAGGGCGAACTGATCGTTGGTCAGGGTGAAGCGGTCATGCACGCCCTTGCGGCGCAACCTCGGGTACCTGGCCCGGCCGGCGAAGAAGTTCTTGAACGCATCCCCGAGCTGGATGATGGCCATCTGCGCGGCGTTCTTGGTGACCTCGATCATCCAAGGGAACTGCTCGCGCTTGATGGCGTTGAGCTGCCGGCGCAGAGCAGCCTGCGACGGCCTGGGTTGCGCCGGGTCGGCCTTGTGTGCCTCGTACTGCCGGCCCCACTCGGCCAGCGCCCAGTTGTAGGCAAACCGCGCCACGCCCGCGGCACGGGCGAAGTAGGTCGCCTGTGCGTTGTTGGGGGCGAGTGCGATCTTGTGGGCGAGGATCACGACTGCGAGTCCTCCACAGCCTTTTTCACGCCGTCGAGCAGCTTTTGGTTCTTCCGGCTACGGGAGCCGTACAGCCGGGCGCTGAACACGGTGATGATCTCCAGCACATCCTTGGCCAGATCCTCCTCGAAGGTAGTGTCTTCACCCTGGTTCAGGATGACCACCTCGACGCTCTTCGCTTCGCAGATGGCGAACACCAGCTCCGCACCGAAGCGCAGCAGCCGGTCTTTGTGGGTGATGACCAGCCGCCCGACCTGCCCCTCGATGATGGATTCCAGCAGGCGCTTGAGCCCTTTCTTCTGGTAGTTCATGCCGCAGCCCAGGTCGGCGATCACCTCGAACGTCCAGCCCTGGCGGGCGCAGTACAGCTCCAGCACCTGCTTCTGGCGCTCCAGGTCGTCCTTCTGGTCGTGGCTGGAAACGCGAGCGTAGGCCACCGTCCTGCGGCAGGCCTCGGCCTCCGAACGGAACAGCTCAGGCTTCAGTTTGGCGAGGTCGTAGCGGCGATGGCCGCCTGCCGTGTGCTCGGCAACCAGTTTGCCCGATGCCTCCCAGCGGCGCAGCGTCGTGATCGACACGCCCAGCGCCTTGGCGGCTTCACCAATGCTCACCAATCTACCCATATTGGGTAGTATTGCACAGCTATGATGGTTTTTAAATCAAATTGTTAAAGCCCCTCGATTTCCTTGATCTGCAGGTTGCCGCCCTGGAAGGTTTGCGGCAGCAGGCGGGTATCGTTGTAGAGCAGTACCGGGTTCTTCGGCAGCAGGGTGCCGACCTTGATTTCGGTTTTGGAGAAGCAGACCTTGCTGGTCACGCCCAGTTCGCTGTAGTCGTCCGGCGCACGGTTGTTGTAGCCGCCCGGCAGCAAACCGGTTCCCGCCTCGCCCGGCCCCGAATCTAGCTTCCCCCCAACAGGCCGAGCATGTCGAGACCGAAACCGACCGGCCCTTCGGTGTAACCGGACTCGTACTTCAGGATGAATCCCTGCGCCTATTCGTCCTGCTTGGATTGCTGGTTGGCCGCTGCTGACCTCGTCGCGGAAATCCTTGTTCATGTAGAAGTTGCGCAGTTCTAGACTGGCCTTGCTGTCTTTGAAGAGCTCGCCAGCAGCCTGCTGAGTCGCCGACAAGCCCACAATACCGGCCGCCACAGCCAGCGCCAGGGTGACTTTCGTCATCTTATTATTTCTGCTATCAAAAAGATGAACAAAGATGTTCACGCCTTTCTTCCTGCCCCGGCGCGTCTTGTCGACCGCATCCGTCTCTGACAGGCGTCACTTTCCCGGCTACGGCGGGGACCATCCCCGCCGCAGCGCCGCCGTTGCCGGCCGGACTCGCCACGGCTGGGGCAGTTTCGGTTGCCAGCCGTTTCAGGTTGCACGCGGCGTTGTAGTCCCGTAGTAGTCCACCTGCTCGGCCGTCGGGCACAGGGCGATCTGGTGGGTCAGGTGCATGGCGGCTGCGCCGCCTTCAGCGCCTCATCGAGCTGCTTGCGGTAGTTCCTCAGTCCATGCAGTCGAGCGGAGCAACCGTGCGTGATGGTCATGAGGTCTTGCACCATCTCCTGCTCGGGCGACAGGCGCTCCTGGTCGAGCACCAGAATCTCGCAGCCATGCGACTGGGCGTAGTCCCTCAAGCTGAACCAGCCATCGCTCCGACGGGCGCAAGCCACCGGATCGACGGCGGCCGGCAAAGTTCGCCGCGCTGCCTCAAGCTCAAGCGAGGGTCGGGGCAGGACGCAGCGAGTAGGTCTTCAGGTGTTCGGCGAACTCGTGCAGGGACTGGATGCCGCTGGCCTCCGCCTCGTGCACCCAGGCGCGGATCGCGGCGAGCATCTCATGGCCGTTGGCGCTGGTCCGGGTCCAGACCTGCTGCAGCGCCAGGCGTCGTTCGTAGACCACCCGGAGCGTCTGGCTCTGTTCGAGGAGCGACTGGATGCGCGCCTGCTGGCGCGCCTCGAGCAGGCTGGTCTCGCGCGCCAGCAGGCCCTTGGCCCGGTGGAACAGGTGACGCACCGAGGCCTCGGCCCGGGCCGCCTCCATGCGCACCTGCGGGGCGATTACCCGGCTACGGTAGTGCGCCATGATCTGGAAGCGGTTGTTGAGAATAGCCCTGGCGGTGTCCATGTCCAGATGACGCTTGTCCGCCACCCGGTGGGCGACCGGCACGGTGCGCTTGACCTCGGCGAGCCCCAGCAAGACCAGCAGGCGAATCCAAGCCCAGCCCATGTCGAACTCCCAGGGACGCACCGACAACTTGGCCGAACCGGGATAGGTATGGTGGTTGTTGTGCAGCTCCTCGCCGCCGATCAGAATGCCCCAGGGCACCAGATTGGTGGCGGCGTCGCGGCATTCGAAATTGCGATAGCCCACGGCATGGCCGAGGCCGTTGACCACGCCGGCGGCCCAGAACGGAATCCACAGCATCTGCACGGCCCAGACGCTCAGGCCGAACGCGCCGAACAACGCCAGGTCGATCAGCAGCATGAGCATCGCGCCGCCGTTGGGGAAGCGCGAATAGACATGCCGCTCGATCCAGTCGTCCGGACAATTCTTGCCGTAGATACGCAGCGTCTCGGCATTGCCCGCTTCCTCCTTGTACAGTTCGGCGCCCCGCCACAGGACGTTCGCCAGTCCCTTGTAACGGGGGCTGTGCGGATCCTCCGGCGTCTCGCAGCGGGCGTGGTGCTTGCGGTGGACGGCGGTCCACTCGCGGGTGTTCATGCCGGTGGTCAGCCACAGCCAGAAGCGGAAGGCGTGCTTCACGGCCGGATGCAGCTTTAGCGCGCGATGCGCCGAATAACGGTGCAAGTACACGGTGACGCTGACCACGGTCAAGTGCGTGAGCAGCAAGGTCACCACGATGAGCTGCCAGGGCGTCGGATCGAGAAAACCGTCGTACCACATGCGTTGTGTGCCTCGGAAGTTGAACAGCGGCATGGGACTTCATTCGAGCGCATCCGGCCGGAAACCGACGCCTCTCCGGACAGGCGACGTTTCCGCCCTGCCCGGCAGCCATGGAGCGGCCCCCTGCCGATGAAAAGCCCTCTCCCGACGTCCTGTCACCAAATCCGACCGACAAGGTGGAAAACGCTACCGGAAGATGCGGCAGGCACTGGGCCACCCCCGCGGGAGGAGCAGCGGAACCCGGACAGCCGCAGGCGAGCGGGATGCTGCAGCAGCGATGACGGCGCGAACGCAACGAGGAAGGCTCCAGCGACCGCCAGGTGGCGCGCTGTCCTCCGAGCCGTGGATGGTCAAACGTTCCCGAATCCGATTGTCCGGCCCGGCGCCACGTCGACTCGCCAACCGTCCAGGGAGCACTCCGAGCGTCGGTCGGAGAAGGGCCAGGGCCCGGTCAGGCGCCGGCGCGCCATGTAGCCGGGCACTCGATCGTCCCGCCAGTCGGCGGGGTGCCCGCCGACGCCCGGAGTGACCGGAGTCGGACGGCACGAGCCTCGCCTGCCCGCGCGGGTCGAGCAGGCCTTGTCGGCATATCCGAAAAAGGCCAGGGCGTGATCGGGCAAATGAGCCACCATGAACACTTGCGGCTCGTCGCAACGGGCCGCGATGTGTTCCGGGTTCATATCCACGCCGTAGGCGAAATAGAGCAGGTAGTTATCTTGGGAAACGCTCATGGAAAGACTCCTGTCCGTCGTTGAAAGGATGGATCGCGGGATGGGATTTCAGCCGGCCGGCGCGGCCTCCGACCCAGGTAGAACACGCAGCTTCAGGCCCTTTTTCGGACCGGTGAGCTCCTCGGACTCGGCCCTGAGGTTGAGTTCGTCGAGCTTGTGGGAAAACCAGCGCGGGACGTGATCGCAGAAGATCTCGATCTCGCGGAAAGCGGTGTTTTCCAGAAAGGGGATCAGTACCTGGCGGGAATTGAGCTCCTTGTTGCCCTTGAGCGCGGCCTCCAGGTCGAGGCGGTAACGGCCTTCGCCTAGGCATTCCGGCTGCGGGATGGATTCGGGCTCCGGGGCGCCGGCCGCGGAACGCCGTTTCCCGCCGCCGCCTCCGCCCGCGCAGCTGCCGGCGGACGCCTGCGCCGCGGTCTTCTCGGCCTCGGCGGCGGCCAAAACCTCCCTGTGCGCCAGATCCAGCTCGTTGCGGGCCACGTTGTCCAGTTGTTCGTGCAGGGAGCCCTGCGACTTCCAGGTCCGAAAACCCATTTCTTCCTGCAGAAGGGAATACAGCAGGCCGCGCACCTCGGCGGACAGCAGGGTCTTGCAGTCCTCCAGATGGACCACGGCCTCGCGCAGGGCCTGCTTCACCTCGGGAATATTCATCTCCGCCGAGATTGCGAGCGGAACCTGCCTTTTCAAAATCCAGTGTTCGTCGTCTTTTTCGTAGAGCTGGAACCTGCCGGCCGTGTAGAGACCGGCCATGTCTCCATGCCAATCGAGATAAGCCGCGATTTTCATAGAAGCCTCTTCGAGTCCAGCCTGTCCGCGCCGTCGGAAAAAGGTGTATCCACCGTCCGACCCGGCAAGCGGATGCACCAGACACAGCGGCATAGGGATCAGCGAGAAGGACAGCGATGCAGCCCGCTGCCCTCTCGCGCCAACTACAAGGATTGGATAGTCCTTACCAGACGTTGAGAACCCATTCCTTGTTCTTCTTGTGTTCCATATCGGCGAACAGGGTGTTGGCCATCTGCTCGGCCAGCCAGATGGCACCGCCATAGCCCACCGTGGGATAGCGGAACAGGCCGGCACGGTCGTAGGTCGGGAAACCCACGCGCAGCAACGGGATGTTGTAGTCGATGGAGATGAAACGGCCCTTGGAGTGACCGAGGATCAGATCCAGTTCCAGCCCCTCGTTCTTAATGCGGTTTTCCAGTTCCCAGAAATCCGCATTGGTGACGATTTCCATGTCGTAATCGACGTTTCCCTTGAACGCCAGAATGCGGGGATCGTCCCCATATTTGGAGTTGTCATCGCCCAGCAGCAGCAAGACGGGCTTCATCTCCAGATCCAGGCAGAATTCGGCCAGGCCGATCACCAGATCCGGCGCCCCATAGATGGCCACACGCTTTTCGGCCAGAAACATGTGGGTCAGGTCGGCCAGGGCATCGATGGCCACCCCGCGCTCATGGGCCAGCGACTGGGGAATCGGCTTGCCCGTCGCCCTCTTCAGGTTCTGCAGGAAGATGTCGGTATTGCGAATGCCGATCGGGGTCGGGCCGATGATCGCCGGAATCTCGAATTTCTTCTGCAGATACTCGGCGGCCTTGGTGCCCTCGTAGCGGTTCAGGGCGAAGGTCGCTTGGGCATTGCCGGTGTCGATCAGATCCTCGATGGTGGTATTGCCGTGGGAAACGGCACTGCCATCCGGCAGGATCGGCGAGTCGAAGCTTTCGATCTCGAACAGCACGTTGGCTTCGATGTCCATTTCCCAGAGCAGGTGCTTCAGCTCCTTGACATCCCCTGGGTTGACCCAGCCGGTGAGCAGATTGATCTTGTCGTTGGGCGCTTCGCGCTTGGCGAAATGCCTGACCACATCCCGAACGGCTACGTCGTAGCCGCTGATCATGCTGCCCACGAAGCTTGGCGTGTGCATGGCGATCAGATGGACTTCTCGGTCCGGGAACTTCTCTTTCAGCAGCCCCTCGTTGAGCTTCTTGATCACTCCGTCCACGTCGTCGCCGATGATCTCGGTGGAACAGGTGGTGATGATCGGCACTACCTTCACGTCGGGATAGCGGCTGAGCAGCACGTCGACCGCTTCCTCGACCCGGCCGCAGGCACCGAACACGGCGCCGTCCTCGTGCAGGGAAGAGGACGCCAGCTCGAAACTTTCCTTGTAGTGCTGGGAAAAGATCAGGCGGACGAACATCACGCAGCCTTGGCCGCCATGCACGATACCGATGCAATCCTTGATACCGATACTGACGAACTGGGCACCGGCCGGTTGACAGGTAAAGATGGGGTTGATAGTGCCAACCCGCCCTTTTTCCTTGACTTCGCAAGTCATGTCGAACCCCTCTTAATAGTGTTTGTCGCTCAACTCTTCGTTGAGCGAGCCGGTGATGGTCAGATAATCCATGCGATCTTTCAGTCCTTGCATCAAGGATGCTAATTTCTTCCTTGGACATGCTATTGATCCAGGGATAGTGCTCCCGATAGTCGTCGGCCAGACAAACCGCATCGACCCAGTAGCAACGGTCGTGGGATGTGCTCAAATCCACTGGCTCACCGCATAGCAGTTCCTTGGTTTTCTTCAGGATTTCGGCGTTCTGGCGTTCCCGGTCCCAGGAGCGGGAATGGAACTGCCAGAGGCAGTTTTTCATGATGTAGTCGGTCAGCTCGTCGATCCGTGCATCCATCGGATGCACAGGAGCTTCGACCTTCTGTTTGACCGCAGCAGAGGCGGAAGCAGCACTCATCAGATTGCCTCCTCAGCCAGCCTTGCGGTCGAAAGCGGGATATTCCCGTTCGCGCAGCTTGCTCACGCTGTCGTAGCCGCCGGTGTACTGGCGCAAGGTTTCCGAGTTACGTACTGCATCGCTCAAGCTGCCATCGGACAGCATTTGCCGAGTACGGAAACCATTACCCCATTCCGGTGCATCGTCTTTAGTGATGTCGATACCGGAGAGTTGGTGGATCGGCGAGTAGATGGCGTTGTAAATATCGCGGGCGAAACGCACCCAACCTTCGAAGCCTTTGTACGGGCCGTTGTGGTAGGCGTGGGCGTTCAGGTAGGGAACCCGGACTTTCTTGGCCACTTCACCCGGACGCTTGCCTGTCAGGATGATGTCGGGCTTGAGCATCTCTAGGGGTTCCAGACCTTCCAATTCGTTCGGGTCGTCGATAGCCAAAGTGCCTTCGCCGCAACGGGCGATGCCTTTCTCCATGTCGCCCTGATGGCCGAACTTGGTATAGACCGACACCACCTTGAGGCCCATTTCTTCCTCGATCACATGGGCCCAGTGCCAGAGTTTGGAACCGCCCGGCCACAGGCAGACCTTTTTGCCCATCAGCCGCTCCTTGTACCAGTCCAACTCCGGCTTCCAGCGGGCGACTTCCTCGTCGATGATGGCCTTGGCGCGGTCTTCGATGTCGAAGAACATACCGATCTTGCGCAGCGAATCCGCCAGTGGCTTGAAACCGAAACCGTCGATATCCAGACGCGGAATGCCGTAACGGACGCGCAGTTCGTTGCAGATATACTCGGCGGAACGGGCACATTCCAGTACGTTCAGATGGGCTCTGTGCATAGCACGTGCCTCGGAAGTTGAATAACGAACAGCCCGTGCGAGCACTCGTTAGACAAGCGTGCCCGGCTGGGAAACCCGCGCTTCTCTGGAGAAGAAATGTTCCCACAGCACGATTCCGCCCGGCAGTCATGGATCAAGGCCTTGCCAATGAAAAGGCGACTTTCCCTACTGCTCACCTGCCTTGCCTATATCCTTCTCTCCCTCCTGTGGACCATGGCCAGCGATTGGCTGTTGATTTCCCTGGTGGACAGCGCGGACCTGAAGGCTTGGCAGACACTCAGGGGCATCGTTTCCATCCTCTTCACCGCCCTGCTGTTCTATTGCGTCGGCCGCCGCCAGCTCGCCGACCGTAGCGCCCATGCCGCCAGCCTGCGCCAGGCCTCCGCGGTGTTCGACAGCACCCTGGAGGGCGTGCTGGTCACCGATGCGAAACAGCGCATCATCCACATTAACCGGGCCTTCACCCGGATCACCGGCTACACCGAGGCCGAGGTGCTCGGGCGAGTGCCCTCGCTCCTCAAGTCCGGCCGGCACGACGAGGAGTTCTACCGGAAGATGTGGCAGGCGCTAGGCCAGCATCTCGAATGGAGCGGCGAGATCTGGAACCGCCGCAAGAACGGCGAGGTGTATCCGCAGTGGCAGAGCATCCGCGCCATCCGCAACGAAGAAGGCGGCATCAGTCACTACGTGGCGGTGTTCTCCGACCTGTCAATGATCAAGCGCTCCCAGGCCGAACTCGACTACCTGGCCCATTACGACCCGCTGACCGGCCTGCCGAACCGCCTGCTGTTCAAGGAGCGCGTCCAGCACGCCCTGGAACGGGCCCGCCTGGAGAAGAGCCAGGGCGCGGTCCTGCTGCTCGACCTCGACCACTTCAAGCACGTCAACGAAAGCCTCGGCCACAAGCTGGGCGACCAACTGCTCAAAAGCGTCAGCCAGCAACTGATCTACCACGTGGTGCGCCAGGGCATGACCTTCGCCTACCTGGGCGGCGACGAATTCGGCCTGCTCTGCGAGAACTGCTCGCCGCAGCAGGCCGCCACCCTGGCCACTACTCTCCTCGACACGCTGAACCGGCCCATTTACCTGGAGCACCACCAGCTGCTGATCGGCACCAGCCTCGGCATCAGCCTGTTCCCCGACGATGCACAGAGCGTCGAGCAGGTGCTGCGCAACGCCGATTCCGCTCTGCACAAGGCCAAGAGCGACGGACGCGCCACCTACGCCTTCTACAGCCAGGAGCTGACCGCCTACGCGCACCAGCGCGTCGAACTGATCGCCGCCCTGCGCCATGCCGTGGAGCACGGCGAACTGCGCGTCCACTACCAGCCGATCCACGACCTTCGCAGCAGGCAACTGGTCAGCCTCGAAGCGCTGGTGCGCTGGCAGCATCCCGAGCGCGGCCTGGTGCTACCCGGCGAGTTCATCCCGGTCGCCGAGGAAAACGGCCTGATCGGCACCATCGACCTCTGGATGATGGAGCAGGCCTGCCGGCAGATGTGCAAATGGCTGAAGGCTGGACACAAGCTCCAGTTCGTCGCGGTGAACGTCTCCACCCGCCTGTTCAGCCGCGGCCGGCTGGACCTGCAGGTCGCCGAGATCCTCGCTCGCAGCGGTCTGGAGGCACATCACCTGGAGCTGGAGATCACCGAGAGCGCGGTGATGGACGATCAGGACAGCGCCCGTTGCCAGCTCCAGCGGCTGCGCGATTTGGGCGTGCGCCTGGCGATCGACGACTTCGGCACCGGCCATTCCTCGCTGCAGCGCCTGAAAAGCATGCCGGTACACAAGCTGAAGATCGACCGCGGCTTCGTCGCCGGCCTGCCGTTCGACAGCAAGGACGCCGCCATCGCCCGCTCGGTGATAGTGCTCGCCCAGAGCTTGGGCCTGGGCGTGCTGGCCGAAGGCATCGAGCGGCCGGAGCAGGCGGAGTTCCTCGAACGCAACGAGTGCTTCCTGGGCCAGGGCTATCTCTTCGGCCGGCCGCAACCGGCAGAGGAACTCTTCCAGACAGCGGCCACGCTGCCGGCGAAGACCCTGACCGGCTGAGCCGGGCCTTCGCACGCCGGCGCGCCCCGCCTCAGCCGCTCGCGGCGTGGCGCCGCACGAAGCGCCGATCGAGCCATTCCCGCCAGTAGCCACAGAAACGCCCGCCGGCGCTCCAGCCGCGCCAGCCGAGCAACGCCTCGCCATCGCCGCAGGCGAGCAGGAGCAGGTTCTGCCGCTGCGGCCGATGGTGCTGCAGTGCGCGGCCGGCCAGCACCGCGCGCAGGTTGTGGCTGAGCACCTGGGCCTGGTGCAGGGCCTGGGCGGCGCTCTTGTCCGCACCGGGCAGCGCGGCGCAATCGCCGCTGGCGAAGATCCACGGCTGGGACGGACTTTGCAAGGTCGCGGAGACTTGCACGAATCCATCCGCATCGCAGGCCAGGCCGCTGTGCGCCAGCCACGCCGGCGCCGCGGCGTCACCCGCCAGAAGCAGGCGAGAGCCCTGCCAGACCGGCTCCCCGGCACTGAGCAGGAGTTGCCCGTCGATCCCGCTGATCGGGCAATGCTCGCGCACCCACACGCCGCGCCGGCGCAGCGCGCCGAGGGCACGCAGATGCAGGCCCGCCGCGCGCCCCTCGAGCAGCGGCCCGGCGCTGAACAGCGACAGCGCCGGCACCTGACCGGCCAGCGCCAAGGCCAGCTCGACCCCGGCCGGCCCGCCGCCGAGGATCGCCACCGGCTCGGGCGCCTGCCGCCAGCGCTGCCAGCCATCGAGGAAAGCGGCGAAGGGCTTGGCCGACAGCACTTGCATGTCCTCGCCCTGGCGGGGCGGCACGAGCCGTCCGGCGCCGACGTTCAGCGACAGCCACTCGGCCCCGAGCAGCCGCCCGTCGGTCAATCGCACCTCGCGGGTCGAAGCTCGCAGCGCGCACACCTCGCCGACGATCAGTTCGACGTCCGCCGCCCGGCACAGCGGCGCCAGCTCGATGCAACAGTCCTGCGGCGCGTGGCGCCCGGCGAGCAGCCCCGGCAGTCCCCCCGCATACCAGGCCTGCGGCGCGGCATCGATCAATCCGAGACGCCCTTTCGGCCGGCGTCCCCGGGCCCAGCGCCGCAGCACGCCCAGATGGCTGTGCCCGGCCCCGATCAGCAGCAGGTCGATAACTACCTCCTATCCCCCATCGCCCATGATTCGCGGCGCGGCTCCGCCGGCTGCGCCGCCGCGTACTCAGATACCGCCGAGGCAGAGATACTTGATCTCCAGATAGTCCTCGATACCGTACTTCGAGCCCTCTCGGCCCAGGCCCGAAGCCTTGACCCCGCCGAACGGCGCCACCTCGGTGGAGATCAGCCCGGTGTTGACGCCAACGATGCCGTATTCCAGCGACTCGGCCACGCAAAATACCCGGGACAGGTCGCGGGCGTAGAAATAAGCGGCCAGACCGAACTCGGTGGCATTAGCCAGGGCGATCGCCTCGTCGTCGTCCCCGAAGCGGAACAGCGGGGCCAGCGGCCCGAAGGTCTCCTCGCGGGCGACCCGCGCATCCGCCGGCACCTCGGCGAGAATGGTCGGTTCGAAAAAGGTGCCGCCGAGCGCATGGGGCCGACCGCCGGCGATCACCCTGGCGCCGCGGGAAACCGCATCGGCGATGTGCTCCTCGATCTTGCCCACCGCCTTGTCGTCGATCAGCGGACCGATGCTCACCCCTTCCTCCAGACCGTTGCCGACCTTCAGGCGCGCCACCGCGGCCCTGAGCTTCTCGGCGAAGGCGTCGTACACGCCGTCCTGCACATACAGGCGGTTGGCGCACACGCAGGTCTGCCCGGCGTTGCGGTATTTCGAAGCCAGCGCGCCCTCCACCGCCGCGTTTAGATCGGCGTCGTCGAAGACGATGAAGGGTGCGTTACCGCCCAGTTCCAAGGAAACCTTCTTGATGTCCCTGGCGCACTGGGCCATCAACTGACGGCCGATCTCGGTGGAGCCGGTGAAGGACAGCTTGCGTACGATCGGGTTGGCGGTCAATTCGCCGCCGATCTCGGCGGCGCTGCCGGTGACCACGTTGAATACCCCCGCCGGAATGCCGGCGCGCTCGGCCAGCTCGGCCAGCGCCAGCGCCGAGAAGGGCGTCTGCGAGGCCGGCTTGAGCACCAGGGTGCAGCCGGCGGCCAATGCCGGGCCGGCCTTGCGGGTAATCATCGCCGCCGGGAAGTTCCAGGGCGTGATGGCCGCGCAGACGCCGACCGGCTGCTTGATCACCAGGATGCGCTTATCCGCCTGGTGGCCGGGGATGGTGTCGCCATAGATGCGTTTGGCCTCCTCAGCGAACCATTCGAGGAAGGAGGCGGCATAGGCGATCTCGCCGCGCGCCTCGGCCAGCGGCTTGCCCTGCTCCAGGGTCATCAGCCGGGCCAGGTCGTCCTGATGCTCAAGCAGCAGTTCGAACCAGCGACGCAGCTTGCCCGCGCGCTCCTTGGCGGTCAGCGCGCGCCAGGCCGGCAGCGCCCGCTCGGCGGCCTCGATGGCGCGGCGGGTCTCCGCCGCGCCCATCTTCGGCACGCCGCCGAGAATCTCGTTGCTGGCCGGATTGTTCACCGCGACGGTCTGCCCGCCGTCGGCATCCACCCAGCGACCCTCGATGTAAGCCTGTTGCCGGAACAGCCGGGCATCGTTCAGTTGCATTGCGATCCACTCCTTCGTAATCGGCAGGACACGGCGGGCTGCCGCGCTATGCGCCGGCGCCGGCCCTCGGCTTGCGCTCGTCGCGGTCTGGCGGGGAGTATAGCCCCCAGCGGACGGCTCCCGACCGTCCGTCGTCACCGGAAAATATCCCGGACCCAACAAGGAGATACCGTGAAGAAACTGATGATCGGCGGCTTCGGCGCCGCCCTGCTGCTGGCCACCTTGAGCGCCGAGGCCCAGCTCAAGCCGGAGGAACAGATCGAATACCGCCAGGCCGGCTACAGCTTCATGGCCTGGAACATGGGCAAAATCAAGGCTCAGGTCGTGGACGGCAGCGTGCCTTACAACAAAGCCCAGGTGGTCGCCGCCGCCAACGCCATCGCCGCCATCGCCAATTCCGGCATGGGCTCCCTGTACGGTCCCGGTACCGCCACCGACCAGATGGGCGACAAGACCCGCCTCAAGCCGGAGTTCTTCAAAAACCTCGACGAAGCCAACAAGCTGGCCCGCAACTTCACCGGCGCCGTCGACAAGCTGACCAGCGAGGCGGCCAGCGGCGACCAGGCGCGCATCAAGACCGCCCTCGGCGAGGTCGGCAAGACTTGCAAGGCCTGCCACGACCAGTTCCGTACGAAATGAGCCCCGGACCGGCGGCGCCGACTTATGGCCTCACCAGTCGAGCGCCGCCGGTGCCGCCGGGGCGGCTGGCGGCGCCAGCCAGCCGGCCGCCGACTGCACGCCCCAGACCAGTAACAGCGCGCCGGCCAGCGCCACGCCCAGCGCCCACGGCGCTCCGCCGCTGGCCTCGTGCTGCTCCGGGTAGCGGCGCGGGCTGCGGCCGTCGACCATCGCCCGCACCAGCGGCTGGCGGCGCACCAGCGAGTAATAGAGGATCGCCAGCAGATGCAGGCCGATCAGCCCCAGCAGCAGCCACCAGGCTTGCCGGTGCAGAGCGGTCAGCCAGGTGCTGGTGTCGGTTTCCACCAGCCGGTACAGCGGCCCCTGGAAGGCGATGTCGTCGTTCGCCGCCAGACCGCTCAGGGTCTGGAAGGCCGCCAGGCCGAGCAACGCCAGCACCGACAAGGAACCCAGCGGATTGTGCCCGGCCTCCCGCCAGCGTCCAGCCAGGTAATCGCCCAGACGCAACGGCGCGGCGAAAATCCGCGACCAGCGCGCATAGGTCGAGCCCAGCAGGCCCCAGAGCAGGCGGAACGCCAGCAACCCGAGGATCGACAGGCCCAGCCGGCCGTGCCAAACCATCAGATTGCCGCCCAGCCAGCCGGTGAACATGGCGCCACCGACGGCCAGCGCCAGCGACCAGTGAAACAGACGCAGCGGTGCGTCCCAGACCTTGATACTGTCCGACATCTCTTGAATCCTCTCCTGTGCGAACCGGCGCCCGGCCGATACCCGGGGCCCTGCCGCAGGGTAGCAACGGCCGGGAAGCCGGGCATCCCCAGCGAGGAGCCGCCCATGAGCGACAACGAACGCGTCACCCTGACCCTGCGGCAGCAGGAAGACTAGGGCCTGTTAACACTACTCTCCGCGAGCCGCGTTGCTGCGGCAAATGGCGCCAGGCGAGGCGCGGGACACAGGGAATGGCATTCCCTTGCCAAGTCCCGCAACAACGCATGGCGCCATTTGCCGCGCAGCCTGGGCGGCCCCACCCGCGGGGACGGGCCTGTTTTTGCGCGGCGCGTCGTCGCTCGTCGTTCATTTGGAATGACCAAACTTCTCTCCTCGCGCCTAACCCCGCGCAAAAACAGGCTCCGTCTCGCGGCCGTGCGGAGTAGTGTTAAAAAGCCCTAGCGCTGCAGCCTCGACTTCGGCGACAGCCAGCCGCCTTTGATCGTCGACGAGCCGCCGCCACTGGGCAGCGGCCAGGGGGCCGAGCCCGGTGTAACTGCTGCTTTCCGCTGTGGCCAACTGTCTGACCGCCAGCCTGCTGTTCGCCCTGCGCAAGTTCAAGCAGGACGCCGAGCCCTTGCGCTGCCAGGCTAGCGCGGAGGTCGGCCGCAACGAACAGAACTGCCCGCGCGTGCTGGGCATCGGTATCGAACTGCAGCTCGGCCGCCGTGCCGCCGAGCTGGAACACCTGCCGCGCGTCCTCGGCCAGTTCGAAAAATTCTGCACGGTCGGTCGCAGCGTGGCCCAGGGCATCCCCGTTTGCCTGTGGGTCCGCGACGCCGAAGGCGTGCAGCTCAAGCAGTCGGAGGAGTGAGCCGGCCCGACAGGACCGGGGCCTTGCCGCCCCAACTCAGGCGAACAGTTCGACGATCCGCGCGCGCTGTCCGGCATCCGGCAGGCGACCCTGCGCGGCGAGCAGGTTGTCGGCCATGTAGCGCGGCTTGTCGGTGGCCGGAATTACCGCGGTCACCGCCGGCTCGGCGAGGATGTACTTGAGCAGCAGTTGCGCCCAGGAGGTCGCGCCCAGTTCCTGCGCCAGCGGCGGCAGCGATTGGCCCTTGACCCGGGCGAACAGGGCGCCGCGCATGAACGGCCGGTTGATCAGGGTGGCGATGCCGTGATCGGCACAGAACGGCAGCAGGCGCTTCTCGGCGTTGCGCTCGCCGACCGAATAGTTGAATTGCACGAAGTCGACCTTCTCCTTGCGCAACACCGCCAGCAGGTCGTCGTGGGCCGACTCCAGGTAGTGGGTCACACCGATGTAGCGCAACCGCCCCTGCCCCTTCAGCTCGCGCAACAGGGCCAGTTGGGTGGCGGTGTCCTGCAGATTGTGCACCTGCAGCAGGTCGATGCAGTCGGTCTGCAGCGCCTTGAAGCTGGCCTCGATCTGCCGGCGGCCGGCATTCTGCCCGCTGGCGGATACCTTGCTGGCGAGGAACAGCCGCTCGCGCACACCGAGGCGCCGGGCCAGTTCGCCGACCACCTGCTCGGCGCGACCGTAGCTCGGCGCGGTGTCGACCAGACTGCCGCCACCCTCGACCAGAGTGCGCAATACCTCCAGAAGGGGCGTCAGGGCCTCGTCGTCGAGGGAGACGTCATGGGTCCGCGAGGTACCCAGGCCGACCGCTGGCAACTCCTCGCCGCTGGAAGGGATGCGTCGCGCGAGTAGCGGCTCGGCGGCCAACAGCGATATGGACGACAGCGGGGCCATGGCGGCCAGGGTGGCGAATAGGGCCGAGTAGTGCAGAAGCTGACGACGGCTGTACATGGATCTTCCTCCTTGAGATGAGCCCGTGCTGCGGATATGGCCCGCGCCGGCCCCCATACGGGGAATGACAGGCTTTCGAAGCGGGCGCGTACACAATGCAGACCAGTCGCGCTCATTATTTCCACAGCGAAAATGAATTCTTATCGTGGGAAGATACTTCCCCTCACGCCGGCTGGACTTTCCGCTTTGCGCCCGCCCTGCCCCGGACAGCCCATGGGCACTGCCGGCGAATCGCCGAAGCCCTGCCCGACGGCTCGGCCGGGGAAAGGGAAAGCCGCAGCCGGGCGGCTTTCGCCGCGCTCATCCGGCCCGCCGACAGCAATGTTTTGTGACCAATCTCCGGGGCTCTCGGCGTTTTGGCGTAGGCTGCGACAGCGGCCCGACCGACCACGGAGTGCCTCGCCCCAGTAACCGGCCATGGCCGCTCTCCGGCAAGCCGCTCGGCGCGATTCCCCATGCGACGCCGCTTCCCCAGGGCAATTGCATGAAGCGCTCGCCTGATACCAGACTGGAAAGATTGTGTGATCCTTGGCATGGCTGCTTGCCGAGTAGCCGGACAGTCCCCGTTTCGGCCCCCCGGCCGAGTCACTTTTTCTTGCCTGGCCACGAAAAAGTAACCCAAAAGAAGGCCACCCCCTCATCAGGCCCTGCGCTTCGCTCCGGGTTCCCTCCCTGCATCGCCGCTCCAGGGGCGAGCCGCGGGGAGGCGGCGAGAGTCGTACGAGGGGCATGGACGCCCCTTGTGCGACGACCCTCGCAGCGGCGCCGGAGCGAGGGAACCCCGGCGTAGCCGGGGCCGAATGACCGGGCGCGCTTTCTCTTTGGTTACTTTCTCTTTGCGCGCAAGGAGAAAGTGACTCGGCCGGGGGGCCGAAACAGGGACTGTCCGGCCCCTCGGCAAGCAGCCGATGCACCGGATTTGAAGACCAGGCCGGAACGACCAGGCACACAATCTTTCCAGTCCGGTATCGGAAAGACATTTCATGCGATTGCCCTGGCCGCTTCCCTGGCATCCCAATAAAAGCAATAGCCTGGTGATATCATCCGTCCGCCAGACCAACGCAACTCCCTCTGATCGATCATGCAGCGCTGCCCTTACGCAGTACGGAGCGTCCATGCTTGCCAGCCGCTACAACGAAGTTCTCGTCGTTTTCTCCCTGATCGTCGCCATCCTCGCCTCCTACACCGCCCTCGACATCGCCGGCCGGGTTTCCACGGCCCAGCGGGGCGTGAGGCTCGCCTGGCTGGCCGGCGGGGCGCTGGCCATGGGAACGGGTATCTGGTCCATGCACTTCGTCGGCATGCTGGCGTTTAGCCTGCCGATCGAGCTCGGCTACGACCTGTGGCTGACCAGCGCTTCCCTACTGATTGCCATCGCCTCGTCGTCCTTCGCCCTCTGGCTGGTCTGTCAGCGGGAACTGCCCTGGCTGCGGCTGGCGATGGGCGCCTTGCTGATGGGAGCCGGCATCGCCGCCATGCACTACACCGGCATGGAGGCCATGCGCATGGTGCCGGGCATCGTCTACGACCCGGCCTGGTTCGCCCTGTCGATCGTCGTCGCCGTGCTGGCCTCGGGCGCGGCGCTGTGGATCGCCTTCCGCCTGCGCTGGCATTCTACCTGGGTGGTCTTCAGCCGGGCCGGCGCATCGGTGGTGATGGGCTGCGCCATCGTCGGCATGCACTACACCGGCATGGCCGCCTCGCAGTTCCCGGAGGGCAGCTACTGCGGGGCGGCCAACAGCGGCATCGACACCGGCTGGCTGTCGATCCTGGTGATCATGGCGGCGCTCAGCGTGATGGCCACCACGCTGATCGTCTCGGTGCTGGACTCGCGCCTGGAACAGCGCACCGCGTCGCTGGCCAGCGCGCTCAGCAAGGCCAACAGCGAGCTGATGCAACTGGCGCTATACGACAATCTGACCAAGCTGCCCAACCGCATACTGCTCGCCGACCGCCTGGGTCAGGCGATCGAAAAGGCCCGCCGCAAACACAAGGTGTTCGCTGTACTGTTCATCGACCTGGACGGCTTCAAGGCGATCAACGACGCCTACGGCCATCACCTCGGCGACCTGCTGCTGGTGGAGGTGACGCAGCGCATTCGCGGTAACGTGCGCAGCCAGGACACCATCGCCCGGCTGGGCGGCGACGAACTCATCCTGGTGACGGAAATCGGCGAACCGACGGACGCGGCGAAGATCGCCGGAAAGCTGATCGAAACCATCCGCCAGCCCTATTCGATCGAGCATCACGAACTGTTCGTCTCCGCCAGCGTCGGCATCGCCGTCTACCCCGACGACGGGCTGGCCCCGCACGAACTGCTGGTCAACGCCGATGCGGCGATGTACCACGCCAAGGAACAGGGCCGCGACGGCTACTGCTTCTTCGAGAACTCGATGAACGCCAACGCCCAGGAGCAGTTGCATCTGCTGCAGGACCTGCGCTACGCCTTGGAACGCAATGAGCTGCGCCTGCACTACCAGCCCAAGCTGATCGCCCCCGCCGGACCGGTCATCGGGGTCGAAGCACTGCTGCGCTGGCAGCATCCCGAACGCGGCCTGCTGTCGCCCGACCAGTTCCTGCCGCAGGCGGAGAAAACCGGCCTGATCGTGCCGATCGGCAACTGGGTGCTCGACGAAGCCTGCGCGCAGATGCAGCGCTGGCGCGCGGCGGGCCATACGAGCTGGAACATCGCGGTGAACCTGTCGGCCAGCCAGTTTGCCCATGCCAAGCTGATCGACTCGGTGCGCACAGCTCTGCAGCGACATGGCCTGAAAGCGCACAACCTGACCCTCGAAATCACCGAATCCATCGCCATGCGCGATGCCAACTCCAGTCTGGCGGTACTCGAACAACTGGCGGCGATGGGGGTTGGCATCTCCATCGACGATTTCGGCACCGGCTACTCCAGTCTGCTCTACCTCAAGCGCCTGCCGGCCAACGAGCTGAAGATCGACCGCGGCTTCGTCAACGAACTGGATCAGGGCGGCGACGACGCGGCCATCGTCTCCGCGATCATCGCCCTGGGCCGAACACTGGGCCTGAAGATCGTCGCCGAAGGCGTGGAAACCCCCGAGCAGCAGAAACACCTCACTCGGCTCGGCTGCAACTTGCTGCAAGGCTATCTGCTCGGGCGGCCGATGCCGGCCGAACAGTTGATCGAGTGCTACGGAAAAACGCCAGCGTAGTTGGCGCAGGCCTTTCTCCCGTTCCGACAGTCCCCATCGTCGTCTCCGCCCGTCGGGCGCCGCCCGGCACCACGCCGGCAGGACAGCAGCCGAAGAGACGCGCCAGCCGGCGCCCGCGTGCCGGCCTCGCAGCCGTGCTGCTGCGCTGCCGCGCCATCCGGTGCGCATGAGCCTGACCGCAAAAGGCTTTTTCGATCCGTCCGCTGCGCTTGCGCCGCTTCGTCCATTCGTCCAATCCGCGTTTACAAGCCACAGCTTAGCGCCCTAACGTTGCCACCAAGGTCGATCCCATATCGGGGATAGGGATAATGCGCCAGGGATGCCGCCGCTTCGATCCGATGCGCGAAATGCGCCTATTACGCGAGGGTAGAAGTTATGCAACTGCCGAACATGACTCGGAGCACCGTCCGGGAGTTCGATGGCAAGAGCTATGTGGTGCTGCGAACCGCCAGCGGCGAACTGCTCCAGGTTTACTCGGTACTGCCGGCCCACGGCCACTGCCGCGCCCACCTGAAAAAACTGCAGCACTTCCCGAAAGAGTTGGTCGAGCAATGAACCGCTCTCCGAGCCCCGACCGCGCGCGTTAGCGCCGCACAGCCGCCCGGCCCCGTCGTCCAGCCCCTCTTCGCAGGCGGCAAGGCCCAACCATGAGCGACAACCGGCCCGCCCGAGGCGATGGCCAGACTCACCGATCGAGGAGGAAAAACGTCATGAACAACGTAGTCGACATGGAACGCGCCCGCAAGAAACGCCGTATCAGGGACTGCGTCGCGTACATGGATCGACTGTGCGTGGAGCTGCTGGAAAACCCGGCGACCACCCCCAGCGTACGGCAACTGGCGCGGGACATGTTCCGCAAGCGCTTCGGCTTCGATTATTTCGAATGCGTTTGAGACCGTCCCCGGCCGCACATACAGGGACGGACAGCGCCCCCCGTTCGCGAGCGTTCCGAAACGAAAAGCCATAGCCTTCTTCCCGATGGAATTGCCGATGGGGAAAATCGGTTTGCGCGATACGATCGGCCGCCCGGCGAGATGAATGAAACCGTTTATTCGCCGAGCTTCCGTGGTACGACTCGCGAAATCAAACCTATTTCGAGAAGTGCCCTGTCGAACTCCGCCGGGTTCATTTCCCGGAGTCTCTTCATGAGTTGAATGGCATTTTCCGAGATCTTTTCCGCATTGGCCTGCTTTATCCGCTCGGTCCTGGAATAAAGCCTTTCAAGTTTCTCCACTGCCTCCTGCAAATTGGAAAACTCCGGATTTTCCCTGTTCAGACTATAGAGCAGAGCCTCGATGATTATTCCCAACTGCTTGCCGTAGGAATAGTTCTCGAATATTTCCTTCTCGACCTGCGCAATACCCGCGCCAGGCTATATCGCATCGAAAAACCAATTGATGTCGGGATCTATTCTTTGCGTGATACCACCGCTCAATGGAAAATAAAGTCGAGGCATCCAAAACCAGAGCCAGGGAAACATCCTGTCACCTCCATGAATAACTGCACCCAGGCCAGTATATACCGGCGCCAATCGTCCACTGCGCCAGTGGCATGCTGCCTGGGCCGGGCAGCCGGCGACGCATTCGACGTGAACGCCCCGACTCGGAGGAGTCCGTCCCACGGACACCCATAATGGACAGGGAAACGGCCCACTCGCGCAAGGCGCTCCCCCCGGCGAGTCCCCACTCGTCCACCCGCCCGCAGAAAAGAGGCCAGAATGAAATCCATCCAGCCAACCGGTTCGATGCTTCGGGGACCATGGGCCGATGCTAGGGAGAAACGCCAATGAATGCAGCCCCGTTCGATTCCACCACGATGCTGGCGCTGTTCCTTGTGACAACCCTGTTGGCCCTGGCCCTTTACAACCGCTACCGGACCCGCCGGGCCGAACGCGAACATCCGCCGAGCGGGCGCTTCGTCACGGTGGACGGGGTACGCCTGCACTACCTCGACCAGGGCCGGGGATCGCCGGTCGTGCTGCTACACGGCAACGCCGTGACCGCCGAGGACTATGTCCTGAGCGGGGTGTTCGAGCGGGCCGCCAAGGTCCATCGGGTCCTCGCCTTCGACCGTCCTGGCTACGGCTACAGCGAGCGCCCGCTCGGCACCCTGTGGACCGCGAGCCGGCAGGCCGAACTGCTGCACCGGGCGCTCCGGCAACTCGGCGTCGAGCGACCGGTGATCGTCGGCCACTCCTGGGGAACGCTCGTCGCGCTGAAGATGGCCCTCGACTACCCGGACGACGTCGCCGGTCTGGTGCTGCTTGGCGGCTACTATGCGGCGACCGTCCGCCTCGATGTACTGGCGGCGGCCCCGCCGGCGATTCCCCTGCTCGGCGGCGCCCTGCGCCATACCTTGACGCCGATCCTCAACGGCTCCCTGCTGCAGTTGACTTTCAAGGTCATGTTCGCCCCGCTGCCCGTCCCGGAACGCTTCAAGCGCGAATTTCCCCATCAGTTCCCGCTGCGGCCCCTGCAGATCCGCGCCGAATCCCAGGACGCCGTGACCCTGATCCCGGCCGTGATAACGATGCGCGAACGCTATTCCGAGCTGCGCCTGCCGACCGTGATCATGGCCGGCAGCCGAGACCTGGTGGTCGACGAGCGGCATGCCGACTGGCTCCACCGGCGGCTGCCGGGCAGCCACCTGCAACTGATCCCGGAGGCCGGCCACATGCTGCACTACGCCGCGCCGGGCCAGGTGGTCGCGGCCATCGAGCGCGTCGCGGCCGAGGCACCGATGCCTCACTAATTATCGAAGGCTGTCGATCGTGAATATCGTATGTCGCGATGGCCACGTCACCATAGAGGACACTCCGTGTGGCACGCTCACGAACGGATGGGACAGATACCGACGAAATACGGACACGAAAAGGCCATTCAATGTCCAACCATCAAAACACCACCGACGTCGGCGCCTCATTCGCCAGTGGCTGGCAGCGAAAAAAGACCTGAATACATCTATTCCCGGCAACCGTCATATTGCTCGGCCTCGGGTTTCTGGCACAAGCTTTCGTGCATGCCCTATATAAAGGCGAGTTGCAGCCTCTGTCCGAAGTTAAATGGAAACTTCTGGTCTATCCTCTCGCTTTCGACGCATCCTGAGTTCTCGTCATCCTATATTTATACAAACATTATAAAAACGCTGGAGAGCGAACGGCGCTCGCTACAGTTATTGGATGGCTCTCCCTCTGGGCCTGCTCGGCTATTCAATACTCAGCCCGATATTTTCCTTATTCGACTTGATAGTATCGCCCCCCGCCCCGATCGAGTCCGGCGGGACAAGCCCCAGCCATTATATCTACGCGCTTTTCCGGAGCATGCTTCTCCTCAGCCTGCTGGCGCTTCAAAACCTCGTGAACTTTTTTATCTCGATACCCTTGGCATTCAAGCTCTTCTAGGGCACCTCTAAAAACTACCTGCGTGGTCATCGCTGCGTTAAAAACAAGCTCAAAATGCTCATTTACAGCGCGTAAACTCCGCTTTTTCGCCTGTTTTTGCCTTGCGCTGACTGCCTCGCCTACGTTTTTAGAGGTGCCCTCTAGTCGCCCGATAAAACCCGGCCCCACTGGGATCGTCCCGCTCTTCGTACGACCCTCCTGTTTGCCTCAAGGCTCGGTCGCGGGAGGACGGTCCGGCTGTGCCAAAGATCCGGACAGATACAGGTAAACCACCCGTTCGTCGATGAGCAAATCCTTCGGAACCGTCTTGCCCTGTGCCAGATGCTTGAGCATCCAGTAGCTCTGGCGGCCCATCTCGCGGCTATCGATGTCCAGGTAGGCCTGCACCAGCCCCTCGTCAAGCAATTCGAGCTGGGCCGCATCCGGCTCGTTGGTGGTCATGATGATGACCGGGTGGGAAACATGTTCGCCGAGTTCGCCTAGCCGCTGGCGGAAGGTCGCGGCCTGGAGGGAGGGCCAGGGGGCGATGCTGATGACGACATCGACCGCATTGCCGTCCAGGAGGGTGGCGAGCTGGAGCAGCGCGGTCTGCTGATCGTCGGAGGAATAGAGCGGACAACGGTTCAGTTCGCGCCAGCCGTTCTCTCCGTCCAGCCGGTTTCCATTGCGAACGGCGCCGAGCTGCAGGCGAATGCCCTGGAGGCGCTCCTGGAGATTGGTGTCCTGCGGGTTGCCGCTCAATATGCACAACTTCCCGCCTTGCGGCCTGAAGTGCCGGGCGAGGCTGGCCAGCCGCCGGCCGAAGAGCTGGTTGTCCAGGCCGACGTAGCCGAGACGCAGATGCCGTTCCGCGGGTCCCAGATCCGAATCGAAGGTGATGAGGGGCGTCCGGCTCGCCCGTTTCAGGGCATGATCGGCCAGCCACTGCGAGTAGGTCACGGATAGCGCGATGCCGTCCAGCCCCATGTCGAGGGCCTGCTCCAGGACCTGATTCTGCCGGCGGAAATGCGTCGGACCCGCCGAGCCCAGCAACAGACAGGTGTCGCCCTGGGCACGGGCGGCTTCCGCACAGCCTTCGCCGGCCTGGATGAAGAACGGATGGTCGACCCGCTTGGCGACCAGGGCGAAGCGCAGGGGCTCGGCATCGGCGCCAGAGGCGAGCAGTGCCCCGAAAAGCGGGCCAGCTAGGGAAAGGAAGCGAAAGTATGACCGTTCTTTCAAGGTGAATCCCTTGCCTTGCCGTTCCAACGAGCCGAACGGAGCTATTCGGATGGGGCGAACCGATGTCGTCCACCGATGCGTGGAGCGGGGACGAGCCTGATTATAAGACCGCGCCATGCTGCAATTGCGCAACCCACGCCCTCGTCGGACGGCATGGCGTCCCGGACGAAGGCTATAGCGGAAAATCCTCGCCCAGCGACGCGCGCGTCCTCCACTTGGACCAGCGAGGCATGCCGCGCCCCCAGGGTGTCGCGGTTCCGGATAGCGGTGAGGATCGCCTTGTGCCGCGGCAGGGCCAGTTCGTGGAGATTGGGCCGTCGGTTGGAATGGGTCATCGACTCAGCGAGAACATGTTGCACAGGTGCGCCAGCAGCTCGTTATGGGTGGCCTCGGCGATGCGGTTATGAAAGTCCAGGTCGGGCTCCAGGAAACTCTCCGGGCTCTTGGCCGCCTCCATGCGCAGGCCTCGGCGATGGCTTCGAGATCCTCGGGGGTGGCGCCGACCGCAGCCAGCGCGGCCGAAGCCGGCTCGATGATGCAGCGCACGCTGGACAGCTTGTCGAAGAACTCGCCCTGCGGGCTGCTCTGCATCAGCCAGTGCGGTACGTCCGGGTCGAGCAGGTGCTAGTCGCGGCGCGGCCGCACCACGCTGCCGACGCGCGGCTTGGACTAGACCAGTCCCTTGGCCACCAATACCCAGGGCGCCTCGCGCAGCACCGTGCGACTGACATTGTAGTCCGCGCAGAGCTGCGCCTCGGTAGGCAACCGCTCCTCGGACTTGAGACGGCCGGAGACGATCAGGTGACCGAGTTCGTGCACGATGCGGGCGTGCTGGCTCTTGCGGGGGTTGGGCTGGCGGTAGTCCATCGGTCAGCGGCGGTTCCGGGGAAGTCCGGCATAGTAGCACCGACCGCAGGTGGTTCAGCAGGGCCGGCGCGAACCGACAGGGCAATCGCATGAAGCGCTCGCTCGATACTGGACTAGAAAGGTTGTGTGAGCCTTGGCATGGCTGCTTGCCGAGGGGCTGGATACTTCCTGTTTCGGCCCCCCGGCCGAGTCACTTTCTCTTTGCGCGCTCAAAGAGAAACTAACCAAAGAGAAAGCGCGCCCGGTCATTCGGCCCCGGCTACGCCGGGGTTCCCTCGCTCCGGCGCCGCTCCGAGGGTCGTCGCACAAGGGGCATCCATGCCCCTCGTACGACTCTCGCCGCCTCCCTGCGGCTCGCCCCTCTACGCGACGCCTGCGCTCGGCCTTCTGAACGGGAGTCGGGCTCCGGGTTGCCTGAAAGCGCTTTCGCTCTTGTGGCACGACCCGTCAGGCCGCGCCGGATGCCCCCTTCAGGAGGCCGAGCGGAATCGTCGTGGAAGGGGTCGAGCGGCAAGGATGCCGCGAGAGCCGCGATGGGCCATGAATGGCCCTGCGCGGCGAGCCCCTGGAGCGGCGATGCAGGGAGGGAACCCGGAGCGAAGCGTAGGGCCGGATGAGGGGGTGGCCTTCTTTTGGGTTACTTTTTCTTGGCCAGGCAAGAAAAAGTGTCTCGGCCGGGGGCCGAAACAGAAGGTATCCGACCACTCGGCAAGCAGCCAATGCACTGGATCTGAAGACCATGCCGGAACGACCAAGCACACAACCTTTCCAGCCCAGTATCGGGCAGGCATTTCATGCGATTGCCCTGCGCGAACCGATAGGACCAGCAGGGGCGCGACCTCTCGAGTGCCACCGCTGGGCGGTCAACCGGAGCGGCTTCGACCCCTCCACCGCGATCCAGGCGCCGGCGGTCGCCACCTCCGACGACTACCGGCGGGCGCTGGGCGCCTGCCTGAGTGGACGGGGCTACAGCATCAACTAAACAGGCGCCCGTCCACTGCCCGACCTCACCGGCGCCGCCGGCGAGGCCGCCCCACGAGGGATATGTCAGACGCTCAAGTCGGTCTGCGGAGCACTGCCTACCAGCGCAAGCTGCGTGGCGCTGTCGTCGAAGATAAAGCTGGATTCGTCCAGCCCCGCGTAGTTGCCCTCCAGGACGATCTCGAAGCGCTCGCCCGCGGCATTTGCCTCGAAACTCTTCAAGTACGTCCGTGTGCCGGCACTGTTCACCTGTACGGCTAGCGTGTCGTCGAGACCGTTGCCCAGCCCGCTGAAGCCGAGCGCCGAAAGGTCGATACGATCCGTACCGACCTCGAAGTCGAAAATCCGATCGACGAAGCTTTCGCTGGCAGTGCGGTAGCTGTCGTCGAGCGCGGAGAAGCGGAAGATATCGGCCCCATCGCCGCCGGTCAGCCGGTCGACCCCGGCACCGCCGTCGAGTAGATCGTCGCCGTCGCCGCCGAGAAGCTGCTCGTTGGCCGCGCCGCCGATCAGCCTGTCGTCGCCGTCCGTGCCGCGCAGAGGCCCGCTGGACGAGTGGGCGCCGGAGAGCCGCACCGAGGCGATCTGCCCGCCGCTGATGTTGTTATCGCGAAGCGTGGTGTAGTCGCTGCCATCGTTGCGCTCCTGCACGACGTAGGTGGCGTCGCCCGAAGTGGTGATGACGTTGTCCTCGATCAGGGTGTTCAGCGTTTCGTAGACATTCCCCGTGATGCTGGAATCGTCGAAGGCCTGCAGGAGGACTTCCGGGTAAGTGCCGTTCTGCACGTTATCGTGGATATGGTTGTCCAGGATCTGCACGTCCTGCGCACCGGCGATGCGCACGCCGGCCGTGCCGTTGTTGTAGATATGGGCGTCCTGCAGGATGACATCGTGGCTCAGCTTGATCAGCACGCCTTCCAGAGCGTTGTCGTAGTAGGAGCCGCCGTCGATCAGGATGTTGTAGGCGAGGGGCACGTCGTACGAGCCGCGCTGCACCACCAGGCCGGCGGCGCCATTGCCGTAGGCAATGTTGCCTTTCAGGGTGAAGTCGTGGCTGCTGGTGACCACGTTGAAACCGTGGAGGTCGTTGTTGTAAGCGATGTTGTTCTCGAACGCGCCGTCGATCTGGTGATCGGCGACGAAACCAACGAAGCCGTTGTCGTGGGCCACGCTGTCGCGGATCACCAGGTTGATGGTGCGTGCGTGCGGGTCGAAGCCGTAGCCGGACATCTCGCGGGCCTCCACCCGCTCGACGAGGACATTGCGGTCGGCGCCGGTGCCGTACTTGTAGCCGGTATAGAAGCCGAACACCGTGCCTTCTGGATTGTTGTCACGGTTGCCGTCGAGGGTCAGGTCGCGGACGCCGAAGTCGTGCGTCTCCTCGCCGCCGGACGAGCGAATCATGCCGTTGACATCGTTGTTCCAGCCATCGAGTAGCTTGATGACGGTTTGGCCCATGCCGGCGCCCGCCAGGTAGACATTGTTCTTCATCAGCAGCGCGCCTTCCACTCCCCGTTCGCCGCCGCCAACTCGATACTCGCCAGCCGGCAAGTGGACGGTGCCGCCGCCGGCCGCGTGGGCAGCATCGATCGCCGCCTGGATGGCTGTCCGATCGTTGCTGACGCCATCGCCCTGTGCTCCGAAATCCTTGACATCGAAATCCATTTATCTACTTCCGTATTCAGAATGCGTACTCAGACGCAATGAGAAAGAAAGGGACGGAAACAGCCGATTTTCCCAACACGCTATCCCGACCCACAACATTGTCGCGATTACCTGAACGCTACACCTCGGTACCTGCCGGGCTTCCCATATCCAGGGGCGCCGGGGATACCTCGGAGCGGCACCGAACCAGTGCCGCTTCCTTCCGACCCACGGAAGCCTTTCGAGTTCTTTTGGATCGAAGGGGTGGGCGTGCGAAAACCTTTCCCCGACCGGGCCGAGGCGCCGTCGGCGCGCCGGAGCCCGGCCGGCACGGGGCCTTCAGAACTGCCGCACGATGCGCAGGCCGGCCTCGGGGAACGCCGATTCGCCGCGCGCCTTGCGACGTCGATGCCGAACTGGAGATTCACCGTGCGGGTCAGCCGGTGGTGGATCTGGGGCATCAGCAGGACATGGCCGTCATGGCCGCTCCGATAATTGAGTTCGACGTCGAGGACCGTGTTTTCGGCCGCATCGAAGAAAATCGAATGGTTGACGATCGGGTGGTTGCGCCTGCCGGAGCCGGACCAACCGATATCGGCGAGGCCGATCATGCTCATGCTCTCCAGCGCGTGCCGAAGCAGTGGCCCAGCGTATAGATCAGGGTGTTGAAGTATTTGTGGTGCTCGCGCTCGTAGATATTCACGTATTGAACGCCAAGGCGGAACGGCCCTGATTGAAGGCGCCGAGCGTGGCCTGCACGCCCACCTTGTATTCGCTCAGCCGATCGTCCTCGAAGGAAACTCGAACTCGACGGCCTAGCCTTCGGCAAAGGCATATTCCGCCTCCGGCGTCCAGTCGGTTCGTTGATCGGATTCCGACAGCGGGCCGGTCGCCAGTACATCGGCCTCCAGTTCGCCCTGCCGTGCACCGAGCGGACGCATCATATCGAAGACCATCGGTTCCAAAATTTCCGAATGGGCGCCGTTTCGCCGGACGATGCCAGCGCGACCGATCCGACAGCGGACGACAACAGACCCACGACAGGCCATAAACATATAGGCCGCGGCGAATTCACCGCAACTCTCCAGAAGCAAAGAAAAGAACTCTGCAAGACATGCACTTCAATATCAGCGCAAGCTGAAACATTACTTAATGGAGAGCCGCCGATAAATATCATGCCCACACTCGATCATGCGCAATGAAGTTTCGAGGACGACGAAAAAGTTATGCGCGGGAATAGCTGGAAGTTATGTAACGACGAACGAAGGCCAGGGCTATGGAACTCCCCCGGCCTTTCGGAGTATCGAACTTGCAAGTCACTGTCACTGCAACATTGCGCAACAGGCCGCAGGAATATCTCTAATCAAAAGCGGTCGAGCACGAAAGCGCGGACCTCAGCCCTGGCAACCGCCGCCCATGACCTGATAACGCATAACGTGCGTCGCACTATGGGAATCTTTATAAGTCATGACAGCCGGAGTCACGCCACAGACCGACGAGTCGCTTTGGATGGAAATGATTTTGTGCACATCCAGTTTCTCGCCAGCCTCGTAGTCATGAACTTCGGCGACATCTTCGCCGTGGTCGGGCTGGACAAGTTGAAGGTCGGCGGTCAGCGGGTCGGGTTCCTCTTCGGCGGCATCGACCAGATTACTCATGGCCATAAAGGGAACCGCGGCCATCATCAGAACAGCCAAGGATTTCATGGTTTTCTCCCATTGCATCAGGCAAGCCGGTCCCTTCAACGGGTTTTCCCGGCGATACCTGTTGTTTCAATAAGGCTGGCTCTTTCTTTTTCGGGCGATTCTTTTCCATCGCTCTGAGAGTGATTCTAAGCGTTCGGCACTGCTCGAATAAGCGCCATTCCGGTTATTCACCGTTAACTATAAGGAAAATATTGCAAAATCATGTGGTTTTTATTCTAAAAAGCACTCTGAAAGACTTAATATATTCCAAATCATATATAATTCCATCGCGCCCCTACGCTTCCTCCACTCGGCGCACCGGCGGGAACTCGATCCGTACCCTGAGCCCGCCGCCGGCGCCATCCAGCAAGCGGATCGCCGCCTGGTGCGCGCGACAGATCTCGCCGACGATGGCCAGCCCGAGCCCCGCGCCGCCGCGTTGCGGGTCGAGTCGCTGGAAGCGCTCGAAGACCTTCTGCCGGGCGCTTTCCGGGATGCCCGGACCGTCGTCCTCCACCTCCAGCACGGCCGGCGCGGTGACGCGCAGGGTCACGTTGCCGCCCGCCGGGGTGTGCCCCAGGGCGTTGTCCACCAGGTTGCTGAGCAGTTCGTTGAGCAGCGTCGGTTCGCCCGTCACCCAGACCTCGCCCGGCCCCTCGAAGGCCAGCGCCACGCCGCGGGCATGGGCCAGGGGCGCCAGGGCCAGGCCCAGCTCGCGGCACAGCGAGCCCAGCTCGATCGGCTCGGCGCCGCCCTCGGCGATGGCTTGGGCGCTGCTTTCGATGCGCGCCCAGGAGAGCAACTGGTTGGCCAGGTGGGAAAGGCGGTCGCCGCTCTGCCGGACCTCTTCCAGGGTGCGGTACCAAGCGTCCGGCTCGCGCTCGCGCAGGCCCAGTTCGAGGCGCGCCTTGAGCGCCGCTAGCGGCGTGCGCAGTTCATGGGCGGCGTCGGCGATGAACTGCGACTGGCGCTCCAGCAGGCTGCGCAGGCGGCCGGTGAACAGGTTCAGGGCAAAGACCAGCGGCAGCAGTTCGCGCTGCACCGTGACCGGCGGCAGCGGCCGCAGGTCTTCCGGGCTGCGCTCCTCCACCGCCTGGCGCAGGCGTTCCAGCGGGCGCAGCGCGGCGGTGACCACGAACCAGGCCAGGGCCATCGCGCCGACCGCCAGGAGGCCCATGCGCAGCAGGGTGTCGACGAGCAGGCCGCGCGCCATGCGTTCGCGCGCCTCCTCGGTCTCGGCCACGCGGATCTCCACCATGCCGCTCAGGGTGGTTTCGCTGACCGGCTGCTGCAGGCTGACCACCCGCACGTTCTGGCCTCGATAATGCGCGTCGTAGAAGCGCGCCAGGGCCGGATAGTCGCGGGTCAGCGGGACCTTCGCCGGCGCGCCGGGCAGGTTCTCGTAGCCAGACAGCAGTTGCCCGTGGATATCCAGCACCTGGTAGTAGATGCGCCCGGCGCTGTCGAAGGCGAAGCTGTCCAGGGCCAGATAGGGGATGTCCGCGCGCAGGCCGCCGTCGGCCTCGGAAAGGCCGTCGGCGATGCTCCGCGCCGAGGCCAGCAGGGTGCGGTCGTAGGCCCGGTCGGCGGCCTGGCGGCCGTTGGAGTAGGCGCTCAGCCCGCTGACCGCCAGCAGTACCGCCAGCAGCCCGGCCATGCGCCGCAGCAGGCGCCCGCGCAGGCTGCCGTCGACGCGGATGTCGCCGCCCGCATCATTCACCGCGCGCTTCCAGCAGATAGCCGAGACCGCGGAAGGTGACGATGCGCACGCCGCTCGCCTCCAGCTTGCGGCGCAGGCGGTGGATGTAGATCTCGATGGCGTCGGGGCTGACTTCGTCGTCCAGGCCGAACACCTGGGAAGCCAGTTGCTCCTTGCTCATCACCCGTCCCGGCCGGGCGATCAGCACGCTCAGCACCGCCTGCTCGCGGGCGGTCAGGTTGAGCGGCTCGCCGGCCAGCGCGAAGCGGCCGGTGGCCAGGTCGTAGACCAGCTCGCCGCAGCGCTGCTGGCGCTCGCCGCCGAGCACGCTGCGCCGCAACAGGGCCTTGACCCGCGCCTCCAGCTCGGTCAGTTCGAAGGGCTTAGCCAGGTAGTCGTCGGCGCCGAGGTTGAGCCCCTGCACGCGATCCTTGACCTCGGCGCGGGCGGTGAGCATCAGCACCGGCACCCGGTTGCCGCGCTCGCGCAGCCGCGCCAGCACCTCGAAACCGTCGAGCCGCGGCAGGCCGACGTCGAGCACCACCAGGGTGAAATCTTCGCTGGACAGCGCCAGGTTGGCGGCCACCCCGTCGTGCAGCACATCCACGGTCAGCCCCGTCGCGCGCAGCGCCTGGGCCACGCTGTCGGCCAGCGGGGCGTGATCCTCGACCAAAAGAATGCGCATGGCGATCTCCGCGGGTTGGGGGGTGCCGGCCAGTGTACAGGCACGAAGCCCGGTTGATCAGCCGTGATCGGTGGCGAAAGCGCAGTGAAAGCTTGGCGCTCTAGGATCGCTCGGGAGGCGCCCCCGGAGTCCGTCCCGGACGCCCTCGCACCGGCAACCGCCGCGCGGCTTCCCGACAACAACAACAAATGGAAACCATCGCATGTACCGCATCCCGCTTTCCGCGGCGACGCCTGCGCGCAGGGCAATCGCATGGAGCGCTCGTTTGATACCAGACTGGAAAGATTGTGTGATCCTTGGCATGGCTGCTTGCCGAGTAGCCGGACAGTCCCTGTTTCGGCCCCCCGGCCGAGTCACTTTTTCTTGCCTGGCCACGAAAAAGTAACCCAAAAGAAGGCCACCCCCTCATCCGGCCCTGCGCTTCGCTCCGGGTTCCCTCCCTGCATCGCCGCTCCAGGGGCTCGCCGCGAAGGGCCATCCATGGGCCATCGCGGCCTCGCGGCATCCTTGCCGCTCGACCCCTTCCACGACGATTCCGCTCGGCCTCCTAAAGGGGGTATCCAGCGCGGCCTGACAGGTCGTGCCGCAAGAGCGAAAGCGCTTTCAGGCAACCCGGAGCCCGACTCCCGTTCAGAAGGCCGAGCGCAGGCGTCGCGTAGAGGGGCGAGCCGCAGGGAGGCGGCGAGAGTCGTACGAGGGGCATGGATGCCCCTTGTGCGACGACCCTCGGAGCGGCGCCGGAGCGAGGGAACCCCGACGTAGCCGGGGCCGAATGACCGGGCGCGCTTTCTCTTTGGTTACTTTCTCTTTGCGCGCGCAAAGAGAAAGTGACTCGGCCGGGGGGCCGAAACAGGAGGTATCCAGCCCCTCGGCAAGCAGCCGATGCACCGGATTTGAAGACCACGCCGGAACGACCAGGCACACAATCTTTCCAGTCCGGTATCGGAAAGACATTTCATGCGATTGCCCTGCGCCTGCGCGCCGGTGCCCGCCCCGAGCCGTCCGTCTCCCGTCGCAAGCCTGTCGGCTACGCCCGGCCGTCGAGGCCCGCCCGTCCGCGAGCATCTGAACGAACAAGAACAACAGTCAGAGGAACACCCCCATGCTGCGTCCATCGCTGCGCAACACCCTGCTGGCGGCCGGCTCGGCCGCGTTGCTGTCCGCTCCGCTGAGCGCCGAGCCCAGGCGTCCCGAATGCATCGCCCCGGCCGCCCCCGGCGGCGGTTTCGACCTCACCTGCAAGCTGTCGCAGAGCGCCCTGGTCGAAGCCAAATTGCTGGAGAAACCGATGCGCGTCACCTACATGCCGGGCGGCGTCGGCGCGGTGGCTTACAACACCATAGTCGCGCAGCGCCCGGCCGATCCCGGCACCCTGACCGCCTTCTCCAGCGGCTCGCTGCTGAACCTCGCGCAGGGCAAGTTCGGCCGCTTCGACGAGACCGCGGTGAAGTGGCTGGCGGCGGTCGGCACCAGCTACGGGGCTATCGCCGTGCGTGCCGACTCGCCCTACTAGACCCTCGCCGACCTGGCCGCCGCGCTCAAGGCCAACCCCGAGCAGGTGGTGATCGGCTCGGGCGGCACGGTCGGTAGCCAGGACTGGATGCAGACCGCGCTGATCGCCAAGGCCGTCGGCGTCGACCCGCGACAGATGCGCTACGTGGCCATGGAGGGCGGCGGCGAAATCGCCACCGCGCTGCTCGGCGGACACATCCAGGTGGCCAGCAGCGACATCGCCGACGCCATGCCGCATGTCGAGAGCGGCGGCATCCGCATCCTCGCAGTGCTTTCCGCCGAGCGCCTGGACGAGCCGGCGATGGCCGCCATCCCGACCGCCCGCGAACAGGGCTTCGACGTGGTCTGGCCGGTGATCCGCGGCTATTACCTGGGACCCAAGGTGAGCGACGCCGACTACGCCTGGTGGAAGGACGCCTTCGACCACCTGCTCGCCTCCGAGGACTTCGCCCGCCTGCGCGACCAGCGCGAACGTCGCCGACGGCATCCAGTTCGTGGTCCTGGTGCTCGGCCTGTTCTCGGTCAGCAAGATCCTCCTGTTGCTGGAGAAGACCCACCACGGCCACCAAGCGGTCCAGGCCACCGGGCGCATGCTGTTCAACCTCGACGAGGCGCGCCGGGTGTTCATGGTCAACCTGCGCTGCTCGCTCAGCGGCTTCATCTTCGGCGTGCTGCCCGGCGCCGGCGGCACCCTGGCCAGCGCCCTGGCCTATTCGACGGAGAAACGCCTGGCCGGCGCCGACGCGCAGTTCGGCAAGGGCGACCTACGCGGCCTGGCCGTCCCGGAGACGGCTATCGGCGCCTCCTGCTGCGGCAACATGGTGCCGATGCTGACCCTCGGCGTGCCCGGCTCGGGCACCACGGCGGTGATGCTTGGCGCGCTGACCCTCTACAACATCACTCCCGGCCCGCTGCTGTTCCAGAACGAGCCGAGGCTGGTCTGGGAGCTGATCGCCTCGCTGTTCGTCGCCGACCTGATGCTGCTGGTGCTCAACGTGCCGATGATCAAGCTGTTCACCCGCATCCTCGCCACGCCGAACTGGGCGCTGGCGCCGGCGATCGTGATCGTCACCGGGATCGGCGTTTACGCTGTGCATGCCACTGCCTTCGACCTGCTGCTGATGGTCGCCGTGGGCATCCTCGGCTATTTCCTGCGCAAGCTGGATTTCCCGCTGTCGCCGCTGCTGCTCGGCTTCATCCTCGGCGGCCACATGGAGGAAAACCTGCGCCGCGCCCTGTCGATCTCCAGCGGCGAGTTGGACATCCTCTGGAAAAGCGGCATCAGCCAAGGCACCTAGGCGCTGATCGCGCTGATGCTGGTCCTGCCGCTGCTGCACATCTGGCGCCACCGCGCCGCCCGCTGGGCCGCGGCGGCCGCCCTGGCGGAATGAGCGGCCGCGCGGCTTTCCCCCGCTCTCCCCGGAGAGAGGACCGGGGAGAGGGGACACGAGGCCGCCCGCCCCGTATCCTGTGCCTTTCGGCCTCCAGCCGGCCGAGCGCCCGCCCATGCACCGCAGTAGAGGAGACACCTATGGGCCCATCGATCCGTCGCGTCCTGCTGGCGGCCGCCGCGCTGCTGCTGTGCAGCGCCCGGGCCGCCGAATCGCACGCCGCGGAATGCATAGTCCCGGCGGCCAGCGGCGGCGGCTTCGACCTGGTCTGCAAGCTGGCGCGCGAAGCGCTGCAGGAGGCCGGCCTGACCCGCCAGCCGCTGCGCCTCGCCTACATGCCGGGCGGGGTCGGCGCGGTGGCCTACAACACCATCGCCGCGCAGCGGCCGGCCGAGCCCGACACCCTGGTCACCTTCTCCAGCGGTTCGCTGCTGAACATCGCCCTGGGCAAGTTCGGCCGCTTCGACGAGAGCGCGGTGCGCTGGCTGGCGGTGATCGGCACCAGCTACGGCGCCCTGGCGGTACGCGCCGACTCGCCCTACAAGACCCTGGACGATCTGCTCGCGGCGCTCAGGAAGGACCCCGACTCGGTGGTGATCGGCGCCTCCGGTACCGTCGGCAGCCAGGACTGGATGCAGCTCGCCCTGCTCGCCCGGCTGGCCGGCATCGACCCGCGCGAGCTGCACTACATCGCCCTGGAGGGCGGCGGGGAAATCTCCACGGCGCTGGTCGCCGGCCACGTGCAGGTGGGCAGTACCGACATCTCCGACTCCATGCCGCACCTGAACGGCGGCGCCATCCGCCTGCTGGTGGTGTTCGCCGAACAGCGCCTGGACGAGCCGGCGATGGCCGCCATCCCGACCGCCCGCGAGCTGGGCTACGACGTGGTCTGGCCGGTGCTGCGCGGTCTCTACATGGGGCCCGGGGTGAGCAATGCCGACTACCGGCGCTGGAAGGACGCCTTCGACCGCCTGCTCGCCTCCGAGGACTTCGCCCGCCTGCGCGACCGCTACGAGCTGTTCCCCTATGCCCTGACCGGCGAAGCTCTGGAGGCGCATGTCCGGCAGAAGGTCGCCCGCTATCGGGAAATGGCTCGGAACTTCGGCCTGATCCGTTGAGCCGGCCGCCGCTGCCCGCCACCCGCGTAGCCGCCCGACATCCCCACCCCACGCCCCAGCGCCGCCTCGGGCAGCGCGCGCCGGCGCTCCTGCACGAGGACCTACCGTGACCTTCGGCGTTCCCCCCTCCCTCGCGAACCTGGCGGCCCACTGCCGCCCCTGGATCCTCACCCCGCTGGCCGGCGCCCTCGGCGGCTGGCTCGCCCAGTCGCTTGGCTGGCCACTGCCCTGGATGATCGGTTCGCTGCTCGGCGTCGCGGCGCTGCGCTGTCTCGGCTGTCCGAGCGGCGCCGTGCCGCACGGCGTCAAGGCCGGCCAGTGGATTCTCGGCATCGGCATCGGCCTGCACTTCAACCGCGCGGTGCTGGAACAGATCCTCGCCCACCTCGGCCTGGTGCTGCTCGGCACCCTGCTGACCCTGCTCGCCAGCATCTTCGGCATCCTCCTGCACCGCCGCTACGGCGAGAGCTTCGCCACCGCCTACTTCGCCAGCATGCCTGGCGGCGCCAACGAGATGGTCAACCTCGGCGGCCGGCACGGCGCCGTCCTGCAGAACGTGGCCGCCGCGCAGAGCCTGCGCATGTTCGTGGTGCTGCTCGGCATCCCCGCCGCCTATGCCTGGCTGTTCGCCGGCGGGCAGGCCGCCGGCATCGCCCATCCCGGCCCCGACGCCGCCTGGCTGGTCCTGCTGTTCGCCCTCGGCGGCCTGCTCGCCCTGCTCTTCCAGCGCCGCAACTTCCCCAATGCCTGGCAGCTCGGCGCCCTGCTGGTCAGCGGCCTGTGCAGCATCGCCTTCGACCTGCGCATCGGTCTGCCGGACGGTGCCGGCCCGTTCGGCCAGTGGCTGGTCGGCAGCACCCTGGGCTGCCACTTCGATCGCGCCTTCTTCCGCCGCGCCCCGGCCTTCCTGCTGCGCACCCTGCTGACGACGCTGGCGGCGATCCTTATCGCCCTGCCCATCGCCCTGGCCATGAGCTGGGCCTCGGGCTTGGACGCGCGTGCCCTGCTGCTCGGCATGGTGCCCGGCGGCATCGCCGAGATGAGCCTCACCGCCGAGGCGCTGCACCTGCTGGTGCCGCTGGTCACCGCGATGCAGGTGCTGCGCCTGCTGCTGGTGCTGTTCCTGGCGGCGCCGGTGTTCTGCCTGTGCAGCGAGCGGCTGGGGATCGGCAAGGACGGGGAGCTGGCGGCGCGGGAGTGAAGCCGGCGAGCCATTCCCTCTCCCCCAGCCCCTCTCCCACCAAATGGGGGAGAGGCGATAGAGGATCGGATGGCTACGAGGCTCCGCGCCGCGCCCCAGCTACCCGCGAGCCGTTGTCCCGGCCGAGCACGGCGCAGATCCGCTCGCCGGCGGCGATCAGCCGGTCGAGGTCGATGCCGGTGTGGATGCCCAGGCCGTTCAGCAAATACAGCAGGTCCTCGCTGGCCAGGTTGCCGCTGGCGCCCCTGGCGTAGGGGCAGCCGCCGAGGCCGGCGACCGCGGCGTCGAACACCGCGATGCCCTCCAGGAGGCTCGCATACACATTCGCCAGCGCCTGCCCGTAGGTGTCGTGAAAGTGCCCGGCCAGCCGCTCGCGCGGGATCTCGCGGCCGACCACCTCGAACAGCGCGCGGGCCTTGCCGGCGGTGCCGGTGCCGATGGTGTCGCCGAGGGATATCTCGTGGCAGCCCATGGCGAACAGCTCGCGGGCCACCTCGGCGACCCGCCGCGGCGCCACCTCGCCCTCGTAGGGGCAGCCGAGCACGCAGGAAACATAGCCGCGAACCCGGACGCCGTGCGCGCGGGCGGCGTCCAGCACCGGCACGAAGCGCGCCAGGCTCTCGGCGATCGAGCAGTCGATGTTCTTCTGCGAAAAGCTCTCGGAGGCGGCGGCGAACACCGCCACCTCCCCGACGCCGGCCTCCAGCGCGGCCTCGAAGCCCTTGAGATTGGGGGTCAGCGCCGCGTAGACCACGCCGGGTTTGCGGCGGATGCCGGCGAACACCTCGGCGCTGTCGGCCATCTGCGGCACCCACTTGGGCGAGACGAAGCTGCCGGCTTCGATGTATTCCAGGCCGGCGGCGCTCAGGTCGTCGACCAGGCGCACCTTGTCGGCCAGGCCGAGCGGCCGTTTCTCGTTCTGCAGGCCATCGCGCGGGCCGACTTCGACCAGGCGGACGTGGGGGGGCAGTGTCATGGCATGACCTCTGCGCGGGGTGAAAAACGGCCGCCGGCCTTTTCCACCGAAATATCGAAAAGGGTGAAAGATCGCTACACGGATTTTCCACCCACCAGTCATCCAGCTCCGGTCCGGCAGTGCGCCGGCATGCGGGCTCGACGGTGGGCAATCGCTGCGCGAGTTGCCCACCCTACCAAGGCCGGCGAACACCTACCCAGCTTCAGGCTTACTCCAGCTCCACCAGCGGCGTGCCCTCGCCGACCACTCTGGTAGGGTGGACAACGGCGCAGCCTTGTCCACCGGCATGCGGGCTCGACGGTGGGCAATCGCTGCGCGAGTTGCCCACCCTACCAAGGCTGGCGAACGCCTACCCAGCTTCAGGCCTCCTCCAGCTCCACCAGCACCGCGCCCTCGCCGACCAATCTGGTAGGGTGGACAACGGCGCAGCCTTGTCCACCGGCATGCGGGCTCGACGGTGGGCAATCGCTGCGCGAGTTGCCCACCCTACCAAGGCCGGCGAACGCCTACCCAGCTTCAGGCCTCCTCCAGCTCCACCAGCACCGCGCCCTCGCCGACCAGTTCGCCCTCGTGGCAGTACAGGCCCTTGACCACGCCGGCCCGCGGCGCGCGGATGCTGTGCTCCATCTTCATCGCTTCCAGCACCACCAGCGGCGCGCCGGCCTCGACCTTCTGGCCGGCCTCGACCAGCACGCGGACGATGCTGCCGTTCATCGGCGCGCTCAGGCCGCTGTGGTGGGCCTGCCCCGCTTCGGTCTCGGCGAGCGGGTCGACGCGGCCGACGGCGTGCAGTTCGCCGTCCCATTCCAGGTACAGGCTGTCGTCCCGGCGGATGGCGCGCAGGCGCTGTCGCACCCTGGGAACGGATTCGTCCGCGAAACCGCCGTCGCGGATGAATCCGCTCCCACAGGAAAGCCATTCGCCCCGCAGCTCGATATCGTCGCCAGCGCGCGCCCAGCGCTCGACACCCTGGCAGCTCAGATGCAAATCGATCTGTGCCGGCAACCCGGCGCGCCAGCCGTCGCCGGCACTCCAGGGCGATTGCAGGTCGTCTTCGCGCCGGCGTGCCGTCCCGCTGCGCATCCAGGCGCTGGCGGCCAGGCGCCAGAAGGCGTCCGGCAGTTCCCGATGCGGCGGCAGCAAGGCTTCCCGGTGGCGGGCGATGAAGCCGGTGTCCAGCTCGGCGCCGGCGAAGGCCGGATGGGCGAGCAGGCGGCGCAGGAAGGCCAGGTTGGTCCTGACGCCGCCGACCGCGGTTTCCGCGAGCATGGCCAGCAGGCGCTGGCGCGCTTCCTCGCGGTTTTCGCCCCAGGCGATCAGCTTGGCCAGCAGGGGGTCGTAGAACGGTGACACCGCATCGCCCTCGGCCACCCCGCTGTCGACCCGCCGGCCCGGCCCGGCGGCCGGCTCGCGATACAGCCGCAGGGGGCCGCTGGCCGGCAGGAAGTCGTGCTCCGGGTCTTCCGCATAGAGGCGCACCTCGATGGCGTGGCCGCGCAGCGGCACCTCGTGCTGGCCGATCGGCAGCGGTTCGCCGCGGGCCACGCGGATCTGCCAGGCGACCAGGTCGAGGCCGGTGATCGCCTCGGTGACCGGGTGCTCGACCTGCAGGCGGGTGTTCATCTCCATGAAGAAGAATTCGCCGCGCGCATCCAGCAAAAACTCCACGGTACCGGCGCCGACGTAGCCGATGGCCTGCGCCGCCCTCACCGCCGCCTCGCCCATGGCCCGGCGCAACGCGGGCGACAGGCCGGGCGCCGGCGCTTCCTCGACCACCTTCTGGTGGCGGCGCTGGATCGAGCAGTCGCGCTCGTTGAGGTACAGGCAGTTGCCGTGGCGGTCGGCGAACACCTGGATCTCCACGTGGCGCGGCTTCTCCAGGTATTTCTCGACCAGCATGCGCGCTTCGCCGAAGGCGGCCTGGGCTTCGCGCCGGGCGGAGTCCAAGGCTTCGGCCAGTCCGGCCTCGCGCTCGATTACCTTCATGCCCTTGCCGCCGCCGCCGGCGGCGGCCTTGAGCAGCACCGGGTAGCCGATGGTTTCGGCGGCGGCGCGGAAGGTCTCGAAATCCTGCGCCGCGCCGTGGTAGCCGGGCACCAGCGGCACGCCGGCCGCCTCCATCAGCGCCTTGGCAGCGGACTTGCTGCCCATCGCCTCGATGGCCGTGGCCGGCGGGCCGAGGAAGATCAGCCCGGCGGCCTCGCAGGCACGGGCGAAGTCAGCGCTCTCGGACAAAAAGCCATAGCCCGGATGGATGGCCTGGGCGCCGCTCTCGCGGGCGGCGGCGACGATTCCGTCGATCCGCAGGTAGCTCTCCGCCGGCTTGGCGCCGCCCAGATCCACCGCCAGGTCGGCCTCGCGCACATGCCGGGCGTGGCGGTCGATGGCGCTGTGCACGGCCACCGTGCGGATGCCCAGGGCCCTGGCGCTACGCATCACCCGGCAGGCGATCTCGCCGCGATTGGCGATCAGCAGGGTATCGATCATGGTCA
The DNA here is from genome assembly GCF_043587585.2 of Azorhizophilus paspali. GTDB lineage: Bacteria > Pseudomonadota > Gammaproteobacteria > Pseudomonadales > Pseudomonadaceae > Azotobacter > Azotobacter paspali. The sequence continues at coordinate 4,263,563 of NZ_CP171449.1, forward strand.
TTGCTCCTGCCAGGCCGGTTGGCGTTTCTCCAGGAAGGCGCGCAGGCCCTCCTGGCCTTCCGGGCCGACCCGCAGGCGGGCGATGGCGCTCTCGGTGTAGCGGCGCAGGGCCGGATTGAGCGCGCCGCTACCGACCTCGCGCAGCAGGTCCTTGGTCGCCTTCATCGCCTGCGGGCCGTTATGCAGCAGGGTGGCGATCCACTGCTCCAGCGCCGCGTCCAATCCGGCGGCCGGGTAACATTCGGCGAGCAGGCCCAGCTCGCGCGCGCGCACGCCGTCGAAGCGCTCGCCGCTCAGCGCGTAGCGGCGCGCGGCGCGTTCACCGATGGCCTGCACCACGAAGGGGCCGATCACCGCCGGGGCGAGGCCGATGCGCACCTCGGACAGGGCGAACTGCGCATCGACGGCGCCGATCGCCAGGTCGCAGCAGGCGATCAGCCCCAGCGCCCCGCCGAAGGCCGCGCCCTGCACCACGGCCAGAGTCGGCAGCTTGAGGTGGTAGAGGTTGTACATCAATTCGGCCAGGGTCCGGGCGTCGGCCAGGTTGGCGTCGTAGTCGAGGCCGGCGGCCTCGCGCATCCAGGCCAGGTCGGCGCCGGCGCAAAAGTGCCGACCGCGCCCGCGCAGGAGCAGAAAGCGTAGTTCGCGGCGATCCTTCACCGTATCGAGGGCGAGGATCAGTTCGCGGATCATTTCGGCATCGAAGGCGTTGTTCCTGTCCGCGCGGTCGAGCCAGAGGGTAGCGAAGCCGCGCGGGTCGAAGTCGAGTCGTACGGTGGTGAAATCGGTCATGGCTGTTTGCACTCACATGAGGCTGGCATCTTCGTCGTAGGAGCAGATTCGTCCGCGACCGGCCGGCCCTGCCGGTCGTCGGATCGCCGCAGCGGATTCGCGCCTACATGCGGAACACGCCGAAGCGGGTCGGCTCGATCGGCGCATTGAGCGCGGCGGACAGCGCCAAGGCCAGCACGTCGCGGGTCTGCGCCGGGTCGATCACGCCGTCGTCCCACAACCGGGCGCTGGAGTAGAAGGCATGCGCCTGGCGCTCGTAGCGCTCGACGATGGGCCGGCGGATCGCCTCGTCCTCCTCGACGGAGAAGGGTCGACCGGCGCGCTCGGCCTGTTCGCGCTTGACCTGCGCCAGCACGCCGGCGGCCTGCTGGGCGCCCATCACGCCGATCCGCGCGTTCGGCCACATCCAAAGAAAGCGCGGATCGTAAGCGCGCCCGCACATGCCGTAGTTGCCAGCGCCGAAGCTGCCGCCGACGATCAAGGTGAACTTCGGCACACTGGCGCAGGCCACCGCGGTGACCAGCTTGGCGCCGTGCTTGGCGATGCCACCGGCCTCGTACTTCTGGCCGACCATGAAGCCGGTGATGTTCTGCAAAAACAGCAGCGGGATGCCGCGCTGGCAGGCCAGTTCGATGAAGTGCGCGCCTTTTTGCGCGGCCTCCGAGAACAGGATGCCGTTGTTGCCGAGGATGGCCAGCGGGTAGCCGTGCAGGTGGGCGAAGCCGCAGACCAGGGTCGGGCCGAACAGCGCCTTGAACTCGTCGAACTCGCTGTCGTCGACCAGCCGGGCGATTGCCTCGCGGACCTCGAATGGCTGCCTGGGATCGTTCGGGATCGCCCCATACAGTTCCTCGGCCGGGTAGCGCGGTGCCCGTGGCACGCGGCTTTGCAGCCGGCCGAGCTTGCGCCAGTTGAGGTTGGCCACGCAGCGCCGGGCGATCGCCAAGGCGTGCTCGTCGCTCTCGGCGTAGTGGTCGGCCACCCCTGAAGTTCTACAGTGCACGTCGGCGCCGCCCAGTTCCTCGGCGGTGACTACCTCGCCGGTAGCGGCCTTCACCAGTGGCGGACCGGCGAGGAAGATGGTCGCCTGCTCGCGCACCATGATGGTCTCGTCGGACATCGCCGGCACGTAGGCGCCGCCGGCGGTGCAGGAGCCCATCACCACGGCGATCTGCGGGATGCCCTGGGCGCTCATGTTGGCCTGGTTGAAGAAGATCCGCCCGAAGTGCTCGCGGTCGGGAAACACCTCGTCCTGGCGCGGCAAGTTGGCGCCGCCGGAGTCCACCAGGTAGAGGCACGGCAGGCGATTTTCGCGGGCGATGGTTTGGGCGCGCAGGTGCTTCTTCACTGTCAGCGGGTAATAAGTGCCGCCCTTCACCGTGGCGTCGTTGGCGATGACCATGCACTCGATGCCCTCGACGCGACCGATGCCGGCAATCAGCCCGGCGGCCGGCACCTCTTCGTCGTAGACCTCGAAGGCGGCTAGTTGGCCGATTTCGAGAAACGGCGAGCCGGGATCGAGCAGGTGGTCGATGCGCTGGCGCGGCAGCAGCTTGCCGCGCGTGGCGTGGCGCTGCTGAGCCTGGGCACCGCCGCCCTCGCGGATGCGCCCGAGCAGGGCGCGCAATTGCTCGACCCGTTCGCGCATGGCCGCGTCGTTGGCGGCGAACTCCGGCGAACGGGTATTGATCTTGGTGTGCAGGATGGCCATGGGGCTAGCTCCCTAATGCCGTTGGCGCTGGTCTCGGTGGAAAAGGCCTGCGGCCGTTTTCCACCCTACCGGAGCGACCGTGAGGCGTAGGGTGGAAAACCCGCGCAGCGGTTTTCCACCGGATGGATCGATCAGCGCGTCTCGTCGAACAGCTCGCGGCCGATCAGCATGCGGCGGATTTCGCTGGTGCCGGCGCCTATCTCGTAGAGCTTGGCGTCGCGCCACAGGCGGCCGGTCGGGTAGTCGTTGATGTAGCCGTTGCCGCCGAGGATCTGGATCGCCTCGCCGGTCAGCCAGGTGGCCTTCTCGGCGCAGTAGAGGATCACCCCGGCGCAGTCCTTGCGCACCTGGCGCACGTGCCCGGCGCCCAGCGCGTCGAGCTGCCGGCCGACCGCGTAGAGGTAGGCGCGGCAGGCCTGCAGCGTGGTGTACATGTCGGCGACCTTGGCCTGGATCAACTGGAACTCGCCGATGGCCTGGCCAAACTGCCTGCGCTCATGGATATAAGGCACCACCACGTCCATCGCCGCCTGCATCAGGCCCAGCGGCCCGCCGGCGAGCACAGCGCGCTCGTAGTCCAGGCCGCTCATCAGCACCCGGACACCCTCGCCTTCCCGGCCGAGCAGATTCTCCGCGGGGATCTCCACGTCGCAAAACACCAGTTCGCCGGTGTGCGAGCCGCGCATGCCGAGCTTGTCGAACCTCTGCGCCACCGAGAAGCCGGGGGCACCCTTCTCTAGAACGAAGGCGCTGATGCCGCGCGCGCCGGCGGCCGGGTCGGTCTTAGCGTAGACCACCAGCACGTCGCAGTCCGGACCGTTGGTGATCCACATCTTGGTGCCGTTGAGCACGTAGCGATCGCCTTTCTTCTCGGCGCGCAACTGCATGGATACCACGTCGGAGCCGGCGTTGGGCTCGCTCATCGCCAGGGCGCCGACATGTTCGCCGGAGATCAGTCCGGGCAGGAAGCGCTCCTTCTGCGCCGACGTGCCGTTGCGGTGGATCTGGTTGACGCAGAGGTTGGAATGCGCGCCGTAGGACAGGCCGATCCCGCCCGAGGCGCGGGAGATTTCCTCCATGGCGATCATGTGCGCCAGGTAGCCCATGCCGGCGCCGCCGTATTCCTCGGCGACGGTCAGGCCGAGCAGACCCATCTCGCCGAACTTGCGCCACAGGTCCATGGGGAAGCGGTCGCTGCGGTCGGCCTCGGCGGCGCACGGAGCGATCTCGCGGGCGGCGAAGCCGGCCACCGAATCACGCAGCATCTCGATCTCCTCGCCGAGGAAGAAATTCAGTCCGGGCAGGTTGCTCATATCCAATCTCCACTCTTGTGCTTATTCGACGGGATTCTTGGTTTCGCCTCGCGCGACGGCCATGGCGCTGCGGCAGCGCTCCTCAGCGGTATCCAGCTCCAGTTGCATCTGCCGGATGTCCAGCAGTTGCTGCTCCAGTTGGCGACGCCGCTCGGCGATCTTCGCCAGGAAGTGTTCGAGCTGGCGCAGGTTGTTGCCGCTCGGGTCGTACAGGTCGATAAGCTCCTTGCACTCGGCCAGCGACAGGCCGAGGCGCTTGCCGCGCAGGATCAGCTTGAGAGCGACCTTGTCGCGTCCCGAGTAGATGCGCTCCTGGCCGCGCCGCGTCGGGGCGAGCATGCCTTGCTCCTCGTAGAAGCGGATGGCGCGGGGGGTGACGTCCAGTTCGCAGGCCAGGTCGGAAATGCTGTAGGTCTTGGACATGTTCGGCTCTTGCTTATTACCTTTACGTAAACGTAAATAGGCGAGTCCGCCCTGTCAAACGATCCGGCGGTCAGGATGGTGCCGCTCGCGCACGGCCTGTCCGTCGTGATCGAGTCGTTCGCATTCCTTCACGACAAGCACAAGAGAGAAAGCTACGCTACGCAACCTGGCTACAGTCGCGGTCACCAGGACCAGGCGCTGCCGGCCATGACCATCGGTACGGCGTTCGAGGCCACGGCCAGGTGATTTCCCCCGAGGAAGTCGCTGGTCGTGCGCCAGCAGGAACTGCGCTACGCCTGCGCCGGACTGGCCGAGGCGGCGAGAACATCTATCCGCGCGAGATCGAAAAATTCCGCTACCGCCACCCAGGTGATCGGCATCCCCGACGAGCGCTACGGCGAGGAACTGGTCGCCGGATCAGGCCGTATCCCGGCCACAGCGCCGACGCCGAGGCGCAGCCTCTCGGCCTGCAACCGGGCGGCCATTATTTCTGCCTTTCCAGCATCCGCATCGACCGGAATCAAGCCCAGGCGCCACTATGCTGGACGGACGTGTACGCGCAAGAGCGCTACGCCAAAGTGCTCGCCCTCGCCGAACGGCATCCCGACGAATTGATCGCCGCGCCAATCGAAAAGCGCTTCGTGCGTTACATCGGTAATCGACCAACGGGGCCACGCCGTGCTGCTCACGCCCGAATTCGCATACAGCCCGAATGCCGAAGCGGGCACTCCTGGCCTGAAGATCACCCGCCACCGGGACGAGAACGGCAAGTTGGCCGTGGTTTGCGAAACCACCCCCCCGATGACCGCTTCACGCTGGTCATGCAGATGAGGCGCGAGAAGCTGCAGGTTTTCTAAACGCCATCCTCACGGCCGCCACCATCCAGGCGTAGGGCATGCATGGCCAGCACATCCAGGCCGAAGCCGCGTCCCTGCGGCTGCGGCACCCGAGGGATCAGAACAACGGCAGACTGTAGGTGAGCATCAGGCGATTCTCGTCCATGTCGCGGACGTCGTTGCCACGGTTCGCGGCATTGAGCCAGGCGATGCCGACGCCCTTGAACAGGCCATTCTGCACTGCGTAGTCGACGCGGAAGTTGCGTTCCCACTCCTTGTTGTCGCTGCCGGCGGCGTCGATGTCGTCGCCGCTGACATAGGCCAGGCTGGCCCTCAGGCCCGGCACGCCGATCTGCGCGAAGTCGTAGGAATACCTGGCTACCCAGGAGTTCTCGCCGGCGCTGGCGAACTTGCCTATCTGCGAGTCGGTGATCAGGTACAGGCTGCGTCCGTTACCCATGAAGATATGCGGGAAGTCGCTGTTGCCGGTGACCTTCTGGTAGCCGAGACCCAGCGAGTGGCCGGACAGGCTATAGGTGAACATCGCGCTCCACAGGTTGTTGTCGACCTCGCCGCTGCTGCCGTTGGCACCGCTGCTGACATAGCCCTCGGCCCGTCCGGAGGCGCTCTCGTTCTTGCCGTCGGAGTCGCTGTAGAAATAACGCAGGTCGGTCTTCAGCGCGCCGACTGGCAGCTTCCAGTCGTGCACCAGGCCGAAGAAGTGCTGTTTGTAGAAGTCGCGCAGGTTGCCGTAGTAGTACTGCAGCAGAAGGTCCTTGGTGGCTTTGTAGTCGGCGCCGGCGAAGTAGAACTCGTTGCTGAACTGCGCCCTTCTGCCGCTGTTGGCGCCGGAGATCGACAGGCCGTAGCTGTCGCTGGAGTTCCGTTCGGTGGAATGCTCGATCTTGCCGGCGGTCAGGGTCAGGTCCTTGATCTCGTTGGAGGTGATCTGCGCGCCATGGAACAGTTGCGGCAGCAGGCGGCCGTCGTTGTAGACCAGCACCGGCATCCTCGGCAGCAGGGTGCCGAGGCGCGCCTCGGTCTTGGAGAAGCGTAGCTTGCCGGTCACGCCGACCCGGCCGAAGTCGTTCTTTGCCTTGCCGTTGCTTTCCAGCGGGAACATGCCGCCAGGGGTGCGTTCAATACCCGCCTTGCCGGCGCGGCCGCCGTCGTCGAGGCGGATGGCATGCATGGCCAGCACGTCGAGGCCGAAGCCGACCGGGCCTTCGGTGAAGCCGGACTTGTAGTCGAGGAAGAAGGCCTGGCCCCACTCCTCGGAGCGCGGCGCGTCCTGGTTGCGGACGTCCTGGTTGATATAGAAGTTCTTGAGGCGCAGCGTGGCGCTGCTGTCCTTGATGAACTCCGCCTGAGCAACGGAAGGAACGGCCAGTGCCGCACCCAGTGCGGACAAGGCTACGCCCTGGGCGAGTAGCGTCTTGTGCATGTTGTTTTCGTCTCTTAGATGGATGATGGGCGGTGTTTCTTGTTGTTATGGGGAAACCGCTACCGCACGCGGGGTTTCCCCGTCGCTGCCGGCCGGCAAGGAGCCTTGCGGCACAGTTGCCGACGCGATGGCCACTAGTTTCCGGCCCGCTGCGGGCGGAGCGCCGGGGCCTGGAAGGGAAATGACGCCACGCCGGGGCCGTTGGAACGGCAGCGGCAAGCGCGATGCACCGAACAACGTGGGAGGAGAAGCAGGACGATTGGGCCGGACATGAACGCTTCCTTATTGTTTTGTCGTTCATTGCGATGATCGAGCCGCCTGACGGCGGCTTCGACGGGGCGCTTGCCACGGGTGGACTGGCCGGCGGCCAATGGCCACTGGCGGGCTCGCTGAACAGACCCACAGCAACCGGCATGCCGGACCGCCGGCAGCGGCCGCCCGTGCGGACCGGAGGCTGGCCGCAAGGATTGGACGCAGAGCGCTTCATCCGGCTGTAGTGGCGCTCCGGCAGCAAAATATCGCGGAGGAGTCGGCACCCTTAGAGACGCGAAATACGGCGAATTTCCGCCGAAGCTGCGCATCAAAATGGCGAATTTCCGCCTATCGTGCTTGAAAATGGCCCCTCCCGGATTCGACCGGCATGGCGGGCCGCTCACCGCTCCGCCCACTGCCTCCGCGGCTAACGCCCCGTGCCGCCAAGCGCAAAGAACAGCCGTATTTTTCCTCATGAAGCCCGAATCCGACTCCATGATCGGTGTATTTCTATTGCGAAAGCCCGCTGAAAGCTTGGCTATGTAGCATCCCGCTCCAGAGCCGGCGCCCGACCGGTCTCCCGATAAAAACAATGAGTGGAGATTGCCATGCCCCCCTTCGCGCCTTCGTCCGACCACGCCCAGCCGTCGTCCAGCCCATCGACCTCCCCGCGCTGATCCGCCCCCGTCCCTGCCTTCCGGAGTACTCGTCATGCTGACTTTCCTCGGCTTCGCCATGGTCTTGACCTTCATGTGCCTGATCATGACCCAACGCCTCTCGGCGCTGATCGCCCTCATCATCATTCCCGTGCTGTTCGCCCTATTCGGCGGTTTCGCCGGCGACATCGGACCGATGATGCTGCAGGGCATCACCAAGCTCGCCCCGACCGGGGTGATGCTGATGTTCGCCATCCTCTACTTCGCCCTGATGATCGATTCGGGGCTGTTCGACCCGCCGGTGCGCTTCATCCTGCGCATGGTCAAGGGCGACCCCTTGCGGGTCTCCGTCGGCACCGCCGCCCTGGCGCTGATCGTTTCCCTCGACGGCGACGGCGCCACCACCTACATGATCTGCGTCGCCGCCATGCTGCCGCTGTACAGCCGCATCGGCATGAACCCGCGGATCATGGCCGGCCTGATCATCCTCGCCGGCGGAATCATGAACATGACCCCTTGGGGCGGCCCCACCGCCCGCGCCGCCAGCGCCCTGCAGGTCGACCCGTCGGACGTGTTCGTGCCGATGATCCCGGCCATGGCGATCGGCGTGGCCGTCCTGCTGGGCATGGCCTACCTGTACGGCAAGCGCGAACGCGAGCGCCTCGGTGTGCTGCGCCTCTCCGACGGCAGCGAGGATCACTCCGAGGTCACCGTCTCCCAGTATCCCGAAGCGCGCCGGCCGAAGCTGTTGATGATCAACGCCATGCTGACCCTGGGTCTGATGGGCACGCTGATCACCGGCGTGCTGCCGTTGCCGGTGCTGTTCATGATCGCCTTCAGCCTCGCCATGATCATCAACTATCCCTGCCTCAAGGCACAGAAGGAGCGCATCGCCGCCCACGCCGGCAACGTGCTGGCGGTGGTCGGCCTGATCTTCGCCGCTGGCATCTTCACCGGCATCCTCTCCGGCACCGGGATGGTCGACTCCATGTCGAAGAGCCTGCTGGCGCTGATCCCGGACGCGATGGGGCCCTATCTCGCCGTGGTGACCGCGCTGGTGAGCATGCCCTTCACATTCTTCATGTCCAATGACGCCTTCTACTACGGGGTGCTGCCGGTGCTCACCGAAGCCGCCGGACACTACGGCATCAGCCCGGTGGAAATGGCGCGCGCCTCGATCGTCGGCCAGCCGGTGCACCTGCTCAGTCCGCTGGTACCCTCCACCTACCTGCTGGTGGGTCTGGCGAAGATCGAGTTCGGCGACCTGCAGCGTTTCGCCTTAAAGCTGGCTACCCTGCTCTGTCTGGCGATAATGCTCGCCGCGCTGCTGGTCGGCGTCTTTCCGGCGGCCGGCGGTCTAGCCATCGTTCCGGTGGCGGCCGGCTGAACGCCTTGACGGAAATTTCACACAGCGGCGTACAGAATCCCGCGGTTGGCGGCCCGCCTGCCACCAGCCGCACAACCGACGATTTAGAGGACCCTTTATGGACTGGCTGACCAACCCGGAGATCTGGGTTGCCTTCTTCACCCTGACCGCGCTGGAAATCGTGCTCGGCATCGACAACATCATCATGATCTCGATCCTCGTCGGTCGCATGCCGAAAGACATGCAGCCACGTACCCGCCTGTTCGGCCTGGCGCTGGCGATGGTCACGCGGATTCTCCTGCTGCTGTCGATCTCCTGGGTGATGGGTCTGACCGTTGACCTCTTCCACGTCTTCGGCCAGGGCATCTCCGGACGCGATTTGATCCTGTTCTTCGGCGGCCTGTTCCTGCTGTGGAAGAGCAGCACCGAGATCTACCACGGCCTGGAAGGCGAGGACGAGGCCAACGAAGCGCCCAAGAGCAGCGGCCAGTTCATCGCTACCATCGTGCAGATCGCGATCATCGACATCGTGTTCTCCCTGGACTCGGTGATCACCGCGGTCGGCATGGTCTCCCACGTACCGGTGATGATCGCCGCGATCGTCGCCGCCGTGCTGGTGATGATGGCCGCCTCCGGCACCATCGGCACCTTCATCGACCGCCACCCGAGCCTCAAGCTGCTGGCCCTGTCGTTCCTCATCGTGGTCGGCACCGTGCTGATCGCCGAGAGCTTCGGGGTGCACGTGCCCAAGGGCTACGTCTACTTCGCCATGGCCTTCTCGCTGGCGGTGGAAGCGCTGAACATCCGCATGCGCCGCGCCCGCAAGGAACCGGTGCACCTGAGCAAGGACATCCCCGGCCAATAGTCCACAAGCGCCGCACGAAGAAACGGGGCCCTCACGGCCCCGTTTTCGTCGGTGCCCGCCGCACGACGCCGAAGAAAGCGCCTGAACTCGCCGGCCCATGGTTGTGCAAGCCCGGCGCTAATGCTTAAATATGGCCTCTTCGCTCCAGGGGCACCGGTCGCCCGACCGAATCCCGCTCCCGGAACACCCCGCAACGCGCTCGTAGCTCAGCTGGATAGAGTACTGCCCTCCGAAGGCAGGGGTCGTGGGTTCGAATCCCGCCGAGCGCGCCAAATACCTGTTTCTAGCTGTCTCCAACAGTCTACAAACATCCCTGAAAAGCCCGCCCCATGCGGGTTTTCTTGTGTCTGGCTGTCTCTCGCTATCTACCCCTATAACTTCCCGCCGTGTATGCCAGCTTGTATGTTTCCGAAAAGTTAGAAGCAGAGGCATACAGGCAATGAAGCGCAGCGAGATCAAGCGCCGCCCGCTGGCGGATACCACGCTGGCCAGCCTGGAGCCGGCTGCGCTCGCTTCCTGACGTGATCAAGAGGATCGATCAACAGACCGCCCACTTCGAACGCTTGGCCACGACGGCTGAGGACATCACCCGGCATGAAACCGAAGCCAAGACGGCTCTCGAACGTGCCGCCCTGCTGGAACGTCAAGAGGCCCAGTTGCAGAAGCGACTGCGAGGCCCAGCAAATGCAGGAAACCGCCCGCCAAGGCGAGCAGGAGGCAGCCCAGGCAATCGCCCGCGCGGCGGCCAGCGGCGACGCCAAGGCCGAAAAAACGGCCCAAGCCAAGCTGAGCCAGGCCATCGAAGCGGCCCGGCTGGTCGGCGAAAAGGACCGTACCAGCCAGATCCTCACCGAGGCGCTGGAGCAGGAGACCACCACCCTGGCCAAGCAATTGAGCGAAGTCCGACAACAGGCTACGGATGCCTACAAGGCTGCCTTACGAGCAGAACTCCAGGCAATGGGACGCCGTTGCCGACGACCTGGCCGCCCTTGGCGCCCGCCTGGTTGCACTGGATAGGCAACTTGGCGGCTGGAACGCAGGCCTGTCCAAACTGAGCGTCCCCCGGTATGCCCCGCTCGCCGGATCGGTTGGACTGGACGAACTGGTACGCCGTGCCCAGGAGGACAAGGCCGCATGAACATGAAAAGGCACCGTCGCTTCGGCAACGGCTTCGCCACCTCGAACGGCCGGGTAGTCTACTACCAGGCCATCGCCTGGGACTGGCTCGGCGAAACGTACGGCATCGCCCAGCCCCTCGCCAACGAGTCGCGGGCAGCCTGGGCCGTTCGGGTTCTCGAAGCCCAATACTCCGATCGCCACGACGATGTGGTGAAACGGTACGCGCCGAAAGGCGTGACTGTAGAACAGACGGAGGTGTTCGAGGCGGCCTTGGTGGACAAGCTGACGCGGCTGGAGATCGAGCAGCGATATCGGGCCGGTGAAGACTGAGTCGCGTTGTCAGAGACCGTTGGTGTTATGCATCAACGGTTTTCATATCAGCAAGGACACGGTGGCGGCCGCCATCGCGTCAGGTATCAGTGCAGTTTCTTTTCCAGGCGGCCAAGGAGCATGGCATTGGCATTTGAACTTTGCCAGGCCGCTGATGGTTACGCAGTCGTCTGGCCTTTTGCTCCCTCCTTTGCCTGTCACTGTCAACCAGCTCACCCCTAGCTGTTTGCATTCGTCAGTCCATCATCTCGATCAGCCGCTTAACTTAATAGGCAGAAATCGGCCAGGAGCGGTCGATCAGCGATATCAGTCCCTGGCACACGACGGCGCAATTTCATCGCTGCTCGCTATCGAGAAGGCCATCAAGGCGATGCGCTTGCACTTGGCAGACGAGCCATGGGACGAGCATCTGGCGTGGATCGATGCAGAGTTGAACCGGCTCTGGGAAGTGCGTGGCGCCTTCCCAGGAATGGGAGCCTTGCCAGGGCTTAACTAGGTAGTGTCGTCATGAGATAAGGAATGTTATGGGCGGGAACCTCATGACGACACTACCTAACGACTTCCTTCCTCGACAGCCCAATGGAACAAGGAACACAGCATTTGCTAAAGACCCTACGAATTCACTCCATTAAATAGGGAAGACCACCGTTCTTCAAGATATCTGTAAAGTGTACCCAGCCACTATTGGATGACTGGATACACACGAGCTAAAAAACGATGCTACGACACCTATGGCGCACCTTGGCATGTCGCCTTATAGTGATTAGGCGACACCAACAATAGTCGCATCATCCGAATTGTAATCAATGTAGTGCCACCCATTGCGGATCGTGCTGCAGGAATATACATCATTGGTGAGGTCCTTGAAGTCGAAGCCCCAACCTTTAGTGTTCTTGAAACTAATCCGGTAGTTATAAACAACACCTCGATCATAGCTGACGTAACCTTCAGCAATACCCAGGTTCTGTACTTGCGCGGAGGGCGTGACAGGAGCGGCACCGGGAACCCAATTTACAGCTAGAAACGTCTCAGACAGCCCCTTAGACAAAGCACCGGCATGCTCAGCAACCTCATTCTCGGTGTATCCAGCATCTACTGGATAACCAACTTCATACTTGCGACCTGCTGCAGAAACGAGCTCAACGACGAGGTATTTTCCAGAAGTACGAACTTGAATGGTCATATATTTTCCTTAATATAGAGCCAAGTCTGAATGGGAGATTGATAGTAGCCACCCACTCAATACCTGTCAAAGTGATTTTTTTGACAAACCTAACCAAGCTGGCGGCCTATGCGAAGCGTTTCTTTTATTCCCAACCGGGCGCCGTTTTCTGCGCCCGCCTTTCACCCTCCGGCCCTGAGAGATCCCCAGAAATTTTCCATAAAAATCAAAAAGGTAAGGCTTGAAGAGGCCTGCATGGGCGGGCACATTGGTGGTCGCCAAACAAAAACAGCGCTCCCAGCCCCATGCAGACCGTCCAATTCTTGCACGACGCCTTCGCCCAAGCACTTCCCACGATCCATGCCCGCCGTCTCGAAGCCCTGATCGCCGCAGTGGTCGCCCTGCTGCAAGGCCGCTGCCTGAGCCTGACCGCGCTGGGGCGCTTCCTGCCCGGCTCTGCCTGGCCCAAGCATGCGATCAAGCGGGTCGACCGCCTGCTCGGCAACCGGCAGTTGCAGGCCGAGCGGGGGGTGTTCTACTGGGCCATGCTCCGCGCCCTGCTGGGGTCGTTCGAGCATCCGTCGATCCTGGTGGACTGGTCGCCAATCGATGCCGCCGGCACGCTGTTCCTGCTGCGCGCCGCGATCCCGCTGGCCGGGCGTTCGCTGCCGGTCTGTGAAGTCGTCCATCCGCGCGAGGGCTGCCCGCGTTGCCAGAAACGCCTGCTCGAGGCGCTCTCGGCGATGCTGCCAGCCGGCTGCACGCCCATCCTGGTCACCGATGCCGGTTTCCGGCGGCCCTGGTTCCAGGCCGTCGAAGCCATGGGTTGGCATTACGTCGGCCGTGTGCGCAATCGCGACCTGTGCCGATTCGCCGAGCAGCCCTGGCAGCCAGTGAAAAGCCTGTACGCCCTGGCCTCGGCATCGCCGAAACGGCTCGGTGGCCTCGAAATGACGCGCTCGGCGCCCTGGTCCACCCAACTCTACGCGGTAAAGCATGCGCCACGGGGGCGCAAGCACCGGCGCATCACCGGAACCGTGGCCCGGGATAAACGCAGCCGGCAAAACGCACAGCGCGAAAGCGAGCCCTGGCTGCTGGCCAGCAACCTGCCCGAGGCGCAGTGGAATGCCGCGCGGGTCGCAGCGATCTACAAGCGGCGCATGCAGATCGAGGAAGGCTTGCGCGACCTGAAAAGCCATCGGCTGGGGTTCGGCCTGGGGCTGCATCGAAGCCGCTGTCCGCGGCGCATCGAGATCCTGCTGCTGATTGCCGTGCTGGCCAGCTATGCGCTGTACCTGCTGGGTTTGCAGACGCGGGAGGCAGGGCACGCGCGGCGCTTTCAGAGCAATAGCGTCAAGGACAGGCACGTGCTGTCGCTGTGGCGGCTGGGACTAGAGTATGCACGCACTTATGTGGGAGACATTTCCCGAGAGAGGCTGCGGGAGCTGGAGTTGGCCCTGCGGCAGGAGGTCCACCGGCAAGCGCGGGAACTGCGGTGATTTTGTGGGGATCACTCAGGCTCAAAATGCTCATTTACAGCGCGTAAACTCCGCTTTTTCGCCTGTTTTTGCCTTGCGCTGACTGCCTCGCTTACGTTTTTAAAGGTGCCCGGTAGGGGCAAAGACCAGCAGCGAGGAAAGTCTACGGCCAACGCCAATCGGGTCAGGATGGTGGGGCCCCTGGGAGCTTGCTTCGGTAAGAGTCAGATGAGTCGCGCTTCTTCGTTAACGGCTGGGTCTGGAAGTTAGTGAACTGGTGAAAATCGGTTAACTGGTGAAATGCCGGGTTAACCATGAGCCAAGCTCATACAGCAGGCTACCAGCAGATAAAACTACCAGCCCCTCATTGTGCGGGGCTCCCCTCGGCACTCGGCATCAGGCCATCGCAAAATTGCACATGATGGAGCTGATCAGAAAGCAATCAACATAAGGCTAGCAGCCGGCAACCTGTATACCTGCCTGTATGCCATCCACAAATCACGAATATAAATTCATTTAATTTCAATTAGATACAGAACAGGTTAGAGGCTCTCCGACTCAGCCCTGCGCGTGCGACCTGCCCGGCGGATGCACGGTGCTGGCCTGCGGTCCCTGCTCTCCGGCCTCTTCGGAAAAGCGTACCTGGTCGCCGACATGCAGGTGGTCGAAGGCCGCGTTTAGCACGCTGTGGCGATGGAAGTAGATCTGCCGCCCGTCCATGGTTTCAAGTATGCCGAAGTCCCTCTCGCCGTGCAGTTCCGACACCCGTCCCTCCTGCTGCGCCGGTTCGTGGCTCTTGACCTCGGCCCGGCGCTTGCGCGCGTAGTCCTCCAACTGGCGGCGCACGGCCCGAAAGCTGTCGCGGATGGCCACGTACGGGTCTTCGTGGGTGTGCTCGTCGTGGTGGGCCTGGCTGGAATGGATGTCGCCGTCCGGCAGCGTCAGGTGCACCTTGACCTGGTAGAGCCGGCCCTGGTGGTGGCGCCGGTGCGGGGCATCGAAGGTGACCGAACAGCCGATGATCCGCTCGTAGAATTCCTCGAGTTCGTCGCACTGCTCGCGGATGTGCGCCTCGATGGCCGGAGAGGGCTCGATCTGGTGGAAATGAATCTGCACTGGCTTTTGCATGGCGGGCCTCGCAAGGACGGGTGGCGTATCGGCTCGGGCCGGCTCGGCGCAGACCGGACGCCGCCCATGCCGCCCATGAAGGCCGACCCGACCCATTCTTGAAGTCTGAACCAGCCGAGGGAAGCCCGCAGGCTCCGCATGTCGGCTTCCAGGCTCGCGCCGGCCGCGCGGCCCAGGCGGGAAAGCCCGTTCCGGCGGCCCGATAACCACCCACCAGCGCCTTTCGGACAATTGGAAAGCATCTCGAACGGTGTCACTCTTTTGTAACAACACGATAAGGTCGGTCCTGTCCCGCCAAGTCCGAAACCGGCCGGCGACGCCGCCGGTTCTCCCCCGTGGATATCCGTGCCTCGCGCCATAGAGCGGCGCCTTTCCCTCGATCCCTTACCTGTGAGTAACGACGTGTCCGATGCGATTTCCTCCGAGCCCAGCTCCAGCATCTATCGCTATCCGGGCTTTCTGCCCTTTCTGATCGGCCGCCTCGCGGCCATCTGTGCCCAGCAGATCCAGGCCGTGGTCGTGGCCTGGCAGGTCTACGACGCGACCCGCGATCCGCTGTCGCTGGCTGCCGTCGGTCTGGCCCAGTTCATTCCCATGCTGCTACTGTTGTTGCCGGCCGGCGATCTGATCGACCGCTTCGACCGCAAGCGTATCCTCACCATCAGTTGGGCCATGAGCGCCCTGTGCAGCGCCCTGCTGCTCTGCCTGTCGCTGGGCGACAGCCTGAATGTCTTGCTGGTCTACGTCGCGCTGGCGCTGTTCGGCTGCGCACGCGCCTTCACCGGACCGGCCCTGCAGAGCCTGCTGCCGCAGGTGGTGCCGCGCGAGCGGCTGGCAGCGGCGATCGCCGCCAACAGCATGATCATGCGCAGCGCCACCATCGTCGGCCCGCTGGTCGGCGGTGGGCTCTACGCGCTGGGTGACGGCCCGTTGAGCTACGCGTGCTGCCTGGCCGGCTTCCTGCTCGGCTTGACGCTGCTGCGCTGGGTACCGGTGCGCTTCGCCGAACCGCCGAAGAAACTGGAAGCCACCGCCTGGCAGCGCTTCACCGCCGGCATCGTCTTCATCCGCTCGCGGCCGATTATCCTCGGCACCATGTCGCTGGACCTGTTCGCCGTGCTGCTCGGCGGCGTGGTGGCGCTGTTGCCGATCTACGCCCAGGAAGTGCTGCAGGTCGGCCCGGCCGGGCTTGGCGCGCTGCGCAGCGCCATGGCCATTGGCGAGATACTGGTCGGCCTCTGGCTGAGCGTGAGGCCCTTCGACCGGCGGGTCGGCCTGACCATGTTCGCCGCGGTCGCATTGTTCGGCCTGGCCAACCTGGTGTTCGCCCTGTCCAACCTGTTCTGGCTGTCCTTCGTGGCCCTGATGGTGGCCGGCGGCGCGGACATGGTCAGCATGTACATCCGCTCCTCGCTAATCCAGTTCTCCACCCCGGATGCCATGCGCGGGCGGGTTAACGCGGTGAACATGCTGTTCATCGGCTCCTCCAACGAACTGGGCGAGTTCCGCGCCGGCAGCAGCGCCGCCTGGTTCGGCACGGTGCCGGCGGCGCTGCTGGGCGCGCTGTGCACGCTGACGGTGGCGGGCGGCTGGATGTGGGGCTTCAAGTCGCTGCGCCGGGTCGACCGCTTCGAGGACGCCTCGCCCGATGCCCGCACCGCCGCGCCGCGCGAAGGCGCCACGGCCGCGTAGTCGGCGGCGCGACCGGATGCCCCGCCGCTTACTGGTGAGGCTTCAGGATGCCGCTCAGCAGGCTGATGCTGAAAAAGGACATCAGCGTGGTGAACAGCAAAGCAGCGGCGCAGCGTCCCTCGACGCCGAAGCGCTGGCCGAGGACCGTGTAGACGCTCAGCATCGGCGCGCTGGCGAATACCACCCCGGCTACCCGCAGCGCCGGGTCCACGTCCGGCAGCAGCGAGAAGAGCAGGAAGACCGCCAGCGGGTGCAGGATCAGCTTGCCCGCGGCAATCGTCCACAGCTCGGCGAACAGGCCGTCCAGTTTCAGGCCCCGGAGCGAACCGCCAATCACGAACAGCGCCACCGGTGCCGAGGCCGAAGCGAGCATTTCCACCACCTTGCCCGGAATCGCCGGTAGGCGCACGCCCAGCAGGGACAACAGCAGACCGCCCAGCATGGCGAGGATCAGCGGCGTCCTGGCCAGGCGCCCAGCCGCCTCGCCCATCACCTTGCCGATGGCGCCCCGCCGCTGGCCGGTCTCGGCGAGCACCAGGCTGAGCGGAATGATCAGCAACTGCTCGACCAGAATGTTCAGCGCCAGACCGATGGCCGCTACCGGACCGAGCAGCATGACGACGATGGGATAGCCGACGAAGCCGCTGTTGGAAACGGCCATGCCCAGGGCGGTCATGGCGCCCCTGTCCAGGGGCTCGCGGCGCAATCTGAGGGCGAACAGCAGACCGAGCAGGAACACGGCCAGGGAACCTCCGCCATAGGCCAGCAGGTATTGCCAGTTCATCACCTCCAGGAAGGGACTGTCCGACACGGCCTTGAGCACCAGCGCCGGCAGGGCGAAGGAAATGACGAAGCGGCCCAGGCCACGGATCTGCTCGCTGTCGATCGCCTCGAAGCGGACGGCGAGAAAGCCAAGCCCGATCAGGATGAAGATGGGCATGGTGATGGAGAGGATCTGCAGCACGGCGAACCCCCTTGGCGGGATGGGCGGGAAGGAAAAGCATGGAAGGCGCGTGCAGACGATACCGCCCGGATCGGCCTTCATACCAGGCGAAATGCGCTCGTCCCACGCGTGCGAATATATGCTCATGCCGACGCCCCGAAGCTCGCAGGGAGCGGGCAAGGATAATGCTCCTCCGTACGGAATTCCCTGCGGGCTCGGTTATCGGGGCTTCCCGGCCTGGACCGACCGGAGCGCGTTACCGGTATCCGCGGCCAGGTAGCGCGCCGGAATTACCTCTTTCCATGGAGCGGCCGGCAGCTTGCTACGCTTCCTGCGCACGGCCAGACGACGGCCGTCGCGCGCGCCCGATGGACATAGCTCGCGCGGCTGCCCGCCCGGCGTCCCCTCTTCGAGTGCGCATGCAGACCGGGCATCCTAGGGTTTGTTACCGTTTCGCCGCGACCGCGCCGGAGCCGGTTTTTGCGCGGGGTTAGGCACGAGACGCGAAGTCTGGTCGTCCAGATGAGCCGTCGAGTAACGACACACCGCGCAAAAACCGGCCCGGCCCTTCGGGTTGCGCGGGAAATGGCTGCCGCTGTCGTTGCAGGACTTGGCAAGGGAATGACCATTGCCTGCGTCTTGCGCAATCTCCAGGGATGGAGTGAATGCCGCAAGCCCGCCGGGAGCGGGCGCGGCCTGACCGGGAGCCATTTCTCGCGGCAACGCGGCTTGCGCCGAAATGGCAACAGACCCTAGGACTGCGCAGCCCGGCAGATCGCCAGGAAGGAGGCTGCCTCCAGCGAGGCGCCGCCGATCAGGCCGCCGTCGATATCCGGCTGGGCGAACAGCGCGGCGGCGTTGTCCGGCTTGACGCTGCCGCCGTAGAGGATCGGCGTGGCGGCGGCCTCGCCCAGCAGCGCGCGGATGTGCCGGTGCACCGCCTGGGCCTGCTCGGGATTGGCGGTTTCGCCGGTGCCGATGGCCCAGACCGGTTCGTAGGCGATCACCCCGGCGGCGATCCCGGCGCCGCCGACCCGTTGCAGGACCGCCCGCACCTGCCCGGCGATGACCGCCTCGGCGCTGCCGTCGCGGCGCTGTGCCAGGGTTTCGCCGACGCACAACACCGGCACCAGTCCGGCCCGCAGCACCGCCTCGAACTTCTCCGCCACCGTCTCGTCGCTCTCGCCGAACAGGCTGCGCCGCTCGGAATGGCCGACCAGCACGTAGCGGCAGCCCAACTCCTCGAGCATGCCGGCGCCGACCTCGCCGGTGAAGGCGCCCTGCCCGGCGCTATGGAGGTTCTGCGCGCCCAGCGCCACGCTGGAGCCTTCCAGCAGGGCGCAGACCTGCGCCAGGTACGGGAAGGGCGGACAGACCGCCACCTCGACCCCCTTCACCGCCGCCAGCGGCGGCAGCAGTTCCTGCAGCAGGCGCCGGTTGGCGTCCAGGCTGCCGTTCATCTTCCAGTTGCCGATGACCAGTTTTCCACGCATGAGTCTTCTCCTCAGTCCCGCGGCGGCCGCTGGTTACCGATCCGCCGGGCGACGACTCGCCGGGCGTCGATGTGCCAGGCGCGGTACGGCGCGCCTGTCTTGCTCTTGCTGTTCATGATCTCGGGTGTCCTGTGCTGGGCCCGGCGTCGCGGCCGGCTGGCCGGCGGACGCGAGCGATTCCTGTGGTTCGGTGTGCACCCCGCCGCAGGCGCGGGGCCGGTCGCGCGTCCCCTTCGACGGCGCGAGGGCACAGTCCGTTCACCGGGAGAGGCACATTCGCCATCCTCGACGGCCGGCCCACCGGCCGGAGGCGGACAGCGAACGAACGGAAAACGACACCGGTCGCAGGTGGCGCCGGTGTCCCGCGCCGCGACTCTAGTGAAAAACGAACGACGCAAGCAACAACGGCGGATGCTCAGGCGAGCCCCTCATCGCTCCTTTCGCCTTCCAGGATGGCCGGCGCGCCGATTTCTTCGACCTTCAGCTCCATGCGGTAAGCCACGGCGATGACCAGCGCCTGGCACAGGCTCAGGGTAGCGCTGAGCGAGCGGAAGGCGCAGGTGCTGCCCTCGTTGACCAGCAGCAGGGTATTGGCCTGCTTGGCCAGCGGCGCCAACTGGCTGTCGGCGATGACCAGCGCCCTAGCCTTGTGGTGACGGGCGATGCGCACGCATTGCTGGGTTTCCTTGCCGTAGGGACTGAAGTTGACGGCGACCACCAGATCGCCCTCGCGCACTCTGCGCATCTGTTCGCGGTAGCCGCCGCCCAGGCCGGATATCAGGTGGATGCGTTTGTTGGTGTGCTGCAGGCTGTAGACCAGGTAATGGGCCACGGCGAAGGAACGGCGCACGCCGACCACATAGATATATTGTCGGCCTCGACCAGCGGGTCCACAGCCTTGTCGAACTCGCGCTCGTCGAGTTCCTGAATCAGCCGGTCGAGTCCCGAGCGGGTGGCGTTGATGCATTCGCGCGCCAGTTCGCCGCCGGAAGCCTTGTACGAGCGGTTGGCGATCATCCGGCGGATGCGCTGCTGGTAGTTCCGGATCGGCGTGGCCTTGTCGGTGTAGGCCTCGCGGAACAGGAAATCCTGAAAAAGACTTCCCGATTCTGCTGAAATGCGTCCGCCCCCTTGCCCGAGTTTCCCGATGAAGCAATTGTCTTTCGCCGACGCCGGAGGACGGCAAGCGCGACCCGGAAATGCACTCGACGAAGAAGGGCAAGCAATGGTACTTCGGCATGAAGGCGCATATCGGCGTCGATGCCAAGTCAGGCCTGGTGCATCACGTGGTGGGCACGGCGGCTAACGTGGCGGATGTCACCCAGGTCGACAAGGTGCTGCATGGCGAGGAAACCCTGGTCAGCCTTGATGCGGCCTATATCGGCGTCGAGAAACGACCGGAGCCCGCCGGGCGGAACGTTGTCTGGCAGATCGCGGCCCGGCGCGGCACCTATCGCAAGCCTGGCAAGCGCAGCCTGCTGTATCGCGTCAAACGCCGGATCGAGAAGGTCAAGGCGCAGATACGGGCCAGGGTCGAGCATCCGTTTCGGGTGATCAAGCGGCAGTTCGGTTACGTGAAGGTGCGCTTCCGTGGCCTGGCGAAGAATACGGCGCAACTGATGACGCTGTTTGCCCTGTCGAACCTGTGGATGGCGCGAAAACATCTGCGGGTGGCAGAAGAGGTGCGTCCGTAATAAGGGAAAACACCTCGCCAAATGCTCTTTGGGGCGGAAAATCAAACCTGGGTTGACCACGAGCCTGTATTTCTGTCCTTGGCGAACAAGACAGGAGCAAAAGTCAGGGCTATTTCAGACCATCCCTAACTACCCTCGCCGAGGCGCTTCGCCGCGCCTGGCGTGCTTTTCCTACTTACGCCCCGCGATTTGATCGGCCCTCACCCAGCCCTCTTCCTGCTGCTTTACAGCCTACTCCCCCTGCCCCGATGATGGCTCTGTGTTCCGCCGACATTGTCAGTTGCACACCTGACAGCAGAAATTTAGCAAGGGAACGTTAATCAAAGGAGGTTGATCAGACTAGAAAATAGATTCACTCCCTCTAAGAATATCAATCAACCAGGTTCGAAATGCCACGACCTTCTTTGAGCTCGCGAATTCCTCGGGTGTAACCAAATAGAAACCGAGATCGGACTTTAACCTTAAACTAAACGGTGCCACCAATTTTCCAGCCTTTAAATCGTCATCTACATATGTAGACCGCCCGATGCAAACGCCCAACCCGTCAATGGCAGCCTGCACTGCCATCATTGCCAAATCAAATGTCAATCGAGTGCCTTCAGCCAGTTTTTTCGGTTGGCCAGCGGCACTTAACCACATATTCCAGTCATTGCAGGTCATACCGCTAACTTGCAGCAACGTATGATTGGCTAAGTCACCTGGCATCCTCAAGGCTGTTGGTCCAGCGAGCAAATTCGGGCTACATACGGGAAAGATTTCATCTGACATCAACCAATCTGCCCGCAGTCCCTTCCAATCTCCATAGCCATAGCGAATTGCAGCATCAACGCTCCCTTTTCGAAAGTCGACCAGTTCTGTCGATGCGGTTACACGCACATCGATATCCGGGAAGGCATTCTGAAACGATGCCAAACGTGGCAATAGCCATTTGGAAGCAAGAGAAACAAGAGTACTAATAGTTAGTTCGCTTTTCTTATTCGATTCTAACAACATCTCTGTGGAATATCGCAACTCTTGAAAAGCTGAACGAACGCCGGGCAGATACATATGACCTTCGGTTGTCAGTGCGAGTCCATCCTTAAGGCGCAGAAATAGACGAACGCCGAGTTCATCTTCAAGCCGACGAATCTGATGGCTAATGGCGGTCTGAGTGACATTTAATTCTTGTGCAGCCTTGGTGAAACTCATATGTCGTGCAGCGGCTTCAAACGCTTTCAATCCATTGAGTGAAGGTACACGGTTGACCATAAGGCCTCGTTATGCTCATGAGAAATTTTCATAAGATAGCACTCAAGAAGTCCTTTGCAAAACGTTTCAGCAGTCGAGGATCCTTGCCCCGCTTTCAATGCATACCGGCTTGAAAGCTCCCCCCAGCGCAGGAGATCGTCATGAGTAACACCCTTGACATTAGCAACAGCTCGGTCGAAAACCCTACCCGCTTGAAAGCGCGAAATACCTCAAGAATGGCCGAAATTAGCCGTCCTCACTTCGATGCCGCCTATGAAAAGGGGCTGATGGGCGTGTCTTGCCGGGTGCTTGATAACCGCCGTATCGAGATTGTTGCCAATGGCCGGCAGGTGATTGACTACACACGCTGTGGCTACCTCAATCTCGACGCCTACCCGAAGGTTCTCGCTGCGGCCATAGCGTCCATGAATGAGATCCCGTCGACGCACTTTTCGGTCGCTCGCACGCGTCTTTCTGCGGAGCCACTAGTGCGCCTGGAGGAAACCCTAGCCACCCTGCTCGATGTGCACGGGGTCGTAGTATTCCCAACTGTTGCTGCTACCAATATGCGGTTGCACCGAGTACCACACCACGCCGCAATGGCTCTTGAAAGCCTCCCTAAAATGAGGCCGTAGTACTAATAATGAATTTGTTCAAAACAATATAGCAACTGATTGACATGGCGTAGACACAATTATAGCTACAATATATGTAGCGATTGAGCCAACCTTAAGGAGGCCTAGCATGTTGGAAGCTGCGCAGTCTATTTCACTAAACGCAAATCAAATCGTTTCCTATGATGTTGTGTTGTGCGACAACATAATGGATGTTGTATCCAAGTGCGTTGACTTTGATGCAGAGGACGATACGAATACGGTGAGGGGCGTATTTGTCGACGCAGGCCTTCCTGAGCAGTTCAAGCGTCATTTTCTCGAAAAGCTATCTTCCATCGGCGCTCATTATGTTGCTACCGAAGTGCCAGGCGACGAGGAAAATAAAGTGCTGCCGGAGGTGCTTAAAGTTGTCAAGCAGATGAATGCGCTTGGCGTTAAGAGACGGTCTGCTCCGTGCATCGTCATAGGGGGTGGTGTAGCGCTAGACGTGGTGGGGTTCGCAGCAAGTTTGTATCGCTGCGGGGTACCTTATATTCGGGTACCGACAACTTTGCTTTCTATGGTGGATGTCGGGGTAGCGGCAAAGACTGCCGCCAACTATCTCGGATATAAAAATCGGATAGGAACATTTCATCCAGCCGCATTGACGCTTGTCTTTCCAGAGTATCTTTCTACCCTGCCGAGGCGGCAGATATCAAACGGTGCAGGTGAGATCTTCAAACTTGCCGTGATAAAGGACAAGGATCTATTCGATACTCTAGATCACTATGGCCCGACCTTCATTAGCGCCAGAGAGCTCTACAGTGATGAAACAAAAGACATTATTCTTAGGTCACTTAACGGTATGGCTGTAGAGCTGGAAAATAATCTTTGGGAACACAATCTTCAACGTGTAGTAGATTACGGACACTCATTCAGCCCACTCGTCGAGATGACCTATATTAATGAACTCCTGCATGGCGAGGCAGTAACGTTGGATTGTCTGTTTAGCGCTATTCTATCTTTTAATCGAGGTCATCTCTCGGGCGAGGAACTGGAGCGACTCTTTAACGTTGCCAATAAACTTGGCCTACCAACCTTTCACAGCGGATTTGCGGATATCCCTTTGCTAGAAAGGGCCCTGAAGGACACAACAATCCATCGGAATGGTAGCCAGAATCTACCGCTGATGGACGGTATTGGGTCTGCGCTCTTTGTCAACGATGTTTCATCTGACGAGATCCAACGCGCCTCTAAATTGATGGCTCAGTTGTCAACTCTTTTTAAGTTGCTGAAGAATAATATTAATCTAGATTATAAGTAAATTAAAAATATAGGAATCAGTATGTTTCCTTACAGAAACCATGGGCAAGAAAGCTGGCTTTTCTGCGATTTTCACCGAAAATGGCTAGCAAACGAAGTCGAACGCCTGTTTCGCTTCTTCGACCGAAACATTATTGATACCCGTGGGGACTCAAAGAGTTAGACATTAAGAGAGAACCTCTTGCGCTAAAAGCGCTCTTCAACATATCGCTCATTACAATCTACGTGTCGTTTGATATATTGCTGTAGTGTTGCCCATTTGATGGAACGGCCTGGTTCCGAGCGCTACATAGATCACGAGATAGAATTTGTATTGGGCCGTTTGCCAGACAAACGGTACGGCGGATCTTTCATGGCATAGGCGATGATGAAGAGTGTAACTCAGATAAGGACGCCTATGGCCACGCATTCGCACTATTGGCAGGTGCTGCAGCCGTAGCCGTCGGGCATCCAAAGGGGCAAAATCCTATATCGAACACAACGGAAATTATTTTCAATCGCTTCTGGGACGTGGATGTGGGAGCTTCGCAGGACTCCTTTTCAGTAGACTGGAAGCGATCTGTTAATTCTACCACTACTGCTACAGAGTTTCAGCCGACTGCATCCAGGCATCGAAATCGTATCGCTCGAAGGCACTGACGAGGAGGTCGAACAATGGCTGGTCAACAGCAGTGTCGACCTAGGGGTTGTAATGAACCCCTCTCCTTCCAGGGCCGCACTGTTGCTAGGACGTGATTCATGGGTAGTTGCGGTGCTAGCAACCCATGATTGGGCACGTAAATCCTCGACCAGTACCATCTCACTCACAGATGTTGTGGAACAACCGCTTATCCTAGCCACTGGTGGCTGCTACCTTTATGGTCAGTCGTTGGTCGAGCAGGAAGACCTCGCGCTGAAAAACATCAAGATTACCGTCCGAGACTGGACCTCAGCGTTTGCCTTAATCAGCGAAGGCATGGGCATATCGATTGTTCCAGCCTCTACTTTGCCTCTTGATCGCCGTGGCTTTCGGGTCTTCGAATTGAGTAAACCGATCTATCGGGAATTCGGTTTGGTCTGCTCTGCTGCAGGCGAACGTACACCTTGTGCACAAGCGCTTCTCAATGAAATCCGAAAATCGACGATGAACAGGAATATTCCGGTGACCATCCGTAGCAATGGATCTAATGTCGCCTGACCAACATAAGATTATCTAATGATGCGCACCTCAAATCATAATTTTACGTGACAGCGACGCAACGACAAGATTACTTGAGCAAAGCTCGCACAATTTATGGGCATAAGCAGCATTCCCCTTTAACTACCATCACCTCATACAAGGAGACACCCATGAAACTATATTTTACCCCTATGACTTGCTCACTTTCTCCACACATTGTGCTTCGGGAGCTCGACCTACCCTTTGAGCTTATCCGTGTTAACAACAAGACCAAGGCCACAGCGGATGGTGGTGACTTCCGCAGCGTCAATCCCAAAGGCTATGTCGCTGCTTTGGTACTAGATAATGGCGAGGTTTTGACTGAGGGTCCAGTTATTGTGCAGTACCTTGCTGATCAGGTACCAGGTAATTCACTGGCGCCAGCTAACGGCACCTGGGAACGCACACGTTTGCAAGAAATGTTGAATTTTATCACCTCAGAAATCCATGGCGGCAGTGCTCCACTATTCAACGCCGAAATCCCTGATCCCGTAAAAGAAATATTTCGCCTAAAACTATTTAGGCGCCTTGATTACCTTAACAACCATCTAATTCAAAAAGACTACCTACTCGGACAATTTGGCCTCGCCGACGCTTATCTCTTTACTGTCCTGAAATGGCTTCCCTTCTTTAAGATTGACATTGATAACTGGCCGGAGCTAGCAACATTTATGAAGCGGGTCGAAGCTCGCCCCAACGTGAAGGCTGCTATTGCAGCAGAAGAGGCGACACAACCGGTCTAGTCGCAGATGGAAAAAGCTCTACTCTGCGTTAATTTGGATAAAAATCTTTATGAAAATCCTGAAAAAGACTTCCCGATTCTGCTGGAATATGTCCGTCCCCTTGCCCGAGTTTCCCGATGAAGCAACTGTCCTTCGCCGACGCCGAGTACGCCGGCAAGCGCAAGCAGACCCGCCGCGAGCGCTTCCTGCTCGAAATGGACGAGGTGGTGCCGTGGACGGGGCTGATCGCCCTGATCGAGCCCCACTACCCGAAGGGCGAAGGCGGTCAGCCTGCCTATCCACTGGCCGCCATGCTGCGCGTGCACCTGATGCAGAACGGGTTCGGCTACAGCGATCCGGCGATGGAGGAGGCGCTGTACGAGCCCCCCCTCTGCGCCAGTTTGCAGGGCTGAACCTGGAGCGTATCCCGGACGAGACCACGATCCTCAACTTTCGCCGCCTGCTGGAGCAGCACGAACTGGCCGGAGGAATACTGGAGGTGATCAACGGCTACCTGGGCGAACGCGGGCTGTCGCTGTGCCAGGGGACCCTCGTCGACGCCACCTTGATCCATACGCCGAGCTCGACCAAGAACCAGGACGGCAAGCGCGACCCGGAAATGCACTCGACGAAGAAGGGCAAGCAATGGTACTTCGGCATGAAGGCGCATATCGGCGTCGATGCCAAGTCAGGCCTGGTGCATCACGTGGTGGGCACGGCGGCTAACGTGGCGGATGTCACCCAGGTCGACAAGGTGCTGCATGGCGAGGAAACCCTGGTCAGCCTTGATGCGGCCTATATCGGCGTCGAGAAACGACCGGAGCCCGCCGGGCGGAACGTTGTCTGGCAGATCGCGGCCCGGCGCGGCACCTATCGCAAGCCTGGCAAGCGCAGCCTGCTGTATCGCGTCAAACGCCGGATCGAGAAGGTCAAGGCGCAGATACGGGCCAGGGTCGAGCATCCGTTTCGGGTGATCAAGCGGCAGTTCGGTTACGTGAAGGTGCGCTTCCGTGGCCTGGCGAAGAATACGGCGCAACTGATGACGCTGTTTGCCCTGTCAAACCTGTGGATGGCGCGAAAACATCTGTTGGTGGCAGGAGAGGTGCGTCCGTAATAAGGGAAAACACCTCGCCAAATGCTCTTTGGGGCGGAAAATCAAACTTGGGTTGACCACGAGCCTGTGTTTCTGTCCTTGGCGAACCAGACAGGAGCAAAAGTCAGGGCTATTTCAGACCATCCAACAGCGCCTGCATTTCGCTGAAGCCCTTGAAGCCGAAGCGCTGCGAGAAGCGCACGATGGTCGAGGGATGCACCTCGCAGTACTGGGCGATATCGCTGACCCGGTCGACCATCACCCGGTCGCTCTGCTGGCTCATGTAGTTGGCGATGCGCTTGAGCTGACGCGGCAGGCTCTCGTATTCCGCCGTGATCAGTTGCAGCAGCCGCTCCACGCTGGCCGGCGTCTCCTGCAGCGCTTGGCCGGAGCCGGCGGGTGATTCGGAACTGGACATGCGCTTTTTACCGAAATGCACGGAAGGCCCCATACTTCTAGTGTGAGGATGAATAGCGTGGACGGCGCTAGCCGTCCCTGTCCCGATAAAGTGCCAGCATGAAGCAGACCAAGACCCTAAAGGTTCGCGTTCGAGACAAGCATGTTCCGCTGCTGCGCCAGATGGCCCGCAGCGCGAACTTCGTCTGGAACTGCCTAAACGCACTCGGCTCCCGAGCCATTCAGGAGCGCGGTCTGTTTCTGTCCACCTATGATATGGACCGCTACACCCAGGGTGCCGGCAAAGAGCTGGGGCTTCATTCCCAGACGTTGCAAGAGGTGTCGCGGGAGTACGCCACGCGCCGCAAGCAGTTCGGAAAATTCCGTTTGGGATGGCGCAAATCCCATGGCGTGCGGCACTCCCTGGGCTGGGTTCCGTTCAAGTCCGGCGCTGCCAAGTGGAAGAACGGGCAGGTCTACCACAACGGCGGCTACTTCAAGGCCTGGGATAGCTACGGCCCGAGCCAGTACACCTTCCGTTCCGGCAGCTTCAACGAAGATGCTCGGGGCCGCTGGTATTTCAACGTGGTTGTCGAGGTGGATGTCCAGCCGTCTACTGGCCAGGGTGCCGTGGGTATCGACCTTGGGCTCAAGGATGTGGCCACCTGTAGCAACGGTGAGCGCCTAGAGAATGGCCGTTTCTACCGCGACATGGAGAGCAAGCTGGCCACAGCGCAGCGTTCCTGCAACAGGTACCGCGTGAAAGCGATCCACGCCAAGGTCAAGAATCGACGCAAGGATGCGCTGCACAAGTTCTCTGGTCGTCTGGTAAACCAGTACGGCGAAATCCATGTGGGTGATGTCAGCCCCACGAAACTCGCGAAGACCGGTATGGCCAAGTCAGTGCTGGACGCTGGCTGGGGCCAACTGAAGGTGATGCTGGAATACAAGTGCGATCGCGCAGGCATCGTCTTCAAGGAAGTTCGCGAGGCGTACACCACCCGCACCTGTTCGTCCTGTGGCTCGCTCAGCGGGCCACAGAGCGTCAACGGGCTGCGAATAAGGGAATGGACCTGCTGTGAGTGCGGTGTCGCTCACGACCGCGATGTGAATGCGGCCAGGAACATTCTCGCGGCCGGGCATGGCCGTCCAGTGGTGGGAATTCCCATCCTTTAGGGCGGGGAGGATGTCAACGCACAAGCAGGCGGCCCCTCCCTAGCCCTGTAGACTCTCCCCAGATCGAGGTCCCCCATGACGCCCCATACAGATCAGCAACTCAATAATCTCGGCCTTTCCGAAGAGTTGAAAGTCAAGCTCCTGGAGGCCGCCCAAGAACATAATCGATCATCCACGGCGGAGGCCATCGCGAGGCTGGAGGAAACCTTCGCCCGCGATGACGTTGCCGAAGCCAGGACCATCCGCAATGCACTGATGGTCGAGCTTGGCAACGTACTGCAAGCCGGCCTCACCGCTGCCGAAGATCTCGACAAGGTACAAAGCGCGCTTCAGGAGGCCCAGAAAGTATTGGATGCGAAGTTGTCTTCAACTCATCTGTCGAAAGAAGACAGGCCGAGGCTCTGATCCGCTCGCGGAACGAAATGGCCAAGACAGTCGCGCCATGCCGCGGCGCAGGCCTTGCGCGACGCTTTCACGGGCGAGGCGAGCCATGCCCCTTTCACGGCTGGAGCCGCGTCTGCAGCCAGGCGCTGCCCAGCCCGCTCAGGGCGATGACGCCCATGCCCAGCAGGGCGCCGGCATCCGGCGCATGGTCGAACAGCAATAGGCCGAGCAGCATGGCAAAGAGGATTTGCAAGTAGCTGAACGGCGCCAGCGACACCGGCGAGCTGTACTGGAAGGCGATGGTCAGCAGCATGTGCCCGCCGACGGCGATCGCGCCCAGTGCGGCCATGGCCAGCAGTTGCGGCCAGGGTGGCAGGCCCTGCCAGAACAGCGGCAGCAGCAGGTTCATGCCGGTCGCGCCGACCAGCCCGGTGACCAGGTTGGTGGCACCGGCGCTGTCGCGGGTGCCGATGCGCCGGGTCAGCAACTGGTAGAGCGCGTAGCAGGTGGCCGACGCCACCGGCAGCAGCATGGCCGGGGTGAGCAGTCCGCCGCCGGGGCGGACGATGATCAGCACGCCGAGGAAGCCGACACCGACCGCTAGCCACTGGCCGGGATTGGCGCGCTCGCCGAGCAGCGGCATCGCCAGCAGGATCACCAGCAGCGGCGCGATGAAATGCACGGCGGTGGCCTCGGCCAGCGGCAGCAGCCTCAGGGCGGAAAGAAAGAACAGGCTGATCGACAGCAGCGACAGGCCGCGCAGCATTTGCAATCCTGGACAGTTGACCCGCAGCACGCGCCAGCCATGACGCGGCAGTTGCCAGGCGGCGAGCAGCAGGCTCTGCGACAGGTAGCGAATCCAGAGGACCATCAGCACGCCGTTGGAAGCGGCGAGGTACTTGGACAGGCTGTCATGGGAAGCGAAGGCCAGCGCGGCGATGCAGCTCAGCAGAATGCCCTTGAGCGGGCGGGATATGCTCATCCGGGCGGGCTCTTCGTCAAGTACCGCTTCAAAGGTTAGCTTCGCGAAAGCGCGGACGGGCCCTCGCGAATTTCCGGGAACGACGGGGCGGGAAGGTTTTCCGATATCTTCGCCCCCGCACATCAGAAGACGTAGTCGGTGCTCGGGAGGCTTCGACGCGCGGTTGAGCAAGGAAATCTTCGGTTTCGCCGAAGTGCGCTACTTCGACATCGAGGGCGTGAAGACCGGCCTGACCAGCGCTCGCCAAACGGCAGCTTCCGCATCCCGATCAACCAGCCGAAGGACGACAAAGACCAGATCTCCGAGTACCTGGCCGAGTACAACGGCCCGGGCGTGCAACACCTGGCCTTCAGCACCGACAACATCCTCGCCTCGCTGGGCGTCATGAAGGGCGGCCCGAGCGAGATGCTCGACATCGACGCGAACGACTACGACAACCTGTTCCAGTGCCCGCCCAACCTGCGCGAGGACAAGGAGTGCATCCGCGCCCACCACGTATTGGTCGACGGCGACCAGGACGGCTATCTGCTACAGATATTCACCAAGAACATCATCGGCCCGATCTTCGTCGAGACCATCCAGCGCGAGAACAACCCGAGCTTCGGCGAAGGCAACTTCGGCGCCCTGTTCCGCTCCATCGAGAAGGACCGGGAACGTCGCGGCGTAATCTGAACCGGGTCAGCTAGGAGATATCCCATGAGCCTGTTGCAAGGTATTCATCACGCGGCCTATCGCTGCCGCGACGCGAAGCAGACCATCGACTTCTACCGCGAAACGCTCGGCATGGACCTGATACTGGCGATTTCCGAGGACCGGGTGCCCTCGACCAAGGAGCCCGATCCCTACATGCACGTCTTCCTCGACGCGGGCGCAGGCAACGTGCTGGCCTTCTTCGAGATCCCCAACTCACCGCCGATGGGCCGCGACGAGAACACCCCGGCCTGGGTCCAGCACATCGCCAGCAAGGTGGCCGACATGGACACCTTGCTGGCGACCAGGGAGCGCCTGCGCTCGCAGGGCATCGAGGTAGTCGGACCGACCAACCACGAGCTGTTCCAGTCGATCTACTTCGTCGATCCGAACGGCCATCGCATCGAGCTGGCGGCCGATACGGTGGAACCCGGCGTGCTAGAGAAGCTGCACGAACTGGCCGACCCGATGGTCGAGAAATGGAGCCACTCCTGCAGCACCGCGCGCCATGCGGCCTTCTTGCACGAGAAGGAATTCTTTGCCGACCACTGACCGGGCGGCTGCCTTGCGCCGGCCGGCAGCGCGTCGCTGCCAGCCCCCGAGAACAACAGGAAGACCGACAGATGAATACCGCTCTACTGCTCGACGCCACCCACAACCCGACCCTGCAGAGCTGGGTCGCCTCGGCCAACGACCCCGCCACCGACTTCCCGATCCAGAACCTGCCCTATGGCCGCTTGCGCCGCGCTGGCAGCGACGAGCCCTGGCGGATCGGCGTGGCCATCGGCGACAGAATTCTCGATCTGGCCCGCGCGGCCGCGGCCGGCGGCTGGAGCGACGAAGTGCAGACGGCGCTCGCCCCGCTCGCCGTCGGCGACCTCAACGCCTTCATGGCCCAGGGACCCGCGTTGCGCCGCCGGGTGCGCGCCGCCCTGTCGACGGCGCTGAGCGCCGGCAGCCCGCGCCAGGACGACCTCGCCGGCGCCCTGCTGTTCCAGGCTCAGGTGGAGTACGACCTACCGTGCCGGATCGGCGACTACACCGACTTCTACACCGGCATCCACCATGCGACTACGGTGGGCAGCCTGTTCCGCCCGGACAACCCGCTGCTGCCCAACTACAAGTGGATTCCCATCGGCTACCACGGCCGCAGTTCGTCGATCGGCGTCTCCGGCCAGGCCTTTCAGCGGCCACGCGGCCAAGTGAAGGCGCCCGACGCCGAACGCCCCGAATTCGTGCCCTGCCGCCGCCTCGACTACGAACTGGAACTCGGCGCGCTGGTCGGTAGCGCCAACGCCCTGGGCGAGCCGGTGCCGATGGACGCGGCCGAGGAGCACCTGTTCGGCGTCGTGCTGCTTAACGACTGGTCGGCGCGCGACATCCAGGCTTGGGAATACCAGCCGCTCGGTCCCTTCCTGGCCAAGAACTTCGCCACCACGATTTCCCCCTGGGTGGTGACCATGGACGCCCTGGCCCCGTTCCGCGCCCCCTTCGCGCGGCCGGCCGGCGATCCGCAGCCGCTGCCCTACCTCGACAGTGCCTTCAACCGCGACTTCGGCGCCCTCGACCTGCGTTTCGAGGTGCTGCTGCAGAGCGCGGCGATGCGCGAGCGCGGCGAGGCTCCGCACAGGCTCATGGAGAGCAACTTCCGCGACGCCTACTGGACCCTGGCGCAGATGCTCGCCCATCACACCGTGGGCGGCTGCAACCTGCAGCCGGGCGACCTGCTCGGCAGCGGTACCCAGTCCGGCCCCGCGCCCGGCGAGGGCGGCTCGCTGCTGGAACTGACCCTGGGCGGCAAGCAGCCACTCGCCCTACCCAACAGCGAAACCCGCACCTTCCTGGAGGACGGCGATACGGTGATCCTGCGCGGCCATTGCGAGCGCTCGGGCGCCCGGCGCATCGGCTTCGGCGACTGCGCCGGCAGCGTGCTGCCGGCCCGCGGGGTACGCCCATGACCATGATCCGCCTCTACAGCGCCGCCCGCTCCTCGGCCTCGTTCCGCGTGCGCATCGCGCTCAACCTCAAGGGACTAAAGTACGAGTACGTGCCGGTCGACCTGCGCGGCGGCGAGCAACTCGGCGCGACCTTCCGCGCCGTCAACCCGGCCGCCCTGGTGCCGGTGCTGGAAATCGACGGCCAGCGCCTGGTGCAGTCGCTGGCTATCCTCGAATACCTGGAGGAAACCCGCCTCGAGCCACCCCTGCTGCCCCGCGAGCCGGCAGCGCGGGCGCGGGCGCGGGCCGCCGCCCTGGCCGTCGCCTGCGACATCCATCCGCTCAACAACCTGCGCGTGCTCGGCTACCTCGGCCGCGAGTTGGCGGCCGACGAGAGCGCCCGCAACGCCTGGTATCGCCACTGGGTGGCGGACGGCCTGGCCCAGCTCGAAGCGCAGGTCCGCGCCGGCGGCGCCCACGGCCGCTTCATCGAGGGCGACCAGCCGAGCTTGGCCGACCTGTGCCTGGTACCGCAGATCTTCAACGCCCGGCGCTTCGACGCGCGGCTCGACCACGTCCCGCTGCTGATGGGCATCTTCGACGAATGCATGGCCCTGCCAGCCTTCGCCGACGCGCAGTGGGAGCGGCAGCCGGACTTCCGCTAAAGGCTGTTGAGGACTCACATGGAGAGCCATACGGGGTGGCGCCGAACAGGGTTTCCGCCACGTTAGTGCGGTTAGTGCGCCCGGCGCCCATCAGCCCAGCGGTGCCCAGCACCTCGCCGGCGCGCAGGTCGAAGTACACGCCCTGGAACACGCTCTCCAGGCCCAGGTCGCGCACCGAGAGCACCACGTGGTCGCGCGGCGCTCGGGGAAAAGCTGGGTCAGTTCGCGGCCGACCATCATCGAGATCGGCCCGTCGCCATCCATGCTGTCGGCGCTCCGCAGGCCGATGTAGACGCCGTCGCGGGACACCGCCACCTCGTCGGCGATGGCGAACACTTCGTCCATCTTGTGGGTGATGTAGATGATGCCCTTCCCCACACAGCCTTAAGGTCGGCGATGATCGAGAACAGGTGCGCAACCTTCCCGTCGAATCGCCGAGGTCGGCTCGTCCACGATCAGCAGGTCGCCGTCGTAGGACACCGCCTTGGCGATCTCTATCATCTGCCGCCCGGCGATGCTCAAGCTGCCGACTGGCGCCTCGGGGTCGAGGTCGATGCGCAGGCGCTCGAACAGTTTCCTGGTCTGCCGGTGCATCTTGCGGTGGTCGACGATGCGCTTGGCGTTGAGCGGCTCGCGGCCGAGCCAGATGTTCTCGGCGATGCCTATAAAGGGCATCAGGTTGAGTTCCTGGTGGATCATCGCGATGCCGGCCCGAAGGGCGGCAAGCGCCGTGGAGCCGGCCAGGCACAGAACGGTTGCGAACAGGACAGCCCGCGTACGGCTCAGGGGCCGGGAAGAACTGGCGACATGTATGACGGTACCTTGCTTATTTTTGTTGGCGGACACCGACAGCCCGGAATCGGAGCGGGACGGCACCCTTGCTCGTCTAGAGGATTGAGTTCTATATGGAAAAAAATTCCATAAAATAAAATTTTAGAATTTTATTCCCTGTCTGTCCGAACGTCCGAACGTTCCACCGCCCTTTCGCCCGATAAATTCGAGCCGACAAAAAATTGATAATCATTATCACCTGAACTAAAGTTTCAACATTCCCGTCCCTTACCGCCCGAGGAGTGGAGTCACGATGTTCGAGCTGAACGACGTCAGCTTCCACCTGGCCGACCGCCGCCTACTGCAACAGATCAACCTGCAGATTCCCCAGGGTCAGACGGTCGGCCTGATTGGCCACAACGGCTCGGGCAAGTCCACCCTGGTCAAGCTCCTGGCCCGCCAGTTGGAGCCGGCCGGCGGCCGCCTGCGGCTGGACGGCCGGTTGCTGAACGAGTGGCCGGAACGCAAGTTCGCCCGCCATGTCGCCTACCTACCGCAGCGCCTGCCGGCAGTGGAAAATCTGACGGTGCGCGAGTTGGTCGGCTTCAGCCGCTATCCCTGGCACGGCCCGCTCGGTCGCTTCGGCGCCGACGACCGGCTCCATGTCGAGCGCGCCCTGGAGCTGACCGGCGTCGCCGCTTTCGCCGAGTGGCCGGCCGAACGGCTCTCCGACGGAGAGCGCCAACGCGTCTGGCTGGCCATGCTGTTGGCGCAGAACACCCGTTACCTGTTGCTCGACGAGCCCAGCTCGGCGCCCGACCCGGCCCATCAGGTGGAAATCCTCGACCTGCTGCGCGACCTCGGCCGCCACCTGGGACTCGGCGTGGTGATAGTGCTGCACGACATCAACATGGCGGCCCGCTACTGCGACCACCTGGTGGCTCTGCACGAAGGACGCCTCCTAGCCAGCGGCCCGCCGTCGGCGCTGATGAATCCCGGCACCCTGGAAGCGCTCTACAGCATTCCGATGCACGTACTGCAGCATCCCGAAGCCGGCCAGCCGGTCGCCGTGGTGCATTGATGCGCGTCCTGTTCGCCGCGCTGCCGCTGATGCTCGCCCTGCCCTTGCCGGCCGCGCCGCCGCAGCGCAATCGCGGCGATCGACTGGGGCCTGGCCGAGACCCTGCTCGGCTTAGGCGTCGCCCCGGTCGCCGTGGCCCAACTCGACGGCCACCGGCGTTGGGTCGACGAACCGGCGCTGCCGGCCGGGGTGGTCGATCTCAGCCTGCGCAACGAACCAAACCTGGAACTGCTCGCCGAACTCCAGCCCGAACTGATCCTGATCGGCCCGCCGTTCGAGGACGCCCGCACCTGTCCGGAGCGCATCGCGCCGGTCAGAAGCCTAGCGCTCTCCGGCCCGGACGGCGAGGCCTACACGAATGCCCGGCGGGTGGCCCGCAGATTGGCCGGACCGCTCGGCCGCGAGGCTGCCGGCGAGGCGCCGATCGCCCACGTCGATGCCCGCCTGGCAGGACGCCAGCGGCCGCCTCTCTACGTAGCCGGCTTCCTCGATGCGCGCCATGTCCACCTGTTCAGCGCGCGGAGCTTCTACCAGGGGGTGCTCGAGCAGGTAGGCCTGGAGAATGCCTGGAACGGCCGCACCAATCGCTGGGGCTTCGCCCAAGTCGGCATCGAACGGTCGGCCGAACGCCCGGAGGCAACGCTGCTCTACCTCGAATCGCTGCCGCCGCACGCCTCCGGGCCGCCAGCCCGCTTTGGCAGCACCTGCTATCGGTCCGCGCCGGACGCGCGCACGGCTTGTCACCGGTCTGGAGCTTTGGCGGCCTGCCCGCCGCCGAACTCTTCGCTGGACAGCTCGAAGCGCACCTGACCGCTCTTCCGTCTCCGGTTTCCGACAGTTCCTATCCATGACCGACCGCTCCAGCAGCCCCCTACCGACGAACATCCCCCGTCTGGTCAGCCGTACCCCTCTCCCCCTGTGCCTCGTCCTGCTGCTCGCCGCCCTGGCCCTGGCCGGCACCGACCTCGCCGGGCGCCTGCCGGTGGCGCAGTGGCTGCCGGCGCTGCTCGCTCCGGCGGAAGACGACATGCGCCAGGTTCTTTTGCATTTCAACTGGCTGCCGCGCCTGTGCATGGCCGCGCTGTGCGGCGCCGCGCTGGCCCTCGCCGGCACCCTGATGCAGCAGGTGCTGCACAACCCGCTGGCCTCGCCGGACACCCTGGGCGTGGCCAGCGGCGCCCAACTGGCGCTGGTGTTGGCCCGCCTGTGGGCACCGGCGCTGTTAGTCGATGGCCGCGAGTGGGTCGCCTTGGCCGGCGGCGGCCTGTCCGCCCTGCTGGTGTTCGCCCTCGCCTGGCGTCGCGGCCTCGCCCCCTTGACGGTAATCCTCGCTGGGCTGGCGGTCAGCCTCTACCTCGGCGCCCTGGGCAAGAGCTTGCTACTGACCCGCGAGCAGGACCTCGGCGCGCTGCTCGTCTGGAGTTCCGGCTCGCTCGTCCAGAACGGCTGGCAAGACATGGGCTTTCTCCTGCCGCGCCTGGCCGCGGTGCTGCTGCTGATGTTGCCGCTGCTACGCCCGCTCGCCCTGCTGGAGCTGGACGACAGCGGTGCGCGCAACCTCGGTGTGTCGCTCGGCCCGCTGCGTGGCATGGGCCTGGCCCTGGCGGTGTACCTCAGCGCCTGCGTGACCAGCAGCGTCGGGGTGATCGGCTGCGTCGGCCTAGCCGCCCCGGCCATCGCCCGCCTGCTCGGTGCGCGGCGTTTCGCCCAGCGGCTATTCTGGGCGCCGCTGCTCGGCGCGGCGCTGTTGCTGGTCACCGACTTGGCGGTCCAGCGCCTGGCTGGCCAGCGGATCGAACCGTTGTCCACCGGCAGCGTCGCCAGCCTGCTCGGCGCGCCGCTGCTGCTCTGGCTGCTGCCGCGCCTGCAAGCTGCCGGTGGCCACTCACAGGTCGCCGCCGTCGCGCCCTGGCGCCACCCGTATCCCTGGCGCCGGCTCGCCCTGCTCGGCGCCCTGCTGCTGCTCGCCACCCCGCTCGCCCTCGGTTTCGGCCAGGGCCCGCACGGCTGGGATTGGCGAACCGACGCGGCACTGCTCGACCTGCGCCTGCCGCGGCTGGTCGCCGCCCTCGCCGCCGGCACCCTGCTAGCGTTGGCCGGCACCCTGATGCAACGACTCACCGCCAATCCCATGGCCAGCCCCGAGCTGCTCGGCCTCGGCACCGGCGCGTTGCTCGGGCTGACGGCGCTGCTGTTCCTGCTGCCGGGCGCCGGTCTGGCGCTGAAACTGTCGCTCGGCGCCGGGGGCGCCCTGGCGGTGCTGCTGCTGATCGTGGCGCTAAGCTACAGAAGCGGTTTCGTTCCCGAGCGAGTGCTGCTGATCGGTATCGCCCTGACCGTCTTCTTCGATGCGCTGCAGGCGATATCGCTGGCCGACGGCGATCCGCGCGGTTTGAGCCTGCTCGGCCAGATGGCCGACTCCGCCTATTTCGTCGACGCACCGACCGCCTGGACACTGCTCGCCGGCGCCCTACTGCTGTTCGCCGCGACGTTGCCCTGCGCGCGCTGGCTGGAACTGCTGCCGCTCGGCGAAGGCAGTGCGCGCGCCCTCGGCGTGCCGCTGGCACGTAGCCGCCTGTGCCTGTTGCTGCTGGCAACGCTGACGAGCGCCGGAGCAACCTTGCTGGTCGGCCCGCTGAGTTTCGTCGGCCTGCTCGCCCCGCACCTGGCACGCCGGCTTGGCCTGGCCCGGGTACTGCCGCAATTGCTCGGCGCCAGCCTGCTCGGCGCGCTGATCCTGCTGCTGGCCGACTGGCTGGGGCGCAACCTGCTGTTTCCCCTACAACTGCCGGCCGGCCTGCTCGCCCCGCTGGTCGGCGGGGCCTGCTTCATGCTTTGCCTGAGGCGGCGCTGAAGGTATCGAGGCGCATCTCTTTCCTTGGTTCGGAGCCCCACCAGGGAGGCGAAGTCGATGGCGCTCTCCTCTTAATTCGACCTTGCTCGAGCACAAGGCCGCTACAAGGAGCCGACCGATCCGCTCGAAGTAGCCATGGCGACCGCGCGCTACCGGGCACGAAGGATCGCGCACCCGCTCACGGGCGAGGCCGGTCAGGCACGTCGTCGAGGGCTCAAGCGGCCCGAGGCGTGGGCGCAGTGGGCACGGATCGCCCGCAGTTCGTCCTGCAGACGCTGCAGCAAACCCTCGAGGGTCGGCCGCTGCCATTGGCTGGAGCTGAAGTCGAAGCGCAGGTACAGGGCGTCGCCGCGCTGCCCGGCGGCGATACACAGGGGAGCGTCCAGCGGCGCGTCGGCCTCGCGCCAGAGACCGGCATCGAGCGGGCGCAGCGGCCCGGTTCCCTCGTCCTCGCCCGGCTCCCGGTAATCGAACAGCACCTGCGGGGCGACGCCGGCCAGTTCGCCGCGCCGGCACAGCAGGCCGTAAGCCAGGCCGCCGTCGTCCACGGTGCGCAGTTGTTCCCTGATCGCCTCGAGGCTGCCCGGCAGGTCGGCCGCCGGCTGCAGGCGCAGCGGGTAGAGGTTGGAGAGCCAGCCGACCGTGCGGTCGGGATCGAGGTCGTCGAACAGCGGCATACGACCGTGGCCTTGCAGGTGCAGGCAGACGCAGCACTGCTCGCTCCAGGCGCAAAGCACCCGGCTCAGCGCGGCGAGCAGCACCTCGTCGGCGCGCAGCCGGTACGCCTGCCGGGCAGCTTGCAGCAGTTCGCGGCTGAAGTCGGCCGGCAAGATCAGTTCGAGGTGTCGGCGCTGACCTTCGCAGGCCGGCTCCCTGGACAACAGGGGCAGTTGCGAACAGGCGCGCTCCTGGGTCCGCCAGAACGCGCGCTGCGCGCGGGCCGGGCCGGCGGCCCAGTCGTGCAGGCGTTCGGCCCAGGCCTTGAAGGAAGCGGACTTCGCCGGCAATGCGATGCACCGCCTTGTCGCCAGTTGCCGGTAGGCGGCCAACAGATCCTCCAGCAGCCACCGCCAGGACGACTCATCCGCCACCAGTTGATGAACGACCAGCAGCAGACGGTCGGCGCGACCGGCCCGGCTCAGGCGGCAGGCGCGCAGCAGCGGACCGCTTCGCGGGTCCAGGCTGCGCTGGACTTCGGCGGCCAGTGCGGCGATCCCGGCCTCGTCGTCCGCCGCACGCAGCCAGAGCAATTCGTGACGCCCGTCCGGCTTCCCATGCCACTGGCGCCAGACACCGCCTTCCTCGGCGAAACGCAGGCGTAGCGCGTCGTGCTGCGTCATCAGCGCCTGCAGGGCCTGTTCCAGCAGGTCCGGCTCCAACGCCTCGGTCAATTCGAACAGCAGGTAACGGTTGCACGGCGCCGCGCCCTGGCGCTCGAGCAGACACGCCTGGAACGGCAACAGTGGCACGGCCCCCTTGGCCAGCTCCGGACCGGCTGGCGACAGGGGAGAAAGCGGGGAATAGGCGCTCATGTCGACATCTCGGGAGCGGCACGATCCGGCCAGCGGAAGGCGGCCGGGGTTTCGGCGCCAGCGGACGGCGGCGCCGCTCTCACTTGCCCATGGCTTCGCGCAGGCTGCTCGGACACATGTCCGACCAGATCCCGGAGATGTGCGCCAGGCAGGTCTGGCGGTCGCCGCAGATGCCGATCTCCTGCCAGCCGGCCGGCACCGGCTTGTACTCCGGCCAGATCGAATACTGCCGCTCGGCATTGACTACCACCTGGAACTGGGTATCGGCTTGATCGAAATTCATGGCTTGACTCCTTGGTTCGGTCGGGCGGCACACTGCCGCATCACAGTTTTACAGACGAACGAATACGCGAATAATTTTCATTAACCATCGAACCCGGATACCTTCCGTCCCGCACGACCCGACTTTCCACAGCCTTGGGAAGACTTCCCGGAACGCGTCTCGAAGGCGATCTCCACCAGCGGACGCGAGCGCGACTGGCTTCCAGCGCTCC
Source organism: Azorhizophilus paspali (assembly GCF_043587585.2). Classification (GTDB taxonomy): domain Bacteria; phylum Pseudomonadota; class Gammaproteobacteria; order Pseudomonadales; family Pseudomonadaceae; genus Azotobacter; species Azotobacter paspali. Next base: position 4,303,378 of record NZ_CP171449.1, read on the forward strand.
TGGTCCCGACTCATCCGCCGCGCCCTCGACAGCGGGCGAATATACGTAGGCGTCCCTTCACCGACCGCTTCTCTGGCTCCGGGACAGGCACAAATCTAAATGATAAATATTATCAATACAATAACGGCATATCGGAAAAGCCATTTCCCGAGGCAGCCGCCGCTCCGCCCCGCTATTGCCCCGCCCCGGCGAAACGGGTACAGCTAGGCGCCTTCGCCACGCCCGGCGCGCCCCTTCAGGAGCACCGCACATTCATGCTGTCCACGGAACTCCTTCTCGTCGCCGTACCGGCAGTGCTACTGACCGGCCTCTCCAAGGGCGGTTTCGGCGGGGCCTTCGGTGGCATCGCGGTACCCCTGCTAGCCCTGGCGGTGCCGCCTACCCAGGCCGCGGCGATCATGCTGCCGATCCTCTGCACCGCCGATCTGGTCGGCCTGCGTGCCTACTACGGCAAGTGGGACGCGGCGAACCTGAGGATCATGCTGCCCGGCGCGCTGCTCGGGGTGCTGCTCGGCTCGCTGAGCTTCGGCATGCTCGACGAGCGGATCATCGCCTTGCTGATCGGCGGCATCGCCGTAACCTTCGTGCTGCTCAACCTGCTGCGCCCGCCGGCCGGCACGGCCGGGTTGCCGCCGGCGCGCGGCAAGGGCACAGCACTCTCCGTGCTGGCCGGCTTCACCAGCTTCGTCGCCCATGCCGGTGGCCCGCCGGCGATGATGCACCTGCTGCCGCAGCAGTTGGACAAGGTGCGCTACGTCGCCACCATCAACGTCTTCTTCCTGCTGACCAACGCGATCAAGCTGCTGCCGTACGCGCTGCTCGGCCAGTTCTCCGGCGACAACCTGCTGACCAGCTTGTTCCTCGCCCCCCTGGTTCCGCTAGGCGTGTGGGCCGGACTCTGGCTGCAGGAGCGAGTCGATCACCTGTGGTTCTACCGCATCGCCCGCGCCGGCCTGCTGCTCGCCGGCATCCAGTTGATCCTGCAGAACCTCTGAGCCGGCGGCGAAGAAAGGGCGTAGCTTGCAGCGTCCCGGACGCTGCAAGGTGCGGCCCTTTTGCCTTAAGCTGCGCATCCAGCCGCTGTGCACAGCGTTGCGAAGACCATCGCCGCCCCGCTCCAGGACCTCCGATATGAGAACACGCCACTTTCTCCCCCTGCTTGCCCTGACCCTCTTGCCCGGCGCCGCCTTCGCCCATCCTGGGCATGGCGGGAACGGCCTGATCGCCGGCCTGCTGCATCCTCTCGGCGGCCTGGACCACCTGCTGGCGATGCTGGCCATCGGCATCTGGGCCGCACAACAGCCGCGCAGCCTGAAACTCGCCGTGCTAACCACCTTTCTCGTCGCGTTGCTCGGCGGCTTCGTGCTGGCCATGACCGGTACTGGCCTGCCGCAGATGGAAACCGGCATCGCCCTCTCCGTGCTGCTGAGCGGCCTGCTGATCGCCTGCGCCGCCCGCCTGCCGGCGCCGGTCGCGCTGACCCTGACCGTGGTCTTCGCCCTGTTCCACGGCCATGCCCACGGCCTCGAAGTCAGCGGCAACCCGCTGGGCTTCGCCGCCGGCTTCCTCACCGCCAGCCTGGGCCTGCTCCTCGGCGGCGGCCTGCTCGACGCGGCCGTGCAACAGCGCCTGCCCCTGCTGACCTGCGGCGTCGGCGCGGCCATCACCGCCAGCGGCGCATTGATGATGCTCTGACCGCCAAGGCGATCCGCGACCTCCGGACCGGGCTTCTACCCGGTCTTTTTTCGTGCGGGCACCGGACATGCACAAATCCGCTAACCGCCTCGTGACACAGATCAACAAAAATCCGATCCCCCTGCAGGAATCGCGACAAAAGCCCTGTCGACAACGCGACACTTTGTCGCGTAGATTATTCAATTCAACAAATAAATAATTGATTTATAAATAATTTATATATTTGGCATATTTAATGTAAGGTGAAAAGCGAAGCCCACTGAAACGCTCTTCGGAGGACCCGTCATGAACATGCACAGGTTCGGCATCCTAGCCCTGACCTTCAGCCTGCTGGCCTCAGGTAATGCGCAGGCGGATGAGATGAGCGGGAAAAGCGAAGAGCGAATCGCCGACAAGTCCACCGGCGGCATGACCGGGCTGATGGTCGGCGCCATCGGCGGTCCGATCGGCGCATTGATCGGCGCCGGTGTCGGCGCACTGGTCGGCAGTTCCAGCCACGCGTCAGGCGCCGATGGCGAGCAGGCCTTCCAGGCCCGCGGCGACGGCGCCAGGGTGAAGACGGTGCGCTCCCCCGGCCGCCGCTTCGCGACCGGCGATCAGGTCGGGATCCACGGCAATCGCCCTTCTCCCAAATCCGCCGGCAAATCCGCCGCCCTGGCCGACAACGCCGGTGCGCGCACCCTGCACTGAGGCGGCGAGCGCTTCGTACAGTCCGATCCATCAGCGATGCAGCGGATGCTGCCAGGTCCGCCGCGCCGAGCCCCGAGAACACCGGGGGCACCAGGCCAGCCCCGAAGGCCTCCCGCCCCTCCTCAGGGCAGTCGCATGAAGCGCTCGCCTGATACCAGACTGGAAAGATTGTGTGATCCTTGGCATGGCTGCTTGCCGAGTAGCCGGACAGTCCCCGTTTCGCCCCCCCCCCGGCCGAGTCACTTTTTCTTGCCTGGCCAAGAAAAAGTAACCCAAAAGAAGGCCACCCCCTCATCCGGCCCTGCGCTTCGCTCCGGGTTCCCTCCCTGCATCGCCGCTCCAGGGGCTCGCCGCGAAGGGCCATCCATGGGCCATCGCGGCCTCGCGGCATCCTTGCCGCTCGACCCCTTCCACGACGATTCCGCTCGGCCTCCTGAAGGGGGTATCCAGCGCGGCCTGACAGGTCGTGCCGCAAGAGCGAAAGCGCTTTCAGGCAACCCGGAGCCCGACTCCCGTTCAGAAGGCCGAGCGCAGGCGGCGCGTAGAGGGGCGAGCCGCAGGGAGGCGGCGAGAGTCGTACGAGGGGCATGGATGCCCCTTGCGCGACGACCCTCGGAGCGGCGCCGGAGCGAGGGAACCCCGGCGTAGCCGGGGCCGAATGACCGGGCGCGCTTTCTCTTTGGTTACTTTCTCTTTGCGCGCGCAAAGAGAAAGTGACTCGGCCGGGGGGCCGAAACAGGAGGTATCCAGCCCCTCGGCAAGCAGCCGATGCACCGGATTTGAAGACCAGGCCGGAACGACCAGGCACACAATCTTTCCAGTCCGGTATAGGAAAGACATTTCATGCGATTGCCCCGTGCCCCTCCTTAAGCATAAAAACGCAGTTATCTTCTTGACTCATATCAATCGCAAGGTTATTTTGCGCTGCAACAAAAGCAAAGATTTGCCACAAGCACCGCATCGCGTCCCGATCGACCGATTTCACGGAGGAACCGACATGAAAAAGCTCAGCACCCTGGCCCTGAGTCTCACCCTGCTGGCTGCCGGTAGCGTGAACGCCGCCGAAGTTCTCGAGGAAACCAAGGATCAGATTACCGGCAAGTCGATCGGAGGCATGAACGGCATGATGATCGGTGCGATCGGCGGCCCGATCGGCATGCTGGTGGGTGCCGGCATCGGCGCCTTGTTCGGCGGCAAGGCCCAGGAAGCCAGCGGCCTCAGCGACCGCGCCTACAAGGCTCGTAGCGCCGACGGCATGGAAAGGGTCGTGCGCTCGAACGAAGCCTTCGAGGTCGGCGACAAGGTCGCGACCCGCGGCAACCGAGCGTTCAGCGACGTCGCCCAGGCCGACGACAGCCTCTACGACAGCGCGCTCAGCTACCGCGAGTAAGGATTTCAATAGTCGAAAGCCCGGCTCTTCAGCCGAGCTTTTGCTTTCTGGGATCAGCACTTGGGAGTGCGGCCAGATTGGCATGGGCATCGGATCCCACCTGCAAACGCCACACTTTCCTCGGCCCAAGCGACAGATTTCGCCTTGCACGGCGAGTCACTTTTGTCAGTCACGACAAAAGTAACCAAAACCGCTTGCCCCTATCATCCGGCCCTGCGCTTCGCTTCGGGCTCCCTCCCTCCGTCGTCGCTCCAGGGACACGCTGCGAAGGGCCATCCATGGCCCTCGCAGCTCTCGCCGCCTCCATGCCGCTCGATCCCTTGCGCAACAACTCCGCTCGGCTTTCTGAAAGGGGCGCTCGGCGCTGCCTGAAAACTCCTGGATCGGCACAAGAAGGGCTTTCGAAGCCAAGCCAACACTCTCCTCTGACTTGTCAGCAAATCCTCGGCAACTGCTCCCCGTTCAACTAGAGCATTTTTTAAAAACACGAATTCGACATACAGGGGTTGCTCTTCCTGGTCATTTCGGGCCTCCTCTCCCGCTCGGATAAGGAGACTGAGAATGGCTCGAGCATACAGTGCCGATCTTCGCCGACGCGTCGTCGACGCGGCCATGAGCGGGCTGTCGGCTCGGCAGGCCGCCGAGCGATTCGACATCGGCACGGCGACGGCGATCGTCTGGGTACGGCGCTTTCGGGAAGGCGGGGAGCTCGTCGCCCGCCGACAGGGCAAGCCCCGGGGCTTGCGGCTCGATCCCCATGCGCACTACCTGCTCGGCCTGCTCGAGCAAACCCCCGACCTGACGCTGGCCGAGCTCGCCGCAACCCTCGAGCGGGAGCGCGGTATTCGGGTCAGCCTGGCGACGGTATGGACGTTTCTCGACCGGCACGGCATGACGTTCAAAAAAAGACCGCGCATGCGGCCGAGCAGCAGCGGCCGGACGTCCAGGCAGCGCGACAGGAGTGGCTCGAGGAACAACCCGGCTTCGACTGGCGCAAGCTGATCGTCGTCGACGAAACCGCCGCCGCGACCAACCTGGCCCGCCTACGAGGCTGGGCCCCTCGCAGCGAGCGCTGCCTGGCCGCGGTCCCTCACGGTCACTGGAAAACCACGACCTTTACCGCCGGCCTGCGCATGGATGGGCTAACTGCTCCGCTGGTGCTCGACGGCGCCATGAACGGCCCGGCCTTCCTGGCCTATGTCGAGCAGGTTCTGGTTCCCGAGCTGACGCCCGGCGATATCGTGGTGATGGACAACCTGCCGGCCCACAAGGTGGCGGGGGTACGCCAGGCCATTGAAGGCGCAGGAGCCACACTGCGCTACCTGCCTCCCTATAGCCCCGACCTGAACCCGATCGAAAGGGCATTCTCCAAGCCCAAGGCGCTGCTGCGAAAGGCGGCGGCGCGGACCGTGCCGCCGCTGTGGCAGAGCATTGGCGAGGCGATTGCGCAGTTCTCGGCGCAGGACTGCAGGCACTACTTCGAGGCAGCCGGATATGAATCAGAATAAGGTAAAAATGCTCTAGTCCACCATCCGGCTGCCGCCGAACGGCGTCTCCACCTGCACGAAACGGTGCTCGTCGGCCACCACCGTGCCGATGATCGCCGCTTCGCGCCCCTGCGGATGCGCACGCATCGCGTCGAGCAGGCGCACGGCCCGCTCGGCCGGGCAGATGGCGATCAGCTTGCCTTCGTTGGCCACGTACAGCGGGTCGAGACCGAGGAATTCATAGGCGGCACGCACTGGCTCGCGTACCGGGATGGCGCGCTCGACGAGTTGCATGCCGCCCCCCGACTGGCCGGCCAGTTCGTTGAGGGTGTTGCCCAGACCGCCGCGGGTCGAGTCGCGCAGGCAGCGGATCTCCGGCACCGCCGCGAGCATGGCGGCGACCAGGCCGTGCAGGGCCTGGGAGTCGGAGCCGATGTCGGCTTCGAAGCCGAGCCCCTCGCGCAGCGAGAGAATGGTCACGCCGTGGTCGCCGATGCTGCCGGAGAGCAGGATGCGGTCGCCGGACAGGTACAGCCCCGGCGGCACCACGCCGCCCCCGGTGGTGGTGATGAACACCCCGTCGCCCTTGCCGCGCTCGACCACCTTGGTGTCGCTGGTGACCACCGGCACGCCGGCCTCGCGGGCGGCGACGGCCATCGATTCGACGATGTGTGCCAGGTCGGCCAGCGGGAAGCCCTCCTCGAGGATGAAGCCGGCGGCCAAGTAGCAGGGCCGCACGCCGGCCATGGCCACGTCGTTGATGGTGCCGTGCACGGCGAGGCTGCCGATGTCGCCGCCAGGGAAGAACAGCGGCGAGATCACGTGGCTATCGGTGGCCATCACCACCCGGCCGGGCGGCAGCTCGAACTGCGCCTGGTCGTCGCGCTGGTCCAGCCACTCGTTGCGCAGGGCGCGGGCGAACAGTTCCTCGATCAGGCCCATGGCGCGGCCGCCACTGCCATGGACCATCTCGACCTTGCCGTTCCTAAGATCGAGCCGGCTCATCGGGCCACCGCCACGACGACCTGGCGCTGGCAGCCATAGGCGTACCAGGCGGCGCAGGCGCCCTCGGAGGAAACCATGCACGAGCCTAGCGGATTGTCCGGGCTGCAGGGGTTGCCGAACAGCCGGCAGTCGCGCGGGCTCTTCGCCCCACGGAGGATCGCCGGGCATTCGCAGGCCCTGTTTTCCGGGCCGCTGCGCGCTTCGAGGGCGAAGCGCCGCCCGGTGTCGAATTCGGCGAAGGCCTCGCGGATCTGCAGGGCGCTGTGCGGCACGGCACCAAGCCGCGCCACTCGAAGCTCGCGCAGCTCGAAGACCCGTCCGGTCAGCGCCTTCGCCTTGAGGTCGCCGCCTGCGGTGACCGCGCGGGTGAACTGGTTTTCCACCTCGGCACGCCCTTCGTTGAGCTGGCGCATCAGCATCAAGAGCGCCTGCAGCAAGTCCAGCGGTTCGAAGCCGGCGATCACCAGCGGCGTGCCGTACTAACGCGGAAAGGGCGCGTAGGCGTCGCTGCCGATCACCGTGCTGACGTGGGCCGGGCCGATGAAGCCGTCCAGTTGCAGCGTGCCGGCGAGCGCTTCCGGAGTGGCGAGGATGGCGTGCATCGCCGCCGGGGTCAGCACATGGTTGCAGAACACCGAGAAGTTCTTCAGGCCAAGCCCCTGCTCGATCACCAGCGCGGTGGGCAGCGTTGTGGTCTCGAAGCGGATGGCAGCGCGCGGCGGCCCAACAAGCCGCTCTGCAACAGTTCGGGCTCGGCCTGCGGCACGGTGAGGATCAGCCGTAGCACCTCCTCGGCCATCGCCCGCGCCTCGGCCTCGCCGGGAAAATCCTGCATCGGCGAGCACAGTGAGGCGCTGGCATGGCGGCCGAGGCGCTCGTCCTCGTGCAGGCTGCATTCGTAGTCGCCGGAGGGCAGCGACAATACCGGGCGCTCGCCGCTGGCCGGCAGTTCGGCATCGGCTGGCGGCTGGCGGCTGGCGGCTGGCGGCTGCCAGAACAGGTTCATGCACCAGGGGGTGATCAACACGCCGAGCACACCGACGTCCTCGACCGCGCGCCAGCCGAACAGCTCCACGGCGAGCGCCGGGTTGTACACCGGCAGCCCGGCCATGCGCGCGCCGGCCGCCCGGTAGTGGGCTTCGATGACTTCACGGGCGTGCATGAGCCCTCAGTCGTCCACGACCATGAACTGCTCGCGGTCGCCGTCACAGCGCGGGCAGCGCCAGTGCGCCGGCAGCGTGGCGAAGGGCGTGCCCGGCTAGATCTGCCAGACTGGATCGCCTTCGGCGGGGTCGTAGCACTGCCAGCAGATCTTGCATTCGAGCACAGCATCGTCCGCCAGGCGCGTGGCGTCGCCCAGGTAGCTGCCCTCGAAGCGCGCGCTCACTCCAGTGCCTCGCGGATCTCGCGCAGCCTCTCGGCGGAGTCGTCGATGTCCTCCTGGGCGGCGCAGGCCACTTGCGGAACGCTCGTCACCTCCAGGGTGTCGAGGATCAGCCGGTCGCTGCTGTTGAAGTACTGCACGCACCAGATGCCGGGGGTTGCGGTGCCGGCGATACGGCAGTTGCCGTAGCCCCGCGAGAGCAGGGTTACCGCTCCCTCGCCGAGTTTTTCGGCGAGAAAGCGCCGGTCCTCCGGGGAGAACGGCAGCAACGACAGGTTGACCACGTGGGGCGTGGCGAGCGCGCACTCGGCATGCCGCTTCGCCGCGTCGAGCAGTTCCACCAGCACCGGGCCAGCGTTGAGCAAGCCGTTCGGCAACTCACCGAGCTGCGGCCAGCGGGCTTCGGCGAAGGCCCGGCGGCGCACCAGCGCGGGAACGTCGGCCACCTCCAGCCACTGGCCGATGACTTCGCCCAGCCCGACCTGCAGTTGCACCCACCAAACCCCGGTCAGCACGGTTTCCTGGATGCGCACCGGGCGCTGGCCGCCGACCTGGATCGCCACTTCGCCCTCGCCGAGGATCTGCTGGAGCAGCTTCAGGTCGGCCTTGGGCTGGCGGTCGAGGCCGATCACCCGGCTCTGCTCGCCGACCCGGTAGGCGCCCAGCGCCTCCTGCAGCCGCTCCAGCAGAGCCAGAGCGATGGGATGTCCGCTCAGTTGTCCGGGCTCCGGCAGCGCGGGACGTTCGAAGGTGCGCATGGCGCGCGGCATCGACAGGCAGTCGGGGCGCTCCTCTTCGCCATGGGAGCCGGGGCCGAAGCCGGGCGAGAGAATGGGCAGGTCGTCGTTCATGATTCACTGGTCTCCATCAGGCTGCAGGAAGGTGCGTCGCTCTCCGGCGATAGCACGGGAATGCGTGGCAAATTTTCGTCCTCGCCGGCGAGGATCGCCGGAATGCGTTCCAGGTATTCGCTTCAGTCCAGCACCCGTGACAGGCAACCCAGGTAGCGCTCCCCTTCGAGGAACAGACAGAAAAACCGTAGCGCCCCTGCAGGCAGGCTTCGTCCGTGCCGGCGATCAACGCGGGAGCGAGCTGCAAGAAGGCCTCGACCAGTTCCGGCAGGATCACCGCGACGTCGAGCACCTCGGGAAAGCGCTGCGGATCGCCGACGAAGAACAGCACGGAGAACGGCTGCATCCGCACCTGGCGATCGAGGTCGTCGGCATCCAGCAGGGGGTAGCCGAGCGTCGTGGTCAGACGCTGGATCGGAGGATGGGTCATGTCGGTTCCTTGGGCGGCAGTTGCGCCTGCAGGTGGGGCGGGAGTTGCGGCTCGCGGTCGAGGTCGGCGAACAGGCCGTCGAGCGCGGCTGGATCGCCCGCCTGTACGGCCTGCAATGCGCGCAGGGCCTCGCGGATCTGCGCGGCGCGCCCGCTATCGAGAGTGACCAGGTCGTTATCGGCGCCCCTGCGCACCGTCCTTCGGCTATGACGGCGCGCCGGTTGAGTAGCCCACGGTTGCTGAATTAAAGCCGCACGAATAATGCGCCAATGCCATGTTTTTGTCATGGCTTGATACAAAGCGTTCGACCGGATGCGCCATGTCCGCACGAGGCCATGGCATGAGGTGTGCGCCTGGTACTTTTTTCCGATGTCGTACCGGGATTCGCTGCATGGGCCGTTCCGAGTATTCCGGCAGTCTCGGTTCCGTTCCAAGCAGCCCTGCCCGCTAGGCCCTCCATGGCCCAAGGGACTTTCGCCGCATCTCGCGGCTCGACCCTCTTCCATTCCGGTTCCGGCTCGGCCTACCGAAAGCCGTCGTCCGCACCATGTCCGATGCCCTGTAGACATCGGGCATGGCGCAGCATGCTACCGAACAGTATCGTCTGGCCGGTTGAAACACTAGGAATCGGCAATGGCCATGGACCATTTCATAGAGGCGGTGGAGATCATCCGGCGATTGGAGGGCGGCATCACCCGCCCCTTCCTGTGCCGCGCAAGCAACGGCAAGCACTATGTAGCCAAAGGCCTCGAACTACCGCCCGCCGAACGCATCGCGGAGTTGCTTTGCGCGCGCCTGGCCGCTCGATTCGGCCTACCGATCCCAGAGCATGGCTATATCTACATCGACCCTGCACTGCTCCGCTACGACACCGAAGCACGGAGAGATCTGGGCCCTGGCGACAGCTTCGCACTGGCCTATGTCGCAGACGCTGCCGATCTACTGTATTCGCAAGCCTTGCAGGTACCTGCGGATCTCCAGAAATCCGTGTTCGTGTTTGATTACTGGATTGGCAACGGGGATCGACAGCTTGGGCAGTGGGGCGGCCGCCCCAATCTACTGATGTGCAGCACAGACAATCTATTGCGGCTGATCGATCACAACCAGGCATTTTGCTGGCCACTGGATACCGGAGCCTTCGCCGACACCCACGTGTTCGGGCCTGGCAATCGATCCTGGCGCCTGGATCTGCTGGATAAAGTTGAATACGGGCAACGGATGCATGACACTGCTTGCCGCTTTCGTGACCTATGCTCGGATATTCCCGATGAGTGGCGGGAGTCCGTGGGCGTCGCGGAGTTCGACATCCTGCTCAAGGAGATCGAGAGTCATCTGATGCGCTGCCAATCGGACGATTTCTGGAGCGCCCTGGAATGAAATACGCCTGCCTCTACAGCATCGTGCGCTTCGCGCCCTTCGCCGAAACCGAAGAGTTTGCCAACGTCGGCATCGTTCTCTCGGCACCGGCCATTGGCCGCATGGAGTACAGGCTCGCCCGCAAGAACCTAAAGCGGGTCAACCAATTCTTCGAATGCAGCAGCCTGTTCGCCAAGGCCATGGAAATAGCTCAGAGCGAATTGGAAACGGTTCGTCAGATGACGGCGAAAGCTCAGGAAGCCCAGATCGTCAATCACTTCCGCTTCCTGACCGAACCGAAGGAGTCACTGATTCGTTTCAGCCGCATGCGCTCGATCCTGGTGGACGACCTCGACGCCATGCTGGACGAACTGTTCGACCGCTATATCGAGCGCCAGGGCATCGGCCGCGAGCGCCACGAAGAAGCGATGGTGCGGGAGATCCGTACCCTGTTCGTGCAAGCCTCCATCCGCAACTTCCGAGATGAAACCTTGACTGGCGAGCTGACCAAACTGCACCTGCCCCTGGTGCATCGGAATGAAGTCGTGGCCGCAATCAAGCCCCTGGCCTTCGACCAGGCCGAGCCCAACGCAATCCTCGACCATTGCGAGCAGTGGCTGATGAAGTTCGCCCGCGCCGAACGCGAAGGAATCATTCAGTTGAAGAACGTGTTGATACCCGTGACCGCCCCAGCCGAAAATGACTCGCCACGCCACTGCAAAGCCGTGCAGATAGCCAGGAACAGCATTCGGGAGCGCGGCCTGCAGATGGTCGATTTCCACGCAACCCAGGCGATAGCGGCGTTCGCGCAGTCCTATGCGCAATAGCCCCCTGTAAAGGCCCCGAGGCCTGAGTGATCCCCACAAAATCACCGCAGTTCCCGCGCTTGCCGGTGGACCTCCTGCCGCAGGGCCAACTCCAGCTCCCGCAGCCTCTCTCGGGAAATGTCTCCCACATAAGTGCGTGCATACTCCAGTCCCAGCCGCCACAGCGACAGCACGTGCCTGTCCTTGACGCTATTGCTCTGAAAGCGCCGCGCGTGCCCTGCCTCCCGCGTCTGCAAACCCAGCAGGTACAGCGCATAGCTGGCCAGCACGGCAATCAGCAGCAGGATCTCGATGCGCCGCGGACAGCGGCTTCGATGCAGCCCCAGGCCGAACCCCAGCCGATGGCTTTTCAGGTCGCGCAAGCCTTCCTCGATCTGCATGCGCCGCTTGTAGATCGCTGCGACCTGCGCGGCATTCCACTGCGCCCCGGGCAGGTTGCTGGCCAGCAGCCAGGGCTCGCTTTCGCGCTGTGCGTTTTGCCGGCTGCGTTTATCCCGGGCCACGGTTCCGGTGATGCGCCGGTGCTGGCACCCCCGCGGCGCATGCTTCACCGCGTAGAGTGGGGTGGACCAGGGCGCCGAGCGCGTCATTTCGAGGCAGCCGAGCCGTTTCGGCGATGCCCGAGGCCAGGGCGTACAGGCTTTTCACCGGCTGCCAGGGCTGCTCGCCGAATCGGCACAGGTCGCGATTGCGCACACGGCCGAGGTAATGCCAGCCCATGGCTTCGACGGCCTGGAACCATGGCCGCCGGAAACCGGCATCGATGACCAGGATGGGCGTGCAGCCGGCCGGCAGCATCGCCGCGAGGGCCTCGAGCAGGCGTTTCTGGCAACGCGGGCAGCCCTCGCGCGGATGGACGACTTCGCACACCGGTAGCGAGCGTCCGGCCAGTGGGATCGCGGCGCGCAGCAGGAACAGCTTGCCGGCGGCATCGATCGGCGACCAGTCCACCAGGATCAGGGGATGCCTGAGCGAGCCCAGCAGGGCGCGGAGCATGGCCCAGTAGAACAACTCTCGCTCGGCCTGTCGGTTGCCAAGCAGGCGGTCGACTCGCTTGATGGCATGCCTGGGCCAGGCCGGGCCAGGCAGGGAACGCCCCAGTACGGTCAGGGTCAGGCAGCGGCCCTGCAGCAAGGCGGCCACCGCGGCCATCAGGGCTTCGAGACGGCGGGCATGGATCGTGGGGAGTGCCTTGGCGAAGGCGGCGTGCAAGAATTGGACGGTCTGCATGGGGCTGGGGACGCTGTTTTTGTTTGGCGACAACCAACGTGCCCGTCCATGCAGGCCTCTTCAAGCCCTACCCAATTGATTTTCTTGGAAAGTTTCTGGGGATCACTCAGCCCCGAGGCCCGGTCTTGCCGGGTCCCGTACTTTCCGCCAGCGCGAGCGAAAAGCGACTTTAAAGACAGCACCGACTGCCCCGACCGCTGCCCGGCCGCCGCGGAATTTGCTATGGTGCGCCGGCCCTCGCCCCATCCCCCGAGAAACCAGCCCCCATGTCCGCCGAGCACTCCAGCAGCGCGCCCGTGGCGCGTCCGTTGACCCGCAGCGACCTCAAGACCCTCTCGCTTTCCGCCCTGGGCGGCGCGCTGGAGTTCTACGACTTCATCATCTTCGTGTTCTTCGCCACGGTGGTCGGCAAGCTGTTCTTCCCCGCCGAGATGCCCGACTGGCTGCGCCAGTTGCAGACCTTTGGCATCTTCGCCGCCGGCTACCTGGCGCGCCCGCTGGGCGGCATTGTCATGGCCCACTTCGGCGATCTGCTCGGGCGCAAGCGCATGTTCACCCTGAGCATTTTCATGATGGCCGTGCCGACCCTGTGCATGGGCCTCCTGCCGACCTACACGCAGATCGGCGTCTGGGCGCCGCTGGCGCTGCTGACCCTGCGCGTGGTGCAGGGCGCGGCGATCGGCGGCGAGGTGCCGGGGGCCTGGGTGTTCGTCGCCGAGCACGCGCCGCAGCGGCACATCGGCTTCGCCTGCAGCACCCTGACCGCCGGGCTGACCGCCGGCATCCTGCTCGGCTCGCTGACCGCCAACGCGATCAACCGGGCGTTCAGCGCCGAGGAACTGACCGACTGGGCCTGGCGCATCCCTTTCCTGATCGGCGGGGCCTTCGGCCTGGTTTCGGTCTACCTGCGCCGCTGGCTGCACGAGACGCCGGTGTTCGCCGAGCTGCAACTGCGCCAGTCGCTGGCCGCCGAACTGCCGCTCAAGGCGGTGGTGCGCGAGCACCGTCCGGCGGTGCTGCTGTCGATGCTGCTGACCTGGGTGCTATCGGCCGGCATCGTGGTGATCATCCTGATGACCCCGACCCTGCTGCAGACGCTGCACGGCTTCGCCGCGGAAGAGGCCCTGCGGGCCAACGGCCTGGCCATTCTCGGCCTGACCCTCGGCTGCGTGCTGGCCGGCCTCGCGGCGGACCGCTTCGGCGCCGGGCCGACTTTCGTCTGCGGCGGCCTGCTGCTCCTGGCCAGCTCCTCGATGTTCTACGCCAGCCTCGCCGGCCACCGCGACCTGATGCTGCCGCTGTACGCCCTGGCCGGCCTCTGCGTGGGCAGCATCGGCGCCATCCCCATGGTGATGGTCAAGGCCTTCCCAGCGGCGGTGCGCTTCTCCGGGTTGTCGTTCTCCTACAACCTGGCCTACGCCATCTGCGGCGGCCTGACGCCGATCCTAGTCAGCCTGCTGCTGAAGTGGAGCCCGTTGGGCCCGGCCTATTACGTCGGCGCACTGTGCCTGCTGTTCATCTTGATCGGCGCCGGCCTGTGGCGGCGCGGAGCCCCCGCGTTGGCGCCGGCCGGCTGAACCCGCCTCTCCTCACTGTCACGTCTTTCGGCCGGCCCGCTCGGGCCCTGGGACCGGCGGACACACCCGACGGATCGCCCGCAGCCGGGAACACCAAGTGATTTGTTCCCTTTTCTCCCTTTATCCGCCCTCTCCACCGCGCGACACTGCTTCTAGAATCAAAACGCCATCTTTTTCGTCGACACCGTCCGGACGACCAGAAGCCGCATGGATTTGGCTGGCAAAACGACTGGAACGGATACCAAGATTCCCGGAGCGAACGTGAAACCCGGAAAGCCCACCACCCTCGCCTCCCTACTCGCCGTGCTTCTGCTGCTGTTCTCCTCGCTGAATGCTGGGCGTACCCTCCTGTTGGCCCAGGAGCGCCACGAAGTCTTGCAGGCGCTGGTCCACGGCGTCGGAAGCTCGGCCACGACCGGGGACGGGCGCGATCCGGAGGCCTTCCGGACCTGGGAGGACATCGCCTGCAAAAAGGCCCTGGAGCGTCTCGCGACCCGTCTGGAACGGCTCGACAGCCAAGTCGACTCCGCCATGCACATCGTCGCGGCCACCCTGCTGTCCGGCCTGCTGCTGGCGGCCTTCGCCTTGCACGGCTACCACCGGCGGCGCACGCTCCCGGAGCAGGCCGGTTGCGACGAGTTGGAACTCCAGCGAGTGCTGTTCGACAGCATCCCCTTCCCGCTCTTCGTCAAGGACCGGGAGGCCCGTTACATCCGCTTCAACCAGGCCTTCCTGGACAGCTTCCGGGTCCGCGCCGAGGAACTGACCGGCAAGACCATCCTGGATTTCCTGGAACTGCCCGCCGAAGAACGCTCCCGCTATCAGGCCGCCAGCGAGCGGCTGCTGCGCGAAGGCGGCCTGTTCAGCACCGAACGGCGAATCCGCTATGCCGATGGGCGCGAGCACCCATCCATCTACACCCTCGCCGGCTACCCCGGCGGCGACGGCCGTCCGGCCGGGCTGCTCGGCATGCTGATCGATATCTCGGTACAGAAGGCGTCCGAACGGGCCCTGGCCGAAGCCAAGGAGCTAGCCCAGGAGGCGACGCGCATGAAGTCCGACTTCCTCGCCAACATGAGCCACGAGATTCGCACGCCGATGAACGTGATCATGGGCATGACCCAGTTGGCGCTGGACAGCGGGCTGGACGAGCGCCAGCGCAACTTTGTCGAAAAGGCCCACGACGCGGCCCGGAGCCTGCTCGGTATCATCAACGACATCCTCGACTTCTCGAAGATCGAGGCCGGCAAGATGCGTTTCGAGCAGGTGGACTTCCAGCTCGAAAGCGTGACCGATCACCTGGCCGACCTGTCCGTCCTCAAGGCCCAGGAAAAGGGCCTGGAGCTGCTCTTCGACATCGCCACCGACGTGCCCACCGCGCTGATCGGCGACCCGCTGCGCCTCGGCCAGGTGCTGAGCAACCTGCTCGATAACGCGATCAAGTTCACCAGCCAGGGCGAAATCACTCTGCGCATTCGTAAGGAATGCGAGGACGAACGGAGCGTCCGGCTGCGCTTCGAGGTGCGCGATACCGGCATCGGCCTCGACGAGACGCAGCGCCGGAAGCTGTTCCGGGCCTTCACCCAAGCCGACTCCTCGACCTCTCGCCAGTACGGCGGAACCGGTCTCGGCCTGGCCATCTGCAAGCACCTGGTGACGATGATGGACGGCGAGATCGGCGTCGACTCCAGCCCCGGGGTCGGCAGCACCTTCCATTTCGATGCCCGCTTCGAGCGACAAGCGAACCAGCGCGAACTGCTGGCGGACAGCGCCGATCTCCTCGGCATGCGCGTACTGGTGGTGGACGACAACGCCAGCGCCCTGGAAATCTTCGCCGGCATGCTGAGCGCGCTGCGCTTCGCGGTGACCACGACGGACAACGCGCCGCAAGCGATCCGGCTGCTGGACCGGGCCCAGCAGGAGGGCAACCCTTACCGCCTGGTAATCATGGACTGGCTGATGCCGGGCATGGACGGCGTCCAGGCGGTCGGCGCGATCCGCGCGGCCCCGCGGATCGCCGAGACTCCGCTGTTCGTGATGGTCACCTCGTACGGCCGCGACGAGTTGCTCGAACGCCTCGGCAAAGTCCCCGTGGAGGGCCTGCTGGTCAAGCCGGTTACTCCTTCCAACCTGCTCGACGGCATCCTCGATGCCTGCAGTCGCAGGATGAGGACCGCGCCGAACAGCCGAAAAGCGCTAGAAAGCGAGGCCGAACAGGCCCGCGAGGCCCTGCGCGGTGCCCATCTGCTGCTGGTCGAGGACGACCCGATCAACCAGGAAATGGCCATGGAATTCCTCGCCACCGCGGGGATTCGCGTGGACGTCGCCAACGACGGGGCCGAGGCCGTCGGCAAGGTCATGGCGCATGCCTACGACGGCGTGCTGATGGACTGCCAGATGCCGGTGATGGATGGCTTCGAGGCCACCCAGAGGATTCGCCGGGCAGGCCTCGTCGACCTGCCGATCCTGGCCATGACCGCCAACACCATGGCCGGCGACCGGGAACACTGCCTGGCCGCCGGGATGAACGCGTACATCGCCAAACCCATCGACGTCACCCAATTGTTCATCACCCTGCGCCACTGGGTCGGGGGCAGTCGGCCGCTGGCCCTCCACGCGCCTCCGGCCACCGGCGGGAGCGTGTCCACAGCGCCGGCGAACACTGCCCTGGAGCGAGCCGCAGCCTTGCGGCGCCTGGGCGGCAACCGCGCCCTACTCGACCGGCTGCTGGCGCGTTTCGCAGCGACCCAGGCCGACGCCGCCGCACGGCTCGGCGCCGCCCTCGCGGCCGGCGACCGGGAAGACGCCCGGCGTATCGCCCATACCCTCAAGGGACTGGCCGGCAATATCGGCGCCACGGCGCTAGCGGTCCAGGCCGCCACCCTTGAGCAATGCCTCGGGCAGAACCGGCAACCTCCCGCCGGAACCCTGGACGATCTGGAACGGGGGCTTGGCGCCCTGTGCGCATCCATCGCCGCCGCCCCGGCCGCCGGCAATCCGGCGCCCATCGTAGCGGAAACGCAGCAGGAGCTGTCCGCACTCGACGAAGGACTCCGAACCCTGGAGACCCTGTTGCGCGACGACGATGCCGACGCCCTGGCGCAACTGCGCGCTCTGAGCCCCCGGCTGGCCGCCCACGGCCTCGGCGAACGGGCCGGCGAGCTACAGGCCCTGGTCGCCCGCTACGACTTCGAGGCCGCCCTGGCTAGCCTCGCAGCCATCCGCCGGAGCCTCACCCCACAGAGCACCGAAGCAGCCAGCCTGCGGAGACCGCGCAGATGAAAGCCACTATCCTCATCGTGGACGACGTACCGGAGAACATCGACATTTTCGTCGAGATCCTCGCGCCGCATCACCGCACCAAGGTCGCCCTGAACGGCGAGCGGGCGCTCAGGATCGCCCGCTCGGACAACCCGCCGGACCTCATCCTGCTCGATGTGATGATGCCGGGACTGAGTGGCTATCAGGTCTGCGAACGGCTCAAGGCCGATCCGGAGACCCGGACCATTCCGGTGATCTTCGTCACCGCCATGAGCGAAACGGCCGACGAGCAGCGCGGCCTGGAGCTGGGCGCGGTGGACTACATCACCAAGCCGATCAGCCCGCCGATCGCTCTGGCCCGGGTACGGACCCACCTGGCGCTCCATCGGCAGCGCCAGGAACTGGCCCGGCAGGTCGAGCAGCGCACCGCCGAACTGCTCAGGACCCGCCAGCAGATCGTCCGCCGTCTGAGCCGCGCCGCGGAGTTTCGCGACAACGAGACGGGCAACCACATCGCGCGCATGAGCCATATCGCCCGACTGATCGCCCAGGCAGCCGGCATGGGCGCGGAGTTCGTGGAAACCCTCTTCAATGCCGCGCCGATGCACGACATCGGCAAGATCGGCATTCCCGACAGCATCCTGCTCAAGTCGGGCCGGTTGGAACCGGAAGAATTGGCGATCATGCGCCAGCATACCGAGATCGGCGCGAAGATCATCGGTCGGCACGACGACGACCTGCTCAAGGCCGCCCACAGCATCGCCCTGTACCACCACGAGAAATGGGACGGCAGCGGTTATCCCCAAGGCCTCGGAAGCGAGGAAATTCCTTTGATGGCACGCATCGCCGCCGTCGCCGATGTGTTCGACGCGCTGACCTCGGAGCGCCCTTACAAGAAGGCTTGGCCCCTGGAAGAGGCGGTCGGCTACATCGAGGCCCAAGCCGGCACGCATTTCGATCCGGCGCTGATCGACCCCTTCCGGCGTTCGCTCGGGGAAATCGCGCGGATCGTCGAACGCTATGCCGACCACCAAGACCCATACCTGGACTTCGACCCGTAGGCCGCCGCCCGGCGGCCTCAGCCGAGCAGCGCCACTGCCTTGATTTGCGCCCACATGCGCCTGCCGGGGGCTATCCCGAGTTGGTCGCAGGAGCGGCGAGTGATGCAGGCGATCAGCGGGGTGCCCTCGGCCTCCAGACGTATCAACACATGGGCCGGGGTATCGGCCTCGACTACCTCGCGGACCGTGGCGGGCAGCACGTTGGTGATGCTGGAGTCCTCGATGCGGCTGTTCGCCAGGCTGACGTCGCGAGCGTGCACACGCAGGCGCAGGCGCAGGCCGGGCGCTTCCGGACGCCGCGCGACCAGCACCGCGCCGCCGGGAAACTCGAGACGGGTGAGGTGGTAATGGTCGTCGTGCTCGGCCACCACCGACTCGATGACCACCCCGGCATCCTCGTGAAAGGCGGTCGGCAGGTCGAGCCGCGCCATGATGTCCTGCAGCGAGCCCTGCGCCGTCACGCGCCCCTGGTCGAGCAGCACCACATGGTCGGCGAGGCGCGACACCTCGTCCGGCAAGTGGCTGACGAACAGCATCGGGATGTCCAATTCGTCGTGCAGGCGCTCCAGATAGGGCAGGATCTCGTTCTTGCGCTTGAGGTCGAGCGCCGCCAGCGGCTCGTCCATCAGCAGAAGGCGCGGGCTGGTGAGCAGCGCGCGGGCGATGCCGACGCGCTGGCGCTCGCCACCGGACAGGCGGCCGGGCAGGCGTTCGAGCAAATGGCCGATGCCGAGCAGTTCCAGCACCCGTTCCCAGGAGACCTGGCGGCTAGCGGCATCGACACGCTTCATGCCGTATTCCAGGTTGCGCCGCACGCTCAGATGGGGGAACAGGCTGGCCTCCTGGAATACGTAGCCGAGGGCGCGCCTGTGGGTCGGCAAGAACACCCCGGCGGCGCTGTCCTGCCAGAGCTCGCCGTTGATCTCCAGACGCGCCTCGACGGCCCGCTCCAAGCCGGCGACGCAGCGCAGCAGGGTGGTCTTGCCGGAGCCGGAATGGCCGAACAGCGCGGTCACGCCATGCCCCGGCAGGGTCAGGTCGACATCCAGCGCGAACCCCGCGTAATCCACCCGGAAACGGGCACGGATGCCGTCCGCCGGCAAGCCGCCCGAAAGTGCACCGGTTTCGCCCTTGGTGCCGGGCTCGAAGCTGGTGTTCATCGACGACTCTCCCGAATCAGCTCAGCCCTGCCTTGAAGCGACGGCTGGAATAGAGTGCGAACAGTACCAGGAAGGAGAACAGCACCATGCCTCCAGCGAGCCAATGGGCCTGGACATATTCCATCGCCTCGACATGGTCGAAAATTTGTACCGCCACGGTGCGGGTCTTTTCCGGAATATTGCCGCCGATCATCAGTACCACGCCGAACTCGCCCACGGTATGCGCGAAGCCGAGAATGGCGGCGGTGATGAAACCGGGCCGCGCGAGGGGGACCACCACGGTGAAGAAGGTATCCCAGGGGCCGGCGCGCAGCGTCGAGGCCACCTCCAGCGGGCGCTCGCCGATCGCCTCGAAGGCGTTCTGCAGCGGTTGCACGACGAAAGGCAGCGAATAGAACACCGACGCCACCACCAGGCCGGCGAAGGTGAACGGCAACGTGCCGAGTCCCAGGAACTGGGTTAGTTGACCGATGGGGCCGTGCGGCCCCATGGTCACCAGCAGGTAGAAGCCGAGCACGGTCGGCGGTAGCACCAGCGGCAATGCCACGACCGCGCCTATCGCCCCCTTCAGGCGCGAACGGGTACGCGCCAGCCACCAGGCGATCGGCGTACCGACCACCAGCAGCAGCACCGTGGTCAGCGATGCCAGCTCCAGGGTCAGGCGGATGGCGGCGAGGTCGTGTTCGGACAACGGCATTGCCTGCACCTCCTGCCTTGCTTATTGCAGACCGTAACCGTAGGCCTTGATCACCTCGGCGGCCTTGGGCCCCTTGAGGTAGTCGACCAGCGCCTGGGCGGCGGGGTTGTCCTTGCCCTTGGTCAGGATCACCGCGTCCTGGCGGATCGGCTCGTACAGATCGCCCGG
Source organism: Azorhizophilus paspali (assembly GCF_043587585.2). Taxonomy (GTDB): domain Bacteria; phylum Pseudomonadota; class Gammaproteobacteria; order Pseudomonadales; family Pseudomonadaceae; genus Azotobacter; species Azotobacter paspali. Next base: position 4,323,647 of record NZ_CP171449.1, read on the forward strand.
TACGTTCCAGCCAGAGCCTTCGGTGAGCTTGCCGTCCTTGTACACCTGCGACAGGGCGACGAAGCCCAGCTCGGCGTTGCCGGTGGCGACGAACTGGTACGCCTGGGCAATGCTGGCGCCCTCGACCAGCTTCGACTTGGTCGCCTCGGTCAGGCCGAGCTTGGCCAGCACCTGGACGGCGGCGGCGCCATAGGGGGCGGTCTTCGGGTTGGCGATGGACAGGTGCTTGAAAGCGTTCTTCTTCAGCACCGCGCCCTGGTCATCCACGTAGCCGGGCTTGGCCGACCACAGCACCAGCTTGCCGATGGCGTAGGTGAAGCGCGAACCGGCGACGGTGCCGCCTTCCTTCTCCAGCTTCTCCGGCGTGGTGTCGTCGGCGGCGAGGAAGACCTCGAAGGGCGCGCCGTTCTGGATCTGGCTGTAGAAGCCGCCGGTCGGTCCGAAGGAGGTGATCACCTTGTGGCCGGTGTCCTTCTCGAATTGGCTGGCGATATCTTTCATCGGCGCGGTGAAGTTGGCGGCGACGGCGACCTGTACTTCCGCCGCCTGGGCGGCACAGGCGAGCAGGCCGGCGCCCAGGGCGACGACCAGGCGGGACAGCGAAAAGCTCATGCTACTACTCCATGTTGAGAGAAACGGAACGGGGGGAAGCCGGTCAGCCGTAGACGGCCAGGATCACGCTCGACGACTTGAAGAAAGCGCAGGCGGCCACGCCCGGCGCCAGGCCGAGGGCCTTGCAACTGTCGGCGGTGACCACGCAGGTCACGCTGCGCCCGGAGGGCAGGGCCAGGGTCACCTCGTTGTTCACCGGCCCCTCGTGGATATCGATGACCTCGCCCCACAACTGATTGCGAGCGGTGAGCTTGAGCGAAAGCTCGGTGGTGAGCATCACCGAGGAAGACTTGACCAGAGCGAAGACCTCCTTGCCGATGGCCAGCTCCAGGCTCTCCGCGCTGGCCTTGGTGATGACCGCGGCGATCTCGTTCTCGGCGTCCAGGCGGATGCGCACCTCGTAGTCGACGCCGCCGACGCGCAGGCCGGTGACGATGCCGGCGAACTGGTTGCGCGCGCTGGTCTTCATGCTCATGGAGTGCATGAGACGCTGGAAGGCCTGAATGTCGCCGCCGGTCACCTCGTTGAGGCGCTCGGAGAGACGATCAAGGGCGTTCTGGTATTCGATTTCCAGGGCGCGGTACATGGCCACGATGCGCCGGCCGTAGTCGGTGAGCTGGGTGCCGCCACCCTGCCGGCCACCGGCGACCCGCACCACCAGGGGCTCGGGAGCGAGGTTGTTCATGGTATCGATGGCGTCCCAGGCCGCCTTGTAGGAAAGCGGCACGACCTTGGCGGCCCGGTTGATCGATCCTTCGCGCTCAATGGCCTCGAGCAGGCGGATGCGGGTATCGGACAGGGCGGTACCGACATCGGTGTCCAGGGACATGCGGGCGAGGAAACGGGTGGCGGTCATCGTCTGGTAGCCTGCAATTTATCTATTTATCCAATTTTATATAAAGCAATTCAAATGCCAAGTATCACTTTGTTATTATTCCGCTGCCATAACAACGTTGTCTATACTTTCGACTCACATCGATTGTTATTTTTACGACAATTTATAGCGCAACCGATATAGCGGTTGTGCCAAACCCTGCCTCCATCGGACAAGGAACACAGATGAGAATCAGCGCCCGCAACGTCTTCAAAGGTACCGTCAGCGCTCTGAAGGAAGGCGCGGTCAACGTCGAGGTGGACATCCTCCTGGGCGGTGGCGACAAACTCGCCGCCGTGGTGACCCTGGAAAGCGCCAGGTCCCTGCAATTAGCCCCCGGCAAGGAGGTAGTCGCCGTGGTGAAGGCCCCCTGGGTATTGCTGATGACCGACAGCAGCGGTTACCGCCTGTCCGCCCGCAACATCCTGACCGGCACCGTCAAGACCATCGAGACCGGCGCGGTCAACGCCGAGGTCACCCTGGCCCTGCAGGGCGGCACCGAGATCACCTCCATGGTCACCAAGGAAGCCGTCGCCGAGCTGGGCCTGAAGCCGGGCGCCAGCGCCAGCGCGGTCATCAAAGCCTCCAACGTGATCCTCGGCGTCCCGGCCTGAGAGCGGACCTTACCGCCTCCCGCGAACAAAGGTGGCATGGAGCGTGCCTGCAACAGGCACGCCCCGTCGCACGAGCCGTTGCCATGTCCGTCCTCGCACTCGCGAACCTGCTTCGCCGGCCCCGCCCGAGCCGCCCGGCCCTGCCGGAACGCCTGCACTTCCATCTACGCAAACGCCTGGCCTCGGCCAGCGACCCCATCGAACTGAATGTCAAACTAGAGCGTGTTATGAACTTGGTGCCGGTGAAGCTATCGTAGTTGGATGAAGCCCGCACGCCCTTACCCGACAGACGTTTCTGATGAAGAATGGGCCTTCGCTGCGCCCTACCTGACCCTGATGGATCCGCGAGCGCCGCAGTGCAGGTACGATCTGCGCCTGATGTTCAACGCGTTGCGCTGGATGGCCCGGGCTGGTGCTCCCTGGCGACTGATTCCCAACGACTTTCCGCCGTGGGAGGCGGTTTACCAACAGACTCAGCGGTGGCTGCAGGCCGGCTGCTTCGAAGCCATGGTCAACGATCTGCGCTCGGTGTTGCGTGTCGCTCAAGGCAAGCAGGGCCAACCCAGCGCCGTGATCCTGGACGGCCGCACCTTGCCAGTGCCGGGACGTTACCCAGCAGCACGGTGGCTGGCCCGCCCGGAATCCACGGGCTGGCCGTGGCCGGCACGCAGGGCATCGGCGTCAGGGCACCGAGCGCCGCCGCGGTGGCCGCCGCCACCGTGGGATTGGCCATGCTCTGGCACAGGCCGAAGGGCAGAATGTTGACCAGCGGAATATGGTCGGAAAGATTCGCCGCCGGCAGGTTGTTGGTCAGCGTGCGATTGACCGGCAGCACGTTCAGCATCGACGGCGCCACGCCAAAACTGCACTTGAGGGTCGCGGTGCCGCAGACCTGGGGGCAGGACATCGGGCTTTCTCCTGGCGATTCGCGGTTCCCGGAACTCTACCACCGCGTGAGCCCGTGCCGCCCCTGCCGCGCAGCGTGCAGCGCGTGACGTCCGGGGTTGCCGACAGGCACCGGTGGGGATAGGGATCGGGAGGAGGATTGGCGGCAGGGAGCGGCACGGTAAGCGCCGCCCCCCGAGACACCTAGTGCTGGTGCCCTTCTCCGCCGCAGGAGTGCTCCTCGTGGGGCTTGCCGGGCGGCAACTCGTTGGCCAGCCAGGCCTTAACCGCCAGTTCCGGGTCGCTCTCGCTGGTGGTGAGCAGGCTCACCCCGCGCTCGCCGAGGCGGCGGATGACACCCTCGCCGGCGGTCGCGGCGATGGCCACGTCCACGGCATGCAGCGGATGCCGCTCGGGATAATCGGTGACATGCCAGTGGTGCAGGACGGCCTTCTCCGCCAGTTCGATAGCATAGATGCCCATCGGGGCCTGCCCAGGCCAGACGTCGAACACCTCCCAGCGCTGGGCACGTCCGGCGTGGTCGGCCACACGGCCCTGACGATCGACCGCCACGGCGATCAACAGACGTTCTTTGCTCATGCCCTGGCCGCCTCGTCCTCGTCGTCGGACACGGAGAAGCGCACGCGTTCCTCGGCGGAAACACCGACCAGCTTGGCCAGCCACGGCGGAGGAGAACCGGCCATGACCGTCTGCAACTCGGCGATGGCCTCCTGCGCCGCGCAACCCTTGGGCTTCTTCAGCGGATGGATGCCGGCCCGCACCACCTTGGCCGCCGCCGGTCCGCCGATGGACACCACGTAAAGCACTTGGCAGTCTTGGATCTGCTCGACGCGCCAGGCGTTCTTGTCCTCGGCCAGCGCCACGTCCAGGGTCGAGCGAATGTCGACCAGCGAGGCGTCCTTGGCATTCACCTGGTAGACGAGAAAGCGCAGGCAGGAGCCGAAGTGTCCATCCAGTTGCTCGCCATTGTTGGAAGCGATGGCCACGCGGATCGAGCCTTCCGGCACGCGCTCCAGCTTCATTGGCTGGGGCAGGCTGTCGACTTCGGCCTCGCCCCAGAGGATGCGCACCGCATCCTTGAGCGCCGACATTGGAGTGTCGAGCATGTCGACATCCTCTTCGGAACCGGCCAGGCCGATCTTAAGGTCGGTGACGCTCACACCCTGCAGGCTCTCCTCGGTCAGCGGACCTTCGATCCGCTGATGCAGGATCTCCAGCAACTGGCCGACCGTGGTACCGGGCAAAGCCCTGGCAGCCAGGGCGATGCGCAGGGCGGTTTCGCGACTCATGTTCACGGGGGTTACCATAAGCGGCCTCCTAGGCGACTGAACTCAATCGTCATCATCGTCGTCGTCATCATCGACCCGCGTGACGCGCTGGTAGATCTCGATACGGTCGCCATCCTTGAGCGGACTGTCCAACTTGACGAACTTGCCGAACACGCCGACCTTTTGCTTCTTCAGGTCGATGTCCGGACAGCAGCGCAGTACGCCGGACTGCTCGATCGCCTGCTCCACGCTGCAGCCGTCCTCCACCTTACAACTGAGCTGGAGGGGCTTGGCCGGATCGGCATATACCACGGAAACTCTCATTTCGCTATCACTCCTCGCCGATCACTGCAGAACCACCAGCTCGCCATGGGTCTGCTGGCGACGCTCGGCACGCTTGCGATCGATCACTCGCTTGGCGGCCAACAGGAAGCCCAGGACGATGAAGGCGCCAGGCGGCAGGATGGCCAGCAGGATGCCCTGGAAGTCGGGGATCACGGTGATCTCCATCCACTTGAAGTGCGAGCCGAGCAGCGAGGACGCCTGGGAGAACAGGGTGCCGCTGCCGAGGATCTCGCGGATACCGCCGATCACCACCAGCACGGCGGTGAAGCCGGCGCCCATGCCGGCACCGTCGAGGATCGAGGGGATCACCGGGTTCCTCAGGCAGAAGGACTCGGCACGGCCGAGCACCGCGCAGTTGGTCACGATCAGCGCGATGAACAGGCCGAGCACCTTGTACAGCTCGTGCATCCAGGCGTTCATCGCCATGTCGATCAGGGTCACCACGCCGGCGATCACGGCGATCATCACCGGGTTGCGCACCTCGGGGGAGATGGTGTGGCGCATCGACGAGATGAGCGCATTGGTCAAGACCAACACCAGGGTGGTGGCCAGGCCCATGCCCAGGCCGTTGGTGGCGGTGGTGGTCACCGCCAGGGTCGGGCAGAGCGCGAGCATCTGCACCAGGGCGACGTTGTATTGCCATAGGGCCGAGGTGAAGTACTGCCACGGCACCTTCTTTTCGGGCTCGGGAACGCTGGGTGCTCCGCAATGACTCATGGTTGTGCTCCTCTTACTCGGCTTTCAGCTGCTCGGCGTGCCGGGCCTGGAACTGCAGGCCCTGCAGCACGGTCTTGACCACGGCGCGCGGGGTGATGGTGGCGCCGGCGAACTGGTCGAACTGACCGCCGTCCTTCTTCACCTTCCACTTGTCCAGTGCGGTGTTGTCCAGCGACAGGCCGTCGAAGACCTTGATCCAGTCACTGCGCGAGGCCTCGATCTTGTCGGCCAGGCCGGGGGTTTCCTTGTGGGTCAGCACTCGCACGCCAAGGATCTTGCCCTGGGCGTCGACGGACATCATCTGCTCGATGGGACCGCCGTAGCCGATGTTGCGGCCCTGGAAGACCACCGCGGTGAGCTTGCCCTGCAGGCGCGCTGGAAGCACCTCGACCTCGCCGAGTTCGGCGTCCTGCACCTTGAAGCTATCGGCCAGCGGGTTATTGTCGTATAGCGACTGCGGCAGCACCTCGCGTAGCGTGGCCAGCCGGTCCTGCATCTGCTGCTCGGCGATGGCGCCATGGGTCATGATGTTGCCGGTCAGCAGGAGCAGAGCCACCACGGCGCAGACCAGGCCCAGCGATAGGCCCTGGTAGGCCACCATCGGCCGCCACTTCTCCAGGCGCGCGAGGAGCGAGGGCTTGCCCGCGGCCGCCTCGGCGGTTTCCTCGGCCGGAGTCACCGTCGTATCGTTCATACCTTGTCCACCTCTTTAACCTGGCTGGTCCACTTGGCCGCGACCAGCGGCTTGCCCCGGACGTTGCGGCCGTAGGCGCGCGGCCGCCAATAACGGTCGATCAACGGGGTCAGCGCGTTCATGAAGAGCACCGCGAAGGCGGCCGCCTCGGGGAAGCTACCCCAGGTGCGGATCACGTAGATGAGCACGCCGCAGCCCACACCGAAGATCAGCCGGCCGACGCGGCTGATCGGCGAGGTCACCGGATCGGTAGCGATGAAGAAGGCACACAGTATTAGGCCGCCGGAGGTCAGTTGATAGAGCCCGCCGGCATAACGATCCGGGTTGATCAGATACGCGAGGGTCGCCATTACGAACACGCTCGCCAGAATCGCGACCGGGATTTCCCAGTGGATTATGCGGCGCAGCACCAGCCACACGCCGCCGATCAGCAACAGCAGTTCCGAGGTTTCGCCGAGGCTGCCGGGCGTACTGCCGAACAGCGCCGAGATCGTGCTGAAGCCGCCTTTTAGAATCTCCTGGGCGGTGCGGTCGAGGGTCAGCTCGGTCTTCAGGTTGCCCAGTGCGGTGGCGCCGGTCATGCCATCGGCCAGCGGCGCACCCGCGAAGGTGATCGCCAGGCTGTCGAAAAAGCCCGGAGCCGAAGACGAGAACAACGGATTCGGCAGCGCCCAGGTGGTCATCTGCAGCGGGAAGGCGATCAGCAGGGCGACGCGCGCCAGCATGGCCGGGTTGAAGGGGTTCTGGCCGATGCCACCGTACAGTTGCTTGCCGATGCCGATGGCGAACAGGCTGCCGCCGACGCCGATCCACCAGGGCGCCCACGGCGGCAGGGAGATCGCCAGCAGCCAGCCGGTGAGCAGGGCCGAACCATCGAGCAGACGGCGTATGGGCTGACCCAGCAGGCGCAGGCAGGCAGCCTCGATGGCCAAGGCGCTGGCGCAGGTGACCAGCCACAGGTTGATCGCCGGCCAGCCGAACATCACCAGGCCGAACAGGGTAGCGGGAGTGAGTGCCAGACACACGTCCAGCATGATGCGGCTGACCGAGGAGCGGTCGTGGGCGAACGGCCCCGCCGCGACGCTGATGGTGCTCATGACTCTACCTCATTGCTCGGCTTGGCAGCCTTGGTCTGCGCCGCCTTGGCGGCCTTGGCCGCCTCCTTGGCCGCCTTGGCGGCTGCCTTGGCGGCCTCTTCTTCGGCCAGACGCGCGGCGCGGGCCTCGGTTTGGCGCTTGATGTAGTCGCTCTTGCGGGCGGCGCTGCGGCGCTCGTCCTGCTGACCCTTGGCGTACTGGAAGTAGTGCACCAGCGGAATATGCGAGGGACAGACATAGGAGCAGCAGCCGCAGAGGATGCAGTCGCGCAGGCCGTATTCGCTGGCGCCGTCGTAGTCGTCGACGCGGGCGTACAGGGCCATGTCCAGCGGGGTCAGGCCCATCGGACAGGCATCCACGCAGCTCGCACAGCGGATGCAGGGCGCCGGATCCTTGTTCGGCAATTCGTGCCGGGCCAGCGCCAGCAGGCCGGTGGCACCCTTGATCACCGGCACCTCGGTGGAGGGCAGCACCGCGCCCATCATCGGCCCGCCGAGCAGCAGTTGCTGGGGATCGCCGCTCAGACCGCCGCAGGCGTCGATAAGCGCCTGTACCGGGGTGCCGATCAGCACATCGAGGTTCTGCGGGGTCTTCACGCAGGCGCCGGACACCGTGACCACCCGCGAGATCAGCGGCCGGCCGAAGCGCAGGGCCTGCTGGATGGCGTACACGGTACCGGCGTTGTGCACCAGTACGCCGACGTCGGTGCTGCGACCGCCGGCCGGTACCTCGCGGCCGGTGACCGCCTGGATCAGTTGCTTGGCCGAACCCATGGGATAGAGCGCCGGCACCGCCATCACCTCGATGGCGCCGAAGTGCTCGGCGGCGGCGCGCATGGCGGCCAGGGCCTCGGGCTTGTTGTCCTCGATGGCGATGACCACGCTGTAGGCACGCAGGATGTGCTGGATCAGCCGGGCGCCGTCGACGATGGCCTCGGCGCGCTCGCGCATGATACGGTCGTCGCAGGTCAGGTAGGGCTCGCACTCGCTGCCATTGACCAGCACGGTCTTGATCTCGTGGCGAGTGCCCTGCTTGAGCTTGACCGCCGCCGGGAAGATCGCCCCGCCGAGGCCGACGATGCCGGCCTTGGCGACGCGGTCGGCGAGCACCAGCGGGTCCTCGGCGAACGGATCGGTGGATACATCCAGGTCGATCCAACGGTCCTCGCCGTCGCTTTCCAGGACGATCCCGGTGGTGGTCAGACCCGACGGATGCGGCGCCGGGACCGGTCCGATGGCGACGATGCGTCCCGAAGTGGGAGCGTGCACCGGCGCGGAAACCTCCGTCGGCGGGAAGGCCAGCAACTGGCCCTTGAGCACCTTGTCACCGACCGAGACCATCGGCAGGGCCTCGGCCCCGGCGTGCTGGCGCAGCGGCAGATAGAGACGCGGGGGCAGCGGCAAGCTGCCGATCGGCAGCGCGGCCGAGAGATCCTTGTGGGCAGCCGGATGGACGCCGCCACGGATACTGGAAAGATTGAAGTACATGCGAAGGCTCCGTAATCGGCTCAGGCGGCAGCGGGCTTGTCCCAACGCCAGGTGTCCAGGGTCTGCTCCTGCGGGATCAGAAGGACGCAGTCTTTCGGACAAGCGTCGCGGCACTTGCCGCAACCGGTGCAGGCATCCTCCAGCACCACGTGGACCTGCCCGCTGGCACCGACGATGGCGTCGGTGGGGCAGACACGGTAGCAGCGGGTGCAGCCGATGCACTGCGAGGCCTCCACCCGCGCCAGCATGGGCGCGGCCACCTGGCTGGCATCCAGGGTCACGCCGAGGATCGCGGCGAGCTTCTCGGCCAGACCCACGCCGCCGGGCGGGCAACAAGTGACCGAAGCATTGCCTTCGACGATCGCCACGGCGGCGGCACCGCAGCCGGGAAAGCCGCACTGTCCGCACTGGCTGCCCGGCATCAGATCGCTGACTTCCTTGATCAGGGGATTTTCGTCGGTCACCGCGAACTTGCGTGCCGCCAGACCGAGGCCGCAGCCCAGGAGCACACCCATCAGGGTCAGAGCCAGAGTTGCCTCTATCATAATTTGTCCTCCTCTCGTCGCCGGTCGTGCCGGCCGTCCAGTGTCAGAATCAGATCAGGCCGCCGAAGCCCATGAAGGCCAGCGCCAGCAGGCCGGCGGTGACGAAGGCGATCGGCGGGCCGGAAAAGGCAGCCGGCACATTGGCCAGGGCCAGACGCTCGCGCAGACCGGCGAAAATGATCATGATCAGCGAGAAGCCCAGGCCCGAGCCCAGGCCGAACAGCACGGCCATGGTCAGGTCGTGGCCTTCGCGCACGCTGAGCAGCGGTACGCCGAGCACCGCGCAGTTGGTGGTGATCAGCGGTAGGTAGATGCCCAGCGAGCGGTACAGCGACGGGCTGCCTTTGCGGATGATCATCTCGATCAACTGCACCATGCCGGCGATGACCACGATATAGGCGAGGATGCGGATGAAACCGATGCCCAGCGGCAGCAGCACGTAGTGCTCGAGCAGCCAACTGCTGGCGCCACCGAGACCCATGACCAGGGTGGTGGCCACGGCCAGGCCGATCGAAGGATCGAGCTTGCTCGACACGCCCATGAACGGACACAGGCCAAGAAAGCCCACCAGCACCACGTTGTGAACCAACACGGTGCCCAATAGAAACAGAACGTATTCCATAAGCGACCTCACCTGCTCGGCTAAACCTTGTCGATGCGCCTTTGTCGTGCGCACTCTTTATGCCGAAGGTCCTGCATCAAGCATGCCAGCGCTCAAAATTTGCACAGGCGTATCGCGGGAGCCCCTCTAAAATTGACCTGAATCAACAAATAGCTTCGGTACGCCAGCCGCCTATCCACCCGGCGGCCCCGGTTTTGTAAGGTTTGTGACAGCTCGTTAAAGAGCTTGCCGCCCGGCTTGTGCGCTTTCGCACAGCTAGAAGGCACCACCCCGAAAATCCATGTTTCGAGGTTTTCCGAGCAATTCGGCGCCCCCAGACGATTAAGGTGCGGCACAAGATTTGCTAATCTTCTTCCAGGCCCAACACGCCCCTCCGGCGGACGCAGCCGCGCTCGCCGATTTTCTTGGATAGACGAGGCACAGCATGACCCCGGCCAACCCGACCCTGAGCAACGAGCCGCAAGCGCCTCACGCCGAGAGCGACGAGCTGCTTCCCGAGATCTTTCGCCAGACGGTGGAGCATGCGCCCATCGCCATTTCCATCACCGACCTCAAGGCCAACATTCTTTACGCCAATCGCGCTTTCCGTACCATCACCGGCTACGGCAGTGAGGAAGTGCTCGGCAAGAACGAATCGATCCTCTCCAACGGCACCACGCCGCGCCTGGTCTACCAGGCCCTGTGGGGCCGGCTGGCACAGAAGAAGCCCTGGTCCGGCGTGCTGGTCAACCGCCGCAAGGACAAAACCCTGTACCTGGCCGAACTGACCGTGGCGCCGGTGCTCAACGAGGCCGGCGAGACCATCTACTACCTGGGCATGCACCGCGACACCAGCGAATTGCACGAACTGGAACAACGCGTCAACAACCAGCGCCTGATGATCGAGGCGGTGGTCAACGCCGCCCCAGCGGCGATGGTGGTGCTCGACCGCCAACACCGGGTGATGCTCTCCAACCCAAGCTTCTGCCGCCTGGCCCGCGACCTGGTCGAGGATGGCAGCAGCGAGAGCCTGGTGGCGCTGCTGCGGGAAAACCTCGCCGCCCCCTTCGAGACACTGGAGAACCAGGGCAGCGCCTTCTCCGGCAAGGAGATCTCCTTCGACCTGGGCGGCCGCTCGCCACGCTGGCTTTCCTGCCACGGCCGCGCCATCCACATCGAGAACGAACAGGCCCACGTGTTCTTCACGCCCACCGAGGAACGCTACCTGCTGCTGACCATCAACGACATCTCCGAGCTGCGCCAGAAGCAGCAGGATTCGCGGCTCAACGCGCTGAAGGCACTGATGGCCGAGGAAGAGCTGGTGGAAGGCATGCGCGAGACCTTCAACGCCGCCATCCATCGCCTGCAGGGCCCGGTCAACCTGATCAGCGCGGCGATGCGCATGCTCGAACGGCGCCTCGGCGACAAGGCCGGCAACGACCCGGTGCTGAACGCCATGCGCGAAGCCAGCACGGCCGGAATGGAGGCACTGGAGAACCTCAGTGGCTCCATTCCGGTGCGCATGGCCGAGTCCAAGATGCCGGTCAACCTCAACCAGTTGATCCGCGAGGTGATCACCCTGTGTACCGACCAGTTGCTGGCCCAGGGCATCGTCGTCGACTGGCAGCCAGCGCTGCGCCTGCCTTGGGTGATGGGCGGGGAAAGCAGCCTGCGCAGCATGATCAAGCACCTGGTCGACAACGCCATCGAATCCATGAGCCAGAACCAAGTCAGCCGCCGCGAGCTGTTCATCAGCACCCGCGTGGAGAACCACCTAGTGCGCATGGAGATCACCGACAGCGGCCCGGGCATTCCGCCCGACCTGGTGCTGAAGGTGTTCGAGCCGTTCTTCAGCACCAAGCCGCCACACCGCGTCGGGCGCGGCATGGGCCTACCAGTGGTGCAGGAGATCGTCGCCAAGCATGCCGGCATGGTGCATGTAGACACCGACCATCGCGAAGGCTGCCGGATCGTCGTCGAGCTGCCCTTCTCGGCCTCCACTTGAACAGCGACAGGGAATGCCCATGAATGCAACCATCCCTCAGCGCTCGGCCAAACAGAACCCGGTCGAACTCTATGACCTGCAACTGCAGGCCTTGGCGGGCATCGCCCGCACGCTCAGCCGCGAACAACAGATCGACGAATTGCTCGAACAGGTCCTGGCCATACTGCACAATGATCTCGGCCTGCTGCATGGCCTGGTGACCATTTCCGATCCGGAACACGGCGCCCTGCAGATCGGCGCCATCCACACCGATTCGGAAGCGGTGGCCCAGGCCTGCGAAGGCGTGCGCTACAGAAGCGGCGAAGGCGTGATCGGCAACGTGCTCAAGCACGGCAACAGCGTGGTGCTCGGGCGTATTTCCGCCGACCCACGCTTTCTCGACCGCCTGGCGCTGTACGACCTGGAAATGCCGTTCATCGCCGTGCCGATCAAGAACCCCGAGGGCAACACCATCGGCGTGCTGGCGGCCCAGCCGGACTGCCGCGCCGACGAACACATGCCCGCGCGCACGCGCCTTCTGGAGATCGTCGCCAATCTGCTGGCGCAGACCGTGCGCCTGGTGGTGAACATCGAGGATGGCCGCGACGCGGCCGACGAGCGCGACGAACTGCGTCGCGAGGTGCGCGGCAAGTACGGCTTCGAGAACATGGTAGTGGGCCACACCCCCACCATGCGCCGGGTGTTCGACCAGATCCGCCGAGTCGCCAAGTGGAACAGCACCGTACTGGTCCTCGGCGAGTCCGGCACCGGCAAGGAGCTGATCGCCAGCGCCATCCACTACAACTCGCCGCGCGCCCACCGCTCCTTCGTGCGCCTGAACTGCGCCGCGCTGCCGGAAACCCTGCTCGAATCCGAACTCTTCGGCCATGAGAAGGGCGCCTTCACCGGCGCGGTGAAGCAGCGCAAGGGGCGTTTCGAGCAGGCCGACGGCGGCACCCTGTTCCTCGACGAGATCGGCGAGATCTCGCCGATGTTCCAGGCCAAGCTGCTGCGCGTGCTGCAGGAGGGCGAGTTCGAGCGGGTCGGCGGCAACCAGACGGTGCGGGTCAACGTGCGCATCGTCGCCGCCACCAACCGCGACCTGGAAAGCGAGGTGGAAAAGGGCAAGTTCCGCGAGGACCTCTACTACCGCCTGAACGTCATGGCCATCCGCATTCCGCCACTGCGCGAACGCACCGCCGACATTCCCGAGCTGGCGGAATTTTTGCTCAGCAAGATCGGCCGCCAGCAGGGCCGCCCGCTGACCATCACCGACAGCGCCATCCGCCTGCTGATGAGTCACCGCTGGCCGGGCAACGTGCGCGAACTGGAGAACTGCCTGGAGCGCTCGGCGATCATGAGCGAGGACGGCACCATCACCCGCGACGTGGTCTCGCTGACCGGGGTCGACAACGAGAGCCCGCCGCTCGCCGCGCCGCTGCCCGAGGTCAACCTGGCCGACGAGACCCTGGACGACCGCGAACGGGTGATCGCCGCCCTCGAACAGGCCGGCTGGGTGCAGGCCAAGGCCGCACGGCTGCTGGGCATGACGCCGCGGCAGATCGCCTACCGCATCCAGACTCTCAACATCCACATGCGCAAGATTTGACAGGACCCTCCGGCAATGGATGGCCGGCTCCTCCCCCCTCTCCGCTCTCCCCGCCCCCTCGTCCGCTACGGGCGTCCGTCCACGACGGACATCGCCTCCTACTCCCGCCACATTGCTTGTCGCTTGTCGTACAGAAGCGCGCGAAGGACGGTGCGGATTTGTCCGTTGCGCGACAAATTCGGCCCCTGGTTTTCAAATAAATCATTCAAAAACAATTACTTGAATAATCGGCACGGGTATTGCTCGGCTCTTGGGGTAAAGACTCTCTCAGCCGGAGACAGAACATGGAACTGAGCGTACTTGGGCAAAACAATGGGGGACAGCACAGCGCTGGCGGCTGTTCCTCAAGTAGCTGCGGCAGCACGCACGATCAGCTCTCCCACCTGCCGGAAAACATTCGCGCGAAGGTGCAGAACCATCCGTGCTATTCGGAAGAGGCGCACCACTATTTCGCGCGCATGCACGTGGCGGTGGCGCCTGCCTGCAACATCCAGTGCCATTACTGCAACCGCAAGTACGACTGCGCCAACGAGTCGCGTCCGGGCGTGGTGTCCGAAGTACTGACCCCCGAGCAGGCGGTCAAGAAGGTCAAGGCCGTGGCCGCCGCCATCCCGCAGATGAGCGTGCTCGGCATCGCCGGCCCCGGCGACCCCCTGGCCAACCCGAAGCGCACCTTCGACACCTTCCGCATGCTCAGCGAGCAGGCCCCGGACATCAAGCTGTGCGTTTCCACCAACGGCCTGGCCCTGCCGGAGTGCGTCGAGGAACTGGCCAAGCACAACATCGACCACGTCACCATCACCATCAACTGCGTGGACCCGGAGATCGGCGCCAAGATCTATCCGTGGATCTACTGGAACAACAAGCGCATCCGCGGCGTCAAGGCCGCCAAGATCCTCATCGAGCAGCAGCAGAAGGGTCTGGAGATGTTGGTGGCGCGCGGCATCCTGGTGAAGGTCAACTCGGTGATGATCCCCGGCGTCAACGACGAGCACTTGAAGGAAGTCAGCAAGATCGTCAAGGCCAAGGGCGCCTTCCTGCACAACGTCATGCCGCTGATCGCCGAGCCCGAGCACGGCACCTTCTACGGCGTGATGGGCCAGCGCAGCCCCGAGCCGGAAGAACTGCAGGACCTGCAGGACGCCTGCGCCGGCGACATGAACATGATGCGCCACTGCCGCCAGTGCCGCGCCGATGCGGTCGGCATGCTCGGCGAGGACCGCGGCGACGAGTTCACCCTGGACAAGATCGAGTCGATGGAAATCGATTACGAGGCGGCGATGGTCAAGCGCGCCGCCATCCACGCGGCGATCAAGGAAGAGCTGGACGAGAAGGCGGCGAAGAAGGAACGGCTGGCTGGCCTGTCCGTTGCATCCGTCCAGAACGGCACGAGCGGTCGCCACCGTCCGGTGCTGATGGCCGTGGCCACCAGCGGCGGCGGTCTGATCAACCAGCACTTCGGGCACGCCACCGAGTTCCTGGTGTACGAAGCCTCGCCGTCCGGAGTGCGCTTCATCGGCCATCGCCGGGTCGACCAGTACTGCGTCGGCAACGACACCTGCGGCGAGAAGGAAAGTGCACTCGCCGGCAGCATCCGTGCCCTGAAGGGATGCGAGGCGGTGCTCTGCTCGAAGATCGGTTTCGAGCCCTGGAGCGATCTGGAGACCGCCGGCATCCAGCCCAATGGCGAGCACGCCATGGAGCCCATCGAGGAAGCGGTCATGGCGGTCTACCGGGAAATGATCGAGTCGGGGCGACTGGAGAATGACGGAGCCCTGCTGCAGGCCAAGGCCTGAGCGGGCAGCGAAACAATTCGAGGATTGCGTGGAGGTGCGTGATGGCGCTGAAAATTGTGGAATCCTGTGTCAATTGTTGGGCATGTGTCGATGTCTGTCCGAGCGAGGCGATCTCCCTGACCGGCCCGCACTTCGAGATCAGTGCGAGCAAGTGCACCGAGTGTGACGGGGACTACGCGGAGAAGCAGTGCGCGAGCATCTGTCCGGTCGAGGGCGCCATCCTGCTCGCCGACGGCATGCCAGCAAACCCGCCTGGTTCGCTGACCGGGATTCCCCCGGAGCGTCTGGCCGAAGCCATGCGCGAAATCCAGGCCCGGTAAGGAGAGCCGCCATGAACAGCACCAGCATCGTCTTCTACGAGAAGCCCGGCTGTGCCACCAACCGCCTGCAGAAGCAGTTGTTGCGTTCGGCCGGTCTGCACTTGGAGGTCCGCAACCTGCTCAGCGAACCCTGGACGCCCGAGCGCCTGCGCCCCTTCTTCGGCGATCGGCCGGTGGTCGAATGGTTCAACCGCTCGGCACCGGCGATCAAGTACGGAGAACTGGACCCCACCCAACTGAGCGCTAGCCAGGCGCTCGAGCTGATGCTGGCTCACCCAATCCTGATCCGCCGCCCGCTGATCCACTACGGCTCGCAGTACATGGCCGGCTTCGATCTGGTCAAGCTGTGTACCCACCTGCCCGCCAAGAACGACCTGCCCGACGCCGGCGAGGACCTCGAAAAGCGCTCGGTCGGGCAGAACCCGATCGGCTGCCTGGCAGCGGGGAACCAGTGATGGGCAGCGCCGCGGCCCATCGGCGGGACACCACCCAAGCCGTGCGTCATGATAGAGCCAACCACTTTTGGCTGGAGCGCATCGTCCGCTCCCAGCGCGACGGCCTGAGCTGCCTGCCGTTCCATCTGGGCCTCGACGAGCAGAGCTATGCCGAGCTGATCCGCACCCATTTTCCCGAGCTGGCCGGCCAGACCAGCGCCAGCCTGGGCTCGCTGGCCCACGAATGCAGCGAGCTGCGCGAAGACCTGCTGGAAATGCGCCGCGACGAATGGGAGGAACTGCGCGTCCTGTTGCTGGACGGCCGCCGCGGCGGCGACCCCGAAGAGATCTGGATGGCGAGCATCGTCGCCGCTGCCTGCCTGGGTGGCGACCACCTATGGCGCGATCTGGGACTCGAGAGCCGCGAGACGCTGAGGGTCCTGCTGATGCATAATTTCCCCCGCCTCGCCGAGCGCAACGTGAAAAACATGCGCTGGAAGAAGTTTTTCTACAAGCAACTGTGCGAACAGGATGGCGGCTACATCTGCCGCTCCCCCAGTTGCGAGCAGTGCCCGTCTCATCACGATTGTTTTGGAGCAGAGATATGACCCGATTCTCCCGCATCGCCGCCGAGCAGGCAGAGGCCCTGCTGGCCGGCCAAGACAGCGTCATGCTGCTGGACACCCGTGATGCCCGCGCCTATTGTCAGGGGCACGATCCGCGCGCCATCCATCTCAACGACCTGAACCTGCGTACCCTGCTGAAGGTCACGCCGAAGCAGGTGCACCTGCTTTTCTGTTGCGAAGATGGCACCACCAGCCCGGACATGGCGCGTCTGTTCAGCGAATTCGGCTTCATCAATTGCTACAGCCTGGAGGGTGGCTACGCCGCTTGGAAGGCCAGGCCGCAACAGGTGGCCAGAACACATGCCGCCCGTGCGCGGCACGCCGCCACCCTGCTGGGATAGGAGAGAACCATGCAAGTACTGGATACCGAAGCACGCATTCGCAAGCAGATCGCCGAAAACCCGGTGATCCTCTATATGAAAGGCACCCCCGCGGCGCCGGAATGCGGCTTTTCCCGCGCTGCCGTCGGCGCCCTCAGCAAGGTCGGCAAGCCCTTCGCCTACGTCAACGTGCTGACCGCCCCGCATATCCGCGAGAAGCTGCCGAAGCTCTTCCAGTGGCCCACCTTTCCCCAGTTGTTCGTCAACGGCGAATTGATCGGTGGCAGCGACATCATCCTGGAAATGGAAGCCGACGGCAGCCTGAAGGAACTGTTGGAAAAGGCCGTCCCGCAAGCGTAACGCCTTGATCGTTCCCACGCTCCCGCGTGGGAACGCCCATTCAGACGCTCCGGCATCCGTGCAGTTGGGCTGCAAAGAGCTCCACCACCACTTACCAAGTAATTACCATCACAGCATTTGATCTGGCCCACCCTGAGACGCAAAGCGTCGCCCGTCCTGCTCCCACACAGGAATGGAGCTATCAAGAATACCTCTCCTAACGGCCCGGCGAACCCTGTTCCCATAAATGGATAAAGCGATCCGGGCAGCAGCCTGGGTGAAATTGACTCACTCGAACTGGCGACAAGAAAACGTTCAAGAACGGTCCAACGGACTTAACACACCTAGAACGCCCCGGCTGAGCACATGAGTGTAGATCGTGGTGGTCTTCACATCCGCATGGCCCAGCAACTCCTGTACGGTACGGATATCCTGCCCGCTCTCCAGCAGATGGGTAGCGAAACAATGGCGCAATGTATATGGCGTGGCCGGCTTGACAATTCCCGCCTGCCGCACGGCGATCTTGAAAGTTCGCTGCACCCGCTTTTCGTCCATGTGATGGCGGCGTTTGATGCCAGTCCGGGGATCGATCGAACGGCCTGGCGCCGGAAAAATATATTACCACCCCCACTCCTTCGCAGCGTTCGGATATTTGCGTGCCAAGGCGAACGTAGGTAAACCTCGCCAAAACCTTCGGCGAGATTGCGCTCGTGCAAAGCCCTCACACAGGCGAGATGTCGTTCCAGCGATTGACTCAACCGGTTCGGCAGCAAGGTGACGCGATCCTTCATACCTTTGCCGTCCCGGACCAGAACTTCGCCACGCGCGAAATCCACATCTTTCACTCGCAGACGCATCGCTTCCATAAGGCGTAAACCCGAGCCGTACAATAGCCCTGTAACCAACGCCAGTTCACCCTCGAAACAGGCCAGCAGCCTCTGTGTTTCCTCGCGGGACAGGACAACCGGCAAGCGTTCGGGCCGCTTGGCGCGAACCACATCGTTCAGCCAGGGAAGATCGCTGGCCAGGACATGCTTATAAAGAAACAACAGAGCAGCCAGTGCCTGACTCTGCGTGGATGCCGAAACATTCAAATCCATGGCGAGATGCGACAGGAATCGCTCGACCTCGGCTACACCCATCTCTGCCGGATGACGCAGTCGATGATAACGAATGAAATCCCGTACCCACTTGACGTAAGCTGTCTCGGTACGGATCGAATAATGACGAATACGGATTTGCTCACGCAGCCGGTCCAACAACCTGGGCTTGCCATCCATGGTGTATAACTCCCTCGAAGGAAACCAGCCTCCTGCTGAAGGCCGCAGCCTACAAGGGCTCCGCCGGTTTCGGCAAGGGAACGTTATGCACCAGATGGTGTGTTTGTTCACACTATTTGGTGTCGAATAGTAGTTATGCAAAGGCTCAAGTATCTGTATGCATAAAGAGATTTACGAAAACATTCAGAGATGCTGCGGCTATGTCACTGTCGTTCTTGACGACGAGGTTATTAGCCAGGGTACTTGTTTTGCATTTACGTCAGATGGCGAAGTCCTTACCGCAGCACACGTGGTAACTGGAAGAGTACCAATAGTACACAAAGACTATTCAGATCCTAATGCAAAAATATTTATCAAGTTCGCAGGAAGACCTGTGCTTGAATATAGAGTTTCTTTTTGCAGCTTAAATATCCAATGCGCTGCCTTTACTGAAATAATACAATTTGATATTGCCGCACTTGCACCAAAAGAAAAGCAAGGCGAAGCATTTCCTTATTTGCCCGCAAGGATAATTTCGCCAAGCCTAGGGCAGCAAGTATTTATTTCAGGCTTCTCTGATGATCTTTCTTTACCATTTAACATTGATAGAATTGCAAAAAAAGATTTCCCCGGAATACAAGATTTTCTTTCCGTAATGAAGAAGGGCTACATGGCCGATATGATGGGGCCATTAATCAAAAGAGCTGCTGTTGGCAACCATAGAAAAATTATCGCAGAAGATTCGAGCCAGAACATCACCGTAGAAGTTGATCTATTCTATTTGGATAATGGTGTTAATAGTGGTGCCAGTGGTGGCCCAGTGGTTAACGAAGATGGTCAGGCTATCGGAGTTATATCGCAGCGAGCAGTTACTAGTGCCAGTCAAAAATCCGCGCCAGACCTTAAAGTTCCTGCTGGGGCAACAATAGCTTTATCTTTGCACCCTATGAATGCAATTCATCAAATCATGAAGAAAAATGCATAACAAATGGTTCAAATCGTTCGCTCCGCTCACTGGGACGGGCTAGAGCCCGCCCCTTACCCAAACGTTAGGCATTATCAATCCAAGTCGAAAGGAAAATCACATGTGGATTGTAATTATAGTAATAGCCGTAGTAACGGTCTGGCTTATCGCTGGCGCAGTTTCGCAGGGCAACAGCGCTCCAACATCCGAACCTTTCAATAAGTGTGCTGGATGCCGCCGCCTTGATGCTTGGTGGAATTCATTGGACGCATGGGGAAAGCTCCTTGGAGCCGCCTGGTATGCACTCCAGAAAGCTGGGTGCGTAATCATGGGCTGCAACTAAGTAACCCGCGGATGCCTAAGGAAATCCTTATATGGACGCCTCCCGGAACTCAAGAGGTAGGCCAGCTGGCATTCAGGTAGGAGCAGTCTTATATCCGGCCTATGTGCGCAGGCCGAAAAACCTGCTGGCCCTGATGGAATCAGCCGACGAGGCCCTCATCTGAAAATCGAGCTGAGGGCAGCGCCCATGGCTCATATTCCTTACCAGGTTTACCCCGTCACGGTCTGAGCTGTTCCGCCATCACATGCTTACCGCTTGCGCTCCTTGTGAAGCCTGTTGGTTAGTGTTTTCAATGCTCCGCAGGACATGCGCTAAAGCGTTTCGCCCGGTACGGAGAGCCCTTGGCCAGCATGGCCCACAGGGTTCGGGCCAGTTTATTGGCCAATGCGGCAACCGCCACGTTGTAAGGCCGCCTGGCCAGCAAGCGCTCAAGCCACCCGGATTTCTGGCTTCTGGCGAGGATCGAGCGGGCCCCGTGCATCAACAACATCCGCAGATAGCTGTCGCCTCGCTTGCTCCACCCCAGCAAGTGGAGTAGACAACGGCGTAGCCTTGTCTACCACCGTATCCGGTGGGTAATCGCTACGCGAGTTACCCACCCTACTCGCTACCCGCCTGCCGCAGAAACGGTTCGTCCGTTCTATGTCGGCATAGGACAAGGAGATCGCATGTTTGCCCACGAG
Organism: Azorhizophilus paspali; assembly: GCF_043587585.2. Lineage (GTDB taxonomy): Bacteria > Pseudomonadota > Gammaproteobacteria > Pseudomonadales > Pseudomonadaceae > Azotobacter > Azotobacter paspali. Next base: position 4,344,084 of record NZ_CP171449.1, read on the forward strand.
CGCGAAGCCGAGAACTCGGCTAGCAGCAGTGCGAAGGCAACAATAATCCGAGAGATTCGTTCGCGGGGCGACGAGATCGTGCGGTACATAGACGGCTTCTTTACCTCAAGTCCGTGGCATCGCGAGCAGGAACTTATCTCTGAGTTTGGGCTGTTAAAGGACGACACTGGAGTTCTCGCAAACGAGCAGGCATATTCGCCATCAGCCCTGGAAAGCGGTGTCGAGCTTCGAAAGTACGCGAGCGACGGTAATGCGTTACCGGCGAATTTCTTAAAGAGAATGTGCGCTTAGTGGTAGGCCCCAAGAGGCCACGCAACCCGATGAGCGTCTACGGAAAGATCTACGCGGTCTTGGAGTTAAATCCAAGAGTTACCGGAGCTCAACTGGTGGAACTCCTGCTGGCTGTCGACTTCTCAGAGAACAAGACCCCTTATTCGTCTACGGGCCAGGTGAGTCGGCCCTGGCTTGCCAAGTACATCGATGGAGGTTTCTATGCCAAGAATCTCTGCATACAAGAGGCGCCGTAGTGTCGAGGCCTAACAAGCAGTTGCAACGGACGGTATTAGGGGCATCACGGCGCACCGCCGCTGAACTGCGGCGTTAGGTCTGCACCAACCACCACGTGGGAGCCGTATGAAAAAGATCGCAGCAGTCCTTCTGTCTTATCCGCATGCGCAAGCAGCTATAGCCAGCAAGTAGGGTAGACAATGGCATGGCCTTGTCTACCACTGCTCCCGGTGGGTACGCTACGCGAGTTAAGTTAACACTCTACTCGTCAGGATTACCGTTACCTACTGCCAGACTTTCAGCCATGCATATAAATCCCGATCATTTCCTTGAAACCGCTAATGGCCGACTATTCACATACGAACGAAACAATGAAGCATGGAAATGCTCGTACAGAGCCTTTCATCAAGCACTGGCTCATGCCGACCCAGATACCGAGGTTTATGTGCTTGTCGGCGCACAAGGTTCCGGTAAAAGTACATGGGCTGCCCGACTCGATAGCGACCGTGCAAAAGTCATTATTTTCGATGCGCTTCTTATCAAATATAGGGAACGTATACCTATCCTTGCCGCCGCCGAATCGAAACGATTGAAAACCATCGCGGTTTGGTTCAGGACGCCGTTGGAGGTCTGCCTAGCTCGAAATGCTGCAAGAGCAGCGGACGAGCTTGTGCCCGAACAGGCGGTGAGAAATGTCTACGCGGCCATTGAGCCACCTACCCGAGCCGAGGGATTCGAGCGGGTGATCGAAGTATATTCCGTCGAGGCCGACTCCTGATCTGCCCTGCGCGGGTTCGGGGCACTGTTTTCCGGGGTGTTCGGCAACCCCGGCCGGTCGTTTCGATTGATTACCGGGGCGTCCATGCTCCCCCGACTTGTCACGGCATACCGCCGCTGAAGGGCACCTCTAAAAACGTAGGCGAGCGAGGCAGTCAGCGCAAGGCAAAAACAGGCGAAAAAGCAAGTAGGGTAGACAACGGCGTAGCCTTGTCTACCACCGTATCCGGTGGGTAATCGCTACGCGAGTTACCCACCCTACTCGCTGAAATCGAACGCTAGCCACGCAACCCGACAGTCCCCTTACCGCAACCCCAACCGCCGCGCCAGCCGATGCAGGTTGGCGCGGTCCAGGCCAAGCGCGCGGGCGGCGGCGGCCCAGTTGTGGCCATGGGCTTCGAGGGCGGCGAGGATGCGTTCGCGCTGGAAGCGTTCCACCGCCTGACGCAGATCGCCGCTCGCTGCAGCCAAGGCGGTGGCGGCCGCAGGCGCTTCGCCATCCGCCGTGCCCGGCAGATCCAGCAGTTCCGGGCTTATGCTGAGAATCCGCCGCGGCCCGCCGCCGGCCATGGCGCGCAGCGCGGCGCGGCCGATCAGGTGTTCCAGTTCGCGCACGTTGCCCGGCCAGTCGTAGGCGAGCAGCGCCGCCTGGGCTTCGGCGCTCAGGCGCAGTCCGCGCAGGCCGAGCCGGGCGCGGTTCTCCTCGAGAAAGAAGCCGGCCAGCAACAGCACGTCGCGGCCACGCTCGCGCAGCGGCGGCACCGGCAGCGGATAGACGCTGAGGCGGTGGTAGAGGTCGGCGCGAAAGCGTCCGGCACGCACCTCGCCGGCCAGGTCGCGGTTGGTGGCGGCGATCACCCGTACATCCACCCGGTGCTCGCGGTCGGAGCCAACCCGCTGCAACTGGCCGCTCTGCAATACCCGCAGCAGCTTGGCCTGCACCGCCAGCGGCAGTTCGCCGACCTCGTCGAGGAACAGCGTGCCGCCGTCGGCCAGTTCGAACTTGCCGCTGCGCTCGCTCACCGCCCCAGAAAAGGCGCCGCGCACATGGCCGAACAGCTCGCTCTCCACCAGGGTATCGGGCAGCGCCGCGCAGTTCAGGCTGATCAGCGGCTTGTGGGCGCGCGCCGAAGCGGCATGGATAGCCTGCGCCACCAGTTCCTTGCCGACCCCGGTCTCGCCGCTGACCAGCACGCTCAGGTCGCTGCCGGCGACCACCGCGATTTCCTCGAGCAGGCGCCGGTGGGCGCGGCTCTGGCCGATCAGTTCGTGGCTGCCCTGGCGATCGACGGCTTCGCGGTAGGCCTGCATCAGTCGCTCGTCGCGCTCGGCGCGGCGGGTCAGCGCGCTGATCCGCTCGCCGACCTGCACGGTGGCGGCGGCCAGGCTGGCGAAAGCCTCCAGACTGGCCAGGTCGACGCCATCGAAGCGCGCCGGGTCCAGGGCGTCGAGGGTCAGCAAACCCCAGGGGCGTTCGTCCAGGTACAGCGGGCAGCCGAGGCAGTCGTGGACCTGCAGTTGGTTGGACAGCCCCTCCACGAGGCCATCGTAGGGGTCCGGCAGGCTGCAGTCGCTGGCGAAGCGGGTGGCGCCTCGGTGCGCCAGCAGCGCTCGCAGGCGCGGCTGCTCGTCGAGACGGAAGCGCCGGCCCAGGGTGTCCGCGCTCAGCCCGTCCACCGCCAGCGGCACCAAGGTGTCGCCGTCCAGGCGCAGCAGCGCCGCGGCGTCGGCCGGCAGCAGCCGGCGCAGGGCGCCGAGCAGGCGCCGGTAGCGTTCGGCCTCGGGCAATTCGCGGGTCAGGTCGGCGACCAGTGGGAGGAAAGCGTCGAGCAGCGGGGCTGTAGTCATTCGGATAACGAGCTGTCTTATTGACAACTAATTACCATAGTCGAAACGACTGCAACAGGCAACCGGCCAGCGATTTCCGGGGCCTGCGTGCCTGGCACGAAACCTGAACAAGATTACCCATCTTTCGCGACCGAACGGCCGCGCCCATTGCACGCCACAGGAGTCACCCATGCTGACCGAGCAACAACGCGCCATCGTCAAGGCCACAATCCCGCTGCTGGAAACCGGTGGCGAGGCGCTGACCAGCCACTTCTACCGGACCATGCTCACCGAACACCCGGAAGTGCGCCCGCTGTTCAACCAGGCTCACCAGGCCAGTGGTGAGCAGCCGCGGGCGCTGGCCAACGCGGTGCTGATGTACGCCCGGCACATCGACCGCCTGGAGGCGCTCGGCCCGCTGGTGGCGCAGATCGTCAACAAGCACGTGTCCCTGCAGGTGCTGCCGGAGCACTACCCGATCGTCGGCGCCTGCCTGCTGCGCGCCATCCGCGAGGTGCTCGGCGCGGAAACCGCCACCGATGCGGTGCTCGACGCCTGGGGCGCGGCCTACGGGATGCTCGCCGGGCTGCTGATCGGCGCCGAGGAAGCCGCCTATGCCGCCGGCGCCGCGGCACCGGGCGGCTGGCGCAGCGCGCGGGCGTTCCGCGTGGCGCGCCGGGTGGTGGAAAGCGAGGAAATCGTTTCCTTTCACCTGCGCCCGGAAGACGGCGGCGCGCTGCCGGCCTTCCGGCCCGGCCAGTACATCGGCCTGCGCCTGGTGCTCGACGGCGAGGAGGTGCGCCGCAACTACTCGCTGTCGGCGGCGCCGAACAGCGAGGAATACCGCATCAGCGTCAAGCTCCACGCTACCGGCCGGGTCTCCCGCCACCTGCACGAACGGGTCCGCGAAGGCGACCGCCTGGAACTTTTCCCGCCGGCCGGTGAGTTCGTCCTGAACGATTCGGACAAGCCGCTGGTGCTGATCGGCGCCGGCGTCGGCGTCACCCCGCTACTGGCCATGCTGGAGGCGGCGCTGCCCGGCGGCCGGCCGATCCGCTTCATCCACTGCGCGCGGCACGCGGGCGTACAGGCCTTCCGCCAGCAAGTCGAGGCACTGGCCGGACGGCATCCGCAGCTCAAGGCGTTCTTCTGCTACAGCACGCCGCGCGCCGGGGACCGCGCCGACGCCAGTGGCCGGCTCGACGCACAGCGCCTGGCCGCCTGGCTGCCGGCGGAACGCGATCTGGACGCCTATTTCCTCGGCCCGAAGTCCTTCATGGCTCAAGTGAAGCGCCAGTTGCGCGAACTTGGCGTACCGCAGGAACAGTGCCACTACGAGTTCTTCGGCCCGGCACAGGCGCTGGAAGCGTAATTTCCCCTGCCCACCGGGCCGCGCCGAAAGAACGGCCCGGACCCTGCGTCGGCGAAGGGAATCGCCGGTCTTGCAGCAAGGAAATTACCGCGAACCAGCAAATTTATGCGGCTGCGTCGCCAAGGCGTGTCATCGATATTCCTCCTCGTTGTAAACGATCGTTGGCACGCCCCGGTCTGCCGCCAGCGATACCGTCCTCCAACCCCGACACGCGCCGCCGCATGCCCGACAAGACCCTCTCCCGGCTGAAAACCCTGCTTCCCGCGCTGCCGCTCGCCGCTCCCCGGGAATGGCTGCGCAGCGCGACCGGCATCTGCCTGGTCGTGGCAGCGACCCTCGCTGGCGATCTCTGGCTGTTCGACGCCGACCTCGTGCTGTACTTGGCGCCGCCGATCGCCGCCAGTTCGGTGCTGCTGCTCGCCGCTTCTTCCAGCCCCTTCGCCCGTCTGGCCGATACTCGCCGGCAACCTGCTGAGCGCATCGATCGGCATCCTGCGGGGCTTGAGCGGATTGGCCCCGGTCCCGGCCGCCGGGCTGGGCGCCGCCTTGGCGCTGACCGGCATGTTCGGCCTGCGCTGCCTGCATCCGCCGAGCTACGCCCTGGCCTTGGCGGTCATCTTCAACCGGCCGTGCTGCTGCCGGTCGCTTTCAACTCGCTGATGCTGCTCGGCCTGGCGCACGGCTTCAACCGCCTGACCCGCCCGCCTCGCGACGAGCCACTTCGGGAAAATCCCCATCAGACCCGCGATCCGCTTCGAGCCGCGCCGCGCCGCGCGACCCTCGACGCGGCCCTGGAAGACTTCGGCGAATACCTCGACATCACCCGCGAGAATCTGGAACGACTGATCCGTCTGCTGGAGCAAAACGGCTTCCGCCACAGCCTGGGCCAGGTCGTCGCGGCCGACATCATGTCCCGCGACCTGCGCTGGGCCACCCCGGACACCTCCTTCGAAGACGCCTGGAAGCTTTTGCGCGACCACCGCCTGCAGCAGTTGCCGGTGATCGACGGCGCCTCTCGTCGCCTGCTCGGCATCGTCGAGCGTAGCGACCTGCTCGAACGCTCCCGCCTCGGCTTCGCCTGGCCGGCCTTCGGGCGCCCCGCTCGCTCCGGCATCGGCTCGGTGATGGGCGCGCCGACAGTCGTGGCGCACCGGGACAGCCATTTGGCCGAGCTGGCCTTGCCGCTCTCCGAGCAGGGCCTGCACTGCCTGCCGGTGGTGAACGACGATGCGCGCCTGGTCGGCCTGGTCACCCAGACCGACCTGATCGCCGCGCTGTACCGGCTCTGGCTAAAACAGTTGCTGGCCTGAGGGGCGCCGCGCGTCGCCACTCCGAGAACGCTGCCGGGGCGCGCTGGACAGGGCCGAGCCCTCCCCCTCTAGAGTGCCCCCTCTGCCGACGCCCGGTCGGCGCAGCGGACTCTTTCCATGACTCGACAACCCTTTCTCGGCGACAGTTGCCAGCCGGCGCAGATCGCCCAGCGGAGCGAAGACATGGGAGTCGCCAAGGCCCGCGTCGACACCCTCACCCTGCTGGTGCTCGCCGGCACCTTCATCGGCGGCAGCGGCGAGGCGGCCGCCGCGCACGATTTCCAGGAAGGTGCGGGCAGCATCGATATCCATCGCTACCTTGGCTCGACGGTCTACAGGAAGAAACGGGCGGCCGCCCAGACAGCGGGCCGGGAAATATTAGGTTCTGTACGAAAAATCCGAGCAGGTAGACTCGGTGCCATGACAGGCTGAAGACCCGCATGGCAAGGCGTTATGAACTCCCTGATGCCGCTTGGGAACTGATCGCAGATCTGGTTTTTCCCGAACAGAAAATGGGGCGACCTCGCAGTGATGACCGATTGATGCTTAACGGCATCTTCTGGATCCTGTGCTCAGGCGCAGCTTGGCGCGACCTGCCAAAGCGATTCGGCCCATGCTCGACGGTGTATCAGCGCTTTCGTGACTGGCGGGACGATGACACGTTCGACCCGATACTTGAGCGTTTGCACATTCGCCTGAATCAGGAAGGCCTGATCGATCTGGATACCTGGATGATCGATTCCACGGCAGTACGAGCAACCCGAACCTCTTCTGGCGCCGGGAAAAAAGGGGCCAGAAGAGCCGGTAGATCATGCATTGAGGCACAGCCAAGGTGGCCTGACCACCAAGATCCACAGGGTCTGCGATGCCAACGGTATGCCTTTGCGCTTTTTGCTGTCGCCAGGGCAGGCCAGCGACATCTCGAATGCTCAGGCACTCCTGGATTAGGTTCGCATCCCCGGCAAACAAGGCCGTCCTCGCAAGCGCTGTCGTTGGTTAGTGGCAGACAAGGGCTACGATGCCGAGCATCTACGCCAACACTGCGACCGCTACCGGATGCAGCCTGTGATTCCGCTGCGCACCATGAAGCACAAGCCCAAGTCGGGACTGCCCCGGCTGTTCGACCGCCCAAATACCGGCAACGGAACATCATCGAGCGGATGTTCGGCTGGCTGAAGGAGAGCTGTAGGATCGGCACTCGCTATGACAAGCTGGCAAGAAGTTTTGCCGCCATGATCACGCTGCCGTGCCTACGGCAGTACTTTTCGTACAGAACCTAGGACCCGCGGCAGCTCCGACGCGAGCCGCGACGGGCGAACCCGGAAGAAAAGAAAGGCACACGGTGGGCGACTGGCATCGCCCACCCGCGGGTTGCCGCGGCATGCCTCGCCGCGGCGTCCCGCGTCAGACGACCGGCTGCTCCTCGGCCGGCGTGCTGCCGACTACCTCGATTCCGGTGGCCGCGGCCGCCGTGGCGAAGATGAAGTCGCTCGCATCGAGCTGGTCGGCGTGGTTGCCCTCCAGGGCGATCTCGAAACGATTGCCTTCGGCGTCGCCGCCAAGATCCTTCAGGTAGGTCTTGGTGCCGGCGCCGTTCAGTACTATCGCCAAGGTGCCGTCGTAACCATTGCCCAGCCCGGTGTAGCCGAGCGCGGAGAGGTCGATCAGGTCGGTGCCGTGGGTGAAGTCGGCGATGCTGTCGGTGACGTTCGCCCCGCTGTTGTAGTTGCGGAAGCTGTCGAGCGCGTCGCCGAAGCGGAAGATGTCGCTGCCGCTGCCACCGCTCAGGGTGTCGCGCCCCGCCCCACCGTCGAGGATGTCGTTACCGGCACCGCCGTTCAGGCTGTCGTTGCCGGCCCCACCGAGCAATTCCTCGGCCGCGCTGCTGCCGGAAAGCGTGTCATTGCCGCCGCCGCCAGCCAGCACGACGCGCTCGTCGAAAACGAGGTGGGACTCGTCGAGTCCGGACAGGTCGCCGTCCATGGAAAGCTCGAAGCGCTCGCCGGCGGCATTCGCCTCGTAGCTCTTCAGGTAGGTGCGGGTGCCGGCGCTGTTCACCTGCAGCGCCAGGGTATTGCCGTAGCCGTTGCCCAGACCGCCGAAGCCGAGCCCGGACAGGTCGATGCGGTCGTCGGCCAGGTTGAAGTCAGTGATCAGGTCGGTGAAGTTCGAGCTGGCGGTACGGTAGCTGTCGGTCAGTTCGCTGAAGCGGAACACGTCGGCCCCGGACCCGCCGGCCAGCGTGTCGCGCCCGGCGCCGCCGTGGATCACCTCGTTGGCGGCCGTGCCCTGCAAGCTGTCGTTGCCGGCGCTGCCCTCGAGGAGTTGCTGGCCGCTGGGCGTGGCGAAGATGAAATTCTCGTTGCCGAGCAGTCCCTGGTAGTTACCGTCGAGGGAAAACTCGAAGCGGTAGCCGTTGGCGTCGGTCTCGTAGCTCTTCACGTAAGTGCGGTCGCCGGCGCTGTTGAACGCCAGGACGAGAGTGCCGTTGTAGCCGTCGCTCAGCCCGGTGAAGCCCAGCGCCGATACGTCGAGCTTGTCTTCACCCACCACGAAGTCGGTGATGCGATCGCCCTGGTTGTCGCCGGTGGTGTAGTTGCGCTGGCTGTCGGACAGCGCCTCGAAGCGGAACACGTCGGCTCCGGCGCCGCCGGTAAGGCTGTCGCTCCCCGCGCCGCCGACCAGGATGTCGTCGCCGCCGGCGCCGTCGAGCGTGTCGTTGCCGGCATGGCCGAGCAACGTCTCGGCGACCGAGGTGCCGAGCAGGGCGTTGTTGCCGGCATCCCCCTCGATGGCGGGGCGCCCGAAAATCAGGTTGCTGGCATCGAGCAGGCCGACGAAGTTGCCGTCCAGGGCGATCTCGAAGCGCCGCCCCTCGGCGTCCGCCTCCAGGCTCTTCAGGTAGGTACGGCTACCGTCGGAACCGGTGGTCACCAGCAGGGTGCCGTCATAGCCGTCGCCCAGGCCGGTGAAGCCCAGCGCGGAGAGGTCGATGCGGTCCTGGGCGGGATCGAAGTCGGTGATCAGGTCGGTGAAGCTGGCGCTGGTGGTGCGGTGACTGTCCTCGCGGGCAGAGAAGCGGAAGGTGTCGGCGCCCGCGCCGCCGGTCAGGGTATCGCGCCCCGCCCCGCCGTCGAGGATGTCGTTACCGGCGCCGCCGTCCAGGCGATCGGCGCCATCCAGCCCGAGCAGCGTCTCGTGGGCGTCGCTGCCAGTCAGCGTGTCGTTGCCGGTCGTGCCTTCGAGGGTCGCCTGCTGGCCGGTGCCGGGCTGGTCGGAGACGATCGAGTGGGCGCCATTCAGCCGTACCGCCCCGCTCTGCACGCCGTCGATGCTGTTGGCGTAGAGGCTGCTGTAGTCGGTGCCGTCGTTGCGCTCCTCGATACCGTAGGTGGAGTTGGCCGAACCGCTGATGACGTTGCCTTCGATCCAAGTGCCGGTGGTGGCGTAGAAGTTGCCGGACACTCCAACATCGTTGAAAGACTGCAGCAGGACTTCGGCATAGGCGACGTTCTGCGCGTTGTCGTGGATCTGGTTGTTGAGGATCCGCACGTCCTCCGTGCCGTATAGGCGCACGCCGGAGTAACCATTGCCGTAGATCTCGGCGTTCTGCACGGTGACGTCATGGGTCATCTTCAGCAGCACGCCTTCCAGGGCGTTGTCGTAGTAAGCGCCGCCGTCGATCAGGATATCGGTCGGCTGGGCCAGGTCCTCCGCTCCCCGCTGCACCACCAAGCCGGCGCCGCCGTTGCCGTAGGCGACGTTGTTGGTCATGACGAAATCGTGGGTGCTGGTGACCACGTTGAAGCCGTGGCGGTCGTTGTTGTAGGCGACGTTGTTTTCGAACACGCTGTCGACCAGGTAGTCGGCGACGAAACCGTCGAGGCCGTTGTCGTGGGCCACGCTGTCGCGGATCGTCAGGTTGATGGTCTGCTCGTGCGGATCGAAACCGTAACCGGACATTTCGCGGATTTCCACCCGCTCCAGGGTCACGTTGCGGTCGGCGCCGTCCTGGCCTGGGATGTAGCCGTTGAACCAGCCGTCGACCTTGCCGCTGGTGTTGTCGCGGTTGCCGTCGAGGGTCAGGTCGCGCATGCCGAAGTTGCTGGTCTCCTCGCCATAGGCCGAGCGGACCATGCCGGTGATCTTCTGGTCGGAGCCGTCGACCAGCTTGATCACCGTCTCGCCTATGCCGTCGCCGACCAGATAGACGCCGTCCTTGAGCATCAGGCAGCCGTCGCCTGGGTCCCCGGTGGGGCTGACCCGGTACTCGCCGGCCGGCAGGTAGACGGTGCCGCCACCGGCGGCGTAGGCGGCGTCGATCGCCGCCTGGATAGCCGGCCGGTCGTCGCTGACGCCGTCGCCCAGCGCGCCGAAGTCCTTGGCATCGAATACGCGAGGCTCGAGGATCACGTTGTCGCTGTCCAGTTGGCCGCTGAAGTCGCCGTCCAGAGCGATCTCGAAGCGCTGGCCGTCGGCATCGGCCTCGAGGCTCTTCAGGTAGGTGCGGGTGCCCGCGGCGTTGACCTGCAGCAGCAGGGTGCCGTCGTAGCCATTGCCGAAACCGCTGAAGCCCAGCGCGGACAGGTCGATGCGATCTTGGGCAGGATCGAAGTCGGTGATCAAGTCGGAGAAGCTGGCGCTGTCGGTGCGGTAGCTGTCGGTACGCGTGGCGAACAGGAAGGTGTCGGCACCCGTGCCACCGGTCAGGGTGTCGCGCTCCGCCCCACCTTTGAGGACATCGTCGCCGGCGCCGCCGTTCAGGCTGTCCCGGCCGCCCAGACCGAGGAGCAGTTCGTTGGCCCCGGTCCCTTGTAAGGTGTCGTTGCCGTCGGTTCCCTCGATGGTCGCCTGTTCCGGGGGCGTGGCGAAGATGAACTGTTCGGCGCCGAGCAGCCCCTGGTAGTTGCCCGCGAGGGAAAGCTCGAAGCTGTAGCCGTTGGCGTCGGTGTCGTAACTCTTCAGATCGGTGCGGTCGCCAGCGCTGTTGAGCACCACGGCGAGGGTGCCATTGCGGCCGTTGCCCAGCCCGGTGAAGCCCAGCGCCGACACGTCGATTTTGTCTTCGCCTACGGCGAAGTCGATGATGTAATCGGCCTGGTTGTCGCCGGTGGTGTAATTGCGCTGGCTGTCGGACAGTGTCTCGAAGCGGAACACGTCCGCCCCGGTGCCGCCGGTCAGGGTATCGCGTCCGGCGCCGCCGACCAGGAGGTCGTTGCCGGCCTCGCCGTCGAGCGTGTCGTTGCCGCCGTAGCCCAGGAGAGTTTCCCCGGCGTCGGTGCCGAGCAGATTGTCGTTGCCCTCGGTGCCGGTAACCGCAGCGGCGTCGAACAACAGGTTGTCATCGTTGAACTGGTCGACGAAGTTGCCGTCCAGGGCGATCTCGAAGCGCCGGCCCTGGGCGTCCGCCTCGTAGCTTTTCAGGTAGGTGCGGGTGCCGCCGGAGCCGATGGTTACCGCCAGGGTGCCTTCATAACCGTTGCCCAGACCGGTGAAGCCCAGTAAGGAGAGGTCGATGCGGTCCTGGGCGGGATCGAAGTCGGTGATCAGGTCGGTGAAGCTGGCGCTGGTGGTGCGGTGACTGTCCTCGCGGGCAGAGAAGCGGAAGGTGTCGGCGCCCGCGCCGCCGGTCAGGGTATCGCGCCCCGCCCCGCCGTCGAGGATGTCGTTGCCGGCGCCGCCGTTCAGGCGATCGTTGCCGTCCAGCCCGAGCAGCGTCTCGTGGGCGTCGGTCCCGCCGAGCGTGTCGTTGCCGGTCGTGCCTTCGAGGGTTGCCTGCTGGCCGGTGCCGGGCTGGTCGGAGACCTTGGAATTGGCGCCGTAGAGCCGTACCGCCCCGGTCTGCACGCCGTCAATGATGTTGGCGTAGAGGCTGCTGTAGTCGGTGCCGTCGGCGCGCTCCTGGATGCCGTAGGTGGAGTTGGCCGAGCCGACGATGGTGTTGCCCTCGATCCAGGTGCCGGTGGTGGTATAGAAGTTGCCGGACACCCCGGCGGTGTCGTCGTAGGACTGCAGCAAGACTTCGGCATAGGCGCCGTTCTGCGCATTGTCGTGGATCTGGTTATCGAGAATCTGCACGTCCTGGGCGCCGTAGACGCGCACCCCGTACAGGCCGTTGCCGTAGATCTCGGCATTCTGCAGGGTGACGTCGTGGGTCATCTTGAGCTGCACGCCTTCCAGGGCGTTGTCGTAGTAGGCGCCGCCGTCGATCAGGATGTCGTAGGGATGGGGCAGGTTGTAGGAGCCGCGCTGCACCACCAAGCCGGCGCCGCCGTTGCCGTAGGCGACGTTGTTGCTCAGCGTGAAGTCGTGGGTGCTGGTGACCACGTTGAAGCCGTGGCGGTCGTTGTTGTACGAGACGTTGTTCTCGAACACCCCGCCGACCTGATAGTCGGCGACGAAGCCGTCGAGGCTGTTGTCGTGGGCCACGCTGTCGCGGATCGTCAGGTTGATGGTCTGCTCGTGGGGGTCGAAACCGTAACCGGACATTTCGCGGATTTCCACCCGCTCCAGGGTCACGTCGCGGTCGGCGCCGTCCTCGCCGGGAATGTAGCCGTTGAACCAGCCGTCGACCTTGGCGGACAGGTTGTCGCGGTTGCCGTCGAGGGTCAGGTCGCTTACGCCGAAGTTGCTGGTTTCCTCGCCGTAGGCCGAGCGCACCATGCCGGTGACGTTCTGCGTCCAGCCGTCGACCATCTTGATCACCGTCTCGCCCATCCCGGCGCCGACGATGTAGACGTTGCTTTTGATGAGCAGAGCGCCGTCGGAAGGCTCCTCGCCGCCGCTGACCCGGTACTCGCCGGCCGGCAGGTAGACGGTGCCGCCACCGGCCGCGTGGGCGGCATCGATCGCCGCCTGGATGGCCGCCGTGTCGTCGCTGACGCCATTGCCCTGTGCCCCGAAATTTTTGACGTTGTAATCCATGCTGCTTCCTGTTCCGTTAATGCTTGGCTAGAAGGCTGTCTAGGAAAAAGGAGGAAGGAAGAGTCGACTACTTGAACAAGCCTTTCCCGTCTCCGGCTTTGCATACGGCGAACCTTTTCCTCGCGCCCGACGCACTCCGGCGAGCGTCGCCTTCAGGGAGAAACAAGGCCGGGAGAGCGAACAAGCGAAGCGGCGCACACGTTGCTGTGCCTGAGACTGATCAAAAGGCCATTGGTTCGCCCGGCCGGAATGGCCGGGCGGGTGTGGGCGGAGTCGGATCAGGCGAGTTGATCGGTCTGGGTGCCGCTGCCGCCGACCACCTCCAACTCTGTGGCGGCGGGATCGCTGCTCGCCACGGCGGCCGAGCCGTCGTCGGCGAAAACTACATTGGTGGCGGAAAGATCGCCCGTGTGGTCGCCGTCCAGGGCGACCTCGAAGCGCCGGCCCTCGACGTCCTCCTCGTAGCTCTTGAGGTAGGTACGGGTTCCGGCGCTGCTGAGCTGCACCAGCAGGGTGCCGTCGTAGCCGTCACCGAAGCCGCTGAAGCCCAGCGCGGACAGGTCGATGCGGTCCTCGCTGGCGTCGAAGTCGAGGATCAGGTCGTTGAACACCCCCGCGTCGGTGCGGTAGCTATCGGTACGGGCGGCGAACACGAAGGTGTCGGCCCCCGTGCCGCCGGTCAAGTCGTCGCGCCCCGCTCCGCCGTCGAGCAAGTCGTCGCCGGCGCCGCCGTCCAGGCGGTCGTCACCGGCTTCGCCGTAGAGCTGGTCGTCGGCATCGCCGCCGACCAGCACGTCGTTGCCGTCGGTTCCCTGCGGCACTTCGGTGGTGCCGCTGGAAAGACTCGAATGGGCGCCGGAAAGCTGCACCGAGGCGACCTGGCCGCCACTGATGTCGTTGTCCACGAGCGTGGTGTAGTCGCTGCCGTCGTCGCGCTCCCGCACCGCATAGTTGGCGTTGTCCGAAGCGTCGATGAGATTGCTTTCGATCCGGGTGTTCAGGGTCTCGTACAGCTCACCGGTGACTTGGCTGTCGTCGAAGGCCTGCAGCAGGACTTCCGGATAGGTGCCGTTCTGCGAATTGTCGTGGATCTGGTTGTCGAGAATCCGCACGTCCTCCGTGCCGTACAGGCGCACGCCGGAGGAGCCGTTACCGTAGATCTCGGCGTTCTGCACGGTGACGTCGTGGGTCATCTTCAGCAGCACGCCTTCCAGGGCGTTGTCGTAGTAAGCGCCGCCGTCGATCAGGATATCGGTCGGCTGGGCCAGGTCCTCCGAGCCCCGCTGGATCGTCAGGCCGGCGCCGCCGTTGCCATAGGCGACGTTGTTGCTCAGCGTGAAGTCGTGGGTGCTGGTGACCACGTTGAAGCCGTGGCGGTCGTTGTTGTAGGCGACGTTGTTTTCGAACACGCTGTCGATCAGGTAGTCGGCGACGAAGCCGTCGAGGCCGTTGTCGTGGGCCACGCTGTCGCGGATCGTCAGGTTGATGGTCTGCTCGTGCGGATCGAAACCGTAACCGGACATTTCGCGGATTTCCACCCGCTCCAGGGTCACGTTGCGGTCGGCGCCGTCCTGGCCTGGGATGTAGCCGTTGAACCAGCCGTCGACCTTGCCGCTGGTGTTGTCGCGGTTGCCGTCGAGGGTCAGGTCGCGCATGCCGAAGTTGCTGGTCTCCTCGCCATAGGCCGAGCGGACCATGCCGGTGATCTTCTGGTCGGAGCCGTCGACCAGCTTGATCACCGTCTCGCCTATGCCGTCGCCGGCCAGGTAGACGCCGTCCTTGAGCATCAGGCAGCCGTCGCCTGGGTCCCCGGTGGGGCTGACCCGGTACTCGCCGGCCGGCAAGTAGACGGTGCCGCCACCGGCGGCGTAGGCGGCGTCGATCGCCGCCTGGATAGCCGGCCGGTCGTCGCTGACACCGTCGCCCAGCGCGCCGAAGTCCTTGGCATCGAATACGCGGGGCTCGAGGATCACGTTGTCGCTGTCCAGTTGGCCGCTGAAGTCGCCGTCCAGAGCGATCTCGAAGCGCCGGCCCTCGGCATCCTCCTCGTAGCTCTTGAGGTAGGTACGGGTTCCGTCACTGCTGAGCTGCACCAGCAGGGTACCGTCGTAGCCATCGCCGAAACCGTTGAAGCCCAGCCCGGACAGATCGATGCGGTCCTTGCTGGCGTCGAAGTCGAGGATCAGGTCGTTGAACACCCCCGCGTCGGTGCGGTAGCTATCGGTACGCGCGGCGAACAGGAAGGTGTCGGCACCCGTGCCGCCGGTCAGAGTGTCGCGCCCCGCTCCGCCGTCGAGGATGTCGTCGCCGGCCCCGCCGTTCAGGCTGTCCCGGCCGTCCAGGCCGAGGAGCCGCTCGTTGGCCCCGGTGCCCTGCAAGGTATCGTTGCCGTCGGTGCCTTCGATAACCGTCATCTGTCCCCCCTGAGACGTCGCGAAAACGAACTGCTCGGCGCCGAGCTGGCCCTGGTAGTTGCCCGCGAGGGAAAGCTCGAAGCTGTAGCCGTTGGCGTCGGTGTCGTAACTCTTCAGATCGGTGCGGTCGCCGGCGCTGTTGAGCACCACGGCGAGGGTGCCGTTGCGGCCGTTGCCCAGCCCGGTGAAGCCGAGCGCCGACACGTCGATTTTGTCCAGGGTCGGGTCGAAGTCGAGAATGCGGTCGGCCTGGTTGTCGCCGGTGGTGTAGTTACGCTGGCTGTCGGACAGCGTCTCGAAGCGGAACACGTCCGCCCCGGCGCCGCCGGTCAGGGTATCGTGTCCGGCGCCGCCGACCAGGAGGTCGTTGCCGGCCTCGCCGTCGAGCGTGTCGTTGCCGCCGTAGCCCAGGAGAGTTTCCCCGGCGTCGGTGCCGAGCAAATTGTCGTTGCCCTCGGTACCGGTGACCGCAGCGGCGTCGAACAACAGGTTGTCATCGTTGAACTGGTCGACGAAGTTGCCGTCCAGGGCGATCTCGAAGCGCCGGCCCTGGGCATCCGCCTCGTAGCTTTTCAGGTAGGTGCGCGTACCCTTGGCGTTGGTCTCCAGGAGCAGGGTATCGTTGTAGCCGTTGCCCAGACCGGTGAAGCCCAGCGCGGAGAGGTCGATACGGTCCTGGGCGGGATCGAAGTCGGTGATCAGATCGTTGAAGCTGGCGCTGTCGGTGCGGTGACTGTCCTCGCGGGCAGAGAAGCGGAAGGTGTCGGCGCCCGCGCCGCCGGTCAGGGTATCGCGCCCCGCCCCGCCGTCGAGGATGTCGTTGCCGGCGCCGCCGTCCAGGCGATCGGCGCCATCCAGCCCGAGCAGCGTCTCGTGGGCGTCGGTCCCGTCGAGCGTGTCGTTGCCGGTCGTGCCTTCGAGGGTTGCCTGCTGGCCGGTGCCGGGCTGGTCGGAGACCTTGGAATTGGCGCCGTAGAGCCGTACCGCCCCGGTCTGCACGCCGTCGATGCTGTTGGCGTAGAGGCTGCTGTAGTCGGTGCCGTCGGCACGCTCCTGGATGCCGTAGGTGGAGTTGGCCGAGCCGACGATGGTGTTGCCCTCGATCCAGGTGCCGGTGGTGGTATAGAAGTTGCCGGACACCCCGGCGGTGTCGTCGTAGGACTGCAGCAAGACTTCGGCATAGGCGCCGTTCTGCGCATTGTCGTGGATCTGGTTATCGAGAATCTGCACGTCCTGGGCGCCGTAGACGCGCACCCCGTACAGGCCGTTGCCGTAGATCTCGGCATTCTGCAGGGTGACGTCGTGGGTCATCTTGAGCTGCACACCTTCCAGGGCGTTGTCGTAGTAGGCGCCGCCGTCGATCAGGATGTCGTAGGGATGGGGCAGGTTGTAGGAGCCGCGCTGCACCACCAAGCCGGCGCCGCCGTTGCCGTAGGCGACGTTGTTGCTCAGCGTGAAGTCGTGGGTGCTGGTGACCACGTTGAAGCCGTGGCGGTCGTTGTTGTACGAGACGTTGTTTTCGAACACGCTGTCGATCAGGTAGTCGGCGACAAAACCGTCGAGGCCGTTGTCGTGGGCCACGCTGTCGCGGATCGTCAGGTTGATGGTCTGCTCGTGGGGGTCGAAACCGTAACCGGACATTTCGCGGATTTCCACCCGCTCCAGGGTCACGTCGCGGTCGGCGCCGTCCTGGCCGGGAATGTAGCCGTTGAACCAGCCGTCGACCTTGGCGGACAGGTTGTCGCGGTTGCCGTCGAGGGTCAGGTCGCTTACGCCGAAGTTGCTGGTTTCCTCGCCGTAGGCCGAGCGCACCATGCCGGTGACGTTCTGCGTCCAGCCGTCGACCATCTTGATCACCGTCTCGCCCATCCCGGCGCCGACGATGTAGACGTTGCTTTTGATCAGCAAAGCGCCGTCGGAAGGCTCCTCGCCGCCGCTGACCCGGTACTCGCCGGCCGGCAGGTAGACGGTGCCGCCACCGGCCGCGTGGGCGGCATCGATCGCCGCCTGGATGGCCGCCGTGTCGTCGCTGACGCCATTGCCCTGTGCTCCGAAATCCTTGACGTTGTAATTCATGATCCGCTTCCTAATACCGTCGTGTTACTCGGCCCAGGGCTGCCTGGGAAGTGGAGAATGAAGAGACGACCGCCGGAAAAGGTTTTCCCTGCCTCTGGCCTCGGGCGCGGCCAATCTGCACCTTGCGCACAAACACGCCTTTGCCGGTCGTTCCGGGGGCGGCGCTCGGGCACACAGGGACGCGCCTGTCTGTAGGTGAGATTAGATTGGAAATTTCGGGGCAGCCGACGGCAGGTCGCCTTGCCGACGACCGGCTGTGTATCGGAGCGAGACGCGCTAGACGATCGTCCCGGCCTGCGTGCCGCTGTCGCCGAGCACTTCGAGTTCGGTGGTCGTCCCGGTCGCGGCGAAGACCACATTGGCGTCGGAAAGATCGCCCGTGTGGTCGCCGTCTAGGGCGACCTCGAAGCGCCGTCCCTCGGCATCCGCCTCGAAGCTTTTCAGGTAGGTGCGTGTGCCCTCGTCGTTGGTCTTCAGCAGCAGGGTGTCGCTATAGCCGTCGCCCAGGCCGGAAAAGCCCAGCGCGGACAGGTCGATGCGATCCTCGCTGGCCTCGAAGTCGAGGATCAGGTCGTTGAACACCCCCGTGTCGGTACGGTAGCTGTCCTCGCGGGCGGAGAACACGAAGGTGTCGGCGCCCGCGCCGCCGTTCAGCCGGTCGCGCCCGGCGCCGCCGTCGAGGATGTCGTCGCCGGCCCCGCCGTCCAGGCGATCGGCGCCAGAGCCCCCCTGGAGCTGGTCGTCCGCGTCGCCGCCGACCAGTGGCTCGCCGTCGCTTTCCGCGGACGGCTGTTGCGGTGTCGCGCCGGGTTCGCCGGATACCGTCGAGTGAGATCCGTACAGTTGGATGGGCTGTTGCACCCCGGCGATGTCATTGTCGATCACGCTGCTGTAGTCGGTGCCGTCGTTGCGCTCCTGGATGCCGTAGGTGGAGTTGGCCGAACCGGCGATGGTGTTGCCCTCGACCCGAGTGTTCAGGGTCGTGTAGTAGGTGCTGGACGCCCCGACGGTATCGTCGAAGGATTGCAGCAGGATCTCGGGCACGGCGGCCGCCTGCGCGTTGTCGTGGATCTGGTTGTTGAGGATCCGCACGTCCTCCGTGCCGTACAGGCGCACGCCGGAGGAGCCGTTGCCGTAGATCTCGGCGTTCTGCACGGTGACGTCGTGGGTCATTTTCAGCAGCACGCCTTCCAGGGCGTTGTCGTAGTAAGCGCCGCCGTCGATCAGGATATCGGTCGGCTGGGCCAGGTCCTCCGCTCCCCGCTGCACCACCAAGCCGGCGCCGCCGTTGCCGTAGGCGACGTTGTTGGTCATGACGAAATCGTGGGTGCTGGTGACCACGTTGAAGCCGTGGCGGTCGTTGTTGTAGGCGACGTTGTTTTCGAACACGCTGTCGACCAGGTAGTCGGCGACGAAACCGTCGAGGCCGTTGTCGTGGGCCACGCTGTCGCGGATCGTCAGGTTGATGGTCTGCTCGTGCGGATCAAAACCGTAACCGGACATTTCGCGGATTTCCACCCGCTCCAGGGTCACGTTGCGGTCGGCGCCGTCCTGGCCTGGGATGTAGCCGTTGAACCAGCCGTCGACCTTGCCGCTGGTGTTGTCGCGGTTGCCGTCGAGGGTCAGGTCGCGCATGCCGAAGTTGCTGGTCTCCTCGCCATAGGCCGAGCGGACCATGCCGGTGATCTTCTGGTCGGAGCCGTCGACCAGCTTGATCACCGTTTCGTCCATGCCGTCGCCGGCCAGGTAGACGCCGTCCTTGAGCATCAGGCAGCCGTCGCCTGGGTCCCCGGTGGGGCTGACCCGGTACTCGCCGGCCGGCAAGTAGACGGTGCCGCCACCGGCGGCGTAGGCGGCGTCGATCGCCGCCTGGATGGCGGCCCGGTCGTCGCTGACGCCGTCGCCCAATGCACCGAAATCCTTGACGTTGTAATTCATATCTCCACTTCCCAGTTCCGAGAGGAGCAGCCGAAGCTGCCTGAAAAAAGTGGGGCGGGAAGAGACAACGCCCGAACGGGCCGGTCCCGACTCCGGTTACAACGCGACTGCCTGGCCCTTGCACAGAGTGCCTCGTGGCGGTCTTTCGAAGCGGCCCGGAAAGGCGCTCGGATGAAACGGCCTACGCGCTTATCTAGGTGAGAGTGAAGCAGCCTTCATCCGTTCGCCCGGCCGTCGGCGAACGGCGCACTCGCCGACGGCTGGAGGCGCCGTCTCAGACGGCCGGATCGTCCGGCTGGCCGCTGGCGCCAATCACCCCGAGTTCGCCGGCCGCGGGGTCGCCTGCCGTAGGGTCGGTCGCGGCGAAGACGATGTTGTCGGCCGACAGCGCAGCGGCATGGTCGCCATCCAGGCTGACCCCGAAGGAGCGGCCCTCGGCATCCGCCTCATAGCTCTTCAGGTAGGTGCGCGTGCCGTCGTCGCTGACACTCACTGCCAGGGTGCCGGCATAGCCGTTGCCCAGGCCGGTGAAGCCGAGCGCCGACACGTCGATCTTGTCCTGGCTCGGATCGAAGTCGAGGATGCGGTCGCTGAAGGTCCCCAGCGGCGAGCGGTGGCTGTCCTCGCGCAGACTGAAGCGGAAGGTGTCGGCGCCCTCGCCGCCGCTCAGCTTGTCGCGCCCGGCGCCGCCGTCGAGCAGGTCGTTGCCGGCATAGCCGTATAACCGGTCGGCACCGCCGCCGCCGAGGATCTGCTCGCTGCCCAGGGTGCCGTGCAGTTCGTCGCCGAGGTCGCTGCCGACCACCGGCGCTCCCTCGACATTGGGATCGACCGGCACGGGCGTGGCGAACAGGATGTTGTCGGCCGACAGCGCAGCGGCATGGTTGCCCTGCAGGCTGACCCCGAAGGAGCGGCCTTCGGCATCCGTCTCGTAGCTCTTCAGGTAGGTGTGCGAGCCGTCGACGCTGGTGGTCACCGCCAGGGTGCCGGCGTAGCCGTTGCCCAGGCCGGTAAAGCCGAGCGCCGACACGTCGAGCTTGTCCTGGTTCGGATCGAAGTCGAGGATCTGGTCGCTGAAGTTGCCCAGCGTCGAGCGGTGGCTGTCCTCGCGCAGACTGAAGCGGAAGGTGTCGGCGCCCTCGCCGCCGCTCAGCTTGTCGCGCCCGGCGCCGCCGTCGAGCACATCGGCACCGCCATAGCCGTACAGCCGGTCGGCGCCGCCGCCGCCGCTTATTTCCTCGCCGAGCACGGTGCCGTGCAACTGGTCGTCGAGATCGCTGCCGACGATCGGCGCTCCCTCGACGCTGGGACCGACCGGGGTGGGCGCGGCGAAGACGATGTTGCCCGCCGACAGGGTCGCGGCATGGTTGCCGTCCAGCGCCAGCTCGAAGGAGCGGCCCTGGGCGTCCGCGTCGTAGCTCTTCAGGTAGGTACGCAGGCCGTCGGCGCTGAGGCTCACCGCCAGGGTGCCGGCGTAGCCGTTGCCCAGGCCGGTGAAGCCGAGCGCCGACACATCGATCTTGTCCTGGTTCGGGTCGAAGTCGAGGATCAGGTCGCTGAAGTTGCCCAGCGGCGAGCGATGACTGTCCTCGCGCAGGGCGAAGCGGAAGGTGTCGGCGCCCAGGCCGCCGGTCAGCCGGTCGCGCCCGGCGCCGCCGTCGAGCAGGTCGTCGCCGGCCCCGCCGTCCAGGCGATCATCGCCGGCTCCGCCGCTGATCTGCTCGCCGACGTCGCTGCCGATCAGCACGTCGTTGCCGTCGGTCCCCTGCGGCGGCGCGCTGACAGTGCCGGAGACCGTCGAATTCGGACCGTACAGATGGGCAGCCTCCTGCACGCCGTTGATGGTGTTGCCGACCAGGCTGCTGAAGTCGGTGCCGTCGTTGCGTTCCTGCACGCCGTAGGTGGAGTTGGCCGAGCCGGTGATGGTGTTGCCCTCAATCCGGGTGTTCAGGGTCGTGTAGTAGTTGCCGGACACGCCGAGAGTATCGTCGTAAGACTGCAGCAGCACTTCCGGGGCGACGGCCATCTTCGCGTTGTCGTGAATCTGGTTGCCGAGGACCTGCACGCCCTGGGCACCGTAGACGCGCACCCCGGAAGAGCCGTTGCCGTAGATATCGGCGTTCTGCACGATGACGTTGTTGCTCATCTTGACCAGCACGCCTTCCAGGCCGTTGTCGTAGTAGGCGCCGCCGTCGATCAGGACATTCTCGGGATGGGCGAGGTTTTCCGAACCCCGCTGTACCACCAGGCCGCTGCCGCCGTTGCCGTAGGCGACGTTATTGCTCAGAACGAAATCGTTGGTGCTGGTGACAATGTTGAAGCCGTGACGGTCGTTGGCGTAGGCGACGTTGTTCTCGAAGGCCCCGCCGATCTGGTAATCGGCGACGAAGCCGTCGAGGCCGTTGTGATGGGCCACGCTGTCGCGCAGTACCAGGTTGATGGTCTGCTCGTGAGGGTCGAAGCCGTAGCCGGACATCTCGCGGACCTCCACCCGCTCGATGGTCACGTTGCGATCGGCGCCCGGCTGACCGGGGGCATAGCCGTTGAACCAGCCGTCGACCTTGTCGACGGTGTTGGCGCGGTTGCCGTCCAGGGTCAGGTCACGTATGCCGAAGTTGCTGGTTTCCTCGCCAAAGGGCGAGCGGACCATGCCGGTGATCTTCTGGGCCGAGCCGTCGACCAGTTTGATCACCGTCTGGCCCATGCCGGCGCCGGCCAGGT
This sequence comes from Azorhizophilus paspali, assembly GCF_043587585.2. Lineage (GTDB taxonomy): Bacteria > Pseudomonadota > Gammaproteobacteria > Pseudomonadales > Pseudomonadaceae > Azotobacter > Azotobacter paspali. The sequence goes on from NZ_CP171449.1 coordinate 4,365,950, forward strand.
AGACGTTGTCCCTGAGCGTCAGGCAGCCGTCGGAAGGCTCTCCGGCGGCGCTGACCCGATACTCGCCGGGCGGTAGGTAGACGGTACCGCCGCCCGCGGCGTGAGCGGCGTCGAGCGCCGCCTGGATGGCGACCCGATCATCGCTGACGCCGTTGCCCAGTGCTCCAAAATCCTTGACGTTGTAATCCATATCTCCGCTTCCCGATCCCGTATGAGGCGGCCGAAGCCGCTTGAAAAGAGGAGCGGGCGAGAACGTCCGCTCCAGCCTCTGACGTGATTGCCCGGTCCTTGCGCCTGGCGCCCGCGGCGGCCCTTAGCGAAGCCCCGCGTACGGCGCCCGGGCAAAGCATTCCTTGCGTTGCCGTGGATGAGGGGGTGGAAAGGATTCGTCCCGCGAACGGCGGTCCGCCGCTCGCGGGAAACGCCGTATCAGACGATCTGGTCCTCCGGCAGGCCGCTGACGCCTATCACTTCGAGTTCGGTGGCCACTGGAGCGGCTGCGGCGAAGACGATGTTGCTCGCTGACAGGGTCGCACTGTGGTTGCCGTCCAGCGCCAGTTCGAAGGAATGGCCCTGGGCATCCGCGTCGTAGCTCTTCAGGTAGGTGCGCAGGCCGTCGGCGCTGAGGCCTACCGCCAGGGTGCCGGCGTAGCCGTTGCCCAGACCGGTGAAGCCGAGCGCCGACACATCGATCTTGTCCTGGTTCGGGTCGAAGTCGAGGATCTGGTCGCTGAAGGCTCCCGTGGGCGAGCGGTGGCTGTCTTCGCGCAGACTGAAGCGGAAGGTGTCGGCGCCTTCGCCGCCGGTCAGCTTGTCGCGCCCGGCGCCGCCGTCGAGCAGGTCGTTGCCGGCATAGCCGTACAACTGGTCGGCGCCGCCGTTGCCGAGAATCTGCTCGCTGCCCAGGGTACCGTGCAACACGTCGTCGAGGTCGCTGCCGACCACCGGCGTCCCCTCGACGTTGGGATCGACCGGGATGGCCGCGCCGAAGACGATGTTGCCGGCCGACAGGGTCGCGGCATGGTTGCCGTCTAGCGCCAACTCGAAGCTACGCCCCTCGGCATCCACCTCGTAGCTTTTCAGGTAGGTGCGCGTCCCCTCGAGGTTGGTGGTCACCGCCAGGGTGCCAGCGTAGCCGTTGCCCAGGCCGGTGAAGCCGAGCGCCGATACGTCGATTTTGTCCTGGTTCGGGTCGAAGTCGAGGATCTGGTCGCTGAAGTTGCCCAGCGCCGAGCGGTGGCTGTCCTCGCGCAGGCTGAAGCGGAAGGTGTCGGCGCCTTCGCCGCCGGTCAGCTTGTCGCGCCCGGCGCCGCCGTCGAGCAGGTCGTTGCCGGCGTAGCCGTACAACTGGTCGGCGCCGCCGTTGCCGAGAATCTGCTCGCTGCCCAGGGTACCGTGCAACACGTCGTTGAGGTCGCTGCCGACCACCGGCGTTCCCTCGACGTTGGGATCGACCGGGATGGCCGCGCCGAACAGGATGTTATCGGCCGACAGCACGGCGGCATGGTTGCCCTGCAGGCTGATTTCGAAGGAGCGGCCTTCGGCATCCGTCTCGTAGCTCTTCAGGTAGGTGTGCGAGCCGTCGACACTGGTGGTCACCGCCAGGGTGCCGGCGTAGCCGTTGCCCAGGCCGGTGAAACCGAGCGCCGATACGTCGATCTTGTCCTGGATCGGATCGAAATCGAGGATCTGGTCGCTGAAGCTGCCCAGCGTCGAGCGGTGGCTGTCCTCGCGCAGACTGAAGCGGAAGGTGTCGGCGCCCTCGCCGCCGGTCAGCTTGTCGCGCCCGGCGCCGCCGTCGAGCACATCGGCACCGCCATAGCCGTACAGCCGGTCGGCGCCGCCGCCGCCGCTTATTTCCTCGCCGAGCACGGTGCCGTGCAACACGTCGTCGAGATCGCTGCCGACGATCGGCGCTCCCTCGACGCTGGGATCGACCGGGGTGGGCGCGGCGAAGACGATGTTGGCGGCCGACAGGGTTGCACTGTGGTTGCCGTCCAGCGCCAGCTCGAAGGAGCGGCCCTGGGCATCCGCGTCGTAGCTCTTCAGGTAGGTGCGTAGGCCGTCGGCGCTGAGGCCCACCGCCAGGGTGCCGGCGTAGCCGTTGCCCAGGCCGGTGAAGCCGAGCGCCGACACATCGATCTTGTCCTGGTTCGGGTCGAAGTCGAGGATCTGGTCGCTGAAGGCTCCCGTGGGCGAGCGGTGACTGTCCTCGCGCAGACTGAAACGGAAGGTGTCGGCGCCTTCGCCGCCGGTCAGCTTGTCGCGCCCGGCGCCGCCGTCGAGCAGGTCGTTGCCGGCATAGCCGTACAACTGGTCGGCGCCGCCGTTGCCGAGAATCTGCTCGCTGCCCAGGGTACCGTGCAACACGTCGTCGAGGTCGGTGCCGACCACCGGCGTCCCCTCGACGTTGGGATCGACCGGGATGGCCGCGCCGAAGACGATGTTGCCGGCCGACAGGGTCGCGGCATGGTTGCCGTCTAGCGCCAACTCGAAGCTACGCCCCTCGGCATCCACCTCGTAGCTCTTCAGGTAGGTGCGCGTCCCCTCGAGGTTGGTGGTCACCGCCAGGGTGCCAGCGTAGCCGTTGCCCAGGCCGGTGAAGCCGAGCGCCGATACGTCGATTTTGTCCTGGTTCGGGTCGAAGTCGAGGATCTGGTCGCTGAAGTTGCCCAGCGCCGAGCGGTGGCTGTCCTCGCGCAGGCTGAAGCGGAAGGTGTCGGCGCCTTCGCCGCCGGTCAGCTTGTCGCGCCCGGCGCCGCCGTCGAGCAGGTCGTTGCCGGCGTAGCCGTACAACTGGTCGGCGCCGCCGTTGCCGAGAATCTGCTCGCTGCCCAGGGTACCGTGCAACACGTCGTCGAGGTCGGTGCCGACCACCGGCGTTCCCTCGACGTTGGGATCGACCGGGATGGCCGCGCCGAAGACGATGTTGGCGGCCGACAACGCGGCGGCATGGTTACCCTGCAGGCTGACCTCGAAGGAGCGACCTTGGGCGTCCACCTCGTAGCTCTTCAAGTAGGTGCGTGTGCCGTCGGCGCTGGTGGTCACCGCCAGGGTGCCGGCGTAGCCGTTGCCCAGGCCGGTGAAACCGAGCGCCGATACGTCGATCTTGTCCTGGTTCGGATCGAAGTCGAGGATCTGGTCGCTGAAGTTGCCCAGCGCCGAGCGGTGGCTGTCTTCGCGCAGGCTGAAGCGGAAGATGTCGGCATCCAGGCCGCCGGTCAGGCGGTCGCGCCCGGCGCCGCCGTCGAGCACGTCGTTGCCGCCGAAGCCGTATAGGCGATCGTCCCCGGCCCCGCCGACGAGTTCCTCGCCAATTTCGGTGCCGTATAGCAGGTCGTTGCCTTCGGTACCCGCAACGGCCGTCGTTTTGATGGAAGGTCCTTCGGAGACGACCGGATTACCGTTCTCGTCGGTAGTACCTTCAACCACCAGTTGTTCTTGGCCAGACATATCGGAATCCCTCGTATTATCGTTGCTGTCGCAGTAGCCTCGGCCGGTCGTGGCCGCCCGCTACTGGGTACTTCGGAGACTGCCGTGTTGCCTTCAGCACCCTCGACTCTCCGCTGCTGGCCATTGCCTGGACCGGCTTCATGGAGCAGCGCGGGTGTGCCTGCGTACCACCGATGTCGTTCGTAGAGATTGCTGCTCGCTGCTGTCGTTATCGCGCTCCCCTACATCGTTGTTGGCATTGGTCGGGCAGCGACCCGACGGTTCAACTCCATGTGGCGATCATCGGACGGCGCCACGGGACGACGGGCCGTCCTACGGACGGCCCCATCCCGCGCTTCGTCGTGAAGCAGGTCGTTCAGAATCGGCACGCCCCCGGCGACGCGAATGCGCACGCCATCGCCGGCGTCGCCGCGATAGGTGTCGCCCTCGATCGGGGCTTTGCTCGAATGAGCGAGATTTTCCGCTTTGCGCGGGGCCGGGCCGTTACGCCTGCGGCGGGCGGCCTCGTTGCGCAAAGCGGAAGCGTGGGAGCTGGCGCTGCCGTCGTATCGACGATCCGGCATTCGCCGGCCGGCATGTGGATGCTCTTTGTCGCACGGGTGGCGCCAGGCGCTTCCCGCATGCCCACCCGATAATCGGTGGTGCGATCCCCCAGAACTTCGAAATCTCTGACCTTGTAATCCATATCCACTTCCCGACCCAGTGATATGCAGCGAAATGCTGTCTAACCGGAATGGAGTAGGAAGAGACGACTACTCGAACAGACTTTCCGTCTCTGGCCTCGACACAACCGGCCGGCCCTGCGCCTAGCGCATCTTCGACGGTCGCGCGAGGGGCTCCGAAGAGCGCCCGAATGAAACGAGCCATACGTTTCAAGGGGTGAGACTGGGGAAGAAACAGATCGGTTCGCCCGATCGTCGGCAACTGGACAGGCTTGCCGACGACTGGGAGCGTGTCGAGCCCGGACACACCGGGCCAGGGCACGTCAGGCCGGGCCGCGTCAGGCCAGGCCGAGCCGCATCAGGCAACCTGCGAGCTGCTGCCGATCACTTCGAGGGCGGTGAAGATGAAGTCGTCGTTGGAGAGCTGATCGACATAGTTACCGTCCAGGATGATCTCGAAGTGGTTGCCGTCCGCATCGCCTTCGCGGTCCTTGAGGTAGGTCTTGGTGCCCTCCCCGTTCAGGCGTACATCGAGCGTGCCGTCGTAGCCGTTGCCCAGGCCGCTATAGCCGAGGGCAGAGAGGTCGATCAGATCCTCGCCGACGGTAAAGTCGGTGATGTCGTCGACCCGGCTCGGCCCGCTACTGTAGTTGCGGAAGCTGTCCAGCGTGGCGTTGAAGCGGAACACGTCCGCGCCGCTGCCGCCGGTCAGGGTATCGCGCTCGGAACCGCCATCGAGAATATCGTCGCCGCCGCCGCCATTCAGGATGTCGCGTCCCGCGTCGCCGAGCAGCTCCTCGTTCAGCTCGGTGCCGGAAAGCTGGTCGCCGGAGCGAGTGCCCTCCAGTACCAGGCGTTCGAAGATGAGTTGCTTCTCGCCCAGGTCGGAGAAAACGCCCTTCAGAGCAATCTCGAAGCGCCGGCCGTCGGCATCCGTGTCGAAGTTCTTGAGATAGCTGTGGTTGGTTTCGCTGCTGGTCCGCAGCAGCAGGGTACCGTTGTGGCCGTCGCCCAGGCCGCTGAAGCCCAGGCTGCTGAGATCGATGCGGTCTTCGTCCGGGTCGAAATCGAGAATCAGATCGGAGAAGTTGTCGCCCGAGTTCTGGTAACTGTCGACCACGCTGGTGAAGCGGAATATGTCCGCGCCTTCGCCGCCGCTGAGCTGATCGCGCCCCAAGCCGCCGTTCAGGATGTCGTCACCGGCGCCGCCTCTCAGCATGTCGTTGCCCAGATCGCCCGCGAGGCTGTCGTTGCCGCTGCCGCCGTCGAGGATTTCCGCCATCGCGTTGCCAGTCAGGCTGTCGTCGCCCTCGGTACCAACGATGGTCTTGTGCCTGAAGACCAGGTTGCTGTTGTCTAACCGACCGACGAAGTTGCCGCCCAGGGTGAGCGAGAAATAATGGCCGGTTGCGTCCTTCTCGTAGCTCCTCAGATAGGTGTAGCTGCGGTCGCTGCTGGTCAGCACGGCCAGGGTGCCGCCGTAGCCGTCGCCCAGGCTGGTGAAGCCGAGCCCAGCGAGGTCGATGCGATCCTCGCTGGCATCGAAGTCGAGGATCTGGTCGACGACGCTGCTTTTGGCGGTGTAATAGCTGTCGCTGAGCGCCGTGAAGCGGAAGATGTCGGCGCCCTCGCCGCCTGTCAGGCGATCGCTGCCGGCACCGCCTTCGAGAACGTCGTTGCCGGCATCGCCGCTCAGGGTGTCTTTGCCGCTACCGCCTACGATCAGATCGGCGATCGGGGTACCGGCCAGCAGGTCATCGCCGGTGCTACCGTCGATGACCTGGTAGGCATCGCCCGGCCTGCCGGAGAACGTCGAGTTCGTCCCCGAGAGTTCCACGATCCCGCGTTGGGTACCGCTGACGCTGTTGTTGCTGATGCTGGTGTAGTCGGTGCCGTCGGCGCGCTCCTGAATGCCGTAGGTGGAATTGGCCGAACCGACGATGGTATTGCCCTTGATCGTGACGTTCTGCGTTTCGTAGTGGGTATCGGACGGGCCGTCGCGGTCGTCGTAGGATTCCAAGATGACTTCCGCGTTGGCCCTGCTCTGTGCGTTGTCATGGATGTAGTTGTCGAGGATCTGCACGTCCTCGACGCCCTGCACGCGCACGCCCGCGTAGCCGTTGCCGTAGATCTCGGCGCCCTGCAGGCTGACATCGGTGCTCATCTTGATCAGCACGCCTTCCTGACCGTTGTCATAGAAGGAGCCGCCCTTGATTTCCACGTTGTAGACGAAGTCCCGGTCTTCCGAGCCGCGTTGGACCACTAGGCCGTTGGCGCCGTTGCCGTAGGCGACGTTGTTGGTAAAGACGATGTCGTGACTGCTGGTGACGATGTTGAAGCCGTGGCGGCCGTTGTCGTACGAGACGTTGTTCTCGAATACGGCGTCGATCTGGAAGTCGGCGACGAAGCCGTCCTTGCCGTTGTTGTGGGCCACGCTGTCGCGGATCGTCAGGTTGATGGTCTGCTCGTGGGGATCGAAGCCGTAGCGGGATACCTCGCGGATCTCCACCCGTTCGACCGTGACGTTGTAGTCCGCGCCCTCCTTGCCGGGAATATAGCCGGTATAGAAGCCGTCGACCTCGCCTTCGTTGTTGTCCTGGTTACCGTCGATGGTCAGGTCGCTGATACCGTAATCGTGGGTTTTCTCGCCATTGGCCGAGCGGATGATGCCGGTGAGCTTTTCGTCCCACCCATTGACCAGCTTGATCACCGTCTCGCCCATGCCGGCGCCGACGATATAGACGTTGCTCTTGATGAGCAGAGCGCCGTCGGAGGCGTCGTCGCCACCGCTGACCCGATATTCGCCGGACGGCAGGTATACCGTCCCGCCCCCCGCTTTGTAGGCGGCATCTATCGCCTTCTGGATTGCTTTCGTATCGTCCTTCTTGCCATCACCCCTGGCACCAAAATCCTTAACGTTATATTCCATTGCTTCGCTTCCGTATGCCAACTGCGCAGCCGAACGCTTTTGAAGGAAATTGAGGCAGAGAAAGCCGGCTATTCGAACAGTGATCTCTGCCTCCGGCATCGTCGCAACTACTCGGCTTCCCACTACCGGCCCCTTCCCGAGCGGGCAAGAAAAGAGCTCCGGAAATCCTGGCCGACACGTTGCCGTGAGTTTTCCGACTATAAAAGCCTTTATTGGTTCTCCAAGGAATCATGAAGTTTTTTTAATGCCAAAGCGTTCTCAAATTTTCTCCGCTATCCGGCCATGACGACGGTCTCCATTGCCGGCCACCCCACCGAAATAGAGCGCATTGGGCAGAACCATGCGCGGGTGCGGGGAACGCCGGCAGGGCAATCGCATGAAATGCCCGTCCGATACCGGACTGGAAAGATTGTGTGCCTGGTCGTTGGCGTGGCCTCCGGCTCCGCTGCACCAGCTACTCGGCAAGCCGCCCATGCAGCGAAGTCGCGGCCTTCTCTCAGGAGGCGCCCTTTCAAGGTCCCGCACCTTTTCATTGGCGGCGGACCGAGGGTGCGGAATCGATACGCGGCTCTTGTCCCCAGCCCGGCGCAAACGGACCCGCTCCGGCCCGGCTGGCGAGCAGCCGCCCGGTGCCCGACCGGATTCCCTGAAAACCGCCTTTCAGGCGCTAAAGGTCGGCTCCCGGCAGTCGCCTGGCACCGGAGACGGCAATGGCTGTCCGGCGAAATGGACCCGCAGATTGGCCATGAGCAAATCGGCCATGGCCCGGCGGGTGGCCCATGTGGCGCTGGCCATGTGCGGCGTCAGCAGCACATTGTTTAGTTCGAGCAGCCCGGATGTACCCGCGGCTCGTCTTCGAACACGCTGCCGCGTCCCACGTTGACCAGGATGCCTTTGGAACCGAGGACATCGAGCACGGAAGCCTCGATCAGATGGCGGGTATCCGCTTTGCCGTTGACGCTGACCACCAGGAAGTCCACCTGCGCGGCCAACTCGTGCACGGAGGCGAAATAGCGGTAATCCACCGGACGCGGCCGGCGCCCGCAATAGACGATCGACATGTCGAACGCCGTGGCGCGGCGGGCGATGGCCAAGCCGATCCGCCCCAGACCGACGATGCCCAGGCGTGCCCCGCTGACCTTGCGCGCGAAGGGGAACGGCCTGCTCGTCCAGGCCCCTGCGGACGAAGCGATCGGCGACGGCGACACGCCGGGCGATGCCCAGCAGCATCATGGCGAAGTCGGCGACATCGTCGGTCAGCACATCCGGAGTATGGGTGACGGGAATGCCACGCGCTTCGGCGGCCCGCACATCGACGCCATCGTAACCGACACCGAACACCAGGATAATTTTTAGCGCCGGCAGGCGATCGAGCAGTTCGCGGCTCATCCGCGATTCGCCGTTGGCGACCAGGGCACGGATATCCGCGGCGGCGGCGCCCAGGTCCGCGCCGCTCTCAAACCCTTCGAGCACCCGGTAATCCGCGTACAAGCGCTCGCTCAGGAGGTCGGGCAGACGGGCGATTCAGCACATTCGGTTTCACCGGTGGCTCCTCGAAGCGTAAGACTCCCCCCAAGGGGGAATTGCCCGTGGTTGCAGCCGGCATGAAACGTCCAGGCCACGCTTGGCGGCCGGGCGGTTCAACGCCGGCAAGCGGTACCGCCGATCGCCCGCTCGATGTCGCGCTTGCAGGCCAGCAGCGCCTCGCGGATGGCCTCGACGCGCCGGGCGGCGCGCGCGGTGGGCAATACCACGGAGATGGCGTAGCGGCCCAGGTAGGTGTTCAAAGACACCGAGCCGCCGCTGATGCCTTCGCAGAACTCCCCGTGGTCGAAGGTGAAGCCGGTCTTGCGGATCTCCACCAGCTCGGCCAGCAGGGCTGGCAGGTCGCGGGTGTTGCGGGTCATCTGCGGCAGCGGATCGGGCAAAAGGTCGCGCACGGCGGCGGCGTCGAGGCCGGCCAGCAGCACCTTGCCGGCAGAGGTCGAGTGCATGGGGGCGAAGACGCCGATGGGAAAGACCACGCGCAGGTCGCGCTCGGCGACGATGCGGTCGATCACCTGGATCTTCTCGCCGGCCTGCTTGGACAGGGACACCGACTCCTGCAGCCGGTTCGACAGGCACTCCAGATAGGGCCGCACCAGGGAAATGATGTCGGTCTGGGTCTGGTAGACCAGTTGGCCCACCGCCGCGCCCAGGCGGAAGCCGCCGCTGGGCCCCATGGCCTCGACCAGGTATTCGGCCTCCAGCGCGCAGACGATGCGCTGCACGGTGGAGCGCGGCAATTTCACTGCTTGGGCGATGGCCGCCAGGCTGAGTCCCTGCGGATGCTCGCCCAGGGTACGCATGATCGCCGCGGCACGGGCGATCACCTGAATGCCGCCCACCTTGCCCTCTTCGCCGCTTTCCGGCGCCTCTCTGGTCATCACTTGGTTACTTGTCATAATGATTGCGGACCTTACGGTCATCCCACCGGCACGGAATTGCCCATGCCGCCCTCTTCCAGGTTCGGCCGGTTTCTTTCTCCCGTTACAGGTTTTTACGAATCTGGCCTGCCCTGCAAAAACCACCTAATGGTACACTGAACCACGATTCGATACACTACCGCTCCTCGTCCGTCTTCATCTCCTTCCATTGCCAGGAGGCCCGTCCGTGAAACGCAGAGCTCCGCTCCCCTTCATCCACAGCCTGCCGCTGGCCCTGATCCTGTCGCTGGCTGCCTGCAAGGAGGCCGAGCAGGCGGCCGCTCCCGCGCCGCCGCCCACGGAAGTCGGGGTCTACACCGTACAGGCCCGGCCACTGATGCTGACCACCGAGCTGCCGGGCCGTACCACGGCCTTCCGCGTCGCCGAAGTACGCCCGCAAGTCGGCGGCATCCTTCAGGAGCGCCTGTTCACCGAAGGCACCGAGGTCAAGAAGGGCCAGCAGCTCTACCAGATCGACCCGCGCACCTACGAGGCGGAACTGGCCCGCAGCGAGGCCAATCTGGTCAACGCCGAGAATCTGGCCAGGCGCTACGAGCGCCTGCTGAAGACCAGCGCGGTCAGCCGCCAGCAGTACGACGACGCCATCTCCGCCCTGAAGCAGGCCCAGGCCGATGCGCGGGTCAGGCGCATCGACGTGCAGTACACCAAGGTGCTGGCGCCGATCACCGGGCGCATCGGCCGCTCGATCATCACCGAGGGCGCCCTGGTCACCCCCGGCCAAACCCAGGCACTAACCATGGTGCACCAGCTCGATCCGATCTACGTCGACGTCACCCAGCCGATCACTCTCATCCTCCGCCTGCGCAACGCGATGGAGTCCGGCCGCCTGCAGAGCGCCGGTCCCGACCAGGCCGAGGTCAACCTGACCCTGGAAGACGGCAGCACCTACCCGCACACCGGTACCCTCAAGTTCTCCGAGGTCAACGTCGACCAAGGCACCGGCTCGGTGACCGTGCGCGCGATCTTCCCCAACCCCGAACGCAAGCTGCTGCCCGGCATGTTCGTGCACGCCCAGCTCAAGGAGGGCGTGAAGCAGGACGCCATCCTAATCCCGCAGCAGGCGGTCATCCGCGACACCCGCGGGGTCGCCAACACCTGGGTGGTCAAGGAGGACAACAGCGTCGAGCTGCGCGAAGTGGAAACCCTGCGCACCGTGGGCAACGCCTGGCTGGTCGGCAAGGGTCTGGTCAGCGGCGAGCGGGTGGTCGTCGAAGGTATCCAGCGAGTGCGCGGCGGCGTCACGGTCAGGGCGGTCGAGGCCGGCAACATCAATCTGGTCGCCGACTTCGCAGCCGGCGCCAGCCAAGGGGGACGCTGATCCATGTCGCGCTTTTTCATCGACCGGCCGATCTTCGCCTGGGTGATCGCCTTGGTGCTCATGCTCGGCGGCGGCCTGGCCATCCTCAAGCTCTCCGTCACCCAGTACCCGAACATTTCCCCGCCGGCCGTGCAGATCAGCGTCACCTATCCCGGCGCCTCGGCGCAGACGGTGCAGGACACCGTGGTGCAGGTGATCGAGCAGCAACTCAACGGCCTCGACGGCCTGCGCTATATTTCCTCGGTCAGCAACGCCGACGGCAGCCTGCAGATCATCGTGACCTTCGAACAGGGCACCAACCCCGACATCGCCCAGGTGCAGGTGCAGAACAAGCTGCAACTGGCCACGCCGATGCTGCCCGAGGAAGTCCAGCGCCAGGGCATCCGGGTGGTGAAATACCAGGTCAACTTCATGATGATCCTCGGCCTGGTGTCCACCGACGGGCGCATGAACGGTTTCGACATGGGCAACTACATCGTCTCCAACCTCCAGGATCCGATCTCGCGGGTCTACGGGGTCGGCGACTTCCAGGTGTTCGGCTCGCAGTACGCGATGCGTATCTGGCTCGACCCGGAGAAGCTCAACAACTACCAGCTCACCCCGCAAGACGTGACCAGCGCGATCAGCGCGCAGAACGTGCAGGTGTCTTCCGGCCAGCTCGGCGGCCTGCCGGCGACCAAGGGCGTGCAACTGAACGCCACGGTAATCGGCAAGACGCGCATGCGCACCGCCGACGAATTCAAGGAAATCCTCCTCAAGGTCAACCGCGACGGCTCGCAGGTCCGCCTCAAGCACGTCGCCGAGGTCGGCCTGAGCGCCGAGAACTTCTCCATCGCCTCCAAGTACAACGGCATGCCGGCCGCCGGCATGGCCCTGCGCCTGGCGCCCGGCGCCAACCTGCTGGAGAGCGTGGCGGCGGTGCGTGCCAGGCTGAATGACCTCAAGCCCTACCTGCCCGAAGGCGTCGAGGTGGTCTACCCCTACGAGACCGCGCCGATGGTCTCCGCCTCCATCAAGGCGGTGGTGCACACCCTGTTCGAGGCCATCGTGCTGGTCTTCCTGGTGATGTACCTGTTCCTGCAGAACTTCCGCGCCACCCTGATCCCCACCCTGGCGGTGCCGGTGGTGCTGCTGGCCACCTTCGGCGTGCTGTTCGCCTGCGGCTTCACCATCAACGTCATGACCATGTTCGCCATGGTGCTGGCCATCGGCCTGCTGGTGGACGACGCCATCGTGGTGGTGGAGAACGTCGAGCGCATCATGGTCGAGGAAGGGCTGTCGCCGAAGGAGGCGACGCGCAAGTCGATGGACCAGATCTCCGGCGCGCTGGTCGGCATCGCCTTGGTGATTTCCGCGGTGTTCCTGCCGATGGCCTTCTTCGGCGGTTCCGCCGGGGTCATCTACCGGCAGTTCTCCATCACCATCATCTCGGCGATGTCCTTCTCGGTGCTGATCGCGCTGATCTTCACCCCGGCCCTCTGCGCCACCCTGCTCAAGCCGGTGGCCAAGGGCGCGCACCACGAGAGGCGTGGCTTCTTCGGCTGGTTCAACCGCACCTTCGAGCGCAGCGCCGACGGCTACCAGCGCAGCGTGGGCGGCATCACCAGGCGCCGCTGGAGCTTCATGCTGGTCTACCTGCTGCTGATCGGCAGCGTCGCCTACCTGTTCCTCAGGCTGCCCGGCTCCTTCCTGCCCAACGAGGACCAGGGCACCATGTTCGTGCAGATACAGTTGCCGCCGAACTCTAGTGCCGAGCGCACCGAGGCAGTGCTCGCCGAAACGCGCGACTACCTGCTCAAGGACGAGGGCGATACCGTGGCCTCGGTGTACAGTATCAACGGCTTCAACTTCGCCGGCCGCGGGCAGAGCTCGGGCCTGCTGTTCATCAACCTCAAGCCCTTCAGCGAACGGCCCAGGCCCGAGCAGAACATCTTCGCCCTGGCCCAGCGCGCGGCCGTGCGCTACGCGCGGATCAAGGACGCCAACGTGATTCCGGTGGTGCCGCCGGCGGTGCGCGAGATGGGCAACGCCACCGGCTTCGACCTCTTCCTGCAGGACTACGGTGGCCTCGGCCACGAGGCGCTGATGGCGGCGCGCAACCAGCTCCTCGGGATGGCCGCCAAGGAGCCGACGCTGACCATGGTGCGTCCCAACGGCATGAACGACGAGGCACAGTACCAGGTGATCATCGACGACGAGAAGGCCCGCGCGCTGCAGGTCTCCATCGAGGACATCAACGAAACCATGTCGGTGGCCTGGGGTTCTTCCTACGTCAACGACTTCATCGACCGCGGCCGGGTCAAGCGGGTCTACGTGCAGGGCAAGCAGGATTCGCGCGTGGGTCCGGAAGACTTCGACAAATGGTACGTGCGCAACTCCGAAGGCGGCATGGTGCCCTTCTCGGCCTTCGCCAGGGGCCAGTGGATCTACGGCTCGCCCAAGCTGGAACGCTACAACGGCATCTCCTCGGTGGAGGTTCTCGGCCAGCCGGCGCCCGGCTACAGCACCGGCGACGCCATGGCCGTGATGAACCGCCTCGCCGCCCAGTTGCCGTCGGGCATCGGCATCGCCTACACCGGCCTGTCCTACGAGGAGCTGGCCGCCGGCTCGCAGGCGCCGGCGCTCTACGCGCTGTCGCTGCTGATCGTATTCCTCTGCCTGGCGGCGCTGTACGAAAGTTGGTCGATTCCTTTCTCGGTGATACTGGTGGTGCCGCTCGGAGTGCTCGGCGCGGTCGGCGCCACGCTCTTGCGCGGGCTGTCCAACGACGTGTTCTTCCAGGTCGGCATGCTCACCACCATGGGCCTGGCGGCGAAGAATGCGATCCTCATCGTCGAGTTCGCCAAGGATCTGTACGAGCACCAAGGCCGCAGCCTGATGCAGGCCGCCTGCGAGGCCGCGCGCCTGCGCCTGCGGCCGATCATTATGACCTCTATCGCCTTCGCCCTCGGCGTGCTGCCGCTGGCCACCGCCACCGGCCCCGGCAGCGGCAGCCAGCACTCGATCGGCACCGGTGTGCTCGGCGGGACCCTGGCGGCAACCTTCCTGGCGATCTTCTTCGTGCCGCTGTTCTACGTCGTGGTGGTCGGATTGTTCGAGCGGAAAAAAGACAAGGCGGCCGAAACCGAAGGAGTGATGGCATGAAACACGGATACCTGACCCTGGCGGCCGCCTGCGCCCTGGCACTGCCGGGTTGCACCCTGATCCCCGACTACCTGCGCCCGGCCGCGCCGGTCGAGGCCGCCTGGCCGGAGGGGGCCGCCTATGCGCCGGAGCTGCCGGCCAGCGTGCCGGCCGCGGATGTCGGTTGGGAGGAGTTCTTCCGCGATCCGGCGCTCAAGCGGCTGGTCGAGCTGGCCCTGGACAACAACCGCGACCTGCGCCAGGCGATCCTCAACGTGGACGCCTACCGGGCGCTGTACCGCGTGCAGCGTTCCGACCTGTTCCCCAAGCTCGGCGTGGAAGGCACCCAGAGCCGTCAGCGCTGGCCGGCCGATTACCGCAGCGGCGGCGGCGGTGGCAGCGGCGGCGGCGGCAGCGGCGGCAGCGGTGGCGGCATTTCGGGCGGTAGCTCGACCACCACCACCACCACCACCACCACCATGAAAGCCGAACCTTTCATCCAGACCCACCACTCGGTGACCTTCGGCACCAGCTCCTGGGAAATGGACTTCTTCGGTCGCATCCGCAGCCTCACCGAGCAGACCCTGGAAGACTACCTGGCCATTGAGGAAAACCGGCAGAACGTACATATCGTCCTGGTCGGCGACGTGGCCACCGCCTACTTCGCCTGGCGCACCGACCAGGCCCTGCTCAAGCTGACCGAAGCGACCCTGGCCAGCTACGAGGAAAGCCTCGCGCTGATCGAAGCCAGCGAGGAAGTCGGCGTCTCCTCGCAGCTCGACGTGCGCCAGGCGCACACCTTGGTGGACCAGGCCCGCGCGCAGAAGGCGCTCTACACCCGGCAGATCGCCGAGGACGTCAACGCCCTGCGCCTGCTGATCGGTGGTCCCTTCCCGAGCGACTTGCCGACCGGCCTCGACGTCAACGACGAGATGCTCGCCGACTTCCCCGCCGGGCTGCCCTCCGACCTGCTGCTGCGCCGGCCGGACATCCGCGCCGCCGAACACCGCCTGCAGGCCGCCAACGCCAGCATCGGCGCGGCGCGCGCGGCGTTCTTCCCGAGCGTCACCCTGACCGCGCGGGCGGGTACCGCCAGTCGCGAGCTGTCGGGTCTGTTCGACGCCGGCTCCGGCACCTGGAACGCCGTGCCGACGATCAATATTCCGATCTTCACCTTCGGGCAGCTCAAAGGGAATCTGGAGTACGCCAAGCTACAGAAGGAAATCAACGTCGCCGCCTACGAGTACAGCATCCAGACCGCCTTCCGCGAGGTCGCCGACGGCCTGGCCGCGCGCGGCACCTACGACGCCCAGCTCAAGGCCCAGGGCGATCTGGTCGACAACAACCAGGTCTACTACGATCTTGCCCGTCAGCGCTATGAGGAAGGCGTCGACAGCTACCTGTCGGTGCTCGACGCCCAGCGCGAACTCTTCTCCGCCCAGCAGCAACTGCTTAACGACCGCCTCCAGCAACTGAACAGCGAAGTCGGCCTGTACAAGGCGCTCGGCGGCGGCTGGGAACGCAACAGCGTCGCGGGCGCGACCACCACGGCAGCCGCCACGCCATAACGGCCGGCCCGTACCCGTAACGGGCACAGGCCGCTCCCGCGAGGTTGGCCGATAGCGGCCCGCCGGATCTTTCTACTTCGCCAGCCGCTCCGGCTCCGCCCGCCTCTCATGGCTCCGGGCAAGCCCAGGCGGCAGACAATCGGCGGCCCCGTCTAGCACCACGACGACTTACAGATTCGTTCCAGCCAGCAGCGTCCGGACATACGCCAGATGCTCGCCGCGAGTCTGGCGGCCCGCAACCACCGCCACCAGCGGAACACGGTGCGGCGGGCTGCAAAAATGGGCAATCAGCAACCGGCCGGGATGGCGCATGCCCTCGGCCAGCCACTCGGGAGCCAGGCCGCCGCTGTCGCCGGCGACGACCGCCTCGGCATCACCGCAGTGGATCGCCCAGGCCGCCAGGTGCAGAGCGTTGAGGCCGGAGCCGTAGACCTTGTTGACGGTCATAGCCGGCACGCTCTGCGCCAACCCCACCTTCAGCGTGGTGTGCCGGGCGATTCTGTTCCGCCCTGGCGGTCAGCATCTGACTGAGGATGACTTCGTCCCCACCTCGGTCGGCGCCAATCCGCTGCGCTCGAGCAGAGCGCGGATGACGACGACGCCCAGCTCGACCGCCGGCACTTGTGCCAAGCTGCCCTGGAAACTGCCGATGGCGGTGCGGGCGGCGGCGACTATCACTACTTCCTGTTCTTGCATGTCTCGATCTCTCCGATGTCTCGCCCCATCCCGTAGGCGCTGAACCGGCTCCCTCTCTTTTCGGGGAGAAGGCTGGAGAAAGGGTCGCTGCAAAACCAAAATCAGAAGGTCATTTCGACCACATCGTCCGGCACGATCAGCCGACCGGCGGTCCTGGCGACGATCTCCTCGACGCTCACTCCCGGCGCGCGCTCCCTGAGCACGAAGGCGCCGTTGTCGATCTCCAGGTAAGCCAGATCGGTGAGCACCCGGCGGATGCAGCCGGCGCCGGTCAGCGGCAACGAGCAGCGCTGCAGCAGCTTGGACTCGCCGTCCTTGGAGGCGTGGGTCATGGTGACGATGATGTTGTCGGCGCCGGCCACCAGATCCATAGCGCCGCCCATGCCCTTGACCAGCTTGCCGGGGATCATCCAGGAAGCGATGTTGCCCTCGACGTCCACCTCGAAGGCGCCGAGCACCGTCAGGTCGACGTGGCCACCGCGGATCATGGCGAAGGATTCGGCGGAGGAGAAAATCGAGGCGCCGGGCCGGGCCGTGACGGTCTGCTTGCCGGCGTTGATCATGTCGGCGTCGATTTCCGTCTCGCTGGGGAAGGCGCCCATGCCGAGCAGGCCGTTCTCCGACTGCAGCATCACGTCCATGCCCTCGGGTACGTGGTTGGCCACCAGGGTGGGGATGCCGATCCCCAGGTTGACGTAGTAGCCGTCCTTCAATTCGCGCGCCACGCGCCGGGCCATCTGTTCGCGGGAAAGTGCCATAGGAGTCTCTCTTCTTATATCGGATGGGGTCAGGCGCGGACGGTACGCTGTTCGATGCGTTTCTCGAAATGGCCGAGGATCACGCGGTCGACATAGATGCCGGGGGTGTGGATCTGGCTGGGTTCCAGTTCGCCGGGTTCGACGATCTCCTCCACCTCGACCACGGTGATCCGCCCGGCGGTGGCCACCACCGGATTGAAGTTCTGCGCGGTATGGCGGTAGACGACGTTGCCGAAGTGATCGGCCTTCCAGCCCTTGACGATGGCGAAGTCGCCGCTGATCGCCTCTTCGAGGATGTAACGCCGGCCGCGGAACTCGCGGACCTCCTTGCCCTCGGCGACCGGGGTGCCGTAGCCGGTCGCGGTGTAGAAGGCGGGAATGCCCGCGCCGCCAGCACGCAGCTTTTCGGCCAGAGTGCCCTGCGGGGTCAGTTCGACCTCCAGCTCGCCGTCGAGCAACTGGCGCTCGAATAGAGCGTTCTCGCCAACGTAGGAGGCGATCATCTTGCGGATCTGCCGTTTTTCGAGCAGCACGCCCAGGCCAAAGCCGTCGATGCCGC
The DNA here is from genome assembly GCF_043587585.2 of Azorhizophilus paspali. Taxonomy (GTDB): domain Bacteria; phylum Pseudomonadota; class Gammaproteobacteria; order Pseudomonadales; family Pseudomonadaceae; genus Azotobacter; species Azotobacter paspali. The sequence continues at coordinate 4,383,502 of NZ_CP171449.1, forward strand.
AGTTGTTGGAAACTACCGTCAGCCCCTTGACCCGCCGACGGCGGATCTCGGCGATCAGGTTTTCCGGGATACCGCACAGACCGAAGCCGCCGGCCAGGACGGTCATGCCGTCGGTGAGCCCTGCCAGGGCCTCTTCGTAGGTATTCACGCGCTTGTCGAGTCCAGCCATGCCGTTCTGCCTCTTTGTTGTTGTTCTGTCCCGTGGCGCCTGCCGAGGGACGTCTTTGGTGAGGGCAGTGTCGTGCGTCACGACTTATTTGTTAATTTTGATTTACCAATACATTGATTTGGAAAACCAATGAATGACCCTCAAGCAGTTGCGCGCCTTCCTCGCCGTGGCGCAAACCCGCAGCTTCGCCCAGGCGAGTGAGCGCCTGCACCTGTCCCAACCGGCGCTGAGCCTGACGATCAAGGCCCTGGAAGAGTCCCTGGGCGGGCGCTTGCTCAGCCGCACCACCCGCAGCGTGACGCTGACCCCGGAAGGCGAGAGCCTGGAGCCGCTCGCCCGGCAACTGCTGGCCGACTGGGACAACGCCGAGGAAATGCTCCGCCAGCGCTTCACCCTGCAGCTCGGCAAGGTATCCGTGGCCGCCATGCCGTCCTTCGCCGGCAACCCGCTGCCGGCGACGCTGAAAGTCTTCCGCGGCCGGTACCCGCAAGTGAACGTGACGGTGCACGACGTCATCCACGAGCAGGTCATCGAGATGGTGCGTAACCGCCGGGTTGAACTGGGCATCGCTTTCGAACCGGACGCCCCGGACGGCCTGGCGTTCGATGCGCTGTACACGGATCGCTTCGTCGCCGTGCTGCCGCCCGACTCGGCGCTGGCCGGACGGCCGTGGCTGAGCTGGGCCGAGTTGCTCGAAGAAGACTTCATCGCCCTGCAACGCCCATCCACCGTGCGCCTGTTGCTAGAACGGCACCTGGCGGCGCACGGGGAAAGGCTGCCAATCGCCTTCGAGAGCCATCAGTTGGCCACGATCGGACGCATGGTCGCCAGCGGCCTGGGGGTGAGCGTGGTGCCCTCGCTGTGCATCCGCCAGATGCGGGAGTTGGGCGCCCGTTGCGTGGCCCTGCACGAACCGGTCATCGAACGGCGCCTCGGCCTGCTGACCCTGGCCGATCACGAGTTGTCGACCGCCGCGCAGGCCCTGCGCGGGGTGTTGCTGGAAAGCATTGATGCCCATCGGCTGGGCGACCCATCCTGAGCGTCACGGCCATCCGGGGCATGCGCGGACTCTTCCCTCCATGAATGCAGAAAGCGGAGCGCCCGGCCCGGCCTTCGCGAGCAGTGCGGATGCCCGGCGAGCGCCCCTGTTATAAAGTCGCCTGTACAGGAACAGAACCCGCAGACAGGACGCATCCATGACGCACCCCGAGCCGGCGCCTTTTACATCGAGCCACCGGAGCCCGGCGCGAGCCGCGCTGGCAACAGGACTCCGCCTCGCCATGGCGGTTCTGTTCCATGGACTGCTGTTCGCCGTCCCCGCCGAGGCCGAGTCCCTGCGGTTCGCCCTGGTCGCCAAGCGCAACGACCAGCACCACTGCATGCTGAGCGGGAAAGGTTGTGCCGAGGCCGCCCAGGCCCAGGGCGATACCTGCCTGTTTCTGGGCGCCCCCGGATCGCCGCATTTCCGGCGCCAGAACAAGGCCCTGGAGCAGACCCTCGCCCGCGATCTGGACGGCATCGCCTTGGCGGTGACGCACTCGAAATGGCTGGCCGAACACGCCTTGCAGGGGATAGGACGAGTGCCCCTGGTCACCTTCGAAACGGATCTGGAGCCGGCGGAACGGCACTTGCGCAAGGGCTACGTCGGGCTCGACAACCTAGCCTTCGGCCACCGGCTGGGCGAACTGGCTCAACGCTTGAAACCGCAGGGCGGAAGGCTGTGCATCCTGCAGGACAACCTCTGGAGCACCAATCAGCACGAGCGTCTCCAGGGAATCCGCCAGCGCCTCGGCGGCGCCGGGGTCACCGACCAGTTGCACGGCGAGAACGGCTGGAGCGAACCCCACCGCTGTCCGCTGAATCGCGCGGAGACGCCCGAGAACGCCGTGCTGCAACTGGCCGACCTGCTGAGCGCTGACCAATTCGACGTCATCATAAGCCTGGGCATGTGGCCCGTTTACAAGGTCGATGCCTACCGACGGCATATCGGCCCGGCGCTCGCCGAACTCGAGAAGACGGGCAGGCGCCCCGTCATCATCATTGCCACGTCCGAGCCCGACGCGGCGCAGCACGCCTTGCTCGACGAAGGGTTGGTACAGGCCTATGTGGACATGAACAGCCGCGAGATCGGTCGCCAGAGCTACTGGATGCTCAAGCGCTTGGCGCGGGGCGAGAGCGTTCCCGAGCAGGTGCTGGTCGACCATTTCGAGGTCTATCTACCCCGCTCGTCGCCGGAAATCCGTGCGGCGCCTTGAGAGTCCGGCGGTCTTCGCAGGCAGTGGGAGCGGTGTCCGGCCGCGCCGGAAACGGAACGGGCCACCCGAGGTGGCCCGTTCCATGCGTTCGGAACAGCGCTCAACTGAGCAGGAACAGCCCGAACAGAGCGCCCAGCATCCCCCACTTCAGCGTGTAGTAGAGGCTGCGGCTACGCTTTTTCAGTGCCTTGCCCTGCAGGCGCAGCCAGTACAGGTACTTGAAGGCCCGGTTCACCCCGCCGGTCTTGTCGCCGACATCGTTGGGCGAGCTGGCGGCGGCCATCACCGTGCGGCTGAACCAGCGGTTCAGCGCGGTCGCCCAGCCATACTTCAGGGGGCGCTCTATGTCGCAAAAGAAGATCAGCCGATCCTTGTCGGTGGTGTTCTCCACATGGTGGATGTAGGTCTCGTCGAACACCACCGCCTCGCCGTCCCTCCAGGCGTAGGTCTGCCCGTCGACGCTGATGAAGCAGCCCGGATCGTTGGGAGTGGACAGGCCCAGGTGGTAGCGCAGCGAACCAGCGTAGGGGTCGCGGTGGCGCACCAGCTTCGAGTGCGCCGGCATCAGAGTGAACATCGCCGCCTTCACCGAGCCGACCTCCTGCAACAGCGCGATGGTCTTCGGACACAGCTTGCTGGCCGAGGGATGGCTGTCGCCGTACCACTTCAGGTAGAAGCGCTTCCAGCCGCTTTTGAAGAAGGAGTTGAAGCCGGCATCGTTGTAGGTGTCGGAGCGCTTGATCTCCCCGGCCTGGAACAGCGCCAGCGCCTCTTCGCGGATACTTTCCCAGTTGTCCTGGAAACGCTTCATCTCGGGGAATTCGTCGGGCGACAGGTAGGGCCTGTTGGGAACGCTGGAGGTCAGGTACAGGAGAGTGTTCAGCGGTGCCAGGAAGCTCGAGTGATCGGTAATCTGACGGGTGAGCTTGTGGCGGACCCGGCCACGCAGATGCACATAGCCGACGGAAAAGACCAGAACTGAAAGGATGAGGTACTTCACGGCGCTTAAGATTATGTCTGGAAAAAGAAGAAGACCCATGCTACGCCGGACGGCAACGAGATGCCATCGGCCAGGGGGACGGGCGCCCGTGCCGTGCGGCCGTCCGCGCCTGGACGGGGAAGCGGCATGCTACCCGAGAGCCTGACCCGCTATTCCGACCTGTCGGTGATGCTGCCCGCGGCCGCGGTGATCGCGCTCTGGCTGCTGGCCGGAAGATCGCCGCGGGCGCTGGCGGCCTGGCTGGTCACCCTGCTCGCCTGCTACTTGCCGGTCGCCGCGAGCAAGCTCGCCTTCAAGGGCTGGGGCCTGGGCGTACGCTGGCTCGATCTCACGGTCATCAGCGGCCAGGCGACGAACGCGACCCTGATGCTAACCGTCCTGGGCAGCCTGCTGGTCCGCCGTTTCCGTCCCCTCTGGCGCTGGCCCGCGACCCTGGCGGCGCTAGCCGTGGCCTGGTGTTACGGCTTGTTTCAGATCGCCGCTGCCTCGCATCCGCGTTCCGAAGCCATCGCCGGCTGCCTGCTCGGCACGTTCGGCGCACTGTTCTTCTTACGCTATCTCGACAGGCTCGCGCCGCGCCGCGTCCCGACCGGCCTGCTGGTTCTCGGCCTGCTCGCCATTGGTGTCGCTACCCAGGCCCCACGGCTGCCGGTCGAGGTCTGGCTGGACCGCCTGGCGATGTCCCTGTCCGGCCGCCCGGTGGCCTTCGCCCCGGCCGACTGGCGCGAGCCCGAACCGGTGCCCTGAGCGGGCACCGACGCCCACCGGCGCAGCGGTCGCGAACGTCATACTAGCGTCATGGATTTGTCGTGCAATACCGGCCATCGCGATATGGCACTTTGCCTTAACCTGCGAAAGGGGCTCTTCCATGACCGTCACCGAGCAGTTGAGCGCCCTGGACCTGATCCTCGCCCAGGGCACCCTGAATACCCTTTTCCAGCCCATCCTCAGCCTCTCGGAACAGCGCATCCACGGCTACGAAGCCCTCAGTCGCGGTCCCTCCAACAGTCCCCTGCACACGCCCATGCCGCTGTTCGGCGCCGCCCGCCACGCCGGCCGCCTCGGTGAACTGGAAGCCCTGTGCCGGAAGAACGCCTACCGGCGCTTCCAGGAACTTAACCTCGACGGCCGGCTGTTCCTCAACGTCTCGCCGGAGGTGCTGCTCGAACCGGAACGGCGCACCGGGCACACCCTGGAACTGCTGAACGAGCTGGGCATCCCGCCCCACAAGGTGGTGATCGAGCTAACCGAACAGACCCCCATCAAGGACTTCGCCCTGCTCGATGCGGCGCTCTACTACTACCGCGCCATGGGTTTCTCCATCGCCCTCGACGACCTCGGCGCCGGCTACGCCGGCCTGCGCCTGTGGTCCGAACTGCGTCCTGACTACGTGAAGATCGACCGCCACTTCATCGACGGCATCGACCGCGCCCCGCTCAAGCGCGAATTCGTCGACTCCATTCTGCGCATGGCTAGGGCCTCCCGAGCGCGGATCATCGCCGAGGGCATCGAGCGCCCGGAGGAACTGGCCACCCTGGTCGAGATGGGCGTCGACCTGCTGCAGGGCGACCTGTTCGCTCGCCCCACGGAGCGCCCGGACAGCGAACCCTGCCAATGCCTGCCGCACCCCAGGCCGGCCGGCGCGCTGCCCATCGAGGACGACGCGAGCCTCGCCGCGCTGCTCATCGAACAGCCGGGAGTGGCCGACGTCACGCCGGTCGCCGAAGTCCTCGAACTGTTCCGCCGCCAGGCCTCGCTGAACACCCTGGCGGTCCTCGACGCCGAGCGGCGACCGATCGGCGTGGTCCAGCGCCAAGCGCTGTCCAACATCATGCTCAAGCCCTTCGGCCCCGAGCTGTTCGCCCGCAAGCCGATCCGGCGGCTGATGGACGAGGATTTCCTCGCCGTCGAGCAGACGCATTCCCTGCAACAAATCAGCCGCCTGCTGACTGGCCACGCCCGTCAGAGCATCGAGGAAGACTTCGTGATCACCAAGGACGGCCGCTACCTGGGCATCGGCCGGGCCATCGACGTGCTCAGGCTGATCACCGAGCAGCGGCTGCAACAGGCGCGCCACGCCAACCCGCTGACCCTGCTACCAGGCAACGTGCCGATCCAGCAGTGCCTGACCCGCCTGCTGCAGAACCCGCGCGAAGCGCTGGTCTGCTACGTCGACATCGACCACTTCAAGCCGTTCAACGACTGCTACGGCTACGCCAAGGGCGACGAGGTGCTACTCGACCTGGCCCGCTGCCTGGCCGAACAGATCGACCCGCAGTGCGATTTCCTCGGCCACATCGGCGGCGACGACTTCCTGCTGGTGCTGACCTCCCCCGACTGGCGACGGCGCCTGGCCCGCCTGCAGGAGGAATTCCCGATGCGTTGCCGGCGTCTCTACCGCAGCGAGCACCTGGAGGCCGGCTGCTTCGGCAGCCACGACCGCCAGGGCCACCGGCACGAGTTCCCGCTGCTCAGCCTATCGCTGGGCGCCGTTCACCTGTTTCCCGAAGCCTGTACGCAACTGGATACCGCGCAACTCGCCGAGCTGGCCTCCAGCGCCAAGCGACGGGCTAAGGCCCTGCCCGGCAACAGTCTGACGGTGATCGACACCCGCCGGCTGGCGCGGGAGCCGAAAGGCTTCACCTGATCCACGCCGCGCCCGGCCACGTGTGGGCGAGCCCGGCTCCGGCGCGGCGCGTTCGCCGCCGGGCCGGCGAAAAAACAGAAGGCGCAGGCCCGATCCGGCGCCGCACACCAGTCGTTACGGAGAACTCCATGCAGAACTTCTTGCGCAATCTGAGCATCAGGGCCATGGTCACCACTACCCTGGTCTGTTTCACGCTCCTGATCGGCCTCGTCGCCGCGCTGGGCTATACCGGCACCGACATGGCCAACCGGGCTCTCGAAGACCGTACGCGCACCGCCACCCGCATCGACCTGCTGCGCCAGATCGACACGCTGCGCCTGAAAGTCTTCGCCCACCTGGAGGCCTACGGCAAGATGAGTTCCGTCGGCCTGGTCGGCATGGTCGAGCGGCAGCGGCAGGAGGTCGAACTCAAGGAGCTGCTCGGCACGGCCGGCACGTCCCTGACGACTTTCAAGGCCCTGCCACCGTTCGACGAGGAGGACGGGCGCCAGCGCCTGGAAAAGGTGGCCGCCGATCTCGAAGAATCCCTGGCGGCGCTCGACAGGCAATTGCTGGCCTGGAAGGAGGACGACAGCGGCACCTTCGACCAGCTCGAGGACGACATGATCTTCAAACGCGGCCCCCAGGTCGCCCAGGGTCTAGCGGAAGCCATGGCCTTCCTCGAAAGCCACGGCACGTGGCAACTGGACGACTATCACGCCAGCCTCGAGGGCTTCGCCATCGTCGGCGGCGTCGCGCTGGCCATCGCTCTGTTCCTGATCCTGGCCCTGCGGGCGATGCTGATGGGCTTCGTGGTCCACCCGGTGAACGAGGCGATGGAGCATGTGCAGCGCCTGGCCCGCGCCGATTTGTCGCAGCCGATCCCGGTGACCTCGCGCAACGAGATCGGCCGGTTGCTCGGCGCGCTGGGCGAGATGCAGGAAAGCCTGGCGCGGATCGTCACCAGCGTGCGCGCCGGCAGCGGTTCGATCCTGGTCGGCGCGCAACAGATCGCCAGCGGCAACGCCGACTTGTCCTCGCGCACCGAGCAGCAGGCTGCCTCGCTGGAGGAAACCGCGGCGAGCATGGAAGAGCTGACCGCGACGGTGAAGCAGAACGCCGACAACGCCCGCCAGGCCAGCGCGCTGGCCAACGATGCGTCGGGCACCGCCGGCCAGGGCCGCGAGGTGGTCGGTCGGGTGGTGGAGACGATGCGCGAGATCAGCGACAGCTCGGCGCAGATCACCAAGATCGTCGGGGTCATCGACTCGATCGCCTTCCAGACCAATATCCTGGCGCTGAACGCCTCGGTGGAGGCGGCGCGTGCCGGCGAGCAGGGCCGCGGCTTCGCGGTGGTGGCCGACGAGGTGCGCAACCTGGCCGGCCGTTCGGCGGAGGCGGCGCGGGAGATCAAGGCGCTGATCGAGGCCTCCAGCAAGCGGGTCGGCGACGGCTCGCAACTGGTCGAGCAGGCCGGGCGGACCATGGAAGAGGTGGTGAAGGCGGTGCAGCGGGTGACCGACATCATCGACGAAATCTCGGCGGCCTCGAACGAACAGAGCGAGGGGATCGCCCAGGTGAACACGGCGGCCGCGCAGATGGACGAGGTGACCCAGCAGAACACGACGCTGGTGCAGGAGGCGTCGACGGCCTCGGCCTCGCTAGCCGAACAGGCGCGGCACCTGGAAGAGGCAGTGGCGGTGTTCCAGTTGGCCATGGAAGCGCCGCACGCGGCACGGCAGGAAATCCCGGAACGGAACGACGCCGCGCCGGAGCGGCCGGCGCTGCCGAGAGCAGCCGCCAGCCCGGCCTTGAGCATCGTCGGAGGGCACTGGGAAGCGTTCTGAAATAACCGTCTTTGCGCCACGCCAGGCAATAGCCAGGCCGAACTTATGGAAATCGGTGCGAACCAAAAACCGAATTCGGAAACAAATCATTTAATTGCTCGCCGTGTTTACTGCTGTTCGGGAAGACCTGCGTGCAAGTCCAGCCGTACCCGAGAAAACAAGGAGACCGCGCCATGAAAGCTTTCATAGCCAGCGCTACAGGAGTGGCCGCCATCGTCGGCGGCATCTATTTGCACGAACAGGCCCGCCAGGAAAACCAGGAACTGTACGAACAATTCGCGTCCAGCATGGTGGCCCGACATGACGGCATGATCTGGAACGCCCAGATGGGCAGAGTCTGCGACCTGGAGTTCGATGGACGCTCCGGCGACGAAGGCATCCGCCGCTATCTGGCATGCGAAAAACGCATGCTCAATCCGGCTGAGCTGCGCAAGTCCCTGGCGTTGAGCTCCTGGCTCAAGACCTGCAGCCGTATCGAAGACTTCGACCTACTGACCAAGTGCTTTGCCCAGGCCGTCGACCAGTCGGTCGAAGACATCGGAAACGCCCGCACCGCGGCCTTGGCGCCCGAGCACAAAGGCTTGTAAGAATCGTCCATGACCCGGTCCTCTCCTCCAACCCCTTTTCTGCTCACGGAAGAGGGGTTGGAGGAGAGGACCGGGCGCGGGCTCGCTCCACCCCCAGGCGAATCCGCTCCAGCACGGCCTCCGTCTGCTGCAACACCTGGTGATTCCAGAAACGCAGCACCATAAAATCCCGCTCCCGCAGCCAATCGTCCCGGCGCTGGTCATAGGCCACCTGCCTGGCGTGCTGGCCGCCATCCAGTTCGACGATCAGGCGCAGTTCCATGCAGACGAAGTCGACGATGTAACGGCCCAGCGGTGCCTGCCGCCTGAATTTCAGCCCCAGAAAACGATGGGCACGCAGGTGATACCAGAGGCGCTGCTCGGCCTCGGTCATTCCGCGCCGCAACGCCCGTGCCCGGTCACGCATTTGCTCGTCCATGAACCGCCCTCTCCCCAACCCCTCTCCCGCACGCGGGAGAGGGGCTATTCGTGCTGAATCCGGCCTGCGCCCATTCGTACCGGATCGCCCCGCACAACTCTCCTCCCCCGTTCACAGAAAGGGCGCCATCCGTGCCAAACCCGGCCTGTGTCCACCCGCACCGGATCGGTCCGCACGACTCCTCCCTCCCATTCACAGAAAAGGCGCTATCCGTGCCGAACCCGGCCTGTGTCCACCCGCACCGGATCGGTCCGCACGACTCCTCCCTCCCATTCACAGAAAAGGCGCTATCCGTGCCGAACCCGGCCTGTGTCCACCCGCACCGGATCGGTCCGCACGACTCCCCTCTCCCGTTCACGGGAGAGGGGCCGGGGGAGAGGGCCGCCTTTCCAATGCCTCCACCAGCCCGCTCCTGCGCTCCACCTGCCGCCTCACCGCTTCGTCGAACACCCCGGGACGGCTTTCGATCAGGCTGAACCAGTGCCGCGCGCGGGTGATGCCGGTGTAGATCAGCTCCTTGGTCAACACCGGGTTGAGAGTATCGGGCAGGATCAGCGCAGTGTGGGCGAATTCCGAGCCCTGAGACTTGTGCACGGTCATGGCGAATACCGTCTCCACCGCACTCAGGCGGCTGGGCAGTACCCAGCGCAGCCCGCCCGAACCGTCGTTGCGCGGAAAAACTACGCGCAGCACCGTCTGCGGCTTCGCGTCGGGCTGCTCAGGCGGTTCGGGCAGGCGCAGGGCGATGCCGATGTCGCCGTTCATCAGGCCCAGGCTGTAGTCGTTGCGGGTCATCAGCACCGGACGGCCTTCGTACCAGCCCTGGTCACCATCGAGCAGACCGCGTTGGCAGAGAGCCGCGGCGATCCGCGGGTTGAGCCCTTCCACGCCCCAGGGACCCTTGCGCACGGCGCAGAGCAACTGGAATTCGTCGAAGGCTTCGAGCACCGCTGCCGCCCAGTTTTTCCAGTCTTCATGGTCGGGTGGGCAATCGGCGGCCGGGCGCGACTCGCGCAGCAGTTCGAGGTAATGGACGTAACCCTGCGGCCTGGACTCGCCCCGCGCCGGCAGGCCGTCGAGCGCCAGACGCTCGAACGCCCGGTCCGCTTCGCCGCGCAGGCGCAGCACATGCAGATCGCGACTGCCCTCGGCGAGGATGGAGCGCGCCTGCGCCGCATCGCGGCAGTTGACCGCGCGGGCCAGACGGCCGATGCCCGAGCCGCCGCCGAAGCGCCGCGAGTGGCGCAACATCACCGTGCGCTGGGCCAGTGGCCGGCGTTCGCCGTCGCCTTCGCGCAAGGCGGGATCGGCAAGCGCTTCGCCGCCGACCGCCTCCAGCCAGGCGCGGGTCTCGGCGCCGTAGAAACCGCCCTCGGCGTCGCGACACAGATCACCGAGCAGGGCGCCGGCCTCCACCGAGGCGAGTTGGTCCTTATCGCCGAGCAGGATCAGCCGGGCGTGGCGCGGCAAGGCGTCGAGCAGGCAAGCCATCATCTCCAGGTCGATCATCGAGGCTTCGTCGATCACCAGCACGTCCAGCGGCAGAAGGTTACCGGCGTGGTGGCGGAAGTGGCGGCTGTCCGGCAGGCTGCCGAGCAGCCGGTGTAGGGTGGTGACCTCGCTGGGGATGGCCTTTCGCAGCGCCTCGTCCACTGCCAGCGAGGCGACCTGGGCGCCGATGGATTCGGTCAGCCGCGCGGCGGCCTTGCCGGTCGGCGCGGCGAGACGGATGCGCAACGCCTGGCCGTTCTCCAGCGCCGGCCCCTGCAACAGGGCCAGCAGGCGTACCACGGTGGTGGTCTTGCCGGTACCGGGACCGCCGGTGATCAGGCTGAAGCTGCCGCGCGCGGCCAGGGCACAGGCGAGTTTCTGCCAATCGGTCCGGCGCTCGCCGTCGACCAGCGGCGGCTCGGGAAAGAGCCGGGCCAGGCGGACGGCAAGATCGGCCGGCAAGGCCGGCGCATCCCGCAGGCGCGCGCCAATCGCCGCCGCCACCGCGCGCTCGTGGTTCCAGTAGCGGCGTAGGTAGAGGCATTCGCCGGCGAGCACCAGGGGCGCTTCTTCGCCAAGTCCGTCGACGGCCACCAGGCAGCTGGCAGCCAGCGCGTTTCGCCACTGGCTCGGCGCGACGCCGGCGAGAATCTCCGAGGGCAAGAGGCTGGCGCGCGCGGCATCCTCGCCTTCCGGCGGCAGCGACAGGGCAAAGTCCGGGCTAGCCAAGGTCGCCGCCAGGTCAAGGCAGACGTGGCCGTGGCCGAGCTGGTGGCTGGCCAGGGCGCAAGCGAGCAGCGCCAGCGGCGGGCAGGACTCGTCCAGCTCGCGAAAGAAACCGGCCAAGGCGCGGTCCAGGGCACGCAGCCAGCCACGCTCGACCCAGGCGTCGAGCAGCGCCAGCAGGCTCTCGGCATCGCGCAGGGCGGCCGACGGCGCCGCGCTTTCCAATTCCAGGGGCAATTGTTCGCTCATGCCTCGGCCTCCTTCTTGCCCTCGAACAACGCATCCAGCGTCTCGATCAGCTCGCGTGGCGGGCGCACCCGGTGGATGCCCTGCCCCGCCGCGCGACTGCCGCGCAGGAACAGGCAGAGCGCGCCGCCCAAGTGCGCGTCGTAGTCATAGCCGGGCAGGCGCGCGCGCAACTGGCGGTGCAGCGCCAACAGGTAGAGCACCGACTGCAGGTCGTAGCGGTGGCTGGCGGCGCTCGCCGCCATCGCCTCGGCGCTGTAAGCGGCATCGTCCTCGCCCAGCCAGTTGGATTTGTAGTCGAGCAGGTAGTAGCGCCCGTTGTGCTCGAACGCCAGGTCGATAAAGCCCTTGAACATGCCGTTGAGCCGATCCTTTGCCAGTGCCGGACGCGGCAGGCCGGGCAGCACCCACTCCTGAACCAATTCGTCGATGCGCCGCACGTCGACGGCGCGCGCCTCGAACCAGAACTCCAGTTCGGGCTGGTACTGGCCGAGCTTGGCCAGCGCCACACACCGGTCCCCGCCGAGCGCCAAGGGCCTGGTCAGCAGGTCGAGCAGCCAGTCGGCCAGCGGATCGATCCATTCGGTCATGCCACGCAACTGGCAGCGCCGGGCGATCAGCTCGCGCAGCCGCGCGGGCTCGGCGGCCAGCGCGGCGAAGCCTTCGCGGCCGGCCATTTCCAGCAAGCCATGGAAAAAGGTGCCGGGATTGGGGCCGCGCGGAAAACGATGCAGAGTCGGCGTTTCACCCGCGCGCAGCGGCACGAAGACGCTCTCGCGCTCGTCGTCGGCGACCTTCTGTGCCGCCGGGCTATCCGGCGCGGCGTCGTCGAAGCGGCTGGCCGGTATCTGGCTGTCGGCCAGCCTTTCCTCGCCGGTGCCGATGCGCAGGGCGCTGTAGGAAGCGATCCACCAGTGCTCGGCGGCGCTGCGCGCCGGGGTGCGCCATTGCGGCTTGCTCCGGGCGACTGCCTGCTCGACGAAGCGCTCGCCGCCGGCTTCGGGCGCCTCCAGCACCGCGCTCTCGCCAGCCACCTTTAGCGGCGCGAGCCAGTCGGCCAGGGCGGCGCTGCGCTCCAGCGGCACAGCGCCGCCAAGCAGATAGCCGAGCGCCGAATCGTGCAGGCGCGATTTTCTGGCATTGCCGACGCAAAGGTCGGCGACGCCCAGCCAGCAGGCGTGGCGGGCACGGGTCAGGGCCACGTAGAGCAAGCGCAGTTCCTCGCCCAGGCGCTCGCGGTCGGCGCGCGCCACCTCGTCCTCGCCTGGCGTCAGCACCAACCGGCGGCGTTCACCGTCGTGCACCCACAGCGGCTTGCCACCCTCCACCGCGCGGAAGGCGCAGACGAACGGCAGGAACACCAGCGGATATTCCAGGCCCTTGGATTTGTGGATGGTCACCACCCGCACCAGCGCCGCGTCGCTCTCCAAGCGCAGCACCTGTTCCTCGGCGACCTGGATCTCGCCGGCCAACAGCTCGGACAGATGGCGGATCAGCGCCTGCTCGCCGTCCAGCCCGGCGGCGGCTTGCTGCAGCAGCTCGGCCAGATGCAGCAGGTTGGTCAGCACGCGCTCGCCATCGGGGCGCGCCATCAGCCGCTGCGGCAGATCGAAGTCGTGCAGCAGTTGGTGCAGCATCGGCAGCACGCCTTGGCGCTGCCAGCGCTGGCGGTAGCCGCGGAACTGCATGACGCGCCTCTCCCAGATGCGCTCGTCCCGGTTCAGCTCCTCCAGTTCGGCCAGCGCGAGGCCCAGGCTGCGGCTGGCCAGGGCGGCGCGCAGCGGGCGGTCGACGTCCGGTTCGGCGCAGGCGCGCAGCCACAGCAGGAGGTCGCGCGCCTCGGGGCTGGCGAACACCGAATCCTTGTCCGAAAGGTAGACGCTGCGTACCCCGCGCGCGGCCAGTTGGCCACGAATCGCCTCGGCCTCCTTGAAATCGCGCACCAGGATGGCGATGTCGCTGGGGCGCAGCGGCTGCAACCGCCCGTCCCGGACGAAGCCCGCCCCGCCCTGCTGACCGAGGTTCAGCAGGCGGACGATCTCGCTGGCGGCGCGTTCGGCCATCTGCGCGCGGTAGGCGCCGCCGGGCAGCGGCGCCTCGCCCTCCAGATGCCAGAGATTCAGTGCCGGCTGCGCATTGCCTCCGATCTGCCAGACCTCCTCGCGGCCTTGCGCGCCCACTTCGAGAAAGGGCAGCGGGTCGGCCGCGCCGTCGCGGAACAGGAAGGCGCCGTGTCCGGCTTCGCGCCGCTCGGCCAGGCGGAACACCCGGTTAACCGCGGAAACCAGCGCCTGGCTGGAGCGGAAGTTGGTTTCCAGGTTGTAGTGGCGGCCCTCGGTGGCCTGGCGGGCGCGCAGGTAGGTGTGGATATCGGCGCCGCGGAAGGCGTAGATCGCCTGCTTGGGGTCGCCGATCAAAAACAGGCCGCAGTCGGCACGGTTGCTCGCGATGGCATAGATACGGTCGAAGATGCGGTACTGCAGCGGGTCGGTGTCCTGGAACTCGTCGATCAGCGCCACCGGGAACTGGCCGCGAATCAGCTCGGCCAGGCGCCCGCCGTTATCGCCTCGCAGGGCGGCGTCGAGGCGGCTCAGCATGTCGTCGAAACCCATTTCGGCGCGGCGGCGCTTCTCCTGCTCGAAGCGCAGGCCTACCCAGGCGGCGGCGTGGCGCCGAGCCGGCGCGTCGGGGCCGGGCAGCGTCCGCAGGCGCGCCGGCAGCGCGCGCATGGCCTCCAGCGCTGGATGGGGTGGCGGCTCGCCCTTCCAGGCCTCGGCCAGACCCTCGGGGGTCAGGCGGGCGAAGCCGCTGCCGAGGTCGAGGTCCGTCTCGTCGCCAGTTGCCCAGGCGCGCAGCTTCTCGCACCAGGGCCGGTAGTAGCGCGCCTGGATCTTGCGTCCGTCTACCCGTTTGGCCTGCACCGCCGCATCGAGCAGCGCTTCCAACTCGTCGGCCCAGGCGTTCCAGCCTTCCTTCAGCCGGGCCAGTTCGCCGGCCTGCTCGGCCAGCGCCCGCTCCAGCAGCATGCCGAGCGGCTCGGCCGGCATCGGCTGCGCCTCGCCGAGCAGCGCGCCGAGCTTGTCCTTGAGCAGCGCATCCGGATGCCCCCAGTGCTCGATCACCCAGCTCAGCGCCGCAGCGGAGAGCGGGTAGCAGTGTTGGCGCCAGTAGTCGCGCACCACCTCGGCGAGCAGTTCGCTGTGGTCGGTCTCCAGGGTCTGAGTGAACAGGCTGCCGCTGTCGAAGGCGTGCTCGCGCAGCATGCGCTGGCACCAGCCGTGGATGGTCGACACCGCCGCCTCGTCCATCCACTGCGCGGCGATGTCCAGGCGGCGCGCACAGGCCGGCCAGCGCTCGGCGGAAAAGTCGGCGCGCAACTGCTGCAGCAGATCGTCGCCCGGCGCCTCCTCGCGAAACACCTTGGCCGCCTCGACCAGCCGCGTGCGGATGCGGTCGCGCAGCTCGCGGGTGGCGGCGTCGGTGAAGGTCACCACGAGGATCTCCGGCGGCAGCAGCTCGCGGGAAAAGCCCGCCTCGCCGCCATGACCGAGCACCAGGCGCAGGTAGAGGGCGGAGATGGTGAAGGTCTTGCCGGTGCCGGCGCTGGCCTCGATCAGGCGGCTGCCGTGCAGCGGGAAGCGTAGCGCCAGCGGGCGGGCGGCGGGCGGCGGCTGGCTCATGCGTGGTTCTCCTCCATGAGTTCCGTGGGCTGGTGGTCGAGCAGCGACTGGTATAGGTCGCGGCTCCACTCGGGGAAATCGCCGCTTTCAATCAGCGCGGCGAAGGTCGGGTAGTGGCGCGCCAGGCTGGCGCTGCCGGCCAGTTCGCCAACGTGGTTGTAGCCGCCCTCGTAGGCTTTGCGCGCGGCCTCTTCGGCCTTGCTCTCGTCGTCCGCACCCAGCCAGGCGATGGCGGTGTTCAGCGCCACCGGCAACGGCGTTTCCAGCCCAGCGCGCCAGGCTTCCAGCCACGGGCGGAGGATCGCCTGCGCCCGTGCTTGCTCGATGGGCGCGAACTCGAGGCTCGCATCCTGGCCGACCAGCAGGCTGGTCAGCGGCGCACCGCAGGCCGCGGCGGCGACATGCGCCACCCAGGGCCTGAGCAGGCGGTGCCATTTCCAGCCGTCCTTGCCGCGCTTGAGCTCGCCGGGCTGCAGTTCGATGCGCGCCAGCGCCCCGCCGGCGTTCTCGCGCAGGCCGCCGAGCCAGCCGGCCAGCTCGACGCCCTTGTGTTCGAACCGCAGCGGCTTGGGCGATTCCAGCCGCGTCGACCACAGGGAACAGAGGCTCCGGTAACGCCGCATCTGCTCCGGCAGCGGCTTCAGCAGTTGCTCGCGCAGGCGCTCGCCGAAGCCGGCCAGCGGCAACCGGCCGCTGCGCTGCAGGCGCAGGGCGGCAGCCTCCAGCGCCGCCTCGACCCGCGCCGGATCGTCTTCCAGGGCCAGGCTGGCGGCGTCCAGCAGGTTCTGGCGCAACTGGTGCAGTTGCAGACCGTCGAGACCGAAGGGTTCCTCGTCGAGCTGCGCCTGCACGCCCTCGTCCAGATGCACCTTGAGGCGCTGGGTGAAGAAATGCTTGACCGGATCGCGCAGGAAGTTCTGCAGGGTCTCCAGGGCCAACGCGCCGTCCGGCTCGAACGGCGGCAGCGCCTGCGCCGCTCCGGCCGGCGCGTCCCGGCGGTGCAGCGCGGCCCATTCGCGGGCGTAGCTGAACAGGGCGTCGTCGCCCTCGAAGTAGCGGCGGCTGAACGGCTGCAGCGGGTGCTCGGTGGTCAGCGCCGCGAGCAGCCTTTTGGCTTTGTCGGCCTGCGAATCGCTCGCCTCATAGTATTCCTCCGGCAAACGCCAGCCGCTGGCGAGATGGTCGCGCAACTGGCCGACCAGCACCGACGCCGGCCGCTCGCAATTGTCGCGGACGCTGCGCCCCACCCAACTGACGTAGAGCTGCTCGCGGGCGGCGAGCAGGGCTTCGAGCAGCAGGTAGCGGTCGTCCTCGCGGCGCGAGCGGTCGCCCGGGCGGTAGTCGCCGGCCATCAGGTCGAAGTCCAGGGGCGTCTGGCTGCGCGGGTAGTCGCCGTCGTTCATGCCGAGCAGGCAAACCACACGGAACGGGATGGCACGCATCGGCATCAGGGTGCAGAAGTTCACCGCGCCGGCGAGAAAGCGCTGACTCAGGCGACCTCGGTCCAGCAGGCCGAGCCAGGCTTCGCGCACCACGCCGAGCGGCAGGGGCTCGTCCAGGTCGACCCCGGCGCACAGCTCCAGCCATTCCTCCAGCGCCTCGCCGAGCTGGCCGAGCAGAGTTTCGTCGCGCTCGCTTTGGGCCAGGAAGAAATCGCCCAGCATGGCCTGCAGGATGCGTCCCCACTCGGCCGGCGCGACGGGCCGGGCCAGGCGCCGGTGCAGGTCGTCGAGCGTGTCGAGCAGGCGCACCAGCGGACCGATCAGCACGGCCTCCAGACCGCCGATCTCGTCGAAGGGTTCGATGCCGGCGCAGGGCGCGCCGCTGCCCACCGCGTAGCCGAGCAGCATACGCCGCAGGCCGAAGCGCCAGGTGTTCTGTTCCAGGCCCGCCGGCAGGCCGAGGCCGGCGCGGCGCTCGGCATCCAGGCCCCAGCGGATGCCGGCGCCCTCGATCCAGCGGCGCAGGGTCGGCAAGTCGCTCTCGTCGATGGCGAAGCGCGCGCGCAGCGCCGGCACGTCGAGCAGGTCGAGCACCTCGCTGACGGTCAGCCGGCTTTCCGGCAATTTCAGTAGCTGTTCGACGGCGATCGGCAGCGGATCGCAGCCGCGTTGCCCCTGGTCGGCGAGGCTGAAGGGGATGTAGCGGTCGTCGTCCCGGGCGTACTGGCCGAACACCGCCTGGATGTGCGGTGCATAGGCGTTGACGTCCGGGACCATGACGATCACCTCGCGCGGGCGCAGGCCGGGGGCGGCGGCGAAGCGCGCCAGCAACTGGTCGTGGAGGATCTCGACTTCACGCTGAGCGCTGTGGGCGATGTGGAAACGCAGCGAGCGGTCGGCCTTCGGATCGACCGGCGACCACTCCTTGCGGGTTTCCTCCAGGGTGCGCAGGTGGAGGATGTCGTCCTGCAACTGGCCGAGCAGGTGTCCGGGCCTGGGACCATCCTCCTCGTCGAACAGGTCGATGCGCACGCCGAGGCTGGCGAAGCGCTCGCGGTAGTGCTCGGGATCGTCGTACCTGTCCAGCAAGTTGATGTAGTCGCGGCCCTGCTTGCCCCAGGCGGCCAGGAGCGGATGGGCATGCTGATGCAGGTCCTCGGCGGACAGCCCCGGCGCCATGCCGTCCTTGCGTCGCTGGCGGCGGTACTGGTGGCGCAGCAGGTCCTGGTCGGGAATTATGTCGCCCCAGTGGTACCGACAGGGGTTGTGCACGCAGAGTAGCACCTGGCTGAAGCGCGCCAGGGCGGCTAGCGCCTCAAGGGCCTGCGCCGGCAGCGAGGAGATGCCGAACACCATGACCCGCCGCGGCAGGCCGGGCGGCGGCGCTTCGAGGCCGCGCAGGCGTTCGACGAAACGCAGGTGCACGCCGGCGCGGCTGGTGGCCACCGTGTCCTGGCCGACATCCGCCAGCAGGGCGCGCCACAGTGCCGGCTGCCAGCGCGCCGGCTCGTCGAGCGGCTTCGCCCCATCGCGCGAGGTGCGCAACCGGTCATGGCCCTCGGCCCAGTCGGCCAGCCAGTCAGCGCGGTAGACTTGATACTGGTCGAACAGATCGGCCAGGCGCTCGGCCAGTTGGTGGCGCTTGCGCAGGTCGGAGTCATCTTCGAGGAAACGACGCAACGGAGCGAACGCCACGCCTTCCAGCAGGTTTGGCAGCAGGCGCATCAGCCGCCAAGTCAGCGGCGCCTTGTCCAGCGGCGATTCGCGGGGGATGCCGTCGCTCCCCAGCACCGCGCGGTAGCTCTGCCAGAGAAAGCGCGCCGGCAGCTCGACGCGGATCGCCGCGGCGATGCCGCAACCGTCCCGCCCGGCCAGCGCCAGCTTCAGCCACTGGACGATGCCGTTGCTCTGCACCAGCACCACCTCGTCCTCCAGCGGCGTCAGGGGATGACGCCGCATCCATTCCACCGCCAATTCGCGCAACGCTTCCAGGCGGTTGCCGTGCACCACCATCAGCCCGGCGCCCAGTCCCTCGTCACCCTGCATGCCCTGCTCCCTCCCGCAAAGAAGGGCGCCATTGTGCCACTCGCGGACGACGACGGGGGTCATACTCGATTGCTTGCCGGCAATGCGGGAAACCGGCGTCGTCGGCATGCGAGGAGCCCGCCCGCCGCCGGGAGACGAGATAGCCGACCCTGCTGCGAGCAGTTCGGTCCGCGACCGGGCATCTGCCTGCGCACTGTGCTGTCAAGCAAGTGTCACTTGTGATATCCGGCTCAACGTATAATGATTGCCATATGCATCGCCATTGAGGTGCACGGTATGTATCACGGTGAAAGGTTCAACGCCTGGACTCACCTGATCGGCGCGGTCCTGGCTCTGGTCGGCATGATCTGGCTGCTGGTGGCGGCGAGTCTCGACGGCACGCCGCAGAAGATCGTCGCCAGCGCGATCTACGGCGTTACCCTGCTCGCGCTCTACATCATCTCGACCATCTATCACAGCCTGCGTGGACGGGCGAAGACGATCCTGCGCAAGCTCGACCATCTCTCCATCTACCTGCTGATCGCCGGCAGCTACACGCCTTTCTGCCTGGTGACCCTACCTGATGCTTGGGGCTGGTCGCTGCTGGCGATCATCTGGAGCCTGGCGCTGTTCGGCATGTTCCAGGAGTTCAAGCAGCAGTCCGAGGCGCGGATTCTCTCGCTGGTGATCTACGCGGTGATGGGCTGGCTGGTCCTGGTGGCGGTCAAGCCGCTACTCGCCGCCCTGGGCAGCGCGGGCTTCGCCTGGCTGCTGGCGGGTGGCATCTTCTACACCGTGGGGATCGTCTTCTTCGTCTTCGACGAACGTTTCCGCCACTGGCACGGCATCTGGCACCTGTTCGTCATGGCCGGCAGCCTGCTGCACTTCGTGGCGATCTTCTTTTATGTGCTGTGAAAGAGCGGCGTATCCGGCACGATGATCCGGCCGGCAGGACGGACATGGCTGCCTCTCGCGGATCATAGGTCGTGCTTATAGCCGAATACCGTTCTCCGCCAGCCAGGCTCGTCCGACTTCCGTGGTCAGGTAGGCCTGCTCGGGATGGTTGATCACCTCGGGATGTATATAGCGGAGCAAGCCCTCGCGTTCCCGCATAGGACTCAGATGGCTGGTCTTGAACGCTGTCACCTGCCGACCCAGCACGGTCGCCAGTTGCTCCGTGCTGTACGGATGGATAGCACAGAGCTAGAGAATCACCGGCCAGAGCTTGTCCCGGCGCGGCTTGGGCAACAATGTTGCAATCGCGGCAAGCAGGGGCTAGGGGAGGTCACCAGGGCAATCGCATGAAGCGCTCGCTCGATACCGGACTGGAAAGGTTGGGTGCCTCGTCGTTCCGGCGTGGTCTTCAGATCCAGTGCATTGGCTGCTTGCCGAGTGGTTGGATACCTTCTGTTTCGGCCCCCGGCCGAGTCACTTTTTCTTGCCTGGCCACGAAAAAGTAACCCAAAAGAAGGCCACCCCCTCATCCGGCCCTGCGCTTCGCTCCGGGTTCCCTCCCTGCATCGTCGTTCCAGGGGCTCGCCGCGAAAGGCCATCCATGCCATGGCCCATCGCGGCTCTCGCGGCATCCTTGCCGCTCGACCGCTTCCACGACGATTCCGCTCGGCCTCCTGAAGGGGGCATCCGGCGCGGCCTGACAAGCCGTGCCGCAAGAGCGAAAGCGCTTTCAGGCAACTCGGAGCCCGACTCCCGTTCAGGAGGCCGAGCGCAGGCGTCGCGTAGAGGGGCGAGCCGCAGGGAGGTGCCGGAGCGAGGGAACCCCGGCATAGCCGGGGCCGAATGACCGGGCGCGTTTTCTCTTTGGTTACTTTCTCTTTGCGTGCGCAAAGAGAAAGTGACTCGGCCGGGGGGCCGAAACAGGAAGTATCCAGCCCCTCGGCAAGCAGCCATGCCAAGGCTCACACAACCGTTCCAGCCCAGTATCGGGCAGGCATTTCATGCGATTGCCCTGGGGAGGTCACTCGTATCGGCAGTCCGCTCTGGCTCGAACAGGGGAAGCTCGGGCAATTCCGCGAGTTCACGCAGTTCGGCCAACAGGGACTCAACGGATTGCATCGATGTTCCTTCATTCAGGCTTGCAGGCATTCGCCGGGCGTTCCAGCCCGTGAGGATAGCGAAGCTTGCCCGGCTCGATCAGTAGATGCAGCGTCCGCTCGACAATCATCCGGGCGCGGCACTCCGGCAAGCCGTCCAGGCTGACGGCCAGCGGCTCCAGTACCGAACCCCTTGCTCCTCACTATCGCCAGGCCGGTTCCGCGCCACCGCAAAACGGCCAGCTGAAAGCCGCCATCGCTCCCTAGAACCAAGTCTCCATCTGCGTGCCGAACTGCCAGACGCCGCCCGACTTGAAGTGCTTCTGGCCGAAGTTGTCCGATGTGCTGAAGTCGTCGAGTTCCTTGGACCAGTCCATGTAGCTGGCGAACACGCGCAGTTCTGGGCGTTCGAAGAAGTTTCCGGATTCCATCTTGAAGGTCGGCGCCACAGTGAATTTCCAGAAATCGCCGTTGCTCTTTTGCCGGCCGTTGTAACCGCGCGGGTCGAGGTTCATGCTCTGCCAGCCGAGTTCGTAGACCATCTCGAAGTTGCTGGTCAGTTCGTTGGCCAGGCGCAGGTTGAGAGTCAACCAGCGATAGTTGTCGCCGGGCACGTAGCGATCCTTGCTGTGCTCGGCGAGCAGGACCGGGGCGATGCGCCAGTTCTTGCTCAGGCGGGTGTGGCCGTACAGTGCCAGGCGCAGCGCCTCGGCCTCGTCGAGCAGCTCGCCGTCGGAGCCGATGCCCTTGACCTCGGCGCCCAACCCCTTGCCGTACAGCAGCGCGGCCTTGAAGAACCCTTCCCCGCCGAAGAAGTCCGGCCGGTGGTAGGCGAACAGGCCGTGCGCGCCGCTTTCGGCTGGGCTGTACCCCGCCTTGTTCACCCGGCTGTTCCGCTCGTCGGGATCGGAGCCGCTATCCTTCAGCTTGGCGTTGTTGCGCCGCGAGGCGATGCCATTGAGCATGAGCTGCCAGCGCCCGTCGTCGAAGAACTGGTTGACGGTGGCGATGTAGCTCCTGATGTCCTTGCTGTCGTCCGTGCTGAAGTCGCCGTAGGAGCGGCTCATCAGCGAGGCGTTGAGGCGCCAGTTGTCGGTCAGCTGCACATCGTAGATGCCAGCCCCGGTGCCGGCCAGGAACACCACGTCGGTGTCGAGCCAGTGAATATCGAAATTCTCCCGGTCGAAGCGCTTGCCGGCCCACAGGGTGGCGTTGCGGAACGTGGGACTGCCCTGGAACGAGGACAGGTTGCTGAGTTCGGCATAGGCCTTGCGCACGTTGAGCGAGCTGTTGCTGGCGGTCCAGTCGTTAGGCGTTTCCACACCGTCGGCGAGCATCACCGTATACTTCGAGCGCGTGCCGTTGTCGGCCTGGCTTTCCTTGGAGAACTGCAACTCCACATAGGTGTCGGGCTCGTTGCCGAGCCGGCCGACGGCCCCGCCCACCGAACCGGCGGGAGTCATGTAGGGGCCGCCGCGACCGGCGCCGGCGCCATCCGTCAGCGTGCCGGAGCGGGCATAGCCGGTGAAGGAGAAACCCTCGGTCAGGTCCCCGATCGAGTCCACCGAAGATGCCAGCGTCGAGGTACGGTTTTCCAAGGACTGCTGGCGCGCTTCGATCTGAGCCACGCGCGCGCTGAGCGACATCGACGACTGCATGTCTGCCGGAAGACCACCGAGGGCGAACTGCCGATTGAGCTGCTCGACTTCCTTGCGCAGCCGACCAGCTTCGGCTTCGGCCGCCATAGCCCGCGCCTCGGCGACAGCAGCCCTGGCCTCGAGCCGGGCGAGACGTTCCTCGACGCTCAGCTCCGGTGCGGCAAGGAGATTATTGATGGAGAGGAAAAACAGGGAAAAGCCGGCCAAGGGCCGACAGGCCGCAGAATGCATGTGTAAACCTCTTGTTCTTGTAATAATTCTACTTAGGAAGCGTTCGAACCGACCTCTCCCTCACGCGCCACGAGCGACCCGGAAAGCCGGATTTCCACGGGCGCGACGGACAACGGAAAGCGGCCCCCCGCGACGTCCTCAACGCCTGCTTACGCGCCCCGGCCGAACAATTGCGCTTGACAGCGGGCCAGCGGGAGTAGCGTAATAGATCGCGATGTTAACGTTACCTCCAATAAAAACAAGAGGGTTATTCCATGCATCTCCCGTTAAAACGCGAATACTGGCTAATCAGTGGCCTGCTGTTTTTCTTCTTCTTCGCCTGGTCGTCGAGCTATTCGCTGTTCTCCATATGGCTGCACCGGGTCATCGGTCTGAACGGTACGGAAACCGGCTTCATCTTCGCCGCCAACGCCATCGCCGCGTTGCTCATCCAGCCCTTCTACGGCGCCCTGCAGGATCGCCTGGGCCTGTCCCGCAAGCTGCTGGTCTGGATCGGCGTGCTGCTCACCTGTGCCGCGCCCTTCGCGATCCACGTCTACGCCGGCCTGCTGGCTCACGACGTGGTGCTCGGCGCCCTGGTCGGCGCCGCCTTCCTGGCCTTCGCCATGCTCGCCGGCGTAGGCGTCATCGAGTCCTATACCGAGCGGCTGTCGCGCCACGCCGGCTTCGAGTTCGGCACCACGCGGATGTGGGGCTCGCTGGGCTGGGCGGCCGCGACGGGCGTGGCCGGCGTGGTGTTCGACATCGACCCGGACATCGCCTTCTACATGAGCAGCGCCGCCGGCCTGGCGTTCTTGCTGATTCTCTCCCAGCTGGACATGGACGCCTTCAAAAACCACGAGACGCGGGCCAGCGAATCCGTACCGGTACGCACCGCCGACATCCTGCAACTGCTGCGCCTGCCGCGCTTCTGGGCGTTCAGCCTGTTCCTGACCGGGGTCGCCGGGGTCTACATGATCTACGAGCAGCAGTTCCCGGTGTACTTCGCTTCCTTCTTCCCCACCCCGGAAGAAGGCACCCGCGCCTACGGCTACCTGAACTCCTCGCAGGTACTGGTCGAGGCCCTGCTCATGCTGGTCGCGCCCTGGGTGGTCGCCCGCACCGGCGCCAAATACGGCCTGCTGCTGGCCGGCACCATCATGTTCGTGCGCATCCTCGGCTCGGGGCTGGCTAGCGATGCCTGGACCATCGCCGCCTGCAAGATGCTGCATGCCATCGAGGTGCCGATCCTGCTGGTCGCGGTGTTCAAGTACATCTGCGTCAACTTCGATTCGCGGCTGTCGGCCACGCTCTACCTGGTCAGTTTCCAGTTCGCCCAGCAACTGACCGCCATGCTGCTGTCGCCGGCGGTGGGCTACGGCTACGACAAGATCGGCTTCGCCAGCGTCTACCTGCTGCTGGCCGGCCTGGTCGGCCTCTGCCTGCTGCTGTCCTGGTCGCTGCTGCGCACCGACCCGTCGCGCAAAGCCTCCCAGGCGACGAACAGCGCCCTGGAGTTGCCGGCCATCGCCCAGGCGGCTAACCATTACGAACCCTGAACGAAGCAATCCTCGTCATCTCCTCCGTCTCGGCGGGGATGACGTCGCTCGAGACCTTTCCACGAACTTTCGAGGATCACGATATGCAGGCCGATCTACTGGACGAAGCGCAGCGCGCCAGCGCGAGAACCCTACCCGCACACCGCGATGACTACCGTCTCGGCTATCACCTGTCGCCGCCGGCTGGCTGGATGAACGACCCGAACGGCCTGGTGTATTTCCGCGGCGAGTACCATGTCTTCTACCAGCACCATCCGTATTCGCCCCAGTGGGGGCCGATGTATTGGGGACATGCCAGAAGCGCGGACCTAGTTCACTGGGAACATTTGCCCATCGCCCTGGCGCCCGGCGATGCCTTCGACCCGGACGGCTGCTTTTCCGGATCGGCCGTAGTGGACGGCGACACCCTGTACCTGATCTACACGGGGCACCGCTGGCTGGGCGAGCCGGGCAATGACGAACAGGGCATGAAGCAAGTCCAGTGCCTGGCCAGCAGCACGGACGGCATCACCTTCATCAAGCACGGGGCGGTGATCGACACGCCGCCGCACCCGGACATCATGCATTTCCGCGATCCCAAGGTCTGGCGACGCGGCGACCACTGGTGGATGGCGCTCGGTGCACGCCAGGGCGATGATCCGCTGCTGCTGCTCTACCGCTCTCGCGACCTGCGCCGGTGGGACTGTCTCGGCCGTGCCCTGGAGGGTCGGCGGGAAGCCGACGGCTACATGTGGGAATGCCCGGACCTTTTCGAACTGGAGGGACGCGACGTTTTCCTGTTCTCGCCGCAGGGCCTGAAGCCCGAGGGCTACGAACGCTGGAACCTTTTCCAGAACAGCTACCTCCTTGGCCGGCTGGACGAGAACGCCCGCTTCGTCGCGGAAACCGAACTGCATGAGATCGACCACGGCCACGACTTCTATGCGGCGCAGACCCTGCTGGCACCGGACGGGCGCCGTCTGCTCTGGGCCTGGATGGACATGTGGCAAAGCCCGATGCCGAGCCAGGCGCACCACTGGTGCGGCGCGCTGACCCTGCCGCGCGAGCTGAGCCGCGACGGCGACCGGCTGCGCATGCGCCCGGCACGCGAGCTGACGGCGCTGCGCCAGTCCCGGCAGGCGCTGACAATCGGCACGCTCGAGGCGCAGAGCCGCCGGCTCGAGGTGCGCGGCGCCCTGCTGGAACTCGAACTGGAACTGGACCTGGTCGGCAGCAGTGCCGAGCGCTTCGGGCTGGCCCTGCGCTGCAGCGACGACGGACAGGAGCGCACCCTGCTGTATTTCGACGCCATGGCCCGGCGCCTGGTGCTCGACCGGCAGCATTCGGGAGCCGGTGTGAGCGGCGTGCGCAGCGTACCGGTGGCGCCGGGGCAGACGCGGATCGCCCTGCGCATCTTCCTGGATCGCTCGTCCATCGAGGTGTTCGTCGACGACGGCGCCTATACCCTGAGCAGCCGCATCTATCCGCGTCCCGACAGCCTGGGCGTGGGTGCTTTCGCCGTGAACGGGCGCGGGGTATTCGCCGAGGGCGCGGTCTGGAGCCTGGCCGATCTGAAGCTCTGAGAACCGCTCGGGAGCCCGCTCTCCCCCTTCCCGCGACTTTCCGTCATGAGTGGAGGGAATAGCGGAGTCCCCGCGCCGAGCCGACCGACGAGCCGGAAAAAGAGCCCGAACCGCCTTCGAGCGGTTGCATCCCGCCAGCCCCGGCGCCGTGTTGTCACGCTTTCGCCGGGCATGACATCATGCCAGCGAAACAGGCAATGGCACCCGCACATGGTTTCGGTCAAAGATGTCGCACGGTTGGCGGGAGTTTCTCCGATGACCGTATCCAGGGCGATCAACACCCCGGAGAAGTTGAACCCGGAAACCCTGGCTAAGGTCCGCCAGGCCATCGAAGCTCTGAACTACGTGCCCAGTCTTTCCGCCCGCAAGATCCGCGGCGGCCATTCCAGCGGCAAGACCATCGGCGTCTTCGCGCTCGACACGGCGACTACCCCCTTCGCCGTCGAGATGCTGCTCTCGGTGGAGCGCACTGCTCGGGAGCACGGCTGGAACGTCTTCATCCTCAACCTGTTCGAGATCCCGCCGAGCCAGCAGGCCATAGACCTGATGTTGTCGCACCGGCCGGACGGCATCGTGTTCAGCACCATGCAGTTGCGCGAACTGGAAATTCCTTTGGCGCTGCTCGACAAGCCGCTGGTTTTAAGCAACTGCATGAGCACCAGCCCCGGCGTCGCCTGCTACGTCCCCGACGACGCCTACGGTCAGTACTGGGCCGTGCGCCAGGCGCTCGGGCGCGGCTATCGCCGCCCGCTGTGCATCAACTTGCCGCGCCACAGCCTAGCCTGGAAGCTGCGCCAGCAAGGCCTGTCACGCGCCCTCGCCGAGGCCGGCATTCCCGCGGACAGCGTCCGCCAGTACGACATATCCACCGACGACGCCTACGGGGAAACCGTCGCCGAGCTGGAACGCCGGCTGGACGAGACGAACGGCAGGCCGGCCTTCGACCTGCTGGTCTGCGGCAACGACCGCATCGCCCTGGTCGCCTACCAGTACCTGCTCAGCCGCGGCCTGCGCATCCCGGCCGACGTGGCGGTGCTCGGCTACGACAACATGGTGGGCGTCGCCGAACTGTTCTATCCGCCGTTGAGCACTGTGCAACTCCCCTACTACGAGATGGGTCGCCGCGCCGCGCAGCACCTGATCGAAGAGCGGAACGAGCCTTTCACCCACTGGGTGCCCTGTCCCGTGGTGAGTCGCCAGTCCTGGTGATGGCGCTCGAGAGTCGGGAAAGCCCCCTGCTCGAGCTCGAAAAGCGAATGGGCCATACGCCGACATTTGACGCCGAGCAGACGGCACGAGCGCAAGATATCCCGGATATCAGAAGGCCTGCGGCCGAAAGCATGACCTTCCGATCCGAGCCCGACCCTCGAAATACCCGGCCGGTTCTTTCGGGCACCACAGCCAATTGCATTCTTGCGGTGTCCTGAAATATCACTCATTCCGCACCCATATCGGCGATTAGCAGCCACATCAGCCCAAGTAAATACCGATATCCGTTCGACAGGGGCAAGTCCCCCGTTGCCCGGATATCACAGTGCCGGAAGATGCCTTATAGTTAAGAAATGCGGTAATTGGTGTGAAAATTTCGCTTCGCCAGAGATTGGCTGCCTACTGCTTTTAGACGAGCGAACAACTTGATTTATTTTCATTCTTCAATAAGGTAATAACACTCTGATATCAGAACCAGGAAGTTCTATGCGATTCAAGTTGTTCGCTGTTTCTTTGCTACCAGTAGTAACCACCTTCGCTTCCGCCGACAACACCTCCTGCAAGAAAGTGGTCGATGTCACCGATGGCAGTAGCTTCTTCTGCCTAGTGGACACCAGGAAACTGGTCGGTGTGAAACTGGCCAAGATCGAAACCCCGACATCCCGACAGCCCTATGGCTCCGTTTCCCGAAAGGCGTTGAGCGATCTGGTGCTGGGAAAGCGGGTCGTGATTCAGGTGCAGGCAACCGACCAATATGACCGCCTGGTAGGACGCGTCTATGTCGAGAACATCGATGTAAATGCCAGGATGGTCAGCTCCGGCGCGGCTTGGACCAGTCGCCTGTACAACCTCGACGAAGGGCTCTTGAATCTCGAGAACCGGGCACGCAAGGCCAAGCAAGGATTATGGGCCTTGCCGGAGTCCGAGCGTTCGCCTCCGTGGAAGTGGAACGAGACTGCCCAGAATAAAATCCGGGAAAAAGAAGAGCCCTTCGCGCGTACGCCCAGCATGCTCATCCTGCCACGCATCAACCGTTCCATATAATTCTCGAATATCGGTGCCTCACCCGGCACAGGGCGTTCGGTTCATGCCGTGCATGATCCATCCGGCGAACGTGGCGGAACCTGTTCGCCAGCGCAAGCCCCGGTGATCCGGGCCGATGTCCGGCAATCCCGTTCTTTCGGGAGCACGCACCGGGCATGGCGAAAGCCCGGTTTTCGCGCCGGAGCCGCTTTAATCCAGGCGACCCGACTTACTCCAGCAGGGACAGACAGCCGGTCTGGCAAGCCGCCAGGATTTCCTCGGCCAGCTCGGCGTCGTCGACCGCGCGGGCCAAAGCCAATCCGCCGATCATGCCCACCGCGACCTGCAAGGCGCGCAGCCGCGTGCCGGTCGCCGTCGCCGGCATCCCGGTTTCCAGGCGGGCCACGAACGCTTCGAACGTCCGGGTATAGCTGCCACGGATCACCGCATCCTGCCGAGCGGCATCGGTCGCCAGGAAGGCCAGCGGACAGCACATCCGGCCGCCGTCGCGGTGCTCCATGCACAGATAACTCTCCACCAGCCGCCGCAGGCCACCGGCGCCCGCCTGCTCGAGCAGTTGACCGCCTTGGCGGGCCGCGACCTGGATCGCCTCGCCATACAGTTCGGTCTTGGAGGAAAAGTGATGATAGAAGGCGCCGCGCGTCAAACCGGCCTCCCGCGTGATCGCCTCGATGCTGACCTGCTCGAAACCCTCCAGGGCAAATAGGCGCGCCGCGCTCTCCAGAATCCGCTGGCGGGTCGCTGCGCGCTGCGTGGCGGGCCAGGACATGGGCTTTTCTCCTTGCAAGGAACACTGGCGGGCAGTCTGCCAAAAACGCGCCTTATGTTCTTGAACATAAGGTCGTGGCCGTCACCATGCGAGTTCCTCACCATCCGGGAACACCCCATGAAACCGCACATACTCGGCCCAGACTTCAGCACCTTCGCCCGCAGCGTCCGGCTGTACTGCGAGGAAAAGACGCTGGAATACACCCATGGCCTGCAGGTGGATGGCAGCTCCATCGCCCGGCACAGTGCCGAACACCTGGCCCTGCACCCCTTCGGCAAGGTGCCCGTGCTGTTGCATGGCGAACGGCGGGTCTTCGAAACCACCAGCATCTGCCGCTACCTCGACGCGGCCTTTCCGCAATCCTCGCTGCAGCCGCGCGACCTGGCGCAACGCACCGAAGTGGACCAGTGGTCCGCCGCGCTCGCCCTGTACGTCGACGACCGGCTGATCCGCCGCTACCTGCTGCTGATCGCCTCGCCGATCCCTCCGGCCCGTCCCGTCGATCCCGAAGCGCTGGCCGCCGCCGCGCCGGCGGCCATCCAGACCCTAGACCTGCTCGCCCGGCAACTCGGCGACCGCGCATTCTTCTGCGGCACCCGCTACAGCATGGCCGACGCCCTGCTCACCCCGATGCTGGACTATCTGCAGCAATTGCCCGACGCAGCGGCCTGGCTGGAGCAGCGGCAGAACCTGCGCGACTACCTGCAACGCATGCGCCTGCGCCCGTCGGGTCGGACGGTGCTGGGACCGCCCGACAGGGGCCGCGGCCCGGCATGACTGCTGGGCGGGCCCAACCCGGCTAAAAGCAATCTCGGCAACGAAAAAAGAATTGTCTTGAAACTTGGCTACTGGAACGGATTCGTTCTGGAACGGATTCGTTGCTTGTGGCCGGAAGCGGCCCGGAACTGCGTGTTTTATCGGGCAGAAATCGGCCAAGAGTGGACAACGATACTTTTAGAAAGCAGACACTCAACGTGCCTGAGTTGAGTGGCGCTTGGAAGCGGGCAAAGCCAGTTGGAAAGGCTTTACTAACCACTTGTGGGGAGAGTCCATATATCTAGTTAGGGCTCATTTTTTGGCAATAGAATGGCTGCATTGGTATAGCCAAGATCGAAAGTCATAAGTGGCGCCGTTCCGTACTTCTCTTGTAGATAGGCAAGCAAGGGGCCTTCATTCTTTCTATCCAAGGCGCAATCAAGGATGAATGCAGTTCCCTCAGCTTCTAAGATTATTGGATCTTCGACGGCGCTGCCAAATGGCTGAAGAACAGCAGAACGCCGAAGGGCTTCATACCGAGGTGATAGAGAGTTTAGGCATAGTTTCGCAAAAATAAATTTTCCATCTGTGTGAGCCACGATGGCTCCGTCGATTACCTTCGCCCTGCGAAAGAAGTCCGCATTCCGGAAGTAGTAGCAAGGCCGGTAGTGAGCTGCATTCATTTCTAAGAGGTTGGCTCGGCCGTATAGCGTTGCAATGAACTGCTCATACTTCCCTTCGGCATGTACTCCAGCCGCAGTGAACCACATCAGGCGAAAACCATGAGGCTTATTCGATGATGAGCGTAGTTGGCGAGATGCATTCCTGATCAGACCAGAAAGGGTCTCATCGCGTGAGATCGGGAGTGTGACCGCATGTATTTCACCACACTCAAGTTCCTCTGCACGCTCCGCCAAGTAGGTTGGACCATCCTCTTTCGTTTTCTCTTCGATGAGTACGCGCACGCCGCCGAAGCTGACTAGAAAGTCAGCTTCCTGCTTTTGCTCTGCATCCGACGTGTGAATATCTTCAACGGCAATGCCTAAATGTTGAAGCAGCGCTTTAGCGTAGGAGAACGGCGGCATTTGATGAGCCCTAACTACTTAGTATGCAGACGCGTCTGCATAAAATTGAATCGGACGCGTCGGTTGATTTCGGCTTTTTGAGTGCTCATGCAGATACGTCAGTATATGTGATCCAATCCAATGGCTCGACAAAATGCCCTGAAGTCCGCGCCAGCGCTGGGGATGAAAAAGCTTCTGTCGATGGGTTTCAAAAATAACCTGACGCCAACTTCACCGCTAGCTCGATCAATACATTCCGGATTGATTTTTACGCATAAATTTTGTTTCATCGAATCAAGTCCTTGGCTGGTATCCATTTTTCCCCACCACTTTTTAGCGGATCAAAGCGGATGCCCACATTAATGACCGCTTGCAAGTGGCATCTCCCTCACACATTGAACGACCGCATTGTGTCGCTCTATGCCGATGTTGTCCAGCTCAGTCCGGCCAGAAGCGGCCAATGATACTTTTAGAAAGCAGACACTAACTAACGCCTGAATTAAGGCGAGCCGCAAACTGGCTTTAACTTGAATTTTTAGACATGGGCTGCACAGCGGCGCAAGGCCTCAATGTCTCCGGACACGATCAGCTCTAAATGTTGAGTGATCTTTTCAATGGGCCAGTCCCACCAAGCTATTGACTCCAAGGTGGCGACAGTGTCCAACTCAAAACGTTGTTTAATGGGTTTAGCTGGATTGCCGCCAACGATGGTGTAAGCGGGAACGTCTGAAACCACGACTGAGCGTGAAGAGATGATAGCTCCGTTGCCAATTTTGACGCCGGGCATAATGAGAGTATCGTAGCCAATCCAAACATCATGGCCAATGATGGTGTCGCCTTTATAAGGAAGTTCGCCTGATTTTGGCATGGCCTTTTCCCAACCATTGCCGAAGATCTGAAATGGATAAGTGGAAATTCCAGACATCTTGTGATTGGCACCATTCATGATGAACTTAACCCCCTGAGCGATAGAACAAAACTTTCCAATGATCAGTTTGTCCCCAATGAACGGGAAGTGGTACAGAACATTACACTCAAAGTTTTCTGAACCATTAGGATCATCATAGTAAGTGTAATCGCCGACGATGATGTTTGGGCTTTGCACGGTGTTCTTGATGAAGCACACCTGCGGGAAACCTTCCATTGGATGCTTATTTTCAGGACTTGGGCCGTGCAACGTACTTTCTCCCCTTGAGCCGCTAGTTAGGCTGCGCACTATGTAAAACCAAAGTTGTGTATCTCAAAGCCCCTGCACCTCTTGAACGCAGCAGTGACCTCTAAGCCGTCAGAACTGAGCACAGTACCCTTGATTTCAAAACGAGTCTCAACCCTGGGTGCCAGACGCCTCCAACGCAGCTTCTTTCTGGCGTTCTTGCCCTTGGCGCGCTTTGCGCATGCTGTCCAGTGATCAGGGTATAGCAAGCAGTCTACACTGGCAGCAGCCCTGAGCCATAGGCCTTAGTGAATCCATACTTTTGTGCTAAATCCGCGCAGCGATGCCTCGACGAAGTCCAAGGGACAGGACCTTTTGTGCGCTTGATGAAGTTGCCTCAGCACAATGGGAATAAGCTGCTCTACTGCGTAGCGATTCGCCCGCTCCCCTAACTCCGGACTAGAGTAATACTGTGCCCTGTAACCGGCCTTGGAGTTGTGGAAGAGATCCACGAGTCTAGGGGCGGTCTCGACTGTTACAACCACTCTCGCTGCTCCGCGCACTTTCTTTAATCTATCCCGCCTATGGGCGATCACGCGACAGGTAGCGGCAATCTCTCTGATTATCTCTTCGTAGGCCACGACTGCATCACCGGACTGGTCCGGAAGGCCCCAAACGGCGGAGTCGATAGCTACGAAGGTTTCCAAGTGCTACCTCTAGTGGGCTGTCTTGGTAGTTTGTTTATTTATAATATAGGTTTGTGGGGTCGATTCAGAAAGATGCCCGACATCAATGCCCGCTTATGGATGGCATTTCGCTCATACAGCGAACGGCAGCGAGGGGTCGCCAGCGACCATTCGGCAGTATCGGTGCTCCCTCTAACCAGAACAGTTGCAAGCTTTAGCTCCTTCATCTGGAGGAGCTAATCATGAACGCAACGCCTACTAATGCAGGGCATCAGCCCTGGAATAAAGGAAAACTGGTTGGTCAGAAAGCACCGCTTAGGCTAAAGGATATCTGGGCCATCCGTGTCAGATTGTAAATCGCTGAAAAAACGCGCGACCTTGCACTTTTCAATCTGGCAATCGATAGCAAGCTGCGAGCCTGCGATCTGGTCAAGCTTCGAGTCCGGGACATGCCCATGGAGACCGCGTGGCGTCACGTGCCATTATCATGCAGCAGAAGACACAACGTCCCGTGCAGTTTGAGATCACTGAGCAGACAAGGGACGCCCTAGGAAACTGGATTCGGCACGCAATGCTCCGTGCGGAGGGTTTTCTCTTTCCGAGCCGGCTGCACGATTCTGATCACCTTCTACCCGACAGTATGCTCGCATCGTTGATGGCTGGGTAACGGCGATCGGCCTGGACTCCACTGCGTACGGAACCCATACGATGCGTCGAACAAAAGCCTCACCGATCTACCGACGGAAGAAGAATCTTCGAGCTGTCCAGCTACTGCTAGGCCATACGAAGCTCGAAAGCACGGTGAGATACTTGGGCATTGAGGTCGACGACGCGCTGGAGATAGCTGAACAGACGGAGGTGTGAGCCAGCCGGCCAAGTGCGGTGTTCGTGGGCGTCATCGAGGGTCCGGTCAGAAATGAGGGCGGACGTCGAGAGAAGCCTGGAACACGGCTGCTCTCGACCCAGAGGAAACGGCATAGGATGGAGTGGTGGGAGATGGTAGAAGTTGCCGAAAACAGTATGGCTGGCTGAGCTATTGATTGCCTTAAGTACGTCACTGACGTATGCCCTGCCCATGTTGACTATCATCGAATCCCCGCTGTTCACCAAGCTCTGGCCCCGATTACCGGACGGAGGATTAGCGTGGTGCCTTCATGACCTTACTCGCCAGCAATCCCGAGGTCGGCGCTGTCATTCCCGGTAGCGGTGATTGCCGCAAGGTGCGCTGGGGGATTGAAGGACGCGGCAAGAGCGGTTCCGTGCGCGTCATCTACACTGCGCAGTTGGCCAGCGGAGCCCTGGTGGCCCTGTTGATTTACGGCAGGGGCGCTACCGATAACATTCCGGCGCACATCCTGCGCAAAATCGCCAAGGAGATGAATCATGCCCCTGACTGAGAAAGAACTGCTTGAGCGAGAGGCCAAGCGCAACATCGGCAAGGAGTTGTTGGCCGCCATTGTCGATGTCAAAGCTGGACGCCACGGCGCCGTGCATCGCGTGGAATTGACCGAGGCCGCCGAGGCGCGCAGCAAAACCGGGCTGTCGCAGCCGAAATTCGCTGAGTTGCTAGGCGTGTCGGTGCGCACCCTGCAGGAGTGGGAACAAGGTCGCCGCTCGCCATCTGGCGCTGCGCGCTCACTGCTGCATATCGCCGCCCAGCGTCCAGACGTGTTCCAAGACGTACTTTCGGGCTGAGTGCGCACAGAGCAGAAATGAGAAACTGCTCAGATGACCAGCATGCCTGTAAGTCGCGTGATAAGCGGATTTCGGCCAGAAGCCGCCTTGCCTGGTCGCTCGGTTCTGGGACTTCTCAAAGGGGAACGGGAGCACGGTGACTTCAGCTCCGGCACGACATTGGCTATAGGACTGTGGTCATTTTGAATCGTTTGGAGTCTGTTTTATGCCGCATCTCAAGGATTTTTACTCAACCCCCTCGCAACTATGCGACGCTTCCCTGTTGAATTTAAGCCAATCTGTGCTTTAGGTTTTCGGGAGCAAATTGCAGCGTCCGCACGATGCCGAGTGCGCCCACAACTTCCTCCTCGGTGTGTGAAATGATTACGATCAGAGTGAACTAGCAGCGTTGGCATGCTCGGAAGCGTGGACCCGGCTCTACTCCAATGGTTTCATTTGTCATCATCCTACTCATGACGTTCAATGGATGACCCTTACAAGACTAGGGCTAAGCCACTATGCAGAAGGCGTATCGCTGAGGACGTGGATGGTAGACCGCCAACTTCCAGAGGATATGGTTCACGCATCACTACGGTCCACCGCGCTCCGTCTCTACAAGCAAGAATTGTTCGATACGGCTGTCTTTGAGGCGTTCAAAGTGCTTGAAGTGTCAATCCGTCAAGCGGCAAGCTTCGGCGATGAATTGCTTGGCACCAAGCTTGCCGCGCGTGCCTTTAACCCCGAAGAAGGGCCGCTGACGGACAAAAACAGCCGAACCCGGCGAACGCCAAGCGTTGATGAATCTGATGTCTGGTGCAATTGGAAGCTACAAGAACCCACAAAGCCATCGTCATGTAGGAGTTGAGGCTTCGGAGGCGCGGGAGATGATAATCATGGCATCCCACTTACTTGGCATTGTTGACAGTTGCCGCACTTTATAGCGGTGCCCCTCCACTGGTGACTGTGGCAACATGGCGATCTGCTCACGAGATAGCCGTAGTTGGGCTGCCTCCGGCCAATCTCCACCCATCACAGCAGGCCGGCCGAGAACGCGGCACCTCGCCAGTGCGCACGTCCTTTCGCTCGGCTCGGGATGAAACTTTATTTTCATCCCGTATCAGTCGCGGCGCGGGCCACGCCCTTCACTCCACCGTCACGCTCTTCGCCAGGTTGCGCGGCTGGTCGACGTCGGTGCCCTTGAGCACCGCGACGTGGTAGGACAGCAATTGCAGCGGCACGGTGTAGAGGATCGGCGCCAACTGGTGGTGGATGTGCGGCATCCGTACCGGGCGGGTGCCTTCGCCGTTGTGGATGCCAGCCTCGCCGTCGGCGAAGACGATCAGTTCGCCGCCGCGGGCACGGACTTCCTGCAGGTTGGATTTGAGTTTTTCCAGAAGCTCGTTGTTCGGCGCCACGGTGACCACCGGCATGCTCGCGTCGACCAGCGCCAGGGGGCCGTGCTTGAGTTCGCCGGCCGGATAGGCCTCGGCGTGGATGTAGGAGATTTCCTTGAGCTTGAGCGCGCCCTCCATCGCCACCGGGTACTGGGCGCCGCGGCCGAGGAACAGGCAGTTGTTCTTGTCGGCGAAGAATTCGGCGATTCGCTGGATGATGTCGTCCATCGCCAACGCTTCGTCGAGGCGCGCCGGCAGGCGGCGCAGCTCTTCGACCAGTTCGGCCTCGACCCCGGCGCCCAGGCTGCTGCGCGCCTGGCCGAGGGCCAAGGTTAAGAGCAGCAGGGCGACCAGTTGGGTGGTGAAGGCCTTGGTCGAGGCGACACCGATCTCCGGGCCGGCCTGGGTCAGCAGGCAGAGGTCGGATTCGCGTACCAGCGAGCTGGTGCCGACGTTGCAAATCGCTAGGCTGGCCAGGTAGCCGAGTTCCTTGGCGCTGCGCAGGGCGGCCAGGGTGTCAGCGGTCTCGCCGGATTGCGAGATGGTGACGAACAGGCTGTCCGGCTGCACCACCACCTTGCGGTAGCGGAACTCGCTGGCCACCTCGACTTGGCAGGGAATCCCGGCCAGCCCTTCCAGCCAGTAGCGGGCGACCATGCCGGCATGGAAGCTGGTGCCGCAGGCGACGATCTGCACGTTTTTCACCCGGCCGAACAGCTCGGCCGCCTGCGGGCCGAAGGCCTCGACCAGCACGTGGCTGGCCGCCAAGCGGTTTTCCAGGGTACGCCGCACCACGGTCGGCTGCTCGTGGATCTCCTTGAGCATGAAGTGGCGGAACTCGCCCTTGTCGGCGGCTTCGGCGCCGTCACGGTATTGCAGGGTCTCGCGTTGCACCGGGCGGCCCTGGGCATCCCAGATCTGCACGCCGTCGCGGCGGATCTCGGCGATGTCGCCCTCTTCCAGGTAGACGAAACGGTCGGTCACCTGGCGCAGGGCGATCTGGTCGGAAGCGAGGAAGTTCTCGCCGTGGCCGAGGCCGATCACCAGCGGACTGCCACTGCGCGCGGCGAGCAGGCGGTCCGGCTGGTTGGCGCCAATCACCGCCAGGCCGTAGGCGCCGTGCAGCTCGGGAATGATCGCCTTGAGCGCCGTGGTGAGATCGCCGGTTTCCTGCAGCTTGTGGTGCAGCAGGTGGACGATGACCTCGGTATCGGTGTCCGATTCGAAGCGGTAGCCGAGGCCCTGCAGGCGCTCGCGCAGTTGCAGGTAGTTCTCGATGATGCCGTTGTGCACCACCGCCACCTCGTCGGCGGAACAGTGCGGGTGGGCATTGCGCTCCAGCGGCGCGCCGTGGGTGGCCCAACGGGTGTGGGCGATGCCCAGGCGACCGGCCAGCGGCGCGGCCCGCAGCGCCTGCTCCAGCTCGGCGATCTTGCCCGGACGCCGGCAGCGGGCGAGTCGGCCCACGGCATCGATCACCGCCACGCCGGCGCTGTCGTAGCCCCGGTATTCCAGGCGCTTGAGCCCTTCCAGCAGGATCGGGGTGATGTTGCGTTCGGCGATGGCGCCAACGATTCCGCACATGGTGTGGTTCTCCTTCAGGCGGGTACGGCGACGCAGACCAGTTCCACGCCATGCGCCGCGATCTGTCCGCGCGCCTCGGGCGGGAGGCGCTCGTCGGTGATCAGGGTATGGATGCTGCTCCAGGGCAACTCCAGGTTGGGAATCCGCCGGCCGACCTTGTCGGACTCGACCATGACGACGACTTCCCGGGCGACTTCGGCCATGACCCTGGACAGGCCGAGCAGCTCGTTGAAGGTGGTGGTGCCGCGCGCCAGGTCGATGCCGTCGGCGCCGATGAACAACTGGTCGAAGTCGTAGGAGCGCAGCACCTGCTCGGCGACCTGGCCCTGGAAGGATTCCGAATGCGGGTCCCAGGTGCCGCCGGTCATCAGCAGCACCGGCTCGTTCTCCAGCTCGCGCAGGGCGTTGGCCACGTCAAGGGAATTGGTCATCACCACCAGCCCGCGCTTGTGCACCAACTCGGGGATCAGCGCCGCGGTGGTGCTGCCGCTGTCGACGATGATCCGCGCGTGCTCGCGGATGCGCGCGGCGGCGGCCCTGGCGATCGCCTGCTTGCCGGCGGACAGCGGGCGGTCCTCGGCCAGATCCTGCGGCAGCGGCACCGCGCCACCGTAGCGGCGCAGCAGCAGGCCGTTCTTCTCCAGGATGGCGAGGTCCTTGCGGATGGTGACCTCCGAGGTCTCGAAACGCCTGGCCAGTTCGTCGACGCTGACTTCGCCCCGTTCGGCGAGCAAGGCGAGGATGGCATGGCGGCGTTGCGGTGTGTTTCGCTTCGACATCTTTAAGTTTCGATTCGAAAGACAATGTGACGAATCAAAACCCAAAGCGCGCAGGCGGTCAAGGAGCCCGCTTCCACGGCCGACGAATGCGCCGCTCCGCCTTCATCGGCGGAACGGGCTGTCCTGGGCCTGTCGGCCTTCTGGAGAGGATTGCGACGAAGGCAACACCTGCCGCCCCATCCTCATAGCAGGCCGAAATCCAGCGGGTCGTGCTCGCTGTCGTCCTTCATTATCCAGCGCAGCGACTCGCCCACCATCAGGTAGGCATTGCCGGCGAGGATCTGCCGGCCGGCCAGCAGCTCGTACAGCGGCAGCCAGCGGCCCTGGCCGTCGCCGTCGGGCACGCGCAGCTTCAGTTCCGGGCTGGGCAGGTAGTGACCGTTGCGCACGCGCTGCCAGAGCTTGCGCGCCGGACGGTAGCCACTGTCGATTTCGGCGCGGGCCAGAACCTGGTTGAAGTAGGTGCGCTTCCTGCGCTCGGGACGCAACACACTAGCCGGGAAATGCGTGATGTTGCGCATCAGGTAGTCGGCGTAGAAGCCGTAGCGCCGGCCGATCGGGTACTCCTGACTGTGGGTCAGTTGCGAGCCGAGCACCTTGAGACCGGCCAGCATGAGTTGCAGCGGCAGGTATTCGCCCTGCTGCGGCTGCAGGCGGATCAGCCGTCCCTCCACTTCCAGGTCCAGCGGAGTCGCCAGGCGCTCGTAGAGCGCGCCGAGGGGATCGGCGGCGTACTCCTCGTCCTCGACGGCGCGGCCGAGGGCATAAGACAGCGCGTTGTGGCCGAACAGGTCGCGCTGTTCGGGATCGGCACCGCGTTCGAGCAGCGCCTCCGCCAGCGGCAGGTTGCCGGCTAGGGCGGCGAGCATCAGCGGGGTGGCGTCCATCGGCGTGCGGTGGTCGACGCCGTACTGGTCGCACTGGACGAGGATGTCCTTGAAGTTCTTCTTGTGGTAGGCGCCGAGCTGGCGCTCGACGAGGCTGTCGCGGGTGCGCCAGATCGAGCCCTGGCGGGCGTTGGCGATCAG
Source organism: Azorhizophilus paspali (assembly GCF_043587585.2). GTDB lineage: Bacteria > Pseudomonadota > Gammaproteobacteria > Pseudomonadales > Pseudomonadaceae > Azotobacter > Azotobacter paspali. The sequence continues at coordinate 4,422,194 of NZ_CP171449.1, forward strand.
TTGCACGGCGGGGTTCCAGTGCAGCGTATCGGACAGGTACTCGATATGTCGCTCCTGCTGGTGCCAGAGGGCGAAGTCGAGCAGTTGCTGACGCACCTTGTTGGAGACCTCCCGGGGATCGCGGGCACGCTCGATCATCGGCGTGGCGGTTTCCCAGTTCCACACCGGCCAGGGCACCTGACGGGTCCGGAGGATGTCGCGGCGGATCGCCTCGGCCTGTTCCTGCTTGCCCTGCTGCTCCAGGCGGTGCGCCTCGCGCTCCCAGTCCTCGCGGCTGGATTCGCTGGATTCGATTTCCAGCCGAACCTCGCCGCCTCGCACGCCCAGCAGTTGCAGCAGCGGATGTCCGTGATCGCTCTCGATCAGGTAGAGCCGCTCCACCGCGCGGGTCAGCGCGACGTACAGGGCGTTGACGTAGAACTTCCAAATCTCCAGCGATTTGTCCTGCTTGTCGCGGGCGCGGCGGTAGTCCAGCTCGTCCTTGTCCAGGTCGGCGGCGGTGACTCCCTCGCAGATTTCCGCATAGGCTTGGCGCTGGTCGGAGACGAAGCGGTAGAGAATGATGTTGGGGTATTCCAGCCCCTTGGCCTCGTGTACCGAGAACACCAGGGGTGTGCGAAAGTGCTTCCTCGCCTCGGCCTTGTCCTCATCGCGCAGCACCAGAACGGCGAACAGGGTGGAGGCGCGGGTTCTGGCGTCCAGGTCGCGCTTGATCGCGTCCTTGTCGGCCAAAAGGCGCACCTCGCCCGTCTCGTCGGAGGCGGACTCGACCAGGTGGTTGCTCTCGCGGTCGATGGAGCCGAAGCGGGTATGCTTGATCTTCAGCAAGTCGTTGGCCGCCCGGGTGACTTCGCGGGCGTTGCGGTAGTTGACCCGCAGTACCGAGAGGGTCTGCCGCTCGGCCAGCTCGGGATCGCGCCAGAACAGGCCCTTGACTGCGCTCCAGGAAAAGAAGTTGGGGTGCACGATCTGATTGGAGTCGCCGCAGAGTAGGAACTGGCCGGGTTTCCTGAGGGTTTTCAGTACCAACGCCAACTGGGCGTTGGTCAGGTCTTGCACTTCGTCGACGACGACGAAGTCGTAAGTGGGCTCGGCCAGCGCCTGCCATCGCTGGGCGACCAGATTAGTGTCGTACAGGCCGCTGTCGGCGAGCCAGGCCTGATAGCGCCGGAACAATTGGTGGACGGCGGCGCGCCGCTCGGCCGGGAAGATCGATTGGCGGGTTCCCAGGGCCAGGTAGGCGGCCTCGTCGAGCGCACCTTCCGGCTGACTGCCGATCACCCCGCGGAACTCCTCGAAGCACTGGTGGGCGTCGGTGAAGCGGTACTGCTGGCGGTGCCGCTCGAACCAGGCCTTGAAGGCCTGGAAGTTCACCTCGCGGCCTTCCGGCACCTTCAGGGTTTCGAGGAATTCGCGGTAAGCGAGGAACTGCGGCTCCTGGGCGTCGTTGCGGTAGCCGTTGGCGAAGTAGAGTTCGCGGGCATTGCGCGCCAGCCAGGGCGACTGGGTGACGTAGAGCAGTTCGCCCTCGGCCTGGCGCATCTTCTCCAGGGTCAGGGCGGTCTTGCCGGAACCGGCCGAGCCCACCAGGATCGCCGGCGGCGGCAGGCGGTAGATGACTTCCTGCGCATCGTCGAAGGAGATCACCTTGTCCAGCAGGTGGAATTCCCCGCGCCCCGGATGCAGGTAGCGCACCGGCGTGGCGGCGGCCTCGGCCTGCGCCGCGTCGGCTTCCTTGATCAGCGCCTCGTCGATCCTGGCGCCGCGCAGGAAGCGGGATTTCTCGTAGGTGTGGTTAGGGATGACCTCCAGGACCAGGCAGACGGTCTCGTCCCGGTAGCGGACGAAGCTCAGCAGCAGCCGGCTGGCCTGGTCGAGCTTGATGCGGAAATAGGGCGTCGGTGCCAGCTTCTTCAGGTCGACGCTGCGCCAGTCGTCGCGACCGATGGCGGCCATGGCTTTGTTCAGGGCGGTCTTCAGCCGGCCGGGTTCGAGCCCGGCGTAGGTCAGCACACGCATGCGCGGATATCCTATTTCTTTTGCTTGGTGGGTCGCTGCCAGCCTTCGATGTTGCGCTGACGACCGCGGCCGAGGGCCAGGTTGCCGGCCGGCACGTCCTCGGTGATCACCGAGCCGGCGCCGGTGGTAGCGCCGGCGCCGAGTTCGATCGGGGCGACCAGGGCACTGTTCGAGCCGATGAACACGTCCTCGCCCATCACCGTTCTGAACTTGTTGGCGCCGTCGTAATTGCAGGTGATGGTGCCGGCGCCGATGTTGGTCCGCGCGCCGATCTCGGCATCGCCCAGGTAGGACAGGTGCCCGGCCTTGGCGCCCTCGCCCAGCACGGCGTTCTTCAGCTCGACGAAGTTGCCGACGTGCGCCTTGGCGCCCAGCACCGCGCCCGGACGCAGGCGGGCGAAGGGACCGCAGTCGGCGCCCTCGCCCAGCTCGGCGCCTTCCAGGTGGCTATTGGCCTTGACCTGGGCGCCCCGGCGCAGGGTGCTGTCCTTGATCGTGCAGTTCGGGCCGATTTCCACGCCGTCCTCGATGATCACTTTGCCTTCAAGGATCACATTGACGTCGATCAGCACGTCGCGGCCGACCTCGACTTCGCCGCGCAAATCGAAACGCGCCGGATCGCGCAGGGTCACGCCCTGGGCCATCAGCCTCCGGGCGACGCGCGACTGGTAGTGGCGCTCCAGTTGGGCGAGCTGCAGGCGGTCGTTGGCGCCCTGCACCTCCATGGCGTCCTGCGGCTGCTCGGTGGCGATCGTCAGGCCGTCGGCCACCGCTATGGCGATCACGTCGGTGAGGTAGTACTCGCCTTGGGCATTGTCGTTGGACAGCCGCCCCAGCCAGTCGGCCAGGCGCGCGCCGGGCACCGCGAGGATGCCGGTATTGCCTTCGCAAATGGCGCGCTGTTCGGGGCTAGCGTCCTTGTGCTCGACGATGGCGACCACCCGCCCGGCGGCATCGCGGACGATCCGCCCGTAGCCGCTGGGATCGACCAGGTCCACGGTGAGCAGGGCCAGGCGCTCGGGGCCGACCTGTGCTAGCAGGCGATGCAGGGTATCCGCCTCGATCAGCGGCACGTCGCCGTAGAGGATCAGTACCCGCTCGGCGGACAGCGCCGGCAGCGCCTGGGCCACTGCGTGCCCGGTGCCCAGTTGCTCGGCCTGCAGGACGAAGTTCAGGTCGTCCGCAGCCAGCCGCGCGCGCACCAGTTCAGCGCCGTGCCCGATCACTACGTGGATACCCTGCGGCTGCAGTTGGCGGGCCGTGGCGACGACATGGCCGAGCATCGAATTGCCGGCGACCGGGTGCAGGACTTTCGGCAGGGCGGAACGCATGCGCGTGCCCTGGCCGGCGGCGAGAATGACGATATCGAGGGACATGGGAAGGATCCTGGACATGGCGATGGTTGAAGCCTCGGCCAAGCCCGGCGCACGGGCAAGGGCGACCGGGCCAGACTTTGCTCCCTGGGGCCAGGCTTTTCAATGTCCAGCAGCAACCGTGCCACGGGTTTTCCCGCACGGGTCCATGGCGGAGCGTTTATCCGGGCGTAGCCGAAACGTTATGATGTAACGGTAAGCGCCTTCGCGTTCACCAGCCCGCCGGCCCTCGTCGCAGCCCTGCCGAGAGCGCGCGAAGCCCGCTCCGGGTGTCGCCCGGCCGACAGACAGGTGCGGGCCACGCCATTAGTGTGCCCCCGATTCGTAACCGAGAAGAAAGCGGCATGATTTAGCGAAACGACACGTCCGTTCTGTTGGTGACCGGGATGATTCTCGGTCTGCTGTCCGAGATCGCCGCCGGCCAGGGCGTGGAGGTTCTCGAAGCCATCGCCATCGGCGCGGACCAGGAGAGCGCCAGCGGCCCGGTCCGCGGCTACCGTGCCCGGCGTTCGGCCAGCGCCACCAAGACCGATGCCGCGATCGAGGAAATCCCACAGTCGGTCAGCGTGATTCCCGCCCAGGTGCTGGATGATCTGCACAGCCCGCGCATCGAGCGGGCGCTCGATTTCGCCGGCGGCATGGCGCGGCAGAACGACTTCAGCGGACTGACCCTATACGAATACAGCGTGCGCGACCTGACCACCGTCGAGTTCTACAAGGACGGCTTCAGCGTCAACCGCGGCTACATGAACTCGCCCGACGCGACCAACATCGAGCGCCTCGAAGTGCTCAAGGGGCCGGCCTCCAGCCTGTACGAGCGGGGCGATCCCGGTGGTACCGTCATGGTCAGCAAGCGCCCGCAGCGCGAGCGTTTCGCCCGCCTCGACTGCGGCTCCGGCGCATTCTGATCCAGGCCATCATGGGCCTGCTGCCGCCCTCGCTGCGCGCCAGCGGAACCATCCGCGTCGACGGCCACGACCTCGCCACGCTGCCCCGGCGCGAACTGGAACGCCTCTGCCATGCTGCCGCAGGTACCCCGGCACGCCCTCGACCCGCTGATGCGCGCCGGCCGGCAGGTCGCCGAGGTCTACGCCTGCGTGCTGCGACAGGACGCGGAACGGGCCGCCGCGAACGCCCGCCGCGACCTGGCCGGCGTCGGCCTGGAGCAGGCCGGCGACAAACTGCCCGGCCAGCTTTCCGGCGGCATGGCCCAGCGCCTGGCCTTCTGCGCCGCGACAGCCGGCGGCGCGCAGATCGTCCTCGCCGACGAGCACCACTGCGCCCTGTTGCTGGTCAGCCACGATCCCGAACTGGTGGAGAGGGTCTGCGAGCGCACTTTGCGGCTGGGGTAGCTCCCTCTCCTCCGGCCCCTGGGCCACTGCCGGCAATGCGCCGGTGGCAACATGTCCCGGGCGGCCTGGTGAATCAACCCTGCCTCCCTCTCCCTTCCGGGGAGAGGGTCGGGGAGAGGGAAACCGGCCCGCAGAGAGCCGCCAACTACCCTCTCCCCCGGCCCCTCTCCCACATGGGAGAGGGGAGAAACCGTGCCCCACTGCCGGCAATGCATTGGCGGCGGCATGTCCCAAGCGCCCTAGTGGATCAACCCTGCCTCCCTCTCCCTTCCGGGGAGAGGGTCGGGGAGAGGGAAACCGGCCCGCAGAGAGCCGCCAACTACCCTCTCCCCCGGCCCCTCTCCCACGTGGGAGAGGGGAGAAACCGTGCCCCACTGCCGGCAATGCATTGGCGGCGGCATGTCCCAAGCGCCCTAGTGGATCAACCCTGCCTCCCTCTCCCTTCCGGGGAGAGGGTCGGGGAGAGGGGAACCAGCCCGCAGAGAGCCGCCAACTACCCTTTCCCCGGCCCCTCTCCCGCATGCGAGAAGGAAAAAACCGCGCCTCACTGTCGGCAATGCGCCGGCGGCAGCACGTCCTGAGCGGCTTGGCGGGTCATCGCGGCCAGTTCGCCGGCGTTCCTGGCGTTGAACACCTGGCCGCCGGTAGCCTGGGCCAGGCAGTTGCCGGCGCCGGTACTGGCGATGTCGACCACGTTGATCTTCAGGTGCGGCTTGCGCCGCGCCAGGTCGCGGGCCACCGCGCAGGGGTCTTGGTGACAGCTCTCCTCGCCGTCGGAGACCACCACCATCACCGACTCGCGGTTGACGCCGTCGAGCATCTGTCCAGCCTTGGCGACGCCGTCGGCCAGCGGCGTGCCCTCCACCGGCTGGATGGAATTCAGGCGCGCCAGCAGGCCACCGCGCTGGGCCGGGGTGAAGAAGCCCATGCTGCGCGAAGCGGGGCAGCGCTCGATCAGCACCAGGCCGGCGCTGACATCGCTGGGCAGGTGCTGGACCACCGCGGTGGTCGCCTGCTTGGCCGCGGTGATGCGCTTGGGCTCGCGGTACAGGTGGCCGGTGGTGTCGATCCCCGGATTGCCGCCCAACAGCACGCGCGCGGCGATGTCGGTCATGCCTTGCATCATCACCGCCCGGTCGATCTCCTGCTTGGTCGCCAGCAGGCTGATGTCCATCGAGCCGGAGGCGTCGAACACGATGGCCAACTCCGGCGCCACTTCCTGGGGTCGCTCGTCCGGACAGAGATTCTTGGCGTTGACGATCAGTTGCTGCCGGCACTGCTGCTTGAGCTTCGCCTCAACTTCGCCGCGCAGTGCCGGGTTCTGCTTGACCTGCGGGTCCTGGCTGAGCAGTTGCTGCAGACTGTTGCAGTTGCCGCCTGCGGCGGCGATGCGCTTGCGCGCCAGTTCGACCGGGTCCGGCTTGGGCTCGGGTTTTGGCTCCGGCTTGGGCTCGGGCTTCGGTTCGGGCTCCGGCTTCGGCTTCGGCTTCGGCTCGGCTTTCGGTTCGGGCTTGGGCGGCACCGCCTCGACTTTGGGCGCCGGCGGCACCACGGGTTCGGGTTCTACTTTTTCCTCGGGCACGGCTTCCGGCTCGGGCTCGGGTTCCTCGACCGGCGGAGTCTTTTCCTCGACCGGCGGCTCGGGTTGTTCCTGGACGACCGGCGGCTCGGTCGCGGCGATCGGCTCCGCCGGCGGCTCCTGGCGGCCGAACAGCCACCACCAGAGACCGGCGAGCAAGGCCAGCAATAACAACAGGAGGAGCAGCCAGGGCCACCAGCGGCGTTGCGGCCCGGCGGCGAGGGACGCGGCGCCGGCGGTAGCCAGGGCCGCCGGCGCCGCTCCCGGCAATTCGGCGGCGGTTGGCGGCGGCACGGGCGGTGCGGGCGGCTCGCCACCACCCCAGAAGGTCACCAGCGGCTGGCCGTTCAGCGCATAGAGAGTGGCGGTGTCCGGGTAGCGCGCGGCCTGGCGCAACAGCTCGGCCTGGCGCTTGCCTTCCTCGCCCTGCCCTTCGAGACGCCCGGCCAGTTCCGCGATGGAGGCCAGGCGCTCGTCCAGCAACTGGCGCACTTGGCGCGCTTCCTGCGGCGCCAGCTCGGCGAAAGGCACCGGCTGGCCGCCCAAGTCCGAGTACCACTCGACGATGTCACCCTCGGCCTGCCTAGGCTTGGCGAACAGGGCCGCCGTGCTCGGCGGCAGGTGGCGGCGCAGGATGGCCGTCAGTTCCGCGTGGCCGGCCAGGGCATCGGCCGCGCTGCGCCCGGCACTGGATGAACGGGTGATTCGCTTCATGCTCGCCTCGATCGGTCAGCGCAGGCCCAGGTCGCTTTCCAGGCTGGCAAGCCGGGTGCGCAGTTTCTGCAGTTCGTACTGTTTCTGCGCCACCGCCTTTGCGTCGTTCTGGCGGTTGATGCCGGCCATTTCCTTTTCCAACGCGGCGATCTCGTTCTGCAGTCGCTGGTCGTTGCGGCTCTTTTGCTTGAGTTCGGCGAGCAGTGCGTTCATCGCCTTGTTCAGCGCGGCGTATTCGTCGCGCTGGCGGCTCAGTTCGCGGCCGACCTCGCTGCGCTCCTTGTCGAGGGCGGCGTAAGTATCGCGGAACAACTGGTTGGTCTTGCGCTCGTCGAGCAGGATCTTTTCCTTCTGCTCGACACGCTGGGCGTAACCGCCGTGCACGTTGCAGCCGAACTTGGTGGCAAAACCGGCATCGGCGTTGCGCGGATCGCACTCCTGCGGGGTCACCGCGCAGGCGCCGAGTGACAGGCCGGCGGCGACAAGAGACAGGAATCGGAAGAATCGGTGCATGGTTCAGCCCAGGCGGATGGCGGAGCGTTGTCGGTAGAGCTGGTCGATCTCGGCTTCGAGGGCGTTGATCTGCCGCTGCATGCTGTTGATTTCGGCATTCAGCGTGTCCATGCGCGCGGCACTGGCGCCGCCGCGTTCGGCGGCGGCCACCTTGCGCCATTCCTCCTGCTTGCTGCGGGCATTGGCCAGCTTGTCGCGGAGGAATACCAGATTGGCGTCGACCTTGGCCAGGCGCTGCTGGGCATAGGCCTTCTGTACCCGCTTGGAAGCGATGTCGCGCTCGATCATGGCGATGCTCTGGCGGTCGTCGGCGATCACCGTGCGCGCGGTGCGGCTCAGGTCCTGCAGTTCCAGGTTGTCCTTGCGCACGTCGGCGATGGCCGCGTCGAGGCGCTGCTCGATGTTGGCATACTGGCTGCGACGCTGGTCGAGGTAGTAGTTGGCGCTCATGCCGGCGCCGCAGCCGAGCATCGCCGCGCCGGCCATGCACTCGCCCTTCCTGTCCGGATTGGCCAGTTGGCAGGCCAGCACGCCAACCACCGCGCCACCGGCACAGGCCTGCCAGCCGGACTTGCTGAAGAAGCGCGCCGAGCTGCTGTTGGACAGCCGCGGGTCGGTCTGTCCCGTGCCGGGGCCGTTCAGGGTCTCGCAACCCGCCAACGACAGGGCGAGCACCGCCCAGGCGATTCGTTTAGCCGTGAACGAGGCGACCATCATCTCCAGTCTCGCTATCTCCAATCAGAGGGATTTGCAGGATTGCAACCAATGAGCGCGCGCCACCCTGCCATCCTTCAAGTAGGTGCGCAGGTTGTTCCAGTGGGTATCGAGGTAGGTGCGCAGATTGCTCTTGCCCCGTGCGGCCAACTGCTGCGCCACCAGGCCGACCTGGGGTTCGAGGCTGGCCTGGTTGTAGTTCAGAGCCGTGCCGACCACGCTGTCGGCGTAGTAGTTGAGCATGAAATCCAGCACTTTGCGATGACCGTCCAACTGCTCCCGGCGCGCCTCGCAACGGGCCTTGGGTTCCGCGCCGTCCGCACCGCAACTGCGACTGTAATTGCCTTCGAGGGTGTCGAGGAAGAGCCCGTCGTCCTTAAGCTTGGTGCAGAGGAAAGCACCGAGTTGCAGTTCGGAGCGGATCGCCTGGTCGCGCTGCTCGTCGCGCGCCTGGGTATTGGCGCGCAGGTCGCTGCGCAGCTTCTCCAGTTGCCCCTTAAGCGCGTCGTCGCGCACACCCTCGGCGAGGCTGGCGATCCGGGTCGCCGGGTCCGGGACGGGCGCCTGCGCGCCATCCTGGCTTTCCGGGCGGGCTGTGCCGAGTTTCTTCCAGTCGGCCTCGACCTGCCTGATCCGCTCGCGGGAAGTCAGCGCCGGCGCCACCAGAGCCGGACGGAAGCCGCCGGTCTTCAAGCGGTTCTGCGCGCTGCCGTCGGCGGCGTAGTAGGGCTGTTCCTGGCGCAGCGCGGTGCGCAGCTCGGCCTGTGGGGTCAGGTAATTGCCGCCGCGCACGATGTAGCCGCCGGCCTGGCCGTGTTGGCGGTCCAGCTTGTTCAGGTGGAAGGGCTCGAAGAGCATCTCGTCGGCGTTGCCGAGCACGTCGTGCAGGCCGAGCGGGTTGGGCTTGAGCAGGCCGGCCAGTTGCAGCTTGCCGTTGGCCGACTGCGCGCCGGCGAACCAGGCGTAGGCTTCGATGCCCTCCGGCATGGGGAAGCGGCTGTCGCGAAATTCCGCCGGGGATACCGCCAGGCCGCCACGCGCGGCGAATTCCCATTCAACCTCGGTGGGCAGGCGCAGGAAGCCGGCCGCGCCGTCTTCCTTCGGCAGCTTGTCCGGGGCGCTCTGGCGCAGCCAGAGGTTGTAGCGGTCGGTGAAGGCCACGGCGTCGAACCAGCTCAGCCCGGTCTTCGGCAGGCGCAACTCGGCGGAGGGCTCGGGGCACTGGCCGTCCATCAGCGCGCGGTACTGCAACTCGTTGACCTCGTACTTGGCGAGCAGGTAATAGCGCCCCGGCTCCGGCTTGGCGACGCTGAAGCTGCCGGCGATGTGGGTCGGCCGCGCCTGTTCGAGGTAGCCCCATTCCTCGCTGTCCTGGCCGAGGGTGATGGCGTAGTCGTCCAGCGGGCTGGCCATCGGCACGCGCACCTGGCGCCAGGCCATGAAGCCGCCGCAGGGCATCGGCAGCAGTACATCGTCCTTCTGCGCTTGTGGGTTGTAGTACTTCGCGTCCCAGGCCGCGGCGGCCGGCAGGCCGGCCAGCGCCAGCGTTAGTCCCAACGCCACGGCCGGCGCACGGCGTCGCTCAGAGATCCCGCAGGCTTTCCGCCGGTTGAATGTGAATCGCACGATACCCTCCTACCGCCGCCACCAGGATGGCGATCAGCAACGCACTGGCGAAAGCCAGCAGAATATGCAGGTTTTCCAGCCGGCAGACGAAGGCGTCGGCGGCCAAGTTGGCGCCCAGGACCCGGTTGAACACCGTGCTGCCGGCCAGATAGGCCAGGTAGCCCAGGCCAAAGGCCAAGCAGGTGAGCAGCGCCGCCTGCACCATCACATAGGCACCGACCGCGATGCGACGGAAACCGAGCAGACGCAGCAGGGCCAGGTCCTTGCGCTTGCGATCGATGTTGGCGAGGAAAGCGCCGGCCAGGGACGCGACGCAGCCGATCGCCGCGGTCCAGGCGATCACCGCGAAGATCAGCCCGAGTACCCGGTCGACGGCTTTCACCGACTCGATCTCGCGCAGCCGGGTGCCGGTCTCGATGCGCTGTCCTTCCAGCCAGGCGGCGAGCGGGGCGACATCGTTCAGGCTGCTGGCGTAGACGCGGGCGCGGGCATAGCGCTCGCGCGGCGGCGCCACGCGGCCGGCGGCGAAGCCGAGGGCGGGCACCGCGAAACCGTCGCGAAAATCCTCCATGGCCACCAAAAGATCCAGCGGAACCAGCAGCGCCGGGCGCGGGAAGGCTGTCTCCGGCAGTACCCCGGTGACCGTCAGTTCGCGCTGGCCACGCTCGCTGTTGCCGTCCAGCTTGCGTAGCACCGAGAGGCGAATGCGCTCGCCGGCGCCTACCTCCAGACGCCGCGCCGCGCTGGCGCTGAGCAGCACCCGGTCGCCTTCCGGCGGCGCGAGGCGCGTGCCGAGTAAGGGATCGCCCGGACCGCTGGGGATGACCTCGGCGTCGGCGACGAAACGTTGGCTGTCGCGCGCCAGGTCGGCCTGGGTGTTCAGCGAACGGGTCAGCGGCATGACGAAGCCGACCCCCGGCTGCGCGGCCAGACGCGCGAACCAGGCGCGGTCCAGGTCATGGTTGCCGAGCAGGCGGATCTCCAGGTTGCGCGGATCGGCGAGCAGTTCGCCGCGCAGTTGCGAGACCACGCCGTACTTGAGGCCGAACAGCAAAAGCAGCGGCGCGATCACCGCCACCAGCGCGGCGACGATGCACAGCGAGACCTGGCGGTCGTGCCAGAGATCGCGGCTCGCCAGGGCAGCGAGCAAGCCCCAGCCGGGGCGCGCGTCAGGCCGCATCGCGGAACACCGCGCCGCCGTCCTCCGGCACGCCCACCAGCCGGCGGATCGCGCAGTCGCGCAGCAGGCCCCAGTCGTGGCTGACCAGCAGGGTGGCGATGCGCAGGCGCTGGCTGGTCTCGACGATCAGCTCGAACAGCCGCCGCGCCTGGAAGGGGTCCAGCGCGGCGGTGGGCTCGTCGGCCAGCAGCAGGTCCGGCTCGTGGGCGATGGCGCGGACGAAGGAGGCGCGCTGACGCTCGCCGATGGAGAGCTGGGCGGGCTTCTTGTACAGGAGCGGCCGCAGCCCGAGGCGCTCGATGGCCTCCTCGACCCGCTCGCCACCGGCCGGTAGGCCGAGCATGCGCCGCGGCAGGGCGATGTTCTGGCGCACGTCGAGAAACGGCAGCAGTCCGCCGCTCTGCGGAACGAAGCCGAGCCGCTGGGCACGCAGGTCGGCCAGCCGCGCCTGGCGGTCCGCGTGCAGCAGGGCGGCGATGTCCAGCGGGGCGCCGGCGTCGCGCTCGTCCAGTTCGTAGCGGTCGAGGTCTTCGGGGCGCAGGATCAGGCCGATCATTTCCAGCAGGGTGCTCTTGCCACAGCCGCTGGCGCCGGTGATGGCGGCCACTTCACCGCGCGCCAGCGACAGGCGCGGCAGGAGGATACGGTAGGTGCCGCGGTGGATGGCGAGGTTTTCGATGTGGAGCAAGGGGGGAGTCATGGGCTGGGCATGCTCCGGGTGGGTTCCTGGCCCTGGTGCCGGGCCGGGGCGCTTTCTCTGCCTGAAAGCGGGGGTGTTTTGTGGTGCTGGCGGGAAGCCTTGGTGCCGGGCCTCGGCACTTTCCTCGGCCCATGCGACAGGTTTCGCCTTGCACGGCGAGTCACTTTTTCTTGTCTAGCCAAGAAAAAGTAACCCAAAAGAAGGCCACCCCCGTCGTCAGGCCCTGCGCTTCGCTCCGGGTCCCCTCCCTCCATCGCCGCTCCAGGGGCACGGCCCGAAGGGCCATCCATGGCCCACGGGCCTTTCGGCTTTGGCGTCCTGCGTCGCTCTACCTCCTGCATCCATGCAGTCGTCGCCGCATCCATGCGGCTCAACCCCTTGCGCGGCGATTCCGTTCGGCCTGACGAAGGGGGAATGGGTGCAGCCCCTGCCTCCGCAAACGAAAAGCAAAGCGAAGAGCGAAGAAGCTTTTTCAGGAGCGGCCCCGAATTTTCAGGCAACACCCCGATCCCCTGTAGGAGCGAATTCATTCGCGACCGGCGCGGATACGAAACTTCAGGTGTCGCCAGGGCCGTGGCGGATGGTCGCCCCGATAAATCCGCGCCTACACCAAGCCGCATAGGTCTGCAGGAGTCTCTGCCTTCGCGAACGAAAAGCGAAGCGAAGGGCAAAAAAGCTTTTTCAGGATCGATCCCGAGTTTGCAGGCAAGCTCCCCGGTCCCGTTCAGCAGGCCGAGCGCAGGCGCCGCGGAGGGGGACGCGAGGCAGGACGCCGAGCGAGTCACGAAGGGACAGGGACGTCCCTTCGTGACGTGCCCCCGCAGCGGCGCCGGAGCGAGGGAACCCCGGCGTAGCCGGGGCCGGATGAGCGGGCGCGTTTTCTTTTTGGTCACTTTCTCTTTGCGCGGGCAAAGAGAAAGTGACTCGCCGTACAAGGCGAAACCTGTCGTATCAGCCGAGGAAAGCATTCGGCTCGGCACCAAGCCTTCCTGCCAGCTTCCGAAAAACCCTCCGCTCCCGGTAGGAAAAACGTATCGGAGCGATGCCGAAGCGAGGGAAGCCCGACGCAGCCGGGGCCGGATGAGCGGGCGCGTTTTCTTTTTGGTCACTTTCTCTTTGCGCGGGCAAAGAGAAAGTGACTCGCCATACAAGGCGAAACCTGTCGCTTGGGCCGAGGAAAGCACCCGGCTCGGCACCAGGACGCCTTCGCCAGCCAGGATCAAGGCAACGCCTCCAACGGCACCGGATACACATGATCCCGCGGATCGCTCCCCTCGGCCAACGACACCCACCGATCGGCATCGGCGTTGTACTTCTGGTAGTACTTCAGCTTGGTATTCAGCCGACGGATGAATTTCTCCTGCTCCAGCCCCTCCATGCCTTTCCAGGTCTCCTCGTCGAGGCTGAGCACCTCGCTGAGGTACGGCAGCCCCTCCAGGTACTCGGCCATCAAGCCCATCTCCGCCAGGGTGGCGGATTTGTTGTCCTTCTGCAGTTGATTGGGGTCCTTGCCCATGGTCGCGGCCACCGAACGCAGACGCTCGAACATCTCGTTGGGCGAGATCAAGCCCTCGTTGGCGGCGTCGGCGATCTTCTTCACCACCTCGGCGAGGTCGCTGAGCTGGGCCTTGGTAAGCAGCACACGCACCTCGGTGGTCGGCACGTTCTGCTTGACGAAGTCGCGGTCGCCGATCCAGGCGTGGAACACCGGCGGCGCGCTGGCCCCGGTGGCTGCGCCGAGGTAGGCCAGGCGCATGGCGTGGCCGAGCTTGGCGGTGTCTTCCAACAGGGTGGCGTCGGCCTTCTCGCCATAGTCGGCGTCGGCGCCGAGAGCGCTGCCGGCAGCCATTTCGCCGCGGTAGGCGGCCTTGACCTGGCCGGTGATGGCAGCGGCCAGGGCGTCGATCTTGCTGCCGAAGTTATTCACATCGCCGGCGTCCACCGGGTAGTACAGCGGCTTGTTGAGGATCGGGTTGTTCGACAGGTCGCGGTACTGCGCCTCGGCGGAGGCGTGGTTCTTCGCCCCGCTCGGGGTTTTCAGATGCAGGCTGTAGATGGCCACGCCGCGATGCTTGGCCTCCAGGCGCACCTGGGCGGCGTCGAGGCCGGTGGCGGACAGCGGATCGGTGCCGTCCAAAGCGCCGGCATCGCTGACCAGCACGATGTAGCGGGCGCCGAACTGGGTCCAGTCGATCTCGTCCAGGGCGCGCATGACCCCAGCGTAGGCGTCTTCGTCGAAGCGGCTGCTGGATACCGTGGCCGGCTTCAATGCGGCCATTTTGGCGAGGAAGTCCTCGCCGCCCTGTACCTTGGCCGGATCGACATAGAGTTTGCTGACGTATTCCAGCGCCGGCACTTCCTTGATGTTGGAGCGGTAGGCGACCAGACCGAACCTGACCTGCCCGAGCAGCTTTTCCTGCTCGATGCGCTGGTAGATCTTGCGGATCGCTTCGCGGGTCCGGTCAATGTAGGGGCCCATGGAGATGGTCGAGTCGATGACGAACACCACGGCGGCGCTGAAGCCCTTCAGGGTGTTGACCTCGCCGGCCTTGTCCTGGGCGGCCTGTTCGGCGCTCTTCGGCTCGGCAGCGGTCACCGAGGCGACTTCCAGCTCGCGCACCCGGAAGCCCTTCTCGGTCATGATTTCCCGGGCATCGAGCACCGGCAGCAGGTAGAAGCGCTTGGCCAGATCGACGGCGTAGTCCGGCTCGCGGGCGACCACCGCGGCGTCGCGGCCCTGGCCCGCCAGGTTGGCGCGGATCGGCTTGAGCAGCTTGTCCGGATCGTCCGCGCCGAACAGCTTGTCGAGCGTCTCGCGCTGGCGGAAGAACAGCAGCGGCTCGCGCCCGGCCGGGTTGGTCAGCACCAGGGTCATCTGCATCTTCCAGTCCACCGCGCAGCCGGCATCGATCCAGCCGAGGGTCTTGCCGTAGCTGTCCGGGCCGACCTTGAGCCATTCGCCGTCGCCGACCTTCTGTCGCTGGTACACGTAGAAGCGGGTGAAGGCCGGCTGCGACTTGCCGCCGGCCGCGCCGGGTTGGTCGCCGAGGCGGCAGCTCGGCGTGGTCAGTACGCGCTGGTAGAGGGTCTTCTTGCCGGCCTGCAGCAGGGGCTTGTCGTCGGCCGCCAGCGCCGAGCCGGCGCAGGTGCCCAGCAGCAGGCCGCCGAGCAGGGCCATCTCGCGCCACATCGTCGTCTTCCTTCCGCGCGGGTTCATGGTTTCAGGGCCTCCAGGCGCTTCTTGGCGTCGGCGTTGGCCGGATCGTTGGCCAGGGCGATCTCGTACCAGTAGGCGGCGGTCTCGGCATCGGCGGACTTCACGCAGCCGCCGGCGGCGAAGGTCTGCGGGTCGTATTCGCGGGCGTAAGCGAAGGCGATGGCGGCGTCGCCGGCCTGGGCCTTGTGCGCGTAGAGACGCTGCACCACGCCGCAGCGCTTAGCGCGCTTGGCGGCGTCGATCACTTCCAGCACTCGGGCCGTGGGCGGATTCGAGCGCAGGCAGGCCTGGATGAAGGCCAGGTCGTCGCCGGCGCCTTCCAGGGTGGTCGCGTCGCAGGGGTTCGCCTCGCCGCCGGACGCGGCGGGCGCCGGCGTCGCGGCCGGAGCCTCCGCCACCGGCGTCAACGTCTGCGGGCGCAACACGAAGTACCAGTAGGCCCCCAGCCCGATGCCGAGCAGCGCCAGCAGGCCGAGGACCAGCGGCAGCCAGCGAACAGGCCTCGGCGGTGGCGTGACGGGCGCTTCCTCGTCTTCGCGCCTGGCGACCAGCGACGGCTCCGCCCGCGGCTTCTCGACCAGCGGCTCGACGGGCACGGGTTCGAGCTTCGCTTCGGGCGACGCGGCCCGCGGTTTGGGCGACGGTTCCTCCAGCTGCGGCTGGCCGATGGCCGACGAGGAGAGGATGTCGCCGACGATGCGCAGCACGCCGGCATCGCTCTGCCCGGCATCTCGCAGTTGCAGGCGGTAGACCATTTTCGGGTCGCGGACCAAGGGATCGACCAACCAGGGGCCGACGCTGCCGACCAGCAGTTCGCCGCGCCGCTCCAGGCCGTCGATGGCGTGCCAGACGGGCAGGCTGTCCCAGCCGCCGCCGGCGTCCAGGTAGAGGCTGTCTTGGTTGCGCAGCACGCTCAGCTCCAAGCCGTCGGTGCCGCCCGGCCAGCCGCGCAGGCTCAGTTCGCCGTAGCCGGGTTGGCCGCCGGCGGCGGCCGTCAATTCGATTCTCAGCATGCGTCAATCTGCCCGTGCCGATTGGAAGGTGACGAGGATGCGGCCCAACGCTTCGTTCTGTTCGAGGGTGATTTCCCGGCCGGCGCTGTGTCCGGCATTTTCCTCGGCGATCCGCGCCAGGGCCACCAGCCAGTCGCCGACGTAGCGCCGGGTGTAGTCCTGAGGTTGCTCCGCCAGGCGCGGCAACTGGCCCGGAGCGATCGGCGGCGTCGGCTGGAACAGCTTGGCATCGCGCTCGATGCGGCTGTCCGGGCGTTGTTTGAGGGGCTGCTCGATGAAGCCCAGCCAGCCAATGAAGTCGCCGAGCACCGTCTTGGCGGTGAGCACCTGGCGGCCGGCGAGCTGCTCGCGTTTGGTACCGACCTGCTCGGTGCTGACGATCGCCTGCAACAGGCGCTGCTCCAGGCCGAGACGGCTGGCGCCAGTGACCAGTTCGTCGATCAGAGCCTCGACCGCCGGCTTGGCGAAGCCTAGGTAGGTCATCAGGCGCACATCTTCGGGCAGGTGACGCAGGTGGCCGATCCACTCGCGCAGAACCGCCTGGGCGAAGCGCGCGTCGCTGCCACGCGCCTGCCGCGCCGGCGCCGCGGGCACCGCGCCGGAAGGGCCGTTGTCGCCGAAGGGATCGAAGCTGTCGTCGTCGTTCAGGTCGAGGCCGAGATTAAGCGCCCCGGCCAGCGGTGCGGTGCCCGACAGCAGGCGTTCGCCGGCGGCCGGCGGCGGCGCTTCGTCTTCCTCGCCGGCGCGCAGGTAGAGCGCGCGCAGTAGGTCGTCCGGAAGCTGCATGCGCTGCAGCAGCTCGCCGAGCAGCAGGCGCCGCGGCCACAGGGCGTCGGAGATCTGCCGGGCGATGCGCCGCTTGCGCTCCAGCTCGCCGGCGCCCTCGGCCTGGAACCAGTGGCCGAGACGGTTCTCGATCAGGTGCAGAATGGCGTCCAGTTGCTCGCGGATGCGCCCTTGCTTGACCTCGCGCAGGGCGACCTGGCGCAGGTAGCGGCCGATGCGGCCCATGCCGCCGTCGTTCAGCGCCAGCATGGCGTCCCAGGCTTCCTCGGGGTCGCGGACGTGGCGGCGGACCGTCTCGTCCTCGCAGAAGGTCTGGCGCATCAGCGCCAGCGACTCGCGGGCGGCCTCGTGGATGGCCGTTTCCCGGCCGCCGTCGAGGTCGAGGAAAGTCACCTTCATGCGCGGCTTGCGCACCAGGAAGGTATTGTCGAACGGCCGGCCGCCGGCCCAGTCCTGCAGCCAGGCGTACTGGCCGAAGCGTTCCAGCATGGTCATCTTCATCATGCCGCCGCTGCCCCAGCCCAGGCGCAGCAGGTCCTCGCCCTTGTCCAGGTCGCTGCCGATGCGCATGTCGAACATGGTGATCGCCCACAACAGGCCCGGCTTGCGGCGCGCCCGCTCGGCCGGCGTCTCGCCCTGGGTGCGGTCGATCCAGCGGCTCAGCACCGGGCCGACGCTGGTGACGTCCGACTGCTTGTTCGACGGCGTGCAGACGATCAGCACGTTCATTTCCTGGCTGTCGGTATAACGCTCGAAGAGATAGGCGACCTTGCCGCGCAGAAGGAGCTGCGCCACCGGGTTGCTGTCCTCGTTGTTCACCGCACGACGCACCTCGTCCAGCGACTCGACGCCGAGCCGGCCGCGGTAGCCGGGGAAGTCGAGCAAGTCGACCTCTTCGCAGAGCGGTTCGCTGGTCGGCTCGACCAGCGGGAAGACCAGCTCGGCGGTGAGCGCCGCCAGTTGCGCCAGGGTCAGCTCGACCTCGGCGCCCAAGGCGCCGTCCTTCCACGGACGCACGGCGATGCGCAGGTCGTTGTCCCGGCCGAGGCGTTCGAGCATGTCCACGTTCATGATGCTGTCGGCCTGCGACAGCCCGCCCTGCGGCGTCGGCCGTACCAGCGCGCCCAGCGGCGCGAAGACCCGTTCGGCGTGGCCGAGGCTGGTCAGGGTACGGGCGAAGGCCAGGTAGGTGTCGCTCAGTTCGGGGATCTCGCCCCAAAAGATCGAGAACAACCGGGCGCGGTCTTCCAGCGCCAGGCGCGGCGCCAACTCGACGGCGGCCGGCCAGTAATACGCCGCCAACGCGCCCAGCGAACCCGGAAAGCTGCCCTGCAAGTAGTCCCACAGATCCACCACGGCGTCGGCGTCGACGCCCGGCACCGGGTAAGGCTGGCGGCGCCGCTCCAGCTCGCGGAGCAACTGGCGGATCGCCGCCTCCTCGAAGCGGTAGCGCACCTTCTCGGTGTTGAAGTCGTTGAAAAAGGAGTTGGCGAGCACCTTGGCCAGCTCGATCTCGGCGAACAGCTTGAGTTCCAGCGGGAACTCCGCCGGCCCCGGCCGGGCGGTACGGCTGAAACGGGTGACCAGCCCGGTGGCCTCCTTGCCGCTGCCCGGCGGGTTGACGTGGACGAGGAAGTCCAGGTGGTCGCCGCCCAAGTCGGTTTCCAGCTTGCCGTTGGCGCCGGCGGCGAGGGTGGCGATCAGGTAGGACTTGCCGGCCTGGGACAGGCCGAAGAAGCCCACGGTCATCGGCAGCGCGGAAACCGCGCCGAGGCGCCGCGCGGTGTTGCGCACGCGGCGCAGGCTGAGGATCAGGTCGTCGGCCTCGTTGTCCAGGCGCGGCGCGCTGCGACGCACCTCGTCGATCCAGCGGATCGCCTCGCCCGCCCCGCCGTGGACGGCGGACCAGCTCTGGGACAGACGTTCGGGGGATTGGTCAGGGTAGGTCATCGATCGGGGTTCCCTGTGGGGCGAGGCGGCGTTGATATTCTGGGGCTTCGGCATCGCTCCGATACGCTTTTCCTGCCTGGCTCGGAGGGTTTTTCGGGAGCTGGCGGGAAGGCTTGGTGCCAAACTGGATGCTTTCCTCGGCTGATACGACAGGTTTCGCCTTGTACGGCGAGTCACTTTCTCTTTGCGCGCGCAAAGAGAAAGTAACCAAAGAGAAAGCGCACCCGATCATCCGGCCCCAGCCGCTACGCGGCTGAGGTTCCCTCGCTCCGGCGCCGCTCCGGGGGCCGCCGTACAAGGGGCATCCATGCCCCTTTACGGCTCTCGCCGCATCCATGCGGCTCGCCCCCTCCGCGACGCCTGCGCTCGGCCTGCTGAACGGGACCGGGGAATTGCCTGCAAGTCTGATATCACGCTTGAAAAAGCTTTTCGCTCTTCGCTTTTCTTCTACGGGGGTGGGCACAACACCCCTTCCCCCTTCGTCGGGCCGAGCGGAGTCGGCATGGAAGGGGTCGAGCGGCAAGGATGCCGCGAGAGCCGCGAGGGCCATGGATGGCCCTTCATGGCGTGCCCCTGGAATGACGACGGAGGGAGGGAACCCCAGCGCAGCCGGGGCCTGACGATGGAGGTGGCCTTCTTTTTGGTTACTTTTTCTTGGCCAGACAAGAAAAAGTGACTCGCCGTACAAGGCGAAACCTGTAGGCCGAGCCGAGGAAAGCGCCCCGTCCTCAGTCCAAAAGCTAGGCCAACACCAACGCGCCCCACTAGTCATTTCCGAAACACACTCCCACTGTCCAGCCAGTACTGCGACTCGCCCAGCCCGGCATCGGGCAGGGTATTGAGCTTCAGCCGCACATGCGCCCGACTCACCGCCCCGTTGTCCGACTCTACCCCGAGCAGTTCGAAACGCTCGCTGCCCTCGGCCGGGTTGCGCGACGGCCTGATCCCCAGGCGCACCTTGAGCACCAGCCCCTTGGACGCCATCTCCTCGCGCAGCCGCGGATTCTCGATGGCGAGGATGTACAGCGGCGCCGCCGACCAGCGCTCGCAGGCCAGTTGGCGGAACCCCAGGCGCATGGTCCCGCGCATGTCGAAGGGGGTGTCCGGCAGGCGGTAGTCGGGATCGTCCAGATCGATGTCGCGGTAGTAGACATTGCTGTCCTTGAGGACGTTGTTGTTGTCGATCAGGCCCAGGTTCCTGAGCGTCGAGTAGGAGCGGAAGGACGCCACGCGGAAGTAGAAGTTCGGCAGGCGCAGGCCGCGGCTCAGCAGGCAGAGCATGGCGCCGACCGCCGCGGTGGTCTTCGGGTCCTCGATGCGGTCGAGCTTGTTGAAGGGGTACCAGCCGCCGGTGCGGTACTGGTTGAGCGACAGGATGCGCCCCGGCGGCAGCGGCAAGAGTTCGCGGAACAGCGCCTGCACGCCGGGCAAGCAGGAGGGCCGGCCGGTAAGCAGGAGCACGTCGCAGGGGTAGGCGTTGACCACCTCGCAGAGCGCCTGGATGGTCTTGCCGATGCTGATGCGGTCGCCGATGAAGGCTTCGTGGATGCGCCGCAGGCTGACGTCCAGCGGGGTGGCGAGGATATCGAAGGGCGCCGCCTCGTTGCCCAACTGGCGGCGCACGGCGCTGGCGACGTAATCGAGCACGTCCGCCGTGGGCGTCTCGCCGAGCAGCTCGCCGAAGGTGGCGCTGACCCGGCTGCCCGGCTCCAGCGGGTCGTACTGTTCGTAGGCCTTGAGCAGGCGCAGGCCGATCGGGCCGAACACTTGCAGGCTGAGCTGCTGGCGCAGCACGGCCTCCTGCACGGCCAGCGGTTCGCTGCCGATCAGCCGCGAGAGCAGCGCCTCGGGCACCGCGATGCCGGCGCGCGACAACGCTTCGCGCAGCGCCGGCAGGACGAACTGGCGGATCACGTCGAGTAGGATGTCGTCGCCGGCGACCTTGAAGCCGTCGCGAAAGCGTTGTTCCGGGCAGATGTAGACGTTACCGCCGACGCCGTCGTCGAGGCGGTATTCGGTGATCACCAGATCGGTAGTGCCACCGCCGATGTCGATCGAGGCGATGGTCAGGCGGTCCCGTTTCGGCTGGTCCGGCCGCGCCATGGCGGCGAAGAACTCCTCCGAGCGACCGGCAAAGTTGTTCTGCGTCTCGCTGAACAGGTAGACCACCTGGCCGCAGGTGGCCTCGTCCCACTGCACATGGACCTCGGGGAACCAAGGCCAGGCGCTTTGCCGGCTCTGCGGGTCCTTGAGGTCGACGGGGTCGTCCTCGGGATGCCAGCCGAGGCTCTTCCAAACCAGGCCGATGGCCTGCTCCATGCACTTGGCGAAGATCTCGCGCTCCGGCTTGGGCATCGATGGCGGCACGGTGAGGATGATCGAGCGCAGGTGGCGCGGCACCCGCGAGTGGCTCATGCGTAGGCGCTGCGAAGGGCTGTTGATCTGCATCAGCGCCTGACCGAGCACTTCGGAAAGCATGAAGGTCATCAGCGAGCTGCGCGAATAGTGCGGGTGGAACACCGGCATGCGTTCGTCGAAGGGCAGCGTGTAGAGCGCTTGCCCTTTCTCGTTGATCAGCCCGGCGACCGGCGCGGCAGTGGCGTGCGGCTCGCTCTCGGTGCGCAGCGCGGCGCAGTTGAAGCGCCAGCCCGGCTCGTAGCTGTCCTCGTCCCATAGATAGCGCTTGGGGCTCGACAGCCCGGTCGAGCCCTCGGTACCGCGCCGGCGGCCGGCCAGGCGCCCGGCCTCGCGGCCGACGCGGGCGATGGTCGGCCAGAGGAAGGCCTCGCGGCGGCCGCTTTGCACCGAGAAGTGGTCCTTGCCGAACATCGCCTGGGCGAACTCGACACGGCTTTCGAAGGGCTCGGGGTAGACGTGTTCGGGCCGGGTCAGGTCGCGTAGTTCCAGTTCGTAGCGCTTGCTCAGGCCATCGTTCTCCTGCGGGTGGTCCTCGATCAGGATGCCGCAGGTACGCGAGTTACCGACGTCCAGCACCATGTCCACCGGGATCGCCTTGTGCACGTCGCTGTCGCGGTTGGACACCACCTTGAGTTCCGGCACCGGCAGGTAGCTGCCGAGGATATGCAGCAGATTGAGGTAGTGCGCCTGATGCTGGAGCTGCTCGCACTCGGCTTGGATGTCGTCGGGCTGCATGCGCAGCGGCGGCAGCCGCGCCTGTTCGCCGAACACCTCGCGCAACCAGCCGTCGATCCAGCCGAGGTCGAGGAACCAGCCCATCTCGTCGGCGCGGTGGGCCAGGGCGAAGCTGGCGCCGGCGCGAACGTCTTCGCGGGTCGGCGCCAGGTAGGCGGTGGCCTCGTGGCTGTCGAAAACCTTGGTATCGAAGGCGATAGTGACGCGGTGGGTGTTGCCGTCCGGGTCCTCACCCTCGGCGAGTTCGACGATGCGCACCCGCGACCAGTTGCTCGGACCGTCGTCGAAGCGCCGCGGCGGGCTACAGCGGAAGAACGGCAGGGGCAACCAGATCCCCTTGAGCAGGCGCAGCGAATCCTCGGGCGCCACGCTGAAGGCCGGCGTCACCGCCCTGCCCGGCTCGGCCGGATGATGGAAGGTGCTATTGCGCGGGTCGAACAGCAGACGCACGAGCGGGCCGTCGCTGCGTGGCCGGACGAACTCGCCGGCCGGCTCGCGGCGCAATTCCAGTCTGACGGCGAAATCCAGGAACTGGATGCCGCTGCCCATGATCAGGGTGATCCTGTCTTCGTAGTCGGTCTTTTCCGGAAACATGCTGCCTGTGCTCGCCTCAGTTGCCGCCCTGGCGGATCGACATGGGGAATTCCTGGTCGCCGTAGCGGCCGGTACAGTCGGCCGCGCTGCGCGCATCCGGCTTGCAGGTCACTTCCGGCATGCGGTAATGGCTGCCGTCGCTGCAGGTCGCCTGGCCTTGGCTGGCGATCGCCAAGCTGCCGCCCTGCACGGTCGCGTTCACCGGGCCCGCGCAGCGCACGCCGTCGTCGCGGCGGATGCTGACCTGGCCCTTGCCGTCCTTGAAGTCGTAACCCAGTTGTAGCGGCTTGCCGGTCTTGGCGTCCTGGATGCCGGTACCGGCCCGCCAATTGCCATCGAGGAAACGGGTCGAGCCGTTCTGCAGCGCCTCGGGCGGAATGCTCATGGGCTTGGCGCCTTGCTGTTCCCCGGCACCTTTTTCCTGTTCCAGCGCAGCCTTCGGATCTTGCGCCGGCTTTTCCTCGTCGAGTTGCGGCGGAACCGACGGCTTCTGTTGTGCCTCCTCGGGCGTCGCCCCCGGCTCCTTCTCTCCGTCCTGGGCGGACGGTTGCCGGTCCTGCGCCGCCTCTTCGGCCGCGGGATCGCCCGCCATGGCTTCGCCCGCGTCGGATTTGCTCGCCGATCCCTCTTCGAGGGGCACTTCCTCGACAGTCATTTCGCCGTCCGGTACCGGCACGCCGCCTTCTCCCTCGGTTCCGACGACACCGGCCGCGCCCGTCACGCCCACCACCTCCTCGCGCAACCGGACCTCTTCCGCCACCCTTTCCCTGGCCGGCAGGCCGGGCAGGTCGACATGCGACAGATCGAAGGGCAGTTCGACGGCCGGCGCGCAGGCACGCATGAGGAACAGCAGCAACAGCAGGAGCAGCGGCAGGAGCAGCAGCCACAGCCAGCGCCGCCAGCGAGGTTTTTCCGCAACCGCGGCCGCGGCTGCCGCCGCAGGCGTCACGGGCGGCGGCAAGGCGGTGTCCGCCACGGGGGCAGGGGCGGGCCTGGCGACCTGCAAGCAGGCGAGAGGATCGGGCGACTGGCCTTCCTGCTGCCGGGTGAAGCCCCAGAAGGTGACCACCGGCCGGCCGTCGACCAGATAGACATGGTCGGCATCGGGAAAATACAGGGCCTTTTCCAGGAGACGGCCGAACACCTGCTTCTCCCGGTTCTGCGCGTCGTCGCGCATGTTCTCGCCGGTGGCCCGCAACTGGGCCTGCATCGCCTCGAGCCGGGCACGGGCCTGGATGCGCTCTTGCGCGGTGGCCGCCGACCAGGGCACCACGTCGCCCTCGAACGGCGAGTACCAGTCGATGCGGTCTCCCGCCTCGTTGGATTGCGGGATGGCCAGGCAGTCGGCCGCTTCGCGGTGCATCTTCAGGCGGATGGCTTCACGCAACTGCAGCGCCACGCCGTGGACCGGCTGACCGTCGACGCCGAGCGCCCTGAATTCCCGCAGCGTTCCGGTACGAAGCAATGCACCCGGCATCCTGGTCATCCTTTCTCCCGGCCGGTCCAGTGGAGTTCCGGCCTTGCTGAACTATGTCGACACTCCGGCAGGCAGTGCGAATCCTCCAGGCTCGTCCGCTCGCCACCGGCGAGTCGGACGATGCCGCTGCCGCGGCCCAGGCGAGCCCGCCGCCCGGAAAGCCTGCGGCGCGGCTCATTCTCGCCCGGTCGCCGCTTCGGAAGCAAACCCCCCGCCCGTCCCCGCCGGGACTGTCGGACAGCGGGACGAATCGGGAGTTGCGCGGCGGCCCCGGCCTTGGATCGTGAAGGAGTAGGTCCCCATGGCGCGCGTTCCCGTCGAAGCAAACCTGCAGTGGAAAAAAGTATCGGCCAAGGGGAACACGCCCCGGCGAATCCCGACCGGCAACCATCGATCACATTCCAGGTGCGCCAGTACGGCGCGATTCCAGAAATTTGCCGAGCCCGGACGGAACGACTCGTCGCACGGGGCCGATAGTGCTCCTCCTTTCCGGATTCATTCCCGCGCGTCTTTGCGCGGACAGAACTGCGACGTGCCAGAGTATCTCTGTAAATTTTATTTAATTTATATATATAAAAAATACATTCAACAAATACGAAAAAATAAATAAGTAATTGTTTTTTATTTAAAAACACACGAAATAAAAGCCCATTTTGACAGCTATCTATTTGATCTATATTTTATATATTTATGTATATAAATTAGGGAATTTCCATGCAGTATCCCGCATCTCGCCTGCCCCTTTTGGCGGGCGGCCTCTGTCTTTGCCTGAACGGTCTGTCCCAGGCCGATGACAATGTTTTCGAACTCGGCCAGATCTTCGTGCTGGGCAGCCATGGCGACGCCAGCCGCCTCGACAACACGGACTCGGTGGACAGCCGGGACATGCGCCTGCACGACCGCGAAACCGTCGGCGAGGCGCTTAACCTGATTCCCGGAGTCAGCCTCAGCAAGACCGGCGCTCGCAACGAGCAAATGGTCTACGTGCGTGGCTTCGATCTGCGCCAGGTGCCCGTCTTCATCGACGGCATCCCGGTGTACGTGCCCTACGACGGCTATCCCGATCTCGGCCGCTTCACCACCTTCGAGCTATCCAGAATCGAGGTCTCCAAGGGCTTCAGCTCCATGACCTACGGCCCGAACACCCTGGGCGGGGCGATCAACCTGGTGACCCGGCGGCCGCAGGAGGAATTCGAAGGCGAGATTGGCACCGGTTTCAGCTTCACCGACCGGGCGGAGAACAACGGCGAATGGACGTACGCCAACTTCGGCACCCGGCAGGATAACTGGTGGGCGCAGATGGGCCTGTCCTACCTCAACGAGGATTATTTCCGCCTGCCCGGCAACTTCGACGACGAACGCCTGGAGGATGGCGGGCGGCGCGGCAATAGCGATCGCAAGGACAAGAAGATCAGCTTCAAGGTCGGCTTCACGCCTAACGATAGCGACGAATACGTGCTGGGCTACGTCAAGCAGGACGGCGAAAAGGGCAATCCCGCCTACGCCGGACACCTGGGCGGCAGCTACAACCGTTTCTGGCGCTGGCCCAAGTGGGACAAGACCAGCTACTACATCAACACGGTCACCGCCTTCGGCGCTCACAAGGTCAAGGCTCGCCTTTATCACGACATCTACAAGAACGACCTGTATTCCTACGATAACGACAGTTACAGCACGCAAAACAGCAGGCGTGCGTTTCGCAGCTACTACGACGACTACAGCACCGGTCTCAGCCTCGAGGACGAGTGGACCCTGAACGAAAACAACCAGTTACGCCTGGCCTTCCACCACAAGCAGGACGTACACCGCGAGCACGACGCCGGCGAGCCCAAGCAGCGTTTCGAGGACGAAACCCAGTCCCTCGCCCTGGAGTACACCCGTAAGCTGACCGAGCGTCTTACCCTGATCGCGGGTTTCTCCCATGATCGGCGCAACGGCCGCGAAGCCGAAACCTATACCACGGCCGCCGGCCTGTTCGGGGAAGAAGGTGGGCGCGAATCCACCAACAACGGCCAGCTCGGCTTGTTCTTCCAGGCCGACCCGCGGACCCTGTGGCGCTTCACCGTGGCGCGCAAAAGCCGCTTCCCGACCATGAAGGATCGCTACTCCTACCGTTTCGGCAGCGCCCTGCCCAACCCCGACCTGAAAACCGAGGAAGCCACCCATTTCGAGATTGGCTACAAGCGTGCCTTGAGCGACAGCCTGGAACTGGATCTGGCGCTGTTCCGCAGCCACGTGGACGACCTGCTGCAATCGGTGCGCGTGGCCAGCAGCGCCTGCTCCAACCCGCCCTGCTCGCAGATGCAAAATGTCAGCGAGGCGCGCATGAACGGCGTGGAGGCCTCACTGAACGGCAACCTGGGCGCTTGGGAGGTGAACTTCAACTACCTCTACCTCAACCGCCAGAACCGTTCCTCCGACGACTCCATACGGCTCACCGACACGCCCAAGCACAAAGGCTTTCTCAGCATCGGCCGGCAGCTCGGCCCGTGGCACCTAATGGCCAGCTCGGACGCTTCCTCCAGCCGCTACAGCTCTACCGACGGCACCCAGGAGGCTTCCGGATTCGTGGTCTTCGACTTGAAAGGCGGCTATCGCTTCGACAACGGCCTGCAACTGGACGCCAGCGTGCAGAACCTTACCGACCACGAGTACGAATACAGCGAAGGCTATCCCGAACCGGGCCGCACCTTCGTTGTGCAGGCCAATCTGACTTTCTGACGGGGTCCATCATGCTTTTTCCCGCCTCATTGACCCGCCGCCGCCTGCTCGGCGATGCGCTGCGACTCGGCCTGCTTTGCGCGGCGCCGCCCCTGTTGGCCGCCCCGCGCGAGCTGACGGTGCTCACCAGCTACCCCGAAGCCCTGATGTCGCATTTCGAAGACGCCTTCGAACGGGCCCACCCCGACATCCGCCTCAACCTGCTATGGCGCGCCCTGAACGACGCCCTGGGCTATCTTTCGCAGCCGGATCAGGGCGGCGTGGACGTCTACTGGGCCGCGTCGCCGCGAACCTTCGAAAGCCTGCGCCAGGCCGGCGCCTGGCGGCCGATCGGAATCGACCGTACGGGACTTGCCGAACGTATCGGCACCACCCGGCTGTCCGCCCCGGACGGCAGTTACTTGGCCACCGAGCTGGCCGGCTACGGTTTCGCCCTGGACCGCCGGGCCCTAGCCGAATTGGGCGTGGCTCCCCCGGCGGACTGGAGCGACCTGGCCGATCCGCGCCTGGCCGGGCGCATCGCCCTACCGGTGCCCAGCGAAGTCGGCTTCGCCCCGGTGATGGTCGACATCGTCCTGCAGGCCTACGGCTGGGAACGAGGCTGGGCCCTGTGGAACGAGATCGCCGGACTGTCCTATCTGGTACACCGCGGCTCGACCTTCGTCAGCGACGAAGTGACCGGGCAACGGGCCGCGGTCGGCCTGTCCATCGACTTCTTCGTCACCGGCGCGATCGCCGGCGGCGCGCCGCTGGAATTCGCCTATCCGCGGCATGGCGGCCTGAATCCGGCCCACGTGGCCATCACCGCCGGCTCGAAACAGGTGGAAGCGGCGCAAACCTTCGTCGCCTTCCTGCTTTCGGAATCCGGCCAGCGCCTGCTGGCGCACCCGGATATCCACCGCCTGCCGGTGCGGAAATCGGTCTACCCACAGTTGCCGGCCGGCTATCACGACCCATTCCGGGCCGCGGCCGCCGGCGGCTACGACTACGACAACGATCTGGGCCGCGCGCGCCTGGGTGTGGTCAGCGCCCTGTTCGAGCAGATGCTGATACGCCAGCACGAGGAACAGCGCGCGCTCTGGACCGCCATCCACCGGCACGAGGCCCGCAACGGGCAGCGCCTGACGGCGATACGCGAACGGTTCTGCCAGCCGTCGATCGGCGAAAAGGAAGCCGGCGACCCGCAATTGCAGGCATCTTTCCGCCGGGTCGAAGGCGACCGGACGGCCGCCAACGAGATCGAGGCACACTGGGGCGAACAGGCGCGGCAGCGCCGCCGGCAGGTCCGGCAGCAACTGGAGTCGCTAAGCTGACGGATACGTGATGGACAAGACAAGCAAGCAATGACCTCTGGGCTGGCTGCTGGCCGGCCTGCTGGGCTGGTCCTCGGCCATGATGGCGCAGGATCGCGTGACGGTGGCCGATTTCAGCCGCCAGGCATTTTCCCAGCCGCTGCCCGGCCTAGATGCCGCCGACAGGGAGCGCTTCGCCCGCGGCCGCAGCCTGTTCCGCCAGGTTTGGGTCGTCTCCCCTTCGCTGGACGGCGAAGTGGATGGACTGGGCCCGCTGTACAACCGCCCCGCTTGCAGCTCCTGCCATCCGCTCAACGGACGCGGGCAGGCTCCCGACGGTCCCCGGCAGCGCCTGCGCTCGATGCTGGTACGGCTCTCCCTGCCCGGAGAGAACGACCATGGCGGCCCGCTGCCGCATCCCGACTATGGCGATCAGTTGAACGACACCGGCATTCCCGGCGTCCCGCCGGAAGGCCGCGCGGCGATCGCCTGGGAGGAGCTGCCGTTCCGCTTTCCCGATGGCGAATCCCTGATGCTGCGCCGTCCCCGCCTGACCCTGGAGGAACTGGCTTACGGCCCGCTGGACGGCGTGCTCACCTCGCTGCGCATCGGCCCGCCGGTACTCGGCCTCGGCCTGCTGGAGGCGGTGTCGGAGGAAACCCTGCTGGAGATGGCCGCGCACCCGGTGGTGGACGGCATTCAGGGGCGAATCAACCGGGTCTGGAGCGCCGAAACCGGAGACTGGCGGGTGGGACGCTTCGGCCTCAAGGCCAACGTCGCCAGCCTGCGCGAGCAGAGTGCTTCGGCCATGGCCGGCGACTTGGGCATCACCTCGCGGCTATACCCCGACAAAGCCTGCACGCCCGTGCAGGACGCTTGTCGGCAAGCAGCCGAAGGCGGCCAGCCAGAACTGGACGACACCCAGCTCGACGACCTGGTGTTCTACCAGGCTTACCTGGCCGTTCCGGCCCGGCGCCAGCGCGACGATTCCCAGGTGCAACGTGGCGAGGCGCAGTTCCTCGCGCTGGGTTGCGCCGCCTGCCACCGCCCGCAGTTGCGCACCGGCGATCAGGCCGCCCACCCGCTGCTGCGCAACCGGACTATCCACCCCTATACCGACCTGCTGCTGCACGACATGGGCGAAGGACTGGCGGACGGACGGACGGACCATCAGGCCAACGGCCGCGAATGGCGCACCCCGCCGCTGTGGGGCATCGGCCTGGTGGAGAGCATCAGCCCGCCGGGACATTTCCTTCACGACGGCCGCGCGCGCAACTTCACCGAAGCTATCCTCTGGCACGCCGGCGAAGCCCTGGCAGCTCGCGAGCGCTTCGTCGCGTTGCCGGCGGAATCCCGGCGGGCGCTGCTGGCGTTTCTGAAATCGCTCTGATCGTCACGGCCAGCGAAACCCGAACGGTTCGCCTTCGCCACGGTGAGTGCCCGAAGCCGGCAGGTTTCCGGATCTTGGTTATCGAGCGCATGAAGCCGGGTGGGTGCAAGTTCTGAGGTTGGATCGGGTAAACAGGCGCAAGTTTTCCGGGTGGCCCGTTGCGCGCTGTCGACAGAGGAACCACCTTTTCCCGAAAAGGGCACTGGAGCTAAAAAAGAAGGGTAGCCAAGGCTACCCTTCTTCGTTTCGTGCGAAACGGCGTCGAACTCAGTGGCGGCCGTACTTCTTGCGCAGCTCGTTGATGGTGCGCAACTGGGCCGCAGCTTCCGCCAGACGGGCGGAGGCGGAACTGTAGTCGAACTCCGCGCCCTTCTCGCTGAGCGCCTTCTGAGCGGCCTTGACGGCTTGCTCGGCAGCGACCTCGTCCAGATCCTTGGCGCGGGTCGCGGTGTCGGCGAGCACCTTCACCATGCTCGGCTGCACTTCGAGGAAGCCGCCGGAGATGTAGAAGATTTCCTCGTCGCCACCCTGCTTGATCACCCGCACCGGACCGGGCTTGAGATCGGTCAGCAGCGGCACGTGGCCCGGCAGGATACCGACATCGCCCATGTTGGCATGGGCGATGACCATTTCCACCAGGCCCGAGAACAGCTCTTCTTCCGCGCTGACAATATCGCAATGGACTGACATAGCCATATTCATGCCTCGGTTAACAGACGGTGCCACTGGAGTGGCGACCGCCTGGGCGAGCGCCCGCTAGCGGGCGCGCCAGATTACAGTTTCTTAGCCTTCTCGATGGCTTCGTCGATGCCGCCGACCATATAGAACGCCTGCTCTGGCAGGTGGTCGTAATCACCCCTGAGGATGCCGGCGAAGCCGCGGATGGTTTCCTTCAGCGAAACGTACTTGCCCGGGGAGCCGGTGAAAACTTCGGCCACGAAGAACGGCTGGGACAGGAAGCGCTGGATCTTGCGTGCGCGGGATACCAGTTGCTTGTCGGTTTCCGACAGTTCGTCCATACCCAGGATGGCGATGATGTCCTTCAGTTCCTTGTAGCGCTGCAGCACGTACTGGACGCCACGGGCGGTGTCGTAGTGCTCCTGGCCGATCACCAGCGGATCCAACTGGCGGGAAGTGGAGTCCAGCGGGTCCACGGCCGGGTAGATACCCAGGGAGGCGATGTCGCGGGACAGTACCACGGTGGCGTCCAGGTGGGCGAAGGTGGTCGCCGGGGACGGGTCGGTCAAATCGTCCGCAGGAACGTACACGGCCTGCACGGAGGTGATGGAGCCGGTCTTGGTGGAGGTGATGCGCTCCTGCAGAACGCCCATTTCCTCGGCCAGGGTCGGCTGGTAACCCACGGCGGACGGCATGCGGCCCAGCAGTGCGGACACTTCGGTACCGGCCAGGGTGTAACGGTAGATATTGTCGACGAACAGCAGAACGTCGCGGCCTTCGTCACGGAACTTCTCGGCCATGGTCAGGCCGGTCAGGGCCACGCGCAGACGGTTGCCCGGCGGTTCGTTCATCTGGCCGTAGACCAGGGCCACCTTGTCCAGAACGTTGGAGTCCTTCATCTCGTGATAGAAGTCGTTACCTTCACGAGTACGCTCACCCACACCGGCGAATACGGAGTAACCGCTGTGCTCCATGGCGATGTTGCGGATCAGCTCCATCATGTTCACGGTCTTGCCCACGCCGGCACCGCCGAACAGGCCCACCTTGCCGCCCTTGGCGAACGGGCAGACCAGGTCGATCACCTTGATGCCAGTTTCCAGCAGCTCGTTGCCGCCAGCC
The DNA here is from genome assembly GCF_043587585.2 of Azorhizophilus paspali. GTDB lineage: Bacteria > Pseudomonadota > Gammaproteobacteria > Pseudomonadales > Pseudomonadaceae > Azotobacter > Azotobacter paspali. The sequence continues at coordinate 4,453,354 of NZ_CP171449.1, forward strand.
TGCTCCGCGTAGCTCGGGGCCGCGCGGTGGATGGTCCAGCGCTCTTCCTCGCCGATGGGACCCGCTTCGTCGATCGGGTTGCCCAGCACGTCCATGATCCGGCCCAGGGTGGCCTTGCCGACCGGCACGGCGATGCCGGCACCGGTGTTGTTCACGTTCAGGCCGCGCTTGAGGCCTTCGGTGGAACCCATGGCGATCGAACGAACGACGCCGTCACCCAGTTGCTGCTGGACTTCCAGGGTGGTCTGCGCGCCATCGACTTTCAACGCGTCATAGACGTTCGGCACCTGATCGCGCGGGAATTCCACGTCGATAACGGCGCCGATGATTTGAACGATACGTCCGCTACTCATTACTTGGTTCCTCTAACCTTATGAACCGTTCTCAAACCGCGGCAGCGCCGCCGACGATTTCCGAAATTTCTTGGGTGATCGCCGCCTGACGGGCCTTGTTGTAGACCAGTTGCAGATCGCTGATCAGCTCGCCGGCGTTGTCGGTCGCATTCTTCATCGCGATCATCCGCGCCGCCTGCTCGGCCGCGCCGTTCTCCACCACGGCCTGGTAGACCTGCGACTCCATGTAGCGAACCAGCAGGGCATCCAGCAGTTGCTGGGCGTTGGGCTCGTACAGGTAGTCCCAGGTACCCTTCTGGACGCCTTCGTCGTCGCTTGCGGCCAGCGGCAGCAACTGCTCGACGACAGGCTTCTGGGTCATGGTGTTGATGAGCTTGTTCGAAGCCAGGTACAGACGGTCCACACGGCCTTCGTAAAAGGCATCCAGCATCACCTTGATGCTGCCGATCAAATTGTTGATCGAGGGCTCCTCACCCAAGTTGCCGATCGCCGCGACCACATTGCCGCCGTAGCTGCGGAAGAAACTGGTCCCCTTGTTGCCGATCACGCAGAAATCGGCTTCGACGCCCTTGTCGTGCCATTCCTTCATGTTCTTGATTAGGGCCTTGAACAGGTTGACGTTCAGGCCACCGCACAGACCGCGGTCGGTGGAGACGAGGATGTAACCGACGCGCTTGACCGGACGCTCGACCATGAACGGGTGCTTGTATTCCGTGTTGGCCTTGGCCAGATAGCCGATGACCTGACGGATCCGCTCCGCATAGGGGCGGCTGGCAGCCATGCGCGACTGGGCCTTGCGCATCTTGCTGACCGCCACCTTTTCCATGGCGCTGGTGATCTTCTGCGTGCTCTTGATGCTCGCAATCTTGCTGCGAATCTCTTTTGCGCCTGCCATTTGACACCTTTCGGGTTAGCAGGCGGGAGCCTTGCGGCTCCCGCTGCGGCTTACCAGGACTGGGTGGCCTTGAACTTCTCGATGCCGGCCTTGAGACCCGCATCGATTTCGTCGTTAAAGTCACCCTTCTCGTTGATCTTCGCCAGCAGATCCGCCTTCTCACGCTGGAAGTAACCGATCAACGCCTGCTCGAAGGCGCCAACTTTGGCCACCGGGACATCCTGCAGGAAACCGCGTTCGGCGGCGTACAGGGAAATGGACATCTCGGCGATGGACATCGGCGCATACTGCTTCTGCTTCATCAGCTCGGTCACGCGCTGACCGTGCTCGAGCTGCTTGCGGGTAGCTTCGTCGAGGTCCGAGGCGAACTGGGCGAAGGCGGCCAGCTCACGGTACTGGGCCAGAGCGGTACGGATGCCACCGGACAGCTTCTTGATGATCTTGGTCTGGGCCGCACCACCGACGCGGGACACCGAGATACCGGCGTTGACCGCCGGACGGGTGCCCGAGTTGAACATGGCGGACTCCAGGAAGATCTGACCGTCGGTGATGGAGATCACGTTGGTCGGAACGAAGGCGGACACGTCGCCGGCCTGGGTTTCGATGATCGGCAGAGCGGTCAGCGAGCCGGTCTGGCCCTTCACGGCACCCTTGGTGAACTGCTCCACGTACTCCTCGGAAACGCGGGAAGCGCGCTCCAGCAGGCGACTGTGGAGATAGAAGACGTCGCCCGGGTAGGCTTCGCGGCCCGGCGGACGGCGCAGCAGCAGGGAGATCTGGCGATAGGCCACGGCCTGCTTGGACAGATCGTCGTAAACGATCAGCGCGTCTTCGCCACGGTCGCGGAAGTATTCACCCATGGTGCAGCCGGCATAGGGAGCCAGGTACTGCAGGGCAGCGGATTCGGAAGCGGAAGCTGCCACCACGATGGTGTTGGCCAGGGCGCCGTGCTCCTCCAGTTTGCGCACCACGTTGGCGATGGTCGACTGCTTCTGACCGATGGCCACGTAGATGCATTTGATGCCGCTGTTCTTCTGGTTGATGATGGCGTCGACGGCCAGTGCGGTCTTGCCGATCTGACGGTCGCCGATGATCAGCTCGCGCTGGCCACGACCAACCGGGATCATGGCGTCGACCGACTTGTAGCCGGTCTGTACCGGCTGGTCGACCGACTTACGCCAAATCACGCCGGGCGCTACCTTCTCGACTGCGTCGGTAAGCTTGGCGTTGAGCGGACCTTTGTCGTCGATCGGGTTACCCAGGGCATCGACCACGCGACCCAGCAGTTCCGGACCGACCGGGACTTCCAGGATGCGGCCGGTGCACTTGGCGCTCATGCCTTCGGTCAGACCCAGGTAGTTACCCAGAACCACGGCACCGACGGAATCTTGCTCCAGGTTCAGCGCCATGCCATAGATGCCACCGGGGAACTCGATCATTTCGCCGTACATTACGTCGGCCAGACCGTAGATGCGAACGATACCGTCGGATACGCTGACGACGGTGCCCTCGTTGCGGGCTTGGGCAGTCACATCGGTATTCGCGATGCGCTGCTTGATGATTTCACTAATCTCAGCAGGATTCAGTTGCTGCATGCCATGACCCTCAAATCAGGATTTCAACGATTCGGCCAACTGGCTCAGTTTGCCGCGGACCGAACCGTCGACAACCAGGTCGCCGGCGCGGATGACCAGGCCACCGATCAGAGCAGGATTCACTACCTGCCTGGGGTTGACGGAACGATCTAGCCGCTTCGACAGGGCGGCAGCCAAGGTCTCGAGTTGCTCGGCGGAAAGCTCGTAGGCCGTCTCGAGTTCGACGTCGATCGTTTTTTCGGCTTCTGCCTTGTATACCTCGAACTGTTCGCGCACAGTCGGCAATGCGAACAGGCGATCATGCTCGCCCAGATTGGCGATGAAGTTGCGGAACGCCTCATCGACGTCGTCGGCGAACAGACGCAGCACGGCCTCGACCTTGCTTTCGCGGGTCAGGCGCGGGTTGCGCAGCAGTTCGGCGACTTCGGGGGCTTCAACGACAGCGGCAGCCAGGCCCAACATGCCCGACCAGGCGTCGCAGCCATTGGCCGCGCTGGCATACTCGAAAGCGGCTTTTGCGTAAGGCCGAGCAAGCGTCTGGTTATTGATCATCGCTTGCCTCGCTTAGAGTTGGGAGGCCAGTTTTTCGACCAGCTTGTTGTGTGCCTTGGTGTCCACTTTGGACTCCAGGATCTTCTCCGCACCCAGGATGGCCAAAGCCGCCACCTGTTTGCGCAGTTCTTCCCTGGCACGGTTCACTTCCTGCTCGATTTCGGCCTTGGCCCCGGCAATCAGTCGCTCGCCTTCGCTCTGCGCTTGCTGCTTGGCGTCTTCGATGATCGCATTGGCCTGCTTGTTTGCCTGCTCGATGATCTGAGTAGCCTGCTCGCGGGATTCACGCAGAGTGTTGGAAACCTTTTCCTGGGCCAGCTTCAGATCCTGCTGGGCACGGCCTGCAGCATCCAGGCCCTCGGCGATTTTCTTCTGGCGTTCCTGCATGGCCTGAGTGAGTGGCGGCCAAACATACTTCATGCAGAACCAGACGAAAATAGCGAAGGCGATCGTTTGACCGAATAGCGTCAAATTTATATTCACAGCGATTTACCTCGTGCTATCTCGTTCGGCGCGTTTGCCATTTCCGGGACGAGGGGGCTCGCCGGGCGAACCCCTTCTTAAACCGGGAAATGCTTAAGCAGCAGAGGGAGCAACAACGAAGATGAGGTACATCGCGATACCAACGCCGATCATCGGAACGGCGTCGAGCAGACCGGCCATCAGGAAGGTCTTGGTTTGCAGTTGGGGAGCCAGCTCGGGTTGACGAGCGGTGGATTCCAGCAGCTTGCCACCCAGCAGGGCGAAGCCAATACCGGTGCTCAGTGCACCCAGACCGATCATGATGGAGGCGGCGATGATGACAAGTTCCATGTAAAGCTCCTGAAGTAAGGGTAGGTTGGTTTGGGGGAAGCGTTATTGCCGGTCAATGGTGGTCTTCATGGGCGGCGCTCAGGTAGACGATGGTCAGCACCATAAAGATGAATGCCTGAAGCGGGATCACCAGGAGGTGGAAGATCGCCCAGGGCAGGTTCAGGGTCCACTGCGCCCAGAACGGCAGCAGGGCGATAAGGATGAACACCACTTCACCGGCATACATGTTACCGAACAGACGCAGAGCCAGGGTCAGCGGCTTAGTCAGCAAACCCAGGATTTCGAGGAACAGGTTGAACGGAATCAATGCCCAATGATTGAACGGAGTCAGCGAAAGTTCCTTGGCGAATCCCCCGATCCCCTTGACCTTGATGCTGTAGTAGATGATCAGCAGGAAGACGCCGATGGAGATGCCGAAGGTGCCGTTCGGGTCGGCGGTCGGCACGATCTTGAAGTAGGGCACGCCGAACAGGTGGGCCAGTCCGGGGATGAAGTCGACCGGAATCCACTTCAGGCTGTTCATCAGGAATACCCAGACGAAGATGGTCAGGGCCAGGGGAGCGATCACCGGGTTGCGACCGTGGAAAGTGTCGCGGACCATGCCTTCGACGAACTCGATGCACATCTCGGCAATATTCTGCAGCGGACCCGGCACCTTGGTGGTGGCGTTACGGGCGGCCTTGCGGAACAGCCACAGGAACAGCACGCCCATCGCGATCGACCAGCCAAGGGTGTCGAGATTGATGGACCAGAAGCCCATCTCCCTGGCCTCTTCCGCCGTCTTGGCGATGGTCCAGCCCCTTTCCGGGAGGGACCCCAGGACCAGGTTTTGCAGGTGGTGCTGTATATATTCGACTGGAGTGTTCGCCATAAACGCCTCAAATGCTCAATGCTTCGGTTTGTTCCTCATCAGCAGGAGTGCACTCGCTCCGACACCGAGCACCAGCAGGTAGCCGCCGAACAGCGCCAGCGGTTCGAGAGGCCGCACCCCCACAAACACCAGCGCAAAGAGCGCCGCTGTCAGAATCATTTTTCCCATTTCACCGGACCAGAGAGACTGGACTACGGCCTTGGCCGAACGCGCGCCGAAATAGCGAAAGGCCTTATGGGCGAAATACAGGTTGGCCAGCCAGGCGATTAGGCTCCCGAGCAGGGCCGAATACCCTGCGACCAACCCAAAAAACACACCGCACGCGAAGGCCGTGGCAAGTCCGCTCAGGGCCTGCACGACCAGTACACGAAACACGGGAAGGCGATGGAAAGGTGTCCGGTTACGTATGTTCACACAATCCCCGTCGCCATGGCGGAGCGTTCAACGAGCTTACCGCTACCAAAATGCGCGGCGAGTATAGGGGCGCATCCAAGTCGGTTCAACCTTAGGGTAGTCTTTTCCGATCGCTCGCTACACGCCGGAATATCAGCGGATGTGGGCCAGAACCCCCTGAAGTTCGTCCAGTGAGTTGTAGCGAATCACAAGTTGGCCCTTGCCTTTCTGGCTGTGCCTGATCTGCACCGGTGAGCCCAAACGCTCTGCCAGCCGCTGTTCCAGACGGGTTATGTCCGGATCGACCGTAGGGTTTTTCTCCGCCTGCGGCTGCTCATTCAGCCACTGGCGCACCAGCGCCTCGGTTTGCCGGACCGTCAATCCGCGTGCGACAACATGACGCGCGCCTTCCACCTGCCGTTCGGCGGGAAGGCCGAGCAACGCACGGGCATGGCCCATTTCCAGATCGCCATGTGCCAGCAGGGTTTTGATCTCCTCCGGCAGGGAAATCAGCCGCAGTAGATTGCTGACGCTGACCCGCGACTTGCCCACCGCATCGGCGACTTGCTGCTGGGTCAATTGGAACTCTTGCTGCAGGCGCTGCAGGGCGAGGGCTTCTTCGAGCGGATTGAGGTTCTCGCGCTGGATGTTCTCGATCAGCGCCATGGCGATGGCAGCCTCGTCCGGCACTTCGCGGACGATGGCCGGAATCTTCTTCAGACCAGCCTGCTGGCTGGCCCGCCAGCGCCGTTCGCCGGCGATGATCTCGTAGCGCTGGCCATCGAGCGGCCGCACCACGATCGGCTGCATCACCCCTTGCGCTTGGATCGATTGCGCCAGCTCCTCCAGAGCCACCGGATCCATGTCGCGGCGCGGCTGGTACTTGCCGCGCAGGATCGACTCCAGCGGCAAATGCTGCAGTTCATGGCCATCGACCTGCTGCTGCTCGATTTCCTTCTGCAGGGTGGCCACGCCGCCACCGGTACCGCCCAGCAGGGCATCCAGCCCGCGACCCAGGCCTCGTTTCTTGATTGCCATGGAAGCTCCTTATGCTCTGACGCCACGCGCAGCCTTGCGCTGGCGGCGCGATAGCTCGCTGGCCAGCGCCAGATAAGCCTGGGCACCCTTGGATTGCTTGTCGTAGACCAGCGCCGGCATGCCATGGCTGGGCGCCTCGGCCAGACGCACGTTGCGCGGGATGACGGTTTCGTAGAGCTTGTCGCCAAAGTGCGCCTGGAGTTGCTCGGACACTTCGTTGGTCAGGCTGATACGCGGATCGTACATGGTGCGCAGCAGACCTTCGATCTGCAGGTTCGGATTGAGCGCCTGACCGATGCGCTGGATCGAGTTGACCAGATCGCTCAACCCTTCCAGTGCGTAGTATTCGCATTGCATGGGGATGATCACCCCGTCGGAGGCGGCTAGGGCATTGACGGTCAACATGGACAGCGAGGGTGGGCAGTCGATCAGGATGTAGTCGTAGTTCTCGCGGATCGGCGCCAGGGCCTCGCGCAGGCGATGCTCCTTGCCCGGCTTGTCGAGCAGGACGACCTCTGCCGCGGTGAGATCGCGGTTGGCTGGCAGCAATTGGTAGCCGCCGTGCTCGGAGAAGTGCATGGCCTCGGCGAAACTGCAGTCGCCGGTCAGCACGTCGTAGACCGAATGCTCCAGGTTCAGCTTGTCCACACCGCTGCCGGTGGTGGCGTTGCCCTGTGGATCGAGGTCGATCAGCAACACGCGTCGGCGCGTGGCGACCAGCGAAGCGGCCAGGTTGATGCAAGTGGTGGTCTTGGCCACGCCGCCTTTCTGGTTGGCGATGGCGAGTACTTTAGCCATGGTCAGCGTCTGTCCGGATCATGGAGTGCGGCGCAGTATCAGCAGATGGCGCTGACCCTGACAACCGGGAACCCTGAGCTCATAAGTGCGTTCCAGTCGAAAATCGTTCGGCAAGGCTTGCAGTTCGTTGTCCGGCTGCACTCCCTTCATCGCCAGCCAGCGGGTTTCGCTGTCGCCGAGATGACGGGTCCAGCCGGCGAAATCCGCCAGCGAACTGAACGCCCGCGAGCAGATGCCGGAGAACGGCTGCGCGGGTTTGAACGCTTCGACCCGACTATGAACGACTTCCAGGTTTTGCAATTGCAGTTCCAGTTTCACCTGGGTGAGAAAACGGGTCTTCTTGCCATTGGAGTCCAGCAGGGTGAAACGCCGTCCGGGAAACAGAATGGCCAGCGGAACCCCAGGCATGCCGCCGCCGCTGCCGACGTCCAGCCAGTCGTCCCCGGCTTCGGCAATCTGCGGCGTCACGCTGAGGCTGTCGAGCAGATGGCGCGAGACCATCTCGTCCGGATCGCGCACGGCGGTGAGATTGTAGGCCTTGTTCCACTTGATCAACAGCGCTAGGTAGGCGAGCAGTTGTTCGCGTTGGCGCTCGGACAGTTCGATGCCCAGTTCGCGGGCGCCACGCGCCAGTTCCTCGGCGTGGCGGGCGGTGACCGTGGACATCAGGCGCTCTGCTCCAGGTTGCGGTTGGCATCGCGCTTCTTCAGGTGAATCAACAGCAGGGAAATCGCCGCCGGAGTGACCCCTGGAATCCGCGACGCTTGGCCGAGCGTCTGCGGGCGGGCCTGACCGAGCTTGTGCTGGATCTCCTTGGACAGCCCGGAAATCGACGCGTAGTCCAGATTCTCCGGCAGTCGGACACTTTCGCTGGCACGCAGACGGGCGATCTCGTCCTGCTGGCGGTCGATATAACCGGCGTACTTGGTCTTGATCTCCACCTGCTCGGCGACCTGCTCGTCCTCGGCGCCGCCACCGGTCAGTTCGACCAGGCTGGCGTAATCGACTTCCGGCCGGGCTAGCAGATTAAGCAGGTTGTACTCGCGGGCCAGCGGACTGCCGAAACGCGTGGCGAGCGCCTCGCCCTGCGGCGTGCCGGGGCGCACCCAGGTGGTCTTCAGACGCTGTTCCTCGCGCTCGATACCCTCGCGCTTGGCGCAGAACGCCGCCCAGCGGGCGTCGTCGACCAGACCCAGCTCGCGGCCTTGCTCGGTCAGACGCAGGTCGGCGTTGTCCTCGCGCAGGATCAGCCGGTATTCGGCGCGCGAGGTGAACATGCGGTACGGCTCCTGAGTACCGAGGGTGATCAGGTCGTCGACCAGTACGCCGAGGTAGGCCTCGTCGCGGCGCGGACACCAGGCTTCGCGGCCTTGGGCGCGCAGCGCGGCATTGGCGCCGGCGAGCAGCCCCTGGGCGCCGGCTTCTTCATAGCCGGTGGTGCCATTGATCTGCCCGGCGAAGAACAGCCCGCCGATCACCTTGGTTTCCAGCGAGTACTTGAGATCGCGTGGATCGAAGAAGTCGTACTCGATGGCATAGCCCGGACGGACGATATGGGCGTTCTCTAGACCGCGTATAGAACGGACGATCTCGAGCTGCACGTCGAAGGGCAACGAAGTGGAGATACCGTTCGGGTAGACCTCATGGGTCGACAGGCCTTCCGGTTCCAGAAACACCTGATGGCTGTCCTTGTCGGCGAAGCGGTGGATCTTGTCCTCGATCGACGGGCAATAACGCGGACCGATGCCCTCGATCACGCCCGAATACATCGGCGAGCGGTCCAGGTTGGCGGCGATGATCTGGTGGGTGCGCGCATTGGTGTGGGTGATCCAGCAACTGACCTGCTGCGGATGCTCCTCGCGCGAACCGAGGAAGGACATCACCGGAACGGGCGTGTCGCCCGCTTGTTCGGTCATCACCGAGAAATCGATGGAACGACCGTCGATGCGTGGCGGCGTGCCGGTCTTCAGCCGCCCGACACGCAGCGACAGTTCGCGCAGGCGGCGGGCCAGCGCCAGCGATGGCGGATCGCCGGCGCGGCCACCCGAATAGTTTTTTAGGCCGATGTGGATAAGTCCGCCGAGGAAGGTACCGGCGGTGAGCACCACGTTGTCGGCGCAAAATTTCAGTCCCATCTGGGTGACCACGCCACGCACCTGCTCGCCCTCGACGATCAGGTCGTCGGCGGACTGCTGGAAGATCCACAGGTTCGGCTGGTTTTCCAGAATGCGGCGGATTTCCGCCTTGTAAAGGGCGCGGTCGGCTTGGGCGCGCGTAGCGCGCACCGCCGGTCCCTTGCGACTGTTGAGCACGCGGAACTGGATGCCGGCCACGTCGGTGGCCTGAGCCATGGCTCCGCCGAGCGCATCGATCTCCTTGACCAGATGGCTCTTGCCGATACCGCCGATGGCCGGGTTGCAGCTCATGTGCCCGAGGGTTTCCACATTGTGGGAGAGCAGCAAGGTCTTCACGCCCATGCGCGCAGCCGCGAGCGCGGCTTCGGTACCGGCATGGCCGCCACCGATCACGATCACGTCAAAACGGGAAGGGAAGTCCACCACGCACCTCGTGCCTGTTCGCAGGGGAAAAGGAAGGGCGGCAAGTATAGAGAGTTAGGTGGAGCGAATGAAGATCATGCACAAAAAATAGCCAGCGTGCCTTTTCGTGTCGATTACGCGGTCCTTTACATAAATAAATAGAATGAAATATTTAAAAAGCTTGTTTTTATGTTTATGTATGAGCCGCACGGCTTCTGTGGATAACTAATGGGAAGCTGTTTCCCATCGACCTTTGCGGTCGGGACAAGGTTGTGGTGATCCTGCCTGTGGATATTGGGTAGGCTGTCAGCGTCCTGTAGATAAATTCTAATTTTATCAACAGGCTGAGTTATCTACCTATCTGTACTGGGTTTATCGACGGAGCTAAATGATAGTTTTCCACAGGGCTGAATTGACGTTCTGCGGGACACTGCCAGGAACATTTCAGGCGAAGGCTGGACAGGCATGTGGATAACGGTACGGGGACCAGGCCGCGCCGTCGGGTGGGATAAACAATGGAGATGGACAGGGCGATGAGGATCTGGCCTGGATTGCCGATGGCTTCAGCGGCACGATGCGCTTGGTTTCGATATCGGTAACGTCGTAGTGTTCGATCGGCGCACAAACCACCAGCGTTCACAAATCAACAAGGTTTGCCATGAGCGAGTACCGGTATTACGAATTCGCGGCCATCGACCGGCCGCGCTGACCTACACCGAGATGCGCGCCGTGTCGGCCCGCTCCGTCCTCACGTCCGCCACATCGTCCCGCTGCACGGCTGTCTAGACGAGGATGCCGCAAGACGAGCGCTTTGTCGGTCAGCCTCTGGGGGGCGGTTTTGTCGGCACGCTCCGGCTGGATCGAGAGCAAGCCATCACCGTGCTGCTCCGCTTCGACACCGGCATAGACCGCTTTCGGCAAGACGGTCTTAGCGCCGCCGCTCTGATCGCCCGGCGTGGCATCGACACGCTGGTACATCGCACCGAACTGCTCAGGTACTGACAGGAACGGCTGCAGGCCTTTCTGTCCATGCATCCGCCACACCGCCGTCAGACCGGCCAGAGCCCCGCAAATGCTGGAAGTCGTTTCGCGTACGCAGCTCCCTGACGGTGCCGCCATCTACGGTGGCTCGCCAGTAAACGGGCCCACACGTTGGTCATCACCGAAGAGATCGCGTGGCCGATCGCGTCTAGGAAACAGTGGGCCGGTGTGACCGCCGAATTGGATGCGCTGGATGCCGACGCCTCGCAGATGTTGCTGGCTACCGGCAGACTGGTCGGCGAGGAATTCATAGCTTGGTGCAGGCGGTGCCCATCTCGTGGAAAGGCACGCTGCAGCAATATGCCCCGTGAGCAGATAGGCAAACCGTCCGCATTGTCGACATGCACCATTCGTCTCCGCTGCGCATGTGAGAATGGTGGCAGCACGGCTATCAAAATCGTCAGCGGAGCATTGGATGCTGCCCACAGGAAACGCGCAGGTTCACGGCAGCATCGCCTCCGACCGGGCAAACCTGTCCGCCGTCTGCTGCAGCCAAGCCAACTCGTTCGCCCATTGGCGGCGCTCGGCGGCTGCGCGCTCGAACAGGGCACCAGTCTTTTCCAGGACCAGCGTGTAGGGCCGACCACTGCGCCGGGTCTCATGCCGCACGGGCAGTTCGTGGCGGTCGATGAACCGGTGGATGACCTGTCGCTTGGGCTGGGCCAGCGGCCACTCCAGACGCTGTTCCGTCGCCGCTCTCAGAAACCGCGCCAGGGTTTCGCCCAATTCGCCGGCGCAGTCCGCCGGCGGCGGGATCGACCAGTCGTCGACGGCGCGTTCGGGCTGTGCCAATCGCGTGGCGAGTGTTTGCACGCAATACGCATGCACGGGCGCAAGGCTGAGCGCATCAGGCGTATCCAGCTCGGCAGCGTGCAACACGCCGAGCGGCACCTGCAATGGAAGCTCGGTCGACAACAAGGTATCGATGATCCGGCGCTGTAGGTCGGGCCGCCGGGCGTCACGACAGCCGCGGATCAGCGCCAGCAGGGCCGGACTGGTGTCCGCCAACGTCCGTACCCGGGTTGTCCCGCTGGTGCACGCTTGTACCTGTTCGATGTGCGCCTGTAGCCAGGTCCAGCGCTCTTCCAGCAGAACGGCGGCCAATGCCGGGCCATCTACGGCCTTTGCCGCACTCCAGGTATGGATCAATTCCGGCAGCGTTTGCGCCAGCCAGGCCAATTGGCTATCGGGCATCTGGTAGGGCGTTGCCCACTGATGCAGGCGCTCGCTGCACCAGGCCAGCCTCCGGCGATCAAGCAGGCGCACGAGCCATGTGGCCATGTCGGGCGTCAGTTGCTGCAGGGAAAACGGCGCAAGCAGCGCGGCGGCGGTATCCGCATCGTCGAGTGCAGCGGCAACCGACAAGGTGGCATAGAGCAGGGCGGTGCTATCCGCTCCGGCCACGGCCCAGTTCCAAAAAGGCAGAAGGCGCTGCGCCCACTCCAGCGCCTGTACCGGGTCCCCGGCTTCGAGCCGGCCGGCGATCTCCGCGATGGCCCAGTGCGGTGACTGCCGGGCGCGGATGACGAAGGCGCGTTCGCGCGGCCACATCACCACAGCTGCACGGTGATACCAGCGATCGACGGTGTTGCCGTAGTTGCCCATGTAGCCTTCGTACTCGGACCGGAACGGTGTGCAATCGGTCGAGGGTCGGGTGAAACATAGTTCGCTGACGGCGACGCCGTTGGCGTTCGATGCCAGCTCACTGCCATCGGGAGCGATCCAATGGCGCAGTTCAATATCGCTGTCGAGCAGTTCTCCCAATGCCGGATCATCGTTCGGATCGTCGTCGGGCACTTCTTCGTCGTCCTCCGCGTAATCCCAATGGCTGCAGTCCTGGTAATCATCTTCGGCCGACCAGGTTTCATGCACGTCGGCCAGGACCAGAAAGATCTCCGCATCCAACCGTTCCGCCACGCGCCGCAGCGCCACGGCGCGGGCCGCGTCGGCGCCCTTGAGCCGTGTCCAGGACAGACCGCTTTGCGTGTACTGGTGATCGAGCAAATAGACCAGGCGGTCCGGCGGTTCACCTGCGACGTCACCCGGCCAGCGCGGCAGTGCCGGGGTCTGCCAGAAGGTGTGTACGGCATCGGCCAGGGCGGCGATGTCCTGCGCCGGCACTTCGGTGGTCTGCACGCCGCCCTGCGCGACCAAGTTGTAGGTCAGCACGACACGGTAACCCTGCTTCACCGGACGGACTTCGTGATGGCAATCGGCATAGAACGCAATTATGCCCAGCCGGTTGGCCGAGCCGCGGGCGCGCAGCGTCCGACCCTGGTGCGAAACGACGAATTCGCCGCCGGTGAAGCGCGACGGCAGGGTGACGACCAGCGTACCCAGCATGCCGTCGACCTTCTCCGAATCCTGGTGCACGGCGAAGAACTGGCCCGGCGCATACACCAGCAGGTTGTGTAGCTCAGCCCTGAATTGGCCACCGGGCGGCAACCCCAGGTCGCGTCCGATCCGATCCAGCGCACGTTCAAGCACGGTTTGCCATTTCGGAGAATCGAAGCGGATATGGCTGGCCGGGATCTCCCAGGTATCGCGCACGCGCGGATCGAGCCGCGTCTGGTCCTTGTAGCCATGATGCGCCGGCTGCGCCGCCGCGCACAGCCGGTGCGCCGTGTGGATCGTCACTGGCAGCGGCACGCTGCCGACACCTTCGACGTGCAACTGCGGATCGGCTTCGATGGCAAAGCGCGTCGCGAAAGCGCCGCTCGTACCGATAGCAGCGAGCTGTTGGGAAACAGACTGGGTAGGAGCTCTCATCGGGGCATTCTTTGATATGTCACGGGTTGCGGATGGCGCTGTTTAGAGGAGGAAGCCTCCGGACACGGACGCCTACCCGCCATCCTGCCGAATCCAGGTGGATGTATCGATTCTCCTCTATCCCAGCAAACTGCAGCAACAATGCGGGTTGGCGCAGCATCGTGTTGATTGCTGCACACATGACGATGCCCTGGCTGCAATGGGGTAGCCTGATTTCGGCAGACAATCTCGACTGCTAACCTCAGTGATCGGGAGTGAAACTTGATCAGAAGCAGTTACCCCAGAGGGTTTCGCGCCGAAGCGGTGAAGCTGGTCCTCAAGCAAGGACTCAGCCGTAAAGAGGCGGCCAGCCGGCTTGGTATTCCCAAGGGAACGCTGGCCAATTGGGTGGCGGCTGCCTGGCAGGTGGTGAGAAACCAGCCCCAGGGGCGAAAACCATTGCCGAGCTGGAGGCGGAAAATGCTCGTCTGCGCAAGGGGATGTGTTTACCTGCGAGATCGTTGGCTACGCATTATCGGAGCGGATCACGACCGATCTGGTGAGCAGGGTCCTGTTCCGGGCACTCCAGCAGCACCGTCCACCGCCAGGTCTCATCCATCGTTCGGATCGCGGCAGTTAGTACTGCGCGAAAGCTTACCGTGGCATGCAGGTGCAGTTTGGTCTGCAGAGCTCGATGTCAGGCAAGGGGAAGTGTTTTGACAATGCGCCGATCGAGAGCTTTTGGGGAACGCTGAAGAACGAGCTCGTTCTTCACCGGTGCTACGCCACGCGCGCAGAGGCTGAAAGCTCAATCAGGAAGTACATCGAGATTTTCTATAAGCGCCAGCGTCGCCACTTGCGATTTGGCTATTTGGCCCCCCACTGAATTTGCCAGGCGATATCGGGATTCAGTGAAGACCGCTTGAAACGAGGCCGCCTGGTCTTGTCAGGACATCCCAATACAGATTGCCGTCTTCGCTGCGTACCATCCACATCCGTGTCATGCCTTTCTCCTTTGGTCTCCCGAATCCCGAATCACTTGCCGATGCAGAAGCTGGAAAAGATCCGCCCCAGCAGATCGTCCGAAGTGAAGGCCCCGGTGATCTCCCCCAGGTGCCGCTGGGCCTGGCGCAGGTCTTCGGCGAGCAGTTCGCCGGCCCCGCAGCCGATGAGTTGGGCATGTCCGTGCTCAAGGCTGTCGGCGGCCCGGCGCAGGGCTTCCAGGTGGCGACGGCGGGCGCTGAAGCTGCTCTCGATGGTCTGTTCGAAACCCATACAGGCTTTCAGGTGCTCGCGCAGCAGATCCAGGCCTTCGCCGGTGCGGGCCGACAGGCCGATGACGACGTGGCCGTCACCGCCCTGTTCCTGGACGATCGGCTCGCCGGTCAGGTCGATCTTGTTGCGGATCAGGGTGACCTTGCCCGGTTCGGGAAGCAGGTCGAGAAATTCCGGCCAGAGGGCGAAGGGATCGGCTGCTTCCGGGGCGCTGGCGTCGATCATCAGCAGCACCCGGTCGGCCTCGCGGATGGCCTGGAGCGCGCGTTCAACTCCGATCCGTTCGACCCGATCCTCGGTATCGCGCAAACCGGCGGTATCCACGACATGCAGCGGCATGCCGTCGATGTGGATATGTTCGCGCAACAAATCCCGGGTGGTGCCGGCGATGTCGGTGACGATTGCCGACTCGCGTCCGGCCAGGGCATTGAGCAGGCTGGACTTGCCGGCGTTCGGCCGGCCGGCGATGACCACCGTCATGCCATCGCGCAGGAGCGCGCCCTGCCCCGCCTCGCGCAACACTGTGGACAAGTCGGCGCGTAGGCCGTCGAGCATCTCGAGCACGCGACTGTCGGCGAGAAAGTCGATTTCCTCCTCGGGAAAGTCGATGGCGGCCTCGACGTAGAGGCGCAGCTCGATCAGCCGCTCGCCGAGCGCATTCACGCGCAGGGAAAACTCGCCCTGCAGCGAGCGCAGGGCATTGCGCGCCGCCTGTGCCGAACTGGCCTCGATCAGATCGGCGATCGCCTCGGCCTGGGTCAGGTCCAGCTTGTCGTTGAGGAAGGCCTGCTCGCTGAATTCGCCCGGCCGGGCCATCCGCGCACCCAGTTCCAGGCAGCGGCGCAACAGCAGATCGAGCACCAATGGGCCACCATGGCCCTGCAGTTCGAGCACATCCTCGCCGGTGAAGGAGTGGGGACCGGGGAAGAACAGTGCGATGCCTTCGTCGAGGACCTGGCCCGTGCCGTCGCGGAAGGCACCGTAGTGGGCATACCGCGGCCGTAACGGACGCGCGCAGATGCCCGTGGCGATCGTCCCGGCCAGGGGACCCGAGACCCGCACGATGCCGACCCCGCCGCGCCCCTGGGCGGTGGCGATGGCGGCGATGGTTTCGCGTGCGCTGTGCATGGGGCAGACTCCGGATAGCAAGACGCCCCACTGAAGGGGCGTCCGGGTTTCAGGCGGTGGCGGGGATCAGGCCGGTTGCGTGGCTTTCTCGATCTGCCGGGTAATGTACCACTGCTGGCCGATGGAGAGGACGTTGTTGACCACCCAGTACAGCACCAGACCGGCCGGAAACCAGAGGAAGAAGAAGGTGAAGATGATCGGCATCAGCTTCATCACCCTGGCCTGCATGGGGTCCGGCGGGGTCGGGTTGAGCGTCTGCTGGAAGAACATGGTCACGCCCATAATGATCGGCAGGATGAAGTACGGATCCTTGACCGACAGGTCGGTGATCCAGCCCAGCCAGGGCGCCTGGCGCATTTCCACGCTTTCCAGCAGCACCCAGTAGAGGGCGAGGAACACCGGCATCTGCACCAGGATCGGCAGACAGCCGCCGAGCGGGTTGATCTTCTCTTTCTTGTACAGCTCCATCATCGCCTGGGACAGCTTCTGGCGGTCCTCGCCGTGCTGCTCCTTGAGCGCCTGCAGCTTGGGTGCGACCGCGCGCATGCGGCCCATCGAGCGGTAACTGGCCGCCGAGAGCGGGAAGAAGGCCAGTTTGATGATGACGGTCAGGACGATGATCGACCAGCCCCAGTTGCCCAGCAGCCCATGGATGAGTCCCAGCAGCCAGAAGATCGGCTGGGCGATGAACCACAGGAAGCCGTAGTCGACGGTCAGTTCCAGGCCGGGCGAGAGGGCTTCGAGCTGATTCTGGTCCTTGGGACCCGCATACAGACGGGTAACGGTTTCGCCAGTGGCGCCGGCCGGGATGTTCAGCGTCGGGCCGGTGAAGCCGATGATGTAGTTACCCTGGCTATCCTTGCGGGTGGCGACCAGGTTGGTGTCGTCCTTGTTCGGTACCCAGGCGGTCACGAAATAGTGCTGCAGCCAGGCGACCCAGCCGCCCTGCACGGTTTCGCGCAGATTCTTGTTGTCCATGTCGCCCATGGACACCTTCCTGTACGGCTCTTCGCTGGTCCACAGCGCGGCTCCCAGATAGGTGGCGGTGCCGGTTGCGGTGGTCGAGGATGGGTCGGCGCTGGCGTCGCGCTTGAGCTGGGCGAACAGGTTGCCGCTCCAAGGCTGCTCGCTGCGGTTGGCGATCTGGTGGCGAACTTCGAGGTCGTAGGCGCCGCGCTTGAAGGTGAAGCGCTTGACATAATCGACGCCGCCGTCGCTGAACTTCAGGTCGACCACCAGGCTGTCCTGCCCGTCGGCCAGTTGGTAACTGCGCTGCTCGCTGACGTACAGCGGGCGCCCGTCGGCGCGCGCATCCGGACCATTGGTGCCAGTCAGGCCGCTCTGCGCCAGATACAGGCGCTCGCTGCCGTTGTCGAACAGTTGGAAGGGAATCTCCGGATGATCCTGGCGACGCGGGAATTTGGGCAGCTTGAGCTGCACGATGTCGCCGCCACGCGGGTCGATGGCCACTTCCAGTACATCGGTGCGGACCCGGATCAGATCGCTGCCGGCGGTGCTCGCCGCGCTATTCGGCACCTGGTTCCCGCTGCCGGCGGTGGGAACGTCCACACTGGTCGAAGAGTCGCCGGGTATGGTCTCTGGAAGAGCCGGCGAAGCGCTTTGAGCGACGGCGTTCTGGGGCGGTAATACTGCCTGGCCATAATCCTGGTTCCACTGCAAAACCAGCAGATAGGATACGACTGCCAGGGCGACGAGCAGGATCGAGCGTTTGATATCCATGATTACTCGGCCATCGAAGAAGATCGGGAGGTTTTGATCGGGGGAACGGGGTCGTAGCCACCCGGATTCCAGGGATGGCAACGCCCGAGACGACGCAGGCTCAGCCAGCCGCCGCGCAGCAGGCCATGGGTGGAGATGGCTTCGTGCGCATAGCAAGAACAACTGGGATGGAAACGGCAATGGTTGGCCATCAGCGGGCTGATCGCGTAGCGGTAGAACTGGATCGCTGCGAGGGCCAGTTTACGCATGGGGGCTTCCAGCCGCCTCGACAGCGGTCTGTGGCCGGCTGCGGGCGAGTCGTTTCCAGAGCTTGCCGAACTGTTGTGTCACTTCGGTGTTTTCCAGCTCTCCGAGACCCTTGCGTGCGACCACCACGATATCCCAGCCGGCCAGGCTGTCCTGGTTCACGCGGAAGGATTCGCGTATCAGGCGTTTCAGTCGGTTGCGCCCGACGGAGAGCTTGACGCTCTTCTTGCCGATCACCAGCCCCAAGCGGGGATGGTCCAGAGCATTGGGACGCGCAAGGAGCAGGACGTGCTTGCCCGGAACCTTGGCGGTCGGGGAGTCGAAGACGGCCTTGAACTGGCGGGGGATCAGCAGGCGCTTTTCCCGACCGAAGTCTCGACTCACCATCCGTTCCGGCTGAATCAGACGGTCAGGCGCTTGCGGCCCTTGGCGCGACGACGCGACAGGACTTGGCGGCCGTTCTTGGTGGCCATACGGGCGCGGAAACCGTGGGTGCGAGCGCGCTTGAGGGTGCTGGGTTGGAAGGTGCGTTTCATGATGCTCTACCTGGTGGTCACAACGGGCCGGAAGTGGCCCCCGTTTTAAAGAGATCGGCAATTCTAGAGAAAGCCGTCGGACAGGTCAATTTCCAACCAGCCGCGTAGTCGAAGGGAGTGTCGGGAGCGCAGGAGGATCTTTGTCCGGCTTTTGGCTGAGTCCGAGTGCTGTGGAAAAAATATCCACAGATAAATCAAAATGAAGAATTTTTGAAAAGATGATTTTTCTTGTATTGATTAAGCGACGACATGCCTGTGGGAAACTCATGTGGAGCCAAGTGATATCCATATTTCGGGGAAAGACAAGCCTGTCGATCGGAAGTGGCTCACCTGTGCGGAGCCGGCGGATAAGCTGGGTATGAAAAGATGATTTATTCACAAGCGATTTATCCACTGATTCTTCCGTCAGCTTGTATACGGAGCTTAGGCATTCTTATCAACAGGCCATCTTGGCAGATGCGGAGTTTATTTCCGATCTCGTCGGCCACGGCTTTACAGAGACGCTTGCCGATCCATGTGGATAACCCTGTTACGGACGGATACAATGGTAGACTGTTTTTTGCCAGCCGTTCGGGCGGCGAGGGGAGATAGGTGTCCGTGGAACTTTGGCAGCAGTGCGTCGAGCTGCTGCGCGACGAGCTGCCCGCCCAGCAATTCAATACCTGGATTCGCCCTCTGCAGGTGGAGGCCGATGGAGACGAGTTGCGCGTCTATGCGCCCAACCGTTTCGTTCTCGATTGGGTCAACGAGAAATATCTCGGCCGGTTGCTCGAACTGCTCGGCGAGCGTAGCGAGGACGTCACACCTTCCGTTTCCCTGCTGATTGGCAGCAAGCGCAGCTCCGCTCCGCGCGCGGTGCAGCCGGCGTCTCCGGCGCTAGCCGTGGTACAGGCGGCACCGGCGGCGGTCGAAGAGGCATCGGCCGCACGCACTGTGGATACACAGCCGGTAGCGCCCGCAACGGTACGCACCGAGCGTTCGGTGCAGGTCGAGGGGGGCCTGAAGCACACCAGTTACCTGAACCGGGCTTTCACCTTCGAGAATTTCGTCGAGGGCAAGTCTAACCAATTGGCGCGCGCCGCGGCTTGGCAGGTGGCGGACAACCCCAAGCATGGTTACAACCCGCTGTTCCTCTATGGTGGGGTCGGTCTGGGCAAGACCCACCTGATGCACGCGGTGGGCAATCATCTGCTGAAGAAGAACCCCAATGCCAAGGTGGTCTACCTGCATTCGGAACGCTTCGTCGCTGACATGGTGAAGGCCCTACAGCTCAACGCGATCAACGAGTTCAAGCGTTTCTACCGTTCCGTGGACGCCTTGCTAATCGACGACATCCAATTCTTCGCCAAGAAGGAGCGCTCGCAGGAGGAGTTTTTCCACACCTTCAATGCCCTGCTCGAAGGCGGCCAGCAGGTGATTCTCACCAGCGACCGCTATCCGAAAGAGATCGAAGGGCTCGAGGAGCGTCTGAAGTCGCGTTTCGGTTGGGGCCTGACGGTGGCCGTGGAGCCACCTGAACTGGAAACCAGGGTAGCGATCTTGATGAAGAAGGCCGAGCAAACCAAGGTCGAGCTACCCCACGACGCCGCCTTCTTCATCGCCCAGCGCATCCGTTCCAACGTGCGCGAACTGGAAGGCGCGCTGAAGCGGGTCATCGCCCATTCGCATTTCACCAACCACCCGATCACCATCGAGCTGATCCGCGAGTCGCTGAAGGACCTGTTGGCGCTGCAGGACAAGCTGGTCAGCATCGACAATATCCAGCGCACCGTCGCCGAGTATTACAAGATCAAGATCGCCGATCTGCTTTCCAAGCGTCGCTCGCGTTCGGTGGCTCGTCCGCGTCAGGTCGCCATGGCGTTGTCCAAGGAATTGACGAACCACAGCCTGCCGGAGATCGGTGATTCCTTCGGCGGCCGCGATCACACTACTGTCCTCCATGCTTGTCGTAAGATCGCCGAGCTGCGCGAAACCGACGCCGATATCCGCGAGGACTACAAGAACCTGTTGCGTACCCTGACCACCTGAGCCAGACGCAACCGATTGGGGACTGGACCATGCATT
Organism: Azorhizophilus paspali; assembly: GCF_043587585.2. Classification (GTDB taxonomy): domain Bacteria; phylum Pseudomonadota; class Gammaproteobacteria; order Pseudomonadales; family Pseudomonadaceae; genus Azotobacter; species Azotobacter paspali. Next base: position 4,473,977 of record NZ_CP171449.1, read on the forward strand.
TCACCATTCAACGCGAAGCCCTGCTGAAACCGCTGCAACTGGTCGCTGGCGTCGTCGAGCGCCGACAGACTCTACCGGTGCTTTCCAACGTGCTGCTGGTCGTCGAGAAGCAGCAGTTGTCGCTCACCGGTACCGACCTAGAAGTCGAATTGGTCGGTCGCGTGCCGCTGGAGGAGAACGCCGAGCCCGGCGAGATCACTGTGCCGGCGCGCAAGCTGATGGATATCTGCAAGAGCTTGCCGACCGATACGCTGATCGATATCCGTCTGGACGAGCAGAAGCTGCTGATCAAGGCCGGACGTAGCCGTTTCAGCCTGTCGACCTTGCCGGCCAGCGACTTTCCCACCACCGAGGAAGGTGTGGGCTCGCTGACCTTCTCTCTGGGCCAGAGCAAGCTGCGCCGGCTGATCGAACGCACCAGTTTCGCCATGGCCCAGCAGGACGTGCGCTACTATCTGAACGGCATGCTGCTGGAAATGAACGGCGGTGTGCTGCGTGCGGTCGCCACCGACGGGCACCGCCTGGCGCTGTGCTCCATGCAATCCGGCATCGAGCATGCCGACCGCCATCAGGTCATAGTGCCGCGCAAGGGTATTCTGGAACTGGCGCGCCTGCTCACCGACCAGGACGGCGAAGTCAGCATCGTCCTCGGCCAGCACCATATCCGTGCCACCACCGGCGAATTCACCTTCACCTCCAAGTTGGTCGACGGCAAGTTCCCAGACTATGAACGGGTACTCCCGCGCGGCGGCGACAAGAAGGTATTCGGCGACCGCCAATTGCTGCGCGAAGCCTTCAGCCGCACGGCGATCCTCTCTAACGAGAAATACCGCGGTATCCGCCTGCAATTGGCCAGTGGTCTGCTGAAGATCCAGGCCAACAACCCGGAGCAGGAAGAAGCCGAAGAGGAAGTGGCGGTCGACTACAGCGGCGATGCTCTGGAGATCGGCTTCAATGTCAGCTATCTGCTCGACGTGCTGGGTGTGATGAGTGCCGAGCAGGTGTGCCTGACCCTGTCCGATTCCAACAGCAGCGCCTTGCTGCAGGAAGCCGATAATGACGACTCCGCCTATGTCGTCATGCCGATGCGGCTGTAAACCTGCCACCTCGCTTCGATGTCTCTCCGCCGTGTGACCGTCACTGCGGTGCGCAACTTGCACCCGGTGACCCTGAACCCCTCGCCGCGCATCAACATACTCTACGGCCCGAACGGCAGCGGCAAGACTAGCTTGCTGGAGGCGATCCACCTGCTCGGCTTGGCGCGTTCCTTTCGCAGTCAGCGTCTTTCGCCGGTGATCCAGCATGAACAGCCGGCCTGTACGGTATTCGGGCAGGTGCTGTGGAATGACGGTCGGGTACGCAATCTTGGTGTGGCCCGCAACCGACTGGGCGAACTGCAGATTCGTATCGATGGGCAAAACGTGCGCACTGCCGCGCAGCTCGCCGAGTCTCTGCCGTTACAACTGATCAATCCGGACAGTTTTCGGCTGCTCGAGGGAGCGCCCAAGGTACGCCGCCAGTTTCTCGACTGGGGTGTGTTCCACGTGGAACAACGTTTCCTGCCGGCCTGGCATCGCCTACAGACGGCGCTGCGCCAGCGGAACTCCTGGCTGCGCCATGGTAGAATCGACCCAGTTTCGCAAGCCGCCTGGGACCGAGAGCTGTGCCTGGCGAGCGAGGAAATCGACAGTTATCGACGCAGCTACATTCAGGTGCTGAAGCCGGTCTTCGAGAGCGTCCTGCATGAGCTGGTGGAGCTGGACGGTCTGACTCTGAGCTACTACCGCGGCTGGGACCGGGAGCGCTCGCTCGGCGAGATTCTTGCTGCTTCCCTTCCGCGCGATCAGCAACTGGGGCATACCCAGGCCGGCCCGCAACGGGCCGATCTGCGCCTGCGCCTGGCCGCGCACAATGCTGCGGACTTGCTGTCGCGCGGTCAGCAGAAGCTGGTGGTTTGTGCGCTGAAGATCGCCCAGGGGCATCTCGTCGACCGCGCTAGACGCGAGTGTATCTATCTGGTCGACGACCTGCCCTCCGAATTGGATGAACAGCACCGGCGCGCGCTGTGCCGTCTGCTCGAAGAGTTGCATTGCCAGGTGTTCATCACCTGCGTAGACCTTGAAGCATTGCGTGAAGGCTGGCGCACGGATACGCCAGTTGCCCTGTTCCACGTGGAACAGGGCCGTATCACCCAGACCCACGATCGGGAGTGAAGGTAATGAGCGAAAACCAGACGTACGACTCCTCCAGCATCAAAGTCCTAAAGGGCCTGGATGCCGTACGCAAACGTCCCGGTATGTATATCGGCGATACCGACGACGGTACCGGTCTTCACCACATGGTGTTCGAGGTGGTCGACAACTCGATCGACGAGGCACTGGCCGGTTACTGTAACGAGATCAGCATCACCATTCACACCGACGAATCCATCACCGTACGCGACAATGGTCGAGGCATTCCGGTAGATCTGCACAAGGAAGAAGGCATCTCCGCTGCCGAAGTCATCATGACCGTGCTGCATGCCGGCGGCAAATTCGACGACAACAGCTACAAGGTTTCCGGTGGCCTGCACGGTGTCGGGGTTTCGGTAGTCAACGCTCTTTCCGAGGAGTTGGTGCTGACCATCCGTCGCGACGGTAAGGTATGGGAGCAGACCTATGTGCACGGGGTACCGCAAGCGCCGCTGGCCACGGTCGGCGATACCGATGGGACCGGTACGCAGGTCCATTTCAAGCCTTCCGCGGAGACCTTCCACAACATCCACTTCAGTTGGGATGTCCTTGCCAAGCGGTTGCGCGAGTTGTCCTTCCTCAACTCCGGTGTCGGCATCGTCCTCAAGGACGAGCGCAGCGGCAAGGAAGAGCTGTTTAAGTATGAAGGCGGCCTGAAGGCTTTCGTCAATTACCTGAACACCAACAAGAACGCGGTCAGCCAAGTGTTCCACTTCAATGTGCAGCGCGAGGAGGACGGCGTCGGTGTGGAGGTCGCCCTGCAATGGAACGACGGTTTCAACGAGAACATCCTCTGCTTTACCAACAACATTCCGCAGCGTGACGGTGGCACCCATCTGGCCGGTTTCCGCTCGGCGCTGACGCGTAATCTGAACGCCTACATCGAGCAGGAAGGCCTGGCCAAGAAGCACAAGGTGACAACCACGGGCGACGATGCCCGCGAGGGGCTGACCGCAATTATCTCGGTCAAGGTGCCGGACCCCAAGTTCAGTTCGCAGACTAAGGACAAGCTGGTCTCCAGCGAAGTGAAGACCGCTGTCGAACAGGAAATGGGCAAGTGTTTCGGTGACTTCCTGCTGGAGAACCCCAACGAGGCCAGGGCAGTAGTCGGCAAGATGATCGATGCCGCCCGCGCCCGCGAGGCGGCGCGAAAGGCTCGCGAGATGACCCGTCGCAAAGGCGCGCTGGATATCGCCGGCCTACCCGGCAAGTTGGCTGACTGTCAGGAGAAGGATCCGGCCCTTTCCGAACTCTACATCGTCGAGGGTGACTCCGCCGGCGGCTCGGCCAAGCAGGGCCGCAATCGCCGTACCCAGGCGATCCTGCCGCTCAAGGGCAAAATCCTCAACGTCGAGAAGGCGCGCTTCGACAAGATGCTCTCCTCCGCCGAGGTCGGCACCCTGATTACCGCGCTGGGCTGCGGGATCGGTCGCGAGGAATACAACATCGAGAAGCTGCGTTACCACAACATCATCATCATGACCGACGCCGACGTCGACGGCTCGCACATCCGCACCCTGCTGCTGACCTTCTTTTTCCGCCAGATGCCCGAGCTGATCGAGCGCGGCTACGTCTACATCGCACAGCCGCCGTTGTATAAGGTGAAGAAGGGCAAGCAGGAGCAGTACATCAAGGACGACGAGGCTATGGAGGAATACATGACCCAGTCGGCCCTCGAAGAAGCGAGCCTGCACGTCAACGAGAGCGCTCCCGGATTGTCCGGAGCTGCGTTGGAAAAGCTGGTCAGCGACTACCGCACGGTTATGAAGACCCTGGCTCGCCTGTCGCGGCTCTATCCACAGGATATCACCGAGCATTTTGTCTACCTGCCGCGCGTCGGTCTCGAGCAACTGGGCGACCAGGCGCTCATGCAGGCTTGGCTGGAGCGATTCCAGGCCCATCTGAAGGCTGCCGAGAAATCCGGCCTGACCTACAGGGCCAGCCTGCGCGAGGATCGCGAACGCCATCTGTGGCTGCCCGAGGTGGAGATGGTCGCCCATGGCCTGTCGAGCTACGTCACCTTCAACCGTGACTTCTTCGCCAGCAATGACTACCGCACCGTGACCGCCCTCGGCGAGCAGTTGAACAGCTTACTGGAGGACGGCGCCTACGTGCGGCGCGGTGAGCGTCGCAAGCCGGTGTCAAGTTTCAGGGAGGCGCTCGCCTGGCTGATGGCGGAAACCACCAAGCGTCACAGCATCCAGCGCTACAAGGGGCTCGGCGAGATGAATCCTGAGCAGTTGTGGGAGACCACCATGGACCCCAGCGTGCGGCGCATGCTCAAGGTTACCATCGAGGATGCCATTGCCACCGACCAGATTTTCAACACCCTGATGGGCGATGCCGTCGAACCGCGTCGCGAATTCATCGAGAACAACGCGTTGGCGGTGGCGAATCTGGATGTGTGATCAAAGCTGTGGATAAGAAAATTATCCACAAGCGTCAAAGCGAACTCTCTGACGGACCCAGGTCTGCCAGAAGGGTTTGCGCTGGATAGCGATGGAAGCCTGTGGAAATCCAGGCGGAGGCAACCTACTCTGCCGGTCCTTGTCAGAGAAGGAGTCGCACGGCTCTTTGCGACGAAGATTTTCGATTCTGTAAAGGCGTTGTTTCTTGCCTAGAATGACCGCTTGTCGACCACACGGAGTCCACGACATGTTCCTTGCTATGAACCGTTTCAAGATTGCCCGAGGACGCGAAGAAGCCTTCGTCGCCCATTGGCGTGAACGTGAGAGCTATCTTCACGAGGTGCCCGGCTTCGTTCGTTTCCATCTGCTGCAGGGAGCGCAGGGCGAGGAATTCACCCTGTTCAGTTCCTACACCGAGTGGCAGTCCGCTCAGGCCTTCGAGGATTGGACGCATTCCGAGGCTTTCCGGAAGGCACATGCCAACGCTGGCAACAGCCCACGCGAGCTTTACCTGGAGCCGCCGCAGTTGGAGCTGTTCGAAGCCGTTCTTTAATCGCTTCCGCTCTGCTGTTGCGGACGCGGTGGACGGGGTCGTTCACCGCGCCGGACATTCTCCTCTTTCAGGCTCCATCTCGTTCCTTCGGAGACCGTCGGAACTTGCCTATTCCATCACCTTGCGCAGGTCCAGTCGTCCCTCTCGTATCGGTGGGCACCAGTAGTAACCGCCGCTGATCGGCCGGCTGAAGCGGAACAGAGCGTCGACGATACCGTCGTCCAGGCCGGCCATGCGCTTGAGCTGGGCTTCGAAGGCGTCGAGGCTATGGCCGAAGGCGAGGAACAACAGGCCCGCTTGCCGGCCGTTGCTCCAAGGCATCGAGCGACGCAGGACGAAGGCCTCGGGGCTGAAGCTTTCTTGTGCGGTACGCTTGACGTGGGCGGACTTCGGCGCGTTTTCCAGCTCTTCGTTGTCGCTCTTGCGCCGGCCGACGATATTGTCCTGTTCTTCCGAAGGCAGGCTATCGAAGTGATCGAGGTCGTGTACCCAGTGTTGTACGGCGGCGAAGCTGCCACCCCGTTCACCCTCGCGACCTTCGCCGACGAGAGCGGCGGCGACGGCCTCTTCCCCCTCGGGATTTTCGCTACCGTCCTCGTAGCCGGTCAGGTCATGGCCTTCCCGGTAACGGAAGGCATCGGTGCTTTGCTCCAGGCGCAGGGCCGGGTGCAGGGCAGCTACTAGTGTGCGACCGAGCTGCAGCAGCTCGCCGCGATCCTCGCCACGCAGCCAGCACCACAGGGCGTGTTGGGTCGAGGGGATGTCCACGCTGCTGCCGTTCAGGACCGGGAACACGCGCAGACCGGCGACATGGCGGCTTTGTGCTCGTAGCAGCGACTCGCCGAAACCGACGACGATCGTCTTACCGTCGGCTAGGGTGGAGAGCCGGTCGAGGGCGGCCGGGAGCTCTTCTGCCGATTCGAGGGAGAAGAATAGGTGGCATGCCAATGAGGGGATCGCGGCAAGGATGCCGGCCTGGGAAAGCGTCATGAAAGTTCCTTTCTGGAAGAGTGGCAATTTCTGAGCGCGTCATTGTGTCGGAATTCCTGCCGCTCATGAAACGAGTCGCAAGTCATGGGGGGATTTCACGAGGCAGCGAAGAGGCTTTCAGTGTTCGCTGTCTTTCTCTGCCAGCGGTCTGCCCAGTACGGCTCGCGCCCGCAAGTATTCGTTGCGATAGACGGCAAAGATTTCGCCGATCATTGTTTCCGCCATACCGAGTCGGCTCAAGGTTTGCCGCAGGTAAGCGCAGCTTTCGACGAAATGAAAAGATTCGCAGAGCAACTGGCGATTGAGGGACAGCTCACCCGCTGCCCCACCGTCGAGCAGCCGATCCAGCACGGCGTCCATCAGCCGGGCGACCGTGCGTGCGTCTGCCCGGCGACGGCCCTGGCGCCAGGCGTTGAGCTGGTACTCCCTGGTCTGGACATCCATGCCCTCCCCCCCTGCCCAGAGCCTGGCCAAGCTGCTGTAGTCGTCCTGCTGTTCCGGGCAATCGTCGACCAGGGCAGCGAGATGAGCCAGATAGTCCTCTACGGGGTTGTTCCACTGTCCGTTCGTGGCATCGATGTTCGGTAGGAAGCGCTCAAGCAGCACTTCATGCTGTTCGCCGCCTTCCGCCAACAGTTCCCAGTATTCAAGGCTGAGATCGACCACCCGCCAGGCAGCCAGGCGCAGCGCCAGGGCGAACGTATCGGCGAGCCGCGTTTCGAGCAGCAGTTCGTTCTCCAGCAGTGCGTCGGTTTCTTCGATATCCCGCAGGTGGCAACGCAGGCGCTCGCCGGCCGACGGGCAGCCGAGTTCGGTAGCCAGAGGGCTGTGAGCCAGGCAGCGGAGCCGATCGAGACCGCTATCCTGCCGTGCCAGGATCTGGTTGGCCAGCCGGCGTTCCTCCTCCAGACGCTGTCGCCAATAGTCGCGAGCGGCCGGGTGGACGAACAGGCCGCCGTCGAGCAGCCGCTGCCACTGGGCATGGCAGGACCAGTAATCGGGAACGTCGAGTGTTTCTGGCGAACTGTCCTGGCTTTGCCGGGGCAGATTGAGTAGTTCCAACAGCAGCGGCAAGGGCAGGAAGAACAGTGTGCCTTCCTTGATCGCCGCTTCCTGCAGCGGAACGGTTCCATTGGCCGTCATGACGAGAGTATCTCGCTCGCTGGCTCCCTTCCGGCTCGGCGGTTGAGGAGGCTGTGGCGACGGCATTGGGCGGTGTAATCCATGGGGCGGGTTCCGGCTACGTCTGGTCTGGCGAGAGGATCTATGGGATGGCATGCCGTGCATGAAGCGTTCCACGTGGAACATGGCCCGTCGACACTGAACTGGGCCCACGAAAGCCGGGACGGAGCCGGCTTTTCTGGAATGCATGTCGGGATGTTAAACCTTGGCCGCTCCATCGACCACTGGGTCATCGCTCAGGACGCCGAGCTGACGCTGGGTCTGCTCAACCCAGGCGAAGGCACGTTCGTTGAGGTCGGCGATGGCGCGCGGACCTTCAGCCTCGGCCTGCAAAGGCGGACCGAAGATCACCCGGATGGTACCGGGAGTTTTGCTCCAGCCATCCTTAGGCCAGTAGCGGCCGGCGTCGTGGGCGATCGGTAGTACCGGCAGGCCGGCGTTCACCGCGAGGGCAGTACCGCCGCGGGAAAACTTGCCGATCTCTCCGACTGGCACGCGGGTTCCTTCGGGGAAGATCAGCACCCAGACGCCCTGCTCCAGCCGCTTGCGACCTTGCTCGGCCAGTTGCTTGAGCGCCGCTTTGGGATTGCTGCGATCGATGGCGATCGGCTTGAGCAGGGCTATCGCCCAACCGAAGAACGGGATACGTAGCAGTTCGCGCTTGAGCACCTGGCTGAGGGGTTCGAAGTAGGCCGAGAGGAAGAAGGTTTCCCAAGTGCTCTGGTGCTTGGCGAGGATCACGCAGGGTCGCTGCGGGATGTTTTCCACGCCATGCAGTTCGTAGCGAATACCGATGATGTGCCAGGCCAGCCAGACGGCGCAGCGGCACCAGGTCTGCACGACGAAACGGTAGCGGGCGCGAAACGGCAGGAAAACCGCGACCAGCAGGCTGATCAGGCACCAGATGACGGTGCTGAGGGACAGCAGTAGATAGAAGATCGGAATGCGAAGGGATTGCATGGGGATTCAGCCATCGGCCTTGAGAAGATGATCGACGACGGACGCCAGGTCATCGAACACCTGGGTGCCGGGCGGCAGGATGTTTTGCAGGGTACGCTGGCCCTTGCCGGTTTTCACCAGGTACGGCTTGCCGCCGAGCACCAGGCCGGCGTGTAGGTCGCGGTGGCTGTCGCCGACCGCCGGCACGCCCTTCAGGTCAGGGAGTCGGAAATGCTCGGCGATGGTGCGGAACATGCCGGGCAGCGGCTTGCGGCAGTTGCAGCCGTCCTGCGGACCGTGTGGACAGTGCACGATCAGGTCGATCTGCCCGCCCTGCTCCATCACCAGCTGCTGCATCTTCAGGTGCATATCGGTGAGATCGGTCATATCGAATAGGCCACGGGCCAGGCCCGACTGGTTGGTGGCGACCGCCACTTTCCAGCCGGCCTTGCTCAGGTAGGCGATCGCCTCGATGGAGCCGGGGATGGGAATCCATTCTTCCGCGGATTTGACGAAGGCATCGGAGTCCTCGTTGATTACCCCGTCGCGATCGAGCACGATCAGCTTCATCGCTTACTGTCCCAGTATGGAGATGTCGGCGACGCAGAGAAACAGGCCACGCAGTTGTGCCAGCATGGCGTGGCGGTTGGCGCGGACCGCCGGGTCCTCGGCATTGATCAGCACTGCCTCGAAGTAGGCGTCCACCGGGTCGCGTAGGCTGGCTAGACGCTCCAGCGCCTCGCGATAGCGGCGTTCGGCGGCCAGCGGGCGGACCGCGTGCTGGGCCTGCTGCAGCGCCGAGTACAGGGAAAATTCGCTGGCGCTGTCGAAGTAGCGGGCTTCGATGGCCGCCGGCAGCTTGCCCTCGTACTTGCTGAGCAGGTTGGAGACACGCTTGTTCACCGCGGCCAGCGCTTCGGCTTCCGGTAGGCGGCGGAAGGCCTGCACTGCCTGCACGCGCAGGTCAAGGTCGTAGGCCGAGACCGGTTGCAAGGCGCGCACCGCCAAGTAGCTGGAGACGTCGACGCCTTCGTCCTCGTAACGCGCGCGCAGGCGGTCGAAGACGAACTCGCCGATCTGCTCGGTGAGGCCGCTGGCCTTGACCCTGGTGCCGTACTGGGCGACCGCGAAGTGGCTGGCCTCTTCCAGGTTCAGGTCTAGTTGCTTCTCGATGAGGATGCGCAGGATGCCCAGGGCGGCACGGCGTAGGGCATAGGGGTCCTTGCTGCCGGTGGGTGGCATGCCGATGCCGAAGATGCCGACCAGGGTGTCGAGCTTGTCGGCCATCGCCACGGCGGCACCGGTCAGGGTCGACGGCAGTTGGGCACCGGCGCCGCGCGGCATGTACTGCTCGTCGAGGGCGCGAGCGATGTCTTCCGGCTCGCCGGCGTTGAGCGCGTAGTGGTAGCCGGCGATGCCCTGCAGTTCGGGGAATTCGCCGACCATCTCGCTGGCCAAGTCGGCCTTCGACAGCAGGCCGGCGCGGATGGCGTGCTGCGGATCGCCGCCGATGCGCTCGGCGATGAAGCCGGCCAGCCGCGAGACGCGTTCGGCCTTTTCCAGCACGCTGCCGAGCTGGGCCTGGAAGACCACGCTGGCCAGGCGCTGGTTGAAGCTTTCCAAGGGCTGCCGCTTGTCCTGGTTGAAAAAGAACTCGGCGTCGGTCAGGCGCGGGCGCACCACCTTCTCGTTGCCGGCGACGATCTGTGCCGGGTCCCTGCTCTCGATATTGGCTACGGTGATGAAGCGCGGCAGCAGCTTGCCGTTCGCATCCAGCAGGCAGAAGTACTTCTGGTTGTCCTGCATGGTGGAAATCAACGCTTCCTGGGGCACGGCGAGAAAGCGCTTCTCGAAGGAGCAGACCAGCGGCACCGGCCATTCGACCAGCGCGGTCACCTCGTCGAGCAGGTCCTCGGGAACGACGGCGCTGCCTTGCTGCTGCGCGGCTAGGTCGGCGACGCGGCCGGCAATCAGTTCGCGGCGCTCGGCGAAGTCGGCCAGCACGTAGGCGCTGCGCAAGTCTTCCAGGTAGTTGGACGGCTGGCTGATGCGCACCGCGTCCGGGTGATGGAAGCGGTGGCCCATGGATTCACGGCCGGCCTTCTGGGCAAGGATCTCGCAGTCGACCACCTGGTTGCCGAACAGCATCACCAGCCACTGGCTAGGCCGGACGAACTCTTCCTTGCGCGTGCCCCAGCGCATGCGTTTGGGGATCGGCAGTTCGTCGAGGGAAGCCTGGACGATCGCCGGCAGCAGTGCGCTGGCCGGCTGGCCGGGGATATGCCGGCTGTAACGCAGTTTGGCGCCGCTGCTGTCGATCTCGTGCAACTCCACACCGCATTTGCGGGCGAAGCCCAGGGCGGCCTGGGTCGGGTTGCCTTCGGCGTCGAAGGCGGCGGCGACCGGCGGGCCGTCCAGGTTGAGGGTACGGTCCGGCTGCTGGGCGACCAGATGTTCGACGAGCACCGCCAGGCGGCGCGGCGCGGCATAGAAACGGGCGACCCGATATTCGAGGCCGGCGGCGGCCAGCCCCTTCTCGATGCCGGCGAGGAAAGCGGTGGCCAAGCTCTTCAAGGCTTTCGGCGGCAGCTCTTCGCTGCCCAGTTCGACCAGGAAATCTTGTGCACTCATTCTGCAGCCTCCAGCTTGGCCAGGACTTCGTCGCGCAGTTCGGGGGGGGCCATGGGGAAGCCGAGTTTGGTACGCGCCTGCAGGTAGCTTTGCGCCACGGCGCGGGCCAGGGTACGCACACGTAGGATATAGCGCTGACGCTCGGTCACCGAGATGGCGCGGCGGGCATCCAGCAAGTTGAAAGTGTGCGAGGCTTTAAGGACCATTTCGTAAGTCGGCAGCGGCAGCTCCAGTTCGATCAGTCGGTTGGCCTCGGATTCGTAGAAGTCGAACAGCTCGAACAGTTTGGCCACGTTGGCATGCTCGAAATTGTAGGTGGACTGTTCCACTTCATTCTGGTGGAACACGTCGCCGTAGGTGACCTTGCCGAAAGGGCCGTCAGTCCACACCAGGTCGTAGACCGAATCGACGCCCTGCAGATACATGGCCAGGCGCTCCAGACCGTAGGTGATCTCGCCGGTGACCGGATAGCACTCGACGCCGCCGACCTGCTGGAAGTAGGTGAACTGGGTGACTTCCATGCCGTTCAGCCAAACCTCCCAGCCCAGGCCCCAGGCGCCCAAAGTCGGCGACTCCCAGTTGTCCTCGACGAAGCGCACATCGTGCACGCGGGTATCGATGCCGATGCGGCGCAAAGATTCCAGGTAGAGGTCCTGGATGTCGTCCGGGTTGGGCTTCAGGACTACCTGGAACTGGTAGTAGTGCTGCAGACGGTTGGGGTTTTCGCCATAGCGGCCGTCGGCCGGTCGGCGCGAGGGCTGCACGTAGGCGGCGTTCCAGGTTTCCGGGCCGATGGCGCGCAGAAAGGTGGCAGTGTGGAAGGTGCCGGCGCCCACTTCCATATCGTAGGGCTGCAACACCACGCAACCCTGTTCGGCCCAGTAGTTCTGCAGGGCGAGAATTAGGTCTTGGAAGGTGCGCACGGCAGGCGTTGTCTGGCTCAAGATGTCACCTGTGCTGGGCTTCGACGTAAAGCGTGGGAGTATACCCGATCGCCTTTCCCTGAACCCAGAGAGGGCGCATGCTCAGGCATTGCAGGTTGCTGGTGAAATCCGCTAACTTGAGAACGGTTATCATCAATAGTAGCCGCTATGAGCCACGAGCGCACCTTCGAGCAGGATCTCGAACGCCTGTACCTGGACCACCACGGCTGGCTGCAGAACTGGCTGCGGCGACGGCTCGGCGAAGCGGCGGATGCCGAGGACCTGGCCCAGGACACCTTCGTGCGTGTCATGCGCAACCGCACCGCCCTCCGCGAACTGCGCCAGCCGCTGGCCTACCTCGCCACCATCGCCAACGGCCTGCTGGTCAACCGCTGGCGTCGGCAAGCGGTCGAGCGCGCCTATACCGAGGCGCTGGCGGCGCGACCGGAGATGCTGGAGCCGTCTCCCGAAGAGCGTCTGGCGCTGATCGAGACGCTGGTGGAGATCGACGAACTGCTGCACGGGCTGTCGCCCCGTATTCGCCAGATTTTCCTGCTTTCCCAACTGGACGGTCTGACCTACCCGCAGATTGCCAGCCAACTGGAACTGAGTGTGGACCAGGTCCAGAAAGCCATGGCCAAGGCTTTCGCCGCCTGCTACGCCAACCGCTTCGAGTGACCGCCATGCGCGATGCTCCCATCAACCCGGAAATCCGCGATCAGGCCATCGCCTGGTTCACGCTGGCGCAGTCCGGTTGCCTGGACGACGAAAACCGCCAGCGTCTGGAGCAGTGGCGCCGTGCCGATGCCGAGCACGAGCGGGCCTGGCAACGTCTGGCCGGGATTCCCGTGACCCTGCGCGAGCGCGCTGCGCAGCTACGCGATCCGGCAGCGCGCGAGGCTGCCGAACGGGTTCGCTACCGCACTATGGACCGGCGCCAGGCATTGAAGGTCCTGGTCGGCTCCGGCCTGCTCTCTGGGCTCGCCTGGGCCGGGCACGACAGTCACTGGCTGCAGGGTGCGCTGGCCGACCTCTCCACCGCCACCGGCGAGCGACGTCGGCATCGCCTCGCCGATGGCACCGAACTTTGGCTGAACACCGACAGCGCGCTGGACGTGCGCTTCGATACGCGACAGCGACTGCTGCGCCTGCGCCATGGCGAAGTGGACATCCTGACCGGCACCGATCCTGCCGGGCGACCGCTTCTGGTGCTGACTGGAGAAGCGAGCTTGCGGTCACTGGGAACGCGCTTCAGCGTCCGCCGCGACGATGGTCGACAGGGTACGCAGTTGGGGGTCAGCCAGGGACGGGTGGCCGTGGAACGCCCGGATGGCGGCATGCTCCGGGTAGTCGAGGCCGGCTGGCAGATCCGTATCGACACGACGGGTATCCATGACATGCAGCCGCTGGCCGATGGCGGTACCGCCTGGATCGAGGGTTTTCTCATCGCCAGGCGCATGCGCCTGGGCGATTTCATCGTCGAACTCGCGCGTTATTGGCCGGGGCTGCTGCGCTGCGATCCGGCCTGTGCGGAATTGCGGCTGTCCGGGTCGTTCCCGCTGGACGATGAGAAACGCATCCTGACGATGCTGGAGAACAGCCTGCCGGTGCGCATCGAGCGCCGTACCCGCTACTGGATCACGGTGGTTCCCGCCGGGCGCGTCTAAGCGCGCGAATTCTCCTGGCACGCCTCCTGGGTTTCGTGCCGCTGTGTGCCTTTCGCACGATGAGAAAATCCTGCAATTGAAAAATATTTGCAGAAAGCCGGCAGTTTTTCCGTCCTCGCGTGGCCTAGGGGAAAGCCCACGCATTCCAGGGCCGCTATCAGGACGGAAATCTGTCAATGAACCTACGTACGCACCCGCTTGCACATTCGATTCGCCGCGCCACCCTCCCCGGTCTCGGGCTGCTATTGCTCGTTGGGGCTACCGAAAGCTTGATGGTTCCGCTCACCGCACAAGCCGCTGAAACGGTGCAAACCGGCCAGGTCGTCGACTTCGACGTTCCCGCCGGTCCGCTGGACCAGGTGCTCGGACAGTTCGGTCGTCAGGCAGGCATCCCTATTTCTGTCAATGCCGACCGAACCGCTAGCAAGCGCAGTTCTGGTCTGCGAGGCAGATATAGTGTGGAACAAGGGTTCGAACGGATTCTTGCTGGAACAGGATTCAGCGCGGCACGCCAGGGAGATGGTAGTTATCTGCTGATTGAACAGAGCGGTAATTCATCCGCGGTAAGCCTCGATGCCATTTCGGTTGCCGCCAGCAATGAGCTGGGAGCAACGACTGAAGATAGTGGCTCATATACTACTGGATCAATGAATACTGCGACCAAACTTTCTTTGTCAATTAGAGAAACACCTCAATCGGTAACTATAATTACTCGCCAGCGGATGGATGACCAAGATATAGATAGTCTTGAAGAGGCTGTTCAAGAAACACCTGGCCTTATTGTTCAGCGCTCAGGCCCAGAAAGACCAACTTTCTATGCGCGTGGGTTTGAAGTCGATAATATTATGTACGATGGGCTTCCAACTACAAGTGGTGGAGACTATATTCCTTCTCCTAATACTGCAATGTATGATCGAATTGAAATCGTTCGTGGTGCGACAGGGCTAGTTCAAGGAGCCGGTAACCCTTCAGCTGCAATTAATTTGGTCCGTAAAAGGCCAACTATAGGAGAAAAAATTAATATTACTGGTAGTACAGCTAGATGGGACGAATATCGTGAAGAGTTTGATATATCAGAGCCATTAAATTCAAGTGGATCATTGAGAGGCCGAACAGTGGCTTCTTATCAAAAAAACCAGAGTTTTCAAGATGTAGTAGAAAATGAAACAGGCTTACTTTATGGAATAATTGAGGGTGACTTAACAGATAATACTACTTTTACTTTGGGTGCATCTTATCAAAATGATAACAATAACAGTGGGTGGGGTGGTCTACCGACTGCTGCTAATGGAAAGAATTTACACTTACCACGCTCCACTTATCTTGGATATAACTGGGAATATTGGGATCAAGAAGTAAAAATCGCTTTTAGCGAATTAGAGCATCGCTTTAATAATGGCTGGAAGTTACGTTTGGTTGGTACAAAATCTTGGACGGATATGGAGTATCTAGGAACATCGATAAGACGTAACGGTACAGGGTTAAGCCAAGTGGCTGGGCATTATAAGTATGACTATGACCAATATAGTTATGATGTATTTGCAAACGGCCCATTCCAATTTTTAGGAAGAGAGCATGAGCTTGTCATTGGTGGAAATAGCCGTACACTAAGTCGAGATGCTATTGGTGGACAAGGTACTGTTGCTACTAATATAGATATTTATAATACAAACCCAGATAGAGTGGCAAAACCAAATTTTAATATGAGTAGTTATGTTTTTAGGGAGAATACAAGACAAAAAGGTATATATTTGGCAACCAGGCTTAGTTTAACTGATTCATTGAAATTTATAATTGGCCATAGAATGGATTGGTATCATTACGACAGCAAAACTCTTTCCCGTAATACGAGTAATAAATATAAAATCACTCGTGAGCACACTCGATATGCGGGATTAATTTATGATATAGATGAAAATCATTCTATATATGCAAGTTATACAGATATTTTTAAACCTCAAAGTTCCCTTGATACAAGTGGTCAAATAATTTCTCCACTTAAAGGTAAAAATTATGAGCTTGGTTTAAAGGGTGAGTACTTTGATGGGGCTTTAAATACTAGTTTAGCAATATTTCAACTTGATCAGGAAAATCGTGCCCAAGCCATAAATGACCAACAAAATGACTGCCCTACTTATCCAGCCACGACGTGTTACCAAGCTGCAGGAAAAGTACGTACTCGAGGATTCGATGCTGAAATAAATGGAGCTATTATGCCTAATTGGCAATTAGCAATTGGCTATAGTTATGTTTCAACAAAATATAAACAAGATGCCAATGAAGAAAACGAAGGAAGAGTGTTTGATACTGATTTGCCGCGTCAGCTATTTAAAATGACAACAACTTATCAATTGCCAGGTGGTTTAAGTAGTTGGCGTGTGGGTGGCAGCCTCTATAGGCAAAGTAAGATATACAATAAAGGCACTACAGGTGGAGTTGACTATTATGTGAAACAAAAAGCCTATACCATAGCTGATTTGATGATTAATTATAAGCTAACTGAAGACTTGGATGCTCGAATAAATATTAGCAATTTATTTGATAAAAATACTACCAAAGCATTACGGGTATAACCAGCGTTATCTACGGTGAACCACGAAATTTAACGTTTACAGCAAAATATAGTTTTTAAGGGGGCCTGGTATTCGGGAAACCCCCTCGGCGTGACGACCAGGCTAGCCCGGATTTCTCATGAAGTCGGCAGGAGTGGCAGGTAAAGTCTCTGTGTACCCGCAACCTGCTTTCCACCGATCAAGCAAGTAGGGTAGACAACGGCGCAGCCTTGTCTACCGGTGCCAGCGGTGGGTGATCGCCCCTGTCGTCGATATGTCCGAGTCTCACCATGCCCCTGTTGTTCCCCGATCGGCCAGTCCAGCCGTCAGCCGCTCTTTACTGGTCTGGATGGGGTGGAGGTCAGCGTGGCAAACCCGGTCGCGTCCGAGCGCCTTGGCCTGGTAGAGCGCGGCGTCGGCGCGCGCCAGCAGCGTTGCGAAATCCTGCGCCTGAGCGGGGAAGCTGGCCACGCCGATGCTGATCGTCACCGGCTGGTCCAGATCGGCGTGTTGCGTGCTGGATACCGCGGCGCGGATTCGCTCGGCCGCCGCCATTGCCGATTCCGCCGGCAGGTCGGGACACAGCAGCGAGAATTCCTCGCCGCCGTAGCGGAACAACTCGTCGCTCTCACGCTTGACGCTGGCAAGCATTGTCGCGACGTTGCATAAAACACGGTCGCCAACGGGATGACCGTACTGGTCGTTGATTTCCTTGAAACGGTCGATGTCGATCATCATCAGGCTGGCCGGCATGGACGACCGCGATGCGGTTTGCAGCATGGCCGGGCCCTTGGTGTCGAACCGGCCCCGATCCTGCAGGCCGGTCAGCGCGTCTCGGCCGACTTGCTTGACCAGTTTTTCGTAGCGATGGCGGTAGGTCAGACGGTCGAACACGTCGGCGACCGCGTGCGTGGGCAGCGGGCTTTTTTCGACGTAGCACAGATACAACGTGAGCATGCCGCTGAACAACGCCGCCGCACAGACCTTGGCGACCCATCCGCCAAAAAAGGCCGCGGCGGGCGCGTCGGCAAGCAGGTGCAGACCAGCGAAGAAGAAAACCTGATCGAAGGTCAGCACCAGAGCCAGGCTGACGAAGATGCGTCCCATAATGGTGTTGGTCGCCAGCTTGCCCAGCCGTTCGTAAATGACCACGAGCGCCAGCAAATCGATGAACAGCAGGAGGGTGCCCCAGATCATGAGCAGGCCCATCTGATCGACGAAACCCAGGCCGGGAGCATTGGCGGGCAGGTTTTCCAGCGGCTGGTAGAGGCGCAGCATCAGCGCCAGCACGATCATGAGCAAATTGCCGGCTAGTAATCCATACGTGGGCTGACGCATGCTTTCGGCATCTTCCTTGATGTAGAGCAGCAGACACAGGGCCAACTTGCCCGGAAACAGAGCGGTCGAGCCGGCGGAGATCAACCCGAACGGCAATTCGACGAAGAAGACGGCGGCCAGATAGGTTTCCAGAAAGTGCATTGTGCCGAGGATGCAGAAGAAGACGCCGACGCCGATCGTTTTCCGTTTGTAGAAGATTGCCGCCATGGTGACGAAAAAAACGACGGCTTGCGCCAGAAGGAGAAAAAGCCCAGACATTTGTCGAAGAAGTCCCGTGATCCATTGCTTTGTCAGTCAACCAGCAAGCGGGCTTACCGTATCGGAGTGTGCTGATGCCGGGCGGCCCATGCAAGCGGACCCGCGCTGATTCGGGGCGGACGGCAAGGAATGAAATATCGGCATTCGTAAAAGCGTGTCGCAGAACAGTCGAAGGCGCACAGGATGCGATATCCCTACGCGGCAATCTAGGCAATTTCAGGCGTGCGTGAATACGGGCGACCGCTCACCTCGACCGGGCCGGTACAATGTACCGGGCGCCATCGCTTTAGGGCACCTCTAAAAACTACCTGTGTGGTCATCGCTGCGTTAAAAACAGGCTCAAAATTCTCATTTACAGCGCGTAAACTCCGCTTTTTCGCTTGTTTTTGCCTTGCGCTGACTGACTCGCCTACGTTTTTAGAGGTGCCCTTTGTGCGTGATGGTCGCCACATTCCACGATAGAATCCATGCATGCCACGCTGCTTCTGGTGCACCGATGACCCGCTCTACATCGCCTACCACGACGAGGAATGGGGCGTGCCTCTGCGCGATCCGCAGCGCCTGTTCGAGTTGCTGCTGCTGGAGGGATTCCAAGCCGGATTGTCCTGGTTCACCGTGCTGAAGAAGCGCGAACGCTATCGCCAGGTGTTGTTCGGTTTCGAGGTCGCGCGGTTAGCGCGGATGAGCGACGAGGAGATCGGGGAACGCCTACAGGACCCCGGCATCATCCGCAATCGACGCAAGCTCGAAGCGGCCCGGCAGAACGCCCAAGCCTGGCTGCGGCTCGAGGAGCCGGTCGGCTGGTTATGGTCCTTCGTCGGTGGCGTGCCGCGAGTCAACCGTTTTTGCACGCCAGCCGAGGTGCCGGCGACGACGCCCGAGGCCGAGGCGATGAGCAAGGCGCTGAAAAAGGCCGGCTTCGCCTTCGTCGGGCCGACCATCTGCTACGCCTTTATGCAAGCATGCGGGATGGTCATGGACCACACCCTCGACTGCGACCGGTATGTGGAACTGGCGGGTTCGTCGGCCGGGCAGGCACCCGCAGCGGATCGCTGAATGTCGCTTCCGGTCACGAGCTGGTTCCCCCACTGTCGGAGAGCCCTCCGCCTTTCTTGGATTGCATCGGAAGCACCGGGAATGTGGTGGCGATCGCTTTCCTGTGCTTCTTGGCTGGATATGGAGTGTCGGAATCCGCTGTCGCTTTTCCAGGCGGAAGGAAGCTATACGACCGTGCTACCTTGCAGGCCCCGGTCCGAGCGCCGATGGAGCGCGCCATGTCACGATCGTCGATCCGCCCGCTGATCCTGCTGTTCGTCGCACTCGTTCCGGCCGGCGGTTGCAGCCAAGTGCCGCGGCCGCAGCCGGTAGAGGTCAACCTCCTGGCCGTGAACGATTTCCATGGCCATATCCAGCCGACCCGCTTCAGCCACCGGAACGCCACCGGCGAACAGCTCAGCCTGAAAGCCGGCGGTATCGGCGCGCTCAGCGGCTTGCTGGCGGAGATGCGTGCCCGGGACCCCGAACTGCTGTTCGTCGGAGGTGGCGACCTCATCGGCGGCAGCCCACCGCTTTCGGCTATGTGGGCGGACGAGCCGTCGCTGCGGGCACTCGATCTGCTGGACATGCGCCTGTCCGTGGTCGGCAACCATGAACTCGACCAGGGTCGCGAAGAGCTGCTGCGCCAGGTCCGGGGCGGCTGTCGCTCGCCGCGCCCGGACAGGGCCTGTCGCTTTGAAAGCGTTCACCCCGGCATCGGTTTCACCTATATCGCCGCCAACTTGGTGGACCGTCGGAGCGGTGAGCAGCTGTTCCCGGCCTACCGCATCGAACGGGTGCGCGGAGCGCGGATCGCCTTTGTCGGCGCCGTGCTGGAAGACGTCGACACGCAACTCTCCCGGCAAAGCATGCAGGGCTTGCGCACCCTGGACGAGGCGCAGGCGATCAATGCCCAAGTTCCGACCCTGCTGGCACAGGGCGTGGATACCATAGTCGCGGTGGTGCACCAGGGCGGCGCCACGCCGGAAGCCTACGACCAGCCGGATTGTCGCCAACTGAGCGGCCCGATCGTCGAGATCGTCCGGCGTCTGGACCCGAGGATCAAGGTGGTGCTGAGTGGGCACACGCATCAGGGCTACCTGTGCCGGGTCGGCGAGGTACTGGTGACTCAGGCCGGTTCCTACGGGCGGCTGGCCACGCACCTGACCCTGCGCATCGATCCGCACCGCCATCGGCTGCTGGAGGCCGAGGCCCGCAACTTGCTAGTCGATCCAAGCCGCTACGCGCCTAGCGCCGAGATCGGCGCCCTGCAGCAGGCCGTGGAACGACGCAGCCAGGCGGTGCTCGGCCGTCCCCTGGCGCGCCTGGCGGTGCGCGAAGTCCCACAGGCGTACGACGATGCGGGCGAATCGCCGATGGGCAACTTGATCGCCGATGCTCAACTGGCGGCCACCGCGCATTTGGGCGCCCAGGTGGCGTTGACTAATCCGGGGGGAATCCGTGCTGGCCTGGTGCTGGAGCCCGGCCAAGCGGAGGTCAGCTACGGCCAGGTGGCCAGCACGCAGCCGTTCAACAACAGCCTGACAATAGTCACCCTCAGGGGTGCGCAACTGCGCGAACTGCTGGAGCAGCAATGGCAGCAGGACGGTTTCAGGCCGCTGCAGCCATCGGCCTCGTTCAGCTACAGCTGGGACCCTGGACGGCCCGGCGGGCGGCATATCGTCGCCGACAGCCTGAGGATCGATGGCCGGCCGGTACGGGACGGCGACCTCTACCGGATCACGGTGAATTCCTTCATGGCCGGCGGCGGCGACAAGCTGAGCGTGCTGGCCGAGGCAACCGAGCGCCTGGATACGGGGCTGAACGATCTGGAGGCGCTGATCGACTATCTGCAGGCCAGGGACCGCGCCGGCTCGCCGGCCGGCCACAGTCTGGCGGCCGGGCGCATCCGGCGCCTCGAAGACGGTCGGCCGGAAGAGTGAACCGGCCGGCGGACGAACGTCCTTCCTTCGGCAAGAGCTTTTAGAAGAAGGCCAGTCCCACCTGGAATAGCCGCTCCACGTCGCGGATATGCTTCTTGTCGACCAGGAACAGGATCACGTGGTCGCCGGTCTCGATCAAGGTGTCGTTGTGGGCGATCAGTACCTGCTCGGCACGGATCACCGCGCCGATGGTGGTTCCCGGCGGGAGTTCGATCTCGCCGATCATGCGCCCGACCACCTTGCTCGACTTGGCGTCGCCATGGGCGATGGCCTCGATGGCTTCCGCCGCGCCGCGGCGCAGCGAGTGCACGCTGACGATGTCGCCGCGGCGCACATGGGTCAGCAGGGTGCCGATGGTGGCCAGTTGTGGACTGATAGCGATGTCGATCTCGCCGCCCTGCACCAGATCGACGTAGGCCGGGTTGTTGATGATGCTCATCACCTTGCGCGCGCCGAGTCGCTTGGCCAGCAGCGAGGACATGATGTTGGCCTCGTCGTCGTTGGTCAGGGCAAGGAAGATGTCGGCCTCGTTGATGTTCTCCTCGACGAGTAGATCCTTGTCCGAAGCGTTGCCCTGCAGCACGATGCTGCTGTCCAGGGTGTCCGAGAGGTAGCGGCAGCGCGTCGGATTGGACTCGATGATCTTCACCTGGTAGCGGCTCTCGATGGCTTCGGCCAGGCGTTCGCCGATGTGCCCTCCGCCGGCGATGACGATGCGCTTGTTGCTGATCTCAAGTCGGCGCAGCTCGCTTATCACCGCGCGGATATGGGTCTTGGCGGCGATGAAGAACACCTCGTCGTCGGCCTCGATCACCGTGTCGCCCTTGGGCAGGATCGCCCGGTTGCGACGGAAGATCGCCGCCACGCGGGCATCCACGGTCGGCATGTGCTCGCGGATCTGCCTGAGTTGTTGGCCGACCAGCGGGCCGCCGTAGTAGGCGCGCACCGCCACCAGTTGAGCCTTGCCGTCGGCGAAGTCGATCACCTGCAGAGCGCCGGGGTATTCGATCAGCCGCTTGATGTGGTTGGTCACCACTTGCTCCGGGCTGATCAGCACGTCCACCGGAATCGCCTCGTTGCTAAATAGCCCGGCGCGGCTCAGGTAGGCCGATTCGCGCACCCGGGCGATCCGCGTCGGGGTGTGGAACAGGGTGTAGGCGACCTGGCAGGCGACCATGTTGGTTTCGTCGCTATTGGTCACCGCCACCAGCATGTCGGCGTCGTCGGCGCCGGCCTGGCGCAGCACGGTCGGGAAGGACCCCTTGCCGGCGATGGTGCGGATGTCCAGACGGTCGCCGAGATCGCGCAGGCGCTCGGTATCGGTGTCGACCACGGTGATGTCGTTGGCCTCGCTGGCCAGGTGCTCGGCCAGGGTACCGCCGACCTGGCCGGCGCCGAGAATGATGATCTTCATCGGACTACTTTCCTCAGCCGCGTGGACCGGCGGCGATCTTGATCAGCTTGGCATAGTAGAAACCGTCGTGGCCGTGGGGCTGCGGCAGGAGCTGGCGGCCGTGGCGCTGTGCCAGGCCCGGCTTGGCGCCGACGAAGCCGGAGGCGACGTCCAGTTCGCGGGCGCCGGGGGTGCGGGCGAGAAAGGCGGCGATGGTGTCGCTGTTTTCCGCCGGCAGGATCGAACAGGTGGCATAGAGCAGGATGCCGCCGACCTCTAGGGTCGGCCACAGGGCGTCCAGCAGCTCGCCCTGCAGGCGGGCGAGGGCGGGGATGTCGCTGGCCTGGCGGGTCAGCTTGATGTCCGGATGGCGGCGGATCACCCCGGTGGCGGAACAGGGCGCATCGAGCAGGATGCGCTGGAAGCGCCGGCCATCCCACCAAGCCTCGGTGGCTCGCGCATCGGCGGCGATCAGCCGAGCCGCCAGATTCAGCCGGTCGAGGTTCTCGCGGACCCGCGCCAGACGCTTCTCCTCCGTGTCGATGGCGACCAGTTCGGCCAGCCGCGGCTCGCTCTCCAGCAGGTGGCAGGTCTTGCCGCCGGGCGCGCAGCAGGCGTCCAACACGCGCTGACCGGGCATCGGTTCGAGCAGGTAGGCGGCCAGTTGGGCCGCTTCGTCTTGCACGCTGACCAGGCCTTCGGCGAAGTTCGGCAGGCTGCGCACGTCGCACGGTTCGTCGAGCAGGATGCCGTCGCGGCTGAAGCGGCAGGCACTGGCCGCGATGCCGGCGGCCTTCAGGGTAGCGAGATAAGTGTCGCGCGCGGTCAGCCGGCGGTTGACCCGCAGGGTCAGCGGTGGGTGCTCGTTGTCGGCCGCGCAGATGGCTTCCCAGTGTTCCGGCCAGTGCTGCGCCAAGGCCTGCTGCAACCAGCGCGGATGGGCGGTGCGCGCCACCGGATCGTTCGCCAGCTCGGCGAGCAGCGCCTCGACCTCGCGCTGTACGCGGCGCAGCACGGCGTTCAGTAGGGCCTTGGCCCAAGGCTTCTTCAAGGCATCGGCGCAGGCCACGGTCTCACCGATCGCCGCGTGGGCGGGAATGCGGGTATGCAGCAACTGGTAGAGGCCGATCAGCAGCATCGCCTCGATGTCCCGGTCGGCGGCCTTGAACGGCTTGCGCAGCAGCCTTTCGGCGAGCATCGCCAGGCGCGGCTGCCAGCGGGCGGCGCCGAACGCCAGCTCCTGGGCCAGGGCGCGGTCGCGCGGCGCGACCTGCTCCAGTTGCGTCGGCAGGGCGGCGAGCGAGGCCTTGCCGGCGAGCACGGCGGTCAGGGCACGGGTGGCGGCCAGGCGCGGATTCAGGCTCATGTACCCAGCACCTGGCCGACGGCGAACTGCTCGCGGCGGCTGTTGTACAGCTCGGCGAAAGCCAGCGGCCTGCCGCCCGGCAATTGCAGGCGGGTCAGGCGCAGGGCGCCGCTGCCGCAGGCCACCGTCAGCCCGTCGCGGCTGGCAGCGAGGATGGTTCCCGGCGCGCCTTCGTTCGGCTCCAGGCTGGCGGCGAAGATTTTCAGCGGCGCGCCGTCCAGGCTGCTGTGGCAGACCGGCCAGGGATCGAAGGCGCGGATCCGCCGTTCCAGCTCATCCGCCGGGCGGCTCCAGTCGAGCCGCGCCTCGTCCTTGTTCAGCTTGTGCGCGTAGGTGGCCAGGGCGTCGTCCTGCCTCTCGCCGGCGAGTCCGCCGGCCGCCAGGGCGCCGACGGCCTCGACCAGGGCCTGCGCGCCCAACCCGGCCAGGCGGTCGTGCAGGCTGCCGCCGGTGTCGTCGGGGCGGATCGGCGTGGCGACCTTGAGCAGCATCGGCCCGGTGTCCAGGCCGGCCTCCATGCGCATCACGGTGACCCCGGATTCGCCGTCGCCGGCCTCGATCGCCCGTTGGATCGGCGCCGCGCCGCGCCAGCGCGGCAGCAGCGAGGCATGGCTGTTGACGCAGCCGAGACGCGGGATGTCCAGCACCGCCTGCGGCAGGATCAGCCCGTAGGCGACCACCAGCAGCAGGTCGGGTTCGAGCACCGCCAGCTCCGCCTGGGCGGTGGCGTCGCGCAGGGTCGGCGGTTGCAGGACGGGAATGCCGTGCTGCAGGGCGAGCTGTTTCACCGGGCTGGCCATCGGCTTCTGTCCGCGTCCGGCGGGACGGTCCGGCTGGGTATAGACGGCGATGGGCCGCTGGCCGGCGGTCAGCAAGGCCTGGAGGTGCTCGGCGGCGAATTCGGGAGTGCCGGCGAAGACGAGGCGCAGGGGCTGGGTCATGGTTTCTCGCTCAGGAAAGAAAAGGCTTGCCACGGCAAGCCTTCGCGGGGATGGCTTCAGCCGTGCTGGCGATGCTGTTTCTCCAGCTTCTTGCGGATGCGGTCGCGTTTGAGCGCCGACAGATAGTCAACGAACAGCTTGCCGTTCAGATGATCGCATTCGTGCTGGATGCACACCGCCAGCAGGCCCTCGGCGACCAGTTCGAAGGGCTGTCCGTCGCGGTCCAAGGCGCGGATGCGGACCTTCTGCGGGCGGTCGACGTTCTCGTAGAAGCCGGGGACCGACAGGCAGCCCTCCTGGTAGGGCTCCAGCTCCTCGGTGAGCGCTTCGAACTCCGGGTTGATGAATACCCGCGGCTCGTTCTTGTCCTCGGACAGGTCCATCACCACCAGGCGCTTGTGCACGTTCACCTGGGTCGCCGCCAGGCCGATGCCGGGCGCGGCGTACATGGTCTCGAACATGTCGTCGATCAACCGGCGAATGCCGTCGTCCACCGTTTCGATGGACTTGGCGATGGTGCGCAGACGCGGATCGGGAAATTCGAGGATGGTCAGTATCGCCATATGCGTTTGTGATGCGTTTGGGAATTGGTCGAAACGGCTGCTGCTAAGATGCTGGGCAGCATTGAAAAAACGGCTTTACGCCGCGATCCGGAGAGAAATTTGGCGGCGCGCGACGTTTCATGCGAAGGCACATCATAAATGGATTCAGCGCATGAGGAAATCACTACTCGCCCTGCTGCTAGCGGCCTGCAGCGCTCCGGCGCCGGCCGAAGTGCAGCTTCGCGCGGGTCATCCGCAGAGCTACAGGGTTGTCCAGGGCGATACCCTGTGGGACATCTCCGGCAAGTTCCTCCATGCGCCTTGGCAGTGGCCGCAGCTCTGGCATGTCGACCCGCTGCTCGAGAATCCGCGCCTGATCTACCCGGGCGACGTGCTGAGGCTGGTCTACATCGACGGTCGGCCGCGCCTGGCGCTCGATCGCGGCGCCAGCCGCGGCACCGTCAGGCTGTCGCCGCGGGTCCGTCGCACGCCCATGGTGCAGGCCATCCCGACTATCGCGCTGGAGAAGATCGACAGTTTCCTGCTCGGCAACCGCATCGTCGACGACGCCGCGCAGTTGCAAAATGCGCCCTACGTGGTCGCCGGCAATGCCGAGCGGGTGATCAGCGGCGCCGGCGACCGGGTCTACGCGCGCGGCGACTTTTCCGCCGGCGAGGCGGCCTACGGTATCTTTCGCCAGGGCAAGGCTTACGTCGATCCGGAGACCAAGGAAGTGCTCGGCATCAACGCCGACGACATCGGCACCGGCGAACTGATCGCCGAGGAAGGCGGTCTCGCCACCCTGCTGCTCAGCCGCTCGACTCAAGAAGTGCGCGTCGGCGACCGCCTGCTCACCAGCGAGGAACGGGCCGTCGATTCCACTTTCATGCCCAGGGAGCCGAACGTCCCGGTCGACGGGGTGATCCTCGACGTGCCGCGTGGCGTGACCCAGGTCGGCAATTTTGCCGTGGTCACCCTGAACAAGGGCAGTCGGGACGGGCTGGCCGAGGGCGACGTGCTGGCGGTGTACAAGACCGGCGAAACCGTGCGCGACCGCATCGGCGGCGAGCCGGTGAAGATTCCCGACGAGCGTTCCGGCCTGCTGATGGTGTTCCGCACCTACGCGCGGCTCAGCTACGGCCTGATCCTCGGTGCCAGCCGCCAACTGGCGGTGATGGACAGGGTGCGCAACCCGTAACCTTTGCGTTTTCCCTCCGTCGGGGGAGCCGCCTTCGCTTCCATGGATCAAGGACGATCGCTCCATGCCCCTTTCTCCCGCCGAACTGGAGGCGCGCCTGCGCCTGCACGCCCTGCCTGGCTTCGGGCCGCGCCGCCATCGCCGTCTGCTCGAGGCCTTCGCCAGCGCCTCGGCAGCGCTCAGTGCACCGGCCGCCGCTTGGCGCGCGTTGGGGCTGCCGGCCGCTTGCGCGGAGGCGCGGCGCAGCGCGCAGGTTCGCCAGCAAGCGGCGCAGGCGCTGGCCTGGCTGGAGAAGCCGCGGCGGCACCTGCTGCCACTCGGCGAGCCCGACTATCCGGCCCTGCTCGCCGAATTGGACGACGCTCCGCCGCTGCTTTTCGTCGAAGGCGATGCGGCCATTCTGGAACGGCCGCAACTGGCCATGGTCGGCAGCCGGCGTGCCTCGAAGCCCGGACTCGATACTGCCCGCGCCTTCGCCCGGCAGCTCGCCGGCGCCGGTTTCGTCGTCACCAGCGGATTGGCCCTGGGCATCGATGGCGCCGCCCACCGGGGCGCGCTGGATGCCGGCGGACGGACGGTGGCGGTGCTCGGTACGGGCCTGCAGCGCCTCTATCCGACGCGCCACGAAACCCTGGCGGCGGAGATCCTCGAAGGTGGCGGCGCGCTGCTATCCGAACTGCCGCTGGACTGTCCGCCCCAGGCGGGCAACTTCCCGCGCCGCAACCGCATTGTCAGCGGCCTGTCCCTCGGCGTCCTGGTGGTCGAGGCCGGCCCTTCCAGCGGCTCGCTGATCACCGCCCGGCTGGCCGCCGAGCAGGGGCGCGAGGTCTATGCGATTCCCAACTCCATCCACCATCCCGGCGCCCGCGGCTGCCATCGGCTGATTCGCGACGGCGCCATTCTGGTGGAAAGCATCGAGCACATCCTCGAAGCGCTGCGCGGCTGGCAGAACCTGGCGCCGCCGCCCGGTTCGCGGGCCGGTCCGGCTATGCTCGACGAGCGGCATCCGCTGCTAGCGCTGCTGCATGCCGCGCCGCAGACCAGCGAGGAGCTGGCCTTGGCCAGCGGCTGGCCGCTCGCCCAGGTACTGGCGGCACTCACCGAACTGGAGCTGGACGGCAAGGTGGCCAGCGAAGGCGGACGCTGGCAGGGATGCGCCGGCTGACGGGCTGCGCCGCCGCCGACGCCTTAGGTACACTGCGCCGAATTTTTCCGGAGGCGGGCGATGCTGGGTGATTGGCGGGTGCGACAGGTGGCGCGGGCGGTGCGCCGGGGCGGGGTGATCGCCTATCCGACCGAGGCGGTCTGGGGCCTGGGCTGCGATCCGTGGAACGAGGCTGCGGTGCGCCGCCTGCTGGCGCTCAAGCGGCGGCCGCAGGACAAGGGCCTGATCCTGGTCGCCGCCGACATCGACCAATTCGGCTTCCTGCTCGACGACCTGCCGCCGGCCTGGCGCGAGCGGCTGGCCGGGACCTGGCCGGGGCCGAACACCTGGCTGGTGCCGCACCGGGGCCGCCTGCCGGCATGGATCACCGGCCGCCACGCGAGCGTCGCCCTGCGCGTTAGCGACCATCCGCTGGTGCGCGCGCTGTGCCTTCTCAGCGGCCCCTTGGTATCCACCTCGGCCAATCCCGCCGGCCGCCCCGCCGCGCGCTCGCGATTGCGCGTCGAACAGTACTTCCCGCGCCGCCTGGACGCCGTGCTCGGCGGCGCCCTGGGCGGGCGGCGCAACCCGAGCCTGATCCGCGATCTGGCCAGCGGCCAGGTAATCCGCCCGGCCTAGAACCTGTTAACACTACTCTCCGCGAGCCGAGTTGCTACGCCAAATGGCGCCAGGCCGGGCCGCGATCGGCGAGGCGCGGGACGCAGGGAATGGTATTCCCTTGCCAAGTCCCGCAACGACGCATGGCGCCATTTGCCGCGCAGCCTGGGCGGCCCACCCGTAGGGACGGGCCTGTTTTTGCGCGGTGCGTCGTCGCTCGTCGTTCATGTGGAAATGACCACACTTCTCTCCTCGCGCCTAACCCCGCGCAAAAACAGGCTCCGTCGCGGCCGCGCGGAGTAGTGTCAACAGGCCCTAGGGCAGCAGGATGGTCGAGCCGGTGGTCCGGCGCGAGGTCAGGGCCTCCTGGGCGCGGGCGGCCTCGGCGAGCGGGAAGCGCTGGCCGATCTCGACGCGGACCCGGCCGTCGGCGAGCATCGCGAACAACTCGTCGGCCATCGCCTGCAGACGTTCCGGCGTATCGGCGTAGCCGGCCAGGGTCGGGCGGGTGACGAACAGCGAGCCCTTCTGCGCCAGCACCCCGAGGTCGATTCCGGTCACCGGCCCGGAGGCGTTGCCGAAGCTGACCAGCAGGCCGCGCGGGGCGACGCAGTCCAACGAGGTTTCCCAGGTGTCCTTGCCGACCGAGTCGTAGACCACCGGGCACTTGCGCCCGTCGGTCAGTTCCAGCACCCGCGAAGCTACGTTCTCGCGGCTGTAGTCGATGGTCGCCCAGGCGCCGAGGGCCCTGGCCCGTTCGGCCTTCTCCGGCGAGCCGACGGTACCGATCAGCTTGACCCCGAGCGCCTTGGCCCACTGGCAGGCGATGCTGCCGACGCCGCCGGCCGCGGCATGGAAGAGGATGGTTTCGCCACCCTGGAATCGGCCGATCTGACGCAACAGGTACTGCACGGTGAGGCCCTTGAGCATCGCCGCCGCGGCCTGCTCGAAACTGATCGAATCGGGCAGCCCGACCAGCTTGTCCGCCGGCAGCACGTGCAGCTCGGCATAGGCGCCCAGCGGGCCGCCGGCGTAGGCCACCCGGTCACCGACCTTGAAACGCTCGACCGCGTTGCCCACCGCTTCGACCTCCCCGGCGCCCTCCAGGCCGAGGCCGGACGGCAGTCGCGGCGGGGCGTAGAGGCCGCTGCGGTAGTAGGTGTCGATGAAGTTCAGGCCGATCGCCCGGTTGCGCACTCTGACCTCGTGCGGACCGGGCTGCGGCGCTGTGTGATCGACCCATTCGAGGACTTCGGTACCGCCGTGGCGGCTGATCTGGATACGCTTGGACATCTGTTCTGCTCCTTCGAAGGCTTTGCCCGACAGTACCGTGGGACGCGATGGAGGCGGCTATTCGGGCGCTAGGCAATCCGTCCCGTCAACTTCGGCAAAGGATTGCACGATGTTATGCTAGCCGTTCGTCCAGGCCGCCAGGGCCGTCAGTGCCGTTTTCAACATGGGAAATGCCGTGAACGATCGAATCGAGGCCGTGAAGGCCTATCTGCTCGACCTGCAAGACCGTATCTGTACCGCTCTCGAAACCGAGGACGGCGGCGCGCGTTTTCGCGAGGACACCTGGCTGCGCGAAGGCGGCGGCGGCGGCCGTACTCGGGTGCTGGAAAACGGCGCGCTGATCGAGAAGGGCGGCGTCAACTTTTCCCATGTGCACGGCGCCGGCCTGCCGCCGTCGGCCAGCGCACACCGTCCGGAACTGGCCGGGCGCGGCTTCCAGGCGCTCGGCGTGTCTCTGGTGATCCACCCGCGCAACCCCTACGTGCCGACCTCCCATGCCAACGTGCGGCTGTTCGTCGCCGAGAAGGCGGGCGAGGCGCCAGTCTGGTGGTTCGGCGGCGGCTTCGACCTGACCCCCTATTACGCTTTCGAGGAAGACTGCGTGTTCTGGCACCAGGTCGCCCGCGACGCTTGCGCGCCCTTCGGCGCCGACGTCTACCCGCGCTTCAAGGCCTGGTGCGACCGCTACTTCTACCTCAAGCACCGCAACGAGCCGCGCGGCATCGGCGGACTGTTCTTCGACGATCTCAACGAATGGGATTTCGATACCAGCTTCGCCTTCCTGCGCGCCGTCGGCGACGCCTACATCCAGGCCTACCTGCCGATCGTGCAAAAGCGCAAGGGTGTTCCCTACGGCGAGCGCGAGCGCGAGTTCCAGGCCTATCGCCGCGGCCGCTACGTGGAGTTCAACCTGGTCTACGACCGTGGCACCCTGTTCGGCCTGCAGTCCGGCGGGCGCACCGAGTCGATCCTCATGTCGCTGCCGGCCGAGGTGCGCTGGGGCTACGCCTGGAAGCCCGAGCCGGGCACGCCCGAGGCGCGCCTGACCGAGTATTTCTTCACCGACCGCGACTGGCTGGCCGGTCGGTCCTGACACCCATTCGCAGGGCCTATAAGGTGGAAAACCGCTGTGCGGGTTTTCCGCCTTACGACAACTTCCGAGGATTCTCATGGACCGCTACGCCGTGTTCGGCAATCCCATCGGCCACAGCAAGTCGCCGCAGATCCACCGCCTGTTCGCCGGGCAGACCGGCCAGGCGCTCAGCTATGAGCCCCTGCTCGCGCCACTGGATGGCTTCGCCGGAGCGGCCCGCGCCTTCTTCGTCGACGGCAGGGGCGTCAACGTCACGGTGCCCTTCAAGGAGGACGCTTTCCGCCTGGCCGACGAACTCACCCCTCGCGCCCGACGCGCCGGCGCGGTGAACACCCTGATGAAACGCGAGGACGGTACGCTGCTCGGCGACAACACCGACGGTGCCGGGCTGGTGCGCGACCTCGGGCAAGCTGGCCTGGGTCTGGCCGGACTGCGCATCCTGCTGCTTGGCGCCGGCGGCGCGGTGCGCGGGGTGCTCGAACCGCTGCTGGCGGAGCGTCCGGCGGCGCTGGTGGTCGCCAATCGCAGCGAAGACAAGGCCAAGCAACTGGTCGACAAGTTCGCCGAACTCGGCCCGCTGAGCGCCTGCAGCTTCGCCGCGCTGCAGGGACCGTTCGACCTGATCGTCAACGGCACTTCGGCGAGCCTGGCCGGCGAATTGCCGCCGCTGCCCACTGGGTTGATCCAGCCGGGCCGCGGCTTCTGCTACGACATGATGTACGGCCGCGAGGCCACGCCCTTCTGCCACTGGGCCCAGCAGCAGGGCGCGGCGCGAACCCGCGACGGGCTGGGCATGCTGGTCGAGCAGGCCGCCGAATCCTTCCAGTTGTGGCGCGGCGTCCGGCCGGAGACCGCGAGCGTGCTGGCCGAGCTGCGCCGGGCGCTCTGACGGCGCTCAGCGGTCCCGGCCGCGGGCGAACAGCATGCCGAGCAGCGCGACGGCGCCCACGCCCACCGCCAGGCTGCTCCAGGGATGGCTACGGACGCAGTCGTAGGCGCACTCGCTGATCTTCCGGCAGTGTCGGGCCAGGTCGTGGCCGGTGTCGTGATATCGATGGCGGGAATGCTGCAACAGCCCCTCGGCGCGATCCCGGAGCCGCTCGTAGTTGTTCCGGGTATCGCGCGAAGCGCTGCTTTTGAGATGCTCCAGGGCATGGAGCAGATCGTGAATCTCCTTCTCGAGGCGTTCCTCGGCCAGGGACGTGCGGGGGGTCTTGAACAGCGACATGGGTAGCTCCAGTCCGGTGGTCATGGATGCGCCGCGGCAGGCTCCGGCATGCCGCGCCGTCGAGCAAGCATAGTCCAGTGCGCCGGGCATCTCGACCGCGCGCCCGTTTCACCTTACGCGATTGTAATCACCCGTCCGCGCTGGATATGGCAGTTTCCTTTCCCGAACGCCGCCTCGTGCGGCTCGTGTTTCCGATTGACTGGACATGAACGGCATGCATTGCAAAACCTCGCGGCGGACCTTCGTCAAGGGGCTCGCCGCCGGCGGCGTCCTCGCCGGCTCCGGCCTCTGGCGCCCGCCGGTCTGGGCACTGGGCGGTCCGGCCCGGCCTGCGCTGCTTTCCGGCAGCGAATTCGATCTTTCCATCGGCGAAGCCCCGGTGAACATCACCGGCAAGCCACGCATCGCCACCGTCATCAACGGCTCCCTGCCCGGCCCCACCCTGCGCTGGCGCGAGGGCGACAGCGTTACCTTGCGGGTGCGCAACCGCCTGGACGAGGACACCTCCCTCCACTGGCACGGCATCCTCCTGCCGGCCAACATGGACGGCGTGCCGGGCCTGAGCTTCGACGGCATCGCACCGGGCGGCCTGTACCAATACCGCTTCAAGGTGAAGCAGAGCGGCACCTACTGGTACCACGGCCATTCTGGATTCCAGGAGCAGACCGGCGTCTACGGCGCGCTGGTCATCGATCCGCGCGAACCCGAACCCTTCCGCTACGAGCGCGACTACGTGGTGATGCTCAGCGACTGGACCGACGAGAATCCGGCGCGGGTGCTGAAGAAGCTCAAGAAACAGTCGGGCTACTACAACTTTCACAAGCGCACCCTTGGCGACCTCATCGGCGATGTCGGCGAGCACGGCTGGGCGGCGACCGTCGCCGAGCGCAGGGCCTGGGCAGCGATGAACATGACACCCACCGACCTGGCCGACGTCAGCGGCCACACTTACACCTACCTGCTCAACGGCCACTCGCCCGCCGGCAACTGGACCGGCCTGTTTTGTCCCGGCGAGCGGGTCCGCCTGCGGCTGATCAACGCCGCGGCGATGACCTACTTCGACGTGCGTATCCCCGGCCTGCGGATGACCGTGGTCGCCGCCGACGGCCAATACGTCGAGCCGGTGAGCGTCGACGAGCTGCGCATCGCCGTGGCCGAGACCTACGACGTGATCGTCGAGCCGCGCGATGCCGAGGCCTACACCCTGTTCGCCCAGTCCCTCGATCGCAGCGGCTACGCTCGCGGAACCCTGGCGCTGCGCGAGGGGCTGCAGGCGCCAGTACCCGAGCCCGATCCGCGTCCGATCCTGAGCATGGCCGACATGGGCCATGGCGGCATGGAGCATGCGGCGC
The DNA here is from genome assembly GCF_043587585.2 of Azorhizophilus paspali. Lineage (GTDB taxonomy): Bacteria > Pseudomonadota > Gammaproteobacteria > Pseudomonadales > Pseudomonadaceae > Azotobacter > Azotobacter paspali. The sequence goes on from NZ_CP171449.1 coordinate 4,506,795, forward strand.
ACGGCGGCCGCGGGAGCGCGGCGCATGCCAGCCACGACGGGGCCGACATGGATCACGACGCCACGAGCCATGGCGAAATGGCCGGCATGGACCCCATGGAGATGAATCACGATGGCATGGCCGGCATGGTCCACGGCGCCATGGAGCATGCCGGCACGGAGCGCGCCGCTCCGGGCATGCAGGCGCACCCGGTCTCGGAAACCGGCAACCCGCTGGTCGACATGCGGACCATGGCGCCCACCGCCAAGCTCGGCGACCCCGGTATCGGTCTGCGCGATAACGGTCGCCGGGTACTGACCTATGCCGATCTGCGCAGCGCCTTCGCCGATCCGGACGGCCGCGAGCCGAGCCGTACTCTCGAACTGCACCTGACCGGGCACATGGAGCGGTTTTCCTGGTCGTTCGACGGCATTCCCTTCGCTGATGCCGAGCCGCTGCGCCTGAAGTACGGCGAGCGGCTGCGCATCGTGCTGGTCAACGACACCATGATGACCCACCCCATCCACCTGCACGGCATGTGGAGCGACTTGGAAGACGAGCAGGGCAATTTCCTGGTGCGCAAGCACACCCTCGACATGCCGCCCGGATCGCGGCGCAGCTACCGCGTCACCGCCGATGCCCTGGGCCGCTGGGCCTTTCACTGCCACCTGATGTTCCACATGGAGACGGGCATGTTCCGCGAAGTGCGGGTGGAGGAATGATGGCCGCGCCGCTATGTCTGCTGCCGGGGCGCGCGTCGCGCGCCATCGCTCTCGCCGCCGCGCTGGCCGCCTCTCCGAGCGCACTGGCCGCCGACCGACACGCCGGCCACGCTCGCTACCCGGCGGTGGACGAGCCCGTGGAACACGACGCCATGGATCACGGCGACATGCACCATGCTCATGACCATGGCGAAGCGGAACGGGACCGCGGCGCGCACGAGGGTATGGCGCATTCCCCGGCTACGGCTGGCCAGGCCCTGCCGCCGAACATCCCGGTCCTCACCGACGCCGACCGCGCCGCCGCCTTCCCCACGCTGAACGTCCATGCCCCGCACGGCCGTTCCGTCAACAGCCTGTTGCTGTTCGACAAGCTCGAATACCAGGATGCCGACGACGGCAGCGCCTTGGTTTGGGACGCCACCGGCTGGATCGGTGGCGATATCGACCGGCTGTGGCTGCGCTCGGAAGGCGAGCGCGGTAACGGGCACACCGAACGGGCCGAGTTCCAAGCGCTCTGGGGGCACGCCATCGGCCCCTGGTGGGAACTGGTCGGCGGCCTGCGCCAGGACTTCAAACCCGGCTCGGCGCAAACCTGGGCCGCCATCGGCATCCAGGGCATGCCCTTCTACAGCCTGGAGACAAAAATCACCGCCTACTACGGCGAGGGGCGCCAGACTTCCCTGCGCCTGGAGGCCGACTACGACATCCTGCTGACCAACCGGCTGATTCTCCAGCCGACGGTGGAAGCCAATCTCTACGGGCGCAACGATCGCGAGCGCGGAACCGGTTCCGGGCTGGGCGAGATCGAGGCCGGCCTGCGCCTGCGCTACGAGTTCACCCGCCAGTTCGCACCTTACGTCGGGGTCACCTGGGGGCGCCTGTACGGCAACAGCGAGGATCTGGCTCGCGAGGCGGGCGAGGACGAGGAAGAGGCCCGCTTCGTCGCCGGTATCCGCCTCTGGTTCTGAAGCCGGAGCCCGTTCACGATCTCGCCGGCCGGCGCCGGGCAAGGCAAAATCGATTGCGACGCCGCGTGGCCGATGCGCGGATCGCGAGCGGGTTCTAAGCCTCGCCGCCGTGCTGCTTTTCCAGCCGGTTGATCAGCCAGGACACGACGTTGAGGATCAGCAGACCCAGCAGAGTGCCGAGCACCGCCGTGGCTTGGTGGCCGAGGCCGACCGCCACGCCGATGGCGGTGGTGAGCCAGATGCCGGCCGAGGTGGTCAGGCCCTTCACCTGCGACAGGTCGCAACTCTTCAGGATGGTGCCGGCGCAGAGAAAGCCCACGCCGGCCACGATGCCCTGGATCACCCGGCTCAGGGCGTCGTCCTGGGCGCCCTCTTGCTCCGGGACCAGCACGAGCAGCGCGGCGCCCAGGGCCACCAGCATGTGCGTGCGCACACCGGCGGCATGGCCGTGGTGCTCGCGTTCGAAGCCCAGCAGGCCGCCGAGCACGGCCGCCAGCAACAGGCGCAGGCCTACCCGAATGGTCCGTTCCGGTTCGGAAAGGTCGGAAAACTCCTGGGTCAGGATCGTTACGAACAGCTCCCATGCAGTCACACTCTCCCTCCGGCAGATCAGGATGTCCGGAAAACGCTCTCAGTAAAGCAGGCCTCGCATGACGCAGATCGGACAGTGGGAACCATCGTCGTGGTACGGGGAGTCCAAATTCCGTGTTCGTTCAACATGGAGGAATGCCCCATGACCCAAAAACACCTCTTCCTCGTCAGCTACATTCTCCACAACCAGCCGCAGTCGACCGAAGTCGAGTCGGAGGCGGAAACCCTTTCCATCGACCAGGCGCGTTTTCACATCGCTACCCTGCATACTGCGGAGAAGCCGGCGGACATCACCGACGTACAGGTGACCAAGGTCCTCCATCCCAAGGCGCCGGGCAGCACGCCGGGGCACTATCAGCAGCCGTGAGCGGCTGGCCGGCGCCAGGCGGGGCCGGCCATTCGCACGGGATGAAAGGCATGCGAGTGGCCTGCCCGCCGGCGGCGGCGCAGGCCGCTCGGATCAGGTGGCGTGTCCCTCGGCCAGTTGCTTCCTGAGTTCCTTCCTGCGGGTCTCCATCTGCGTACCCAGTTCCTCGAGGCGATCCTCTCCCAGCAGTTCGCCGGCCTTAGGCAGCATGTCCTCTTCTTCCTCTTCGATATGGTGCTCGACCATATCCTTCAACACCTTCGCCCGGCCGGCGAATTCCACGCTGGACGGTTCGGTCTTCTCCAGGTCCGGCAGGATCAGCGCCTCCACCGCCCGGTGTTCCTCGGTCGCCTCGTGGAACAGGATGTCGCCTTCCTTGCTGCTCGCCGCCTTGAAAGCGGGATAGAAGATCTCCTCTTCGAGCCGGGTATGGATCGTCAATTCCTCGTGCAGGTGGCGCATCAGTTCCCCGCGCGTCTTAACGCCTCGCTCGGTGGTTTTGTCCAGGCGCTCGAAGACTTGCTTGAGCGTCTCGTGATCGTGCTTCAGCAGTTCGATAGCATTCATCGTCGTCCTCCTCGGAGTGGTGCCACCTCTTAAGGTGACTCCTTGCCCAGTCGATGGGTTCGATGTTTGTGTACTGCCGTTCGTCCTTATGGCGTTCGGCCCATGGCGAGGGAATGTTCCTGGCCCGATAGCAGTCCATACCGGTACGGGCATCGGCGTCTCGGTCGTTCCGGCACTGGGCAGCACGCGGGAGAGCAGCGATGAAGACAGCAGCGCAACAGGAGGGGCGAAATGGCCCCGGTACCGTAGTGATCTACAGCAACCGTGACCGCGAGGCCCTGCACGAGCGGGCCGTGCACTTCCACCTGGGGCACCGGCTAGCACGCTTGCAGGGGCTGGACTTCGGCGGCGAATACGACCCGGACACCCGCTATCCGGGAGGCTTGTACTTCGTACCCACCGGCACGGTGATCGGTCGGCGCAACGCCAGCCGCTTGGGCATGCGCAGCGCTGCGGATCTTTTCGGCGGGGTGGTACCGAGGCCCTTCATGGCGACCAAGGCCATTACCCACGGGCTGCTGCACAGCGGCGCCCAGGCCCCGCCCGGCTGGTCGCCCGGCTTCGTCCGGCGAGTGGCGGACGCGGTGCTGCGCGGTTTCACCGCGTTCAACCGGAAAGAGGCCGGCGAAGCGGGTCGCCGGCTGCTGGCCGAGGGGCCGTTGCGGATCAAACCGGTACTGGCAACCGGCGGTCGCGGACAGCGTCTGGTCGCCGATCCGGCCGAACTGGAGCGGCAACTGGCGGCACTGGACGAAACCGAGCTGAGCCATTTCGGTCTGGTGCTGGAAGAGCATCTGGAACAGGTATCGACCTATAGCGTCGGCCAGGCGCAGGTTGGCGATCTGTTGGCGACCTACTGCGGGACTCAGCGGCTGACCTGCGACAACCGGGGCGAGGAAGTCTATGGCGGCTCGGACCTGCTGGTGGTGGCCGGCGATTTCGCGGAACTGCTCGCCCTCGAACTAGACGACCCGCTGCGTCTGGCCGTGCAACAGGCGCGGATCTACGACGCCGCCGCCCTGCGCAGCTTCGCCGGCTTCTTCGCCTCGCGGCGCAATTACGACATCGCCCGTGGCCTGGACAGCCGGGGACACACCCGTTGCGGAGTGCTCGAGCAATCCTGGCGCATCGGCGGCGCCAGCAGCGCGGAAATCGCCGCGCTGGAGGCCTTCCGCGCCGGCGCGCGGAGCGTGCGGACCTCATCCCTGGAGCTGTTCGGCGCAGACAAGGTCGCGCCCGCCGGGGCCAGCATACTGTTCCGCGGCGAGGACCCGGAACTCGGTTATCTGACCAAATGCGTGGTGACGACGGACAATGGCAACCCGTAGCGAAAGCATTGAATTGCCGGTGGAGGACGAATGGCTCGCCGGCACCTTCCTCACCCCGGACACCCAGATGCCGGGCTTGCTGTTCGTGCACGGCTGGGGCGGTAGCCAGGAGCGCGACCTCAAGCGCGCGCGCGGCATCGCCGGCCTCGGCTGCGTCTGCCTGACCTTCGACATGCGCGGTCACGGCGACACCCTGGCGCGGCAGGAGGGCGTCACCCGGGAAGACAACCTGCGCGATCTGGTCGCCGCCTACGATCTGCTGGCCCGGCATCCGGCCATCGACCGCGATGCCATCGCGGTGGTCGGCAGCAGCTACGGCGGCTACTTGGCGGCGATCCTCACCTCCCTGCGTCCGGTGAAATGGCTCGGCCTGCGCGTGCCGGCGCTGTACCGGGATACCGAATGGAACCGCCCCAAGCGCGACTTGGACCGCCAGGATCTGCAACTGTATCGGCACTCGCCGCTGACCGCCGCCGACAACCGCGCGCTGGCGGCCTGCGCGGCGTTTCGCGGTGACGTGCTGATTGTCGAGTCGGAGCACGACCACCTGATTCCGCACACCACGATCATGAATTACCGCGGCGCTTTCGTCCGCGCCCATTCGCTGACCCACCGGATCATCGACGGCGCCGACCACGCCCTCAGCGAGGACATCTGCCAGCAGGCCTATACCTCGATCCTGGTGCGTTGGGTGACCGAGATGGTGATCAAGTCCAGGGTCGGCAGCATCTGACGACGGCCGGCCCCGGAATCAAGGCCGATGACGGATGTCCGCCTGCGCCGCCGCCGGAGGCGGGCGGCGAAAATCGGATGCCGCGGGGCGCATCACTTGGCCTGGGCGGCACCGGCCGATTTCTGCGGCGCGTCGATGTCGAAATCGCCCATCCAGATCGGCGAATTAGTGTGCGTGTCGATGACTTGGAACGCATAGCGCTGCACGCTGGGCTGTTCCTTCGTGGGGGCGAGCACGGTGACCGTGCATTCCAGGCGGTAAGCCGTCCCTCCCTGCCCACCGGAACGGCGGCCGCTGCCACTACCACTTTTGCTGCTGCTACTTTTGCTGCTTGAATTGCTCAGGCTGCTCGACGTACTGGCCTCGCGCTTGTCGACATAGGTTATGTCCCCGGCACGGGACTTGCGGAGTTCGCTCAGCAGGCGCAGGGCGAAAGCGCTCTTGTTGAGCGTGGCTCCCTCCTGCACGTCGATGTATTGCTGGTCGACCAGAATCTGGTTCTGCGTGGTTCCCGGCCTGCTCAGACGGGGCGAATTGGGAATATCGTCGCTCATGCGTACGGCGATGGCGGCGACATCCTGGTCCAGGAAGCCGTTCTCCAAAAATGCCAGATGCTCGGGGGATGGCCCATCGCCGCTGGATGTGGAGGCGACGGCGGCGCCGGAACCGGAGGATGCCGTGGCGATGGCGGCATCGAGTTCGGCCTGGCGATCCCCACCGGAGCCGTTATGGGACGAGCAGGCCGTCAGCAGGATTGCCGACACGCAGGTGCAGGCCAGAAGCTGGGTTTTGTTCACTGAATGATCTCCTGAACGGCAGGAGCCGACGTCGAAACCCTGTCCGGAACCGGGTCCGGCGGGATCGTCTTGCGATGGGCGGACGCTATAGCGCTCCGCGCATCGCAAGACGGGATTCGAGCCAGTTCATGCCGGTGTTCCATTGGGAAGGATGGGTCCGCGATCGCGCCTTGGCGCAGCAAGACATACCCGGCGGACAGGGACGCCAGTGGCGTGCCCGCAGGGCCGGAATCTTAAAATAAAAATTCCTATCAAATACGTATATTTATCATCTTTACCATTTTGGGCTTCGAAGAGCGCTACGACCCGCTGGCCGTTCCCGATGGCTTCGCGCTTTTGCCGACCCCCCGGCGGGTCGGCCATCGGCGTGGTCTATCCGGCGGCGGGATAGGCACCGGCGCCGTTCGATTCCGCATGCAACGCCCGTCCGGCAACCGCTACCGCGACCACGTCCCTCCGTCGTTCTCGCAGTCGAGACGGGTCTGTTTCGGGTCCTGCACCTGGTAGTAGTAGGTGACGATCCGCGCATCCCCCGGCAGCGGGTCCGGCCAGGAGCCATGGCCGTACTGGCCGCCGGCCTCCTCGTTGGCCAGGGCCTCCTGGGTCAGGACCGCGGTGCATTTGCCGAGATAGCCGCTCGGGCAGTTCGCACGCTTTTCCTTGTGCACGCCGGCCACGGGGCTCTTGTCCGTACTGCAGGCCCAGTCGAGCGAGCCGGCCGGCATGCCGCGATGTTCGAAGCAGGATTCCATGACGTCGGCCGCAGTTCCGGCCACCGCCAGTTGTTCCGTGACATGACAGGCCTCGGCGAACAGCGGCGGGCTGGACAAGCCGGCGAAGAGAAAAGAACCGATGCGGAGTAGGCGCTTCATGGGAGGCTCCTGGCTGCGTGGGATCTCGGCGCGAATGCAGCCCTGTTCGGGTGGGACTGGCGTTTTCCGGCTAGAGTTCGTCTCGAAAGGACCGGCGGTGCCCGTACGGCTCCATGCCAGAGCGATGCGGGAGAATTGATTTGCCCTCCCCCCCGGTCTTAACGTGAACGAGGGAGCGCCTAGTATGTTCTTGCTGGATTCAAACCGGATGTGCGTTACCCAGCTTTTTAGCCTTGAGGAAGTCAAAACATGAAGAAGATGCTGATTCCATTGCTCGCCTGCAGCGCTGTGCTGGTCCTGCAGTCCGCCCTGGCCGAGACCGGCGAGGAGTTGTACAAGACCAAGGGCTGCACGGTTTGTCATGCCATCGACAGCAAGCTGGTCGGCCCCTCCTTCAAGGAGGTCGCTGCCAGGTACGCCGGCCAGGCCGGTATCGCCGACACGCTCGCCGCCAAGATCAAGGCTGGCGGTTCGGGCAACTGGGGACAGATCCCGATGCCGCCGAACCCGGTTTCCGAGGCGGAAGCCAAGACCCTCGCCGAGTGGGTCCTGACCCATAAGTAAGCCTCCCCGGACGCCGGGCGGGCCGGCGTCCCTTCCCCCTTGCGTTGCTGCCCCGCGCCGGTCTCGGTAGGCAGGAGTTTTTTCACAGCCGCTCAGTCCAGCGGCGCATCCTCGCTGCCGATTTCCTGCTGTCCGGTCACGACGACCCGGTTGCGGCCGTTCCGCTTGGCCCGGTACAGCGCTTCGTCGGCCAGCTTGAGCACCGTCGGCACCGAACTGGCGCTACCCGGCCAGTGGGCGACGCCGGCGGAGATGGTGACGAAGGCGCCGGTGGGCGCCTGTGTATGGCTGATCAAGCCGCGTAGTCGTTCGGCGACCTGCGTGGCCGCTTCCAGGCTGGTTTCCGGCAGCAGCAGGACGAATTCCTCGCCGCCGCTCCGGCAGACCAGGTCGCTGCTGCGCGAGACGCTGTCCATCAGATGACTCACGTGCTGCAACACCTGGTCGCCCACGTCGTGACCATGGTTATCGTTGACTTGCTTGAAATGGTCGATGTCCAGGGCGATCACCGCGAACGGCTGCTGCTGCTCCTGCCAGCGCTTCAGGGCGAACTGCTGGCCGCGCCGGTTGACCAGCCCGGTTAGGGGGTCGGTGATGTTTTCCTGGTTGAGCCGGCCGAGCTTGCCGTGCAGCAACGCCAGCCCGTTCAGCATGGCGAGCTTGAGCTGTTCGGCCTCGAAGTACCAGGAGTGCACGTGGCGGATCTGTTCCTGGGCGCTGGAGAACTCCCAATGCCTGGCGGTAATGGCCAATTGCTGTAGCGGGCGGGCGATCAGCTTCGACAGCCACCAGATAGCCACCAGCAGCGGAACGAAGAAAAGCAACACATCGAACAGAATCTCCAGCATCAGGTCGTCCAGCGCGGCCAGCGTGGCCGTGCTGGGGCGCTGGGCGACCACGCCCCAGCCGGTGCTGGCGACCGGGGCGTAGCCGGCGAGCATGTCAGTCCGCTGCGAGTCGAGCAGTTGCCGGCTGCCCTCCTCGCCGCGCAGCACGGCTTCGACCGCCGGATTGCCGTTGACGATTTCGCCGATCTGGGACGGGTCCTGGTGGTGGAGCAAGTGCCGGTTGGCGTCCACCACGTACAGTTGCGAACCATCCTGATAGTAGTGGTTACCGAGTAGCGCCTGCAGGCTGCCGTCGTGTTTCCCCAGGTGGATGGCACCGCCGACATAACCCAGGTAGCGGCCGTCCCGGGTGGAGATCGGTTGCGAGAGGAAGACCAGCAAATACCCGCGAACACCGGCATAGGGGGCGCTGATCCTCGGTTGGCGTGCTCTCAGGGCCGCCAGCATCTCCTGGGTCTTCAGCACGCTGCCGGCCAGTCCCAGGCTGTTCGGCGCGGTAGCCAACACCCGGCCATCGGTGCGCACGATAAAGACGCCGTTGAAGGTGCCGGTCTGTCCCTTCAGGCGTGCGACTTCGGCGTCGAGCTGTTCCGGCCGGTCGAACAGCTCCGGCAGCAGGGTGGCGCTGTAGGCGAGCTGCTGCTGGGCCGCCTTGAGAAAATTGTCGGTGCTGTGGGCCAGCTTGGCGGCGTAGGCGCGGTTGGCCTCCAGCGTCTGGGCGATCAGTTGGCGGTACAGGGTCCGGTAGCTGGCGTGGAAGCTGTTGAGGAGGGTCAGCAGGGTGGCGGCGATTGTCAGCAGCAGGATCAGTCGGCGCAGATCGAGGCGATACATAGGGTCTCTGGGTAAAGTGACCACTGGCAAATTCCCTTGTCGAGTGCCAGTGGCGGACGGGTGTCTACCCTCGATCCATGAGAATGCGCAGGATGCCGCCCGTCGCACCACGGGGTCCGCTCATAAAGGCGCCGGACGGCCGGAACGACACCAGACGTCGTTTGCTATCGGGCGAATTGTGATGGCAAAAAGTCCCCCTGGAAAAGCCTCCCGTCGCGCCGCGTGCCAGTGGTCGGAAATCCAGCCCCGCCAGTGTCGCCCTATTGCATGCGTACCACCAAGCGCGCTACGTGGGCGCCCTGGAAACTGGCCAGGATCAATTCCTTCTCGCTCGGCCAGCGCGAGCCGTCCGCTCCGGCGATGGTCGCCGCGCCGTAGGGCGAGCCGCCGCGCGGTTCGCTGATGTCGGAGAGTTCCGGCAGCACATAGGGCAGGCCGACGATCACCATGCCGTGATGCGCCAGGGTGTGCCAGAACGAGGTGATGGTGGTTTCCGAACCGCCGCCGGTGCCGGTGCTGGTGAACACGCTGGCGAATTTGCCGACCAGGGCGCCGCTGACCCACAGGCCGCCGGTCTGGTCGAGGAAGTTGCGCATCTGCCCGGCCATGTTGCCGAAGCGGGTCGGCGTACCGAACAGGATGGCGTCGTAGTCGGCCAACTCCTTCGGCTCTGCCGGCAAAGCCGCCTGATCCAGCTTGGCGCCGGCCTTACGCGCCACTTCCTCGGGCATGGTCTCGGGCACCCGCTTGAGGGTCACCTCCACGCCCGGCACGCTGCGCGCGCCTTCGGCCACCGCTTCGGCCATGCGCTCGATGTGGCCGTACATCGAATAGTAGAGAACGAGGATCTTCTTCATGGAGTGATCTCCCTGGCTGTCGTTCGGATCAGACAGGTATAGCAGTGCCCAGACAGCGCTGTGCTCGAGTCGCTATGATGCACGGCCATGTTTGCAGGAGATCAAGATGCTCAACGGCCTCTGGCTGGGTTTTTTCCTGACCGCCGCGCTGACCGCCTTCGGCCGTTGGTTGCTGGACGGTGAGCCCGCGGTGTTCGCCGCCATGGTCGACAGCCTGTTCACCATGGCCAAGCTGGCGGTGGAGGTGATGATCCTGCTGTTCGGCACCCTCACGCTCTGGCTGGGCTTTCTGCGCATCGCCGAGCAGGCCGGGCTGGTGGAGCTTCTGGCGCGGCTGCTCGGCCCGCTGTTCGGCCGGCTGATGCCGGAGGTGCCGCCTGGGCATCCGGCGCTGGGGCTGATCACCCTCAACTTCGCCGCCAATGGCCTGGGCCTGGACAACGCCGCCACGCCGATCGGCCTCAAGGCGATGAAGGCGCTGCAGGAGATCAATCCGAGCAGCACCACGGCGAGCAACGCGCAGATCCTGTTCCTGGTGCTCAACGCCTCTTCGCTGACCCTGCTGCCGGTGTCGATCTTCATGTACCGCGCCCAGCAGGGCGCCGACGACCCGACCCTGGTGTTCCTGCCGATCCTGCTGGCGACCAGCGCTTCGAGCCTGGCCGGCCTGCTCGCCGTGGCCCTCATGCAGCGGCTGCGGCTGTGGGACCCCGTGGTGCTCGCCTACCTGCTGCCCGGCGCGCTGCTGCTCGGCGGTTTCATGGCGCTGCTCGCCGGGCTCTCGGCGACTGCGCTGGCGGCGCTCTCCTCGCTGCTCGGCAACCTGGTGCTGTTCAGCCTGATCCTGTTGTTCCTGGCGCTGGGCGCGCTGCGCAAGGTAGCGGTCTACGAGCACTTCGTCGAGGGCGCCAAGGAGGGTTTCGAGGTGGCGAAGAACCTGTTGCCCTATCTGATCGCTATGCTTTGCGCGGTGGGCGTGCTACGCGCTTCCGGAGCGCTCGACTACGTGCTGGAAGGTTTGCGCTGGCTGGCCGGGACGGCCGGCTGGGACGCGCGTTTCATCGATGCCCTGCCCACCGCGCTGGTCAAGCCTTTCTCGGGCAGCGCGGCGCGCGCCATGCTGATCGAGACCATGCAGACCCACGGGGTGGACAGCTTCCCCGCGCTGGTCGCCGCCACCGTGCAGGGCAGCACCGAGACCACCTTCTACGTACTCGCCGTGTACTTCGGCGCGGTCGGCATTCAGCGTGCCCGTCATGCGGTCGGCTGTGCCCTGCTGGCGGACTTCTGCGGCGTGCTGGCGTCGATCGGAGTGTGTTACTGGTTCTTCGGCTGAGGCGACGCGGCGCGCCTCAGCTCGCCAGCCAGACATCCTTGGCCCACTGCCATACCGAGTCCCAGCTCTCGTCGCTCAGCTCGCCGCTGTCGCCGCTCCACAGCAGCACCTGGCCTTCGATATCCACTGCATAATAATCGTCGCCGACTTGGCATAGCGGCACCAGGTCGCGCGGCATGCCCTGGTCCCAGGCGACCGCGGCGACTTCCGGCAGGTAGGTGTGCGACTGGGGATCGCTTACGGTCACCGGCTCAAGGCTGCCATAGACCACGTCGCTGACCTTAAGCAGGAATTCGCGCAGCTCGAAGGGCAGGTTGATCAGAAGCTGCTCCTCGATTTCTACCAGCAGGTCTTCGTCGGGCAGTTCCAGTGGTACCGGCACGGGCTCGTTCAGCTCGTGTAATTGATCGATCACGTCTTCCACGGTTCGTTCGTCCTCAGGCAATGATGATGGGTGCTTTATACCCCGGCGCCCGGACCAGCAGAATCGCGCCGGTGCTGCACGTCCTCTATGGATAGTCCGGCTCCGGCCATTCTGCCCCAGGCCACTCGTCCCCTCGGCGCAAACCTGCTCCAAAACCGCCAAGTCCATTGAAGGGCCGTGGTTTTTCGCAGTCGTTCCGGTCCGTCACCATGCGAGGGAGAACGAACATGAATGCTTCCATGTACGAATCCTGTATCCGGGCCTGCGGCGACTGCGCCTGGACCTGCGAAACCTGCGCGGCCTCCTGCCTGCGTGAGGACGATGTGTAGGCGATGGCGCGCTGCATTTTGGCCGTCACTCTGATGGCGCGGGACAGCGACCATGCCGTGGCGTTCTGCCGGCAGTGCGCGCAGGTTTGCCGCGCCTGCGCCGAGGAGTGCGCCCGGCATGAGGCCGGAGACTGCCGGCGCTGCGCCCAGGCCTGCCGAGCATGTGCCGAGGAATGCGAGCGGATGGCCGCCTGAGGCGGGAATGAAGCCTGCCCGTACGGCGGGCGGCAAGGCGACCGGCGCAGAGGCTGGTGTCAATATAACGACATACGAAAAACTATCAGGATCTGTCACTTGTCAAGTGGTACGCGCCTGTGTCGCAGTGCGCAGTGCTCGGAAGCGTCCCGCCTGGCCGACGACGATCTGGACTCCCCCTTGACGCTCCGCGATACTGCCCGCGTTGCGCGTCATGCCCGTATCCCACGACAGACATCGGGTGTTGGTTGCCTTCGAGAGATTGCACCCGGTCAAAACGTCCCGACCGCCATGGCCGACATATCAGTGAATGGCGGCTTTCTCAACTGGACTCCCGCCGCAGTGGGCGGACGCAGAGGCGAATATCGTTCCGATCATAACACCTAGCGCGGCACATTTAGATGTCGAACAGAGCAGGAACTTCTATGCCCGGTATCTCCCCAGAACAACAGGCCGCAGAATGGAAACTATTGTTGGGGCAATTTCCCGCCCCAGTCGTCACCCAAATCAAGGAGTTGGCCACTACCCACCAGCGCGAACTGGCCGGGTATTTCTATGAGCAGATGCTGCAGGACGCACAGGCCATGTTCTTCCTCACCCATGAGCAGGTGAAGAGCCGTCTGCACGGCACCCTGCAACAATGGATCGTCTCGGTATTCTCCATGAACGACGACGATGCCGCGCTGCAGGCGCTGATCGCCCAGCAGAAGCAGATCGGCGAGATCCATGCGCGCATCAAGATTCCCATCCATCTGGTGCTGCGCGGCGCCCGGCATCTGCGCGAGCGGCTGTTCGTCCTGTTCTGCCAGCGTCCCCTTGATCTCGAACACAAGCTCTTCGGCCAGCGCCTGATCAGCGAAACCGTCGACCTGGCCATGGAAATCATGAGCCGGGCCTTCTCTGACGCCTACGACCGCAACTCGCGCAGCGAGGAGGGATATCGGCTGTTCTCGGTGGCACACAACATCGGCATCGAACAGGAGCGCCAGCGGTCCGCCCTGCTCGACTGGGAAAACTACCTGATGTTCGACCTGGCGGTCGGCCAGCTCGCCACGCAGTTGCCCAGGCTGTGCAACTCCGAGTTCGGCCTGTGGTTTCGCCATAAGGGAGCCCATACCTTCCAGGGCTTGCGGGAAACCGAGCTGATCCTAGAGGGCATGCGGCAAATCGACGAGGTGCTGCTGCCGCTGTTCGAGCAACCGGCGGCCGGGGCGGACGCGGACCAGCACCCGCAGAGTCTGCGCCTGCTGCGCGAGCAGACTAAGAGCATCATTTTCCACCTGGGTAACCTGTTCGAGCAGGCCACTGTCCTGGAGAGCGGCCGTGATGTGCTGACGCACATGCTCAACCGCAAGTTCCTGCCGGTGATCATGGCCAAGGAAGTGGCCTATGCGCGGCAGAACGAGCGCTCCTTCGCTGTGCTGGCCGTGGATATCGACCGCTTCAAGCACATCAACGACGAATTCGGCCACGAGGCCGGCGATTTGGTCCTGCAGCAGCTCGCCTCCTTGCTCAGCAACCATTGCCGCGGCGGCGACTACGTGTTCCGCATGGGCGGCGAGGAGTTTCTCGTGCTGCTGGTCGACGTCACCCAGGCACATGCGCTCGGGGTGGCCGAGAAGCTGCGCCATCAGGCGGCGCAGGAGCGCTTCCGCCTGCCGGGCGAGCAGGTCCTGCAACTGACCGTAAGCATCGGCGTGGCCCTGTACGACGGCCATCCGGATTATCAGCACCTGCTGCGCCGAGCCGACCAGGCGCTGTACGAGGCCAAGCACGGCGGACGCAACCAAGTGGTGCTGGCCCGGAAGCTGGAGGGCTGAAAAGGTCTATGGTCATCCCCGTTTTTGCAACACCGATCAGCGATGAGTATTTGCCTTGCTTGAATCTATCCGGCATCTGTCTGGGGCATGCCCCGCGCCACGATGAGAGTCGCGCCTGATGGTCCTAAGAAAAACCGCGGCTTCGAGAGCCAATCGTTTCTACGGGGTATCCACCAGGCCGGTGAGCCGTTCGCATCATCGGCTGTTCGGTTAACGCAAAACCTGAAGAGTGTTTCGTGGTACAGCGGTAACCGCAGGGTCAGGCGGCGCAAGCGCTTGGCCCTGCTTCAAATTTCGAATGGTTGGCGGCGATAGCCCAGGCGCTCCGGGCATCGGCCAACTGCTGGTTGGTCATTTCTTTGTCCAAATCCCTGATCTGCTCGTCCAAGTAACAGACGTGGCTATGCAAACGCATCAGCAATACGACCAGTCGGTGCGGCAGCTCGTGCTCGGCCAGTGTTGTTGGCAAGCACCTAACCAGCGAAAGCCCCTTGGGCAAGCTGACGCCGAACTCCAACAAGAAGCCATGGACCGGATTGACGGTTTTCGTACGGTCGCGCACTAAGGAGTCGCGTACGCGGTGCGGCACCGATAACGTCTGTCGTACCTCTGTCTTCGGCGTAACAAAACGCATGGTCGGTCGAGAAGCCGCTTCGCGGATCGCCTCGGCATCGATGAAGTCGTTCTTGTTGCTCTTGACGAACGGACGGACAAACCGTGGCGCGATCAACTTTACCTCATGCCCGGTCGCGATCAGTTGGCGCGCAATGAAGTGAGCCCCCGTATAGACCTCCAGCGCCACGGTGCAGGCTGGCAGATTGCCCAGCAAACGCATCATCTGTGTAGGCGTGTCGCTTTTTTGCCGAAGACCTCCCGCCCCGCCTTGTCCTGCCCATGCAGATGGAAACTGTGCTTGCCAAGATCGATGCCTACCAGTGCGACTGTACTCATGGCGATGGTCTGCGAAAATAAAACACCCTGCGAAAGTTAGCTTTCGCAGGGTGTGGGGGTGACCATCTCATTAAAACCCGGGCGGCCCCGGGGTTTTCGTCGCAGATGTAAATCAGCCGTTCTGGCGGATGCCGGCGATCAGCCAGGGCTGGTTCTCGCCCTGACGGCGCTCCATGCGCCAACTCTCGCTGAAGGTCTCGCCCTGCTCGAAGCGGGAGCTCTTCGACACGCCGCTGAAGGTCAGGGTGGCGACGGTCTTGTCGGCCAAATCGTCCACACCGTCCAGTTGCACTTGCAGGTTGTCGATGTAGGTGGACTGGAAACCATCGCCCAGCTCGGCACGTTCCTTGCGAATGAACTCGAGCATCTGCGGAGTGACGAACTCGGCGATTTTGTCCAGCTCATTGGCGTCCCAGTGCTGTTGCAGGGCCGTGAAATGCTGGCGCGCGGCTTCCAGGAAACGCTGTTCGTTGAACCAGGCAGGCGCTTGGATCGGTGCGCGCCGCTGGGCGGTGCCCGTTGCGGCCGGACGCGGCTGGGCCGGCGTTTCCCGCTGCATCGGCGCGTGGCCGGCCATGGCCGGATGCAGCTTGCGCCGGCGGGCGGCGATCAAGCGGTATACCAGGAAGGCGATCACCGCGAGGATCAGAATGTCGAACAACTGGATGCCATCGAAGCCGTCACCCATGAACATCGAGGCCAGCAGGCCGCCGGCGGCGATGCCGGCCAGCGGACCGAGCCAGCGCGAGGCGCCGCTGGCCGGACGGGCGGGCGCCGGCGCGGCCGCGTTCGGCGCCGTGGCGGTGCTGCCGGCCGGCTGTTGCGGCTGGGCCTGGCGCATCTGGCTGCTTTGGTGGCTCGGTGCGCTGCCGGATGACTTGCCGCCGCCGAAACGCTTGGCGTTGGCGTCGAGGCTGAGGGTCATGACCACACAACAGGCCATGAAAATGCTGAGAAAACGACGCATGTGGGAATTCCTGTAGTTGAAGTCACGCAATTCATCTTGCCCAGCGGTGCCGGGGTCTGTCATTCATTATTTCCCAACCGGGAGCCGATCGCGGCCGGACACTGGGTTCGCGCCAAGGAGAAATGTTTCGAGCTTTTGCACCGGGGACCGGCTCAAGGCTGCAGCAGGCAGGCCAGCGGCAGGCTGTGCAGGCGCCGACGCAGGTAGACGCGTAGCGCCGCTTCGTCCTCCCGGCGATAACGCAGCCAGTGGGCGAAAGTGCACAGATAGACAGTGCTGAGTGCGCATTCCTCGCCGATGCGCGCGAGCCAGGCGTCGCTCCGTCCGGCCGCCTCGCGCCACCACTGCACCGTGCGGCTGATGCGCATCAGCCCCTGCGCCTGCAGGTAGATATGGCCGGGCTCGAGCTTGTAGCACAGCATCTCCCCGGTCAGGACCCGGTGCGGGGCCAGCGCGGCGAACCAGGCCACCAGCAGTTCCTCCAGCCGACCGGCGGGCGTCATCGCCGCCAGGTCGGCGTTCCGGGCCCGGGCGAGCAGGGCGGCGTCGGCCCGGTCGAACCAGGCCTCCACCAAGGCATCCTTGTCCCGGTAGTGGCGGGCAATCTCGTCGAGCCCGATATCCAGCGTGGCGGCCACGTCGAACAAGCGTAGATGTTCCCAACCGCTGCGCTCGGCGATCTGCAGGGCGGTATCGAGAATCTGCGCGGCACTCGTCATGGACTCACCTCCGCTTTCCAGTATGGCCGCTTTCGCAACGGCCAGCGTTGGCGGCGACCGGTGGCGAGGTGGTTAATAAGCCGTAGAACGCAGCAGCCGACGGATGGGTATGGGGGGACGGCAAGGCCTGGCCGAAAAGGCCGAAGTGGCTGGAAACAGTCTCCATGGGCATGGGGAAGATCAGGTTTGTCCGCGATTGGGTCACGCCGGGCAAAAGTGCCGTGAACAGGTTCGCGCCTGCCTGGGCGCCATCGAGCTGGTTCCTCCGGCCAGGACAGTGTGCAAGGCCCTGAAAAGGCCGGTAGTCAGACCGCTTCCAGCTTGGCGTAGCCGAGCATCAGCCACTTGCGGCCTTCGTCCTCGAAGTTCACCTGCACCCGCGCCTGGGCGCCGGCACCCTCGAAGTTGAGGATGATGCCTTCGCCGAACAGCGGATGGCGCACGCGCTGGCCGAGGGCGAAGGGGCTGTCCGGCACGGCAACGCCGGCGAGCAGCGAGCCCTGGCCGGCGCGGACGGCGACGGGACGGCCGGGTCCGTTGGACAGGCGCACCTCGCGCAGCAATGCCGGCGGGATCTCGCGGACGAAGCGCGAGATCCTGTTGTAGGTCTCGCTGCCGTACAGCCGGCGGGTCTCGGCATAGCTGACCACCAGGCGCCGCATGGCGCGGGTGATGCCGACGTAGGCCAGGCGGCGCTCTTCCTCCAGGCGGCCGGGTTCCTCCAGGCTCATCTTGTGGGGGAACAGGCCCTCCTCCATGCCGACCAGAAACACCTGCGGGAACTCCAAGCCCTTGGCGCTGTGCAGGGTCATCAACTGCACGCTGTCCTCGAAGTCGCCGGCCTGCTGTTCGCCGGCCTCCAGCGAGGCGTGGTCGAGGAAGGCCGCCAACGGGGTTTGCAGGCCCTCGTCCTCGTAGTGCTCGAAGGCGCGGGCGGCGCTGACCAGTTCCTCTAGGTTCTCCACCCGTGCTTGGGCCTTCTCGCCCTTTTCCGCGCCGTGGTAGGCGCGCAGTCCGGAATCCTCGACCACCACCTGGATCGTCTGCGGCAGCGGCAGTTGCTCGACCTTGAGGGCCAGGTTGTCGATCAGTTCGACGAAGGCGTTCAGCGCGCTGGCGGCGCGGCCGGAAACCAGCTTGCCGCCAACCGCCTGGTGCAGTGCGCCCCACAGCGAGAGGTCGGCCTCGCGGGCCAGTTGGCGCAGGGTCTCGACGGTCTTCTCGCCGATGCCGCGGGCCGGCAGGTTGATGATCCGCTCCAGCGCCGCGTCGTTGTGGCGGGTGTGGATCAGCCGCAGGTAGGCCACCGCGTTCTTGATCTCGGCGCGTTCGAAGAAGCGCTGGCCGCCGTAGATGCGGTAGGGGATCTTCTCCCGCAGCAGCGCCTCCTCGAGTACCCGCGACTGGGCGTTGGAGCGGTAAAGGATGGCGATCTCGCTGCGTGTCAGGCCGTCCTTGAGCGCCTGCTCGATGCTGTCGACCACGTAGCGCGCCTCGTCGTGCTCGTTGAAGGCGGCGTAGAGGCCGATCGGCTCGCCGTCGGCGCCCTCGGTCCACAGCTCCTTGCCGAGGCGGCCCTGGTTGTTGGCGATCAGCGCGTTGGCGGCCTTGAGGATGCTGCCGGTGGAGCGGTAGTTCTGCTCCAAGCGGATGGTTTCGGCGGCCGGAAAGTCCTGGCACAACCGCTGGATGTTCTCGATCCGCGCGCCGCGCCAGCCATAGATCGACTGGTCGTCGTCGCCGACTGCCATCAGGCTGGCGCCGCCCTGCGCGAGCAGGCGCAGCCAGGCGTACTGCACGGCGTTGGTGTCCTGGAACTCGTCGACCAGCATATGCCGGAAGCGCCGCTGGTAGTGCTCCAGCAGGCCCGGCCGGTCGCGCCACAGGTCGAGGGAGCGCAGCAGCAGCTCGGCGAAGTCGATCACCCCGGCGCGGGCGCAGGCCGCCTCGTAGGCCGCGTAGATCTTCGTCTGGGTAGCGAGGAACAGGTCGCCACCCGGCTGGATGTGCTGCGGGCGCAGGCCTTCGTCCTTCTTGGCGTTGATGAACCACTGCGCCTGGCGCACCGGCCAGCGCTGCTCGTCGAGACCCAGTTCGCGGATCACCCGCTTGACCAGCCGCTGCTGGTCATCGGCGTCGAGGATCTGGAAGTTCTCGGCGAGACCCGCTTCCTGCCAGTGGGCGCGCAGCAAGCGGTGGGCCAGGCCGTGGAAGGTGCCGATCCACATGCCCATCGGGCTCGTCCCGAGCAACTGCTCGATGCGCGCGCGCATTTCGGCGGCGGCCTTGTTGGTGAAGGTCACGGCGAGGATCGCGTGGGGAGAAGCATTCTCCACCTCGATCAGCCAGGCGATGCGATGCACCAGCACGCGGGTCTTGCCCGAGCCGGCGCCGGCCAGCACCAGACGCGGCCCCAGGGGAGCGGTCACGGCTTGGCGCTGGGCGGCGTTGAGTGCACTTAGCAGAAAGGAAAGGTCTTCGCGCATCAAGGCATTCTAGCGGCGGCAATGAAGACGGAGCAAACTCGGGTTACCCTACAATGCCAGACCGAGAAAGATCGTCCGATCTCTGACCTTGGAACTGGATGCGTCAATTGGAACCATGGACATGAACTTCGTTCTTTCCGCCAACGTCGTGCCACCGGCCATAGAGCCGGAGAGCATCCGAAAGCGCTACGGCGTGCAGATGGAGGCGGCCGTGAACCGTCGCCTGTACCGCGCCGCGCCGCTACCGATCATTTTGATGCTGAGCGGCGGCCTAAGCTGCGTGCTGCTGCGCTGGGAACAGCACAGCCCATCGTCCCTGGCCTGGCTGGCGCTCTGGCTGGGCCTGCTGGTCGGCTTAAGCCTGTGGCGCATCCTCGCCTTCTTCCGGACTCCGGCGGAGCGCCAGGCCGACCCTGGCTGGCGCTTCACCTTCCTGGTCGGCGCCGCGGTGTCGGGGGCGACCCTGACCCAGACCGGCATCTTCCTCCTGCCGCTGGCCACGCCGCTACAACAGGCGCTGATCCATGGCCTGCTGGCGGCAGCGACCATCTGCGCCAGCATGGCCTACGCGGCCAGCCTGCGCGCCTTCCTCGCCTTCGCCCTGCCCGCCTTGTTGCCCTCCAGCCTCTATCTGCTCAGCTTCGACAGCGGCGAACTGCAGGGCTGGGGCAGCCTCGGCCTGATCCTGCTGGCGGCTCTCGTGCTCAGCGCCTGGCAGATCAACCGGGCGACCCGCCACAACCTACTGCAGCATTACCAGAACTGTTCGCTGCTGGAGTTCGAGAAACAGAGCCGCTCGGCCGCCGCCCAACTGAACGACGAGCTGGCGCGCGAGGTGCAGTTGCGCAAGCAGGTCGAGGAAGAACTGCGCAGCGCGCAGAAAGCGCTGGAGGAGCGGGTCGACGAACGCACCCGGGCGCTCACCGCCAGCGAACGGGCGCGTCGCGAGGAAAAGGCGCTGCGTCGCTACCTCTCCAGCCACGACCCGATGACCGGTCTGGCCAACCGCAGTCTGCTGCTGCGCCGCCTGAAGCTTCTGGCCAGCCGTCCGCGGGTGCCTGGGCACGAACTGGTGCTGATGCATTTCAACCTGGATCGCTTCAAGCGGCTCAACGAAAGCCTCGGCCATCAGCTCGCCGACGAGATCGTCCGCGAGCTGGCCCGCCGCCTCGGCGGCAGCCTGCGCCGGGCGGACATCGTTGCGCGGATCGCCGTCGACGAATTCGCCGTGCTGCTCAATACCGACAAGAGCCTGGATGAAGTGGAACAGCTCGGGCGGCACCTGCTCACCCTGCTACGCCATGGAGTATCGGTGGACGAGCACGAGGTGGTGGTCAGCGCCTCGCTGGGAATCGGCCTGTTGTCCGCGGCCGGCGGCGATCCGACGACGCTGCTCTGCCAGGCGGCGATGGCCATGCGCCACGCCAAGCAGCTCGGTTGCAACACCGTGCAGTTCTACCGCGACGGCCTGCAGAGCAGCAGCCGCGAGCGCCTGCTGCTCGAAGCGCAACTGGACAAGGCGCTGGGGCGCGGCGAGCTGGAGGTGTTCTACCAGCCGAAGCTGAATTTCGCGGCGAACCGCCTGCAGGGCGCCGAGGCGCTGGTGCGCTGGCGCCATCCCCAGCGGGGCCTGGTCTCGCCGGCCCAGTTCATCCCCCTGGCCGAGGAAACCGGACAGATCGGCGCTATCGGCGACTTCGTTTTGTCCGAGGCCTGCAGCCAGGCAAGCGCCTGGCTGCAGGCGGGCATCGCCGGGCTGCGCGTGGCGGTGAACGTCTCCATGGGCCAGTTGCGCCAGGGCAACTTCGTCGAGCGGGTCGGCGCCGTGCTGGCGAGGACCGGCCTGCCGGCGCACCTGCTGGAACTGGAGCTGACCGAGAGCCAGTTGTCGGACGATGTCGAGCACCTGACCCGGGTGTTCGGCGCGCTGCGCGCTTTGGGCGTGCGCCTGGCGATCGACGATTTCGGTACCGGCTATTCGTCGCTCGGCTATCTCAAGCATCTGCCGGTGAACGTGGTGAAGATCGACCAGATCTTCATCCGCAGCCTCGACGGCTCCGGCCGGGGCGGCGATGCGGCGATCATCCGGGCAATCATCGTCATGGCCCACAACCTGGGCCTGGAGGTGGTCGCCGAGGGGGTCGAGGAGCCGGCGCAGCTCGAGTTCCTGCGCGAGCACGGCTGCGACGAGATCCAGGGTTATCTGATCGGCCGGCCGGTGGAGGCGGCGATCCTGACCAGCCGCTTGCACGAGCAGACCGCGCAGCCATCCTGCGCGGTCGATTGAGTCTCAGCCGCGGGTGGTGGCGCCGTCCAACTCGCGCATCAGGAGGGCATGGCCGAGGTTTACGTCTTCCGGCACCGGCAGGTAAAGGATGTGGCCGTCGCCCGGGGCTACCTCGGCGCGCTCGCCGCGCTTGTTCTCCAGCGTCTCCAGGCGGAAGTTCAGGTTGCCCCGGGGAGTCATCAGCTCCAGGCGGTCGCCGAGGGCGAAACGGTTCTTCACCTGCACCTCGGCCAGACCGTTGCGGCGCTCGCCGGTCAGCTCGCCGACGAACTGCTGGCGTTCGGACAGCGAATAGCCATGGGCGTAGTTCTGGTATTCGTCGTGTACGTGGCGGCGCAAAAAACCCTCGGTGTAGCCGCGATGGGCCAGCGATTCCAGGGTATCCATCAACGACTTGTCGAATGGCCGGCCGGCCACCGCGTCGTCGATCGCCTTGCGGTAGACCTGGGCAGTGCGCGCCACGTAGTAGTGGCTCTTGGTGCGGCCCTCGATCTTCAGCGAATGCACGCCCATCTTCACCAGCCGCTCGACGTGTTGCACGGCGCGCAGGTCCTTGGAGTTCATGATGTAGGTGCCGTGCTCGTCCTCGAAGGCTTCCATGTACTCGCCCGGCCGCTTGCTCTCCTCGAGCAGCATCAGCCGCCGGGTGGGCGCGCCACTGCCCAGGGTCGGCTCGGCCGGCTGCGTCCGGACCGGCTCCTGGACGTGGACGATATTGCCCAGTTCGTCTTCTCTGCCCTCGTGCGCCTGATACTCCCAGCGGCAGGCGTTGGTGCAGGTACCCTGGTTGGGATCGCGGTGGTTGATGTAGCCGGACAGTAGACAGCGACCGGAATAGGCCATGCACAGCGCGCCGTGGACGAACACCTCCAGCTCCATGCCCGGCACCCGCTCACGCATCTCGCCGATCTCCTCCAACGACAGCTCGCGGGAGAGGATCGTCCGGGTCAGCCCCTGGCGGCGCCAGAACTCCACGCTGGCCCAGTTCACCGCGTTGGCCTGTACCGAGAGGTGGATGGCGATTTCCGGAAAGTGCTCGCGCACCAGCATGATCAGTCCCGGGTCGGACATGATCAGCGCATCCGGTTGCATGTCGATCACCGGCTGCAGGTCCTTGAGGAAGGTTTTCAGCTTGGCGTTGTGCGGGGCGATGTTGACCACCACGTAGAAGCGTCTGCCCTGGGCGTGGGCTTCCGCGATGCCGAGCGCCAGGTGGGCATGATCGAATTCGTTGTTACGCACCCGCAGGCTGTAGCGTGGCTGCCCGGCGTACACCGCATCGGCGCCGTAGGCAAAGGCGTAGCGCATGGACTTGAGGGTGCCGGCGGGAGACAGCAGTTCGGGACGGAAGGCAGAAGCGGTCATGGCGCAGCGACTCGCGGGCTAGTAGCGAAAGGGCGAAGATTCTACTGCGCTTTGCCGGAACGCGCGCCTTTCCGGTGAATACGGGCGACGGCCGTCGTTTCCATGCTTTTCGTACGGTACAGCTTCTGCACGCAATGCCGGAAAGCCCGGCGAACGGGTAGTTACAGCCAGGTGGTTTATACCAAGGTAGGAAATCGCCTGGCGTGTATTGATCCAGGTCAATGGAATAATTACGTTTTGTTTCAAGGTTTGGCCCGTCATAGCGTATCTGGCACCGCTCGCCTGCTGACGTTAAGGAGGAATGGTCGCCCGAGCCAGTGGTTCAAGGAAGCAGAAACCCAGCAATGTTCCTCGAAGGAGCCATTATGAAGAACTTCGCGATCCCGACCCTAATCCTCGGCCTGTTGGCTTTCGCTGGCGCGCATGCCGCCGAGGCGGTCGAGGGAACCGAGGAACAGACCACCGGCAAGTCGCTGGGTGGCATGAACGGCATGATGATCGGCGCCATCGGCGGTCCGCTCGGCATGCTGATCGGGGCGGGTGTCGGCGCGCTGTTCGGCGGCAGCGCCCAGGAGGCTGCCGGCCTCGGCGAACGCGATCACGAGGCCGAGGGCGCCGACGGCGAGAAGAAGCTACTGCACGCGCCCAACTGAGTCAGCCGTTTCTCGACCTGTCTTCCCGCATCCCGTTCCGGGAGCCTCCGTTTCTGCCTCTTCACTTGTGCCCCTTCGCGCCGGTCTCCATCCAGATCGCGCAGGCCGCTTCCTGCCCGCATCGTCCCTTTGCCCGTTTGCGTCATCCATTGTTCTTGAGAGCAACGAGCACGGATACGGCTACGATTACTTGATTTGGATCAATAAAAGTTCATTTTTTGGAGGGATTCCGACAAGCGTTTGTGCGTGACGCGACATTTTGTCGCGAAACGCTCCGGGAAAATTAATATAAGTTATTGATTTTAAATGAAAAAACTTCTGGCATGTTTCGTGGAATGACCATGTCGTAAGCCTACTGAAAGTTCCTCGGAGGAACCGCCATGAAAAAGTTCGGCATCCTGGCTCTGACCTTCGGCCTGCTGTCCATCGGCACCGCCAACGCAGACGAGATCGTTCGTGAAGTGAAGAACCAGACCTCCGGCAAGGCAATGGGTGGCATGATGGTCGGTGCCGGTGTCGGGGCGCTGTTCGGCGGCTCCGTCCAAAAAGCGGCCAATGGCAGCGACCGCGCCTACGTGGTTCATACCGACAGTGGCGAATTGAAGACGGTACGCTCGCCGAACCGTACCTTCGCCGCCGGCGACAAGGTCAAGATCCGCGGCAACCGTCCGTATCCGAAACGGCCCAAGACCACCGCCCTGGCCGATGCCGGCGACAATCTGCGCGCCATCCGCTAAGAGTTTTCCGGCCCGGACCTCCGACCGGGCCGATACCGCGTTAGGCTCTCCCGCCCCCCCCTGCCCCCCCTGGCGATCGAAGCGGCGGGAGAGCCGCCCTCACTTTTCCACGTCAACCATGCCGTCGGCCCATCCGCGCAACCGGGGCCGTATCGGCGTCTTTGCGTTTTCCGCCCGTCCGCGAGCCGGATGCCCCGGTCCTCTCGCCGGGTTTCCCGGCGTCCTCGTCTTCACAAACGCTGCGGGGGGTCGAATCGAGATGGATGTCGATATGCTCGATCATGGCTCCGGGTATCGAACGGAGCGGCGACGGCATGCCGGTTTCGGCGACCCTTCCTGGTACGCCATTGCGAAAGCGCGGGACACTTATGGAAAACTCAGGCGAGCCGGTTGCGGAACAGCCAGGCGGCTAGCGGCAGGGTCAGCGCCTCCACGCAGACCATGGGGATGAAGTCGTGCCAGACCTGATCCAGCGGCGCGCCTTCCAGATACACCCGGCGCACCAGGTCGATGGCGAAGCGCAGCGGGTTGGCATGGGTGGCGATCTGGAATGCCTCGGGCATGTTGCGCACCGGGGTGGCCAGGCCCGACAGCAGAACCAGCGGCACCAGCAGCACGAAGCTGTACAGCATCGCCTGCTGCATGTTGGCCGACAGCGCCGAGATCGACAGCCCGACCCCCACCACCGCGACGGTGAACACCAGCAGGCCGACGATCAGGGCCGGCCACGCGCCGGCCATCGGCACGTCGAACCAATGGATCGAAATCAGCATCACCAGGGCCGACTGCAGCAGGCCGATGACGATGGCCGGCAACGCCTTGCCGATCATGATCTGGCTGGGCGAGACCGGAGTCACCAGCAACTGGTCGAAGGTGCCCTGCTCGCGCTCGCGCGCCACCGACAGCGCCGCCAGCATCATCACTTGGATCATGCTCAGCGAGGCGATCAGGCCCGGCAGGATATTCCAGCGCGTTTCCAGGTTCGGGTTGAACCAGGCGCGTGTCTCCAGCGTGACGGGAGGACTGGCGACTCCCGGCAGCGTGGCGTTGAAATTCGCCACCACTTCGCGGATCTGCGCGGCGGCGTTGCCCGCCGTGGTCGAGTTGCGCCCGTCCAGC
This sequence comes from Azorhizophilus paspali, assembly GCF_043587585.2. Lineage (GTDB taxonomy): Bacteria > Pseudomonadota > Gammaproteobacteria > Pseudomonadales > Pseudomonadaceae > Azotobacter > Azotobacter paspali. Next base: position 4,532,210 of record NZ_CP171449.1, read on the forward strand.
AGTACCTGCAGCGGCGCGCTGCCCAGGCTGCTCAAGCGGCTGTCGAAGTCCGCGGCGAAGTGCAGCACCAGCAGCGCGTCGCCGGCATCGATGAGGTCGGCGATCCGTGCCGGCGAATGCAGCGTGGCCACGCGATGGAACCTGCCGGTCCCGTCCAGCCGCGCCAGCAGGCGCATCGATAGCTCGCCACGGCTCTGGTCGAGCACCGCATAGGGCACGTCGTTCAGGTCGAAGGTCGCGCCATAGCCGAACAGCAAGGTCTGCACGATTACCGGCGCGATCAGGATCACTCGGTTGGCCGGGTCCTTGAGCACCGCCAGAAACTCCTTGCGGCACAGGTTGGCGAGTCGATACAAGTAGTCGATCACGGCACTTGTCCTCAATCTAGGCGCTTGCGCGTCACCGCGCGCGCCAGCGCCAGCAGCGCGACCGCGTACAGGGCGAGGATCGCGCAGTTTTTGAGCACGATCGGCCAGTAGGTGCCGGCCAGGAACAGCGTCTTGACCAGCTCCATGAAGTAGGTGGCCGGCAGCAGATGCCCGACCACCTGCACCACCGGCGGCACATTGCGCAGGTCGAAGACGAAGCCCGAGAGCATCAGCGAAGGCATGAAGCTCGCCAGGATCGCGACCTGGCTGGCCAGGAACTGGTTGCGGGTGAAGGCCGAGATCAGCAAGCCGATGCCCAGCGACACGACCATGTACAGCATGCTGGCAACCAGCAGCACCGCCAACGAACCCTGAATCGGCACATCGAACAGCAGCCGGGCAGCCGCCAGGCACATGCCGAGCCCGACCAGTCCGACCGCGAAGTACGGCACCATCTTGGCTAGCAGCACCTCGCTCGGTCGCACCGGAGTGACGAACAGCGACTCCAGCGTGCCGCGCTCCCATTCGCGCGCCATCACCAGGGCGGTAAGGAAGGTGCCGACCAGGGTCATGATCAGCACGATCAAGCCGGGCACCAGGTACCAGGTACTGTCGTTAGCGGCGTTGAACCACATGCGCTCCACCGCGACCACCCCGCTTCCCGCCGCGGCGCCCCGACGGTCCCAGCGCTTCTGCTCGCCCTGCGCCAGCGCGCCTTCGACGTAGCCGCGGATCGCCGCCGAGCGGGTCGGATCGCCGCCCTGCAGCAACAGTTGCACGCGCGCATCGCCGGCAGCCGCGCGCCGCGCGAAGTCGGCGGGCAGGTAGAGCAGCGCATCGACCCGGTGTTCGTCCATCAGGCGCCGGGCCGCGGCGAGCGAGCGCACCACCGTGGTGGCCATATAGGTGGAGCCCTCTAGGCTGGCGACCGTCTCGTATGCCGCCGGCGAGGCGTCCTCCAGCGCCACCGCCAGGCGCGCGTCGCGCACATCCAGCGATAGGCCGTAGCCGAAGATCAAAATCAGCGCGATCGGCAGGCCGATGCCGATCAGCAGGTTGCTGCGGTCGCGCAGCAACTGGCGGAACTCCTTGCGAATCAGCGCCGCCAGCCGTCGCCGGAAGTCGCGCCACGCGCCGCGCCGGGTTCCCGTCATGGCGTCGGTTCCGTCGTATCGCGCGTCGCGCGTGCGCGTTCGACGATGGCGATGAAGGCCTGCTCCATGTCCAGGCGCCGCTGCGCGGTCTCGCCGGCCTGCCGCCTTACCTGCTCCGGTGTGCCCAGCGCCAGCAGCCTGCCGGCATCCTGGATGACGATGCGGTCGCAGTATTCAGCTTCCTCCATGAAATGCGTGGTGACCACGATGGTGGTGCCGGCGCTCGCCAGCGCGGTGATGCGCCGCCAGAAGCCGCGCCGTGCCAGCGGATCGGCGCCGCTGGTCGGTTCGTCGAGGAACAGGATCTCTGGCTCGTGCAGCAGCCCGACCGCCATCGCCAGGCGCTGCTTGATGCCGCCGGGCAACTGCCCGGCCGGCTGCGCTTCGTGTCCGTGCAGGTCGAATTGCGCGAGCACCGCCTGCATGCGTTGGCGCAACGCGGCGCCGCGCAGGCCGTAGGCGCCGCCGAAGAAACGCAGGTTTTCCTCCACCGTCAGGTTCGCGTACAGGGCGAACTTCTGCGACACGTAGCCGATGCGGCCGCGCGCCTGGGCGCGCGCGCTGCGCAGGTCGAGCCCAGCGACGCGCGCTTGGCCGCTGCTCGGCGGCAGCAGCCCGCAGAGCATGCGGAAGGTGGTGGTCTTGCCCGCGCCGTTGGGGCCGAGCAGGCCGAAGATCTCGCCGCGCCGCACGCTGAAGCTGGTCTTGTCGACCGCGACGAAGTCGCCGAAGCGGCGCACTAGGTCGCGCACCTTGATGACCGGGGCGTCTTCCCCGGTTACAGCGTCGCCCGAGCCTTCGGACATGGCCCGGGCGGCTTCGGCCGGGCGCTCGCCGCTGCGCGCGCGCAGCAACACCATGAAGCCATCCTCCAGCTTCTCGGCCACCGGCCGCAGCGTCCGCGCGGGCAGCCCGAGTTCGGCCAGGCCTGTAGCGCCGCGCAGGATGAAGTGCACGCGCCCGCCATGCGGCACCGCATCGACGATCGCCGCGTCGTCGAGCAGCCGCGCCTGGAGCAGGCGCGGCGGCTGTCCCGGTGGCGGCTCGGCGTCGTGGCACAGGCCGCGGGCATGCGCGGCGATCTCGGCGGGACCGCCGCTGGCCAGGACACGGCCTTCGTGCAGCACGTGGACCTGCGCGCAACGCTCGGCCTCGTCCATGTAGGAAGTCGCCAAAAGTACCGACAGGCGTTCCTGCGTCACCAGGCGCTGCACGATCTCCCACAGTTCGCGCCGCGACAGCGGATCGACGCCGACGGTGGGCTCGTCCAGCAGCAACAGTTCCGGCGAGCGCACCAGCGTGCAGGCCAGGCCGAGCTTCTGCTTCATGCCGCCGGACAGCTTGCCCGCCGGGCGCCCGGTGAAGCGCTCGAGGTCGGTCATCTCCAGCAACCGGGCGAAACGCTCGCGGCGCACCGGCAGCGGCAGCGCATGCAGATCGGCGTACAGGTCGAGGTTCTCCTGCACGCTCAGGTCCTCGTAGAGGCCGAAGCGCTGCGGCATGTAGCTGATGCGGTCCTGCACCGCCTGCGGCTGGCGCGTCACATCCAGGCCCAACACCGACAATTCGCCCCGGTCCGGACGCATCAGCCCGGCGACTAGCCGCAAGAAGGTGGTCTTGCCAGCGCCGTCCGGTCCGACCAGCGCGGTGAGTGCGCCATGCGCCACCCGCACGTCGACCTCGTCGAGCGCGGCCAGACGGCGCCGCGTCGCGGGGTCGGCGAAGCGCTTGCCGACCCCGCGTGCGTCTACGGCCAGGATCTCGTCGGCGCTCATGGTCGTTCCTGCGACTTTGCATCGGCGACCAGCCGGACCGTGGCGGGCATGCCCAAGCGCAGTCTGTCGCGCGGATCGTCGACGAGGATGCGCACCTCGTAGACCAAGGTAGTGCGCAGGTCCTCGGTCTGCACGGACTTGGGCGTGAACTCGGCGACCGAGGAGATGAAACCCACCCGTCCGTCGATCGGTGCGTCCGGTGCGCTGTCGGTGACGACCGTGGCGGCCATGCCCGGCCAAATGCGGCCCAGTTCGACTTCGTTCACATAGGCGCGCACCCATTTGGGGTCGTTCAGCGCCAGCGTGTAGGCCGGCTGCTGCGGCGAAGCCATGTCGCCCGGCTCCAGCAGCCGCGCGCGCACCACGGCGGCCTGCGGCGCGCGTAGCTCGGCCAGATCGATGCGGTGCTGCAGCAATGCCCGCTCGGCCTGCGCCGCCCGCAATTGCGCCTCGGCGCGGGCGATGTCCTCCTGGCGCGGTCCGATCCTGGCCAGGCGCTGCGCCTGTCGTTGTGCGTCCAACTGCGCCTGCGCTACGCGCAACTGGGCCTGGGCGTTGTCCAGATCCTGCCGGCTCACGGCGTGCCCGCCGGTCCGCATGGATGCGTCGTGCAGGCGCCGGAATTGCAGGCGGCTGCGCTCGACCTCGGCGGCGGCGGCGACGACTTGGGCGTCGGCCTGCGCGATCTCCTCCGGGCGGCTGCCGTTGCGCAGGGCCAGCAGGCTCTGTTCGAGTACCTCGACCTGCGCCACGGCCTGCTCCAACTGCAGTCGAAGGGTGCGCGTGTCCAGCATCGCCAGCACCTGCCCGGCGCGGACGCGGTCGCCTTCCTCCACGCGCATCTCGGCGATCCGGTCGCTGCCTTCGAAGGCCAGCGCGACCTGGCGGATATCGACGTTTCCGTACAGGGTCAGGGTATCGCCGGGGCCGTCGTTGCGCCGCTGCCACCAGTACAGGCCGCTGGCGACGAGCGCGGCCGACAGGAGCGCTACCGCGAGAAAACGCTTTTTCGTCATGGATGGACGCCCGGACTCCGTGGAGTTCGAATATAAATTTGAATTTAATTTGATCTATACTGGATCGGTCTTTTCTTGTCCAGTCATTGGCAATGTCCGTCTCCCGCAAGCGCTCCGCCACGAACCGAACCCCCGCCCTCGCCGGCAAGGGGCGACAGCCCAGGGCCGACGGTGATGCCACCCGTATCGAGATCATCGAGACGGCCGGCCGCCTGTTCGCCGAGCGTGGCTACCTCGGTACCACCAGCAAATCGATCTGTGAGCAGGCTGGCGTCAACATCGCGGCCATCAACTACCACTTCGGCAGTCGCGACGGGCTTTACCTGGCCGTGCTCAAGGAGGTCCACCGCCGCTTCATGAGCATGGAGTTCCTGCGGGAGCTTTCCGCCAGTACCTTGCCGGCGGCCGACAAGCTGCACCGCTTCCTCGTCGAACTGGTCCGCCATGTCCTGGATGCCGACAACTGGACGATGCAGGTGTGGGCGCGCGAAATACTGTCGCCCACGTCATTGTTGGAGAGAGTCTTCCAGGAGGAAACGCAGCCCAAGTTCGAGGTGCTCGCCACGATCGTCGGCGAGATCGCCACCATCGCGCCCACCGACCCGCGGATGCCGCGGCTGGTCCTCAGCGTGATAGCGCCTTGCCTGGTCATGCTGATCGTCGACCGCCGCTGCGCGACGCCGATTCAGCCGCTGTTCGCACAGTCGCCGGCGACGCTGGCGGACGGTCTGTGGCGGTTCGCCATGGCCGGTCTGGCCGACCTGCAGCGCGCTTAGGCGCCAGGCGGTGGGCGAGACGGAAGCGGAGGATTCCGGGCAAAAAAAACCCGGACTTCGTGTGGGGGAGGAAGAAGCCCGGGGTTCAACTCCGGACCCCGAAGTGTCCGAATATCTGCCAACATTTAACACAACAAGGAGCATCGAAAGGCTTTTCAGCCAGTCGTGCCGGGTCTGACTGCACGATCACACCAAAAGTTCAGTCGGAGCGGCGAACGGGACTCTGGCACGAAGGAGCGGCTTTTCCGGGGGCGCTTTCCCGCTGGCTTGGCGATGGCCGGCTCAGTGCGCCTCGTCCCAGTTGCCGCCGACCCCAGTCTCCACGAGCAGCGGCACGTCCAACTCGGCGGCGCTGCTCATGCGCGGCAGCAGGCCGGCCTTGAGCGCCTCGACCTGATCCTCGCGCACCTCCAGCACCAGTTCGTCGTGCACCTGCAGAATCATCCGTGCATCCAGCCCGCTCTCCAGCAGCCAGGCATCCACCGTCACCATGGCACGCTTGATGATGTCCGCCGCGCTGCCCTGCATCGGCGCGTTGATCGCGGTGCGCTCGGCGGCTTTGCGCAAGGCGCCGTTCTTCGATTGGATCTCCGGCAGGTACAGGCGGCGGCCGAACAGGGTTTCCACGTAGCCCTGTTCGGCGGCCTGCGCCCGGGTGCGCTCCATGTAGGCGAGCACGCCGGGATAGCGGGCGAAGTAACGGTCGATGTAGGCCTGCGCCTCCTTGCGCTCGACGCCGATCTGTTTGGCCAGGCCGAAGGCGCTCATGCCGTAGATCAGCCCGAAGTTGATCGCCTTGGCGCTGCGCCGCTGATTCGCGCTGACCGCTTCCGGGGCGACGCCGAACACCTCGGCGGCGGTCGCCCGATGCACGTCCAGGTCGTTTTGGAAGGCGTGCAAGAGGCTCGTATCTTGGGCTAGGTGGGCCATGATGCGCAGTTCGATCTGCGAATAGTCGGCGGCTACCAGCCGGTAGCCCTCGGGCGCGACGAAGGCCTGGCGGATGCGCCGGCCCTCGGGGGTACGGATCGGGATGTTCTGCAAGTTCGGGTCCGAGGAGGACAGCCGCCCGGTGGCGGTCACCGCCTGGTGGTAGCTGGTATGGATGCGTCCGGTACGCGGGTTGATCTGCTGCGGCAGCTTGTCGGTATAGGTGCCCTTGAGCTTGTTCAAACTGCGGTGGCGCATGATCACCTGGGGCAGCGGATAGCCCTGCTCGGCCAGGTCGGCGAGCACGCTCTCGGCGGTGGACGGCTGGCCCTTGGCGGTCTTGGAGAGCACCGGCAGGCCGAGCTTGTCGTAGAGGATGGCGCCGAGCTGCTTGGGCGAGGCGAGGTTGAAGGGTTCGCCGGCCAGCTCGTGGGCCTCGTGCTCCAACTGCTGTAACTTCTCGCCCAGTTCCAGGCTCTGCTCGCCGAGCAGCTTGGCGTTGACCAGCGCGCCGTGCCGCTCGATGCGCGCCAGCACCGGGACTAGCGGCATTTCGATCTCTTTCAGTACCTTCGCCAGCGCCGGGATAGCTTCGAGCTTCTGCCACAGGCATTGGTGCAGGCGCAGAGTCACGTCGGCGTCCTCGGCGGCGTAGGGGCCGGCCTGCTCCAGGGCGATCTGGTCGAAGGTCAGTTGCTTGGCGCCCTTGCCGGCGATGTCCTCGAAGCGGATGGTGGCCTGGCCGAGGTATTTCAGCGCCAAGCTGTCCATGTCGTGGCGGGTCGCCGTGGAATCCAGCACGTAGGACTCCAGCATGGTGTCGTAGGCCACGCCGCGCACCTCGATGCCGTAATGCGCCAGCACGTTCATGTCGTACTTGGCGTGCTGGCCGACCTTGGCTCTGGCCGGGTCTTCTAGGATCGGCCGGAGCGCGGCGAGCACCGTGTCGCGGTCGAGCTGGTCGGGCACGCCCATGTAGCTGTGCGCCAGCGGGATGTAGACCGCCTCCAAGGGCGCGACAGCGAAGGACAGGCCGACCAGTTCCGCCTGCTGGGCGTCCAGGCTGGTGGTCTCGCTGTCGAAGGCGATCAGCTCGGCCTGCTGCAGCTTGTCCAGCCAGGCCGCGAAGCGTTCCCGGTCGAGCAGCGTCTCGTAGTGCGTGCCGGGCGTTGCCGGGTCCGCTGCGGGGCCGGCGGCATGGGCTTCGCGCAGCAGCTCGTCCAGCCAGCTTTTGAATTCCAGTTCGCGGTAGAGGGCGATCAGCGCCTCGCGGTCCGCCGCCGCCGGATGCAGCGCATCGATCTCGATATCCAGCGCCACGTCGGTCTTGATGGTCGCCAGCCGGTAGGACAGGTAGGCCATCTCGCGGTGCTCCTCGAGCTTGGCGGCCAGCGACTTGGCGCCGCGGATCGGCAGCGTCGCCACCCGCTCGAGGTTAGCGTAGATGGTATCGAGGCCGCCGCCCAGGCCCTGCAGCAGGCCGAGCGCGGTCTTCTCGCCGACTCCCGGCACGCCGGGGATGTTGTCCACCTTGTCGCCCATCAGTGCCAGGTAGTCGATGATCAGCTCGGGACCGACGCCGAACTTCTCCACCACCCCGGCATGGTCCAGCACGCTGCCGGTCATGGTGTTGACCAGGGTGATGTAGCCGTCGACCAATTGCGCCATGTCCTTGTCGCCGGTGGAGATCACCACCGGCCGGCCGTCGAGTGCGCTGCCGCGCGCCAGGGTGCCGATCACGTCGTCCGCCTCCACTCCCTCGACGCACAACAGCGGCAGGCCAAGGGCGCGCACGCAGGCGTGCAGCGGCTCGATTTGCACCCGCAGATCGTCCGGCATCGGCGGGCGGTGCGACTTGTAGTGCTCGAACAACTCGTCGCGGAAGGTCGGCCCCTTGGCATCGAACACCACCACGAAGGGGCTGTCCGGGTATTGCCTGCGCAGGGCCAGCAGCATGTTCAGCACACCCTTCACCGCCCCCGTGGGCGTGCCGCCGGAGGTGGCCAGCGGCGGCATCGAATGGAAGGCACGGTACAGATAGGAGGAGCCGTCCACCAGGACGAGGGGAGTCGGGGTCATGATGAAGAATCAACCTTTTCCGCGGGTGCGGCGCTAAAATGAGAGGACCATTGACGACGAAAGGACAAGGTTATCATGCACACCTTCCCTCGCCTGCTGCTGGCCAGCCTGCTGGCTTTGGGCGCGTTCGGCGCCTTCGCCCAGCAGGATACGCCGTCCGGCGAACCGGACGTGACGATCCGCGAGGAGGACGACAAGACCATCGAGGAATACCGCGTCAATGGTTTCCTTTATGCCATCAAGGTCACTCCCAAGTTTGGCAAACCCTATTTCCTGGTACGCGCCGATGGCAACGATGCCAATTTTGTGCGTTCCGACGAGCCGACCATGCGGATCCCCGCCTGGAAAATCTTCGAATGGTAAGCGAGCCCTCCTGAACATGTCGGTCTTCACTCCTCTCGAACGCCACGAGCTGGAAGCCTTCGTCGCGCCCTACGGGCTCGGCCGGCTGCTGGATTTCCAGGGCATTGCCGAAGGCAGCGAGAACAGCAACTTCTTCGTCACCCTGGAGCAGGGCGAGTACGTCCTGACCCTGATCGAACGCGGGCAGATGGACGATCTGCCGTTCTTCATCAAACTGCTCGATGTGCTGCACGCGGCCGACTTGCCGGTGCCCTACGCCCTGCGCACCGGCGACGGCCTAGCTTTGCGCAAGCTGGCCGGCAAGCCGGCGCTGTTGCAGCCGCGCCTGTCCGGCAAGCACGTGCAGGAGCCCAATGCGCAGCACTGTCGCGAAGTCGGCACGCTGCTCGCCCGCCTGCACCTGGCGACCGGCAAGAACCCGCTGCCGCGACCTAGCGACCGCGGCCTGGAATGGATGCTGGAGAAGGGCCCGGAACTCGCCCTGCAACTGCCGGACGAACAACTGCCGCTGCTGCGCGAGGCGCTGGCCGAGGTCGCCCGGCTGAAGAACCGCCTGCTCCCCCTGCCCATCGCCAACCTGCACGCCGACCTGTTCCGCGACAATGCGCTGTTCGACGGCCCGCACCTGACCGGAGTGATCGACTTCTACAACGCCTTCGCCGGCCCCATGCTCTACGACCTGGCGATTACCGTGAACGACTGGTGCTCGAAGGAAGACGGCAGCCTCGATCTGCAACTCACCCAGGCCATGCTCGCCGCCTACTCCGCCAAGCGTCCGTTCCGCGCCGCCGAGGCCGAACTCTGGCCGGCCATGCTGCGCACCGCCTGCCTGCGCTTTTGGCTGTCCCGATTGATCGCCGCCCAGGCCTTCGCCGGCCAGCAGGTGCTGATCCACGATCCCGAAGTGTTCCGCCGCCGCTTGCAGGCGCGTCGCCATGTCCAGGTCGCCCTGCCCTTCGCCCTGTAATCCGCCCTCCTTTGCAAGGTCGCTCGATCCCCAGGCAGGGTGGAAAAGCGCGTAGCGCTTTTCCACCCTGACGCCGGGAAACCGGCTATGGGCGAACGAATGCCAGGATCGCTTCCAGCGTCCGCGCGGCGCCTTCCCCGAAGAGCATGGTCATGTGGTTGCCGGGCACCTCGACGCAGCACCCGTCGGCCACCGCGGCGACCGTCTCCAGCGCCTGCTCGCGCGGCAGGACCGGCGGCGTTCCGGGCGGCCCGTAGGCGCCCGGGGCATTGACCAGCAGCATGGGCTGGCGGACGGCGGCGAGAATGCCGGGCCAATCCTCGGCGAGCAGCCTGTCGAGCGCTTCGCCGATCGCCTCGGGACGCGAGCGTGGCTTGACCGTGCCGTCGCCGCGGATTTCCACGTCGGCTCGGTAGGCGCTCTCGATGGTCGGTTCCCACCAGCCCGCGTAGAACGGCAAGCGCTTCATCGTCGCCAGGTATTCGTCCCAGGAGGGATGCACCTTGCCCAGGCGCTCCAAAGAAGGCTGGATCAGCTCGCGCACCTGCGGGTGGAAGGAGCCGGCGGCGTCGAGCACCACCAGCCGGGCGACCCGCTCCGGATAGTGTGCCGCCATGTACAGGGCCAGTAGGCCGCCGAACGAATGCCCGCCCAGCACCAACCGCTCCAGCCCCAGTGCATCCAGCAGACCGATCACGTCGGCGGCATGCTCGGCCATGCCGTAGCCGCTGTCCGGCTTGTCGCTCAGTCCGCGCCCGCGCAGATCCACGGCCAGCACCCGCAACGCCGGGCTCAGGCCCGCCGCGATCAGGCCGTCGAAGGCATGGGCGTTAGCGGTCAGGCCGGGCATTAGCAGCAACGGCGGATCGCCGCCGGGGTGATCCAGACAGTGCAGTCGAATGCCGTTGGTCTGTACGAACCGCTCCATGGGCTGCTTCCTCCGATGATGGGCGGTGACGGGTGAAGGCAGCCTGAACGGCTTGCCTTCGATGTTCAGAGGATAGCCGAACGATCCGCGGGAGCCCGAAGCCGGCGGGGCGACGGTTGCCAGTCAATAGGGCACATAGTTCTCCAGTTCCTCGATGCGCTGCTCCGCCCGCTCCTGCATGCAGCCGATATGGACGAGGGTGCGGATCGTGCCCGAGGCATGCATGGCGTACTGCGCGGCGCAGTCGGCCTCGCGGAACTTGATCCACGCCCGCTGGGCTTCGAGCAGCTTCTGACGCATCGCCATGTAGCTATCGAGCTCCGTGTCCGGCTGGGACAAGTGTTGCACCAGCTTCTGATAGGCAGCATTGAGCTTGCGCTCGACCTTCGCCTGTTCGAGGGCGGCACAGTGCTCGAGATCCGGCGTGGAAACCGCTGCCCCGCAATCGATGGGGGCCTCCGATGCCGCGCTCGGCAGCGTTGCGGACAGGCAAAGAGCGAGAGCCGGCAGGCACAACGACAGAGGGTATGCTGCCATCCGGACGCGAGAGAAAGATGGTCGGCGGCGATGGCGGAACTTCATGACAAATTTCCGAAAGTTGCGATCCATGAAAGAAGCTTTTCGTATCCGGCGAATCCCACGTGTCCGACACACAAGGCCGGCACCAGCAGGATAGCGCCGAACAGAAGCTTCAGAACGGCGCCAGAGGTCAATCCAAGGAGAGTGCCATGAGGAGGCCGCCAATAAAGAAGAGCATGCCGGTCAAGACAAGTTGAGGCCGGCTCATATAACGAGGCGCTGCATGAAGCGTTCCGATGGGGAAGCCAGGTCCACCAAAGCATCGTCTGAAACAGCGTTTTCCCAAGTGGCCGAAGGGCACTCGTGAATCCGGAAAGGCACTCCTGCAGCACATGGGATGCCCTTCGGCGTGTCCCGGCGCCGCCGACTGGCCGACTGTTGGGGCAAGGCTACTCTTGGGGTCAGGATCCGGAGTTTTCTGCCATGCCAGCCCGGCCACCCTTGTATTCCAGCCGGCGAGCGAACTCGCCCAAGCCGGTATTGGCAATGACCTTGCTCGGCTTCGGGTTGCGGGTCAGGTTCTTCACGGCGAGGGATTCGACGCAGACCACTTGGTTCTCATTGATCGGTCTGCAAGACAGCTTGTGCAAGCGGTCCATGCGGTATCGGAGATTCTGGCGTGAATACAGGTCACCTTCAGCAGGGCCTTGGCGCGGTTCTTCGAGCCGAGCTTTTTCCTGCTCGGCCGACGCTGCGCCAGGGCCAATTGGGTCACGTATCTAGCGTTATGGCGGGGATCGCCGATGCGTTCGCCCTCGCTGGTGACGAACAAGTCTTTCAGGCCCAGGTCGATGCCGATCATTTGCGGTGTGATGGGCAAAACTTCAGATTCGAACTCGCACAGGCAGGACACGAAGTACCGGCTTGCAGAGTCTTTGGAAACGCTGATGGTGGACGGCTCGCCAGGAAGCGGCCGGCTCCAGCGGATATCCAGCGGCGTCCCGGACTTGGCCAGGTACTGCTTGCCGTCCCGGTAGCTGAACGCCGACCGGGTGAACTCGGCGAACTGGCGATGCTTCCTGCTTTTGAATGCCGGGTACTTCGTGCGGTCCGCAAAGAAGTTCCTGAATTCGATCTGCTGATGGCGAAGGCATTGCTGCAGCGGGATGCACGACACCTCGTTCAGCCACGGCAACTCGCCGGAGCGCTTGAGCCTGGTGAGTTCCGCATTGGCTTCCAGATACCCGACCTTCTCCTGCTGCCGGAAGAATGCATCGGTTCGCCAGCGCAGGACATGGTTATAGACAAAGTGCGTACAGCCGAACGTTTGAGCCAGCAATTGCGCCTGCTCAGGTGTCGGGTAGAAGCGGTATTTGTACGCACGGTTCATGCATCACATGTTGCCATCCGCAATGTGAAAATGACCACATCGAAACGGAGGAAGCGGGAGCAGGGGTGCTCTGCGGGCGCCGTGCTATCCCTCCCCAGACTAAAAGCGCGGGATTTCCTGCGCAAAATCAGATGATGCAGCCAGCCAATCAATTGCTGTACCTGCTCTACGGGAAAAAACCGACCTACAGGTACCAAGCCAAGTTCAGCATACTCACCGCCCTGGCCAGGCATGACAAACCGAGCGGTCTCGTTATCCGGCTGATGACCGATGATCCACAAGCGTTCGAAGGCTGGCCTGTGGATATCATTCCGCTGGACGCGATAACCCTGGATAAATGGGCCGGAAGCTTCGGTTATGCCCATAGACGCAAGGCCTGTGCGATTGCGCTGGCCGTAGGCTGGGCGGAAAGGACCGTATTCATCGATTGCGACACCCTTTTCCTAGCCGCGCCCGGCAGACTCTTCGGCAAGGTCGGGCCTGGAAGGTATCTCGTCGACGCATTCGAGTGGCACTGGAAGGAAGCAGTCACTCGCCCCGCCTATTCGCAACTGGCGGCAGCCCTGGAAGCCAGCGGCCAGCGACCGCCCGACGAGCTGAAGCTCTACAACAGCGGCCTGTGCGGAATCTCGAAACAAGATGCGCCTCTGATCGAAGAGGTCATCGCAAGGATCGACCAATGGAGCGAGCATGCCTCCCGGCTGCATACGGTCGAGCAGATTGCACTGTCGTTCGCCCTCCGGGACAAGGTGGTCAGCGAAGGGCGCGGCATCATTCGTCACTACTATGCGCAAAAGGCCTTCTTCCATGCCATGCAGGAAGTCTTCTTTGCGCGGTACGGTGAAGACTTCAGCCGGAATCTGGTTTTTTTGAGCCAGGAAGTACCGAGGCAAAGACCCTGTCCGTCAGTACTGCGCCGTCTGCGCATCAAATGGCGACTCAAGGGCGTGAGTCCGCAACTGCGCCCGATCGGCAAGAAGCTCATGTATGGCAGCTTCCTGCCTTCCAGCGGCTACGCGCAGGCATGTCGCGAGGCATGGTGGGATTCGGCGCGACAAGATCTGCTCAGGGCTCAGGGGTACGACCTGAGTCGTGGCTGGCCTGCCCAACTGCCTCGTGCGGGAAAAGGATCGGAATCGCAGTTCGAGTCCTTCATTCGTCGCTTTCCCAGCCAGTGAAGGCTTTGTAGTCACGGGCTTGCGACTCTTCGGCGTTATAGGGCACCTCTAAAAACTACCTGTGTGGTCTCGCTGCGTTAAAAACAGGCTCAAAATGCTCATTTACAGCGCGTAAACTCCGCTTTTTCGCCAGTTTTTGCCTTGCGCTGACTGCCTTGCCTACGTTTTTAGAAGTGCCCTATAGGCGTAGGGCACTGCTACCGTTCGACAGGTGTCTCGGACCGCCCCCTGACGGAGGGGCGGATGAAAACCAACTGGAGTCTTCCGGTAAAGCTTCAAAGAACTACTTCAGCGCTGCACGCACTTCTCGGTCCTGAAGTTGCCGCCATTGAATTCGGGCTCGTAGTAATACTTGTCGAAGGTCTATTTTCCTGCTTTGTTCCGGACGAGTGACGCGATCCCCGTGCCATAGTCCTGGGTACTTTGATCGGCAAGGGCAAAGTAGACACCCATATGTGTGCCCTGCGCGGCAGCCTGCCCGAGGTATGTGCCATAGCCCGGCACTTCCAGCTTGAAGTTGTAGGCCCCGTACTGATCGAAGCTCTGCGCGCGAACGAGTTCCAGCGTCACGGTGCCGGTGTACTGGCCTTCGTGGCTGTCATCGCCGGTGCAATCGTAGATTCCGCTGAATTGACATCCTCCCCGCCCTAAAGAGGCCGTCGCAAAACACATTGTCAAGCCTGCGAGATGATCGAGACTGAAGCGCTTGCGCGAATTTTGCGACAGCCTCTAAAAGTACGGGGTATGCCGCGCTTCTTGATCAAGCCGGTCGCACCGCACACCCTGCGTTACTGTTTCGCCACCCATCTGCTGGAGTGCGGGCACGATATTCGGACCGTGCAGGAACTGCTGGGCCATGCGGACGTGAAGACAACCATGATCTACACCCATGTGCTCAACCGGGGCGGTCTAGGTGTGCTGAGTCCGCTGGACCGGCCTTGAAGGCATTGTGATTTTTTCGTGGTCGATGAGCAGAGCGTCATCCACCCTACCCGTCCGTCCTCCTCATCCGCACTTCGAATGCCCACAGTTCAGGCACGTGGTACACCCTTCCAGTTGCACCACCGCCTGGGTGTGGCACTGCCCGCAGAGTTGCGCGCCGGGCGGGAAGCCTTCGCCGGGTTCCAGAGCGGCGGCGCCCTGGCTGGCCTCGTAGGCGGCGCGCTTTTCGGCGAGGTAGCGGCGTTGGGCTTCGTCCGGCGAGTGGCCACGCAGGAGGCCGATGGCGATCAGGTGGCGCTCCAGCACCGCGCCGATTTCGGCGACGATCGAGGGCATGTAGATGCCGCCTTTTTTCAGGTAGCCGCCGCGCGGGTCGAACACCGCCTTGAGTTCCTCGACCAGGAAGGTGCAGTCGCCACCCTTGCGCAGCACGGCGGACATGATCCGGGTGAGGGCGACGATCCACTGGAAGTGGTCCATATTCTTCGAGTTGATAAAGATCTCGAAGGGCCGGCGCTGTTCGAAGCGGGTGCCGGCGTTGAGCAAGATGTCGTTGATGGTCACGTAGAGGGCGTGCTCGAACAGCGGCGATTTGATCTTGTAAGTCACGCCGATCAGCATCTCCGGGCGTTCCAGATGCTCATCCAGTTGCTCGGGCGGCTTTCCGGCATCGGTTTCGGCGGCGGGCCGCAGGCGTTCGTCGACCACCTGGAAGTTCTTGATGCGCTGTGTGATCTTGACCGTCATGGGCGTTCTCCCCTCTCCTTGGCCCTGTCCCCGATGGGGAGAGGGAGTTGCGAGCCGCACGTCCTAATACTTGCCGTAATAGCCTTCCTTCAGCGCGTCGAACAGGTTGGCGGCGGTGTTCACCTCGCCGTCGTATTCCACCAGTTCGTTGCCCTTGAGTTCGACCACGCTGCCGTCCTCCAGCTCGAAGCGGTACAGGGTGTTCGCAAGGTCCGCCTCGCGCACCAGTACGCCCTGGAAGGCCGCCGGGTTGAAGCGGAAGGTGGTGCAGCCCTTGAGGCCTTGGCGCCAGGCGTAGCGGTAAATGTCCTTGAACGCTTCGAAGGGGTAGTCGGTGGGCACGTTGGCGGTCTTGGAGATCGACGAGTCCACCCACTTCTGCGCCGCCGCCTGGATGTCCACGTGCTGGGTCGGGCCGATGTCGTCGGCGCTGACGAAGTAGTCCGGTAGCCGGTGCGCCGGGTCGTCGCCGCCCGGCTGTGCCTGCGGATCGACCAGAGCGCGGTAAGCCAGCAGTTCGTAACTGAACACCTCGACCTTCTCCTTGGCCTTGCGTCCGGGGCGGATCAGGTTGCGCGAATACTGGTGGGCGAAGCTCGGTTCGATGCCGTTGGAGGCGTTGTTGGCCAAGCTCAGGCTGATGGTGCCGGTCGGCGCGATCGATGTGTGGTGGGTGAAGCGCGCGCCCTGTTCGGCCAGCGCGGCGACGAGTTCGGGGGCGAATTCGGCCAGGCGCTGCAGGTAGCGCGAGTAGCGCGCGTGCAGCACGCGGCCAGGGACTTTATCGCCGACCTTGTGGCCGTCGGTGGCCATCTCCGGGCGCTGGCGGAGCATCTTCGCGGTGATCTCGAACTCCTGCGCCAGCAGCGGCGCCGGGCCCTTTTCCCTGGCCAGCTCCAGCGCCACCTGCCAGCCGACCAGGGCCATCTCGCGGGCCACTTCCTCGGTGAACACGCAGGCCTCGGGGCTGCCGTAGCGCAGCCTGAGCAGGGTCAGCGCCGAGCCGAGGCCGAGAAAGCCCATGCCGTGACGGCGTTTGTCGAGGATCTCGCGGCGCTGCGCCTGCAGCGGCAGGTTGTTGATCTCCACCACGTTGTCCAAGAGGCGGGTGAAGATGCGCACCACCTGGCGGAAGCGTTCCCAGTCGAAGCGCGCCCTGGCCGTGAACGGCTCCTCGACAAAGACGGTCAGGTTGACCGAGCCGAGCAGGCAGGAGCCATAAGGAGGCAGCGGTTGTTCGCCGCACGGATTGGTCGCCCGTATCTCCTCGCACCACCAGTTGTTATTCGACTGGTTGACCCGGTCGATGAGGATGAAGCCCGGCTCGGCGAAGTCGTAGGTGGAGACCATCAGCATGTCCCACAGGTGGCGGGCGCGGACCTTGCCGTAGACCCTGCAGGCTACCTTGCCGTCGTCGCGCACGGGGTAGTCCTCGTACAGCGGCCAGTCGCGCCAGAGCACCTGGTTAGGGTCGCCGAGGTCCAGCTCGGCCGCCTCCTTGGGGTGCACCGGGAACACCAGCGGCCATTCGGCGTCGTTTTCCACCGCCTGCATGAATTCGTCGGTGATCAACAGGCTCAGGTTGAACTGGCGCAGGCGGCCGTCTTCGCGTTTGGCGCGGATGAACTCGCGCACGTCCGGGTGGGCGGCGTCGAAGGTGGCCATTTGCGCGCCGCGCCGTCCGCCGGCGGAGCTGACGGTGAAGCACATCCTGTCGAAGATGTCCATGAACGACAGCGGCCCGCTGGTGCGCGCGCCGGCACCGGAGACGAAGGCACCGTGCGGGCGCAGGGTAGAGAACTCGTAGCCGATGCCGCACCCCGCTTTCAGCGTCAGTCCGGCCTCCTGGAGCTTGGCGAGGATGTCGTCCATGGCGTCGTGGAGGGTCCCGGAAACGGTGCAGTTGATCGTCGAGGTAGCCGGTCGCCAGACCTGGGCGCCGGCATTGGCGACGATCCGCCCGGCGGGGATGGCACCATTACGCAGGGCCCAGAGGAATTGCCGGTACCAGTGTTCGCGAATGTCCTCGCGCTCGATTTCGGCGAGGGCGTGGGCGATGCGCTGCCGGGTGGCGTCGATGTCGGCATCGACCGGCGTGCCGCTGGGGTCGATCAGCCGGTACTTCTGCGCCCAGATGTCCTCGGAGGCGGCCTGCAGGGGGATGTCGCCCAGGTTCTGCGACAAGGGTTCGCCGTGCTTCGCCATGTTCCTGGGCCTCTCCTGCGGAGGACTCTCCTATTTTTTCGGCTTTTTCCCGTTCTCGGGCTGGGGCGCCCCGGCTTTCCTCACTTCCACTTCCTGCTCTTGCTCGCCGGCAAGCAGCTCCCGGTTCACGCAGACGCTCACTTCGAGCCGGCCCGCGCCCAGCGGTCCGACGAAGGAGCCGGCCACCGGCGGTACCGATTCGGGCTGGCGCGCCACGGCCACGGCGATGTAGTTGGTGCCCACCACTTCCCCGTGGGTCGGATCGAAGCCCTTCCAGCCGGCGCCCGGCAGGTAGACTTCAGCCCAGGCATGGGTCGAGCCGTCCTGCAGTCCCGCCGGCTCTACGTGCAGGTAGCCGCTGACGAAGCGGGCCGGCAGACCGAGCAAGCGGGCCGCCTCCATGAACAGGTTGGCGAAGTCGCGACAGGAGCCCGTGCCGAGCCCGAGCGTCTCCACCGCGCCCTGTACGCCGGGTTCCTCGCGCATCTGGTAGGTCAGCGTCTTGGGGATGTGCTCGTTGATCCGCTGCAGCAGGGCGTAGGTCTGGATCGGTTCGCCCGGCTGCCAGATCTTGGCGAGCCAGTCGTCGAGCTGGTCGCTGCCGGTATGCTCGACGGAGTTCATGTAGGGCGAGAGCACCGCCCTATCGTCGGGTTTGTAGACGAAAGGATAGTTCACCGCATAGTCGGCGACCATGAAGTCCAGCGGCGTCTCGTTGTATTGCTGAATGACGATCTCGCTCTCGATGATCAGCCGGTCGGTGGGTTCTTCGAAGGTGGCGATCGCCACGGAATTGTCTTCCGCGTCGCGGAACCAACTCAGACTGGCCGCGGTGGGCTCGATGTGCAGCTTCGAGGACTCGATGCGCAGCTCATGGCCCTCGCGCGGGCGCAGCAACAGAGAGTGCGGTCCCAGTTCGACGGGTTCGGTGAAGCCGTAATGGGTGCGATGAACGATCTTGTAGCGCTGCATGTCCTCTCCTTGTCTTGTCGTCGCCGATGGCATTGGCTTGCCGTTCTAGATCGGACTGGCGGCGGAAGTGGCGGTTCCGGTGTCCCGACCGGTACTTCGCGAACGGCATGCGGGGATGCAGCTACAGCGCCTCCAGGCAGCCGGCCAGTCCCTCGGCGAGATTTTCGAGCAACCGCTCGTAGCCCAGCGGCCCGACCGGGACACCGCTGCCCAGCGGGTCGAGTTCGGCCAGGCGTACCGGCAGGCCGGCGCTCAGGGTTTGCGCCAGGCGCGGCTGCAGGGGCGGTTCGCTGAACACGCAAGTCGGTCCGGCCTCCTGCAGGCGCTGGCGCATGTGGGCGACCTGGCGGGCGCCGGGCTGGACTTCCGGGGAAATGCTGAACACTCCGGCATGCCGGAGGCCATAGGCGGCCTCGAAGTAATCGTAGGCCTCATGGAAGACGAAATAGGGCTTGCCGGCAAGCTTTTCCAGGCGCGCCGCGAGGCGCCGGTCGAGCGCTTCCAGGCGGGTCCGGAAGGCGGCAAGGTTGGTCTGGTAGCGGGCGGTGGCGTCCGGGTCGGCGGCAGCCAGGTCGGCGGCCATCCGCTCGGCGATCAGTCGGGCGTTGGCCGGTAGCAGCCAGAGGTGGACGTCCAGGCTGCCGGGACGGTGGGCGTGGTCGTGTTCGTCCTTGTCCTCGTCCTCGGCCGATTCGAAGTGGCGCAACTGCAGGCCGGGCAGTGCCTGTACGGCCAGACTTGGCCCCTGGCGCCCTTCCAACACCTTGGGCAGGAAGCTCTCCAGGTCCGGGCCAATCCAGTAGAACAGCGTCGCCTCGCGCAGCGCGCGCACGTCGGAAGGACGCAGCGCGTAGTGGTGCGGCGAGGCGCCGGGCGGCAGCAATACCGCGGGGCTGCCGGTACCGTCCTGCACGGCGGCGGCGATCAGTTGCAGCGGCTTCACGCTGGTCAGCAGGCGTACTTCGGCCGCTGCCGAAGCCACGCAGCCGGCGAACAGCAGGGCGACGAGAGGACGGTACATGACGGGCAGACCTCCGAGACGAAATTGTAATAGAATAACGTTTCTCCAACCGGAAGTCGCCCATGACCATCCCGCCCCTGGCCTGCCGGCCCCACGACCACAGTCATTGCATCAGCCAGGCGCTGGCCGAGGCCGAGAACCTCTGCAGCCGCCAGGGCGTGCGCCTGACCGCTCTGCGCCGCCGCGTGCTGGAACTGGTCTGGCAGAGCCACAGGCCACTCGGTGCCTACGACATCCTCGCCGTGCTGAGCGAGCAGGACGGCCGCCGTGCGGCGCCGCCGACCGTCTACCGGGCGCTGGACTTCCTCCTCGAACAGGGTCTGGTGCACCGCATCGCCTCGCTCAACGCCTTCGTCGGCTGCAATCGCCCGGATCATGCCCACCACGGTCAGTTCTTCATCTGCCGGCAGTGCCACGCGGCCATCGAGCTGGCAGGTTCGGCGATCAGCGAGAGCATTCTCGTCAGCGCCAGGGAACTGGGCTTTCGGGTCGAGAGGCAGACCGTGGAGGTGGTCGGCCTCTGCGCCAACTGCCAGGCCGCGCCATGAGCGACAGCCTGGTCCGTCTCAACGGGGTGCGCATTGCCTTCGCCGGCCGGCAGATGCTGGACGACGTGCATTTGTGCGTGCAGCCCGGCGAGATCGTCACCCTGATCGGCCCCAACGGCGCCGGCAAGACCACTCTGGTGCGCGTCGTGCTCGGCCTGCTCAAGCCCGACGCCGGCACGGTCTGGCGCCGGCCGCAGTTGTGCATCGGCTACATGCCGCAGAAGCTGCAGGTCAATCCCAGCTTGCCGCTGACGGTGCTGCGCTTTCTGCGCCTGGTGCCCGGCGTCGACCGTGCCGCCGCCGTCGCCGCGCTCGCCGAGGTTGGCGCCGTCCAGGTCGTCGACAGTCCGTTGCAGAATATCTCTGGCGGCGAGCTGCAACGCGTGCTGCTGGCCAGGGCGCTGCTGCGCCGGCCCGAGCTGCTGGTGCTCGACGAGCCGGTGCAGGGCGTCGACGTGGCCGGCCAGGCCGAGCTGTACCGGCTGATAACCCGGTTGCGCGAGCGCCATGGCTGCGGCGTGCTGATGGTTTCCCACGACCTCAACCTGGTGATGAGCGCCACCGATCAGGTGGTCTGCCTGAACCATCACGTCTGTTGTTCCGGGCGGCCCGAGCAGGTCAGCGGCGATCCGGCCTTCGTCGCCCTGTTCGGCCAGGCGGCGCGCAGCTTGGCGCTTTACCAACACCATCACGACCATACCCACGATCTGCACGGCGGCGTGGTGCTGCGCAAATCCCACGTACAGGGTCCCGACTGCAACCATGGCTGATTTCCTGCTCAACGCCCTGCTCGCCGGGCTCGCCTTGGCGTTGGTTGCCGGGCCGCTGGGCTCCTTCGTGGTCTGGCGGCGCATGGCCTACTTCGGCGATACCCTGTCGCATGCCGCGCTGCTCGGCGTGGCGGTCGGCCTGCTGCTTGACGTCAGTCCGACCCTGGCGGTGATCGCCGGCTGCCTGCTGCTCGCCGTGCTGCTGGTGGCCCTGCAGCAGCGCCAGGCGCTGGCTTCGGACACCTTGCTCGGCATTCTCGCGCCGAGCACCCTGTCGCTCGGCCTGGTGGTGCTGAGCTTCATGGACGACGTGCGCATCGACCTGATGAGCTACCTGTTCGGCGACCTGTTGGCGGTGGGTCCAGGCGATCTGGCTTGGATTCTCGGCGGCAGCGCGCTGGTCATGCTGCTGCTGGTGCCGCTGTGGCGGCCGCTTTTGGCGATCACCGTGCACGAGGAGCTGGCGCGGGTGGAGGGACTACCGGTGGGCGGCATCCGCCTGGCACTGATGCTGCTGATCGCCTTGGTGATCGCGGTGGCGATGAAGATCGTCGGCGTGCTGCTGATCACCTCGCTTTTGATCATCCCGGCCGCGGCCGCCCAGCGTCACGCCCGTACCCCCGAGCAGATGGCCGCCGGCGCCAGTTTCCTGGGGGTGGTCGCGGTCTGCGCCGGGCTATCGCTGTCGTGGTTCCAGGACACGCCGGCCGGGCCGTCCATCGTGGTTTGCGCGGCCTTGCTGTTCCTCGCCGGCCTGCTCCTGCCGCGTCGCGCCGGTTGAACTTGGGCATCGCGCCGGGCCCGCTTTCTGATAAGCCGGCGGCAGGTGTAGAGTGGGTAAAAGAAAACGACCCGAGAATCTCGTTCATGTCCGCGCCGCTCCTTCGCTACCTGTCCCCGTTGTTGCTGCCGCTGTTGCTCGCCGCTTGCCAGCACGGGGCGACGGAGTCCGCCGACACCGCTCCGCCGCCGTCTCCGCCGAGCCTCAGCCAGGAACTGGAACGGCAACTGGGCGAGGGCGATCTGGCCGCGGCCACCGTCAGCTTCAAGCGCCTGCAGGCCGAGCAGCCCGGCCCCACGCTGGAAACCTACCAGCGGCGCCTGTCCGAGGCCTGGCTCAAGCACGGCGAGCAGGCCATCGAGCGCGGCGACATGAGCGAAGCCGCCACCGCCCTGGGCAACGCCCGCGCGCTGATGCCCAGGGCACCGGCGCTGAGCATGCCGCGCCAGAGCGGTGCGGTCGGCAAGCCCTGAGGTTGGGCTACGCACCCGGCCCTGCCGGTAGGGTGGAAAACTCGCGCAGCGGTTTTCCACCACAGTTTTCCCCAGACAGCCTCCCCGCTCAGGGCACCAGCACCGCCGCTCCCTGGAAACGCCCGTGACGCAAGTCGTCCAATGCCCGGTTGGCATCCTCCAGGGCATAGCGGTGGGTTTCCGTGCAGATGCCGGCCTGTTCGGCGACGGCGAAGAAGTCGAGGCCGTCCTGGCGGGTCAGATTGGCTACCGACACCACTTCGCGTTCCTCCCAGAGGATGTCGTAGGGAAAGCTCGGGATGTCGCTCATGTGGATGCCGGCGCAGACCACTCGGCCGCCCTTGCGCAACGCGCGCAGGGCGGCTGGCACCAGTTCGCCGGCCGGCGCGTAGAGGATCGCCGCGTCCAGCGGCTTCGGCGGCAACCGGTCGGAGCCGCCGGCCCAGGCCGCGCCGAGCGAGCGGGCGAAGTCCTGGGCGGCGAGGTCGCCGGGCCGGCTGAAGGCGTACACCTCGCGACCCTGCCAGCGCGCCACCTGCATGACGATGTGCGCCGCCGCGCCGAAGCCATAGAGGCCGAGGCGCCTGGCCGGGCCCGCCTTGACCAGCGAGCGCCAGCCGATCAGCCCGGCGCAGAGCAATGGCGCCAGGGCCACGTCGTCGCCGTCCTCGCCCAGGGCAAAGGCGAAGCGGGCGTCGGCCACCACCTGTTCAGCGTAGCCGCCGGGGCGGGTGTAGCCGGTGAATTGCGGCGTGTCGCAGAGGTTCTCCGCCTCGTGCCGGCAGTACCAGCAATGCCCGCAGGTGTGCCCCAGCCAGGGAATGCCGACCCGCTGGCCGAGCGCGAAGCCCTTGACGCCCGGACCGACGACGTCCACCCGGCCGACGATCTCGTGGCCGGGGATGACCGGCGGGTTCACCGCCGGTAGCTCGCCGTCGACCACATGCAGGTCGGTGCGGCAAACCCCGCAGGCGCCGACCCGCACACGCACTTCGCCCGGTCCCGGCTGCGGGGTGGGCAACTCGCGCAGCACCAGGGGATGAGCGACCCTTTCCAGCCGCATGGCGCGCATCCGCGATCTCCTTCTTGCTTCGGGTTCTCCCATCAGCATAGGGCCATGGACAGACCGTGCGGCAATTCTTGTCCGCAAGGCGCGATCGGCAGGGCAAACGCCCGGTAATCATTCAAAGATAGCGCTATCTTTGCTGCGTTTTTTATTGTTCAATGAAATCGGTTTCAATCCTGGAAGAAGCCTCCGTCGATAAGAAGAGGTCCAGGTCCACGCACGATCTCGCCTGTCCGTCTAGGGCCGGAGCCTTCCTGGCGACACGACCGATGCCATGACGCTCCCGTACCGCATTCGGGAAAGTCTGCCTTCGCTCACGCCTGCCGGCGTCTCGCGCAAGGTCGGGGTCCGCATCGAAACAGCCCAACGCGATCAACGGACCCTTTCCCGGGTGAAACCTTTCGTCATGCAGGGACGCGCGACACGTTCGTTCAACTCGACCAGTCCAGAGCGAGACTGGGATTTACTGCGATCACTGAGGTGCCTCCATGCCCGACGACAAGGCTTTCAATGGCCGACGCGACTTCCTGCGTAAAACATTGGCCGTGATTCCGGCAATCACCGTGGCCGGCTATGGCGTAGCGACGACGGCTTTCGGCCAAGCCGCTCCCGCCGTGCAGAACCCCTATCAGCCCCGCTTCTTCAGCGCCGCCGAGTGGGCCTTCGTCAACGCCGCCGTGGCCAGGCTGATCCCTAACGACGCCAACGGCCCCGGCGCGGTCGAGGCCGGCGTACCGGAATTCATCGACCGCCAACTGGAAACCGCCTACGGCCACGGCAACCTCTGGTACATGCAGGCGCCCTTCGTCGCCGACGCCGCGCCGCAGTTCGGTTACCAGTCGAAGCTGGTGCCGCGCGACATCTACCGCATCGGTATTGCCGCGCTGGATCGCTGGTGCAAGGGCCAGCACGGCAAGACCTTCGCCGAGCTGGAGCCGGCCGCCCAGGACGATCTGCTGCACCAGTTGGAAGGCGGCCGGATCGACCTGCAGGACCTGCCGTCCGTCCTGCTGTTCAGCCAGCTCTGGCAGAACACCCGCGAGGGCTTCTTCGCCGACCCGATCCACGGCGGCAACCGTGGCCTGGCCGGCTGGAAACTGGTGGGCTTTCCCGGCGCGCGCGCCGATTTCATGGACTGGGTCGACCGCAACGAGAAGTATCCCTTCCCGCCGGTCTCGATTTCCGGAGAGAGGGGCTGAACATGGCGACGACACTCAAATCCGTGAACGCCGTGGTGGTCGGCTTCGGCTGGGCCGGCGCGATCCTCGCCAAGGAGCTGACCGAGGCGGGCCTGCAGGTGGTCGCCTTGGAGCGCGGCCCCTACCAGGACACCTATCCCGACGGTGCCTACCCCAACACCCTCGACGAACTGACCTACAACAGCCGCGGCAAACTGTTCCAGGACCTGTCGAAGAGCACCGTGACCATCCGCCACGGCATCGACGACACCGCGCTGCCCTACCGCCAGCTCTCCGCCTTCCTGCCCGGTAACGGCGTCGGCGGCGCCGGCCTGCACTGGTCCGGCGTGCATTTCCGCATCATGCCCGAGGAACTGCGCTTGCGCAGTCACTACGAAGAGCGCTACGGCAAAGGCTTTATCCCCGAAGGCATGACCATCCAGGACTACGGTGTCAGCTACGAGGAGCTCG
This sequence comes from Azorhizophilus paspali, assembly GCF_043587585.2. Lineage (GTDB taxonomy): Bacteria > Pseudomonadota > Gammaproteobacteria > Pseudomonadales > Pseudomonadaceae > Azotobacter > Azotobacter paspali. The sequence goes on from NZ_CP171449.1 coordinate 4,556,827, forward strand.
AGCCGCACTTCGACTTCGCCGAGAAGGTCTTCGGCACCTCGGGTACCGCCTACAAGGTCAAGGGCCAAGTGGTCGGCGACGGTAACCCCTTCGCGCCGGACCGCTCCGATGGCTTCCCGCTGCCCGCGTTGAAAGACGTCCACTCCGCCCAGTTGTTCCGCAAGGCGGCCGAGGAAGTCGGCATGCACCCCTACGCGATGCCCGCGGCCAACGCCTCCGGCCCCTGGACCAACCCCTACGGCGTGCAGATGGGACCGTGCAACTTCTGCGGTTTCTGCAGCGGCTATGCCTGCTACATGTACTCCAAGGCCTCGCCGAACCTGAACATCCTGCCGGCGCTGAAGCAGAGCGAACTGTTCGAGCTGCGCGTCAACAGCAATGTGCTCCGGGTCAACCTGGACAGCGACGGCAAGCGCGCCACCGGTGTCACCTACGTCGACGCTCAGGGCCGCGAGATCGTCCAGCCGGCCGACCTGGTGATCGTCAGCGCCTTCCAGTTCCACAACGTACACCTGATGCTGCTGTCCGGCATCGGCAAGCCGTACGACCCGCGCACTGGCGAAGGCGTGGTGGGCAAGAACTTCGCCTACCAGAACATGGCCACCATCAAGGCCTTCTTCGACCGCGACGTGCACACCAACCCCTTCATCGGTACCGGCGGCGGCGGTGTGGCGGTGGACGACTTCAACTCCGACAACTTCGACCACGGCCCGCTCGGTTTCGTCGGCGGTTCGCCGTTCTGGGTCAACCAGGCCGGCAGCAAGCCGATCCGCGGTCTGAGCCTGCCTCCCGGCTCGCCGACCTGGGGCAGCGGCTGGAAGCAGGCGGCCAGGGACGCCTACACCCATACCCTGTCGATGGACGCTCACGGCAGCAACATGAGCTACCGGGACAACTATCTGGACCTCGATCCCACCTACAAGGACGCCTACGGCCAGCCGCTGCTGCGCATGACCTTCGACTGGAAGGAAAACGAGTACAAGATGACGCGCTACGTCACCGAGCAGATGCGCAAGATCGCCGGGGCGATGAACCCCAAGGCCATCGCCGTCCACGTCAAGAACTTCGGCGACCACTTCGACACCCGCGCCTACCAGACCACCCACCTGCTCGGCGGCGCGATCATGGGCTCCGATCCGAAAACCAGTGCCGTCAATCGCTATCTGCAGAGCTGGGACGTGCATAACGTCTTCGTCGTCGGCGCCTCGGCGTTCCCTCAGGGTACTGGCTACAACCCCACCGGCCTGGTGGCGGCGCTTGCCTACTGGTCGGCCAAGGCGATCCGCGAGCAGTACCTGAAGAACCCCGGCCCGCTGGTCCAGGCTTGAGGAGCGCGACGATGAAACTGATCCCATACCTGTTCGGCCTGTCGACCCTGTTCGCGTTCGGCGCCTCGGCCGCCGAGGCGGTCGACCCGGAACTGCTGAAGAAAGGCGAATACCTGGCCCGCGCCGGCGACTGCGTGGCCTGCCATACCGCCAAGGGCGGCCTGCCGTTCGCTGGCGGCCTGCCGATGGAAACGCCGATCGGCACCCTGTTCTCCACCAACATCACCCCGGACCGGGAAACCGGCATCGGCGATTACAGCTTCGAGGACTTCGACCTGGCGGTACGCCACGGCATCGCCAAGCAAGGCTATACCCTCTATCCGGCCATGCCCTATCCGTCCTACGCGCGGGTCACCGAGTCGGACATGCGCGCGCTCTACGCCTACTTCATGAAGGGTGTCGCGCCGGTCAGGCAGGCCAACAAAGACAGCGCTATCCCATGGCCGCTGTCGATGCGCCTGCCGCTGACCTTCTGGCGCTGGACGTTTGCTCCCGAGGTGAAGGACTTCGAGCCGGCCAAGGACCAGCACCCGGTGCTGGCTCGTGGCGCCTACCTGGTCGACGGGCTCGGTCATTGCGGCGCCTGCCACACCCCGCGCGGCATCGGCATGCAGGAAAAGGCCCTGAGCGCCAGCGAGGGGCCGGACTTCCTGGCCGGCAGCGCGCCCCTGGAGGGCTGGATCGCCAAGAGCTTGCGTGGCGACCCGCTGACCGGTATCGGCAGTTGGAGCGAGGACGAACTGGTGCGCTTCCTGCGCACCGGACGCACCGATCGCACGGCGGTGTTCGGCGGCATGTCCGAGGTGGTGGTGCACAGCATGCAGTACATGAGCGACGCCGACCTCACCGCCATCGCCCGCTACCTGAAGTCGCTGCCGGCGAGCAATCCTGGCGAATTGGCGTACGCCTACGACGAGACGGTGAGCAAGGCGCTGTACCACGGCGACGACAGCAAGACCGGCGCGGCGCTCTACATCGACAACTGCGCCGCCTGCCATCGTACCGACGGCCAGGGTTACGCGCGGGTGTTCCCGGCGCTGGCCGGCAACCCGGTGGTCAACGGCGACGACGCCACCTCGCTGATCCACATCGTGCTCAAGGGCGACACCCTGCCGGCAACCCATCAGGCGCCCTCGGCCTTCACCATGCCGCCGTTCAGTTGGCGCCTGACCGACCAGCAGGTCGCCGACGTGGTGAACTTCATCCGCACCAGTTGGGGCAACCGAGCGCCGGCGGTGAGCGCCGAACAGGTCAAGCACCTGCGCGCGGAGCTGGATGTGCCGCCTTTGGGGCAGATCCCTGATCCCCATGCGCTAGCACCGCAGCACTGAAGCGGCTTCCGGGCGTCCGGCCGGACGCCCGGAGCGCTTCGCTTCCAGACGGGTCCGGCAGCGACCGCCGGACCCTTTTCCCGCTGCACGACCTATCCGCTGCCGCAAAAAGGAAGGCTCGAACTTTTTTCGTCTCGTGGAATATCGCAATTGAACAACCGGAATGACTCGCCGCTCTCCAGGTCACGCGCTTGCGCGTTGACCTTGGCTTTCGCCGGGCTGTTTCCCGGCACGCCAGTCCTGGCCGGCTTCCTGGAGGACAGCCAAGGCACCCTGACCCTGCGCAACTTCTACATCCATCGCAATTTCGTCGACGACCGCGCTACCCGCAGCAAGGCCGAGGAATGGACCCAGAGCTTCATCCTCGACCTGCAGTCCGGCTACACCGAAGGCCCGGTCGGCTTCGGCATCGACATCCTCGGCCTCTAGTCGGTCAAGCTCGACGGCGGCAAGGGCACCAGTGGCACCCAGCTTTTGCCCGTCGGCAAGGACGGCAAGCCGGCCGACAACTTCGGCCGCCTGGCGGTGGCCGGCAAGCCGCGCTTCTCGAAGACCGAGGCGAAAATCGGCGAGTGGTCGCCGGCGCTGCCGATTTTGCGCTCCGACGACGGCCGTTCGCTGCCGCAGACCTTCCAGGGCGGCATGCTCACCTCCAAGGAGGTTCGCAACCTGACCCTCTACGGCGGGCGCTTTCGCGGCAACAGTCCGCGCGACGACAGCAGCCTCAATGACATGAACTGGGTCGGCAACACCAACGTCACCTCCGACCGTTTCAGCTTCGCCGGCGCCGAGTACGCCTTCAACGAAAACCGCACCCAAATCGGCGCTTGGTTCGGCCAACTGGAAGACATCTACAAGCAGCGCTACTTCCAGGTAGTGCACAGCCAGCCGCTGGGCAAGGACTGGACCCTGGGCGCCAACCTCGGCTACTTCAACGGCGAGGAGGACGGCAGCGCCCAGGCCGGCGACCTGGACAACAGCCTGCTGACCGGGATGTTCTCGCTCAAGCATAACGCGCATATCTTCTACCTGGGCCTGCAGCGGGTCGGCGGTGACGACCGCTGGCTGCGGGTCAACGGTACCAGTGGCGGCACGGCGGCCAACGACAGCTACAACGGCAGCTTCGACAACCCCCGCGAGCGCTCCTGGCAAGTGCGCTACGACTATGACTTCGCGCCCGTGGGGATGCCCGGCCTGACCCTGATGACCCGCTACATCAAGGGCCACAACGTGCGTGCGGGCGGTATCGACGACGGCATGGCAATCGCGTGAAGCGCTCGCCTGATACCAGACTGGAAAGATTGTGTGTCCGGTCGTTCCGGCGTGGTCTTCAGATCCAGCGCATTGGCTGCTTGCCGAGTGGTCGGATACCTTCTGTTTCGGCCCCCGGCCGAGTCACTTTTTCTTGTCTGGCCAAGAAAAAGTAACCCAAAAGAAGGCCACCCCCTCATCCGGCCCTGCGCTTCGCTCCGGGTTCCCTCCCTGCATCGCCGCTCTAGGGGCTCGCCGCGAAGGGCCATCCATGGCCCATCGCGGCTCTCGCGGCATCCTTGCCGCTCGACCCCTTCCACGACGATTCCGCTCGGCCTCCTGAAGGGGCATCCGGCGCGGCCTGACAGGTCGTGCCGCAAGAGCGAAAGCGCTTTCAGGCAACCCGGAGCCCGACTCCCGTTCAGAAGGCCGAGCGCAGGCGTCGCGTAGAGGGGCGAGCCGCAGGGAGGCGGCGAGAGTCGTACGAGGGGCATGGATGCCCCTTGTGCGACGACCTTCGCAGCGGCGCCGGAGCGAGGGAACCCCGGCGTAGCCGGGGCCGAATGATTGGGCGCGCTTTCTCTTTGGTTACTTTCTCTTTGCGCGCGCCAAGAGAAAGTGACTCGGCCGGGGGGCCGAAACAGGAAGTATCCAGCCCCTCGGCAAGCAGCCGATGCACCGGATTTGAAGACCAGGCCGGAACGATCAGGCACACAATCTTTCCAGTCCGGTATCGGAAAGACATTTCATGCGATTGCCCTGTCGACGACGGCGAGGAGTGGAACCGCGAGACGCAGTTGAGCTACGTGGTGCAGAACGGTCCGGCGAAGAACCTGACCCTGCGCTGTCGGAACTCTACGGTGCGCCGCGACTGGGGCGCCAACAACAAATTCGACGACAACCGGCTGATCGTCAGCTATCCGATGTCGTTGTTTTAAAAGTGCGGACGGCGGCCCCTCAGGGCTGGGTTTCGACCAGCAGCGGCAGGCGTTCAGCCAGCTTGGCGACGTTCAGCGGGGCGCGGACGAAGCCGCGCTGGGTGCCGTCCGGGCCGAGCAGGGCGAGGTTGCCGCTGTGGTCCACGGTGTAGTTCTCCCGGCTGGGGTCGCCAGGGATGAAGGGGATGCCGAGGGTGTTGGCCAGGCGCTGGATGTCCGCCAGTTCGCCGGTCAGGCCGCGGTAGTCCGGATCGAAGAAGGCCAGATATTGCTTGAGTTGGGCCGGGGTATCGCGCTGCGGATCGACGCTGACCATCACCACTTGCAGGCGCTCGCGGGTCGCCGGCGGCAACTGGCTTTCGAGTTGGCGCAACTGGGCGAGGGTGGTCGGACAGATGTCCGGGCAGAAGGTATAGCCGAATAACACCAGGCTCCACTTGCCGGTGAGCGACTGCAGCGCGACCGGCTGGCCATCCTGGTCGGTCAGGCCGAGCGCGGGCAGGGGGCGGCCCTGCGGCAGCAGGACGATGCCCGCCTCCAGAAGCTGCGCCGAATCGGCCTGGCGCGGACCGTTCAGCACCTTGGAAAAGGTCAGGCCGAGCACGATGGCGATCAGCGCGACGAGGATGAGAACGGTTTTCTGGATGCGGGTCATGGGCGGTCCTGGGCGTTAGGGGCTGTTGATACTACTCTACGCGTCCGCGACGGAGCCCGTTTTTGCGCGGGCTTAGGCGCGAGCAGAGAAGTTCGGTCATTCCAAACGAACGACGAGCAACGACGCTTTGCGCAAAAACGGGCCCGTCCCTGCGGGTGAGGCCGCCCAGGCTGCGCGGCAAATGGCCCCATGCGTCGTTGCGGGACTTGGCAAGGCAATGCCATTCCCTGCGTCCCGCGCCTCGCCGATCGCAACCCGGCCTGGCACCCTTCGCCGCAGCAACGCGGCTCGCGGAGAGTAGTGTCAACAGCCCCTAGAGCATCAACGGCAGATAGTGATCCACCAGTAGGGCGATGAACAGCAGGAACAGGTAACGAATGCTGTATTTGAAGGTGCCGATCGCCGCGTGGGGCTTGCTGTCCTTGTACAGGACCCAGGCCCAGTGCAGGAAGCGTCCGCCGAGGAGCAGGGCGCAGAGCAGGTACAGCGGGCCGCTCATGTGGATGGCGTAGGGCAGCAAGGTCACCGCCAGCAGCGCCAGGGTGTAGAGCAAAATGTGCAGCTTGGTGTAGGCCTCGCCGTGGGTCACCGGCAGCATGGGAATCTCGGCCTTGGCGTATTCGGCCTTGCGGTGGATGGCCAGCGCCCAGAAATGCGGCGGGGTCCAGGTGAAGACGATCAGCACCAGAAGCAGCGGCTCGGCGGACAATTGGCCGCTCACCGCGACCCAGCCGAGCAGCGGCGGGGCGGCGCCGGCCAGGCCGCCGATGACGATGTTTTGCGGCGTGGCGCGCTTGAGGAAGCCGGTGTAGAGCACCGCGTAGCCGAGCAGCGAGGCCAGGGTCAGCCAAGCCGCCAGCGGATTGGTGAAGGTCAGCAGCAGGGCCATGCCAGCCACTGCCAGCGCCAGCGCGAAACCTAGCGCGGCGAGCGGCGCGACGCGACCCTCGGCCAGCGGCCGGCGGCGGGTGCGCGCCATGAGCGCGTCGATGTGTCGGTCGACCACATGGTTGACCGCCGCCGCCGCGCCGGCGCAGAGGCCGATGCCGAGGTTGCCGAACAGCAGTACCGTCCAGGGCACGCCGGCGCGCGAGGCGAGGAACATGCCGACCAGCGAGGTGATCAGCATCAGCACCACCACCTTGGGTTTGGTCAACTCCAGATAGTCGTGCCAGGTGGCCCGGTTGCCGCGGGCGGCGAGTAGGGTGGCCATGGTCGTTTCTCCTTGTCGTCGTTCTTGTCCTGCGATGGATCGTTCCCAGGCCGCGTGGGAGCGCAACCCGGAACACTCGGTGTTCCTCACCCAAGGTCCGCGGAAGCGGAGCGGGATTCCCACGCAGGAGCGCGGGAGCCATCGAAATCGCGCACCGGCCGCACGCGCAGCCGGTAGTTGACCAGCACCAGGCTCAGCAGCAGCAGGGCGGCGCCAGCGTTGTGGGCGACCGCCAGCGGCAGCGGCAACTGCCAGAGCACGTTGCCGACACCCAGCCCGATCTGCAGCAAAAGCGCGGCCAGCAGCAAGGCGGCGAGCCGGCCGAGACCGTGGCGCCATAGCCGCCAAGCCAGTGTGGCGAGCGTCAGGGCGACGGCCAGGGCGCCGAGACGGTGGCTCAGGTGGATGGCGGTGCGCGCCGGGCCGTCGAGCATGCCGCCCAAGTAGTTGGGGCCGATCGCCTGGGTCAGGTGGAAGGCGTTGGCGAAATCCATGCCCTCTGGCCACCACTGGCCGTGGCAGGTGGGTAGGTCGAGGCAGGCCACCGCCGCGTAGTTGCTGCTGACCCAGCCGCCCAGGGCGATCTGCCCGACGCTCAACGCCAGCGCGACGCCGGCCAGGAGGCGCAGTCCGGGCGCCGGGGCGGGCAGGGCGGGGATGCGGCCAAAGAGGCGCAGGGCGAGCAGGAAGAGTAGGGCGAGGGTGGTCATGCCGCCGAGCAGGTGGGCGACCACCACCTGCGGCCAGAGCTTGAGGGTCACGGTCCACATGCCAAACAGCGCCTGGGCGACCACCACCCCGAGCAGCGCCAGCGGCAGTCCACGCGGCTGGCCGGCGTCGGTCCGGCGGCGCAGCGCCTGCAGCGCCATGGCGAGGATGAGCAGCCCCAGGCTGCCGGCGAAGTAGCGGTGGATCATCTCGTTCCAGCCCTTCTCTGCCTCCACCGGCGCATCGGGGAAGCGGCGTTCGGCGTGGGCCACTTGCGCCTCGCCGCTGGGTACCGCGAGAAAGCCGTAGCAGCCCGGCCAGTCCGGGCAGCCGAGCCCGGCGTGGGTCAGGCGGGTATAGGCCCCCAGCATTACCACCGCGAAGGCCAGCAGGGTGGCGAACAGGGCCAGGCGAAAGCCCGGCTTGCGAAGTGTCGGCATGGCGATCTCCCGTTCTGTCGACGATCCGTTCCGGCGCCGCTCAGCCGATCTTCGACAGCTTGAGCAGCAGGCGCAGATCTTCCAGCACGCCTTTGCCGTCGGTCTCGGCTCCGTAGCGCAGCACCAGGTTGCCGAGCGGATCGACGATCCACAGTTGCGCGCCGGACAGCCCCGGCGTCGCCCGTTCGTAGGCCGTGCGTTCCAGGCGGTAATGGCCGAGCTGCGGGTATTCGCGTTCCAGCCGCCGTCTCTCCTCGGCCGCCGGCAGCTGGCCCGTGGCCAGGGCGTGGGCGCCGCGGTCGGCCTCGCGGCCGAGGCCGATGTGGATCTGCCGGGCCAGGTAGACCAGGCGCTGGCAGTCCGCCGCGCATTCTTCCGGGGCGGTGACCAGCAACTGCCAGCGCGACTCGGTGCGCTCGTCCGGCTCGACACCCAGCTCGGCGCGGCTCTGGCCGGTGCCGATCAGCGTGCCGTGGTAGGTGCGTCCTTCGGGCACCCAGAAGCGCCAGTGGTACATGGCGCCGGCCAGCAGCATGGGGCCGAGGACCAGGGCGAAGAGCGCCAGCAATTGCAGGCGGCCGCGCCGGGGTGAGTGGTGGGGGTCAGTCCGGGCGGTGAGCGACGACATGCGAAGTCTCCCGTGCGTTGTGGATGCCGAGGTAGACGAACAGCACGAGCAGGGCGGCGGCCAGGGCGAACCACTGCACGGCGTAGCCCAGGTGCTTCTCCGGGCTCATGGCGAGCGGCGGCCAGTCCACCGCGTAAGCCGCGGGGCCGGGCTCCAGGCGCAATTCGACGGGCAGCCCGTCGCGGCCCAGCTCGCGCCAGAGGGCGGCGGCGTCGACCCGGTTGACCAGCCGTGGCCAGGCGTCGCCGGCGACCTGTTCGAGCAGGAAGGGATTGCCGGGCGAGCGGTAGACCCAGGCGGTCAGCGCCAGGGCGCCGTCCGGCGTGGTGAAGGCCGGTGCTATGCGGCGGTCGGGCCAGGGCAGCCAGCCGCGGTTGAGCAGCAGCCAGCGGCCGCTGTCGTCACGGAAGGGTTGCAGCAGTTCGACGCCGGGCCGGCCGGCACGGGTGCGGCTGTCCAGCAGCAGGCTGTGCTGCGGGTCGAAGCGGCCATGCAGGCGCACCCGTTGCCAGGCCGGCGCGCCAGCGGCTTGCAGCGTCGCCGGGTCGACCGGTTCGGCCTGGCGGCGGGCCTCGAAGCCGGCGAGCAGGGCTCGCTTGTCCTCGGCCCGCGACAGTTGCCAGAAGCCCAGGCCGATCAGTACCGGTAACAGCAGCACGACCAGCAAGCTCGGCGCCCAGCCGGGGCGGAAGCGATGCTGCGGCGCGCGGCCGGGCGTTTTCGACGGCGGACTATACTGCACGCATCCTCCTTAATCCCCCGGAGCCGTCCATGTTGCTCAAGGTGGCGATTGTCTTGTCGCTGCTGGCGATGCTCGCCAGCCTGTTCAGCGGTCTGTTCTTCCTGGTCCGCGACGCCGGCCGCACCCATCGGGTACTGCATGCGCTGTACGTCCGGGTCGGACTGGCCGCACTGATCCTGGCGCTAGTCGCCTGGGGTCTCTACAGCGGCCGGCTCGTTTCCCATGTGACCTGGTAGCCGCCATTTCGTAGGGTGGGAAACGACTGCAGGTCTTTCCCGCCGTGGGTGTTCTGCGGTGGAAAATCGCTGTGCGAGTTTTCCACCAAGTACCTTGGTTCTGGTGGGTAAGGCTGCGCTATTACCCACCCTACGCCCTGTCCCGCCCCATGCTCAGAGCACGTAGACGAAGACGAATAGGCAGATCCACACCACGTCCACGAAGTGCCAGTACCAGCTCGCCGCCTCGAAGCCGAAGTGCTCTTCGGCGGTGAAGTGGCCGCGCAGCACGCGTACCAGCATCACCGCGAGGATGATCGCGCCGATGGTCACGTGGGCGCCGTGGAAGCCGGTGAGCATGAAGAAAGTGGCACCGTAGATCCCCGAACCCAGAGTCAGCCCCAGCTCCCGGTAGGCATGCGCGTATTCCTCGGCCTGCAGGATCAGGAAGGTCACCCCGAGCCCGATGGTCAGCGCCAGCCAGAGCTTCAACTTGCGGCGGTCGCCGTCCTTCAGCGCGTGATGGGCGAAGGTCACGGTGAAGCTGGAGGACACCAGCAAAATGGTGTTGACCAGCGGCAGCGACCAGGCGCTGATGGTTCCTTTCGGCGCCGGAAACTGCTTGGGATCGGGGTTCTCCAGTAGCGGCCAGGTGTACTGGAAGTTCGGCCAGAGCATGTGGCTGATGCCCTTGTCGCCCTCGCCGGCGAGCCAGGGGCCGGTCCAGTAGCGGATATAGAAGAGGGCACCGAAGAAAACCAGGAAGAACATCACCTCGGAAAAGATGAACCAACTCATGCCCCAGCGGAACGAGCGGTCCATCTGTGCGCTGTAGAGTCCGGCGCGGCCTTCGCGGATCACGCTGCCGAACCAGCCGAACAGCATCCAGGCGATCAGCAGGGCGCCGACGAAGAAGATCGCCGGGCCGGAGATCTCGTCGCGGCCGGCCTTGAGATCGTTGAACCAACTGCCGAGCCCGAAGACGGTGGTCAGCAGGCCGAGGGTGGCGATGATCGGCCACTTGCTCTGGGCGGGGACGTAATAGTGCTCGTGGGGCGTCGACATGATCGTTCTTCTCCTTAACGGGAACGGGCGGCCTGCGCCGGCGGCTCCTGGCGCCCGGTGATGTCGAACAGCGTGTAGCCGAGCGTCAGGTGCCGCACGTCGGCCGGCAGGTCGCGGTCGACGACGAAGCGCACCGGCATCTCGATGCGCTCGCCCGGCGCGAGGACCTGCTGGGTGAAGCAGAAGCACTCGGTCTTGTGAAACCAGGCCGCCACCCGGGCCGGGGCGACGCTGGGGATGGCCTGGGCGGTCATCGGCCGGTCGCTCGGGTTGCGGGCGACGAACAGCATCTGGTTGCTGGCGCCGGGATGCACCGTCAGTTCGTCCTGCAGCGGCCGGAATTCCCAACTCATGCCGGCGGCGTTGCTGGCGAGGAACTGCACGCGCACGCTGCGCGACTCGTCCACCGTCTGCGTGCCCTGCCAGGCGCCAGCGGTCTTGCCGTTGATGCCGAAGGCCTGGCACATCACGTCGTACAGCGGCACTAGGGCGAAGCCGAAGGCGAACATGGCCACCACCACCACCAGCAGGCGGCGGACCAGGCGGGCGGTGGGCAAGCCGTCGTTCATGATTCCGACTCCCGGCGAGCGTTCATTTCACTTCACCTCCGGCGGCGTGCTGAAGGTGTGATAGGGCGCGGGGGAGGGCACCGACCATTCCAGGCCGTGAGCGCCGTCCCAGGGCTTGGCCGGGGCCGGCTCGCCGCTGCGGATGCACTTGATGACGATGTACAGGAACAGCAACTGGGTGGCGCCGAACAGGAAGGCGCCGAGGCTGGACACCATGTTGAAGTCGGCGAACTGCAGGTTGTAATCGGGAATGCGCCGTGGCATGCCGGCCAGGCCGACGAAGTGCATGGGGAAGAAGGCCAGGTTCATGCCGACGAAGGACAGCCAGAAATGCCATCTGGCCAGGCGCTCGTCGTACATGTGTCCGGTCCACTTGGGCAACCAGTAGTAGGTCGAGGCGAAGATGCCGAAGATCGCTCCGGGTACCAGCACGTAGTGGAAGTGCGCGACCACGAAGTAGGTGTCGTGGTACTGGAAGTCGGCCGGCGCGATGGACAGCATCAGCCCGGAGAAGCCGCCAATGGTGAAGAGGATGACGAAGGCCACGGCGAACAGCATCGGCGCCTCGAAGGTCAGCGAGCCGCGCCACATGGTCGACACCCAGTTGAACACCTTCACCCCGGTGGGTACGGCGATCAGCATGGTGGCGTACATGAAGAACAGCTCGCCGGTCACCGGTATGCCCACGGTGAACATATGGTGGGCCCAGACGATGAAGGACAAAAAGGCGATGGCACCGGTGGCGTAGACCATCGAGGTGTAGCCGAACAGCGGCTTGCGGCTGAAGGTCGGGATGATCGAGCTGATCGCGCCGAAAGCCGGCAGGATCATGATGTACACCTCGGGGTGGCCGAAGAACCAGAACACGTGCTGGAACAGTACCGGGTCGCCGCCGCCGGCGGCATTGAAAAAGCTGGTGCCGAAGTGGATGTCCATCAGCATCATGGTCACCACCCCGGCCAGCACTGGCATCACCGCGATCAGCAGGAAGGCGGTGATCAGCCAAGTCCAGCAGAACAGCGGCATCTTCATCAGGGTCATGCCCGGCGCGCGCAGGTTGACCACGGTAGCGATCACGTTGATCGCGCCCATGATCGAGCTGATGCCCATCAGGTGAATGGCGAAGATGAAGAAGGTCACGCTCTCCGGGGCGAAGGTGGTGGACAGCGGCGCGTAGAAGGTCCAACCGAAGTTCGGCCCGCCGCCCTTCATGAACAGGGTGCTGACCAGCAGGCCGAAAGCCGCCGACAACAGCCAGAAGCTGAAGTTGTTCATCCTCGGCAGGGCCATGTCCGGCGCGCCGATCATCAGCGGAATCATCCAGTTGGCCAGGCCGACGAAGGCCGGCATCACCGCGCCGAAGACCATGATCAGGCCGTGCATGGTGGTCATCTGGTTGAAGAATTCCGGCTGGACGATCTGCAGCCCCGGCTGGAACAGCTCGGTGCGGATGATCATGGCCATGCTGCCGCCGAGCAGGAAGGCGGTGAAGCTGAACCACAGGTACAGGGTGCCGATGTCCTTGTGGTTGGTGGTCAGCAGCCAGCGCATCGGGCCTCTGGCCGGGCCGTGAGGGTGTTCGTCGTGGGCGGTGTGGCCCGGCTCGATCACTGCGCTCATCGTGGCCTCTCCTTTCTATTGGGGTTGGGCGGGCTGCGTGCCCTGGCCGGTTTCTTGGGCCTGCCGGAAGGCGTGGATGTCCTGCGGGGTAACGCTGTCGCCGAGCGCGTTGCCGAAGGCGTTGCGCTCGTAGGTGATCACTGCCGCCAGGTCGACGTCCGAGAGCTGCTTGCCGAAGGCGGCCATGGCGGTGCCCGGCTTGCCGTTGATGACGATGTTCATGTGGCCTGCCTTCGGTCCGGTGGCGATCTTCGAACCCTTGAGCGCCGGGAATGCCGGCGGCAGGCCCTCGCCGGTCGGCTGGTGGCAGGCGGCGCAGGTGGTCCGGTAGACCTGCTCGCCCTGGGCGACCAGTTCCTCCAGGGTCCAGGCCTTGCCAGCCTGCGCCGTGGCCTTGGCGACGGCGGCCTTCTTGCCGGCCAGCCAGGCGGCGTAGTCGGCCGGGGCCTTGACCTCCACCACCACCGGCATGAAGCCGTGATCCTTGCCGCACAGTTCGGTACACTGGCCGCGGTAGAGGCCCGGCTCGGCGACGCGGGTCCAGGTCTCGTTGATGAAGCCGGGGATAGCGTCCTTCTTCACCGCCAGTTCCGGTACCCACCAGGAGTGGATGACGTCCGCCGCGGTGACCAGAAAGCGCACCTTGACGCCGGCCGGGATCACCAGCGGTTCGTCCACCTCCAGCAGGTAGTGGTCGTTCTTCGGCGCCTGGTTGCCGATGGCGTTGCGGTCGGTGGCCAGGTTGCTGAAGAACTCCACGTCCTCGCCCAAGTACTTGTAGTGCCACTTCCACTGGTAGCCAGTGACCTGGATGTCCAGGTCGGGCTCGGACGGGTCGTAGATGTGCAACAGGGTGCGGGTCGCCGGCACCGCCATGGCGATCAGGATCAACAGCGGAATCACCGTCCACAGCACCTCGACCCGGGTGTTCTCGTGAAAGTGGGCGGGCTGCGGGCGACGTGAACGGCGGTGGGCGAACATCGACCAGAACATCGTGCTGAACACCAGCACGCCGATGGCCACGCAGATCCAGAAGATGGTCATGTGCAGATCGAAGACGGAACGGCTGACTTCCGTGACTCCCGGCCGCATGTTCACATTCCAGGCGGCCTGCGCCTGGGACAGGGCCGAGCACGACAGAAGGCCCATCCAGAGTCGTGGATGTCGCATCATTGCGGGTTCTCCTTATCATTTATCCCGCTGGCGAAACCGTCGACGCAGGGTACTGTCGCCGAACCTTTCGATCTGGACGGGCCGCCGGAACCGGATCGTGCGGAAACGGTTGCATCACGTTTTTAGCGGTGCCGGCTTTCTTTTTCCCGCGACCCGCTACCGCAGAACCCCGGCCTGCACGGTGCAGTCGGACGTTACTCCGGTAAGCGTGTTTCGAGTCGAGTATAGACAGCGGCGCAACAGGGGATGTTTTTTGCGGCCCGGGGCGAGGTGATAGCGATATGCCGTATGGGCGTCTAAGCTAGACAAGTCTGTCCAATGGCCAGGGAGGCTGCCTTTTCGCAGGAACCCGAGGAGTACCGCCTTTGAATATTTCAGCCTTGCGCCAGCTGATCGAGTGTGCCCGCCAGCACGAATCCCGCCATGGCGCGCTCGCTCGTCAATTGGAAAGCCGGATGCAGTACCTGCATCCGGCCATCTACCTGCCCGAGGAGGATGCGCTGGGGGTGCTGACGAAGTTTGTCGATGGATATCTGGAGCAAGTGCCGGAACTGCTCGAGGCGGCCCACGCGGTCGCCTGCGGAGCCGGCATCGAAGCGCAGGTCAAGCCGGTGCTGAAGGTGGCCACGCACTTCTTCCTTAGTCCGCCGCAGGTGCTGGAGGGGCAGGAAGGCCTCGCCGGTCTGCTCGACGAGGCCTATCTGGCGCATCGTCTAATCGAGGAGGTGAACGACCGCTACATCGCCTGCATCGGTCAGCCGCTGATCCCCTTGGACACCACGGTCGCCAACCTGATCGCCCACTGGCTGATCGGCGAGGAGTTCGCCAATCGCCTGGACGAGGCCGTGCACCTAGCGGTGAACGGCCTGCTCGGCGATACCTTGTTCGAGCAGGCGTCCTTGGATTCCTACCGCGCCCGCCTGAGCAATCCGAAGACCGTCGCCGCTTGGCTGGCCTGGCCCTGCCTGTCGCGGCAGTTCGGGGTGGAGCTGCAACTGAGCCGGGTGGCCGGCTAGGGCGGATGCGACCCGCGAAGCGGCAAGGGGCCGGCGGGTCGCATCCGTACTTGGTCCCGCGCCTCAGGCGGTCGCGCCGCCGATGCCCACCGTGGTGCGCAGCCGGCCTTCCAGGCGGCGTTTCACCGCGCGGGGCTTGAGCACCAGCTCGGAGCCATTAGCCGCGCTGGCGGCGCTCCACTCGTCGAGCAGCTCCATGCAGGCGTGGTCGATATAGTTCAGGTGATCCAACGGTACGTGCAACTGGGTACCGGGACGCA
Source organism: Azorhizophilus paspali (assembly GCF_043587585.2). Classification (GTDB taxonomy): domain Bacteria; phylum Pseudomonadota; class Gammaproteobacteria; order Pseudomonadales; family Pseudomonadaceae; genus Azotobacter; species Azotobacter paspali. The sequence goes on from NZ_CP171449.1 coordinate 4,571,979, forward strand.
CCGTGGCCAGCACGCGGGACAGTTCCGGCACCTTGAGGAAGGTCGCCGAGCCGACCATGCGCAGCTCCGCGGTGCGGCCGTCCTCGTCGTAGATCAGGCTGATCTTCAGCCGAGAAGCGCGCCAGGCGAGCTTGGCCAGGGTCAGGGCGAAGCCGATCATCACCCCGGTCAGCAGGTCGGTGCAGACGATCGCCAGGGCCGTGGCGGCGTAGACGAACATCGGCATGCGGCCGTAGCGGCCCAGACCGCGCAGAGCCTTGAGATCGACCAGCTTGACTCCGGTATAGACCAGCACCCCGGCCAGGCTGGCCACCGGAATGCTTTGCAGTACCGCGGTCAGCAGCAGGACGAAAGCCAGCAGCCAGAGGCCGTGGAGGACGGTGGACAGGCGGGTGACGGCGCCGGCCTGCACGTTGGCCGAGCTGCGCACGATCACCCCGGTCATCGGCAGGGCGCCGAGCAGGCCGCAGAGCATGTTGCCGATGCCCTGGGAAGTCAGCTCGCGGTCGAAGTCGGCGCGCGGGCCCTGGTGCATGCGATCCACCGCGGCGGCCGACAGCAGGGTCTCGGCGCTGGCGATGAAGGCCAGGGTCAGCGCCGCGATCAACAAGCTAGGCTCGGTCAGCAGGCGCAACAGATCGGCCGGTTGTACCCAGTCGATGGCATCGCCCAGGTTGGCCGGCACCTCGACGCGACGCACGTCCATCGAGAAGACCAGGCTGACCAGGGTTGCCAGGCTCACGCCGAGCAGCGCGCCGGGCAGGAAACGCAGTCTGGCCGGCTTGCGCTTGTCCCACAGCCACATGCAGCCGATGGTCAGGAGACCGAGCAGTCCGGCGCTCCAGCCGCTGCCTTCGCCGAACGGCAGGGCGTCGAGCAGCGCCGCCGGGAAGGCCTGCAGGTTGATCAGGCCGGAGGCCTGCGGTGAAGCGTCGAGCATCACGTGCAACTGCGACAGGATGATCAGGATGCCAATCCCCGCTAGCATACCGTAGACCACCGCCGGCGCGGTGACGCGGAACCAGCAGCCCAGGCGCAGGCGTCCGGCGAGCAGTTGGATCAGGCCGGCGAGCAGCAGGATCGGCCCGAGCATGGCGATGCCGTGCTGGCGAACCAGTTCGAAGACCAGCACGGCGAGGCCCGCCGCCGGGCCGCTGACCTGCAGCGGCGCGCCGGCCAGCCAGCCGACCACCAGCCCGCCGATGATGCCGGTGATCAGACCCTTGGCCGGCGGCATGCCGGAGGCGATGGCGACGCCCATGCACAGCGGCAGGGCGACGAGAAAGACCACCACGGAGGCCATGGCGTCCCGTGGCAGGGTGGATTTCAGGGTTTCGAGGTTCATGGAGGTGCTTCCGTGTGCGAGTCGAACACGAGCCGTCCACGGTGCGAGGATGGCCCCGCAGCGGGACGTCAAACGAAGTAAAAACAAGGCCGATCACGGGGATCGGCCTGCGGGACCGCCGGTGCCGCTAGCTCTGGTAAAAGCGCGCGCGCGGCGTGGCTACGGGAATCGAGCCTTCGCTGTCGAGGGGGCGGAAGCAGCCTTGCTCGGCGTCGTAGGCCTTGATCTCGGCGGTCTCGATGGAATAGACCCAGCCATGGATGAACAACTGGCCGCTGGCCAGGCGCGCCGCCACCGAGGGATGGGTGCGCAGGTGGTCGAGTTGGGCGACCACGTTCTCTTCGGTGAGCACTTCGAGGGTGTCGCGGCCGTTGCAACTGCAGCGGTTCTCCTGCACCACGGTCTTGGCCACCTCGGCGTGGCGCAGCCAGGCCTTGACGGTGGGCATGCTCTCCAGGGTCGGCGGGTCCATCACCGCCTTCATGGCGCCGCAGTCGGAGTGGCCGCAGACGACGATGTGGTGCACGCCGAGCGCCATCACCGCATATTCGATGGCGGTGGACACGCCGCCGTTGATCTGCCCGTAGGGCGGCACCACGTTACCGACGTTGCGGGTGATAAACAGGTCGCCGGGCGAACTCTGAGTGATCAATTCGGGGACGATGCGCGAATCGGCGCAGGTGATGAACATGGCCCGTGGCCGCTGGGCGCTGGCGAGGGAGCGGTAGAACTCCTTCTGCTGCGGAAAGACCTCGGTGCGGAAGCGATGGAAGCCATCGACGATGTTCTTCAGCGCCACCTCGGCGTTTTCGGACTCGGTGCGGGCCTCGGTCGTTCCCTGCGAGGGGCCGTGTTTCGGGATGACATTGTTCATGGCATAACCTCCCTAGGTAGCGGAAAGTGGCAAGGCTCGGTGGTCGTCCCCATTTATGACGAGTCGAGACGATGACTTCGGCACAGGTGGACGTGGGGCACTCACGTGCCCTCGATGAAAATCAGCCTGCGTCAGTCAACTTAAATAAAGCTGAATGCGCGGTACCCATAACTTAAGGGAAACTGAATATCCGGCTACACAACTTAAATGAAACCGAATGCAACGGAGTTCGTCCCTGCCGATTGTCCCGGAAGGGGCTCTGCTACACTGATGTCGCAGCGCTATATCCCGCGCCGTGCCTGTCTTCCAGGGCGCGCCTCGGGGGCGCGGCAGGACTCGCGCCCTGGCCGCCGAACAGGTGGCGGCTTACAATTTTTTACATATGGCATATGGGGAAAGCCGCTGTTCGCCTTTTTGCCGCTCGAATATTTACTTACATAAAGATTTATCCAGCGACTGCTTATCAAGAGGCTTTTTCGGGAAGTTGTTTCCCGTCGGGCGGGACGCAAGACAGGAGGATTGGCCTGCCGAAATACGCGGACCGGGGCGGTCGGCCCGCGGCAGCGGAATCGACACGGCCCCCGGCGGGTCGGACCCCGGACGGAAACGGGACGACGTGCTCGCCGCCTTCTACGCTGATCGTATTACCCGTTGCAGGATACCGCCATGCACGAGGGGCGCTGGCAACTGCTCGACACCGATCCCGCCTGGGCCGGCAATCGTAGCCACGATGCGCTGATCGCCTTCGCCTGGAGCGGTCCGGGGGGACGCCGGCGCTTGGTCGCGGTGAACTACGCCGACCATCCGAGCCAGGGATTCGTCAGGTTGCCGTGGGACGATCTCGCCGGGTGCGACTGGTACCTGCGCGACCGGCTCGGCCCGGCGCGCTACGAACGCGATGGCACCGACCTCGCCGCCCGCGGCCTCTACCTCGACTTGCCGGCTTGGGGCTGCCGTGCGTTCGAGGTGCGGGCGGCGTAGAGTCAGGTCATGCCCACACTGGCCTCGGATTGCCACAGTCTGGCCGTCAGTCATTGTCGTTCAGGCAAAACTCCGCTTTCAGTCTGGCTAGGCTCACACCAATGACGATCTGGTCGTCCGGCACCAGCAAATAGCACCAGGGCTTGGCTCCATGCTCACGCGCATGTTGGTTGGCATAGCTGCACCAGCGCATCGCGGCGCTTGCTTTGGCCTGCACATCACCTTGATCGATCTGATCGGCGCGTTTGGGCTCGACGATCAGGTAGCTCGTCGCGGTCTCCACCACGAAATCCGGCTCGTAGTTCTGACCGTTCCGGTATTCGATGCGGAACTGCCCCGGCGCGGGCTTCATCCACTTGAGCACGCTGGCGTCGTCTTCCAGCACCTGGGCCAGACGCCACTCGCCATCTACCGAATCGAACTTCTGATAGGGGAAGCAACAACGCTGGAAGCCCTCGAACACCATCTGGCGAACGGCGCGCTTGTCGGTGATCGGTGCGCGGAAATGGCGGGGCTTCTCGCCTGCAGCCAGCGTGTAGGTCGCCGGCCGGAGCACATCGAAGCCGGGGATGACCTTGCCCTGATAGTCGCAGGGCGTCGTCCACTGCTTCTCGCCCATCTGCGCCCAGATGAAATCGCCGAGCTGTTTCTGCCAGTAGAGCAGCACGTTCTCCACCGCCTCCTCATCCGCCAGATAGCCGCGCAAATGCGCGATCACCTGGCCTGCCAGCTTGTAGAGAAGATCTGCGTAGAGGTCGTAGTCCACCTCGTCCCGGTCGAGCAGACGGCGCACCAGGTAATCCTCCGGGCGCGCTTCGCGAGCCTCCTGGCTGCCCCACTGAATGCTGGCGCTTTGGTCGTTCTCCAGATGGCGTAGGAGCATTTCCTGGCTGACCGGCTCGAACCTGATCTTGTCCAGATGCTGCAGATCGAAATCCGGAAAGCCATAGTTCACCTCGCGGGTCGGCAGCACGGCGATATGCGGCACATCGATGGTTAGCTCGACGGCTTTCTCCGTCACGCTGCGCACCAGGGTCTCGATGTCCTCGGCGCTCGGCGCCGTCTCGTCCTCCAGGCCGTCCAGTTGCTGCTGTGCAGGGCGCTGCTCCTCCAGCGCACGCTGTACACGCCTGACCAGCCGTTGCTGTACCTCCTCGTCTTTCAGCCGTTCGCTGGAGGAGACTTTGCGCGCCTCCTCCTGCACGGCCTTGATGGCCGCCTCGGCAATCTTTGCTTGCTGCTCCGTCTTTACCTGCACCTGGTAGCGACCGGCGCTTTCGGCCGCCGAACCGGCCTCCCGGTCGGCAGCCCACACGACGGAGACGGAGGCGGATTCAACCAGTTGCGGCTCGCGATCAGGAATGTCGGCATCGTCTCCACTACCGATATAGACCTTCTCGTGGATCAGCGAATCGTCCCGACTGGCGCGGTCGACGATTTCCTGGAAGCGGTCGTGGGCAATGATGCACAGGCGGTCCACGGCATCGACGCCGGTGCGCTTGCCATAGGGCAGGCGCAGGCCGCGGCCGATGGTTTGCTCGGTGAGAATTTCCGAGGCCGAGGCGCGCAGCGGCACGATGGTGTAGAGGTTGGTCACGTCCCAGCCCTCCTTGAGCTTGTTGACGTGGACGACCACCTCGGTGGTTTCGTCGTGCTCCACCGCCAGCAGGCGCTGCATCGACTCGTCCGACTCCTCGCCGGACTGGTTGGAGTGCACCTCGATTACCCGGCCCCGGTAGCGACCGCCGAAGAACTCCTCTGACTCGATGCGGGCGCGAATCGCGGCGGCATGTGCCGTATCCTGCGCCACCACCAGCATGAACGGCTTGACGGCACGTACCCCATGGCTACGGGCGTAGTTCTCCAGCTCGACCTTGACGTATTCGTGGTGGTGGATGCCATCCTCCAGCTTGATGGTTTCCAGCGCCTCCTGGCCGTACTGGTCGGTGCGGAAATCCTTGCGGGTGGCCACCGCGGGGATCTTCACATAGCCGTCCTTGAGCGCGCAGGACAGCGGGTAGTGATAGACCACATTGCCGAACGGCCGCGGTTTGGCGCCGACGGTCTTCGGCGTGGCGGTCAGCTCGATGCCCAGCACCGGCTTGAGGTCGTTGATCGCCTTGGCGCCGGCGTCGGCGTAATAGCGATGGGCCTCGTCCATCAGCACCACCAGATCGGGCAGGCCGGCGAGGTGGTCGAAATAGGACTCGCCCAGGTATTCCTGCAGGCGGCGCACCTTGGCGGTAACCGACTTGGCGGCGCCCTTCTTGTTGTCGCGGGCGTTGATCTTGGCGATGTTGAAGATGTTGATGTGCAGGCTGGCGTCGGCGCCGAGCAGGTCGCCCGAGAGCGTGGCCGGCACCGCATAGTCCAGGCGCACGCCGCGCCCGTCCTCGTAGTCCTCGCCGGTCACCACGACGGGCGGGGTATTGGCCATTTCCGGGATGCCGGCGAACACGTACTTGGGATGGCCGAGGCTGAAGTCCTGCTTCAGCTTCTCGTAGATGGTCAGGTTCGGCGCCAGCACCAGGAAGTGCCGGCTGCGCCCGGTGATGAACAGCCAGGCGATCATCGCGCCCATCAGGCGGGTCTTGCCCACCCCGGTGGCCAGGGCGAAGCACAGCGAGGGAAAGTCGCGCTCGAAGGCCTGCATGGTCGGATAGTGCTGGCGGATCACCTGCAGCCAATGCTGCAGGTCCGGTTCCTTGCTCAGCGGCAACTGGCCGAGCAGGTCGGCCAGGGTGTGCAGAGATTCGCGCTGGGGCTTGCGCAGCGACAGGCGCGCGGTGAGCTGGTTGGCTACTTTCTGGCCATCGAGCGGCTCAGCCATGACAGTTTCCTTTCCGTTATTGGTCTTCGAGCGGTTCGTCGTCCGGCGTCTCGGCCAGCAGATCGATGCTGAAGCTGTAGTCGTCATGATCCCACTCGCACTTGCCGAGGATGGCCCTGGGAATCTTTTTCAGGGTCAGGTTGGGGAAGGCTTCGGCATCGGCCATGAAGGCCTTGCAGCAGATCAGCAGGCTGCGCTCGCTGCCGACTTCCTCGCCGATCAGGCGCAACTGGTCGTGGCTCAGGCTGCCGGTGGTGACGTAGATGAAGTCCGTCTCGCTGCTGTGGCCGTGCATCCAGTAATGGGTCTGGCTCGGCGCGTAGGTGAAGCCCATGTGCTTGCACATGGCCTCGGCGAGCATCTCCGCGTTGTAGGCCGGGTTGATCACCCAGTTGCCCCACTGGTCCTTCTTCAGCAGCGACGGCGCCAGGCGCAGGTAGCGGAAACCGCCGCCGCCCTGCCAGTTCACCGCCTTGCTGATGCCGCCCTGGTCCTCGCCGTCGATGACCTTCCTCAGGCGCGGCACGATATGGGTATGGCAGTGCTCGCCCAGCTCGACCATGATCCAGCGCCGACCCATCTTGTGCGCCACCGCGCCGGTGGTGCCGGAACCGGCGAAGGAGTCGAGTACGAGGTCGCCGGGGCGAGTAGCTATGTGTATCACTCGTTCTAAAAGCTGTTCTGGCTTTGGGGTGCCAAACGGCTCATCGTCAGGAAACAGAGCTAGGATCTCTTTTTTTGCGGCTTCATTGTCACCAGCAAATTCAGCATCCCACCAAGTCATTGGCACAAGGCCTTTTTCTTCTCCTCGGAACTGCTTGATTCTTGGTTTTCCTGCTCCACCATTAGGAAAATAAACTCGGTTATCTTTCAGATACTCCAAGTAGACCGGCTCAGTAGCGCCCCAACACCGGCCTTTTGGAGGGTCAACAAAATCACCACTCGCCGTTTTGATTTTATACATTTGGTTCGGACGATGACCTTGCGCACTAAAAGGAATAGAGCGCCACTCCCCGCGAGGGTCATTGTCTGGATTTGCATACCCTGCGTTGTTCGCTGGCAGAAGCTGCCGGGTGGACTTCCAATCCACTGCGCCGCACTTTGCATATATAAGCAAATGATCATGGGCCGATCCGACTGCAGCCCGATTTTCTCTTGACGTGCGCTTTTGCCAAACAATGTTGGCCACAAAATTTCTGCGACCAAACACCTCATCGCACAACACCTTCAAATAGTGCGCTTCGTTGTCGTCGATGGTGATCCACAACGAGCCCTCGTCCGCCAGCAAGTTGCGGATGATTTCCAGCCGATCACGCATCATGGTCAGCCACAGCGAATGTTCGAGGCCATCGTCGTAGTGGGTGAAGGCGCTGCCGGTGTTGTACGGCGGGTCGATGAACACGCACTTCACCTCGCCGGCATATTTCGACTCCAGCGCCTTGAGCGCCAGCAGGTTGTCGCCCTGGATCAGCAGGTTGTCGTGAAAACTCGGCGGCCGTTCGTCCGCCAGCAGGTCGCCCTGCAGCGGGGTGGATGCTTCGGCGCGGTAGGACAGTGCCTTGTCCTCGATCAGGATGCGCGGTTCCAGGCGCGGACGCTTGTCCTTGCCGATCCAGGTCAGCTCCAGTCTGGTTTTTTCGCTCATTACGGGGTACGGCCTTATTCGTCGTCGAACTGCGCCACCAGCCCGTTGCTTGCGCGGCTGGCGGCGTAGATCGTCAGTTTCAGTTCGGTATGGTCGATCTGCTCGAAGAGCGGGCGACGCAGGGACAGTCGCTGGCTGGCGGCGAGGATGGTCGGCACGCCTTCGCCGCGCCGCTCGATCAAGTTCTGCCGGCGGCTCACCGGGTCGGCCGGGTAGTAGCGGCTGAGCAGGTTCACCAAGGTTTCGTTGCGGCTGATGCTGTTGGCGTCCATGCTCTCCACTGTCAGGCTGTTGGGCAGCCCGCCGGGGGTGGAGATTTCCAGCCGGTCGGCGAACAGGTGCACGCGGATGCGCGCACCGTGCATGGCGTAGTCGCGGTGCGCCACGGCATTGACCAGCGCCTCGTAGACCGCGCCCAGGTCGTACTGGGGAATGTCGATGCGACCGGGGCGCTTGACCGCCTCGACGCGCATGTTGCGCCGGACGAAGGCGAAGGCCTGCTGGATCTGCTCGTCCACCGGGCCGTCGCAATCCTGGGCGTCCAGCTGGTATTCGGCGTTGCGTTCGCGGCCGGAATAGGCCACGCACTGCACATAGGCCGAGGAGAGGAAGTCGGCCGGACGGCGAGTCAGCAGCAGCACGCCGGTGACGGTCAGGCGCGGCTGGCGGTTCTCGTCTTCCAGCAGCAGGTAGAGCTTCTTCAGCTGCAGCGCCTCCGGCAAGTCGCCGCGCAGGAAGCGGGCTTTCAGCGCCGGGTCGATGTCGTCCGGGCCGGCGTTGGGCACCAGTTGCTCGTCGAAGCGGATCAGCCTCACCATGCTGCGCTGCTGGAACAGCCGGGCGAGCAGTTCGGGCGACATCTCCCGCTTGCTGGAGCCGACCCGGTGGAAGTAGCCGTGGGGGCTGCGGTGGACGAACAGGCTTTTTGCCACCCGAACCCAGACCAGCGGCCTGAGGTTGCCCTGGCGGTCGGGAATTTCCACCCGCCGCGTCTCGATGGGCAGCGGCGGGTCGATGGCCTGGCTGGCCAGGTTGGTCAGCCACAACTCCACCGTGTCCAGTTGCTCGCACTCGATCCCTTCCACGTCACGGGTCTTGTCGTTGACGCCAAGCAGCAACACGCCGCCGCTGCCGTTGGCGAAGGCAGCCAGCTCGTCGGCCACACTGTCGCGGTGGGGCTTGGTGACCTTGTTGTCGTGAATGGTCACCGCCTTGAACTCGTAGGCCGAATCCTCGCCGAGGCGGATCTGGTAGATCAGCTCGCGCACCAGTTCCGTGGTGTTGATCATGGTGTGCCCTCCAGGCGCCAGCGCAGGCTGAACAGGCGCTCGTGCCGCACGCTGAGTTCCAGGTTCTGCTCGATGTCTTCGAGCAGACGGTCTTCCTCGGCTTCGATTTTCTTCTTTTCCTCGTGGTAGGCGAGCATCAGGTCGTCGCGCTCGCGTTCGAGCTTTTTCAGGGCCTTCTTGGCGCTCATCTTTTCCTGCAGGGTTTCCAGTTGGCGTACCGCCTTGCGCGCTTCCTTGATTTCCTGGTCGAGCTGCCTGATGCGGATATCCAGGCCGATACGCTTGTCCTCGGCCCAGCGCTCGAGCTTTTCGGTCTCTTCCTCGAAATATGTTTCGTTGGCGGCCTCGGCCTGTTTCAGACAATTTGCCCGCATGACTTCGAGCTGTTCTTGCAAAATCGATTCATGCTGGAAGGTCGGGACGCTTGATCGCTCCTCGGACTTGAGCAGCAGCAGGCGCTCGCAGGTGCGCTCGTCCAGCAGTTGGCCGCCGTCGCTGCAGCCGGCCAGCAGCAGATGCTCGCGCCGCTGCTTGGGCGTACTGAGCACGAGCTTTTCCAGCACCAACTCGCCGGACTGGTCAAGCAGCTCGAGCAGGTCGGAATACTGGCCGTCGCCGGTTGGCGAATAGCCGAACAGCAGTTCGGCAGCGGCGGGGGCCGCCAGCTGTTCCTTGGCCTTTGCGATCAGCTCGCGGCCCATGCCCTCGTGGGGCTGGAGGAACCGGGCGTCGTCTTGTTCGACCCGCTGCCAGTTCGGGTCATGCCAATGGCCGTCCAGTTCGAAGCGATCCCCGTCGAAACGGGCCTGCGGCAGGCTCATGCGCGCCAGCAGCAGCAGGCGCTGCTGATAGTCGTCGAGTGCCGCCTGTGTTCGGTCGCGGCGCATGTTCAGGCGCGCTACGACATCGACATCGAAGTGTTCCAGCAGCGAGCGGCGGGCATCCTGATTGCGTTTCTCGATCTGGGTTTGCAACTGGGCCTGCAGCTCGTCGAACTCCCGCTCGATTTCCTCGTCGCTGCGGCACTTCTGATAGATGTCGTGGATGCGCCGTTCGATATCCACGCCGGACTCGATGGAGCCGAGAACCTCGTCCGAAGCCCCGAATACACCCTCGAACAGCTGGAACTTGCGGTTCAGCAGTTCGTACACGCGGCGGTCGGCGACGTTGGCGTTGTTGATGAAGTTCACCACCACCACGTCGTGCTTCTGGCCATAGCGATGCACGCGGCCGATGCGCTGCTCGACCCGCTGCGGGTTCCAGGGCAGGTCGTAGTTGATCAGCAGCGAGCAGAACTGCAGGTTGATGCCTTCGGCGCCGGCCTCGGTGCAGATCATGATGCTGGCCTGGTCGCGGAAGCGCTCGACCAGTGCCGCCTTCATGTCGGCGCTCTTCGAGCCGGAAATGCGGGAAGACCCTTGGTGCTTTTCCAGCCAGGCGCGGTAGGTCCGCTGGGAATCGGCATCGGCGTTGGTGCCGTTGAGCAGCACGATCCGGTCGCGATAACCGGCGGCACCGAGTTGCTCGAACAGCCAGGACTGGGTGCGCACCGACTCGGTGAAGATCACCGCCTTGCGCTGGCCACCCAGGTGTTCGGTGGAGTCGAAGGCCCGATCCAGCGCGCGCAGCAGCGCATCGCCTTTGGCATTGTGGCCGATGCTTCCGGCCAGACGGAGAAAGTCTTTAAGTTTGTCGATTTCCGCCTGCAGGGCGACGGGGTCGATGAAGTCCTCATCCTCCACACCGCTGGCGTCGGCCAGATCGTCTAGCTCTTCGTAATCGCTCAGCGCTTCAGCCAGCGACTGCCGGTTTTCCAGGCGCTCGATCATCCGCTGCAGGGTGCCCTGGATAGCGTGGGACGAGGACGCCAGGATCTTGCGGATGACCAGGGTCACCAGATGTCGCGCACCGGGCTTGATCGCCAGAACCTCTTCGTCCTGCAGGTAGGCCGATACCTTCTGGTAGAGTTCCAATTCGTCCCGATTCGGATCGTAGGGTTCGGTCATCGAGTAGCGGCGGGTGAAGTTGATGCCGCCCTCTTCCTGAACCTGCCGGCGCAGGGTACGACTGCAGATGCTCTGCAGGCGTTTGCGCAGCTGTGCCAGTTCTTCCGGCTCCAGCTTCGGCTTGCTGTAACGGGCCTTAAAGGATTCAAGATCGCCGAAGAAGCGCGTGTCGATGATCGACACCAGGCCATACAGCTCCAGCAGGTTATTCTGCATTGGGGTGGCCGAAAGCAGTACCTTGGGGCAGCCTTTCAATGCCTCATCCAGCGCCTTGGCGGTCTTTGCGCCGTCGTTCTTGTAGATGTTGCGCAGCTTGTGCGCTTCATCGAATACCACCAGGTCCCACTCGATCAGACCCAGCTCTTGCTGTTTACGCGCTGCGAACTCGTATGAGCAAACGGCCACGGCGGGATAACCGAAAGCGACTTCAATGTCGAAGGGATTGCCGATGCCTCTCTTCCTGGCCCCGTTGAAGTTTTTAGCCTCCAGGATGACGGACGGCAACGCGAACTTGTCGGACAGTTCCTGGCTCCACTGCTTGCGCAGCGTGGCCGGCACGATCAGCAGCAGCCTGCAGCGCTTTTCGGCCCATTTCTGCGCCAGCACCAGGCTGGCCTCGATGGTCTTGCCGAGGCCGACCTCGTCCGCCAGCAACACGCCTTGGGAAAGTGGCGAGCGCAGCGCGAACAGGGCTGCATCGACTTGATGCGGGTTCATGTCGACCTTGGCGCTGGCGATCGTTTGCGTCAGCGATTGCTCCGCTTCCCGGGCGAGAGACAGCCAGTGGGCCAGGTAGGCGCGTTGATAGAGGGTGTACATCAGCCTTCCTTCCTGGAAGCCAGAGGATCGAAGCTGGCCGGCTGATCGATCCGGGCCAGGAACTCGTTGATGGCCTGGCGTATGACCCAGGCGAGCGACAGGCCGTGCCGGTCGGCCAGAGCCTGCAGTTGCTCCAGTTGCTCGGGGGGGAGGGAAATGGTTGTGCGGGCGGACTTCATATCATTTCACCGTCATACATAATTATGCATCACTCTACATCTCTTTCGGTGAGCGATGGGATCTGCACAATAAAAAAGGCAATGGGTGTGCCATTGCCTTTGATAGTCTGCAGATTCAGTTTCAGGCGTCCGGCTTCTTCAACTTCGGATTGGGAAAGAACTGCGCGGTGTGCACCTTGGGCGCGGCGAGGCCTGGGGCGGCCGGGGCCTCCTCGGTCTTGTTGACCCGAGTGCCCAGTTCGAGAGGCACCGACAGGCCTTCGGCGTTGAGGATGTCGGCGAAGGAGCAGGAGACGCACTCGCGGTGCGGCACGCCGTCGACGTCCCACATGCGCACGGTGTCCATGCTTTCGCAGGCCGGGCACACGGCACCGGCGATGAACTGTTTCTTCGGTTGATTCATGCTTGCCTCTCAGGCCGCCGCGCTCAGGCCAAGGTGACGGAGCAGGGCGTCGATGGACGGTTCGCGGCCGCGGAAGTCGACGAACAGCACCATGGGGTCCTGCGAGCCGCCACGGGCCAGGATCGCCTCGCGGAAGGCCTGGCCGGTGACGGGGTTGAACACGCCGTCCTCCTCGAAGCGGGAGAAGGCATCGGCGGAGAGCACTTCCGCCCACTTGTAGCTGTAGTAGCCGGCTGCGTAGCCGCCGGCGAAGATGTGCGAGAAGCTGTTGGGAAAGCGGTTGTAGGCCGGCGGCTGCATCACCGAAACCTCGTCGCGGATGCCCTTGAGCACCTCGAGCACGCTGCGCCCGTCGCCATGGTGGACGTGCAGCTCGAAGTCGAACAGCGAGAACTCCAGTTGACGCGCCATCATCATACCGGACTGGAAGTTCTTCGCCGCCAGCATCTTCTCCAGCAGGTCCTGGGGCAGGGGCTCGCCGGTCTGGTAGTGACCGGAGATCAGCGCCAGGCCTTCCGGCTCCCAGCACCAGTTCTCCATGAACTGGCTCGGCAACTCGACCGCGTCCCAGGGCACCCCGCTGATGCCGGAGGCGCCGGCGTGCTCGATGCGCGTCAGCAGGTGGTGCAGGCCGTGGCCGAACTCGTGGAACAGGGTGGTGACCTCGTCGTGGGTGAGCAGTGCCGGTTTGCCGCCCACCGCCGGAGTGAAGTTGCACACCAGGTTGGCCACCGGGCTGACCAGCTCGCCGGCGGCGTTGCGGCGCTTGTCGCGGGCGCCGTCCATCCAGGCTCCGCCGCGCTTGTTGGCCCGTGCGTAGAGGTCGAAGAAGAAGCGCCCGACGTGCTCGCCGTTCTCGCGAATCTCGAACAGGCGCACGTCCGGGTGCCAGCTATCGAAATCCGCAAGCTCGCGGATCTCGATGCCGTAGAGGCGCTGGACCATGGCGAACAGGCCACCGAGCACCTTGTCGATCGGGAAGTAGGCGCGCAACTGCTCCTGGGAAATGCTGTAGCGGGCTTGGCGCAGCTTCTCGCTGTAGTAGCCCACGTCCCAGCTCTGCAGATCGCCGCAGCCCTGCTCGGCGGCGAAGGCGCGCAGCTCGGCCAGGTCCTTCTCGGCGAACGGCCGGCTGCGCGCGGCCAGATCGCGCAGGAAGCCGAGCACCTGCTCGGCGGAGTCGGCCATCTTGGTCGCCAGCGACAGCTCGGCGTAGTTCGGATAGCCGAGCAACTGGGCCAGTTCGCGGCGCAGGTCGAGGATCTGCTCCATCAGCGGGCCGTTGTCGAACTGCCCGGCGTTCGGCCCTTGCTCGGAGGCGCGGGTGCAATAGGCGGCGTAGAGCTCCTCGCGCAGGGCGCGGTCGTCGGCGTAGGTCATCACCGCGTAGTAGCTGGGGAATTCCAGGTTGATCAGCCAGCCGTCGAGCCCCTTGGCCTGGGCGGCCTGAGCCATCTGCGCCCTGGCCGAGTCGGTCAAGCCGGCCAATGCGGACTCGTCGGTGACGTGTTTGGTCCAAGCCTGGGTGGCGTCGAGCAACTGGTTGGAGAAGCGGCTGGTCAGCTCGGACAGGCGCATCTGGATCTCGCCGTAGCGCTTCTGCTGCTCCTCCGGCAGATCGATGCCGGACAGGTGGAAATCGCGTAGGGTGTGTTCGAGGATGGTCTTCTGCGCCACGTCGAAGCCGGCGGCCGCGGGGCTGGCGGCCAGGGCCTTGTAGGCGTCGCAGAGGGCGCGGTTCTGGCCCATCTCGGTCCAATAGGCGGACAGCTTGGGCAGGCAGGCCTCGTAGGCGGCGCGCAGCTCGGGGCTGTTGCACACCGCATTGAGATGGCTGACCGGACTCCAGGCCCGGCCGAGGCGTTCGCCCAGTTCGTCGAGCGCCAGCACCAAGCCGTCCCAGCTCGGCGTGTCGGCCTGATCGGCGAGGATCTGCGCGATGGCGGCGCGGTTGTCGGCGAGAACTTGGTCGATGGCCGGCTCGACGTGTTCCGGGCGAATGGCGGAATAGGGCGGCAGGTCGAAAGCTTGTAGAAGGGGATTGCTGGCAGTCACGGCAGTTGACCCTGAGTCGAGAGATATCCGTTCATGTTAATAAGAAATTCCCGACAACGCAGCACGGATACTCCGTTGGCAAGTCGGAGGAGCACGATTGTCCATGCGTCGGAGAATACTCGGATACATTGCTTGCTAAGCGTTAGCCGGCTTAAGATGAGAATTCATCTTATTTGTATCCGCCAGCACGCCGACGGTGATCGCCCATGTCGACCCCCGATACTTCCTACCAGCAGCAGGTGGCGCTCTACTACGCCGAGCACCATGGCTGGATACGCGCCTGGCTGTACCGGAAATTGGGCAATACCTGCGACGCCGCCGACCTGGCCCACGAGGTCTTCCTGCGGCTGCTGGCCAAGCCGCGCCGGTTCGACAGCGACGGCCATGCGCGCGCCTATCTGCACGGCATGTCCCATCATGTCTGCGTGGACTTCTGGCGGCGCCGGCAGGTCGAGCAGGCCTGGCTGGAAGTCCTGGCCAGCCGTCCCGAAGCCTTCGCGCCTTCGGAAGAGCACCGGGCCATGGTGCTGGAAGCCCTACAGCAGGTGCACGCGATGCTCGCACGCCTGCCGGAGCGGGTCGCCGAGGCCTTCCTCCTCGCTCAGCTCCAGGGGCTGGGCTACAAGGACATCGGCGAGCGCCTTGGGGTGTCCGAACGAACCGTGACCAAGTACATGGCCCAGGCGATGTACCAGTGCCTGCTGCTCGAGGCCGAGCTCGATGAAGCCCTCGTCTGAGACCGGCAGGCCCGACCACGCCGCGTTGCGGCAAGCCGCCGACTGGTACGCTCGGCTGAGCGCCGCCCCGCACGACGCCGCCATCGGCGCGGCCTGGCGGCGCTGGCACGGGCAAAGCGAGGCGCACCGCCAGGCCTGGCGCTACGTGGAACGTGTCGGTCGGCGCTTCGCGGCACTGCAGGACGACGGCGACATGGCCGTGCGCACCCTGCGCACGGCGCGCAGCACGGATCTGTCCCGCCGTCAGGCGCTGCGTACCCTGGGCGTGTTGTCGGGTGGCGCCCTGCTCGGCTGGTTCGGCTGGCGCGACACGCACTTGGCCGGCTTGGTCGCGGCCTGGTGCGCCGATTACCGCACGGCGACCGGGGAGGTGCGCGATTTCCTGCTCGCCGACGGCACGCGCATCTGGCTCAACGCTGCCAGCGCCCTGGACAGCGATTACCAGCCCCGGCTGCGCCGGCTCCACCTGCTCGCCGGGGAGGTGCTGATCGACACCGCCTTCGAGAACAGGCCTTTCGTCGTCGATACTGCTGAAGGGCGCCTACGGGCCCTGGGGACGCGCTTCAGCGTGACCCAGCAGGACGGGCACACCCGTCTGGCGGTCTTCGAGGGCGCGGTGGACGTGCGCACCGTCGGCAGCGGCGCCGCGCGCATTGTCCGGGCCGGGGAGCAACTGCGCTTCGACCGGCGAGCCATCGGCGACCCGGAGCCCGCCGTTCAGGCTCGTCAGGCCTGGAGCAGGGGGCTTCTGCTGGTCGACGACATGTCCCTGGCGGAGTTCGTCGAGGAATTGTCCGGCCATCATCGCGGCTACCTGGGCGTCGCCCCGGAAGTCGCCGGGCTGCGCGTCATGGGCACCTACCCGTTGCATGACAGTGAGCGGGTTCTGAGCATGCTGGAGGGCGCCCTGCCGATCGTCGTCCAGCGTCCGCTGCCCTGGTGGACGAGCATCGAAGCCCGTCGCTGAGTCCCGCCGCCTCATGCGAATGTAAAAAATTCTTGTTTTTCGCTTCCTGTTTTTCTCGCTCATCCGATTTGGTTGGTGACACCGGCTTTTCGCCGGCCGATATGCAGTAGAGGATTTCCCATGCCACCACGCCAAACTCGCCGTTTTCGTATTCCGTTGACGCTGGCCCTTCCCTTCTTCCTGGCCGGCGTGCCTGCCCTGCTGTACGGCACCGCCGTGCCGGCCGCCGAACTACGGCATTACGAGATTCCCGCCGGTCCGCTGGCCGAACGGCTTAACCAGTTCGCCGCCCAGGCCGGCATCCATGTGGCGGGCGACGCCGCCCTCACCGCCGGCAAGCGGAGCCAGCCGCTCGACGGCACGTATGAAATCGAGCAGGCGCTGAACATCTTGCTCGACGGCAGCGGACTGCAGGCCGTGCCGACCCAAACCGGCGGTTACGAGGTGCGAACCTTGGTGGATGGGGGCGCTGGCATGTCGCTGGATGCGATCAGCGTCAACGAGGTCGCCGAGGAGCGGACTTACCGGGCATCGACGAGCGCCATCGGCGACAAGTTCGAGACGCCGTTCCTGGAGCAGTCGCAGACCGCCTATAGCGTCACTCGGCAGGTGCTGGACGACTTCGCGGTGAACGACCTGGAGGAAACCGTCAAGTTCGTTCCCGGCATCACGATCGGCAACAGCTTCGGCGGCACCCAGGATTCCCTGGTCAAGCGCGGCTTCGGCAACGGGGTCGACGGCGGGGTGTTGCGCGACGGCATCCGCACCGCCCGCGGGCGCAACTTCAACAGCATCACCACCGAGCGGGTCGAGGTGCTCAAGGGACCGGCTTCCCTGCTCTACGGCATGCAGGAGCCCGGCGGGGTGATCAACGTCATCAGCAAGAAGCCCACCTACCAGTGGCGCGGCACCCTGGGCGGACAGCTCAGCAGCGAAGGCGGCGGCAGCGGTTATTTCGATGTGTCCGGCCCCCTGGGCGGGAGCGGTTTCGCCTTCCGCCTGATCGGACAGCACAAGGACGAGGACTACTGGCGCAACTTCGGCGTCAACCGCGACAAGGTGGTCGCGCCGTCGCTGGCCTTCGAGAGCGAGGCCTTCTCGGCCACCCTGTCCTACGAATATTCCGACTATTCCTCGGTTCTCGATCGCGGCGCCTTTCTCTACAAAGGCCACGCGGTCGGCGATCGCGATCATCGGCTCGACGAGCACTGGACGCGGATCGAGGGCCATCGCCAGTACGCCAGCCTGGCCCTGGAGTACCGTTTCTCGCCGACCTCGCGCCTGCGCTTCAACTACGGCTGGAACAAGGACGACTCCAGCGACTTCCAGGCCGACCCGAACGCCTACGACCCGGCGACCGGGCAGCTGCGCCGGCGCTTTCGCAGCAACCCGGATATCGAGCGCAGCCGCAACTACGCCGCCCTGGATTGGCTCAACGAGCTGGAGCTGGGCGGTATGCGCCACGAACTGACCCTCGGCGCCGACCACGAACGCCAAGACGAGTCGAACGGCTTCTTCCACCAAGGCCCCAACACCTGGGGCTTCGACCCGGAGTCGCCGCACTACGGCAATCTGAAACGGACCGAGATCGTCAATCCCGGCAACAGCCAGCAGCGCTCGCGGGTGCGCATGCTGTCGGTATACGCCAAGGACAACATCCACATCGGCGAGCACTGGATATTGTCCCTCGGCCTGCGCCATCAAAGGTTCCGCCAGCGGGATGGGCAGGGCATTCCCTACCAGATCGGCACCAATGTGAACAAGATCAAGAACCTGCCGTTCGCCGGCCTGGTCTACAAGGTGAACGATGAGTTTTCCCTGTACGCCAACTACAGCGAATCCTACAAGCCGAACATCGTCGAGGCCGGCAACGGCGTGGATGGCGGCAGTGACCCGGAGGAGGGCCGCCAGTACGAAATCGGTTTCCGCTACGACAACGGCTGGCTGTCGGGGCTGGTCGCCCTGTTCGATATCCGCAAGGAGAACATCCAGACCACCGAGACCGTCGGCGGCGAGCGGTTCACCCGGGCGGTAGGGGAGGCCCGCTCGCGTGGCCTGGAGGCCAGCCTCAATGGGCAGTTGGGCGAGCGCTGGAACGTCATCGCCAACTACGCCTACACCGATACCAAGGTGCTCAAGGACACGGAGGCCACCGAGGACAACGAACTGGTCAACGTCGCCCACAACGTCGCCGGGCTGTTCCTCTCCTACGATCTGCCGCAGAGCGTCCTGCCCGGCAGCCTACGGATCGGCGGCGGCGCCCGCTACGTCGGCTCGCGGGAGGGTGACTTGGCGAACAGCTTCGAGCTGTCCGGCTACACCACCTACGACGCCTTCGCTACCTGGTCGCTGCCCGACGTGATCGGCAAAAAGGCCCAGGTGCAGTTGAATGTCGACAACCTGACCAACAAGCGGTACTTCATTTCCAGCGGCGAAACCAGCAACCGGGTGTCCTGGGGAGCGGCGCGCACCGCGACGCTGTCGGCGAGCGTGGATTTCTGAGTCTTGGGTCTTTTTCGGCCGCCTTGGGATGGAAACGGTTTCAGCCGTCGGCCGCGACCGGCGGGCGCCTTGCACCGCTCGGGATGCTTCGGGACGATAGGCAATCCCCACATGGAGTCTTCGGCATGACCATCAGAACCTTCCAGGGCATCACCCCGATACTGGGCGAGCGGGTCTTCGTCGACCCCGCTTCCGTGGTCCTCGGCAACGTGGCGATCGGCGACGACAGCTCGATCTGGCCGCAGGTGGCGATCCGCGGCGACGTGCACCGCATCCGCATCGGCGCGCGCACCAGCATCCAGGACGGCAGCGTGCTGCACGTCACCCATGCCGGGCCGTTCAACGCGCAAGGCCACCCGCTGGAAATCGGCGACGAGGTCACCGTCGGCCACAAAGTGACCCTGCACGGCTGCCACATCGGCAACCGTGTGCTGGTCGGCATGGGCGCCATCGTGCTGGACGGCGCGGTGGTCGAGGACGAGGTGATCGTCGGTGCCGGCAGCCTGGTGCCGCCGGGCAAGATGTTGGAAAGCGGCTTCCTGTACGTCGGCAGCCCGGTGAAGCAGGTGCGCCCGCTGAACGACAAGGAGCGCGGCTTCTTCCGCTACAGCGCCGACAACTATGTGCGCCTGAAGGACCAGCACCTGGCTGAGCACTACCTGCCGCTGAAGGAGCCGCACTTGCTCGCCGACCACGAGGACTGAGTTCCCCGACCGGGCAGTGCGTGTCCATGTAGGTCATGGCTTACATGGATTCGGGGACTTGTCCACTTACCGGTCGCCGGAGGACTCCTTAATATCGCTCCTGTGCCGACGGATCGGTACCGGCTGACCAGGATAGCGGCCAAGGACTTCGCAGGAGAGCGATCCCATCAGGACGATGACTCAACGGAAGAAAGCAGTATTCCGCGAAGAATGGCGAGAGCGATCCTCTCGCCGTTTTTTATTCGCTCGCACATCCCGGCAACGGCCGGGGAAAGCCCGCTCAGTCTGCGAGCGGAGCCTCCTCGGGGGCCGGTGCGGGAGTCGGGGATGGTTCGTTGTGCCGACTGCCGCCGTCGTTGCGCTGGTAGATGATCTTCCTGGTGCCGCCGTCGCAACTGCCGACCACCAGGTTGCGGTCGGTCACTTCCGCGTTGGGCACTATCTCCAGCGTGTAGGAAGTCACGCCGGCGGCCTGGATTTTCACTTCGATCTCTTCCTTGAGTTCCTCGCAGGGCTTGACCGCCGCCAGCAGCGGGGTACTCAGCAGGCACAGCGAGAGGGCGAGACAGCTTCGGTTCATGGGGGTTCCTCCTGTATGGCGAGGCTGGACGGCGTGCCTGCCTGCAGTTCGGCCAGGCGTTGCTGGCGTGCGGCGGCGGGCAGCCGCGCCAGGCGTTCGGCTTGTCGGTAGAAGCGTGGCCAATCCTGGCCGGCGCGGCGGAATATTTCGGCGAAGGCTGGTAGCCAACCATCGTACAGGCCGAACGGCAGTAGTTTGGCGTTGTCCAGCGGTCCCTCGACCCAGGCGTCGTAGCGCCGGTCGCCCTGCCACTCGCCGTCGCGCAGCGTCCGGTAGCGCTGGCGCAGCAGTTCGAATTCGGCCGCCTTGCGCTGGCGCATCTCCTTTGCCGGAAGGCCGCTGGCATAGAGTTTCCGCAGGCGCTCGCGGGTGTCCAGCACCAGGCGGGTGAACTGCTCGTCGCGCTGGGCGCGGCGTTCGTCCGGCGGCGCCAGGCCGCGGCTGGCGCGCCATTGGCGCAGGCCCTCGCGCTCGACGAAGCTGGCGAAGGATTCGTTGAAGGCGGTGTCGTTCGGCAGGTAGAGGCGTTGATGCGCCAACTCGTGGAAGATCAGCGCGGCCAGGGTGTCGTCGTCGTGGCGCAGCATGCCGGCGAGGATCGGGTCGGCGAACCAGCCGAGGGTGGAGTAGGCCTCGACGCCGCCGACGAAGGTGTCCAGGCCCTGCCGCTTCAGCAGCGCTGCCGCCCCGCGCGCCCGGCCGAGCTGGTAGAAGCCACGGTAGGCGACGCAGCCGGCGATCGGAAAGCAGTGCGCGAGTGGCTCCACGGAGAACTCCCCGGTCGCGAAGAGATTCCACACCACGTAGGAGCGGCCCAGGTCGGCGTAGAGGCGATAGCTGGCGTTGTCCGGCAGGTCGAGCTGGGCGCTGGCGAAGCGGCGGGCCGCCTGGGCCTGGGTCAGACGCTGGCGCAGCACGGGGTCGCGGGCCGGATCGGCGATCACCGTGGCGAGCGGTTCGCGCCGGCGCAGCAGTTCGAGCTGTCCACTAGCCAGGTGACCGTAGTAGGCGAGACTGGAACAGCCGTTCAGATAGACGGCTAGCAACAAGGGAACCCCTCGCACTATAAGGTTGTCTCGTGATCTGCAAACATTCATCCGGCGAACCCGGTGGCCCTGCAAGGCGTTTTTAAGGAAAGAGAGGCGAGCGTATCGCTCGCCCGTGCATCAGGGAGTGTACAGGCAGCGGACGGACAATTCCGCGCTTCGATGTGGTGGAAGCCGGCCCGGTTTTTCCAGCGCCACCGGTTCCATGACCACCATACCCCGGAGCTCTGTCATGCGTGTCCTCATCCTGCTTCCCTGTCTATTGACCCTTGGTGGCTGTAACCTGCTGCTGCCGCGGCACGATCCCGGCCAGGCCTGGGTCGAGCTGAATCCCCGCATACCCCACTCGTTGCGCGCCGCCGAGGTGGATCGAAAGACGCTGGACGACCACCGCTTCTTCCAGGTCAGCCCCGGTGCCCATGAGCTGGGCATGCGCTACCGTTTCGAGGTGGCGAGCAGCAACATCGGCCCGAACCAGCCCCCCCACGAACGCAATTGCCTGATTCGCCTGAACTACAAGGAGTTCGCCCCTGGTCAGCGGTATAGTTTGGAGGTCGGCGACGTCGGTTTCCGTCCCTGGGCCAGGCTCTATGACGACCAGCGCCGGATGCTGGCGACCGGTCAGGAGAGCGGCTGTAACAGCGGAGCCTGACGACTCGCCCGTTTCTTCGTGCGAGGCTGCTCATGCGTGGACGATTTCCCTGGTTGACGTTACCCGTGCTGCTGGCCGGCTGCGCCACTCCAGTGCCCGAGCCGGACCCGCGGATGGCCTGGGTCGAGCTGCAGGCCCGCGAAGTGACCAGCCTGCTGATGGCGGACTGGCAGGATGGCCAGCGGCTGCGCGACGGCCGCTATTTCCAGGTCGCTCCCGGTGCTCATGAACTGGAAGCGACGTACCGCTACTACTACCAGGGCAATCCGATGGGCCGCAATCCGCTGGCCACCAGTTGCTGGTTGCGCCTGCGTTATCCGGACTTCACCGCCGGGCAGCGCTACCGGCTGGAGGCTTGGAACATGTCCACCCAGGTCTACGCCGTGCTCTACGACAGCGCCGGGCGGGAGTTGGCGGAGGTCGAGGTGCTGGGCTGCGGGCTGTATTAGGGCCTATTGGCGCCGGCGGGCGAGGAGTCGGCGCACTCACCGCACAGATCCTGCGCCAGCCAGTATTCCGCCTCCTGCGCCGGCAGGCCGGCACCGAGCAGGGCGAATAGCTTGCCGAGCGCTGCCTCGCGGGTCATTCCGTCGCCGCCGATCAGCCCGGCCTCGCGCAGGGCGTTGCCGGCGGCATAGGTGTCGAACGCCACATGGCCGTGTGGGCACTGGCTGATGCCGAGCAGCACGGTGCCGCGCCGGCGGGCCTCGCGCAGCGCCTCGAGTAGTTCGGCGTCGTCCGACGGGCCGGTACCGCTGCCGTAGCACTCCAGCACCAGGCCCTGTACGCCGCTGTCGAGCAGGGCGCGCAGTTGCGTCGCCCGCAGGCCGGGAAACAGCGGCAGCACGGCGAGGTTCACCGGCTGGCGCAAGGTGCGATAGTCGAGTCCGGCGGGCAGCGTGGCGGTGCGCCTGCCATGACGTCGGCGTGGCAGTTCGGCGAAGGCCTCGAAGGTCGCGCTGCCCAGCTTACTGGCCCGCGCGCCGTGCAGCAGGCGGCCGCCGAAGTAGAGGTGCACGCCGGGGACCAGGCCCTGGGCGAGGGCGTCCACGGCACCGAATAGGTTGTCCCAGGCATCGCTGCCCGGGACACTCGCCGGCAGCATGGCGCCGGTCAGCACCACCGGCACGTCCAGGCCGAGCAGCAGGAAGCTTAGCGCCGCGGCGCTATAGGCCAGGGTGTCGGTGCCGTGCAGCAGCAGCACGGCGTCGCAGCCGTCTTTCTCGACCGCGGCGACAATGGCGTCGCGCAGGGTCAGCCAGTGGCCCTGGTGCATATTGGCGCTGTCGATCGGCGGGCTCAGTTCCCGGTAGCGCCAGGGCGGCATGCGGCGCTGCGGTTCGGCGATCAGCCGTTCGCGCAGGCGCGCGTCGAAACCGGCGGCCGGCACCAGGCCCTGGGGGCCGGCCTGCATGCCGATGGTGCCGCCGCTGTAGAGGACCATGAGTTGGTCGATCGCGTCCATGGTCTGGTCTCGGCGAGGACAGGGAGTGCTCATAATAACCCGGACAGTAGGTGCGTGCGCTTGCACTTCCGCGTCCGGCTTTGGGTTATACTCCGCCGCTTGATAATGCGATCCTCTCTCATATCCGGAGAGGTTCGCCGCCCCCGCCAAGCCACGCCCTGCCAGCGTGGCTTGTTGTTTTTTGATGCGCCCGCGGGCGCCAACGAGAGGCATGAAGATGAGCGCACTGGTAGGCGTGATCATGGGGTCCAAGTCGGACTGGAGCACCCTCTGTCACACCGTGGAGATGCTGGACAAGCTGGGCATCCCCAACGAAGTCAGGGTGGTTTCCGCCCACCGCACACCGGATCTGCTCTTCCAGTACGCCGATCAGGCCGCGTCCCGCGGCATCGAGGTGATCATCGCCGGCGCCGGCGGCGCTGCCCACCTGCCGGGCATGTGCGCGGCCAAGACCCACCTGCCGGTGCTCGGCGTGCCGGTGCAGTCGTCGATGCTCTCCGGGGTCGACTCGCTGCTCTCCATCGTGCAGATGCCGGCCGGCGTGCCGGTCGCCACCCTGGCCATCGGCCGGGCCGGCGCGATCAATGCCGCGCTGCTCGCCGCCAGCATTCTCGGCGCCAGGCACCCGCGGCTCCTCGAAGCGCTCAAGCATTTCCGCGAGGAGCAGACCCGTAGCGTGCTCGACAATCCGGATCCGCGCGAAGCCTGAGAAAGGGAGTTCCGACAAGATGAAGATCGGCGTGATCGGTGGCGGCCAGTTGGGCCGTATGCTGGCCCTGGCGGGCACTCCGCTGGGCATGGACTTCGCCTTCCTCGACCCGGCGCCGGATGCCTGCGCGGCCGCGCTCGGCGAGCACATCCGCGCCGATTATGGCGATCAGGGCCATCTGCGCCAACTGGCCGACGAGGTCGATCTGGTCACCTTCGAATTCGAGAGCGTGCCGGCCGAGACCGTAGCCTTCCTCTCCCAGTTCGTTCCCGTCTACCCCTCCGCCGAGTCTCTGCGCATCGCCCGCGACCGCTGGTTCGAGAAGAGCCTGTTCAGGAGTCTCGGCATTCCCACCCCGGAATTCGCCAACATCCACTCGCAGGTCGATCTCGATGCCGCCGTGGCCGAGATCGGCCTGCCGGCGGTGCTCAAGACCCGCACCCTGGGTTACGACGGCAAGGGCCAGAAGGTCCTGCGCCAGCCTGCGGACGTCGCCGGCGCCTTCGCCGAGCTGGGCAGCGTGCCCTGTATTCTCGAAGGCTTCGTGCCCTTCAGCGGCGAGGTGTCGCTGATCGCCGTGCGCGGCCGCGACGGCGAGACGCGCTTCTACCCGCTGGTGCACAACACTCACGAGAGCGGCATCCTGCGCCTGTCGGTGGCCAGCAGCGGGCACCCGCTGCAGGCGCTGGCCGAGGACTATGTCGGCCGGGTGCTGGAGAAGCTGGACTACGTCGGCGTGCTGGCCTTCGAGTTCTTCGAGGTCGATGGCGGCCTCAAGGCCAACGAGATCGCCCCCAGGGTGCACAACTCCGGGCATTGGACCATCGAGGGCGCCGAGTGCGGCCAGTTCGAAAACCATCTGCGCGCGGTGGCCGGCCTGCCGCTGGGTTCCACCGCCAAGGTGGGCGAGAGCGCCATGCTCAACTTCATCGGCCAGGTGCCGCCGCTGGACCGGCTGGCGGCTATCGCCGACTGCCACCCGCATCACTACGGCAAGGCCTTCAAGGCCGGGCGCAAGGTCGGCCACGCCACCCTGCGCAGCAAGGACCTGCCGACTCTCGAGGCTCGCATCCGGGAAATCGAGGCGCTGATCGCCGGGGACTGAAGCACACCCGCGTGCTTGCCCGGATGGCAGGTATGCTGGAGCGCGACTAGGCTGAGGGGGTCAAGGACTTCAAGGAGGGCTCTGTGATGGGCATTCTCGGCACCATTCTCATCGGCCTGCTGGTCGGCGTGGTCGCACGTTTTCTCAAACCGGGCGATCAGCCCATGGGCTGGATCATGACCATCCTGCTCGGCATCGGCGGTTCGCTCGTGGCCACCTATGGCGGCCAGGCGCTGGGCATCTACCGCGCCGGCGAAGCCGCCGGCTTCATCGGCGCGGTGATCGGCGCCATTATCCTGCTGGTGATCTACGGCTATCTGCGCAAATCCTGAGCGGTGGCCGTGGCGGTAGCCTGGGTCCTGCGCCATTCCAACTGCTTCCGCTGCTTGTGGCGCAGGGCCGTCAGAGGGACCGGCGTGCTCTGGCCGGTTTCCAGCCACTGCCGTACGCGGTTGGCGTCGCCGACGTGGGAGTGCTTGCCGAGGGTGTTCAGCAGCACCATGGCCACGGGACGGTTCTGGATCACCGCGAGCAGGGCCAGGCAGTGGCCCGCCTCGTCGATGAAGCCGGTCTTGGTGACCTCGATGCGCCAGTCGGGGTTGCGCACCAGCGGGTTGGTGTTGTTGAAGTTCTGCACGTAACGCGGCTGCTGGAAGTACGCGCTATGGCTCGGCGTGGTGCTCAATTCGCGGATCAGCGGATATTGCCGCGCGGCTCTGAGCAGCTTCGCCAGATCGCGGGCGGTGGAGACGTTGCGCTCCGACAGGCCGGTCGGTTCGACGAAGCGGGTGCTATGCATGCCCAGGGCGCGGGCCTTGGCGTTCATCGCCGCGACGAAGCGCGCGTGGCCGCCCGGGTAGTTGTGCGCCAGACTCGCCGCCGCGCGGTTTTCCGAGGACATCAGGGCCAGGCGCAGCATCTCCCGGCGGCTGATGAGGCTGTTGACTCGCACCCGCGAGTAGACGCCGCGTAATTCGCGAGTGTCGTGGATTCGCACCGGGATCGCCTCGTCGAGCGGCTGACGGGCGTCCAGGCTCACCATGGCGGTCATCAACTTGCTGATCGAGGCGATCGGCACGATCACGTCCGGGTGGTTGGCGAACAATTCCCGGCCGGTGTTCAGGTCGATCACCAGAGCGCTGGCGGAGGCCAGTTCCAGCGGTGGGGGCGTGCGGACCGGCGGGACCTTGTCGACGGCTCGCACGCCGGGCATGACGACGACGCATGCGCAGGCCAGCAGGAGTGCCAGAAAGGAGGGGTGGGTTTTCATGCGCATGACTCGCGGTGGGTTGCTGCTGAATTTTATGCGGTATAACCAGATGCTGCTGCTGCCCGCTGCTGGCAGGCGGAAATGCCCATGGTTTGCCGTCAGTCCCCTATGCTGCTCTTTATCGGCACTCCGGTCGATGACATCATGCCGCTCGCATTCCCTTCCTTTTCCAGCCGCCGGTTCGATTCCATGCGCCGACTATCGTTCCTTCTCCCCGTCCTGCTTCTCGCCAGCTCCCTGTCGCATGCCGAACTGCCGGAGCTGGACTGGCTGGAACTGATGCCCGAAGCCGATCGCCAGGCCCTGGAGGACATGCCGGACATCGTCCACGACACGCCGGAAACCGATGGCGACTTCACCGCCAAGGGCGGTCTCAAGCAGAAGTCGAGAAGCCTGCCGGCCGTAATGTATTCGGCGAAGACGGTCCCGGCGCTGGACGGCAGGGAGATCCGCTTAGGAGGCTATCCGGTGCCGTTGGAGAACGACGGCAAGGGGCACAGCACCACCTTTTTCCTGGTGCCCTATCCTGGCGCCTGCATCCATCTGCCGCCGCCGCCGCCGAATCAGATCGTCCTGGTTCGCTATCCGAGGGGCTTTCGCGTGGACGACATTTCGCTTCCGTTGTGGGTGGACGGCAGGCTGCGGGTGGAGAAGATCAGCAACGATCTGGCGAATGCCGCCTACGCCATCGATGCGAGCGGGGTCGAAGTGGTCAAGGAGGAGGACCTGTAGGAGCGAGCCGGAACGGTAAGCTCCGGCTCGCCTGGGGTGAAACCGCGTCCCTGCGGTCTCGATGGAGAATGGTTTAGAACAGCGGCAGGCTATAGCTGACCATCAGGCGGTTCTCGTCCATGTCGCGGACGTCGTTGCCACGGTTCGCGGCATTGAGCCAGGCGATGCCGACGCCCTTGAACAGGCCGTTCTGCACTGCGTAGTCGACACGGAAGTTGCGTTCCCACTCCTTGTTATCGCTGCCGGCGGCGTCGATGTCGTCGCCGCTGACATAGGCCAGGCTGGCCCTCAGGCCCGGCACGCCGATCTGCGCGAAGTCGTAGGAATACCTGGCTACCCAGGAGTTCTCGCCGGCGCTGGCGAACTTGCCTATCTGCGAGTCGGTGATCAGGTACAGGCTGCGTCCGTTACCCATGAAGATATGCGGGAAGTCGCTGTTGCCGGTGACCTTCTGGTAGCCGAGACCCAGCGAGTGGCCGGACAGGCTATAGGTGAACATCGCACTCCACAGGTTGTTGTCGACCTCGCCGCTGCTGCCGTTGGCACCGCTGCTGACATAGCCCTCGGCCCGTCCGGAGGCGCTCTCGTTCTTGCCGTCGGAGTCGCTGTAGAAATAACGCAGGTCGGTCTTCAGCGCGCCGACCGGCAGCTTCCAGTCGTGCACCAGGCCGAAGAAGTGCTGTTTGTAGAAGTCGCGCAGGTTGCCGTAGTAGTACTGCAGCAGAAGGTCCTTGGTGGCTTTGTAGTCGGCGCCGGCGAAGTAGAACTCGTTGCTGAACTGCGCCCTTCTGCCGCTGTTGGCGCCGGAGATCGACAGGCCGTAGCTGTCGCTGGAGTTCCGTTCGGTGGAGTGCTCGATCTTGCCGGCGGTCAGGGTCAGGTCCTTGATCTCGTTGGAGGTGATCTGCGCGCCATGGAACAGTTGCGGCAGCAGGCGGCCGTCGTTGTAGACCAGCACCGGCATCCTCGGCAGCAGGGTGCCGAGGCGCGCCTCGGTCTTGGAGAAGCGTAGCTTGCCGGTCACGCCGACCCGGCCGAAGTCGTTCTTTGCCTTGCCATTGCTTTCCAGCGGGAACATGCCGCCAGGGGTGCGTTCGATGCCCGCCTTGCCGGCGCGGCCGCCGTCGTCGAGGCGGATGGCATGCATGGCCAGCACGTCGAGGCCGAAGCCGACCGGGCCTTCGGTGAAGCCGGACTTGTAGTCGAGGAAGAAGGCCTGGCCCCACTCCTCGGAGCGCGGCGCGTCCTGGTTGCGGACGTCCTGGTTGATATAGAAGTTCTTGAGGCGCAGCGTGGCGCTGCTGTCTTCGATGAAGCCCGCAGCAACCGCTTCTTGCGACAGAGTCTGACCTAGAATGGCTGCCGTCACGGCCAGGGTCAGAGTGGATTTATTCATGTATGTCTTTTCTCCTGTTGAGTTGTGCGGGTTGTCCATAGGCTGGCCTCGTCCGGAAGCCCGACGCTTGGGGCGGCGAAAAATGCCATTTAATGGATTGGTTTGGAAATCGGGGCCGAAGCGCCCTGATACAAATCAATCGCTTCGTTGATTTGCATCAGGCCTTGCGGCTTCAGCGAAACGAGAAGTGGCGCGCAAAATGCATTGAAATATCTCCCTGAATTTGGATTTCGATTGAACTGGCGATACCGATGGCCGCTGTTGGACCGCTAGCGGCTTTTCCGGTACGTGCGCCTCGTCTGTTTTCAATTGCCTTAAATAACTCTAAGAAACTTTTTGCAAAAAATGAACCAACTTGTTACGAAAATTTAAAATACATTAAAAACAATAACTTATTAATTTTTTCGAGGCGTTTCGCCTACGGAATGTAGGTTTTTCCACCTTATTTATGTTGCTTTTTATACAGCGCGACAAAAAGACGGCCTGGCTATGCATCTGGATATCGGTCCCGGTCGGGAGCCTTCAGCCCAGCGCCGCACCTTTCACCAGGGCGTGCAGGGATTGTCCCGGATGCAAAGTCAGGTGCTCGGCGGAGCGTCGGGACACCCGCGACAGCAGTACCTGTCCGCCGATGCGCAGGCGCACCAGCAACTGGCTTGGCACCAGGCCCGGTTGGCAGTCGAGCAGCGTCACCTTCAGGCAGTTCAGAAAGCTGGTGGCCGTCGGCGGCTCCAGCGCCAGGCCCACGTCCCGCGCCATGATCCTGACCCGGACGATCCGCCCGGCGGATACCGGTTGCCTGGTGATCAGCAGCGGCTGTCCCTCCACTTCCAGCTCGGTCAAACCGTCGCCCGCGTCCAGGCAGGCCACGCGCGCATCGAGCACGGTGGAGGAGTTTTCCGTACGGACGAAGGGCAATTCCCGGGCGGTGAGCAATGCCTGCAGTTGGCCCTGGGCGATGACACTGCCGTTTTCCAGCAGGACCAGGTGGTCGGCCAGGCGCATGACTTCCTCGATGGAGTGGCTGACATAGAGGATCGGCAGGTCCAGCCGGTCGCGCAGGCCTTCCAGAAAGGGCAGGATCTCTTCCTTGCTGGCGGCATCCAGGGAGGCCAGGGGTTCGTCCATCAGCAGCAGGCGCGGGCTGGTCAACAAGGCCCGGCCCAGGGCGACGCGCTGGCGCTGTCCCCCGGAAATCTGCTCCGGATAACGCTCCAGCAGGTCCTCCAGCTTGAGCAGCGAAATCACGTCCACCAGGCCGATGCGGCGCTGCTCGGGGGGCACGCGGCAAAAGCCGTATTCCAGGTTCTGCAGTACGCGCAGGTGCGGAAACAGGCTGGCCTCCTGGAAGACGTAGCCCAGCGGCCGCTGGTAGGTGGGTACGAAGCGTTCGGCGTCCTGCCAGGTTTCTCCACGGAAAACCAGCCGGCCGTGGCGCTCCCGGTGCAGGCCGGCGATGCAGCGCAGCAGGGTGGTCTTGCCGGAGCCGGAGCGGCCGAACAGGGCGGTCACGCCCTTGCCGGGCAGTTCTAGTCGGGCATCCAGGCTGAAGCCTCGGCGTCTGACGGAGAAATCGAGTTGCAGGGTCATACGGGATTGTCCTGTTTCATGCGGCAGTCCGGTCGGCGACACTTCATACCGCACCGACCACCTTGAAGCGTCGGTTGAGGGCGAATACCACCAGCAACAGCAGAAAGGAAGAACACACCAGTACCAGGGACAGGCCGTGGGCGGCGTCGTAATCCATGGTTTCCACGTGGTCGTAGATGGCGATGGAGGCCACCTGGGTCGCGCCGGGAATGTTGCCGCCGATCAGCAGGATCATTCCGAACTCGCCCAGGGTATGGGCGAAGGACAGCACGCCGGCCGTCACCAGGCCGCGCCGCGACAGCGGCAGGATGACGCTGCAGAAGCGGTCCAGCGGCGATGCCCGCAGCGTGTTGGCGACTTCCAGCACGCGCAGGCCCGTGGCGGCGAAGGCGTTCTGCAGCGGCTGCACGACGAATGGCAGCGAGAAGAACATGGAGCCCACCACCAGCCCGGTGAAGGTGAAGGCCATATGGGGCAGACCGATGGATTCCAGGAAGCCGCCGATCCAGCCCCGCGGGCCGAATAGCATCAGCAGGTAGAAGCCCATGACCGTCGGCGGCATGACCAGCGGCATGGCGACCAGCGCCTCGACCAGCACCTTGCTGCGTCGATGCGTGTGAGCCAGCCACCAGGCCAGGGGCGCGCTCAGCACCAGCAACAGCAGGGTGCTGATGGCGGCCAGTTTCAGGGTGATGGCGAAAGCCGTGAGGTCGGCGTCATTGAGTCCGAGCATGGGAAACCTCGCAGGGATTCGGCAGGACCGGGAATCATTCGGGCAGCGAATAGCCGGCGGCCTTGATGATCGCCACGGCGCGCGGCCCTTTCATCCAGCTCATGAATTGCTCGGCGAGCGCCTTTTCGGGGGTGGACTTGACGATGACCGCCTGCTGCACGATGGGTTCGTAATAGTCGGCCGGCGGGAACCAGTGGGAGCCGGAGATGCTGCCGTCCTTCTGGATGATCTGCGCCAGGGCGACGAAGCCCAGGTCGGCGGCGCCGGAGGCGGTCTGGCTGTACGCCTGACCGACGCTGTTGGCCTTCACGATGCGTTTTTCGGCGGTCAGCTTGTCGAGCAGGCCCAGATGGGTCAGTACCTGGGTGCCGGCTAGGCCATAGGGGGCGATTTCCGGGTTGGATATGGCGATGTGGCGCCAGCCGTTACCGGCCAGCACCTTGCCCTGATCGTCCACCAGCCCAGGCTTGGTCGACCACAGCACCAGCTTGCCGATGGCGTAGGTGAAGCGTGAGCCGGGCAGCGCGAAGCCTCCGTTGTCGAGCTTTTCCGGGCTTTTCTGGTCGGCCGAGAAGAACACGTCGTAGGGGGCGCCGTTGACGATCTGCGCGTAGACGGGACCGGAGGAGCCTGAACTGATAGTGATGCTGTGCCCGGTCTCCTTCTCGAACTCGCCGGCCAGTTGCTGCAAGGTGCCGAGGAAATTGGTCGCGGTGACGACCTTGAGTTCATTGGCCTGGGCCGCGAAGGGTAGGGCAAGAGTGATCGCCAAGCACGCCAGCAGTCTTTTCATGTTCCTGTTTCCTTGGGAGATTGATTGAACCTGAAAGGTCCAAGCGCAAGCTCCGTGCCATGGCTACAGGCTGTACGCCGGAGTACGGAAAAGGACTTCGGTACCTGGGCGTCGGAAAAAACCGGATTGCGGCCCAATAACGTCAGGGGAAACCGTTCCGTTCCGAACGGCGAATGTACGCAAGTGTCCTCCTGCCATCACGGAGCGTGGCGGGCCTGTTTTGCGGTGCCGCGACCGCCGTGCGCCGGTCGCGGCCTTGCCGTATCCTTCGTGCGCTCCCCACAGAAGGACCATCCGCCATGCCGACCCCCCAAGAGATGCTGGAACGTTTTCAGGACAGCTACGCCCTGGGCGACGAGACGATCGATCACACTCATCGCGAATTCCTCGAACTTTGCCTGGCTGCCGCGAATGCCGGGGGGCCGGAGTTTGTTGGAGCCTTTAAGGCGCTGTTCGAGCACACCAGCCGCCACTTCGCCGACGAAGAGGCGAAGATGCAAGCCTCCGGCTATCCCGCTTTCGGCGAGCACCGCGCCAACCACCAGCGCATCCTCGGCGACATGGACCGCTTCTGCCAGCGCGCCGTGGCCGGCCGCGCGCAGATGGCCCGCGCTTGGCTGAACGACAGCCTGCCCGCCTGGTTCGACTTGCACGCCAAGACCATGGACAGCGCCTTGGTGGTCTATCTCCGGCAGCAGGCTTGAAGTGCCGTGCTTTCTTCAAGGTTCTTGCTTTTTGAGGCCTCGATTGCTGGGGGCCGTGGACGATGCGCGGATGCCGACATCTTGGCGCACGACGAAGCCGGCACCGCCTGCAACGTCCGGCGCTCGCCCGCGCATTTATCCCGACGGGACGCGATCAAGTCCCCGCTCGAGCGCGGGATCGTGGACCGCTGCTGGCGATTGTCGGTCCACTGGTTTAGCTCTCCACGTTTGCGGAGCGTGGCGGAAATATCGCCCGGTTTCGGCCGGAGCAAACTTGACGATTCTCGAAAGGCGCAAGTAATGAGTGGTTGTTCCACGTGAAACAGGCGATCCGAGGAAGAGACCACGGGGCCACACCCGCACGTTTCAGGGAAAGACGGATGAGCCTGGGCGGAGCTTCTTGCCAGAGATCGCTGTCACGCGGGCTCAATTTTCCAACATTTCGTAACTCTCGGGCGTGAAGCGCGGCGTGCAGATGCAATAGAAGGCCAGTTCGCCGTTGCCGGTATTGGCGATCCGCTGCGCCATGCCCGCCGGAATGACGACCAGATCGCCCGGCCCCACGGATTTCGGTGCTTCGTCGCCGAGACTGACGAGGCCTTGGCCGTGGAGGATCAGGTAGCGCTCCTCCACTCCGTGCAGGCGGTGCGACTGGGTGGTTTCGCCCGGCGCCACCGTGGCCAGGGCGATGGACAGCGCCGGGTCGTCGGCGCCGTTCCACAGTTCGAGGATGCGGCAGCGCTCGGCGGTCGGGAAGGCCGTGGCGGGATCGGGCCGCACGATGCGCGCTTTCATGGCCGCTTCTCCGCTTCGTCCGTGGCTGCCGTCGGCTGTGGCGCGTCGCGCTTGAGCAGTTTGCCGAGGCTCGACAGCCAGATGGCGCAGCGGTGCAGGAAGTCCGGCTGCAGGCGGAAGATATAGAGCATCACCAGGGCGTTGGCCAGCGCGGCGACACCGAACAGCGCGGGGATGGACAGCCCAGCCGCGAGCAGCAGAGCTGCGGCGAGGGCACCCAGCACCATGAACAGAGCGTTGAGAATGTTGTTGGCGGCGATGATTCGCGCCCGCTGCGCGGGGGCCGAGCACAACTGCATCAGGGTATACAGCGGGACGATGAACAGCCCGCCGAACAGGCCGAGGGCGAACAGGTCGGCGAGCACGTGCAGAGTGCCCGGCGCCGCCAGCAGCGCGGAAAAGTCGAGCGGGCCGCCCTCTGCCGCGACCGGGGAAGCGAAGGCCAAGTCGAGACCGAACAGGCTGAGGCCGAGGGCGCCCAGCGGCACCAGGCCGATTTCCACCTGCTGTCCCGACAGGCGCTTGCAGAGCAGCGAGCCGCCGCCGATGCCCAGGGTGAAGACGGTGAGCAGGAGAGTCACGCCACTTTCCCCGGCGCCGAGCACGTCCTTGGTGTAAGCCGGGAACTGCGCAAGCAGCAGCGCACCATACAGCCAGAACCAGGAGATGCCGAGGATCGCCAGAAATACGCTGCGATTTTCGCGGGCGAAACCGATGCTGCGCCGGGTTTCGCCGAACGGATTGGGATTGAGGCGCAGGCCAGGCTCCGGCGGAGCCGCCACGGGAATGCGCAGGCTGCCGAGGTAGCCGGCCACGGCGACCAGCAGACAGCCGGCGGTGATCCACAGGGCGCCGCCTTCGATATTGGCGAGCAGGGCACCGGACAGGGTGCCGACCAGGATGGCGACGAAGGTGCCGGCTTCGATCAATGCATTGCCGCCGACCAGCTCGGTCTCGCCCAGATGTTGCGGCAGAATGGCGTACTTCACCGGGCCGAACAGAGTCGATTGCAGGCCGAGGAGGAACAGGCCGGCCAGCAGGACCGCCAGGCTGTGCAGCCAGAAGCCGGCACCGATCAGCAGTACGATGAGGATCTCCAGCAGCTTGGTCCAGCGCGCCAGCAGGGCCTTGTCGTATTTGTCGGCCAGTTGCCCGGCGCTCGCCGAAAACAGGAAGAACGGCAGAATGAACAGGCCCGCCGCCAGGTTGGCCAGCAAGCCGGGGGACAGGCTGGTCCACTGGGCGGTCTGGTAGGTCAGCAGAACCACCAGGGCGTTCTTGAACAGGTTGTCGTTGAAGGCACCAAGGAACTGGGTGACGAATAGCGGGCCGAAGCGGCGGGCCCTGAGCAGAGAAAGGGTCGAACTCATGCGGGGATCTCCTCGGCCATGCGCTTGAGGCTCTGGTAGTCGGTCTTGCCGGTGCCGAGCTGGGGTAGCGCATCGACCCGGCAAATTGTTCGCGGCACTGCCAGTTCCGGCAGGCCGAGCGCCCGGGCAGCGGCTAGCAGATGGTCGCGGCCGAGCGCCGGGGCGGTGGTGAAGAGTACCAGTGCTTCGCCGCGGGCGGTGTCGTCGCGTGTCGCGGCGGCGTGGACGAAATCCGGAGCGGCGTTCGCTGCCAGGCTTTCCACCGCCTCCAGCGAAACCATCTCGCCGGCAATCTTGGCGAAGCGCTTGAGGCGGCCGCGGATGTACAGGAAGCCGTCGGCGTCGACGCTGGCAATGTCGCCGGTGGCATACCAGCCAGAACGGATCGCGGGCGGCCGCTGGATGACTCCGGGCCGCTCGGACAGCAGATAGCCCTTGAGCAGGTTGGGTCCTTTCAGGTGCAGGGCGCCGCCCTCGGCGATACCGGGCACCGGCTCCAGTTCGTAGTCGAGGCCGGGCAGCAACTGGCCGACACTGCCGTTGCGGCAGGCCATCGGGACGTTGACCGCCACCACCGGAGCGCATTCGGTGACCCCGTAGCCCTCGAGGATGCGGATGCCGAACTTGTCGAGCCACTGCTCGCGCACGTGCTCGGCCAGCCGTTCGGCGCCGGCGATCACATAGCGCAGGCGGCCGAAGTCGTAGGGGTGGGCAAACTTGGCGTAGTTGCCGAGGAAGGTCGAAGTGCCGAACAGCACGGTACAGTTGCGGTCGTAGACCAGCTCGGGGATGACCCGGTAGTGCAGTGGGTTTGGGTAGAGGAACACTTGGCAGCCGGAGACCAGCGGCAGCAGCGCGCCGCAGGTCAGGCCGAAGGCGTGGAACAGCGGCAGGGCCATCATGAACTTGTCCTGCGGGGTGAAGTCGGCCACCGCACGGATCTGCGCGACGTTGGCCAGCAGCGAGGCGTGGGAGTGGACCACGCCCTTGGGTTTGCCCTCCGAGCCCGAGGTGAACAGCACCACGGCGGCATCTTCAGGCGTCTGCGGCTGTTCGGCGTGGCGCGGTAGGAGCAGGTGCCGGAGTACCCACAGGCGGTCGGCGAGGCCGAAGCCGGCCTTGAGATCTTCCAGGTAATGGATGCGGACGCCCGGTACGGCGGCGAGCAGCGGACCCAGGTGCGCCTTCTCGACGAAGGTCCGCGAGGCGACGATGGTTTGGATTTCGGCGGCCTGGCAGGCGGCGCGCAGCCCCTCGGCGCCGGCGGTGTAGTTGAGCAAGGCGGGAATGCGCCGGCCGAGCGACAAACCGAGTA
The DNA here is from genome assembly GCF_043587585.2 of Azorhizophilus paspali. GTDB lineage: Bacteria > Pseudomonadota > Gammaproteobacteria > Pseudomonadales > Pseudomonadaceae > Azotobacter > Azotobacter paspali. The sequence goes on from NZ_CP171449.1 coordinate 4,607,570, forward strand.
GCAAACCGAGGGTCGGCGCGGCATTGGGAGCAAGCACCCCGATCGTTTCGCCCGGCACGCTCAGGCGCGAGGTCAGGCGGGCGATGGCCAACGTTATCTTCAGCAGCGAACCATAGGACTCCTCCTGCAGACGGATGTCCTCCACCAGCCGGTAGTGGGTGCCGAAGGTCGCCCTGGCGTCGAGGAAGGCCTGGTACAGGGTGCGCTGCGGACGGGTGGCGACCAGCATGTCGAGCAGGATGTGGCGCAGCAGCTCGCCGGCACGGCGCCGGCGCAGCCGGGCCGAAGGCCGATCGGGCATGGAAATGCGTTGCGGCGGGCGGATCGCGATGCGCACCTTGGGTAGCGCCCGACGCGGGAACACCCCGGCTAGGCGACCGAAGTAGCTCTGCGCGGCGCCGTCGATGCGCACCGGCACCACGCTGGCGCCGGTCTTGGCGGCGACTAGGGCGGCGCCGTCGTAGACCTTCATCAGCGAGCCGGTACGGGTGATCCGCCCTTCCGGGAAGATCGCCACCGGTTGTCCGCTTTCCACCAATCTGACGATCTGCTTGATCGCCAGCGGGCTGGCCGAATCGACCGTGAGGTGCGGCACGAAGCGCAACAGGATACGGAACAGCGGCCGGCTGGCGACCTGAGTGTGCACCACGAACAGCGCATCCACCGGCAAGAAAACACCGAGCAGCAGGCCGTCGAGGAAGGATTCATGGTTAGCGACAATCAGAGTGCGCGGATCGCCGAAGACATTGCGGTCACCCTGGATCTCGACACGGAACAGGAGCCTGAGGAGCAGGCGCAGAGAGGGCTTGAGCATGATCGATCCCTGGTATGGAGGAGCCGTCAGCATGGCGGCTCATAGAATGAATTGAAACTTTGTCGGAAAAAGTCGTGCAGAATTACCGATCAAGTAGCTGAAAACGATACTTTTGTTCGATGAGCGAACTCGACCGCCTGGTAAATACCCTCAAGCAGCGTCTGAAAGCCCAGGGCATCACCTATCGTGAACTGGGCACGCGCCTCGGGCTGTCCGAGGCGAGCGTCAAGCGTATGTTCGCAAGCCAACGTTTCAGTCTTGACCGGCTGCTCGAGATCGGCCACCTGCTCGGCTTCAGCCTCGCCGAACTGGCCCAGGAAGCGGCGCTGAGCGGGACGCGCCTGCATACCCTGGGCGAGGGTCAGGAGCGCGAGCTGGTTTCCGACGAGAAACTGCTGCTGGTGGCCGTCTGCGTGCTGAACCACTGGACGATGGGCGAGATCCTCCACGCCTACCGCCTCAGCGAGGCGGAGTGCATCCAGCGTCTGGCCCGGCTGGACCGCCTGCGCCTGCTCGATCTGTTGCCGGGCAACCGTGTTCGCCTGAATGTCGCGCGGGACTTCGACTGGTTGCCTGGTGGGCCAATCCGCAACTTTTTCCGCCGTCAAGGCCTGGTGGATTTCCTCGGTAGCAACTTCGCCGGCACGGACGAGGTCATGGCCTTTTCCCACGGCATGCTCACCGAGTCGGCGTTGGCCAAGCTGCAGGCGGAGATCCGCACGCTGCGCCGTCGCTTCGCCGAACTGCACGAGGAAAGTCTGGCCGCGCCCCTGACGAAGCGGCATGGCACGGGAATGCTGCTGGCGCTGCGCGAGTGGGAACTAAAAGCCTTCACCCGGCTGCGGCGTATGGCTTGAAGGGGAGGAGGGCAGCCAGTGGAAAAAGGCGGTGCCCGAAAAGAAAACTCCCCCTGCGGGAAGGGGGAGTGGCGAACAGGGCCTAGCGATGCATCCTTGCCAAAAGGAAAGGGGACGACCGATTAAACCGGACCGCGGTGCTCGCGCTTGATGTTGGCGGTGAAGGTCTGGGCATCGGCAAAGGAAACGGTGTCGTACTTCGGTTTGAAGTCGGCCAGGCCTTCGGCCATGGTGATGACCTTGTCTTCGGGGCTCTGGCCCTTGAAGTCTTCCTTGTCCAGGCGCAGGTCTTCCATCATGACGTTCCAGATAGCGCCTTCTTCGTGTGCCTGGAGGGTGACCTTGAAGCCTTCGTATTCGCTGATGAGCGGCTTGGTCAGGTTCTCGACGTAGAAGATCAGGTTGGCGTCGCTGGCCAGATCGCCCTTGTACTTCTCGAAGAAGGCTTGCAGGTCGGTCAGTTGCACCAGGCCACCGGAGACCATGATCAGCTTGTCGTTCTTGAACAGCAGAGCGGCTTGCTTGAGCACTGCTTTGGGCGGCAGGCGGCGGCCGGCGTCGTCGGCGATGTCGCCTTCGACGATGACCAGGTCGCCACGGAAGGCCTGGATGCCGGCCTGGGTGGTCGGGCCCTTGACGCTGACGTTGCACAGCAGGGATTGGTCTTCGTAGCTTTTCAACAGCATGGTTGGCTTCTCGTCTAGGTGAAGAAAGAGAGGTCAGGCCACTTCGGTGGCGCTGGGGTTGGCGAGGGCGAGGAGACTGCTCCAGTCGGCCTCGATCAGTTGCAGGTTCTTGCGCTCGCAGACCTTGCGTTCTTTGTCGCTCGGCTGATCGATCAGGACCCAGCCGGCCGGTTCAGCGGCATCGTAGATCATGTCGCTCATCACCATGCGTTCGGTGTCGCGGTTGAAGCGCAGGCCCAGGAACAGGTATCGCTTGTTCTTGCGCAGCAGCTTGACCCAGTCGGGAATGGCGAAGCCGCCCATCAGCTCGGTGATGTAGTCGACGAAGTCGGCATCCGAGGCCACGTAGCCCGGCTTGGGCAGCGGCGTGCCGAGCGGCTTGAACAGTACCGGCAGGGCGCTATCGACCTCTTCCAGCGCGACCTTGCGGTACTTGCCGTCCTCGAAGTGGTAGAGGTCGAAGCGATAGGGCGTCGCGGCGAGGCGCGCGGCGCCGACCACCAGGGTGTGCCGGCGCCCGGCGTCGATGTAGCAACGCTGCAGCTGGGTGTCGCGGTTGCTGTCGATGACGTAGGGCAGGTCGAGTCCGGCTAGCCACTGATGGACCGGAGATGCGCTCCAGTTGTCGCCACCGTAGGTCTGGGTCAGGAAGCGTTCGATGAAGCTGCGGCCTTTTTTGTTCTCCATGTGCATGGCCGCACGCGGGAACTCGTACATGAGACGCGGCGACATCGGCCGACCGCCGGTCATGGCGAGGATCAGGCTGTCGCTGTCGGCGGGAATCGGCTTGCCCGTGTCGCGATCGACGACTCCGTGCAGGACGCCCGGGCCCAGATAGGGAACGATGTCGCCCGAGCCGAGCTGGGCGAGGATTTCCTTTAATAAGCTGTCGGTCACTGAACTCTCCTGCTGAGGGAAGGGCAAGAATCGACAACCTACCGCAATAAGTGTGCCGAAAGGATTTATTTGGTTAACTATTTGAATTTAAAGGAAATCATTAGCGGTTTTGGAATGGCTTGTCGTATCCGTGGGCCAGGATGGGGCGTGGCTTCACGACAATTGTCAGTTTTGTCACAGGGCCGGACCAGGATGCTGAACGCTCGATGGGATGTCGGATCATTGTTCGGTTGTAGCAATTACAACAGTCGGAGTAGGGGGATTGTAGGGGGATTGTTGTGTATCAGACCGCCTCGTGGCTCCCTTCGATGAATAGTTAATCATTTAAAATCAATGGCTTATTTATGTGTCGTGGGTGCTGGCACAGACACTGCATTACCTTTGGTGCGCGGAGTTGTTCGGGCTTACGGCCGAACGTTCAAGTGGAAATGCAACCTGAGGAAATTAACTATGGCTATGCGTCAATGCGCCATCTACGGCAAAGGTGGTATCGGTAAGTCCACCACTACTCAGAACCTGGTGGCAGCCCTGGCTGAGATGGGCAAGAAGGTCATGATCGTTGGTTGTGACCCGAAAGCTGACTCCACCCGCCTGATTCTGCACTCCAAAGCCCAGAACACCATCATGGAAATGGCTGCCGAAGCCGGTACCGTGGAAGATCTGGAGCTGGAAGACGTGCTGAAGGCTGGCTACGGCGGCGTTAAGTGCGTTGAGTCCGGTGGTCCGGAGCCGGGCGTTGGCTGCGCCGGCCGTGGTGTTATCACCGCCATCAACTTCCTGGAAGAGGAAGGCGCCTACGAAGACGATCTGGACTTCGTATTCTACGACGTGCTGGGCGACGTGGTGTGTGGCGGCTTCGCCATGCCCATCCGCGAGAACAAGGCCCAAGAAATCTACATCGTCTGCTCCGGCGAGATGATGGCCATGTACGCCGCCAACAACATCTCCAAGGGCATCGTGAAGTATGCCAACTCCGGCAGCGTGCGTCTGGGCGGCCTGATCTGCAACAGCCGTAACACCGACCGCGAAGACGAGCTGATCATCGCCCTGGCCAATAAGCTGGGCACCCAGATGATCCACTTCGTGCCGCGTGACAACGTCGTGCAGCGCGCCGAAATCCGCCGCATGACCGTGATCGAATACGATCCGAAAGCCAAGCAAGCCGACGAATACCGCGCTCTGGCCCGCAAGGTCGTCGACAATAAGATGCTGGTCATTCCGAACCCGATCACCATGGACGAGCTCGAAGAGCTGCTGATGGAATTCGGCATCATGGAAGTCGAAGACGAATCCATCGTCGGCAAAACCGCCGAAGAAGTCTGATAGCCGCTCCGGTTTCAGAAGGACGGGACAGGGCAGATTGGCTCTGTCGGGGTGGCGCCCCCCACATGGGGCGGGCGCCCCACCCGTTACCCGCATATGAACGCTAAGGCAAGAGGAGTCATACCCATGACCGGTATGTCGCGCGAAGAGGTTGAATCCCTCATCCAGGAAGTTCTGGAAGTTTATCCCGAGAAGGCTCGCAAGGATCGTAACAAGCACCTGGCCGTCAACGACCCGGCGGTTACCCAGTCCAAGAAGTGCATCATCTCCAACAAGAAGTCCCAGCCCGGTCTGATGACCATCCGCGGCTGCGCCTACGCCGGTTCCAAAGGCGTGGTCTGGGGCCCCATCAAGGACATGATCCACATCTCCCACGGTCCGGTAGGCTGCGGCCAGTATTCGCGCGCCGGCCGTCGTAACTACTACATCGGTACCACCGGTGTGAACGCCTTCGTCACCATGAACTTCACCTCTGACTTCCAGGAGAAGGACATCGTGTTCGGTGGCGACAAGAAGCTCGCCAAACTGATTGACGAAGTGGAAACCCTGTTCCCGCTGAACAAGGGTATCTCCGTCCAATCCGAGTGCCCGATCGGCCTGATCGGCGACGACATCGAATCCGTGTCCAAGGTCAAGGGCGCCGAGCTCAGCAAGACCATCGTACCGGTCCGTTGCGAAGGCTTCCGTGGCGTTTCTCAGTCCCTGGGCCACCACATCGCCAACGACGCAGTCCGCGACTGGGTCCTGGGCAAGCGTGACGAAGACACCACCTTCGCCAGCACTCCTTACGATGTGGCCATCATCGGCGACTACAACATCGGCGGCGACGCCTGGTCCTCCCGCATCCTGCTGGAAGAAATGGGCCTGCGTTGCGTCGCTCAGTGGTCCGGCGACGGCTCCATCTCCGAAATCGAGCTGACCCCGAAGGTCAAGCTGAACCTGGTTCACTGCTACCGCTCGATGAACTACATCTCCCGTCACATGGAAGAGAAGTACGGTATCCCATGGATGGAGTACAACTTCTTCGGCCCGACCAAGACCATCGAGTCGCTGCGTGCCATCGCCGCCAAGTTCGACGAGAGCATTCAGAAGAAGTGTGAAGAAGTCATCGCCAAGTACAAGCCCGAGTGGGAAGCGGTGGTCGCCAAGTACCGTCCGCGCCTGGAAGGCAAGCGCGTCATGCTCTACATCGGTGGCCTGCGTCCGCGCCACGTGATCGGCGCCTACGAAGACCTGGGCATGGAAGTGGTGGGTACCGGCTACGAGTTCGCCCACAACGACGACTATGACCGCACCATGAAAGAAATGGGTGACTCCACCCTGCTGTACGATGACGTGACCGGCTACGAATTCGAAGAATTCGTCAAGCGCATCAAGCCCGACCTGATCGGCTCCGGTATCAAGGAGAAGTTCATCTTCCAGAAGATGGGCATCCCCTTCCGTCAAATGCACTCCTGGGATTATTCCGGCCCCTACCACGGCTTCGATGGCTTCGCCATCTTCGCCCGTGACATGGACATGACCCTGAACAATCCGTGCTGGAAGAAACTGCAGGCTCCCTGGGAAGCTTCCGAAGGCGCCGAGCAAGTCGCCGCCAGCGCCTGATAGCAGAGCAATCGTACGCAACGTCCGCTGCGGGCGGCTTCCGCCCGCGGCCGACATCCGCTAACGCCGTTCACAGATGAGTGAGGCGTAGGAGAGAGTCATGAGCCAGCAAGTCGATAAAATCAAAGCCAGCTACCCGCTGTTCCTCGATCAGGACTACAAGGACATGCTTGCCAAGAAGCGCGACGGCTTCGAGGAAAAGTATCCGCAGGACAAGATCGACGAAGTATTCCAGTGGACCACCACTAAGGAATACCAGGAGCTGAACTTCCAGCGTGAAGCCCTGACCGTCAACCCGGCCAAGGCTTGCCAGCCGCTGGGCGCCGTTCTCTGCGCCCTCGGTTTCGAGAAGACCATGCCCTACGTGCACGGTTCCCAGGGTTGCGTCGCTTACTTCCGCTCCTACTTCAACCGTCATTTCCGCGAGCCGGTTTCCTGCGTTTCCGACTCCATGACCGAAGACGCGGCAGTGTTCGGCGGCCAGCAGAACATGAAGGACGGTCTGCAGAACTGTAAGGCTACCTACAAGCCCGACATGATCGCGGTGTCTACCACCTGTATGGCCGAGGTCATCGGTGACGACCTCAACGCTTTCATCAACAACTCGAAGAAGGAAGGTTTCATTCCTGACGAGTTCCCGGTGCCGTTCGCCCATACCCCGAGCTTCGTGGGCAGCCACGTGACTGGCTGGGACAACATGTTCGAAGGCATTGCTCGCTACTTCACCCTGAAGTCCATAGACGACAAGGTGGTTGGCAGCAACAAGAAGATCAACATCGTCCCCGGCTTCGAGACCTACCTGGGCAACTTCCGCGTGATCAAGCGCATGCTTTCGGAAATGGGCGTGGGCTACAGCCTGCTCTCCGATCCGGAAGAAGTGCTGGACACCCCGGCTGACGGCCAGTTCCGCATGTACGCGGGCGGCACCACTCAGGAAGAGATGAAGGACGCTCCGAACGCCCTCAACACCGTCCTGCTGCAGCCGTGGCAACTGGAGAAAACCAAGAAGTTCGTCGAAGGTACCTGGAAGCACGAAGTACCGAAGCTGAATATCCCGATGGGCCTGGACTGGACCGACGAGTTCCTGATGAAAGTCAGCGAAATCAGCGGCCAGCCGATTCCGGCGAGCCTGACCAAGGAGCGTGGCCGTCTGGTCGACATGATGACCGACTCCCACACCTGGCTGCACGGCAAGCGTTTCGCCCTGTGGGGTGATCCGGACTTCGTGATGGGCCTGGTCAAGTTCCTGCTGGAACTGGGTTGCGAGCCGGTACACATTCTCTGCCACAACGGCAATAAGCGTTGGAAGAAGGCGGTCGACGCCATCCTCGCCGCTTCGCCCTACGGCAAGAATGCTACCGTCTACATCGGCAAGGACCTGTGGCACCTGCGTTCGCTGGTCTTCACCGACAAGCCGGACTTCATGATCGGCAACAGCTACGGTAAGTTCATCCAGCGCGACACCCTGCACAAGGGCAAGGAGTTCGAGGTTCCGCTGATCCGTATCGGCTTCCCGATCTTCGACCGTCATCACCTGCATCGCTCCACCACCCTGGGTTACGAGGGCGCCATGCAGATCCTGACCACCCTGGTGAACTCGATCCTGGAACGTCTGGACGAGGAAACCCGCGGTATGCAGGCCACCGACTACAACCACGACCTGGTACGCTAAGTCGTCGGTTCAGTGGTATCGGCCGGAGCGGCGCAAGCCGCTCCGGCTTTCCCTTGGCGGCGGCCGCAGGTGGTCGGGCCTTCTGTTCGCGATCTGCGGCAACCGCCAAACCCGTCTAAGGAGCAAGCCCATGCCCAGCGTCATGATTCGCCGCAACGACGAAGGCCAACTGACCTTCTATATCGCCAAGAAAGACCAGGAAGAGATCGTGGTGTCCCTGGAGCATGACAGCCCCGAGCTCTGGGGTGGCGAAGTCACCCTCGGCGACGGTTCGACCTATTTCATCGAGCCGATACCGCAACCCAAGCTGCCGATCACCGTGCGCGCCAAGCGAGCCGGCGAGGCCTGATTCCATGACTGCGCAACCGCCATTCGGCCAGGCCCCCCTGCCGGCCCATCTGGCTCTGCGCATCGCTCTGGCGGCACGCTCGCTCAAGGGGGTGGATACCGCCCACCTGCTGCGCGCCCTGATTGCCGCCGTTGGAGAACCCATTACGGAAGCGCGTCTACGCAAATTGCGTGCTTCCCGCCTGCGTACCCGCCTGCTCGAAACGTGCGGAGAGGGTGTGCAGTCGACCCTGACCGATCGCCAGTTGCACAGCGCGCTCGGCCTGCTCAAGGGACGTGGCGTGCGCATGCCGGAAGATCCCCTGCCGATCCCGGAGCCCTATCGCAACGGTGAATTCCAGGACTCGGTGCGCATCGCCTGCGCTTCCGACAACGGCGAGCGCCTAGACGGCATCTTCAGCAACTGTACACGCTTTCTCATCTACCAGATCTCGCCCCGCGAGAGCCGCCTGATCGATCTGCGCGAGCCCGGCCCCTGTCGCGAGGACGAAGACCGTCATGCGCGTCGGGCAGAATTGCTTGCCGACTGCCAGTTGCTCTACACCCTGAGCATCGGTGGCCCGGCGGCGGCCAAGGTGGTGCGTGCCGGGGTTCATCCTGTGCGCCTGGCCCGGGCCAAGCCGGCCCGCGAGATCGTCGAGGAACTGCAGCGGGTGCTGGCCACCGCGCCACCCCCCTGGCTAGCCAAGGCCATGGGTGCCGAGCCAGACCAGCGCATACGTTTCACCCAGTAACCGCTCCGGATGAGGACACAGCCATGATCAGCCAAACACTTCTCGACGATGTCGTTCGCCAGGCCGAACAGGGAGTGCTGGGCGAAAGCCTGCTCGCCAGCCTGCGCAGCGCCCATCCGGGGGTGCACTTCACCTGCTGCATGGACGACGACGTCGTGGTCAATGCCAAGCCCGTCGTCGAGCGTCCTGGCTTCAACGTCTATCTGGTCAACTCCTGCGACCACTGCTCGGTGCTGACCAACGATCTGGACTCCGCTTCCGGCATTGTCCTAGCGGAAATCATTGAGGATTGAGGTACGCATGGCCGACGATCGAGGCGACATCACCCCTATCGGCGATTGCCGGGTCTGCAGCTTCCGCATGAGCCTGCTGCTGACCGGCCGCTGTACGCCGGGCGACGCCTGCGTGGCGGTGGAGAGCGGACGGCAGATCGACCGTTTCTTCCGCAATAACCCGCACCTGGCCGTGCAGTACCTGGCCGATCCCTTCTGGGAGCGCCGCGCCATCGCCGTGCGCTATTCGCCGGTGGAGGCGCTGACCCCGTTGATTCGCGACAGCGACGAGGTGGTACGTCGGGCCGTCGCCTACCGGCTGCCCCGCGAGCAGTTGAGTGCGCTGATGTTTGACGAGGACCGCGAGGTGCGCATCACCGTGGCCGATCGCCTGCCGCTGGAGCAACTGGAGCAGATGGCCGCCGACACGGATTATCTAGTACGTGCCTATGTAGTCCAGCGTATCCCTCCGGGGCGCCTATTCCGTTTCATGCGCGACGAAGACCGCCAGGTGCGCAAGCTGGTGGCCAAGCGCCTGCCCGAGGAAAGCCTAGGTCTCATGACCCAGGACCCGGAGCCCGAAGTCCGGCGCATCGTCGCCTCGCGCCTGCGCGGCGACGATTTGCTGGAGCTGTTGCACGACCCGGATTGGACGGTACGCCTGGCCGCCGTGGAGCATGCGTCGCTGGAAGCGCTGCGTGAACTCGACGAGCCCGATCCCGAGGTCCGCCTGGCGATCGCCGGGCGGCTCGGCATCACCTGATCCCCGCGTCTGACGGGCGGAACGGTTTTGCCGGCCGCCCGCCCCCCGCGTTGTCTCTCGTACCCTTGTCACCTTTCGCCCAGCGTTGACGTGAATGCCCGATGCCGGGTGCCTGCTTGTTGCAAACCCGACAGGAAGGCGCGTTTATGACAAAGATTCCCCTCGGTAAACCCTTTTAAATCAGGCGCTTGCCTTCTGGTACAGGCATTGCAATGATCCGTTGCAACATGCTGCATCAACGACCAGAGGGGTACGCGATGAAAGCCAAGGATATTGCCGAACTGCTCGACGAGCCCGCCTGCAGTCACAATAAGAAGGAAAAGTCCGGCTGCGCGAAGCCCAAGCCGGGCGCCACCGACGGTGGCTGCTCCTTCGACGGCGCGCAGATCGCCTTGCTGCCCGTCGCCGACGTGGCGCATATCGTTCACGGGCCGATCGCCTGCGCCGGCAGTTCCTGGGACAACCGCGGCACCCGCTCCAGCGGGCCGGACCTGTACCGCATCGGCATGACCACCGATCTCACCGAGAACGACGTGATCATGGGGCGCGCCGAGAAGCGCCTGTTCCATGCCATCCGCCAGGCGGTGGAAAGCTATTCGCCGCCGGCGGTATTCGTCTACAACACCTGCGTGCCGGCGCTGATCGGCGACGACGTCGACGCGGTGTGCAAGGCCGCCACCGAGCGCTTCGGCACCCCGGTCATACCGGTCGACTCGGCCGGCTTCTACGGCACCAAGAACCTTGGTAACCGCATTGCCGGCGAGGCCATGCTCAAGTACGTGATCGGCACCCGCGAGCCCGATCCGCTGCCCGTCGGCAGCGAGCGTCCGGGCATCCGCGTGCACGACATCAACCTGATCGGCGAGTACAACATCGCTGGCGAGTTCTGGCATATCTTGCCGCTGCTCGACGAACTGGGCCTGCGGGTGCTCTGCACCCTGGCCGGCGATGCGCGCTACCGCGAAGTGCAGACCATGCACCGCGCCGAAGTGAATATGATGGTCTGCTCCAAGGCCATGCTCAATGTCGCCCGCAAGCTGCAGGAAACCTACGGCACGCCTTGGTTCGAGGGCAGCTTCTACGGCATCACCGACACTTCCCAGGCGTTGCGCGACTTCGCCCGGCTGCTCGATGATCCCGACCTGACCGCCCGCACCGAGGCGCTGATCGCGCGCGAGGAGGCCAAGGTCCGCGCTGCCCTCGAACCCTGGCGTGCGCGTCTGGAGGGCAAGCGCGTGCTGCTCTACACCGGCGGCGTGAAGTCCTGGTCGGTGGTTTCCGCCCTGCAGGACCTGGGCATGAAGGTGGTCGCCACCGGCACCAAGAAGTCCACCGAGGAAGACAAGGCACGCATCCGCGAACTGATGGGCGACGACGTCAAGATGCTCGACGAGGGCAATGCGCGGGTGCTGCTGAAGACGGTGGACGAGTACCAGGCCGATATCCTCATCGCCGGCGGACGCAACATGTACACCGCGCTCAAGGGCCGAGTGCCCTTCCTCGACATCAACCAGGAGCGCGAATTCGGCTATGCCGGCTACGACGGCATGCTGGAGCTGGTGCGTCAACTCTGCATCACCCTGGAATGCCCGGTGTGGGAGGCGGTGCGCCGCCCCGCGCCCTGGGATATCCCCGCCAGCCAGGACGCCGCGCCGAGCGCGCCGGCCCGTTCGGCGAACGCCTGAGGAGAACCGCGATGGCCGAGATCATCAATCGCAACAAGGCCCTGGCCGTCAGCCCGCTGAAGGCCAGTCAGACCATGGGCGCCGCGCTGGCCATCCTCGGTCTGGCGCGCAGCATGCCGCTCTTCCACGGCTCGCAGGGTTGCACCGCGTTCGCCAAGGTGTTCTTCGTCCGTCATTTCCGCGAGCCGGTCCCGCTGCAGACCACCGCCATGGACCAGGTCAGTTCGGTAATGGGCGCCGACGAGAACGTCGTCGAGGCGCTGAAGACCATCTGCGAACGGCAGAATCCTTCGGTCATCGGCCTGCTCACCACCGGCCTGTCGGAAACCCAAGGCTGCGACCTGCACACCGCCTTGCACGAGTTCCGTACCCAGTACCAGGAGTACAAGGATGTGCCGATCGTTCCGGTGAACACGCCGGACTTCAGCGGCTGTTTCGAGAGTGGCTTCGCCGCGGCGGTCAAGGCAATTGTCGAGACGCTGGTGCCCGAACGGCGCGATCAGGTGGGCAAGCGTCCGCGCCAGGTCAACGTGCTCTGCTCGGCCAATCTCACCCCGGGCGATCTGGAGTACATCGCCGAAAGCATCGAGAGCTTCGGTCTACGCCCCTTGCTGATCCCCGACCTCTCCGGCTCGCTCGACGGCCACTTGGACGAGAACCGCTTCAATGCCCTGACCACCGGCGGACAGAGCGTGGCCGAACTGGCCTCCGCCGGACAGAGCGTCGCCACCCTAGTGGTCGGGCAGAGCCTGGCGGGCGCGGCCGACGCTCTGGCCGAGCGCACCGGTGTGCCCGACCGGCGCTTCGGCATGCTCTACGGTCTGGATGCGGTCGATGCCTGGCTGATGGCGCTGGCCGAGATCAGCGGCAATCCGGTACCCGACCGCTACAAGCGCCAGCGCGCCCAGTTGCAGGACGCCATGCTCGACACCCACTTCATGCTCAGTTCCGCACGTACGGCCATCGCCGCCGATCCCGATCTGCTGCTCGGTTTCGATGCCCTGCTGCGCAGCATGGGCGCACACACGGTAGCCGCCGTGGTGCCGGCCCGGGCCGCCGCGCTGGTCGATTCGCCTCTGCCCTCCGTGCGGGTCGGCGACCTGGAGGACCTCGAGCATGCCGCCCGCGCCGGCCAGGCCCAACTGGTGATCGGCAACAGCCACGCCCTGGCCAGCGCCCGTCGCCTCGGTGTGCCACTGTTGCGCGCCGGCTTCCCGCAGTACGATCTGCTGGGCGGTTTCCAACGCTGCTGGTCCGGCTACCGTGGCAGCAGTCAGGCGCTGTTCGATCTGGCCAACCTGCTGGTCGAACACCACCAGGGTATCCAGCCCTATCATTCGACCTATGCGCAAAAACCGGCAACCGAACAGCCGCAATGGAGGCACTGAAGCGATGTCCAGCCAGACCCGACAATTGCAGGTATTGGATAGCGAGGACGACGGCACCCTGCTGAAGGTCGCCTTCGCCTCGTCCGGCCGCGAATTGGTCGACCAGCATTTCGGCTCCTCGCGCTCTTTCGCCATCTATGGGGTCAATCCCGAGCGCTCCCAGCTCCTTTCGGTCGTCGAGTTCGGCGAGCTGGAGCAGGACGGCAACGAGGACAAGCTGGTCAGGAAAATCAATCTGCTCGACGGTTGCGTTGCCGTGTACTGTTGCGCCTGCGGCGCCTCGGCGGTGCGCCAACTGATGGCCATCGGCGTACAGCCGATCAAGGTGAGCGAAGGCGCGCGCATCGCCGAGCTCATCGAAGCCCTCCAGGCCGAGTTGCGCGAAGGTCCTTCGGCCTGGCTGGCCAAGGCCATCCAGCGTACCCGCGGCCCCGACATGAGGCGCTTCGACGCCATGGCCGCCGAAGGCTGGGACGAATAGGTCCGACCACTTTTTCAGCGAGGAAGCGACATGTACTACGAAGAGCAACAAGAGCCCGTGGTGCAGGAAGACGACAAGTTCCTGCAGGATCCGATCATTCGCCAGATGGTGGTGCAACTGCGGGCCGTGGACAGCTACGGCACCTACGACACCTGGAGCGATGCCCGCGTGGTCGATCCGCTGGTGCTGACCAAGGAGCGCCGCAGGGCCATCCCGGTGGTCGGCGATCCGGACGAAACCACCATCTCCCGGGTCAAGGCCTACTACAACACCCTCGCTCAGTTGCTTGAGCGGGAAACCGGCCTGCTCGCCGTACCGGTGATCAACATCACCCACGAAGGTTTCGGGCGCGCTCTGATCCTGGTCGGCAAGCTGGTCGCCCTGGACAAGACTTTGCGCGATGTCCACCGTTTCGGTTTCGAATCCCTCGAGGCGCTGGTCGCCGAAGCTAACAAGCAACTGAGTAAGGCCGCAACGCTGGTCAACGAGCACCGTACGGTCGCCGAGCTCTGATCGATCGGGAGAGACACAGATGACCGAAGACGAAATCAAGGCTCTGAAGAAAGAGGTAAGCCAGAAGAAGCGCATCGCGACCGAATGGGCTTCGCAGATCCACGATCTGGTCGAGGATCGCCTGTTCAACGATTACGAATCGCTGCCGGAGCTGGCCCGCCAGGCCCGTCAGGCCTGTGTCGAGTGGGCCGAAGCCAAGGCGCGTCTCGACGCGACCGGCGCCGCCTAGCCGGGCGGCGGCTTTCGCCGCGGCACGGCGCGCCCATGCGGCGTGCCCGGACCCGGGCCCACGAAGCCCGCGGCTCCCCTACACCGGGGCCTCGTCGGCCCGAATCCTTGCAGCCCGTCCCAATCACGGGCCGCCGCCGTCCTGGCTCACGAGGCCGGGCGGTGCCCGACCCGGTCGGGTAGCGCTGATACATCCATTGAGAGCGGGCTCGCGAACCGCCTTTGTCGATTTCGACAACCATTTGGCCTCCGCATCGCAAGGTGCAGGCAGGAGAAAAAGGTAGATGGCAATGATTGTTGGGCGTACCCGTGGCGGCTTCGAGTGGATTTTGCAGTTCATCACCGCATTGAGTCCGCAGGCCCGCTCGGCTGCGCTCGCTGCTACAAGGTCTGTCCCAAACAGTGCCATAGCCACGAAGCCGCAGCAGCGGCAGCTTGAGGAGGAAGATTCATGGCCAAACCCGAGTTTCATGTCTTTATTTGCGCTCAGAACCGTCCCGCCGGCCATCCGCGCGGCAGTTGCGGCGCAAAGGGGGCCGAAGCCGTCTATAACGCATTCGCCCAGGTACTGATCCAGAAAAACCTGACCAATCGCATCGCCCTGACCACCACCGGCTGCCTCGGGCCTTGCCAGGCCGGCGCTAACGTGCTGATCTATCCCGGCGCGGTCATGTATAGCTGGGTAGAGCCTGCCGACGCCGCGATCATCGTCGAACAGCACCTGCTCGGCGGCGAACCCTACGCTGACAAGCTTACCCCTGCCGAGATCTGGTAACTGACATGGCCGATGTGCTGCTGTTCGCCGGCGAGCGTGCGTTTTTTTCCGATAACACGCCCCAGGCGTTGCGCTATCTGCTCAACAATGCCCTCTGCGCCGGGACTCCCGACGCCGTCGAGGCGTTGCTGCTGGAGGCGCGCCGGCGCTGGCCGCAGGAGCCGGACGCGCACATCGGCCTGTACAAATTCTACTTCGTCAGCAAGCGCTACGAAGAGGCCGAGGCTGCGGCTTGGGCGGCGTTGCGCGCTGCCGCCCAGGCAGCCGGCTTCGACCGCAACTATCGCCGCCTGCAACCGGGCAGCGCCGACTGGAGCCGACGCCAGGGGGCTGAGCGGTTGTATCTGTTCAGCCTCAAGGCGCTGGGCGTGATCCGCCTGCGTCGCGCCAAGGTGGCGATGGCCCGGAAAGTGCTGGAGAAACTGCTCGAACTCGATCCCGGCGATGAGATCGGCGGCGGTGCTTTCCTGCAGATCGCCCGTTCCTTCGAGGAGGATACCGCTTGACCAATGCGATGCTTGAGAAGCGTCTGGACGACGCCCGACCGCTGTTCTCGGAGATCTGGCAGGCGCTGGCCGGCAGCCTGAGCGCCGCCGGAGTCGAGCAGGGCTTGGCGGTGTCCGGTACGCCGCATACTCGCGGCGAGTTGCGCGAAGACCCTTATGATCACAGCCAGACTCTGTATGCCGAGTGGCGCACGCCGGACGGCAGCTATCTGGGCAGCGTACTGGTGCATGGAGACGGCCAGGCCTTCGCCGAATTCGACGTGTTGCTGCCGCATCCGCGCAAGCCGGAGTGGGTGATCGAAGCCGCCACGGCATGGGGTTACCGCGGTGCGCTGAAGAGCGAACTCCGTCTGCTGTCGGCGCTCGACTCATGAACGGCCTGTACGACTGGCTGCTGGAGCATGCCGCCAGCGTCACCCGCGACGACCCTGTCGAACGGGTCTGTCTCGGCCTCAGTTGGACCCTGGCGGAAGTCGGCGACAGCCTCGGTTTCGCTTTCGGCCCGCGCCAGGTGCCACGCACCCTGAGCTGGGCCGGCACCCTGGCCGGCCAGGGTGCCGAACGCCTGTACCCCTGGCTGCTGTCCTGGAACGGCGCCGAGGCGGCCGTGGGACTGGCGGTGATCAATGCCGTGGTCAATCGCGCCTCTCCCTGCCTGCGCCAGGCCCAGCCGTTGCACGGAGCCGTGCCCGGCAACCTGAGCGTTTTCGAGCATTTCCGGCCGCGCCTGGAGGGACAGAAGGTCGCGGTGATCGGCCATTATCCGGGGCTCGCGCAGCTCTGGAAGGACCTGCCGTACCGCTGCTTCGAGCGCGAGCCGCAGGAGAGCGATCTTCCCGATACGGCGGTCGAGCGGCTGTTGCCCGAGGCCGATTGGGTATTCATCACTGCCAGCAGCCTGGCCAACAAGACCCTGCCGCGCCTGCTGGAGCTGTCGTCGCACGCCCAGGTGGTGCTGATGGGGCCGAGTTTGCCGTGGATCTACGACTGGCGACGGTTTGGGGTGAATTACTTGGCGGGCGTACGGGTGCGGGATGCCCGTGCTGCACGCCAGGTGGTCGCCGAAGGAGGCGGTACCCGGCTGTTCGCCGGGCCGGTGGAATATGCCCTGTTGGGTCTGGACTCATGAACGAACAGCAAACCAGTGAAGAGTTGTCATGGCGGATTCTGCTCTGCCACAAGCATCCGGTGAGTGCGCGCCTGCGCTTTCTGATCCCGACCGGGGGCGGCGTGGTATTGCCACAGGCTCTGCCCAGGCTGGCGGTGATCGCCGAGGATCAGGAGGCGCCCGTGCAATGCCATCCGGCCAGTGCGCTGCGTGTCCTGCAGGAAACGATGGCGCTCGGCTGGCAGTTGGAACTGATCGGCGAGTTCCGTCTGAACATGGAGGTGCCGGGGCAGATCATACCGATCTATCTGGCAGCCCTGGCCGGGCATGAACTCCCGCCGCCGCCGGAGGGCACCCGCTGGATCGAGCTGACGCAGAGCATCGGCATGCCCTGGCTCGACCGCGAACTGCTGCGGCGAGTCTACGAGGAACTGATCGGGTTCGGCTGCTGAGTGTGGAGCGGTTGCCGAGGCGCTTGCGCCCCGGCGAGCGGGTTCAGGCGCGCAGCAGGGCCTTGGCCATCTTCGGCGACAACTGGTCCTCGGTGAACTGCGGCTCGTTCGGCGGATACAGCACATCCTCGATGATGCTGAAGCCGGACTCCTTGGCAAGGGCGAGGATGTCGCGGATCTTTTCGCAGGCTTTCAGTTTCTCGGCCAGAGCCGGGTCCGCCTTGGCCTTCTCGGCGAAGGTCTTGATTTCCTTGATGGACATGCACTTCTCTCTTTGCTGGTTGCTTAAACCCCGGAACGTCGAATTCGCGGGTACCGGCCATATGCAATTGGGATGCCCTTGGAAAATATTTCTTTTAAATCAATTGGTTATGCTTGATTATTTGTCACGTTGACGACAATCGCTAGTATTTCTTGGCGCAATCGCGACAGTGGTTTACTTCACTCCATCAGCGCCACCGACTTGATCTGTGCATATACCTGAAGGCCCGGCGCCAGTCCCAGTCGGTCGGCCGACAGGCGAGTTATCCGTGCCAGGATGCAGGCGTTGTCCAGGGCCAGGCGCACCATGACCCGTGCCGAATCCTGTTCGTGGAATAGGTCGGCGATACGGACGCGAAGAATGTTGAGGATGCTGCTGTTGTGCGGCGGGTCGAGGGAAAGGCTCACGTCCCGGGCGAAGATCCGTACTCGCGTCTCCGCGCCCGGAGGCAGGCGGCTCAGGGAGACGCTGAGGGTTTCGCCGGCTACCCGGACGGTACTGAGCCGGTAATGGGGGTCGTGGTGTTCCACCTGGCCGATGAGTACCACTGCGGCTTCGTCCGGATGGTTGAGCGGTAGACGCGGGTCGCTCAGCAAGTGTCCCGGCGGGCCACTGGCGAACGTCTTGCCCTTGTCCAGCAGAACCAGATGGTCGGCCAGCCGGGTGACCTCGTCCTGGTTGTGAGTGACGTAAAGCAGGGGAATCCGCAGTTGCCCGCGCAACTGTTCGAGGGCCGGCAGGATCTGCGCCCGGCTGTGACGGTCCAGGCAGGTCAGCGGGGCATCCAGCAACAGCAGGTCGGGGCTGGTCAGTAATGCGCAGGCGATCGCGACACGCTGGCGTGGGCCGTTGGGGAGCCATTCGGCGCGTTGCTCGAGCAGGTCTTCCAATCCGAACAGGGCGATCACCTCATCGAGGCCGAGGCGCCTCTGGGCGCGGGGAATGCGCCGATAGCCGAATTCGAGATTAGCCCGCACGTCCAGATGCGGGAGCAGTTCGCTGGCCTGGCGGACATAGCCCAGCGAGCGCTCGTGAGGGAGACGGAAGCAGGTGGCGTCCTGCCAGAGCTGCCCGTCGACCTGAAGGAAACCCTCGGCCCGTTCCAGCCCGGCGATGGCGCGCAACAGCATGGTTTTGCCGCTGCCGGAGCGGCCGAGCAGCACACTGATACCGTTGGCCGGCAGTTGCAGGTGGGCATCGAGCCGGAAAGCTCCCCGCTGCAGGCGCAACTGCGCTTCTATTCCCTGTTCTGGCATCTGAAATCTCCCGTGCCCAGTGGGCGGAAAAGATAAGGGAGGCAGGGCGCCAGCGGTTGCCCGGGGTAGCCTCGCGTCGGACAGGGCCACTCGTGCATGTCGCTTGCCTGCGCCTTGCGGCCCCGCTTGCGCCGGCCTTCCCAGAGGGCTTGTCGGCTAGGGCACAAGGCTGATTTATGTGTGTAGCTTTGTGTATAACCGGACAAGCGAAAATGCAATGCAACTCACTGTTTTTTCTAAATTTAACGCATTGGCAAAGTCTTTGCACTCCAGATGCTCAGCGATTATTTATATTCATTTATATATAGCGATTGCCTGTTTCCGGCCCGCCCGGTGCCGGTCCGTCATGCCGCTGCTGCAGGAGGTTCAGGATCATGCTGGAAGCAAGCTTTGCAACCGCACCGTTGCCCGACAGCTTTGCATTCGCCCGCGATGGCTTCGTCTTGCTGCGTAGCTGTCTTCCCGAAAACCTGGTCGACCGGCATGCCACCGCGGTGGCGGCCTATCGTCTACGCTGCGAGCCAGTCGTCAAGCAGCGTCAGGCTCATCCGCAGGTATTGCGCCAGCGCAATACTTTCCATCTGCAGGCGACCGGCATCCTTGGTCTGGTACTGCACGAACGGCTGCTCGCACCGCTGAACATGCTCGCCGGCGAGAGAGCCTACCTGCTCGGCATTGATGTCCTCGAGAGTGCACAGGTGTTGCTCGCTTGCAGCGCCTACGCTGGCAACGTGCCCCATCTGAGCGCGTTGATCGCCCTGCGGCCGATTCCCTTGGAGGCCGGACTCAAAGTCCAGCCGGGCAGCCACCTGGACAGTCGCCGCTCGCTGCGGCGGCTGCTGGCCGGCAACCCGGCGCTGGCCGCCCAATTGCAGCGGATGCACGAGGAGGGCGCGAGCCTGGAGCAATGGCGCCAGCTCGAGATGTGTCTGCAACGGGCGCAGGCCTGGGAGCCGTCGGCCGGGCAGGCCATGCGCCTGCTGGCCCTGCGCAAGGGGGATGTGCTGATCCAGCAGCAGGGGCTGCTCGGGGCGGCCGGGCGGGTGGAGCGCAACAGTTGCCTGATGGTTCGCTATGGCGCGGCCCAATTGCATCGTACCCCTTATTTCAGCGAGGCGGCCCTGGTCGGCGATTGACTGTCCCGAGCGTGCCGTTGCGTATTAGGCCGACAAGCCTTGTCGGAAATCAGACATTCATGGCCACAGGTATTGTTCGCTACAGCCATGGGCTACTTTGTCAAAAGACAACCTTTTGATTTTAAAGATAAAATTTTAAACATATGGCGTGGCATGCCGGTTGCAGCAATACCTTGCGACAGGTTGAGCAAGCAACTGCCAAGTTTTGTAGGAGACGAGCCGATGATTACCCTGACAGAGAGCGCCAAGAGCGCGGTTACCCGCTTCATCAGCAGCACTGGCAAGCCGATCGCCGGTTTGCGCATCCGGGTCGAGGGTGGTGGTTGTTCCGGCCTGAAATACAGCCTGAAGTTGGAAGAGGCCGGTTCGGAAGACGATCAACTGGTCGACTGCGACGGCATCACCCTGCTGATCGACAGCGCCAGCGCTCCTCTGCTCGATGGCGTGACCATGGACTTCGTGGAAAGCATGGAAGGTAGTGGTTTCACCTTCGTCAATCCGAATGCCACCAATAGTTGTGGTTGTGGCAAGTCTTTTGCTTGTTGAATAAGCAACCCTGAGGTCGCCGGCCGGGCCGGCCCCCAAAGACTCACCGGGAGATGAAGCCGACATGTGGGATTATTCGGAAAAAGTCAAAGAGCACTTCTACAACCCCAAGAATGCTGGAGCCGTGGAAGGCGCCAACGCCATCGGCGACGTCGGGTCGCTGAGTTGCGGTGATGCGCTGCGCCTGACCCTGAAGGTGGACCCGGAAACCGACGTGATTCTGGATGCCGGCTTCCAAACCTTCGGCTGTGGTTCCGCCATCGCTTCCTCCTCGGCGCTGACCGAGATGGTCAAGGGCCTGACCTTGGACGAGGCGTTGAAGATCAGTAACCAGGACATCGCCGACTACCTCGATGGCCTGCCACCGGAGAAGATGCATTGCTCGGTGATGGGCCGCGAAGCCCTGCAGGCCGCGGTGGCCAACTACCGTGGCGAAACGATCGAGGACGACCACGAAGAGGGCGCGCTGATCTGCAAGTGCTTCGCCGTCGACGAGGTGATGGTCCGCGATACCATCCGTGCCAACAAGTTGTCCAGCGTCGAAGACGTGACCAATTACACCAAGGCCGGCGGTGGCTGCTCCGCCTGCCACGAGGCTATTGAGCGCGTGCTGACCGAAGAACTGGCTGCTCGCGGTGAAGTCTTCGTCGCGGCCCCGATCAAGGCCAAGAAGAAGGTCAAGGTGCTCGCCCCCGAGCCGGCTCCCGCTCCGGTGGCCGAAGCCCCGGCGGCTGCCCCAAAACTGAGCAACCTGCAGCGCATCCGTCGCATCGAGACCGTGCTGGCGGCGATCCGTCCGACCCTACAGCGCGACAAGGGCGACGTCGAACTGATCGATGTCGACGGCAAGAACGTTTATGTCAAGCTTACCGGTGCCTGTACCGGCTGCCAGATGGCCAGCATGACCCTCGGCGGCATTCAGCAGCGCCTGATCGAGGAACTCGGCGAGTTCGTCAAGGTAATTCCGGTCAGCGCCGCGGCTCATGCGCAGATGGAGGTCTGAAATGGCTGACGTCTATCTCGATAACAACGCCACCACCCGGGTGGACGACGAAGTCGTCCAGGCCATGCTGCCGTTCTTCACCGAACAGTTCGGCAACCCCTCGTCTTTGCACAGCTTCGGCAACCAGGTCGGCCTGGCGCTGAAGAAGGCCCGCCAGAGCGTGCAGAAGCTGCTCGGTGCCGAACACGATTCGGAAATCGTCTTCACCTCCTGCGGCACCGAGTCGGACTCCACCGCGATCCTCTCGGCGCTCAAGGCCCAGCCTGAACGCAAGACCGTCATCACCACCGTGGTCGAGCACCCGGCTGTCCTCAGTCTGTGCGACTACCTCGCCAGTGAGGGCTACACCGTGCACAAGCTGCCGGTGGACAAGAAAGGCCGTCTGGATCTGGAGCATTACGCCAGCTTGCTGACCGACGATGTCGCCGTAGTATCGGTGATGTGGGCCAACAACGAGACCGGCACCCTGTTCCCGATCGAAGAGATGGCGCGCCTGGCCGACGACGCCGGCATCATGTTCCACACCGATGCCGTGCAGGCGGTGGGCAAGGTACCGATCGACCTGAAGAGTTCGTCGATCCACATGCTCTCGCTGTCGGGCCACAAGCTGCATGCGCCCAAAGGTGTCGGCGTGCTCTATCTGCGCCGCGGCACCCGCTTCCGTCCGTTGCTGCGCGGTGGTCATCAGGAGCGCGGCCGTCGTGCCGGCACCGAGAACGCCGCCTCCATCATCGGATTGGGTATCGCTGCCGAACGCGCGCTGCAGTTCATGGAGCACGAGAACACCGAGGTCAAGCGCCTGCGCGACAAGCTGGAGGCCGGTATCCTCGCCGTCGTGCCCCATGCCTTCGTCACCGGCGATCCGGACAACCGCTTGCCCAACACCGCCAACATCGCGTTCGAGTACATCGAGGGCGAGGCCATCCTGCTGCTGCTGAACAAGGTCGGCATCGCCGCCTCCAGCGGTTCGGCCTGCACCTCCGGCTCCCTGGAGCCCTCCCACGTGATGCGCGCCATGGACATTCCCTATACTGCCGCCCACGGTACCGTGCGCTTCTCCCTGTCGCGCTACACCACCGAGGAGGAGATCGACCGGGTGATCCGCGAGGTTCCGCCGATTGTGGCCCAGTTGCGCAAGCTGTCGCCCTACTGGAGCGGCAACGGTCCGGTGGAGGACCCGGGCAAGGCCTTCGCTCCGGTCTACGGCTGAGTCGCCGCCGTCCTGCGGGAGCGTATCCCGCGGGAAATCCTCCCCACCCCGCCCGAGTTGTTGGAGAAAGCCATGGCTAGCGTGATCATCGACGACACTACCCTGCGTGACGGTGAACAGAGTGCCGGGGTCGCCTTCAATGCCGACGAGAAGATCGCTATCGCCCGCGCGCTCGCCGAACTGGGCGTGCCGGAGTTGGAGATCGGCATTCCCAGCATGGGCGAGGAAGAGCGCGAGGTGATGCGCGCCATCGCCGGTCTCGGCCTGTCGTCTCGCCTGCTGGCCTGGTGCCGGCTATGCGACGTCGATCTCGCGGCGGCGCGCTCCACCGGGGTGGCCATGGTCGACCTTTCGCTGCCGGTCTCCGACCTGATGCTGCACCACAAGCTCAATCGCGATCGCGACTGGGCCTTGCGCGAAGTGGCCAGGCTGGTCGGCGAAGCGCGCATGGCCGGGCTCGAGGTGTGCCTGGGCTGCGAGGACGCCTCGCGGGCGGATCTGGAGTTCGTCGTGCAGGTGGGCGAAGTGGCGCAGGCCGCTGGTGCCCGTCGGCTGCGCTTCGCCGACACCGTCGGGGTCATGGAGCCCTTCGGCATGCTCGACCGCTTCCGTTTCCTCAGCCGGCGCCTGGACATGGAGCTGGAAGTGCACGCCCACGATGATTTCGGGCTGGCCACGGCCAACACACTGGCCGCGGTAATGGGCGGGGCGACTCACATCAACACCACGGTCAACGGGCTCGGAGAGCGTGCCGGTAACGCCGCGCTGGAGGAGTGCGTGCTGGCGCTCAAGAACCTCCACGGTATCGACACCGGTATCGATACCCGCGGCATCCCAGCCATCTCCGCGTTGGTCGAGCGGGCCTCGGGGCGCCAGGTGGCTTGGCAGAAAAGCGTGGTCGGCGCCGGGGTGTTCACTCACGAGGCTGGTATCCACGTCGACGGACTGCTCAAGCATCGGCGCAACTACGAGGGGCTGAACCCCGACGAGCTCGGTCGTAGCCACAGTTTGGTGCTGGGCAAGCATTCCGGGGCACACATGGTGCGCAACACGTACCGCGATCTGGGTATCGAGCTGGCGGACTGGCAGAGCCAGGCGTTACTCGGCCGCATTCGTGCCTTCTCCACCAGGACCAAGCGCAGCCCGCAGCCTGCCGAGCTGCAGGATTTCTATCGGCAGTTGTGCGAGCAAGGCAATCCCGAACTGGCCGCAGGAGGAATGGCATGAGTCTGCTTATGCAATGGCGTGATGACATCCGTTGCGTCTTCGAGCGCGACCCGGCGGCACGCACTACCTTCGAGGTGCTCACCACCTATCCGGGGGTGCACGCGATCATCGGTTACCGGCTGGCCAATCGCCTATGGCGTGCCGGTTGGCGCTATCCGGCTCGTCTGCTGTCGTTCGTCGCCCGCATGCTGAGCAACGTGGACATTCACCCGGGAGCGACCATCGGCGAGCGTTTCTTCATCGATCACGGCGCCTGTGTAGTGATCGGCGAAACCGCCGAGATCGGCAACGACGTGACCCTCTACCATGGCGTGACCCTTGGCGGCACCAGTTGGAACAAGGGCAAGCGCCATCCGACGCTGAAAGACGGCGTGCTGGTGGGCGCGGGAGCCAAGGTTCTCGGTCCCATCACTGTGGGCGCGGGCGCCCGGGTGGGGGCCAACTCCGTGGTGGTCCAGGATGTGCCGGACGGTTGCACTGTAGTCGGCATCCCAGGCAAGGTAGTAAAGGTGCGCGAGGCCGGCCGCCCGAATCCCTATGGCATCGACCTCGACCATCACCTGATTCCAGACCCGGTAGGTAAGGCCATCGCCTGCCTGCTGGAGCGCATCGATGCGCTGGAGAAGCGGGTCGAGGCGGGTGGGCTGGTCGCCGTCGGCAGCCAGCAGCAGTTTTACCAGGTCTGTAACTCCGACAGCAGCATTTGCGAGAACGACTGCGCCGGTGGCACCACTGCGCAGCCTCAACAATCGGCTGGCCGCCGTCGGGCCGTACCCACTCCGGTGGCCGAGTGATCGCTGGAACCACGGGGGACGACTGAGCATGGACCTGCAGGATTTCGATAGCGACAGCCTGTACTACGACGAGCCGCTCGCCCCGGAGGTGGCGGCCCGTCTGGCCGCGGCCGCCGAACAGTATGCCGAGGGTACCGCCGAGCAGCCGCTGCTCGAGGCACAGGCTCTCGCCCCGGACGATCTGACGGTGCTGGTCGGCCTGTATCGCTTCTATTTTTACCAGCACCGCTATCAGGACGCTCTGCAGATCGCCTGGCGGGTACTGGAGGTGGTCGGTCCCCGGCTGCTGCTGCCCGCGGACTGGCGCGTGATCGATGCCAGGTATCTCGCGGTGGCGTCCGAGCGGGGCATCGCGCTCCTGCGTTTCTATCTGCTGGCGCTCAAGGGCGCCGGCTATCTGAACCTGCGTCTGGGCCGGTTCGAGCAGGGTAAGGCCATGCTCGTCAAGGTCGTCGAGCTGGACACGGAAAACCGCCTGGGAGCCAGGCTGTTGTTGGACGTGCTGGCCGAACACAGCGCTGAAATCCTGATTTTCCCCATTGCGGCCAACGCGGAGATAAGACCATGACCGTGCAACCCTTTTCCCCGGATTCCGACCTGACCCTGGACGAGGCCATGGACGAGCTGGTCTCGGCCGAGGACTTCCTCGAGTTCTTCGGTGTGCCCTTCGATCAGGACGTCGTGCATGTCAACCGGCTGCACATCATGCAGCGCTACCACGACTACCTGAGCAAGGCCGGCGATCTGGACGAGCACGACGACCAAGCCCGCTACGCGGTGTTCCAGAAGCTGCTGGCGCGCGCCTATCTGGACTTCGTCGAATCCGATGCCCTGACCGAGAAGGTCTTCAAGGTGTTTCGCATGCACGAACCGCAGAAGACCTTCGTTTCCATCGACCAGCTGTTGAGCTGAGCTTAAGAGGGGAGGCGCCATGCTGCCGCAGTTTGAATATGGTGATGAGGTTCGCCTGATTCGCAACGTGCGTAACGACGGCACCTATCCGGGCATGAATACCGGCGCCCTGCTGATGCGCCGTGGCGCGGTGGGTTGCGTCTATGACGTTGGTACTTATCTGCAGGATCAATTGATCTACCGCGTGCACTTCCTCAACGAAGGACGCACCATTGGCTGCCGCGAGGAGGAGCTGATCCTCGCCTCGGCTCCCTGGATTCCCAACCTCTTCGAGTTCCGCGACGATGTGATCGCCACCCGCAGTCTTGCCGTGCGCGGCCAGGTGCTGGTGAAGCGCGGTCAGCTCGGCAGCATCATGAAGGTGTTGCGCGACGAGCCCGAGCTCGGCATCCAGTACCATGTCCATTTCGGCGAAGGTCTGGTATTGCAGGTGCCCGAGCAAAGCCTGGCGATGGCCGACTCCACGGCGGCCATCGAGGAGGTGCTCGATGGCATCTGAGCGTCTGGCCGACGGCGACAGCCGCTATTACCTGCTGAAGATCGCCCACGAGCAGTTCGGCTGCGCGCCCAGCGAGCTCAGCGAGGAGCAGCTCCAGCAGGCCGACCGCATCATCGGCCGGCAGAGGCATATCGAGGACGCCGTGTTGCTTAGCCCCGATGCGGTCGGTGTGGTGATCCCGCCCTCCCAGATCGAAGAGGCCTGGGCGCACATCGCCAGCCGCTACGAGAGTCCCGAGGCACTACAGCAAGCCCTCGACGCGCAGGCGCTGGATGCCGCCGGCATGCGCGCTATGCTGGCCCGAGAGCTCAGGGTCGAGGCCGTTCTCGACTGCGTCTGCGCCGGCCTGCCGGAGATCAGCGACACCGATGTGAGCCTCTACTACTTCAACCACGTCGAGCAATTCAAGGTGCCTGCCCGGCACAAGGTCCGGCACATCCTGGTCACCATCAACGAGGATTTTCCGGAAAACACCCGCGAGACCGCTCGGACGCGCATCGAGACTATCCTCAAGCGGTTGCGCGGCAAGCCGGAGCGCTTTGCCGAGCAGGCGATGAAGCACTCCGAATGTCCTACGGCGATGCAGGGTGGATTGCTCGGCGAGGTGGTCCCGGGAACTCTTTATCCTGAACTGGACGCCTGCCTGTTCCAGATGGCGCGGGGAGAGCTGAGTCCGGTGCTGGAATCGCCGATCGGTTTTCACGTGCTGTACTGCGAAAGCGTGAGCCCCGCCCGGCAGCTCACCCTCGAGGAGATCCTGCCGCGTCTGCGCGATAGGCTGCAGCTCCGGCAGCGCAAGGCGTATCAGCGCAAATGGCTGGAAAGCCTGCTCCAACAAAACGCTACTTTGGAGAACCTCGCCCATGGATAAAACGGAAAAACCCTGCTGCTCGTTCTGCGGCGCGGAGAAGAGCCCGACCGTTCCGCTAATCGCCGGCAACGATGGGCGAATCTGCGAAGCCTGCGTCAAGCTTGCCCATCAGGTGGTCAGCAGTTGGGGGCAGCGGCGCAAGAACCAGCAGTTGGCTCCGCAGCTACGCACCCCTATGGAATACAAGAAGCACCTGGACGAGTCGGTGATCGGTCAGGAGGCAGCCAAGGAGACCCTGTCGGTCGCGGTCTACAACCACTACCTGCGCTTGCTCAACTGCGATCGCGAACCGGTCTGCCAACTGGGCGAGCAGGTCGAACTGGAGAAGTCCAACATCCTCATGGCCGGCCCTTCGGGTACCGGCAAGACCCTGCTGGTGCGTACCTTGGCACGCATTCTCGGGGTTCCCTTTGCCATGGCCGATGCCACCACCCTGACCCAGGCCGGCTATGTCGGCGATGACGTCGACAGCATCATCACCCGTCTGCTCGATGCGGCCGGCGGCGACGTACAGCAGGCGCAGTGGGGCATCGTCTATATCGACGAGGTGGACAAGTTGGCCAAGCGTAGCGGGGGCGGCACGGCGGTACGCGACATCTCCGGCGAAGGGGTACAGCAGGCTCTGTTGAAGATGGTCGAAGGCACCGAGGTGCGCATCAGCAAGTCCGGGCGACGCAACGAGCATAGCGAGGAACAGGTGGTGGACACCCGCAACATCCTGTTCATCGCCGGCGGTGCCTTCCCCGGATTGGAAGCACTGGTCTCGAGCCGCATCCAGCCGAAGAACACCGGTATCGGTTTCCATGCCCAGCCGCGTCAGGAGGCCCCTTCGATCAACGAACTGATGGCCTCGCTGCTACCGGACGACCTGCACGAGTTCGGCCTGATTCCGGAATTCATCGGTCGTTTCCCGATCATCACCTTCCTGCAGGAACTCGACCACACCACCCTGCTGCGTATCCTCACCGAGCCGCGCAATGCACTGGTCAAACAGTACAAGCAGTTGTTCGCCTATCAAGGCGTCGAGCTGGTGATCACCGATGCGGCCCTCAACTACATCGCCGACCAGGCGCTGATTCGCAAGACCGGTGCCCGTGGATTGCGCGCTGTACTGGAAGCCGCTCTACAGCAGACCATGTTCAACATGCCCTCGCAGTCACAACTGCGCGGTTGTACGCTGGATCTGATCGAGCGTGACGATGGTGGCCGCTCATTGGAGGTTCTGACTCGACTGGCCGAGGATGGCAGCGGACGGATTCAGCCCGATCCATCTCCAGCGGTGGAGGAAAGATCCGCGCTGTCGGCCGACCTTTGAGGAGGTCGTAAAGAACTGTTATAAAAACGATAAGGCCTGCTTACCCACCCCATTCTTATCGTTGCATTTGCGACAGGATTTTTTATTGTCATAAAAATTCTTTTAAATCAATAAGTTGGTAAATATGTTGGGGGTTTGGGGAGCGGTCTACTTTTTGCTGTTAATCACCGGCCAGCCAGGTGTACAAGCTCGGACTGGTGCTCCGACCACGAATCTCATGCATGTAGCCAGAGGTTAAGTTATGGCCAAGATTGGACTCTTCTTCGGTAGCAACACTGGTAAAACCCGCAAAGTCGCCAAGTCGATCAAGAAGCGTTTCGACGACGAAACCATGTCCGATGCGCTGAACGTCAACCGTGTTTCCGCGGAAGACTTCGCCCAGTACCAATTCCTGATTCTGGGTACTCCGACCTTTGGCGACGGTGAACTCCCCGGTCTGTCCTCCGACTGCGAAAACGAAAGCTGGGAAGAATTCCTGCCGAAGATCGAGGGTCTGGATTTCAGCGGCAAGACCGTGGCGCTGTTCGGCCTGGGCGATCAGGTTGGCTATCCCGAGAATTACTTGGATGCCCTGGGCGAACTGTATTTCTTCTTCAAGGATCGTGGAGCCAAGATCGTAGGCTCCTGGCCGACCGACGGCTACGAGTTCGAAAGCTCCGAGGCCGTAGTTGACGGCAAGTTCGTCGGCCTGGCGCTGGATCTGGACAATCAGAGCGGCAAGACCGATGAGCGCGTTGCTGCCTGGCTGGCACAGATAGCTCCCGAGTTCGGGCTGTCTTTGTAAAAGGCGATCCCGGTCATGCGGTCTCCTCTGCATGGCCGGGTGACTTGACATGTTCTTTTCATTTCCCTTGCGGATCTCGCCGCTGGGCGCACACTCTCTCGCAAGGCATGATCGATGCCGATGGCCGGATCTCTTGCGCTTTGTTTCATCGTCTCTTGTTATATGCTGTCGCTGTGCGGACAGCCCGCACGACTCATCTTCTGTCCGACAAATCGGCTCTGTCGGCGATGCCTTGCCTTGCCTTGAGGCCGAGGTCAAGGGAAAGAAATGCGCCAGGCCTGCCCGGATGGGAGTACGGACAGACCCGGCGACTTAAACGGGTCACTCAGTGATAGCTGATGTTGGAGTCGGCCTGCGCGGTAGCTTCGCGGTAGGCGCGGTTGCCACGGATCTCGACCGTCTCGCCAATGGCTAGTTCGTCATTGGGCGCGCGTAATACCTTTTCCTCGCCGCCAGCCGTGCCGGCCTTGTAGGCTCGCTCGCTGATGCCGGAGGCATCTTGTGCCTCGCCACCGAGCAGGGCGCCGACACCTGCACCGACCAAAATGCCGAGCGGGCCACCGATGGCGCCGATCATCATGCCGCTCATGCCACCGACCGACTTGCCGGAAGTCTGGTCCTTGGTTTCCTCGAGGACTTCGGCGGCATGCAGACTACCTGTAGCTATCAAGGCGAGAGCCAGAGCCAGGGTGCCGAGCTTTTTCATGGCGAATCCTCCGAGGAAGTCTTCAACAGTCTTTGATCTTTATCCACGAAGCGTGCCAAGAATAATTATTCATTAAAATCAATTGGTTACTCTCTTTGACGGGCAAGGCGAGCGATAAAGTGTGGTGATGCCGACAAAATATTGTCTGGTTTCATACAGAAATATGCGATTTTGTTGATTAGGGTCAAGAAAGCCTGCATGGTTTTATGATTGGGATGCTTGTTTGGAGCCGGTCGTGGCGGGACAAGGTGTGCGGCATTCGGGGCTTCCGAGATCGTGGCCGGGCACTGGAAATTCAACGGTGTGCCTTTCAGCATGGAGATGCATGCACGAAGATCATTGTTGGCGACGAGCTTCGAGCCGTTCGCTGTCGATGCGGATCGGTGCGCCTGGGCTTGCTACGCTCGGGGAAGGTCCGGCGGCCGTCGCTGAGATTCTCGCAGGAGGGTTCGAGATAACGGGTATCGTTGGGCGGCGCCATAGTCGTGGATACCCTGCTGGTAAGGGATGCCCTCGATTCGGGGTTGGTAGCAGATGTCGAAGCTGCCTTCGGGACAGTGCTCGTTGAAGTTCATCTCCACCTGTTGGCTGGGCAAGGCTAGCGACAGGAATAGCGGGCGCATGGAGAGTTTCAGCGAGAGGACTCCCAACGCCTAACATGACATGCCAACTTGTCTCCTCCGAGCTTTCTGCCGCGATGGGCTTCCCGCTCCGCGCAAAAAGCCTCACCATGCCGCCAATGCTGAAGAACATTCCCACCCACCTGATCTCCGGCCTCCTCGGGGCGGGCAAGACCAGCCTGATCCGCCAGTTGCTGGCACAGAAGCCGGCCACCGAGCGCTGGGCGGTGCTGATCAACGAATTCGGCCGGATCGGCCTGGATGCCGCCCTGCTGGATAGTGGCACAGAGGGCGTCACTTTCGCCGAAGTCGCCGGTGGCTGCCTCTGCTGTGTCAACGGTGTCCCCTTTCAGGTTGCTCTAGCGCGGCTGCTGCGCAAGGCCCGTCCCGACCGCCTGCTGATCGAACCTTCTGGACTCGGTCATCCGGTAGGGCTGTGGGATCGGCTCATGGCCCCTCCTTGGCTTGAAGTGCTGGCACTGCAGCCTGCTGTGCTGGTTTTGGATGCTGCCGACTTGGCTGCCGGTGCGGCACTGCCGTCGACCCAGGCGGAGATGTTGGCCATGGCCGGGCTGTTGGTCCTGAACAAGGCGGAGTCGCTGGATGGGGCGGCCCGTGCGCAATTGGCAGAAAGGTTGCCGCAGCGTCCGTTGTACTGGACCAGCCAGGGAGCGTTGCCTCTGGAGCTGTTACCGGAGCTGGCCGTCCGCATGGACGAGGGCGTCGGGCTTCCGGGTGCTGAATTGCCGGCTGCGGCTGCGGCGCTGGGAGAGGTCTGGCTAGATCCGCGGCTTCCGATCTGTGTCAGCCAGGCGCAGGCCGAGGGCTGGAGCATCGGCTGGCGTTGGCATACTAGTCAACGTTTCGCGCTGACACGCATCCGGCATTGGCTGTCCGGTCTGCATTGGCGGCGTGCCAAGCTGGTTCTGCATACCGAGGACGGCTGGCTGTCCGGCAACGCGCTGGATCGCCAGCCGATCCGCTGGCAGCCCAGCGAATGGCGCAAGGATTCGCGGCTCGAGTTGATTTTCTCCGAAGCGCAGGACGAGAAAGCGCTCAAGGCCGCAATGGAAGCCTGTCGTCTGCCCAGTTGAAGGCTGGCCCGGAATCCCGCTCCACTCCTGCGGGCACATTTTTCTTTCGGCATCTGTTCCGGTGACATGCTCTGGTGTGCCCGAGTCCTGGCATCATGGCTCATGTGCTGCCAAGCAGTCGGTGTCGGTTCGTGCCAGTACGGTCCGGAGAGGGTTGTGGTGAAGCCGATTTTTACCGCACAAGGGCTGGAGTGGAGCAGCCAGGCACTGTATGGGGTATCAGTAATGGTGCTGCTTGTGCGAAGGATGTTCGCGGCGCCATTGGTCGAGCTGGATCACTTCGGCGGACTGGCGAGAGGGGGGCAGTGGCGCGGGAAAAAGATGGGCACCCAGTTCGATGCGGGCGACATGGCGGCCAAACATGACAATGCTGCCGTTATAGCGCTGTTCGCCGTTGACGGTGAATTCAAAATCGTAGATGCGGGCCATGCGTCGATGGTTGCGGGCATCGGGGTGCAGGCCGAAACGGCGCAGAGCGACGTTGTCGTCGAGCAAGTCGACACCTGCTTTCGCGCAGTGTTGCCTGACTGCGGCCAGGGCCCGCTCACGCAGACCGTGGGTATGCCACAGCCAGGCACCAATGCCGGCCAGCAGCAACAGAATGGACAGGTTGGCGAGAGTCAACATGATTTATTGTTGTTTTACCTGTGACGTCGAGCCCAGCTTAGTCGATCGGCCGGTCGACGCCTGTGCATTCGTCGTTCGAGTTAAGAGGAAGCCAAAGCCGCCTTGTTCTTGATCTCCCTGTAGCGCGCTTCCAGTTCCTGGCGCAACTCGCGACGTCGCTTGGCTTGTTCGTAGCGACGTATTTCCTGTTCCGTGGTGGGCTGTAGCGGCGGCACATGAGTGGGCTTGCGATTTTCATCGAGGGCCACCATGGTGAAGAAACTACTATTGGTGTGGCGTACGGTGCGTTCACGGATGTTCTCGGTGACGACCCGGATGCCGATTTCCATGGATGTGCTGCCAGTATAGTTGACCGAGGCGAGGAAGGTTACCAACTCACCGACGTGGACCGGCTGGCGAAAGATCACCTGGTCCACCGAGAGCGTTACCGCATAGCTGCCGGCATAACGGCTGGCACAGGCGTAAGCTACCTCATCGAGCAGCTTGAGCAACGTACCGCCATGCACGTTGCCGGAGAAGTTGGCCATGTCCGGCGTCATCAGCACGGTCATTGTCAACTGGGCGTTACCATATTCCATCAGAGGCCTCCTCGTAGCCTAATGTTGGGTGAGACGTAATGCCGCAACGATAACCGAATTGAGCGGATTTGCCTGCAGCTAATTGCCATGCACGGATAAAATATACCGCCCAAGCGTCTGGAACCATCGTTCTAGAATGTCGCCGTTCTATTCATCGACCCAAAAGCGCAGCACGCCGATCAACTGGCCGGCCTCGGTTTGCACGCGAACCTCCCAGCGACCTAGGCTGTCCGCGGGAAAATGCCGCTTGTGACTCCAGGCACGATAGCCTTCTTGGCGGCCGCCCCAGATTTCCAGAGAGACGCGGTCCACTTCCCGGCCGGCATGCCGCCAGATATGGTAGATGCGTTCGTTCAGCCCACGCGGGGCGTGGATCGCGGTGTAGGCATAGAGGCCCCCGGCCTGCAAGCGGGCAAGTTCGATGCGCTTGAGGTTGGCGCCGGGCTTACGGGTGCGTCCGTCGATTTCCTGAGTCACCGCCACTGTGTTCAACCATAGGGTGGCCGGTGGCACCCAGGTACGAGCCCACCAGCCGGCACCACCGAGGGCGGCAAGCAGGCTGATCAACAGCAGTCGACGCCGCCAGCTCTGCCCGTTCAATGCGCCGAGCAGGCTGGGGAAAGCCAGCAGCATAGTGCAGGCCAGGGCTAGCCGGTAGCTTTGCGGCGTCGCCAAGTGGTAGATCAGTGGCAAGGTGGTGAGCAGCACGGCGAACAGGGTCAGGCAATGGAAGGCCATGAATGCCCAGCGCCGCGGTGCCAGCCAGCGGTAGTACAGCGGGTCGGTGATCGATACCAGTGCAGCCAGACCGAGCAGGAGGGTGAAGGCGGCCTGGCCGCTGTTCCAGGTGGTAGTGGTGAAGAAGAAGGGCAGGACGAAGAATAGGCTTTCCTGGTGAACCATCTGCGTCGCGTAGCGCAGCAGCGGCGGGGGCAGTTCCAGTCCGAGCCAGCGGCTCAGGCTGCGGGTCAGCAGGTTTTCCAGCAACAGCCAGGTCCAGCTCACCAGCATTACGACGGCGATGATGCTGGCCAGACTCTCCTTGCGTTCGACCAGGAAGAAGCTGGCGAGGCCGGATGCGAAGCCGAACAGGGCGAGCAAGCGGGGATAGCGGCTGGCCAGGGCGATCAGCGGCTGGAGACGGATTTTCCAGAACTGCATGACGACATCATCGGAACAGGGAGGACAATTCTAGCGGTAAGAAATGCATGAATCATGCCCTTTTGGCCGCCTGCGGCGACCGGCTGGCATACTCCGCTCTCAGCCCGTCGCCGAACCTCCCGCCGGTCTATTTGCCGCATCGTCGGTCAATAGACGGCGCAGTTCGTCGTCCTGTCGGCCGTGTCCGGGTCTTTCGTCCGGGCAGTCGGTGTTCTGGGCCTCGGCCTCCAGCACCACATAGGCGCTGCAGCAGAACAGCGAATTGAGGCGCTTCATGTCTTCCAGCAACTCCAGATGGGCCGAGCCGACTTCGGTGCTGTGCAGGGGCTGGCGATGCAGGCGATCGACATGGGCGTGCGCCAGATTGCGCTCCAGGGCGCGGAAACGGCGCTTCTGGCGTAGCAGTTGGCGCGCGCTGCGCGAGTCGCCGGAAAGGAACACGCTCAATCCCAGGCGCAGATTGGCCAGAAGTTCGCCATGCAGCTCCGTCAGCTCTTCCTGATCGGGACGGGTGACGCTGCGCCGCTCGGCCCTGTGCTGCATCTTGGCGAGGATGTAGCCGGCTTGGCGCAGATTGACCGCCAGTTCGATGATCTCCGCCCAGCGGCGGTCTTCCGCGTCGCCTAGCGACTGACGTGGCAACTTGACCAGGTACAGCTTCACCGCTCCGTAGAGCCTGTCCAGCTCGTCTTCGAGGCGGCGGATCTCGCGGCCCGCCTCGACCCGATGTCCTAGCAGCACATCCTGTAGATGATCGAGCATCTGCTCGACCAGATCGCCGATGCGCAGGGTTTCGCGTACCGCATTGGCCAGCGCCAGGGTCGGCGTCGGCAAGGCCTCCAGATCGAGATAGCGCGGCTGGGCCGTACCGTTTCTTTCCGTTATCCGTTCCGGTAACAGCCGGGTGCACAGGTGCGCCATCGGCGCGACGCTGGGCAGTAGTAGTAGGCAGCGCAGGCTATTGTAGGCCAGATGGAAGCCGATCACTTGGTCCTGCAGGCTGAGCGGCAGCGTTCGCATCCAGGCCGTCAGCGGATCGAGCAGCGGTAGCACTAGTAGTCCGAGCAGCTTGTACAGCAGGTTGCCGAGAGCGACCCGTCGGCCGGCAGCGGCATGCAGGCTGCTATTTAGGTAGGCGAGCATGCCGCTGCCGATGTTGGCGCCGATCACCAAGCCGATGGCCTGTGGCAAGTCGATCGGTCCGGCACCGGCCAGGGTGGCGGTGAGCAGCACCGTGGCCAGGCTGGAATAGGTGAGCATGGCGAACAGGGCGCCGATCATCGCGGCCAGCAGCGGGTCGCCGGTTAGCGAGGCGAACAACAGGCCCAGCCCTTGGGCATGGGTGATGGGTTCGCTGGCCACGACGATCAGTTCGAGGGCGAGCATGATCAGGCCGAGGCCGATCGCTACCCGGCCGAGCTGGCCGGCACGGCTCCTCTTCTGGGCGAGGAACAGGCTGATGCCGCACAGCAGCAGCAGCGGCGACAGCCAGGATAGATCCAGGGTCAGCACCCGTGCCATCAAGGCCGTGCCGACATCCGCACCCAGCATGGCCGCCAGTGCCGGAGTTAGCGCCATCAGCCCCTCGGCGACGAAGGCACTGGCCAGCATGGCGGTGGCGTTGCTGCTTTGCACCAGTGCGGTGACGCCCATGCCGGTGAGGAAAGCCAGGGATGGCCGGCGCATGCTGTGGCTAAGCAACTGGCGCAGTTGCAGGCCATAGACGCGCAGGATGCCGGTACGAACGATATGTGTGCCCCACACCAGTAGGGCGATGGCTGACAGCAGGTGAAGCAGCGTTAGCATGCCGGGCCCCCTGAGCGACTAGGACGATGAAGGGCGCCAGCGTGTTCAGCCCGAACGATGAACACGCCCGAGGCGCTTTTTTGATTCATATCACATTTCTGTAACAAAGGAGTTCTGCTTTACCAAAAGGGGAAGCGATGGGAACGGATGCTTGGTGTCCTTACGTCTCAGCGTAGCAGTGTCAACACCAGTGGCAGGCTGGCGGCAGCCAGCAGAGTCTGCAAGGTGATGAGACCGGCCATCAGGTGGCCGTCACCGCCCAACTGGCGGGTCAGCACGTAAGCGCTGGGAGCGGTGGGCAGGGCGAAGAACAGTATCAGTACAGTGCTTTCCTGCACCGGCAGGGCGAGCAGGCGGGTCAAGATCCAGGCCAGTAGCGGCATGGCGAGCAGGCGCAGGACGCAGTTCCAGGCCAGGGTCGGCAACTCGCCGGCGAGCTCCCGCGGTTGTAGAGCGGCGCCGACGCAGAGCAGGCCGAGCGGTAGGCTGGCGGCGGCGAGCAGGGACAGCAGGCGGTCGCTGCCAGTGGGCAGGGGCAGTTCCGTCAGGTTGATCAGTGCTCCGGCCAGGCAGGCGAGAATCAGCGGATTCCGCAAGATCGGCAGAAGCAGGCGCACATTGAGTCCGGGTTCGCTCCTCAGTGCCCAGACCGACAGCAGGTTCACCGCCGGTACCAGCAGCGCCAGCATCAGCGCGGCCAGGGCTAGGCCCGAAGGACCGAACAGGCTGCCGATCACGGCTAGTCCTAGGTAAGTATTGAAGCGCAGCAGGCCTTGGGCGAGGGCACCGAAGCGTGCGGCGGGCCAGCCGTACAGTCGCCGTCCCAACTGCAGGGCGGCCCAGGCCAGCATAAGCCCCAGCAGCACGGCCGCACTCAGGCGCGGTAGGGCTGGGTTGTCCAGCGGTGCCTCGGCGAGGCTGTGGAACAGCAAGGCGGGAAACAGGATGAAGTAGTTCAGCCGTTCGGCTCCGGGCCAGAAGTCTTCAGCGAGGAAGTTCTGGCGGCGCAACAGGTGGCCGCCAACGATCAGCGCGAATAACGGCCAGAGGGCCAGCAGCAGAGCGGGCATGAGTATCCCCACGATTCCCAGGAGCTGTCATCTTGGGCAGGGGCTGTGCCGTGAGGCAAGCGCTTGGCATGCACGGACCAATCCGCAGGGAGAAGCTTGACGTCTGAAGGTGAAGGCCTTGACCACAGTACATTCCTGTTCGGGATGCCCGGATGTGGGCAAGGCCGTTTGCGGTTTTAGCCTTCCAGGGTGGCTTTCAGGTTGATTTGCGCATTGAGCAGTTTGGAAACCGGGCAACCTGCTTTCGCCTGATTGGCGATTTCATTAAACCGCTCTGGCGTGGCGCCCGGCACCCGGGCCTTGAGGGTCAAGTCGATGACGGTGATGGCGAAGCCCTCACCCTGTTTTTCCAGAGTGACGTCGGCCCGGGTTTCCAGCCGTTCCGGAGTCAGGCCCGCATCGCCCAACAGTTTGGCCAGCGCCATGGAGAAGCAGCCGGCATGGGCCGCACCGATCAACTCCTCGGGGTTGGTACCGGGCTGGTCCTCGAAGCGGGTGTTGAAGCCGTAGGGCTGCTCCTTGAGCACGCCGCTCTGGGTACTGACGCTACCTTTGCCTTCCTTCAGCTTGCCTTGCCAGACGGCCGATCCTGTTCTTTTCATGGGGTGTCCTCTGTCGCGTGAGTGTTCTCATCAGAGGGGAGCGGGACGGACAAGTTCGCTGCCGGGCAGTTGCAGGCCGTCGGCTGCCTTGTGCAGCGCGCGCAGATGGTCGCCGAGCTGGTGGAGATTGGTTTCGACGCCCTGTAGTTCGGTCAGGCGCTGCGCTGGCAACAGCGTGCGCAGTTCCTGGTCGAGGTCGTCGTTGAGTTGGCGCAGGTTCTGTTGACGGGCAGTGCTCTGTTGTTCGAGGTGGGCCCACTCGCCGGCTTGTGGCAGACCGTAGCCGCCGTCGAGCAGCTCCGCAGGGCGGCTCAGAAAGCCACTGTTGGCGAGGATCTTGTCCAGGGTGGCACTGGCCTTGGCCAGCTCAGGGCTGCGGCGATCTTCCTGGCGGCCGCTCAGGTAACGCTGCTTGAGTTCTTCCTGGGCGAGCAGCAACTGACGACGCATAGCTGCCTGCTCGAGCAGCAGCAGGGCGGCGCTGGCGCGCAGATCGGTGCGGGCGAACCAGGGGCGACGCTCGTCAGCGGGCAGTGCGAGCCAGTTCTCGACGCTTTCCTGGGGAACGCTCAGGCGCTGACGCAGGATCGCGAACATCGCCTGGTAACGTTCGCGGAAGGAGTCGAAGCGGTAGCCCAGGCGTAACGCCTCCTGCGGGTCGTCCAGCCGGCTACGGTCGGCCAGGCCGCGCCCGACCAGCAGCTCGAGCAGGCCGTTGGGCATGATGCTGTCGAGACTCTCCAGTTCGCTGCGGGCGGTACCGGCGCGCAGCAGCTTGAGGGTCTCCACCGCGCAGTTGTTGGACAGGAACCAATAGTCGCCGTCATAGCTCCAGTGCTGTTCGACGGCGCGTTCGACCAGCGAGCGGCGCTCCTCGTCGCTGAGCCTGAGCGGCACCGAGGTCAGATTGCGCAGCTCGACCTTGGTGTATTCGTCGATCACCTGGTCGAGCGGCAGGATGAACAGGCGCGAAGGATAGCTGCCGGTGAGCCCGGCCCAACTGGAGAGCTGCACATCGCCGACGAAGGCCCGGTAGGACAGCACTAGGTGATGGTCTAGATCCAGCCGGCAGGCCGGTCCGCGCGGCCGTCCGGGGGCGCAGATCACCAGGCGCAGCATGCTGTGTCCCCAGCGGCTGGCCCAGTTGTCATTGGCTTCGGCGAACAGGTAGTCGACTTCGTAGACCCGTTCGGGATCGAGCTGGCCGAGGGGCCGGCGGGCGAAGTCGCGGCTGGCATTGAGGTAGGGATAGGTTGGCGGGCATTCGGCGTGTGTCGCCGGAGCCCAGTCGAAGTGTTCCCTGAAATAGCGGTATAGCGACGGACGCCGGCAGGCATAGGCCGGGTCGAGCAGGAAGTACTCGATGTTCACCGCGACGAATTCGCGGGGATTGCTCAGTTCATAAAGGTCCGGGCTGCGCGCCACCTGGCCGTTATCGCGCTCGCGTTCGCCGCGGCGGCCGACGGCCTGCTGCCAGCCGGCCAGATCGAGCAGACGCGGATCGTCGGAAAGCGTAAAACGGCGCGCAGTCTGGCCACGGCAGTGCTCGGCAAGGCCAATCGGACCAAGGCTATCGGCTTGCTGGCGGCAGCGGTTCATCAGCAGCCTGTCTTCCGTCGACCAGGCACGGCTGCGGTCGTAGAGGTGAGTCAACTCATGCAGCACGGTGGCCAGCAGTTCGCGGCGCATCGTGCCATGGGGGCGGCCGGTTCGTGCGGCGGCCGCCGAGCCATCGGCCAGGCCCGGCAACAGGATGGCGCTGAGTTCGAGGCGATCCGGGCGGCTGGCGCGGCCATAGCCGTTTTCCGGCAGGCGACTGCTCCAGCGTACTTCCACGCGCCGATCCAATTGCTCGCGCAGGCGGGGCGGCAAGGCGGCCTGGGCTTCATCGAGCAGGGCCCGGCTGGCCTGTCGCTCGCTCTCGCTCAGCCCTTCGGCATGCAGGACGAGGCGCAGCTCGGCATGCAGGCCGGCGCTGGCCTGCAGCAGGACTGCAGCGAGCAGCCAGGCGTGACCTCTGGTCACCGGGCCAGGATGGCTTCGGCCAAAGCCAGGTCGCTGGCTTCACGGGCTTCCGGCAGACGCTCGCGAATCGCACCGAGAGCGGCTTCCAGTTGTGCGCCGCGGATCGCGCCGTCGCTGGCGACGAAGCTGGCGGCGTCGTCGCGGGCGTCGATCACCACCTTCATGTCGCGAATCGAAGTGGTGGTGTCGGAAGTGAAATCGATGGAGCGGTCGAGGGAGCGTACCACGATGTTGCTGGTTTGCTCCAGGCTTCGAGCCTGGGTAATGGTGCTGAGCAGCAGCAGGGCGATGGCGAGCAGAGTGTGACGCATGTGGGTATCTCGGTTACGGCAGAGGGTGTTTCGATGAACAGGGAGTTCGGGGCTATGCCTATGGGATGGCAGTGAACATACTAGGTTGACAGCCGGCAGTCGCGAGGCGAAAAAGTAGCGGAATCCACTCTGCCGAACCAGTATTCCGGGATGAGTGGGATTCCGTGTCGAGAATGAGCGGCCACGCGCCGTACCGGCTGTGACGGGGGCTTCGGCTCAGAAGGCGAGGATTGCCTCGGCTAGTTGTCGATCGCTGGCTTTGAGCTGCGGGTTCTGCTGACGGATATGCTGCAAGGCGGCTTCCAGATGTGCGCTGCGAATGGCGCCTTCGCTGGCGACGAAGCTGGCGGCGTCGTCGCGGGCTTCCAATACTATTTTGTCGTCATCATCGTCGGAGGTGAGATCGCTGGTCGATTCGCTGGAGTTGGCCAGCGCGTTGCCGATCGTATCGGTGGTGGCGAGGAGGCTGCTGGCCACGGTGCTGGTGGTAGTAGCGAGCAGGGCGGTAGCGACCAACAAGAGCAGGCGGGACATGCAAAACACTCCTTTAATGAGAGGACAACAGGGTGCGGCCGTAGCCGCACCCTGTTGTCACAGCCTAATAAAAAGGCCGTGGCGAGTCACTTCATTGTGTTTTGGCACGAGCGTTCCGCCCACTTCCCAAGCGATAAATCATGCCACCGCCTTGACCATGTCTTCGAGCACCTTCTTGGCGTCACCGAACACCATCATGGTTTTGTCCAAGTAGAATAGTTCGTTGTCGAGACCCGCATAGCCGCTGGCCATCGAGCGTTTGTTGACGATGACGGTCCTGGCCTTGAAGGCCTCCAAAATCGGCATGCCGGCGATCGGCGACTTGGGATCGTTCTTCGCCGCCGGGTTGACCACATCGTTGGCGCCCAGCACCAGCACCACGTCGGTCTGGCCGAACTCGGAGTTGATGTTCTCCATCTCGTAGACCTGTTCGTAAGGTAGTTCGGCCTCGGCCAGCAGCACGTTCATGTGCCCAGGCATGCGGCCGGCAACCGGGTGGATGGCGAACTTCACGTCAACGCCATGCTCGGTGAGCTTTTCCGCTAGCTCCTTCAACGCATGCTGGGCGCGGGCCACCGCCAGACCGTAGCCGGGAACGATGATCACGCTGTCGGCGTTGGACAGCAGGAAGGTCGCATCGTCCGCCGAGCCGGACTTGACGCTGCGCTGTTCCTGGGCGGTTTCAGTGCTGGCGGAGGCGTCGGCGCCGAAGCCTCCGAGCAGCACGTTGACGAATGACCGGTTCATGGCCTTGCACATGATGTAGGAGAGGATCGCGCCACTCGAGCCGACCAGCGAACCGGCGACGATCAGCATCGAGTTGTTCAGTGAGAAGCCGATGCCGGCTGCGGCCCAACCCGAGTAGCTGTTGAGCATCGACACCACTACCGGCATGTCCGCGCCGCCGATGGGAATGATCAGTAGCACACCGATGGCGAAAGACAGCAGCAACAGCAGGGCAAAGGCTGCGGTACTGCCGTTGAGGGTGAAGGTCAGGCCAAAGGCGAGGATCAGCAGGCCGGCCAACAGGTTGATCAGATGCTGGCCCTGGAACCGCACCGGAGCGCCCTGGAACAGGCGGAACTTGTACTTGCCCGACAACTTGCCGAAAGCAATCACCGATCCGGAGAAGGTGATGGCGCCGATCGCTGCGCCGAGGAACAGCTCCAGACGATTGCCGGTCGGAATCGGGGCATCTATGTTCTGTACAATGCCCAGCGACTGCGGCTCCAGCACGGCGGCGATGGCGATGAACACCGCGGCCAGACCGATCATGCTGTGCATGAAGGCGACCAGCTCGGGCATCTTGGTCATTTCGACGCGCTTGGCCATCAGGGTGCCGACGCTACCGCCGAGCAACAGGCCGAGAATGATGAAGACGATGCCGCTGCCGGCGACTTCGGCATTCAGCTTGAACACCAAAGCCAGCGTGGTGAGCACGGCGATGGCCATGCCGGCCATGCCGAACAGGTTGCCGCGCTGGGAACTGGTCGGATGCGAAAGCCCCTTCAGTGCCTGGATGAAGCACACCGATGCGATCAAATAAAGGAGGGTGATCTGGTTCATGCTCATTCTTATTTGGCCTCCGCCTTCGCCGTTTTCTTCTTGAACATTTCCAGCATGCGCCGGGTGACCAAGAAGCCACCGAACACGTTGACGGCCGCCAAGGCCACGGCGAGGGTACCCATCAGCTTGCCCAGGCCGGTTTCGGTGAGCGCTGCGGCGAGCATGGCGCCGACAATGACAATCGCCGATATGGCGTTGGTCACTGCCATCAGCGGTGTGTGCAGGGCGGGCGTGACGTTCCACACCACGTGGTAGCCGACATAGATCGCCAGCACGAAGATGATCAGGTTGTAGAGCCCGTCGGAAATCAGGTCCATGTCTTTGTCCTTATGCGTTTTCTTTCGTTGCCTGCACGGGGGTGGTCGACGGGCCGGAGGCTCCGCCATTGTTCCGCACGACCCGGCCGCCCTCGCACATCAGGCA
The DNA here is from genome assembly GCF_043587585.2 of Azorhizophilus paspali. Classification (GTDB taxonomy): domain Bacteria; phylum Pseudomonadota; class Gammaproteobacteria; order Pseudomonadales; family Pseudomonadaceae; genus Azotobacter; species Azotobacter paspali. Next base: position 4,649,615 of record NZ_CP171449.1, read on the forward strand.
GGCCTTGACGATGTCGTCTTCCAGATCGAGGTGGAGGTGGCCTTCCTTGTCGACCACCAGCTTGAGGAAATCCAGCAGATTACGCGCGTAGAGTGCAGAGGCGTCGGCCGCTACCAGGGCCGGCAGGTTGCTGTGACCGATGATGGTCACGCCATGGCGGACCACCACCTCGTCGGGTACCGTCAACGGACAATTGCCGCCCTGTGCGGCGGCGAGATCGACGACCACCGAGCCCGGCTTCATTTCCTGTACGGTGGCTTCGTGCAGCAGGGTCGGTGCCTTGCGGCCGGGAATCAGCGCAGTGGTGATGACGATGTCAGCCTGCTTGGCGCGTTCATGTACCGCCTTGGCCTGGCGCTCCATCCAAGATGCCGGCATCGGCCGGGCATAGCCGCCCACGCCTTCGGCACATTGGCGTTCTTCTTCGGTTTCGAAGGCGACATCGACAAACTTGGCGCCGAGGGACTCGATTTGCTCCTTCACCGCTGGGCGTACGTCGGAGGCCTCGATCACGGCGCCCAGGCGCTTAGCCGTGGCGATTGCCTGCAGACCGGCGACGCCGGCGCCGAGGATCAGCACGCGAGCGGCTTTCACCGTGCCAGCGGCGGTCATCAGCATCGGCATGAAACGTGGGTAGTGATTGGCTGCGAGGATGACGGCCTTGTAGCCGGCAATGTTGGCCTGTGAGGACAACACGTCGAGGCTTTGTGCCCGCGAGGTACGTGGTGCCGCCTCCAGTGCGAAGGCGGTGATGCCGCTGTCGGCCATGCGTACGATGTTGCCATCGTCGAACGGGTTGAGCATGCCGATCAGCACTGTGCCAGCTCTCATCTGGGCCAATTCCGCCGGGGTGGGAGCCACGACCTTGAGCACGATGTCGGCGCCGAAAGCCGTCGCTGCGTCGCCGATCCTGGCGCCAGCCGCTTCGAATGCACTGTCCAGAAGGCTGGCATTGAGACCAGCGCTGCTTTGTACGGTGACAGCGTGACCCTGGCTGACCAGCTTCTTCACGGTCTCCGGTGTCGCGGCAACCCTTGTTTCCCCGATGAGGGTCTCTAGTGGAACGCCAATATGCACGTTTTTCTCCTTGTTTGATTTCGTAACTCTTCCCTGGGCCAAAACTCGACGGAGTCTTGTTCGGCCATAGCGAAACATTGGTGTCCTAGACTGGAAGCGGACTGCCGGGACATCCGATTCGACAGAGCTGCACGTCTCTGTCGCTTGAGACGCGGATGAACCTGGGAAGCTGCTTCATTCCGTGTAGAAAACAGCACATCCTACTTTAGTCTAAAATACCCACTCTATCAGAGTGGGTAGACGCGCAGTTGCATGCCCTCCTGTAGCTGGCTTTGACGATCTATCTCTTTGTAGGGCCGTGTCCGGTCACTTTCCTTGATCTGTGCAATCGGGTTATCCACGGCGCTCGCCGGGCTTTGGCGCCAAGAGCGTAGGAGGGTCAAGCGTCCTGGCATGGGGCGATGCTCGCCACTGGCGTTACCCTTTCTCGATGATGCCCAGAGTGAAGGTGGAAACTTCCGAAGCGACCCACCTTCTTTCTTTCGGTTCGCGGCAAGCGCTCCTACACAGTCGATTTAAGACGTCCAGGAGGCCAGCAACTGATCCGCAGACTTGGTCTGCGCTCCATCACCGGTCTTAGCCCAACTGGCCTTCATCCTGTTTCAGGCTCCAGACCATCGGGGGAATGAGTCTGACCTAGCGTGCGGAGAGCGAAGCGGGAACGTTCAAGCCAGGAAGAAGTTCTGGATCTTGATTGCGAGCAGATCGCTACCTTGCGGCAGTGTGGAGTGCTCTGGTTCGTGACTGGGTACATATTGCTTCGGCTAGGGCGCTGTCTTTGTTTATTTGTGTCCGTTTCGCTGGCAGCCAGGAACATATGAAGTACCGAATTACCCATCCATCACCCGTATGAGGGGGCCTTGCGTCGTGTTTATAAAAAGTTTGAATTAAGTGTTGACGTTCCGTTT